>NZ_FMAF01000078.1 GCF_900094565.1 Martinezella lusitana
CGCTTTTTCAATGGCATGCTCCATGTTCTGCGCGTTGGCTGTCCGTGGCGAGATATGCACGAGCGATATGGCAAATGGAATTCGGTCTATGTTCGTTTCCGTCGCTGGGCCGAACAAGGCGTATGGGACGCACTTCTGGAAACGCTTGTCGAACTTGGGCTGACTGACGACTGGCAACATATGATCGACAGCACCACGGTTCGCGGCCATTCGCAGGCTGCGGGCGCTAAAGGGGGACTCACAAGGAGGGTTTTGGTCGATCACGCGGCGGCTTTACGACGAAAATCCATGCCCGCGCAGACGGTCAGGGACGCCCTCTTGGCTTTGTCCTGACAGGTGGCCAGACCTCCGACTACAGCGCCGTTCCCGCGCTTCTCGCCATGCCCGTCGGCAAACCCAGGTCATTTCTCGCCGACAAGGGCTACGACGGCGACGCCATTCGTGAAGAGCTGCTTATCCACGGTGTTCGTCCAGTTATCCCGCCGAAAGCGAACCGCAAAAACCCGCCATCCTGCGACTTTCAAACATATAAAGACCGCAACAGAATCGAGCGAATGTTCAATCGGCTCAAGCAGTTCCGCAGGGTTGCCACCCGTTACGACAAAACGCGAACTTCCTTCGAAGCGTTCCTTTCACTGGCCGCCGCAAAAATCTGGCTGCCGCACTTCACGGAACGCCTTTAGTTCAACTCTGGCCCTGCGACGGCAAAGCGTCCGCCGATTGATGAAATCAGTGAGCTTGGCCCATGGATTTTCATGTGCCGTGACGCCTGTTTCTTGCATTCAGGATCATGATTGATCCGATAGTTACACAATCGTCGCCATCCATTGTGGGAAAGCGCAATCTTTCCCGCCGTCAAAATATCCACGTCGGCTGCACCTCTTATTTGCTTGATGAGTTCCGGCCAGGACGCTTTCTCTTGAAAGAGCCTGTCGACAAGCGCGAGTATCTGCACAACGATGGGCCACTCCAGTTTTCGATCAACTGACATGGCGTTTGGCTGAAATCGCTTGTAAGCCCACCATCGCTTAGCGACTGGGATCTTCGGCCCTTCTGAAGGTAGTGACGTGAAGATAGTCGTTATCGCTTCATCACCGAAATCCGCGACGACCTCAGATGCGACTACCTCCATACGTTCTCGATCTTCATCATTGAAGTCCGAGTCAACCAAGAATTCGAGGACAATCTCGTTGCCATTCCAGCCGCACGTAACAGCGGCTAGCGCCGACGATACTGCCCCAAGCAACGCGTGTTGCACACTAAGTCGAAGTCTTATTTCTCGATCAAGTGTGGACATCAAAAACCTCCGCCATGGAGCGATCTTATCGCACTATCACCACGGACTTTGTCAACAGGGCCTA
>NZ_FMAF01000076.1 GCF_900094565.1 Martinezella lusitana
CTGCTGGCTGCCCGATGATACGTTGTCGGAGGCAGACAGCGCATCGGCGACGACACCACGTAACCGCTCGACCATCGACTCGAGCGACATGCCGAGTGTATCCTTGTCCGACATCGGCTTCGGCTTCACCGTCAGGTCGCCGTTGGCGATCAGGTCCGCGATCGTTGCGGTGTTGCGCAGGTTTCCGGTCATGACATTGATGGTGTCGACGAGATCCTTGATTTCGTCGTTGGTCTTGATCTCGATATTCTGGTTGAGATCGCCTATGGCGACGCCTTCGGCAACCGCCTGGATCTTCTTCAGGCCGTTGTTGATGCCGAGCGCGATCCAGAGGGCGATGGCAGTCGAGAGCACGAACATGACGGCCAGTGAGGTGAGCAGAAGGTTTCGCGCGAAGGCATATTGTTCATTGGTCGACTCGTCGGTTTGATGCAGATCGGCGACGATCGCCTTGTTGACAGCGTTGACGGCATCCAGAAGAACCGCGCTTGCCTTGCGCCCCTCGCCCATGGAGAGCTCTCCTGCCTTGCGGTTGCTTTCCTCCGTATTCTCGACGGCAAGCTTAAGGACCTGGTCGTCAATTTGCTTCCAGGCCGGAAGCTGCTTCAGGAATTCCGCGCTCTTGCTGGCAACTTCCTCGTTAGCGCTCTGGGATAGTTTCTGTGCGATCTGCTCGATCGTTACCTCTTTTGCATGAACTTCATCGATATAGCCGCTGATCGCCTGCGGATCGTTGTTGAGGATGGCGTTCTTTTCGTTGCGGATCGCATCGAGCACGGCGCTGGAAAGATCGCCGGAATTGCGCAGACTGGCAGCCGGGCCTTGGATGATGTTCGTAATGGCCGAATTGAGGGAGGACAGGCTCATGATCGCCAGAACCGACATCCCGGTCGACAGCACGATCAGAAGGCCGAAGGCGAAGGCCAGTTTGAATTTGATGGTAAAGCGCATCTCTAAAAGACTCCTGGGGATGGAGAGGTCCGATGATTGAAGGTCGAATAAGTCAGACGGAAACCGTCTTGATGCGCGAAGACCGATACATTCACCCTTCCGCGAACCGGAACCGGTTCTTGAGGCCTGCGATACCATCCGCCAGCCTTTGATCCGGCGCCTTCCGGCGCCAGATCTTGTTGATGTCAGCCAGCCGCTCAGGCGCTCTGGCGAAAGTCATTGTCATCGGCGTCAGGCCCACCCATGGACATATCGAGGGAGAAGCCCTTGAGGCGGGCCTGCTGTGCGGCGACGCTATTGTCGGCGCGGGCAGCCGGTGCCCTGGCAATCGGCGCCTTGGCGGCAGGCCTGGTCTTGGCCGGGCTGATCGCCTGATGGACGGGATGGTGCGCGGCCTGGGCCTTGCGTGCATTCGCCTGATCGACCTTGAAGAAGGCGATCGAGGCCTGCAGCTCCTCGGCCTGGGCGGCAAGCTC
>NZ_FMAF01000074.1 GCF_900094565.1 Martinezella lusitana
AGTGTGCTGCAGAGCACTCGGAAAGGATGGTCTATATGGCCTGACAATCTGTGTGCTTGAAGCTGCGATAATGATGAGGGTTGGCCCCTCGGGCTCGGCTTTCAGGAGCTGGGCTCAAACCACTCCAAGCGGCTGCGTTTAAGAGACGTGGTCGTGAGCGTTGGAGGCAAGTCCAGGGCAAACCCTGGGCCGGTACGCATCCGAGAGACGAATGAAAATGAACCTTCCGATGAAGCGTCGTAACGTGGAACCTGTCGTCAAAACCAGAGGTGTGTCGTCTCTCTGGGATCAGCTTGTCAGATGCCTGGTGACCGGGCAAGCGGCGACCGGCGTTGAGGGGGCGTGAAGCGGATGCAGGCGTTGTCGCGGAACTGCAGGAACCAGTCGCTCCGATGCAAAGGGAGAAGCACAAGCGGAGAAGACCGTAAGGCGAGAGTACCGATGCGGGGCACTGGGACGGACCGATCTGTAGTAGCGATGAAGGCTCGTAATGGAGCTGGAGCGAAGAGGTCGGATCAGGTGGGCGTATTATCAACACAACTGGCAACAGGATGACGTTGATGGATACGCAAGGCAAACCGTTCAATATCAGTAAGCAGAAGGTGTACGAAGCTTATCTGCAGGTGCGATCCAACGGAGGCGCAGCTGGTGTGGATGGGGTAACGATTGAGCAGTTCGAGGCCGATCTGAAGAGGAATCTCTACAAGATCTGGAACAGAATGAGCTCAGGCACTTACTTCCCTCCGCCAGTGCGCGCCGTCTCCATTCCCAAGAAGAGTGGAGGTCAGCGGATCCTCGGGGTGCCAACAGTGGCAGATCGCGTGGCCCAAAGTGTTGTCAAGCAGATGATTGAGCCGGATCTGCATGCAGTCTTTCTGGCAGATTCTTATGGCTATCGGCCCGACAAGTCGGCGCTGGATGCCATCGGCGTTACGCGCAAGCGGTGCTGGAAATATGATTGGGTTCTAGAATTCGATATCAAAGGGCTGTTTGACAATATTGACCATGACCTTCTGCTACGGGCTGTTCGCAAACACATAACGTCTGCCTGGGCGCTGCTCTACATCGAAAGATGGCTGACAGCACCGATGCGGAAAGAGGACGGGACAAACGTCGAGCGAAACTGCGGCACGCCACAAGGCGGTGTCGTTAGCCCGATACTTGCCAACCTTTTCCTACATTATGCATTCGACGTGTGGATGGGCAGACAGTTCCCTGACCTGCCATGGTGTCGTTACGCGGATGATGGACTGGTGCATTGCCGGAGCGAGAGCGAAGCGTGGATCGTGAGAGAAGCGCTCGCAGCTCGCCTTTTGGAATGCCGCTTGGAAATGCATCCCGTGAAAACGAAAATCGTCTACTGCAAAGATGATCGACGGAGAGGTAGGCACGAGACCGTCAAATTTGACTTTCTCGGGTATTGCTTTCGTCCGCGATCCGTCCGGGGTCCAGTTACGCAGAAAACGTTCTGCGGATTTACCCCGGCCGTCAGCATATCATCGCTGAACTCGATGCGAGAGAGGATTCGAAGCCTGAAACTCCGCAAACGAACGGAGGTGACGTTGGATGACATTGCTCGCGAGATAAACCCGATCGTTCGGGGATGGATCGCATACTATGGGCAATACTCGCGCTCGGCACTTTATCCGATGGCGAGATACATCAACGAAACCCTCTATGTTTGGTTTAAACGGAAATATAAGCGCTTCCGCAAACGCCTGGGGCAAGCGCGCCTCTTTGTTGCAAAGATTGCGCGGGAAAACCGGAAGCTGTTCGTACACTGGCAACTCGGTAATGGCACGGAGCTCGCTTGATGGGAGCCGGGTGAGGTGAGAGCCTCACGCCCGGTTCTGAGAGAGGCTGGAGGTGAAATTCCTCCGGCCTACTCGCCC
>NZ_FMAF01000075.1 GCF_900094565.1 Martinezella lusitana
CGTTCCAGGGCGACGTTTTTGTTTTCCGCGGGAGAAATGGTCGATTGATCAAGGCCCTATGGCATGACGGTGTCGGACTATCGCTTTATGCCAAAAAGTTAGACCGCGGGCGGTTCGTCTGGCCGTCTGCGGAAGGCGGCGCGATAGCGATATCGCCTGCGCAGCTTTCTTATTTGTTGTCCGGAATTGATTGGCGCCATCCGCAGGAAACCTCTCGTCCGACGAAGGTCGGATAGCATTATTATATTGAAAATGTTGAGTGAATCTGATCAGATGGCTCATGGTATCGAAGCCCTCCGATCTTCCTGCGGACCTTACAAGCGCCTATCGGGCGCTGCTTTCCGAGCGTGCGATCCTTCAGGCCGAACGCGATGTCGTTGCCGCCGAGCGGGACATCGCGGTGGCCCAAGCTGCCAATGCACAGGCCATGCTGTCGGACAGCGAGGCGCTGATCGTCAGTCTGGAACTGGCGATCGAAAAGCTCCGGCGCGAACTGCGCGGTCAGAGGTCCGAGCGCACGGCGCGTCTGAATTACAGCTCGAAGAGCTCGGTGCGACGTGAAGTCGCTTGAATAATTGTTCGAAAGGGAAAGGAGAAAAACCACGCAGAGAACCTGACGTTCCGTCGTCTGTAGCCTACCGGCACATGCGGGATTGGCAACAATCCGGTGTGAAGCTGCCGGGACAATGTAGCCGGGCCCTCGGGCCGTGCGGAAGCCGTGAGGTGGAGGCATCATCTGCGAGCATCGACGCGGATCGGGCGCTAGGCTGGGCGGTATGACCAACTCAAGTGAACTGCTGTACTCGTCGTCATCGAGAACAAGCCAAAGATGCTGACAGGCTTGAACCAAAAGGTGCACGGTCGGATGCTTCCCGCTAGTTTGGAAGCACACGGACAACATGACCGCCGGCGAAAAGGCAGGGTCTAACCCGCTCCTGTTATTCAAGTGAAACACGGTAAGCCCGTATCCCCGCCCGGCAACGGGCAGGCCGACCGCAAGGAACGCTGTCGGAGGTGCGGGTAAAGGATGTTGGAGAAAGCGAAGGCCGTGCTGCAATGGCGCGGATAGGGGTTATGGGCAACCAACATCACCCCGCCCGAAAGGGAGCAGACTTCCGACTGGTCTCTCATCGCGAGAGAACAGGCAGAACCCTTACAGGAGGAAAAGCAAATGGCGGTCATGAAAATGACTGGTGCAGCCTCCCGCGGAACGGCGGACTGGAACCAGATTGACTGGAGCAAGGTTCGACAATCCGTGCGGCGGCTGCAAGTGCGTATCGCGAAAGCAGTTCGGGAACGCCGCTGGGGCAAGGTAAAAGCCTTACAACGGCTGCTGACCCACTCGTTCAGCGGCAAGGCATTGGCCGTGAAGCGAGTAACGGAAAATAGAGGAAAGAGAACACCCGGGGTGGACCGGACCATCTGGGACACACCCGGGAAATGCATCGGAGGATTATCGTCACTCAAACGGCGAGGGTACGGGCTGACGCCAATCCATTCGATCCGGCGTGGGATGGTTACTTCGCCCTACGGCGACACCAACCCTCGCCACGAGCGGATAAGCTCGATCCACGATCCCACTCCCTTTTATTATCACCGGAACCGGTGGCTCTCGTCGCTGAGGGCTTAGCAGAGGCTTGAGCTGCATGCCGGGAAACTGGCACGTGCAGTTCTAAGCTCAGAGGCTGCCTCAAAAAGAGGTGGGTGATTTCAACAGGTTATGATTCCTTCGGATTTGCGAGATTCGATGGAGAACACGATGGCCTGGACCAAAA
>NZ_FMAF01000072.1 GCF_900094565.1 Martinezella lusitana
CGACGCCACCGATAAACCAGTGACCGATCAACGTCGTGACGTCGCGCAACCTCCGTCACCGTCATCTCGCCAGTCAGCGTCTCCGAAACGATCGATTCCTTGGAAGTTCGTGTGAACTTCCGGCGCCGCATACTGCCCGCCAAAATCTCAAGCTGATGGATAGACACGTCGTTATCCTCGTTGTTAGCAACGTGGCGATACCGCTCACCTCAGCAAAACATCGCTATCACCGTGACAAAGCAAGGCGGTCCTCGGCGTGGGCATACGAATGAACGGGGCATTGCCATGAACCGCCGCAATGCGCTCTTTGCAGGCCATGATGAAGGCGGACGCAACTGGGCCCAGTTCGCCAGCCTGATTGGCACATGCAAAATGAATGGCGTGGAGCCCTACGCTTATCTGTGGGATCTCTTCACCCGTCTCGCCAATGGCCTCTTGCCAAAGATATCGACGCTCTGATGCCATGGGCTTATGCCGCTCGCATCAAGACCTCACAATGAGCTCGTCAGATACTATCCTGAGCTCATATCCGGCCTTAGGGAACACTATTGAGTCGCTGAAACTGAAAAATCAATGGGGCGTAGACGCCGCACACGGCGGAGCCACAATGCACCTGAGAGTCACAAGCTGCGGGTCTTCACAAGCCACGACAGCGCCAGCACCGCATCGTCGATATCCCTTGCGAGAGCTTTTGACGAGCAAATACGAAATTAATGCGGTCCTCGCCGAATGCGTACTGCATCTCAAAAGCTGCTCGAGCAGATGCTTACAATTGTTCCTGTTCGCCAATGTTCGGAAAAGGTGTAATCGACCAACTGATTAGGTTAACGGCACGCTCAAGTATGATCTCGGTCTGACTGCGACTGGGTGAGGTGGCAATGACGTGTCCAATCGAGTCTCGGTCATCGCTTTTCCTGACGAACGGCGTCTTCGGTTTAAGGTACAGTTCAATCTCGGCGACACCGGGCTCAGCGGCTGCCTGCCTATCGCCATTGATCCAATCGAGGATGCCATCGGTATCAGGAACTAGGAATCGTGCGGCCGCCGTCTGCGAACGTCTTCGGCTCAAATCCCATTTCTCGCCTATGACAAGCTTGATGTGCTGATTGATAAGATCGACACCATAAGCCAGCTGAATCAGCCGAGGAGTGGTCCAACCCGGAAGACGCGGATTGACTTCAATAGCGACTGGACCTCGCTTCGTCCACCGCAATTCAATGTTCGCTGGCCCCCAACCAAGACCGAGAGCTCGTAAGCAGCTTAGTGAAACATCGGCGATGCACTTACATTGACCATCAGTTAGGGGCGCCGGAAAGATGCTCTCACGAACGACGAAATGCGGTGGGCTGCCAAATTTGGCGGTGCCAATTGCAACGACCTCATTCCCCATTGTGTCGACACTATAGTATGGTCCTTGAGCGAACTCTTCGATTAGTATCCCTGGCGAAGATCGCCAGATGTGCTTACCGCCCAGCAGATAAGTCGTGTGTTCAGCCACCTCCGTGATGTTGCGGCATAATCGGACCCCGCTGCTGCCGCTGCCAGTGACTGGCTTAAGTATCACCGGCAGACCAATCTCCTCTGCAGAGCTTTCAACGTCCGTTGCATCCGTTGCCAAGCGGTAGGCAGGTATTGGAACGCCCGCCCGTGCGAGGAGTTGACGTTGAACGAATTTGTCGTAGCACTGTTCAATCGATGCTGGGTCTGGTCCGGGTAGATCGAAATGGCGGCAGAGCCTCCCGACTGTCACATAGACCGATTCATCTCGGCCCGCGAACCCAGTGATGCCCGCGATGTCATAAGTCGCACGTAGCTGGGTACACTCATGAATCATTGCATCGAGATCGCCTGTATCGACACGGATCGCTTGTACCCTTTTTGCCGAAATATAGTCGTACTGAGCTGGGTCAACCGATAGAGTAATTGGTTGAATGCCAAGGCGCTGGGCAGCTTGAATATACAGAGGACCATTACCTCTACTACCTTCAACTAGGATGAGCGCTCTTCTTGCCATTTACGCGGAGCTCCGACGTTGACGCTCTGGATGATCTGAGGGCAAATTGCAAAGTCCCTCTCTCACTCAACGCGTTTCTTCAGTTTATGTGAGCGTATCATTGTCGGCGGGTTGCTTGTGCAAAGATTCTGTAAAACTTTTGAAGGGCCTATGCAGCGTCTATTTGAAGTTGAATCTGTCAAGTTCGTCAAACGAGGCCAAGGTAGTCGGCCGTGAATTATCCGGAAGTAGTTGATGTTTCCGGTACATCGTACGTGTCCCATTAATCGGTGTCGCAAGAAAGCTGTCGCATTGCCTCAGGAACAATGGGAGCCAACAAATGTCGAGACCTAGTGAACGGCGCGAGACGGGAGCAGGATCCGTTCCGGTCTCGTCTTGATCAGATCATTGATCTGAAGCACGACCTTATCTGGTTGGCGCAGACAATCGATTGGCCGTTCTAGAAGAACGATATGGTGAGATTTATTCCGATGGAGCCGGTATGCCGCCACTACCTCGACAGCCTCTCCAGTATTTCTGCGGCGGGACATTCTTCCAACACACATTGCCGTTTCGATCGTTCGTCGCTGATGGCAGCGCAAATGCAGTTTGTCGCATGGCTGGCGCCAACGCATGGGCGAGTAGCGGATAAAGGCGCTTCTGCAGGAGAGCCTCTTGGTGGCGTCAAGACCGGTGCGATGAAGTCGTCGGACACGCGGCAGGCGATCGTCGATACAATAGTCCAAGAACATGATGTTTCCGACCGCCGCCAAGCTCATTGACCGGGCACGGAGCGGCTCGTGTGGCTGGCTCGCAGGGTGGCGCTCGATCTGCGCCAGACGGCTGGGAAAATTCGCCCTGATCCAGCACCAGCGGTATCCCCATGCCAAACAGTTCAAGCGGGCTGGGACGGCGCTGCCCAAGCTAAGGACCTATCTCGGGCGAACGATCCGCGACATCTCACGCCGACGAAGTGTAAGCGCTCATTTCGTTGCGCCTTTTCGCGTTGAATTCTCTGCCGCATGAAGTGTCCACTTAAAATAGGTGGACACCAAATATGAGTGACGAAG
>NZ_FMAF01000071.1 GCF_900094565.1 Martinezella lusitana
AATTACACCATCAGCTATCAGCCCGGTACCCTGACGGTTGCCCAGCGGTCGATTACTGTCGCGGCCAATGCCCAAAGCATGACCTATGGCGATCCGGTTCCGGAGCTCACCTATACGGTCGGCGGTTCGGGCCTCGTAACCGGAGACAGCTTGTTCGGCGCACTTGCAACATCGGCGACCTCGGCGTCGAATGTTGGCGCCTACGGCATTATGCAAGGCTCGCTTCGTAACAGCAATTACAGGATTACCTATACTGCCGGCACACTGATAGTTTCCCCGTTGAGCACCGTAGCACCCCGTCCCCGCCCACTGTCGGTCAACACGACCAGCCACGAGGTTTTGGAGCCGATACTCATTCCGTCCCAGTTAACGCCGCAGGCTGTGGTCTACGACAATCCAGCTGTCAACCCGAGCTCTGGCAAGTTTATCATGACCGCCGAGACTTGTTCCGGCGCCCAGATGGGGCAGGCTCAATCGAGTTCGGGCCTCGCCATTACCTGCACCGGCAACTGACGATGAATAAGATGATGAACCCATTTTTGAACCGCATTATTGTCACGTGGGCGCTTTCTGTGCTCGGCCTTGGCACGATGTTTGCGCTGCCGGTTTCAGCGTTTGCCCAGACGGCGAGCCAGGTGACGCAGGAGAGCTATGCGCCGCCTGTGGTGCGTGCGGTGGCGGGAGGCCTGAGCCTTCCGGCCTCAACCGGTGCGGAGGCGCCGAAGGGTGCCGAGACGTTGCGCGTGACGCCGTCTGGGCTGGCGGTGGAGGGTGGCCTGCCGGAGCTTGGTTCCCAGACGGCTGCGATCGAAGCCTCGCTGAAGGGCAGGCGGGTCACCGGCGCAGACCTGTTTGCTGCGTCCCGCCGGCTGGAGGAGGCCTATGCCAAGGCCGGCTACCTGCTGGTGCGCGTGACGCTGCCGGCCCAGACGATCAGGGACGGCAGGCCGCTGCGGCTGGTCGTCACCAACGGACAGGTGGAAGCGATCGACGCATCTGCCCTTTCGCCTGCAGTCAGGGCGCGCGTGGAAAGCGTGCTTGCGCCGCTCGTCGGCAAGCCGGGCGTGACGAAAGCGGAGCTGGAGCGACGCCTGCTTTTGGCGGGCGACACTCCGGGCGTCATGCTGAAGTCGACGCTGAAGGCTGGTACAAAGCCCGGTACCACGGTGGTCGTGGTTGATGGCCGCTATGATGCGGTGACCACCACGGTGACCATGGACAACAACCTTGCCAAAAACCTCGGCACCTATACGGTTGGTCTCGGCGCTGACTTCAACAGCCTGCTCGGTCTTGGCGAAGTCGGTTATCTGCGCCTGTCGGGCTATCCGGGCTTCAACGACAGTATCTTCAGCGACGATCCGCGCAACCGTCAGGCGATTGCCGGCTTCACGGTTCCGCTCGGCACCGATGGCGCCTGGCTGAACATGGAGAGCGTGGACAGCCAGACGCATCCGACCTCGGATCTTGCCTATACGATGGTGGATCACTACCAGCGCCTCTCCACCAAGCTCGGCTACAGCTGGATCCGCGCCCGCGACCTCAATACAAGCTCGGTGCTCTCCTTTGACGTGATGCAGGAAAAGCAGAAGCTCGATCTTGACGGTGTGCGTTCCGCCTTCACGGAAGACCAGCTGCGGGTGCTTCGCCTGACGCAGAGCGGCGACATGATCACCGCCTGGGGCGGCCAGCTGAGCGGCAGCCTGACGGCCTCGTTCGGGCTTGATGCGCTCGGCGCACGCAGTGCGACCAGCGATCTGCCGCTGTCGCGCGATGGGGCGGAACCCGACTTCCGCAAGCTCGAAGCCTCGGCCTTCTACAGCCAATCACTCGCCGCCGATCGAGTGCGTATCTCGCTGGCGGCCAAGGCACAGACCTCGTTCGGAGATGCGCTGGCCTCCTCCGAGCAGTTTGCGCTCGGCGGCTTCGACTGGCTATCGGCCTTCAACGGCGGCCAGATTGAAGGCGATGCGGGTGCAGCCATGCGTGCGGAGGCGGCCTTTCCCCTCACTTTCAGTCTGGCGCCGGCGCTCGGCAGTGCTGCTGCTCCCTATGTCTTTGCCGCCGCGGGCCTTGCCAAGCTCGAGCAGCCGACCTCGGTGGAGCGCAGTATCACGCGGGCAAGTGCCTTCGGGGCCGGTATCCGCTTCGGCCTGTCGGAAAAGGCGAGCCCGCACTCGGACACGCTGTCGCTGGAATATGCCCATGGGCAGGCCTCCGATATTGACAGCACAAACCGCTTCAACCTAAGGTTCATCGCAAGGTTTTGACCAAGGCTGGTTTTCCTCGCCGCGTCATTCACCAGGGAGATCATGGGCAGAGCTTCTGGTTTCCTGGCATCTCTCCAAGTCATTCAATCCGGTTCCCATTTCCATGCGCATCACAGCCAATCTCCTTCGTTCTGCTATCCTCATCATGAGCGTCAGCCTGATGGCGCTGCCAGCAGGCGCCCAGACCAAGCCTGATACGACCAAACCGGATCCTGCGAAGGCCTCCATCCCGTCGGAGCCGACAGCGACCACGGCCAGCTATGGCAGCTGGGTTCTGCGCTGTGTGCAGCTTCCAGCGTCGGTACAAACCGCAGCCGATGCGAGCAAGTCCGGCCGCGCCGGCGCCCAGACTTGCGAGGTCATGCAGACCGTGCAGGTGCAGGGCCAGAGCCAGCCGATCGCCCAAGTCGCTATTGGACGCCTACCGGGGGAAAAGGAGCTGATCCTGACAGCCCTAGTGCCGGTCAACATATCCCTGCCGGGCACCATCCACCTGTCGGGTAACGGCAAGACGGGGGATGAGGAAAAGGGCGGGCTTGAGCTGTCCTGGCAGCGCTGCCTTGCCGGCAGCTGTGCGGCAAGCGCCAAGCCTGATGCGGCATCGCTTGCCATCCTGCGCGCCGGCACAGACGGACAGCTGCGCTTCACAGATGCCTCCGGCCAGACCGTTGCAATTCCCCTCTCCTGGAAGGGCCTCGACCAGGCCATGGCAGCCTTGGATAAGGCGCGCTAGCACATCGATCATCACATAACTTGTCCGATGAACATCAGACGATTGTCAGGACAGAAGCCATGCGGCCCTTCCGCTCCGGCTGGTCGTGCTGTTGTAATATTCGGAGGGCTGCTGGAAGGATCGATGCCGGGATTGCTCCATGGCTTCGGGAAGCGGAATACCTCTGTTCGCGGCCTCAGTGAGATAGCTCGAGCGAATACCGTGTGCCGAGAATTCAGTTGGATCGAGGCCGGCCAGCGCCGCTCTGTGCTTGACGATGTCGTTGATCGCCTTCGAATCCAGCGAACGCTTGGAAACATTGCCCCGGCGATCGATCTTTTGAAACACGCTGCCGTTGTCGATCCGCGCTGCCGCAAGCCAGGCATTTAGAGCGGTTCATGACTTATCGGAATCCGCTCTGGATTCCCAAATCAGCGGAATTGTGATTCATGATGGATGCTGGAATGGAGGCCAGCATCCATGACGCGACCTTATTCGAATGATCTTCGTGA
>NZ_FMAF01000070.1 GCF_900094565.1 Martinezella lusitana
GCACACGGTCACCAATTTTGATTCAGAAGAGCTACAGCCGCCGATGGCTGGCAGCAAAAAAGCCACGCTCACCAATCCCCACAATCTAATCACGAGATCCCCCATTCAAAGCGCAGGGTTGTATTTCGCATGTTTTGAAAAGGTATGCCAGTGACAGATATTGCAACTTTGGGTGTAAAATTCACAATCGTTGGTGCCGATCAGGTCGCCACGGGGATGAATCGTGTTGCCGTTGCGGCCAACAAAGTGGAGTCGGAAATTGGGGCCGCGGCGCGCGCGACTGGCACGTTAGGTGGCAAGGCGGAATTACGGTGACAGTGCACTAATTCCCAACGACCTTGGCTTTGCGACCGCGAGGAGCCGGCTTGAGGGTGGCGTCGGTGAGGTCTTCGAGCCGGTCTAAAAAGTCGGTGTTGCCGATGGGGCGGCCGATGCTTTCTGCTCGGCGAAGCGCGGTAAACGCCATCTCTTCTTCTCCGGCAATGAGGAGGGCGGCGAAATCGGGAAAGCGAGCGCGAACCGGTGCTGTGGTCGTGACGCCGTCATCCTCAATCAGTCCAAGTTGGGCCGCGACACTCGACCATCGCCAATCGGCAGCCCGCTCGACAAGGCGAGCGCGCACCGGATTGAGGGCGACGTAGCGGAGCGCTGCCGCCAGATGCTCTTCATCCATGGCGACACAACCGAAGCGGCCCTGCCAGAAATGGCCGGTCCGGCGTAGCCTTGCATGGATATGGCCGGCATAGGTGCGATGAACGCGAGATAGTGCGCGGCGAATACCGTCAGCATCCGCTGGAATAAGGATGAGGTGAACATGATTGGGCATCAACACCCAGCCCCAGACTTCTACGCCGGCGGCACTACAATGATGAGCGAGGAGATCGCGATAGAGCGCATAGTCATCATCGCAAAAGAAGGTTTGTGCCCGCCCGTTGCCGCGTTGGGTAACATGATGTGGGATATCAGGGATGACGATACGAGCGAGGCGGGCCATCGATTGCGTTGGTCAGATCTGAAAGCTTATTGAGTGCACTGTCACCGTAATTGTCGATTTTTCTTGTTGCGCCTAAAGTTGCTTCCTCAACCACTCCGTGTTCGTTTCACCATCGACGACGCTGAGGCGGTCCGCTCTGGAAGCGTCTCCATCGCTAATCGGATACTGACATCTGGAGATGCCGCGAATTAGTGTGCCATAGGCGTTAGGAGCATCGTAAGTTATAAGTGCCTCATACATCACAGGTTTTACATGGCCTCGGTCAAAATCCTTCATCAAGGCTTCCTGAATAATCGCGCTCAATCCTTCGCTGAAGTAACGTTGGTAGTCAGCGCGGCCAATGGGTTCTTCGGATTGCTGGATTTCGATCCGTCTGTATTCGGATGGTGCTAGAAGCCTGTTCTTCAAAACCTGCTCGCAGGCCGTTACCATTTTTGAGTCGAAAAAATCGCAGCTGTTGAGGATCGGCAGCAGGAGCGATAGTCCGGCAAATTTCCACAATCTGTTCACGAAATCCCCCTACGTTCTGGGTTGTATTTCGCATCTTTTTAAATGGTACGCCAGTGACAGATATTGCGAGTTCTGCGAGCTTGAGAATCCAAGACTATTTTCTTGCCGCCTTAGTTACTATCAATCGATTGGCTGGAATTTCGCTATTGAAAGCTCGTCTAGGAAGGACGCTTTTAGCTCGTCCTCGCGGCCTTTGTTTATGACATATTCGCATTTTGCAGTTGCAGCCGCAGCTACCCCGTTTACGCCTGGAACCGTGTAGTTGAGGAATACAATATGCCGCTGCGGACTTATTCTTCCGGCGTCAAAAGCTTCGATCAGCATGGCATGGTATTTGTTTGATAAATCCTTGTTTGAAAATGCCGCTGCCTTGTCAACATATTTTATAAATTCCGGGCGCCCAAGTTGTTGGACTAACTGACTAAAACCGACCCGGATATAACCCGAATTTTCACCCAGCCGATCTTTCAAGGTCGTTTCACATACAGCAACGGGTTTGGGTTCCGCGAATGCGGGACCAGCGGCTGTCAACGATAGCAACACCAAGCTTCCGAAACTAAGAATCTTTCTCATTTTGAGCCCCGGCTTATAAGAAAGGTTGGAAATTACCTTTGTGTCGTTTCGTTTGAACCGACACGCAACTTCTGATCTTTTCTTCAAGAGGTCGGTGCTCAATTCAAAAGCCGCCTGAAGGTATCGCGAACCCATCCCGTATAAGGGGCAATTGGCTTCAATCTTTTCCGCAATTCTTCCGCAGTTTGAGGAGGTTCATGGCTGAAATCCCGGACAATCTGAGAATACGTTGCGGCATCGGTTGCAAAGATAGAAACTCCTCCCACCGATATTTTAGAAATGCTGCCATCGGCGGAAAAATATTGACAGGTAATAGCTCTAGTAACCTTCTCAGCTTGTGTGTCTAGGACATTAAAATTTATAGTTGTGGTATAGAGAACGGGCTTCACCGAGCCTTCGTCAAACTCCTTCTGATAAACGCGCTGTATGTCAGGGAAGCCTTTGAACTCTTCTTCCAAGTCAGCTGTGGTGCCCGGCCTCTCACTAAGAAAGAACCTGTTGCGCCCATAGGTGGAAGGTGCCGCGAGATACCCTTTGAGACGGGCCTCGCAAGCAGTCACGAGCGGCGGATCAAAGATGCCAAAGCTGTAGATCAACAGCAACGCGGCAAGCACTGCAATCACGCTAACAATCAATTTCATCAAAATTCCCGCGAAATAGCTTTGCAGCATTTTCTCGCATGAAATCAAAAGGTGGTCCAGTGACAGATATCGCAACTCTGAGCATTAAAGTTGATAGCAGCGAAATCAAAACGGCAAGTAACGATGTGAGAGATTATGTTGTTGCTGCGGGAATTACGGTGACAGTGCACTAATTCCCAACGACGACCTTGGCTTTGCGGCCGCGAGGAGCCGGCTTGAGGGTGGCATCGGTGAGGTGTTCGAGCCGGTCTAAAAAGTCGGTGTTGCCGATGGGGCGGCCGATGCTTTCTGCTCGGCGAAGCGCAGCAAACGCCATTTCTTCTTCTCCGGCAGTGAGGAGGGCGGCGAAATCGGGAAAGCGAGCGCGAACCGGTGCTGTGGTCGCGACGCCGTCATCCTCAATCAGTCCAAGTTGGGCCGCGACACTCGACCATCGCCAATCGGCAGCCCCGCCGACTTGAGCCCTAACCCCGGAAAATTCCAGCGCCCGCTGGCCCAAATTCGGGGAGCACTTCAATAAGTGGAAAATTCCAGGTCTGAATGGCCTAATTTAACGGGGGCACGTCAATCGTAATTCTCCACGTAGTTTAGTGTGATTCAATGGATGAGCCATCTGAAAATATCGCGAAACCAACCCTGATAAGGTGCAATTGGTCTCTGGGATATTTGCTTCTTCTCAGGAGAAAGAGCTGCTTCGGATTGAATGATGCGGTATAAATCGGAGGAATCTGCCTTAAGTAGAGATATGTCTCCTGCCGCCATATCAGATGTCTTTCCGTCGTTAGAGTAATATTCGCATTCTACTAACGTATTTAATGGTTTATTTTCATCGTCTGCCGCGTTGAATTTTATAATTGCACCATAGATCGTCGGATTTAAGGAGCCATTGTCGAAAGATTTAAGAGATTCAAGCTGAAAACCCTTAATATCCTGCTTTATGTTGGCAAGTCTATCGGCACTTAAATTTTTGAAGTCGTAATCAAGACGAGAATACGTGCGCGCGTAGCGATCCTCAAGTTCAGATCTGGTCAGCGGCTTTTCTGATAGAATGTAGCCGTCGCGCTTATAACTCGATGGCCTTATGAGATAGTTTTTCAGATTTGCCTCACAAGCCTTTACGATTGGCGGATCAAAGACGCCAAAGCTGTAGAGTAACAACAACGCGGCAAGCACCGCAATCACGCCTGAAATTAGCTTCATCTAAACTCTCGTAGCTAGCTCAGTCGCATTTTTTGCATGAAATCCAAAATGTGATCCAGTGATAGATACTGCAACTCTCGATATATTCTCGCTTTGAAGTAGGCAGCCAATGTGTTCAGCCGCAGATCTATGGATTTCTAGGCTGCGTAAAATCGATATAGTTCTTTTGTGCGGTCTGCAGGTCGTGGTTTACGGTTGAAATATTCCACACGCATCCCTCGATATCCTCCTTCCGGCCAGGTTTCTTTTCGCTCTCGATAAACTTTTCAAGTCTGTTGACTCGTTGTGCCGCCATTTCCGGTGACAAGCCGATTTGCTGAAAAGCCTTCTCGGCATACGTCCGAATTGCGTTGTAATATGTCGTGCCAAGCACATCTCGGCATTGATAAGCAATCACGAAACTCACGTTCACACCATCGATGACTTTACCGGTCAGCTGAAGACGCTTGTGCTCGTCGTCAGCTAAGACTTGCGTGTTGATTGTGCATGCGAAGAATGCAGCCAGAAGTAGTTGAGGCTTCATTGTCGCTACCGCTCTTATTAACGCTGTGTCTCTAACCAGTCCGCGTTCGTTTTGCCGTCGACCATTACGTAGAGACGGTCCGCTCTGGAGGTGTCTTCATTGT
>NZ_FMAF01000068.1 GCF_900094565.1 Martinezella lusitana
TTGAAATGGGATTTCACCGGTAACCCCGTATCAACTGATATCCAAATCTTCCAGTAATCAACCTGTTGGTACGATAGGTGGTCGTAAGACCAAATTTCGGTCTGGACGCCATCTATCGTTTCGCTCCCGAGATGTTCGCAGTTTTCGAGATCATTGGTTTTTGAATATTGGCGTGGTTCTACATGCCACGGTTTGGAATCGCCATGCCACCACTGCTTAGTGTCAACATATAGGGTGGTAAAATGGATTGCCTCAAGAGAATTGGTGCCGACCAACCGAATTCGTGGTGTGGCATTGAATTTATCCGTCATGGCCCTGACAGACGCGCATGCGTCATCTGCGGCAAAAGCTGGTGTCATTTCCGCGATGTGGGTCAAGATCGCAAGTGCCACCGTCAGAGCCATGGCGTGTATTTTCATGAAAGTCTCTCCCTACCCGAACATCGATCATGGAAATACCAGAGGCCGTGAAAGCTGTCACGTCGCTGACGAGAGTTACGGTTGCCTGCAGCGTTGCCGTGCGGCCCATCACTTACTGCCTTGATTGAGATAGCCTACATGCCGTCCGCTTAGGGCCGATATTGTTGAAAAACTCATTGCGTTGATTTTCGGCCTGAGCGTGCTGAAATGGAATTGCGTCACGGTGTGGCAGCGCCCATTCGAACGCAAGGAAATTCGTCTTGAGGGCGATGAGAGGAATTTCGTTTCGGTGACCGTTCGCGCAGATCGCTCCGGCGTTCATTCTCGGGAGTTTTTCAACAATATCGAACAACTGCAGACATCTTACCGAGCGCCCGTGCTACTTCTGCTACAAGAAAGCGGTTTTTAGAAGTTCGCTTATGAGTTCGAGAAAGCCTCGTAACGTCACGCTTCCCAGTATCAATCCCGCTATAGCACCGAGGGGCGCAAATAAAATCATCGCCAGTACACCCGCTAGATGAAAGCCTAAGAGACCCGCGAGCAGTATACCCAAGCAGCTTAGAGTGAACATGGCCACTCTGCGAGCTTTAGTCATTCTGTCGAAACCCGGCCATACTGCCATTTCCGTCCCAATCTAAGAGAGTACTTCAACGGAGGATGGTGTGTGTTGGAGGTAATCGTCAAGGGGCAGTCTCACTGTTCCACATTACCCGTTTCGAGACGGGCCGCCGCTTCGGCCCGAAAGTGAAAATGAAATCGCAAACTGACGCTCTACCGACTAGTTCTCGTCCGTTCGTCCGAACCGGCGAGGCGTGAGGAATGCCGAAGGCGTGGCGGGCGTGCCCGGCGCGCTATTCGGCGCAACCTTGCCGCCAGCATCAGACGGGACGGACGAGCCGCCACCTTCACTCTTGCCCCTGCTCTCGTCTTCGGTCGCCGACTTGCCGTCATAGAGCCGCCCGGAAACGTCGACCTCAAAGCCCGATGTCTTTGTGTATTTGGAGCGCGCCGTTTTGATGATGTAGGGCACGCCGTCCAGCCCAGGACGAACCTGCGCGAACAGAAGCGGCAAGCCCGCCTCTATGTCGGCATCACCTAACACCGTCACCGAAACAGCGCCCTCCCCGCGCGCAAGCTCTTTCGCCTTGGCGCGAGCTGCCTTGTCGGCTTCAGCCGGCGAGGAAAAGGCTTCGGGAATGCGGTAAACGCTGTCGCCATCGGCATCCGCTTCCGCCTCGATTTCGACCCGCTTCGCCTTGTCGACATCCTGATAGTAGGACACAACCTTGCTGTATTTCGTGCGGTCGTTGATATCGACTTTCAGCGTGCCGGTTTTGATGACAGCGGGTGTCAAGATGATCGAGCCAAGCGACGAGCCGGAAGCCGAGAGGCCAGAGCCGCGCCGGGCAAACAATAGCCGCCCCTGCTTGATGGCGAACAGCGCATTATGCCGGTCAGCCAGCCGCCGCAGAAAATGGATATTCGTCTCGTCTTGCTGGCCTATCCAGTCGTAAGTATGCCCGGCAAGATCGCCGTCCACGGCGGGCGCTAATCCACTTTCACCGGCAATCTCCGCAATGATGTCGCCGAGCTTGGCCTTGTCCCATGCCCGTTCCTGCCGTTCTTTCAGCTTGCCGCTGCGAAGGTCCGCCGCCTTGCCGGAAATCGACATCTTATAGGGCAGACAATCGAGACTGATCTTGTCAGCCGTGAATTGTCCCTTCGTAATGAGGTTGTTGCCGTACCCCATTTTGACCGAGATCACCGCACCCTTGCGCGGCAGAGCAAGGAAATTCGGCGGGCCGTCGTTCAGCTCGATATCGACCGTATCCGACTTCAACCCCTCTTCATCCGTCACCGTGACGGAAATCAGCCGTTCATAGAATTGGCCCGCGACGGGAACGCCATCGACGGTAATTTCAACACGAGGATGCATGTTCAATCCCAAAGGCTAGTCAGCCGACGTTCCACGCTCACGCTTGGCATGTCCGGCATCGAAATTTGTGTACCGAGCGGCAAGATCGGGCCGAGGCCAGCAAGTCCCGGATTGACGGCAAGCACCGCCTCAACAACCCCGGACGTTCGTCCGTAATGAGAGAGGCAGGCGATATCGACCGTCTCGCCCTGTCTCGTTGTGTAAGTCTTTGCCATGCGATCACCGGAAAAGTTCGGAGAGGAAAGAGGTCGCGCTATCGACCACGCCGCCGGCACCCGTCGCTGTCTCCGCCGTGCTTCGCTTGAGCGAGATCACATAGGCGTTACGGCGAGGCGCACCGCGCGCATCGTGATAGGATTGATCTTCCTCGACGGATTGCACCGTGAACATGCCGCGAATGACACCTTCCATGGCGTCACCGCTAACAAGCATCATTTCCGTGCCGGCCAATTGTGCGGCAATGATGCCGTCTAGCTGCGATTGCCCCCCGAATTCTTCGGGAAACAACACGCCCTGAATCGTCACTTCGTCGGACGTTGGTCCGGTCCATTGTTGCGGATTGAGGGTTTGGCCGACAGGTATCTCAACCCAAGGCGTGTTCACCTTGCGCTTGATCCCCTGATAGCCAAAGCCCAACGCCTCGAAGGCGTAGCCTCCGAGCATCATCGATGCTATTCCCGTCATGATATACCCTTGATTGAACATGAGGACCGAAAATGCTGGATGACGACGACGACCCCAGTGTGTCACTTATGATCCTGAGACTTGGGATGCTATTCGCCGTTGCTGCACTTGTCGGGTATCTTTTTTGGGAGATGTTCAGTGAGAGCGCCGCTCTCAGTCGGCTGTCGGCCACGGCCAATATCTATCCTTACATAGATAGATGTGACGCCAACGGCCAATTGATTGCTATCGGACAACCCAATTGCGTCGATCTTAATCACTATCTGTTCGTTCACGGTTCCGTTGACAAAGCTTTTCGCAGAGCTTGCTCGGGTAAACCGGCGGCGGTTCTATCCTTTGAGAAGGGCAAGGTAGGTATCTTCGAGATCAACATCGTCGAAAAAATATTACAGTTTCGACGTCAGAACGGTGTAAATCCACCGTGTTAACCTGCAGTAACCCATTGAGCAGTTTTACATTTCGCCTCGCGCAAAAGTTGCCTGGAATGAGGATTTGCTCGGCGCATGCGCTGTCGATCTGGCATTAGTCGCTGAACTGAGAGTCCACCGCATTCTTTACGGCAGCTCCAATTTGATTGACGGTCGCGGCAGCCGCTGCCTGCGGATCTGCGACGCCAGAAATTGAAGCCTGCACATGAACCGTCACGTTCGGCGGTTGCTGGTTTACCACCCGAACATCTTGCGTGCCGCTCGGTCTCGTCATCTCAGCAATGGAAGCGGCGTCGATACGGGTTGCAGGTCGATCCTGCATATTCACGCCCATGTGCTCCCGGAAGCTGAACCCCTTGTCTGCCGCAGCACCGAACCATGTCTTCCGATCGTTCATGGTTGACCACCAATTGGAGAACGATTCTCCTATGCCCGGCGGTTCCCGGTATTTGTCGCCATACGTGCCTTGAAAGCCCTTGCGAATGCCGTACTCGCCCGCGTAACCAAGCAAAGCGGGAATACCTCCTTTTAACAGAGCGCTACCCCCAAACTTCCCGCCCTGCATGAGCCGCGTCAATAATGACGGCGGCGGAGTGTATCGCGTCCCTAGCCCTTGGACACCCGTAGGCGTGACCCGCGCGCCTTCCGGCAAGCTGTTCGGGTGCGGCACGGTTCCCCACGGACCTGATGTTCCGGGCTTCCCGCCGGGAATTCGAGGCGTACCGCCGTTGCCCGGAACTCCCCCCTTGCCCGCCTCAGGCAATGCCGGGGCTTTCTTTCCGGGCAGAACTAAGGAGGCGAGCGTTCCAACGCCCTTCAACATTGAAAATAACGTGCTAGCGCCGGACAGCAAAAACATCGCGCTCGCTAGCTTGCGGACAGTTCCAGCGAGAAAGGCGATGCCAGCCCCCCACATTACAAGTTTAAAGCCGTAGCCAGACATCTCCCCAAAGAACTTTGCGATTGGGTTTTCGCGGATTGCATCCGTCAACTCACGAACCGAACCACCCCACTCTTTCGCCTTCATGAAAAACCGGCCAAGGTTCTCGCCCGCGTTCGGGTCTACCGGCCCAAGCATCAGGTCGCTCATGTCATTGACCATCTCGCGAATACCGCCGTCGTAGCCAAAGCCTTGCGCAAAGCCCTTCGCCCCGGCCTTGATCTGATCGAAGATCGTCGCCCGACTTCCGAGCGTATCCAAAACATCGCTGATCGACTGCGCGCCTTCGCGGATCGTGGGCAACATACTGTCGCCAACCTCCGAAAAGATGTTTGAGACTTTGTTGCCCAAAAGCTCGAGCGTGTTGCCCGTAGTGCTGGCACGCTGCTTATACTCATTCATGGCCGAGCCGGCATACTTCGTGCGGTCGCTCACGCTGGCAAGCGCATCGTCCAGTAGCTTGACGTTGCCCAGCAAAGGAATGAACGCCTTCGCCTCGTCGCCGAAGAAATCCGAGACAATGGAAATCTGTTGATCCTTCGGAGCCTTGGCGATGGCGGCGAGAACCTTTTTCAGAGCGCCGGGCGCATCCTTTTGCATCTGCTTGGCGATCTGCGGCAGGTCAAGCCCAAGCCTTTCAGCGGCGGCGCGCTGGCTTTTCTTCGCCGATGCACCGCGCGTCAACGCCTTCGTCACGTTCTGCATTGCGGTTGCGGCCACTTCCGGTTCCGCGCCGGCTGCAATCATGGCGCTGCCGATACCGGCAACCTGTTCTTTCGTGAAGCCGGCGATCTTGCCGAGCGCACCGACGCGCAGCATGAAATCCGTAATTTCAGACGCCTTGCTCGCCATGTTGTTCGACAGGTGATTCATGACATCGGCGAGGTCGCCGGTTTCGGCTACGGTCAAACCGAACTGTGTTTTCAGTTTAGCCAGGCTAGAACCGGCCTTTTCCGCCGTGATATCGAAAGCGATACCGACACGAGACGCCATCTCGGCAAAGCCCTGCAAATCCTGCGTTGCGATGCCGGATTCGCCGGCAGCGGCATAGAGAGCTGCAATGTTATTGGCGGACATCGGGATTTCGCCGGACATGCGCCTGATATTGCGGCGCATGTTCTCGAACTGCTCGCTGGACGCATCGACCACCTTTTTGACATCGGCAAAGGCGGACTCGAACTTGATCGCCTCGCCTGCCGTTGCCCGCAAGCCCTCCCTCACACCAAGATAGCCAGCACCAAATGCGACGGCCTGTCCGACCATGCTACGGATGGGTGCGAAGGTCGCCCG
>NZ_FMAF01000066.1 GCF_900094565.1 Martinezella lusitana
CCATATTTATGCATCGGGTGAGATTTTGTGGCGGAGCCATTACGGCGCCAGCCGGGGACTGCCAAATCTAGAATTCTCCGCCACATAATATTTCATGCCTCTCTGACGGGCGCGGGATCCCCCTGCGCCGCAATACTGGAGGGGCAATATGCTCGACTTCTATTTTTCGTATCGTGGGGTACTCAAGCGTCTGCGTAGCGGTGCGCTCGGCGGCGAGATGGATCGCTTCGCGGAGCATTTTTTCACGCTCGGTTATAAGCGAGCGTCTGCCAAGATTTACCTGAGCCGGATTGCGCGCTTTAGCCAGTTTGCCGCGAGGCGTTCTTCTGGGCGGCCGCCGCTTTCTGGATTGGTTCCGCCATCACCATCTCGGCCAGGACCTCGAGCCGTTGACGGCTGAGCAGGTCCTTGCTGCTGTCGAGCATCGGCTGTCGCTATCGGCGACCTCCGGCAGCCGCACGGCAGCGACTGCTCACACTCGAACATTTCTTCGGTTTTTGTATTGGGCTGGCTACCATCGCCAAGATCTCGCCGGCGTTGTCCCAAGGACGCCCTCTTGGCGTTTGGCACATTTGCCGCCACGCCTTGCATGGGATGACGTTCGGCAGGCGATCGATGCGATCGGCGCAACGACGCCGGTCGACATCCGCGATCGAGCCGTCCTGCTGCTGCTCGCCACTACGGGCATTCGCAACGGCGAGTTACGCGCCATTCGGCTGAAGGATATCGACTGGCGTACTGGCGAGGTTTTTGTCCGGCGCACCAAGGGCAAGCGTGATCGGGTGGTGCCACTCCTAGAGGAGACCGGCGCCGCACTCGCCGATTACATCCTGCGCGCTCGACCGAAGGTGGATAGTCCGTATCTGTTCCTGTCCTTCACGCCGCCGCTGGGGCCGTTCAAGTGCGCGTCGCCTGTTTCGAGGATCGTGCGGAAGCGGTTGCGGCATGGCGGGGTCGAACTTGGGCGAGTCGCAGGTGCGCATCTCCTGCGCCACAGCCTTGCCACCCAGCTCGTCAGGCAGCAAAGGCCAATCAACGAGGTCGCCGATCTTCTTGGCCACCGGAGCATCAACACAACGGCGTTGTACGTGAAGGTTGCGGCCTCGCAACTCGCCGAGGTCGCACTCCCCTTTCCGGGAGGCGCCGCATGACCGCCTTTGCCCGATTCCTCGGCGAGAAGGTTGAGCGTTACATCGAACTGCGCCACTCGCTCGGCTATGCCTTCAGTAAGCAAGCTGGTACGTTGCGCGCTTTTGTCCGCTACGTTGAACGCACTCAAATCGACGCGCCCGCCACCCGGACGATGGCGCTGGACTTCGTCCTATCGTTCGGCGGGGCCGCCAACAGCCGCACCACTCGTCACGGCGTGCTCCGCAGATTCTACGAGTATCTCGCCGTCTATGACGCCCAAACCGAGAGCTTGGAGCGTAGGGTCTTTCCCAGATCCAGGGCAATTCCGCCGCCGCGGATCCTCAGCGAGTCAGAGTTGGCGTCGCTCATCGACGCATGTGCGCGCATTTCGCCAAGCATCCCTCTCAGGGGGCGGACGATGGCAACGCTAATCGGATTGTTGGCAAGCTCGGGACTGCGATCTGGCGAAGTGGTAAGGCTTGATCGTTCCGACGTCGATCTGACCAACGGGGTTCTTCTCGTTCGGAAGACGAAGTTCCGCAAGGACCGTCTCGTTCCAGTTCACACGACGACCCAGGCTGCCCTTCGCCACTACGCCAGTGAGCGTGACGCCGCTTTTCCCACGCCCAAGGACCAGGGCTTCTTCCTCAGCTCTCGTGGCAACCGCCTCTCAGCGACCGGCCTGCAAAACGGTTTTGCCGAGGTGCGTAAGCTCTCCGGCCTTGATGGCGGTAAGCCCTTAAGGCCGCACGATCTCAGGCACCGGTTCGCCGTGACCCGCCTCAGCTTCTGGCATCAACAGCGCGCAGACGTTCAGGCGTTGCTCCCGTTGCTCGCCACCTATCTCGGCCACGCCAGCTACAGCGATACCGCTTACTACCTCACTGGTTCGGCGGATCTTCTCGCCATTGCGGCGGACCGCGCTTTCCTCGATGGAGGTGCAGCATGAGCGAACATCTGCTCCTGGCGCCGCTCCTGGAATCCTACTTTCGCCGGCGCCTAACCAAGCAGCGCAACGCCACTCCCGCGACTGTCGCGAGCTATCGCGACGCCTTGCGCATGCTGATCCTCTTTGCCGCCGCCAGGTTGCGGAAGAGGCCGGCGGCGTTGGTGCTCGAAGATCTCGATCGAGACCTCGTTCTCGCATTTCTCGACGAACTCGAGGAGAAGCGGAACAACACCGTCGCCACGCGTAATGCCCGACTAGCTGCGATACGATCTTTCTTCCACCATGTGGCAGCCGCCGACCCGGCGTCCTTTGGTGTCGCGCAACGCGTGCTGACGATTCCCACAAAACGCGCGCACATTGAGGTGACGCACCATCTCACCGACGCAGAAGTGGACACCGTCATTGCGGCGCCCGATCAGAGGACGCCCCGTGGTCGGCGCGACCGCGCGTTTCTGCTGTTCCTGGCGCGGACCGGCGCGCGGGTCTCCGAAGCCATCGGTGTCAATGCTGACGACCTTCAGTTGGGACGCCCGCACTCGCAGGTGCTATTGCACGGTAAGGGGCGCAGAGATCGCGTCATCCCCGTTCCTCAGGATCTGGCGAGAGCGCTGGCGGCCTTGTTGCGCGAGCGCGGAATCACCAACCACGAACCACGACCGATCTTTATCGGTGCCCACAATGAGCGCCTGACGCGCTTCGGGGCGACCCACATCGTACGACGAGCGGCGGCCAAGGCAGTGGCCACAAGGCCGGATTTGGCCGAAAAGCCCATATCGCCACACATCTTCCGGCACTCCCTTGCCATGAAGCTTCTCCAGTCCGGCGTGGATCTTTTGACGATTCAAGCCTGGCTCGGGCACGCACAGGTCGCCACCACCCACCGCTATGCCGCCGCGGATGTCGAGATGATGCGTAACGGACTCGAAAAGGCGGGCATCAAGGGCGATTACGGGACGCGCTTCCGGCCCACCGATGCCGTTCTGCAACTGCTGAACAGCATCTAAGCTAAAACATTATGTGGCGGAAGATGCCAGATTTGGCAGTCCCCGGCTGGCGCCATGACGGCTCCGCCACAAAATCTCACCCGATGCATAAAAAGGGTTATGTGGCGCGCCACATAACCCTATTGCGGCGACGTGTTCGTGTTCCGCGCCAAGCGTCTTGATCGGCTTCGTTGCATTTACTGGGACGGATCAGGCATGATTTTAGCGACGAAGTGGTTGGAGGCAGGCAAGTTCGTTTGGCCACCGATCCGCGATGGCGCCATGCAGATGACGCGCGAAGAGTTCTCACTTTTGGTTGCCGGTATTGACTGGACAAGGGTGAAGCAGAACCCAGTGAAGCGGCCCTTGAAAGTTGGTTGATCCTATTGGTTTTGCTTGAAGATTCAGGCTCATGTGGTAGGGTCCGTCATGCCGCTTCGACCCGATCCCTTGCCCCAGGACACTGCGCAATTGACCCGGATCATTCTCTCGCTCAACGAAGAGAATGCCGACCTTAAGGCGCGCGTGGTCTTCCTTGAGCGCCAGCTCTTCGGGACGAAATCGGAGAAGATGACAGTGCTCGATCCGACGCAGGCAATGCTCGATCTTGGCGATCTAAGCGACATTCCCGTTGCTGCCAATGACGATGTCGTGCCGGTCATTGAAGACAAAATGCAGGCACGGCGATCGCCAGCGCGCAATATCGGCCGCTTGCCCAAGCACCTTCCGCGGTATGACGAGGTCATCGAACCAGAGAGCAAGACTTGCCCCTGCTGTTCGTTCGAACTTCATTGCATCGGCACTGATGTCAGCGAGGCGCTCGACATCGTGCCTGCGGTTGTCCGGGTGAAACGGACGATCCGGCCACGCTATGCATGCCGGGCCTGCGAAAGTGTTGTTGTGCAGGCGTCCGCACCGGCACGCGTGATGGACGGTGGCATGGTGACCACGGCGTTTGCCGCGCATGTCGCTGTTTCGAAGTTTGCCTGGCATCTCCCGCTCAACAGACAGGCGCAAATGCTGGCCTCCTGCGGCGTCATCATTGATCGCGGTACGCTCGGGGCATGGGTCACGCGTGTCGCCTGGTGGCTTGAGCTCCTCTACGATGCGCTGACCGCCTTCATCCGCTCGCAGCCGAGGGTGTTCTGTGACGAGACGCCGCTTCCGCGCCTCGATCCAGGACGCAAGCGAACCAAGGTCTGCCAGTTATGGGCGCAAGCGGTTGACGACCGCCCCTGGAATGGTCCGGCGCCGCCGGCGGTTGCTTATATCTTTGCCGAAAGCCGCAGTGCGCGCGAGATCGAGGGGCAATTGTCGTCGTTTGCCGGCGTGCTTCAGGTTGATGGATACCAAGCCTATAAAACCATGGTCAAACGACGCGGCAAGAGCAACGTTGCCCCCATGCGGCTGGCCTTCTGCCTCGCCCATGCACGGCGAAAGTTCGTTGATGTCGTCAAACTGACCGGCTCTTCGGAGGCCTTGTCGATCCTTGCCAGGATTGCAGAAATCTATCGCATCGAAGCAAAACTACGAGGGGAAGATGAAGATACCCGGCTTAGCGGCAGGCGTCGTGAGGCGGCTCCCATCATGAGGGAGCTGAAGGTCCATCTCACCGAACTGAGCGACGAGGTGTCGTCGAAATCAGCACTTGGCAAGGCAGTCACTTACATGCTCAACCACTGGGGCGGCCTGACAGCCTTCCTCGATGATGGCCGGATCGAGGTGGACTCCAACGTAGTCGAGCGTTCAATGAAATCCGTGGCTCTGACGAGAAAGAACTCATTATTCGTGGGCAACGAGCGGGGTGGCCAGACCTTCGCGGTCCTGGCATCGCTCGTGAACACGGCAAAGCTTAACGGCGTGGACCCCGACGCCTGGCTTGCCGATGTGCTGGAACGCATCATCTCCGGCAAAGTCAAAGCCAACGAGATGGAGAGCCTTTTGCCTTGGGCCTGGAACGCCGAGCGCGAAGCGATGACACAGCAGGAGCGACAAGCGGCATGACACAGAACAGCCAGGAGATGACGCCGCGACCGAAGCTCGATGACGACGCATTCGAAGCCTTTATCAGGAGACGTCGTCCGCCATCGCCTATCTGGTCAATGAGCAGTCTCGATGGCTATCTTACGGCCCTCATCATCGGCCCGAAGTTCATCGACCCACGCCAATGGATCCCGGAACTGACCGGCCCGGATGCCCTGAACCTGCCAATGGAAACAACCGAACATCGGGCCGTGCAGACGATCGTGGCGGAGTATAATCGGATATCTGCAAGCCTTTCCGAGAGACCGAAAGACCACCGGCCCAGGTTCACCAGGATCGATGATCAGACCCTTGATCCATTCGATTGGGACATCTGCTTTCTCCTCGGAACAGGATACGCGCCGAGGCTTTGGCAGCCTGTCCTTCGAGGTCATGCCGTCACTGGGGATATCATCGCGCCGATCCGCAAGCTCGGCGAGACAAAACGGAAAGCGACCCACCAGGATGCTGCTGCCGTCGCCGAAGCACTCGTCAATATCCGAACCTATTTTATGCCGAAGCGGGCAAAGCAGAAGTTCTAAAAGAAAGTGCTATTGCGATCCCGTCAACGCCGAAAGCAGTGGGCTGTTCGTCGCGCTCACTGTCATCCTGAATGTACGATGGTGTCAGAACCCAGCGAGTGTCTCTTGCCCATGTCATATTTCGACATTGATGTTTATAGAGCCACCAGCGACGCCACGGCGCTGAATCCGGGTTAACAGTCATGCTCGGATGATTTCGGCCATGTATTGTGGGTTTCTGCCTGCTTTGTTTCGTCTGAGTTTGATACTGCGCTTGTCGTTATGGCTTCGAACCATGTTGATGGCGAAGTGTCGGACGACGGCCATGTTGGCTGGTCCATGCCCGGTTCGAGATCGGGCGGCATCCTCGTTGAAGGTGACGTCGAGTACCCAATGGAGGGAGTTCTCGATGGCCCAATGGCCACGTATGGCCTCGGCGAACTGGAGCGCGGTCATCGACCGCGAGGAGATATAGAAGCGGACCTGGCTGCTTTGCCTGGACTTTTCATAGACTTGTGCTTGCACCTTGAC
>NZ_FMAF01000064.1 GCF_900094565.1 Martinezella lusitana
TTGAAATGGGATTTCACCGGTAACCCCGTATCAACTGATATCCAAATCTTCCAGTAATCAACCTGTTGGTACGATAGGTGGTCGTAAGACCAAATTTCGGTCTGGACGCCATCTATCGTTTCGCTCCCGAGATGTTCGCAGTTTTCGAGATCATTGGTTTTTGAATATTGGCGTGGTTCTACATGCCACGGTTTGGAATCGCCATGCCACCACTGCTTAGTGTCAACATATAGGGTGGTAAAATGGATTGCCTCAAGAGAATTGGTGCCGACCAACCGAATTCGTGGTGTGGCATTGAATTTATCCGTCATGGCCCTGACAGACGCGCATGCGTCATCTGCGGCAAAAGCTGGTGTCATTTCGGCGATGTGGGTGCATATCGCAAGTGCCACCGTCAGAGCCATGGCGTGTTTTTGCATGAAAGTCTCTCCCGACCTGAGCATCAATCATGGAAATACCAGAGGTAGCAAAAGCTGTCACGTCGCTGAGGAGAGTTGAGGTTGCCCGCACCATTGCCGTGCGATCCACCAATTGCTGCCTTGATGGAGATAGATGTGAGTCAGCGCCGAACTGTAACCCCACCCATAGTTTCAGATAACTGTCTGATAAAAATAGACATTTTTGATTTGAGCGGGTCCCCGATCGGCGCCGATTGAGACCCCGGTGATTTCGAGATTCTCTTTTTATTTTCAATGATGTAGAAAATAACGCCATGGGTTCCCGCTTCGGTGCTGTTTTACAACAGTGGGAATTGTGGGAACGCATCCGCTGTTCGGACCCCAAAGTGCGCAGAACGGTATGCATAAGCTGCGGATCGCAATTTGTCCCGTTCGCGGGCCGCATTTGCGTGTCGCAGCGTTCTGCCGAAAGTGGGTCTGGAAGTCATTGTGACGGCTCCGGACGAACACGATCGCGATGCCGCCCAGGCCCAAGGACTAACGCATCTCATCGCGAACTTGCTTGTGAAAATGGATCTCAGGCAGACTCGAATGACGACCAGGAGCTTCGAGGCAATGATGTCCGCTGTGGAGATGGTCCGGCACGACGCGCCGGAAGTGCTTGAGGCAATCTTGGGGGCAAACCCATATGCAAGCGGTATCCTCAAACGCTTCAAGTCACTTGCTTCTGCGTTAGAGGAGCGCACATAACTATGGAGCCTTTCTTGAGGCTTGGCGAAAATAGCGATCCACCAGGATGACCGCTTTATGGCGCCTTGCGGACAGACTGCTCAAGCCGGAACCGGCCTGTCAACCTTGGGGTCGATAGCAGTCGGACCGCTATGAAATGAAAAGACACGGATAGCGGACTTTTCCTAAGCCGAAAAGTCCACTATCCGGAGATTCAGAAGATTGGGCGGGAGTAGACGCGCCTCGTGTTGACTTGAGCTGTTGAGTGCCTCCTGCGACGCGTCGGACGCAGAAGCGGGTAGTCTCCGTCATGCCTGATCCGTCCCCGGCTTACGCCTTGGCGGCGTTCTGTGCAGCCGCGAAGACATCGCGTGCGGACGTCGTACCCGCCACTTGCTCCGTACCCTCGGTTCCGAGGGCCATCCATCCTGCATTCACGGCCTCAAACATTTCTTCGGCAGGTCCGGTGCGGCCCTTCGGGATGCCGAACTGCTCGAACGCTTCCGCCCACCCTGCACGCGGGACTGCAAAGGCTTTCACGTCGAGATTCAGGACTTCACCCAATTGCGCCGCGACTTCATCCGCGCTGACCATCGAACCGAGCTCGATGACGCGCTGTCCTGACCAGGCTGGCCCGACCAAAAGGGTTGCGACCTCCGCGCCGATGTCGTTCGTCGCGACCATGGTCGATTTCCGGTCTGTCGGATTATAGTAGACCGGTAGCGTTCCACCCTGGGCGACCTGCAAGCCGTAGAGGAAATTTTCGAAGAATCCGCCTGCGCGCACAAAGGTGACCGGAGATGCCAGGTCGCGAAACCCCTGCTCCAGAAGCGACAGCGCCGTGATCATCCCCAGCCCGCTAGTTCTGTTCGCACCCATCGACGAAAGCGCGATCACCCGCGGCGGCGCTGCCTTGGTGAGCGCTGCAAGATAGTTCGCAATCACGCCTTTTGCTTCTTTGTAATCGGGCGAAGGCGCCCATACAGAAGGTAACATAACGAACGCACCTTCAACGCCTTTTAGCGCCTGCTCGATGGCTGCCGAGTCATTCCAATCGCCATCTACCAGCTCAACGCCTTGGGCCGCCCAACTAGCCGCCTTTTCGCGATTGCGGACGAGCGCGCGTACCTTCCTGCCTTGTGCCAACAGATGTTCTGCGGTTGCACCGCCTACTTTTCCGGTAATTCCCATTACTAAAAACATGCGTTTCTCCTGATTTTTAGGGACAGAAAAATGCCCCTGTTTGTTCAACGGACGAGCGGCAGAATGGCCCGGACACGGGGATCGCGCAGATAGAGCCCGCCCCATGTCATCGCGCCGAGAGCCAAGGAAATGATTTCCGGCGGCGACCCCAACTCACCGATACGGACATGGGCGCAGATCGCACCTCCCAGAAAGCCCGTCACCAGGATCGCACCGAGGACGGTGGTGGCCGGAATGGCGTAAAGGATGGCGCAGGCGAGTATGATCGGACCCACGACACGGGTCAGGTCCATCGCGAATCCTGTTTCCTGCAACATGCTCGCGATCTGCGCCGGCGCGAAAAGCTGAATAGTCCCATCTGCCGCCAGAGCGGTAACGACAAACGCGCTCATTATCCGGCCAGCCCACAAGGAGCGATGCAAGGTCTTAGTGTCAGGCATCGGAAGCCGGTTCATAGTTTCGGACACTTGTCATTCTCCGATGAGATCATCTGATTTCGAAGGCTACTGTGTCTCTTGGATATGATAAACACCCAGGAATGGAACCAACTGTTCTCTCTGCGGCGAACAATACCGAGGCTCGACAATGCAGAATCTCGAACCCATCCTGATTTTCATAACGGTCGCGGAAATGGGGAGCTTCACCCGAGCAGCCGATAGCCTGGGCATCCAAAAAGGGAGGGCATCAACGGCGGTCCGGAAGCTGGAAGAAGAAGTTGGTGTCAGGCTTCTGCACCGGACGACGCGCAGCGTGCAGTTGACGGAAGATGGACGCGCATTTCATGCCCGTGCCCGCGATCTGCTTGCCGAGGTCGATGACCTACACTCGATGTTCGCAGGCGATAGCGTGGCACTTCGCGGGCGTTTGCGGGTCGATCTTCCGACCGAGGTGGCGCGCACAACGATCGTGCCGGCGCTGCCGGACTTCATGGCGGCTCACCCCGAACTGGAGCTGGAGGTATCGAGTACGGATCGGCAAGTTGATCTGGTTCAAGAAGGGTTCGACTGTGTACTGCGCCTTGGTCCCATCAGGGACGAAACGCTGATTGCCCGCCCACTGGGCCTGTTGCGCATGGCCAACGCTGCCAGTCCCGCCTATCTGGCGCGCTATGGAGTTCCTCGATCGCTAGAAGATCTCCAGCGCCAGGGGCATCGGACAATTCATTTTTCGACGATGCTGGGCGCAAGACCCCATGGATGGGAATATCCGGACGGCGACGGTTATGCGACGCTTCAGTTGCCGGGTGCGCTACACGTCAACAGCGCGCAGACTTACGACGCCGCTGCCCTCGCCGGCCTTGGCCTGATTCAGGCGCCAGTCTTGGGAATCGGCCAATACTTCGAGAGTGGAGCGCTTGTGGAGATCATGCCCGATTTTCGTCGCCGGGCGATCCCGGTGTCCCTCGTCGTAGCACATAGGAGCAATCTGTCGCGCCGAGTCCGCACGTTCATGAAATGGATCGAAGATGTGCTGACGCCGTATCTGGAATAGATGGCCGCTTTCGGGACGACCCACTTTACCCGAGAACGGCGAGGATGCGGGCGCTTTGCCGACGGGCCGAACGACCCCATGGCAAGTGTTTAACGCAGACAGGCACGATCCTGAAAGCGGTCGTCACCTACTGCCCAGATCTAATCATCTCACGAATTTTAGTCGCCTTCTCGAAATGATCGAGAGCATGGGTTTTGATCCACCACTCGGCGGCTTCCATAAGGAGGTCGGGGTCGTCGTTCTTGTTTGCAAAGAATGCATAGAATGACAGGCCAACGCCTTCACCCTTTTTTGAGATTTTGTCGTCGCAGACTGAAATGGCTTTCGCCCTTAGGGTTAGTCTCATGGTGTGCCTCATACTTCGCAACTCATCTTCGAGCTACCATGCCTTACTCGCCACAGAAATACTGAGATCCGTGGACAGATCGAATTGTGTGAGCAATACCTGCTCTCGACTCCATTTCGGCCCGCGGTCACGAGCCGTTCGGCAATAGAAGACACAGGAATGAGCATGGAGGCTTGACGCGTACGAGCGCCGACGACCGCTTGATTTGCCCAAAACTGAGCGCTATGACGCCGCCATTGTTCAGGAGTAGATATGGCTGACCAGATCCGCATCTAGTTGACGCTACGAGCGTCTCTCTACTGGACCGCAGAGGCACAACGCGCGGCACGTTCATCTGGTAGCACTTCCATGAAACTCCATTTCGGCCTGACAGTGTTGATTTCCAAGAGGAAAGCCTACCCAGACTGACAACTCGCCGCACAATCCGCGCCAGTTCAATCTCTTGGTTTGGAAAAGCGGACGCCGACGCCGCCACCATTTTCAGGAATAAACTCGATGCCAGCAGCCTCGAACGCTACCTGTATCGCCTCCAACGTCGCGGCATACCCTGGACGACCGGCTTCGATCCGCGTCACGGTAGCCGCCGTAATGTTAGCGCGGCTTGCCAGATCGCGAACGCCCCACCTAAGGGCAGCTCGCGCCATTCGGATTTGATCGGCATTCAACATTATAACCTTGACATAATCTCTATATGATTCAAACTCTATGCGACGGTTCACAGCGGCCACGCAGGGTGCTTGCGACACTCTACGCGGCCTGACCGCAATTCAAGCTTTTAGGGAGCTCGGATCATGGCTGATTCTGAGAATAGCAGAACTACGCGTGGAAAAGAAAATCCGGAGCGCGGCACGTCGGAAAACCTGCCGCACCTCATCGACCGCCGAAACCTTCTTCCCGTCGCGGCACGCCTCTTGAGCACGCTTGTTGTAGAACCCGGCGATCACTGGAAATCTAGCAGCCCGACGCCCGTCAGAGACATGTGGCCTCGCTGGTATGCCTGCCACCAGCAGCGCGTGAGAGCCACCCGTCTTAGAGAAAAGCTGGAAAAACAATTGCTCGAAGAGGCCGGTGGTCTTCCGATCGCGACGCTACGCAATGTTGGAAAGAATGGCGCCGTCGAGGTTCACTCTTTTGCCGACATCAATCGAATGGCCGCTCAGCTCGATGCCGAACACCTGTCTCAGGCGCGAGCCGAGCTTCGAAGACATCGGAGACGATGGAAGGAAGCCGATCGGCGTTTGGGATTCAGTGCGGCGGTCGCTCAGGAACAAGAGCTCGCGGAACGAGCCGGGATATCCGGACGTGTCATGTGGATCACACGGCCCTCCTCGCTCATCGAAGTCACCGCAAAGCTCCATTGCCTCATCGTCATGCACGATCCCAGCCTGACGCTCGAAGATACCCCTTGGCCCGAGCTGCGGACGATGCTGAAGGATCTTATCCGCGTTGCGGAGAAGCGCCGGCCGAAATCATGCAATGGACCTGCATATCCCGTCAACGCAGCAGGCGTACGAGGCATTCTAAATTTGGCGAAGCATTACCAAGACGCGGCCAGCAAGCTTGGCGAGGGCTCGTCCAAGCCCAACCAGGCACCGCAGCGTCTTCTGGCGCTCCATGCGATGGAGCTCTATCTGAATGCATTCTTGCTCGCCAAAGGCGTGGACCCCTCCGCGATCCGCGGTCTTCAGCACGACCTTGGCGAGCGGGCGCGTTTAGCGTCTGACGCTGGCCTTGTTCTACGCAAGCGTACGGTGGCGCACCTGGCAACGCTCTCCACAAGCAACGAGTATCACGTCATCAGATATGCCCCAGAGCTTACGTCTACGCTGTCACAGGTGAACCGAGTTATGGCGACGGTCGATGAGCTCTCGCGGAAGGTGCCAAAGGCGTTGCGGGTATCCTCTTGATGACATCTTACCCGAGCGGCTGGCCAGGCGTGTACCTCAAATCCGCACCTACCTGAAATCCCGCGTTTTCACCTTGGTCGGCTCGTTCCGTTTGCAGACGACAGGCTGATTTTTCTGCCTGAAGATCAGATTATAGGCTGATTAAAATGCATTGATAATCAGCTTGTATACTGATAAGGATTGGCTCGTGATCAGGTTGCAGTCTGAGGACCATAGATGAAGAGCGACAGTCGAAAAAGGGGGCGCCGCCGGCTCGATGAAAGACTTCGAGCGCTCCAACCGATTGACCGGTTCAGGGCGCCGCCGAAGGGATGGGTGCGCGCACTACGCGACGCGCTCGGGATGACGGGTGCGCAGCTCGGCAAACGCATTGGCGTGCGCCCTCAAACTGTTGAAGCCATCGAGAAGTCTGAAGCCGCAGGCACAATCCAACTCAATACATTACGGCGCGCTGCTGAGGCGCTGGATTGCACGCTCGTCTACGCCCTCGTTCCAAACAGTTCACTTGAGACTGTCATCGAGTCGCGCGCGAGGAAAATCGCAACTCGCGAGCTTCAGCGCGTCGCACATACAATGCGGCTCGAAGCTCAAGGCACAGACGAAGTGGACTTCGAATCCCGAGTGCAGGCTTACATTCGCGATAAGCTCTCCGAGCGCGACCTCTGGAACGAGGCATGACAGATCTTTTTCAGGAGCCAGAGGACGCCACACCCCTTGAACCGCATGAGCGAGAGGGATTGCTTCAGACATGGATAACCCACCGTCGTGACCTCAACGAGGCGGAGCAGGAAAACATTGTGGAAGGTGCGGCTTGGGCGCGCCGGCGCGCGTCGCTTAAGCGGATGCTCAGCGAAGACTTCATGCAAACACTGCACAAGCGGATGTTCGGAGACGTCTGGGAATGGGCCGGCACATTCCGAACGACGGAGCGCAACATCGGCGTTGAGGCTTACCGTATCGGCGTAGAGCTTGCCAGCCTATTGAGCGACATCCGCTATTGGATCGAGCACGAGACATTTCCGCCCGATGAGATTGCGATCAGATTCCACCATCGCGTGGTCGCGATTCACCCGTTTCCGAACGGAAATGGCCGCCACGCTCGCCTGGCGGCCGACCTTCTGATCGAACGCCTTGGCGGCGAGCGATTCAGTTGGGGCGGCGGCAGTCTGGCCGATGTTGGTAAACTGCGCGCTCGATACGTCACAGCCCTGCGCGCGGCAGACAATCATGATATTGCACCGCTGCTGGAATTCGCGCGTATCTGACGGCCGTCGACTGCGCATCGCTCGCCTTGAAGGGCTTCGAACCGACGACCCCTCGGTAAAATTTCAATGTTGAAACCAAATATAAGTGTGATATCAATATTTTGACTTGTTTTAGATCGGCAATGGCAATTATGGAACTCGCTTGGAGAGGTGGGTTAATGTGTGCCCCAAGCATTTTTCAATATAAACTGCTTCGGCCTCGATGCCTTGGACTAGGCGCTTCATGATTTACGGAACAAGCGCTGAGCCGCCACTTGAAAAATGCGGCCACTAAGCTAGCGACCGCACCTCATTTAGGCCCTGTTGACAAAGTCCGTGGTGATAGTGCGATAAGATCGCTCCATGGCGGAGGTTTTTGATGTCCACACTTGATCGAGAAATAAGACTTCGACTTAGTGTGCAACACGCGTTGCTTGGGGCAGTATCGTCGGCGCTAGCCGCTGTTACGTGCGGCTGGAATGGCAACGAGATTGTCCTCGAATTCTTGGTTGACTCGGACTTCAATGATGAAGATCGAGAACGTATGGAGGTAGTCGCATCTGAGGTCGTCGCGGATTTCGGTGATGAAGCGATAACGACTATCTTCACGTCACTACCTTCAGAAGGGCCGAAGA
>NZ_FMAF01000063.1 GCF_900094565.1 Martinezella lusitana
GCTCAGGCCATTCATCTCAGCTTGCTCCTGCTGACCACGAATCGCCACGCTAGCACATCATCGCAAACCGCGAATCTCCCGTTTTTTGTGACTCAGTAAGACTAGAGAGCCAGCGATTCTTCGATGGCCCTGGCAATAAATTCGCCTCCCACGCGACTTGGCTGCCGTAGGACATGTGTCGACGGCAGCCTCTTTTTTTGAGGTGATCCGGATCTTAACATCGTCGAACCCGGCGTCGATGTTGGAGGGCGGCAACCAGCGTTAGAGGCCGCCCATGCAGAGGTACTTCATTTCGAGATAGTCCTCGAGACCGTGCCGAGAGCCTTCGCGTCCAATGCCGGACTGCTTGATGCCTCCGAAGGGTGCCACCTCCGATGACATGCGGCCAGTGTTGATGCCAACCATGCGCCTCGGCCACGCGCCAGACGCGTTTGAGGTTCGAGGCGTAGAAATAGGCGGCGAGGCCGTAGATCGTATCGTTGGCTTCCCGAATCACCTGCTCCGGGTCATCATAACGGATGATCGGCGCCAGCGGACCGAACGTCTCTTCCTGCGCGATCCGCATCGAACCGACGACGTTGGTGATGACGGTCGCCTCAAAAAATGTTCCCTTCGCGCCGATCCGACGACCGCCGCAGCGAACCATCGCCCCTTTTTTGACAGCGTCATCGACATGCGCTTCGATCTTTTTCAGAGCATCATTGTCGATTAGAGGCCCGTTGCCGTCCGAAAAGCGGATGAAACTGATGTGTAACCAGCACTAGCTGCTGATCTGTGCTGGTCGAGGCTGCATTCTCAGATAAGGTACAAGTGGTTGGAGGCTGGCAAGTTCGTTTGGCCACCCGGTCCGCGATGGCGCCATGCAGATGACGCGCGAAGAGTTCTCGCTTTTGCTAGCCGGTATTGACTGGACGCGCGTCAAACGAAACGCTGTGAGGAGGCCCTCAAAAGCAGGCTGATCCTGTCGGTTTTACGTGAAGATTCAGGCTCCTATGGTAGGGCCAGTCATGCCGCTTCGACATGATCCCTTACCCCAGGACACCGTGCAACTGACCCGGATCATTCTCTCGCTCAACGAAGAGAATGCCGACCTTAAGGCGCGCGTGGCCTTCCTTGAGCGCCTGCTCTTCGGGACGAAATCGGAGAAGATGACGATCATCGATCCGACGCAGGCAATGCTCGACCTTGGCCATGTGAGCGACATTCCCGTTGCTGCCAATGACGATGTCGCGCCGGTCGGTGAAGACAAAACGCCGGCACGGCGATCGCCAGCGCGCAATATCGGCCGCTTGCCCAAGTACCTTCCGCGTTATGACGAGATCATCGAGCCGGAGAGCAAGACTTGCCCCTGCTGTTCGTTCGAACTTCATTGCATCGGCACGGACGTCAGCGAGGCTCTCGACATCGTGCCTGCGGTTGTCCGGGTCAGACGGACGATCCGACCGCGCTATGCCTGCCGGGCCTGCGAAAGCGTTGTTGTGCAGGCGTCGGCACCAGCGCGCGTGATGGACGGTGGCATGGTGACCACGGGCGTTTGCCGCGCATGTCGCTGTTTCGAAGTTTGCCTGGCATCTCCCGCTCAACAGACAGGCGCAGATGCTGGCCTCCTGCGGCGTCATGATCGATCGCGGCACGCTCGGCGCCTGGGTCACGTGGGTCGCCTGGTGGCTGGAGCTTCTCTACGATGCGCTCACCGCCTTCATCCGCTCGCAGCCGGGGGTATTCTGTGACGAGAGTATGCTGCAGAGGCACGGAAGGAGTTCAGTATGAACTGACACTGTGTCGTAAAGCTGCGTGAATGATGGAGGCTGGCCCTCCGGGATCGGTTTTCGGGAGCGGGTCTCACCAGTCCGAGCTGCTGCGGTAAAGAGCCGTGGTGGTGAGCGTCGGATGAAAAGTTCGGACGAGATCGAGCAGGTGCGTGTCCGAAAGACGAACGAAAGTGAACCATCCGAAGACGCGTCGTTAAGAAATTCAAGCGTCGTCGAAACCAGGACCGTTTCGTCATCCTGGGATAAGCCCGCGCAACGAGACAAGGAGCCTCCTGCCGGAGCGCCACAGTTCACGCAGTTGCAGGGCCGATACCTGGTCTTCATTTATGCCTATACCAGGATCTTCAAACGCTCCCCGGCAGAAGCGGACATGCGTCGCCACTTTGAGGTGACCGCACCGTCTGTACACCAGATGGTGATAACCCTGGAAAAAGCCGGCCTCATTCAATGCCAGCCTGGAGAAGCGCGAAGCATTCAATTGCTCGTAGAACCTGAGGCGCTGCCAATCCTACGCTAGCTCACCAGTCAGAATCTCTTAGGAGCGGTACTAGTTGCCGTGGTGGCATAGCGATTGAATGGATAAAAAAAGTTTCAAAGGGCTTCGCAAACTTACAGTTTTGGCACGGACAGTGAGAGGACGGAAAATGGCACAAGATAAGCTAGTTGGCTTAAACCGGCGCAATCTTCTATCGCTAATCGGTATGACTGCAGGCAGTATGACGATGTACCACGCCATGACTACGCTCGGGCTGGCTGGTGAGTCTAGATACAACGGACCAATAAAGCTGGAAGGCGCTCCGAAGGACACTTCCGTCTTGATTCTTGGAGCAGGATTGGCGGGTATGACGGCAGCACTCGAACTGCGTCAGGCCGGTTACAACGTGAAAATACTGGAATACAACAATCGAGTAGGTGGCCGAAATTGGACGATACGCGGCGGCGATAGCGTGAAGGAACTGGGCGGCGAGATCCGGAATTGTGAATTTGATGAGGGGCTTTACATCAATCCTGGTCCGTGGCGAATTCCGTATCATCACCATGGCTTGCTCGCATACTGCAAGCGGCTGGGCGTGGTGCTAGAGCCCTTCCAACAACTCAACCACAACGCGTTCCTGCACTCCACAAGGGGGGGCGGCGGCAAGCCGCAGCGAGTGCGTTACGTTATGACCGATATTCGGGGACACATATCAGAGCTGCTGTGTAAGGTGACGCGCAAGGGCGCACTCGAAGGGAGTGTCACTAAGGAAGATCAGGAGATGCTACTTGAGGCCCTTCGCTCCTGGGGCGCGTTGGATGAGAATTATGCCTACCAGAATAGCACACACGTGAGAGAGTTTCGCGGTTCGGTCGAAGCCTATCGCGCGGGGAGAAATAGCGTCGTGCCAACGTCCGGAAAGCCGCTGAGCCTTTCCGAAATACTAGGTTCGGGCCTTTGGAGCGATCTAGCCGCTTTTGCGCGCTATGAATTCCAAACAACCATGTTCCAGCCACGTGGCGGCATCGACCTGATTGGCAAGGCTTTCAGCAAGGAAGTGGACGACCTCGTCACCTATAACGCCAAGGTGACAAAGATCGAGCAGGACGAGAAGCGCGTCACGGCCTATTACGAAGACAGCGAGAATCCCGGTACAATACAGCGGGCGAGCGGCGACTGGTGCGTATGTACGATTCCCCTGACGATCCTCAGTCAAATCGACATCAATGTCAGCGCCGAAATGCTCGCAGCGATCAAAGCTGTACCCTATGCATCATCCGTGAAGGTAGGCCTACAGTTCAAGCGTCGTTTTTGGGAGGAAGATGACCTGATTTTCGGGGGCGTGAGCTACACCAATCTGCCGATCCGGCAGATTTCTTATCCAAGCAGTGACTTCAATACGAAGGGAAAGGGCGTTCTGCTGGGCTGTTACACTTGGAATGGGCCGAATTCCTATGAGTTCACGTCAATGGCTCCCGAGGAACGCGTGAAGCGGGTTGTCGAATACGGTGCGCGGATCCATCCTCAATACAAAGAGGAGTTCGAAAATGGCGTTTCCTGGGCCTGGCATCGCTCCCCGTTTACACTTGGCTGCGCCGGGGACTGGACGGAAGACACCCGCAGGGAACACTTCAATAATCTTTGCAAGATCGACGGTCGCGTAGTAATCGCCGGCGAGCATGCATCCCAAGTCCCGGCCTGGATGGAGGGGGCGATTCTCTCCTCACTAGACGCAATCACAAGGCTTCATAAGCGCATCATGGCTGGCTGATAATACGTTGCGACCAATTGAAGGTTTTTTCCGATGGCGAAAAACTCCAAAGGGCCTCTAGGCTCCGTTGTTGTTTCAATCTTGACGATGGCGCTCGCTGTCCCCGTCGGAGCCCAAGTAATGTTGAGCGACGGTGAGAACTTCAGTGAACAAAGCGGGGAAGCGCTGTATGCGAACGTCTGTGCCGCTTGTCATATGAACCATGGGGAAGGTGCGATGGGGGCAGGCAAATATCCGGCCCTTACTCAAAATCAGAATCTAGTGGTCGGGGATTACCCAGTTTACTTGGTGCTCCACGGGCATACAGGCATGCCACCTATCGGTCATATGATGAGCGATGACCAAGTTGCTGCCGTCGTTAACTACGTGCGCACAAATTTCGGCAACAATTACGAAAATGAAGTGACACGCGAGGACGTGGCGGACATCCGATAAGGCGAACACGACGGTCCGTTTCGAAAGAAGAGAATGACCGCAGCAAGCCAAATTCTCTACGGCGTCGACTCATAAACTCTGGCACCATATTCTTGTTGCGACGAGCTTTACGGCGGCGAGGTAGTTTTCCGGGTGCTTGTCATATCGGGTTGCGATGCCTCGGAACTGCTTGATCCTGTTGAAGAACCGTTCCACGAGATTACGTTGCCGATAGACCCAGCGCGAAAATACAAAGAGCCCTTGCGATTACTCTTCGGCGGGATGTTGGCCCAGGCCTTTCTCTCGGCGGCCTTAGCCCGTATGGCATTCGTGTCATAACCCTTGTCGGCCAGCAGGATGTCCCCCTCGCCAAGCTCATCCGTCAGCGCGTCGGCTTCGGCACAATCGGCGATCTGTCCACCAGTCAGACGCAGATTGACCGGGCGACCTTCGGCATCGACGAGCGCATGGATTTTGCTCGTAAGGCCGCCGCGGGAACGTCCCATGCCACCATCGTCTCCATCCCTTTTTTCCCGTGTCCGCGTGCTGGTGAACGCGGACACAGGTCGAGTCGATCATGACGATGTCGCCATCGTAGGCCTTGGACACCGCTTCAAGAAGCCGATCCCATACCCCGGCTTTGCGCCAGCGGACGAAGCGGTTGTAACAGGTCGTCGGCGGGCCATAGCGTTCCGGAACTTCCGCCCAAGGCGAGCCCGTTCGAAACCGCCAGAGGATGCCATTCAGTACCCGCCGATCATCAACGCGGGCAACGCCGCGTGGCTTGTTGGGTAACAACGGCGATATAATCGACCATTCGTGGTCAGTCAGTTCGTAGCGACGACCGTCATCAAATGCTTCCCTATTTCGAAGCCTTGAATCACGGCGGTCGATAAATGCCAAGAAATTTTATGAGTTTACGCTGTAATCTTCCAGGAGCGATCAATCCTGGCGGATCCAGGGGGGACGAACGTGTGCTGCAGGCACACATGAAGGGAGTTCAACATGAACAACTAACGTGTGGACAAGCTGCGTGAAAGATGAGGGTGGGCCCCTCGGGATCGGCTTTCAGGAGCAGGTTCCAAACCAGTCCGAGCTGCTTGCTGCGGTAAAGAGCCGTGGTGGTGAGCGTCGGATCAAAAGCTCATGGCATGACCATGAGCAGGTGCGTGTCCGAAAGACGAACAAACGTGAACCCTCGAAGACTCGTCGTAAACTGGTCAGATACCGTCAAAATCAGGGGCGGTTCGTTCCTCTGAGACAAGTCCGTCAGGAGCCTGATTATCGGGCGGACGGCGGTCGGCGGTGAGAGGGCGTGAGTCGGTCACAGGCTTTTGCGCGGAACTGCAGGAACCAGCTTTCTGATGCCAAGGGAGAAGCACAAGCGGCACATCACCGTGAGGCGAGAGTACAGATACAGGAAGTTGGGGCGAACCGACCCGTAGTAGTGATGAAGGCGCTTTAATGGAGCTGGAGCAAAGGGCTCGGATCAGGTGGTCGTATTTTCGAAACAACTGGAGACAGGATGACGTCGGCGGATACGACAGACAAGCCGTTTAGGATCGATAAGCGGCTGGTGTACGAAGCTTATAAAGCGGTCAAATCCAATGGTGGTGCGGCCGGAGTGGATGGGCAGACGATCGAGCAGTTCGAAGCCGACTTGAAGGGTAATCTCTACAAGATCTGGAACGGGATGAGTTCGGGAAGCTACTTTCCGCCACCGGTCCGTGCCGTCCCCATTCCCAAAAAGACTGGGGGCCAGCGGATTTTGGGTGTGCCCACCGTGAGCGATAGGATCGCGCAAATGGTGGTCAAACGGCTCATTGAACCGGAACTTGATCAGATCTTCCGGCCAGATTCCTACGGCTACCGACCGGGCAAATCTGCTCTGGACGCGGTAGGGATCACGCGTCAGCGGTGCTGGAAATATGATTGGGTTTTAGAGTTTGATATCAAGGGCCTAAATGACAACTTGGCGCACGATCTCTTGCTCAAGGCGGTCCACAAGCATGTCAAGGGTCAAGGGGCGTTGCTCTATATCGAAAGATGGCTGACGGCGCCCTTGGAACAGGATGGACAAAGGATAGGGCGGATCGCGGTACCCCGCAAGGGGGTGTGGTCAGTCCGATTCTTTCAAATCTGTTCCTGCACTACGCATTTGATCTCTAACCGGACATACCCCGACCTCCCATGGTGCCGGTATGCGGATGACGGTCTGGTGCACTGCCGGACCGAACAGGAAGCGGAGGCCGTCAAGGCTGCCCTTCAAGCAAGGCTGGCGGAATGCCAGCTGGAAATGCATCCCACCAAAACCAAGATCGGTTACTGCAAAGACCCCAAACGCAGGGGAACGTATCCGAACGTCAGCTTTGACTTTCTCGGATACTGTTTTCGACCGCGAGTGGTGAGAAATCCGCAAAATGGGCGACTGTTCTGCCGATTTACGCCGGGGGTTGCTCCCTCGGCGCTGAACCACATGCGGGCGACGATCCGGGACTTGAAACTCCGACAGAAAACGCATGTGTCGCTGGCCGACATTGCTCGCGAGATCAATCCGCTCCTCCGGGGGTGGATTGCGTATTACGGGCGGTTTACGCCATCGGCGCTGGATGCCTTGCGGCGTTACGTCAATCAGACGCTGTGCGTGTGGGTGAGAAGGAAGTTCAAGCGCTATGCCCGTTCGACCCAAGCAGGGAAATTTCTACAACGCCTTGCCCAAAGTCGAACGAAGCTTTTCGTGCATTGGCAGCTCGGAATAACCGGTAAGTTCGTCTGATGGGAGCCGTGTGAAGCGACAGTTTCACGCACGGTTCTGAGAGCGCGGAGGGTGAAGTCCCTCCGCGACTCGCCCGATCGCGACATGGCTTCAAACGCCGCTACTAAGAATGGTCTCGTCCTCCCGAGCCTTTGCCGCAACGCAAGCGGAATGATGGTGCAGCCGCTCGGCGCGGCGACCGAATGTGAGTTTGAACCGGCAATGGAAACAGGCCCGTTCACGCGAACAGGCTCAGCCTTGGATGCCGAAAGAGCGACCGAAGAAAACATGCGATGGAGTTCTTGACCCGATCTTCCCATATGAGTCGCTCGCTCCCAAGAACGTAAATGGTCAAGCGAGGACAGAAGCATCGGCGCTGCAGTTAACTGAACGGATCTGTGATGCTGTATCCTTCAGCATCGTTCGCGCTGTTGTCCAAGACATGACTGTTTGTTGGCAAGCCTGCCATCTGACAAGAGGGCACTAGCAAAAGGAATACGAAGCTCCCAGAAGAAGGCCTTGCAAACTCTTATTTAGATCATCCTTCGCGAGGCGCCTCCTTCGCCCCGGAGATTGAGGTCGATATTTCGTCCGGTTCGCAAAGGGACGGAAATGGTGCGATTGACCACCTGATCAGATTAACGGCACGCTCCAGCATCATTTCTGTCTGAGAACGACTTGACGAACATGCGATGACATGTCCAATCGAGTCTAAATAATCACCTCTTCTGACGATTTGTGCCTTTGGTGTAACGTAAAATTTGACCTCGTTGACACCCGGTACAGCAGCCGCGCGATTGTCACCACTGATCCAATCGAGGATGCCATCGCCCTCCGGAAGCAGGCTCCTCACTGCTGCTATGTGCGAATGCTTTGCTCGCAAGTCACAAATTTGTTGGCCGATGACAAGATTGATGTGCGCCGTGATCAAATCAACGCCGTACGCCAGTTGAACCAGTCTAGCTTCCCCGGTCGGAAGGCGGGGATTAACTTCAATGACAACTGGGCCATCGTTCGTCCATCGGAATTCAATGTTTGCCGGTCCCCATCCAAGACCGAGAGCTCGCAAGCAGCTAAGTGAAACATCGATGATGCGTTGAAGTTCGGTTTCAGTCAGCGGGGCAGGAAAGGTGTATTCACGAAAGACGAAATGTGGCGGGGGGCCGAAGTCAGCGGTACCAATTGCAATGACTTGGTTTCCCATTGTATTAGCGCCGTAGTACGGGCCTTGTGCGAATTCTTCGACGAGTATCTTCGGCGAAGATTGCCACGGGTGATCTCCGTCGAGCAGATGGCTCGTATGTTGAGCTAACTCTTTGGCATCCCGGCACAATCGGACACCGCTGCCGCCGAGGCCTGCGGTTGGCTTTAGTATCACCGGCAGACCAATCTTCTCCGCTGAGCATTCCACCTCCATTGCATCTGTTGCCAAGCGGTAAGCAGGTACTGGAACTCCGTATTCCGCGAGTACTTGGCGTTGCACAAATTTGTCGCAGCATCGATCAATCGATGCGGGGTCCGGTCCAGGTAGAGTGAAGTGTCGACAGAGTCGGGCAACTGTTGCATAGACTGTCTCGCTCGGGCTTGGAAACCCGGTAATGCCAGCAATCTCATAAGTCGTGCTTAACTGGTAGCATTCGCGGATTAACGCATCGAGATCGTCTGTATCGACACAGATTGTCTGAACCTCGTTCGCGCCAAGATAGTCGTACTGAGCTGGATCTGCAGACAGAGTAATAAGATGGAGACCAAGCCGCTGAGCCGCTTGGACGTACAGCGGGCCATTAGCCCGTGAACCTTCAATTAAGATGAGTGTTCTTCCTTTCATTGGCGTCAACCTCCATGTGGCGTGCTTTCAGGCGAGCTGAGGATGAATTTCCATCAGTTTTTACGCACGCCTCTCCGCGGATTTGCGGGTGAACGTATCATTGCCGAGCAATCTGCGAACGCGAAGATTTTGTAAATTTTTTCTGAGAGGACGTGCGACGACGTCTAATATTGCTGTGGCAAACTACTGTCATCCGTGAGCGCGACGAACAACCCACCTTTTCTTTTGTGAATGAGGCCGTGAGATAAGCTCCTTCATCGATAGGAGCGGAATGGAATGGTTGGAGATCGCGTTGATGCCATGCTTGAAGTCATGGATGAAGGCATGCATGAAGCCAGGCATGAGGGAAAGTATCGCCGGATCGAGGTGATCACCGGTCGGCGCCAGCGGCGGAATTGGACTGACGAGGAGAAGGCGCAGATCCTTGCGGAAAGCGCAGAACCTGACGTGAACATCTCGGCCGTTGCCCGGCGCTGGGGCGTCAATCGCGGCTTGCTGAATGTGTGGCGACGGGATGCCGGACTAACCTCTCAACGGTCGGCAAAGGCCAGTTTGCCGTCTGCCGTGTTCGTGCCGGTGACAGTGGTTGGGGATGGCGCACGACACGAAGGCTCGCCATCGAATGCCTCGGAGGTTCTTGCTGGCCGAATTGAGATCGAAATTGCGGGCGCACGCATGACGGTTATCGGCTCGGTGGCGCCCGAGTTGGCGCAGGCGATGGTGGCGGTGTTGCGAGGGCGCCGGTGATCGGACTTTCACCAAGCGGTGTGAAGATCATGGTTGCGACGCGACCTGTCGACTTCCGGCGCGGCATGAATGGCCTGGTGGCGTTGGTGGCGTCAGCCCTTGCGGCCGATCCATATTTATGCATCGGGTGAGATTTTGTGGCGGAGCCATTACGGCGCCAGCCGGGGACTGCCAAATCTAGAATTCTCCGCCACATAATATTTCA
>NZ_FMAF01000062.1 GCF_900094565.1 Martinezella lusitana
TACAAAAGACTGAAAAGCCTCAACTTTCTTAGATGTCTCACTTACCGTTAAACTATTGTTTTTCCGGTTATCTTGTGGGCTCTCATCGCCCACCACTTCCAAAAAATCACATTGATTTTCCATCGTTTTATTCCTCGTTTGTCTCATTCGCCGTTTTCGGCTCGAAAAGTGGGACACTTGATCGCTTTTCGTATGCCGCTTTGCGCTCGAATGCGTTCGTGCGCATGCGCCGCTTTTCAGCCTTCTCGATGTAGATTTGAGCCGTCTTGAAGTTCGTCCATCCGAAGAGCGCCATCAGCTCCGGAGCGGACGCGCCGCTTTCGGCGTATGCGACGGATGCAGCCTTGCGCAGGCCATGGGACGAGCAATGCGGCAAACCCGCCTCCCCGCACCAGCGGGAGAAGGCGTTGCCGAAGCTCTCTATAGTATAAGGAGTGGTACGAGCGCTGAGGACGTACGAATCAGAGCCAGTTTCCGTCTTTTCCAAAGCTTCGATCAGCTCCGGCGTAAGGCGTGCCTCCATTTCCACAGGGAAGCGGTTGCGGCCCTTATAGGCAGTGAAACGCGTCCAGCGTTCTCCCTCACGCCTGAACTCGTCCTTTGGCCCAATCCGCGCAGCGTCGGAGCGGCGCGCGCCGATATTGATCATGACCTCCATCGCGAGACGTGGCGTGGTGCCAATGGCCCAATGGGCGCGGAACTGGTCGATCTCGTCAGGCGTCCATGTATGGAATCCGCCCTTGCGTTTGTTGATCGGCTCGATCCCAACGGCGGGGTTATGGCTGGCAAGCGCCGGCTTCTGGTTCATCGCCCAATTGAAGACGGCGCGCAGAACCTTCACCAGCTTGTCGGCCGCTCCGGGCGTATCCTTACGAGCCTGCTGGCTCTTTTCCATGTCTTCGCGACGATACTTCTTATATGGCAGCTCGCCCGCCTTCTCCGCGAATCGGTTGAGAACGCTACGCTTGTCCCTCTGCGTATCAGCCTCGAATTTTTTGAAGGCAACCGACCGGTAGTACTGGTCGAAGAGCCAGTTGAAGGTCTCCTCGCGCGGCAGTTCTGGCTTTTTTGGCGCCTGTTCCGATTGAAGCGCGGCCATGGCGGCCCAATAGGCCGCCATGAATTCGCGGGTAATGTTGCCCTTGGCATCCTTGAACGTTTCTCGGATGCGGATCTTGTGTCGCCCTTTGATTCGGACGTAGTAGCGATCATTCCCGCGCTTGTCGGGATCGTGCACCAAGTGACGAAGCTCAGTCTTCATCACGCCACCATATTATCAAACGGGTTTTCACCCCCGTCGTCTGCATGCGATTCGCGGTACTCGTTCAGAGCCTGCCACGCGGCTCGAATCAACTCGGTATCCCAAAGGACAACGCCACCGATCTTCCTGCCCTCTGGCATAAGACCCTCATGCACCCAGCTGTCGAACAGGGATGGTGAAATCGCCAGAGAAGCCGCAACCTCGTCTCGGCGAAGCGCGAAACGAGGCAACGACAACGAGCGCAGGGTTGCTCCGGCTGCACTTTTCATGAGCGTCCCTCAAAATCTTGGCGGCGGATACCGGAACTGGCTGTCGCGAGCTTCAGAAATGCGGGACTGGCGAGCGCGTCTTTCATCGAGCGACCTCCCCGCCCGAAAAAGAGCGCAATATGTGCAGCGCATAATCCGAAGCCACGCCGCACAAATGCTCGTTGCTCAGAAACAGATTAGCCTTGCGCTGGATATCCCCCAACGAAACGCACGGGTACGAAGCTAGGACCAAAAGCGCCTTCTCTTCTGTGTCCGCTTCGGGCGTATCGGTAGAAACAACGCCGCCCTTTTCAGTATCAATCCAAGCGGCGTGCGCAGCCTTCCACGCGGAAATGCAACCCTCTAGATCGGACGCTTTGTCAGCGTTGGCGGCGGCGCGCATTTCGTAAGAGAGTTGCAGGAGCTCCTCAGAAAGCTCGGTTGCGATACGGTCGGCGCGGATTGCACGCTCCACCATGTCGGTCGTCATGAAGTCTATGTGTCTGCGTTCGCGGGCATCGATCTGATAATAGTCGTCGGCCCAAACCGCCTTGATATGATCGCTCGCCTTGCGTCCCGGAAAAAGGACGTCAACGATATGGCTTGTCGCAATTTCGGTGGCGCAAAGCGTGTCCTGCGTATCGCCGGTCAGGCAGTCGAGGCGGGTGGCAAGCTTGGAAAGTCGGTCGAGAGCAGTTGCATGACCGATGTTTTCTGTAGTACGCTTCAATTGCATAAGTGACCTTTCATAGGTTTAGAAAAGTCGGCGCGGTTTCTCAGGCCAGTACGCCGACTTTTTCATTTGTGAGACGGTGATGGGGTAGCGCGTGCGTCCAAAGCAAAGCGCGAAGTTCTGCAGCTCTTGGTCCGTTTCGTTTGCCGCGTAAGGCATCAGTTGCCCATACCCGACACACTCCATTTTCGATACACCACTTGCTCAGGGATGTTCCCTGATAGATAAAGCCCGAACGCACTTGCGCGAGAAGGCTTGTGCCTGGTGTCAATTGGGCTTTTTCTGTTGTCACTGACTTCATGTTGAAGTCTATGACTACATAACCTATGAATGTCAAGCGTGATGGAAGAACCTATTCGGGTTTACATAGAGCGTCTAAAAGCTGCGCTGGGCGTCACTACGGATGAAGAGGCCGCCTCTAAGCTTGGCATCTCGAAACAAGCAATCGCGAATTGGCGTAGGCGGGGTAACGTACCGCTGGAAGTCGAAATTCGTCTGGTAAATTCGTTTGGACCTGATTTTGCTCGAAGTGAAATAGCCAAGGACGTTTCAGTACTTAGAGAAAATGAAGTGGTCTACGCCGCGACCCTTCACGTATATTTTAAGATCGCTGAACGACCTAGGGGAAAGCCAACCTTCGAAGAACTAAGATCTTTGGGATATGTCTTTAAGGAGATTGAAGAAAGTATCCGAAGGAAAGTTCGAGAAATTAGTTTTGAGAATGAAAATAGTTCAACTCTTCTTGAGATTATGATCGCATTGATTGACGCGGGGAAGATTCCGGCGGTAAGCGATTTACTAACCCATTTTGGAGCCGAACGCCTGTAGGCCCCACCATACGAAGGCAGCCAGATACACTCCGCAGCCTGACCATTTCCCCAAACCCACCATCCAATCGGCCAAAATCTAGGTTTGCCAACTTGGCGACTTGAATAATTATAGCGTATGCGCTATATAGCATACATGAGATGGACAGTCGAAACGCACGATGCCGCTGATGCTGAAATCGAGGCATTGCCGCCGGGCCTTCAGGCGCGATTGATCCGTCTTATGGAGGCCGTCGAGAATGTCGGCCTTGAGCAACTGCGCGAACCGCATGTGAAGCATCTGGAAGGCAAGCTTTGGGAACTACGCGCCAAAGCCGCCGAAGGCATAGCCCGTGGCATCTACGTGACCGTTACGGGCCGTCGCGTCATCGTACTGCATGTTTTCGTGAAGAAGTCACAGAAGACGCCACCGGGCGCGCTGGCGATAGCCAGAGAGCGAATGAACGAGGTGAAGCCATGACCAAGATTGCCGAACTGAAAAAAAAGCTGATGAACAATCCCGAATTCCGGCAGGAATACGAAAAGGCGGATGCAGAGTTTCAGCTTGTCGAAGCATTGATCGGTGCTCGTACAAAGGCGAAACTGTCGCAGGCAGAGCTTGCCCGCCGCATCGGCACCACGCAATCGGCCATTGCACGGCTGGAAGGCGGCGGCGTATCGCCTTCACTTGCTACTCTACGCCGCTATGCCGAGGCAACCGGAGCGAAGCTGGAAATCAATCTGGTTCAGCCGTGAAGGGCGGCAAGCCGGCACGGTCCTGAAGAATTGTGCCGCTAAAACCGTTTCAATTGGGAACGGGTTATGATTTTTCAAATCCTTCTTGTGGGAAGCGCTTCCGCCGAATTACGGTGATAATGCAGTTCTAGCGAGAGAGGGACGCAGCATGAAAGTGTTAATTAATAGTTTGGCGGCCCTATGCGCCTTCAGCGCATCATGGTTCTGGTACAAATCAGCTTCCGCGTTCGTGCCGGACCCTCCTGCGGGCGCGTTCGCAGAGCAGGTCATGCCCGCCTTGGCCGATTATCGGGAAGCTGTGCGACACGCGGCGCGGGCGAATCGTTGGGCGGCTTTGCTCAGTGGGGCGTCGGCCATATTCGCGGGGATTGGTCTTGTCTGGCCGTCATAATGTAGGGGGCAGAACGACAAAAGCCCGCCGAATGATGAGCCTGTGGGATTACCGTGCTGGTCGGGCGAGCGGAAAAAGCGCAATGTCGCCGCAATCCTATCACGAGACAGGTCGGCTGAGAGGCAGGCCTCCCGGGCAGGACTGGGTGTGGATGGCGAAAAGGTGGTCGCAATTGGTTCTGATGGCGGTGAGGCTCGGGAATATTCCATGGTCGAATTGTAGATATAATAAGCTCGCGGAGTGCGGCAGCGGATGCCACCAAGTTTGGCGGTAGCGTTCACGGCAACTTAGCGCCAACACCAGACGAATGATTTTCGAGCGATCTGCTGCAGGATGATGGCTGATCGGTATAAGACGAGACCGCTACAACGAGCCGAGGGGATCACCTCGTATTGGTTTGCATGCGATCTTCCCGGTTTGCCTTCGGTGTGACACCTTTACGCCAGCGTAAAGATTTAGCATGTAATGCTTAGGCAGCGCAGCGGGAGCTGAACCGCGATTGGAGTGTGCAGCATTGGCTACCGAGCAAAAAGACGATTTCCTTACTGATCTGGTGCTGAGGCAGATAACCATTAAAAACTACAGAGGATCTGAAACACCTCTGGTGATTGATCTCGAAAGAGACGCCAATTTTCTGGTCGGCCGTAACGGCACCGGCAAAACAAGCTTAATAAATCTCATATACTGGATCTTGGCCGGCCGCCATGCCCCGCTCTTCGCAGTCAACTTTAGCAGCGCCGAGATAGTGTTTTCTCATCCTGACAGGCGATATAGCCCCACGTTGTTTGTCGAGAGACATGTCGATAGTGACGATGATCCAGTGTCGGTGACCTATCGCTTTAAAGACGCAAAGTCGAAACCAGATGCGTTCAACTATTCGTTTCCCTCGAAGTATTACAGGCGGCCGAACGATCCGATCAACGTAAACCTGCGAAAGCTAAGGGCGGAACTTCAGAAGCGTTTTCAAGTGACATGGCTTGCTCTAAATCGAAGCGTTCCTAGCAGCAACGCATTGGCACCAGATGGTTCGAAAATTGGGACATCGGAAGTCGATACTAAGATTCAAGATACGATACAGAGATTATCGACATACGTCACAAAGCTAGGCGCTGACTTTTCCGATGAAGTAGAAAGCTTCCAAAAGCAACTTCTCCTCTCTTTTCTTGTCGAGGAGAAAGATAAAGGTGATGTACAGCTTCTTGGGCACTTAGATTTAGAGGAAGAAAAGGTACAATTGACCTCTATGCTTCGGGAACTTAAGTTGTTACCGGAGGAATACATCCCCAAGGTTGACCGTCACATTTCCGCCGCGAAAACACTGACTACCGGCTCACTAAAGGCCCAACCGTTTACAAACATTATCAAGATGTATGACATTTGGAAGCTTCACGGATGGGTGGACAAGTGGCGAATGCTCCAGAGCCGAAGGAACATGATTTTTCATTATAAAGATCTTTTCCTCAAGAAGTTAAATGAGATGCTTTACCGAAAGGTCGCTTTCTTCGACAGCGGAAACATTCTGCGAGTAAAGGCGCTGCGAAAAGGTATCTCTGTGCCTGCTCCAGATGAATTAATTTATAACGAAGGTGATGCTGACAACATTGACGTAACAGCACTCTCATCAGGGGAGAAGCAGCTCATTATCCTACTGGCGGAAACTCTGCTTCGTGAGCGTCGTCCTTATATTTACATCGCCGACGAGCCTGAGCTATCCCTTCACATAGAATGGCAAGAGAAACTCGTTCCGCTTATCCTTGAAATCAGCCCTCAGGCTCAAATCTTCTTTGCAACCCACTCTCCAGACATTGTGAATCGGTACGGCGAGAACGTGTTCTCTATGGAAGAGCTCGTATATTAGAATGTTCAACAGGTCTAATTGGGGTCTCACCAATCGAGCGCGATTCACGGGCGCACGCTATACTGTGTATGTAGAGGGAGGCGGGGGGAACCCAGGTCAAGGCTCAGATGACGTGCTTTTCTGGAGAGCGGTATTCGCTCGATTGAGACCTGACTTAGTAATTACGCTCAAACCTATTGGTGGAAAGCCACAGCTTGAGAGCATGGCGCAAAAGGTTGCGGCGGGAGCAGTTGGAAATACGATCGTTGCCATGGACGCAGACTTCGACGAGTTACTCTCTGACAAGATCGCCTCGCCAAGAGTACTCTATTCATACGGTTATAGCTGGGAGAATGACGCTTTGACGTTCGCCAGCATCGAGACAGCACTTGAAAGGCTCATCAAAACAGATGCCATACCAAATCACGTTTCAATTGCCGTAGCGAATGCATACCAAGGTTGCCTGAAAAAGCTGCTAAAATTTATCAACGTGGATTTTTACTTGCGGCAGCTCAAGAGTTCGCTCTTCCCTAGAGTGAGCAACGGAAACTTCATCAAGCATCTAGATCAAACTGGCGAACCGACAATCGACCTCGGTCCACTGCGCAAGTGTTGCCTCAGCACAATTGCAGCCATTCCGCGCGCCGATAGAACATCCAAGCCCGTGACCTCAATCATTGATCCGCAAGCATATTTACAGGGCCACACCCTGATGTTTCTTGTCCGGAAAGTGGTGGCCTATGGCGTAAAGCTATCCGGGCGGAACATCAACCTAACCGAGGAACTACTGGTCCAGACGGTGATTCCTGCTTTCTCCGACTATGGCTTGACTAATGACCACCTCCTCCGCGCGCACTATACGAGAATGCTTGAATCCCTTTAGCTGCCTTGTCGAGTAGCACTTCTACCGCGATGAATATATAGGGCCAAGAACAGCCTCCTCTAATCACAGACTTGCCATCTCGCAACGGACCTCTTGCGGTCCTATTTCTTTTCAAAATAGAGATGGCTCTTTTGATTGGACAGACCGTAAGCCGCCAATCTGACGGCTTACGGAGGCCGGCCTCACTTCATCTTCAAACGGATGAGAAGCTGCGGCCGGATGCAGATCGGCAGCACGTTGGACTCGGTATGAATTTCGCGGCCCTTATCGTGGGGAAGATCATCCGTGGAAACGAATACCTTCGTGTCCGGGTCGGGGCGACGGTTCGCGCCGCTGATCGTATCCGGGGGAGCAATATAGCGCTTGAAGAACGGTGTCCCGAGCGGAACCACAATCGCCTCATCATCGGCCACGGCCTTGCGGGAAACAAGCGTGCCATTTGACTGGCGAACCTTGTATTCCTCGTCAATGCGCTCAAGCGTGAGGCCGGCATAGGTGAAGGTGTCTTGGATATCATCGCGGCCCGGATTGGGCGTATCGCCCTTATAGCTGCGAAGCTCTTCCAGCACGTTCGGATGGCCCACGTATTTGTCGAAGAATTGAGCGCCGGCCAGAACGGCAAGGCCGGTCGCCGGCGTGCCGCGCAGCTCACGACGGATATAGGCCTTCACCTGTCGATTGAGCGGCGAGATTTCCGTGGTGGCGGTGTCGAGATCGTATTCGACGCTATGCTCGATCAGGTCGAACTTTTCATAGACGTTGAGCAACTGCTTGCCCTCGCCGTCCAGCACGATCCCATTCAGCGCGCCCCAATCGAGGTAACTGTGCGTCAGGTCGTGCTTGCCGCGCATGTTGATGAGGCGGTCGTTGTAGACATCCTCAAGGCTCGCCATGATCACGTCACCGTCACCCCAGGTGGTGAGGTTCTGGATATCGGCCGGCATGATCGCATCATCGAGCGGGAAATGCGGAATATCGAAAGACACGCCACTCTTGTCGCCGCGCATGTTGAGGTTCGTTTCGCCGCCGCGCTCGCGAGCAGGGATCACGGTTAGTTCCTGCTCGGAAACGCCGAGACGAACATAGGTCGTGTGGATCGGCGTATCGGTGAAGATGCCGAGCTGTGCCGGGCGTCCGGTCACATAGGGAGGAATGTTGATGCTCTCGGTCAGCCGGTCATCGGCAAATTCGGGAGCGTTCAGATAGTCGAGCGGAGTAGGCAACGGATTACACTCCCATGCGTGCGATGATGCCGAGGGCGGCAAGTTGATCGAGGGCGGTTTGTTTCTGCGCGGCGGTGATCGCGCCGGGCCAGACGAGGTTTTGCAGAACGACCTGCGCGCGGCGCTTGAGGTTGACCACCTCCTGATCGACAGCGGTCGCGTCCGCATGCTGAAGGATGATGGCGGCGGCTATCTGCGTGCCGTCCGTCGCATCGGGAGCGAGCGGCTTGAACTTGCCGCCGTTCGTGAGTTTTCCGAGGACGGTTCCGGTCACGACCTTGCCGGAACCGGAGCTAAGGATATCCGTGTCGCGGGAGAAGCGATTTCTACCCTCGTCTTTGACGATATCGCTTTCCGTTTTGTAGCTAAAAGTCTGCATGGCGGTTCCTTACTCGATGCCGTAACGGCGCTTCATGTTGGCGGAGAGATTGGCGCGCTTGCCAGCGCCGGCACGTTCACTTGCCGAAGGGGACATGCCACCACGGTTCAAGCCGGCAGCATTCATCGTCATTGTGCGCGGCGGGTGATATTCCTGCTGGCTAGTGTCGGCAGGATTCGGCGCGGCGTTCATGAGCGCGATAGCTTCCTCAACGGACATGCTGGTTTCGAAGGCCAGGTACTCGGCAAGAGCCTCGCGGCCTTCGGCCTGATCGGATTTCATGATGGCCTTCATGCGGCTCTTGACCGCGTTGGCTGCATCATCCTGCGGCATAGTTTTCTCCTTGGATTTCGGCGTTTTCTGCGCCTTGGGCGGGTTGCTGGAACCCCAGTTTTGAGAGGCCGCAAGCGCCACCAGCTTTTCAGGCGCGTTGCGGAATTGGCGGTAATCGAAGGCGGCGACAATCGCGCCGGACTTGGCGCTGCTGGCATCCGCGAAGCCGGCGCTCGCCGCCTCTTCCGGCGTGAACCACGTTTCGGCCTTCATGATTTCGCGGCAGGCGGCGACGCTCTTGCCCGACTTTGCCGCATAGACACGGGCGTAGGCGGTCGCGAGCGCTTCAAGGGCTTCGATTGTCTTGGAATGGTCGTCGCTATTGCCGACCGTGACGGCTGCGGGGTCGTGGATCATCATCACCGAACCCGCAGCCATGGTGACTTTCTTGCCGGCCATGGCGATCAATGAGGCGGCGGATGCGGCGATGCCCTCCACGACCACATCGAGGCGACCGGGATGGGATTTCAGGAGCGCGTAGATTGCCGCGCCTTCGGTGGCGATACCGCCCGGAGAATTGATGTGGACGGTGATCGCGGCTTTGTCATCGAAGCCGGCCAGCGCGTAAAACACGTCCGTCGAGGTGAAGCCCTCCTCGCCCGACTGAAAGTCGCTCGATTGCACGGAACCGGTCAGGCGAATGGTATTCTTGTCAACAATAGCGCTCATTTCAGAAAGTCCCCGGAGCAAAGGACGGCGCGCGGATCGGCGTCGATGCGGCGAAGCACATCGATCCCGCATTGTTCGGCATGGCGAATGATCGCCTCTTCGGCGCACTCAAGTTCCAGCAACTCGCGTTCAGCCTTTGCCAGCTCGCGGGCGCGCTCAGCGGCGGAGATGCCCTTTGCGGAGCTGTAGCTTTCGGAGATCGCGCCGCCGATCAGGTCGCGGAGCGGAGCGGCAATCGCAGCGGCAATGATTTCCAAGGGAACGGCGCTGGCGGGCTGGCGATAGCCGGGCGCAATGAAGCGGGCGGCAAGGTTTTCGACGGCGCTGCCAGCGGTTGCCGCCTCAATCCAATCATTCAAACGCTGCAAGGCTTCGTCGGGCGAAACCGGTGCCTGCTGGATTTTGGTGATGGAATAGCGCTTCAAGACGATACGCTTGCGGATGTCCTCAAGCGTCGTCATGAGGGTTTGGCCGCCCGCAACGGACTTTTCCACGATGCGGCGGAGATCGATGTCGCTCATTGCGCGCCTCCGGTCTGGACGTGATGCGCGGCCCACGCTTCGCAGGTCTTGCGCAGGCGATGCGCGGCGGTCGCACGCTCCTGAAGCAGTTCGATCGAGGCTTCCTGTTCCTCGATACGCTGGTCGATTTCGCCCTGTTTGGCGCGAAGCTGTTCGATGCGGCGGCGGATGCTGCCGCGCTCGCTGGCTAAACCGTCGCGGCGCTGCTCGGCGAGAAGCTGGCGACGAACCTCTTTCGAGGCGGTCAATTCCACGTCGAGCGTGGCGCGGGCCTGTTCCAGCGCGGCGTTTTCGCGAGCGCTGATCGTGCCGAGCACAGTCAGGCGGCTAAGGTCGATGGTCATTCGGTATATCCCCGTTGATGATTTGGAAAATCCCGCCCGCGACCTGAAATTCAAACAGCCTCTTGAATTTCACGTTCGAGGATCTGGCGAAGGCGGGCTTCCTGCGGCATCCGCATTCCGGCGTTGAGGACGCGCCAGAAGGTCGTAAACGGCTCCGAGGACGGCGCGGAAGTGGCGCTTTTCTCGCGTTTCCAGCGCGCCGCTTCGTAGCGCTCGAAGGCCTGACGCATGCGGCGGCTTGCAACACTCGGAGCCAAGGCACCCCACTCCGGGTGAATGTTGCGGAGATGCCGCAACATGTCGTCGCGCTGGGCGTTCTTCACGGCATTGGCGGCACTAATGCCGCCGTGGCGGCGCGTTCCGAAGGCCTGATCGAGCGAGATTTCGCCAGCGGTTTCGAGGAAGGGAGAAAGCCCCTGAAGCAGGAACAGCGAAAGGTGATACGGGAGCGGACGGCCCGCCGCCACGTGCTGCGCGATCTGCCCCAACCAACGCAGCGTCGTTTTCGGGTCGGTGCTTGCCTTAGTCACGGTCGCCACCCGTGCAAATGCGTGCAAAACACGTGTGCACACGTGTATCCGTGTACCGGTTGCGAAGGGTGCAACTGCTGAAATCGCGCAGTCCCCCAGGCCCGTCGAGCAGGCTCTTTGGTCGCACGGTCCCTGAATGGGGGCGGGTGTCAGCCATACGCCGCCTCCATTTCGCGATGACGAACCGTCAACTCTTGAAGCCAGATGAATTGCCTTGGTGTGATGGCGAACCGGTCGCCCCCGCATTCGGCGCGCGCCAGCATGTTGCAAACGAAGCCGTGCTCCCGATCATTCAGGAAGGCGTCCGCAAGCAGCATCCGCGTCGTCTTCAACACCTCATCAGCCGACATGGCCGCGCCGACAAGCTCTTTGGGTGCTTCCTCGCGGTCGCGGTAGACGATCCTCTCTTCCACCACGATACGATCACGGTAGACAATCCGCTCAATGACGCGCGGCTTTCGCGGCCTACCCAATGCCGCGACCAGATCGTGTATCGAAGCGCCTTTACCGCTCAAGGCTCGCAGGATCGCCGCCACAGTGGCGAGGACTTCCCCCGGCTGGTCACTGGTCAGCATCGGCAGGAGCTTGCGCAGCCTTTTGATTGTTTTCGTATCCAGTTCGGCCATTGCCCGCGCCTCGGTGACCTAACCGCGCGCTGCGGTCGGGGTGCGCCAGTAGCGCGACCATTTCTCAGCGGACCGTGCCTGCCATGTGGGCGGTTGATTTGAGGGCTCTCGGACGGAAGCCGCATACTCCCTCTCAAAAGCCGATTTTTCAGTTTCCACACACTTGGAAGGAGAGGTTTTTATTTGAGTCAGTGAAGTGCTCAAACGTTTGAACCCTATGACCTGCTCGATCCACCCGCGCCACGACGACGAAACAATCTTGATGATGTTAGTAAGGCTCTTGCCGGATCGCTGCGGGCGCTCTCGAACGGAGATATGCTCAACGCCCTTCGAGCGCGCTTTACGAAGAGCGTTCTGCACTGACGTACGACCAACGCCGGCTAAGCGTGCGATCTCATCAATGCAGAGATCACAGAAGCCTTTTTCGCTGCAACGCTTGGCAATCACGCAGAGGGCCGCACGTTCGGCCTCGGAATAGCAGGCGCGGATTTCAGGCGGCATGTTGCCAGCACTCGACCATGTACGGCGGCGCTGGATTTCCTTGGAGCGCTGCTCGCTGGTGACCGGACGGCGGCGGGCTCGCGCTACAACGCGCTCAGCCGCCCGTGCCGACGATTGCTTTTCGTATGCCTTGCTCGCGGGCCTCGTGCCCTGTCCTGTTTCAAAGTAGCGGTCGCGGTCGTCGTATGGGCGCGACAGAAGGCGCGTGCGCAGCAGCGCGTTGCTGACTGGGAAAGAGCCGGTCATCGCGCTTTCCCGTACTGCAGCACATGAGCGGCCTTCGTCACCTCGACAGCTTCAGGGTTCGATAGGCCGAACTTTTCCTTCAGGAAGGGGATAACCGGGCCAACAACGGCCGAACGATTGAGGACAAGCCAGCGCGCAGCATCGTCGATTGATGAGACACTGCCATTTACAAAAGACTGAAAAGCCTCAACTTTCTTAGATGTCTCACTTACCGTTAAACTATTGTTTTTCCGGTTATCTTGTGGGCTCTCATCGCCCACCA
>NZ_FMAF01000060.1 GCF_900094565.1 Martinezella lusitana
AACGATCGGCGTTCATACTACACCTCTTTCCTCGCCAGTTGATGTTCTTGGCTCAGTTTGCATTTGTCGATACGCAGCAGCGCGATCTTCGAGTGGATTCCATCGGCTGCATTGCTTTTGCGGCAGGTCTCCATCGGCGATTTCGTACAGGCTATAGTGCCCGTTATAGGCATGTCTGGTGATGAGGCCAAATTTGGCCCATCTGGCGACGGTTTGCTCGCTGATATTGAGATGCGCTGCCGCTTCCTGTCTTGTCAGCATTCCCCGCTGTCGCAGTCGATCATATCGTGATCGCAGCTTATATTCGTGGATGAGATAGGCGACTTTGAGGGGTGTAAAGCGGGCGTCCTGGCAGCCGCGACGTGCGGTTCCACCTGGGCGATGTCCCTGCTCGTTTAGAATCTCGGCGATCTCGGGATAAATGTAATCGTCGAGAAGCCTATCGACCAGTTCAATGATACTGGGCTTTGTCTTGATCTGCTGAGGAGAGGATTTTGGGCTGATGGTGGTGAGCGTCTGGATTTTGCCGCCCTTGAAGCGAACGTGAAGCTTGGTGGTTCCTTCCGCTGGCAACTTTAAGAGAGTGACATCCTCAATGATGTGGGCCAGCAATCGCTTGCGTTCGCGGCTTGGGGTATCCGGATCTTTCCAGAGCTGGTTGAAGTCGGCCGTCATCGCGACTAACCGTTCGTGGACAGCTTTATCGAGGATGAATTGATCGTGCTCTCGGCCACGTTCGCGCTCTTCGCGGGCACTGGCCAGCGTGCGAAGCTTCTCGTTCCATTCACCTTCGAGCGTGTCGGCGACGAGGCGGTTACTAGGATCGACAAGCATGAAGCGGCGCTGAGCGAGCCCGGCTTCCGTTTGGGCGCGTTCGATTGCGCGACAGCGCAGCCGGTCTGCTTCTTCATGCCGGGCTTGGATCTCCTTGCGGACTTCGAGAGCGAGTTCGACGGCCGCCGGCGTCATCTGCTCAGCAATCAGCATACCGATGGCTTCATCGACGGGAGGCCCGGCGATCGACTGACACATAGGCTCCCCACGATAAATGCGGGCACGATTACAAATGTACCAGGCTTCCTGCCGGCCACGCCGCGCCGCATAGCGAACCCTAAGATGGCTGCCGCACTGCCCACACACGGCCCGGCCTTGCAGCAGTGCCGGTCCCTCCCTTGGGATTGAAGCTCGTGCCGCTTCAAATCCACGGCCATTCGCCTTGAGGATCTTCAGATTCTCCTGATGTCGCTCCCAGCTGATATAGCCGGGATGAGCATCGGGAATGCAGGCCGGCCAGTCATCAATGTCGCGCGCACGCAGAGTCTTTTTGCCGTCGATGGTGCGTCGAAACTGTCGTCGGCCATAGGTATAGGCGCCAGCGTAGCGAGGATTGTTCAGGACACGCATCGCCGTCGATGCGGTGAGCGGCCGAAACAGCGTGTCGCCGTTGTGTAGGCGCGATGGAAACAATAGGCCTTCATTGCGAAAGACCTTGACGGTCTGGGAGGCGGACCCGAGGCGAGAGAACATCTCAAAGAAATGAATGATCGTTTCTCTGACTTGCATGTCTGGATCAAGAGTCACATTGCCGAAATGGTCATAGACCAGCCCGGTCGGCAGGAGGCAACGAAACTCACCGCGCCGCACCTTATTGAGAATGCCGCCGCGTAGCCGGGCTTTGATCACATGCAGCTCGGCCTCACTCATTGTTCCCTTCAGGCCGAGCAGGAGCCGGTCGTTGAAACTTGCCGGATCATAGACGCCGTCCTCGTCGAGGATCAGGGTGTCGGCAAGGGCGCAGATCTCCAGCAGACGCTGCCAGTCGGCATTGTTGCGCGCCAGACGGGAGACCTCCAGGCCCATGACGATCCCGGCATGCCCCATGCCGACATCGCTGACCAGCCGCTGAAACCCTTCGCGCCACGCCGCCGATGCACCGGACTCTCCTTGATCGTTGTCGATGACGATAATCTGCTCGTCGCGCCAGCCGAGGGCGACAGCGCGTCCCCGAAGCGCATATTGCCGCCTGGCGCTCTCGACGTTCTCAACGACTTGCCGCATTGAAGACTGGCGGATGTACAGGTAGGCGCCGCGTTCGAGGTGATGAGGCTGGACTTTGAGATGTACATTCATGGTGATCTCCGATCGTTGATGCTCATGGCGATTGTCGCAAGGACGTGAACAACGGCGCTGTGCCCGCCGTGCAGCGGCCAAGCAATTGACGATGGGTAAATCTGCTCTCGCGGGGTGCTTGCTGTTGCTGTCAGCGCCTGAGCCCATCCCCACATGCCCCGGCGCAGAAAGAGCATCAGGCCGCTACGAGCCATAAGCGGCAGCGCTGCGCCGAAAGCAGCCTTGCGCAATATCTCGTACTGGGACGCGATGGTCGACGGTTGGATCGGGCATGCCACCGTCGCGGCAATGTTTACCTGCTGCTTTTTTTTAGAGCCCGCTCGATCGATCTGGGATGAAGCTCGATATCGAGTTCCTGGCGGAGCAGCTTGGCCAGTTCCCGGGCGCGAACGGGTTCTCCTGGGGCGAGCTGCGCCTGCAGAAATGCCAGGATTTTGTCGTCGATCTTGTGGGGACCGCGGGGGCCCGGCTTTGTCGGCACCAATCCGGTAATCCCGGCCATGTCGAAGTTCACCTTGGCCTGGTAGTAGGTTGGCCTGGAAACACCGTACTCGTCGGAGGCCTCCGTCACCGACACCTTGTCGATGGAGACGCGACGCAGCATCTCGTATTTGACCTGCACGGCGTCGTGCGGATCGAAGAACTCGCTGCCCCGAAACTTTGGATCGCGCACCTTCTCGGGGGTGGGATTGAACGTGCCCTCTTCGATGAGGACATCCGTCTTTGTGCGCTTGCTGTCGTACTTCGCAGACATCAATGGCTCCGAGGACATGAAGCGGCGTTAGCGTAATGCTAATTATGACGCATTTTGCTACCTCGTCAAGACGATGCTTATAGTCTATTTGACGTGATAGCTTGTATTTGCAGGCGTAACCTCTCATAAAGGCGACCTCTTGCGGCATAATCCACTTTACAAATGCGGCATATTTATCCTTACACTTCCGCACGTCAGCGCGGCTCCGATTTGCTCGAAAGGCGCTTCACCAGAGTGGCCAACTCCATTAAGTCGACCACCCGCAAGAGCGATCGTCCGTTGCTCATGACGACCTCAGGATCCAAGCTCACAAGATCAGTCCATTGCGGAGGAACCGACCAAACAGTGGCGTCCTCGGTCTGCAGCAAAAGGCGTTCACCATGCCGGTTGTAGCGCTTGCCGACGCACGGCAACTGCCGTGGGAATAAAGGATGAAACGGATGCGTTACCCGCACTAACTGCGTATCTGCGTTGGCAGCGGCTGCATTCTGTTGTGAGGTACAAGCGGCTGGAGAAAGCCCAGTTCTGCTGGCCCCGGATCGGTCACCATCGCGTCCAGCTCAATCACGCCCAGCTTCTGGCTCTTGTCGACGGAATGGACTGGAAGCGGGTTCGATCCACGCCGGTGAAGCCACCCGAGATTGTTGGGTAAAACCGCTGCGGCGAAGTGAATCAGCAGCCTGAAACCAGGGGCGGCTCGCGGCAAAATATGCTCTGATCGTGCCTATGACGCTGCCCGATATCGAGCTCCCGGATGATGTAGAGGCCCTGAAAGCCATGGTCCTTGCCATGGCCGAAAAAGCAGCCCGCGTCGAGGCTTTGGAGAAGCAGGTTGATGATCTTGAGGCACGCAATGCGGACGCCGACCAGCGTATCGAGCGGCTGACGCAGATCCTGAAAGCTTTCGATCGCGCCCGATTTGGCCGCCGCTCGGAAAAGCTTGCATCATCCACCGTCGATGACGAGCAGCATGCCTTTGTCTTCGAGGAGATCGAGACCGGCATTGCAGCAATCAAGGCTCAGGTTACGAAAGGCCGCGGCAGCGCGGATAGCAAACGCGCTCCACGACCACGTAAGGGGTTTGCGCCGCATCTCGAGCGCGTCGAGGTCGTGATCGAGCCGGAAGACCTGCCAGAGCATGCGGGTAAGACGAAAATCCTGATTGGAGAAGATGTCTCCGAGCGGCTGGACGTCGTCGCTGCGAAGTTCCGGGTGATCGTCACTCGTCGTCCCAAGTATGCCTTTCGGAACGATGACGGCGTCATCCAGGCGGCGGCTCCGGCACACATCATCGAAGGCGGCATTCCGACGGAAGCACTCCTGGCCCAGATCGCCGTCTCCAAATATGCCGATGGCCTGCCGCTCTATCGCCAGGAAGCCATCTACGCACGCGATAAGGTCGAACTCGACCGCAAGCTCATGGCACAATGGATGGGTAAGGTCGGGTTCGAACTCAATATCCTCGCCGACTACATCCTCGACGAGATCAAGAAGGCCGAACGGATCTTTGCCGACGAAACGACCTTGCCAACACTCGCACCTGGTTCCGGATCGGCGAAGACGGCGTGGCTATGGGCGTATGCCAGGGATGACCGGACCTTTGGGGGCAGCGGTCCGCCGATGGTGGCCTATCGCTTCGAGGACAGTCGAGCCACCGAGTGCGTCGCACGACACCTGAACGGCTACCGCGGCATTCTACAAGTGGACGGCTATGCCGCCTACAACAAGCTCGTCCGCAAGGATGGAGGCAATGACAGCGCCATCCTGGCCGGCTGCTGCTCGCACAGCCGCAGGAAGTTCTACGAGTTGCATGTCGCAAAGAGCTCGAAGGTCGCTACAGACACCGTCGAGCGTATGGCGAAGTTATGGGAGATCGAGGAGCGTGTGCGCGGCCAAAGCCCTGAGGCTCGTGTCGCAGCACGACAGGAGTTCTCCGCGGCGATCGTTCGTGACCTCTTCACTCTCTGGCAGGCCACCCTGCCGCGGGTATCCGGAAAATCCAAACTCGCGGAAGCTCTCCGCTATGCCATATCGCGCCGCGATATCTTCGAGCGCTTCCTGAAAGACGGCCGCGTCGAACTGGACTCCAACATTGTTGAGCGGGCGATCAGGCCCCAGGCGATTACGAGAAAAAATAGCCTATTCGCTGGAAGCGACGGCGGCGGCAGGACTTGGGCGACGATCGCGACGCTGCTTCAAACTGCAAAGATGAACAACGTCGATCCGCAGGCCTGGCTCAGACAGACGCTTGAGCGCCTTGCGAAGGCATGGCCCAACACCGAAATCGAAGCCCTCATGCCGTGGAACTATACCGCCTGAGTGGCCCCAGCTTGTCGCTTACGTTTGGCACTGCATGTCCAGTCCAGCGCATAACAGGTGGTAATCGCGTATAATAGCGTGGAATCGGCGGAATATGGCGCACCCGACAGGATTCGAACCTGTGACCTTTGGAATCGGAAAGCAAGCCTGAAGGTTTTTCCGCTGCTTCCTCTTGTTTACCGCAGATCGATTTTGCTATTCACATCAAGCGGTAAGCCTTTTCCGCAATTACAACGGTCTGGATCAAATTTACCCTGATTTGCTTCCTGCCGCTTCCTATATGCTTCCTGTAACGGGTGGGTGGCCGGCTTGGCGAAACTGACAAAGAGAATGATAGACGGCCTAGAGGCGCACGACAAAGACTATTTTGAGTGGGACGACGAGTTGCCCGGCTTCGGCGTCCGTGTCTGGCCTAGCGGTCGTAAGACCTACGTTGCGCAATATAGGGCGGGGAAGCAGACGCGTCGTTTCAAAATTGGCGTTCACGGTCCATTAACGGTCGAGGAAGCCCGCAAGGGAGCCAAGGCCGTTCTCGGCGATGTTGCTCGTGGTGAGGATCCGCAGCTTGATCGTTCAACGCGCCGGAAGGCGCTGACTGTCAAGGATCTGTGCGAGATGTATTTCGAGGCGGCTGATAAGGGGCTGGTATTCGGCAAGCGCGGAAAGCCGAAAAAGTCTTCGACACTCTATGTCGATAAGGGCAGGGCGACCCGCCACATTATCCCACTTATCGGCAATCGGCTCGTGCAAGAACTGACAACCGCCGACGCAATCAAAATGATGCGCGACGTGACGATCGGGAAGACGGCGACGGACGAGAAGACGGACAAGTTGCGGGGCCGGGCGGTCGTTACCGGCGGGGCCGGCACCGCTTCGCAAACCGTTACGCTTCTGAGTGCGATCCTGACTTACGCCGTTTCCGAAGGCATCATCGCGCACAATCCGGCGCGCGGCATTAAAAAGCCTGCTGTTGGCAAACGGACGCGGCGTCTTAGCGCGAAGGAATATCGGGCGCTTGGTAAGGTGTTGGAAACCGCCGAAGATGAACTTTGGCAAGGCGTGGTCGGCACGAAGCTGTTTTTGCTAACCGGGTTTCGATTGAGCGAGATTTCGGGGTTGATGTGGTCGGAAGTCGATGAGGCCGGAAGCTGTCTGCACCTAGACGACTCAAAAGAAGACGCTTCAATCCGTCCTGTTGGCTCTGCCGTGTTCGATGTGCTTCGTAAAGTTGAGCGGCATAGTAAAAACCCATTCGTGCTGCCGGGACCACGGAGTGAGAACGGTCACTACAGTGCCTTGGACGATGCGCTCGACAGGTTGACAAAAAGAGCAGGGCTGGATGGCGTGACATCGCATACGCTGCGGCATTCGTACGCAAGCGTGGCGGGTGATCTCGGATTTACCGAGATAACTATTTCCGCGCTCTTGGGACACGCTGCCGGCAACGTCACGCAACGATATGTGCATCACCTTGATAGTGTACTAATCGCAGCGGCAGACAAGGTTTCTGGGGAGGTTTCTAGGATGATGGCGACCGACGGGTCGCCTTAAACCTTTCTAGCTTTTCGCGGCAGAGGCCACTGGCGGCCGCTGTCTGCTCATAGGAAACTTGTTTTGGCACGGCGGAATTGCTCGATGTGAACAGTGCATTGTCAAATTCAGCTCCCCGCGATGACCCTTGCGGCGTACTTAATTGCTCGATTGGACTTTTATAGTAGACGTTGAGCGACTTTTTGTTCAGCTTTACTCTCATAAGTCGCAGAGATTCGTGGGAGAGATGCGAGTTGGGCAGAAAATTGAGGCTTACCAAGTTTAAAGAACTGTCTATCGACGACCCTTTTTTTGATAGCTTAAAAGCTGGCTACAATGGATTTCCCGGATGGTTTGCTGGGAAGGCGGACGAAGATCTCTACATTGTCGATGATGATCTCGGCGTACTGAGTGGGATGATTTATCTAAAAATTGAGGAGGGGACGGTGGAAGATGTCGAGCCGCCGCTCCCAGAAGGCAAATGGCTCAAGGTCGGCACCCTAAAAATCGAAGGCAAGGGCACGAAGCTCGGCGAGCGTGTGATTAAAAAAATCTTCGACACCGCGCTGGATAAAAGTGCCACCGGTATCTACGTCACCGTTTTTGAAATTCATGAATCTCTTATTAAACTATTCAAAAGATACGGTTTTATAGAGCATGGGTCGAAGACGACCGACAACGGCGTTGAGGTGGTCCTGATGCGTTCTCTGACGATCCATTCGCATGATATCTTAAAGCGCTATCCGATTATGTGCTTTGAGGACCGCAATCTGTGGCTGCTCGCCGTCTATCCAGAGTATCACACGCGCCTCCTCCCGGATTCCATTTTGAACAATGAGCCACAGGAAATCGTTCAGGATGTGTCTCACACCAATACCATCCATAAAATCTATATCGGGAAGTTGTCGCTAACCCGGATGAAAAAGGGCGATGCTGTGGTTATGTATCGCACCTCGGACAAGAAGGGTCCTGCCCATTACCGTTCCGTCGCGACTTCTATCTGTGTGGTCGAGGAGACGCACAAGAAGAGAGATTTTGCCTCTGTGGCCGATTTCTTGAGCTATTGTCGACCACATAGCGTATTCGATGATGCTGAACTCACGCACATGTTTAATACGTACAATCGACTTTACACCGTAAAAATGACCTACAATGTAGCGTTTAATAAGCGAATTACGCGAGGAAAAATGATCGAAGAAGCGGGGGTACCCATTCAGCCTCGTTGGGACCTAAAGCCGCTTACGAAAGCGGCGTTCGATGCAATCGTAGAAATGGGGAAAATAAATGAAGGTATTATTGTCGATTAACCCCGAGCATGTCGAAAATATCTTTAGCGGATTGAAGACCTATGAGTTCCGTCGTAAGGTTTTTGCCCGCAAAGACGTTAAGACCGTGGTTGTTTATTGTACAATGCCCATTGGCAAGATCGTCGGCGAGTTTGATATCGACTGCATAATTGAGGACAAGCCATCGGACTTATGGAAAGAGACCGAAGGCGGCTCAGGGATAACCAAAAAATTCTTTGACAGTTATTTTGAAGGTAGAGAGGTTGCCTACGCATTAAAGATCGGGGAAGTCCGAGCCTATGATACGCATGTCAACCCTTCCGATGTATTGGACAATTTCACGCCTCCGCAATCGTATATGTACATGGATCGAGAAAGATTTAAGGGAACGAATTCTCGACAGCTAGAACTGGTGTGGTAGTAATTGGCAGCTAGTATCACAATAATATTTGGTATCTCCGGATCGGGAAAGACCACAGCCTGTGCGGATTTTGTGGCGCGTCACTCGGATTATTGTCATGTAAGAGCGAGCAGCTTTTTACTGGGCGCACAATTGGGACCAGAACGCTCGTTTCAAGCTATCGAGTCCGATCAAACTCGAATTCTGTCTGCCTTTGACCATTTGAAGACGATTGAAACCAGAAATATTCTATTTGACGCGCACAGCGTAGTTCGAAACCATCTTGGTATATTCGTAGTTCCAACCGCCATTGTCAGGGCAATTTCACCCGATTTGATCGTATTGTTAGACGTCGACCCAGAAATAGCAAAAAGGCGTAGGATCGCGCGAAATGGAACGAGCACACTGCAGATTACGGAAAATATTAGCGAAGAGAGAAATCTCGCTCGCGCGGCATGCGAGGCCTATAGCCAAGAATTAGAGCTACCGCTACGCATCGCCGTTACGAATGATGGATTTACGCTAGACGCTATACTACTTCACAATCGTCCTTAGCGCTGTTAGCTGAGACTGCACACGGTCCTCGTTTTCTTCCTGGATATTCTCATTGTAGCCGATTTCCAGCCGCCCGGGCACGTACAATCCGCTGTTAGCAGAGGTTGAGCTAAACCCGTACCAATCGAAAATCCTCTCGAAATTTGGGAGCTTGCTTTCACTGACGGTAAGGTGGGGGCGATCCTCGTTAAGCCATCGCAAGAGATTGTCGAAAATCCTTACTCCAATCCCACGTCCGAAATGATCATGTGACACTCGGACTGTGCATATTTTCTTTTCGTTGGAATCTTTTTTTGCAATACCTACACCGACCAACTCGCCGCCGCGCTCGACGCGGTGAAGATAGCGCTCCCCAGTCCTCAAACCAGGAACGACCTTTGTGCGATACCATCGCTCAATGCCAGGATAATCACTAGAGAGCGGTAAGATAAAAGAGAGCGCTTCAGCCTCGTGCGGTAGCAAATTGGGAATCTGTCCCGGTTGAGGAGTATCCGACAACAATAGCGTGCGCGGTGGATTTAACGAAATGTCGAGAGGGGATTTCATAAACAGTCCTTTCGACTAATGGCTTCCGGCGATTGCTTGACATAGTGCAGCGACTCCAAAAGATATCAGGGTCGCCACCAGATTTCCAAGCAGACCGAAGGCGAATGCTATCGCGAGATACTTTGTGACAGTCTTTCTTCCGGTGCGACGTGTTTGAAGCTTAACGAACGAGGAAAAGTCTAATAGGCCCTTCCCCGGCTCCGCAATACGCTTCCAATGGTACACAACCATTCCATCGGGAACGCCTGTTGAAACATAGTCGTTCCAAGGGCTAAATTCCAGCAGCCTATTTTTATGCCACTGGATACTGCTCGCTGCTAGGTCAGAATTGATCGGAAACGCCGTTAGAAATGCGATCAGACTGACCGGCACCTTTTTGTCGGCCTCGTCAGCCTTAATTCGAAGTTCGACCTGGGGCGGAAGCGTCCGTAGCTCGTTAAATCTGAAGTCTATATATTCGATCTCTTCCGAGCCGCTTTGGAAATTTCGATCCGATGGTCTGATTATTCGTATGAAGTGCCCATTGTCATTGGGATTGAGATAGATTCGTAGGCGAAAATAAGCTCGTTCTCCATCTCGCCAATTGCTGCAGACAGACTCAATCGCAGGTCTGGTTATAGCCAAAAACGTCCCGTCGCGGTTATCAGGCGTAATCTCAAGATGAGACTCATCAATATCCGATCCATTCGACATAAATTCGTGGACCCGGCAAAAGACTGATTCAGGGGTCTTTAACTCTATCCTGACCGGGCGCTGCGTTCGAGTGCACTCAAGTGGCTCATTGAAGATTCCCTGCGCCACGCTCGGAATAGCAAGCCTAGCGCTGCAATCTTCAATTTCGCCCCGCTCGACCAGTGCAGGGAGATAAATATTCAGTCGCTCCACCGAAAGTGGGCGGGAAAGCATAACGCCTATTTCAAAAAAATCGCGAACTGGGGCTCCATTGCGGGGCACAAATTCTCTATCTCCGGCAATTCGCCAAAGATTAAAATGAACCTCCATCGAGGCGTTCGGGTCGGCGTTCTTCGCAAGGCACCAAATCGCCATGCTTCCATCTTTCGGGCGGTGAAGTTCATTTCTTTTATTCATGCAATCCTCATCGCCTTAACTGCAAATACGCGCGGACCGTCAGGCAGGCGAGTAATTGTTCTTCTCGATACTTACGATTGATTCGTTCGCCTCGTCAATTTCAATGCGTCTTTGGAAGAGCACAATCAAGAGATGTCAATATACGGAGGGGATTAGCAACCTTGAGGCTCTTCGTACCGAGTGAAGCGCCTTACCGGAAGTCTCGGCCACATTTTGTGCAGCCTTGGCGGTTTCCGTCACAGCGTCTATAGAGGTCCTAAGTTGGAGCAGCGGCGCTGCCACAGTTACTGGCCTCTGTTTCCGAGTTGCGCTTCCGCCCCCTCGTCAGCTCCGCTCCGAGGTTGAGCGGACGGGCTTTGACAGGCGCTCTTCCGCCCATTTGTCCAAGTCGTGAATGTGATAAAGCGGAATGCGACCGCTGTACTGCATGGCTGGCCCTCCGCCAACGGTTGCCATTTTGGCAAGTGTGGAAACGGCAATATCGATGCCATGCTTCGAGGCGAGATAACTTGGCACGTCGCTTCGGCGCAGACGAGGGCGCTGCGGTGGCGTTTCAGTGGTGATGGTCGTATCGGGGGTCATCATCCTAGCGTTTTCCTCTTACAATGCGGATGGATTCAACGAGGCCGGGGCGTAGGCGGCGGGCTTTTTGTTCGGCATGCAACGAGTTGCCGGCGGTGGTGGTGACGGTAGCGCCATCGTGGAAGTGGACGCGAAAAAGCGCCTGCTTCGATGGGCGGTTGGCAATGATCGGCTGCTTCATCTGCCTAGCTCCGTTAGATGGGCAGCGTGATTGCCAAGGCGGCGAGCGTCATGGCGGCGGTGATGAGACCGATTGCAGCGCAGAGCGCGCGCACTTCCTTTCCTAGCCGGGGGAGGCTCGTGGGCGTCTCTGTCATCGGGGAAATGCGGAACATGAGGTGATCTCCGTTGATCCGTTCGGGAAACCGGCCCGAAGGCCGGAAACCGGAGCGGATGCGGGATCACTCGGCGATATCGCCGAGCGCTTGGTTAGGGTTGTCCCTTTGCGAAGCGGTATCGTCCAAGGCGTCGATTGCGACAGTGGAGGTCCCGATCTTGTCCACGCTGAGGGATTGTTCGGTGTAGGCACCGCTAACCCGGTCAAACATTTCTGATTGGGTTTCTTCGCGAAGGTCGCCAGCCTTCACCATTGAGTCCGCTTGGTCTTGCATCATCCACCCGTAGAGGCGGCCTTCTTCAATGGCATCCGCGATTTCTCGAATTAGATCGGCAGTTGATTCTGCATCTTCAAGGCCGCAGCTAAATGTCTCTTCGTGGCCCTCGTGGTGTCGAAGCTCGTTTTCGCCATCTTTGATGATGCCGTTCAGGTCGATAGACAGCGAAATAGTCATGAGGTCTTGTATGTGGGGCATTGCGCTTCCTTTCATCCGTTCGGGAAACCGGCCCGAAGGCCGGAAACCGGAGCGGATGCCAGATCAGGCGGCGCGTGCGATTTCTGCTGCGCGCAGCAGTTCCGCCGCCTCAGTGGCGTGCTTTGCGATTTCGGATTTGGTGAAACCTTCGGCCAGTAATTCGGCCTCAGTCATGCCGACGCCGCGTTCGCGTGCCAGATCGGCCATCTCTCTCGGAATATTGCGCATTGCTCTCTCCATCCGTGTTGGATGCCGGTTCCTCTGTCGCCCGGCGGCTTCCCGGCGCTGCCTGCGCCTAGGATGGATAAGTTTCATAAGTTGCAACTTTTGACAAGAGCCAAAAGTTTCATAATGTGCAACTTCTTTGAGTGCAACATGAAACTAGCGCGAATCTGTCGAATGGCGGGTGTGTTGGTGAATGCGGCGAGGGGAATGAAGCGGTCGATTTTCGACGGCATATCGATGGCGTCTTGGGTGGAAGCGCCGGTCAAAATGGAGCGGTGTCCGCAGTCGAGTGATTCTGATGTTAGGGTGCGCACTCGTAGGCGTGCGGCTAGGTCGGCTATTTGCCGTCCGTACCGGTGCCATTTCCTTGCTGGTCAAAGAACAGCTTGAGCATCGATATTGCGCGGTCTTTCTGCTCTTCAGTCTTGTCCCTGAAAAATTTCGCAAGCCAGTCGTCGTGAGGTTCGCGGAATAGTCCCTGCACGTCCGTGCCAAACAGGGCGGCTAGCTTTTCCAGATATTCGGGCTTGGGCAGCGTGCCCTTGAACCACTTGGAAACAAGCCCTTTGTCAACGTTCAGCTCTTCCACGATGTTCACTTGCTTGAGGTGACGCGTCTCCGCCCACTCAGGAATGTAGTGGATTCTTTGAGGCGTCTTATTCGAGTGAATACGGCTAACGTTGCTCATGTTTCAACTTTACTCGCGAGTGAGGTGGAAGGCGTTAGCGCGACGTGAAACCGACCCTCTTGCAAATAGTGTCAAGTTATGAAACTTATCGCTATATGGAACATCCGATTGCGAAATACCGGCGTGAACACAACTTGACGCAAGATGCGTTCGGGAAGCGCGTCGGCGCGACCAAAGGGATGGTTTCCAAGTGGGAGGCCTGTCGCGTCTTGCCCCGTCCGTCGCTCTTGGTTCGGATTGAGGACGTGTCGGGCGGATATCTAACGGCAGGTTCTATTGTCCGCTCGTTCGTGGCGGCATCTCAATTTCAGGAGGCCGCAGAATGACCGGCCTCTTTCACCGTTTGTGCGGCCAATCCTCCCGGCCTGCTGCACCCCGCGCCGGGGCGCTCTCTTGTCTGTCGCCCGGCGCGGGGAAATCTCGTTTTGCATGTGGGCCTCCGTAGCTTCGTAACGCCCTGAACCTCTCATCTTCGATCATTTCCCACCACGGGAAAAACACTGGGAAATTCCCGGTGCGGGAAAGGCTTTGTCTCATGATTCAAACTGCATGGTTTCATCGCATCAAGGCAGCGCAGCGCGATCTCATCCGGCTTGTTGGCGGTATCGAGCGGGCTGCGGAAATCTCCTCGATCTCGAAAAGTCACATCGGGCGCATGAACAATGCGACGGACCCGGAAATGATGCCGTTGCACGCCGTTTACGCCCTGGAATCCGAATGCGGCGTGCAGGTCGTCACCTCGGCGATGGCAGAACTGCACGGCAAGCGGCTGGTCGAGCCGGAAAGCGAGCGCGGGGCCGATCACTGCCTTATCGCCGCCTATTCCGACATGGTGCGAAAGGCGGGCGACCTGATTTCGGGCGGGGCAGTTGCGATTGCCGATCTCATGGTGACGCCAGCGGAAGCGACCAAGATGGACCGGGACGCGGCGGAACTGGAAATCGGGATTGCGGCGCTACGCAAGGCGCTCGCCAACGTGAAAGCACGCGGCGGGCAGAGGGTCGGCCT
>NZ_FMAF01000059.1 GCF_900094565.1 Martinezella lusitana
GGCTCTTCGTTCTCAAACAGAAGGAAGGGTGTATTTCCATCGGCGCGATCATCTGGGTGGTTCTCATCGTAAGAGATCGAATGCCGACCCGGCGCGAACAGCACCTTTTGCCGAATGTCGTGCATGGCGCGCCAGTCGTCCGGTGTCATAACGGCCCTCAATTCGTATGACATCGATCGTGCATCTCCTTCTTATATTTCTCAGAATATGGTGGTGCTTTGTTTCAAAAGGGCGCGCTATCTATGGCGTTCATGTTGACTCCCTATTGCGCTCAGCCCAAAAGAATTTTTGGCTACAGAAGGAGATAGTGATGGCTGACGAGAATAGCATGGCGCCTGTTACGGAGGCTGCGGATACGGTTGCGATAGTAGAAGCGGCGGCTGAGAAGAAGCAGCGCGCACCGCGGCGTCAAAAGGCAGCCGTCGAGGCGACGGTAGCAGCATCGACTGCGGAGGCTGTTAAGTCGGCGAAGGGTCGCAAGAAGCGTGACGAACAAGCCGGTGAACCGAAGCTGACGCCCGTCGAAACGCCAGTCGCCAAGCAGCGCAAGACAAGGGGCCCCAACAAGGCGGCTACAAAAATCGGGACGGCAAAGCAAACCCGGCAAGCGGCTGGCACGTCTGCTCCGGCAATCGACGAGATCGCGGATCTCATTCAGCTCGAAGAAGAGAATAAGAGGCTTCGCAAGACCCTGGCAGATAAGCTGCGCGCGGAAAATGCCGACCTGCGCAAGCGGCTCGGGCTCGCTTGATCACCCGGAACAGTAGAGCGGTTGCGGGATCGACCGTGGCCGCTACTGTCTCATTAGAAAAGAAATTCCGGGGCTCGCGTCGCTGTTCCGGATCTAAAGCTGCGGCAACGTCGTGGTGCGGTCTGCTCGAGGTTGAAGCGCTATGAAATCACCATGGAAATTTCTTGTTCAATTGACATCGCGGGCACGACCGGCGGAAACGCCAGCGGCTTCGATTGAGCATGATGCTAAAGCCGCGGCAATCGAAAGCGAAGCGCAACGGACGTCGGTGCTTCCGTCGAGCTCAACGGAAGCACCCGATGGGCCTCACCACCATGAGGCCCCAGCTATTGGTCCCGTGGCGACAACGACATCAATCGAAACTGGACGCGATCTCGATGCTACGCCGGCAGCCTCGCCGCCAGTCGATATTGACGAGGGCCAGGCAGAGACGCCAGCTGAGGCCAACCAGTCGAGTGCCGAAGCGCCTGCATTGGTACGGCAAAATGCGACAAGCAAAAAATCTCCACGAGCACCGCAGGCGAAGCGGGCGGCACGCGCCGGGAGAACCCGCATCGATAGGGATGCCGAGCGCACTGATCCTGCGAATGAGGATCAAACTGCACAATCCCAGTCGCCGCCGCCAACCTTCCTCGATGAAGTGGGGAGCTTGGACGACGAAGTCAGGCAGCTGAGACGTCAATTGGCACACAAGCTGCATTTGCAGAATATTCAGCTCAAGAAGATGCTTGAGCGCTTCGACATCTCGTGAGCGAGCCTCACCTTCTCAAGGATTGGACACATATGAAGACACAGCAACGAACCTTCGTTGTCGAATTCAAATCGGCGCGCCGACGGTCATCGATGCGGCAAGACTCCATTTGGAGCGGCACCGATCTCAAGACCCTTGCGCGTGAGGCAGAAGCTGAAGCGCCGCATCTGTTCGACCTCAACACGGTGGCAACGACTGCGAGCCAAGATGGCGTGATGCCAGCGGAGTCAGAACCGGCAGTTCATCTCGACAACAAGATCGAGACCGTCGAGGACGAACAGATTTCGGCGTCACTGACCGAGGCGGAGCAAAGCTCTCCATCGCAGCAAGGCAATACTCCAACGTTCAGCGCGGTTCCAGACGTGAAAGAAGGCCGCCCCGGACGAGCATCTCCAGGAGTGTCGCGGCGCCGGCGCCAAGCGAGTGTGGTTCATCATGCCCAGAATGCGAAAAACGCGGTCACCGAGCGACTAACCACTGCTCAAGGTGAAAAGTCTTCCGATGAGTTGGTCGTGCTTGATGAGGAGAATCGACGGCTGAAGGGATTGCTGGCAAACCATCTTCGTCAACAGAACAAGCAACTGCGAGAGATGCTTGCGCGACTTGTCGGCATCTGAGGCATCTGAGGCATCTTGTGGATCGATCGCCCGGTTTGCAATGCTCCGTCACCATGGGATTTGGGACAAAGGCCTGTAAATTGGCGTGAAAAGAGTTGGCTACTTCCGTGGACCGTTTCAAGGCGCAGTGCGATCAGCTCGGATGCGTTGTGCGCAAACGGTCGCGCCATGGCAGCTGTTCGTTTTAACCGGAAAGATCCCACGCCATTCGCCGATCGCACCGACTGGACGAATAGCCGCAAAAAAGCGAACCCCGCAACAGAGCGTCCATTCCGCTTAGGCCTTTCCGCCGGCATTCTTGCCTACGCCTTTGTTTCGAGCAGTCAGCATCGCTCGCGCGCGCCAAATTGCTTCCAACGCAATCACCATCAACACCACCGCCGCGAGAATGAGAAGATAGCCGCCGACGGCGCGATAAACGATGACACCCAGGACGCCGCCGATCAAAAAGGCGGCGATCGTGTAAAAATGCAAACGGAGCTTGATCAGATTGTGGCGCGCCTCCGCCAGCGACTCGCGGCCGCACAAAATATCGAAGGCAATGCCGAGTTCGATTCCAAGGTCGGTGGCCATACCGGACACATGCGTGGTGCGCACTCGAGCATCGGAGATGCGGGTGACAACGGCATTCTGTAGGCCCATCAGGAAAGCCAGTCCGAGAATGAGAACTGGCACACGCCACTCCGTCAGCAACCAAAGATCGGCGCAGCCGAGAATGGCAAGCAACAACGCTTCAGTCAGAATGCTATAGGCGTAAATGGCATGGACGTTGCGCCGCCGCCCTTCGTTGACAATCAGCGTCGACACTGCCGCGCCAAACACGAACGCCACCACGATCCCGCCATAGAACAGCGCAGACAGCCATTGGCCCACGGCGAGATGATCGGAGAGCGTGGAGACGTTGCCTGTCATGTTGGCAGAGAAGAAGCCTACAGCATAGAAGGCTGATGCGTTCAATGCGCCGGCGATCGCGGCAAGCGAAGCCGCCAAGCCACGGTCGATCTTTTCATTGCGGTGAGAACCCTGTCTTACGAGCATGTGCTGTGAGCTATTGGTGAGATGACATTAGGATTGGTGGGAAGGCTGGGCTGAAGGTACTTTAGGGCTTCTTCTTATCTTGGGGGAATATCTCATTGTTCGACTAGGCGCCTTCGGTTCTCCTGCCGGGGTTCGTGGGCATGCCAGCTCGCCATCCAGAGCGGTCACCGCTGACTATACATATCGGCGCTCGCCTGCCATGGCCGGCTCCCTTTGGTACCTGAAACAAGATCAACTTACTCCGAGGCATCGTGTCGTAACAAGCAGCTGTTCATGTCAAAAAGATGCTGACGCATCAGAATATTGATTCCAGACATCAATAGGCATATTGTAGACATCAATTATCAGAGCCTGCGCAAGTTAACCCGATGGTGAATCGTGATTACTGCCGCTCAGATGCGGGCCGCCCGGGCCCTTCTCGGTATCGACCAGCGCGCGCTGGCCGAACTAGCGGGAATTTCGGTTCCGACAATCCAGCGAATGGAGGCGAGTGCCGATGTGGTGCGCGGCAATGTCGACACCCTGATGCGTCTTTTGGCCGCGCTAGATGCTGCAGGCATCGAGGTGATCAACCAGGGGGCCGCTAGCACCGATGGCGGGCGCGGGGTCAGGCTCAAGTCGAATGTCCAGCCTTCAGAGAGTGGGACGGCGGAACCATCCGCGACCTTACCTTCAGCGAGGACGCCGCCATGACCCCGCTTGCCGGCTTGGTCGCATGCGTGGCCGCATTGCTTGGGACGGCGATTTTGGCGGTACTGAACGCCCGTTCGGGCCGATCCACGCCGGTCGTCTACGGCGCAAGCCTGGTTTTTTCCGGCGTTGCCTTGGTAACCGCGCTTGCATCTCTTGCCGCTGGTCTTCCTTCCACAGGCGCGTCGGCGCTTGTCCTTCCTGTTGGCCTGCCGTGGTTGGGAAGCCATTTCCGGCTCGACCCGCTCGCCGCCTTTTTCCTGACGGTTATCAATCTTGGCGGTGTCCTTTCGTCTCTCTACGCGCTTGGCTACGGCCGTCACGAACACGCACCACATCGGGTTCTGCCGTTCTTTCCGGCATTCCTCGGCGGTATGAACCTGGTGATCCTGGCGGACGATGCCTTCACCTTCCTGATTTCCTGGGAGTTCATGTCGCTTGCTTCCTGGGCACTCGTGATGGCCCACCATCACGACGCCAGCAACCGAAAGGCCGGCTATATCTATATCGTCATGGCAAGTTTTGGCACGTTGGCTTTGTTTATCGCATTCGGCCTGCTTGCCGGTCCTGCTGGCGATTACGGCTTTGCGGCTATCCGGATATCAGAACATCCACCGCTGACAGCCGGTCTTGTGCTTGTCTTGCTACTGCTCGGCGCTGGGTCCAAGGCTGGTCTCGCACCGCTGCATGTCTGGTTGCCGTTGGCGCATCCGGCTGCCCCAAGTCACGTCTCCGCCTTGATGAGCGGTGTCATGACCAAGGTCGCGGTTTACGCCTTCATCCGCGTGGTCTTCGACCTGCTCGGCATGCAGGTATGGTGGTCTGGCATCATCATCCTGATCGTCGGCAGCGGCACCGCGGTTCTCGGCATATTGCAGGCGCTGATGGAGAGCGATCTCAAACGGCTCCTCGCCTACAGTACTATCGAAAATATCGGCCTTATCTTCGTCAGCCTCGGACTGGCACTTGCCTTCAAGGCGAACGGCATGGGGCTGGCGGCGGCGCTGGCAATGACGGCCGCGCTGTTTCATGTCCTCAACCATTCCTTCTTCAAGAGCCTGCTCTTCTTCGGCGCCGGCGCGGTGCTGACGGCGACAGGCGAGCGGGACATGGACAAGCTCGGCGGCCTCATCCATCGCATGCCTGTCACCAGCATCGTCTTCCTTGTCGGCAGCGTCGCGATCTCGGCCCTACCGCCGTTTAACGGCTTCGTCTCCGAGTGGCTGGCATTCCAGGCTATCCTGCAAAGCCCTGATTTGCCGCAATGGGGCTTGAAGATACTGGTGCCGGCCGTCGGCGGTTTACTCGCCTTGTCGGCGGCACTGGCGGCCGCCTGTTTCGTCAAGGCATTCGGCGTGACTTTCCTCGGTCGTCCTCGTACCATCGCAGCCGGACAAGCGCTGGAAGTCGACCGCCTCTCCCTCGCGGCAATGTCTATACTCGCGGCGCTGTGCCTTCTCGCCGGCATCCTGCCGGGAATCGTCATCGACGGGCTTGCGCCCGTAACGCTGTCGGTGATCGGGGACCGGATGCCGGTGCAGACGGATATTGCATGGCTGTCCATCGTGCCGATTGCCGAAAGCCGCAGTTCCTACAATGGCCTTCTGGTCTTCCTGTTCACCCTGTTCTCAGCGTCGCTGACGGCCTATCTCATCCGCCGCTTTGCGTCACGGGCGCTGCGCCGGGCACCCGCCTGGGATTGCGGCTTTCCGGAGACGAGCCCGGCGACGCAATATACGGCGGGCAGTTTCGCCCAGCCCATCCGACGCGTTTTTGGAACGCTGGTTTTCCGCGTCCGAGAGAGCGTCGACATGCCCGCGCCCGGGGATCTCAGGCCAGCGCGTTTTGCCGTCGAGGCACATGATTTGATCTGGGAATGGCTCTATCTTCCGATCGCCGGCGCCGTCGGCTTTGCCGCCGAAAAGCTCAACTACCTGCAGTTTCTCACGATCCGGCGCTATCTGAGCCTGGTTTTCCTGGCGCTCGTCTTCCTGCTGTTGGTGCTGGCGCTATGGTCGTAATCTCGGCTCTCCTTGTTCAGTCCTTGCAGATGGCAGTCGTCGTGCTGCTCGCGCCGCTGCTGACCGGCTTCATTCGTCTGATCAAGGCGCGATTGCTGCGCCGGCGAGGGCCTTCCATGATCCAGCCCTACCGGGACATCTTGCGGCTTTTGCGCAAGGAAGTGGTGCTGGCTGAAAGTGCATCATGGCTGTTCAGGGTGACGCCCTATCTGATCTTCGCCATAACCTGGGTCGCGGCGGCGATCATTCCGACCTTCGCCACTGGCCTGATCTTCAGCTGGACGGCGGATCTGATTGCCATTACCGCGCTGCTCGGCAGTACGCGCTTCTTTCTGGCGCTTGCCGGTATGGACGTTGGTACCAGTTTCGGTGGTATCGGGTCGAGTAGAGAGGCAATGATCGCAACGCTCGCGGAACCGTCGATGCTGCTGGTCATCTTCACGCTTGCCCTGATCGCGGGCTCGACCCAGCTTTCGACCATCGCCGCCTTCATGACCTCTCCGCAGGTAGGACTGCGCGTTTCGCTGGCAATCGCCTTGATCGCCCTTATCATGGTCGCGGTCGCGGAAAATGGCCGTATCCCCATTGACAACCCCGCAACTCATCTGGAGTTGACGATGGTGCATGAAGCGATGGTGCTCGAATATTCCGGGCGGCATCTCGCGATGATTGAACTTGCGGCATCCCTCAAGCTCCTGCTCTACATTTCCCTGATCGCCTGCATCTTCGTTCCGTGGAAACTCGCCGCACTGGGGGAAGGGCCGTCGGCCTATCTGGTGGGTATGCTCGCCTATCTCATCAAGCTCGCGGCGGGCGGCGCCCTCCTTGCTCTGTTCGAGACCGCGACCGCCAAGATGCGGGTCTTCCGGGTGCCCGAATTCCTGGGCGCGGCCCTTATGCTCGGTCTGCTCGCCACTCTACTGCGGTTCGTCTCGAGGAGCTTGTGATGAGCGGGCCGGTCTTGGATATAGCCCATATGCTCGCCGGCGGTCTCGTGCTGGTCAGCATGATGATGCTCTATCAAGACCGCCTCTATGCATTGCTCAACGTGTTCGCGCTGCACTCACTGATATTGACCCTGTCGGTGGCCTGGCAAGCTTTCGTCCAGGACGCCCCACATCTTTATGTCACAGCGGCGATCGCACTGCTCTTCAAGGCCATCGTCATTCCCGTGGTGCTGCATCGCATGATCCGCCAGCTCGGCATCCATCGCGAGATCGAGACCGTCGTCGGTATTGGCCTCACAATGCTCGCTGGCATCGGTCTCGTCGCTCTCGCGACCGCGGTGATGTTGCGGGTGACGCCACAGGCGGATCCTCTGGCGCGCGAGGATCTCGCCTTCGCATTGTCGGTCCTGCTGCTCGGCCTGTTGATCATGGTCACGCGCCGTAACGCCGTCAGCCAGGTTGTCGGATTCATGTCGCTCGAGAACGGACTGGTGCTTGCCGCGACCGGCGCCAAGGGTATGCCGTTGGTCGTTGAGATCAGCGTCGCCTTCTCGATCCTGATCGCCTTCATCGTTATCGGTGTTTTTCTGTTTCGTATCCGCGAGAGGTTCGACACGGTCGACGTTCGGGCGCTCGATGATTTCAAAGGGAGGAGACGGAAATGAGCGTGTTCTCCTCTGTATTGAACTCGGATGCGGTGACAGCCGTTCTTGTGATACCGATCGTGGCCGCCGCCCTCCTAGCGCTTTTGCCTGGCTATCGAATGCCGGCACGGCTGAACGTGTTCGCAAGCCTGCTGACCTTCCTCGCCGCTCTGTCCCTGTTCGTCACCGGGCAGCCGGCACCCGGGCAATATCTGCTCGTCGACGATCTCAATATCGCCTTCATCGTCCTCAATGCCTTCGTGGGCTTCACCACCAGCATATTCAGCGCCAGCTACATCGCCCATGAATTGGAGATCGGCCGGCTGACCCCTGCAAACCTCCGTTTCTACCACGCCATGTATCAGATCATGATGTTCGGCATGAATCTCGCATTTGTGTCCAACAACATTGGTCTGATGTGGGTCGCAGTCGAGCTCGCGACGCTCACCACCGTGCTGATGGTCGGCCTCTACCGCACCCACGAGGCGCTCGAAGCCGCCTGGAAATACTTCATTCTGGGAAGCGTCGGCATAGCCTTTGCGCTCTTTGGCACCATCCTCGTCTATCTGGCGGCGCAGCCGGTCGTCGGCGAAGGTTACGATGCCATGGTTTGGACCATCCTGATCGAGCACGCCGCCGCCTTCGATCCGGCGCTTCTGAACGTCGCTTTCGTCTTCCTGTTGCTTGGCTATGGCACCAAGGTCGGACTTGCGCCGCTGCATGCCTGGCTACCGGACGCGCATGCCGAGGGACCGACGCCGATCTCGGCAGTTCTGTCCGGGCTGCTTCTGAATGTTGCGCTCTACGCGGTCTTGCGTTTCAAGATGCTGCTGTCGGCCAATCCCGACGCACTTGCTCCTGGACCGCTGATGATGACAATGGGGCTAGTCTCGCTGATTTTCGCAGCTTTCATGCTCTATCGCCGCCGCGACATCAAGCGCCTGTTCGCCTATTCCTCGATCGAGCACATGGGCATCATCGTCTTTGCCTTCGGCCTGGGCGGCCCCATCGCCAATTTCGCCGGACTATTGCATATGGTCATGCACTCGCTGACCAAATCGGCGATTTTCTTCGCGGTCGGTCACATCGCCCAGATAAAAGGAACGCAAAGACTTTCTGCCATTCGCGGCTTGACCGAAACACATCCGGGGCTTGGCTGGGGCTTGGTCACCGGTGTCGTCGCCATCGCCGGCCTGCCACCGGCAGGAATCTTCATGAGCGAGTTCCTGATCGTCAGCTCGGCTTTTGCGAAGCAGCCGCTGCTCGCCATTCCGCTCGTCTTTGGATTGCTGATCGCTTTCGGCGCGCTGCTGCTACGACTGACAGGGGCCGCCTTCGGACAGCCGCGCGGCAGCGTGATGCCAGCAGACGCTTCCTATATACCGATGTATGCCCATCTCGCGCTGGTGCTCATCGCTGGCGTCTATCTACCGTCGCCGCTGGTCGCCTGGTTCCAGCATATTGCCAACCTTCTTCGATGATGGGGAGGGAAGATGTCGACGCTCAACGATATGATCAAGAAGGGGCGCCTCGTACCTCATCACGCACCCCGGCCGCGCGCGATCGTTGATCCGATTGTATGGACATCGGCGGCTCAAGCGTTGTCCGAGGGGCATCTGATCCTGCTTGGTCTGTGGGGCGAGGGGAATGCGGTTCACATGGCTCTGCTCGATGAACTGGCCGGCATGATCGGCGTTCTCAGTCTGGAAGGGCTGGAGGGCGGAGGGTATCCTTCCGTCGCGCGATTGCATCCACCGGCGCTCCGGCCGGAGCGGGCGCTTCGTGATTTGACCGGGCTCGAACCGTGGGATCTGCCGGACAACCGGTCGTGGCTCGATCACAACCGCTGGGATTTGCGCTATCCTCTCGGAAAGCGGGGCGTTTCATTTGAGGAGACCACGCCCTACACCTTTCTGCGTACCGAGGGCGAAAGCCTGCATCAGATCCCCGTCGGCCCGGTGCATGCCGGCATCATCGAGCCGGGGCATTTCCGCTTCACGGCTAACGGCGAAACGGTGGTGCGGCTCGAAGAGCGGCTGGGCTATACCCATAAAGGCATCGAGGCGTTGATGGCCGGCGCGGACTTGATCCGCGGAGCGCAACTGGCCGGGCGAACATCCGGTGACAGCACTGTTGCTTATTCCTATGCTTTTTCGCAGGCCGTGGAGGCCGCACTAAGGCTCGTCGTTCCGCCCCGGGCGGTTTGGCTGCGCGCGCTGATGGCCGAACTGGAACGGCTCGCCAACCACCTCGGCGATATCGGCGCCATCTGCAACGACGCCGCCTTTTCGTTGATGCTGGCCCATTGCGGCGTATTGCGTGAGCACGTGTTGCGTGCCGCCAATACCGCTTTGGGTCATCGCCTGATGCGCGACCGTATCATACCCGGCGGCGTCACCACCGATCTGAATAGTGACGGGGCAGCCGGCGTGCGAAGCCTGCTTGCCGAAATCCGCCGCCGATTTCCAGCCCTGGTAGAACTCTACGACAACACCGCCTCGCTGCAGGACCGCACGGTCGGCACAGGTAAGCTGCGCATCGATCTGGCGCGCGAATATGGAGCTGGCGGTTATATCGGGCGGGCGTCTGGGCGCGGTTTCGACGCTCGGAAGGTCTTGCGCTATCCGCCCTATGACAGCCTGGTCTTCGACGTTCCGGTGCTCAACGACGGTGATGTCAACGCCCGCGTCTGGATCCGCATTCGCGAGGTCGAACAGAGCCTACTACTCATCGAAGGTATCCTTGACGGCCTTCCGGAGGGTCCGGTCCTCGATGTGATTTCTCCGGTCAACGAAAGTCGGGAAGGTCTGGCGCTCGTTGAGGGCTTTCGCGGTGACGTGTTGGTCTGGCTGCGTCTCACACCGGAGGGCATGATCGAACGCTGCCATCTGCGCGACCCGTCCTGGTTTCAGTGGCCGCTGCTCGAAGCGGCAATCGAAGGCAATATCGTCGCCGACTTTCCGCTCTGCAACAAGTCGTTCAACTGTTCCTATTCTGGCCACGATCTCTGAAGGCAAGGATCCATGCGAAAGCTGCTCTTCGAAAACCTGATCCACCTGCCGCTGACGGAACCGGCGCCAAGTCCCTCCGATGCGGCGATGGAGGAGCTCGCCACGTCTGTTGACGAAGCCGCTCGCCAGCGCCTCGGGCGCAGTTTGTCGATCCGCGCCGTCGATGCGGGATCCTGTAACGGTTGCGAGTTGGAGATGCATGCGCTGAGCAACCCTTTCTACGATATTGAGCGTTTCGGCATTCATTTTGTCGCCTCGCCGCGCCATGCCGACGTGCTGCTCGTAACCGGCCCGGTAACCAAGAACATGCGCGAGGCTCTGGAGCGGACATACAACGCCATGCCGGCCCCGAAATGGGTGATCGCGCTCGGCGACTGCGCCCGCGACGGCGGGTGTTTTGCCGGCAGCTATGCCATTATCGGCGGGGTTTCGAAGGTCGTACCTGTCGATCTCCATATTCCGGGCTGCCCGCCGTCGCCGACGGACATTCTCCGCGGTCTTCTTGCTTTACTGGAACATGTGAGCACGGGAGGCCGCGCTTCTTGACGGCGAGCTTCAATGGAACCAAGATCGCTTCTCGCTCTGTGGCGAAGTCGCAGCGAAGTCTTCGCTCGAAAACTTCGGCGACAGCCATGCCATCAGCGGAACCGCTGGCCTCCGGGTCAAATGGCAGAGTCGGCTAGGGCACGAGCGATCCTTACGCACACTGCCCGGCCAGCATCCGCGGGGTAGGAATCAGGCGACCAGCATGGGATCTTGCAGGCTCTGGGCGCCAGCAAATTCGGCGCTCTCCAGGGTCGCATCCATCAGTTCCTTCACGTAGGCGAGAGCAGATTTTGAGTCGTCTGCGCTGAGATGAACGTCGTTGCATTTGGCACGCATCGCTTTGCGGATCGATGAGAGCGCATGTTTGGCGGCAATCTTATCACCCTCCTTTAACAACAGTCGGAGAGATGTCGCAGCAAGGACTTCAAGAACCGTTATTCGGCCTTCTATAGCTCCCATAGATGGAATGGCATGTGAGGCTCCCCCACCTTCACTATCACGCTTCGCATTGTACATTCCGCATTCCTTTTCAAAGGCTTTGGTAGCGCCTGTCCGGTCAAGCTCGCACGCGACGATCACCGATCCGAAAGACTCGAAGCGAAACGATGGCACGCAGCAAATTTCGGGTATCCCGGGTGTCCATCGAAAGGACCGTTGCAACAACTCCGGATCAGCCGATAAGTTCCATAGTAAGGCGTGGTGCCGGATGAGGATCGCGGGGTTCACGGTTCAATACTCTCGAGACCATCAATATAGCCGATTTTTTGTTCGGCACAGCGGCTATCCAGTCTCTTTCAATTGGACCTCTCTCGGCTCAGAGGCCGGCAAGCCCGATATGAGCACGGTTTGCGTCCAGCAGGATACACTCTCCGGCGCGACCGCCGATGACCTGGTGCGGCGGGCTACGCCTGTCGTTTCCATCATCGAGAGGCTGCTCTGGTTCTTCCTTCGGCCATGCCTGCCCGGGATAGTAGTCGTTTAATGAATGCGAGCAGGCTTAGCCGCGAGCTCGATCACGTATTCCTCCGCCGCATCCGCGAGTGCTAGCGCAACCGCCGCCTGGCTGAATCCTTTGGAGTGAAGTTGCTCAATCAGGTTGCGCATGGCCGCCTCGACGAGCTTACGGCAGTCAGCCTTTCGAGCCTCACGGCGGAGTTCTAATTCGCTCATAGTTATGTGCCCCTCGGTAGAGAAGGTAGCATGACACCGCTCCAAAATTAGAAAATACGGCAAATGACTAGGGTCCTGTAGGAAAACGGCGATGGCAAACGCTCTCTACACGCGATTGCAGGCCACGGCGAAGCGCCAGATTGAGATTTTGGCCAAAGCGGCACGTAAAAAGCATCGAGGAACAACCCCGTCGAGAGGCGCTTAAGCTTTGAAATAGTGTTATTTTTACGAACTAACGGGGGATGGCCGACGCCGGTCATCCCCCCGCGGATGATCTGATCTTGCTATTAATTTCAAATCCTTGTCGAGCCTTTCAGCGGGGTGAGCGTTCCGAGCCAGTTTACAGCGTCGGATCTGCTACCGAGGATTTTTCCGCCCTCCGTTATGTCCGGCAAAAGCTCAGCGGGTTACCGCTTTACGAGAGGCTTGATCTGGTTGCTGATCCCGATGAGCCCCGCGCCCTCTTCGGAATGCTGCTCCGAGCAGGGTTGCAGGCCGCCTAAACCGGCTTCCGAGCCGACCACCATTACTGGAAATCACATAGAACGATCTTCCCAAACAGCCCGCCGGCTTCCATTCGGCGGTGGGCCTCGGCGGCTTCCTTGAGGGGGTAGACGGCGCCAATAACCGGCTTGAGCTCACGTCCCATCATCGGCAGCACCTGCTCCGTGAAGCGCCGGACCATTGCTCTCTTTTCCGTCCTCGACCTTGACTTCATGACCGTTCCGATTAACCGCAGATGGTTGTGAAGCACGAGATCAAGCGGAATGATGGCGTTGTCGTCGCGTCCCAGAAGGCCAACCTGGACGAGCCGTCCGCCGGGCGCCAGGCTGCGAATGTTGCGCGCGAGATAGGATCCGCCGACGAAGTCGATGATCAGATCGACCCCATGCGACGCCGTAGCATCGACGACCTCCGCCTCGAAGTCCGAACGCCGATAATCAAAGACGGCTTCGGCACCCAGCGAGAGCACATTCTCGATGTTCCCTGCCGAAGCGGTCGCCAGCACATGTGCTCCGGCCGCTTTTCCGAGCTGAACCGCAGCCGATCCGATGCCTCCGGCGGCAGCATGGACAAGGGCGGTTTCTCCTTTAGCAACCTGGCCGAGATGGGCGAGCGCTTCCCAGCCGGTGACGAAACTCTCCATGACCGCCGCCGCCTCGATGAAAGACATGCCATCCGGAATGATCGCTGCCATTTCGCTATCGAGACGGGCGTACTGAGCATAAGCACCACCGCCAACGATGCCCATGACACGGTCCCCAATCGCAAAACCGATGACCGCGGAGCCGGTCGCCACGACTTCGCCGGCGATTTCGAGGCCGAGGATCGGGCTGTCCCCGTAAGTTTGCGTGCCATAGACGCCTTCGCGCTGAAGAAGATCAGCGCGATTGACGCCTGCCGCCATGACCTTGACGAGAATATCGTCGGGGCGGATCTCAGGAAGCGGAGCTTCAGCGAGGTGCAGGACATCCGCGCTGCCGAAATCGGCGAACTTGATCGCTTTCATCAGAGCTATCCTCACTTGGAGAGTGCGCGGCGAGCGATGCTTGCCGCAAAGAGCGGTGTCTCGCGGCTGTTGTGATCGCCACCTGCGGCCTGCCGGGCAGCGGCGGCATCCTCGAACCTGGTGCCATGCTCTTCGAGAAATGCCATGAAGACATCAGTTGGATGCGCAGTGACCCGGTTCGTGTAGCGGGTCCTGTTTTCGTCGATCTTTTCGGCGATCAGTTCCCAGACGACATTGACCTTGGTGCGACCGCTGGACGTGAACACGTCGGAGATTGAGTTCATGCGGCAATAGGCGGCCTCTGCAACTTCGGCAACATAGTGTTGGACAACGAGACCGGAGCCGATCTGCTCGACATTGATTGACATCCGACGACCGTCGTCGGTCCACGTGACGCCGGCAGCGATGTGATCCGGTGGGCAGCAGCGCAGGTATTCGGCTTCAGGCAGGTTGAAGAGCCAGTCGGCGATATCGATCTTTTCAAACGGGACGTCTACCTCCGCCGAATATGCTGACTGCGAGAGAATTGTATCGAGGACCTTGACCATCATAGTATTCCTTCTGTTTGTTGGGCGACTGCCCGTTGACGAGAAGGAATGTGCGCCTGATGCCTGCTGATGATAACGAACTAATTGATCGAAACGGTTTTGCGTCGTAGGCAAAGATGAAGGATCCACGGTTTGCCGAACATCTCGCGGTCTATGTCGATGTCGTCCGCGCGGGAAGCTTCTCCGCGGCGTCACGGCGTCGTGCCGTAACCCCATCCGCCGTCGTCCGACAGATCGATGCGCTCGAACAGGACCTTGGCGTTCCGCTTCTGGTCCGCTCGACGCGTGCCCTGTCGCTGACGGACGCGGGTCGCCATCTCTTCGATAGGGCCCAGCGGCTGCTGGATGACCTGGCTGACACCCATGCGGAAGTCGCAGCCTTCGACAGTGCGGTCAGCGGTACCCTTCGCATCGCTTGCTTCCCGACATTCGGAAAACGCTACGTCATCCCCGTTCTTGCATCTCTTGCGCAGCAGCACCCGAGCTTGCATGTCGAATTGGATCTCACCGAACGGCTGGCCGACCCCGTCGCCGAACGGCTCGACCTCGTGGTCAGGATGGGTGACCTGGCGGACAGCTCCTTGATCGCCACGAAGCTCGCCCCGCTTGACCGCGTTCTCGTGGCAAGCCGTGTCTATGTCGAGCAGTACGGCGAGCCGAAAGACGAAGAGGCGCTCCGTCATCATCGCCTTCTCGACAAGCTTCATGGCAACGATCTGCTCGGCTGGTCCGATGTTCTCGGATGCCCGGCCGGTGAGGCATGCAAACAGGTCTCTTTCCGCTCCGATGATTTTGAAGCGTTGAACAGCGCCGCGATCTCAGGCATGGGCGTGGCCTTCCTGCCAAGCTGGGTTTCGGGCGCCTCCATCCAGGCGGGCGATCTGCTGCGCCTAAAGCTTGACGGGGAGCGATGGAACGAGCGATCGTCCGGCATCTACCTACTGCGCGCCCTGCAGGTGCCACCCGCCAAGGTCAGGGCGTTTACAGAAGCGCTCAGGGCACATATCGGCACGCCGCCGCGCTGGAGTTGAGGCGCGGTATCAACGACAGTGATTATATCAACGGCTTAAGCCACCTGCTGTTCAATAAATGCCAAGTTCTCCGTAAGATCCCATCAAGAGCAGAGATCTCCGTTTCGCGGTCAGAACGCATGGATTCCCATCACCGCTAGGCCTCCGCAAAACTCTTGTCCCATGGTGTGGGCGAGGGAAAGACCTCGCCGAGGAACGATACCAGCGTCTTGACGTTCCGATTGCCGCCGACTTTCCGGCCAGTATGCGGTCATGTTGCTGCGGTCGATGAAGAATGCCTTCAAGACGGGCACCAGCGCGCGGCGATGCAGATAGGGAGCTGCGACATAGACCGTGCAGGCAGTAATCGCCTCGATCGAATTCACCTAAAAATCCTTCTCTGCGAGCCCAAACAGATCACCAGGCCAGTAAAACGCGACGACCTGCCGATCACCATGGTTCAGCATATGGCTCGCCACCAGAACCCGCCGGACAAGAGATACAGAAACCTCGCTGGCTCTCCTTGGGTGACGACATGTGATCCCTTCGTTTCAAAGGTAATGACGTCCGCAAGGCGCGCGAGCTCGGATTGATCGGATGACGATAGAACGATGTGGTCGGGCTCTACTCCATGTTCACCTGGCCAGGGATTTGGTGCAAGCGATGTTTGATCAGGATCAATGCATCTCCAAAGCTGGCACCTCTATTAGGGGGCAGATTTCACGGAATTGATTGCTTTCGGAGTGTTTGAATCGATGGTTATTCACGTTGCTGTTTTGAAAGAGAAAGCTTTAGGTGACCGACTCATAAGATCGGAGCCAAATTCGAATTGAGGCTAGCTGGACGGATGCGAGGAAGTTGTCGTCGCGTTTGTCGTATCGGGTTGCGACTGCTCTGAAGTGTTTGAGTTTGTTGAAGAACCGCTCGACCGCGTTGCGCTGTTTGTAGAGCCATGGGCTGAAGACGGGAATATTGACCCTGTTTGGCATAGGGCGAATACATCCCCATGCGCCACGGGTTTTGAGGTTTTGGCGCAACGCGTCGCTGTCGTAGGCACGATCAGCCAGAAGGATATTTCCGGCCCGAACAGTCTCGAACATATCGGCAGCCGAACGTCCATCATGCGCTTGGCCTGGCG
>NZ_FMAF01000058.1 GCF_900094565.1 Martinezella lusitana
CGGGTGATTTTGGTCCAGGCCATCGTGTTCTCCATCGAATCTCGCAAATCCGAAGGAATCATAACCTGTTGAAATCACCCACCTCTTTTTGAGGCAGCCTCTAAGAGAACTATTGTCAGGTTTGTCCAACCCAGGGTCGCGACGTACTCGGCTGATTATGCTGCATTTCGCATGCAGTTAAGAAAATTTGGTAGAGGCTCTGTGGGTTCTTTCAAATTGGCACGACTCTTGAACTACGGACAGCAATTCCGACCCCTCGGAAAAAACGAGAGGAAAGCAGGATGTCAGCTCTTCCACAGCCCGCTTCCAAAGCTTTAGCGATAACGTTCGCCGGTGGCCGCTCACGGCCAGCGACTTCATCTGGCGACAGCATGGCGTGCCATTATTTGCCCGAGAGACAGCATCGATTGTCTCGGGACGGTTGCGGTTCCACTCAAATCAATAAACAGACTGGCCGAGTTACCGATCTGAATTCCTCGGACCTCTCGCCACCTTCTCAAGCTTTAAATCGAGGGGAACTTGCGGCCGAGTTCGGCCGATTTCTTGACCAGACACATACCGTCGCTCGGTCTAAACAGTTATTTGAGCACTTATCAGCTTTTGCTCTGAATCTTGGCTGCACGTGGATAGCCTACGGTCCTCTTACAACCGAGCGCAAGGTTTTACAGCCGGTTCGACGCCCTTCTTTTGAGATCCTGAACTATCCTGATGAATGGCAGAAGCGATGTCTCGAAATGGGTTATGATCGGAAAGCTCCTATTATCAAGGAAAGTCGAATGCGATCAGGCCCTATTCAATGGAGGGAGGCATACGTTAGCTCGAGCACAACTCCAAACGAACGGCGCATCTTCGACGAGGCTGCAAGCTTTGGCGTAAGGTCAGGCATTACCATTCCATTGCGCAGCGCGGCTGGAAGTTTCGCCATCATGAGCTTTGCCCAGCAGATTGAGCGTGAATTCCACCACAGGGCAATCGCCTACTTACAACTAGCGGCGATACATTTCCATCTGAGACTTGCTAATGTCGGGAGTTCGAATGTCATGGAGAAAGTGCCTGAGCTCTCGCAAAGGGAGAAAGAATGTATTCTCTGGGTAGCACGGGGAAAGTCGTCATGGGACATTGGAATTATTATGAGTATATCTGAAAATACTGTTAATTTTCACATTAAAAACGTCATGAGAAAATTAGACGCTGCGAGTAGAACCGTCGCGGCTATTAAGGCGTTAAATTTCGGATTTATCGAGTTGTAGGAGGCGATGTTCGTTCGTCGCTAAGTGATAGTGCCGCCACTGCCGCAGGCCTGTTTTCCTGCGACGAACAATAGGCAAGTAGGAACACTATCATTCTAGGTAGGAGCACAGTTGGCAATGGCCGTATAGAGTTGCGGAAACTTTCAAAATGGAGCCCGCTTTCGGAGCATTGCTAAGATCTCGCGGTAATTGGCGAGGGGTACAGGCGCTGGTGGGTCATGGCATCTGGTTGAGGAAATAATCGTGAGTAATGACAGCATTTCCAATTCCCTATTTGCCTTTGAAAACCATGAATCGAACGTGCGATCCTATTCCCGATCATTCCCCGTGGTGTTCACGAAAGCGGCAGGAGCCATCCTCGAAGACGAAAATGGTTGTGCGTTCATTGATTTTCTTTCCGGCGCGAGTGCCCTTAACTACGGTCACAATGATCCGCACATCCTAAGTGCTGCCGTGGAATACCTGCATTCAAATGGAGTTATTCATGGGTTAGACATGGCTACGCCGGCGAAAAGAGAGTTTATGGAGCTTTTTGACGACCTGATTTTGCGCCCGTGCGGTCTCTCATACAAATTTCAGTTTGTCGGTCCCACTGGCGCCAATGCCGTCGAGGCAGCTTTGAAACTTGCACGCAAGGTCACTGGACGTCATAGCGTCGTTTCATTCACCAACGGTTATCATGGGGTGAGCCTGGGCGCGCTTGCTGTAACTGGTAATCGATACTTCCGAAATGCGGCAGGTCTTCCTCCTTCCGGCGCGGTCTTCATGCCTTACGACGGTTATTGGGGGCCTGATCAGGATACTACGGAATATCTGGACAAAGTGCTTGCGGATGGTAGCAGTGGCGTCGATTTGCCTGCAGCTGTTATTCTCGAAACCGTTCAGGGTGAGGGCGGCATCAATCCTGCGAGCAGAAACTGGTTGCAGTCGCTAGAGCGGCTTTGCAGGAAGAACGAGATCCTCCTGATTATTGATGACATTCAAGCGGGCTGCGGACGAACTGGCGATTTTTTCAGCTTTGAGTTTGCGGACATTTCTCCAGACATCGTTCTCTTGTCTAAGTCTCTCAGCGGTTGTGGGCTGCCGCTGTCGCTCCTGCTGCTCAAACCCGAATTTGACGTATGGCAACCAGGCGAACACAGTGGAACCTTTAGGGGCAACAATCTCGCACTCGTGACAGCGACTGCTGCTTTGCGAAAATACTGGACAAATGAAAAGCTATCTAAAGGAGTTGTCGAAACAGGATGCATTCTAAGAGAGCGCCTTCAGGAAGTCGCCCAAAGCAACCGAAATTCCAACATTACCGTACGTGGAAGGGGCATGATGGTGGGGCTCGACTGCAGTACGGGCAAATTGGCGGGGGAAATCGTACGGAAAGCCTTTGAAGACGGGCTTGTAGTAGAGCGATGTGGCGCTGAAGATCAGGTTATTAAGCTTCTTCCTCCATTGACAATTGAACGGCAGATCTTGCAGCGTGGCTTGGACATTCTGGAGAAGTCCGTCCACTCAAGCGTATAAAGCTACGCTTGCCTCTTGGAGGCATGGCAGAGCCAAAGCAATGGGGGGAGGGCATTTATCGTAGTTTTGGGCACCGCGGCTCGCACGAACCGGTTCATTCTCCGATCGTGCGGCCGGACGGGCGTCTTCGTTGGCGCCACTCGTAATGGGTTGCCGCTATTTAAAAAGTACGACCCTTAAGCTTGTTGGGTACTGCGGTTGATTTGTCGGATTCATGACACGGAGTTCGGCCCTGCGCGTTGCCCCATCCTCACCTAAATAGTTGAACAGTGGTAAGCGGTTAGCCGACGGCGTCTGGTTTGAAGTTCCATGGCATGAGCAGCTCAATATCAGCGGCTGGCCAGCGATTTGCGATGCGGGTGAGCGTTTGAGATAGCCAGGCAAGCGGATCGACGTTGTTCATTTTTGCCGTCTGCAGAAGTGTGGCGATCGTCGCCCATGTCTCTCCGCCGCCCTCGCTGCCGGCAAAGAGACTATTCTTCCTCGTAATGGTTTGGGGCCGGATGGCACGCTCGACTATGTTGGAGTCGATTTCGACGCGGCCGTCCGTCAAGAAGTGCTCCAGCGCCTCCCGGCGTGTCAGGCCGTAGCGTATCGCCTCAGCAGTCTTGGACTTTCCGGAGACTTTGGAGAGTTCCTTCTCCCACAACTGGAAGAGATCGGCGACAATGCCAGCGGACGTCTCCTGACGGCGCCTCGCGCGCGTTTCGGCATCACTGCCGCGGATCTCGTCCTCGACCTTCCAAAGTTCCGTCATGGCTGTGATCGACGCCGTTGCAGCGTCATTAATGCCGCCGACATGCAGCTCGTAGAACTTTCGGCGTAAATGTGCCCAGCATCCGGCAAGCTTGATCGTTTCATTGCTGCCGGACTTGGCGCGCTCCTTGAGCATGCTGGTATAAGCCGAGTACCCATCCACTTGCAGGATGCCGCTGAACCCGGCGAGATGACGCGCGACACACTTGCCACCCCTGCTGTCTTCGAAGCGATAGGCAACCATCGGCGGGCCAGACCCGCCAAACGGTCGGTCATCGCAAGCGTAGGCCCATAACCACGCCTTCATCGTTCTACCAGAGCCGGGGACCAGCGTCGGTAAGGTGGTCTCGTCTGCAAAAACCCTCTCTCCGGCTTTAATGCGTTCCAAGATGTAATCCGCCAAGATCCGCAGCTCGAAGCCCAGATGCCCCATCCATTGGGCCATCAAAGAGCGGCTGAGAACCACGCTGTCGCGCAGATAGATCGCCTCCTGCCGGTAGAGCGGAAGACCATCGGCGTATTTCGACACGGCGATATAGGCCAGCAACCGTTCGCTCGGCAGCCCACCTTCGATGATATGCGCGGGCGCCAAAGCCTGCAGCACGCCGTCACGTTCGCGGAAGGCATATTTCGGGCGGCGTGTGACGATGACCCTGAACTTCGGCGGTATGACATCAAGCCGCTCGGATCGGTCCTCGCCGATCAGAACCTTTTCCAAGCCTTGGCAGTCGTCGGGGATCTCCGGCTCGATCACTTCCTCGATGCGTTCGAGATGGGCGGCAAAACCTTTGCGTGGCCGCGCCTCCCTTTTTGGCCGCTCTTTGCCCACTTGGCCGAGCTCGCTGTCAATCGCCGCAAGGCCAGTCTCGACCTCCTCAAAAGCGAAGTCTATCTGCTCGTCGTTTATCGCCAGCCGCAGTCGCTCGGAGCGCGTACCGTTTTGGGCCCGCTGCAAAACCTTCAAGATCGCCGTCAAAGTGGTGATCCGCTCGTCGGCTTTCTGTTGGACAGCCTTCATTCGGGCAATTTCGGCGTCAGTCGCAGCCTTCTCTGCGTTCAAAGCGATGATCATCGCTTTCAGCGCATCGATGTCGTCAGGAAGGTCGGGACCGGGTAAAATCATGCGCGTAATAGAGCATAAAATCAGCCGATTTCCCAACACTTACAGCAACATGATTCAACTTGCCGCACGTCGTCATCAGCCGATCGAAAGTGGCCGGCGCACCTTGGCGGGGCGGATCTTTTTCCAATCCATTCCGGCCAGAAGTGCCATCAATTGCGCATGGTCGAGACGGACGCGGGCAGCAGACGGGACAGGCCAGCAGAAGCCATTTTCTTCGATTATTTTGGCGTAAAGGCAGACCCCACTGCCATCCCACCAAACAATGCGGATCCGGTCTGCACGTTTCGAGCGGAATACATAAAGCGCACCGTTAAAGGGTTATGTGGCGCGCCACATAACCATATTTATGCATCGGGTGAGATTTTGTGGCGGAGCCATTACGGCGCCAGCCGGGGACTGCCAAATCTAGAATTCTCCGCCACATAATATTTCATGCCTCTCTGACGGGCGCGGGATCCCCCTGCGCCGCAATACTGGAGGGGCAATATGCTCGACTTCTATTTTTCGTATCGTGGGGTACTCAAGCGTCTGCGTAGCGGTGCGCTCGGCGGCGAGATGGATCGCTTCGCGGAGCATTTTTTCACGCTCGGTTATAAGCGAGCGTCTGCCAAGATTTACCTGAGCCGGATTGCGCGCTTTAGCCAGTTTGCCGCGAGGCGTTCTTCTGGGCGGCCGCCGCTTTCTGGATTGGTTCCGCCATCACCATCTCGGCCAGGACCTCGAGCCGTTGACGGCTGAGCAGGTCCTTGCTGCTGTCGAGCATCGGCTGTCGCTATCGGCGACCTCCGGCAGCCGCACGGCAGCGACTGCTCACACTCGAACATTTCTTCGGTTTTTGTATTGGGCTGGCTACCATCGCCAAGATCTCGCCGGCGTTGTCCCAAGGACGCCCTCTTGGCGTTTGGCACATTTGCCGCCACGCCTTGCATGGGATGACGTTCGGCAGGCGATCGATGCGATCGGCGCAACGACGCCGGTCGACATCCGCGATCGAGCCGTCCTGCTGCTGCTCGCCACTACGGGCATTCGCAACGGCGAGTTACGCGCCATTCGGCTGAAGGATATCGACTGGCGTACTGGCGAGGTTTTTGTCCGGCGCACCAAGGGCAAGCGTGATCGGGTGGTGCCACTCCTAGAGGAGACCGGCGCCGCACTCGCCGATTACATCCTGCGCGCTCGACCGAAGGTGGATAGTCCGTATCTGTTCCTGTCCTTCACGCCGCCGCTGGGGCCGTTCAAGTGCGCGTCGCCTGTTTCGAGGATCGTGCGGAAGCGGTTGCGGCATGGCGGGGTCGAACTTGGGCGAGTCGCAGGTGCGCATCTCCTGCGCCACAGCCTTGCCACCCAGCTCGTCAGGCAGCAAAGGCCAATCAACGAGGTCGCCGATCTTCTTGGCCACCGGAGCATCAACACAACGGCGTTGTACGTGAAGGTTGCGGCCTCGCAACTCGCCGAGGTCGCACTCCCCTTTCCGGGAGGCGCCGCATGACCGCCTTTGCCCGATTCCTCGGCGAGAAGGTTGAGCGTTACATCGAACTGCGCCACTCGCTCGGCTATGCCTTCAGTAAGCAAGCTGGTACGTTGCGCGCTTTTGTCCGCTACGTTGAACGCACTCAAATCGACGCGCCCGCCACCCGGACGATGGCGCTGGACTTCGTCCTATCGTTCGGCGGGGCCGCCAACAGCCGCACCACTCGTCACGGCGTGCTCCGCAGATTCTACGAGTATCTCGCCGTCTATGACGCCCAAACCGAGAGCTTGGAGCGTAGGGTCTTTCCCAGATCCAGGGCAATTCCGCCGCCGCGGATCCTCAGCGAGTCAGAGTTGGCGTCGCTCATCGACGCATGTGCGCGCATTTCGCCAAGCATCCCTCTCAGGGGGCGGACGATGGCAACGCTAATCGGATTGTTGGCAAGCTCGGGACTGCGATCTGGCGAAGTGGTAAGGCTTGATCGTTCCGACGTCGATCTGACCAACGGGGTTCTTCTCGTTCGGAAGACGAAGTTCCGCAAGGACCGTCTCGTTCCAGTTCACACGACGACCCAGGCTGCCCTTCGCCACTACGCCAGTGAGCGTGACGCCGCTTTTCCCACGCCCAAGGACCAGGGCTTCTTCCTCAGCTCTCGTGGCAACCGCCTCTCAGCGACCGGCCTGCAAAACGGTTTTGCCGAGGTGCGTAAGCTCTCCGGCCTTGATGGCGGTAAGCCCTTAAGGCCGCACGATCTCAGGCACCGGTTCGCCGTGACCCGCCTCAGCTTCTGGCATCAACAGCGCGCAGACGTTCAGGCGTTGCTCCCGTTGCTCGCCACCTATCTCGGCCACGCCAGCTACAGCGATACCGCTTACTACCTCACTGGTTCGGCGGATCTTCTCGCCATTGCGGCGGACCGCGCTTTCCTCGATGGAGGTGCAGCATGAGCGAACATCTGCTCCTGGCGCCGCTCCTGGAATCCTACTTTCGCCGGCGCCTAACCAAGCAGCGCAACGCCACTCCCGCGACTGTCGCGAGCTATCGCGACGCCTTGCGCATGCTGATCCTCTTTGCCGCCGCCAGGTTGCGGAAGAGGCCGGCGGCGTTGGTGCTCGAAGATCTCGATCGAGACCTCGTTCTCGCATTTCTCGACGAACTCGAGGAGAAGCGGAACAACACCGTCGCCACGCGTAATGCCCGACTAGCTGCGATACGATCTTTCTTCCACCATGTGGCAGCCGCCGACCCGGCGTCCTTTGGTGTCGCGCAACGCGTGCTGACGATTCCCACAAAACGCGCGCACATTGAGGTGACGCACCATCTCACCGACGCAGAAGTGGACACCGTCATTGCGGCGCCCGATCAGAGGACGCCCCGTGGTCGGCGCGACCGCGCGTTTCTGCTGTTCCTGGCGCGGACCGGCGCGCGGGTCTCCGAAGCCATCGGTGTCAATGCTGACGACCTTCAGTTGGGACGCCCGCACTCGCAGGTGCTATTGCACGGTAAGGGGCGCAGAGATCGCGTCATCCCCGTTCCTCAGGATCTGGCGAGAGCGCTGGCGGCCTTGTTGCGCGAGCGCGGAATCACCAACCACGAACCACGACCGATCTTTATCGGTGCCCACAATGAGCGCCTGACGCGCTTCGGGGCGACCCACATCGTACGACGAGCGGCGGCCAAGGCAGTGGCCACAAGGCCGGATTTGGCCGAAAAGCCCATATCGCCACACATCTTCCGGCACTCCCTTGCCATGAAGCTTCTCCAGTCCGGCGTGGATCTTTTGACGATTCAAGCCTGGCTCGGGCACGCACAGGTCGCCACCACCCACCGCTATGCCGCCGCGGATGTCGAGATGATGCGTAACGGACTCGAAAAGGCGGGCATCAAGGGCGATTACGGGACGCGCTTCCGGCCCACCGATGCCGTTCTGCAACTGCTGAACAGCATCTAAGCTAAAACATTATGTGGCGGAAGATGCCAGATTTGGCAGTCCCCGGCTGGCGCCATGACGGCTCCGCCACAAAATCTCACCCGATGCATAAAAAGGGGTCGAGGCCGCCATCGCGCACCAGGGCCATCAGCGAGGCCGCGCCTTTGCGGAAGTCGACCGGTTGGCACGACACATAGACCACGACACCCGAAGCGATCATGCTTGCCGTACCGCCCTGACGATGCCGCTCAGCAGCGCCGGATCGATCGAAGCGCTGACGCGAAGTGTCGTGTCGCCCACCTGGATCTCGACAGTGTCCGTCCGCACCGCCTCGAAACGAGTAAAGGCCTCATCGTTTTCGGTTGCTCTCAACCGCTGAACCGAACCAGATGCAAGGGCTACGCGCCGCCATCCAAAGAGCTGCGATGGGTCCATTCCATGGGCACGCGCGACCGCAGAGACATTTGCGCCCGGAGCCAACGCTTGCTCCAGGATCAGAGCTTTCGCCTCATCTGACCACGACTTCGGTTTCCGCCGCGTTCGCACCGGCTCCGCCGTCAGAATTTCGAACGTACGATCATGATTCATATCTTCACTCATAGGATTCCCAGCATGATTCATGCTGAAAATGAGCGATTTCGCGTCTCCATGCTACGTGGGATGGCCTGTCCGCTTACGAACAGTGGAGATAACCCCTTCGTTGGCTAATTCTGCGGAGTTGGCACATCTTTTGCTTGCTTCCTATTGCGAAGCAATGGACTGCCGATCTTAACGTCAAGGACGAGATTATGATGATGAGAAGTAGAAGACAGCGTGCCGCACATCGAGTAATTTCATGTTCGGCGCCGTCCTGATTCTCCTGACGATGTTGGTGCGCTTGGGTTGACATCGCCTGATCTTCAAGAAAGTTTCAATCAAACCAGGTCCCGGGGAACGCTTAAGCACGTGGATGCCGTAGGCAACACGGGCTGTTTGAGGCATCGCGGAATGGTCACGTTTGTCAACGAAGACGGCGACCTTAATCCATAGACCAAGGAAAAGCCTTTGTCGCTTAAGCATTTGCCTAATAGACTTCAGGAAGTAAGAATGGATTGTCCCACCACAAGTCTCATAAAGAACAACTATGAGCGATTTCCTCGGCAAATGAAGGTCGCTGCGCGTTGGTTGGTTGACCATCCGACAGAGGTCGCACTGCTGTCAATGAGGGAGCAGGCACGCCGAGCACGAGTGCCTCCGGCAACATTAACGAGACTTGCAAAACGCCTTGGCTTCGACGGTTTCGACAAATTAAAGGAGGTATTCGCCGATAGGGTCAGGGAACGGCCGGAAAGCTTCGGTGGGAGTGGAGAGGAGTTATTGGCACGAGCGGAGATCGGGGGCGATGGCGTCCTCATATGCGATACAGTGAATGCTTTGCAGGGTCATCTAAGCAGGTTCGCGCAGCCGCCCGCGATTGCCGCGTTGGCGGCAGCAGCCGACCTAATAGCGGAGGCGAAACAAATTTTTTGCGTCGGCCGCCGTTCAAGCTTTCCCATCGCCTATCTAATGCACCATGTTGGATCATTGCTTGGCTCTCCTACAACATTGATCGATGGGATGGGCGGTGCCTCCGATGATGCGCTTCGGTCTGTCGGCCCAGAAGACATTTTGCTAGCGGTCACAGTCAACCCTTACACTCGCTTCACAGTACAGGCAGCCGAGTTTGCCGTATCCCGTGGTGCAAAACTCGTCGCTTTGACGGACAGCGAACTGTCTCCAATCGCCAAGATTTCTCAAGCGGTAATCCGCGTTCGCACCGAAGTTCCTTCATTTATTCACACGATGACTCCCGCATTGGCCGCAGTAGAATGTCTCATGGAACTGGTCGCCGCGAGACGCGGGAGCTTCGCTCTTCGAGCTCTGGCTGACCATGAAGAACAACTTATGGAATTCGAAACTTATGCTCTGAAGAGCGGCGTCGGCAAGAACTCTCATGACTAAAGAAGAGCCAGAAATTTGAACCGCTCGTTTCCGCCTAGCAGGTCGCTGAACTCTATCGCATCGAGGCTGAGTTGCGTTTGTTTCCCCTATCGATTGGCCGGAGGACAGGATCGATCAGCGCCCTTGATAGCGCACATGCGGACCTAGCTGAGCCACCATCTGGCTCGCGTCGCTGGCTGCTCAACTGTCTAAAGCTCTGTCTCCCGCCCTGCGCAGCCGCTCCAAATACCAGGCCCATAATAAGGAAGGCCGAAGGTTGCACGATTTACCTTTACAATGAACATCAGAGCTCACGTGCGATAACTGGCTATCAAACCGAGTCTTCAAATCCTCTTATGTTCGTTGTCAAGTGGTCTAGGCATGACTGTGTCCCTTCCATCAGCAGTGATGAAGCCGTGTAGATGAAGCTGATATACAAAGTTGGAGGCAGGGCTTTCGACGACGGTTGGCATACTCTTGTGCGCGGGTTGTTTACCGCATTTCCGTAGGTTCTGTCGGGCGAAATGAAAAACTGACCCCCTGACGAACCGAAGAACTGACCCCTCGTGTCAAAACGAGGAATGATGGATGACGAGCACGATTTTATCGCATCCTGCATTGTCGCGAACGATGCAGGACGGGGATATGCTTCAGGCTGATGAGGTGGTGGCGATGTTGCGGCTGCACGAGCTCGGTTGGGGCGCCAAACGTCTATCGAAGGAGTTCGGATGCGCCCGCAATACGGTCCGGCGTTATCTTCGAGAAGGCGGAGTTGCACCGTTCAAACAGCCTGTTCGGCGCACGGGGTTCGACGGGCTTGATGATTGGCTTCGCGAGCGTTTTTTCCGGCACGACGGCAATGCGGATGTAATCCGCCAGGAGTTGGCGAGCGAGCATGGAATCACCATCGGTCTGCGTTCAGTTGAGCTTCGAGTTCGGCAGTGGCGGCGAGAGCTAAAAGCACAGAAGCGGGCGACAGTCCGCTTTGAGACGGCGCCAGGCCATCAGATGCAGATCGACTTCGGTGATACGAAGGTATGGATCGGCGGCGAGCGGGCTCGGGTTCATCTGTTCGTGGCGACGTTGGGCTATTCGCGACGGATGCACGCTCGCGCGTCACTGAGGGAGCGGCAGGCGGACTGGTTCGAGGGGATGGAAGGCGCCTTTCTGCGGTTTGTTGGATTCCGGCGGAAGTGCTGATCGACAATGCGAAAGCCCTGGTCGAGCATCATGATGCGGTGACGCGAGAGGTAAGCTTCAACGCGCGACTGCATACTTTTGCCCGTTATTGGGGCTTCACGCCGCGGGCCTGTGCACCGTATCGGGCGAGAACGAAAGGCAAAGACGAGCGCGGGGTCGGCTACATCAAGAAGAACGCGATCGCCGGGCGACGCTTCGAGAGCTGGGCCGAGTTCGAAGCGCACCTGGATCGATGGACACGCGAAGTTGCCGACCAGCGTGAACACGGCACCACCGGTGTCAAACCGGCGGAACGTTTTGCCGACGAAGCCAAGGCGCTACGTCCGCTGGCCGGACGGGCACCCTTCGGACAATTGCGGGATCTGGTTCGCAAGGTTCAAGCCGATTGCGCGATCGACCTCGATACCAACAGCTACTCGGTCCCTTGGCACCTGATCGGTGAAAGCGTTCAGGTCGTAGTGTTGGCCGGCCGCGTGATTATCCGTCATGCCGGCCAGGTCATCGCTAACCATCCCCAGTGCCGGGGGCGACGACAACGAATTGTGGACCGGGCGCACTTTGTTGGCGTTACCGGCTTCGACGGGCCGGTTCGTAAGGAGGCCATCGAGGCCGCGCCCGCTGCCTTGCTGCGGCCGCTTGCGGAATATGAAGCAGTGGTTGGAGGAGGCTGGTGATGACGACTGTGGATCATGACGTGCTGATCGCAACGCTCGACCGGCTGAAGCTGACGGCGATCCGCGACCAGCTCGATACGTTGCTGGACGAGGCAGCGCGGTCGAAGATGACATTGCGGGAGGCTCTCGCCTTCCTGGTATCGCGCGAGATCGCCCGGCGCGACGAGCGGCGGATATCAATGTCGAGCAAGCTGGCGCAATTCCCGTTCGTGCGCGAACTGGACGGCTTCGACTTCGAGGCGCAGCCCTCGCTGGATCAGGGGCAGATCAGGGAACTAGCGACCTGCCGCTGGATCGCCCACGGTGACACTGTTCTGTTCCTTGGACCGCCAGGTACAGGCAAGACGCATTTGGCGGTGAGCCTCGGCCGCGAGGCGATCCGTCAAAATTACAACGTCCAGTTCGTCACGGCGGCTACCTTGGTGGCGATGCTGGCGAAGGCTCACAGCGACGGCTCGCTCGACAAACAGTTGACGATTCTGTCGCGACCGAAATTGTTGATCATTGACGAGCTGGGGTACCTGCCCTTCGAGGCCAATGCCGCCCACCTGTTCTTCCAACTGGTGTCTCGGCGCTACGAAAAGGGCTCAATCCTGATCACTTCAAATCGCTCTGTGGGCGAATGGGGAAGTGTTTTTGGGGATCCCGTCGTTGCCACGGCAATATTGGATCGCCTGCTTCACCACTCGACAGTGATCACCATTCGGGGCGATAGCTACCGACTTCGCGAAAAGCGCCGCTCCGGCCTTCTGCAGAAGGCCGGAGCGGCGCTTGAAACCAACGAAACTGCAAACAAATGAGGGGGTCAGTTCTTCAATTCGGCAGAGGGGTCAATTCCTCGATTCGCTTGACAGGTTCGTCTGGGGCTGCCTCTGTCTACGATCGGGCATGGGCTCAACGCTTGCCACTTGGATTTGGCGAGGATTCCCCACCGGGGCTCTGCCCCCAAGTTTATACATCAGCAGATATATGCGAATGCTGATTAGCTGCTTCCTTTCATGTATTGAGGTTGGCGTTGATCACGCTTATGCCGCGGGAGCGACCTCTTGACCGATAGCCCACAGGAACGCCGCCATTTCCCGAGCGATCGCGATGGTGGCTACTGCCTTGAGCTTCCCCGCGCCGATAAGTTGATGATAGCGTGCGCATAGCCGGATCTGAGCTTTCCAGGCGATTTCGCGGACCGGCTGTGGCAGCCCCTCCAGTCTTGCCTGAATGGCCCGACTTACCCGGGCCGGGTAATCTATACGTCCACGCGCCCTCAGAACACGGCGGGCCCGCGTACTTCCCGCCTTGGTGATACCCTTGCGTTTCACCGGTTCGCCAGTCGAGCTCTCGGACGGCACAAACCCCAGATACGCCATCAGCTGCGGAGCCGTTTCGAAGCGCCTGACGTCGCCGATTTCAACCACGAAAGTCACCGCTGTGAGGAGCGAGACGCCGCGCATTGCTTGATAGGCTTCGACGACTGGCGCCATCGACCAGGAGACCACAGTCGCGGCGGCCTGTTTGGTCAGCCGCTCTACCCGAACCTCAGCGTCTTCGATGGTCTGAATGTATTCTGCGAGAACGATGTGGTGGGCGGGATGGGTGAACAACAACTCTGCCAACCATCGCCGATGGACTTGTGTCCAGGGCGAGCGGCCGCTATAAATATGACCGCGACGCAGCAGGAAAGCCTGCAACTGCTGGCGGGATTTCTTCAGGGCGTCGTTTGCAGCCTCACGAGCCCGGACCAGATCGCGGATCGCCTCATGGGTCTCATCTGGAACCCAAACTCCCGTCAGTTCCCCCGCCCGGTGCAATCGGCTTGTTCGAGCGACCGTCGGAGGAACAGCTCAGCGGGCAACACCTCACTACCGCAGCAGGTTTGATCTAGCAATCCCGTATGCGAGCTCGTGCGGCTCACTGTTGTCAACTCACATAGCTCAGATAGGGCCGATATAGGGGAAACGTGATAGCTTCCGGTACGTTGCTGATTACCGCCAGCGCGGTGACCGCGTTGTAAAAAATGACCTCTTTCGGCATGCCCTTGTCTGCCTGCGTTAGCGCATCTAATACGCTGCGATTCGTGTGAAAATCGATGTTGAAGGAAATCGAGGCCGATAAGCTGCGAACGTGATGGAGCGTTCCGGGCGGCATATAAAGGATGTCACCGGGATTTACCGTGATTACGAGGGGTGTCGCTCGCTTGTACTGCGGAAAGCGCACATAGTCCGGTTGCTCCGGGTCCACATCAAACCACCGCCAACCTCGGCGTGCACAGCGGGTGGCTTGGCTGGGTGGGAGAATGGTGAACTGCTTCGCACCGAAGATTTGGAAAAATAGGTTATGGCTAAGCAGCGTATCGAAGTGGAGGGGGGTAACGGTTCCTTCCGGACCCATGAAAAACTGCGTATAGCGCCACCAGTGCCGGCGGTAAGACGAACTGACAAAGTTAACCGGGAAGGGCTGACAGTCCTCCGCCAAGCTCTCCACTAAGCCCAGTAGGGGGATGTCGTGGCAGTAGGGTGCCGCTCTCGCGTTCAATGAAGAGGCTCCATCGTGGCAAGACGGTGACTCCATTACAAACCGGGCGTATTTTGCTAGTTCCCAAGAAGAGACCTTAATCTCGCTGCCGTCGAGCGTTTTGGTGGGTACAATCATTGACCCGGCGACTTTCTCAAAATACTCAGGTGACCAGCGCTGACAGGCACTCCAGGCTGCACAGCCTCCACGTAGGAGAACCGGCCGCATGGGATCTCGGTAGTTCGTCGCAAATTCCCAGTCAAATAGCTCTGTCACTGTAGGAATCGATGACCAGCCAGAGTCTTCTAGCGGCGCCAATGAGGATGCTACTGTTTCAAGTTCAACCATTTTTAATCTCATATTTTGCGTGAATTCGTTAAGCGACGACTCCCATCGCGACCGTAGCGAATTGGCTAACCAGCAGCATGCGGTATTAACCTCTTGGACGGGTAAGTAGACCTTGTATTTATGCAGGCGGCGGTCGAAACGTAGACCCGGCACTATCGAACCACTCGGGTCCCACTTCCGTATGCTTGCTCACACACTCACGAGCACTTGTCGCGGAAGGTGTCGTTTGCACCGAACTCTCTGAGCTTTGTAAACCGCATGGGATCACTATTCCCGCAGACGGTGTACATTCATTCCTGTCATTTTCCTGTTAATTTCCGGATAGAAGGATATTCGGAATGTGCCCACCTGCTCAACTATTAGTCTTGGTAGTTGGTGTATATACATCTGAGCAGACCACCTAGGATGCGTACTGTCGACCGCGGGCATACAACTCGATCACCGCAAATGTCGGGATCTGGAACGATGCGCACGAGATAGGTGCTGGTTTCCATTGCTTTTGAGCCGGATGGAGCGTGCTGAAACCAACGCATCAACGGCAGGGCGGCTTTTGCAAAGCAGGTAGAGACGTGGGGAAGACCTTCTCACCAGCAGCTTTGGGTTCGCACCAGTTGGCGACTTACTTGGCGATCGCGGTTTGCTGAACATCTGGCGTCGGGACGCTCGGCTGACCGTATGTCGGCGAGGAGATCTTGAAGATCGTCAATCCCATTTTCGGTCAGGCCTTTTGCCATCTTCACTGCCGCCACGGAGATAAACCAGTTTGCCTTCGGCGATATTGTCCGAGTTGGCGGTTACCTCTCGACTAATTCGAAGTTCTCGCCGATCATGGCGACGACTTCTTGTGAGCAAGATAAAACCTCCACCTTCGGTGGAGCGTAAGCCCCGTCTGTGTCCCATCGGTTCGGCTGCTTTTTGCAGCATAGGTTCGAATGCGAGAAGGTTTCCAGGCGCATATGGAAGCTGAATGATGGATGATGGATTTGTTGGTCGGTACGAGGTTGTTGAGCCGCGCCGCGGTAACCGGCGGTCGCCGGATGATGTGAAGGCTCGAATTGTGGCGGAAAGCCTTGAGCCTGGTGTTCGTGTTGTTGATGTCGCGCGTCGTCACGGCGTAATAGCGAACCAGCTTTCCGATTGGCGGCGTCAGGCTCGCGACTGCATTCTTATACTGCCGTAACACTGCCGTCAGAGCGCATGGTGTCGAGCCAGCGTTCGTGCCTCTGCCAATCGCTGCGGAGTCGCCTGAGCCTGTCACTCGTTTGGACGCTCCTTTAATGTGATCCGTGAGGTGCCGCTCCAAATCCGACCTGATCGGCCAACGTCGAGGTCGACAGGTCTATGCCCTCACATTTGAACCTTGTGCTCTGGCGGTTCAGCGGACTGTGCATCCCAAATTTGTCGAAGACGATCGTCGCCAGCAGATGCGGACCGATGAAGCCGCGCGGCGTGGCATGGAACGGTGCTGGCGCCTGGCTGATCGCCTCGCAATCGCGGCAGGTAAATTTCTCCCGAACCGTCTCGATCACTTTGAAGCGGCAGCGGTATCTCCTCCAGTGTCTCGTTGACATCCTCGCCCAGCTTCGACAGGCGCGGCCCGCCGCCGCAGCACAGATGGTCGGGGGATCGATCACCACGCGCTCGCGCTCGGCATCCTCTGGCCAGGGTTTGCGCACCGGCCGTTTGCGTGTGAACGAACGCACGCTCGACGTTCTGGCGGCAGCAGCCTGGGCCGCCACTTCATCCTCCGTCGCGGCCATCAGTCGGGTAGGCGCGGCCCGTTTCCGGGCCGCACCCCCCTTAGAGTCGGATTCGAAAAGCGTTCAACGATATCCATACCTTGCTAGCCGTCTGGTGATGAGACGAATGTGGGCGATCATGATCCACGCTTCGGCTGATGCGATGGAGCGTTCGACGTCTTTGGCCAATCTGCGGCATCTGCCAAGCCAGGCGAAGGTCCGTTCGACCACCCATCGACGCGGCAGAACCTCGAAGCCTTTCGCCTTGTCTGAGCGCTTGATGATCTCGATCGTCCAGCGCCCGATCTTTTTCAGTCGCCGCTTCAACTTATCGCCCGCATAGCCACCATCGGCGAAGACATGCAGTAACCATGGCCACCTGTGGCGGATGGATTTCAGGAGATCGGGAGCACCGTCGCGATCCTGGATGTCGGCGCTGTGCACCATGAGACCGACCATCAGGCCGAGCGTATCGACGATGATATGGCGCTTGCGGCCTTTGGTCTTCTTGCCCGCGTCATAGCCCCGGATGCCGCCGCTTTCGGTGGTTTTGACGCTCTGGCTATCGATCACACCGGCCGTCGGGCTTGCCTCCTTGCCC
>NZ_FMAF01000056.1 GCF_900094565.1 Martinezella lusitana
CTCCAATGAAAGAACACAAGGGGCAAAACACCAGCATTTGCAGGCTTTTCCTTGGGTTCATTTGTTATTTGACCGGCATTTTCGCCGATCGGCTAAAGGTCTATCTTCCGCAGGACAAAGATGTCCTTCGGTTCTCGAACCATGCTCCAATTCGTGATCCTGATGCCTCTCGGCTTCGGTCACAGAGTGGCGTTCGGCTCCCGGTTTCCCATTCTCCTTGAAGAGCGCAGCCCAGTCCTGCCGGGCTCGCTAGCACGACATCAGGACAACCGGGATATCGTCGACGCGCCTTCCGTGGTGCTGGTGCCGCGCGGCTCGTAAGCGCGCTGGTCACGCAGGATCTGGAAGGCGATCGTCAAAAGCTTGCGCGCAATCGCCACGCGCGCCTTGTTGGTTCCTTTGATCTTCAGGTGGTCGTATTGGGTTCGAAGCTGCGCATCTGTAGCGATGGCGGGAGAAACCGCTTCCACGAAGGCCCAGCGCAGCCACTTGTTGCCCTGCTTGATGATCTTGCCGTGGAAGGTCTTGCCGCCGCTCGAATAGGTCGACGGCACAAGCCCGGCATAGGCGGCAAGCTTCTTCGGGTTACGGAAGCGGGATATATCGTCAATCTCCGCGTCGATCAGCCGGGCGAAGAACTCGCCAATGCCGGGGATTGTCTTCAACACCTTCACATTGGCATTGGCCTTGGTCATCGTCCGGATCGTTGCGTCCGACTGCTTGATGCGCACGTCAATGTCGCCGATGAAGTCGAGGCCACGATCGATCTGGACGCGGTCGATCTCTGAGACGTTGACCTGCGCCAGCTGAATGCGGCCGGCCTTGCCGAACAGATCGCCGAGCTTCTTCAGCTGTGCCGTTTGCTCGGGATAGCGATCAAACACCGTGACAATGCGGTTCTTCGTCATTGTGCGCAGCCGCACGTAAAACATCCGCTCGCGCAGCGCGACGCGCAGTTCTCTTGCACGTTCGCCAGGTGCCCAGGCCTCCGGCACCAGGTCGGCCCGCAGCAGATGCGCCAGCACCGTGGCATCGATCTTGTCGGTCTTGATCTTGGCGTCGGCGATCGCCTTGACCTTCAAGGGATGGGCGAGAACGACATCATCACAAATGTCGTCGAGCCAGTCGTACATCACCATCCAGTTGCGCGTCGCTTCGACAACCGCATGCGAGTTCTCGCGGTACCGCTCTAGAAACCCACCGAGCGACTGGCGATCGTTCTTCACGCGGCCGGATCGCAGCGTCTTGCCACTGCTATCCTGCACCACAAGGTGGCTATAGGATTTGTGGTAATCCACGCCGATATGGTAATTATAAGAGGCAGTCATGCTTCCAACTCCCTTGTTGAGATCTGCGAAACCCCAACAGGATAAGCCGAAAGGCTGGAAGTGTGACTGTCCCTCGATCATCACCTGCATCTCAGTGATCCGTTCTCTCAATGGGCGCGGCCTCTTTCATGCCACCTCCTTCGGATGCCTCGGGCATCATCAAATCAAATTTCAAGGGCGCCTCAGCTCCATGTCGGGCTAGTGCTGTGCAAGCTTGTCCCAGGTGGGCGCGATCGCTTCTCGTACGTCCTTGTAAGCGTCGAACAGCCGGTCGTAGCGCTCGGCGTCCTCGACATTCGGTGCCTCGGCTTCGCCAAGCAAAGGCGTCACCCATTCGGCGATACAGCTGTCCATGTCCGGATAGGCGCCGATAGCAACCGCCGCCATCATCGCCACCCCAGCAGCACCCGCCTCTTCGCGATCCGAAATCCGCACCGGCGCCTTGACGGCGGCAGACAGGGAGCTGCGCAAGGCGCGCGAGCGGGCGGCGCCCCCGGTGATGCGCAATTCCGACGGCATATCTCCCATGGCCGCATAGCAATCGCGCGTCGCCATGCCGAGCCCTTCGACCACGGCGCGCAGCATGTCGGCAAAGCCGTGACGCATGGAAAGCCCGGTGAACCCGGCGCGGGCATGCGCGTTGACAAAGGGGCCCCGTTCACCCGCCTCCGAAATGTAGGGATGATAGAGAAGGTTCGTCGGGCGGCTTTCGGCAAACCAGGTATCGATGCGCGGAATAAGGTCCGAATATGAGACCTGCCGGTCCCCATCGGACATCAGATCCGCCGCGATCCGCAGGATCCAGTCGATATTGATCGTCGCGCCCATATTGGTCTGAACCTGCGTCACGATCCCGGGGATCGGCAGGGCGATGACGTAACCGGTACCCTCGTCATTGAGATGGACGTCCGGCACAGCCTTCGCGCGCATGTGCACGCCCGTCGAGCCGATCGTCGAGCACGCAGCATTCTGGCCGCCGGTGCGCACGCCGGCGCCGAGCGCGGTCATGACCATATCCACATATCCGAGGCAGACCGGCGTTCCCGCGAGCAACCCCACGGCCTTGGCCGCTTCGCCGGTCAGAGGATGGCTGATTTCGGTGCCGTCGATGATTTCTGGAAGAAGCGAGCGGCGGCGGCCAAGGCCGAGCGCATCGATAACAACGGGATCGTACTGGCGGCTGCGAAAATTGCCGAAGGTGAAGCTTGCTTCCGACGGATCGGTCGCACGCACGCCAGTCAGGTTGAGATAGAGCCAGTCCTTGCAATGCAGCGCCGTTTCAGCCTGATCGAGAAGCTCCGGCATGAAGCGATCCATATGGGCGAGCTGCGCACCCTGCTGGCAGGTATTGAGACCCGTACCGGTCGCCTCGAAACGCGCTCGGCTGTTCGCCTCAGCGCTCAGGCGCGTGACGGTCGATGCAGCCCGGGCGTCGAGCCAGAGCCAGGCATCGTCCACCGGGGCGTTGCCGGCACCGACAAGCCAGGTTCCATCCCCCTGCCCCGTAACGGCAATGGCAACCGCGCGGGAGGCGAGATCCGACACCTTATCGCTAAGGCCAAGCAGCGCGCTGACGCAGTCCGACCACGTCTGGCCGAGCGACTGCGTGACTGAGCCGTCTTCGCCTGTCTGGTATCGATTTCGCGCCGAAGCTGAAGCGATCTGCCTGCCTGATAATTCAAAGGCAACGGCCTTGAGAACGGAGGTTCCGGCATCGATCCCGATAATGATCCCGTCGCTCCTAGGCATTGTGCGCCGGCTCCGCCACAACCTGCCCCGCGACTGGGACGTTCGCATCGACAAAAAGCACGTTCATTCCTCCCCGATCGACCCAAAGCTTGAGGGTTTGCTCCAAGCCGCTTGCATCACGCTATTTTCAGCACCGAAAATTCGGCGGCCAAGCGGACTATCCCGGGCCAAGAGAACCTCACCCTCGAATCCACACCAATCACACCCGACCATCGTGCAAAAGCGCCTGTTCATAAACAGCTTGGTTATACCACAGAGATATCACACATGTCGTAATATTTTGCTGGCATTGTAATTTTTTTCATATAAAATGGATGTTGTCAATTCCCCAGCTACGCCGAGGAGGGCTTACGAAAGTGAGCTGGGCGAGAGCAATGCGAAGAGCGCCTACCGCTGAACAGAGTCGGTATCACAAGAAGCGAGGCGTGGCCTTCATTCGCACGGGCACGAATAATATTTATATTTATCAATTATTTGTGACGGCTTTCTTTTGAGAACGCGTCTCATATGCAGACAATTCGGCGTGACTGCAAAACTGGTTCATTAAAGAGGGGTTGCGGCATACTCGAAGTACGAAACGCCCGCGTATGGGGAGATGGCCGGCTCACCAAACGCAATAGATGGCAGTTGACATGCTCAGAAATTTATAACATATGATTTGCAGTTATTAACACACTTCTATCACAATTATTACGGAAACGAGATGATTGTGGGTTCCATTGGGCGGCTGGAGGAGACGGACGCTCGCATGCTGAGGAGGCTCCTGATGTTGAATTTTCCTTCCGGTGACGGCCTGTACCGAAACCGAGCGGAGCGTCTGCGTGTCCGATGTGGCGTGCCGGGCCCTCGCTAGATCGTTGCCACGATCGCAGCGCCTTTCTCCTCGTTCTCCATCAGGCAATCCGGCTGATATGCCGAAGGTCGTTTGAACATGAATACGCAAATTCAATACGCAACTGCCAAGCCGACCGGCTCCAAGCTCAAGATCGTCGCCGGTATTGCCGCCGTCGTGATCGTGATCGGCGCCATTGCCGCCGATACAAAGCTGGTCAAGATCGGCTCCACGCATGATGTGCGCGAGCAGGCCTTCTCGCCGGAAGCCTATGGCGCCCAGGAATTTCCGAAGGTTCTGGCAGATGTCCAACAGCGGGCCGTCGACGCGGTGACGCTCGGCAATGCCGTTCTGGCCGACAAGAAGGCCGCCGGCGCGAAATATGGTGTCGCCACCAGCACAGGCCCCGTGCTTCCCGTCTCGCTGTCAGGCACATTTGGCGACCGCAAGGCCAACCTCAATGACTTCAAGGTCGACGGCCTGCCTGACGGTATCACCGTTCGAGTGCAGACCGGCCCGGCGATCAACGGCACCGATCTTCGCGATGCGACCGGCAAGATCCAATTCGGCCAGTTCACCAACCAGATCGAATATCAGGATGCCGGCTCCGCCATCAACAACGAGATGAAGAAGGCGACCCTCGGCAGTCTTGATCCCGAGAAGCTGACGGGCAAGACGGCAACGGTTATCGGCGTGTTCAAGCTCATCAATCCCAAGAACTGGCTGGTCACCCCCGTGAAGGTCGAACTGAAATGAGCCAGGCAGAGGAAAAGGAAGCCGGCACAGGCGAAGTCGTTCTCGCCGCCCGCAACGTCGCCAAGTCCTATGGCAGCGTCCACGCACTGAAGGGCGTGAATTTCGATATTCGGCGCGGCGAAGTCACGACATTGTTTGGTGAGAACGGTGCCGGCAAGTCGACGCTGATGAAGATCCTCTCCGGGGTCATACAGCCGACATCAGGCGAAATCATCCTCGACGGCAACCCGATCAGCTTCGCTTCGTCGACACATGCGCGCTCCTGCGGCATCTCGATCATCCATCAGGAATTGAGCCTCGCGCCCAATCTCAGCGTGCGCGACAACATCTTCATGGGTCGCGAGATCATGAAGGGCGGTGTCGTCGATTTCGCTGAGGAAGAGCGCCAGACACGGGCGCTGATGGAGGAACTCGAAGAGCATATCGACCCGATGACGCCTGTCGAGGATCTGCGCCTCGGCCAGCAGCAGATCGTCGAAATCGCCCGCGCTCTTTCGGTCAATTCGCGCATCCTGATCATGGACGAACCGACGTCGGCACTCAGCGCTACGGAAGTCGAGGTTCTGTTCAAGGTCATTCGTGACCTGACGGGCCGCGGCGTGTCGATCGTCTACATCTCGCATCATCTGGAAGAGGCGCTGCAGATCACCCACCATGCCGTCGTGCTCCGTGACGGCAACATGACGGCCTACGCCGAGCGCAAGGACATCGATCTCGAGTGGATCGTGCGCAACATGGTCGGCGACAATTTCGATCTCGGCAGCCCGCCGACCGGCTACAAGATGGGCGACGTCGCGCTGACGATCGACAACGTTACCGTTCCCGGCCCGTCTGGCGCCGCCTACAACGCAGTCGACCGTATGTCGCTTCAGGTCCGGGCCGGGGAGATCGTCTGCATCTACGGGCTCATGGGAGCCGGACGCACGGAATTGCTCGAATGCATCGCGGGACGCCTGAGATCGAGCCGCGGCCGCGTTCTGCTTGGGAACAACGACGTCGGCCATCTCAGCATTGCCGGCCGCATCGCCCATGGCCTGGTTCTGGTGCCGGAAGACCGGCAGCGGGACGGTCTTGTCCAGACGATGACCGTCGGCTCGAACCTGTCGCTTGCCAGTATCGGCGCCTTCACCAAGGGTCTCTTCACGTCCGGCGGCCGCGAGCGGGCGCTGGTGGATACCTCGATCCGCAAGGTTCATATCAAGACCGATGGCGGCGACGCTGCAATCGGTTCGCTTTCGGGCGGTAACCAGCAGAAGGTCGTCATCGGCAAGATGCTTGCGACGGCGCCGAAGGTGATCCTGCTCGACGAGCCGAGCCGCGGCATCGATATCGGCGCGAAGGCGGAAGTCTTCAAGCTGCTGGCCGACCGCGCCAAGGAAGGCCTGGCGGTGATCTATTCGACGTCGGAAGTCGCCGAGTGCCTCAGCATCGCCCATCGCATCATCGTCATGCACCGCGGCAAGATATCAGCCGAATTCGGTCCCGACGTCCCCAAAGAGAAGATCATGGCCGCCTCCGGCGAAGCAGTGGTCGCGCACTAGCCGCATTCATGGAGCACTGATTATGTCAGTCACGAACATCACTGAAAAGAAACCCATTTCGAACGGACAGCGGCGGAATTTCAACCTCGTGCGGCTGATCCTGGAAGGGCGCGCCTTCTTCGCGCTGATCGTCATCATCGCGGTCTTCTCCTTCCTGTCGCCCTATTACTTCTCGCTCAGCAACTTCCTGACCATGGCCTCGCATGTCGCCATCTTCGGCATTCTGGCCATCGGCATGTTGCTGGTCATCCTCAATGGCGGCATTGATCTGTCTGTTGGATCTACCCTCGGCCTTGCCGGCTGTATCGCCGGCTTCCTGATGCAGGGCGTCACCATTTCGAGCTTCGGCGTCATTCTCTATCCGCCGGTCTGGGCCGTCGTCATCTTGACCTGCGCGCTCGGCGCCGTCGTCGGCGCTGTCAACGGCGTGCTCATCGCATACCTGAAGGTTCCGGCGTTCGTCGCCTCGCTCGGCGTCCTCTATGTTGCGCGCGGCATCGCATTGCTGATGACCAACGGTCTTACCTACAACAATCTCGGCGGTCGGCCGGAGCTCGGCAATACCGGCTTCGACTGGCTCGGCTTCAATCGTCTCGCCGGCGTCCCGATCGGCGTCATCGTGCTCGCCGCGCTTGCAATCATCTGCGGCGTCGTTCTCAGCCGTACCGCCTTCGGCCGCTGGCTCTATGCCTCGGGCGGCAATGAGCGCGCCGCCGATCTTTCCGGTGTCCCGGTCAAGCAGGTCAAGATTCTCGTCTACGTGTTTTCCGGCGTCTGCGCCGCCATTGCAGGGCTGGTGCTGTCCTCGCAGCTGACGTCGGCCGGCCCGACCGCCGGCACCACCTATGAACTGACCGCGATTGCCGCTGTCGTCATCGGCGGCGCGGCGCTGACAGGCGGTCGCGGCACGGTGCGCGGCACGATGCTCGGTGCCTTCGTCATCGGATTCCTTTCGGACGGCCTGGTGATCATCGGTGTCTCGGCCTACTGGCAGACCGTCTTCACCGGCGCGGTCATCGTGCTCGCAGTGCTCATGAACAGCATCCAATACGGACGCCGAGCCAAATCCGGCTGACGCATTGCACTCCAACTTGTCACCGACCGGTGATTATAGCCGATCGGAGAAAGCACCGCCGGTTCGCCGGTAACATCTAAGCTCATCAAAAGGGAGAGAGACTAATGTTTAAAAAAGGTATGCGCATTATCATGGCAGCGGTTGCGGTTGCACCGCTTCTGACGGGAGCAGCATGGGCCGCCGGCCAGATGACGATCATCGTCAACGATCCGTCCAACCCCTATTGGCTGACGGAAGGCAATGTCGCCAAGGCAACAGCCGAAAAGCTCGGCTATACGGCAACGGTCGGTGCGCATAAAGGCGACACCAACACCGAGAGCAACCTGATCGACACGGCCATCACCAACAAGTCGGTTGCTATCATTCTCGACCCGGCCAATGCCGATGGTTCCGTCGGTGCGGTCAAGAAGGCCCTTGCTGCCGGCATCCCGGTTTTCCTGGTCAATGCTGAAATCAACCAGGAAGGCCTCGCCAAGGCACAGCTCGTCTCCAACAACGCCCAGGGTGCCGCTATCGGTGCACAGCAGTGGGTCGAGGCTGTTGGCGATAAAGGCAAGTATGCCGAACTGTTCGGCGCGCCTTCCGACAACAACGCCGCCACTCGCTCTAACGGCTATGAAACCGTTCTGACGCAGTATCCGGATCTGAAGAAGGTCGCCAAGGAAGTCGCCAACTGGGATCGCACCCAGGGCCACAACAAGATGCAGTCCATGCTGCAGGCTCACCCGGATATCATCGGCGTGATCTCCGGCAATGACGAAATGGCGCTCGGCGCGATTGCCGCCCTCAAGGAAGCCGGCAAGCTCACTAATATCAAGGTCGGCGGCTTCGACGGTTCCCCGGACGCTGTTGCCGCCATCAAGGCCGGCGAACTGCAATATACGGTTCTGCAGCCGGTCGCAGTCTTCTCCGCAGAGGCCGTCAAGCAAGCCGACAGCTTCATCAAGACGGGCAAGACCGGCGCCACGAGCGAAAAGCAGCTCTTCGATTGCATCCTGATCACCAAGGACAATGTCGACAAGTACACCGGACCGTTCGTCCTGTCGCAGTAATGATATCGGGGACGCCGGCAACGGCGTCCCCACCCTTGCATCGTTACAGCTTGAAGACCTTACCGGACATCAAGCAGAACTTTCGGTAAACCAAATAGCAAATTGTTCTCTATAGTCTTTTTGCCTTGACATGATATTCATGGCACCAAGCGGACATCCGTAAGGCTCAGCCTCAGAGGCCAAAGTGACCCAGAAAACAAGCCCCGCATCATTCCTGCAAGACGAACTGCCTAGCGACAGCCGGCATTCCCGCCAGCTCGCCCGGCGCCAGTTGATCGCCGAGGCCGTCATGGCTGAGGGGTCGATGCGGATCGAGGATCTCACCGAGCGCTTCGGCATCAGCCTGATGACGGCGCATCGCGATGTCGACGAACTGGTGGCTCGCGGTCTCTTCCGCAAGACGCGCGGCATCGTCACGGCGACCGCCACCAGCCTGATCGAATCGAGCGATGTCTATCGCGCCAACCGGCAGGCGAGCGAAAAGAAGTTGATCGCCGCGGCCGCCATCCAGTTCATCGAACCGGGCCAGGCGATCTTCCTCGACGATTCCACCACCGTGCTGCAGATGGCCTCGCAACTGCCGGCCAAGGTGCCGCTGACGGCGATCACGAATTCTCTGACGCTGATGAACGCATTGAAGGACATGCACGACGTGACGCTCTTGGCGCTTGGCGGACAGTACTACAACTGGTGCAACGCCTTCATGGGGCGCATGACCATCAACGAGATCAATCGGTTGCGAGCCGATGTTGCCTTCATTTCGATGTCGGCCATCATCGACGACGTGGTGTTTCACCAATCTCCCGAGATCGTCGACATCAAGCGGGCCATGTTCAACAGCGCCGCCAAACGCATATTGCTCACCGACCACACGAAATTCGACCGCCGGGCGCTGCATAGTTTCGCGTCCTTAAGCGAGTTTGATGTCGTCATCGTCGATGAAAAGACCCCCGCTGCCCATCTCGAGCGCATGCAGAACAAGAATATCAATGTGGTCGTCGCCAGGAGCGACAAGGAGCGATCCTAACGGTTGAGCCCCGCGGGGCGGCCTGAGATCGTCCACCATCAGGAGTGACAGGAATGCCGAGTCTGCTCGGAATTGACAGCGGTCTCACCGTTACCAAGGCGGTAATCTTCGACATCGACGGAACGCCGCTTGCCGCCGCCCGCCGCCGCGTGACGCAATTCATGCCCAAGGCCCGCCATGTCGAACGCGACATGGACCAGCTCTGGACGGCGACGGCTGACGCCATAGCCGAGGCGATCAAGCTCAGCAATCGCCCCGCAAGCGACATTCAGGCAATTGCCGCAACTGCCCATGGCGACGGGATCTATCTACTCGACAGATCAAAGAAGCCGCTCGGACGCGCCATTCTTTCGCTCGACAGCCGTGCCGGATTGATCGTGGAGCGATGGCTGGCAGGGCCGGTCGCCGACCAATCCCTGGTGCTCACAGGCCAGGTGCCGCACGTATCAGCCCCTTCGGCGTTGCTCGCCTGGATCAAGGAGCACGAGCCGGCCCGCTTCGCTGAGATCGGCCATATCCTGAGCTGCAAGGACTGGCTGCGCTTCTGCCTGACCGGCGTCGCCGGAACCGACCGCACCGAGGCCAGCACCTCCTTTACCGACGTCTCGACTCAGGATTATTCGCCGGATGCGCTGAATCTTTTCGGCGTGGACGAATTGGTGGGCGCGCTGCCGCACGCCTCGCGATCCGATGAGGTCGTCGGGCATGTGTCGGCAGCGGTCGCCGAACGCACGGGCCTTGCCGAGGGAACACCTGTCGTCGCCGGCCTGCACGATGTAACGGCCTCCGCACTCGGTGCCGGGGGTTATGCCGAAGGTGTCGTCGCCGTGATCGCCGGCACCTATTCGATCAACGAGACGTTGTCGTCGGAGCCGCGCGTCGATCGCCGCTGGTTCTGCCGCAACGCCATCGTGTCGGGCCAATGGAACAATATGTCGATCTCGCCGGCATCGACGGCCAACTACGACTGGTTTCTGGACCAGCTCTGCTCCAACGAACGCACGGGCGCCGAAGCCACTGGCCATTCAATCCACGCCTTGCTGGCACCGGAAATCGAGGCCGCCTTCAACCGACGCTCGAGCGCGCTGTTCCATCCCTATCTGTTCGGCTCCCCCTATGGTGCGGCGGCGAGCGCCGGCTTCTTCGGGCTTGGCGGCTGGCACGACCGCGGCGACATGCTGCGCGCCGTTCTCGAAGGCATCGCCTTCAATCACAAGATCCATGTCGATGCGTTAAGTGACGGTTTTTCCTTCAATCAGGCGAGGCTTGCGGGTGGCGTATCGCGCAATCCGATCGTCGTGCAGATGTTTGCCGACGTGCTTGGAATTCCCGTCACTGTGACGGAAACCGATGAGGCGGCCGCCTGGGGTGCTGCTCTCTGCGCCGGCGCCGGCGTCGGGATCTATGCCGATCCGCAGAGCGACCCACGCGATGTCGGCAGGATCGCCACGACCTATCACCCCGATTCCGCCCGCAGCGCCGACTACCGGGTGCGTTATGAACTCTTCAAGGACATCGCCGACGCCATGACGCCGCTTTGGCCGAGGCTCGGCAATCTCGCAGCTCAACCCTCCCAAGACTAGAGAGCCAATTGGGCTGCGCGAACGATCTGTTTTCGCGGCCGTTCACCAGGACCATGATGTTATGACCGATATGGCCGCCGATCTGAAACAACGCTTTTCCCGACTTCAAGACGGAGATGTCGACGTCGTCATCCTCGGCGCTGGAGTCAATGGCGCGGGGCTGTTTCGCGACCTTTGCGCCCAGGGCGTGAACTGCCTCATCGTCGATAAATCCGATTTCGGCTCGGGAACGAGTGCTGCGCCATCGCGCCTCATTCACGGCGGCCTGAAATATCTGGAAACCGGCGAATTCGGGCTGGTCGCGCAGTCGGCGCTCGAGCGCAATCTGCTCTTGAAGAACGCGCCGCATTGCGTCGAACCGCTACCGACATTCGTGCCGATCTTCTCCTGGACGCGCGGCATATGGGCAGCCCTTCGCACGCTGACGGGCTCGACCACCGCTCCCCGAAGCCGCGGCGCCGTCCTCGTCAAGATCGGGCTTGCGCTCTACGATTTCTTCGGTTCGCGCAACCGAGTGATGCCGCGCCACAGGTTCCTGCTGAAAAGCCGCGCGCTCAAGGAAATGCCGCATGTGACCCCTGAGATCGTCGCCGGCGGCATCTATTACGACGCCAAGATCAGCCGGCCGGAACGGCTGGTCTATGAGTTGGTCAGCGACGGACTAAGGGCCAATGAGAAGTCATTGGCGGCAAACGCCACGAAGCTGGTGTCTGCGACCGACGGCCTGCTCACCTTCCAACGCTCGGACGGATATGCCTTTTCGGTGAAGCCGAAGCTTGTCGTCAATGCCGCCGGGCCGTGGATCGATCACGTCAATGCGGCGCTCGGCGCTCCCTCCCACCTGATCGGCGGAACGAAGGGATCGCATATCCTGCTCGATCACCCCGAACTGGTGCGCAGCCTGAATGGCCACATGATCTATTTCGAGGCCGATGACGGCCGTATCTGCCTGGTCTATGGCTATCTCGGCCAGGCGCTGGTCGGCTCGACCGACATTCCCTGCGACGACCCCGACAATGTGCGCTGCGAGGAGCCGGAAATCGAATATTTCCTCGATAGCGTCCGAGCACTTTTGCCGGGTCTTCACTTCGAGCGGGAACAGGTGACCTATAGCTATAGCGGCATCCGCCCCCTGCCCGCCTCGGACGCCTCGTCGCCGGGCCTGATCAGCCGCGACCACTCCGCACCGGTCGTCGAAGCGCAGGCCGGACGGCCCTTCCCCGTTATTTCCCTCGTTGGCGGCAAGTGGACGACCTTCCGGGGTTTCGCCGAGGAAGTGTCCGATACCGTGCTGAAGCGCCTTCAGCGCACGCGCAAGACATCCACCGAGCGGTTGGCCATCGGCGGCGGATCGAATTTCCCGGTAAGCTCCAGCGAGCGCGCGGGCTGGATCCGATCGATCGCCGCCAAGACCGGTGTGGAGGCAAGCAGGGTCGACGAGCTGCTGAGCCGATATGGCACGACCGTGGCGGCGATCCTCGCTCATCGTTCGGACTACACGGATAGCCAGCGCATCAGCGGCGCGGCGCGCCACAGCGCCCTCGAAATCGATTGGATCGCCCGCCAGGAGCTTGTCGTGCATCTGTCCGACATCGTCTTCCGCCGCACGACCATGGCGATCGAGGGATTACTGACCATGCAGGGATTGCACGAAATTGGTGCGATCGCGGCGGCAGCCCTGCTGTGGGATGCGCAACGACTGGCCAAGGAGATCGACGATGTCATCACCTCGCTATCGAAATTCCACGGCCGCACCCTGACCGAGGAAAGCGCGCGCCGGGCCGCGAGCCCGGCGGCACGCTGAGCGCTCAAATTCAGGAGAAGATCGGGTCCAGCGCGCCGGACTTGTAACGCTTTGCCATTTCGGCAACGGAAAGCGGCTGGATCTGCGAGGCGTGGCCGGCAGTGCCAAACTGCTCGAAACGTTCCTTGCAAAGCTTCGTCAGCGCAGCCATGGCCGGCTTCATATATTTGCGCGGATCGAATTCGCTCGGATCTTCCTGCAGCACGCGGCGGATCTGGCCGGTCATCGCCATGCGGCCATCGGTATCGATGTTGATCTTGCGCACGCCATTTTTGATGCCGCGCTGGATCTCTTCGACAGGCACGCCCCAGGTCGGCTTCATCTGGCCGCCATATTTGTTGATGATCTCCTGCAACTCCTCAGGAACCGAGGAAGAACCATGCATGACGAGATGCGTGTTGGGCAGCTTGCGGTGGATCTCCTCGATCACGTTCATCGCCAGCACCGAGCCATCAGGCTTGCGGGTGAACTTGTAAGCGCCATGCGAGGTGCCCATGGCGATCGCCAGCGCATCGACCTTGGTTTCCCGCACGAATTTGACGGCCTCGTCCGGATTGGTGAGCAGCTGATCATGCGAGAGCTTGCCTTCGGCGCCATGGCCGTCCTCGGCCTCGCCCATGCCGGTTTCGAGCGAACCCAGCACCCCGAGTTCGCCTTCGACGGATATGCCGCCGAGATGCGCCATGTCGGTGACCGTCTTCGTCACGCCGACATTGTAATCCCAATCCGCGGGTGTCTTCGCATCGGCCTTGAGAGAACCATCCATCATGACTGATGTGAAGCCGGCCTGGATGGCCGTCATGCAGCTTGAGGGATCATTGCCATGGTCGAGATGCACACAGACCGGAATATGCGGATAGATTTCGACGACGGCGTCCATCATATGCTTCAGCATGATGTCGTTGGCGTAGGCTCTTGCACCTCTCGACGCCTGCATGATCACCGGTGCCCCAACGGCATCAGCCGCTTCCATGATGGCGAGCGCCTGCTCCATATTGTTGATATTGAAAGCAGGAACGCCGTAGCCGTTTTCAGCGGCATGATCGAGCAGTTGCCTCAAGGTGATACGTGCCATTCAACTCTCTCCTGGTCATGATGGGTGGCTAAGATCGCGTGGATGATGCCCCTGAGCGGCGCGCTGGTTTACGACACGGGAACGGAGTCTCTGGCGTCGAAAAATCGTCAATATTTGGAAAGTATCGGACGCCGTCGGTTTCATAAGCGAAGCTTCCATAGTGCGACGCATCATCTCGATTGGTTCATAACGGATAGTAGCGACAAAATCACATAATTTATGACATTTTGTTGTGATTTTTATGAAGAATCGCTGATCACAGTGGCTACAGGCCTGTTTCCATTGCCGGCATATAGTGATTGTCCCTGATACGGATCGCCTCAACTGCGCGCGACATCATTGTCGCTTGCTTTATTCATCTAAAAGCCCTTGACGTTGGGACCCAATCTGTTTTCTATAGATAAAAAACATTCACCGGGAGGATCGATGGATGTCTACGTATCAACACAGCACACGAACGACAGCGACTTCTCCTGAAGGCGCGGGGACCTTGGCGTGAGCTCGCGGATCATCCAGTTCGGCACCAGCCGCTTTTTGCAGGCGCATGCGGCATTCTTCGTGCACGAGGCCAGGCAATCCGGCCAGGATGTCGGCCCGATCACTGTCGTCCAGATTTCGGGTTCCAGCAGCAGAAGCGGGCGTGTCGGCGCATTCGGCAATCCGGAAGGCTATCCGGTCATCATTCGCGGTATGTCGAATGGCCAACCTGTGGACCGCTCCGTACGTGTCACCAGCGTCGATCGTGGCATGTCCGCCCTTGATCATTGGGAAGAGCTTTCGCAACTCTTCGCCGAAGATGCCGAATTCATCATCTCCAACACCGGCGAAACGGGATACAGAACCTGGCCGGATGAGGATGGCTTTGGCGAGGACGGCCAAATTCCACGCTCGTTCCCAGCCAAGCTTGCCGCACTTCTCGTCAAGCGTTGGCGGGCATCCGCCCGCCCCTTGTTGATCCTTCCCTGCGAGTTGATGACGGGCAATGGCCGCGTCCTGAAGCAGACGGTCATCGATTGCGCCAAACAGAACGGCGTGACATCTGACTTCCTTGCCTGGTTGGGCGACCATGTCGCTTTCGCCGAGACCCTGGTCGACCGGATCGTCTCCGAGCCGATCGAGCCGATCGGCGCCGTCGCGGAGCCCTATGCGCTTTGGGCAATCAGGCGCGCGCCGGGCGTCCGGCTGCCATGCATCCACGAGAGCATCGTGCTGACCGAGGATCTCGAGCCATACGAGCGCCTCAAGCTGCATATTCTCAATCTCGGCCACACGTTCCTAGCTGAAACCTGGCAAAGAGAGGGCCGACCAGCCGACGAGACCGTGCGCGCCATCCTGGCCGATGCCGGCATTCGCGCAAAGCTGGACACGCTCTATCGAAACGAGGTCTTGCCCGGCTTTGCCGCAAACGGCATGGGCGATGAGGCGGCGACCTATGTGACAACGACGCTCGACCGCTTCCTTAATCCCTTCCTCGATCATCGCATCGCCGATATCGCCCAGCATCACCCCGAAAAGGTCGCTCGACGCATCCACGCCTTCCTGGATTGGGCCGAGAAGGCGGGCAGTGCATCAGAGGCGCCTGTGCTGAGGCAGATCGCGGCGCACTATCCTTTGAACGGGGCAGCGTCGTGAAAGCATCGGACCCTCAGATGCAAAGGGCGCGGAGGGTTCGTGATCCGTAAGTTGAGCGACCGTCAGGCAATCGACTTTCGACATCAACGGGACACGGCATTCTAACAGCAATGGTCGGCGTCGCCGGCCCATCGAGAGCGTATCACCATGAAAACATTGATCTGCGACGAACCCGGCCGGCTATCCCTGATCGAGCGCGATGTCCCCACCCCTGCGGAAGGCGAGATTTTGGTGCGCATCAGACGCATCGGCATTTGCGGCACGGATTTTCATATCTATCAGGGCAAGCATCCCTTTCTCGAATATCCGCGCGTCATGGGCCATGAGCTCTCCGGCACGGTCGAGGATGCTGGCGAATCCACCCGCCTTAAAAAGGGAGAGAACGTCTATATCGTTCCCTATCTCGCCTGCGGCAAATGCATTGCCTGCCGCCGCGGCGTGACCAATGCCTGTCAAAGCCTTTCCGTCCTCGGCGTCCATCGTGACGGCGGCATGACGGAGTTCATCTGCGTGCCGGAGCCCAATGTCGTCTCTGCCGGCAAGGCCTCGCTGGACGAAGCCGCGATGATCGAATTCCTGGCAATCGGCGCCCATGGCGTCAAGCGCGGCGGCGTCACCGCGACCGACCGCGTTCTCGTCGTCGGCTCCGGCCCGATCGGCATGTCCGCCATCATCTTCGCCAAGGCGCGCGGCGCCGACGTGACCGTCATGGACATGCGCGAGGACCGCCTCGATTTCACGATCGCCTCGCTCGGTGCCGACCGGATGCTGCTCGCCAATGACGAGGCCGAAGCCCATGCAAAACGCCTCACCGACGGCGATTTCTTCGACGTGGTGATCGACGCAACCGGCAATGCCATGGCGATGCAACGCGGCTTCGGCTTCGTCGCCCACGCTGGACGCTACGTACTCGTCAGTGTCGTTCGAGACGACATCACCTTTTCCGATCCCGAATTCCATAAGCGTGAAACCACGCTCTTCGCCAGCCGCAATGCGCAGCCGGACGACTTTGCCGAAGTGGTGAAGCAGATGGAAAATGGCCGCGTTCCGACGGCTGCGCTGAACACTCATCGCGGTGCGATCGAGGATGGGCCGGCGTTGTTTAAGGAATGGCTGCGGCCAGAGGCGGGGGTTATTAAGGCTATTTTGGAAATCTGAATCTGATGCTAGGGTTCCGCCCATTGGAGGGACCAGACTATAAAGCGATCAAAGGAAGGCCCTGTTCCATGGTAGAACGTACAGTCGACAAAGCTCGGTGCGATTTGAGAACATGATAAGATTTGAGAACGTAACTAAATTCTTTAAAACAAAACAACATAGAAAGATCGTTCTAGATCATGTGAGCACAGAATTTCGCAGCGGATCCTCTTATGCTATTATTGGTGTAAATGGCGCGGGTAAATCAACCACGATGCGGATGATTGCGGGCACGATGCTTCCCAATTCTGGACGAATAAAAAAGGACCTTCGCGTATCCTGGCCGTTGGGTTTTTCTGGCGGCTTTCATCCACAAATGACCGGCAGAGACAATCTGAATTTTGTTTCGCGTGCTTATGGCGAAAACGTAGTCCGAGTCGCACGTTTCGTTGAAGAATTTGCTGAGCTGGGCGACTACATCAATGCGCCCGTCAGAACTTATTCGTCCGGCATGATGGCGCGCTTTGCTTTTGGCCTCTCTATGGCAATAGAGTTTGACTGTTATTTAATAGATGAAATTACGGCTGTTGGCGACGCACGCTTTCAAGAGAGATGTAAGAATGCATTCGAGCAGCGTCGAAAGAATTCAGATCTGATTGTAATTTCTCATGGCATGGAAACCATCAAAACGTACTGCGACAAAGGTATGGTGCTCGTTGACGGCAGGCTTATTGTATTTGACAATGTTGATCACGCAATATCAGCGTACTATCGACTAAATCGCTAAGTTTTTTTGATATAATATTATACTTCTTGCATGTACTAAGGATGCCTTCGGTGGCGACTTTGACCAATCGAGCCAACTATCTCTCCGCTAAATGGGATGCATGCGGCTTGAGAGGTCGACACATCTAGCGCCCCGGAAACGCCCAAAATTCTAATCCGGTTGGCGGGAGAAACTTGATGGTGCCAGGTGCGAATGCGCACGGCTATCTCGCCTGTTGAAGTAACCAACATGTGCAGAGGTATTGACGATCTGATAGCGCTAGCATGAATCGCCTTCAGCAAAAGCCCGCGTTGGGATCAATGGTACGCATCCGCTGAAAGCCGCGGGATATTGGGTCGCGGGCATGTTATCATTTCGGCACGGAGATCGACGAGGACAAGATCGACGACGCTGTCTTGGCGCCACTATGGCTGACGTCGGGCATGGAAGGGTTTTGATTGGGATACGACAGATCGTTTGTTCAAGAAGGGCCTGATCGGCGATCCGGCGAACAAGACGAAGTCGTTGATCTTGACGGATGAAGGCCTCCAGCGCTCGGAGGAGCTCTTTCGGACATTGTTTACGCGGCCGCCGCGATAGCAGCCTTTTTCGCTTTCCAATTCTAAGGTAAAAGCTCGTCAATCTTGCTGACCGGCATGTCGGCGTCGCGGGCGCGCAAGTCGACCCGCCAGGCCTATTGATTTCGCGCTCGATGTCGAACAGCGCGTCGATGCGTTTTACAGCTTCGAGCGCAGCCGGCGAGATCGCTGCTGCGTTCTTTCCCCGTTTCGCATTACTGGCGATGTCGGCAAGCACAAAAAACTTGCGACGCGCATGTGACCAACACAGCGCCTGCGTCAGCGGACCAGGATTGCGATCCACTTTGAACAGGGGATTTGTAGCCGCCGTATACGTCTGCCTGCAGAATGCCGGTGAAAGTCTTGAGATGACGTTCGGGATGCTCCTGGCGACGATCTCGCGAAGCATAATAAAGGGCTGCCGGTGGCGATGTCTCGCCGAACGGCCGATCATCTCGGACATGAGTCCAGATGCGGCCGGTATCGGTCTTGCCTTTCGCCAGGCTCGGCACCGTGGGGCGAGTAGGCCGGAGGAATTTCACCTCCAGCCTCTCTCAGAACCGGGCGTGAGGCTCTCACCTCACCCGGCTCCCATCAAGCGAGCTCCGTGCCATTACCGAGTTGCCAGTGTACGAACAGCTTCCGGTTTTCCCGCGCAATCTTTGCAACAAAGAGGCGCGCTTGCCCCAGGCGTTTGCGGAAGCGCTTATATTTCCGTTTAAACCAAACATAGAGGGTTTCGTTGATGTATCTCGCCATCGGATAAAGTGCCGAGCGCGAGTATTGCCCATAGTATGCGATCCATCCCCGAACGATCGGGTTTATCTCGCGAGCAATGTCATCCAACGTCACCTCCGTTCGTTTGCGGA
>NZ_FMAF01000054.1 GCF_900094565.1 Martinezella lusitana
AACGGCTGGTCGATCGGACGCTCAGGCGTCGGGATGTAGGCGTCAACAGCCGCCATCAGCTCGCGGATCGCGTCTTCGCCGATCTTCTTGTCCGAATCTTCAAGTGCTGCCAGAGCCGAACCCTTGACCACCGGAATGTCGTCGCCCGGGAAGTCGTAGGACGACAGCAGTTCGCGAACTTCGAGCTCGACCAGCTCCAGAAGCTCGGCGTCGTCAACCTGGTCGACCTTGTTCAGGAACACAACGATTGCCGGAACGCCAACCTGGCGAGCAAGCAGGATGTGCTCGCGCGTCTGCGGCATCGGGCCGTCGGCAGCCGAGCAAACCAGGATCGCGCCGTCCATCTGAGCGGCACCGGTGATCATGTTCTTCACATAGTCGGCGTGGCCGGGGCAGTCGACGTGCGCATAGTGACGGGCCGGCGTCTCGTATTCGACGTGAGCCGTCGAGATCGTGATGCCACGTGCCTTTTCTTCCGGCGCAGCGTCGATCTGGTCATACGCCTTGTACTCGCCGAAGTACTTCGTGATCGCTGCCGTCAGAGACGTCTTGCCGTGGTCAACGTGCCCAATCGTACCAATGTTAACGTGCGGCTTATTGCGCTCAAACTTACTCTTTGCCATTTTCGGCTCTCCATTTTTCCTGTCCCCGAAGGGATCAATTCTTGTTATCGGTCAATTGGTATTCCGGTCACTTCTGACCGGAATACTTTGCCTGGATTTCCTGTGCGACGTTCGACGGAACCGGCGCGTAATGATCGAAGGTCATCGTGTACTGTGCACGGCCCTGAGACATGGAACGCAGGTTATCGACATACTTGAACATGTTTGCCAGCGGGACGTTCGCGTTGATGACAACAGCGATACCGCGGCTTTCCTGGCCCTGGATCTGGCCACGACGCGAGTTCAGGTCGCCGATGACGTCGCCGACGTAGTCTTCCGGTGTCACGACTTCGACCTTCATCATCGGCTCGAGGAGCTGAGCGCCGGCTTCGCGGGCTGCTTCACGGAAGCAAGCACGCGAGGCGATTTCGAAGGCCAGAACCGACGAGTCGACGTCGTGGAAGGCGCCATCGATGAGCGTCGCCTTGACGCCGAGCATCGGGAAGCCAGCCAGCGGGCCTGAAGACAGAACGCTTTCGATGCCCTTCTGAACGCCGGGGATGTATTCCTTCGGAACGGAACCGCCGACGATCTTGGACTCGAACTTGAAATCGTCGCCTTCCGGGTTCGGTTCGAACACGATCTTGACGCGAGCGAACTGACCGGTACCACCCGACTGCTTCTTGTGGGTGTAGTCCTTCTCCGTCTGACGCGTGATGGTTTCGCGGTAAGCAACCTGCGGCGCGCCGACAGTTGCTTCAACCTTGAATTCACGACGCATACGGTCGACGATAATGTCGAGGTGAAGTTCACCCATGCCGGCGATGATCGTCTGGCCCGATTCCTGGTCCGTCTTCACGCGGAAGGACGGGTCTTCTGCAGCCAGGCGGTTGAGCGCGAGGCCCATCTTTTCCTGGTCGCCCTTGGTCTTCGGCTCGATCGCGATCTGGATGACCGGCTCGGGGAATTCCATGCGCTCGAGGATAACCGGCTTCAGCGGATCGCAGAGCGTATCGCCAGTGGTGGTTTCCTTGAGGCCGGCCAGAGCGACGATGTCGCCAGCGAAGGCTTCTTCGATGTCTTCACGCGAGTTCGAGTGCATCTGTAGCATACGGCCGACACGCTCGCGCTTGTCCTTGACCGTATTCATGACCGACGCGCCCTTTTCGAGCTTGCCGGAGTAGACGCGGGCGAAGGTCAGCGAACCGACGAAGGGGTCGTTCATGATCTTGAATGCCAGCATGGACAACGGCTCGCTGTCGTCAGCGTGACGTTCGATCTCGGCCTCGGTCTTGAAATCGATGCCCTTGATCGCCGGAATGTCGAGCGGCGACGGCAGGTATTCGACAACGGCGTCGAGCAGCGGCTGAACACCCTTGTTCTTGAAGGCGGTGCCGCAGAACATCGGATGGAACTTGACGTCGATCGTGCCACGACGGACGAGCGCGCGGATCTGATCGTTATCAGGCAGGTTGCCTTCGAGGTAAGCTTCAGTCGCGGCTTCGTCGATCTCGACAACGGTCTCGATCAGCTTTTCGCGATATTCTTCAGCCTTGGCCTTCATGTCTTCCGGAATTTCGACGACGTCCCACTGAGCGCCGAGCGATTCGTCGCGCCAGATGAGAGCGTTCATCTCGATCAGGTCGATGACGCCCTTGAACTCGGTTTCAGCACCGATCGGCAGCTGCATGACGACAGCGGTAGCGCCGAGGCGGGTCTTGATCATCTCGACCGAGCGATAGAAATCGGCGCCGGTCTTGTCCATCTTGTTGCAGAAGATCATGCGCGGAACATGATACTTCTCGGCCTGACGCCAGACGGTTTCCGTCTGCGGCTCAACGCCGGCGTTGGCATCGAGCAGCGCGATGGCGCCGTCGAGAACGCGCAGCGAACGCTCGACTTCGATGGTGAAGTCGACGTGGCCGGGAGTGTCGATAATGTTGAAGCGGCGGGTCTTGCCGTCACGGCCCTTCCAGTAGGTCGTGGTGGCAGCGGAGGTGATCGTGATGCCACGCTCCTGCTCCTGCTCCATCCAGTCCATGGTGGCGGCACCATCGTGCACTTCGCCGATCTTGTGCGACTTGCCGGTGTAGTAAAGAATACGCTCGGTGGTCGTGGTCTTACCGGCGTCGATGTGCGCCATGATACCGAAATTGCGGTAGTCTTCGATCTTATATTCGCGAGCCATAATGGACTGCCTTTCCGAAACCGTTCGGGATTACCAGCGATAATGCGAGAACGCACGGTTGGCATCAGCCATCTTGTGCGTATCTTCGCGCTTCTTAACGGCAGCGCCGCGGTTGTTGGAGGCATCGAGAAGTTCGCCGCTGAGGCGGTCGACCATCGTGGTCTCGTTGCGCTTGCGAGCAGCAGCGATCAGCCAGCGAATGGCCAGAGCCTGACGACGCTCCGGGCGAACATCGACCGGAACCTGGTAGGTAGCACCACCGACACGACGCGAACGAACTTCAACGTGCGGAGCGATGTTATCCAAAGCCTGATGGAACACGCCGAGCGGCTCCTGCTTTGCCTTGCCCTGCACGGCGTCGAATGCGCCGTATACGATGTTTTCAGCCACGGACTTCTTGCCGTCGAGCATGATGGCATTCATGAACTTGGTGACGACCAGATCGCCGAACTTCGGGTCCGGGTTGATCTCGCGCTTTTCTGCTCTGTGACGTCTGGACATGTACTTCTCGTCTCTCAACTATTAGCGGCGCTTCACCACGCGGAGAACCTCGCGCAGCACCGGATTATCTGAAACCGAATTACTTCGGACGCTTTGCACCGTACTTGGAACGGCGCTGCTTGCGGTTCTTGACACCCTGGGTATCGAGAACGCCGCGGATGATGTGGTAACGGACACCCGGAAGGTCCTTAACGCGGCCGCCACGGATCATGACGACTGAGTGTTCCTGAAGGTTGTGACCTTCACCCGGAATGTAACCAATGACTTCGAAGCCGTTGGTCAGGCGGATCTTTGCGACCTTACGCAGAGCCGAGTTCGGCTTCTTCGGCGTCGTCGTGTAGACGCGGGTGCAAACGCCGCGCTTCTGCGGGTTCTCCTGAAGAGCGGGAACCTTGTTACGCTTTACCTGCGCCTGGCGAGGCTTGCGGATCAGCTGGTTTACGGTAGGCATTCAACCATCCCTTATAAATCTATCTCGACACCCTTGCGGGCATGACTATCGCCGTCACCGGCAACGACACACGATCGTCTCAATGCGCAAAACGTGGCCCGATCCGCTTTCGCAGATGGACCACAGAAAAGCAGAGGACGCCGATATGGCGTCTTGCGTGCAGCATTCGTGTCTTCAACGTGCGTTTTAGAACCTTGTTTGAGGTGAACTCCAGAGCGCGTCGCCCCGAACAGCCATGCCTCACATGGGTCCTGATGGCGGCGGTACTACTGGTTTCCCGTCGCTTCGTCAAGGCCGGTTAAGAAATTATCTTTGTCACAGAGGCCTGAAAGGCCCGGCAAACCAGCCATTTGGCGCTTTCGATACGGAAATGCCGCCCCTTCGGCAAGATGGACTTTGGTATTTCGTTAAAATCCCTATAAGAAATCACGGAAAGACAATTCCATCAGATGACCCGTGCGACCAAAAGGAATCGCCTGGTCGATTCGACACCCCCGAAGGAAGACTCATGATTACTGCGCCAGACAACGACAACAATTCCGACGGCCCCATGGTCTTCATCATCATCGGCAAGGGCTACGAGACCGACGGCGGCGAAGGCGTCGACCTCCATGTCATGCTGAAAGCGCCTGATGACGACTCCGCCGTGCGCGAAGCGCTCAACGCGCTTGCCGAAGAAGGCTTCATCGAAGCCGACCTCGACCAAATCGGCCTGCTGACGGACGTACCGGACGAAGAGCCGCACGCATCGGCCTATCAGGGTGCACTCGAAGGAGAAGTGGCGATCATCCGGTTCCGCTGACAGGTAGTCCTCCGGAGGCCAGGCAACCGCCCTGCCCCGCTTTCGCTCCATCACCGAATAAAAGAGAAGCCGCCCGGATCACTCCGGGCGGCTTTTGATTTCCAGCAGGCTTGCCGCCCTTATTCGGCAGCAGGAGCCTTCTCGCCAGCCATGTCCTGAAGCATGGGCGTGGCGACGCCAGCGTCCGTGCCCTTGCGACGCTCTTCCAGAATGAGCTCGTCGCGAGCCGTGGCGATGCGGCGGATCTGGGTCATGGTGCCGCCGGTACCGGCCGGGATGAGACGGCCGACGATGACGTTTTCCTTCAGACCCTGCAGGCCGTCGGTCTTGCCGGCGATCGCAGCTTCCGTCAGTACCTTCGTCGTTTCCTGGAAGGAAGCGGCAGAGATGAAGGACGGCGTTTGCAGCGACGCCTTGGTGATGCCGAGCAGAACCGGATCGCCGTAAGCGGGCTTCTTGCCTACCTCGATCAGGCGGTCGTTGGCGTCCTCCAGCTCGATACGATCGACGTTGTCGCCGACGATATACTGGCTGTCGCCCGCATCGGTGATTTCCACCTTCTGCAGCATCTGACGGACAATCACTTCGATGTGCTTGTCGTTGATGACAACGCCCTGCAAGCGGTAGACTTCCTGGATTTCGTTGACGAGATAGGAAGCCAAAGCCTCCACGCCCTTGATCGCCAGGATGTCGTGCGGAGCCGGGTTACCGTCGAGGATGTAGTCACCCTTTTCGATATAGTCGCCATCCTGAAGATGGAAGGGCTTGCCCTTCGGGATCAGGTACTCGACCGGCTCGACACCGTCTTCCGCCGGCTCGATGATGACGCGGCGCTTGTTCTTGTAATCGCGGCCGAGACGGATCGTACCATCGATCTCTGCGATGATGGCATGGTCCTTCGGACGACGAGCCTCGAACAGTTCGGCAACACGCGGCAGACCGCCCGTGATGTCCTTGGTCTTGGCGCTTTCCAGCGGCGAACGGGCGAGGACGTCACCCTGCGACACCTTCTGGCCCGGCTCGACCGACAGGATCGCGTCGACCGAGAGCAGGAAGCGGGCGTCACCGCCGCGCGACAGCTTGGCAACATTGCCGCTGGCGTCCTTGATGACGATCGCCGGCTTCAGATCCGAGCCACGCGGCGTCGAACGCCAGTCGAAGACCTGACGCTTGGTGATGCCTGTGGACTCGTCGGTTGCTTCGAGAACCGAAAGACCGTCGATGACGTCTTCGAAGTGAACCGTACCGGCCACTTCCGTCATCATCGGGCGGGTATAGGGATCCCACTCCGCCAGACGCTGGCCGCGCTTCACCTTGTCGCCATCGTCGACATGGAGCTTCGAGCCGTAAGCGACGCGCTGCGAGGAACGCTCGACACCGCGCTCGTCCAGGATCTGGACCGTCATGTTGCGGCCCATGGCAACCAGGTTGCCATCGGAGTTGCGCAGCATGTTGCGGTTCTTGATCTGAACCGTGCCCTCGTAGGAGGCTTCCAGGAACGACTGGTCGACCACGGTGGCCGTGCCGCCCAAGTGGAACGTACGCATGGTCAGCTGCGTGCCCGGTTCACCGATCGACTGCGCGGCGATGACGCCGACAGCTTCACCGAGATTGACAGGCGTGCCGCGAGCCAGGTCGCGGCCGTAGCAGACCGAGCAGACGCCCGTCTGGATTTCGCAGGTCAGCGCCGAACGGATGCGGATCGACTGGATACCAGCCTTCTCGATCTCGATGACATCCGGCTCAAGGATCATCCTGCCGGCATCGACGATGCGCTCACCCGTGACCGGATGATCGATATCGTCCAGCGCCGTGCGGCCGAGGATGCGGGCGCCGATCGAAGCGACGACCTGACCGGCATCGACGATGGCGGTCATGGTGAGGCCCTTGTCGGTACCGCAATCGACGTGGGTGACAATGCAATCCTGAGCGACGTCGACGAGACGGCGGGTCAGGTAACCCGAGTTCGCGGTCTTCAAGGCGGTGTCAGCAAGACCCTTACGGGCACCGTGCGTCGAGTTGAAGTACTCGTTCACGGTCAGGCCTTCCTTGAAGTTCGAGATGATCGGCGTCTCGATGATTTCGCCCGACGGCTTGGCCATGAGGCCGCGCATGCCGCCCAACTGACGCATCTGGTTCGGAGAACCGCGGGCGCCCGAGTGGCTCATCATGTAGATCGAGTTCATCGGCTTCTGACGACCGGTCGCCGGGTCGAATTCGACGGCCTTAATGCGGGCCATCATTTCTTCGGCGACCTTTTCCGTGGCCTTGCCCCAGGCGTCGACAACCTTGTTGTACTTTTCGCCCTGGGTGATCAGGCCGTCATTGTACTGCTGCTCGTATTCCTTCACCAGGGCTTCGGTGTCACCGACGATCTTAACCTTGGTATCCGGAATGACCATGTCGTCCTTGCCGAACGAAATGCCGGCGCGGCAGGCATGGGAGAAACCGAGCTGCATGATACGGTCGCAGAAAATGACCGTGTCCTTCTGGCCGCAATGGCGGTAGACCGTGTCGATCATCTTGGAGATGTTCTTCTTGGTCATTTCCTGGTTGCAGATGTCGAAGGTCACCTTGCCATGCTTCGGCAGCAACTCGCCGATCAGCAGGCGGCCGGGCGTCGTTTCGTAGATCTTCGAATAGGGCTTACCCTCTTCGTCGACCGACTTGAAGCGGCCGCGGATCTTCGAATGCAGCGTCACAACCTTGTTTTCGAGAGCATGGTGCAGCTCGCCGAGGTCGGAGAAGGCCATGCCTTCGCCCGGCTCGTTCTGGTTCAGGATCGACAGGTAGTACAGGCCGAGAACCATGTCCTGCGAGGGAACGATGATCGGCGCGCCGTTTGCCGGATGCAGGATGTTGTTGGTCGACATCATCAGCACGCGGGCTTCAAGCTGGGCTTCGAGCGACAGCGGCACGTGAACGGCCATCTGGTCGCCGTCGAAGTCGGCGTTGAAGGCCGTGCAGACGAGCGGGTGCAGCTGGATAGCCTTGCCTTCGACCAGCATGGGTTCGAAGGCCTGGATGCCCAGGCGGTGCAGCGTCGGCGCACGGTTCAAGAGAACCGGATGCTCGCGGATGACCTCGTCGAGGATATCCCAAACTTCCGGCTTTTCCTTTTCGACCAGCTTCTTGGCCTGCTTGACGGTCGAGGAATAACCCTTCGCGTCGAGGCGGGCGTAGATGAACGGCTTGAACAGCTCGAGCGCCATCTTCTTCGGCAGGCCGCACTGGTGCAGCTTCAATTCCGGACCGGTTACGATGACCGAACGGCCGGAATAGTCGACGCGCTTGCCGAGCAGGTTCTGGCGGAAGCGGCCCTGCTTGCCCTTGAGCATGTCGGACAGCGACTTCAGCGGACGCTTGTTGGCGCCGGTAATGACGCGGCCGCGACGGCCGTTGTCGAACAGCGCATCGACAGATTCCTGCAGCATGCGCTTTTCGTTGCGGATGATGATGCCCGGAGCGCGCAGTTCGATGAGGCGCTTCAGACGGTTGTTACGGTTGATGACGCGGCGATACAGATCGTTCAGATCCGAGGTCGCGAAACGGCCGCCATCCAGCGGAACCAGCGGGCGCAGGTCCGGCGGGATGACCGGAACGACCTTCATGATCATCCATTCCGGACGATTGCCTGACTCCATGAAGTTCTCGACGATCTTCAGGCGCTTCATCAGCTTCTTCTGCTTGAGATCCGACGTGGTGTCGGCAAGCTCGGCACGCAGGTCGCCCGCGATCTTTTCGAGGTTCATGCTGGCCAGCATCTCGTAGATCGCTTCAGCACCGATCATGGCGGTGAACTGGTCTTCGCCATATTCGTCGATGGCGAGCATGTACTCTTCTTCCGAGAGAAGCTGATGCTCCTTAAGGGCGGTGAGGCCCGGCTCGGTGACGATGTAGTTTTCGAAGTAGAGGACGCGCTCGACATCCTTCAGCGTCATGTCGAGCAGCGTGGAAATGCGGCTCGGCAGCGACTTCAGGAACCAGATATGGGCAACGGGAGCGGCGAGCTCGATATGACCCATGCGCTCACGGCGAACGCGCGACAGCGTGACTTCGACGCCGCACTTTTCGCAGATGATGCCCTTGTACTTCATGCGCTTGTACTTGCCGCACAGGCACTCGTAATCCTTGATCGGCCCGAAGATTCGTGCGCAGAAAAGACCATCGCGTTCCGGCTTGAACGTACGATAGTTGATCGTTTCCGGCTTCTTGATCTCGCCATAAGACCAGGAAAGAATCTTCTCCGGCGATGCGATCGAAATCCGGATGGAATCGAAATTCTGTGCAGGCACCTGCGGATTGAAAAGATTCATGACCTCTTGGTTCATGCCTGTCTCCTTTTGGGGCGAAGCGCCCTCGAACTGCAATCAGTGCCGGCAAATTCCCGGGAACCGGACTGACGCGTTAAAACGACAATAACCGCAAAATGCGGCGAAACCGTCCCCGCCTGGCGCTACCCGAAATAGGGTGCCGGCTGGAACGGTGCGCGCTGACGGACAGCGCGCACCCTATCGACTGTTACTCGGCCGCATCCGGAAGCTGGTTCGCCGTCTGCAGATCGTCGATCTTGGAATTTTCCAACTCGACGCTGAGACCCAGCGAACGCATTTCCTTGACGAGAACGTTGAAGCTTTCCGGAATGCCCGCCTCGAAGGTATCGTCGCCACGGACAATGGCTTCGTAGACCTTGGTGCGGCCGGCCACGTCGTCCGACTTGACCGTGAGCATTTCCTGCAGCGTGTAGGCTGCACCGTAAGCTTCGAGCGCCCAGACTTCCATTTCGCCGAAGCGCTGACCGCCGAACTGCGCCTTACCGCCCAACGGCTGCTGGGTGACGAGCGAGTAAGGACCGATCGAACGGGCGTGGATCTTGTCGTCGACAAGGTGGTTCAGCTTCAGCATGTAGATGTAGCCAACCGTGACCTGACGGTCGAACTGCTCGCCGGTACGACCGTCGTACAGCGTCGACTGGCCGGTCTGCTTGAGACCTGCCATGACCAGCATCTCGTTGACATCGGCTTCGCCGGCGCCGTCGAAGACCGGGGTCGCGATGGACACGCCACGCTTCCACTGGTCGGCCAGACGCAGAACCGATGCATCGTCATACTCGTGAACGTCGTCGCTCTTCGGACCGTCGCCGACGACCATGTCGATCGTCTTGCGCAGAGGTTCGATGTTGCCGCTCGCCTTGTAAGCTTCGATCAGCTCGCCGATCTGACGACCCATGCCGGCGCAAGCCCAGCCGAGGTGCGTCTCGAGGATCTGACCAACGTTCATGCGCGAGGGAACGCCGAGCGGGTTCAGCACGATGTCGACATGCGTGCCGTCTTCGAGGAACGGCATGTCTTCGACCGGCACGATACGCGATACGACGCCCTTGTTGCCGTGACGACCGGCCATCTTGTCGCCCGGCTGGATCTTGCGCTTCACAGCGACGAAGACCTTGACCATCTTCATGACGCCCGGAGGCATTTCATCGCCGCGCTGGACCTTCTCGACCTTGTCCATGAAGCGCTGTTCGAGGCGCGACTTGGATTCGTCGTACTGGCCACGCAGGGCTTCGAGTTCGCCCTGGACCTTCTCGTCCTCGACGGCGAACATCCACCACTGCGAACGCGGATACTCCGAAACGACGGCGTTCGACAGTTCCGTGCCCTTCTTGAAGCCCTTCGGACCGGCAAGAGCAACCTGACCACGCAGCATTTCGACCAGGCGGCCGTAGACGTTGCGGTCAAGGATCGCCTGCTCGTCGTCGCGGTCCTTCGCGAGACGCTCGATCTCTTCGCGCTCGATCGCCATGGCGCGTTCGTCCTTCTCAACGCCGTGGCGGTTGAAGACGCGAACTTCGACGACCGTACCGTAGGTGCCGGGCGGCATGCGCATGGAAGTGTCGCGAACGTCGGATGCCTTTTCACCGAAGATGGCGCGCAGAAGCTTTTCTTCCGGCGTCATCGGGCTTTCGCCCTTCGGCGTGATCTTGCCGACGAGGATATCGCCCGGCTGGACTTCGGCGCCGATGTAAACGATGCCGGCTTCGTCCAGATTCTTCAGCGCTTCTTCCGAAACGTTCGGAATGTCGCGGGTGATTTCTTCCGGACCGAGCTTGGTGTCGCGCGCCATCACTTCGAATTCCTCGATGTGGATGGAGGTGAACACGTCATCGGCAACGATACGCTCGGAGAGCAGGATCGAGTCTTCGTAGTTGTAGCCGTTCCACGGCATGAACGCGACGAGCACGTTACGGCCGAGCGCCAGATCGCCGAGGTCGGTCGAGGGACCGTCCGCCAGGATGTCGCCCTTGTTGACCACGTCACCGACGGTGACCAGCGGGCGCTGGTTGACGCAGGTGTTCTGGTTCGAACGCTGGAACTTCATCAGGCGATAGATATCGACGCCGGACTTCGACGGATCGAGATCTTCCGTGGCGCGGATAACGATACGCGTCGCGTCGACCTGGTCGACCACACCGCCGCGGCGAGCGCCGATGGCAGCACCCGAGTCACGCGCGACGACCGGCTCCATGCCGGTGCCGACGAACGGAGCTTCGGCGCGCAAGAGCGGCACGGCCTGACGCTGCATGTTCGAGCCCATGAGAGCACGGTTGGCGTCGTCGTTTTCCAGGAACGGGATCAGCGCGGCTGCAACCGAAACCAGCTGCTTCGGCGAGACGTCCATCAGGTTGATGTTGTCGCGCGGAGCGAGCATGACTTCGCCGGCATGACGGCAAACGACGAATTCTTCGATGAAGGAACCTTCAGCGTCGAGTTCGGCATTGGCCTGGGCAACGTAGTACTTCGCCTCTTCCATGGCGGAGAGGTAGAGCACGTCGTTGGTCACCTTACCGTCGATGATGCGGCGATAAGGGCTTTCGATGAAGCCGTACTTGTTGACGCGGGCGAATGTCGCCAGCGAATTGATGAGGCCGATGTTCGGACCTTCCGGCGTTTCGATCGGGCAAATACGACCGTAGTGCGTCGGATGCACGTCGCGGACTTCGAAGCCGGCGCGCTCGCGGGTCAGACCGCCCGGGCCAAGAGCCGAAAGACGGCGCTTGTGGGTGATTTCCGAAAGCGGGTTCACCTGGTCCATGAACTGCGACAGCTGCGAGGAACCGAAGAATTCGCGAACGGCGGCAGCCGCCGGCTTCGCGTTGATCAGATCCTGCGGCATGACCGTGTCGATTTCGATCGAGGACATACGTTCCTTGATCGCACGCTCCATGCGCAGCAGGCCGAGACGGTACTGGTTCTCCATCAGCTCGCCGACCGAACGGACGCGGCGGTTGCCGAGGTTGTCGATGTCGTCGATTTCGCCCTTGCCGTCGCGCAATTCGACCAGCATCTTGACCACGGCCAGGATGTCGTCCTTGCGCAGGACGCGAACGGTGTCGGCAACGTCGAGGTCGAGGCGCATGTTCATCTTGACGCGGCCGACGGCGGAGAGATCGTAACGCTCCGCATCGAAGAACAGCGAGTTGAACATGGCTTCGGCCGACTCCATGGTCGGCGGCTCACCCGGGCGCATGACGCGATAGATGTCGAACAGAGCGTCCTGACGGTTCTCGTTCTTGTCGGCAGACAGCGTATTGCGGATGTAGGCGCCGACATTGATATGGTCGATGCCGAGAACCGGAATTTCTTCGAAACCAGCCTTCAGGATGACCGGCAGGGTCTTCTCGTCGATTTCGTCGCCGGCTTCGAGATAGATCTCACCGGTCCGAAGGTTGACGATATCCTCCGCCAGGAACAGACCGTACAGCTCTTCGTCCGTCGCCTTCAGGGCCTTGAGGCCCTTGTCCTGTAGCTGACGCAGCAGACGCGGGGTCAGCTTCTTGCCGCCTTCGACCACGACTTCGCCGGTGTCGGCGTCGATCATGTCGGTAACGGTCTTGGCGCCCTTCAGCGTTTCCGCGTTGAAGGGAATGCGCCAGCCATCGCCGGAGCGCTGGTAGAGCGACTTCGTATAGAAGGTCGACAGGATTTCTTCGCCATCCATGCCGAGCGCCATCAGCAGCGACGTCACCGGAATCTTGCGGCGGCGGTCGATACGGGCGTAGACGATGTCCTTGGCGTCGAATTCGATGTCGAGCCAGGAACCGCGATACGGGATGACGCGGGCGGCAAAGAGCAGCTTGCCGGAAGAATGGCTCTTGCCCTTGTCGTGATCGAAGAAGACGCCCGGCGAACGGTGCATCTGCGATACGATCACGCGCTCGGTACCGTTGACGATGAAGGTACCGTTGTTCGTCATGAGCGGCATGTCGCCCATGTAGACGCTCTGTTCCTTGATGTCCTTGATGGACTTCGCGCCCGTATCCTCATCGATATCGAACACGATCAGACGGAGAGTGACCTTCAGCGGCGCGGCATAGGTCAGGTCGCGCTGGCGGCACTCGTCGACGTCGAACTTCGGCGGTTCGAATTCATACGATACGAACTCCAGCATCGAAGCGCCGGAGAAATCGGTGATCGGGAAAACCGACCTGAAAACGGCCTGAAGACCTTCGTCCGGGCGGCCGCCCTTCGGCTCTTCGACCATCAGAAACTGATCGTAGGACGCCTTCTGAACCTCGATGAGGTTCGGCATCTCTGCGACTTCGGGAATCTTACCAAAAAACTTGCGTACGCGCCTGCGCCCATTGAACGAAAGGGTCTGAGCCATCGTCGCTCCTTTAAAATCCTGCACCCGGGCCTGCAACGGATGGGAACCGCTGGCCAGGCGATCCCATCAATCAATGAGTAGTCCAATCTCGTCTAACTAATCGAAAACCGCTCGGCACGGATTGCGTCGCGGTTCGATTTGAGACCATCCTCTTGAAGAACCCATTACCCAAAAGCCGGTTTGCCTGCGGCTTTTGGGTAATTCGTTCAGAAAAACGGCAAATGGGAGGCGGCAAAAAGCCACCTCCCAAAGCAGTTTCAAGCTTACTTGACGTCGACCTTTGCGCCGGCGTCTTCGAGCTTCTTCTTGATGTCAGCGGCTTCAGCCTTGGAAACGCCTTCCTTGACAGCCTTCGGAGCAGCTTCGACGAGGTCCTTAGCTTCCTTGAGGCCGAGGCCGGTGATAGCGCGGACTTCCTTGATGACGTTGATCTTGTTCGCGCCAACATCCGTGAGGATGGCGTCGAATTCGGTCTTTTCTTCTTCAACGACAGCAGCAGCGGCAGCACCACCAGCGGCAGCAACAGCTACCGGAGCAGCGGCGGAAACGCCCCACTTTTCTTCGAGAAGCTTGGACAGTTCTGCGGCTTCGAGAACGGTCAGCGACGAGAGGTCGTCTACGATCTTTGCGAGATCAGCCATTTTTGTAGTTCCTTTTGTTCGGTTCGAACTGGTTGATTATGAACAGCGAAAAACCGCCTTACGCGGCTTCGTCCTTCTTGGCGTAGGCCGAGAACACGCGAGCAAGCTGACTTGCCGGCGCTGCAACAACACCTGCGATGCGGGTAGCCGGAGTCTGGATCATGCCCAGCAGCTTCGCGCGCAGCTCGTCCAGCGAAGGCAGGGTCGCGAGCGACTTCACACCTTCGGGGTTGAGCGTTGTTGTTCCCATGGCGCCGCCCAAGACAACGATCTTATCGTTGCCCTTGGCGAAATCCACGACGACCTTCGGAGCGGTAATCGGATCAGTGCTGTATGCTATCAGCGTCTGACCGGTGAAGAGATCGGAAATCCCTTCCGCGTCCGTGCCCTGAAGAGCAATTTTGGCCAGGCGGTTCTTCGCGACTTTGATAGTGCCGCCAGCAGCGCGCATCTTCGAACGAAAATCGTTCATCTGAGCGACTGTAGCACCAGCATAGTGGGCCACGACAACTGAGCCCGAAGCCTTGAAGACTTCGTTCAGTTCCGTGACGAATTCGCGTTTTTCCGCTCTTTCCACTGCTTTTCTCCAGTTGACAGGACCGGGTTAACGGACCTGCCGGGTTGCCTTTTGCCTCATGGGATCAAGTAGATCCCAAGCGACGCTTGAGGATCCTGTCCCCTCGCGCTCGAGCCTGACGGCTCCAAGGCACAAGGCATCCAAGGCTCGAACCGAGTTCATCGAAGCAAGGCTTCTTCAAAATTCGGGTCTTACCCGTCTCATGCAGGCTTAAGTGATTAAGGGATAACCACCTGCAATCTCGGACAGGAATTCCGGATTTCTCCGGAAATCCCGGCCCCGAAAGGCCGGGAATTCTTGAGTGCCGGGCAAGATGCCCGGCATAATCATCAGGCGCTCGGCGCCGTAACCGTCGACAGCTCGATCTTGACACCCGGACCCATGGTCGAGGAGATCGCTACGCGCTTCAGGTAGTTGCCCTTGGCGCCAGCCGGCTTTGCCTTGATGACGGCGTCGGCGAAGGCGCGGATGTTTTCTTCCAGAGCCTTGGCGTCGAAGGAAGCCTTGCCGATGCCGGCATGGACAATACCAGCCTTCTCGACGCGGAACTCGACAGCGCCACCCTTGGAAGCTTCGACGGCAGACTTTACGTCCATCGTGACGGTACCGACCTTCGGGTTCGGCATCATGCCGCGCGGGCCGAGAACCTTACCGAGACGGCCGACGAGCGGCATCATGTCCGGGGTCGCGATGCAACGATCGAAGTCGATCTTGCCGCCCTGAACGATTTCGACCAGGTCTTCCGCGCCGACGATGTCAGCGCCTGCAGCCTTGGCTTCATCAGCCTTGACGCCACGAGCGAAGACGGCAACGCGAACCGTGCGGCCCGTGCCGTTCGGCAGGTTGACGACGCCGCGAACCATCTGGTCGGCGTGACGCGGGTCAACGCCGAGGTTCATCGCGATTTCGACGGTTTCGTCGAACTTGGCGACGGCACGTTCCTTGACCATGTTGATGGCCAGATCCAGAGCATAAAGCTTGGTCGGATCAACGCCTTCACGAGTCTTTTGAATACGCTTTGCTACCATGGTCTCAACCCACCACTTCCAGGCCCATGGCGCGGGCGGAGCCCTCGATCATGGCCATTGCGCCTTCGATATCGGCGGCGTTCAGATCCTTCATCTTGGCTTCGGCGATAGACTTCACCTGAGCCTTGGTCAAAGTGCCAGCCTTGGCGCCCTTGCCCGGGGTCTTCGAGCCGGACTGGATCTTTGCTTCCTTCTTCAGGAAGTAGCTGACCGGCGGCTGCTTCATGATGAAGGTAAAGGACTTGTCCTGGTAGTAGGTGATGACGACCGGGATCGGCATACCCTTTTCCATTTCCTGCGTGGCGGCATTGAACGCCTTGCAGAATTCCATGATGTTAATGCCACGCTGACCAAGCGCAGGACCGATCGGCGGCGACGGATTCGCCGAGCCGGCCTTAACCTGCAGCTTGAGCTGGCCTGCAACTTTCTTAGCCATTTCTCTCTGCCTTTCTGAATGGCCGGTCTCCCGGCCCACGATGCCGGATCGCTCCGGCGGCTGCGGTTGCGTGGTGCGGATTAAAGACCTGGCTAAGGCCCCACCCTTCCACGCGGATTGCGGCTGCGCCGCGAGATATAAGTAAGCATTTACTTATATCCAAACTCATTGGAAAGATCAGCAATCAAACTGATCTTTCCGGACGGAAACGATCAAACCTTCTCGACCTGACTGTATTCCAGCTCGACCGGCGTAGCGCGGCCGAAGATCGAGACCTCCACCTTCAGGCGCGAACGCTCTTCGTCCACATCCTGAACCGTGCCGTTGAACGAGGCGAACGGACCATCGGAAACGCGGACCTGCTCGCCGATCTCGAAGGATACCGAAGCCTTCGGCCGCTCGACGCCTTCCTGGACCTGACCGAGAATGCGCTCGGCTTCATAATCCGGAATCGGAACGGGTTTATTGTCGGAGCCCAGGAAGCCAGTGACCTTCGGCGTATTCTTGATCAGGTGGTAAGCTTCATCCGTCAGGTTGGCGCGAACCAGCACATAACCCGGGAAAAACTTACGCTCGCTATCGACCTTGCGACCGCGACGCACTTCGACGACCTTTTCAGTCGGCACGAGGATCCGTTCGAACAGATGCCCGAGACCCTTCTGCCTGGCTTTCTCCTCGATGGATTCAGCCACTTTCTTTTCAAAATTAGAATAAGCGTGAACGATGTACCAACGTGCCGCCATGTTCATCTCCACCCGATATCAGTTGCCGGTATTCAGCACATAGCTGAGTATCCAGCCAATGAGCTGGTCGGCAGCAAAGAAAAACAACGAGGCGAAAACAACCATGACAAGTACCATCACCGTCGAGATCATCGTCTCACGGCGTGATGGCCAAGTGATTTTCGACGTCTCGGAGCGAACTTGCTGCAGAAACGCTAGTGGATTCGTTTTGGATGCCATTGACTGCCCACGCAATTACGGCGCGTAAAGCTGAACATATCAGCCCCACGCACCGCGTGTCTGTTGAACCCTACATAAACACCGATTCCCAATTTAACAAGAGGCAATCCAGTGTTTTCGAAAATTTGCCGTCAAAACGGCATGCTCCCTCAACTTGAAAAGCAGCGAAATAACCGCGCCAATCAAATCAAAGGAAAGTGGCAGGGGCAGCAGGGCTCGAACCTACGACCTGCGGTTTTGGAGACCGCCGCTCTACCAACTGAGCTATACCCCTTCATTCTTCGAGTATTTACATCAAGCGGTGGACCGCCTGAGCAGTTCGAAGACATGGCGCTCCCTTTAAGACGGGACGAAACGATTGGCAAGAGCGTTTTTCGCTTTTTCCCAATCGAGCCCGCAGCTTCGCGGCATGCAGCCCAGCACGGTCAATAGCGCCGCCGCGCAGAACCATTGCGGAAGGCGCCGAAAAGGCGCCTCTCGCTGCGCCGCTACTCCCCAGGCGAACCCTTCGGCTTCCGCTTCAGAAATTTTGGCCTGAGACGGCGCAGGAAATTATCCGTCGAACGAATCACATTGGTCAGCGAAATCAGCTTGTCCACTTCCGCATCCGCGTTGCCCAATCGCTCGGACAGCACTTCCGCGGCGGCCAGCGAAATCTCAGCCGATGGTATTTCGGAAAAACGTTCGGCCAGCCTGATATAGGGATTAAGGGAAACGCCGCCATGAATGGTGATCTTCCCGAGACGCGCGAAGAGGCGCAGGAAGGTTTGCTCGAAGGTCCAGTCATGGGCGGAGACCACCCTCCACTTCTGGCTACGCCTCGCCGAAAAACCGGCAAGAACGATGGCTCCGGGTAGCTTCAAATCGCTGAGCCATAGCGCCATGGCGAAACCGCTGGTCGGGGTCTTGCCTTCCGTATAGAAATCGGAGCAGAAACCGACCAGATCGAGATGGCCTGTCGGCGCGCCCTGAAAGTCGGCGGCCGGATTGAGCTTCTCCTCCGGGCCGAGGCGGATGTTCATGATGCCGAGGAAATATTCCTTCGGGAAGAATTTGACGACCTCGCCCACCTCGCCCCGATAGACGATATTGGCACCGCGCGGCTGGCCGCGCGAGATCAGCAGCGAGTGCCCGGGGAAAGGACGGTCCAGGACCTTGTAGACCTTATTGAAGAAGACGAAGAGCGCTGTCGGCGGAAACTGCGCCTGCAGGCTTCCCATGTCGACCGCGTCGCTGTTGGCGACCAGCACGATATGAGAATAAGCCGCCAGCAGGGGGCGCCATTCGTCGGCGCTGTTCAGGCCAGCCGCGGAGCCCGCGGCCGGGAGGCCGGCATCCACGGCCCCTGTCGGCTCTTGCCTCAACTCGCTCACTTCTGCTGTACGTGCAGCATACGCTCACGCATGGCAAACCATTCCTCGGCGTAATCGTCGTTGCGGTATTCGTCGAAATACGGGCCGCCGTCGGTGAAATGCACCAGCTTGGCATCCTCGCGGTAGTCATATTCATTGACGAGATAATTCCAGGTCACCGGCACCTCACCGATCTGGTCGTCGCTTTCCAGCCACTTGAATTGATGGAGCTCAAGGCCGGTGGCCGTGTTGACGAAGTCCTTCGTCAATGCCTTGCACTTGGCATTGTTGAACAGGATCATGCTCGACCAGTTCTTCTTCGCGTACTTGGTCTGCGTCTGGCCGAGGAACTTGGTTTCGATCTTCGGCTGGTAATCGTGCTTGACGCACATGGCCGCATAGCGATCGTCGCGCAGCGCCCAGAGTTCGGCGATATCGGTGCGGGCCAGCATGTCGCAATCCATGAAGATGCTCCAGCCCTCATAGTCGCTGAGGTAGGGCACCAGGAAGCGCGAGAAGGAAAACTCGGTCGACTGCAGCGCATTACGCTCGCGCGTGAAAATGCCGCTCAGATTGTTGAGCACGATCGGCGAGAATACCACCGGGATCGAGGACCGCTCGATGATGCTCTGGGCGAGGACGTGATAGGCCACGACCTCCTTGGAATCGAAACCGACAAAAATACGTGCAACACTATCCTTCATGACACCTCCGAAACGGCTGACCCCTTGAGAGCCAGCCGGCAAACCATTTTTCGTAGCGACGCAAACTGCCGCGATTCCATCCGCAAAGCACCAGGGCCGGGGGATGTTCGTTCGAAACAGGGGCGCGAATATGCCGTACCTCCCGCTGCAATCTCCAGGAGATACCCAGCATACGCAACCCTACTTAAATAAACGGGGATATTTGTCGAGTGTTTGCGGAAGCATTTTTGGTTATGCTGCGTAACAAATGGAGAGGCTTCGTACTTGGTCGACGCCTCAGCCGGGCACCGCGAGAGCGCCCGGCCCTATTCGGAGGTCACGCAGCTTCAGACCTTCACATATCGCCGCCAGTCGTGCTCTTCCTTGAAACCGAGGACTTCGCGGATCTTGCGGTTGGAAAGCAAGCCTTCATATTCGCCGATCTCACGGGTGAAAGGCACGTTCGGATAGTGCCTGGCGGCGAGTTCGCGCGAGGGCGTGTTGGCTGAAACCGTGTCGTTGGCGGCGTTGAATACCTGGAAGCCCAGGCCGCTTTTTTCGATGCAGAGGTGAACGATCTGGCCGAGATCGCGGGCGTCGATATAGCTCCAGGCGATGCGCTTGCGGATCCCGCTGTCGGCGAAATATTCCGGGAAGCGCTCATATTCGTGGGGCTCGATGACGTTGCCGATGCGCAGCGCATAGATGTCGATGCCGAAGCGCTCGGCGAAGGCCCGCGCCGTCTTTTCATTCAGAACCTTGGACAGGCCATAGGAATCCATCGGATTGACGTCATAGTCCTCCTCCAGCGGGAACTGATGGAAATCGCGATGGCCTTCGGCGAAGCAGACGCCGTAGGTCGTTTCGCTTGACGCAACGATGATCTTCTTCACGCCGAGCTTCGCCGCCGCCTCGATGACGTTATAAGTGCTCATCGTGTTGATGCGGAACGTCTCGTTGTCGGGCTTCAGCAAGATGCGCGGGACGGCTGCGAAATGCACGACGGCATCGAAGGGCTGCACGCCCCTGCCCTGATCGAGATCGGGGAAATCCCGATGCATGGTCAAGACGTTATAGACTTGTCCCGCATCGGTGACATCGGCCTGCAGATTGGTGACGCCGGGGCTGTTCAGCGGCACGAGATCGACGTTGTGGACTTCGTAGCCGGCCTCGACCAGCCAGGGCACGGTGTGGCGTCCGGCCTTGCCGCTGCCGCCAGTAAACAGAATGCGCTTCTTCATGAAATCTCCTCCGGATAAAATCCTAGCGATAGGTAGACCTTTTCGGCTGTTTCGCAAGGCAGGTGCGGCAGTTGGAATCACTTGACCGACGTGCTTGCGGTGAATAGCGCCGCTCGTCACCGGTCGGTGACTGGCCGCATTACCCGTGCAGATGCTGCAAAACCCGCGCGGCACTCTGCTCGATCGAAAGGCGACTGGTATCGAGAATCCCGCAGCCTTGCGTCAACGCTTCATTGCGCAGATAGGTTGCCCAGTTCATCATCTCCGCATTGGCCAGCTCTGGCTGGCCGCGCTCCATCGTCAACCGATGCGTTCTCGCCGCATCGTCGCAATCGACCAATAACAGTTTGTATTCATTGATCTTTGCTGCCGCGACAGCTTCAATGACGAAGGACATCCGCATCTGTCCCTCGAGCAGCGCCGCCTCACCCCTCCGGACATGTGGGGCAAGACGCGCCAGCCACTCCATGGTTTTGGCGCGCTGCCAGGCCTCCGGCGAGCCATGATCTTGGATCATGACGTCAAGTGCGGGGACGCCGATGCTGTCGAAATGATGGACGGTCACCTCAAGCGCATGATTCTTCGCTATCGCCTGCGCGATCGTCGTCTTGCCCGAACCCGAGGCGCCCGTCAGAATGATCAATCCCATGGCACTTGCCCCAATGCAAAAGGCCCCGCTGTTTCCAGCGGGGCCTTCTTATAAAGGAATAATCCGAGGATTATTCGACGATGGACGCGACGATGCCTGCGCCGACGGTACGGCCGCCTTCGCGGATGGCGAAGCGCAGCTTTTCTTCCATCGCGATCGGCACGATCAGCTCAACGGCAACCGTGACGTTGTCGCCCGGCATGACCATTTCCGTGCCTTCCGGAAGCGTCACGATGCCGGTGACATCCGTCGTGCGGAAGTAGAACTGCGGACGGTAGTTCGTGAAGAACGGCGTATGACGGCCGCCTTCTTCCTTCGTCAGGATGTACGCTTCGGCCATGAACTTCTTGTGCGGCTTCACAGAACCCGGCTTGCA
>NZ_FMAF01000053.1 GCF_900094565.1 Martinezella lusitana
GAAAAAGCGGCGATTGTCATGCGACGGCCGAGACTTGCGGCCACGCTCGGTCGGCAACAGCGGTTCGACGACCCGCCATTCCTCATCACTCAAATCGCCTCGCGCCATGGCTGCCTCCTAAAAAGCAGTCTTGAATCACGCCTCAGCCGATTTGGGAATGCACTTTGTCAACAGGACCTAGCCATTGAAAATTCTATCACGCTCCGACTTCATGAATGTCGGCGACATCGGAATGTGTGAACTTCTCGAATCTCAAAGGCGTCAAATCACTTGGCTGTCGCTGCCTCTTCGATGATCTTCGCAACCTTGTCGGGATGGGAAACCATGACGACGTGCGATGCGCCCTTCACAACGACGGTATCTTTGGACTTGGCGCGTTCCGCCATCCAAGCAATAGCTTTCGGCGGGATGTTTTTGTCGGCGTCGCCGTAGATGAACCAGGACGGGATATTTTTCCACGCGGCATTCACGGACTTCTCCCCCAGGGCAGCCGACGTGACAGGGCGCTGGGTTGCCGCCATCAACTTCGCGGCAGCTTCCGGAACATCGGCGGCAAACTGGCTGTGGAACTTGTCCTGCTGAATATACAGGTCCTCTCCTCCATCATTCAGCGCTACAGGTGCCGCAAGCGTGCCACCAAGGGTGCTCCCAGGAAACTTACCTGAGAGATCGATAGCGGATTCGCCAGTGTCTGGCGCGAATGCGGAGACAAAGACCAGCGACTTTACCTTGGACGGGTACGCGGCCTCGGAGATGACCGATCCGCCGTATGAGTGACCGACCAGAACCACCGGCGTCTTAAAGCTGGCGAGGAGATGGCGCACATAGTCGCCATCGGATTTAACACCACGGAGAGGATTTGCGACCGCTGTGACGGAGTATCCATCAGCTTCCAGCTTTTTGATCACGCCGTTCCAGCTCGACGCTTCCGCGAACGCACCGTGGACGAGGACGATTGCTGGCTTTTCGGCAGCATTCGCCGAACCGGTCATACCGAGCGCCGCGGCGCCGAGCAGCGCGGCAGTTATCAACTTAATCATGGGAATTACCTTTTGCTTTAGGGAACGTTATTCGGTGAGGCAGACCTTGCTTTTGCGGCTAAAGGTCACCCGTTTGTGGAACGAAGGGTCTCAAAGAGGAACCACACCCTCATCTCGCCTTGGTCGATCCAGTTTTCGAGCAGACTGGCGGTCGCAACATCGCGATATTCATCGCAGAGCTCATGCAGAGCCCTCATCCTGGCGATGAGAACACCGTTGTCCTCGCGTAGCTCGGCGAGCATCTCATGCGGGTGAACAAATTCTGCGTCGTTATCTGTGATACGCTGCTGTCGCGCTATATCGCCGATGGAACGCAGTGTCGTACCGCCGAGCTTTCGAACTCGTTCGGCCAAGGGGTCCGTGATGGCAAAGAGTTCTTCGCCATGGGTATCAAGAAGCAGGTGATAGCTCCGAAAATTCGGCCCCGACATGTGCCAGTGAAAATTCTTGGTCTTAATATAAAGCGCGAAGACGTCAGCTAGCAGCGTTGTGGCAGCAGCAGAAATGTCCTTCACCGCTTCCCCGCCCAACCCAGTCGGCGTTTTAAGCGCAGCGGCGCGGTGCAAGTTATCGATCTGGTCCATTGAAAACTCCTTCTGCGTTTCTAGAGTTCATTCCATTCTGCCCGATGCCATTGGATCGCTTGCGGGGAATGACTCCAGTAGCGCCTCATCAACGAGTTCATCTGCTGTGGTGCGCTTTGCCTGGCGCCACTCAGGTGGCAAATCGACCATCTCGGGCATGACTTCGATGCCATCGCGGATCTCGGGTCGACTGCCGCAATTTTTGCTGTCCATTTCTAGATCTCCTTTTGCCTTTGGTGATCTTTGCGAAATGCAACGAAAATATCTTGGACATTTCAGCTCCTGCGCCGTCGGCAAGGACGCTTATCAATCTCGAAGATCGATAGCTGACCACTCATTTAGGATGTCGCGGCACCGAGCGACTAGATCGCTGTCTCGAACCAGCAAGCTCACCATCCTTTTCGGGGCCGCATATAGGACACCAAAAGAAGCGGCGCCCAAAGGGCGCCGCATGGAAGTTGCGATAGGGAATTACTCGGCGGCTTGTTGATGCTCAATGAGCACATTGTCATCTTTTTCCGCTGTCCGCGGCGAATATCTCGACCGAAGAACCACATAAAAGACCGGCGTTAGAAAGAGACCAAACACCGTTACACCGAGCATGCCGCTAAACACTGCTGTTCCAAGTGACTGACGCATCTCTGCGCCGGGGCCCTCCGCTATGGCTAGCGGCAGCACACCGAAGATGAACGCCAAGGCGGTCATCAAGATCGGCCGGAGGCGCAGGTGGCTTGCCTCAACTGCGGCCTCAACCGCCGACTTACCATTGTCTTGGGCCTGACGAGCGAACTCAACGATCAGGATTGCGTTCTTGGCCGCGAGACCAATCAGCACAACAAAGCCGATTTGCGTCAAAACGTTGTTATCCATGCCTCTCAGGTAAACACCCGTGAGAGCTCCGAGGACCGCAAGCGGAACGATCAGAATGATTGCCAGTGGAAGGATCCAGCTCTCATACTGCGCCGACAGCGCCAGGAAAACGAACACTACGGAAAGGGCAAAGATCCAGATCGCGCTGCCTCCGATATGCGTTTCCTGATAAGCGAGCTCGGTCCACTCGAACGTAGTGCCTGGCGGAAGAACTTGCGCCGCAATGCCTTGCATCTTGGCAATTGCCTCGCCTGTCGAGACGCCGGGAGCGGCATTTCCCTGGAGCGGGACGGAAACGTACATGTTGTACCGCTGCACCAAAGTAGGCCCACTTGCCTCCCGTATATCTGCGAGGGTTCCGAGCGGCACCAGAGCACCGGTTGCGGAACGCACTTTCAGATCAAGCATGTCATCTTTCTCAAGTCTGAACTTCTTGTCAGCTTGAGCTCGGACTTGATAGACACGGCCAAAAGCATTGAAATCGTTGACGTATGATACACCAAGGTTGCTCGATAATGTCTCGAAGATGTTGGGGATCGGAACATTCAAGAACTGTGCCTTATCCCGATCAATCGACAAGAAATATTGCGGGCTCGATTCAGAAAATGTTGTGAAGACTCCAGTCAAGCCCGGCGTCTTGTTGGCCATCACCATCATCTGTCTTGCGAGCGCGAGCGCACGCGTCATGCTGGAACTGTCCTGGTCCATCACCTGCATTTTGAAGCCACCGGAATTACCGATGCCCTGCACTGGCGGCGGCGGAATGGCGATGATGAAGGCCTCGTCGACCGCCTGGAGATTTTTGTAAAGGGTTTGAATAATCTTCGTTGATGTGTCCCCGCTCTTCAACCGCTCGTCGAATGACTTGAACGGTGTGAAAATCACGCCTGCATTAGATGCGTTGGTGAATGTTGCGCCGCTGAACCCGGCGAACTGAACGGCGTTAGCAACGCCTGGGGTCGACCTCGCGATTTCGCCCGCTTTTTTGATCACCGCATCAGTTCGTTCCAGCGAAGCTCCGTCGGGAAGCTCGACTACGACAATTGCATAGCCCTGGTCCATGATCGGAATGAACCCACTTGGCACCTTCGTGCTCAAGAACCATGTGGCGACCAACAAACATGGGAAGACAATCAAGGCACAAGTCAGTCCAGTCTTCGTACTAACGATATGACGAATGCTTGTGGAATAGGCACTACTCACTCTGTCAAAGCCGCGGTTGAAGAGCTCCGCCGACTTATGACCGATTCTTCCCGCGATGCTTCGCTTTGCAGATTCGTGTTCATGCCTCTTCAGCACCAGTGCCGCCAGTGCAGGAGACAATGTCAGCGAGTTGACTGCCGAGATCGCCGTTGCGATCGAGATGGTCACTGCGAACTGCTTGTAGAACTGTCCGGAAATTCCGGGAATGAAGGCGGTTGGCACAAACACGGCGATAAGCACGAGCGAGATAGCGACGACGGCCGTCCCGACCTCGTCCATCGTCCGATGAGCTGCCCCCCGCGGGCTCATACCGGCGGCGAGGTTTCGTTCAACGTTTTCCACTACGACAATCGCATCGTCGACCACAATGCCGATTGCCAGCACCAAGCCGAACAGTGTCAGCATGTTCAGAGACATGCCAAACGCCGCGAGGAAGGCGAACGTACCGACAAGAGAGACCGGGATGGCAACGATGGGCACTATCGCGGTTCGCCAGGACTGGAGGAAGATGAGAACCACGAGCGCGACGAGGACAATCGCTTCGCCGATGGTGCGGTAAACCTCATCGATCGAAGAAGCCACGAAGTCGGTGGTGTCATAGATGATGCGATACTCAAGACCAGGAGGGAACTGAGCTGACAGGTCCTTCATGATCGATTTTATCTGAGCCGCCGTTTCCAGCGCGTTCGTCCCCGGCCGGGCAAAGATGCCCATGCCCACCGCTGGCTTGTTGTTCACATAGGCGTTGGTAACGTAATCGCGGGCTCCAAGCTCAATGCGAGCAACATCCTCAAGCTTCACAAGTCGCCCGTCGGCTGTCGACTTGACGATGACATATCGAAATTGTCGGGCGTCGGAGAAGCGGCCATCTGTCCTGACGGTATACTGAAACGGATTGTCGACCGCTGCCGGAGGAGCTCCGATTGAGCCGCCGGACACCTGAACGTTCTGATCACGCAAAGCACTCACGACGTCGTTCGATGTCATGCCGTAAGAGGAGAGCTTTTCCGGGTCCAGCCAGATGCGCATAGCGTATTGGCGTTCGCCGAAGATCTGAATGTCGCCGACACCCTGCAGGCGTACCAGCACATCTCGAACGCGGTTTCTCGCGTAGTTGGAGGTATAGAGTTGGTCATACCTCCCGTTGGGAGAAAGCAGGTGGACCACCATCAGGAGGTCAGGCGAGCTTTTGTTCGTCGTCACCCCCAGTCGCTGGACTTCTTGCGGAAGTCTTGGGAGCGCAATCGCAACGCGGTTTTGCACGAGGACCTGCGCCTTATCCAGATCAGTGCCCAACGCAAACGTTATTGTGAGGGTCATCGCGCCGTCGGCACTCGAATAGGACGACATGTACAGCATGTCTTCCACGCCATTGACTTCCTGCTCAATCGGCGTGGACACCGTGTCAGCTATCGTCTGAGAATCTGCGCCTGGGTATGAGGTGCGGACGACGATTGTTGGGGGCGCGATTTCCGGATACTGAGCGACTGGCAGTTCGAAATAGGCAATTGAACCCACGATAATCAGCAGGAGCGAAATGACGGACGCAAAGATCGGCCTGTCGATAAAAAAGTGTGCGAACCTCATCTCAGCTACTCCGCATTCACGGCTGTCAGTGGTGCTGACTCAACCGGATCTTTGTTTTCAGGCGGAAGGGTAATTTCTTTCGGGTCGACTTTAACGCCTGGGCGGACGCGTACGACGCCCTTCACAACTAGACTCTCGCTGCCGTCGAGGCCACTTCTGACAACACGGTATCCGTCGATTCTCGGACCTGGCCGAATCGCTTTTGTCGACACGACATTGTCCTTGCCAACGACGAAGACAACGCGCTCGTCTTGATCGGAGCTAATAGCCTCGTCCGGTATCAAGATCGCCTTGTATGAATTTGAACCTTCAAGCTCGACCCTGCCGAACAACCCTGGCTGAAGCACGAAATCAGGATTTGCAAACCTGGCGCGGGCGCGAAGGGTTCCGGTCGCCGCGTCGACCTGATTTTCGGCAAAATCGAGCGTGCCAGTATAGGCCGTCCCGTCCCGGTCGCCCAGCTTAACCGAGACCTTCAAACCTCCGCCACCGCTCTGCAGGACGGAGCCGTTTTTGCGGGCGGCTTCGGCGTAACTCAGAAGACGACGTTCATCGATGTCGAAATAGAAGTCGATCGGGTCAAGCATGACTATCGACGTGAGGACTGTCTGGTCTGCGGTGACCAGGTTGCCAACGGAAATCAGATGGCGGTCGATGCGGCCGCTCAATGGCGCAACGATCCGGCTATATGTCATGTCGAGCTCAGCGCGGTCGACACTCGCTTGAGACCCTTGGAGATTTGCTTGCGCCGAGTCCAGTTCCCTCCGCCGATCATCGAGGGTCGCAACCGTCTGGCTCCCCGACTTAACCAGAGCGTTAACGCGATCAAATTGGGCCTGCGCATAGGTTAAGCCCGCATTTGCTACAGCGAGGCTGGCCTTAGCTTGGCTCAATGCAGTCACAAAGGGGCGTTGGTCGACCTTAAAAAGCTCATCACCTTCCTTGACCAGCTGACCGTCTTTGAAAGCAATGCTCTGCAGATAGCCACCGACGCGCGAACGGATATCGACCTGTTCGGCAGCTCGAAACCGGCCAATGAATTCATCCCTGTCTGTCACGTCGCGAACCAGTGGCTTCGCTACAACCACCTGCGGAGCTGCCTCTTGGGCAGTGACGAAGTCAGTCAGAGCTACCGCCCATCCGGCCATACAAAGCGATAATACAAGAATTCGGGCTTTCATTTTCCACCTCACAAGTTGCAGCGTAACAAGGGCTGACGCCGACCTCGCATGAATGCGGGTCTGGCATTGTGAAAGCAGACTGACAGCACAGCAGTGCTAGTTATTGTACAATCAACGACTAATGTCCGGTCTTAGGACTGCGCTCTTGACCAAAACAGGCCCATGTCTCAAATAAGACGTATGCGGCACTTTAAGACGGAGCGATTGATGCGATCTGTGGGCTTTATTCTTGAAGACGGTTTTCAGGTCATGGGTCTTGCTGCCCTTTCGGCGTTTGAATTCGCCAATCAGGATCAGGGTACGGAGGCCTATAAGCTGACGGTAATGTCCGAGAAGGGAGGCACCGTTCGATCGTCGCTGAAGATTGGCGTAGAGACCGAACCCCTCGGTGATTTTCCCGACACGCTTTTGGTTGTTGGCGAGCTGATCCCAAGCCCCTCTTCGCCGGTGTTGCGAGATTACATTTCCAAAGCGGGCACAGAATCGCGGCGAGTTGCCGGGCTTTGCACCGGAGCATTTCTGCTAGCCGAAGCGGGATTGCTGGATGGGAAGGTGGCGACTACTCATTGGGCACACGCTCGCGACCTCCAGAGACGGTTTCCCCTGGCGCATGTCGATGAGGATCGAATTTTCACGCACGATGGAAACATCTGGACATCCGCGGGCATGAGTTCGGCGATAGATCTCACGCTGGCTCTGATCGAGGACGACTTTGACGCGGCCGTTTCACGGTCGATTGCGAGGAAGCTTGTCGTCTATCACAGGCGGCCTGGAGGCCAGTCGCAGTTCTCGGCGCTCTTGGAGCTTGAGCCAAGGTCCGACCGAATTCGTCGCGCCTTGATTTATGCGAAGGAACATCTCCGCAATCCATTGACGGTTGAGGAGCTGGCGGAGGCCGTCAGCTTGAGCCCAAGGCAGTTCAGTCGCCTTTTTAGGGAGGAGACCGGCCAATCACCAGCGAAAGCGGTCGAGATGTTACGTCTCGAGGCCGCGAAAGCCATGTTGGAAGACGGTCGCCACCCAATGGAGATTGTAGCTCGCGACACGGGATTTTCCGATCGAGACCGGATGCGCCGCGCGTTTCTTCGCACACTCGGACAACCACCACAAAGCTTGAAGCGGGCATTAAAGCTCATGGATGGCGAAGATGTCGATTTAGCAGACGCATGAGTCAAAGTCCTAAAACGACGGATACCTGTCATATAAGACAAGTTGAACTCTTGCTACAATGGGTCCAGCAAGAGGTACGTCGGGAGCCAATAAATGTCTTCAGGTCCAGAGATCCACTCAGTCCAAACCAAGCATGGTGAAATTGCCATCCGGACCAATGGCGCAGAAAGGGGCATACCGCTAGTCCTCCTTCCTCGTTTCAGAGCCACAATGGACGATTGGGATCCGGCGTTCATCAAGTCGCTTTCCCGCGACCAACAAGTCGTGCGGTTTGACAATCCGGGCGTCGGTTTGTCTCGGGGCAGTTCGCTCAACAGCATAAAATCCATGGCCAGCGTAGCCGCCGAGGTAATTCTCCAAGTCGCTCCGCGCCATGCTGATGTTTTGGGTTGGTCTCTCGGAGGCGCGGTTGCCCAGCAGCTTGCCTTGGATTATCCCCACCTATTGCGTCGAATGATCCTGGTCGGCGCGACGCCAGGCGCAATTGCCGAAGGACCGCGCCAACAACCCCGTGTTGCTACCGTTTTGGCGAAGCAGGAAAACGACGAACAAGACTTTCTTTACCTCTTTTATCCCGAGACCGAAGCTGCGGTGTCATGCGGTCGAACCTCGATCCGCCGGATCGCAAACCAGCCCTACAGATCTCCGGGAGTAAGCGCCCTCGCCTTTATGGAGCAAGTTCAAGCCTTCAAGCGTTGGCCAGGGATACTACATCGAGCAAGAGAACTTAAATTGCCAATACTCGTCGTCGCAGGCGCACAAGATATTGTGGCCCCCGCTTATTGTTCGTTTGTTCTGTCTCAGCAGGTCCCCGACGCGAAATTCATCGTTTACCCAGACTCGGGTCACGCGTCGCTCTTTCAACATGCCGAAGAATTCATTGAGGACGCAACGCGTTTCCTCGAAGCGTAACGAGACATCGAATGTCCGAAATCGCCGTTTCAATGGCATTTGAGCCAGCGCGATTTTCCGCCATCATTCTCCCATCGAAACACGGTTGCCCAGCCAGAAAGTTGGCACCGAAAATAGATGGAGCGACTTATGCAAATGACTGGCAACACAATCTTCATCACGGGCGGCACTTCGGGGATTGGCCGCGCCCTTGCTGAAGCGTTTCACAAGCTTGGCAACAAGGTTATCATCGCCGGTCGCCGCAAGGCCCTGCTTGATGAGGTCTCTGCCGCCAATCCAGGGATCGACGGAGTCGAGCTGAATATCGCCGACACTGCGGATATCGAGCGGGTGGCGACAAAGCTGATCTCTGAATATCCGAAACTCAACGTGCTCATCAACAATGCGGGTATTATGCCGTTCGACGATCCGGCAGGCAAAGTCGATGATTCCGTTTCGCAGAAGATCATCGAGACAAATCTGCTTGGCCCAATTCGCCTGACGTCGGCGCTTGTCGACCACCTCAAGACCCAATCGGACGCGACTATCATTCACAACACGTCCGTTCTTGCGTTCGTGCCGCTGGCTGGAAACGCGGTGTATTCCTCGACCAAGGCCGCGCTGCATTCCTATTCACTGTCCCAGCGTTTTGCGTTGCGGGACACCAACGTCAAGGTTCAAGAGATCGCTCCGCCGTGGGTCGACACAGACCTCGTTAAGAAGAGCGGCGATCCAAGGGCAATGCCGCTGGACGTGTTTATCGAAAAAACGATGGCGGGGCTCGCCACCGACGCTCCAGAGGTCTTCGTCGAAGAAATCACGGCTCTTCGCGATAACCCGGGCCTGAAAGAACATCAACTCGTTCACGACTTCAACGCGGCCCTCGTAGCAGACCCAATCCCCGTTTGAATATTGGTCGGTAAACCATCGGCCTTCCCGCCGGTTAGACGGGAAGGCCGAGAAGAACGCAATTAAGGGTACCCCCATCATGTCTGACCGCCTGAATCTGACACCGAAGATTCCCACTGAGACACTTTCCTCGACGTTGGGATCCCCTGAGCCAACGCCATCTTTGATGCCTGCCTATTTTCTAGCGCTTGGAACCTTCGCAATAGGCACAGAGGGTTTCATGATCGCGCCTCTGTTGCCGACAATTGCCGCTGATCTCGGCATGAGCCTGTCAGCGACCGCGATGCTCGTGGTTGTCTTCACGATCACTTTGGCCATAAGTTCCCCGATCACCACCGTGATTACTGGGCGTCTAAATCGCCGCGACACATTGTTAGTTGCCATGACTATTTTCGCCGTCGGCAACTTCGTGGCGGCATTCTCTGCAACGTTCTCCACCCTTCTGGTTGCTCGCTTACTTATGGCCGTCGCAGCAGGACTATTCGTTCCGAACGCGAACGCTCTGGCTGGGGCAATCGCCGGGCCTGCTCGAAGAGGAAGAGCGCTTGCTATCGTCAGTGGTGGCATGACCATCGCGATCGCTTTGGGGTTACCGCTTGGAGCCCTGGTCGGTCACGCCTTTGGATGGAGGACCACGTTTCTCGCCGTCGCTGTAATGGGCCTTGTGGCGATCGTCGGCATTATCGTGGGGATCGTCCGCACGGCAGGTGAAGGCATGTCCGTCGCAAGTTTGTCGGAGCGCATGGGCGTCATTCGGCAAGCGCCAATTCTCAAATTGCTTGCCATCACTCTGTTCTGGTCAATTGGCGCCTATACCGCCTACCCTTACATCGCATCATACCTCACTACTGTCTTGGGTTTTGGTACCTCAGGGATTGGCGCTACGGTCTCAATGTGGGGATTTGCGGCAGCGATAGGTGTGACCACTGGTGGCGCCTTGAACGACCGGTTCGGATCAGGAAGGGTCGTGACGGCGTCGCTCATTCTGCTCGGGTGCTCGTTTGCTGTTTTGGCGGCGGTGACTGTCCTTGGTCCAGCAGCGGCTCAAATACCTGCCTTAGTGGCTATCGGCGTCTGGGGTTTCAGCGTCTGGTCCTTCTTCCCCGCTCAGATGGCCAGATTGATTGCGGCATCGTCTCCTTCTCAGGCTTCGGTATCGCTATCCCTGAACACTTCGACAATGTACCTGGGCTTCTCGATCGGAAGTGCGCTGGGTGCAGGGATTATTGGCCTCGATGCTGTGTGGGCCATTGGTATTGCAGCTGCTGTCGCGGAAGCAATCTCGCTAACGCTAAACTACCTTTTCGCGAGGAAATAGAACTGGCATTGAGGGCATAGTTTCCCTGATGACGTTATTCAAAAACATCAGCCTTTTCCTGTCAGCCCGACAAACTCAAGCGAGCTTGTCGGGCTGATTGCTGTGTCACTGGCGACCTGCTGCATCGAGGGATGCGAACTCCTCGTCGCTAAGTTTGATGCCTGCCGCAGCGACGTTTTCTTCCAAGTGGCTTACCTTCGACGTGCCCGGAATCGGAATGATTACGGGGCTTCGTTTCAGCACCCACGCCAGTGCGATCTGGCTCGGGGTCGCGCCGTGGTTCTCCGCAATAACATCAAGCACGGAGCCACGCTTGGTGAGTTGGCCAGCTGCCAGAGGGAACCACGGGATAAAGCCGATCCCATTCTCCTCACAGTAATCAAGAACATCTTCGCTGGAACGATCGACGAGATTGTATCGGTTCTGAACCGTAGCAACTTTGAAATATTTTGAAGCCGCCTCGATCTCCTCGACTGAGACCTCGCTTAGGCCTGCATTCAAAATAACGCCAGTGTCGAGCAGGCTTCGGATGGCGACAAACTGTTCATCGCGTGGGACACGCGGGTCGATACGATGCAGTTGCCACAGCCCAATTTTCTCGACACCAAGTCGCTCGCGACTTTCGTGAGCACGGGCCACCAGCTTTTCGGGACGGCCATCCGGCGCCCACTGATCGGGGCCGGGCCGGGTCAACCCGGCTTTCGTTGCAATCAACAGCCCAGTGTAAGGGTGGAGAGCTTTTCGGATCAGTTCTTCTGATACGCCAGGCCCATAGGAATCGGCCGTGTCAATAAAATTGACGCCCAGCTCTGGTAATTTCTTGAGTGTGCGTTCGACTTCAGCTGGGTCTTGCGGCTGACCCCAAACACCCCGACCAGTGATCCGCATTCCGCCGAAACCCAACCGATTGACTACCGTCGAGCCTATAGCAAAGGTACCGGCTTCGGCTGCATTTGAATTCTTATCTGACATAGCTGAGATCTCTCAATTGCGACGATTTTCGGCTGCCGACAGGCGCCTCCCTCCCTCGTATAGGCGCTGGCCGGGACTTTATTGTAAGATTGGAGCGTTTTTGGGTTCGGTATGAAACGCCAACCAGCCGCTGGGGTGCCGGATATTACAGTCGATGCAAACCGCACCGCACTAATGTCCGCTTACAATCAGAGACACATCCTCGTTCGTCGAGCGGAGCAGATAATGTGACCTGAAGAGGCAAACATTCTGGCGCTTCAGACGAAGGGAGCCGTTCAATTCAAATCTTCTTGGCGCTCACGTGACAAATGGCAACCCGCTGTGTAAGCGAAGTCCAGCGGCTTTGACCAACGCGCTGGGTGACCACGGCGGTGCAACCGCGAAAGCTGTCGGTGCACTTTCCGCGTCCGTCCGATCGCAACCCACCTCCTGAACGGCAGTCTTGAATGATCCTTCCGGCCCTTTGGGAGCCACTTTGTCAACATGACCTGGTAGTTCACTTCCGCGCCTTCGCAACATCATTTGCTGTAACGGCACTTTTCTTCTCACCAAGGTCACTAATGACGAAGTTCACCAACGCTGCGATCTCCGCGTCACTGTAGACCGCCCCAAACGCGGGCATCGTCCGACCCGGCGCTGCCGTACTGTCTGAAGATCCTTGAAGGACAACCCGGATAAAATTGCTCCCTTCGACATCAGCTAACGTGTGGGCACCAATAATATTGGCCCGGTTGTTCACCAATCCGTCGCCGCTGAGCCCGTGACAGCTCGCACACGCACCAGCGTAGATCCGCGAGCCAAGGGTCTCGTCCGATTTTTTGGACGAGGCGTTCTGCATCGAGCTCTTACGATTCACACGAACCTTCTCGTCGCTCTCGATTGGAGGAACCGTCCGTAGATATGCGACTATAGCTTCAATGTCTGAAGTTGGGAGCCTGCTCAGGCTCAGGTCGACCGCTTCACGCATCGCACCGCCCGCAGGCCCGTGCCCGTTGGCATGCCCCTTTGATAAGAAGGCGCCGATCTCATCGTTGGTCCAGAGGCCGATGCCGCTATCCGGATCGGACGTGATGTTCCAGGCTTTCCAGCCATCAACTTCGCTGCCCGACAACGCCTCGCTCTGTTTGCGCTGGAACATCAGAGCTCTCGGTGTATGGCACTCGCTGCAGTGCTCGAGCGCCTCTACAAGATATGCACCCCTATTCCATTGCTCATCCTTCGATGGGTTACTCTCGAAAGGATGAGACGGGAGAAAGAGAAGGTTCCAACCGCGCATAAGCCAACGTTGATTAAAGGGGAACGCAAGCGAATTTGATGGAACGTTCTCGCCCACAGGTGCAACTGTGCGCAGATACGCCCGGACCGCCAAGATGTCGTCGGTCGTCATCAGGGCGTAGGACGCATACGGAAACGCGGGATATAAATTCTCGCCATGAGCCCCTACCCCGGACCGGACCGCACGGACGAACTCGGCATCACTCCAGGCACCGATCCCATGATCAGGATCAGTGGTTATATTCGATGAATAGATAGTCCCGAACGGCAGCTTGAAGGGTAGGCCCCCGGCAAATGGTTTCCCGCCCTTTGTCGTATGACAGGCAGCACAATCCGCCGCGATCGTCAGATATTCGCCTCGCGCAATCAGGGCTGCGCCGGTGGGCTGCAGCGCACTCGCTGTCACATCTGGCAGGGAATGTGGCCAGAAGAAAAAGAAACCGGCACCCGCCCCACCTACGCATCCCAGAGCCACAGCGGCAATTATCAGTTTCTGAAAACGCTTCATTCCAACCGCTCCTGTGGCAATTTACTGCCGCGATTGCTCAGCTTTCAGAGCGTGACTATCGTCGAGTACGGGCGGAGTCCAACCCCGTCGAACCAAGTCGTTGTACGCCGTTCGGTTGCCGAGCATCGCATTTTCGATGACTTTCCCGATGTCATTAAACCCGGCGATGAAGTCAGGATTGTCAGATACGGGCGTGACGCCATCAAAAAGGGGCGCCATCCGTTTCAATCCAGCTAGGTCTTGCTCGATAAACACGTTTCTTCTCTTTTCGACCTCATAGGGGTGCATGCCCAGCGACCGCAATGTCAGGACCGCGGCCTCCAAAGAACTGCCGAAAAGTTCTCGAACGATGTAATCCGCGCCAGCATCGGAGAGGCGATAGTAATGCAGCCGATCGTAAGCCCTGGCGACAATCTTGATACTCGGGTTGGCTCGTCGGGCGTAGGTCACGATCTCAACCGCGCGATCTGGATCGTCAATTGCAACAACGATGACGTTCGCTTTCGCGAGGCCCGCCGAGTCGAGGAGGTCAGGCCGCCCCGCGTCTCCAAAAAATGACCGAATTCCGAATTTTCGCAGATCATCTACCACGTCTGCGCGGAAATCGAGCACGACCGGCTTGTGTCCGTTCGCCAGCAGCATCCGGTTTACAATTTGGCCGAAACGTCCAAGTCCTGCGACGATGACAGTGCCCTCTTCGGGCTCGTCGTCGGCCCGGGTCGCACCGCGACTGTCCAGCAAGGTCACGATGCGGTCAAATAGGATGAACAGACCGGGCGTCAGGACCATCCCCAACGTGATAACAAGTATCGAAATCGAGACCATCTCCTCCGAAAAGATATTTCGTTCTCGTCCCAATGAGAGCAACACAAAGCCGAATTCTCCCGCTTGGGCGAGGCCGAGAGCAAATAGCCAGGCTGCCGTCGCCCGAAGTCGGAATAGCCATGCCAATGGTAGGAGAACGCCGACCTTGATCAACATCATCGCTAACGTCGCGACGAGGACGATCGCCCAATGCTGCAGCAGTATCGATAGGTCGATCTTTGCACCGATCGTCATAAAGAAAAGACCGAGCAGAAGCCCTTTGAAGGGCTCTATATCGTTTTGAAGTTCTTGCTTAAACTCGCTGTTTGCCAACACGACGCCCGCGAGGAAGGCACCTAGAGCTGGGGAAAGGCCAACGGCGGACATCAGTGCCGCTATGGCAACGACTACTAGCAGGGCGGCAGCTGTGAAAACCTCCCGAAGGCCTAGTTGTGCTATTGAGCGAAAGACGGGCCGCGAAAGATAGTGTCCGGCGGCCACAACGAAGACAACTGCTCCTAGCGTCAAGAGTGCAGATGCCCACCCCGGTAGCGTCGCAAAAAATGTTTCTCCATGAGCGCTGTTAGTGACAGTGGTGACCGAAGCAAGCATAGGAATGCAGGCCAGCATAGGAATGACTGCCAAATCCTGAAAAAGCAGGACCGCAAAACTCGCCCTTCCACCGTCGGACTCCAGGAGCCCTTTCTCTTCAAGGGTCTGCAGAACGATTGCGGTTGAAGATAATGCGACGACACAGCCGAACAGTGCGCTTTGCTGCCAAGAGAACCCCAACAACGTTCCGAAGACGCCGACTGCCACGAGAGTCAGAACGACTTGCAGACCGCCCAAGCCGATGAGCTTGCCTTTGAGTCGCCAGACCATCTGCGGATCGATTTCCATCCCAATGAGAAAGAGCATCATCACGATGCCGAATTCCGAGAATTGTTCGAGATATTCAGATCCCGCCCCAGAGACGTGAAGGATGGGACCGACGATCACGCCAGCGGCGATGTAGCCCACAACTGAACCGAGCCCAAGCCTCCGCGAGATGATGACGGCGAAGACGGCTGCGGCGAGATATGCCAGGGCATAGAACGTTAAACCCTCCATAGCCTAGTGCTCCGCCATGATCGGCAAATCAGCCGGGAATATCGAGTCGCGGGTCAGCGCCTCGTCAAGATCAAGCTGGTTGGCTGTTATCGCGCGTAGGAGAGCGCCGTATGATGCAATATGTCGCTGCGCCTCCGGCGTGCCGATGTGATTGGCGGCGTGAAGAACGAATGGAGGCAGGAACTTCATTCCGCAGAGCGTCGCGGTTTGCTGCAAAGGCAGCAGGAACTGGCGCAATGGGTAATTATTGCCGCCAGTGGCCGAGTAGTCGCTCTCGCGGCCGCCTGTGGTGACGCAAATGAGCGCGAACTTGCCAGCCAGCAGCTTCCCCTGTGGACCATAGGCGAACCCGTACTCCAACACGAGATCCTGCCACTCTTTCAGAAGCGAAGGCGTCGAATACCAATACATCGGGAATTGGAAGACAATGACATCGTGGTCCAGCAAGCGTTCCTGCTCTCGATCGATATTGATCTGGAAGCGAGGATATTCCTCATAGAGATCAACGAACGTCAAACCGTCGACTCTACGGGCCGCATCGGCCATTGCGAGATTAATACTCGATTTCCGTTGTGCGGGATGCGCAAACAGAACTAGGACACGCATTCTGGTACCTTCTCTTGCCACACAGTTCGCAAACCAATTCGCCACCACCTCAATGGTACAGTGTCATCGTCATTAAAGGGTTGGCCTTTCCATTTATTGGACGATCCGGCAGGAGCGAGCAAACACACGCCGCACTCGATTTTGACAAGAATTCTCCACCGACTGGGTTAGCCTCCAACGCGTCAAAGGAGGCTTCGATGCCCGAAACGCTTACAATTACTGAGATGAGGTCAGATCCATTAATAGCGCTGTTGAACCGAGCCGATGGTATCGACCCCAGAAGTTTCCTGAAGCTGCTCGATGGGGCTGCGCAGAAACTGAATAAACACGGGGGTTCCGGCCAGGTTGGGCCTACATTATGGCATCGCAGCACCGGCGGTTCTGTTATCTGATGGCTTTCTAACGCTCCACACATCCTGCGAAACGCGGAATCCCGATCAAGGCTTCGGAGACGCTACTCCACGCCAGCGTTTTTTGTCATTGTTTCGCGTGCGTAGCCTGTTATTGCTCGCGGTATGGCTCCAAGTCGATTTCCGGCATCGATTTTAGAGCCGCATATTTATAACGGGGCCGTTTATGATCCACCACATCGACCTCTGGTGAGCTGGTGAGAAATGAGTCAATATTCTACAAGGCAGAAGAGGGAAAACTCGATCTAAAACTACGAATTAGAACTTCTTGAAAGACCCGGCTAAGAACTGTAAGGGCAGACGCGGCGGTGCAGAACCCGAAAACTGAAAAAGTGAACCAAGCTGAATCTTGGGGGCGGCATGTCAGTCTTATATTTCGATAGTTTCGAGCTAGATATCGAAAATCGGAGGCTGTCTGCGGATGGGAAAGCACTGCGCCTTGGTAGTCGGGCCTTTGATATTCTCGCCGCACTTGCCACGCGGGCGGGACAGGTCGTCAGTAAAGAAGAGCTTATTCGGGCGGTTTGGCCAACCACAATCGTTGAAGAAGGTGCGCTGAGAGTCCATCTGGTCTCGCTTCGGAAGTCACTCGGGGATGAAGCTCGGAAATTTATCGAAAATGTGCCCAGCCGAGGATACCAGTTTCTACCGACTGTCAGAGTGAGTCATCGCCCGGCGACGAGCCGTCCAGCGAATCCGATCGATAAGTCGACATTGCCGAGAACGGCTACCAAACTCCTTGGTAGGGAAGATTTTATACGAACGACCGCTGAGTTTTTTAAGACAACGAGGCTCCTTACGATTGCTGGTGCCGGTGGCATAGGCAAAACATCGGTCGCAATAGCCGTAGCCAGATTGCTAAGTCAGCAGTATCGGGTGCTGTTCCTGGATCTCGCCGCCCACTCAACTGGCGAGACATTGCTGCCATCGCTGGCAAGTCAGCTGGGACTAAGTGTCTACGGCTCGAATGTTCTCCCAGCGATTATTGGCGAATTGCAAAAGAGCGCCACCCTCTTGGTTTTTGATAACTGCGAGCATGTTGTCGACGAAGCCGCTCGTGCCGCCGAGGAAATTCTGAAGGCTTCGCCATTGACCACTATTTTGGCGACAAGCCGGGAGCCATTGCGGGCGTCTCTTGAGCGTGTGCGGCAACTTCCACCTTTGGAGGTTCCCCCTGAGGGTTCATCGACCATAAACGCATCAGAATATGCTGGTTTAGAACTTTTCATTTCTCTTGCGGGCCTCGTGGCCGATGAAAGTGACTTTGCACGCCCCGATGCAATGACTTTGGCGGCCGATATCGTCCGCAGGCTCGATGGTATACCCTTGGCCATCGAACTCGCAGCCGCGCGAGCGTTCGATATGGATCTCGAAAGTCTTCATCGCTCGGTCGCGGACCCGCTGGCGCTGTTAAGGCGAGGTCGTCGTACCGCACCGCCCCGTCAACAAACGCTAAGAGCCGCTTTGGACTGGAGCTATAACACGCTAGAGCCCACCCAAAAGGACCTGTTAGATCGGCTTTCTGTTTTTGCTGGTACATTCACTGCGGACCACGCAAGGTGGGTTGCTGCTGAGGATGTCTCCGACGAAGAATTCTACGATGCCTTTGACGGGTTGTTTCTAAAGTCTTTGCTCAACGTCTCCGGAGCAGGCGGCAACTATCGGCTCTTGGTCACCACAAGGGAATATGCGGCGACCAAACTCGCCAACTCCGGTTTTGATCAATCCTGCAAATTGGCTCACGCTAAGCTTTGCCGCGCTCGGCTTGCCGAAGCTGAGCGCGATTGGACTGTTCTCGATACCGGTAGTTGGCTCAACGAACACGGAGGCTTGGTTCACGAACTCCGAAGCGCACTAGAGTGGGCATTTTCCAAGGGCGGCGAGACGCGGGCCGGAATTGATCTTGTGGCCAGTTCCAACATCATTTGGACCCAGCTTGGCCTGATGGCTGAGCAGCTCAGGCACCTCGAACGCGCCCTCGCCTACTTCGATCAGCTAGAAGAGGTCGACGCACTTACCGAGATGAACCTACGGGTCTCTCATGGCGGCACTCTTTACCACATCAAGAGCTCGGAACGTGACCAGGAAGCAATCGAAGAGTTTTCCAAAGCCAAATCCATTGCCGAGAATTTGCGTGACCACATGAACACACTCCGCGCGGTCGGAGGAATGACGGCAATCCACACCATGAATGGTGACTACGTCGAGGCGATATCACTTGCACACCGTTTCAACGACCTCTTTGGGAACGTACTGCCGAATGCAGCGAGCCGCCTCCTTGCTCACAACTTCCACTACATCGGAAACTTTGATGCCGGGTTGACGCACGCGCAAATTGCACTCGAACTCGCAAGGGGAGGTGTCCGCGGGACTCTCAACAACGGAGCGAGTTATGATCAGCGCATCAGTGCTTTATCGACGGTCGTCAAGACGCTGTGGGTTCAGGGAAAGCTTTCAGAGGCGAGGTCATTGCTTGCCTCGACATTTGAAGAAGCTAGCGCATTAGATCACGCCATCTCGTACTGCCTCTTCCTTTCAGTTTCCGCATGTCCAACTGCGTTTGGCATGGGAGACCATGATCTAGGAGTTCGGCTTCTCAGCCATCTAGCCGAAAAAGCAACGAAGAACTCCCTCCTTCGGTGGCAAGAATGGGCCACGACGTTCCATCACGTCGCTAAAGCCGTCCAGTCGGGCAACTCGGACGAGTTCAATCAAAGCCTTAGGAATGCGAAGGGTGCCCGGTTCGAAAATTGCCTTATGGCAGGCGGCCACCTCGCCGACGACGAGACCTTGGATCGTGCGCTTTCAAAGAACGCGGGGTGGTGCCGTGCAGAATTGTACCGATTGAAGGGAGAGCGACTTCTTCTTGAAAATGCTCAAGATGGCCGGGAACTGATACGTCGTGGATACGATCTTGCAACCGAACAAGGCGCAAAGTTTTGGGAACTTAGATCTGCGACCAGTCTCGCAAAACACGCGGCGGAATCTCATGGTCGGGCAGAGCGCGAGAGGCTAGCGGAGACTCTTTCCTTTTTTGAGGGTGAAGCTTTGTCCGTGGACGTCTCCGCAGCACGTAAATTCGCATAGTCTACAGCCGTCTGTCACGGCCGAAACTTACAAGATCGTATAAGCATCCGCGGCGCATGATCGGATCACCACTCGATCCGAATTAGCAAATGCGACACGATCAACAGCATAGTCAGCCAGAGAGCTATTCGACAGGGTTGCCACTGCTGATCATCAAATCAGCAATGTTCTCAATCGCGCTCTTTGCAATCCTCGGAAAGGCAGGTTGCGCACCACACCAGGTTCCCGCCCGCTACCGAGACCTTCTTAATTAATCGGCGATGACTTCCAGCGACTTAGAGAGAATTTCGAATGCATATCACCTATCACATTGGCCCCCATGACGGTGGCTTTGCGTACCGTCTTGATGACGTTTGGTCAGAGCCCTTCAATACACATGAGGATGCCTTGACGGCGGCAAGAATTGCGGCGCAGCGACAGCAGATAGCAGGCCGCGACACCGAAATCGCTTTTGAGACGACCGACGGCAAATGGCATCGCGAATATTCCCTTGGCACCGACAGACCTGAGACTGAGGTCGTCGACGGTTAGCAAGATGCCTGCTCGTTCGGGATATAGAAAGACCAAGAGCTCTGATCCAGATCGTATCGTCAGCGCGATTGCACGGCTTAACGCCTTGCAATCGCGTTTGCGGTCGATGTTGAAGGGCTATAATTTTCGTTACTTTCTGTTCGGGACCTTCCCGGCGCCAGGTCGCCCACTGTTTGCCGACAACGTTCTGGCGACCAACTGGCCCACCGATCTGCTCAACGCCTACAAATCTCGAAACCTATTGACTGAAAGCCCGCTTATCAGGAGGCTTGAGCGGACCGTCCTTCCAGTGCCGACGATGCCACTACTTCTCGCCCGAGCCCCTCACCCTAGTCACAGACCTCAAGACGGGATTTTCATCAACGAGGGATTCTCGTTCACGTTCGCTGTTGCACTCTCAGATTCAGAACAGCGACGTTACGTTTGTCTGATGTCTGGTCGGCGAAGGGTCGAACGCCACGAAGAGATGGCGATGCTTATGATGGCGCTTATGGGAGCGGTAGACTCATATAGTTCGCGTTCGCGGGCAACTGACGTTTTGACACCTCGCGAGAAAGAATGCCTCCGATGGGCCAGCGAGGGTAAAACGAGCCGCGAAATCGGGCAAATACTTGCGCTCTCCAATCACACAATCGATGGCTATCTCAGGGCCGCCATGGAAAAGCTCGATGCGGTAACGCGCACACAAGCGGTGGCAACGGCGTCTAAGCTTGGATTAATCTGAAGGCGGATGCATCGCGAGGTGCTTGGCACCTCTGGCAATGGCATAGCAATGGCAAAGCCAGGATGAGCGAAATGGTGAGCTCGGAACGGCATTTAACAAGGTGCGGAAATAGCGTTAATTTTTCAGCCGATCCTCGCTAGATGGCTCGAAGACGAGCCTTGACGATGCTTTTTCAGCGGCCCTTTCGGCGTGCTTGATAGTAATCCACCGTCTTTGGGCGGATTACGGGCGCGATCATGCCGTCGCCAGCAGCTTTGGTAGCCTCACCAAATTATAAGCGGTGGCCGTCAGGGTGAACATCCAGCCGACGCGATCCTTTCCGCGGTGGCGGGTCTTGCGCATTCCGCCGCTGGTCTTGGCCCAGCCGAACACTTCTTCGATACGCTTGCGAATGCGCTGACTAACGGCATAGCCGGAGTGATGGGTGGTGCG
>NZ_FMAF01000022.1 GCF_900094565.1 Martinezella lusitana
GCCGAGGCGACCTTGAAAGCTCTCGCGGCCGCCATCAAAGCAAGATGGGTCTGCGAGCAGGCCCATCAGCAGATGAAGGAAGAACTCGGCCTCGATCACTTTGAAGGCCGATCATGGCAGGGCCTACACCGACACGCGTTGATGACGATGATTGCCTATGCCTTTCTTCAGCATCAGCGCCTCAACAAGGCAAAGCGGGAAAAAAAGAAAGAGGCACGGCCCGCCTAAGCCGACACTGCCAGCTGTCCGGCGTGCCGTCATAGCCGCACTCTCAAACCACCATCCACCACAACGATGTCCACACTGCCGTATCAGGTTCCAAATGAACCTAAATTCAATTCTGCCAAAGTAGTGCTAGTGATGATGAGCGGAACCGCCTGCTAATTCACCGCTCCATGAGGAGCGCATGCCGAATTCCTGTCGATTCCGCGATTTATGGGGTTCCGTTTGCAAATACATTTGCCTATAAGCCGCTTCTAGCCTGAAAAGACATGCCATGCGCCCCCGGCCGGTGATCTCCCACCCTGGCCGGTTTTTCGCGCAACAAAAAAACGGATGTGAGCCCATGCCGAAGCGCCAAGATATCAAATCGATCCTCATCATCGGCGCAGGACCGATTGTTATCGGCCAAGCTTGCGAATTCGACTATTCCGGCACACAGGCCTGCAAGGCGCTGAAGGAGGAAGGCTACCGCGTCATCCTCGTCAACTCCAATCCCGCGACGATCATGACCGACCCGGGCTTGGCGGATGCCACTTATGTCGAGCCGATCACGCCGGAAGTCGTCGCCAAGATCATCGCCAAGGAGCGCCCGGACGCCCTGCTGCCGACCATGGGCGGCCAGACCGCCCTCAACACAGCGCTGTCGCTGAAGCGCATGGGCGTGCTCGACCGCTACAACGTCGAGATGATCGGCGCCAAGCCGGCCGCGATCGACATGGCCGAAGACCGCGCCCTCTTCCGCGAAGCCATGGCCCGCATCGGTCTCGAAACGCCGCGCTCGATGCTGGCGAACGCCACCGACATCAAGGATACCGACCGCAAGACGCATGAAGCCGAGCGCACTAAGCTGAAGGCACAGCTTTCCGGTGCCGAACTCGACAAGGCGCTCGACGAACTGGAAAACCAGTGGAACCTCGGCGAAAGCGACCGCAAGCAGCGTTACATGAGCCATGCCATGGCAATCGCCGCCCAGGCGATCGACCATGTCGGCCTGCCCGCCATCATCCGTCCTTCGTTCACGTTGGGCGGCACCGGCGGCGGCATTGCCTATAACCGCTCGGAATTCTTCGAAATCGTCGGCGGTGGCCTTGATGCCTCCCCGACCACCGAAGTGCTGGTCGAAGAATCTGTGCTCGGCTGGAAGGAATTCGAGATGGAAGTGGTCCGCGACACGGCGGACAACTGCATCATCATCTGCTCGATCGAAAACATCGATCCCATGGGCGTCCACACCGGCGATTCGATCACGGTTGCTCCGGCGCTGACGCTGACGGACAAAGAATATCAGATCATGCGCAACGCCTCGATCGCGGTCCTGCGCGAGATCGGCGTCGAAACCGGCGGCTCGAACGTGCAGTTCGCGGTCAATCCGAAGGACGGGCGCCTCGTCGTCATCGAAATGAACCCGCGCGTGTCGCGCTCTTCCGCCCTCGCATCGAAGGCGACCGGCTTCCCGATCGCCAAGATCGCAGCCAAGCTGGCCATCGGCTATACGCTCGACGAATTGGAAAACGACATTACCGGCGGTGCAACCCCGGCATCCTTCGAGCCCTCGATCGACTATGTCGTCACCAAGATCCCGCGTTTTGCCTTCGAGAAGTTCCCAGGCGCCTCGCCGGTTCTGACCACAGCGATGAAGTCGGTCGGCGAAGTCATGGCGATCGGCCGCACCTTTGCCGAATCGCTGCAGAAGGCGCTGCGCGGCCTCGAAACCGGCCTGACCGGCCTTGACGAGATCGAAATCCCCGGCACCGAAGAGGGTGAAGGAAACCGCAACGCCATCCGCGCCGCCATCGGAACACCGACACCGGACCGTCTGCGCATGGTTGCTCAGGCGCTGCGCCTCGGCCTGACGCCGGAAGAAGTGCACGAAGGCTGCAAGATCGACCCCTGGTTCATCGCGCAGTTCAAAAGCATCGTCGACATGGAAGCCCGCATCCGCGAGCATGGCATGCCGGAAGATGCGACCAATCTGCGCATGCTGAAGGCGATGGGCTTTTCCGACGCGCGTCTCGCGACGCTGACCGGCAAGCGGCCGAAGGAAGTGGCGGAGCTTCGCAACAAGCTGAACGTGCGCCCGGTCTTCAAGCGCATCGATACCTGCGCCGCCGAGTTCGCGTCGCCCACTGCTTACATGTATTCGACCTATGAGACGCCTTTCGTTGGTACCGCGCGCTCGGAAGCACAAGTCTCCGACCGCAAGAAGGTCGTCATCCTCGGCGGCGGCCCGAACCGTATCGGCCAGGGCATCGAGTTCGACTATTGCTGCTGCCACGCCGCCTTCGCCCTGAAGGATGCCGGCTATGAAGCGATCATGATCAACTGCAATCCGGAAACGGTCTCGACCGACTACGACACCTCGGATCGTCTCTATTTCGAACCGCTGACGGCCGAAGACGTGATCGAAATCCTGAAGGCGGAGCAGGAAAATGGCGAAGTTGTCGGCGTCATCGTCCAGTTCGGCGGCCAGACCCCACTGAAGCTTGCCGAAGCGCTCGAAAAGAACGGCATTCCAATCCTCGGCACCGCGCCTGACGCCATCGACCTTGCCGAAGACCGCGACCGCTTCCAGAAGCTGCTGATGAAGCTCGATCTCAACCAACCGAACAATGGCATCGCCTATTCGGTCGAGCAGGCCCGCCTCGTCGCGTCGGAAATCGGCTTCCCGCTGGTCGTGCGCCCGTCCTACGTTCTCGGCGGCCGCGCCATGCAGATCATTCATTCGGAAGGCATGCTGCAAACCTATCTTCTCGACACGGTCCCCGAACTGGTGCCGGAAGACATTAAGCAGCGCTATCCGAACGACAAGACCGGCCAGATCAACACGCTGCTCGGCAAGAACCCGCTCCTGTTCGACAGCTATCTTGCCAGCGCCATCGAAGTCGACGTCGACTGCCTGTCCGACGGCACCGACGTCTACGTCGCCGGCATCATGGAGCATATCGAGGAAGCCGGCATCCACTCCGGTGACTCGGCCTGTTCGCTGCCGCCACGCACGCTGTCGCCCGCCATGATCGACGAATTGGAACGCCAAGCGAAGGCCATGGCCAAGGCGCTGAATGTCGGCGGTCTGATGAACGTCCAGTTCGCCATCAAGGACGGCACGGTCTACGTGCTCGAAGTCAACCCACGCGCCTCGCGTACGGTGCCTTTCGTCGCCAAGACCATCGGTGCGCCGATCGCCAAGATCGCCGCCCGCGTCATGGCCGGCGAAAAGCTGGATGCGGTGTTTGCCGCCTATGGCGAAAAGCCCGATCCGCGCAAGCTGAAGCACATCGCCGTCAAGGAAGCCGTCTTCCCCTTCGCGCGCTTCCCCGGCGTCGACATCCTGCTCGGACCGGAAATGCGCTCGACCGGCGAAGTCATCGGCCTGGATACCGATTTTGCTCTGGCCTTCGCCAAGTCCCAGCTCGGCGCCGGCGTCGAATTGCCGCGCGACGGGACAGTCTTCGTCTCGGTCCGCGACGACGACAAGCCGCGCGTCCTGCCGGCCATCCGCATGCTGACGGAACAGGGCTTCAAGGTGCTCGCAACCGGCGGAACCCAGCGCTTCCTCGCCGAGAATGGCATTGAAGCAACCAAGATCAACAAGGTGCTGGAAGGCCGCCCGCATATCGAGGACGCCATCCGCAACCGTCAGGTCCAGCTCGTCATCAATACGACCGACAGCAACAAAGCGATCTCGGATTCGAAATCGCTTCGCCGGGCGACATTGATGCAGAAGGTGCCCTACTACACCACCATGGCCGGCGCCGAAGCCGCCGCCATGGCGATCAAGGCCCTGAAGGCCGGGAACCTCGAAGTGCGGCCGCTGCAGAGCTATTTCTAAGGACGAATTTCCGTCACGACGAATGCGGATACAATAGCCGGATCACATTCGTCGCGGCGCGGAATGGGCATCGCGAGGATCGGTGAAGAAGCCTCATGGCCGATTTCCGGGCACCCGGCCTTGGCATGCGAAGACGTGGAGTAGCCTCCCATAAGTCATCGAATTTTCTGGAAATCGGCTGTCGCAATCTGCTATAGATGACAAAATATTGGCTCTACATGGTTCCGAAGTACCGCTTCGGAACCTGTTTTCTTTTGTGTGTGCGGAAGAGCAGCGCAGGGAGTGAAGGACAAGGCAAATGGTTGAAAAGGTACCGATGACACAGAACGGGTTCGTCAAGCTGCAGGAAGAACTGCGCTGGCGTCAGCAGGAAGAGCGCCCGAGAATCATCGAGGCAATTGCGGAAGCGCGCGCCCATGGCGACCTCTCCGAAAATGCCGAGTACCATGCCGCCAAGGAAGCACAGAGCCACAATGAAGGCCGCATCGGCGAGCTTGAAGACCTGACGGCACGCGCCGAAGTCATCGACCTCTCCAAGATGTCCGGCTCGAAGATCAAGTTCGGCGCCAAGGTGAAGCTCGTCGACGAGGACACCGAGGAAGAGAAGATCTATCAGATCGTCGGCGACCAGGAAGCCGACGTGAAGGCCGGCCGCATTTCCATATCCTCGCCGATCGCCCGCGCCCTGATCGGCAAGGAAGTCGGCGATTCCATCGAGGTCAATGCACCCGGCGGAGCCAAGGCTTACGGAATCCTCTCCGTCACCTGGGGCTAATCAGCCCCGTGCGCGATCGCGATTCAACGCATGCGAGCGATCTCCGCGAGATCGAGATCGTCGCGACGAATTTCAAACGCCGGCTCTCCGGCGTTACCTCCACGATCGTGCAGCTGATCCCCAAGCAGATCGAGCTAGGCTATCACATCGCAACGCTCGGCCCCGGTCTGCCGGCGGATCTGCCCAAGCTCTGCTGGATCCGGCTTTTCGGCCTCTGGACCAAGCCGCGCCGGCATCGCGTGCGTGTCTGGCATGCCCGCCGCAACAACGAGATGCTGGTCGGCCTGCTGCTGCGCTCCGTTCTGCGCATGCCGTTGAAGCTGGTGTTCACCTCGGCGGCCCAGCGCCGCCATACCGGCTATACGCGCTGGCTCATCCGCCGCATGGACGCTGTCATCGCCACCAGCACCCGCTCCGGCAGTTTCCTGCATGTGCCGCACACAGTTATCCAGCACGGCATCGATCTCAATCGCTTTCATCCACCGGAAACTCCTGACGACCGCATGGCCGCCACGGGCCTGCCCGGCACCTATCTCATCGGCTGCTTCGGCCGCGTCCGCCATCAGAAAGGTACCGATCTCTTCGTCAAGGCGATGATCGAGCTTCTGCCGCGCTATCCGGATTGGACCGCCGTCATCTGCGGCCGGGTGACTGCCGAACATCGCGGCTTCGGCGATGAATTGGTGAAGCTGGTAACCGACGCAGGCCTTGCCGATCGCATCCGTTTTCTGGGCGAAGTCGACGATATCAAGCCCTGGTATCGCCGAGCGACCCTCTACGTCGCCCCTTCCCGCAACGAGGGTTTCGGCTTGACACCGCTCGAAGCCATGGCGTCCCGCACCGTGGTTGTCGCCTCGGATGCCGGCGCCTATGCGGAGCTGATCGTTCCGGGCGAAACCGGTGCCGTCGTCCCCGCCGGCGATGGTGAAGCGCTGACCAGGGCTATCGACTTCTATCTTGCCAATCCGGAGGAGACGCTTCGTCAGGGCGAAAACGCCGTGCGTCACGTGCGCAGCGAATTCGCGCTGGAAAAGGAAGCGACTGCCATTGGCGATGTCTATCGACGGCTGCTCATCGCCAACGATTGAACGGGCAGGCTAGCGGCTGAGATCGATATGATAACGTTCAATGAAGTCGATCATCGAACGATCTTCCACCATATCTTCCTCGATGCTTTTGACGATGGACAGAACCTTGTCCCGGTATTTCGTCGCGCTGCTGTCGTAAGCCCATCCCCGCCCAAGCTTCTCCATCAGCTCCTGTCTAGATTTCGTATAGTAATGATTGAGCTGCAGGAACCGGTTCGAATAGAACTCGGGCGACTTCCGCGCCCGCCGCGTGAAGCGCTGGCCGGCATCGTTGGCCGTCAGATCCCCGTAAGCTCGCGTCTGGAACTGGTGAACGCTGACCTCAGTCACTTCACATGGATCGACGATGCATTTGAAATTGCTTACATTTTCCTTACGCGTCATCGGATCGGCGCCACGCTGCGTGTAGTTCAGCGTCAAGGGCCCGTCAGGAGGCGCCTCATGGCCGCTGGTGGCGAACATGTGCCATGGCAGCGAAACATTCGGAAAATCGCCGACGGCCTCCAACGCCTGTTCGACCGTGCGCGCCTGTTTCGGTAACAGGAACTCATCGACATCGATGAAAGCCATCCAGCGGTAATAACAGCCGAAATTGAGGATGGCGTGCGCGAAGACGATGACCTGGCCGTTCAGAATCGTTGATGTCGCCGTATCGCGCATCCGCCCGGCCCAGGGGATAACCGTCAGCGTGTCCTCATTCAGGAGGCTGCGAAGGAGCGCGCAGGTGTCGTCCGTGGAGCCGTTGTCATAGATGTAGAAGTGGCGAATGCCGACGGCCCGATGGAAGCGCACCCATTCCTCGATATAGCGCACCTCGTTCTTGACGCATGCGGCAATCGCAACACCATGGCGCCCTGCCCGTGGCTCGGGCGGATCGATGGTCAGTTTCTTGGCATCGGAGCCCTTGGGTTTCAGCCAGCGCATCAGCCTCTTTCTCTGCAACGGAACGATGCGTTGCTAGCAATCAACGGCTTGCATTGGCAAGCCCCGAGCTGAACAGTCCTGGCGGAACGACCAAAGGGATTTCAGCGTCTCAAGGCAGATTCAGGTGTTCGGCCTTGCAGCAAACCTGTCGTCATAACCGAAATCATACTTCAGCAGCGCCGAAACAGGCGAATAATTGATGAACGAAACACCGCGTTCCCCAGCGATTTGCCGGGCGAATACGAGATGCTCGACAATACGATCTTCGGCCCGTGCTATGCCTGAGAAAGCAGTGTCGCGGCCGGTCTCATAAAAGCGAGGTTCGCTCGCATTGGAAATATCGATACCCAGAAAGCCGATCGTCTTTGGCGTGCAATACAAGGCAAATTGCAGCGCAGACACCGCGACCGAGCCGCCAAGGAAAACGCCGCGATCCGGTGAGAGCGAGAAACCGGCTGAACCGGTTGCATCCAGACGCACATATTGGAGCTGCCTGATGTCGTCGAGGGTGCGGCGCCGTGTGCCATAGGGTTTGTAAATGTTATCGATCAGAATGATCGTCTTGTCCGCCAGCCAGCCTTTGTCGCTCTCGCAAAGCGCACGCAGTACGGCAATGGAGAACAAGCAAAGCGAGCCGGGCGCGATCTTCTTCCGCATCATTTCGATATGCCGCCAGACGAAGCGCTCGTCCTCGATCGCTATGGCGAGCGGCTCGGCGATCCGGTCGCCGATGAGCCCGATGGCGCCGTTCAGCAGAATGGCGCTACCGGATTCCAGTCCGCTTAGATCACAATCGCGAATCGATGGCCCCGAGCCGACAATATAGATCTGCTCGCCGGAGCGCTCACGCAGCTGATCCGGACCGGCGAGGACGGCGACCCTGGAGCCACGATAGAGCACTTCGCTCACATTTTGGCTGCGAACGATGCTAAGCCCGGGAAACCAATCCTGCACGTGAGCCAGCGAACCGCCCAGCACGAGGCGCACGCCGGACTTGATGAGCGATCGGTGCCACGGGCGATCCGCCATCCGTCCTAAAGCTCCACCAACCCAAGCTTCTTGACCTGCCGAATGGTCAGCATCGTACGCACCGTATCGACGTGCTCATTCGCCGTCAGAACCTCGATAACGAAATCCTGGAACCTGGTGAGGTTTTCCGCGACGCAATGCAGCAGGAAATCGCTGTCGCCGGAAACCATCCACGCCTGCCGCACCAGCGGCCATTCCGCGGTAGCGCCGGCAAAGGCCTTGAGATTGGCCTCGGATTGATGCTTGAGACCGACCATGCAGAAGGCAACGAGATCGAAGCCGAGCTTCGGGCTGTTCAGCATGGCATGATAGCCTTCGATGATGCCGGCTTCCTCCAGCTTGCGCACCCGGCGCAGACAGGGCGGCGCGGAAATGCCGACTCGATCGGCCAGCTCGACATTCGTCATCCGCCCGTCCCGCTGAAGCTCCCGCAGGATCTTGATATCGATGGCATCGAGTTCAGCGCGAAGCACTTTATGGCCTTTCTTTAATTCCCCTTCGCCAGCTTCTATATAAGGCAGGAAAATTCGCAAGAAAGTTTCTCTGGCGTAACCGATTCTTACACAAAGCAGATTTGCTCTGTTAGTAATGCAAGGCTGCCCTTGAATAAATGCATGCGGCAATCATAAATGGACCGGCGGATCGTGAAATCGCCTGCTTTTCCCGTTTGAAGCCGCGGTTTCCCAAGCGCTGAAATTGAAAGGACTGACTATGCCTGCCCGCCACACGAAGGTGCTCATCATCGGCTCCGGCCCAGCCGGCTATACCGCCGCTGTCTATGCTGCGCGCGCAATGCTGCAGCCGGTCCTGATTGCCGGCCTGGAACAGGGCGGCCAGCTGATGATCACGACCGATGTCGAAAACTATCCGGGCTTTGCCGACCCGATCCAGGGACCCTGGCTGATGGAGCAGATGCTGCAGCAGGCCCAGCATGTCGGCGCCGAGATCGTCAATGACCTCGTGACCGAGGTCGACACCAATCAGCGTCCTTTCCTCGCCCGCACCGACAGCGGCCAGGTCTGGACCGCCGACACACTCATCATCGCGACCGGCGCCAAGGCGAAGTGGCTCGGCATCGAGAGCGAACAGCACTTCCAGGGCTTCGGCGTTTCCGCCTGCGCCACCTGCGACGGCTTCTTCTATCGCAACAAGGACGTGATCGTGGTCGGTGGCGGCAACAGCGCCGTCGAGGAAGCGCTCTATCTTTCCAACATCACCAAGTCGGTGACCTTGGTACACCGCCGCGATTCCTTCCGCGCCGAAAAGATCCTGCAGGAACGCCTGTTCGCCAAGCCGAACGTGAAGGTTCTCTGGAACACCGAAGTCGCTGAAATCACGGGCACGCCGGCCAAGCCGCCGATGCCGCCATCGGTTTCAGGCGCACGCCTGCGCGATACGCGCACCGGTGCCGTCACCGATGTGGCGATCGACGGCATTTTCGTCGCCATCGGCCATGCGCCGGCGACCGAGCTTTTCAAGGGCAAATTGAAGCTCAAGGACAATGGCTACCTCTGGACCGCACCGGATTCGACGGCGACCAGCCTCGAAGGCATCTATGCCGCCGGCGACGTGACCGACGATACGTTCCGACAGGCGATCACCGCAGCGGGGATGGGCTGCATGGCCGCGCTTGAGGCGGAACGTTACTTGACTGGGCATATGCCCGTCGCCGTGGCTGCGGAGTGAGGCAGCCGATGAGGGGAAGCGGCATGCCATTGGACTGGGACAAGCTGCGTATTTTTCACGCGGCTGCCGAAGCGGGATCGTTCACGCATGCGGCGGATAAACTGCATCTGTCCCAATCCGCCATCAGTCGGCAGGTCAGCGCGCTGGAGCAGGATGTCGGCATCAAGCTCTTTCATCGCCATGCGCGCGGCCTCATTCTGACCGAACAGGGAGAGTTGCTCTACCGCACCGCACATGATGTTCTGCTGAAGCTCGAGACGGTCAAGATGCAACTGACCGAAACGACCGACAAGCCGAGCGGCAAGCTGCGCGTGACGACGACGGTCGGCCTTGGCCAGGGCTGGCTGACCGACAAGATCCAGGAATTCCTGCAGCTCTATCCGGATATGCAGATCCAGCTCATCCTCGACAACGAGGAGCTGGACGTGAACATGCGCCATGCGGATTGCGCCATCCGCCTGCGGCAGCCGCAGCAGTCGGACCTGATCCAGCGCAAGCTCTTCACCGTGCATATGCACGTCTATGCGGCCCCCTCCTACATCAATCGCCACGGCGAGCCGCAATCGGTCGAGGATCTGGACGAGCATCGCATCATCAGCTTCGGCGAGCCGGCGCCGAATTACCTGCTCGACGTCAACTGGCTGGAGATCGCCGGACGCTCTTCCGACAACAAGCGCATACCGCATCTGCAGATCAACAGCCAGACCTCGATCAAGCGCGCCTGCCTGCTCGGCATCGGCATCGCCGTGCTGCCCGACTACATCGTCGGCCGGGATCCAGGCCTGATTCAACTTGCGATCAATGCGGATGTCCCGTCCTTCGATACATATTTCTGCTATCCTGACGAGATGAAAAATGCGGCTAAGCTCAAGGTTTTCCGAGATTTTATCGTCGCCAAGGCCCGGAACTGGAATTTCTAGATAAGGGTAAACTACTGATAACAAACTCTTTTTGAGACTAATATATCAGCCGCGCGTATGATGCATAGCTGATATGCACAAAATAGAGTTGAAGCCTGCCCATTTAACTACCATATCGCACATAGCTGATGCACACGGTGGCTTTTCCTCCCAGTTCCACCGCATTGGCTGTTCCCCTCTGGAGGTTTTTGACCTTCATACCTATAGGGCCCTGGTTTACTCCGGTGGCCCTTTTTTTTGCCTTTTTGGCGCTGACCCTGCAAACGCATAACTGCCATGCACAAAAAAGCATTGCGCACTGCACAAATTAGCATCATAACGCACACAGCTGATGCACATGGTGGCTTTTCCTCCCAGTTCCACCGCATTGGCTGTTCCCCTCTGGAGGTTTTTGACCTTCATACCTATAGGGCCCTGGTTTACTCCGGTGGCCCTCTTTTTTTGCCCATTTTCTGAGCAGTCACCCTTGTTGCTATGCGGAAAATAATATCCCGCGTCGGTCTTGATATATCGAAAACCATCGATACATATATCGTCATTATTCGATATTCATGCGGTGAACACCATGGACAAAAGCGAGATACTCAAGGCTTTGGCCCATCCGGCCAGGCTTGAAATCCTCAACCACCTCAAGGATCCGCATACTCATTTCCCGACGCAGGAGCATCCGCTGGAACTGGGTGTCTGCGCCAGCCAGTTCGAGCGCTGCGGCCTGTCGCAATCCACCGTGTCGGCCCATCTGAGCACGCTGCACCGCGCCGGCCTGGTGACCACGCGACGGCTGGGCCAGTGGATTTTCTACAAGCGTAACGAGGAAACCATCGCCGAATTCCTCGACTCCCTGCAGAAGGAACTTTGAACATGCCGCTTGCGCTCCTCGTTCTCGCGCTCAGCTCCTTCGCCATTGGCACGACCGAGTTTGTCATCATGGGGCTGTTGCCCGAAGTGGCCTCGGACCTGTCCGTCACCATTCCGCAAGCCGGTTGGCTCGTCACCGGCTATGCGCTGGCAGTCGCCATCGGCGCGCCGATCATGGCGGTCTCGACCGCCCATCTGCGGCGGCGGTCGGCCCTGATCATGCTGATGGGCTTCTTCATTCTCGGCAATCTCCTTTGCGCCATAGCCCCGGGCTATTGGGTGCTGATGATCGCCCGGGTCGTTACCGCGCTTTGCCACGGTGCCTTCTTCGGCATCGGCTCGGTGGTCGCGGCAAGCCTGGTTGCGGATGATCGCAAGGCTCGCGCCGTTGCGCTGATGTTCACCGGCCTGACGCTTGCCAACGTGCTCGGCGTCCCCCTCGGCACGGCTTTCGGCCAGGCCTTTGGCTGGCGTGCGCCGTTCTGGATCGTCTCTCTTCTTGGCGTCGCCTCGATCATCGGCCTCATCGCCGTACTGCCGAAGGGCGAAGAAGTACGTCAGGGCAACCTCGGACGCGAGATCTCGGCACTGCGCGGCACCGGCCTCTGGCTGTCATTGCTGACGACCGTGTTCTTCTCGGCAGCCATGTTCGCGCTCTTCACCTATATCGCCCCGATGCTGCGCGACGTCACCGGCGTCTCGCCGAACACCGTCACCTGGACGCTGTTGTCGATCGGCGTCGGCCTGACGATCGGCAATTTGATCGGCGGCAAGCTCGCCGACTGGCGCCTCGGCACGACGCTTGCCGGCGTCTTCATCGCGATCGCGGTGACATCGGCGATCTTCAGCATCACCATTCATTCCTTCATCGGCGCTGAGATCACGCTGTTCCTGTGGGCGGCGGCAGCCTTTGCCGCCGTGCCTGCGCTGCAGATCAGCGTCGTCTCCTTCGGAAAGGACGCGCCGAACCTGGTTTCAACCATCAATATCGGCGCCTTCAACACCGGCAACGCGCTCGGCGCCTGGGTCGGCGGCATGGTCATCGACCAAGGCTTTTCGCTCTCGCAGGTGCCGCTCGCCGGCTCGGCCATGGCGGTCCTCGGCCTCATCACCGTCTTGTTGACCTTCGCAGCCGCCCGCCCCAAGGGCGAGGCCCTCGCCTCGTCCTGACAACTCCCCCTCTCCCGCCCCCTCATAAGAAAGGACGACCCATGACCAAATTGTTCGAACCGACGAAACTTGGCGATATCTCCCTTGCCAACCGCATCGTCATGGCACCTCTCACGCGCAATCGTTCCCCGAATGCCGTGCCGAACGAACTCAACGTCAAGTACTATGCTCAGCGCGCCTCCGCCGGGTTGATCATCACTGAAGCGACCGCAATCACCCATCAGGGTCAAGGCTACGCCAATGTACCGGGCCTCTACACCAAGGAAGCGCTCGACGGTTGGAAGAAGGTGACGGACGCAGTGCATGCCAATGGCGGCAAGATCGTCGTGCAGATGTGGCATGTCGGTCGCATCTCCCACACAACCCTTCAGCCGAACGGCGCCAAGCCGGTCTCCTCCACCTCCAAGCGCGCTGAAACCTCGAAGACCTATCTGGTCAACAGCGACGGCACCGGCAGCTTTGCCGATGTCTCCGAGCCGCGTGCGCTCGAAACCTCGGAAATATCAGGCATTGTCGAGGATTATCGCAAGGCTGCCCGCGCCGCCATCGATGCCGGTTTCGATGGCGTCGAGATCCACGCCGCGAACGGCTATCTGATCGACCAGTTCCTGCGCGGCAATGTCAACGATCGCACCGATCAGTATGGCGGTTCGATCGAAAACCGCGGCCGCTTCCTCTTCGAAGTCGTCGATGCCATTACCAGGGAAATCGGTGCCGGCCGCACGGCGATCCGCATCTCGCCGGTAACCGCGTCCGGTGATGCGAGCGATCCCGCTCCGCAGCAGCTGTTCACCTATGTGGTCGAGGGCCTGGCAAAGTTTGGCCTCGCCTACATCCATGTCGTTGAAGGCCAGACCGGCGGCAAGCGCGACTTCCTGTCCTTCGACTACGACGCCCTGCATGCAGCCTATAAGGCCGCAGGCGGCAAGGCTGGCTGGATGGTCAACAATGCCTATACCCGCGAGATGGCGATCGAGGCCGTCGACAGCGGCAAGGCCGATGTCGTCGCTTTCGGCAAGCCGTTCATCTCCAATCCAGATCTTGTCCACCGCCTGAAGGAAGATGCTGCGCTGGCAACGTGGGACCAGGCGACGCTCTATGGCGGCGGTGCAAAGGGCTATGCCGACTATCCGACGCTCGATGAGGCAGCCTGAGCCGCAAGCGGCGCTTTCACGCGCAAGCACGCATCTCGGATTTAATTCGATACCGACAAAGCACCCTCGCGACGAAACGTTGCGAGGGTTTTTCCATTTCAAAGCTTGAAAACAGACACGGCACAACCGAGCTAAACAGGCATGCACGCTTCAAAAGCATAATGCGCAGGTATAGCAAAGCCGATACATGTTTGATCCCTATATCGACCGTTGGTCGCTGACGCCGGACGGCGATCCCATCATTACCCATTCGAGCCATCTGTTGCCGGTCCTCTGGCGGGACAAGCCCGCCATGCTCAAGATCGCGCTGCATGTCGATGAGAAGTTCCGCAATCGCGTGCTGCGCTGGTGGGACGGTGACGGCACGGCCTTCGTCTACGAGCATGATGACAATGCTGCGCTTATGGAGCGGGCGATCGGGTCAGGCTCGCTGCTCACCATGGCGATACAGGGCGAAGACGACGAGGCGAGCCGGATCATGTGTCGCACGGCGGCAAGACTGCATGGGCCGAGGGCAAAGCCGCTTCCGTCTGATCTGGTACCTCTGGATCGCTGGTTCCGGGAGCTCGAACCGGCAGCGCGCATTCACGGCGGCATGCTCACCGCCTGCGCCGAGGTGGCCGCACGCCTTCTGGCGGATCAACGCGACCAGACCATATTGCACGGCGATATCCACCACGAGAATATTCTGGATTTCGGTTCCCGTGGCTGGCTCGCCATCGATCCCAAGCGGGTCTACGGCGAGCGCGGTTTCGACTTCGCCAATATCTTCTGCAATCCGGAGCTGCCGACCGTCACCAAACCGGGCCGCCTGCAACGGCAGTTGCCGATCGTTTGCGCCGAGGCAGGCCTCGAGCCGAAACGGCTGCTGCGATGGATCATCGCCTATGCGGGACTTTCGGCCGCCTGGTTCTTGAGCGACGGCGACACGAAGAACGCGGATTCGGATTTCACGGTCGCCGGTATTGCCTTTGCCGAGCTCAACGCCTGACGGCCGGCTTCATGCCGCCGGCAAGCAACCGATTGCTGCAAGGCTCGTCTTCACGGCCTCATCGATCGGCGTGTGTGGCTCTTCGCCCAGCGCGGTCAGCAGCTTGTCATTTCTCATCTGCAACGGCACGTCCCACAGATAGCTCATTTCGCGCAGCTCCCGCATGAACGGCACGAAGGGAGCAGCCAGCGGCACCAGCCACCAGGGAAACACCTTGACCTTCACCGGATGCCCGAGCACGCGCCCCACGGCATCGATCATCTGCCTGCCATCGCCATCCCAATGGCCGCGCATGTGATAGACAGCAAAGACAGGCAGCTCGTCGCCCTTCTCGATCAGGCGGATCATCGTCTCGGCGACATCGGGCAGGTAAGCCCATTGATGCCCGATACCGGACTTGCCTGGATAGGTTACGGAACGGATCGGTTTGCCGGGCGTCACCATCGCCTGTGAAAACCAGCTGTTGGCTCGGGTTCCGCCAAAGAAATCTCCCGCACGAACAATGATGACCGGCGTACCGCCCTCCTCCGCAGCCGCCCTCAGGCGCCGCTCCATCTGCACGCGGATGGCGCCCTTGCGGGTTTTCGGGCGCTGCGCACTATCCTCGGTGACATTGGGAAAGACATCCGGGCCGAAATTATAGACCGTGCCCGGCAGCACGATCCGCGCGCCGACAGCCTTTGCGGCCGCGATGGTGTTATCAAGCATCGGCAATACGAGCTGTCCCCAGTTGCGATAGCCGGGTGGGTTGACGGCGTGCACGATGACATCGGCTCCCGCCGCAGCCTTCAAGACATCCTCGGCTCGCATGGCGTCACCCTGGATCCCGTCGAAGCGCGGCTGACGGCGAGCCGCCTCTGCCGCGTCGCGGTTCAGCGCGCGGATGCGCCAGCCGCGCGCGGCGAGCCCCTCGGCAACGGCGCCGCCGATGCCGCCGGTAGCGCCGAGTATCAAAGCGGTTTTCGTATTGTCTGTTTGGTTGCTCATTGTCATCTCCACTGGTTCGATGAGCCGATTATGCTGCGTGCGCCAAATAAACAAAATTGCCAAAAAATCTGCAGATGTTATACATGAATGTATGATGACACCTGAACCAAGTTGGGATTTTTATCGCACCTTCCTTGCCGTGCTGCAGCATGGTTCGCTGTCTGCAGCCGCGCGCGATCTCGGACTGACCCAGCCGACCATCGGTCGCCATATCGACGCGCTGGAAGATGCCGTTGGCGCCGAACTCTTCACGCGCTCGCAACAAGGCCTCATTCCGACCGATGCCGCCCTCGCCCTGAGGCCATACGCCGAGACGCTGGCCAGCACCACCGCCGCCTTGTTGCGCACGGCTTCGGGCTCGCGCGACAAGGTGAGCGGCACGGTGCGCATCAGCGCCAGCGAAGTCATCGGCGCGGAGGTGTTGCCACCGATCCTTGCTGGGCTGCAGGCCAGCTACCCCGAGCTGATCGTGGAGCTTTCCGCCTCCGATGCGGTGGAGGACCTTCTGCAGCGCGAGGCGGATATCGCCGTTCGCATGGTCGAACCGGCGCAGGAAGCTCTGCTCTCCCGCCATATCGGTGTCATCCCGCTCGGCTTCTTCGCCCATCACACTTATATCGAACGACACGGCAAACCCGAGAGCCTCGAAGACCTGCGTCGACACAAGCTGATCGGCTTCGATCGCCAGACGGCCTATATCAGGATGATGCTGAAGCGCTATCCCGTGTTCGACGGCGTCCCCTTCGTCTTTCGGTCCGACCATAGCATTGCGCAGCATAACGCCCTGCGCGCAGGCATCGGAATCAGCTTCCTCCAGATACCTCTGGCAAGGCGCGAGAGAGACCTCGTGCGCCTGCTGCCCGAGATCGAATTGCCGCTCGACACCTGGGTCGTCATGCATGAAAACCTGAAGACATCGCCGCGCTGCCGCGTGACGTTCGATGCGCTGGTCACCGGCCTGCTGAACTATATCAAGGGTAACACCGCTGGAGAGCGAGCGTGACAATGAGTATTGCCGTGGAACTGGTGCCCTATGATCCGGACTGGCCTGCAGCCTTCCAGCATATTCGCGACAAGCTCGAGCGATTGTTGACCCCCTATGTCGTGGCGATCGAGCACATCGGCAGCACATCCATTCCCGGCCTGGCAGCAAAACCACTTGTCGATATCGACATCATTCTTCGCAGCTCCGATGACGTGCCACTAGCAACACAGCTTCTCCTGGATCAAGATTACGAGCCACGCGGCAATCGCTACGATGACGATGTCTGGGCGTTCATGCTTCGCGATGGCAAGCCGCCGGAACGCATCTATCTCTGCCCGCCGAACAACCAGACGCATCAAAGAAGGGTCATTTTTCGCGATCATCTGAGATCGCACCCCGACGACATGGCCGCGTATGCCAGGCTGAAATTGGATCTGGCGGAAAAGCACCGACGCGATGGTGATCGCTATACCGCCGAGAAACGGCATTTTGTCGATGCGATCATCGACAAGGCATCAGGTACGCCGTAATTCTAGGCACCGGGAGCCGTATCCACCGGCGGGAAATGCATCTGGCCATCGATAACTTCCGTTTCCGGCCGGTCGCCGCCATCGGCATATTCCTCATGCCACTTGCCGCTTTCGTCCTGCCAGCTGATTTCGGCCGAGTCACCCCCGACCTGCTGTTCGGCCGCGACAATCCTGGCTGCTTCCACCGCCTCGGAATGTGTCGGAAATGCTTCCGAATAGACATCGCGGAAACGATATGCCCATCCACCATCATGCGGCACGATTTCGTATACGACCTTGACCATTCAGATCCTCCTGCTGATCTGCCAAGACCTCAGGACCGGACATAGCCGGCGGGTCGCATGCATCTCAGACAAGTTTCGAGGATGCCGCGACATTTTTAGTTGGGCAGACCTATCCAACCAGTATTCCATTAAACGGCTTCGACTGCAAATTTCACCTTCGCATACGCGCTTGATGTGGGAAATCATTGATTTAGAGTACAACCGTGAATCGGCGCAAAGGTTGGAAACGTGACCATAGCAAAGTGGCTTAGACAGGAAAAAGCCCTCCTGGTGGCATTGGCAATCGCCGTCATCGCCTATGTCGGCGAGCATGCCGTGCTGGAAATGGGGCAAGCCGTGTCGGTGATCGCGGCCGTCGCATTGATCGCGACGATTGTGCTGGCCTCCATGCGCGTTGCGCATCATGCCGAAACCCTTGCCGTAAAAGTCGGCGACCCCTATGGCACGATGATCCTGACGCTGGCAGCCGTCGCCGTCGAAGTCATCATCCTCGCCATCATGATGAGCGGGGAAAGCTCGCCGACGCTGGTGCGTGACACCATCTACTCCGCCGTTATGCTCGACATCAACGGCATCCTCGGTCTCGCCGCCCTCCTCGGCGGACTGAAACATGGCGAGCAGCCCTACAACGACGATTCCAGCCGGACCTACGGCGTGATGATCCTGACGGCCATGGGCATTTCGATGATCGTGCCGGAATTCATTCCCAATGTGAAATGGCACTACTATTCCGCATTCACCATCGCCGCGATGATCGCTCTCTATACGCTGTTCCTGCGTATGCAGGTCGGCAAGCACAGCTATTTCTTCAGCTACAGCTATCCGCGCACCGAGAAGAAGCTCGCCGCGGCCGAAGCGCATCACGAGGACGAGTCCACCACCACATCGATCGTGACGATCCTGATCGGCGTCGTGCTGATCGGGGCCCTTGCGGAATTTATGTCTGCCTTCATGAATGTCGGTCTCAAGGGCACGGGCGCGCCGCCGGCCATCGCCGCGATCGTCGTCGCAGCGATTTCGGCAGCCCCGGAAATCCTGACTGCCTTGCGCGCGGCACTGCGCAACCGCATGCAGGCAACGGTCAACATCGCCATGGGTGCCTCGCTTTCGACCGTCATCCTGACGGTGCCTGTCATGGAGGCGATCGCGCTCTATACCGGCCAGCCCTTCATCATGGCGATGTCGCCGGCACAGACTGTCATGGTCATGATCACGCTCATCGTTGCCGCCATCAACCTCAACGACGGCGAAACCAACGCCATCGAAGGCATGACCCATTTCATCCTCTTCGCCACCTTCATCATGCTGACGGCGCTTGGACTTTGACTTTGATTTCAAAGGCTTGAGGCAGCAGGCGGATTCAAATCGCGAGGCGCTTGAATCAGTTGATGAGCCGATATCGAAGCCGGAAAAGCAAAAAAGCCCGCCATCTCCGGCGGGCTTTTCATTTGACTTGTCTTCGACTGCTTACTTGCAAGCGCCGCAGAAGCGCTGGATGCGGCGGCAAGCCTCTTCGAGCAGTTCTTCCGACGTCGCATAGGAAATGCGGAAGTTCGGGCCGAGGCCGAAAGCCGAACCGTGCACGACAGCTACGCCTTCCGATTCCAGCAGTTCGGATACGAAGTCCTCATCGGTTTCGATGACCTTGCCGGTCGGAGCCGTCTTGCCGATCAAGCCGGCGCAGGACGGATAGACGTAGAAGGCGCCTTCCGGAACCGGGCAGGAAAGGCCCTTCGCCTGGTTCAGCATCGACACGACGAGATCACGACGGCCTTCGAAGATCTTCTTGTTGCGCGGGATGAAGTCCTGCGGTCCGTTCAGCGCTTCGACGGCAGCCCATTGGGCGATCGAAGTCGCGCCCGAGGTCTGCTGGCCCTGGATCATGTCCATTGCCTTGATGAGCTGCAGCGGGCCGGCAGCATAGCCGATACGCCAACCGGTCATCGCGTAAGCCTTCGACACGCCATTCATCGTGAGCGTGCGGTCATAGAGGCTCGGCTCGACTTCGACCGGCGTGGCGAATTTGAAATCGCCATAGGTCAGATGCTCGTACATGTCGTCGGTCAGGATCCAGACATGCGGATGCTTGACAAGCACGTCCGTCAACGCCTTCAGTTCGGCATGCGAATAGGCCGCGCCCGACGGGTTGGACGGCGAGTTGAACATGAACCACTTGGTCTTCGGCGTGATCGCCTTTTCCAGGTCGGCAGGCTGGAGCTTGAAGTTGTTGGCCTGCGTCGTTGCGACGAAAACCGGCGTGCCGCCGCACAGCGACACCATTTCCGGGTAGGAAACCCAGTAAGGCGTCGGGATGATGACTTCATCGCCCGGGTTCAGCGTCGCCATGAAGGCGTTGAACAGGATCTGCTTGCCGCCCGTGCCAACGATGGTCTGCTCGGGAGCATATTCCAGATTGTTCTCGCGCTTGAACTTTGCGGCAATAGCCTTGCGCAGTTCCGGGATGCCGGCAACCGGCGTGTACTTCGTCTCGCCGCGATTGATCGCGTCGATGGCGGCCTGCTTGATATTGTCAGGCGTATCGAAATCAGGTTCGCCCGCGCCGAGGCCGATCACGTCACGTCCTTTTGCTTTCAACTCGCGCGCTTTCTGGGAAACGGCGATGGTGGCAGAAGGCTTTACACGGGAAAGAGCGTCGGCAAGAAAGGCCATGATGATCGGTCCTATTCGGTTGAAATGGGCAGAAAGCCTGTGGACCAGATTTCTGCGCTAAGCTCTATGTCGAATATGGGCCGCCGTTTCAAGCAGAAAGGCGTCACTGTGACGTTATTTCATGGCTTTTGAGCGGTGTCTTCCTTGTCATCTTCGGGCGATCTCGAGGTGACGGCGCAAGGCAGCGCCTGGCATCCGGATCGTCATCCGCCGCCCAAGCCTCGACATCATCATCCCCGAAGTTGAATCGATTTGCGAAGCACCTGATTCAGTTTCTGAGGACAGTTGAAATTTCCCATATGAAACAAAGGGTTTCCCAACCCCTTCGTTTCTCGCAAACCCGCAACGATTACGTCCCGACGACCCTGTCGGAGCCCTCGCCCGCGGAATAGCCGACGGATCGGCGGATGAGCGCGCGACAACACAAAGACGTTATCGACCCGATACCCGACCTTGAACGGCAGATTGGCCGCCCCACGTTGCGAAAGCGGCGATATTGGGGGAGTCGGGAAGATGCAATTTGGCAAAACAGGATTTTCGATCGCCCTGGTGGCTTCTGCCTTGCTGTCGGCAAGCATGGCGTTTGCCGAACCTGCGCGAACCTTCCAGACGCAGAAAGTAGCGGTCAAAATCGAGACGATCGCCACCGGCCTTGAGCACCCATGGGCCGTCGCGGTCTTGCCTGATGGAACCTATCTCGTCACCGAACGGCCCGGCCGCATGCGGACTATCCGCGATGGCAAGGTAGGGGCCCCCATCTCCGGCGTGCCGGAGGTCTATGCCCGCGGACAGGGCGGCTTGCTCGATGTGGAACTCGATCCGAAATTCACTAGCAATCGCACCCTCTACTTCACCGCCTCCGTGGCCGCCGGCGGCGGGAGCGGCACGGCGGTTTTTCGCGCGCGATTGTCGTCCGATGAAAAACAGCTGACCGATGTGAAGCGCATCTTCCTGATGAACAAGTTGTCGCGCGGCAATATCCAGTATGGCGCGCGCATCGCCATCGCCAGGGACGGCAGTCTCTTCGTCAGCCTCGGCGATCGCGGCGAGCAGGACCGCGCGCAGGATTTCCATGACGACGCCGGCTCCATCATCCATATCGAGGCCGATGGGAGCATCCCCGCCAACAATCCGTTCAAGGACGGCAAGGGTGCCCTGCCGGAAATCTGGTCGAAGGGCCATCGCAATCCGCAGGGTATCACCTTCGATACCGCGACGAACAAGCTCTACACTGCCGAACACGGCGCCAGGGGCGGCGACGAGATCAACACGCCGGAGGCCGGCAAGAACTATGGCTGGCCAGTCATCTCCTACGGGGTCAATTATTCCGGTACGAAGATTGGCATCGGCACGGCAAAGGCAGGCATGGAGCAACCCCTCTTCTATTGGGACCCATCAATCGCGCCCGGTGCCATCGCCGTCTATCGTGGCAAGATGTTTCCCGAATGGAACGGCGACCTGCTGGTCACCGCGCTGAAATTCCAGTTGCTTTCGCGCTTGAGCCGTGACGGCAGCGGCAAAATCACCGAGCGGGAACGTATGTTCGAAGGCGAATTCGGCCGTATGCGCGACATCACCGTCGCTCCCGATGGCGCGCTGCTGATAACGACCGACGAGGACGATGGTGCATTGCTGAGAGTTTCAAGAACAACGAGTTAGGCGAAGCTGTCGCCCAATTTGGCGCCTTTCGCCCTTGTCCGGCATAAGAGCAACTGCTAACGGTCGCCCAACTCGTTTTTCCCTTCCCGCAGGATGCAGATGTCTCGCATACAGGCGAATTTGTTGTTGTTGCTTGCCGCCGCGATCTGGGGCGGCGGCTTCGTCGCACAATCGACGGCAATGAAGTCGATCGGACCGTTCTGGTTCATCGGCCTGCGCTTCGCCGTCGCCACCATGGTCGTCCTGCCCTTCGTGTGGATGGAAAACAGAAAGGCGACGCAGCCGCTGACGCACCGCAACTGGCTCTCCTTCCTGCTGATCGGCATCGCGCTCTTCGGCGGAGCCGCGACGCAGCAGCTCGGGCTTTTGACCACCACCGTCACCAACTCCAGCTTCATCACCGGCCTTTACGTGGTTTTCGTGCCCTTGATCGCCGTCATCTTTCTGCGCCGCACGCCGCATTGGGTCATCTGGCCGGCGGCCCTGATGGCGCTTGGCGGCATATACCTCCTGTCCGGCGGATCCCTCTCGCATCTGACGATCGGTGATTTTCTGACCGTCGTCTGCGCGCTCTTCTGGGCCGCGCAGATCACGCTTGCCGGCTCCGCCGTCAATGAGACCGGCCGGCCGCTCGGTATTTCCGCCACGCAATTCGCAGTCACGGCCGTGCTTGCTCTTGCCGTCGCAATTGCCGTCGAGCCGATCAGTATTGCCGATATCCGCGCCGCACTCGGCGAAATCCTCTATGTCGGCGTCTTTTCATCCGGCCTTGCCTTCGCGCTGCAGATAATCGGTCAGCGCTATACGACGGCGCCGCAGGCGGCGATTTTCCTGTCCGCCGAGGCGTTGTTTGGAGCCTCGCTCGGCGCATTGCTGCTGGGCGAAACCATGGGTCCGCTCGGCTATGCCGGCTGCGCCTTGATGTTCGCCGCAATGCTGGCCGTGGAACTGGTACCGGAATTTGCCCGTAGGCGCCGCTCCCCAGCGTGAAATCGGCCTCAAATTGCTCGCTATGGCTGTCCCCATAAGCATTTTTTGAATTTTTTTCAAACAACCTGAAACACGCGTTTACCGTCAGCCATTTGGGAAAATAACGCCAAAACTATATCGCAAACGATGCAAAAACCTTAGAAATTTGTTTCAAAGCGGAAAAATTTACGAATCGCGTTATCACACTCGCATTACGGTACTGCGCGCGCCCAATGCGTTAAAAAACTTTTGCTTGCCAATTCCCAATAAACACAGCACTCTCAACGCTGTTCGGGCATTTTTAGAGCATGGGAAGTCCTAATAAAATTGCGCGCCGGGAACGCTAAATATTCCGGTCAGCTTGGTCGAGAAGCGGGTGGCAAACATCGCATCAAGATCATGCCGAGGTATAGGGGACCTTTTCCTTCAATTTGCGAGAATTGCCTGTAAGCGCCCGCAAGGGCAAGACAGTAGTGCTGCCCGTGTGGATGGCGGGCAGGGAGAAAAGGACCTTAGGCATGGCCGAGACTGGCACTGTAAAGTTTTTCAATACCGATAAGGGCTTCGGTTTCATCAAACCGGACAAAGGTGGGGCAGACATCTTTGTGCACATTTCTGCAGTTCAGGCTTCTGGTCTGGCAGGATTGTCGGAAAACCAGAAAGTAAGCTTCGACACGGAACCGGATCGCCGCGGCAAGGGACCGAAGGCCGTCAATCTCCAGATTGCCGGCTGATACGTCTTACGGCTATCATTCGAGTTGAGGCCCGGCAGCGATGCCGGGTTTTGTCATTCAGTCTGCATTCAGTTTGTTGCGTATAGTCTACCTGGCATGAAAGAGCGGGAATTGCAGTCGTCCCGTTCCCCTGAGAGGACAGACTAATGACCATACTCGGCAAATCGCTCGTACTGTCCGCCATGGCCGCAGCATTGACACTGACGTCTATAAGTGCTGCTTCGGCGGACGAATATTGGCGTCATCGCGACCGCGATGGTTGGGCGATCGGCGCTGCCGGCCTCGCCACCGGCCTGATCGTCGGCTCGGCTATCGCCAGCCAGCCGCGCTATGTTGAGCCCGGCCCGATCTATGCCGAGCCCGACTATGGCGCACCGCCCCCGCCCTATTACTACCGCGCCCCGCCGCGCCGGGTCTATGTCGAACGGGATGTCAGCTACTACGCGCCTCCCAGCGCAGCAGGCCTGCGCCCCTGGTCCTCGTCATGGATGCGTTATTGCTACGATCGCTATAGAAGCTTCGACGGCCGCAGCGGCACCTATGTCGGCTATGACGGCATGCGCCACTTCTGCACGGCCGACTGATCCCGAGCAGTTACTCATATCACCGGGAAAAAGCGCCGCCGTCGAGCGGCGCTTTTTTGATTCACAGTCCCCGCAAGAAAGGATTGGTGCGGCGCTCGTCGCCGATCCGGCTGCCTGGGCCGTGACCGCAGATGAAGCCCACTTCGTCGCCAAGCGGAAAGACCTTGTCGCGGATCGACTCCAGCAGTTGCTGGTGATTGCCGCCGGGCAAATCCGTGCGACCGATCGAGCCGCTGAACAGCACGTCGCCGAGATGGGCGAATCCCTGCTTTCGATTGAAATAGATGACGTGGCCGGGCGCATGCCCCGGGCAATGAAAAACGTCGAACTCATGCTCGCCGAAGGAGACCTTGTCACCGTCCTTCAGAAAGCGATCCGGCACCACGTTGCGCACGCCCTCGATGTTGAACATCTTGCCCTTGGCTTCGATGTCCTCAAGCAGGAACCGATCATCTTCGTGCGGACCGATGACCTCGATGCCGAGCGCTTCGCGTACTTCGTCAGCGCCTCCGGCATGATCGATGTGGCCATGCGTCAACCAGACGGCCTTCAAGGCGATGCCATTCTCGCGCACCATCTGCAGGATGATATCGACATCGCCGCCCGGATCGACCACCACCCCCTCCTTGGTCTCCGGATCGAACAGGATGGTGCAATTCTGTTCAAAAGGGGTCACCGGAATGATGCCGGCCTGGAGCATGCCCATGAGCGCCTCGTCTGTTTGATGGTCGTGCTGCCGGTATAGCGGCAAACAATCGGCAAAGCAGCCCCTGGCGATTTCATTTCAAAGTCGGGAGAGCCGCCCATCCCGGCGAGATTTAGCCGACCGGCAACCGACGTGGCCAACGCTCGGAACACTGAAGCGCCCGACGCGTTGAGCATAGTCTTTTGAGGCAGAAGGAGAAAACCAATGTCCTTGAGGAGAAATCTGCTGCTGGCCGGCTTCGTTCTCGTCGGCAGCGCCGGCCTGGCACAGGCCGACATGTCCGCAACCACTGCCACCGATATTGAGGTGCGCTCGGGTCCTGGCTCGGAATTTCCGACGATAGGCGTCGCGACGCGCGGCTCCGAGGCGACGCTGGATGGCTGCATCGAAGGCAGCCGCTGGTGTCGGGTCGACGTCAACGGCATGCGAGGCTGGGTCTACGCACAATATCTCAGCGTCGAGCAAAATGGCGCTTCGATGGTCGTCCAGGACCACCGTGACGACCTGGGTGTTCCGACCATCACTTACGAGCGAACCGATTCCGTCAAGACCGGCAGCGTGCAGCCCGGCCCGGATGATGAACTGCTCGGCAGCGTCGATCAGAACGGCGGTAATGTCGTTGCAATCACACCGCCGGGCGAGATTCGAACCTATATCGACGAAAATCCGGTCGATACCGTCCAGTTGGATGACGATGTCGCCGTCGGTGCAACTCTCCCAGAGAGCGTCGAGGTCCACCGCATCCCCAACTATCAATATAGCTACGTCGAAGTGAACCGTCAGCCGGTCCTGGTCGATCCGGGCACTCGGCGTATCGTCTACGTCTACCGCTGATTCGGCCTTCAATCGGAACAGGATGGCGAAATTCGCATTCGGCCGGCCGGCCGCATGCCTTCAAGGCCGATTTCTCCTGCAATTATTGCGGAATTCTCCCGTTTGAGTTGCCTTTCTATTTCCACCGATCGGTGCATGATGTAGTTCTAATATCATTGAGGATTATCGCCGCTCCCTGGCATCGATCCGGGGCGCGCCGAGAGGGCATCCGGAAGCGTCTTCCGGAACAATGGGAGAAGGGCAATCATGGAAAGTCTAGGGCCTATCATCACTCAACTGATAGCCGGCGCGATCGGCGGCAACGCCGCAAGCGCTGTGTTGAAGCAGGACGGTATCAATCTCGTCGCCAGAACGATTGCGGGTGCGGTCGGCGGTCTTGGCGGTGGCTTGATCCTCAATCTGATCGGCAGCGAAGCCCTGACCGGCCTCATCGCACAGGGCATATCCTCGCTGATCGCCGGCGGCGTGCTCTCGGCAATCGTCGGCGCGGTCCTGGGCCGCAAGTCGTAGAGATCGGAAACTGCAAAAGCCGGGCAGGACGACACGCCCGGCTTCTGCAGACCTATGCGAAATCTTGCTCGATGGCGCGGAAAGGTCCGGAATGGACACGTCTCCGCCACAGTACCGCGATAATCGGCCTCGTCATCTCCACATGGCGCCGATTTCAGCCACCCGTTTGCAAAATGTGCAGATCATCTAGAGATCGGCGGCGCTGGACGCATATCATGGCGTGGTCTTGATATCGCGGGCGGTATCCGGCGACATCGAAGCAGATGCCGTCATTTGAAAAAGGCTGCGCGCCGCCGGATCGCAATCACCAAGTTGATAGCATTGCGCTCCACGGAGATACCCTCCTCTCGCCATCGCGCCCGCAGGAGCCCCACATTGTCTCCTGACGCCGCTATACCATGGCAATTGATTGTTGCCTCAGCTAGGCTCCAGCCACGAGGCGCCAAAGGGAAATGCAAGAAATATTTGGAGTTTTGCGAGGCCGGGCTTAATTTTCAGATGGGGCATACCGTCCGGGCCATGCAAGATTGCGCGGAAGCGACCAGCGACGTAAAAATGCGTCAATAAAGCTGACATATTTTTGCGTAAGTTTCCCGAATGCTCCAAAATAGGAAAGGAAATGCCAGGGTGCCACGACAGACGAGCCAGAATGCGGCAAAGACGGAGCCGCTGGCAACGCCGATGCGGAATGCGGGAATCATCGATTTCGAGATTATCGAGCTGCTTTTCTTCGCCTATCGCGACTTCGTGTCGGATCCGGACCAGATCCTGGACAAGAGCGGATTCGGGCGTGCCCATCATCGCGTCGTTCATTTCGTTAACCGCGAACCCGGCATGACGGTTGCAGACCTTCTGGAAACCTTGAAGATCACGAAACAGAGTTTGGCGCGGGTTCTCAAACAATTGATCGATTCGGGGTATATTCGTCAGGTCGCCGGCCCGGAAGACCGTCGGCAGCGTAAGCTTTATCCGACGCAGGCGGGCAGAGATCTGGCGCTGGCGCTGGCTGAGCCGCAATCGCGCCGTATTGAACGAGCATTCGAAGGCGCATCGGAAGCGACGCGCGAAAGCGTGAAACGGTTCCTGAGGGGAATGCAGACCGAGAAGTGACGGCGAGTTCCGACCCCGGGGCCGGTTCGGAATGGATCATCTCAATCACTGGGTAGGACAAGATCGAGACGGATGGAATGACGACGAAAACAGCTATTTCGGACGACGCGGCGCACCTTCTGATCGTCGATGACGATACGCGTATCCGCGCCCTTCTCAACCGCTATCTGATGGAGAAGGGATTCCGCGTGACGGCCGCTGCCGACGGAGCCGAGGCGCGCCGCAAGCTGGAAGGACTCGATTTTGATCTCATCATCATGGACGTGATGATGCCCGGCGAATCCGGTATCGCGCTGACATCGAGCCTGCGTGCCATCAAGAACATCCCGATCATCATGCTGACGGCGCTTGCAGAAGCCGATTCCCGCATAGCGGGCCTCGAAGCAGGTGCAGATGACTATTTGCCGAAGCCGTTCGATCCGCGCGAACTGGTGCTGCGCGTCAACAATATCCTTCGGCGCAACACGCCGGCCGATTCCCCGAAAATCGAACTCGTCATGTTCGGGCCCTATACGTTTTCGCTGACCCGCAAGGAGCTCAAGAAGTCTGCCGAGCTCATCCGGCTGACCGATCGGGAGCAGGAGATCATGCTGCTCTTCGCCAAGCGCGCCGGCGAGACGATCCCCCGCCACGAACTCATCGGTGGCGACGCCGAAGTTGGCGAGCGGACCATCGACGTACAAATCAACCGGCTGCGCCGCAAGATCGAAGACGACCCGGCCAACCCCATCTGGCTGCAGACGGTGCGTGGCATCGGCTACCGCCTTAGCATAGACTGAAAAGATCGGCTCTCCAGGATCAGCGGCGATGGTGACATTCGACTCGATCAGGCGCGACCAGGATCACGCGCCGTCCAACGGCCTGCGGTGGCTTGCGCGCTGGCTGCGCCGGAATGTGCTGCCGACGGGCCTTTATGCGCGCTCGCTGCTGATCTTCATTCTTCCGATGATCATCCTGCAAGCGGTCGTGACTGTCGTCTTCATGGAGCGTCACTGGCAGATGGTGACGCAGAGATTATCCATGGCGACCACGCGTGACATCGCCGCCATCATAACGGTCATCGAGACCTATCCACAGGACGCCGACTATTCGGCCATTACGCAGATCGCACGGCAGAAGCTCGACCTCGCCATCTCGATCGAACCGGGTGGCGAGTTGCCGGCCCCGCGCGAAAAGCCTTTCTTCTCCATCCTGGACGGCATTCTGAGCGATGAAATCCGCGATCAGATCAACCTGCCTTTCTGGATCGATACGGTCGGAAACTCCAGCCTGGTCGAGATCCGGGTCAAGCTGCCCGATAAGGTGCTGCGGGTCTTCGCCAAGCGCAGCCAGACATATGCCTCCAACACCCATATCTTCATTCTCTGGATGGTCGGCACCTCCCTGGTGTTGATCGGCATCGCAGTGCTGTTCCTCAGGGGGCAGATCCGACCGATTCAGGCGCTGGCCCAGGCCGCGGAAAGCTTCGGCAAAGGCCAGAGGCTGGAAAACTATTCACCACGCGGCGCCGATGAGATCCGTCGAGCCGGCCTCGCCTTCATCCTGATGCGGGAACGCATCGAACGTCAGATCGAGCAGCGCACCGCAATGCTTTCCGGCGTCAGTCACGACCTCCGTACGGTACTCACCCGCTTCAAGCTGCAACTCGCCCTCGTCGGCGACAATCCGGATCTCTTGGGTCTCAATGAGGATGTCGAGGATATGCAGAGCATGCTCGAGGGCTATATGGCTTTCGCGCGCGGCGAAGCGGAAGAAGATGTCGGCCAGTTCAAGCTCAGCGACATTCTCGAGAAGATCCAGCAGGACTTTTCCTTGCATGGCAAGTCCATGGATTTCTCGATCGAAGGAGACAACCAGATTTCGGTTCGTCCGAATGCCTTTAACCGACTGGTGACGAATCTTGCCACCAATGCGCGCCGTTACGCCAAGAGCCTGCGCGTCGAGGCCAAGCACAGCGCCAAATGGCTGACGATCATCTTCGATGATGATGGCCCCGGCATTCCAGCCGGTGCCCGCGAGGATGTCTTCAAACCCTTCTTCCGGCTGGACGAGGCACGCAATCTCGACAAATCCGGCACCGGCCTCGGCCTTGCCATCGCCCGCGATATTGCCCGCAGTCACGGCGGCAACGTCACGCTTGGCGATAGTCCGCTCGGCGGCCTGCGCGCCACCATCCGCATTCCAGCCTGAGGGAGGCATCGCATGCCGATCGACATCGACAACATGCACTGGCTGAATGCGCCGCCCATGTGGGAAGTGAACCAGGGGCGGCTGTTCGTACGCTCAGGAAACAAGACCGACTTCTGGCAGGAAACCTATTATGGCTTCCATCGCGACGACGGCCACTTTCTCGGCGCATCCCGCCGTGGCGACTTCACCGCCGAAGTGACCTTCGTCGGACACTACCGCGAACTTTACGATCAGGCAGGCCTGATGATCCGCCATGACGCCAGACACTGGATGAAATGCGGAATCGAATATACCGACGGCGCCAGGCATTTCAGCGTCGTCGTCACCAATGGCAACTCCGACTGGTCCGCCTTTCGGCTGGACCACGAATTCGATGCCATGTCTGCGCGGGTGACGCGCAACGGCGACGCTCTCTTCATCCAGTATCGCACCGACCGGATGAACGAATGGCGCATGGCAAGACTTGCCTGGTTCGATCCGACGCTGGAGGAGGTATCGATCGGCCCCGCCTTCTGCTCGCCGCAGCGCGAAGGCTTCGAGGCAGAGTTCCTCGATTTCAGCCTGAATGATCCGCTATCAAGGGATATTCACTGAACCATCTCTTCTCTGCACGAAGAAGAAACCTGGCTCACATCATCTTTTTGCCGTTCGGCACCGCGTGAGTAACCGCGGCAAGAACGATCGCACCGGACTCATCCTCGAACCCGAGCGTCAGGACCTCCGAGCGCACCGGGCCGATCTGGCGCGGCGGAAAATTGACGACGGCAAGTACCTGCCGGCCGATTAGGGTTTCCGGCGTGTAGTGCACCGTGATCTGCGCGGAGGAGCGCTTGATGCCGATCTCCGGCCCGAAGTCGATCCGTAGCTTGTATGCCGGCTTGCGCGCTTCCGGAAAGGTCTCCGCCTCGATGATCGTCCCGACGCGGATATCCACCCGCTCGAAATCGCCATAGGTGATCTCTTCCGTCATGCCTCTGCCCTTTTCGTCGAAAATTTAACCGGCCAGCTCCTGCGCCCGCTTGCGTGCCGCTTCCAGCGCCGCATCGAACAAGGGCTGCATGCCGTCCTCCGCCATCAAAACACCCAGCGCGGCGGCGGTCGTCCCGCCCGGAGATGTCACGTTCTGCCGCAGACGCGAAGCGTCGTCGGGGGACTGATGTAATAGCTCACCAGCCCCCGCGACAGTTTCCCGTGCAAGCCGCATGGCGAGGTCCGCCTGCAGACCGAGTTTCCGGCCCGCTTCCGCCATGCATTCGACGAGATAGAAAACATAGGCAGGCCCGCTGCCCGAGACCGCAGTCACCGAATCGATATCGGCTTCGCCCGGCACCCACTCGACCGGACCGGATACTTTCAGGAGATTCTGAACCAGCTGCCTTTGCCGTTCGCCTACCCTGGCATTCGCGAAGGCGCCGGTCACTCCACGCCCGACCATGGCAGGCGTGTTGGGCATGGCCCGCACCATCGCCGCCTCGCCCAGATGCTTCTCGAGCGAGGCAAGCGTCTTGCCGGCCGCGATCGACACGACGACCGTATCTGTTCCCACCGCCGCCTTCAGCGGCGGCAGCACCGCATCCATGACCTGAGGTTTGACGGCAACGAACAGCACGCCCGCAGTCACACCGGCGGGAATGCCGATGACATGGCTGGCTCCCGCATCCGCAATCATCTTCCGCATCGGCTCGGATGGATTGGGATCGACGACGATCACCGAAGATCCCGGCACGCCATTCTTCAGCCATCCCGTCAACAGCGCGCCGCCCATATTGCCGGCCCCGATCAATATGATCGGCCCTGTTGATGCAAAAGCACTGGCGGACTGTTGACCTGTCATATCACGCTTCGCCTACCGTTTCGAAAAGCACAGCTTCCATGGCGCGGTTGGCCTCAAGACCGGACCACACCACGAACTGGAAAGCCTGATAGTATGCCTCGCAGGTGTCAAGCGCGTTGGAAAGCAGCACTTCCACTTGTCGGTTCGTGGGCTCCGCACCGCCGGACAGCAAGAGCGACTGGCGGAAAATTACGATATCTTCCTGGCGCCAGAGGTCGAAGTGCCCCATCAACACCTGCCCGTTGATGCAGGAAAGCAGCTTGATCACCTCGTTGACGCGCGGCTCCGAAACCTTGACGTCGAAAGCACAGGCGATATGCAGCGCCTCGAATTCCTCCATCCAGGAGAAGGAGACGTGGTAATCGGTCCATTTCCCTTCGACGGTCATAGCGAGTTCGTCCTCGCCGGACCGTTCGAACGACCAATCATTGTTGGCGGCCACGAACTCGATCATATCGACCGGATTCGACTGTCGTTCGACTTCCATTTCCATAAGGCTCATGCAGCACCTTCTTGACCGGAACGAATGCAGTTTTTTCGTGTTCGAACACCAAAAGAACGCAAACAGTTTTACTCCGGAGACATCCTCGGGATGATGTTGAACGGCTACGAGACTAACGCATCCATCCTGCCCGGAGCTTACCAAGTCCGTTTCGAATCATCATTTAAAATCAGTGTATAGCGGCATGCCCGGCAAGCCAGCCCCTGAGGATCGATTTTGGAAACGGCACTGTGGACAGCTCTTCCGGCGTCTATTCAGAAGGGAGTCATAACCGACTCTGACGATTGGCTTTTTTGCCTATGTCCACAGGTGGAAAAACAGCTGAATATTTTCAGAGAAAAAAGCGCGGCAAACGAGTGCCGCGCCGGTCAACAGCGAAAGGGTGTGCTTATTTGCTTTTGGAGGCCAGCTTTGCCTCGAGCGCTTCGATTCTCGCAAGCAACGCTTCGTTTTCGTCGCGCGCCTTGATCGCCATCTCGCGAACGGCCTCGAATTCCTCGCGCTTGACGATGTCCAGGCTATTCAGCCAACGCTCGGCATGCGCATTGAAAGCAGTCTCGATCTCCCGGCGCACGCCTTGGGCAGCACCGGCGGCATCGGTCATCAGCTTGGCGAATTCATCCAAGATACGGTTCGGTCCAGTGCTCATAACAATCTCCTTGCGGCCGTCGGCCCCGAAAACGGACAGGCATCGATAAGGGGCCAGGTAGTGTTGAGGTAGGATTTCCAAGGGTTCGATGCAAGCAAATTGAGATAGAACGGGACAACCGGACCTGCGATAAAGGACACAGCAATAATCGACTTGACCGTTTCGATAGCGAGCGCCATGTTCCGCGCACATTTGGATTTAGCATGCTCTTGTCCCGAAATGGCGCAATGCCTTTTGGGAATCATGCGACAACGGGCCTGACGATCTTGCTGACATCCGCCAATCTCGCCGCCATCCTGCCGTTTCCGGATATCGATCCGGTCGCCGTTTCTTTAGGCCCGCTGTCGATTCACTGGTACGGCCTGGCCTATGTGGCGGGCATCCTGCTCGGCTGGTTCTATGCAAGGCGCCTGGTCGACAACGGCAAGCTCTGGCTGAACGACACCGCGCCGATGACGCGCCAGCATCTGGATGATTTCATCCTCTGGGTGGCGTTCGGCATCGTTCTCGGCGGCCGCATCGGCTATATCCTGTTCTACGATCTCGACCCGGTGCTCGCCAATCCGATCCGCGCGATTGAAGTCTGGAATGGCGGCATGTCTTTCCATGGTGGATTGATCGGCACGACCATCGCCATGATTTTGTTCGCAAAACGCAACAAGGTCCCGGTATGGAGCCTGTTCGATATCGTCGCCGCCGTCGCGCCTCTCGGCCTCTTCTTTGGTCGCATCGCCAATTTCATCAATGGCGAGCTCTGGGGCCGGGCCGCGGACGTCCCCTGGGCGATGGTATTCTGCAGCCCGCACGTGATCGCCGCACACAATGGCATCTGCCCCGCAGGTCCCAATCCGCGCCATCCGAGCCAGCTTTACGAGGCGGGTATCGAAGGCATCATACTCTTTCTCGTTCTCTTCATTCTCACGCGTTGGGCTCTGGCGCTCAAGAAACCGGGTACGGTCAGCGGTATTTTTGTGATCGGCTACGCTTTCTCGCGTATTTTTGTCGAATTCTTCCGTCAGCCTGATGAGCAGCTCGGCTATCTTCTCGGCACGAACTGGTTGACGATGGGCATGGTGCTGTCTCTGCCGATGGTTGCTATCGGTCTGTGGGCAGTTGTCCGCGCCCGGCAGGCAGCAACCAGGCAGACAGCTTGAGCTGAAGATTAATATCGCATGACCCTTTCAAAAGCCCCCGCTTTTCAAGGCAGTACACTAGCGAAAGCAGAGAATGACGACGGCGCTCGGTGAAAAGATCAAAGCCATTATCCGCACGAATGGGCCACTGAGCATCACGGACTATTTTTCGCTGTGTCTCGCCGATCCGACGCATGGCTATTACAAAACGCGCGAACCCTTCGGCCAATCCGGCGACTTCGTCACCGCACCTGAGATCAGCCAGCTCTTCGGCGAGATGATCGGCGTCTTCATGGTGCATGCGTGGCAGCGCCAGGGAACGCCGGCCGATGTGCGTCTCGTCGAAATCGGCCCTGGCCGCGGCACGATGATGTCAGACATGCTGCGTGTCATCAGCAAGCTGGCGCCGCCGCTCTATGACGTCGTGACGGTCCATCTGGTCGAGACCAGCGAGCGTTTGCAGGGATTTCAGCAACAGACCCTGGAGCCTTATGGCTCAAAAGTCTCGTGGCATACGGATTTCGGCGAAGTGCCTGATGGTTTTACCCTGCTTGCCGCCAACGAACTCTTCGATGCCATCCCCATCCGTCAGTTCGTTCGCACCGCCAGCGGTTTTCGCGAGCGCGCGGTCGGCCTCGATGTCGACGACGAACTGACCTTCACCACCGGCGTCGCCACCCTTGATCCGGCGCTTCTTCCGGAGGGCGGACTTCCGCCGATCGGTACGATTTTCGAACTCGCGCCAGCCCGCCAGGCCGTCATGACGACAATCTGCGACAGGCTGGCCACCCATGGCGGCACGGCTCTCGCTATCGATTACGGCCACATGACGACGGGTTTTGGCGACACGCTGCAGGCCGTGCGCATGCATGAATACGATCCGCCGCTGGAACATCCCGGCGAAGCCGACCTTACCAGCCATGTCGATTTTCAGCATCTGGCGCAGACGGCGCTCGCCTCCGGCATGCACATCAACGGATGTTGCCACCAGGGCGATTTCTTGATCGGGCTCGGATTGATGGAACGAGCAGCGGCTCTTGGACGCGATCGCGATGTCGCAACTCAGGAGAGTATCCGCGTCGCCGTGGAGAGGCTGGCCGGAGCCGGAGAAGGCAGGATGGGAGAGCTTTTCAAGGTGCTTGCGGTTTCCAGTCCGGCGATCGACCTCCTGCCCTTTCGTCCTGTCAGTTGAACCGTGACCGTCGATCCAGCGGATTGACAGCTCGCGCCGCGCTGGGCCAACATCCCGGCCAGATCGAACTGCTTCGCCGCGGCTGCGTTACTCATCGCACGACAAGCTAAACCGAATATCAAGGAACGCTGTGTTGCCGACACCAATTGCAAGCACGCTGCTGAGCGCCGCCGAGGCTGCCGGCATCCGCCATGGCTATTTCACCCGCGCCGGCGGCATTTCAGAAGGCCTCTATCGCGGCTTGAACGTCGGCCTCGGCTCGAACGACAATCGTGAGCATGTGCAGGAAAACCGCCGCCGCGTCGCCCATTGGTTCGGTCTTTCGCTTGAGCGGCTCGCCACCGTGCACCAGATTCATTCCCCCGATGTCGTCACCATCGACGAGCGTTATGACGGCAGTCGGCCTGAAGCTGACGCGATGGTGACGGCAACACCAGGCATCGTGCTTGGCGTTCTTGCCGCCGATTGTGGCCCCATCCTCTTCGCCGATCCCGAAAATCGGATCATCGGCGCCGCCCATGCAGGCTGGAAGGGAGCGCTGACCGGCGTGCTGGAAAACACCATCGACGCGATGGTGGCGCTCGGCGCAAGGCGTGAGGCGATCATTGCCTGCCTCGGCCCCTCCATCAGCCAGGCAAGCTACGAGGTCGGCCCGGAATTCGTCGATCGGTTCCTGGCCCACGACCCGGGCTACGCCAGATATTTCACGTCGTCTGAACGGGCCGGCCACGCGATGTTCGACCTGCCGGCCCTGACTGTCGATCGCCTGCGCAAGTCAGGCGTGACAGCCGAAAGCCTGAATCTCTGCACCTATCCGGATCCAGACCGCTTTTTCTCCTATCGCCGCACCACACATGCGAAGGAGCCGGATTACGGCCGGCAGATTTCCGCCATCGCCATCGGGGAGGCAGCTTGATATGGCCTTGCATTTCGAACGCAGCGAATTTGGTGCACGCTTGGCTCGACTGCTCGCCAAGATGCAGGAGGAAAAGCTCGACGCCATGCTGCTCTTCGCGCAGGAGAGCATGTATTGGCTGACGGGCTACGATACCTTCGGCTATTGCTTCTTTCAGACCCTGGTGGTCAAGGCGGACGGATCGATGACGCTCCTGACGCGCTCCGCCGACCTTCGTCAGGCGCAACTCACTTCGGTCATTTCCGATATCCGTATCTGGGTCGATCGCGTCAATGCCGATCCGACGCTCGATCTCAAGGAATTGCTTGTTGATCTCGACCTTCTCGGTGCCCGCATCGGCATCGAATACGATACGCATGGCATGACCGGCCGCATCGCCCGCCTGCTTGACCAACAGCTTGCCAGTTTTGGCCAGATCGTTGATGCCTCCTATCTCGTCAGCCGATTGCGCCTGATCAAGAGCCCGGCGGAGATCGGCCATGTCGAGCGCGCCGCCGCTCTCGCCGACGATGCCCTGGACGCCGCCCTGGCGCTGATCAAGCCCGGTGCGGATGAGGCCGATATCCTCGCCGCCATGCAGGGCGCCGTCTTTTCCGGCGGAGGCGACTATCCAGCCAACGAATTCATTATCGGCTCCGGCGCCGAGGCCCTGCTCTGCCGCTACAAGGCCGGCCGTCGCAAGCTCGACGCCGACGACCAACTGACACTCGAATGGGCCGGCGTCGACGCTCACTACCATGCCGCCATGATGCGTACCGTCGTCATCGGCAATCCCAGTCATCGCCACCGAGAGCTCTATAGCGCCTGCCTGGAGACACTGCAGGCGATCGAAACCATCCTGACGCCTGGCCACAGCTTCGGCGATGTTTTCGACATGCACGCCAAGATCATGGACGAACGCGGGCTTTCGCGCCACCGGCTGAATGCCTGCGGTTATTCGCTCGGCGCCCGCTTTTCTCCGTCCTGGATGGAGCACGAGATGTTCCACATCGGCAATCCGCAGGAGATCGAGGAGAATATGTCGCTCTTCGTGCACATGATCATCATGGACTCCGACAGCGGTACCGCCATGACCCTCGGACAGACCTATCTGACGACGTCGCAAGCCCCGAAAGCCCTATCCCGTCACCCGCTCGAATTTCTTAACCGTTAGCGGCGTAAGATAGCGATCCTGAACGGAGAGACCGTCGAGGAAAGGATCGCGCAATGGGACTGGTCAGGACAATGTTGACTGTCGCCGGCTTCTGCCTCGCGCTCTCCGCCTGCAACACCACGGACGCCCTGACGCCACCCGAGGCGATCGGCGATGTCGGCTCCAACCCGGTCACCCAACGGGATGTCGAGCGGATGGCCACAGCACCCCAGCGTCGCCAAAGCTATCCGGGAACACAAGAGAGCTACGGCTACCAGCAGCAGACGTCTCAGCAAGCATATCAGCCGCAAAGCTATGGCGGCGGTTCGCTTGACGACCAGGCATCGGCGCTGCGGTCGAACGGCACCAATCCCTATGCCTCGCGCCCGCTTGATGACGGCCGCACCGCTTCCATCGGCCCGGCCGATACGCAGACCTCGCAAACCGACGAGCAGAGCGAGGCCGACAGGCGCCTTTCGGAAGATCCGCAACAGCAACCGAAACGGCAGCGGCAAGCCGCCGACGATCAACAGCCGGAACAACAGCAACAGGCGTCGCTGCCGCCCGCCGCCGCCCCCGGCGGCAACAGCATTCGCTTTCTGCCGATCATCGGCGCGCCCGTCGACGCCGTCACCCCGCTATCGCGTCAGCTCGGTGCGGATGCCCGCTCGCTCGGCCTGACGATCAAGAGTTCCAGCGACGCCAGCGCCAGCTATGTTTTGAAGGGCTACCTCTCCGCCTTCGAGGACGGCCCGCAAATTTCCGTGACCTATGTCTGGGATGTGCTGGATAACAACGGCAACCGCCTGCACCGAATCCAGGGCGCGGAAAGCGCGCCGCTGAAGCGCGGCGACCCGTGGACGGCCGTTCCGCCGGCCGTCATGCAGAAAATCGCCTCCAAAACCATGTCGGAATTCAATTCCTGGCGCAATTCCAGCGGTGGATAGCCACAAGCTTTTCAGAAATATGAAAGGTATCGCGCGTCTCCCCCTTGCATTCGAGTGCAAGGCGGTTAAAAGCGCGGCTATCAGGTTGGTAACAGGCGGGCCAAGATGAAGGTTTTCGCAGGCAATTCGAACAGGCACCTTGCCGAAGCGATCTGCAATTATCTCAATGTTCCCTTGGGAAGGGCTAGCGTCCGCCGGTTCGCCGACCAGGAGATTTTCGTAGAGATCCAGGAAAACGTGCGCGGCGAGGATGTCTTCCTCGTACAGCCGACGTCGTTTCCGACCAACGATCACCTGATGGAACTGCTGATCATGATCGATGCGATGCGCCGCTCGTCGGCGCGGCGCATAACCGCAGTCATCCCCTATTTCGGCTATGCCCGCCAGGATCGCCGCGCCTCCGGGCGCACGCCGATCTCGGCCAAGCTGGTGGCCAATCTGATCACCGAGGCTGGCGCCGACCGTGTTCTCACGCTCGACCTGCACGCGGGCCAGATTCAGGGATTCTTCGATATCCCAACCGACAATCTCTATGCGATTCCGGTGCTGACCCGCGACATCAAGGCCAATTACGACATCAGCAACGTCATGGTTGTCTCGCCCGACGTCGGCGGCGTCGTGCGCGCCCGCGCTCTTGCCAAACGTCTCGACTGTCTGCTGGCGATCGTGGATAAGCGCCGCGACCGCCCGGGCGAATCCGAGGTGATGAACATCATCGGCGAAGTGGAAGGAAAAGACTGCCTGCTGATTGACGATATCGTCGATTCCGGCGGCACGCTCTGCAACGCGGCCGATGCTCTGCTCGCACAAGGCGCGGCAAGCGTCACTGCCTACATCACGCATGGCGTCCTCTCGGGCGGTGCCGTGACCCGTGTTGTAAACTCGAAGCTGAAGGAACTGGTGATCACCGATTCCATTCAGCCGACGACAGCAGTGCAATCGGCGCCCAATATCCGCGTCATCAGCACGGCCAGCCTCATCGGCGAAGCCATCAACCGCACCAGCCAGGAAGAATCGGTCTCGAGCCTGTTCGACTGAGGCCGACAAGCACTCTCAGGCGGTCTTCGCTGTGGACGGGTGTGTCTGCCTCCATGCCAGCAAGCCGATCCCGACAAGACCCGAGGCGAACACAGCCGCCCCCGCACCCATGATCGAAGGCCCGATGCCAAACCAGGCAAACAGGCTCGGTGACATGAGGTAAGCCACAAACAAGCCCGTGAAAATAGCGCACATCAGCAGACGATAGACCTGTGCCAGGCGATGCGGTTCACTGCGCGTCTGCATCAGGTACAGCATGGCGAGGTTTTCAAAAGGACCATTGATTGCCGCGAAGCACGCGACGATCATCAGCCACATCCTGTCATGCATTAGCGGCAGCAGGAATACCCCTGCCCCGAAAATGAGCTTTGCCACGATAATCCAGACAACAGGCCGGCGGGGCTTGATGCTGCTGAGAATGAGATTGGTCGTCAGGTTACCGACACCGTAAGCCGTCATCATCAAGCCGTAATCCGTCAGAGGATCGGCACTGGTTTCGCGCAGATGCAAGATCATCCCGAGCAGAATTCCCATTGCCCAGGCGATGTTCCCCATCAGGTTGGTGAATAACCCATAGAGGATCGCCGCATGACCCCGGGCCACCCGCCATCCGCCAAGGACACCATCTATCACGGCAGCCGTTCCGGAAAAATCGCGACGCCTCGGCGCAGCCGGGAATTTCGCGACCGCGAGCCAGACGGCGAGCGCCGACAGCAAGAAGGTAGCTGCAGTGACAGTGAAAAACTGCGACTTCGGCAGGAAGCCGTTCACGAGCGCGATCAAGCTCGGACCGAGAATGCGCGCCATGCGCCGTGTGGCATCGAACAGGCCATTGGTTGCATGCCGAACATCAGGATCGACGGCAATCGTCGGCAGGGTCGCCTGCAGCGACGGGTCGAATGTCGAGGTCAGCAATGCAATGCATCCGGCAAGTACCATCAGCAGCGGCAGGCTCATCAGATGCAGAAGGCCGGCAAGCGACAAAGTCAGCAACAGAGCTGCACGCACGAGATCGGCTGCGATCATCGTGGTGCTGTGACGCCAACGATCCGTGACAATGCCGCCGAAGAGACTGCCGAACAGAAGCGCGCCGGACTGCAACGCGGAAACGTATCCCGCATTCCTGCCGATGAAGTCCGCCGCGATCCAGACGACTGCGACCATGTAGAATTCCGAACCTGTGGCCGCCAGCACCTGACCGGCCCACAGGAGAGAGATCGAACGCTGGCCGAGCGGCCTTAGAACAAACATGATCGCATTCTGACTTCAGATTGATTTACTTGATAACCTGGCCGTTGACCTTCACACCGCCGTCGTCGGAAAGATCGATCTCCCAGCGCGAACGCCCGTCCGCATCCGTCTTGGCGAAGCCCTTGGCCATCATCAGGCCGAAGGAAAGCTGAGCGAGATCGGTCTTCGTCTTGGCGGCCTCCTGGACCGCGGCGATCGTCTTGTCGAGATCGCGGGCGAGCACCGTCATCTTCATGGACACGCGGTCCTTCTCGTTCAGCCAGCCGCGCATGCTGCCGGAGGCCTCGACATCGTAAAGACCCGAGACGGCGCTGATTTTCGGAAAGTTGATGGTCATCGTCCCATCCGGGAACATGGCTTGCTGCAGCTTGACGTCCATGGCCGTATTGTTATCCGGAACCTTGAAATCGGTCTGCTGCAAGACGTCCATCAGAGCGGAGAAGTTCAGGTTCGGCACCTGCAACTGGATATCGGCGGCATCGGGAATGAAGGCGACATAGTCTTCAGGCATCAGACCCGAGGCAAGGGTGAGCTTTTCGGCACTCATCCCGAAATTTGCGTTCATCGCATTGGTCGGCCCCGCCACCTTGAAGAAATAGCCGAGCTTCTGCAGTCCGCCATCACCGAGTGGCGTCGTGACGGCAATGTCCTTGATGGCGACCGACTCGTCGAACGAACCGACGATCGGCATCGCGTCCATCAGCAGGGCCTTCAGCGCCAGGCTGTCGGTGTCTGAGAGGGTCTTCTGGTCCTTGTGTTCCGAGACGAAATGCAGCACGGAATTCACCGCCTTCAACGGCAGCTTGGTCGCGCTGGCATTGAAATCGATTGCCGCGACCTTGATTTCGCCAAGCGCCGTGCTGTCGGACGAGATCTTGTTGTAGAGCGACTGCAGGCCGCCGCTCATCTTGATATCGAGTCTGCCAGGCTCGCCACTGTCCGACGAGGACAGGGTATAGCCGATACTGTCGATCGTGGCGTCGTTCTTCTGGACGCCATTGTCGCTGGTCTTGGTGGCGAAGGTGATGCCGCTGCCCTTCATATCCATCGAGCGCAGATAGTGAAGCGCAGGATCGAACACACCCTTGAAATTCGAGGAGGCCAGCGCATAACGAAATTCGGTGTCGGGACCGGTGCCCGGCTTCGAGCGCGCCGTCACGTCAAAGGCGTTGTTGCCTTCAATGTTCCAGAGGCCGCTATCCAGCGGCGTCGCAAGCAGCGCTAACGGCTTCAAGCCGCTGATATCGAAACCGGTCACGTTCAGCTTGTCGAAAAGCTTCTGCAGGTCATAGGTGACCTCATAATGAGCACTGACCGGCTTCACCGAGATGCCGCCGCTCCCGGCGATATCATCGGGCAGGAAATAGGTCAGATTGCCGAGTAGATCCTTGGCACCCTGCTCGCTGACATCTGCCGCCTGGACAATGCCGGCCACGCCGGCGGCGAGAACAGCCGCCGCGGCAACCGCTTTAAAACGCATAATTCACCCCCAAATATGATGGAAAAACAATATGAAAGTCCGAAAATGCCCAAGAAGCTTGGTTCGCCCCGTGCCTCAGGGCTTCTTCATCACCTGTCCGTTGACCGTAACTGTCCGATCTTCATCCATCGTGACGTCCCAGCGTAGGCGACCGTCCGGATCGGTTTTTGCAAACCCCTTGGCGGCGAGCAGGCTGAAGGAGACATTGTTCAGCCGAGGCTCCGTCTTGGCGGCCTCCTGAATGGCTGTAACAGTCTTGTCGAAATCGCGCGCCAGGATCGTTGCCTGCAACGAATAGTCGGAATGGGCCTTGGTCGAGGCCTTCACCGCGCCGGAAACCTCGACGTCGTAGACACTGGAGGTAGCGCTTATCTTCGGAAATTCGAGCGTACCGTATCCGCTCGGGAACATCGTGCGCTTCAGCGCTTCACCGGAAACCGGCGTCGCCCGCGTGGCGACCGCCCCTAGAGCCGTGTCGATGAGGCCGGCGAAGTTGATGTTGGGCACACCGAGCTGAACGTCCAATGTCTCGGGCAGGAAAGGCGAATAAGCCGCCGGGATGAGGTCCGCATCAGGCGTGAAATGCTCTGCCCGCAGCTCGAAATTGACATTGGACGCCTTTGTCAGGCCATCCATCTTGAAATTATAGTCGACACGCTTGACGCCGACCTTGCCCTTATCCGTCGCCACCAGGACATTGTTCAACGTCACAGTCTTGTTGAACGAACCGAAAACCGGCAGGGCGCGGCGCACCAGCTGCTCGAACTTCTCGCTGCCGCTTTCCGAGAGCTGCTTCGCCTTGACGTGTTGAACGAAGAAGCGAATGAGTGCACGCAGCTCCTTCACTGGCAAGCTGGTCGCGGTAACGTTCGTATTGACGCTCTCGACACTGATATTGACGGGTGAACCATGCGGCCGCCCCGTGAACTGTTCGCTGAATCGCTGCAGCGTGCCCTGCAATTGCAGATCGACCTTGCCTGCCTCGGTGCTGTCGGTCACCGTATGCGCGAAAGAGGCGCTATCGATGGTGGCGTCGATCTTGCGCCCGCTCCTTGGCCCGCTGCCGACACTGGAGAATTTCACGCCGCTGCTCTTGATGCCCATCGACCGCATCATCTCGATCGTAGGATCGAAAATGCCGTCGAAAGAGGTGGAGGCAACGGAATAAGCTATGTCGGACACCGGCGAATGCAGGGAAATATCGAGGCTGTTATCGCCCTTCAAATGCCATTTGCCCTGATCGACCGGCTGCGCGAACAAAGAAAGCGGCTTGAAACCCGTGACGGAAAACGCGCTGGAATTGATTTTGTCGAAGAACTTTGCAAGGTCATAGGTAATCTCATACTGATCACCCGCTGGTTTCACCGAGACGAAATCGCTTCGGGCAAGATCGTTTGAAAGAGAATGCGTCAGTATGTTGCGAAGGTCCTTGGCGCCTTGCTCGTTGATGTCGGCCGCCTGTGATGCGCCGGCAAGACCCATGGAAATAACCGCAGCGGCGATAGCCCTGGAGCGCATGCCCGACCTCTCCTTTTGACCCTGATCGATTGAGTTCGACTGTTGAAGGGGCCGAGGGTATATGTCAAGTCGTTGATAGAAATGGCGTCGCAGCCTCGTGCGCAAGAGTTGCAATGTCATCACAGACCTTCGCATTCCGGAGGTGCTTGCGCCTTCGGCCACTTTGTATTATACGCCACGCGTCCGCGTAGACACCCTTGGAGGCAACGCGGATGAGGCAGGGCATGCCCTCCTCCAGTTCAACCGATACGGCGATGACCGACCGGATGAACTCTCCAAATAACCTCGAAAGGAATAGCCATGAGCCACGAAAGCTACGAGCTCAAGGCCGAGGCGCGCGAACGGGTTGGTAAGGGGTCCGCCCGTGAACTTCGCCGCAACGGTTTGATTCCCGCTGTCATCTATGGTGACAAGCAGGCCCCCATTTCTATCGCTCTCAACACCAATGAGGTGACGAAGCGCATCCACGCCGGCGGTTTTCTCACGACGATCGCAACGATCGACGTCGGCGGCAAGAAGATCAAGGTTCTGCCGAAGGACTACCAGCTCGATCCGGTCCGTGACTTCACGGTTCATGTCGATTTCCTGCGCGTTTCCGGCAACACCGAAGTCACCGTTGAAATCCCGGTTCACTTCGTCAACCACGAAAAGTCCCCGGGCCTCAAGGCTGGCGGCGTTCTCAACATCGTTCGTCACGAAGTTGAAGTGCATTGCCCGGCCGACGCGATCCCGGAATTCTTCACCGTTGACCTCAGCGGCCTGAAGAGCGGCGACAGCATCCACATCTCGAATGTGACGCTGCCGAAGAAGGTCACCCCGGTGATCAGCGACCGCGACTTCACGATCGCAACGATCGTTGCCCCGGCAGCCGGTCTTGCTGAAGAGGAAGAAGGCGGCGAGGAAACCACCGCCTGATTTTGGCGTCTTCATTGCCAAGCATCCAGACCCGCCTCCCTTATGGGGATGGCGGGTTTTTCATATTCAATCACTAATATTAGAACAAGTAAAAATAAAGATTTCTTGAATCTATACTTTGATTGATATTCTTTAACCCCGGAATTTCAACAACATTTAACACATTCATGGAACCTTACGCGAAAGAGTTGTAGGGAACGGTATCCCAAGATTCGCCGGCCTATGACTGGGGAGCTATCGGGACTATGAGCCATTCGGTCGAAAACAGGTTTTTCGCGATCGTCTGCGGAGCGCTGCTGATTTTCGTAGCGCCGCTCTTTATTCTATTTCTTTTCCTGTCGTCAGAGCGCGCCGAAAAGGAAATCAAGGATCATATAACCGTACTGCTCGTTGCCAATGCCCAGGCCCTGGCCAAACCTCTGTGGGATCTCGACGAAGACAGCGTCACCCAGATCAGTGCGACGACGGTCGCCGAAGGCGCCATCGTCAGGGTCAATGTCCGCGACCTCTCTGGCCAGCTCGACGTAACGCAATCGACAATCCCTAAATCCTACAAGGGCAATCTGGAGTCGGTTTCCCGTTCGATCGTCTATAACGGCGTCGATGGCGCAAAGAAGCTTGGCACCATCACGGTCTACTATCCCCAGCTTGGGCTCTTCGATGGTTTGAAGAACGAGGAGATCGTCTTCATCTCCATCTTCATCTTCGCCGTGCTGACGGTCTTCGGCGCGGCGCTGATCGGCAACCGCATCTTCGTCATCCAGCCATTGATGCGGTTGACGCACGCCGTCGAGGCGACGCGGCGGCTCGGCTCGCGCCATCATGTCGATTGGCAATCGAATGACGAAATGGGACGGCTCGCCAGCAGTTTCAACGACATGCAGAGCAAGCTTCAGCGCGAGGAAACCGAGCTGAAGCACGCTCATCGCCGCGCCACCGACACTTATAATCTGACGCCCGCCATGCTCTTCTCCCTCGACAAGGACGATTGCATCGCCGCCGTCAGCGATTACTGGCTCGCTGCGACAGGCTATAATCGTGCCGAGGTGTTGGGGCGGGAATTCGCCAGTCTGGTACTGCCAGATTCGCGCTCGCAATATGTCGACCGCAAACGCAGCCATCCCGATAGCGCCGCCCGCCTTGCCGTCACGGTAAAATTCCTTTGCCAGGACGGGCGCAAAATGGACGTCTTGATCCTCGAGACGACGGCAGTCCAGGACGGCCTCTCGCTGTCCGTCATGACCGACGTCACCGAACTCAAGCAATCCGAAGACCGGAACTTGCGCCAGGCGATCACCGACCATCTGACTGGCCTCTTGAACCGTCAAGGATTCGAGACCGCACTCGACGCCAAGATCAATGAGGCGGACCTGCGCCATCGCGAGCTTGCCTGCCTCTTCATCGACCTCGACCGGTTCAAGTGGATCAACGACAATATGGGCCATGCCGCCGGCGATGCGGCACTGCGCGAACTCGTATCGCGCCTGCAGGCCCGACTGACGCCCGGCGATGTCGCAGCTCGCCTCGGCGGCGACGAATTTGCGATCCTGCTGCTGGCGGAAGATGCGGAAGCAAGAGCCATGGACATGGCCGCTCGCATCGCCGAAGTCTTCGACGCGCCATTCTGTGGCGACGCCCGCCTCAGCGCCAGCATCGGCATCGCCATCTATCCGCGCCAAGCCGCCAACGCGGCCGAACTGCTGCTGAAATCCGATATCGCCATGTATGCCAAGAAGCGCGACGGCAAGAACGGCGCGCAGATCTTCGACAACGGCATGCTCGATGACTCCCGCCGCCGCGCTGAATTGGAGAGCTACATCGAAAGCGGTCTCAGCGAAGACTGGTTCGAAGCCTATCTGCAACCGGTCGTCAATATCGATGATCGCTCCATTGTCGGCTTCGAGGCGCTGATGCGATTGCATCATCCGCAGAAGGGCATCCTGCCTCCGGGCCGCATCATCGAGGTTGCGGAAGAAACAGGCTCCATCATACGCATAGGCAATCGCATCATGGAAAAAGCGATCGCCCATTTCGCACGGCTGTCGCGGCTCGACGGCATGCAGGACAGCTACATCGCGATCAATTTCTCACCCTTGCAGTTCGAGCCGGATCTGCCCGTGCGCATCGCAGCCTTGCTTTCGCGCTACGATATTTCCCCGCGACGCATCGTCATCGAAATCACAGAGGCCGTGCTCATGGACGACAATCCGGAAACACGCATGGTCATCAACGAGATCTGCCACTACGGCTGCCGCATCGCGCTCGACGATTTCGGCACGGGTTATTCCTCGCTGAGCTATATCAATCGGTTCCCCGTCGACATCATCAAGATCGATCAATCCTTCATCCGCGCCATCAACGATACCGCTTCGGACGTCAGCGCCAGGAGCCGCATGCTTGTGGAAAGCATTACGACGCTCTCGCACAAGATGAGCTGCACGGTCATTGCCGAGGGTGTGGAAACCGAAGAGGAATGCGCGACCCTGCGCACCATGGGCATCGATTATGGGCAAGGCTATCTCTTCCATCGACCGCAACATCCGGACAATCTGATGAAAACGCTGTCCGGCCCGCAATTCGACCAGCTCTCCCCCGTAGCGCAGGCGTCATAGCGATGAGGAACCGCATGCGAAAACTGCTGCTAACGGTCGCCATCAGCCTGTCTTCGCTATCCGTCCTTTCTCCTGCTCGTGCTGAAACCATCCATTTCACGACCGAAGAATATCCGCCCTTCAATTATCGCGACGGCAAGACCCCCATTGGAGCAACCGTCGAACAGGTACAGAAGGTCATGACCGACATCGGCGTCGATTACACGATCGATATCATGCCCTGGGCCCGGGCCTACAACCAGGCGCTGACGGAGCCTCTGACCTGCGTATTCGCCACGGCGCACAACGACGAGCGCGACAAGCTCTTCAAATGGGTGCAGCCGTTGCTGATCGATCGCAACATCCTGATCAAGCACAGCGGCTCGACGGTTACAGCCGCCACGATCGACGAAGCCAAGACGTACCTCGTGGGCACCTGGCGCCAGGACTATACGGAGAGTGTACTGCGCCGGAACAATTTTCCGCGTATCGATGTGGGCAGCGACTTCAGGGCGACGCTGAAGAAACTGATGAGCGACCGCGTCGACCTGATGCCGATCTCGGAATTCTATTTCGATAAGCTGAAGAAGGACGGCAATGCCGTGGAGAAGGTGACGATCCTCTCCCAGCAACCCATGGGTATCGCCTGCCAGAAGGATTTCCCCGACGATCTCCAGAGCAGAATGCAAACCGCGCTCGATGCGCTGATCGCCGACGGCACGCAGACGCGGATTTTCCTGAAGTACGGCCTGCGCCTCGGCGAGTGACCGCATCCCGCCTTGACTTTGCCGTCAATTCCCTGTCGTGAAGGGCATCTGCATTTTCCAAGGGGTGAAGCGCATGCTTCTCATCGCGGGCCTCGGCAATCCCGGCGCCAAATATCAGGGCAACCGCCACAACATCGGCTTCATGGCCGTGGACGCGATCCATCGCCGCCACAGCTTTTCGCCGTGGTCGAAGAAATTCAAGGCGGAGATTGCCGAAGGCGAGCTCGGCGGCCAGAAAGTGCTGCTCATCAAGCCGCAGACCTTCATGAACCTGTCAGGCGAATCCGTCGGCGAGGCCATGCGCTTTTATAAGCTCGAGCCGTCCGACCTGGTGGTGATCTACGATGAACTCGACCTGCCGGCCGGCAAGGCACGCCTGAAGACCGGCGGCGGCCATGGCGGCCACAACGGCATCAAGTCGATCGATGCCCATTCCGGCCGCGAATATCGGCGCCTCCGTCTCGGCATTGGTCATCCCGGCGCAAAGGAACTCGTGCACAATCACGTTCTCGGCGATTTCGCCAAGGTGGACCGGGACTGGCTGGAACCTTTGTTCGATACGCTTGCCGACAATGCCGACATGCTGGTGCGCGGCGAGGATTCGCAGCTGATGAACAAGATCGCGCTCGCCCTGGGCGGCAAGGCCGAGGAAGAGGCGCCAAAGCCGGAAAAGAAAGTCACGGCCAAATCGCATATCCATCAAGCACGCAACCACAACCAGCCGAGGATACCGGAAACCGGCCCGATGGCGGAGATGCTGAAAAGGATGTTCGGCAAGAAGGGCGATTGAAATGCCGGAAGCAGCAGCCGAAAACGCCGACAATATCGTCATCCGGCCGGCAGCAGCCAGGGATCTCAGAACCCTGCTGGCACTCTATCGGCACCTCAACTCCGATCCGGAGCTGGAACTTCATCTGGTGGAGAGCCGCTTCGCCGAAATCCTGACCCATCCCGGCATGACGATCTTCGCGGCCTTCGCCGGCGACGAAGCAATTTCCTCAGTGACACTGGTGATAATTCCAAACCTGACACGCGGCGCCTCCTCCTATGCCTTGATCGAGAATGTCGTAACCCATGCCGATTATCGCCAACACGGCCTTGCCGGAGCGCTCATTGAAAGGGCCATAGGGGCAGCCTGGGAAAAGAACTGCTACAAGATCATGCTGCTGACCGGCTCAAAAGACCCGGCGACACTGCGTTTCTACGCCAATTGTGGTTTCGCGCAGGACAAGACCGGCTTCCAGATCCGCCGCCCCGTTGCAGTCTGACGCTCCGAGGGAGCCTTATTCTTCCGGCTCGGTGGTGAACATCAGCGGGAAATCGGCACTTTTTGCCAGATCGATCGCCTCCTGGGCTTTCGTCTCGGCGATATCCCGCGCGCAAACCATCACCACGCAGCTGCCGAGCTTATGCGCCGTCATCATGACGCGATAGCCGGCCTCCTCGCTCATGCGGAAGACGGCCTTCAGCACCATGATGACGAACTCGCGCGGCGTGTAGTCGTCATTGACGAGAATGATCTTGTAAAGCTTCGGCCTCTCGACCTTCAGCTTGGTTTTGGTCTTTGGTTTAAGGACAACATCATTGTCACTCATCGGCATCACCGTTGACGACAGAGAAAAAGGCTTTGAGCTAATAGCGCCATTATAGTGCAGCGCACCACGCCATTCAAGGCGGACGGTGTCTCGGAGACAATGTGGCGCCGCAGCTTTTGAAGGCTTCAACCCGTCTTGCGGCAGAAAATCGGCTCGCTTTCCCCACAAGACTTGACCCGCAACGGCCCTTCCCCCATACGCACTGCAAAGATTTTCTAGATATGGACAAGGTGCCATGGGTTTCAAATGCGGTATCGTCGGGCTGCCGAATGTCGGCAAGTCCACTCTGTTCAACGCGCTGACCAAGACGGCGGCGGCGCAGGCGGCGAATTATCCCTTCTGCACGATCGAGCCGAACACCGGTGAAGTCGCGGTTCCCGATCCGCGCATGCGCAAGCTTGCCGACATCGCCAAGTCGAAGGAGCTGATCCCGACGCGCATCTCCTTCGTCGATATCGCCGGTCTCGTGCGCGGCGCCTCGAAGGGCGAAGGCCTCGGCAACCAGTTCCTCGCCAACATCCGCGAAGTCGATGCCATCGTGCATGTGTTGCGCTGCTTCGAGGATAGCGACATCACCCATGTCGAAGGCCGCATCAATCCGGTCGCCGACGCCGAGACGATCGAGACCGAGCTGATGCTCTCCGATCTCGAGAGCCTGGAGCGCCGCACAGAACAGATGCGAAAGCGCGCCACCAGCAAGGACAAGGATTCCATGGCGATGCTGCCGATCATGGAAGCCTCGCTCAGCCTGCTGAACGAAGGCAAGCCGGTCCGCACGCTGCTATCGAAGCTCGACGCGGAGGAGCTCCGCATCCTCAAGAGCCTGAACCTTCTGACCTCGCATCCGGTGCTCTATGTTTGCAACGTCGCCGAGGCGGATGCCGTGACCGGCAACGAGCACACCGCTGCAGTCGAAGCCATGGCGAAGGAACAGAATTCCGAGGTGGTGATCATCTCCGCCGCTATCGAAGCGGAAGTAGCCCAGCTGCCTGAAGAGGAAGCGACGGAATTCCTCTCCGCTCTCGGCCTCGATGAAGCCGGCCTCGACCGGCTGATCCGCGCCGGCTACAAGCTGTTGCACCTCATTACCTATTTCACAGTCGGCCCGAAGGAAACGCGCGCCTGGACGATCGAGCGCGGCACAAAGGCCCCGCAGGCCGCCGGCGTCATCCATTCGGACTTCGAACGCGGCTTCATCCGCGCCAGCACCATCGCCTATGACGACTACGTCGCCTACAACGGCGAAGTCGGCGCCAAGGAAGCAGGCAAGATGCGCTCCGAAGGCAAGGAATATGTCGTCCAGGACGGCGATGTCCTCAACTTCCTCTTTAACGCCTAAAGAATGAAGGATTGCCGGCGCTTACCTGAGCGCCGGCAATCTTTCTTGTATAGATGCCGGCAGCAGCCGGACCGTGGCGCGGCGCAGATGCGGCCAGCCGACGCCGATCACCAGTACGATGAGCCCGACGATCATCAGCACGATGAAGCTCACCTTGTCGAGCCCGGCATTGTTCTGCCGCAAAATAGTGCCGATCGCCACGCCGAGCGAAAGCAAACCAGCTGTGACGAAAGCACGCCTGTCGATGATCAGGCCGATCAGCATCATGATCGCCACGATGACGACGATGGTCGCCGCCTGCGCGTAACCACCAGTGTCAATGTTGGTGAAAATGTCGCCGTCCTTGCCGAACTCAAGCATGAATGCCAGCAGGTTCGCCGTGTACAGCAACGCAGGCGCGGTCGCGAGATGCAGCCAGAAGGCAACGTCAGAGCGGCGTGTTACGCGCTGGGGATCGCGGAGATCGAAATACATCGCAACCGCGAATGTCCCGAGTGCCGCCGCAAACATGATGCAAATCGACAGCAGCGGGTAGGCAAGCACCACGTTCGGCGCGCCCGTCACCAGCCCCATGATGTAGAAGACTGCCGCCAGCAACAGCGCAAACAGCGAAAAGAGCAGCATTGCCAGCGACAACGGCACGCGGTAGCGCCAATAAAACAAGGCAAAGAGCGGCGGCAATGGAAGCGTCATCACCATCCAGTCCACCATGATAGATCGGCCATCGTCGGCCGGACCGAGATAGACCACCGAGACGGTGATTATCCATTGCGCCAGCGCGATGGTCAGCGCAACTGCCGGAAGCGCCAGCCGCTGGCGGCGCACCAGGATTTCGGCAAGGATGATAATCGCCGGCAGCGGCCCGAGGAAGCTCGTAAGCCCCCATAGCCCGGCAAGCAGCACGATGATGCCGATGGTAATCAGGACATCATGAAAGCCTCGAATGAAGCGCGGCGCTTCACTGTCCTCCAGCGGGTTCATCAGATCATTGTCGCGCGGCTGCGAAAGACCGTTCCGAACGGTGGGGGCGCCGATATTGCGCTCGGCCAGATAGGGCAAAAGCCGCATGGCTTGGTCCGGGGAAATTATCCCCTCGCCGGCGGCGCCTTCCAGCGCGGTCTTGAGATCGCTCATGTCTGTCCTTACTGCGTGACGATGTTATGCAGCCTCATCACATCGCCGGCACACAATCAAGGGCTGCGGGGCACCGGCATGCGTTCACAGCACTCTGTTATCCGCTGCTATTACGAAAATACTTGCGCGCTTCCTGCCCGGCATGCGATTGCGCACGGACGGAATGAGGAGGCTCGTGACGAATATGGCGAAACTGGCATATGAGGATTTTCAGCCGGGGCAGGAATTTCCGCTCGGCCCAAAACATGTGACGGCGGTGGAAATTATCGAATTCGCCAGGGAATTCGACCCGCAACCGATGCACCTGGATGAGGAAGCGGGCCGCACCAGCATCCTTGGCGGCCTTGCAGCCTCAGGCTGGCATACCGCGGCGATGTTCATGCGCATGATGTGCGACTCCTATCTTCTCGAAGCCGATGCGCAAGGTGCCCCGGGCATCGACTTCATGGATTGGAAGAAGCCGGTTCTGGCTGATGATACCCTGTCCGGCCGGTCCATCGTGCTGGAAGCACGTCCCATGCGCTCGCGCCCCGGCATCGGCATCGTCAAATTCCGCCACGAGGTCGAGAACCAGCGCCGCGAGCTCGTCTGCCTCGGCGAAAACTCGACGATGATCCGTATGCGCGCAGGCGCGGAGGTGTCGGCATGAAGATGAGCGAGCTCTATACCATCGGTGAACGGGTCGAGATCGGCACCCATACCTTCACGCCCGAAAGCATTGTCCGCTTCGCATCGCGCTTCGATCCGCAGATCTTCCACATGGATGCCGAAGCGGCCAAAGGGACGCTGTTCGGCGGCCTTTGCGCCTCCGGCTGGCACAGTTGCTCGATGTGGATGCGCACCTTCGTCGATTTCTGGAAGGGCGAGACCATCAGGCTGATTGCGGAGGGGAACACTCCCCCCAAACTCGGGCCCTCGCCCGGCTTCAAGACGCTGCAATGGCTGCGCCCGGTCTTTGCCGGCGACACCATCACCTATGGCGTCACCCTGCTCGCCAGCCGCCCTTTGGCCTCGCGCCCCGGCTGGACGCTCTACACACTCGCCTGTGACGGCTCGAACCAGCATGGCATGCCGGCCTTGCGCTTCGAAAGCACCGTGCTGGCATTTGAATAGGAATAGCGGGGCTGCCGGCAATTCTGCCCGGCGGGCCCAACAAGCCCGGCTCAGTGACCGGCGAATTCCACCAGCGTATGAACGGGCACATCAAGCGCTTCGAGCTTCTTGCGGCCGCCGAGATCCGGCAGGTCGATGACGAAGCAGGCAGCGACGACTTCGGCGCCGATCTGGCGCAGCAACTGCGTGGCGCCGACAGCCGTGCCGCCGGTCGCGATCAGGTCGTCGACAAGGATCACTCTCTCGCCGGGATTGACGGCGTCCCGGTGCATCTCCATCTCGTCGACGCCATATTCCAGGCTGTAGGCGATGCGGACGATATCGTGCGGCAGCTTGCCCTTCTTGCGGATCGGCACGAAGCCGGCCGACAACTGATGCGCTACCGCTCCCCCAAGGATAAAGCCGCGCGCTTCCATTCCAGCGATCTTGTCGATCTTCGTGCCGGCATAGGGCTGCACGAGCGCATCGACCGCGCGGCGAAACGCCTTGGCATCGCCGAGCATCGTCGTGATGTCGCGAAAGATGATGCCGGGCTTGGGATAATCCGGAATGGAGCGGATGCTGGCAGCAAGCTCCGAAGCGATAGTGTTCATGAAATATGTACTCTCAGGCTGTGATAGGGCCGGCCGCACCCTAGCAATACCCAGGCGTTATACCAATAAAAAAGGCGGCCCGGACAGGCCGCCTTTTCGTTGATTCACCGCAATACTCAGTGAGCGCCGGCCTTGGCATAGACGGACCGTTTGGTGAGATAGATCAACACCGAGAAGATCAGCAGGAACACGATGACCATGAAGCCGAGGTGCTTGCGATCCTCCAGATGCGGTTCGGATGTCCACATCAGGAAGGCAGCGACGTCGCGCGCATACTGGTCCACCGTCTGCGGCGAGCCGTCGTCATAGGTCACCTGCCCGTCCGAAAGTGGCTTCGGCATCGCAAAGGTCGCGGCCGCATCGAAATACGGATTGTAGTGCGAGTTCTGCGGTACCTTGAAACCGGCCGGCGCATCTTCATAGCCGGTCAGCAGCGAGTAGATGTAGTCCGGGCCGCCTTCCTGATACTGCGTGAAGATATCGAAAATGAACTGCGGGAAGCCGCGTTCGATTTCGCGCGCCTTGGCAAGCAGCGACATGTCAGGCGGAACGGCCCCGTTGTTGGAGGCAGCAGCAGCCTCGTCGTTCGGGAACGGCGAGTTGAAATGATCTGATGGAACCGCCTTGCGGGTAAACATCTCACCCTGAGGGTTCGGCCCGTCCTGCACTTCGTAGTTGGCAGCGAAGGTTTTCACCTGCGCCTCAGAATAACCGAGGTCTCCCAGCGTGCGGTAGGCCACCAGCTTCATCGAGTGGCAGGCGGAACAGACTTCCGTGTAGACCTTGAGGCCACGTTGCAGCTGCGCCTTGTCGTAATAGCCGAACGGGCCGGAGAAGGACCAATGCTGTTCGCGCGGCTCCTTCAGCGGATAATGCGGCGTCTCGCTTTCTGCGGCAGGCTTCGTTTCCGCGGCAAAGGCAGCAACGCTCGCCGGACCGCCCATGAGCGTGAGCGACAGAAGGCCGACAATAAGTTTTTTCATCGTTTTCTTCCTCTATCGCCGGTCAAGCTTGAACCGGGGTGGCAACTTTACCGCCCTGTTTTTCAAGAACCGCTTCCGTAATCGAATTGGGAACGCGCCTCGGTGTCTCGACTATGCCGAGCACCGGCATGGCGACGAGGAAGAAGAGGAAGTAGAACAATGTCGCGAACTGCGCAGCCGTGGTGTAGATCCCTTCCGCCGGCTGCGAGCCCAGCCAACCGAGCAGGATGGCATCGGCGACGAACAGCCAGAAGAACAGCTTGTACCACGGACGATAGACGGCCGAACGAACCTTCGACGTATCGAGCCACGGCAGGAAGAACAGCACGATGATCGCGCCGAACATCGTCAAGACGCCGCCGAGCTTGGAATCGATCGGCCCGATGTTGAAGGTGATCGACCGCAGCATTGCGTAGAACGGCAGGAAGTACCATTCCGGAACGATGTGAGCCGGCGTCTTCAGCGGATTGGCCGGGATATAGTTATCGGCGTGACCGAGGAAATTCGGCAGGTAGAAGACGAAATAGGCGAACACCAGCAGGAAGATCGAAACGCCAAGCGCGTCCTTGAGCGTGGCGTAGGGTGTGAAGGCCACGGTATCGGTCTTCAGCTTGACCTCGACGCCGGTCGGGTTCGTCTGGCCGGTCACATGCAGAGCCCAGATGTGCAGGATGACAACGCCGGCGATCATGAACGGCAGCAGATAGTGCAGCGAGAAGAAGCGGTTGAGCGTCGGATCGTCAACGGCGAAGCCGCCGAGCAGGAAGGTCTGGATCCAGTCGCCGACCCAAGGGAAGGCCGAGAAAAAGCCGGTGATAACAGTGGCACCCCAGAAGGACATCTGGCCCCAGGGCAGCACATAGCCCATGAAGGCGGTCGCCATCATCAGCAGATAGATGATCACGCCGAGGATCCAGAGGATTTCGCGCGGCGCCTTGTAGGAGCCGTAATAGAGGCCGCGCGCGATGTGGAGATAAACAGCGACAAAGAAGAAGGACGCGCCGTTGGCATGCATGTAGCGCAGCAGCCAGCCGTGGTTGACGTCGCGGACGATCTTTTCGACCGAATTGAAGGCGACGGTCGTATCCGCCGCATAATGCATGGCAAGGACGACACCCGTCAGGATCTGCAGAACGAGCATGACGGCCAGCATCGCGCCGAACGTATAGGCATAGTTCAGGTTGCGCGGAACCGGATAGGCAATGAAACTGTCATAGACCATACGCGGCAGCGGCAACCGCGCATCGACCCATTTTTCGAGCCCTGTGGATGGCTCGTAAGACGAATGAGTACTCATGATTCAGCTCCCCCTCAACCGACCTTGATCTTTTTTTCTGCGGTGAACGCATATAGCGGAATGGCGAGGTTCTGCGGCGCCGGCCCATGGCGGATGCGACCGGCGGTATCATAGACCGAACCGTGGCAGGGACAGAACCAGCCGCCATATTCCCCAGCCTGACCGAGCGGGATGCAACCGAGATGCGTGCAGACGCCGATCATGACAAGCCAGTTTTCCTTCCCATTACCGGCCGAACGCGCGGCATCGGTCGCTTGCGCATCCGACGGCAGATTGGCATTGCGGGCGACGGGATCCTTCAGATCGGAAATCTGCGTGCCCTTGGCATCGTCGATTTCCTTTTGCGTGCGGTTGCGGATGAAGACAGGCTTGCCGCGCCATTTCACCGTCAAAGACATGCCAGGCTCCAGGCTCGACACGTCGACTTCGATGGAAGCAAGAGCGAGTGTGGACGCATCCGGCCGCATCTGATCGATAAACGGCCAGGCGACGGCAACCGCGCCCACTGCGCCCGCCATTCCTGTCGTCAAATAAAGGAAATCGCGGCGAGTTGGCTCGCCGATGGTTTCACTTGTCGTACTATGCTCGCTCAAGGCTGGACATCCTCTTCCGCAAAACCGCGGCAGAGCCGCGGTACCCCCTCACTAACGGCGAATCAACGCGACCATAATTCCGCCATAGATTCCTCCGTAACCCGCTGCGTTCTAAGCTTGATCGCAAATTATGTCCAGTCTTGGCAAGGGAAGAGGGCACAATGTCGCGGCAAAACTGCGCTATTCGTTCGCAAGGCCGGAGCTTAAAATCGCAAGCTGCAGTGACGCGGCCCTAAGCACATGAAAAAACGAGCGATTCAGATAATATATTTTTATGATGCAAGGCAAAATAAACAGTGATTTCAATGCTGCATTGCGGCATAAGCGGTAGCGGTACAGCGTCCGGTATATAATGAGCTTGCCTTTCTACCTCTTAAAACGGAATGGATTTAGCGCGCGATTTATGAACGATTGAGGCCGTTGCTGCGCCTCGTCAAAGCGCCGAAAACGAAGCACGAGAACCTCTCATGAGACATACGGTTTATTGCGTTCTATGTGTCCTCGCCACTCTGGCGCTCGGCATACTCGCGGCGCGCTACGTGGCCGATTCGTGGATACTGGCCTTTTTTGATAGCCTGCAGACCCACATCAGCCTGGTCGCGATCGTGCTCGCCCTGATCGCGCTTGTTTTCAAACGGCACTGGTATGCGACATTCCTGGTGTTGGTCGGCGCCGCGCTGCTGGTGCATTCCGTTATCATGCTCCAGGAATATGCCGTCCCCTCCTTCATTGCGCCGGCGGAAGCATCGGTCGGAAGCTTCAGGCTCCTCTCCTTCAACATAGAGGACAGCAACTTCGAGAACGGCGGACGTATCGCCGATCTCATCATCGGCTCGAAGGCCGATATCGTCGAAATCTTCGAGGCAGGCCCGATCTTTTCGCAGATGGATCGCATCACACAGGTCTATCCCTACCACATCGGCTGTGGCGTGATGACGTCCGATTGCGACTCGCTGATGCTGTCGAAGCGGCCGTTCCAGACGCAGCTCATGCGCAGCCTCGGCAGCCTTTGGGACAATCGTTTCATTCTCGCCACCATCGACATGGAGGGACAGCCCGTCAATTTCGCATCGGTCCATCTGAGCAAGCCCTATTTCGACGCCTTCCATCAGATCGAACTCGATCTTCTCGGCTCGATCCTTGGCGATGTGAAAGGGCCGTTGATCCTGGCCGGCGATTTCAACGCGTCGGTCATCGTGCCCGATATGCGGGACTTCCTGGCGGCAACCGGCCTGCGCCACGCCTTCCCGGAACCGGCCACATGGCCGATCGAGGCCGGCGCCTACGGCATCACGATCGACCATGTGTTCGCGCGCGCTCCGCTGCGGCTGGTATCGGTAAAGCAGATACCCGACGCCATGGGCTCGAACCATTTCGGCGTGATGACGGAGTTCGGCATTTCCAAATAGTGGCTTGATATCGCAGGTTCTTGGCGGAGATGCGCGCGGAGGAGAGGCTATTCGGCGTCGGTCGCTATGAAGCCACCGGATTGACGTGCCCAGAGCTCGGAATAGAGGCCGCGGCGGGCGATCAGCTCGTCATGGGTCCCCTCCTCGATGATCTTGCCCTTGTCGACCACGATCAGCCGGTCGAGCTTGGCAATGGTCGATAGCCGATGGGCGATCGCCAACACGGTCTTGCCCTTCATCAGCGTGTCGAGATTGGATTGCAGCGCGGCCTCGGCCTCAGAATCCAGCGCCGACGTCGCTTCATCGAGCACCAGGATCGGCGCGTCCTTCAGCATGACGCGCGCGATCGCGATACGCTGGCGCTGGCCGCCCGAAAGCTTGACGCCGCGCTCGCCGACATGGGCCGCATAGGCGGCGCGCCCCTTTTGATCTTCGAGATCGATGATGAACCTGTCCGCCTCCGCCTGGCGTGCCGCCTCCACCATCCGCTCGTCGCCGGCATCCGGACGACCGAAAAGAATGTTGTCGCGAATGGAGCGGTTCAGAAGGGCGGTATCCTGAGTCACCATACCGATCGCACCGCGCAGCGACTCCTGTCGCACGCGGGCTATGTCCTGGCCGTCGATCAGGATGCGGCCGCCTTCAAGGTCATAGAAGCGCAGCAGCAGATTGACGAGCGTCGTCTTGCCCGCCCCCGAGCGGCCGACAATGCCGACCTTCTCGCCCGCGCGCACGCAGAGGGAGAAATTGTCGATGATGCCGCCGCCGCGCCCGTAGTGGAAGGTCACGTTCTCGAAGCGGATTTCGGGGCCGCTGATCGTCAGGTCCTTGGCGCCTGCCTGGTCGACCAGGCCGATCGGCTCGGAGATCATCTCGGCCGAATTCTGGATCGTACCGAGATTGCGCATGATGGCGTTGAACTGCGCCATCATGCGGCCGAAGAGCATGTTCAGCCGCAGCACCATGCTGAGCGTGAAAGCAACGCCGCCGGTCGAGATCGCGCCGGACAACCAGAGATGCACGGCAAGCGCGCCGATGGTGGTGATCATCACGCCCGACAGCAGGGCGAGCGAGGAACGTACACCCGTCAACAGCCGCGTGAAAGGCATGACGGCGGCCTGGAAACGATCGAAGCCGTTGCGGATATAATCGTCGTTCTGCTCCTCACGTCCGAAGAGCTTTAGCGTCTGGATATTGGCATAGGCGTCGACCATGCGGCCGTTCAGCATCGAGGATGCCTCCGCCGCGTTGCGGGCGTGCCGCCGGATGCGCGGCACGAAGTGGCGGGCCAGCAGCGAGAAGATGCCGATCCACACCGTAATCACCAGCGCCAGCCGCCAGTCGAGCCTGCCGACCAGCGCAATGGTGGAAGCGGCATAGATGATGATGAACCAGACCACTTGCAGCAGCGACACGACAAGATCGCCTGTCGCCTGGCCCGCCGACCAGACCTTGGTGACGACACGCCCGGAAAAATCGTTCTGGAAGAATTCGACCGATTGCCTGGCCACGTGCCGATAGGCCTGCCAGCGCACGAGATTGAGAAAGCCGGGCACGACGACCTGCTCCTCCACAAGCGCACCAAGGCTGACGACCACGAAGCGGACCACCAGAACGACGAAGACCATGCCGAGGAGCACTCCCCCATGGCCGGCGAGCAGTCCGCTCCATCCTTCGCCCGGGTTCACCCTGTCGAGAATGTCGACCAGATGGCCGACGAACCAGAACAGCGCCGCCTCGAGCATCGCCACGGCACCGCCGAGCGCCGCCATCGCCAGGAACGGGCCTTTCGCCTGGCTGACATAGTACCAGATGAACGCCCCGAGCGACCGCGGCGGACGAAGATCGCCGCTGCGGTAGTAGGGATCAATCCACGTCTCGAACAGACGGTACACGGAACGGATGAGCATGCGAGCGATATAGGGAATTTCTGAGAGCTCGCAAAGTAAAGGGGGCCATAGCGAAGGTTACATTTTTGTTAGGATTGGATGCGGCGGGCTCACCACGAATGAGGCGCCAACAGAAAGGGCGGCCGAAGCCGCCCTTTCCTCATGCTTACTCCGCTGCCGCCTCGGCCTCTTCGTGGTCCGCAAGGAAACCACCGGACTGGCGGCTCCAGAGCTCGGCATAGATGCCGCCGTTCTGGACCAGCTCCTGATGTGTGCCCATCTCGATGTTCCGACCCTTGTCGAGGACGATGAGACGGTCCATCTCGGTCAGCGTCGACAGGCGATGCGCAATGGCGATCACCGTCTTGCCATGCATCAGCGCGAAGAGGTTTTCCTGGATCGCCGCTTCCACTTCGGAATCGAGCGCCGAGGTCGCCTCGTCAAGCACCAGGATCGGCGCGTCCTTCAGGAAGACGCGGGCGATCGCGATGCGCTGCCGCTGGCCGCCGGAGAGCTTGACGCCGCGCTCGCCGACCTGCGCATCCAGCCCTTTGCGGCCCTGCATGTCGACCAGACCTTCGATGAACTCCCAGGCATTGGCGCGTTTTGCCGCCTGGGTCACCTCTTCGTCGGTCGCATCCGGGCGGCTGTAGGCGATGTTGTCGCGGATCGAGCGGTGCAACAACGACGTATCCTGCGTCACTACGCCGATCATCGAACGAAGGCTGTCCTGCGTCACCCCGGCTATGTCGTGGCCGTCGATGGTGATGCGACCGCTCTCCAGATCGTAGAAGCGGAGCAGCAAGTTCATCAGCGTCGTCTTGCCGGCGCCTGAGCGACCGACGAGCCCGATCTTTTCGCCGGCCCGAATGTCCAGGGTCAGATCCTCGATGACACCCTTCGCTTTGCCATAGTGGAAGCGAATGTGGTCGAAGCGGATTGCGCCCTGCTTGGCTGAGATCGGCGAAGCCGTCGGCTGATCGACGATGTCATGCGGCTTCGTCATCATCTCCATGCCGTCATAGACCGTGCCGATATTCTCGAAGAGCGCCGAAACTTCCCACATCACCCACTGCGACATGCCGTTGACGCGCATGGCAAGGCCGATAGCAATGGCGATCGAGCCGACCGAGATCGAACCGCTGAGCCAGAACCAGATCGACAGCGCCGAAACGATGAACAGCGCCACGCAGTTGTTGATGTAGACGGCGGCATGGAACATCGTCACCTTGCGCATCTGCTGGTGCACGGTGCCCAGGAATTCCTCCATGCCAGCCCTGGCGTACTTCTCCTCCCGACCCGCGTGCGAAAACAGCTTCACCGTCGCGATGTTGGTATAGCTGTCGACGACACGACCCGTCATAGTCGAGCGCGCATCGGCCTGCTGTGCGGCGATCTTGCGCAGCACCGGTACGAAATAGGCGACAATGGCGACATAGACGCCGAGCCAAAGCAGGATCGGGAACATCAGCCGCCAATCCGCCATCGCGATCACGAGGATCATCGACAGGAAGTACGTGACCACATAGACGAAGACGTCGAGGATCTTCATCACCGTTTCGCGCACGGCAAGCGAGGTCTGCATCACCTTGGTGGCGACTCGGCCTGCGAACTCGTTGGCGAAAAAAGTCATGCTGTGGCGCAGCAGGAAGCGATGCATCTGCCAGCGCGCGATCATCGGATAGTTGCCGAGCAGGACCTGGTGCATGATGAAGCTGTCGAGCACCGCCGCAAACGGCAGGCCGATCAGCACCATCGCCCCCATCCAGAAAAGCTTGTGCCATTCCGTTTGCAGGAAGGTCGTCCTATCGGCCTTGGTCAGCCAATCGACGATATCGCCAAGAAACTGGAACAGCGCCACCTCCCCGATCGCGATCAGCATCGTGAGGATGCTCATGGCGATCAACCAGGGTGCTGCCGGCTTGGTATAGTGCCAGCAAAAGGCAAAGAGACCGCGCGGCGGAGCGTCCGGCACCTCGCTCGGAAAGGGGTTTAGTCGCTGTTCGAACCAGCCAAACATTGAAATGCTCCAAAGACTCGACCTTTTGACCATCCGCTGCGCCTAAAGGTGCAGACTGATATGGTGACCGGACGATGAAAGAACGAGGCCATATTGGCCGCGCAACGAAACGAAAAGGGGGACCTGCGAAAGTGCGCCTTGAAGCGCCCTAATCAGAACCGTGGGTTCACGGCACGGAGGCGCATCATTACAAAGGTGATATCCATCTGTGCCTCCTATCTCGCTGGTTGTAGAGCGAGTATCTTTTAGCGCGCATTTCCTGTTTTGAAAAGTGAAATATGCCTGAAAAATGGGCTGAAACCTTCAATTGTGCTGATGGAAGACATCACAAAAATCGAGGTATCGCGGAAAATCGAAGACAAATCCGCGTGATTTCGCTAGTTGCAGGCCATGACCACGCTTCGCATCGCCCTCTACCAGCCCGACATTCCCGGCAATACCGGCACGATCCTGCGTCTGGCCGCTTGCCTTGGCCTTAGCGTCGACATCATCGAACCGGCGGGCTTCGACATTTCGGACCGCAACCTGAAGCGCGCCGGCATGGATTACCTGGCAGCCGTGACCCTGACCAGGCACGTGAACTGGGACCGCTTCGAGGCGTGGCGTTTGGAAAGCGGGCGGCGGCTGGTGCTCGCCTCCACCAAAGCGGCCGAACGACATACCGACTTCGCCTTCCGCAGCGACGATATTCTCCTCTTCGGCCGTGAGAGCGCAGGCGTGCCCGAGCATGTGCACGACAAGGCCGATGGCCGCATTTTGATCCCGATGGTCGAAGGCCAGCGCTCCATCAATGTCGCCATGTCGGCGGCCATGATAGCAGGCGAAGCGCTGCGGCAGACGCAATGGACGCCGATCCCGCGCTAGGCCTGAATGTCGTGCCCGAATAGGCGTTGGCACGTCGGATAAAGTGTGAGAAGCTTTGCCCTGGAATGCTCTAACTCAGGCAACCTTGGCGAGGTGACCCATGTTCCAGACGGCATTCACTCTCTCCCTCATCCAGTTCGCGCGCATCTTGAGCCTCCCCGAGCGGCTTCAGCGCTCCCCCCTTCGCAATCTCGCTCTCGAGGGCCTTCGCCAACGGAATGTCGCACTCGACGCCCTGTTTTACGACATCAAGGTGATCACGCCGGAAGAAGCCTTCTACATCAGCGACTCGCTCGCCGCCCAGGGTGCGATCATGATCGTCCCGCCAAGCGATGGTGCGCCGATTATCCTTTGCGAGACGGTGGACGAATTCGTCCTGCGCGGCGGCGATAAGGTGCGGGCACTCGCCGTCGCCGGCATCGGCGGCTCCGCGTTGGGTGCGGCCGCCTTCGCCCGAAACGTGGCGGACGCAATCCAGGGGCCGGTCGCCGTTGTCGTCTCCGGCTACGGCATCGCCGATGTCATCACCGAGGCTTTCGGCGGACTTTTTTTCTTCGGACATCTGAGGGGCCTGCGACCGATGCTGGAAACGTTGGACGACCTTGCCGGACGTCCCAAAGTCGGAGCATATGGCGACGGAGCGGCCGCCCGCACCAGCCTCGATACCAGAACCGTGCGGGCGCTTCTTGCTGATCCCCGCCTCTCCTTCCGCCTGCTGGTCGGCCACTCCAAGGGCAATCTCGTGCTTTCCGCCGCCCTGCATGATCTTTGCAAAGAGGACGAGATACGGGTCGCCGACCTGGCCGAAACTATGAAGATCGTGACGATAGGCGCACGCATCGCCATGCCGCCGGCCTTCACCGACGTCGTCGATGTCATGGGCGAATGGGACTGGTTCGGCGAAATCAATTCCCGGCCGTTCATCGACGCCGATCGACACATTCCCCATGCCTGGCATCATACGAATACGGATTTGGGCGGCCATTTGCCTGTGACATCAACGCTCAAGGAAATCCTGGCGATCTCGCCGATAGCAGCGGATGCGCGGGCCGAGGAAAGCAGCGCGGAAGCATCGCCGTTGGCGAACGAGACAATCGTTGCCTTGTCCTCTGCTCGTCCCGGACCGCGACCCGCAACAATCGAAAAGGTCAAAAAGGCCTTCTCGGTAAGCACATTGCCAAGCACGCCGCACAGTGAACCCGGCTCTTCCGAAGATTTGCAACCGCCCAAGCCACATTGAAGCGGACGCTGCGCAAATACTGACCCCATATGTCGCAAGTGATGATGGACTAAGGTCTCCGCAAGCGTATAATGCTTAGCCGGCGATTAAAATTGCCTCTTCTCATCCGATACGCCTGCATGCTGAAATACATGCCTTTTCAGTATGTTATTATGCTTTCGGATTTATCTAGCAAATGGCGGCATGAGGAAGAATAAGAAGAAAATTGGAATCTACCATTGTCATGATCAATCTGTTCGGGGCCGTTGCTCTCCTGCTCTTCGGCCTTGCACAGGTGAAGGATGGCGTGTCGCGCGCCTTCGGAGCCAAGCTCAGAACAGGCCTTGCCAAGGGCACGCGCAGCGGCGGACGCTCATTCCTATCCGGCTTCCTGGCGACAATTGCTCTGCAGAGCTCCACAGCGACGGCGCTGATGATTGCCTCCTTCGTCGAGCGCGATCTCGTCCTGCCGAGCATGGCACAGATCGTCCTGCTTGGCGCCAATGTCGGCACGGCGGTCACGGCATGGATCGTCGCGACCGGCATCGAATGGCTGTCCCCTCTTATCCTTCTCATAGGCATCGTACTCTATCGCCGCTCGTCGACCTCCAAGCAGGGCGCTGGAGCGGCGCTCATCGGTATCGGGCTGATGTTGCTTTCGTTGCAATTGCTGAGCCTTGCTACCGCGCCGATGCGGCAATCGCCGGCGCTTGGTGCCTTCATCGGCCTGCTTGACGGCGCGCTGCCAGTGGCGCTCATCTTCTCGGCTGTCCTGGCCTTTGTGTCCTCGTCCAGCCTTGCCGTCGTCGTGCTGATCCTGTCGCTTGCGTCAGCAGGCATATTGTCCCCAGCATTGACGGTGGTGCTCGTGCTCGGTGCCAATCTCGGCGGCGCGATCCCGCCGGTCATGGCGACATTGTCAGGCCCGGCGACCGCGCGGCGCGTCACCCTCGGCAACCTGATCGTGCGCGCGATCGGCTGCCTCATCGCGCTGCCGCTCGCAGGCTATATCGGCGACTGGATGCAAAACCTCCATTTCTCGCCGGCCAAACTGCCCGTGGATGTGCATCTGCTTTTCAATATCGCCCTTGCCGTCTGCGCCTGGCCCTTCTCGCGCCTGCTGTCAAAGGTGATGCTCCGGCTTGTGCCGGATGATCCGCGGGCCGACGACGGGCCGAATTTTCTCGATCAGCAGGCCCTCACCACGCCTGTCGTCGCACTCGCAAGCGCCACGCGCGAGGTGCTCGGCGTCGGGGATCTCGTCGAACGCATGCTGATCCGCACGGAAAATGCCTTCAACGACAACGACCTGTCGCCGTTGAAGGAAGTCCCGATTCTGGAGAAGCGCGTCGATCGGATCCAGCAGGAGGTGAAGATCTACCTGTCGAAGCTCGGCCGCGACGGGCTGGATGCCGAGAACGGCAGGCGCTCCATCGTCATCATCGACTATGCCATCAATCTCGAGCATATAGGCGACATCATCGAGAAGGGCCTTGCCGAGCAGGTGGCGAAGAAGATCGGCAAGGGGCTGACCTTCTCGGAGGACGGGTACCGCGAGCTGCGAAGCCTCTTCAGCCTGACAATCGACAACCTGCGCATCGCCCAGACCATCCTCGTGACCCGCGACTCCAATCTCGCCAGGCAACTGATGGAGGTGAAGGTCGACGTCCGCCGGCTGGAGAAACAGTCCTCCGAGCGCCACCTCGAAAGACTGCGCGACGGCCGCGTCGACAGCCTGCAGACCAGCTCGCTGCATCTCGACATGCTGCGCGATCTGAAGCGCATCAATGCTCACATCGTTTCGGTGGCACATCCGATCCTGGACGAGAGCGGGTTGCTGATCGAAAGCCGGTTGCGGAGTACACAATAAGACCGCGCAGGCTCATTGCCTGCCATCGCAAGCCGCAATTTCGTCCGACTCAATCCGCCGACGGCAAACGCCGCATGGTGAATTCGATGCGGTCGCCCTCGATTTGACGCCAGCTTTCAACTTCGGTCCAATAGGCGGCTTTGGGGAATTCATCGAACCATTCGCGCGCCTTGGCGCGTGCGTCAGGGCGACTGAGACAAAAGGTCTCGCGAACGAAATCGCTCTTTCTGCCGGTTGGATGCTCCTGCCGGTGGCGGAATATTCGGTTTCTCAGCCCATCAAGGGGCGGCGGTCCGGGTATCTTCATGATAAAACCTCGCCAATGGGAGGGAACATAGTACCGCATCGGGAAATTTGCGAGTCGATTTTCCTGCGACGCTGCTGCACTGGCTGCGCCGCAGTGTTGCTGTTATTCAAAATCACGATACATACGGTGCGAATCGCGGGCCGCCAGCTGCCTGCGCCGTCGGAGAGCATGCATGGAACGACCCAATCTTCCCAAAGGACTACCCGAAGATATTGAAGCAAAGAAAGAGGCGGCGCGAACCTGGTTCGAGAGCCTGCGCGACGCGATCTGCGCCGAGTTCGAGCAGTTGGAGAACGAGCTTGCCGGCCCCCTTTCCGACCAGGAGCCGGGACGCTTCGTCGCCAAGGACTGGCAGCGGGAAAAGGGCCAGGGCGGTGGCGGCCGCATGTCGATGATGGAAGGCCGCGTCTTCGAAAAGGTCGGCGTCCACACCTCGACCGTCCATGGCGAATTTTCTCCCGATTTCCGCAGCCAGATACCGGGCGCCGAGGAAGACCCGCGCTTCTGGGCGTCTGGCCTGTCGCTGATCGCCCACCCGGTCAATCCGAACGTGCCGGCCGTGCATATGAATACCCGTATGGTGGTCACGACCAGTCACTGGTTCGGCGGCGGCGCCGATCTGACGCCGGTGCTCGACCGTCGTCGCACGCAGGAAGACCCCGACAGCGTCCTCTTTCATCGCGCCATGCAGATCGTCTGCGACCGGCATGCCATCGCTGACTATCAGCGTTACAAGAGCTGGTGCGACGAATATTTCTTCCTGAAACACCGCAACGAGGCACGCGGAATCGGCGGCATCTTCTTCGACTGGCTGCATTCCGAGGAAGAAGCGGGCGGCTGGAATGCCGATTTCGCCTTTACCCGCGACGTCGGACGGGCCTTCTCCATGGTCTACCCGCGGATCGTCCGCTCGAATTTCAACGAGACATGGTCCGAGGAGGATCGCGACGAGCAATTAATTCGTCGCGGACGCTATGTGGAGTTCAATTTGCTGTACGATCGGGGTACAATATTCGGGCTGAAAACAGGCGGCAACGTCGAGTCGATTTTATCATCTCTGCCGCCGGTGGTGCGTTGGCCTTAGGGCGTTCAACACAAAATGATCAGACAGAACCCTGAAATTGCCCGAGGGAGTGCCTAGGTGACGTAATGCTCGTTTCAATCGGAGGAGGTTGTAATGGCAGTACTGAATCAAGTCACGGAAGTTTCAAAAGAACAGAAGCTTTCGCGCGCGGTCGATAGTCCGGAATTCGTCATCCGGCTGGCTGAGGATATGCGGATCCGCAGCGGATCCGATTTGCCGCTGTCCTGCTTCATCGAGCAGGTGAGGATGCAGCTCGCACGCAAGTCGCCGAGCGAAATCGCTCGCATGACCGCCGATCGTTCGACCAGACAAGCGCCCATACCGAAATATCAGTCTTCGGACTGCTTCAGATCCTGGGCGATGCCGGATTGAAGTCCACAAGCACGCGTCCGGCAAGCAAAGAGCCTTGCCGGACGCGAGAAACCTTTTCCAGCCCGTTGCGTTTTAACCCTAATGCCCTTCGGCATTGAGGAATGTCCAAGCGTTGAAATATGAGGAGGAAGATATGCGCCTGTTCGAATGTGGTACGCTGGTGCCCGGCTGCACCTGGCACACTCGCGCCAAGGACGATGCCGAGGTGGTTCGCCGCGCCGTCGAGCACATGCGTGACGCGCATGGCGAAACAATCGTCCGGGAAAACATGGTCGATAACATCAAGGCACGCATTCGCGACGAGGCGAACGCGGCCTGATCCGCCGGCTTGGGCTGTCAGGCGCTCGCCAAATCCTTGAGCCGGGCGAGAAGTTTGGCCCGGCTCATCGCGAAGTTCCCATCGAGCCATTCCTGCTCGAGCTTGCCGAGAACCTCCCCGACCCGGGGGCCGGCGGCAATGCCTGCGGCAAGCGCATCCGCGCCGCCGAGCGGGAAAGCCGGCCGCTTCCATTTCGTCGTTCGCTCCAGCAATTTGCTAAGCCGCGCAGCGCGCGCCATCTCCTCGAAATCGCCCTCCGCCTTGCCCCGCGCGATAGCAAGCGCAAGCTTCAGTCGCGCGACAACGCCCGATGCATCATGGCGATAGAGCAAGCGATCGAAGGCCGCTTCCGACATGTCGTCCTTGATCGCGGGCATGTTTGCCCAGGCCTGCAGACAGGCCGCCTCGGCCTTAGACATGCGCAGCCGCTCGGCGAGCTTGGCAAGTCTCGCCGCATCCGGCGGCACGATGGCGGCAAGCCGCAACAAGGGATCGGACGGCCAGCGGAGCGCCTGTTCGGTGGTTACGAGCGCCGGAATGGCATCGATCCCCCATTTCTCCGTTTCCGGCAGAACCTCGGTCAATATCCCCACCTGGCGCATCCAGAGCAGCGCCCGGCCCGGATCCTTGGCTGCGAGCAGCTTCTTCATCTCCGACCAGACACGCTCGGCCGACAGCGCGGCGATCTTGGACCGGGCCGCCGCGCAGGCGCGCAGTCCGTCCGCATCCGGCCGGCCGCTGCCGTAGTGCGCGAAGAAACGGAAGAAGCGCAATATGCGCAGATGATCTTCGGCAATCCGCGCCGCGGCATCGCCGATGAAGCGGATATTGCGACGCTCGAGATCGGCAAGCCCGCCCACCAGATCGAGCACCTCGCCATCGACCGAGGCATAGAGAGCGTTGATCGTCAGGTCCCGCCGCTCGGCATCGGCCTGCCAGTCCTCGCTGAAGGCGACGCGGGCGCGGCGTCCATCCGTCTCAACATCTCGCCGCAAGGTCGTGATCTCAAACGGTTTTCCGTCGATGACCAGGGTGACCGTGCCATGAGCGATGCCGGTTGGCACCGCCTTGATGCCCGCCGCAGCCGCTCTTTCGACAACGGCCTCCGGCAGCAATGTCGTGGCGATATCGATATCGGCGACCGGAAGCCCCATGAGGCTGTTGCGCACGGCGCCGCCGACGACGCGGCCCTCGCCGCCATCGGCATTCAGCAGCGATAGCGCCCGCTGCAGCGCCTCATCCCGGAACCAGGCTTCACCGGCAACGGACGTCATGAATAGAGCCTTTCGTAAAGCGTGCGGACGATGCCCGCGGTAATGCCCCAGATCATGCGCTGCCCATAGGGCATGCGATAGAAATGACGCTCGATCCCCTGCCACAGCATGGTATCCGTCGCGTGGTGGCTGGGATCCATCAGGAAAGACAGCGGCACCTCGAAGGCATCCTCGACCTCGGTCGGATTGAGAGCCAGATCGAAGCCGGGCTTCACTACGGCAAGGATAGGCGTGATGCGGAAGCCGGTCGCTGCAAGATAATGCGGAAGCCGCGCGACGGGCTCTATGAAGATATCGGCAAGCCCGATCTCCTCTCCCGCCTCGCGCACGGCGGCCATTTCCGGTGAAGCGTCTTCGGGATCGACCGCACCGCCCGGAAAGGCGATCTGGCCGGAATGCTTGCGCAAGGTCGACGTCCGCAGCGTGAAGATCACCTTGGCGTCGTCGCCGGTGTCGACAACAGGCACGAGCACCGCCGCATCCCGCAGCTTCAGGCCCTCGACCTGCAATATCGTTTCGGGATTGAGGAGATGATCGCCGTGATCGCGCCAGGCAAGCTCAATGGGGCCACCGCTCTGATTGAGGGCACGCCGCCGAAATTCATCCGCGGAATAAAGGGGGAATTCGCTCATCGCGTCAGCGCATCCAATTCGGCAACCGGCATCACGGGAAAGATAGAGCTGCCGGAGCGCACGCAGAAGATCTCCCGGCCGGCGATTTCGACGGGCTCGCCGAGTTCCACGAGATCATACATGACCGCGCGCGTCACCAGGGCTTCCAACCGACCGCGAACATGCAAATAGGGTTTCAGTTCGTCGTTCTCGCCGCGGATGACGAAACGGATCGGATGCTCCCTGCCCGCCTCGACGACATCACCGACATTGGTGCGGAAAGTCAGCACGCGTCTGCCATCGCGCTCGTTCACGCTCATCTCGACGGCGACGAACGGCGCGTCGACGACGCGGATCCCGACCTTTTCCACAGGCGTGACGAGGTAGGTCTTCTCGTCCTCGTCCTTGCGCAGCACTGTGGAAAACAGGCGCACCAACGGCGCGCGGCCGATGGGCGTGCCCAGATAATACCAGGTGCCGTCGGCCCTGATTTCCATGTCGATATCGCCGCAAAACGGCGGATCCCAGCGATCGACGGGCGGTAGGCCCTTCTTGCGGCCGCCGCTGTCGCCGGCGGCGCGCGAAATCAGCGCCGCGAGACTCGCCGCATCACCGGTCGCCTTGATTTCCTCGGTTGCCATTCTTCCGTCCCGGTTCGCCGTTAGTCACGAATACGACAGTTTCTCACGAGATAGTCATTCGAAACGTGCTTGTCAGCCGTCTTCGTGGCGATAAGTTGTATTGGTTATGAAGCAAATGTGTAAGGTCTGCGAATCGCGCGCGCCGTTTTTCTGCCATTGGAGATGCAAATGGGCATGATCAAATCGACCGAAACGAGCCTCGACGAGCAGGCGATCATTGCATCGGCCGAGAAGGCGCTGAGCGATATCGCCAACATACGCGAAGAGGTATCGAAGGTCATTTTCGGCCAGGAAAGCGTCGTGGAGAATACGCTGCTTGGCGTGCTCGGGGGCGGTCACGCCCTGCTTGTCGGCGTGCCGGGCCTTGCAAAGACCAAGCTCGTGACCACGCTTGGCGCCGTCCTCGGCCTTGCCTCCAGCCGCGTGCAGTTCACGCCCGACCTGATGCCGTCGGATATTCTCGGCTCCGAAGTCATGGATCAGGACGAAAGCGGTCGCCGCTCCTTCCGTTTCGTGAAAGGCCCGGTCTTCGCGCAGCTGCTGATGGCAGACGAGATCAACCGCGCCTCGCCGCGCACGCAATCGGCGCTGCTGCAATCGATGCAGGAGTATCACATCACCATCGCTGGCCAGCGGTATGACCTGCCCGCGCCCTTCCATGTGCTGGCAACGCAGAATCCGCTGGAACAGGAAGGCACCTATCCGCTTCCGGAAGCCCAGCTCGACCGCTTCCTGCTGCAGGTCGATGTGGACTATCCGGAACTCGCAGATGAGCGCCGTATCCTGCTCGAAACCACCGGCGTCAGCGAAGCGACGCCGCAGGCCGTCATCGATGCCGCGCGCCTGCTGGAGATTCAGCAATTGATCCGCCAGATGCCCGTCAGCGACGGCGTCGTCGACGCGATCCTGTCCCTGGTGCGCTCCGCCCGACCCGGCCAGGGCAACGCCTCGACCGACAAGCACGTCGCCTGGGGCCCTGGCCCTCGCGCCGGCCAGGCGATGATGCTCTGCGCCCGCGCCCGTGCACTTTATGAAGGCCGGCTTGCGCCGTCGATCGACGATGTGCATGCGCTGGCCGAGCCCGTGCTCGAACATCGCATGGCGCTGACCTTTGCCGCCCGCGCCGAGGGCATGTCCGTGCGCGATGTCATCGCAGGGCTGGTAAAGCAGTCGAGAACCTAAGCTGGGTGTCGAGGAGAGTATAGCGCGTGGCATCCATCGGACAGATCGTCAGACCGACTTCAGGCAACGATGCCCTCTCCCGTGCCCGCAGTCGCGCCGCCCTCGTGCCGGATTGCCTCGTCGAAGCCAAGCGCATCGCCAACACGGTCATTGCCGGATGGCACGGCCGTCGCAAGCGCGGCATCGGCGAGAATTTCTGGCAGTTCCGCCCCTATAGTGAAGGCGAAAGCCTTTCGCGCATCGACTGGCGCCGCTCGGCGCGCGACGATCACACCTATATACGCGATCACGAATGGGAAGCCGCGCATACGATCTGGCTCTGGGCCGATCTGTCGCCTTCGATGATGTACAAATCGACCTATGGCCATGCTTCCAAGGAAAGCCGCGCGTTGGTGCTGATGCTGGCGCTCGCCGAAATCCTCTCCCGTTCCGGTGAACGCATCGGCTGCCCCGGCATCATGGAACCGGTCTCGACCCGCAATGCCGCCGAGCGGCTGGCAGCGGCCCTGATGCACACGCCGCTCGAAGGCGGCCTGCCGCAGACGGCGATGATCCGTGGCTGGAGTGATATCGTATTGATCGGCGATTTCCTGGATGATGCCGATAGTGTCATGAGCCGGATCGGGCCTCTGGCGCGCCGGGGGTTGCGTGGTCATGTCGTCGAAGTCGCGGATCCCGCCGAGGAAATCTTCCCCTATAGCGGCCGCACCGAATTCAGCGACCCCGAAACGGGCTCGAAGCTGATCGCCGGGCGCGCGGAAAACCTGCGTGACGATTATCAGCGCGCCTACCTCGCGCGCCGCGAAAGTCTCGGCCAGTCGCTGCGCCATCTCGGCTGGACCTTCCTGAGCCATCGCACCGACCGGTTGGCATCGGAAGCGCTTGTCGCCGTGCATATGTATCTTTCCGGCATGCCGGCCAAGGTGGCGTCGGGAGGGCAGCCATGAGCGGTCTTTCCTTCGCCTTCGCCTCGCCCGCCATCCTCGCGGCATTGATCCTGCTTCCCGCGATCTGGTGGCTCCTGCGCCTCACGCCGCCGCAACCGCGCGCGGAAGTCTTCCCGCCGCTGCGCATTCTCGCGACGATTCTCAAGCGCGAGGAAACGCCGGCGCGCAGCCCCTGGTGGCTGACGCTGCTGCGCATGCTGCTGGCCGCCCTCGTCATTCTCGCCATCGCCAACCCGATGTTCAATCCGCGTACCAACACGCTGTCAGGCAGCGGGCCGCTGGTGTTGATGATCGACAATAGCTGGGCAAGCGTCTCGGACTGGGAGCGTCGTGTTCGAACCGCGGACGCGCTGATCGACGATGCCGACGCCAAGGGCATTCCCGTCTCGATCGTCTTCACCGCCGAACAAGGCAATGACGCTACGCCCGGCGCTGCGTCAGCGGCCCGCGACAAGCTGCATGCGATGAATCCAAGGCCGCTGGTCCCCGACCGCCAACGTGCCGCTGACGCCGTGAAGGCAGCACTCAACGGCAAACCCGGCACGATCGCCTTCATCTCCGACGGCATCGAGAGCAAGGACAAGGACGATATCGTCAGCCGGCTCGCCGCCTTGCAGCCGAGCGAACTACGGCTGATCGAAGGTGACGGCAGCGATATTCTGGCGATCACCGGTGCGGCCAATGCCTCCAAAGACATGACCGTGACAGCGACGCGGCTGAACGGCGCCAACCCGCTGCGCCTGGGGCTCACGGCGCAGGACAGCCAGGGTCGGCCGATCGCCGCCGGTTCGCTGACCTTTGCCGGCGGCCAGACGGTCGCCACCGGCTCCATCGCCGCTCCCTTCGAAATGCGCAACGATTTTGCCCGTATCGGCATCGACCGGAATGCCAGCGCCGGCAGCGTCTATCTGCTCGACGATGGCTTCCGCCGCCGCCGCGTGGCGCTCCTCTCCGGGCAGGCCGCCGACGAATTCCAGCCGATCCTGTCGCCGCTCTACTACATCCAGCGCGCCCTGCAGCCTTATGCCGACCTGATCCAGCCCAATAGCGCCGATCTGGCGAAATCGATCCCCGAATTGCTGGCCGGCAATCCATCGGTGATCATCATGGCCGATGTCGGCCGCCTGCCGCAAGAAAGCTATGCGCCCCTGCAGCGCTGGATTCAGAATGGCGGAACGCTCGTGCGTTTTGCCGGTCCGCGCCTTGCTGCAGCGCCTGCCGATGATCCACTCGTGCCCGTGACGCTCCGGCAAGGCGAGCGTACTTTCGGCGGCGCACTCTCCTGGGCCGAGCCGCAGCCGCTCGCGGACTTCCCCTCATTCGGCCCCTTCGCCGGCATGTCGAAGACGATCAATGTGTTGGTCAAACGGCAGGTTCTGGCCGAGCCGACGCCGGATCTTGCCGAACGCACCTGGGCGAGCCTTGCAGACGGAACGCCACTGGTCACCGAGAAGCAGATGCAGGCCGGCCGCATCGTACTGTTCCACGTCAGCGCCGAACCGCAATGGTCCGACCTGCCCATCTCGGGCGACTTCGTCGAGATGCTGCGGCGCATCGTCCAGCTGTCGCGCTCCGGCGGCGTCACGTCGACGCAAGGCGCCGCCAAGGCAACCGAGACCATGCCGCCATATCGGCTCCTGACCGCCAAGGGCGTGCTGACCAGCGAGATCGGCAGCGCCCGGCCGCTCGAACCGAACAGCAAGGAAACGGCCATCGCCAATTTCGACAATCCGCCGGGCCTCTACGGCTCCGAGGAGGGCTTTACCGCGCTTAACGTCCTGCCTCGTGGCGCCGAGCTCAAGCCGCTGGACGCGTCGGCTGCCGGTACGGTGGCACGGGAAGGCTTGATCGGCGGCGAGGCATGGTCGGCTAAGCCGATCCTCTTCACCCTCGCCTTCCTCGTCCTTTTGGCCGACAGCCTGATCGTGCTCTTCATGAATGGCGCCTTTCCTCGCCTGGGCAGGTCGACGAAGACCATCGCCGGCGGTGCAGCGATGCTGATGCTGGCCGTCTCGGTCGCGACCTTCCTGCATCCGGCGAGTGCCTTGGCCGACGATTCCAAACCCGGCGACGACACCATCTATTCGCGGCTCGACAAGACGCATCTTGCCTATGTCGTCACGGGCGAATCCGACGTAGATCATGTTTCCGAGCGCGGCCTCGCCGGCCTTTCGGACTACCTCACATATCGCACGACATTGGAGCCAGGCCCGCCGGTGGGGCTGGACCCCGCCAAGGATGAGCTCGCCTTCTATCCGCTCATCTACTGGCCGATATCGGCGACGGCGCCGATGCCGTCCAACGACGCTATCAACCGCATCGATGCCTATATGCGCAATGGCGGCACCGTGCTCTTCGACACGCGTGACGCCCTCGACACCATGGGCGACACGTCGACGCCGAGCCCGAACGGCCAGCGGCTGCAGCAGATCCTCGCCAATCTCGACATTCCGCCCCTCGAGCCGGTGCCTGCGGGTCATGTGCTGACCAAGTCCTTCTACCTGCTGTCAAGCTTCCCCGGCCGCTATGCCGACAGCCCGCTCTGGATCGAGGCGCGTCAGGATACGCGCCGAGACGGCAATGCCGTGGCTTCCTCGGATGGCGTGACGCCGATCATGATCACGGGCAACGACTTCGCCGGCGCGTGGGCAGTGGACGACAACGGCGCGCCGCTGTTGCCGACCGTGCCCCCCGACGAGACCCAGCGCGAATATGCCTACCGTACCGGCGTCAACATCATGATGTACATGCTGACCGGAAACTATAAGTCCGATCAGGTGCACATCCCGGATATCCTGCAACGGTTGGGGCAGTAAGATGAATATCGGTTTTGCCCCGTTCCTGCCCTGGCCCGTGCTATCAGCGCTCGCGGTATTGACGCTCGCCATCGCGGCGCTTGCGATCTACCGGCGCCTGCGTGGGAGCTGGATCCGCGCGCTCGCCGCCTTCGCCCTGCTGGCAGCACTCGCCAACCCCGTGCTGATGCAGGAAGACCGCGATCAGCTCACCACCATCGTTCCCGTCGTCGTCGACCGCAGCCTGAGCCAGGACACGCCGGAGCGCGCCAAGATGACCGACGATGCCCTGGCGATGCTCAAGGATCGTCTGGCGCAGTTTCCGCGCATAGAGCCCCGCATCGTCGAGGCGCGCGATCCAGCAGAATCGGATTCGCCATCGACGCGGCTTTTCGCGGCCCTCTCCTCGGCGATCGCGGACGTGCCACCTGCCAGGATCGGCGGCGCGATCTTCCTGACCGACGGTCAGATCCACGACATTCCCGGCGTGAACCAGCAGCTCGGTTTCGATGCGCCCATCCACGGGCTGATCACCGGCAAGCCGAACGAATTCGATCGCCGCATCGAAATCGTGCGCGCGCCCCGCTTCGGCATCGTCAACGACGAACAGCAGCTTGTCCTGCGTGTCGTCGACGATGGCAAAAGCCCGGGCGGCACCGCTGCCGTGACCGCAAAGATGAATGGCGACGAGATCGCGACGCTGCAGGCAACGCCGGGCCAGGATACGCCCTTCAGCTTCAAGGTGCCGCGCGCCGGCAACAATGTCCTCGAATTCTCCGTGGCCGAAGTGCCGGGCGAGGTCACACCCATCAACAACCGCACGGTCCAGCTGATCGAGGGCATTCGCCAGAACATGCGCGTGCTGCTCGTCTCCGGCGAGCCGCATGCCGGTGAACGCGCGTGGCGCAACCTGTTGAAATCGGACGCCTCCGTCGACCTCGTGCACTTCACCATTCTTCGCCCGCCGGATAAGCAGGACGGCACGCCGATCAACGAACTGTCGCTGATCGCCTTCCCGACGCGCGAACTCTTCGTCGACAAGATCAGCTCTTTCGACCTGATCATCTTCGACCGTTACCAGGACCGTCAGAACGTCCTGCCGACGATCTATTATGACTACATGGCGCAGTACGTCGAAAACGGCGGTGCGTTGCTCGTCGCAGCCGGCCCCGAACACGCAGCCGGCAATTCGATCGCGCTCACCCCGCTTGCCTCGGTGCTGCCGGCAGAGCCGACCGGCCAGATGATCGAGAAGCCCTTCTATCCGCGCCTTTCGGAGCAGGGTCGCAAGCATCCGGTAACGCGCGGCCTCGACGGATCCGACACCGAGCCGCCGCATTGGGGCCGCTGGTTCCGCAGCGTCGATGTCGAAAAGCCGCAGGGACAGACCGTGATGGTCGGCGCCGACAACAGCCCGTTGCTGGTGCTCAACCGTGTCGGTCAGGGCCGTGTCGCCATGCTGCTCTCCGATGAGGGCTGGCTCTGGGCACGCGGCTTCGAAGGCGGCGGCCCGCATGTGTCGCTCTACCGACGCATTGCCCACTGGCTGCTGAAGGAGCCGGCGCTGGAAGAAGAAGCACTGACGGCAAACGCCGCCGGCCGTACGCTGGAGGTGACTCGCCAGACCGTCGGCGACGACCCCGGCCCGGCCACGATCAAATCGCCCTCCGGCAAGACGCAGACATTGCAACTGAAGCGGACGCAGCCGGGCCTCTATCAGGCCGAGAAGCACATGGACGAGATTGGGCTTTACCAGATCGCCAATGGCAGTCTCTCGACGCTCGTCCATATCGGCGCGATCGACGCTCCTGAGTTCAAGGCAATGATCTCGACCACCGAGACTCTGAAGCCTTTGGCGCAAAAGACCAAGGGTCTCGTCACCCGTATCGCCGGCGCCAATGGTGGCGTCACGGTTCCACAGGTCCTGCCTGTTCGCGGTGCCGTCCGTGTTGCCGACGGCCAGCGCCTGACCATCCGCATGACCGACGAAACCGTGCTGAAGGGGATCAATTCCCTGCCCCTGTTCGCAGGCTTTGCCGGTCTTGCCGCCCTGCTCTTTGCCTTCTCCGCCACCTGGTGGCGCGAAGGACGGTGAATGCGATGACGCACCTCGATGTGACCGATACCCCCTCCGAAAGCGAACTTGCTGCAATCAGCGAGGGTCTGACCGCCTTTAACGCTGTCGATGTCGGCCCCTCCAAACGCCGCCCGCTCGCCGTGCTGATCCGCGACGAAAGCGGCAAGACTATCGGCGGCATTTCGGGCTACACGGCCTGGGGCTGGTTGTTCACTGCATGGCTGTTCGTGCCGGAAACGCTGCGCGGTCAGGGCATGGCCGGAAAGCTCCTCGAAGCGGCGGAAGCGGAAGCAATGGCCCGCGGCTGCCAAGGCGCTTGGATCGACACCTTCAATCCGCAGGCGCTGCGCGCCTATCAACGGCAGGGCTATGTCATCTTCGGCGAATTGCCGGAATTTCCCACCGGCCGTAGCCGTTTCTTCCTGCAGAAAAAGCTATCGCCCCGCTGATGGCAGCGGGGCGACGGTTTTCGCTTCTATTGCAAAACCTTAGACGGCGATCTTGCCGCCGCCAGCCTTGGTGATGGCCACGACAGCCGGACGGACAGGCATGTCCGGCTTGAAGTCCGGCCAGCGCGTCGACAGGTCCTCGTAATAGGACGGACGGCCGTGACCGGACCAGTCATCGCCACCATCGCCCGGGTGCTGCACGGCAACGAGGGCCGTCTGGTCATCCGGCAGGAAAAGCGGGCCGCAAAGTTCGGCACCGACAGGCACGCGATAGAACAACTTCGAGGTCGCACGCGCAGCGCCTTCCGTATCGACGGCCCAGAGACCATCGGTACGGCCGGTCGCCTTGTTGCTGTTGCCGTCGGTCGCCACCCAGAGACGGCCGGCAGCGTCGATCGAACAGTTGTCCGGCATGCCGAACCAGCCGTTCTTCGTCGTGTCGGTGGAGAAGGATGCGCCGACAGCGGCGACGGAAGGATCGCCGCACTTCAGCAGCACTTCCCACTTGCCTGACGTCGCCGAGAATTCGCCACCGTCCTCGCTGATTTCGATGATGTGACCAAAGGCGTTGTCGGCGCGTGGGTTGGCGGTATTCACCTGTTCCGCCTTGCGCTTGGTATTGTTGGTCAGCATCACATAGACCTTGCCGTTGACGGCATTGGGTTCGATGTCCTCCGGGCGGTCCATCTTCGTCGCCCCGAGCAGATCACCGGCGCGGCGGGTTTCGATCAGCACGTCGGCCTGGCTCGTAAAGCCATTTTCCGTCGTCAGCGGACCCTGTCCGAACGTCAGCGGCAGCCATTGCAGCGCGCCGTCGTCGGCGAACTTGGCGACATAGAGCGTGCCGTTGTCGAGCAAGTCGAGGTTGGCGGCGCGGTCAGCCTCGTTATAGGCAGCAGCGGTCACGAACTTGTAGACATAGTCGAAGCGTTCGTCATCGCCGAGATAGAAGACCACGCGGCCATCCTTCGAGATGATGTTGGCAGCGCCCTCGTGCTTGAAGCGTCCGAGCGCCGTGCGCTTCTTCGGTACCGACTGCGGATCAAAGGCGTCGACTTCGACGATCCAGCCAAAGCGGTTGGGCTCGTTCGGTTCCTTGCCGAGGTCGAAGCGGTCGTGGAAGTTCGCCCACTCATATCCGCCTTCCGGCACGCCGTAGCGCTTGTAGTTGGCGGCCTCCTTGTGGCCCTCGGGCAGCTTGCCGGAGAAATAGCCGTGGAAATTTTCCTCGGCCATGATGTAGGTGCCCCAGGGCGTTACGCCGCCGGCACAGTTGTTGAGCGTACCGATCACCTTCTTGCCGCTGGCGTCTGCCACCGTCTTCAGCCGCTCGTCGCCCGCTGCCGGGCCGGTGAGCTGCATCTCGGTCATGGTCGTGATGCGACGGTTGTACTTGCCATCAGGCACGACCTGCCATTTGCCGTCGATCTTGCGGATCTCGACGATGGTGCCGCCATGGGCTGCCATTTCGATATCCACCTGCTCCTTGCTCAGCGGTGCCTGCTTGATCTTGCCGTCCGCAACGGTCACCAGGCCCGGAAACATCAGGTGTGGGTTTGTGTATTCGTGATTGACGACCAGTAGGCCGTGCTCGGACGAGCCGCCGAGCGGGATATAGCCGACATAGTCGTTGTTGTAGCCGAACTGGCGGCGCTGTGCTTCTGCCGTCTGGTTCTTCGGATCGAAGGCAGGTGAGTCAGCGAAAACCGCATCGCCCCAGCGCAGCAGGACATTCGCATCATAACCTTCAGCGACATGATGATCGGCATCGACACCGGCTTCGATCTCCTTGAAAATGAAGGCGGAACCGCCGGCTGCGCGTGCCTTTTCAGCGCTCATCAAAGCAACGGGCCCCACCGTTGCAGCGATGGCGGAAACGGCGAGCGACCCTTGCAGGAAGCCACGGCGCGAAAAACGACGACTGATGATTTCCCCCATCGTCGGATTGTCGGTGCAGTTTTGTCCCTCCCCGTCGGCTTCTTCGAGCTGACTGGTCGGGAATATGTCTTTCTGTGTGAGATTTCCTGTCATTGCTTTACCCCCAAAGTTTAGCAATCGCCCGGAATAGGGCGAGGAAAACTCTTAGGTTGGCTATATGACAGGTCGATGAAAAATGACCGGGCGTCGGAATGCGAGAGCCACGGGCTTAGGTACAACTGTGGATGATACGGCCGCTAGACCGCAATTGCGGTCAGCGGCACCATCTCATTCGCATCTTCGTCTTCGGCAACAACGGCCGGAACGGAACCGTCACGCCAGACGATCGAACCATGCAGCCGCTCATGCGTGTCGGCGGCAATCGGCACGACCAGAACGCGGTTGGCATCGACCGGACCCGGAAACGTCAGGGCGTTATAAGCGACCTTTTCGAAGCCGAGCGGGTCGTAGTAGGGCGGGTCGCCGACAAGGATGACCGCTTCCGACCCCTTGCGTTTGGCAGCCTCGACCGCAATCCGCACGAGTTCGCGGCCGATACCCTGGTTCTTGTGCGAGGGCCGGACCGCGAGCGGCCCAAGCAGATGCCCCTTGACCGAGCCGGCAAGCACCGGCGTCATGCGCACGGAGGCGATCGTTTCTCCGTCGTCGGCGCAGATGAAGGACAGCGTGCGATCATGCGGCCCCTGCTCGCGAATCCGTGCAGCGGCACGGGTGAACCGGCCGGGACCGAATGCTTCTTCGTTGATGAGTTCGATGACAGCGTCGTGCGACGCATCCTCAGTGAGGTAGACCAGATCGTGCTTGTACATTAGACCAAGGAAACCATATAAACAGACGGAATTGTTCTCGAAGGCGCTCATCGAGCGTTCGGGATCATCGGCGTCGTCGCAGGCTTCTGGTGACTTTCATGACAAGCGGTCCTCAAAGTGTGACAAGCCCGATAGCAGGAAATATCCGGCGCGTCCAATGTAAAATGCGGGCCGCTGCTTGTTGACGCTGATCGTGTCTGCACGATGATGTGACCCAAGTGGAACGCCTCCGATGCCTGCCGATCATGCCAGCAACGCAGTGTTCATCGTTTATCGTCTCGAAATTCGGTCGGCATGCCGTATCTTCGAGGTTAAGTTCGCAGCAGCATTTCCGAAAGGACAGAACAATGGGCATGTTGGTTGACGGCGTCTGGCACGACGTCTGGTACGACACCAAGGAGACAAAGGGCCATTTCAAGCGGGCCGCATCGCAGTTCCGTAACTGGATCACCCCGGACGGCACACCCGGCCCGACTGGAACCGGAGGCTTCAAGGCCGAGGCCGGACGCTACCATCTCTACGTTTCGCTTGCCTGCCCCTGGGCGCACCGCACCCTGATCTTCCGCAGGCTGAAGAAGCTCGAGGATCTGATCCCGGTCTCGATCGTCGATCCGTTGATGCTGGAAAACGGCTGGGAATTCAAAGGGAAAGACGGAGGGACGCTCGATCCCCTTTTCGGCGCCAAGGCGCTTTGGGAAATCTACGTCAAGGCCGATCCGCACTATTCCGGTCGTGTGACGGTCCCCGTTCTCTGGGACAAGCGAACTGGCACGATCGTCAACAATGAGTCAGCCGAAATCATCCGCATGTTCAACAGCGCCTTCGATGCGTTGACCGGATCAAGGGAGGATTTCTATCCCGCAGACCTGCGATCGGACATCGATGCGCTGAACGAGATCGTCTACGACACTGTCAACAACGGCGTCTACAAGGCCGGCTTCGCGACAGCGCAGGAGGCCTACGAGGAAAACGCCCGTCGCCTCTTCGAGACGCTCGATATGCTCGACAAGCGGCTATCGACGAAGCGCTACCTGTTCGGAGATCGGCTGACGGAGGCCGACTGGCGGCTGTTCACCACACTCGTTCGCTTCGACGCCGTCTATGTCGGCCATTTCAAATGCAACATCCGCCGCATTGCCGACTATGCGAACCTCTCGGCATATCTGCGCGATCTTTATCAGGTTGCCGGCGTGGCCGAAACGGTGAACCTCGCCCATATCAAGAACCACTACTATCGCAGCCACAAGACGATTAACCCGACGGGCATCGTGCCCATCGGCCCGGACCTTGATTTCGATCGCCCGCATGGCCGGGAGGGATTGGCAAAGGCTGCCTGAGTTGGAACTGGACAGGCCTCGCCGTGGCCGTCGATGGCGAGGCTGATGTCACCAATAGTTCGAGGGAGGCTCCGCCCCCTCCAGTTCCTTCAGCCGCCTATAGGTCGCCTTGGTCGCGCCCTTGGGAAGTGCGTCGAGAGGAAAGAAGCCGCTTTCGACGATTTCGCGATCCGGCTTGCGCAGCGCGGTCTGCGTTACCTCAACACGGTAGAAGACGACATGGTCGCGTCTGCTGGTGCGGTTGTTGAAATAGACGTGGAAGAGCTGCGGCCTGCCCGATATCACCAGATTGCCTTCCTCCCGCAGCTCCTTCGCAAGCGCCTGCTCCACCGTCTCATGGCGTTCGACACCACCGCCGGGCATGTGCCATCCGGCGATGTAGGAATGCCGCACCAGGAAAATTCGCCCTTCGCCGTCGAAGCAGGCCGCGCGCACGCCGAGCGTCATGCTGCGGGTCAGCGCGAAATAGGTATGCAGCGCAAAGCCGAGCAGCCGCACGCCCAGCCCGCGCTTTTCGTCGCGAGAGATGTCGTCGCTCATGCCTGAACTCCGACGCTTCGTCGATCCGTAATCAGACAGGGGATGTATTTGTTTTGACAATAGAGTGGGCTATGTCTCATCCCATGTTCAAGCTCGCGCATATTTCCGATATTCACCTAGGTCCCCTGCCACGCCTTTCGATCAGAGAACTCGCCTCCAAACGCATTACCGGATTTGTGAACTGGCATCGGAACCGGCGCAAGCACCTTTTTGGCGGTACGCTCGATCTCCTTCTTGACGACATCAAGGCGAAGCAAGTCGATCATCTTGCCGTGACGGGCGATCTCGTCAACCTTGCGAGCGGCATCGAGATCCAAACGGCGGCGGCATGGCTGAAGACGGTCGGCGACCCGCTCGACACCTCGGTCGTTCCCGGCAATCACGATGCCTATGTGCCAGGGTCATATGAGAAAGCCATGCGCGCCTGGTATCCCTATGTCAGGGGTGATCGCGCGCCGGCAGAATGGCCGCAAGACCAGCATATCTTCCCGTATCTGCGCGTTCGCGATCAGGTTGCGCTGATCGGCTGCTCCACAGCCTTCGCCACGCCTCCCTTCGCCGCCAGCGGCTTTTACTCCGCCCGCCAGGCGCGCGAAACGGTGAACTTGCTTCGCGCCGCCGGCGATGCCGGGCTCTTTCGCGTCGTCATGATCCATCACCCGCCGATCCGCGGCGCGACCAGCTTCTACAAGCGCATGATCGGTATTCGCCGCTTTGCGGCCGCCATCTCGACGGGCGGCGCCGAACTGGTCCTTCACGGCCATACGCACCTCAACACCGTGCATTGGCTGCGCGGACACACCGGCCCGGTGCCGGTCGTCGGCATCGCTTCGGCCTCGCAGGGCGCCGGCGGATTGAAGCCGCGCGCCGCCTACAATCTCTTCACCATTGCCGGTCGCCCCGGCGCCTGGGAACTGAAGGCCGAACGCTACAGCCTCGATGCCAGAGGCGAGGGTGTCGAGGCCGAAGGCGTCGATATTCTGGCGCTATGATCTCGTGTTTTGTGTCCACCGACCGCGTCGTTTCGGTAGCGTTTTTGAAGATACGGAGCTACAATCGAACTATCGGATTCCCGGAGGATAGCATGGGTTTTAAGGTCGCCAAGAAGAGCTCCGCAATGATGGCGCTTACGGCCGGATTTTTGCTCACCGCCAGCCTGCACGCCTTCGCCGCCGGCACGGAAAACGACGAAACGGCGCCACCACCGAAGAGCAAGACCACGACCGAGTGCACAGACGGCAAGGTGTGGGACAAGGACAAGAAGGAATGCGTGAAGCCGAAGGAAAGCGGCTTCAACGATGATCAGTTGTTCCAGGCTGCGCGCGAATTCGCCTATGCCGGCCAGTACGACAACGCCATCACTGTCCTGAAGCTCGCCAAGAATCAGGACGATCCCCGCATCCTCAATTATCTCGGCTATTCCAACCGCAAGGCCGGTCGTATGGAGCTCGGCATGAGCTACTACCGCAAGGCCCTGCAACGCGACGAAAACTATATTCTTGCGCGCTCTTATATGGGACAAGCCCTCCTCGCGCAGGGCGATGTCCAGGGCGCGCGTGTGCAGCTTGTCGAAATCCGTGACCGTGGCGGTGAAAATACCTGGGCATATCGCTCGCTGCTGCAATCGCTGAAGGGCCAGGTCACCTATTAGGGCATGCGGGGGCGCGGGGCCTTGACGGCACGGCACTCGAACGACGGCAGGCAAGTGCGCGAGCAATTTTTGAAGACTTGCGAAACGGCATAGAAATGGTTCATACCAACACAGGACGATCATTCCGCTCGCATGACCTTTCACAAGGGAAAGGCCGTCATTTGCGGAAAGGCATCGCCAGTGTGACAACCTCCAACACCTCTCTGGAACGACCATGCCCACGCCGGTAGCAGCCATCGACATCAGACGCGATCTGGTCGGCCTTCTCCCGAAGCTTCGCCGCTTCGCGGTGACGCTCACCGGCGATTTGACCGATGCGGACGAACTCGTCCAGAGCGTCTGTCAGCGCGGCATCGCTAAATTCCATCTTTGGAACGGTGGCGGCAAATTGGAAAGCTGGCTCTATACGATGGCCCGACACCAATGGGTCGACGAAGCCCGGCGCCACAAGCTGCGCCCCGCCGTCAAAGGCAGTGCCCTGGAACAGGGCGAGCCGGCGGCATCGGCTACGCATACCAATCCGGTGGAAGACGGAGAAGCGCACCGTTTGGTCACATCTTTGCCCGAAGGACTTGCCAGTGTCTTCCTGCTGGTCGAAGTCGAAGGGCATAACTACAAGCAGGCGGCCGATATTCTCGGCATTCCCTTGTCGGCAGTGACATCGCGGCTCTCCAGCGCCCGTCTCTATCTTGCCTCCCAAGGCCACAGCCGCTCGTCTCGAAGGTTTTAAGCATTGCAGGACATGAAGAAAATGCCGCTCGAAGTTCGTTTGTCCGCCTTCATGGATGGCGAGACGAGCCGCGAAGAGAAGGACGAGCTGGAAAAGCTCATTGCTTCCGATCCTGACGCGCGGCGGATTTTCGATGAACTGAAGCACGGCTCCGATGTCGGCCGCAAGGCTTTCGACGAAGTGTTGAAGGAACCGGTGCCGCTGGCACTTGTGCGGTCCATCAAGAGTGCGCAGCCTCCTAAGACGCGCGACCCCTCCCCCCGTCTTGCCCGGCCATCCCTGAAACTTGCCCCGACCGGCAGGCAGTCGCTTGCGGCCGCCCTCATCCTGTTCGCGCTCGGCGGCGGCATCGGCTATTTCTTCGGCATGCAGCCACCGGGCATGCCAGCAGCCGCGCCGCCCACTCCGGCGCAGACATCGACGCGCAACTGGCTGGATGACATTGCCGCCTACCATCGCATCTATTCGCGCCAGCCGCACCATATGGTCGAACTGCAAGCGAGCGAGCTGGATGAGATCGGCAAGTGGCTGTCGAGCACGGTGGGCGTCAAGTTCAATTTTCCGGATCTTGCCGCCGACGGCCTCGTGTTCCAGGGCGCACGCATGTTCGTTGCCGGCGGCAAGCCTGTCGGCCAGCTGATCTACAAGAACCTGGATGGTGACGTCGTCGCCATCTGCTTCACCAAGATCGACGGTGCGTCGAATGACGACAATTTCGACGAGACCATCAAGGACGATGTCAGCATCGTATCCTGGCATCGCAATGGCGTGACCTATGCAGTCGTCGGCCCCTCGTCGGATGCGATGCTCGACCAGATTGCCAACAGGGTATCCTCGGAAATCTAAAAAGCATTCTCTCGCTTTGCAGCTTGCGGCTGCCAGCCAGCCGATGGATAATGGGTGGCGGTCAATCGCATTGGATTATATTCTCGCTGGAGTTTCACCATGTCCGACATTCTGCTGACCATCCCGGAAATCGACAGTCGAATTGCGGCAATAAGGGAAAATCTGCGCGAGCTGATCGAGCAAGCCACCGCCTTTTCCGGCGCGGCGGACGAAGAACGGACGTCGGATCGCATCGCCGAACAGGAAGAAGAGCTCGAGCGGTTGACGAAACAGCGCGACGTCCTTGCCCAGCAAAAATCCTGAGCGCGCCACAAGCGCGTGTCGTTACTCGGCATCGGCTTTGACACCTCTGAAATCATGGTCCGTTCTGTGCTGCCGGCGCATTGCTTGGCTGCAGCGCAATTTCTGCTGACATTGGCGCCGATACACGCTATAGAGGCAGCAGCGACCATGAGGAGAGCACTTTGATGAAAACCCACGGCACAGGAAACCACCGCTGAAAAGCAGTGCCGTGAAGGACTGCTTGTTCGGTCCGCCCATCAGATTGCTATTTCCCGCCCTCGGAGGGCACTCATGTTTCGTCGCTTTGAAGAGTTCGTCGATCCGTTCCAGGATTATGGCGAGCTGAAGCCATCGTCGCAGACGTGGCGGTATCTCATCACCAACCTTCGCCCTTTCCGAACTGTCATGGCCATGAGTCTGGCCTTGACCGTCATAGGCGCTGCCATCGAAATCTGGCTCATCGGCTATACCAGCCAGCTTGTGGATAATCTGGCAGCAGCCAGGCGGGATGAACTCTGGGCATCGCAAGGCACCGGGCTGCTGGCCGCCGCCGCGCTGGTGTTGATCGGCCGGCCGCTTGCGGGCTATCTCAGAGAGAGCCTTGACGACATCGCATTCAGGCCGAATGCCGAGACGCTGTTCCGCTGGCGCGCGCATCGTCATGTGCTCAGGCAATCAGTCGGCTGGTTCCGCCAGGATTTCTCCGGGCGCATCGCCAGCCAGGTGCGCGACATCGGTACGTCGGCGACCGGTGCTGCCTATGCCGTGCTGCATACCCTGTCCTTCGTCTCGATCTATGTCGCCGGCTCGTTCTGGCTGATGGCCTCGATCGATCCGCGCCTGATCTGGCCGCTGATCGTATGGCTCTGCTGCTATCTTGGCATGATGGCCTTCGTCATCCCACGGTTGCGCCACGCATCGGAGAACTTCCAGGGAACCAATGCCGCTCTTGCGGGCATGACGGTCGACACCTACGCCAATATCGACCTCATAAAGCTCTTTGCCGACGCGCAAACGGAGGATCGTGAAGCCCTGCAGCGCTTTGCCACCGCGCGAGAAACCTTCGTTCGCGTGCAGAAACTCGAGGTCACGGTCAATTCGAGCATGCTGTTCCTCGGCAGTTTCCTGATCGTCGCATTGGTCGGCTATGCCGTGATCCTATGGCAGTCGGGCGGCGCGGCGCTCGGCCTGATCGCGGCCTCGCTTGCCCTGAGCTTCCGCATCACCGGCATGGCGGAATGGATGCTGGATGCCGTTTCCTCTCTGTTTGCCCATTTTGGCGCGATGCGGCAATCGCTGCTGACCGTGGCGCAGCCTCTCTCGATCGAGGATGCGCCCGGCGCGCACCTGCTTGCTATCGATCGCGGAGAGATCGCCTTCAAGCAGGTCACCCATCATTACGGCAAGGGTGATGGCGGTCTGGACGGCGTTTTCCTGCGGATTGCGGCGGGCCAGAAGATCGGCCTTGTCGGCCGCTCGGGCACGGGCAAATCCACCCTCGTCAACCTGCTGCTGCGTTTCTTCGACCCGGAGTCCGGCTCCATCGAAATAGACGGCCAGGATATCCGCCGCGTGACGCAGGAAAGCCTGCGCCGGCAGATCGCCATGGTAAGCCAGGAGGCCACTCTTCTCCACCGCTCCATTCGCGACAACATCGCCCACGGCAATGCCGGCGTTTCAGAGGCCGCGATTGTCATGGCCGCCGAAAATGCCGCCGCCGACGGTTTCATAGCCAGCCTGCGGGACCATGAAGGGCGGACCGGCTATGACGCCCATGCCGGCGAGCGCGGCGTCCAGCTTTCAGGCGGCCAAAGGCAGCGCATAGCGATCGCCCGCGCCATTCTGAAGGATGCGCCGATCCTGATCCTGGACGAGGCGACGGCGGCGCTGGATTCGGAAGTGGAAGCCGCCATCCAGGACACGCTCTACGGCATCATGGAGGGCAAGACGGTCATCGCCATCGCCCACCGATTGTCGACCATCGCGCGGATGGACCGCATTGTCGTCCTCGACGGCGGCCGTATCGTCGAGGATGGCACCCACGCGCAGTTGCTCGCCCGCAACGGCATCTATGCCGCGCTCTGGGCACACCAATCCGGCGGCTTCATCGAAGCCGACGATCCGGCAGCGAGCTGATACGCAACAAAAAATCCCCTCGGCGTGACCGAGGGGATTTTAACAGAAGGCGGCTGATGGCCTCAGCCTTTCGCCGTCTTGATATCGAGCACGCGGTTTGCCGCCGAGACGATCGCTTCCAGGGAGGCAGCGACGATGTTGGTGTTTATGCCGGCACCGAAGAGCTTGCCGCCCGGATAGGAAATCTCGACATAGGAGATCGCCGAGGCGTTGGAGCCATGCTGCAGCGAATGCTCTGAATAATCTTCGACGGACATCGGAACGCCGAGATAGATCGAGAGCGCGTTGATGAAGCCGTCGATCGGGCCGTTGCCATGCCCTTCGATACGCTTCACCTCGCCATTGTCGGTAATCTCGGCGGCGACGATGCGCTGACCCTTGCGCTCGGGATCGGCGAAGGTGTGATGATCGACGAAGCGAAGGCGGGCACCCGGCTGCGTTACGTAGCGCTCGATGAAATGCTCGTAGATACGCTTGGATGGCAATTCCTTGCCTTCCTCATCGGTGATGCGCTGGATCTCTTCGCGATATTCCACCTGCAGATTGCGCGGCAGGTTCAAACCGTAGTCCTGCTGCATGATATAGGCGATGCCGCCCTTGCCGGATTGCGAGTTGATGCGGATGATCGCCTCATAGGTGCGGCCGACATCCTGCGGGTCGATCGGCAGATAGGGCACTTCCCAGACCGGATGGTTGGCGACCTTGGCAGCTTTCATGCCCTTGTTGATCGCATCCTGGTGCGAGCCGGAAAAGGCGGTGTAGACCAATTCGCCGACGTAAGGGTGACGCTCGCCGATCGCCATCTGGTTGGAATATTCGAAGACTTCCTTCATGCGCTCGATGTTGGAGCAATCCAGCTCCGGATCGACGCCTTGCGTGAACATGTTCAACGCCATGGTGACGACATCGACGTTGCCGGTGCGCTCGCCATTGCCGAACAGAGTGCCTTCGACGCGGTCGGCGCCGGCCATCAAGGCCAGCTCGGCAGCGGCGATGCCCGTGCCGCGGTCATTGTGCGGGTGCAGAGAGATGATCAGGTTTTCGCGATTGTCGAGATTGCGGCACATCCATTCGATCTGGTCGGCATAGATGTTCGGCGTCGCCATTTCCACAGTCGACGGCAGGTTGATGATCAGCTTGTTATCCGGCGTCGGCTTCATCACGCCGATCACCGCGTTGCAGATCTCCAGCGCCACGTCCAGCTCGGTGCCGGTGAAGCTTTCCGGCGAATATTCGAAGCGATAGCCGCCGCCGGCCTTGGCCGCCATGTCGCTGATCATCTTCGCCGCATCGACGGCGATCTGCTTGATGCCCTGCACGTCCTTGGCAAACACCACGCGGCGCTGCAATTCGCTGGTGGAATTGTAGAAATGGACGATCGGCTTGTTGGCGCCTTCGAGAGCCTCAAAAGTGCGGGTGATCAATTCCGGGCGGCACTGCACCAGTACCTGCAGCGATACGTCGTCAGGTACGTTGCCCTGCTCGATGCACCAGCGAGCAAAATCGAAGTCGGTCTGCGAGGCCGAGGGGAAACCGATCTCGATTTCCTTGAAGCCCATGTCCAGCAGCAGCTGGAACATGCGCGCCTTGCGGTCGTGGCCCATCGGATCGACCAGCGCCTGATTGCCGTCGCGCAGGTCGACGGAACACCAGATCGGCGCCTTGGTGATGACCTTGGACGGCCATGTCCGGTCGGGAATGTTGATCTGGGGATAGGCGCGGTATTTCACCGTTGCTTCGGGCATGCCTTTGGGGGAATGGCTGTTTGCGTCCATGGTTTCGTCTCTTCCTTTCCCGTCATTTATCCCGCGTCTTAGCCGATCGGATGCGGCTTGGCGATGACAAATGCGGACCCCTCGCGGGTGTACTGTCGATTTTAGGGTAAGTCGCGAGGAGCGATGGCCAGCGGGCTTTTCGGCCGCCGGGCGCTCCTCAAAGGACCCGGCAACCGCGCGTAAGGCCGAGGAGGAGAAGCGATGTCAGGGCGCGCGTATTGTCACGCAGGGCGAAGCGCCCACGTGCAATCTGTTCGGAAATCTTTGCGCCAGTCAACTTCATGGTCGCGCTTATAGCCGCGCGACAACAAAGAAGCAACCCCCTGCTCACTTCTTCAGCAGCTGCACGCCGCGCGACAGCGCCATCATCAATCCGCCGGCAAGCAGGCCCCAGAAGGCGCCGGAAATTCCGCCGAAGGAAACACCCGATGCCGTCACCAGAAATGTAATCGCGGCAGCCTCGCGCGATTCCGCCCGCTGGAAAGCATTGAGAGCTGAGTTCGACAGCGCGCCGACCAGCGCCAAGCCGGCGACCGCCTCAATCAGGATCTGCGGTGCCAGCGCCACGAAAGCGGTGACGGCACTGGCGAGCAATCCCAGGATAATATAGCCGATCCCGGCAACGATCGCAGCCCAGTAACGCCGCTTGGGATCCGCATGCGCATCCTGGCCGGCGCACATGGCGGCCGTGATCGCCGCAAGATTGACCGCATGGCCGCCGAAGGGCACGGCCAACAGCGAAAACACACCGGTGATCGCAAATAGCGGGCCCGGCTTGGGATCGTAGTGATGGACCTTCAGCACCGCGATGCCGGGGATATTCTGCGACGCCATGGTCACGATGAATAGCGGCAGCGCGATGGAGACGAGGCCGGCGATGGTGAAGACCGGTTTCACCAGTTCCACAGTCGGCAACAGCGAATGCTCGAGCGAAGCGAATGCGCCATCCGGTATTTTCACGCCGAAGGCCAGCACCAGGGCGAAGGCGGCAAGTGCCGCCGGCACTGCCCACAACCGCTTGAAGGAGCCGACAATGATCCAGGCAAGGATAATCGGCAGGCCAAATGCGGGATTGAAGGCAATCGCCTTCACCGGCGCAAAACACAGGCCAAGCAGCACGCCCGAAAGCATAGCGTTGGCCAGCGGCGCGGGGATGGAAGCCACCGCACGGCCGAACGGCCGGAACAGCCCGGCAATGACGATCAGGACACCGCAGATGAAGAAAGCCCCGACCGCCGCTGGAAAGCCGCCCTCGATCGCACCGGCGCTCGCAAGCAGCGCCGCGCCGGGCGTCGACCAGGCAATGCTGATGGGCAATCTGGTCACTGCGCTCAGCACGATGGCGCAAAGACCCATTGCAACCGAAAGAGCCATCAGGCCGGACGCCGCCTGCGCATCCGTCGCGCCGACGACCTGCAGACCGTGGAAAACAACGGCAAAGGAACTGGCAAAGCCGACAAAGGCCGTGAGGCACCCCATGAACAGGCTTTGGATGGAGAAATCTTTGAGCATGGCGGCGAAGACTCAGGGCGGAAAAGACGATTGAACTCACATGGAGCATCACAAGCAGCGGGCGTGCAAGTGCAGTTCCCGGGCAAAGTGGCAACGATGACAGCAAGACCGGCCATCGGCGAACGGTGCCGAAGTGGACAATGCAACTTGCCGGCCATCGACACATGATCATCGCAGATCATCAAACATGCACAAACATGCAGATTGACTCTCTCGTTTCTGCACGTTAATGCAAATTCATGAGAAATTCACTTCCCTTGTCCCGCCGCGACGTCATAGAAGCACGGCTTGCGGACGGACGGCAGATCGTCGCCGCATCGCTTGCGGCCGAGTTCAACGTTTCCGAGGATGCCGTGCGCCGGGATCTGAGGGCGCTTGCCGCCGAGGGCAAATGCCGGCGCGTCTATGGCGGTGCGCTTCCTCTCCTGACGCCCTCGCAGCCCATCTCTGCGCGGATCGGGCAGACATCCGATCGAAAAAGGGCGCTGGCGCGAGCAGCCGCCAGCATGATCGAACCGGGCGAGTTTGTATTTCTCGACAGCGGCAGCACGAACCTTGCGATCGTTGACTTGCTGCCGAAGAACAGCGAACTGACGATTGCCACAAACTCCATCGACATAGCGGCTGCCATCATGAACCGTGGCGACTTCGAGCTCATCCTCATCGGCGGCGTGGTCAATGCCATCGTCGGAGGCAGCGTCGACGCGACGGCGGTCGCAGCCATCGAGAACATGAATATCGATCGCTGCTTCGTGGGTGCCTGCGCGGTTTCGGCGAGAAACGGCATCAGCGTGCATGAACACGCGGACGCCATTTTCAAACGGACGCTCATCAAACGCAGCGCGTCGCGCATCGCCATAGCAACGTCAGAAAAGTTTCACGAGCGTGCGGCGCATCGCATCGGCGGTGCCGCCGATATCGATTGGCTGATTGTCGAAGACGACCTGCCAGCTGGCGACGTGGAAGCCGCGGTCGAAGCTGGTTTCGCTCTCGTGAAGCCGAACGACATCACTTCATCGTCCTGATCTCGAAAGACGGGGAATCATCATGCAATCCGCTGATCGGCCGGAAACTCGGCTGGCAACACGACTGGCTTTTTTGATCGCGGGATTTGGTCTCGCTTGTTGGGCTCCCCTCGTCCCCTTCGCCAAGGCTCGGCTCGGGGTCGATGACGGTGTGCTGGGCATATTGCTGCTTTGCCTAGGCCTCGGCTCGGTCGCCGCGATGCTTGCCACCGGCATGTTGAGCGCACGCTACGGCAGCAAACCCATCATTATTGCGGGCGGATTGGGGCTCGCGCTCACCTTGCCGATCCTCACCATAGCCAGCACGCCATTCACGCTGGGCATCACCCTCGCCGTGTTTGGCGCATCGCTCGGATCACTCGACGTCGCGATGAACATTCACGCTGTCGAGGTGGAAAAAGGCGCAGGCCGGCCTCTGATGTCGGGCTTTCATGCTCTTTTTAGCATTGGTGGCTTTATCGGCTCGTTGCTGGTGACGTTGTTGCTATCCGTTCACGCCGGCCCTCTGGTCGCAACATTGCTATCTTCTGCCCTGATGGTACTCGCCATGGTCGTCGCATGGCCCCGGCTGCTCAGGACCGTTCCGTCGGAGGATGCGCCGCTCTTCGCCATTCCCCGCAGCTTTGTTTTGCTGCTTGCCGTCCTCGCCGCCATTACCTTCCTCGTCGAAGGCGCCATTCTCGATTGGAGCGCCCTGCTGCTCACCACGCAAGGCAGGGTCGAGGCCAGCCATGGCGGCCTCGGCTACATGCTGTTTGCGATTGCCATGACAGCAGGGCGCCTGGCCGGCGATACCATCACGGCGAAGCTCGGCGACAGGGCGATCATGCTATGGGGCGGCCTCGTCGCGGTGGCCGGGTTCGTCGTTCTGCTGCTGAGCCCGATCGCGATCCTTGCCATGAGCGGCTTTCTGCTGATCGGGCTTGGCGCCTCCAACATCGTGCCGGTGCTCTTCCGCAAGGGAGGGACGCAGACGGTCATGCCGGCGGGGCTGGCTGTCGCCGCCATCACCATGTGCGGATATGCGGGCGTGTTGATCGGGCCTGCCAGTGTGGGCTTCGTCGCGAATCATGTCGGCTTGCCCGGCTCCTTCTGGATGCTCGCCATATTGCTGTGCGCCGCACCTCTATGCGCCGGCATCGTTACCCGCCCCCAGGGCCAGGAGGAAGCAAATGCGCATCGCTCATACCGCTCTGTGGACACGTGATATCGACGCCGCAGCGGCGTTCTGGATGAAGTACTTCGGAGCGACCGTCGGCGAGCCCTATCACAGCCAGCGCCGCCCCGGCTTCATTTCCCGCTTCGTGCATCTGCCTGCGGGGCTCGACCAGGTCGAACTGATGACCGGCCCATGGCTTCCAGCCGATACGCATGACGAACGCGTCGGTTGGGACCATATCGCAATATCGCTGGGCGACCGGGCGGCCGTCGATGCGCTGGCCGAGCGATGCAAGACGGATGGCTGCCTGAAATCCGGGCCCCGGACAACGGGCGACGGTTTCTACGAGGCGGTTATTACCATGCCGGACGGAACTCCGATCGAGATCACGACGTAGAAAGCATGCAGGCCGGACGACGCTCGTCATCCGATTTTTTCGAATTCGCCGCCCCCGGAAACGTTGCACCCTCCCAAGCGGCGAACGCTGGCGGCGGCCGATCCCGCCGCCAGTACTTTCTTCTGGTCAAGGACATCCCGGTTGTGAAACCACTTTCACCAACAGTGCATGCCGGCAAATCCTCAGCTCATAACCCTTAATGATGCGCTCTCCGGCTGACCGGCGACTTCAGAGAGTCATAAACTGTTCGAGAATGTCGTCGAGCCGTCGCTTTCGCACGGCGGCCAGTTGGGCGCTCTACGAGATGGCAGTGATCTCAAGCTCTTGATCACCCACGCTGACGACATCTCCGACAGCCTTGCCGATCAGAAGCCTTGCCACCGGGGATACGAAGGAAATCGAACCGGCCTTGGGGTCCGCTTCATCCTCTCCGACGATGCGATAGGTCTGCACGCGCCCATCGTCACGGCTGAAGGTCACCGTGCTCCCGAAGGCGACGGTGTCAATCGAAGTCGGGTCAGGGACAAGCTGAGCCGTGCGAACTCTTGCCGCAAAGTAACGCAGATCGCGCAAGGGGCTTGCTGCCTGCCGGCGACGTTCGTTCACGTCTTCGATTGTGCTCGAAGCATCGTAAGCCTCGCGCGCTTGCTGGAGCTGCAACTCCAGAGCCTTCAACCCCGCTTCCGTCACAAGATTCGGATGCGCCGAAATTGGGCGATCAGGTATCAGGGTTTCCGAAGCGGTTTCGAAACTCTCTTCCTTGGTGAAGGCAACAGCCAATCTTGAACTCCCTTCGGGCGCGGCGCGTTCTTGCAGCACATCGGGACGATTGCCGCTGCGCTGTCAGAACCATAAATACACCGACAATGGACGAACCGCCAATCTTGGCCCATCGGTGGCCGATATCGCCCCACGGACTGCGACGTTTCCGGTCGTCCCGGACGACAAGAATAGTTCAGCTTGGAACAAGGCCGGCTTCGGCTGCCGATGCCTGCCCGGTGGAAAGCGCTTCCCTTACTGCCAGCGCGGCCATGGCGAGGGCGGCCTCGCGGGTCGCGGCGGCGGCGATGAAACGGCCATTGTGGCAAAAGCTCGCGCCCTCTACGCCGCAAGCCGCCTCCAGATCACCATTCGTCAGGCCAGCCCAAGCCGCAGGCAGATCGGCCCGCAGCTCAAACCCTTCCTGGGCGCGGCGGATACCGGTCAGGCACCAGTCCTTTTCGCGCGGGTGAACGACAAACAGCAAATGATCCGCGCCCGCCTTCACGATGGCCGGACGGAACGGCATTCCCATCGGGAGTTCCAGAACCCGCCCCTCGCCGGTATCCACGATTGCCTGGTGCACAAGTGCCTCGGCCCGCAATTTTGCAGCACTTTGACCTATCCTTGCCTCAACGAAACTACGTGCGATGGCCAGCGCGGTGTGGAAGCCGCGATCGTCGGCCTCGGGATCGGTCTCGTCGAACACCGGTTTTAAGGTTTCCAGCAGCGCCGGCAGCGTGAGCCCGGCCAGCGGCCCGGCAACGGAGGGGCTGAGCGCGCCATTGTCCACCAGATCGACCGGCAGCACAAAGCTGGCATCGAACGAGGCATGTACGGCATCGATATTTGCTTCAGGAAGACCGAAGGCGGCGAGATAATCACGGCCATAGTGCTTCCAGATCAATCCGAACGAACTGTAGGGTTGGCCATCGTCCCGCAGCGGCGCACCGCGCTGATGGTGATCGTAGATCCGCTCCGCGGCATCATATTTTCCGCCCACATCGTAGATGATGCGGTCGGCGCCGGGTGTGATCCATTCCTGCGCCCTGCTGCGGATCAGGCGAGCCTGCGGGAAGAGCCGGGTCAGGATGACGCTGGACAGCAGCTCGTCGGCATGGAAGCCACCGGAATGGGTGACGAGGAAATCTGGGATCATGCCGGGATGTGCCTTGTTGTTTGCGGAGGATCGTCTTGAGGTTGGCACCAGATAGCCGTTGCTGGACGTCAGCTCAACCCGTCATTCGCTCTTCTGGTGCGTTAGTCGTTCCCTACCTCGAGCGACAATACGGAACGTTTCGAACGGGGTGGATCGGTGTCTGCGTTGGGCAAGGGCAGCCGTGGCAAACAGCTTTCACCGCACAAAAAGCCCTCGCCTGCCTGCCGGCAAACGAGGGCTCTCGATAAGCAAAATCTGCTAGATCAGATTTCCGCCTGCGACGTCACGATGCGCGAGACCAGACCATAGGTCTTGGCTTCTTCGGCGGACAGCCAGTAGTCGCGGTCCGTATCCTTGGCGATCTTTTCGACCGGCTGACCGGTGGCTTCCGAGAAGATCCTGTTCAGGCGCTCGTTCATCTTGATGATCTCGCGCGCCTGGATCTCGATGTCGGAGGCCATGCCGCGCGTGCCGCCGGACGGTTGGTGCAGCAGGAAGCGCGTGTTCGGCAGGCAAACACGGCGCTCCTTGGGAACCGAGACATAGATCAGCGCACCGGCGGAAGCGACCCAACCCGTGCCGATCATCCAGACCTTCGGCTTGATGAACTTGATCATGTCGTGAATGGAATCGCCTGATTCGACGTGGCCGCCGGGCGAATTCACATAGATGCGGATGTCTTCGTCGCTGGCGGCGGCGAGCGCTACGAGCTGCGCGCAGGTCTTCTGCGCCAGTTCCTGCGTGATGCCGCCATAAATGAAGATCGAACGCGACTTGAAAAGATTCGCCTCCGCGTCCTTGCCCAAGGGCAGCTCCGTCTTCTTGTCTTCCTGTTCGTCTTCGTCGTTCATTCAACTCTCCAGCAGATGCGTCGTTCACCGCACATAGTGCGACTCAATCCGTAAAACAATGCCGGAAAAAGACAAGGCGGGAATAGCACCAGGGAACATGGTGTTATGGCTGCGGATTACCGAAATGTAACTTGAAAGGCTTTGAAAAGCCGACATTGGATCCTACGTCAGGTCAGCGCGATGAGGATCGCGTCCCAAATTTGCAGCAACAGATAGCCAAGGAGGCCATCATGTCGCCTGAAGAACGTCAACTGCTCACCTCTCTCTTCGACCGCGTGCGCGCCGCATCCAGCGCTCAACGCGACGCCGATGCAGAGACCTTCATCAACCAGTCGGTTCGCGACCAGCCCTACGCGCCGTATTTCCTGGCGCAGGCCGTTATCATGCAGGAACAGGGCATGAAGGCTGCCGCCGATCGCATCCAGCAGCTCGAAGCGCGCGTGCACGAGCTCGAGCAGCAGGGGGCCGAGAGCCATCCGCAGGGTCAGAGCGGCGGTTTCCTCGGCGGGCTCGGTTCCCTCTTCGGCGGTGGCCAGCCGCCGCGCGCGCCGGCGCCTCAGGCCGGATATCCGCAACAGCAGGGTCGTCTCTATGATGATTATGCCCGCAACGCCCAACCGCAGCCAGGCCCATGGGGCGGCCAGCAGCCGCAGCCATCCGGCCCGTGGAGCCAGCAGGCAGCAGCCCCCTCGGCCGGCGGCAGTTTCCTGCGCGGCGCTCTCGGCACGGCAGCCGGCGTTGCCGGCGGCGTGATGCTGGCGGAATCGCTCTCCAGCCTGTTCAGCCCGCATCTGGGCGGCACTGGCGGCGGTCTCTTCGGTGGAAATTCCGGCAGCGGCCTCTTCGGAGGCACGGCGGCCAATGCAGCCGAACAGCCAGTGCAGGAAACGATCATCAACAACAACTATTTCGGCAATGACGATAATAGCGATCAGAATGATCAGAGTGCCGCCGATTACGCCCAGGACGCCGCGCAGGACGCCCAGGACGACGCCAATGACGATTCGTTCGACAATGGCGGCGACGACAGCTCGTTTGCCTGACACCAGGCTACCGTGAGCTTAAAGAAAAAGCCGCCATCAGACGGCGGCTTTTTGTTCAGCCTCGACCACGATAGGGCTGCACGCCCTGATCCGGCAGCCATACGCCTTCCGGCGGCTTGCCGGTCTGCCAGAAGACGTCAATCGGGATGCCGCCGCGCGGATACCAGTAGGCGCCGATGCGCAACCACTTGGGGTCCAGCAGTTCCACCAGACGCTTGGCGATGTAGATCGAGCAATCCTCGTGGAATGCGCCGTGGTTGCGGAAGGAATGGAGGAAGAGCTTCAACGACTTCGATTCCACCAGCCACTCGTTCGGCACGTAATCGATGACGATATGGGCGAAATCCGGCTGACCCGTCATCGGGCAAAGCGAGGTGAATTCGGGCGCCGTGAAGCGGACGACATAATCCGTGCCGGCATGGCCGGACGGCACTTTTTCGAGAACGGCCGCTTCTGGGTTCGCTGCCGTTTCTGTCTGGCTGCCGAGCATCGACAGGCCGGAAACATCGGTATTGGGCATATCAGGCCTCCTTGATCACTTTGACGCGGATGCCGTGGGCTTTCTCGCCCTCGGGCTCCACATGAATGGTTATTTCGGCGCCCGCATGGATCACCCGTATGGCGTCTTCAAGGCGGTCGCAGATGCGATGCGCGTCACGCACCGGCATGGCGGCGGGTACTACCATATGGAAGTCGACAAAGGTTACGGATCCCGCCCGGCGCGTCTTCAGATCGTGCACGCCAAGCGACCCCTCGGCATTCTTGGCGATCGCATCCTTGATCACGCTCTCCTCCTCCGGCAACACGGCCTTGTCCATCAGCCCGTCGATGGAACTGGAGATGACCATCCAGCCCTGATAGAGAATGTTGATGGCGACAAGAATGGCAAGCACGGGGTCGAAGATCGGCTGACCGGTGCCAAGCGCCAGCAGCAGGCCGATCAGCACGCCGATCGAGGTATAGACGTCGGACATGATGTGCTGCCCGTCCGCCAATAACGCCGGCGAGCGATGTGCTTTGCCCGCGCGGATCAGCGTCAAGGCCCAGACACTGTTGATGACGCCGGCGACGACGTTGATCGCAAGTCCGAGCGCCGGCGCCTGCATCGGCTGCGGATTGCCCAAATGCCCCACCGCTTCCTGCACGATCATCAGCGCCGCAACGATGATCATCGCCCCCTCGGTGACGGCGGAAAGATATTCCGCCTTGTGATGGCCGAAGGGATGATCGTGGTCGGCCGGCTTCTGCGCGTAACGGATGACAAAGAAGGCAATCAAGGCGGCGACGACGTTGACGAGGGACTCCAGGCCGTCGGACAAAAGCGCCACGGAGCCCGTCAGCCACCAGGCCAGCATCTTCAACCCCATGACGCCAAGCGACAGCGGAATGCCCCACAGGGCGAGCCGCCTGATCGTGTCGTTTCCTTGCCCGCTCATACCCTTCTCCGATATCCGCGCGCCATGCATATGCGAATGAATTGCAAAAAACGCGCCGTTGAAATGCAAAACCGCCCGCGCGAGTTTCGCGCAGGCGGTTCATTGACGGGTTATATGATGCAGGACGCCTCATTTGTCAAAGGAGGCGGCACATTTCTCAGCACAATTCCTCCCGAGCGGGCGGTTCAAACGAAGGGCGGAGCATGAGGAGAAATCCACTTGAAACGACGCTTCGCGGCAATTGGAAGCCGATTATATGCTCGCCTGTGAAGAATCGTGCTGGTAGTTTCGCTTGCGATCGCGCACTAAGCTGTGCTTCAGCCCGATATGCGAAGGTGGACGGCATCGACCGACGAACCGCCGCTCCCTCACGAAACCATGGTTGAACATGTCTGCTCTCGACGACCCCACCGACGCCAATCTTGCGCCCTCCATCGCCGATGCTCCGACAGGCGTATCGGATCATCTGATCGCGGCCGGCGCGTTCTCCGAGGGAGAGCGCAACGCAGTCTATCGCGCCATCGAGACCCGACGCGACGTGCGCGACCAGTTCAGGTCCGACCCGCTGCCGGAGGACCTCGTCAGGCGATTGCTGCAGGCGGCCCATTCCGCCCCTTCGGTCGGCTTCATGCAGCCGTGGAACTTCATTCTGATCCGTCAGCCGGAAACGCGCGAACGCGTCTGGCAGGCGTTCCATCAGGCAAACGAGGAAGCCTGCGCAATGTTCGAGGGCGATCGGCGCGCGCAATATCAGCGGCTGAAGCTGGAGGGCATCCGCAAGGCGCCGCTCAGCATCTGCATCACCTGCGATACCACGCGTGGCGGCCCTGTGGTGCTTGGCCGCACGCATAATCCGGCGACGGATGTCTATTCGACCGTCTGCGCCGTCCAGAATCTCTGGCTCGCCGCGCGCGCCGAAGGTGTCGGCGTCGGCTGGGTCAGCATTTTCCACGAAGAGGCCATCAAGACGATTTTGGGCATACCCGAGCACGTCAAGATCGTCGCCTGGTTGTGCGTCGGCTATGTCGACGAACTCTACGACATGCCGGAACTTTCCGTGAAGGGCTGGCGCGACCGGCTGCCGCTCGACAGGCTGATCTTCGAGGAATGCTGGCAGGATGGCGAGGAGCCCTAAGCTCCGTCACCATCACCGATAGTCCGAATATCACGATTTGAATGCCACAAACGAGATCACGTTCCCGTCCGGATCGCGCACGTGAAAATCGGTGCCGCCCCACGCCTGCTTCGCAAGCGGCTGCGCAAACTCCACGCCCTTGGCCTTGAATTCCTCGAACAGTCCCTGGACATTGGAGACCTCGATCGAAGCCAGGATCAGCGCCTTCTCGCGCGCGGCGGCGGCCGAAAAAAATGGCTGATGGACGAGCCGCAAATGCAGGCAGATACCGTCACGCGAAACCGCGCCATAGAAAGGCGGTGCGCCGTGTAGGAAATCCACCAGAAAGCCCAGCCTATCCCCAAAGAAGGCCGCGCTCGCGGTCACGTCCCGCACGAAGAGGATCGGAACCACATTCATCATGACAGGCGGCTCCGGCGAAGCGGTCGGCACCTTGGGCGCATCCACTGCCACGGCTTTCAGCTCGGCCCAGCTCTTGTGGCCTGCTTCGATGGCGACGATTTCCTGCGCCAGTGTCAGCGGTAACTTCATCGCCAAGACCTCGCGGTCGGTCAGCGATTTGAAGCGCTCCAGCGTTCTAACTCTTTCTCCGATGGAATAATCGCCCTCACGGTGCCAGCGCAGCAATAGCTTGGCTTGTTTGCGATAGGTATCAAGGGTCGGCATGGGCACATTCCTGCTGAGGGTTGTCAGCGGGCGGGCTTAGCCCTTTCGGCCCCAATGCCGATGTGCCCCACGGGAACGTGAAAAGACTAGGTGACCGACTCATAAGATCGGAGCCAAATTCGAATTGAGGCTAGCTGGACGGATGCGAGGAAGTTGTCGTCGCGTTTGTCGTATCGGGTTGCGACTGCTCTGAAGTGTTTGAGTTTGTTGAAGAACCGCTCGACCGCGTTGCGCTGTTTGTAGAGCCATGGGCTGAAGACGGGAATATTGACCCTGTTTGGCATAGGGCGAATACATCCCCATGCGCCACGGGTTTTGAGGTTTTGGCGCAACGCGTCGCTGTCGTAGGCACGATCAGCCAGAAGGATATTTCCGGCCCGAACAGTCTCGAACATATCGGCAGCCGAACGTCCATCATGCGCTTGGCCTGGCGTCAG
>NZ_FMAF01000041.1:0-13952 GCF_900094565.1 Martinezella lusitana
CTCGTCAAAATCGTCGCATGCGCCGATCGTCCCGCAAACGACCAGAAGAAGCACCTCGGGTAACGGATGGGCGACCCGCCATTGCTCCCGCTCATCCTCAACGAGACTAAAATGGTCCAGCAAAACCCGCAGCCGCGGGCGATCGTCTTCAAACATGTCGGCCTCCAAATCACCGACACTCTTGAATCACACCCAAACCGTTCAGGGAAGAAACGTTAACCCGAGTTCAGAGCCGTGCCAGCGACGCATCAATTCCCACAACATAGTCCCCGCTTGTCCCCCGCTTGATGCTTGGGGCCGAAATCATCGGACCCGCTTCACCATCGTCGCTCTGAGGCACAGTCATCTTCTTGGCTATGCGGAGCGCCGCCCCATTGCGGCATCTGGCTTCGTCGTTTGAGCGCGCCCTCACAACGGGCATGCTAGATCGGAAACAGATATCAATCTTCACAGCGCCTCTTCGAGTTCCGGCAGTGCCTCGAAGAGATCGGCGACGAGGCCGTAGTCGGCGATCTGGAAGATCGGTGCCTCCTCGTCCTTGTTGATGGCGACGATGACCTTCGAGTCCTTCATGCCGGCGAGATGCTGGATGGCGCCTGATATGCCGCAGGCGATGTAAAGCTGCGGTGCCACCACCTTGCCGGTCTGGCCGACCTGCCAGTCGTTCGGCGCGTAGCCGGCATCGACGGCAGCGCGGGAGGCGCCAACGGCCGCCCCGAGCTTGTCGGCAACCGGCAGAATGACTTCCTTGAACTTCTCCGCCGAACCGAGTGCGCGTCCGCCCGAGATGATGATCTTGGCCGAGGTCAGTTCCGGACGATCGGAGGTCGACAGCGCATCGGCGACGAAGCTCGAAAGACCGGGATTGGCGACCGCCGGGATTGCCTCGACAGTGGCCGAACCGTCTTCTGCGGCGGAAGCGAAGGAGGCGGTGCGCACGGTGATCACCTTCTTGGCATCGCTTGCCTGCACCGTCTGGATGGCATTGCCGGCATAGATCGGCCGCTTGAAGGTGTTGGACGAAACCACCTCGATGATTTCCGAGACCTGGGCGACATCGAGGAGAGCTGCGACACGCGGCATGACGTTCTTGCCGACCGAGGTAGCAGCCGTCAGGATGGTGTCATAACCTGCCGCCAGCGAGACGATGAGATCGGCAAGCGGTTCGGCGAGATTGTTGGCAAGCTCGTCGCTTTCGGCCAGCAGCACCTTGGAGACGCCGGCAAGCTTGGCGGCGGCATCGGCCGCAGCCTTGGCGGCTTTGCCGGCCACCAGCACATGGATATCGCCGCCGATCTGAGTGGCCGCCGTCAGCGCCTTGGCGGTCTGGTCGGAAAGATGGGCATTGTCGTGGTCAGCCAGAAGAAGAATGGCCATGGTGAAGTTCTCCCTTTCTATCCTCAGAGCACGCCGGCTTCGGTCTTCAGCTTCTCGACCAGTTCGGCGACCGACTTGACCTTGACGCCTGCCTTGCGGCCGGACGGCTCTTCGGTCTTCAGCACCTTCAGCCGCGGTGTCGTATCGACGCCGAAATCGGCAGGCGCCTTCTTGTCGAGCGGCTTCTTCTTCGCCTTCATGATGTTCGGCAGCGAGGCGTAACGCGGCTCGTTGAGGCGAAGATCCGTGGTCACCACCGCCGGCAGCTTGACCTCGATCGTCTGCAGGCCGCCATCGACCTCGCGGGTCACCTTGGCTTTTCCCTCGCCGATCTCGATCTTCGAGGCGAAGGTCGCCTGCGCCGAACCCAAGAGGGCCGCCAGCATCTGGCCGGTCTGGTTCGAGTCATCATCGATCGCCTGCTTGCCGACGATGATCAGGCCCGGCTGTTCGGCATCGGCAACACCTTTGAGGATCTTGGCGACGGCCAGCGGCTCGACCTGATCTTCGGTCTCGACCAGGATGGCGCGATCCGCGCCCATGGCAAGGGCGGTGCGCAATGTCTCCTCGGCCTTGGCCGGTCCGATCGACACCACCACCACTTCCTCGGCCTTGCCGGCCTCCTTCAGCCGCAGCGCTTCTTCGACCGAAATCTCGTCGAACGGGTTCATCGACATCTTCACATTCGCAAGCTCGACGCCCGAACCATCCGGCTTCACCCGGATCTTCACGTTGTAATCAACTACCCGCTTCACGGGAACGAGAATCTTCATGTGCAGCACTCCTGATCAGCGGCTCGGAACCGGCGTATCGCCGCAATAATCATAAAAGCCTCTGGCGACTTTGCGTCCTAGCCATCCCGCTTCGACATATTTCACCAACAGTGGACATGGGCGGTACTTGCTGTCCGCCAGGCCTTCATGCAGAACGTTCATGATGGCGAGGCAGGTATCGAGGCCGATGAAATCAGCCAGTTCCAGCGGTCCCATCGGATGATTCGCGCCAAGCTTCATGCTCTGATCGATGTCGAAAACCGAACCGACACCCTCGTAAAGCGTATAAACGGCTTCGTTGATCATCGGGACCAGAATCCGGTTCACGATAAAGGCGGGGTAATCCTCCGCAACGACTGCGGTTTTGCCGAGTCGTTGTACGACGGCGCGGACAGCCTCGAAAGTCTCGTTGCTGGTCACGATTCCACGAATGAGCTCGACGAGCTGCATGACCGGAACCGGATTCATGAAGTGGAGGCCCATAAACTGCTCGGGCTTTCGAGTCCGTCCGGCTAGACGGGTGATCGAGAGCGAAGACGTGTTTGAGGTGAGGATCGCTTCCGGCTTCAGGTGAGGTCGGAGATCGTCGAATAATTTCAGCTTGACCGGCTCGCTCTCCGCCGCCGTCTCGATGATCAGATCGAGCGTGCCAAGTTCGGGCAGGTTTACGGTCGTCCTGAGGCGTCCAACGGCGCTCAACATTGCCTCGGCCGCGATCGTTCCCCGTGCCACCTGCCGGTCCATATCCTCGCTAATTTTGGCGACCGCGGCGACGAGCCGATCCGCGTCGACGTCCATCAGCGAGACCTCGAATCCCGCAATTGCAAGCACATGAGCGATACCGCTGCCCATCTGCCCGGCGCCGAGCACTCCGATGGTTTCGATCGTCATTTCGTGTCTACCCTCGACTCTTCGGAAGAAAAGCTCCAGCGTCCAGCACCCAAAAGCGGCGAGGCACTGTCGAGCGTGAGGAGGCTGCGCGACAAGCCGATCGGCGTTCTCAGGCCGGACAAGCCTTCCGGAGCGATCTTAAGCCGGCGCGCCTTGATCTGCGGATCGTCGATCGCCTCGGCGACGCTATTGATCGGTCCTCCCGGAACACCCGCCCCTTCAAGTGCGGCGATCAGTTCTGCTTTCGGCCGAAGTCGCGTCTTTTCCGCAATTATCGCGCAAAGCTTCTCGCGGTTTTCCACTCGTGCGGGATTGGTGGCGTAGGCCGGGTCTCCGGCGAGCGCAGCGAGATCCAGCAGGTCGCAAAGGGATGCGAACTGCCGATCGTTGCCACAAGCGATAATGAGATGACCGTCGAAGGCCGGGAAAACCTGATAGGGCACGATATTCGGATGAGCGTTTCCCATACGGTGAGGCACGTTGCCGGTTGCGAGATAATTCATGGCCTGGTTGGCAAGGACGGAAACTCCGACGTCGAAGAGCGCCAGATCGACATGCTGGCCAACGCCGGAGCGGTCGCGCTCGGCAAGCGCTGCCTGAATGCCGATGACGCCGTAAAGTCCGGTAAAGACGTCGATCCAGGCGACGCCGACTTTCTGCGGTTCACCGTCTGGCTCACCGGTCAGGTCCATAATTCCGCACATACCCTGTATGAGGAAATCGTATCCTGGCTGACGGGCGCGCGGGCCTGTCTGACCGAAACCGGTCACCGAAGCGTAGACGATCCGCGGATTGATCGCGGCGATGCTTTCATAATCGAGACCGAATTTTTGCAGCCCGGCAACTTTGAAGTTCTCAATCACAACGTCAGCTTCTGCGATCAATGCTTTGACGCGCTCAAGACCCTCGGGATCGCCGAAGTCACAAATGACCGACGACTTGCCTCGGTTTGCCGCATGAAAATACGCCGCCACCTTCTCAGCGCCGCCCTTACCGTCCGGGCGTTCGATAAAGGGTGGCCCCCAACTGCGGGTGTCGTCGCCCTGCGGGCTTTCCACCTTGATAACCTCGGCGCCGAGATCGGCGAGTGTCTGGCCGATCCAGGGACCGGCAAGGATGCGGGCAAGTTCGACGACTTTCAGGCCGGCAAGCGGTGCACTGTTCGGACCGCCCATCAGAAGAACGCCTGAATACCGGTCTGGGCGCGGCCGAGGATCAGTGCGTGGACATCATGCGTGCCCTCATAGGTGTTGACCGTTTCAAGGTTCTGGGAATGGCGCATGACGTGGTATTCGATCTGGATGCCGTTGCCGCCGTGCATGTCACGGGCTTGCCTGGCGATATCGAGCGCCTTGCCGCAGTTGTTGCGCTTGACGATAGAAATCATTTCCGGCGCGAACTTGTGCTCGTCCATCAGGCGCCCTACGCGGAGTGAAGCCTGCAGCCCCAGTGCAATCTCCGTCTGCATGTCCGCCAGCCTCCTCTGGAAGAGTTGAGCGCCAGCCAGCGGTTTGCCAAATTGAACGCGGTCCAGTCCATATTGCCGCGAACGCAACCAGCAATCCTCGGCAGCGCCGAGCACGCCCCAGGAAATGCCATAACGGGCGCGGTTCAGGCAGCCGAACGGCCCCTTGAGACCCGAAACATTCGGCAGCAGGGCGTCCTCGCCGATCTCGACGCCGTCCATCACGATCTCGCCGGTGATCGAGGCACGCAGCGACAGCTTGCCGCCGATCTTCGGCGCCGACAGGCCTTTCATGCCCTTTTCGAGGATGAAACCGCGGATCTGGCGGTTATGAGCTTCCGACTTCGCCCAGACAACGAAGACATCGGCGATCGGCGCATTGGAGATCCACATCTTTGAGCCGCGCAGGCGGTACCCGCCGTCGATTTTCTCGGCGCGGGTCTTCATGTCGCCGGGATCGGAGCCGGCATCCGGCTCGGTCAGACCGAAGCAGCCGATCAATTCCCCGGATACGAGGCCCGGTAGATACTTGTCTCGCTGTTCTTCCGAGCCATAGGCATAGATCGGATAGATCACCAGCGACGACTGGACGCTCATCATCGACCGATAGCCTGAATCGACGCGTTCGACCTCGCGCGCAACCAGGCCGTAAGAGACGAAGTTGGCGCCAGCCGCCCCATATTTTTCCGGCAACGTTACGCCGAGAAGCCCGGCCCTGCCCATCAGCCGGAAGAGACCGGGATCAGTCTTCTCCTCAAGATAGGCATCCCCCACGTGCGGCAGCAATTCGGCCTCTGCAAAGGCCTTGGCAGCATCGCGGATCATGCGTTCCTCTTCAGAGAGCTGCTCCTCCAAGAGGAAGGGATCGTCCCACGCAAACGCGCTCGTCTGTGCGGAAGACATGGCTGTGGCGGAATTTGTCGTCACGGATTTCCCTCGAATGAAATGCGACCTCGGATATCGAAGCTGCTTGCTCATGCATTTACCGATTGTGTTTCGCGAGAAATAACCCTATTTAGATGTGATCTAATTCATAAAATGCATAGGTTTGATGCGCCCGCGTCGGTTCCTTCCCTCCATGAGCCTCCTCTCTGCGTTCGAAGCCGTCTTGCGCACCGGCTCAACGGCGGCGGCGGCGCGTGAGCTTGATTTGACACAGAGCACTGTGAGCCGCCTCGTGCAGAATCTGGAGCAGCAGCTTGGCCGGCCGCTCTTCGAGCGACACAGGCAGAAGCTCATTCCGACGGAAGCAGCCCATGCCTACGGGCGGAACGTGAGCCGCGCGCTCGATCTCATCCAGCGGGGCAGCATGGAATTCGCCGCCAACCCAGGCGGCGGCACCCTGTCGCTGGCTATCCTGCCGGCTTTCGGTACGCGATGGCTGGCGCCGCGGTTGGGCGCATTCCTGGTCAAACATCCAGGTATCACGATCAACCTCGCGACGCGGCTCAAGCGCTTTAACTTTGCCGCCGAGAGTTTTGACGCAGCCATTCATTTTGGAGCAGACGATTGGCGGGATGCCGACCATATGAAACTCTTCGAGGAGCGCCTGACGGCGTGCATTTCGCCAGCGCTCCTCGCTGAACATCCGATTGACGACATCGCGGACATGGCGAGGTTGCCACTTCTGCAACTGGAAACCAGGCCGACCGGCTGGAGGATCTGGTTTGCCGCTCAGGGAGCGCGACCGGCGAACGTGACGGGGATGCTTTTCGACCAGTTCGCGACGATGACGCAGTCGGCGATCTCCGGGCTCGGCGTGGCTCTTCTTCCGGCCTATCTCGCTGACACTGAAATAATCGAAGGGCGCCTGGTACCGGTCCTGAAGAGATCGGTGCCGGGCTCGGGGTCCTACTGGCTCGTCTGGCCGCAATCGCGGACCAATTACCCGCCGCTCGAAGCTTTCCGCGCCTGGCTGGCCAAAGAAAAGGTCTCGGGAACCTCGTGAGTCTTAGCAGCAAGACGGGAAGCGGCTGTGTCGTTTTCGTGACAGTCATCATCGCCACATTATAGTCGGCCCGAGCTTGTGGGCATGCATGATGTGTCCCTCATTTCGGGCAACGGATCGTGTCCCGCCGGGTAGTGTAGGTCCTGAGGATTAGATGGCCATCAGTTTTTTTCCGGCAGGGTCGGGCTGTTCAAGACCAACCTGATGGAAAGACACCGATGACCGACGATATGATGAACGTGCGCTCGCTTGTTGAGAAGAGTGCCGATGCCGATTTGCTACGGGAGATGATCGGCGTTGCCGCCGAACGGCTGATGGAGCTGGAGGTCGGCAGTGCGACCGGTGCTGGCTACGGCGAGAAGAACGCGATGCGGCTGGCCCAACGCAACGGCTACCGCGACCGAGACTGGGACACGTCGCATGGCGGAAAAGGCTCTGACGGCTGTTATCCAGGAAGCTTACATCCAAGGCATCTCAACGCGTTCCGTCGACGATCTCGTCAAGGCGATGGGTATGAGCGGCATCTCCAAGAGCCAGGTGAGCCCTCTGTGCGAGGAGATCGATGTCAAGGTCAAGGTTTTCCTCGAAAGACCCATCGACGGGCTGGCCCTATCTCTGGATCGATGCCCACCTATCTGAAGGTCCGGCGCGGTGGCCGCATTGTTTCCGTTGCCGTTATCATCGCCGTCGGCGTCAATACCGATGGCAGGCGCGAGGCTCTGGGCATGGAAGTTGGCACTCCCGAAGCCGAGCCGATCTGGACGGAGTCCCTGCGTAGGCTCGCCCGCCGAGGTCTGCGCGGTGTGAAGCTCGTCGTCTCCGATGCTCATGAGGGCCTCAAGGCCGCCGTCACCAAGGTTCTCAGTGCCACATGGCAAAGATGCCGGGTTCACTTCATGAGGAACGTGCTGGCGCACGCCGGAAAGAGCGGCAGACGCGTCGTATCCGCCTTCATCGCCACTGCTTTTGCTCAGGACACATCGGAGGCGGCGAGCACCCAGTGGCGCAACGTCGCCGTCCAGATCCGGCCGAAAGTGCAGAAGCTCGCCGCCATCATGAATGATGCCGAAGAGGATGTGCTCGCCTGCATGACCTTCCCGAAAGAGCACCGGGTCAATTGCATTCAACAAATCCGATCGAACATCTCAATGGCAAATCAAGCGACGCACCGAGGTCGTTGGCATCTTTCCCAACGACGAAGCCATCGTCCGTCTCGTCGGCGCACTGCTGCCCGAGCAAAACGATGACTGGGCCGTCCAACGTGCCAGGTACATGACACTTGAGACAATGGCATCAATGAGCGATGATCCGGAAATCAGCCTGCCTGCAGTCACGCGCTGAAATCCCACTCCGGCGCTCGCCGGAAAACACGGCTACCTGCCGGAAGCTACACCAATCCCTTAGGCTGAGACACGATCGGGAAACGTGAAACAGCGCATGGGTAGTGCCTCCGGATGACGCTGGTCCGAGTTGAGTCGGCAATTCCGGGCCGTCCTCATTTCGAAGCTAGGCGTACTGAGCTATCGGCGCGAATATCGCCTCTCTTTGAACGTGGCGAGCGACGGCAACCTTGTTACGGATGGAAGTCTGCCGAACCTCTTGTTGACGATCCAGGATCGTTGATCGGATGATCGGATGTGTGGAGGGGCGGAATGTTCGGTCGCCTGCGTAGAGGGGGCACCTCTGGCGATCTCGCGTTTCGTAAGCCAACCAAACCGCCTTCGCGTGGATGACTGGCTCAACGCTTGCAGGCGCGCGCCCTTTGCCGGTTTGTCGCGTATTCGCGCGAAGCTTCGCGTTCTGCCGCGCGACGATCAAGGTGGAAGTTCCTCCCAGATCGCCGCGCTATAGCGTTCCGCCATTCGTTCCGCTGATCCTTTGTCGATTATAGTTTATATCGAGGCCACCACGCGTGCATCAATCTAAATCAGACGCAAGTTCACGTCCCTAACCCAATATCCCGCCATGCCTCGACGCTCGGTGGTCCAGCGCAGACTGATATTTTAGTACGCTCGCCGATCTCATAGACGACCGCGCCAACGGTCATCGGTTCCGTCGCCAGTTGCGGGGCAACTAGCGAAACCTCACCGCCGGCCCGGCATGCCGCCAGTGCCGCCTTGACATCATCCGTGGTTACCCGCACGTCATCAAGATCGAGATGCAAGCTTTGGAGGCGACCGCGCGAACTATCGCTTCCTGCGAGGGGTATTGTCGCCGAACGCCTGTCGTCGCTCGCAAGCGGATGATTGGTATGCAGCGAACATCTAGACTTAGTAGCGAGCGGCAATACTTTGCCCGCGGAGCATTCGACAGTCGCGATGTTCTGACGGTCTCCCAATTGATAGTTCTGTCCCGAGGCGTGCGGAACGTCATGCAGGAACCTAATGGCGTCCGACACGCTCGAGCAGGCGAGGGCGCCTCGCATCACGAAAGCCACTGGCAACCCTGTCGGGCTGACAGCCAGTTGTGATAAGGTGTTCACACAGACGCCGACCCCGCGCTCGGACACGCCCATCAGGCCAATCAGACCTGCAGATGTGAAGACCATGGTCTCACCGGCTTCCGAGTCCTGCGTTTTCAGCAAAACCTGCGCCCCGTCGTGCCATCGTGGCAAGTCCATTGTTTGAGCAATTATTGTCGGGATAGGCCCGCAGGGGGCGATTGCAAGGCTGGAGCAATGTCCGTCTCCAGTGGAGCGGCCGAACCACCACTCCTCATCCAGTAGCTGGAGCGCAAATGCGGTTTCGTGGGCGATGTTGGATCCTTCCGCTATTCCTGCAACCTCTTCGGCGAGGTGGGGTGTGTATCGCTTCACCGCATCGCCGAACCGTGTTGCCGCCAAGAAGCGCGGAATGAACGTCTTGGCGGTGACGCCGTAGGCTTCCGCGATGGCGTCATGCCAGCGCATTATCTTTTCAGCGATAGCGGTGCGCAGCGCTTCTCCATGAGTGCGTCCTCGTTGACGGGGCGACCCAGCGCAGTCAATGACGGAAAGGAGATCGGTCTTCATTGGTCCTCCAATTTAAATGCGTGTCGCAAGCGGTGTTGCAACGGTATCGGCGTTTCAATCTCAGAACACCTCGAGAAGACGCTTCGTACGTGGTGTTAGGATTTCGAAACCTTCCTCTGTAATTGCAATGGAATCACCGAACCCGGCGGCGACCTCCCCAAACACTCTGAACGAGTAGCACGCGTGGAAGCACATCCCCGGCACGAGAATCTGGTCAGACTCTGCCAGCCAGATCGAGTTTTCAGGCCAGGACGGAGGAAAGGCCAGGCCGACGGGATAGGCCTTCCACGACCTGAATTTCTCAGTCAGGTAGTCAGCCAAAGTGGAGCCTACTATTCGGGTTCCAAGGCGAGTTCGCGCGTCCAAACTCATCAGTTCGCACTTCGTGCTAGTCAGAACGTCTCGCATAGTTCGGCGGGGCTTCAGATTGCTATAAAGTGTCTCAAGACAATGGAGCGCGACATCTGACAGAAGGCGTGTACTATCTGACGCACGCCCTGCTATCGCCGTGGAATAAAGCGGCGCGTTATAGCGCTCATGGACCCCACTCATCTCCATGATGATGGGGTCGCCCCGCTTGATCTTGTTCCTACGAAACGAAGAATGCACTATAGCATGCCAATCTCCGGTACGGATGATGGGATCAATGGAGAAATATTCACTGCCTGCGCGGATCATACCTGCAGACGCCGCCGCGGCAATGTCATTGTCGGTGATGCCCTCCTGGATGATCGCTTCTGCTGCCGTCAGACCAGCTACCGAATAAAGCCCGGCCTTGCGCATATAGGTAATCTCTGTTGGGGACTTTACGGCACGAATGCGAGTGACCAAACCGGACGCATCGGCCACTATTGCATTAGGAAATGCAGAGCACAGTTTCGAGTAGGCATACGGAGTTAGTCCCTTTTGCCGACTCTCCAAGCCAATTTTTTTCGGCGTTGAATTTAAACTGTCTATGATTAAGGCTAGTTCCGTACCAGCCTCATCCATGCGACTCCACATTATCGACTCGATGCGCTCGACATTAGTATGGACGCGGCCAAGATCGACCTCCAGATCGCAAACATGGAGAACTAGGTTTCCCTGCGCAGGAAGGATCAAGCAGGAATACCAGTCCGATACCAATGTTTGAAAACCTGTTAGATAGCAGATATTGGAAAGGTCGGTAACGAGCAGCACGTCAATCTCAGCTTGCGCCATTTTCTCGCGCACGCGCTGAACGCGATAGTTGTAGTCTTTCTGCTCGAAAGCCGTAAACTTAAACGGTTGAACCTTTGGAGTCGCTTCAGTAGTAGTCATTGAACGATGCTTTCTGTGATGGTGGAGGCGTCGGGCGCAACGGCATACGCCTAAATGCGTCCGGGCGAACTCGGCTCGAATGCTGGATGAGAAAGAGCCTTTTCTGTGTTCTGCGTGTCGGTTCGCCGGTCGACTAATTTCCGCAGTTTATTGCACTCACTCGGTGCAGTGTCCACAACGATCCTGTCCGATTCTCGAACTGCGAGTCTCCATCTTTAGTTGAGGAAACAACAAGCGCGGTTGCGATGCGGCAGTTACTCTCGTCTGAAGCTAGACCATTTGTAATTCCCTGTGTTTGTGGCTGGGACAAGCCTCAGTCTGCTCCTTTCAGCGACATCGGTACTTCTGATAGTTAGAATGCATAGCGAACTCTCTCCTGCAATGCAACGCATGTTTTATAAGTTCAACTTGTGATGCAAACGTCCCGCTCTTTTTCAGGAGGACAAGGTCCTTGGGTCTTGTGATCAAAGAACCTCTGGACCTCTGGACCTTGATACGAAATCGTGGCGATACCGCTCACCTCAGCAAAACATCGCTATCACCGTGACAAAGCAAGGCGGTCCTCGGCGTGGGGATACGTCGAGATCGAGATTGGCGTTTTGAAAAGCCAATGCCTCGACCGCAAGATCGACGACAAACACAGGATGATTGCAGAGATCAATGCTTGGCAGCAGCAGAGAAACGCGCAAAGGGCACAAATCCAATGGATGTTCACCACAAAAACAAAAGTACGCATTCGGCGAGTACCGCATTAATTTCGTATTTGCACGTGATAAGCTCTCGCAATGGATATCGACGAAGACAAGATCGACGATGCGGTGCTGGCGCTGTTGTGGCTGACGCTGCATGACGGGTATCGAGCCTGGAAGGGTTTGGACTGGGAGACGACGGATCGTTTGTTCAAGAAGGGGCTGATCGCCGATCCGGTGAACAAGTCGAAGTCGTTGATCTTAACGGATGAAGGCCTGCAACGGTCAGAGGAGCTGTTTCGGGAACTGTTTACGCGGCCGCCGCAATAGGTGCCGCCTTTTCGGCCTTCCAAGCCCACGGCAACAACTCGTCGATCCTGTTTGCCGGGTGGTCGGCGATACGGGCAAGCACATCGGCAAGCCAGGCCTGCGGATCGACATGGTTCATCTTTGCGGTGACGATCAAACTGTACATGGCGGCAGCTCGTTGACCACCACGGTCGGAGCCGGCGAATAGCCAAGCCTTTCTTCCCAATGCAATTCCGCGCAGCGAACGCTCTGCCGCGTTGTTCGACAGGCAGATCCGGCCATCGTCGAGGAAACGAGTAAACGATACCCAGCGGTTCAACATGTAGTCGAACGCTTTGGCCAGATCATTGTCGCGAGACAGCTTGGCACGTTGCTCGCGCACCCACCGCTCCATGTTGGCGATCAGTGGCTTGCTATGCTGCTGACGCGTCGCCTTGCGCTCATCGGCCGTCTGGCCATTGATCTGACGTTCGATCTCGAACAGCGCATCGATCCGGCGCACCATCTCGATGGCGATTGGTGAGATGACGGCAGCGGGTTTGCCCTGAGCCTTGCGCCGGGCATTGGCCTCGAGATCGGCCATGATGAAGAATGGTCGCCTTGCGTGCGCCCAGCACGCTGCCTCATAGATCGGACCTGGACTGCGATCAGGAAGATAGAGCTTGGTATAACCGCCATAGGCATCTGCTTGCAGGATGCCGCAATAGCCGGCCAGATGCGCCTGCGGATGGTCACCGCTGCGGTCGCGGGAATAATAGAACATCGCCGACGGCGGCGCCGTGCCACCGAACGGGGCATCATCGTGCACATATGTCCAGATCCGAGCAGTATCGGTCTTGCCGGCTGCGAGAACCGGAACCGTGGTATCGTCGCCGTGAATCCGCTCGGCTGCAAAGGTGTGAGCCTCGATCCGCCTCAGGATTGGATCAAGGGCATGGCAACAAGAACCGATAGCATCGGCTGCCGTCGACAGGCTGATTGACACGCCCTCAAGCGCAAATCGTTCCACCTGACGATTAAGGGGAATGTGTTGGCCGAATTTGTCGTAGAGGATCATCGCCAGAAGGCTTGGACCTGCCCAGCCTCTGGGAATGACGTGGAATGGGGCCGGTGCCTGGCTGATCTTCTCGCAGTCGCGGCAGGTGAACTTCTCGCGCACCGTCTGAATGACTTTCCAGGAGCGTGGAATGCTCTCCATCGTCTCGGTGACATCTTCGCCCAGCTTGCGCAGCCGGTCACTACCGCAGCAGCTGCAGGCGACCGGACCGGGCACAACGACACGCTCGCGCGGCAGGTGATCGGGGAATGGCTTCTTAACGGGGCGTTTGCGTGTGAAGCCGGCGACAGCAATGGGGGCGGCCGCAGCAATGGCCATTTCAGCGGCAAGTTCATCCTCGGTGGCCGCCGCCTCGGCATCCTCGAGCATCAGCTCCATTTGAGCGATCAGCCTGGCAGTCCGCTCCGATTTCTGACCACGCAATTGCCTTTGCAGCTTTTCGATATGGACCTTCTGACGCAGAATGGTGGCTTGATCGTCCGCTTCCTTGGCTTTGGCGACGGCAAGTTCGGCTAAGGCAACGGCGCGCTCCGCACGCGCCACGACCAGCTCTGCTTCAAGTGCAGCGGCATAATCGGAGTGGTTTTCCAGGCCGTTTTCCATGTCCGGATCAAACCACAAAGCCACTGATTTGCATAGCTTTTCTTCAAGGTTCGAGCCGCAAAATGCACCTATCCGGCGCTCGTCGGACGCCATGTCTGTTGCGGATTTCGCCAGTCTATTCCCTCAAGAAGGTAGGACATCTGCCCGGCTGTAAGGGCAATGGCTCCGTCCACTGTCGCCGGCCAAATAAAGTGGCCTCGGTCGAGCCGTTTGGCATAAAGCGATAGTCCGACACCGTCATGCCATAGGGCCTTGATCAATCGACCATTTCTCCCGCGGAAAACAAAAACGTCGCCCTGGAACGGATTGCGGCCAAGCCCCTCTTGCACGATGAGAGCCAACCCCTGCATACCCTTGCGCATATCGCAGTGACCGCTGGCAATCCACACTCTGACGTTCGAACTGATCGGGATCATCGTCCCTCCAGCACATCAAGCACGCGCGACAACGTCGAGGCATCAAAGTCACGAGTGACCCGCACCGACCGGCCCCGGCCAACATGGATTTCGATCGCAGAAGACGCCGTCGCAG
>NZ_FMAF01000041.1:13962-41767 GCF_900094565.1 Martinezella lusitana
CACAAATCCAATGGATGTTCACCACCGAAAAAGCCCGTGAAAAACTCCACAAGGCCTATCCAGTCAAAGAGTCATAATCTCTGCGGAGGGGTACTTGAAGAAGCACGACCCGGTTGATCCGTCTCTGGCCGCGTCCGTCGAGGCCCTTTGCCGCGATGCACATAAGGATCACGACTGGAGGGCCGGCCGGGGTCCTCGCAGGCTCAGCAACCGAAAACTCGAGAACATCGAGCGGTGGCTGGAGTTGCCAATGCGCACCCCGCCATCCATTCCCCTCGAAGACGTCGATTGGGAAGTCGGTCCATGGCTGTCATCCTGGGAGATCTCGCTGCCGCCCGATCGGCCGCGTTATTTTCACCATGACAACTTATGCGGCAGAACCTGGCTGCTTTCGGGAGAGGAGCCATTAGGCGACATGGACGATGATGACGAGTTTCCAGCTTATGAAGAGCACGACAATACGGCGGAAATCGCCAAAAATCTGGTCGCCTGCTGGCCCAATCCGCCGAAAGAGATTGCGGCTACGGTCGGCGTTACCCTGCGACAACTCCAATGGTTTCTCTCGGAACGCTCCTCCCTGGACAGAACGGCCCGCTACGACCTTTCACGCCTGTTGGGCGTCGCGTATGACGAGCGGATGGGCGGCTACACTCCTTCGGGACCTTACGTCCTGATCGCCAGAAAAGCACAGGCGCTCGACGCGATCTATCAGGAGATTTCCGGCGCTGGTGATGCTTGTCCTTGTGAACTCGTTCCCGCGCAGGGAGAGGCAGATCCGAGCTGGCGATACGTCTTGATCAATGCATATGGAACGCCGCCGACCGTTGTCATGGCGCGCCGTGGCGAGGCAATCGCGGAGCGCCTTCCCGACCTGATCATGAACTACGAGGGCATTCGGCCGGTCTCCCCTACTTTTTACCGGGATGTGGTCACCACCTGCGCCCGCGCCTGCCAAACCCCTCAAGCGAATGTCCGGGAGATGACAGAATTCGCGAAACGGTATGAACGGCACTGGATTGATTGCGCGTGGCTACCGGATTGAATTTTCTGGTAGCACGTGAGCTCTGATGTTTGAGCGCGTTCGAACATACCAGCCTGGTTTCTTTGCACCCCTCCTTCCATAGGGAAAATGGAAGGTGCCGCTTTAACTCATCGTTTTCCGCGACCGTACAGCTCGATGTCAGCGACGGCGTCAGTCTTCCTTGCCTGGATGTTATCGCCATTTCCGTCAGCAAGGCGCTTTTGTGGCATACGGTCGAGGCCCGGTCTGGCAATCGAATCTACGACCTGGCCTGCCTTGGAGAAGAGGCAGCCCGGCTAGCGGCTGATCTCTACAGCTTCTTGAACCATCACCTCTTCGAATTGATCGGCTCAGACGTCGGTCATTTGAGCGAGGTGGACACGAGACTACAGTCTGTTGTCGAGGGTAGCCCGCAGGCAATATTTAGCGCAAGCCGACCTTTCCCATGCGATTTGGGGCGTTAGAGTCAATCACTCTTCTGAAACGGCCGTCTCCTCCTAAATAACGAGGTCTAATGAAAGATCCCAACGGGGCCCGTGGATCGACTTCTCCGCCCGCGTCGGTTTCTGGTTCGGCTCCCAGCGGCAGCCATTGTGCGCTCCTTCCAGACAGGAGGAGCTCGCCGGTAAATTCTTCAGGAGGCGGATGCGATCTTCACGTTTCCGCCATGTCCGCCTCCCCCAAAGACCCGGTGTTCGCCGAATGCGGAGCGGATCTGCCCATGAGGGCCGGGCAGGCCTATTTCGGGGAAGAGCAACTCGCAAACCCGGTAGGCTTCTTCCAGGTGCGGATAGCCGGAGGCGATGACGGTATCGATCCCGAGCTCCTGATATTCCCGGAGACGTTCCGCGATGGTCTTCGGAGATCCGACCAGTGCGGTCCCCGCACCCGTGCGGACGAGACCAATCCCCGCCCAGAGATTGGGAGAGACTTCGAGCTTTTCGCGGCGTCCCTGATGCAGGGCGACCATGCGCGCCTGGCCGACCGAATCCGAGCTCTTCGCGAACACTTCCTGCGCTGCGGCAATCGTTTCGTCGGAAAGCTTGGAAATCAGCCGGTCGGCCGCGGCCCAGGCCTCTTCATCGGTCTCGCGAACGATGAAGTGAAGACGGATGCCGAAGCTGACGTGCTTGCCCTTCGCCGCGGCGGCCTGGCGGACCTTGGCAATCTTCTCTGCCACTTGCGCCGGCGGTTCGCCCCAGGTCAGGTACTTGTCGGTGATACCGCCGGAAAACGCAATTGCAGCGTCGGACGATCCGCCGAAATAGAGCGGAGGGCGCGGTTCCTGTATAGGCGGCAGGCCAAGTCTCGCATCGATGGCCTTGATATACTTGCCGTCGAGGTTGGCCTTTCCGGTCTCGACCAGCGAGTTGAACACCTGGAAGAACTCGCCCGCATGATCGTAGCGTTCGTCATGCGGCAGGAAAATGCCGTCACCGGCGAGCTCCTGGGCACTGCCGCCGACCACGATGTTAATCAGCAGGCGGCCATTGGAAACGCGGTCGAGCGTCGCGGCAAGGCGCGCATAATAAGCCGGCGATGCCGTACCCGGCCGAATGGCCACCAGAAATTTCAGTCGCTCGGTATGGGCGGCGAGATCGGCGGCCAGAATGAAGGATTCTTCGCACGCCGCCCCCGTTGGGATAAGCACGCCGGAATATCCCAGCCGGTCGGCAGCCTTCGCGATTTCGCGGAAATAGGCGGGATCCGCCGGGCGGCTGAGATCGTCCGACCCCAGATACGCACCGTCACCGGACGAAGGGATGAACCAAAGAAAGTCGAGAGGCCTATCGATTACCGTCATTCCCATTCCTGTCAAAAGCGGCAGAACCGTTACAGATTTTCTCGATATTATTAAATTCTATAGTTTTCATAAGCAATTTTCTTCCAACTATCGTGCGGCTTTCGAAAAGATCGGTTCTCTTGCGGCGGTCTTAGTGACCGAAGTGATCAGTAAGTGTCTGTCTGATACGGTTCGCACCGAACACGGCGTGTTCGGTGACCTGGGGCAGACCCATCAGTTCACCAGAGGTTCCTCGGCCAAGGGGCCGGCAATGAGCACATTAGACACGGCTTCACTCCCTCGAGAGATCGAATGTGCTTTACCATTGCAGGCGATACCGAGCCACGTCGGGCAGGGCTGCAGGAGGCCGGCGACGCTAAGGTCGCGTAAAAAGTCCTGGCTCTCGAGAATAGCGCCATGCCCCGGCCCTGTTGTCACGACGATGGCCTCGACCATGATTTCCCGACTATCTCGCCTGTGCCGTTGTCGTAGGCTCACCTTGAAGCTGGAGCCGGTTCTCTCAACCGCCGCTACTGAAGCGGCGAGGATCTCAAGTTTGCCGCTGGAGAGCTCATCATTGATGACATCCTCCACCTGCGGCGGATGCGGAAGCGGTGGACGTCCCAGAACGGCCTGACATGGCGGGCGATCGGCCGGCGTTCGGCCATCGGCAAAGCGGCCCACACTTCTTGTCCCTGCAAGCGAACAGCATCGAGCACACAGTGCCAGGACAGTCCCTTGGCCTCAGCCTTCCTGTCCGCTGTGCGCACGTGCCGCAAGAGGCGGCTCGCCGTCATTGCGGGTTCCGTCACGAGATCGCCCAGCGCCTCCTGTCCGGCCGGCTGTGCCCGCGCGAACGAAGACCGCGCCGAGAGATGGATGATGTGGCCATAACGTCCGCGACGCTTCAGCGATGCCACGACGTCTGCCCGGTCCGTCCGTTCCCGATAATCAGCACATGGTCGGTCGCCGCGATGGGGCCAGCGCACCAGCGACCGTGACATCCATGACGAGTTTGCCGTCTCCGCGCAACGGCACGAGGACGTGGGCAAAGCCGGCGGCGGATGGCTGACGGCAAGGACCAGGAAATCGGCTCGAATCTCGGATCAGTCGGCAGCCTGCAAGCGATATTCCTGACCGTCTCGGCCAACTGTCTGGATTGTGGCTCGGCAGTGCACGATCCGACCCTCTGCGATCAAGGGGCGCAGTCGGGCAGCCACATAGTCACCGAAAACGGAACGCCAGGGATAAGGCAGGCCATCTCGACCGATCAGTCTTTCGTCGGCAACCTCGGTCGAACACTCTGCGAGCAGTTCAGGAAATCGTCGGGTCGCTCCGGAAAGAGTGTCATCTTACCTGCGGAGACGTTTATCCGGTGCGCAGGGTCGTTTGTACCATAGGCCAGACCCGTCACCGATATCAGAGCGCCAAGGCGATCTCATTCGGATCTCCACAGAATTCGATAGGTAATCTGAAAATCAGAGGGCGCCATGCCGCGGGGGCAGGATGCCATTCAGATAGAAGTTTCCGATATGGTGATATTTCCAGCGCACCGGATCATGCAGGGAATGCGTGCGGGCATTACGCCAAAAGCGGTCGAGCCCATAGCCTTCGAGCGTCGAGCGCGCACCACCGAACTCGATAAGCTTGGTGGCGGCAAGCTGTGCCACTTCCGTCCCGAGCGCCTTAACCTCCGCGACAGCAACGGATGCCTGCGCTACGCTCGCCGCCGTCGGTTCTGCGATGGCGCGGTCGATGATCCGCCCCGCCCTTTTGAGCAGCGCGTCGGCCGCATGCACTCTGATCGCGACGTCGCCGACGCCATGTATGGTGTGCGGATCCTCATAACCGTGCTCGATCGTCAGTTCAAAAAATGGCCGTGCATGGGCACGAACGTAGGAAATCGTCTCCGCGAGCGCCCCGCGCGCGATGCCGACTTGCACAGCAGCATGGATTATCTGCGCAAAAGGACCCATCGGCGTCGGCTGTTCGAAGCTTCCATCATGGTCAACGATCTGAAACGGCGCCACCTCGACGTCGTCGAAGGTGACGGTCCCGCTCCCTGTCGAACGCTGCCCGAAGGACGACCAGTCGTCGACGAAGCCGAGCCCCGGAGCAGCCCGGTCCATGAAGACCAAATGGACGCGGCCATTCGGTCCCTTCGCCACAGCGACGACGATATGGGCGAACAGTGAGCCGGTCGCGTAAAACTTCTGGCCGTTCAGATAGAGTTTTCCGTCGCGCTCGGCGAAATGCGTCTTAAAGTCGACCGGCGTCTTCGTGCCGATCTCTGTGAAGGCGTTGCCAAGACGGTCACCCTGCAGCACGCCCCGGAAATAGTGCTGCTTCTGCTCCTCGCTGCCGGTCAGTCGCAGCGCCTCTACCATGTAGAAATGATTTTGCGGGATCTGCCCGATTGAAGAGTCCGCAGCCGAGATGATGGCGGTGACCTCGGCCAGCGTCACCGCAGAGACGCCGGCGCCGCCATATTCCTTCGGGATGGTGATTGCCCAGAGACCGCTTTGCGAGAAGCGGTCGATCTCCGCAAGCGGAAGGCGTCGTTCGCGGTCGCGCTGAGCGGCACCGACCGCGAATTCAAGCGCAAGGTCCGTCGCGATCTGGATGGCCTCCGCATCATCGCGGATGACATGGGCCAGGCCCCCGCGCGCGGCTATGCGCGGCGCGGGACGGCCGGCGGTGAGCGCTGCATCCCGGTGCAGCTTGCGATCATTTGTGCTCATCTTGGGGTCAGTTCCAGGCGTGGCGCGGCGGGTGGACGCGGTTCAGATAATAATTGCCGACATGGTAGAACTTCCAGCGCACTGGATCATGCAGCGTATGGACGCGGGCATTGCGCCAGTGGCGGTCAAGTCCGTGCTCGGCGAGGGTCGAGCGGGTTCCTGCAAGTTCGAACAGCTTGTTCGTTGACAGGATCGCAATCTCCGTCGTCAGAACCTTGGACTCGCCTGTCTTGATCGTTGCTTCCGAGACCGTCTCCAGCGTCGGATTGGCGCGCGCCACATCGATGGCGTGCCCGGCGATCTCTAGCAGCGCTTCGGCCGCATGCAGCTTGATCTTCAGGTCGCCGATCTGGGCAATGGTGAAGAGGTCTTCGCCGGCGGTCGCCTTGCCGCTGTCGATCCAAGGCCGGCTATACTTGCTGACGAACTCGATCGTATCGTCGATCGTGCCCCGGGCGATGCCGACATCGATCGCCGACTGGATGATCTGCGAGACAGGGCCGCCGACTGTCGGATGGTCGAAAGAGGTGACCTTCAGCGCCCGAGCCTTAGGCACGCGCACGTTTTCGATCTTAACCGAACCCGACGCGGTGGTGCGCTGACCGAAGCTCGACCAGTTGTTGGTGACGGTGAGACCGGGGGCGTCGCGGTCGGCAAAGACGAGATAGCCCTGGCCAGTCTCGTCGACGCCGACGATCGGCACGATATGGGCAAGGAGCGCGCCAGTCGTGTAGAATTTCTCTCCGTTGACGACCACGTCGTCGCCATCATGAACGACCTTGGTCTCGAAATCGGCGACGGTCTTGCTCTTCAGTTCGGAGAAGGCGTTGCCGTAACGGATCCCTTCGAGCGCCCAGCCGAAGAACAGTTTCTTCTGCCCTTCCGTGCCGTCGAGATCGACGGTCGCGACGATCGCCAGATGGTTCTGAGTGATCTGCGCGATGGCCGGATCGGCCGCAGCGATGATGGCGATCACCTTTGCGAGCGTGGCATAGGAGACTTCCGGACCGCCATAAGCTTTCGGCACGTTGATGCTCCAGAGACCGCTTTGCGAATACGCGTCGAGCTCGGCGATCGGAAGCAGTCCCTCCCGGTCACGCAGCGCCGCCCCGACCTTGAAGCTCGCGGCCAGCTTCTCGGCTATCTGGATAGCCTCCTCTTCGCTCCTGATCACATGCGCCGGCTTGACCGGGCGCGGACGGGGCGACAATGGGTCTGTTGAATTGACGCGCGGATGGACGCTGTGATCAATCTTGGTCTCGGTGATGCTTCCCATAAGGAAAAACCTCGTCGGTTAAGGACCTCAGCTGGCATTGGCCAGCGTAATTGCCTGGTTGCGTTTGAAGGATTCGATGTCGCGGTAACGGTCGGCCGGATGGGCCTTGGGCAAATGGGGTCCCTCGCCGAACAGCTTCTCCCGCAGCGTTCCGGGGCGATAGCCGGTCGGATAGACCCCGCGCTTCTGTAGTTCCGGCACCAGATAGCCGACGATATCCTCAAAGGTCTCGGGAGTTACGGCATAGGCGAGGTTGAAGCCGTCAACGTCGGTCTCCTCAACCCAGGCCTGCAGCTCGTCGGCTATGGTGGAGGGCGATCCCACGACCACCGGTCCCATACCGCCGATACCGCCCCATTCGGCGAGCTCCCTGATCGTCCAGCGCTTATTCGGATCGCCTTCCGAAAGGCTCTCGATCGCCGAGTGGATGGCGTTGGTCTCGACCTTGCGCACGAGGTCGTCCGGTGCGTAGCGCGAAAAGTCGACGCCTGTCCAGCCGGACATGAAAACCAGCGAGCCATCATAGGAAACGTAATCGAGATAGTCGCGGAATTTGGCGCGCGCCTTCTCGTCGGTTTCGTCCACGATGACGGTCATCAGATTGTAGATGCGGAACTTCGACGCATCGCGCCCGACGGTCGCCGCCCGCAGCCGGACATCACGCACATAGTTCTTCAGAATGGTCCTGGTCTGTGCCGCAACGAAGACGCATTCTGCATGCTCCGCCGCGAATTGCTTGCCCGGCCCGGAAGCACCGGCCTGATAGAGCACCGGGGTACGCTGCGGCGACGGCTCGGTCAGGGCGTAGCCCGGCACTTCGAAGAAGCGGCCCTTATGGCCGATCTCGTGCACCTTCGACGGATCGGTAAAGATGCGTTTCTCGCGGTCGCGCAGTACGGCACCTTCTTCCCAGGAACCCTCAAGGAGCTTGTAGATGACCTCGAGATATTCGCTCGCCACTTCGTAGCGGTTATCATGCGCACGCAATCCGCCTTGTCCAATGTTCTTGGCACCGCTCTCCAGATAGGAGGTCACGATATTCCAGCCGACGCGCCCCTTTGTCAGGTGGTCGGCGGTGGCCAGACGCCGTGCGAAGGGATAGGGGTGCTCAAACGAGATCGAGGCGGTGATGCCGATGCCGAGATGTTCGGTGGCTAGCGCAATCGGGACCGCGAGTTGGATCGGATCATTAACCGGAATCTGCGCCGCCTGTTGGATGGCGTGGTAGTTGTTGCCCTTGTAGACGTCGTAGTAGCCGATCACGTCAGCGATGAAGATGCCATCGAAGACCCCCTTTTCGAGCGTCCTCGCAAGACCTTGCCAGTAGTCCAGATCCTTGTATTTCCAGGATCTGTCCCGGGGATGCGCCCAAAGCCCGGGCGACTGGTGACCCACGCAGTTCATGTCGAAGGCGTTGAAATGTATCTGCTTGGTCATTCCTCGATCCCATCCGAATTTCAGGCTTGGCCCCGAAGCATCCAGACACTGCACATATTTAACAGTTATTATATGTTTTTTATAGACTATTTCGTGGAATTTTTTTCTCGGAGTTTGATGGGCAGTGAATGGCTCTCGTCTCGGTTATCGCGCTGATCGGCCTTATTTGACAGCATCCGCTCGTGCGTCGCCACTTCGGCTCTAGCCGCTCGAAGCGTCGCGCCGAAAAGAAATTCTATGTTTTTTGTGTACTTTAAATTCCTGTTGGTTAACGGCAGGAGTTATCTGGCGAATGATCCCCCAAAGGCCGACGCGGGTGCCACACGGAATACCGCTCCGTGGTCATTCCTGCGGCCCGCACCATCGCAACCGAGGATCAATTCATGTCCGACCCCATCATCGACCAAGCATATCGCCGCCGCACGGTCTTGAAGACCATGCTGGCATCAGGAGCGCTTCCTCTTCTCTCATCGGGCGTCTTGTCCTCCGCCCTGGCCGCAGGCAATCGGTTCGCCGGACACACCCTCAATCTCCTGATCATTCAGCCGCATGTCGTCACAGGCAAGAAGATCTCCGAGGATTTCGAGAAGCTTACGGGTGCGAGGGTCAACGTAACCGCCGTTCCCTACGACCAGGTCAGCGTCAAGGCGACCCTCGACTTTCAATCTGGAGCCGGTGAATTCGACGTCATCGACTATTTCTATACCTACAAGGGCCAGTTGGCCGAGGACGGCGTGATCGAGGACGTCACTGACTTGATCGAGAAAGACAAGGCGGAAATCCAACCCGACGACTTCATCCAGACGATCTATGACCAGTACACGCTGCATGAAGGCCGTCGCTATGGCCTGCCTTATGACGGCGACAGCCACCTTCTGTTCTACAACAAGGAACTCTTCGATCGTTATGGCCTCAAGCCAGCAACGACCTGGGACGAATACAATGAAAACGCCAAGATCATCACCGACGCGGAATCCAAGAACGGTATCTACGGTGCTGCAGTCCTGGGCGCGAAGATCCCGGTGATCATCCTGTCGACCTATGCCAACCGCCTCACCGGCTTTGGCGGCAACTTCCTGAAAGCAGACGGCACCTCGGCCCTCGACAGCGCCGAAGCCGTGGAGGCGCTGAAGTCGCTCCTCGCATCCGCACCGCATGCATTGCCGACGCCGCTCGAGACGCGCTTCGAGGAAGGTCTACCCGCCTTCCTCAGCGGTAAGGCCGCCCAGATCGACTTTTGGACTGACCTCGGCGGCTACGCCCAGGATCCCAAGGGCTCGAAGATCGTCGACAAGTGGGGCGTCACCCGCATTCCAGTCGGTGGCGCCAACAAGACACCGCGTCTTGCCTTCAACGCCGGTTTCGGCTTCGCAATCACCAGCGGGTCGAAGAACAAGGACGTCGCCTGGGAACTGATCAAGCTCGCGACCAGCAAGGGCTACCACGAACAACTGCTCACGCTGACCGGCTCCGGTATCGATCCCGACCGTCACTCCGGCCTTAACTCCGAAAAGTTCAAGGCCTTCCAGCCGCTCGTCCAGCCGCTGCTGGCAGACGGTGCACTTGAAAACAGCCTCGCCTGGCCCACGGCCGTTTATGCCCCGAAGCTGGAAAACGCGCTGACCGATGAACTCTCCCTCGCCCTTGCCGGGACCAAAAGTGCCGAACAGGCGATCGCCGATGCCCATAAGTCCTGGACGAACATCATCGAAGCCAATGGCTGATCATTGAGCCCCGGCCCACCTGCGGACGTCGTACACCAGTCCCAAAGGCGTGGCTCGCGGCCGAGGGGGCACGCCTTTCCAGAGAAGAACGACGAAGACCACAGGCACGATGACATGACTGCGATCGATTTCCCCCCCGCTCGAAGACGCGCCGCCTCAACGACGGCAGATCACGGTATTTCGGCACACCGGGTCATCGGTTGGCTGTGGATCTCTCCGATCTTGCTCGGGCTCGCCTCGACCCTGGTCTATCCCACACTCTTCCTGGTGGCCCTTGCGCTCAGCAAAAGCACGCTCGGGAAACCCTTCCGCAGCTTTGTCGGATTGCGACATGTGCGGGACGTCCTCCAGGATCCGCTGTTTGTGACCTCTCTGACCAAGAGCATCGCCTATGCTTTCATCACGGCGAGTACCCAGCTGGCTATCGGCTTTTTGATCGCCTTGCTCTTCAGCCAGCTCCTGAAGGCCGGACGGTTCCTGGTAAGCCTGATCCTGCTGCCGCTCATGACGCCGCCGGTGATGGTGGGAGTCGCATGGAAGTTGATCCTCGCGCCGGCCGGAGGGCTCCTGAACGGGGTGCTCCTGAACCTTGGCATTGTCGACGCGCCCGTAAGCTTCCTGGGCGATCCTGTCTTTGCCTGGTTCGCGATCGCGGTTGCCGATGTCTGGCAATGGACGCCCTTCGTCGTCATCCTTAGCTTCGCCGCCCTTTCGACCATTCCCGAAGGCGTCCACGAGGCATCGATCATTGATGGAGCATCACCTCTGCAACGCTTCTGGCACATCACGCTTCCGCTCGTGGCGGCGCCGCTCTCCTCAATCTATCTCCTGAAGCTCATTCTCTCCTTCAAGGTCTTCGACCTCGTCTATGTCCTGACGTTCGGCGGTCCGGGCTTTGCCACTACGACGACCGGCTTCTCCATCTATCGCCGCGCATTGGAACAGTTCGATGTCGCCCGCGCCGCCGCCGAGACCCTGATCTATAGTCTGGTAATTGGCGCAGTGCTCTGGCCCGTCATCCGCATTCACCAGCATCTCGAGAGGAAAGACGCATGAAGATCAACCGCTCCGACATTCTGCTCGTTGCCGCGACCGCGCCGATCTTCATCTTCTTCACTCTGCCGATCGCGTATCTCATCTCGGTTTCTTTCAAGACCAAAGACGACGTGCTGAGCGGGCACTTCCTGCCGACAAGCCCGACGCTCGACAATTGGCCGGCCGCCTTCGAGGCTGCCTGTCTTTCAGGATTCATAGCCAACTCCGTTGCCGTATCGCTGCTCGCCGGCGCCCTGACGTTGCTGCTCACCCTCCCCGCCGCCTACGCCGTGCTGCGACTCGGCATCGGTGGCAAGTGGCTCGGTGATCTCACTCTGTCGAGCTACATGGCGCCACCGATCGTGGCTCTGATTCCCCTGTTCTATCTTCTCAAGGCAACCGGGCTCCTCAACACGCATGCCGGACTTGTGATGCTCTACGGCTTTGCCAATATTCCCGTCGCCTTCTGGCTTCTCACGCCTTTTCTCCGGCGCATGCCGCTGGAGATTGAACAGGCGGCAGCAGTCGACGGAGCCGGCCCCTTCCGGATCCTTGTCCATATCGTCGTGCCGATCATTGTGCCAGGCATCGTGGCGACGCTGATCATTGTCTCGGTCCTCGCCTATAACGAGTTCCTCTTTGCCTCCGCCTTCACCTTTTCCGACGAGACGCGCACGCTTCCCGTCGGCATCTCGCTCTTCCAGGGGGATCGGCTGGTCAATTTCGGACAGATGGCGGCTGCTTCTCTCGCGGGCATCGCACCAGTCTATCTGGTGGCACTCTTCCTGCAGCGTTATCTCGTTGCAGGTCTTGCCCATGGCGGCCTCAAATGACGACTGGACACGGTGCAAGCACGAGAATTCCGAGGAGTGGGCGGGATTGTTCCTCCGAGCCGTCACCCTCGCTAGAGAAGCTCGGGCGCATCCATACCCGCCTCAGTCTTATGACAAAGGGAGTGAACTGCTTCGTCGCCAGATCCGAGGCGAGCATCTCGCATGCGTACCGGCGTGTTCTTTTCGCATACCTAAACCGCTTCCCGTGACAGTGATCCGCCCCCCGCGCAAGATCTCTTATTTAGCTTCGAACGAGTTCAGCAATATTGACCTCAAGCCCAACTTGATAGCCGCAAGATAGTTTCATAAGTCGGGGAGACCTGCCCATTTCTCGATTCGATAAGGCAGAAGTTAATATACCCGCCCCCCGCCGGAGGGGGTTTAAGGCGAGCTCCGCCTGCGTTCTGAGCTTCTGACCTGCTGGTGCGATGGGAAGATATTTCTCGTTCATCGACCCTCTACTCGAATTCCGGTTAGTCCTGCACTTCCCGATGCGAATTACAGATTCCTAATGCCATCCAATGATTCCGAGCTCAACAGCTTTCAATGCAGCAGCCATTCTGCTGCTGCAGTTTAGCTTTCGCATGGCATTCCTAAGATGAAAATTTACCGTGTGCTCCGATATGCTCAATGTCTTCCCGATCGCCCACGATGATTTACCTTTCGCAGTCCATGCGAGGCATGCTTTTTCGCGGTTTGAGATGGCTGGATATTCCGTGTTCATGGCCGAGTTTTGCATCGTGCGGTTCCTAGGTGGAGTCTTGAGCCGGCGAGAGGTTCGGAAGGGACAATGCGCTTGTCACCGTGATCGATCCCAAAGCGAGACTCAAGAACCGTGCCAAATCGTCAACTGTGGCGCCAAATGCGCTAGAACCTCAGTGGCGGGGCCGGTAAGTGTCAATAAAAATCGGTTTCGATGGCGAGATGAGCAATCTCTGAACCGACTCACGACAGCGACTGTCGGTTGAACCGGCCGCCTGACCAAAGTACCCCCTTAAAAAGGAGAGCCTTTCGTGTCGAAGGGCCGGATGTCGCAGCGAAAGCGCTGGCGATCTCGCAACAGCCGGCGGCCGTCATCATTCATATCACCGCCGCCAAGCCTGACGGGGCAGCCGCCGGCAACTGTTTAGGCAAGCCGAGGTTGGCATGGAGCGTCTCTTCTCCGCCTTCGGTGCGGATACACGCCCCGCTCCTGCAAAAGCGGCACGACCTTTCCGACGAATTCGTCAAAGCCGCCAGGAGGTAAATGCGGCGCGAAGACGAATCCATGCGCGCCATCGGCTGCTCCGGCTTTTGATAATGCAGATCATATTGGCTTATTCGTCAACGCCTCCGACATATGTTTGGCAGAGGCCGCATTTGGTTCACTTTGCCACGAACCTTGAGGTCTCTCACGCCGTGACGGCGCAAGAGACTTTTGCGGATCGTCAACTCCACGCATGCAGCGGGGGATTTTCGCCATTCAGGAAATATCTTCCAAGAATGGCGTATTTCCAGCGCACGGGGTCATGGAGCGTATGGGTGCGCGCATTGCGCCAATGGCGATCGAGGTTGTGCTCGGCGAGTGTTGAGCGAGTGCCTGCGAGTTCGAACAGCTTGTTGGTCGCAGCAATCGCGATTTCGGTCGATAGGATCTTGGCCTCGGCCGTGACGATCTGCGCTTCGGCGACCGTCTCCGCATTGGGGTTCAGTACGGCGCGGTCGATTGCATAGCCGGCTTTTTCCAAAAGCGCTTGCGCGGCATGCAGGCGCAGCGTCAGGTCGCCGACGGCCTGGATTGTATAGGGATCCTCCCAGGCATGATCCTGGCCGCTATCCACCCATGCCCGGCTCTTGGTGCGCACGAAGGCGACCGTCTCGTCAATGGCGGCCTGTGCGATACCGGTGTCGACGGCAACCTGGATGATCTGGAAGATCGCACCATCTGCGCTCGGCACTTCATAGCCCTTGTATCCAGGCACGAGATGGGTCTTCGGCACCTTGACGTTGTCGAGCAGCACGGTGCCGGACAGCGTCGTGCGCTGCCCGAACGAGGACCAGTCATCGATGACGGTGAGCCCCCGCGCATCCCGCTCGGCAATCGCATACCAGGCCCGCCCTTCGTCATCGAGCGCGACGATCGGCACAAGATGCGCGAGCAGAGCGCCGGAGGAATAGAACTTGCGCCCGTTGACGACAACGTGGTCGCCGGCATCGCTGAAGCGCGTTTCGAAATCGACCGCCCGTTTGGAACCGAATTCCGAAAAAGCGTTGCCGAAACGGGTGCCTTTCAGCACCTCGGCAAACAGGAGTTTCTGCTGGGCGACATCCGATACAGTCCGGATGGCAGCGACGACCCCCAGATGGTTCTGGGCGATCTGACCGATCGATGAATCCGCCGCCGATATGATTTCGATGACCTTTGCAAGCGTGGCGTACGAAACCTCCGGGCCGCCGAAGGCCTTTGGCACATTGATCGACCATAGGCCGCTTTGCGAAAAGGCATCCAACTCGGCGACGGGCCAAATGCGTTCGCGATCGCGCTTGGCGGAGTCCTTCACGAATTCGGCCGCAAGCCGGCGGGCAACAGCGATTGCCTCGGCATCGTCCTTGATGACATGGGCGGGCTCAGCCGGACGAGGAACCGCCGGCACAGCCTTGACGGCATTTTCGGTATTGACCTGTGAGAGCGTCATGATGGATTCTCCTGGTTGACGATGGCGGCCGATCAGGCCTGTGGGAGGCTTGTTGTGGCGGGTATGGATGCCGGTGTGGATTTCTGACCGAGATAAAATGCCTTGACGTCGTCGCGTCCGCGCAACTCGGCCGCATCTCCCGAAAGCACTGCAGCGCCGTTTTCGAGGACTGTCGCGCGGTCGGCATAACGCAGGGCGATCGCCGAATTCTGTTCGGCAACGAGAATGGAAAGACCGCCTTCAACATTCAGCCGCCGCAACGTCCGGAAAATGTCCTGCACGACGATCGGCGCCAGCCCCATGGACGGTTCGTCGAGCACCAAAAGCTTTGGACGCGACATCAGCGCACGGCCGATCGCCGCCATTTGCTGTTCACCGCCCGAGGTAAGACCGGCCAGCGCGCGGCGCTTCTCCTTTAGTCGGGGAAAAATCGTGTATATTCTCTCCAGATCGGCGGCGATCTCGGAGCGCGAGCCGCTCCGTCCAAGGCCGCCGGAAACGAGATTTTCCTCGATGGTCAAATTGCGGAAGCAATGCCGGCCCTCAAGGACCTGCACGAGGCCGGCGCGCACCAATTCGGCCGGCGTTGCAGTGGTGACGTCGCGGCCCTCGTACAGGACGCCGCCGGCGGTAATCTCGCCGCGCTCGGCTGGAAGCAGGTTCGAAATCGCCTTGAGCGTCGTCGTCTTGCCGGCGCCATTGGCACCCAGCAGCGCCAGAATCTCGCCGCGGCGCAGTGTGAAGCTGACACCGTGAAGCGCCGTGATTGCTCCATTGTAGGTCGCTTTGATCCCGTCCACGCTCAGCAGAACGTCTTTTCCAGCCATGGTCCACCCAATCTCAGTGTGGTTTCGTATGCGAGCCGGGCACCGGCAGACAGCAGCAGGACCGCGCTGCCGATGCCCAGCCACCGGGCTCAGTTCGTCACGGCCTGTGCGTCTTCGGACGTGCGCAACTTGATGCCCTTTTCCTTGGCGTAGGCTTCCGAGGATTTCTCGATGATCGGCCGGAGCAGTGCCCAGTCCGGCGCAATCCAATCGGAGACGACGTTCCACTTCTTGCCGTCCCACTGCTGGAAGGTCACGTAGCCGTTGCCCTCGTGATTGTCCCAGGTGACGTTTATGGAATGGAACAGGCCCTTGGCGCCGAGCGCCTCGACGCGAGCCGGATCAAGCTGCAGGTGCTCGAAGCCCCAGCGGACCTCGTCGCCCGTCAGAGTCCGATGTCCGAACTTTTCCTGGGCAATACGGATCGCCTCGACGTTCAGGATACCGTTGACGATACCGAGATTATGATAGACGGAGCCGATGCGCTTCTTGTCTTCCAGATTGCCCTTGCCGTTGTCATAGAGCGTCTTCACGATCTCCTGGACGATCGGATATTCCGTGCCGGAGGCTTGGGTCGTGATGGCGGTATATCCCTTCGCGGCGTCGCCGGCCGGGATCACGTCCTCTTCCGAGTTCGACCAGACATTGCCGATGATATGGTCGGCAGGAAAGCCGGTCTTGGCCGCGGTTTTCAGGGCGACCGGGTTCATGACACCCCAGCCGCGCAGGACGACGTAATCCGGCTTGGCGCGGCGGATCGTCAGCCATTGCGCCTGTTGCTCATTGCCGGGATGCGGCACCTCGATCTGCTGCAGTTCGAAGCCATATTTCTGCGACAAGAGTTCATAGATCGGGATCGTTTCCTTGCCGTAGGGCGAGCCGTGATACAGCACGACGATCTTCTTGCCCTTCAGCTTGTCGAGACCGCCGAGCTTCGAGGCGATGTAGTTCACGATGCCCGAGGTCTCGCTATAGGGATTGAGCAGCAGCGGAAAGACATAGGGGAAAACGCGGCCATCAGTGGAATCCGTGCGACCATGGTTGATGGTGATCAACGGCACCTTGTCCTGCGTGATGCGGTCGATCATGGCATAGGCGATACCGACGGAAAGCGGGTTCCAGGCGGCAATATTCGGATTGCTCTTGAGACGCTCGTAGGCCTCGACGCCGCGTTCAACCTCGTATTGCGTTTCCGCTTCCGACCAGGTGAGCTTGACGCCGTTGACGCCGCCATTCCGCGTGTTGATGAGGTTCAGATAATCGATAAAACCACCGAAGAAACCTGTGCCGCCGGCCGCATAGGGCCCGACGCGATAGCTCTGCAGCGGGAAATATTGTTCATCGGCATGGGCGGCCGGTATCGCGGCCGAGACGGCTAGTCCAGCCGCAATGACAGCGGCCTTCAATTTCGCAAGCATGGTCATGTTTGGATACACTCCGGGTATTGTCCGGTGTGATGGCCGGAACTGGGTTGAATGAGCGATGGGTTTGATGTTTGCGGAGCTTGTGCCCCGGCTTGGTCAGGCCGGCCTGTCGATGGCAGAGCCCAACCGCCTTCGGATCTTGCCCCAAAGCGAGGAAAGCCCGTCCGGTTCCAGGATCAGAAACAGAATGATCAAGGCGCCGAGCACGATGCGCTGGCTCATGTCGAGCACGCCGGAATCGAAAACATCACCGAGCAGGAACGAGCCCAATCGAGATAGCACGAGCGGGAAGACGACGATCAGGGCGGCGCCGAGAAAGGCGCCCCGCGTCGAGGCAAGCCCGCCGATGATGATGATGAAAAGGATTTGGAACGATCGGTCGAGATTGAAGCCGGCCGGCTCGACGGTCCTCAGGTAAGCAAAGGCCCAAAGCGCTCCCGCAACCGCGATGATGAAAGAGGAGATCGCAAAGGCCAGCAACTTGGTTCTCAGTACGGGCACGCCGATGATGCGCGCCGCGATCTCATTGTCCCGAACGGCGATGAAGTTGCGCCCGGTTTGAGAGGTCGTCAGCCGATGCGCCAGGAAGGTCAGCACCACCACGATCGTAAGTGAAAAGAGATAGCGACCTGCCGGGCCCGTAAACTCGACGCCCGCAAGCGTCAGAGGCGGCGCATCAATGACCCCGGAGGCAGAGTCGTTTGAAAACCAGCTAAACTTGGTGAGAGCCCACTGCACGAAGAACTGCGCGGCGAGCGTCGACACCGCAAGATAAAAGCCCTTCAATCTGAGGCTCGGCAGGCCGAAGACGATGCCGATCACCGCCGCCATAAGGCCGGCCAGCAGGATGCTGACGATCAACGGCAGGCCATCGACGCGCAGATTGAAATTGTAAGCAGCAAAGGCACCGACGGCCATGAAGGCGGCGCTTCCGAGCGAGACCTGGCCTGCATAGCCGGTAAGCAGATTCAGCCCGACGCCGGCAAGGCTGAGCGCCAGGAACGGCAAAAGGATCGCCTCGAACAAATAGGTCGAACCGACAAAGGGAACCACGAGATAGGCGCCGGCAAGGATGGCAATCGGCGTCATCCAGCGGCTGAAAAGCCGTGTGGGATGATGATCGGTGGTAACGACGGCCATATCAGACCCTTTCCACGAGCTTTTGCCCAAACAGGCCGGAGGGGCGGATGAGCAGGAAGGCGAGTGCTGCGACATAGGCAATCCAACCTTCGATGCCGCCGCCGAAATATTCGCCGATATAGACTTCCGCGAGCTTCTCTGTCGCGCCGATTAGCAGGCCGCCGACGATCGCACCCAGAATGGAATCAAAGCCGCCAAGCACGAGAACGGGCAGCGCTTTCAGCACCACCAGCGACAGGGAGAACTGCACGCCGAGCCGCGCGCCCCATAGCAGGCCAGCCACCAGCGCCACGACACCGGCAGCCGCCCAGACCGTTGCCCAAATCCAGGGCAGTTTCAGTCCGACTGCAAGCGCAGCGAACTGATCGTCCGCTACAGCCCGGCATGCCAGCCCAATTCGGGTGTAGCGGAAGAAGGCGGACAGCGCCGCCACCATCGCAGCAGCGACTGCCGCCGCAAAAAGATCGAACTGGCTGATGAACACGCCGCCAATGTCGAATGGAACATCCTCGATCCCGAGCTCCAGACCGTGGACCTGCGTGCCCCAGATGAGTTGAGCCGCCCCCTCGATGATATAGGAGAGCCCGAGCGTCGCCATGAAAAGCGTAATCGGCGGCTTGTTGGTCAATGGTCGCAGCACGGTACGCTCGATGGCAATGCCGATCAGCACCATGACAGCGAATGTAATGACGAGCGCCAAGGCAAAGGGAACGCCACGCTCAAGAAGGCTGACAAAGGTCAGCGCGGCAAACAGCAACATTGCCCCTTGAGCGAAATTAAGCACGCCCGACGTCTTGTAGATCAGCACGAAACCGATTGCGACGAGCGAATACATAACGCCCGACAGCAGGCCGCCAACCAGCACTTCGATCAGAAACGGCCAGTCGAAATCTGCCATCAGATGCCCTCCCCATCCTCGTTTTCCGCAACGACGCCGAGATAGGCGTCGATGACGCGCTCGTCGGCACGAATTTCGTCCGGGCTGCCGTCGGCGATCTTGCGGCCGTAATCGAGGACCGCGATCCGGTCGGAAAGCTGCATGACCACGCCGATATCGTGTTCGATGAGGATCACCGTCGTGTCATACAGATCTCGGGCAGACCGGATGACGTCGGCCATGTCGTTCTTTTCGCTCGCCGTCATCCCCGCCATAGGCTCGTCTAGAAGCAGGATCTTCGGTTCCGCCACCAGGGCGCGGGCGAGCTCGACGCGTTTTTGCAGTCCGTAGGGCAGCGTGCCTACGAGACGATGGCTGACCTGGCCCAGATGCAGGAACTCGAGAATACGGGCCGCCCGCTCGCGTGCATCCGCCTCTTCGCGGCGCGCGCGGCCAAGCCCGAGGATCTGTTCGGCAAAGGTCGAGCACACGGTATAGGCTCGACCGGCGATGACGTTATCAGTGACACTCAAGCCCTTGAACAAGGCGAGGTTCTGGAACGTGCGCGCAACGCCAAGCGATGCCAATCGCTCCGTCGGCACATGACGATAGGTGTTGGAGCCGATACGAACATGGCCATGGTTCGAGCGATAGACACCGCTGATGACGTTGATCAGCGAACTCTTGCCTGCGCCATTTGGACCGATAATCGCCCGGATCTCCCCCGGCTCAACAGAAAGGTCTACATTGACCAAGGCAGCGACGCCACCGAATGACAGGCTGATGCCATGCAAAGAGAGAGCATGGGTCTCTTCGTCATGCTGCGGGATGCCGCCGGTCTTGCCCGGTGGCAACGCGCGGGCAATCTGGTCGCCGGAGTCCCGCAGCGTACCGGGATCCAGCACGTCAAGGGAATAGGTCGCGGCAGGCATTCAGTGTCCTCCATTCGGCTCGGGCGCGGCTTGAACATGGCACGCCAATCCCGTCGGCGTGGACCAATCGGCCCACGCACCCATCATGTTTCACTTTACGAGGTATTTTGCTGCAGCGAGGCCTATTCGGCCGCCACTGGCTGCGTGCTGGCGGCCTCTTCGAGCTCACGAACCAGCGGAATCACATGCTTGCCGAAATACTCGACCTCCTCCTGGAAATGCAGGAAGCCCAGCAGAATCAGATCCGCACCCGCCTGCTTCAGCGCCACAACCCGCTCGGCAACCTGCCGTGGCGTGCCGATGAGGTTCGAGCGGAAGCCATCATTATATTGAACGAGGTCTTCGAAAGAAGATTTCGCCCAGTTTCCTTCGCCTTCCGGCGACGCCTTGCCGGCGTTCTTAACTTCATGCCCGAAAGCATTGACCGCCTCGGGATTGGCCTTCTCGATGATCTCGGCAAGCACTGCCTTGGCTTCTTCCTCGGTTTCGCGCACGATTGCGAAGGCGTTCACCCCGATCCGCACTGAATGGCCATTCTCCTTGGCCTTCGATTGGATGTCGTCAACCTGCTTGCGGATCTCGGCCGGCGTATTGCCGTTGGTGAAGTACCAGTCCGACACACGCGCCGCCATGTCGCGAGCTGCGCGTGAGGAGCCGCCCTGGAAGATTTCCGGCTGCGGATCGATCGGCTTCGGCTTCAGCGAATAATTGTTGAAGCGATAGAAATCGCCGCGGAAGGTGAAATTATCCTCGGTCCAGATACCGCGAAGCGCACGGATGAACTCCTCCGAGCGGCGATAGCGCTCGTCATGATCAAGCCAGTGCTCGCCAATGGCGGCAAATTCACCGCGGAACCAGCCGCTGACAATATTGACTGCGACGCGCCCGTTGGTCAGGTGATTGATGGTGGCAATCTGCTTGGCGGCAACGGCCGGATTCCAAGGACCAGGCAGGATCGCTGCGATCACCTTCAATGTCGTCGTCGATTCAAGAAGGGCCTGACTGAACGAAACGGACTCATGCTGAAATTCCGCTCCATAGCCTGCCGTGAAACGGATCTGGCTTAGGGCATAGTCGAAACCGCTCGCTTCGGCGATCTGCGCAAGCTTTCTGTTGTATTCGATCGTCCAGCTTGTGCGCTGTTCGATATTCGAAATCACCAGTCCTCCCGAGACATTCGGCACCCAATAGGCAAATTTGACCGGATCGTTTGAGGCATTGGAAAAAGTCATGTAAGGCTCCCTCTGGAATTTCGTTCTATGGCTAAGCTGCCAATCCGCTGTGTTTTGCCGAGGCCGCGATCGCTCCGATGTCGAGCGCCGGCGTGATTTCAGAAACCTCTTCGACGGCTCGATCCACGCGCTCGAGGACGGCAGGATTCCTGAGCTCGTGATCGGTAAAGTCGGCCTCAAGCGCATAGATCGAGGTCGGGACGGTCAGCGCATTGAAGAAGCCGAAGAGCGGCCGCAATTGGTGCTCAAGCATCAGGCCATGCAACGGCGTGCCGCCGGTTGCGGCGAGGACGACGCGCTTGCCCGTCAGCGCTCGATGATCGACAAGGTCAAACAGATGCTTCAGCGCGCCGCTGTAGGACGCCCGATAAACGGGTGATCCGGCGATGATGATATCGGCTCCTTCCACCGCGGCAATGACCGCCCTGCCCTCGGTATCGAGCTGATCAGCTCTGAGCGCCCGAAAGAGCACCGGTGCTGCATCGACAAGCTCGATGCACTGCACGTGGCCACCAACGCGCTGCCGCAGGCGATCGGCGGCGACCTTCACCAAGGACGCCGTGCGGGACGGTCTTTTGACATTGCCACTCAGCGCGAGGATGTTCATGATGACCACGAGTCCCGATTGATTAGATAATTTACCCTATATATTTAGTAGCTTTTAGAAAGGCGAAGATGTTCTAATCTTCCGAGCAAAATGGATTGAATTACTGTTTTGAGCGATGGCTTATCGGAAGAATTTTCTCAAACGCAATCTGTCGTGCATGGCACGATGGGTGCTGAAGAACTGACGCCGAAGTGCGGGGACTGATCGACATACGAGCTCTGAGGGCAGTCATTTTCTTAAGCGCCTTACAAACTTTATATTGGCCGTTGATCGCCCGGCGTCCAACCCAGTGCACGCGTTGGGGAGGCCGATGGGGATTATGGCTGGTCGCCCCAGTGAGCGAAATCGCAACCAGCCTGTCCGTCTGCACCTTTGAATCGCGAAATCAGGTTGGGAAAGAAAAACGAATTCTTCGGCCGCTTATGATTCTAAGTTAGACATGACCTCTGGTTGTGACTGCCGCAGACATACGACAGCCTTGCGTGCGAGCAGTGATGCCGGAATTAGATCAGTGTTGGCCATTCTCAGTTCCTCGGCTTTCAGACCCGCAGCTTGCATCGAGATCCGGGCGTTCGTTAATACCGTCTTCGCCCATTTGTTGTCGCCCCTCCCAAAACTTCCTCTTCATCGTGGCACTGATCGGGGGCGGATTGCGACACGACATGTCCGCAACCCTACACCCCCCCGATGAAACATCCGCAATCTCGGACGGTTGCGGGGGCGACCTGATTGGCACGAGTAGTGCTCAGAAGAAGCCGGGGGGCTAAACCCAAGAGCGCGACGGAGGTACCATCGGCGGCATTATTCGCTGAAAACGGATGGCGATTAAACCGCCCAGTTTGCGCACCGCAAGCGTCTACGCGTTACTGTCGTGCGAGAAGGCCATGCAGTTAGAGGGATGCGCAGGTTCTAGATGAGCGTCTACGCAAAGCGTAGGCGGTGCATACATCCGAAATCGAGGGCATCGAGTTCATCTGTTTCCGACCCCTTGAACCACAAGCGGCGCATGAGGCCGCCACAAATCACGAGGAATTTCACATGACAGAAATCAACGAAACAACGCTCAATGAACTCGTGAGCCGCGTCCTTGACGACCTTGGCGGAGCGCTCAGCGTGCCGCTGGTACGGATTGGAGATGCTCTCGGGCTATACAGGACGCTGAAGGCAGTCGGGCCGGTGAAGGCCGACGAACTTGCCGATGCCTCGGGATGCGCACCTCGTTATGTGCGGGAGTGGCTGGCGGCACAGGCAGCCTCAGGTTATGTGCATCATGAGCGAGGATTGTTCTCGCTGACGCCGGAGCAGGCCTTCGTGTTTGCCGAGCCGGACAGCGCGGTCAATCTCGTTGGCGCGTTCGATATCGCTGCTGCGATGGTCGAAAACCAGCCGAAGGTGCAGTCCGCCTTCAAAACCGGCCGAGGCGTTGCCTGGGGAGATCAGGCTGGCTGCATGTTCTGCGCCGTCGCGCGACTATTCCGCCCAGGTTATATTAATTCCCTTGTGCAGGACTGGCTGCCGGCACTCCACGGTGTAATCGATAGATTGGAAACGGGCGCGAAGGTGGCGGACGTCGGATGTGGGCACGGGCTATCCACGATCCTTCTGGCGCAGGCGTTTCCCAATTCCCGCTTTGTGGGCTACGACTTCCATGCAGGCTCGATTGCCGCTGCGATCGCGCACGCCCAGGCACACGGGTTGACGAACCTGCACTTCGAGGTTGGCCGGGCGCAGGATTTCGACGGCGGAGATTTCGATTTGATCACCTGCTTCGACTGTTTGCACGACATGGGCGACCCGAAAGCCGCTGCGGCTCATATCCGAAAGGCGTTAAAAAAAGGCGGGGTCTGGATGGTGGTCGAACCAACGGCCGGAGATACCCTGGAGGAGAATATCAATCCGGTTGGACGGCTCTACTACTCAGCCTCGACGATGATCTGCGTTCCGACCTCGCTTGCCCAGGAGACAGGGCTCGCGCTCGGTGCGCAAGCTGGAGAGCGGCGATTGGCCGAGGTGATCCGCTCAGGCGGCTTCACTCATATCCGGCGTGCAGCCCAGACGCCCCTCAACATGGTGCTCGAAGCAACCTGACGAGAATGAGTGACGCATCGGTCCGGCCAGATGGGGCAGGCGCTCTGCGCGTGACGTCGGAAAGCGGGTAGCCGCCCTTGAAATTTGGTCGCGTCTGCTGGGTACAGGAGAAATCGCGCGCTTGCGATAAACTTAGGCCGGGTTCGAGTGCGATCCGGAACGCTGTCCTGCGGCTGTTTGGCGACGCCTTGTACCGGCGGACCTATGAGCAGCTCACACGCCCCTTCTGAAAGGCGGCCGAACAACCAAAGTCCCTAGCCCTTGGGTGCCCTCACCCGCAGATCGATCTCTCAACCTGGGATTTGATGGTGCGCCAGTTTGGTGGAGCAAAGCCTGCCGCTATTAGCCAGTGTCTACGCGCGAGTCAGGCGGTCACCTGTCGACATCGATTTTCGAGACGAGTTCTGTCGTCAGTCATTGGTCTTGCCCCCTTAATACATCACGATGTTGAGTGTGACGTCGACAGGCGAAGCCGCCTTGAGCTGGGTGCTCCCGCGCGCAACCAGCAGGCCATCCGCACGCTCCAAGCGCGCGACGATCTGCAGCGTTCTCGAAGCAGCCGAGCTTGCGGGCAGGGACAAGGAAAAGGCTATCGCCTTTGACCCGCCGTCGCTTCTGATGCGCGTTTCCGTGGCGCGACGTCGCGCATTATTTTGAATGGCACGGTCCTCGAGATAAATCTCAAGACGACCCTTCGGTATCACCGCGCCGCCCTCGAACGTGACCGTGCCGCGAATATCCGACGATTGAGCAGCGACTGGTCCGGCGACCGCCGCAACAGCCGCAGCCCCAACGGCCTGTAATACTGTGCGGCGGTCGGTCCGGTGCTTCATCGCACACTCTCCATGATTGCCTCGCAAGGCCCTGCGGTAGCGAGATTGCCGCTCAGCTAAGGGCTCGAAAAGATAAACCACTGCAAATGTAGTATCGGAAGGGGCGCCTGCAAGCGCCCCTCCTGGTATCGAGTTAGATGACAATGAAGTCGGCTGCCGAAAGCCTCAGATTTGGGGTCAGCTGCGCAACCTGAATGGCCGCAAGCTCTCCGCCTCCGTCGACGTCATATGACAACGCGCCGCTATCGGTGTTGTAGATGATGCGGTCGCCTGCGTTATGAGCGATGCCCTCCGCGCTCCCGTGGAACGCGCCCAAGGCGAGAGCGCCGTCTCCACCGCCGCTCTCAAAGACGAGACTGTCCAGCAGGATCATGTCGTTGATCACCCTGAAGTCCTTGATCCGCTCGACATTACCGTTCCCAAGCTCAGGCGAGAAGCGGAATGTATCCTGACCCTCGCCGCCGGTCAGCGTGTCCTCGCCAGCTCCGCCACAGAGGATGTTGCCATCGTTGCCAGGCAATTCGTCGGCGTAGATGATGTGTTCGACGTTGGCGATTTGCGGAATTTTCAGGTTCTTGGACAGGAGGATGACGGTGTCGTTCCCGCCGTTGGCCTTCTCGTGAATGACGTCGTCCGGGGAATCGACGAAATAGATATCGTCGCCGCCGTTGCCAGCCATGCGGTCGGCGCCGCCGCGGCCGTCGAGGACGTTGGCGCCGTCGTTGCCGATCAGGACATCGTCATGGCTGCTGCCGATGCCGTTCTCGACGTAATAGTCGGTCGCATCCGCGTTGTGTCCAGCGAAGATCGAAACATTGTTGCTGCAACCGTTGACGCTGGAGAAATGTCCGGCGCGCAAGTCGAGGATCGTACCCGCCGTCGAGCCGGAGAAATCGATCGTGTCGGTCCCGCCGGTATCATGGATCGCGAAGCCGATGTCATGCTGCTTGCCAGAGGAGGTCAGCTGGTAGCTACGCTGTGGGCTCCCGAAGCCGTAGATATTGTTCTCTGTGTTGAGGTCGATGTGCTGGTAGGTGCGCACTCCATTCGCGTCAACGGTTGAAAAAAGGCGGCGAATGAAGGCCTCGATGTCGGCCATAAGCGGCGTCGACGCAAACCAGAGGCTGGTTTCGCCGACAGCGTTGCTATCGAAATAGGACATGACGCTGTATTGCCACCGATCATATATCCAGGTCGCATCGTTCCGATAGGTGATCGGCTCGCGCCGTCGGGACCGCTGTAATTGTAGTCTCCAGGATGATTCAGACCGAATTGATGGCCGAATTCATGCATGAAGGCTTGGAAGACATAGCCGCCGACATCGGTCTTGTGGGCTTCCTTGTCGTCGAAACCCTGGCCGATGCTGACATGGTGACCGTTCGAATAGGCCATGCCATCGTCCTCCTCGCCAAGTTCGGGGCTGACAACCTCAATCTGGTCCGTGGTGCCGTCGAACGGCGCGTCGTCGATGATTTCGAATTTCAGGGGTGTGACAGACGCCCACATCTCTAAGGCGCCGATCGCGGCGGCCTTGTATTCCGGGTGGTTGTTGAGTTCGTAGAGATTGATCCTCACCGTTCCCGCAGCGATCTCGGGCGTCAGCCAACTGGGCAATGACCCAAGATGGTCGATAAAGGACTCATAATCCTCGCTCTTGCCATATGGGTTGTCGGGCGTCTGGTCGTTAATCCACCAGTCGTCGCTCGTCTGGCTTGGTTTTCCGGTCTGGCTTGGATGCGGCATCTTGGGATTCCTCTCTCTTCGATTGTGCGCAGTTACGGCTGTACCGTTCTGCAGGGGTCAAGACTTCCGGTACCAGTTTGGAGGACGCACAGTAGAGAAGGATTGACCTCACCATAAACCGCCCGATCGCTTAGGTTTTCTGTACCGTTGCTACTCAGAGGCCAATAACCGATGTTCATGATCCATTCGTCCTTAGCGCAGGATTTTGAACTGCTCCTGTCCTAACCCCAATTACATATGAGCCACAGCCTGCACGTGAGGCGCTGCGAACCCCCATACGCCGACGAAGCATTCCCCCGGAACGCATCGTTCTTAAAAACCGCTGCCCCGCCCGAGGCGCCCACCTCATTCGCCGATACCTACTCGCCGCTCCAGCCACGCGCTGCTCAATCCTCCCGAAACGCATGCTGCATCTGGTCGGTGAGCGGCTTTGTCAGGTAGGAGATGACGGTACGGTCGGCGATCTTGATGAAGACCTCGGCGGGCATGCCGGGGTAGAGCGAAAGGCCCTTGAGCTTGGCGAGGCTTTCCGGATCGGGGTGGATGCGCAGCGGATAATAGGTGGCCCCGGTGCGCTCATCGGTTACGAGGTCGGGAGCGACCGTCACGACCTCCGCCTCGACGTCGGGCGTGGTGCGCTGGTTAAAGGCGCTGAAGCGGATCTCGACCAACTGCCCGACGTGGATCTGGTCGATGTCACGGGTGGCCACCCGGGCTTCGACGGTCAGATCATCTGCCTCCGGTACGACGAGCATCAGCGTCTCGCCTGCCATGACGACGCCGTTGATGGTGTGGACTGCGAGCTGGTAGAGCCGCATGTGGAATCTCGTATCCACCGAGGATGGGATTCTCGCTTTTGTTCGCGGCGCATCAAAAGGGCAAGGAGCGCAATATTGGACCCAATCCCAGATAGGTCAGTTCTTTTCCTCGGGTGCTAAGCAAATTGCGGTTGTTCAGGCACCCCAGACCATCAGGACCAAAGGTTACGGTGCTGTGTCGCTCACCGCGTCGGAAATCTATCGCGTGGACTCCGATAACTTCGGCAGTCCGTATGAATGCTCGGTGATTTGCCGGCAGCAGAAGGCCGCCGCCCTCTCCAAGTTCGGACTGACTTTTGTGACGGATCGCACGTGGAGCGGGGACGAAAACCTCTGGTGCCGGGAATTTGAGTCTGGACCTTTGGACGATCCCGAGAACTTTTCTATCCCGGAAGAGGCGTTTGATTGGACCCGTAACATTGCCGCGCAGCAGCCGGTAGAGATCAAACTGGGGTTTATCGACGGAAATCTCGTGTCAATTGATGACCATGACGTTGCACTGATCGACACAATCCCGCTCCTAAATAAAACAGTTGGTAAATTCGGACACGGCCGCTTTGTCGGGCTCGAACACATTTCAACCGGTGAAAAGGTTCTCGAGGTCCGCGAGGCGCCCGCGGCGGCCATCATCATGGACGCGCTGCGGCACCTCGAAACCACGGCTCTGAATCCGGGTTAACAGTCATGCTCGGATGATTTCGGCCATGTATTGTGGGTTTCTGCCTGCTTTGTTTCGTCTGAGTTTGATACTGCGCTTGT
>NZ_FMAF01000046.1 GCF_900094565.1 Martinezella lusitana
GGCGCCATCAAGGCTCGTGTCGATGCTGACTTCGGTGTCTTCTCGGCCTTCTTGATGGGTGGCTGGAACACCGACGGCGACAAGCTCAACAAGTATGCCGGCACCAATACCGGGACCGCTTGCCCTGCTGGTCGTCCGGCGCTGTGCGGCTGGGGCGACTGGGCACTTTGGGGCGGCGTTGGCGTTCCGATCAACGAAAAGCTGAAGTGGAACCTCCAGCTCGCCTACACCGACTCGAAGATCTTCGCAGCGACCACGAACATCAAGTGGTACCCGGTCAGGAACCTGCTCATCGAGCCGGAGCTCTCCTACACCAGCTGGGATTCGATCAATCAGGACCAGTGGGCCGGCATTCTCCGCTTTGAGCGCAGTTTCTAATCCAATCTGATCTGAAATAGGCCTCCGATCAGAAAAGAGAGGAAGGCTCGGTTCCGACCGAGCCTTCTTTCCGTCCAGGAAAGCTTGAGTCTGGGCCTAATCCCTCCGCTGACCTAGGGGCCTGGTATTGCTCTAGTCGGAAATTTGTTCGAACCTGATGTGCTGCGCTCCTTCCCAAAGCACCAGACGACCCAATTCAGCAAGCTTGTCGAGGTTGGAAGTCACCGTGATGAAGTGATTGCCGGCGAGCTGGCCCATTTTCGACGAGAAATCGACGCCGCCATAGGCAAGCAGGATTTCGGTTTCGCTGATGCCGCCCGGATAGAGGATGATATGCCCCGGTGCCGGATGGCTCGTATGGTTTTCGTATCCAACGCCGAAGTCGAGATCGCCGAGAGGAATCCAGACGCCCTCGCCCGACCAGCGGACATGGACGATCTGGCCCTCGAACGGCATCTGCTTGAGGAAGGCCTCGCAGGTCTTGGGCGCTTTCGCGGTTTCAAGCACGGCATCGAATTCGAAAGGACCGGCAGTAATCTTCAATTTCATCGGAATTCTTTCTTTGAGTTGGAAATGTCGCTTATCGGCCCGGAAAGCATCGGACGCGGTTGCTTCCTCAGTGCTGCAGGATCTTTCCGAGGAAAGCTTCGGTTCTCGGATTGTGCTTGCCGGCGAAGAATTCTTCGCTCGGGCGATCCTCGACGATCTCGCCCTGGTCGATGAAGATCACGCGGGTGGCGACACGGCGGGCAAAGCCCATTTCATGGGTGACGACCATCATGGTCATACCGTCTTTCGCAAGCCCGGTCATGACATCGAGTACTTCCGAGATCATCTCCGGATCGAGCGCCGAAGTCGGCTCGTCGAAGAGCATCGCCAGGGGATCCATGGCAAGCGCCCGCGCAATCGCCACGCGCTGCTGCTGGCCGCCGGAAAGCTGGCTCGGATATTTATTGGCATGGTCGGCAAGCTCGACGCGATCGAGAAGCTGCATCGCTTTCGTTTTCGCAATCGTCTCGCTGCGCCCGAGCACGATCTTCTGCGCCAGCATGAGATTGTCGATGATGGTCAGGTGCGCGAAGAGCTCGAAATTCTGGAAGACCATGCCGATGCGCGTGCGCAGGTTCGGCAGATCCGTCTTCGGATCTCCCACCTCGATCCCGTGGACGCGAATGGAGCCCTTCTGGAAAGGCTCCAGACCGTTCACGCATTTGATCAGCGTCGACTTGCCGGAACCGGACGGGCCGCAAACCACGACGACCTCGCCACGATCGACCTTGACGGTGCAGTTCTTCAGGACTTCGTAGTTGCCGTAGAATTTGGAGACGCCACTGATTTCGATCATGAGCAACCTTTCGCGAAACGAGTGATGGAAAACGGTTGCAGCGCTCTGCCGCTCTCCCGGCCAAGGACGAGCTGTGCCGTCAGCTGGCCGACGATCGGGCCAAGCGTGTAGCCGTTCGATGTGACAGCGCTGAAGTAGCCGGGCCGCGACGGATGCTCGCCGAGGATCGGCGCGCCGTCGATATTGATGTTCATCGCCGCCCAACTGCGGATGACATGAAGCTTGCGCAGCGCCGGGACCACATGCTGGGCAACCCAAAGATTGCCCTCAAGGCTCGAAAGCAGCGGCCTTGGATGCTGATGCACCGGATCGAGACCGGCCGTCCAGCCGCCGCCGATGATGAAGTTGCCGTTCGCCGCCTGCTTCAGGGTCAGGTGGCGATCGGCATGGGCGACGAGGCAGGAGATCAGGGGTGCTGCTGCCTCCGTCACCACCATCTGCAGCGGTGCACCGAAGACGGGAATATCGAGACCAAGCATCGATCCGATGCGCGACGAGAAGGCGCCGGCTGCATTGACGATGCGTTTTGCCCTGATGACGCCGCGCGACGTGGCGACATCGAAGCCGGCCGGACCTGGCACGATGCCGATGACTTCACATCGGTCGAAGATGCGGGCACCTTTCGCCCGCGCTGCTTCGAGAATGCGCTGTGTGGCGACCAGCGGATTGATCTTGCCTTCCTGCGCGCAATAGGCGGCGCCGACAAAGTCCGGCGACAGGGCCGGTTCCAGCGCCCGCAATTCTTCTTGGCCAATCAGCCGGCAATCAATGCCGGCCCGCTGCTCGACACCGACTTTCTCGGCAAGGAAGCGCATATGCGCCTCGGACTCGGCGACCATCAACCCGCCCGTCACCTTCATCTCGAAATCGCAACCGAGTTCATCCTGCAGGGCGGCCCAAAGGGCGATGGAATCGCGCTGCAAGGGCAGCGTCTGCTCGGCCGCGCTACCGCCGCCTTCGGCGCGCGCGCCGTGATCGAAAGACAGAAGCTGCGCATGAAGGCTGCCGGCATTGCCGCCCGAGGCCAGCGAGTTCGGAAAGGCGCGCTCCAATACCGTGACCTCCTCGCCTTCACGGGCGAGAAAGAGGGCCGTCGACAGCCCGGCAATTCCGGCGCCGATCACCAGCGTAGACGTTTGCGACAACGGCAGCGGTTCGCGGCTTTCCAGTGGTGGCCTCTCCGGCAGCAGCGCCCGCCTGTGGCCACCCCATTCCGGCTTTTCAACCGCGAGTGCTGCGAGCGGCACCGGCCGTAATGGCATTTGCGGCGCCAGAAAGCCGCGCGTTTCGCCGGATGCGCGGGTTTCTCCAGCGACGACGGCAATCGCGTGCCCACAATAGCGGCTCTGGCAGCGCCCCATCCCGGCACGGGATAACCGCTTCAGCGTCGCAATATCCTTGGCGCTGTGCTCGCCAAGCGCCCGCAGCGTGCCATAGGTCACACCTTCGCAGCGACAGATGACGGTCTGATCAGGCGGCACATTGCCTGCCGCAGGACGAGCCGGTTTGAAAGCTGTCCAGAGCGCGGCTTGAAAAGCCCTGTGCCGCGCAAGCCTGCGTTCGGCCTCGGTATCGGCAGCGACGTCAAACCCCAGCTTTCGCGCCACGGCGATCCCGGCGAGCCGACCTTGCGCCAGAGCGATATGCGCGCCGCCGAAACGCGCCGCCTCCCCGACTACATGCACATGCGGAAGCGTCGTCTCGCCATCGTCCTTACGGATGACGGCAAGGTTTCCATCGATGACTTCATGGCCGCAACCGAGCAGCCGGGAAAGCTCGTTCGATGAAGCGAAATCGCCGCCGATGAGAACGGTATCTGCCTCAAGCCTCGCTTCACCATTCGGTCCAGTGATGGTGATCGCTTCGACACCGGCCGTCCCCTCTATCGCCGCAAGGCTGCTTTCCCACAGAATCGGAATGCCGGCGGCGTGCAAGGCTGCTAGCTGCCGAACACCGCCCAGTGCAAGCGCCCTGTCAGCCGCAAGAAGCTTAAGCGCCGTCAGCGGCTGCTTCCACGGCGCCGGAGCGGATTCCACCAGAGCGACCACGGAGCCACCCGCCTTGCGGATCTCGTTGGCGACCTGGATGTTGAGTGGCCCGTTGCCGACAATGACGATCCGACCGGCGGGCACCGTGCCATAGCTTCTGAGCAGCGTCTGCGCTGCGCCTGCCGTCATGACGCCGGGCCGTGTCCAACCGGGAACGGCAGCCGGCCGTTCGTAGGCGCCCGTCGCGATGACGATCATTCGCGGTTTGCAGTAGAAAGCGCCTTGGGGACCGTAGCAGGCGATCCTTGCGCCGCTCTCGTCATTCTCCGCACCCCAGACGACCGTACTGGCCAGCGTCGATACGCCGGCAGCTTGCACGCGATTGATCAGGTCGGCTCCTGATCGTGCCTGCTCGTCGCCGGCAAGGCGCAATGTCGCCTTCGATGTCGAGGGTTGCTTGAAATATTGCCCGCCGGCGATGGCGCGCTCGTCGACAAGCGTCACGCTCGCCCCGGCCACTGAAGCGACTTCGGCAGCGGCAAGGCCGGCCGGTCCCGCGCCGATAATCAACACATCCATCTCGGTGCAGGCGATCGACGCCGGCACGTCGCAGAGGTCGGCAAAATCATCTGCCGCGAGCGCCGGCCTCGAGGACGGCCGGTCAACCCGCATGCCTTCCTTGACCGATGTCATGCAGGCGCGCTGGCTGACCTTGCCGTCGACAGTGACGAGGCAATCGTGACACGCGCCCATGCCGCAGAAAAGACCCCGCGCCTCGCCTTTGAGGCCGCGGGAAAAATCATGCCGCCCGCCCGCCTCGATTGCCGCGGCAATCGTCATCCCGCTTTCGGCATGCAGAGCCGCGCCGTCGAGGAAGAACTCGACGCGCGTTTCCGATCCGGATTGCGAGATTGCAAGGGAGGCGGACATTGCTCGATCCTCAGGCGCCGAATGTCAGACCGAAGTCCGAAACCAGCTTCTTCATGGCCTCATCCTGTGCGGGCGGCAACGGCAGCCGCGGCGGCCGTGGTGTTCCGGCGGCAAAGCCCATATGCGTCAGCAGCGACTTCGAACCGGCAACATAGGCCTGCCCGCCCACGGCCTGGATGATTGGCAGCCACTTCAGGTAAAGAGCGCGCGCCTCATCGATCTTCTTCTCATCCGCGACGAGCTCGAAAATCCGAGCCATCGGTCCCGGCGCGACGTTCGATGCAACCGCCACCCAGCCCTCAGCCCCCATCACGAAGGATTCGAAACCGAGGATACCACCGAAGACGGTCATATCCTCACCCGCCAGACGGATGATGTCACGCACTCGCGTTACTTCGAGGGTCGATTCCTTGATATAGTCACAACCTCTAATCTCGGCGATGCGCTTCACCAGCTCCGGCTTCAAATCGACATTGGCTGTCGCCGGGTTGTTGTAGACCATGATCGGAATGGAAATTGCAGAAGCAACCGTGCGGTAGTGATGAACGAGTTCGTCATCCGTCGGCGTGGAATAGAAGGGCGGAATGATCATGACGCCATCCGCGCCCATGGTTTCCGCCTTTTGGCTCAGACGAACACATTCGCGCGTGTCTTCCGCACCGGTTCCGATCAATACCGGAACGCGGCCGGCGACGGTTTCGATCACCGTCCTTGCGACCCCGTCGCGTTCCTCTTCGCTCAGCGACAGGAACTCGCCGGTCGAGCCGAGCGGGATGAGACCATGTATGCCCTCGCGCACCTGCCAATCGGTGAAGGCGGCGAGCGCCTTAAGGTCCACGGCGCCATTCGCGTCCAGCGGCGTGATCATCACGGTATAGACACCGCGAAACTTCCTAGTCATGTCAGATATCCTGGTTCTAGCGCTTCTCGGTGATGGAAAGCCGCGAGTTGGTGGCTTGACCGAAGCGCTTCTCGATATGGTTCTGGAAGAAATCCCAGAGCGTGGTCAGAAGGAGGTAGTAGATGGCCGCCACCGCGAAGAGCTCCAGCACCATGAAACGTTCCTGGATGAGAACCTGGGTTCGCCTCAGAAGCTCCTCCATGGAGATGACCGACGTCACGGAGGTCGTCTTCAGCAGGCCGTTGACGGAGTTTCCAAGCGGCGGAATGATGACCTTGAAGGCTTGCGGCATGACGATGTGGCGCATGATCTGCCGTTCCGTCATCCCGAGTGCTCGCGCGGCCCGGGCCTGCCCTTCCGGAACCGCCTCGATGCCGGCGCGGATGATTTCCGCAAGGTAGGCGGCTTCGTTGAGCGCAAGCCCGATCAAGGCCGCCTCGACCACGGTGAAGCGAATGCCGAACTGCGGCAGCGCCGTGTAGATTGCGATGAGCTGGACGAGCAGCGGCGTGCCGCGAAACAGCCAGATATAGGTCTTGGCGAGGATCTTGGCCGACCGGAAGGGTGATCGCCGCATCAGGGCAAGGGCAAATCCAAGGATAAGACCCGCCGTCAGCGACACGACGGTCAGCCATATGGTCGTGAAGACCCCACCGAGAATGAAGGGATTAAACAGGTATCCGAAGAAACCCGACCAGCTCCAAAGCGTCATGAACGTAGCTTTCTGCTCAAGGCGAGCGCGACAGACCCGCGCATCGCCATTCCGATGGACCGATCAAGCCGATCAGCGGCCAGGGCCCTTCACGGAATAATCACCGGACACCATAGGCAATCCGTACTTGTCGAACAGCGCCTTCAGCGATCCGTCGGCCTTCATTGCCTTGAGCGTCGCCGATACCGCATCGGCAAGGGCCGGGCTCTTGAAGGCGACGGCGACCGGCGCGGGATAGAGGCCGCTGAGAGCGCGCTTGAAGTCGCCCCGCGCATCATATTCCTTGGCGACGGCATCAATCGATACGACGCCGTCGACCTGCCCGGCACGCAAAGCCTGATAAGCAAGCGCGAAATTGTCGAAGGTCTGGATCGTCAAGCCCTGCTTGCCGGCATCGCGCAATTCCTTGTCGAGCAAACGCGTCTTGGTTTCCTCAAAGCCGCCGATTTCGACGCCGATCGTCATGCCGGCAAGGTCGTCCTTGCTGGCAACCTTCTTGGTGGAATTCGGCGCGATCGACACGCTGATCGCCTGGTCTTCATAGGGGATCATCTGCATGATCTTGGCGCGCTCTTCGGTGAAGAAGATGCCGGTGTTGATCATGTCCCAGCGGCCGGCTTGCAGGCCAGGCACCATCGCGGAGAACTCGATGCGGATATATTCCGGCTGAAGGCAGAGGCGCTTGGCGATCTCGGTGCCGAGCTCGATGCGCATGCCCTTCAGCTCGCCGCTGGAGTCGATGAACTGCAAGGGCGGCAGCGTCGGATTGGTCGACATGACGAGCTTGCCCGGCGTGATCAACTCGCCGGCTGCAACCTTCGGCGCGCAGGATTGGGCAAGAGCGAGCGATGTCGTCAGAGCTAGGAATGAGGCGGCAAGAACGCCGCGGGACAATTGAATTCGGAACATGATGACCTCTGGAGTTGTTTTTATTGGTGTCCCAAAGTTGCATTCATCTGGGATCCCACTTTTATACAAAATTCAGCCGCCGATGCAAGTGCTGTCGCGAAAGCTGTCAGTAATTTGTGAGAACGCCTTGTCGGACCGCATCGAGATGACGGGCCATTGCCTGCCGCGCCGCCTCGGGATCGCCCGCCGACAAAGCCGTGAGGATTGCCCGATGCTCGGCCATGCCGGGCTTTGCCCGGATCACTGCCATCTGCCTTTCGAAGATCGTGGTATAGCGCCGCATCTCGCCGATCGTGGCGGCCATGAAGGAATTGCCGCTCTCATTGGCGATGGACATATGCAGAGCATCATCAAACTGCCAGACGAGTTCCTGATCCGGGTCCGGATCGGCTTCGATTGCATCGAGCATTGCGGAAAGCGACGTCAACGCCTCCACGGGCATATGAGGGGCGGCGGCCGCCGCCGCGCTCGGCTCCAGCAGCATTCGCATCGACAGACTGTCGAGATAGTCCTTCAGCGTGATGACCCGGACGCAAAGCACCCCCTTGTCGTTGCGGACCAGCAGCCCCTCCCCCTCGAGGCGGCCGAGCGCATGCCGCATCGGCGAGCGCGATACCGCGTGCTTGGTGGCAAGCCGCCTTTGCTGCACCACCGATCCGCCGGCGAGCCGGGCCGAAAGAATATCGGCTAGAAGCAGGCGATAGGTCTCCTCCGCAAGGCTTTCGTCTTCCGCGTCGTTCAAGCGATCGTCCATGAGACCCCTTTTTCGTTGTTTGCGAGTTGGGCTATCATATGTAACACCAGCCGACTGGAAGAAAGTGCGTCGTTGCACGGTCGCGCCCTCAACACGCGAAATGAGGTAAAGGTGACAGATATTTCAATCTTGCCGGATACGCAGCCAGCGGGCACGCAGCACAATCTTGCCTCGCTGACCTACAAGGCCGTGTCCGACATGATTCGCCATCGCCGCTTGAAAGGCGGACAGGTCATTGTCGAAGCAAGGCTGGCCGAAGCCCTCGGCATTTCCCGGACGCCTCTGCGGGAAGCCCTGCAGCGGCTCGAGGGCGAAGGATTGGTGCGCAAAGGCGATGGCCGCAATTATGTGGTTCGCCGGGTTGATATCGGAGAGTACCTACAGAGCCTGAAGCTTCGCCTGCTGATCGAGCCCGAGGCCGCAGTGCTGGCAATCCCCAATATTCCGCGCCGGCAGTTGATCGCCGTCAGGCGCGAGATCCATGAGCTTCTCGATGCAACGGCCTATCACACCGATGCGCACTGGGTCTCCGACGACAACCTGCACAATCTGATCATCGACCACTGCGCCAACGCGGTCATGGCGAAAGTACTGCGCGAACTGCGCGCCACCACACGCCTGTTCGAGATCGACCGGCTGAAGGATCGGCTGAAGCCCGATTCAACCGAGCACCTCGTCATCATCGAGGCGCTGGAACGCGGGGATGCAGAACAAACGCGGTCTGCAGTTGCGGTTCATATCGAAAGCCTGATCAGCTTTGCGAGAGAACAGTTGGAGTAGTGATCCCAAGACGCGCGGAACTGCCTTATCGGGCAACCTAGCTCCGTATTTGGGCCGATGCCCGCGGGATCGCCGATAAGTTAAAGCAGCATCGAGGCGCCACGATCGAGATAGGTATCGAGGAACTGCTCAAGACGCGGATTTCTCGGCTTCTTGAAGACTTCCTGCGGCGGCCCGGTGAACAATACCTTGCCGTGGTCGAGGAAGATGATCTGCTGGCCGACCGTTGCGGCGAAACCTATCTCGTGCGAGACGACAACCATGGTCATGCCCTCGGCCGCCAGATCGCGCATGACGTTCAGGACCTCACCCGTCAGCTCCGGATCGAGCGATGAGGTCGGCTCGTCGAACAGCATGATCTTCGGCTTCAACGCCAGGGCACGGGCGATCGCCACGCGCTGCTGCTGTCCACCCGACAGCTGCGAGGGATAGTGCCCTGCCCGCGCTTCCAAACCCACTTTGACGAGTTGCGCCATCGCCGCATCCTCGGCCGCTTTCCGGCTCATCTTGTGAACCGTCTTCAGCGCCTCGCTGACATTGCCGAGCGCGGTCATGTGCGGCCAGAGATTGAACTGCTGGAACACCATGCCGATCTGGGCGCGGATCGCACGATTGGCGGCAGCCGAAATGCGCTCGCGCCGTCCTTGCGAATCCTCGGTGAAACCGAGCACCTCGCCGTTGATGGCGATCGTCCCGCGCGTTGCCTCCTCCAGAAAAGCCATGCAGCGCAAAAGCGTGCTCTTGCCGGAGCCGGATGGGCCGATGAGGCAGGAAACCTGCCCCGGCTCGATGATAAGATCGATGCCATGAAGGACCGTGGTCTCTCCGAAAGTCTTGACGAGATTGCTGACTGCGATCGCGGGGACGCTCATGCGTTGAAAAACCTGAATCTGGAAAGTTTCGTTTCGGCAAGATTGCCAAGCCAGCCGGTGACTTCGACCAGCACCCAATAGAAGAGCGCCAGCGCTGAAAGCGCTTCGACGAAGGCATATTGCTGCGATCCGATCGCGCTCAACGTTGCAGTCAGCTCCGGCACCGTAATGATGGATAGAACCGCCGTCTCCTTCATCAGGATGACCACCATGTTCACGGATGGCGGCAGCACCAGCATCGTCATTTCCGGCAACAGAATGCGCCAGACGATCTGCCCTCGCGTCAGGCCAACACATTCGCCGGCCTCGATATGACCCTTCGGCACGGCCTGGAAGCCGGAGCGGAAGATTTCGCTGAAATACGCCGCGCCGTAGATCGAAATACCGATCAATCCGGCAGGCAGGGGATCGAGATCCAGCCCGACGAAGGGACCGCCGTAATAGACCAGGAAGATCTGAATGAGAAACGGCGTGCCGCGCAGCACGGCGACGATAGCGCCCAGCGCCTTATCGACCAACATGCCGCCATATTGCCGGGCGACTGCCATGAGGAAGCCGATGATGGCCGCGGCGATCGTGCCCAGTATCCAGATCATGATCGTCACGCCAGCGCCGCTGACGATGGCCGGCCACTGTCCGATGATGACATTGATGTCGAAGGTCATCGCGGCACTCCGGGCAATCGGCTTTCGATCAGGCCGCCGGCAAGCGCCACCAACCAGTTGATGACGAGATAGATGAGGCCGGCGGATGCGAAGAGCTGCAGCGGCAGAAAGGTGCTGCCGGCGAGATCCTGTGCCATGCGGGTCAGCTCGACGATGCCGACCACTGAGACCAACGACGATGCCTTGAGAATGAGAATCGCCTCGTTGACGAGAGCGGGAAATGTGAGGCGCAGGGCGATCGGAACCTTGATGCGGCGAAAGGTCTGGCGTGGCGTCAGGCCGACCATCTCCGCCGACTCCACAAGGCCGAGAGGCACGCTGGCAAAGCCGCCGCGCAAATTTTCAGCCTGATAGGCTGCCGTGCAGAGCGACAGGCCGATGATCGCGGCGACTATGCTCGGCACATTGATGCCGATGCCCGGAAGCAGATTGTAGATCAGCAGCAATTGCACCAGCAGTGGCACGCCGCGAAAGAAGCTGATGAAAATCTGGGCAGGTCGCACAAAGAGACCGCGCCCCGACAGCAGCATTCCCGACAGAAGAATCGCGATCGCAAAGCCGATGAGGATCGACACGACGCTGATCGTCACCGTGTAGATCGACGCCTGCAAGAGCAACTCGAAGAGCTTGATGGACATGGTTCAGATTTCGCCCGCTTGACGGCCAGAAAGGTGCGGTCGCATTTCTCGGCCATGCCCCGACATTGCCGCGGGCATGGCCGATTTCCGATGGCTGATCAGAATGCCGGGTCCTTGACGGAATCCGGGGTGTCGAAGCTCGCGCCGAACCACTTCTTCTGCAGCGTCGCCATACGGCCGTCAGCCTTGATCTTCAGCATGGCAGCATCGATCGCATCCATCAGCGGCGCATGATCGGCATCCTTCAGGCCGATAAAGCCGAAATAGGATTTCTTGCCGAAGGGCGGCAGCACGACTTCGAACGTTCCTTCGCGCTGCTTGGCAACGAAAGCGATATTCGGCAGCGAGTTGGCGACACCGGCGATGCGGCCGGCCGCGAGGTCCGCATAGGACTCCGTAAAGGCCGGATATTCGCGAATGTCGACCTTGGTCGGCAGGGTTTCGGAAAATTCCTTGAGCTGATCGAGCTGGGCGGTCGCCTTGCCGACGCCGATCTTCTTGCCGGCAATATCTTCCGGCTTGTTGATCGTCTTGTCGCCAGCCTTTTTCAGGATTGCGATGGTCGCCTCGGCGAGCGGCGGCGTGAAGCGATAGCGTTCCATGCGCTTCTTGGTGATCGTCGCCGGGCCTGCGACGACGTCGAACTTGCCGGCTTCGAGCGCCGGGAAGACGCCATCCCAGGGCAGCGTGACCCATTCGATCTTCACGCCGAGTTCCTTGCCGATCTCAGCGAAGAGATCGACGTTCAGGCCGACATGTTCGCCTGCATCGATGAAATCGAAGGGTGCGAAGGCCGTCTCGGTGCCGACCTTCAAGGTGCCGGCGGCCTTTACGGCGGCAAGCGTGTCGGCCGCATGGGCGGAAATCGTCGCGCCAAACAAGAATGCGGCGCCGACCAGCCCCTTCAGAAGCGAATTCATCCTCATGTTTTTCTCTCCAGTTTTTTGCCCTTCCGGTGGAAGGTCCAGGTTCCCCAAGCGTTGTCCCGCCAAGCGGATTTCTATGACCCGCTTTTGTCTATACAAATAGATACAGGCTGGCCTACACTGTCAAACATTAAACTCATTGGACGCAAGATTTATGCCGTACAGCGGCAATGGACCTAGCAAAAGCGGCTTTCGCAGCAACTGAATGTCATGGCTGGATCGAGGTGAGCATTGGTCTCAATTCATCGGAGAATTTTCGAAGACATCGAAGCCAGGATCATGAGCGGCGCCTGGCCGCCTGGTCATCGCATCCCCTTCGAACACGAACTGGTGCAAGAGTATCAATGCTCTCGGATGACCGTGAACAAGGCGCTGTCGGCCTTGGCGGAGCGCGGCATGATCATACGCCGCCGCAAGGTCGGTTCCTTCGTCGCCGCGCGGCAGATCGACCGAACGGTGATGGATATTCAGGACATCTCAACGGAAGCCGAGTTGGCGGGGCATGACCACAGCTACAGGATCCTGATGCGAAAAATCGAGACGCTGGATGCTGTCACCGCGACACAGCTCGGCGAACCGACGGGAGCGGAAATCTTGCGGCTTCACTGCCTGCATGCGGTGGACGGCAAGCCGAACGCGCTGGAGCGACGCATCATCATGCTCGCCATGGTGCCATCCGCCAGAACCGAAGGCTTTGCCTCGGTGCCTCCAGGCAAATGGCTGCTCGACATGGTGCCCTGGTCGAAGGCGAGGCATGTCATCCGCGCCGTATCGGCCGATGCCGCCACGGCACGCCTGCTTGAGACCGAGCGCGGCGACGCCTGCCTGACACTCATCCGCCAGACGTGGCAGAACAGCCGCACGGTCACCTATGTCGAGATCATTCATCCCGGCGACCGTTTCCAGTTTGCCGGCGACTTTCATCCGACTGAGAGAGGCGTCAGGGATCAACTGCCGCGGAGAAGCGCCTCTTGACCGAGAAACAGGCTATCAGGACAGTTCCGCTCAAGGGCTTGCAGGCCTTCGAAGCCGTCGGCCGTTGCGGCGGCGTGAGCGCCGCGGCCCTGGAGCTTAAGGTTTCCCCCGGCGCGATCAGCCAGCAGATCCGCAAGATCGAGAGCTTTCTTGGAGTGACCCTGCTGGAGCGCAACGGCCGTACCGTGGAGCTCACCCCATGGGGGCGGCTCTACCACCAGGAAATATCGAAGGGCTTCGAGCAATTCGCGCTTGCGGAGCAGATACTGGAACGGGCACGCAATGAGAATGCCCTGGTTCTCAGCGCCCTGTCTTCCGTCGTCAACAAGTGGATCGGGCGCCGGATCTTCGACTGGCAGGCCCTTCATCCGGACGCCCATGTCAGGATCGTCGGCCGCGACAAGGAACCGCGCATGGGCTTCGACGACATCGATTTCCGCATCAGTTATGGATCGGATGTGCTGCAGCACGAACACTATACGGAGTTGTTCCGCGATTGGGTCGTCCCCGCCTGCTCGCCGGCGTTGATCAAGGGCAAGGCGCCCTCCGCGGCGCGGCTTCTCGACTATCCACTCCTGCATGTCGAATGGGAGCGCCATTTCACGCCCTATCCGAGCTGGCGCGAATTCGCCGCGAAGACAGGGGCGGCACTCAAGGAGACCACCGCCGGTCTTTCCTTTACCCTGTCGAGCAGCGCCATCGATGCGGCCGTCAACAAACGCGGCATCGTCCTCGCTCAGATGTCGATGATCGCAGACGAGCTTGAAGCGCAGACGCTCGTCATTCCCGTCGATATCCGCATCCCATTACGCGAAAGCTATTTTCTCGCCTGGGACAGGGCGGCGCTGCAGAAGCCCTTCGGCCCGGCATTTCGCGACTGGCTTGTTTCGATTTCGCGTCAACAGGCTCGCATATCTGCGCCGTCCACACCGGTGTAGACTTTTAGAAAAACTAAAACGAAAGACAGCGGCGCGATATTGATGAAAAAAATCGCAGGACGATAATCTGCGCAGACTTTAAGCTTGGCGATCAGGAGAACGGCATGGCGCGCACCGACAAGATGAAGCTGGGCACTTTTGTCTACACCTTCGGCTTCCATCCGGCCTCCTGGCTTCATCCGGCCAGTGACGTCCACGGCGCCAATGACTTCAGCCACCTCCTCGACGTCGCCAAACGATCCGAAGAAGCCAAATTCGATTTCATGTTCATGGCGGATTCGCCCGCCGCAGCCGTCGGCGATCCGGATGCGCTCGCGCGCATCCCGACCAAGATGAACCGTTTCGAGCCGGTGTCGCTCCTGGCCGCACTCTCCGTCACCACCAAAAATCTCGGCCTCGTCGCCACCCTCTCGACGAGCTATTACGAACCCTACAACGTCGCCCGCCTCTTCGCATCGGTCGATCATTTGAGCGGCGGCCGCGCCTGCTGGAACGTCGTGACCTCCGACCACGACGAGACGGGCTATAATTTCAACCGCGAAGGGCTGGATCCCCACGCGCTGCGCTATGAGCGCGGCAACGAATTCGTCGATGTGGTGTTCGGCCTGTGGGATAGTTTCGAGGAAGGTGCCCTGCTTCTCGACCGGGAAACAGGAGTCTATTACGACAAGACGAAGCATCACACGCTGAACCACAAGGGCAAGCACTTCCAGGTGCGAGGGCCGCTCAACATCGCCCGCACGCCGCAGGGCCGGCCTGTCATAGCACAAGCCGGCGGATCGGAACCCGGCATGGATATGGCGGCGCGCACCGCCGAGATCGTCTTCAGCCTTGCCTCAAACATCGACCGCAATCGCGACTTCTATGCCAATGTCAAACGCCGGATGCCCGCCTATGGCCGCGACCCGGAGGATCTTAAGATCATGCCCGGCGTGGTCATCAATGTCGGGGAAACGCAGGCTGAAGCCGAAGCCAAGGTCAATTATCTCATTGACAAAATGCATCCAGACGTCGGCCGGCTGATGCTGTCGGAATTCCTCGAGGCCGATCTGCGCGGCGTACCGTTGGATCAACCCTTCCCGATGGACCGGCTTCCGGCGGCACCGAAAGGCTCGCGCGCCTTGTTCGACGAACTCGTCGATTTCGTCAAAAGCGGGCGCACGGTTGGTGAGCTTGTCCGCCACTATGCGGAAAAGCATACCGGCAACGGCATTACCGGCACGCCGACGCAGATTGCCGACTTCATGGAGGAATGGTTCGAGACACGCGCCGCGGACGGCTTCATCCTGATGTTCCCGACCCTGCCCTCCAGCCTTGACGATTTCGTCAAGCTTGTCCTACCGGAGCTGCGCCGCCGCGGGCTGTTCCGAGAAGAGTACGAAGGCTCGACGCTTCGTGAAAACCTGGGGCTGTCCATGCCGGCCAACCGGTTTGCGAAGAGCCCGTCAGCCTAGCGGCAGCCGGCTCCCGAGCAGCCCGATCGAAGCGACATCAGCATTGGCAAAGGCAAGACGCAGATAGCGCTCCTGTCCCACGCCGAAATAGCTTCCGGGTATGCTGACGATACCCACCCGCTTTGCCAGTCTCTCGGCCACCTCAGCGGAAGACTGGTCAGCGAAGGGGTGCCGTACGAAGGCGAAATAGGCGCCGATTGCGGCGATGTCCCAACCGGGCAGGTCGGACACCACGGCCTTCAGCGCCCCCGCCCGGCGCGCGATCTCCAGCCGGTTTCCCGCCCGCCAATCGGCAAGCACCGGCAAGGCGGCAGCCACGGCCACCTGGGCGGAGCGCGGGGCGCAGATCTGCATATTGTCCATGATCTTGGCGATCTCGCCCAAAAGCTTAGGCCCTGCCGTCACCGCCCCCAGCCTGTGGCCGGGAATGCAGAACGATTTCGAGAAACTGTAGAGCAGGACGAGCGTATCCTCCCAGCCCGGCTCCGACAGCAGCGCATGTGGCGGGCCATAATCGCCCGGAAGAAAGTCTCGATAGGTCTCATCAAGCACGAGCCAGGCGCCATGTTTCCGGCAAAGCGCAAAAAGATCATGCAGCAATGACGGCGGATAGACGGCCCCGGTCGGATTGTTCGGCGTGACGACCGCAAGCGCCCGGGCACCGGCGGCAAGCGCCCGCTCGGCCGAGACAACATCCGGCAGGAAGCCGCCGACCGCATCGCACTCGACAAGCACGCGCTCGATGCCGAGCATGGACAAGGTCGTCTCATGATTGAAATAGAAGGGATTTGTGAGTGCGATCGCATCACCGGCACCGGCAAGGGCGATGGCGGCACACATGAAGGCCTGATTACAGCCGGATGTGATGTGGATATTGGCAGCCTGGATCGACGCGCCGTAGATGTCGCTCACATGCCGCGCATAGGCTTCGCGCAGCACCGTTTCTCCCTCGATCGGCCCATAGCCCGTCATGGCCTGCGATGCCGCCGCCTCGCCGAGGAGCCGCAGCATCTCGGGATGGGCGGGATAGCCGGGCACGGCCTGCGACAGATCGATCAGCGGCCCGTGAGCGCCGGCATAGTCGCGCGCCCATGCAAAAACGGAGGGGATGGGTGGCGGCGAAAGCCGCGTCACGAAAGGATTGGGGATTGCGGATGGCATGTCGATGGGTTCCTTGGAGGCCGATTGCTACACCGATATCGGTCACGATCTCAACCGATTTGTCGGAGCAAACCGTTCCTCAGCGAATTGCCGGCGATTGTTTTGCCAGATCGAAGATGTTGACGGCTTCGGCATCCGGCCCCTAAAGCTCGGCGACAAGAAGGCTTTCCGCTCGCACGGTCTGTCCGGTACCTGAAACCTAGCTTGGAGCGAATCGTGGCCACCAAAATCCGTCTTCTATTGACGAACGATCCAGCACTGCCGGCACTGGCCGCCCTCATGGAAGAAATGCAGGCGCATTATCAGGTACCCTGTCCGTCGCGGGCCGAAATCATTGCCGGGCTCAAGGCAATGCCACAAGGTGCCGAGATCCTGATCGTGGAGGAGAACGACGCCACCCTGGGCTTCGCCGCCTTCTCCGGGATCTATCCCGGACCTGGCCTGAAACCGGGCATCTTTCTGAAGGAACTCTTCGTAAGCGCCGCGCAACGCAGCCGCGGCTTGGGCCGAGACCTCATGCGCGCGCTCGCCGAGCTGGCACAAGAGCGGGGGCTTGCCCGGATCGACTGGACCGCCGACCCTGAAAACGCAAGGCTCCTCGATTTCTACGACGGGCTCGGCGGCACGCGCAAACCCGATAAGCTGTTCTATCGCCTTGATGGAAAGGCGCTCGAAGAACTGACGATCTGACCGCCAGCCTGTTGCAACGCTGCTCCCTGTCTCAGTCGCGCATGCTCTCGGCTTGCCCCATCAGCCATGCCTCGAACGTCCGCATCGAAGCGCCGGGGGAGATGTCTTCCGGCTTCGCGAACCAGTATCCGTATTCGCTTCGATAGCCGAAGCCATTGGGGCTGATCAGTCGACCTGTCTCCAACTCATCGAGAATGAGGCCGCGCGGTATCAACGCCATCCCCTGTCCGGCAAGGGCCGCGCGGATCACCATGGTGTAATAGCCGAACCGCGTGATGTGATGGACGGCGATATCGGGCTTTCCGTGGCTTTCGGCGAAATGCTGCCAATGCAGCGGCGTCTGCGGATGTTCCAGCATGACACCCTCGGCCAGTTCGTCGATCGTGCCCGGAATGCCATTCTTCTGCCAATAGGATGGCGCGCTGACGATCAGAACCTCGTGCCCGAACAGATATTGCGCAGTCTCTCCCTTGTTCGGTGCAATGAGAAAACGGAATATGCCGTCCGCCGTCTCCGATTGCGTGGGTGACACGAAGGTCGTGAACTGCACGTCAATTTCCGGATGTTGTTCAGCGAATTGAACGAAACGCGGCAGCAGCCAACGATCGCCGAAAATCGGAAGAACCTGCAGGCGCAGCACACTAGGGCCGGGCTTCAGACGCGCAACGCGCAACGCCGCATCTTCCATCGCCTTCAGCGCGGTGCGCGCGTGTTCGATGTAAATCAGACCGATCTCTGTGGGGATCATGCCGCGCGGCGTTCGAGTGAAGACCGGACTGCCGATCAGGTCCTCCAATGCGAGCAACTGCTTGCTGACGGCGCTCTGGGACAGGGATGTGCTCTCTGCGGCGGCACTCGTCGATCCCCTCTCCGCCACGGCAAGCAGAACCTGCAGGGCAGTCATCGAAGGCAAGTGCTGTCGGCCCGATACCATGAGTTCTCCGCAGGAGCGCCGATCATGGCTACATCTCCTCGGCCCATTTCAATAATCCACTGATGAAATTCGAGCTAGTCGGTTTTGTCATAGCGTAGTGAAATAACTTCGCTTGCCGATTAAATCAGCACGTAGGAGCATTGCCAAAAGTTTAAACAAACAGGGGACATCAATGTCTGAGCCCACGCAGCTATGGGGCGGGCGCTTCAAGTCCGGACCGTCCGAGGCCTTGGCCAATCTGTCACGCGCGCCGCTGTCCTATTTCCGCCTTTTCCGGGAGGATATCGCGGGCTCCCGCGCGCATGCTTCCGAACTGAAGCGCGCCGGCGTTCTCGACGAAAGCGAATTCGCAGCGATCCGAGCTGCCCTTGACGACATCGAGACGGATGTCGCCGGCGGTCATCAGCAACCGATCGCGGGCGACGAGGATGTCCATACCTTCCTGGAGCGCCTGCTGATGGCACGCCTCGGCGCGCTCGGCGGGAAGCTTCGCGCCGGACGGTCCCGCAACGACCAGACAGCCAACAACACGCGCCTCTATCTGCGCCGCATGGCGCGCGAGCTCTCGCGGGAGATCATCTCGGTCCAGGAAGCATTGACTGAGCAGGCTTCGCACCATGCCGAGACTGTCATGCCGGGCTTCACCCATCTGCAGCCGGCCCAGCCCATCGTCCTCGGTCACCACCTGATGGCGCACGCCCAGTCCTTGTTGCGCGACCTGCAGCGCTTCGAAGATTGGGACCGTCGCTTCGACCGCTCGCCGCTCGGCGCGGCGGCACTTGCCGGCTCCGGCATCGCCTGCCGTCCCGACCTGTCCGCCATTGAGCTCGGCTATTCGGCCGCCTGCGAAAACTCGATCGACGCCGTCGCCGCCCGCGACCATGTCGCCGAGTTTCTGTTTATCTGCTCGCTGGTCGCGGTCGACCTGTCGCGGCTGGCGGAGGAAATCTGCATCTGGAGCTCCAAGCAGTTCAGCTGGGTGCGGCTGCACGATTCCTATTCCACCGGCTCCTCCATCATGCCGCAGAAGAAGAACCCCGATATCGCCGAATTGACGCGCGGCATGTCCGGCACTCTCATCGGCAACATCACGGGCTTCCTCGCCACCATGAAGGCCATGCCGCTCGCCTATAATCGCGACCTGGCCGAAGACAAGCGCGCGCTGTTCGAAACGATCGACGTTCTCGAATTGATCCTGCCAGCCTTTGCCGGCATGGTCGCAACACTGGAATTCGATGTCGACAAGCTACGTGAGGAGGCTCCCAAGGGCTTCACGCTCGCAACCGAGGTCGCCGACTGGCTGGTCGGCCAGAACGTGCCATTCGCCGAGGCGCATGAGATAACCGGCGCGGTCGTTCGCTATTGCGAGGAACGCGGCCACGATCTTGCCGGGCTCACCGAAGACGACCTGCCGAAGATCGATCCGCGGCTGAACAAGGATATGCTTGCCGCCATCACGCTCGACAAGGCGCTTGCCAGCCGCACCGGTTACGGCGCCACTGCGCCGGTTCGCGTACGCGAACAGATTGCCCGCTTCAAAACGGCAATCACCGCCTGCCGCATCTTTGCCGGAGTGTCTAAAGCCACGCATGGAGAGAACGACCCTCAGGAGCTTCGAAGCCGATGACAGTTGCAAGCGCCAGCCCTTCCCCCACCGATGACAAATACGAGATCGCCCATCTGCGCCTGGTGCCGAAGCGGCATATCGGCCGCATGGTCGCCGCCGCCATCGTCCTCGTCCTGCTCGCGGGGCTGGTGCGTGCTTTCAGCGTCGGCCAGATAGAATGGAGCTACGTTCGCGAGTTTCTGTTCGCGCCAGCCATTCTCGATGGTCTCACGAATACGCTGCTGATGACCGTAGCCGCCATGGCTGTTGGCATCGTGCTCGGCGTCCTCATCGCCATCATGCGCATTTCCGGCAATCCGGTGCTCTCCTACATCGCCATCGGCTATGTCTGGATCTTCCGTGGAGCGCCGGCGCTGCTGCAGCTGATGCTGTGGTTCAACCTGGCGCTGATCTTTCCGACCATGGGCATCCACGGCCTTATCGAATTCCGAACCGTTGACGTGATGACGCCCTTCGTCGCCGCCATGCTTGGCCTCGGCATTTCCCAGGGCGCCTACACCTCCGAGGTCGTCCGAAGCGGGCTGCTCTCCGTCGATAGCGGCCAATACGAGGCCGCCCGGACCATCGGCATGACGCAGATGAAGATGCTACGCCGCATCGTGCTGCCGCAGGCCATGCGCGTGATGGTCCCGCCGATCGGCAATGAAGTGATCGGCATGGTGAAGCTGACATCGCTTGCAAGCGTCATCCAGTATGCCGAAATCCTCCACAACGCCCAGATCATCTACTTTGCCAATACCCGCGTTCTCGAGCTGCTGCTCGTTGCCAGCTTCTGGTATCTCGCCGTTGTCTCCGTCCTGTCGGTTGGCCAGCACTATATCGAGCGTTATTTCGGGCGCGGCTCGAAATCGATCAAAACGTCCATGTGAGGTCGACCATGAAACAGGATATTCTCGTCAAGGCCGTCGACGTCACGAAGAACTACGGCGACTTCTGCGCCCTCGACAAAGTCAGCATGGAGGTCGTGCGCGGCGAGGTCAGCTGTATCATCGGCCCCTCCGGCTCCGGCAAGAGCACGTTTCTGAGATGCATCAACCTTTTGGAGCGGATGGATGGCGGCGCCATCTGGGTCAATGACGAGCTGATCGGCTATCGCCGCGAAGGCAACAATCTGCACCAGATCAGCGATGCGGAAATTTCCCGTCAGCGCCGCCGCATCGGCATGGTCTTCCAGCGCTTCAACCTCTTTCCGCACAAGACCGCGATCGAGAACATCATCGAGGGACCGGTGCATGTCCTCGGACAATCCGTGGAGCAGGCCCGCGAACGAGCCTCCGTCCTTCTGGAACGCGTCGGTCTTGCCGAGAAGGCGAACCATTATCCGTCCGAACTATCAGGCGGCCAGCAGCAGCGCGTCGCCATCGCCCGCGCCATGGGCATGCAGCCGGATCTCATTCTCTTCGACGAGCCCACATCGGCACTCGACCCGGAACTCGTCTCGGAAGTGCTCGACGTCATGAAGGATCTTGCAGCGTCCGGAATGACCATGATCGTCGTCACCCACGAATTGGGCTTTGCCCGCAATGTGGCCAATACCGTCACCTTTATGGAAGCGGGAAAAGTGGTCGAAACAGGCTTGGCATCGGAGGTTCTCAGCACTCCGAAAAGCGCCAGAACGGCGGAGTTCATCAAAGCCGTTCACAGTTGAGAAGAGGAAGCTGGCGGAACAGGAAACCCTCCGGCTTTGCACCAGAGTCAAAATGGGGAACAACATGAACAGGCATCTCGTCATGCTCGCAGCTCTTTGCGTTGCTGCAACCGCAGCCAACGCCGAAGGCCTGCCGGAAAGAATCAAGTCCGCCGGCAAGGTCGTCGTCGCCAACCAGGCGAACTATCCGCCGATGGAATACAAGGATCCGGCCACCAACAAACTCATGGGCCTCGACATCGATCTTGGCCTCGCGCTCGCCAAACAACTCGGCACCACGGTGGAGTGGTCCGATATCGGCTTCGAACAGATGGTCTCTTCCCTGACGACCGGCCGCGTCGACCTCATCCATAGCGGCATGAGCGACCTGCCCACCCGTCGCGACACGCTCGATTTCGTCGACTATATGAAATCCGGCGCGCAGTTCTACACATCCTTTGCCCGCAAGGATGAGTTCAAGAAGCCGACCGACTTCTGCGGCAAGATCGTCGGCATGAGCCGCCGCACCTCCTTCCCGGATGAGACGGCGAAGTGGAGTGCGGCCAACTGCGAAGCCAAGGGGCTGCCGGCCGTCAAGGTTGTCGGTACGGAAGGCTCGGCGGACGCCCGTGCCCAGCTGAAGCAAGGTCGCGTCGATGGCGCGGTGCAGGGTTCCGAAACGCTTCCCTATCTGCTGAGCCTCGAGAAGGACACCTATACCGTTGTCGGCGAGCCCTTTACGGCCGTCTATCAGGGCATCGGCTTTGCCAAGAAGGATACCGAGCTCCGCGATGCCTATGCCGCCGCGCTGAAGGCGCTGATGGCCAGCGGCGAGTACAAGACGATCTTCGCCAAATACGGCCTCGAAGGTGCGATGCTGGACGGAATCTACGTCAACGCTCAAGCCGTAAAGTGACGCCTGGCGTCCGCGGCTCCGGCGTGAAAGCGCCGGGGCCGCAAACCAATGACCCGGTGAAGGCAGCTTCATTCGGGTCCATCATTCCCAAATACGAGAGAGCAGACAATCATGTCCCGCGTTCTTGGCGACGCCCCGATCGACAGACTGGCATCCTTTATTTCGGCACTCCGGTTTGAGGCCCTTCCCGCCGATGTCGTCGAAAAGACCAAAATCCATATTGCCGATACATTTGCCGCCGCTCTCGCCGGCGGCCGCTCGAACGAATTCCGGATCGCGAGGCGTCTTGGCCGAACGCAGGGAAATGCGAGGCTCTGGGGCACCACTGACCGGGTATCCGCCCGCGACGCCGCTCTGATCAACGGTGTTGCGGCGCATGCCTTTGAGCTTGACGATGCCGGGGGATGCGATCACTCGGGCGCCGTCGTCATGCCCGCCGTCATGGCCGCCATTGCTGAAGAATCGCGCGTCGTAACGGGCAAGGAACTGATCGCGGCTGTGGTCGCCGGCTACGATGTCGGTCGGCGGATTCTGGAAGCAGCCGGCGGATATGACAGCCACAACAGCCTCGGCTGGCACTCGACCGGCACCTGCGGCACGCTTGCGGCGGCGGCAGCCGTCGCCAATATCTGCGGCCTCGATGCCTCTACCACGCGCGATGCGATCACCCTTGCGACCAGCTTTTCGTCCGGTCTGTGGGCTTTCATCCACGACGGTTCGCAGGCCAAGAAAATTCATGCCGGCCGTGCGGCCGAAGGCGGCCTGCTTGCCGCGCAGCTGGCCGCGGAGGGCTTTGCCGGACCATCCAAGGTCTTCGATGACGTCTGGGGCGGCTTTTTCCGCTCCTTCAACAAATCGGCCTGCGAGGCGGAGAAGCTCAGCGACGCGCTCGGTGAAAGCTGGAAAGTAAAACGCGCTGTTTTAAAACCCTACGCCTCCTGCCGCGGTGCCCACTCAGCCGTGGATGCGCTGGACGACCTCTTGCAGGAAACGGGCCGCCAGGCCAGCGAGATAACGACGATCGAGCTGCGATTAAGTCCCATGTTGATGGGCATGTGCGGTGCCAAGGAGACCAGCGCGATGGCGCCGACCCAGATGAGCCTGCCCTATGCCCTTGCCGCGCGCTGCGTTTTCGACACGGCAGGGCTCCAGGCCTATTCGGCTGAGCGGCGCTCCGACGCCCGTCTCCGCAGCATCATGGATCGCGTGCGCCTCACTGTGGATGATGGCATGCAGCCGCTCGACGAACCGGTGGTGACGCTGATCTTCATAGATGGTTCCAGCGCTTCGCGGATGGTGCCGCGGGCCACCGGCTCTGCCGAAAGACCGATGCAGCCTGCCGCGGTCGCCGCCAAGTTTCGCGAGCTCACGGCCATGGCCATGGAGCCGGAACAGGCCGATCGGCTTTGGGCCGCGATCGCCGACCTTGAAAACCTGAATGACTGCCGCAGGCTCGAAACCCTGCTGGCGGGCAACGCGGACAACCGCCCCGTCTTTTGCTGAGGATACAGCCGTGACCTATGACCTGACCCCGCGCCCGCTCAACCCTGCTGACAAGGCCCCGGCGATGACCTGGCCGAACGGTGCCCGAAGCGCCCTGTTCATCGGCTTTGACGTCGATGCGGAAACCGCATGGATCGGCAACAATCCGTCCAATATCGACCGCATGGTCACCACCTCCCACGGCGGCTATGATGCACGCGTCGGGATAGGCAAGATTCTTGAGCTGATGGAGGAACTGTCCCTGAAGGCGACCTTCTTCACGCCGGGATGGACGGCGCTCGCCCATGCCGAGGTCTGCGAGGGCATTCTGAAAGCCGGACACGAGATCGGACATCACGGCTATCTGCACAAGATGCCGGATCGCGAAAAACTGGACGAGACATTCGAGGAGATCGATCGCGGCTTCGAGGCGCTGGAAAAGATTTTCGGCATCCGCCCTGTCGGCTACCGTGCCCCTTCGGGCGAGAATTTCCCGGAACTGCTGGCCTACCTTGCCAAATCCGGCATCCGCTATTCGAGCTCGTTCCGCGACGATATCCTGCCCTACCGGCATCGGTCCGCAGGCGATCGGCCGGGCGTGGTCGAGATCCCCGTCAACTTCGCTTTCGACGATTGGAACTTCGGCATGTCGAGCCGCACCAGTCCGCGGCCACTTTTCGGGCGGGACACGGTGCTCCCGCTCTGGATCGAGGAATTCGAGGCAACCCATGCGTGGGGCGGGGTGACGACGCTTGTCCTGCATCCGCAGGTCTCCGGCCGGCCGATGCGCTGGCACATATTGCGCGACTTCCTGCGCCACGTGCAGTCGAAGGACGACGTCTGGATCGCGACCGGAGCGCAGATCACGGATCATTTTGAAACGCTGGAAAAAGAGCGCAAAGCTTCTTCAGTTTGAGACGAGGGGTGATACGACATGGCATTCGACCACGAAAAACTGCAGCAGCTGCGTGAAAAATTTGGCGAGGGACATGGTGGCAACATCCATGATCCGGAATTCCAAGCCGTGGCCAACAAGATCTTTTCGGCAAGCGGTACTCGCGCTGCGCCCTTTAGCGGCATTCCGACCCTCCTCGATGCCACCTACCGGCCTATTGACGCCGAAAATCCAGACTTCGGCGATCTCGACATTGCCTTGATCGGGGTTCCGATGGATCTCGGTGTCACCAATCGCCCCGGTTCTCGTTTCGGGCCGCGGGCGCTGCGCGCCATCGAGCGTGTCGGACCCTACAATCACGTGCTGAAATGCGCGCCCCTCTTCGAAACGAAGGTCGCCGATATCGGTGATGTCCCATTCCGCAGCCGCTATCGCCTCGAGCTCAGCCATGAGGATATCGAACGTCGCTTCGGGCAGATCGTTGCTGCCGGCGTCATCCCGCTGGCGGTCGGCGGCGATCATTCGATCACGCACCCGATCCTCAAGGCCGTCGGCAAGGAGCGCCCTGTCGGCCTGATCCATATCGACGCGCATTGCGATACGGGCGGTGCCTATGACCTCACCAAGTTCCATCACGGCGGACCGTTCAGGAATGCGGTGCTGGATGGAGTTCTCGATCCCACGCGCACCATTCAGATCGGTATCCGTGGCGCGGCGGAGTATCTCTGGGAGTTCTCCTACGAATCCGGAATGACCGTCATCCATGCTGAAGACATTAGCCGGATGGGCATCGATGCCATCATCGAAAAAGCGCGCGCGGTCGTGGGAGATGGCCCAACCTATCTTTCCTTCGATGTCGACAGTCTCGATCCCGCTTTCGCACCCGGCACAGGGACGCCGGAAATCGGCGGCCTGACCAGCCGCGAGGTGCTTGCAATCCTCCATGGACTGAAGGGCATCGATTTCGTCGGCGGCGATGTGGTGGAGGTCGCGCCGCAATATGACGCGACAACGAATACCGCTCATGTTGCGGCACAGATGCTCTTCGAAATCCTCAGCCTGATCCGCTTCAGCCCGTCCCTGAAGCCCTAGCGCATCCCGTCGGCCGCGCGCCCAGCGCGGCCGATCACCACAGGATGAGGGCCTGAACCTCACCCGCCGGAAATGAAAGGATTTTCTCCAATGACGCTGGACATGAAGGCGGGCGTATCCGGAGAGCAGATACGGCCTGACAGGCTTGCGGAAGCGCTTGAACGTCTGAAGGAGACGGTCGGGCCTTCCGGCTGGAGCACCCATCCCGGCCTTCTCGAACCGCATGTCGTCGATTGGACGGGCGTGATGCGCGGCAGTTCGCCCCTGCTGCTGAAGCCGGCACGGACGGAGGAAGTCGCCACCATCGTCTCGATTTGCCGGGAATATGGGCTGAAGATCGTGCCGCAAGGCGGAAATACATCCCTGGTTGGCGGCGCGGTGCCGAGCGGAAAGGGTGTCGAGATCCTGGTCAATCTCGCCCGCATGAACAAGGTGCGGGCTGTCGACACCATCAACGATACAATGACTGTCGATGCGGGATGCCTTCTCGCGTCGATCCAGGCGGAGGCAGAGAAAAACGAACGTCTCTTCCCGCTACGTCTTGCCTCCGAGGGCAATTGCCAGATCGGCGGCAACCTCGCCTCCAATGCGGGCGGTAGCAATGTCCTGCGCTACGGAAACACAAGGGATCTCGTTCTCGGGCTCGAAGTGGTTCTCGCGGATGGCCGCATCTGGAACGGCATGCGCGGCCTTCGCAAGGACAATATGGGCTATGATCTCAAGCAACTGTTCATCGGCAGCGAAGGCACCCTTGGGATCATTACGGGCGCCGTGCTGAAACTCTTTGCAAGGCCCGCCTCCGTGGCGACGGCGGTGTGCGCCGTGCCATCCGTCAAGGCAGCGCTGGATTTGCTTGCGCTTTGCAAGCAGCGAACCGGCGGGCAGGTCACCGCTTTCGAGCTTATGCCGGGAACCGGCCTCGAACTTGTCCTCAAGCATTTCCCAGCCTGCCGGCTCCCCTTGGAAAGGCTTTGCGAATGGCAGGTGCTGATCGAATTTTCCTCGAGCGACGAAACCGCCTCGCAGCAGGAAAGGATGACGGCCGTGCTTGCCGAGGCTTATGAGGCCGGCTTGGTCAGCGACGCCGTTGTTTCCGCTTCTCTCAGCCAAAGCAGAAGTTTCTGGGCGCTGCGCGAAGGATTGGCCGAAGCCGACATGATGGAGGGACCGACGATCCAGGGCGATATCGCTGTTCCGATCTCGTCGATACCGGATTTCCTCGAGATCTGCTCTGCGGCGATTTCCCAGGCCGTCAAGGGAGCCCGCATCATTGCTTTCGGCCACCTCGGCGATGGAAACATCCACTTCGGCATCATCCAGCCTGCTGACGTTTTGCCCAAGGATTTCCTGGCCAGATCGGATGAGATCCACGGCATCATCAACCACAACACCCTGCGCTTCGGCGGAACCGTTTCAGCCGAACACGGGCTCGGTACGCTCAAGGCAGGTGCGGTGCTCAAATATCGCGGCGAGGTCGAGCAGGACCTCATGCTTGCGATCAAGCACAGTCTCGATCCCTCAGGCATGATGAACCCTGGCAAGGTGCTGGAAGCGGGCCGTCGTCAGCTGCAGGAATAACGTCCACTCTGGTTGCTCGGCGCCACCAGAGTCTCGCCATGTATTCGAAGAATACCGCCATCCATTGCCGCAGCGCCTCCTTCGGTGGAAGACTTTCAGCCAACTCAGTTGCGGCTTTGGCGAGCTGTTCGGTCTCGTTGCGGTAGATATCACCGATCGAGGCATCGCGGGTGTGGAAGTGGCGATAGAGCGTGCCGATGCCGACGCCCGCGAGGCTGATCAACCCGGTGCGCGAAGGCGTGCGATCTCCTACGCGCTCGATTGCGAGCATGCGAAAGCGCTCCGGGCAAAAAGCGAGGAAATGGTCCACGAAGGTTTTGCGGTTCAATACGCTTAACAGGAGTGAGCGCGTCACAGCTATAATCCGCGACTGACAAAATGCTCGCTGGCATAGGCCGTCCGAGGCAGGCCTGTGCTCGTCGCCTCGCCGCGGACTTCGCCTTCCATCTCGAAGGCGAAGTCCGCGAGCATCAGGTTCGAGATGTCGATCAAGGCCTGCATCTCTGTCACCTCGCAACGGCGCCTTCGCACCGGTCGCGCGACCTACCCCTCGAAGCGACTCGCGGCGTCACGATCGCGGTCGTATCGTCTCGTGAGCGGAAACGGCGGCAACCAGGATTCGCGACGGACGGTCCAGAGTTCGTAGGTTGGTTTCAGCTGGTCAGGGGCATCCAGCGATCCCAGGTTCACTTCGATTTCGTCCGCAGTGCGGGCGAAAACGGGCGAGCCGCAGCGCGGACAGAAAAAACGCCCGGCGTAGTCGCGTGTTTCGCCTGCGATCGTCACCGAATCCTGAGGAAATATCGCGGAAGCGTGAAAAAGGGCGCCGTGATGCTTGCGGCAGTCGAGACAGTGGCAGACGCCGACCCGGTATGGGCGTCCCGACGCCACAATTCGAACGTCGCCACACAGGCAACCGCCGGTGAATCGGTCCATGCTGTGCCTCCTCTAAAAACAAGCAGGCAGAATGTTTACGACGAACAGCACGGTCATCGCAATTACTGCAGCGCCCATCGCCGCCATTCCCGCTATCGATCCGGACAAGTCTTTGCTCGGCGAACCCGATGCGGCACCGGCCCAATCTGCCAAACGCAGGCAATAACAACGAAGGGAACGAATTGATGATCAATAGGTAGAAAAGTCGGGCTTGCCGCAATCCTTTGCCGGAACCCGCTCGGTCGCTTCTTCCCGGAAGACACGGTCAAAAGCCGAGGTTTCACTGTCCCAATCTCTGCTCCGCCGTCCGGCGGAGCATTGTTCTTTCGAAACAGCAACGCCAAGATCGTTTGCCAGCGCCTCATCTCAACGATTCGATTCAAGGGACTTCACAAAGAGCTTCCCGAACACTAGAACGACATTGGTCCAAAGTTGACCAGCTGACCGATGAAAGAATTCGCCGGCATTGTTTCCTAAACCTGTCGGCCAGGAAATATCCAACTCGCCGTACCAAGAGGTCGGTCGATGGCGACAGGCACGAATGACCGCCGCCAGAGAGCAAGGTAGAATCCATGCGTACACCAAGACGGCCAGGCAGTCCGCTCGAAGCGGCTGAGGCGCTCTTCAAGCCAGTCAAAAAAGCGCCTGCTCCCGCGGTCGAACGGGGGCCGCTGCCGAATATCAAAGAGCTCGTCTCCCTGAAGCTCGACAGCGAAGTCCTGGCTTATTTCCAGGCGGACGGCGCTGGCTGGCAGGACCGGATCAACGATACCCTGCGCGCCGCCATGAAGATGAAAGACTAGGCCGCTCGGCGCTCACCAGGCTAGTGCGGCGCAAGACACTGTGGTCATCCGCTGCGACAGATCGCCGACATCAGCATCGCCAGCTGCGGCGGGTCGGCGGGCGGTCTATCGGTTAACTTGGCGAGGGCGTCTAGCGCATCGGGTCGCTCTCTCCTCCACTCCCCCAGGGAAGGCCTTTCTGGGAAAGGCGGCATACATGGCTATCAGCCTTCGAACGCATGTCGAGTGGGGCAGGCAAGTGGACGAATTCGCGGGCGCCTCAATCTGGGTGCTTCCGAATCCAAGCGGACTCAACAGGGCCTTCGACCTGGCGAGATTGACGGAACACTATCGCGAGATGAAATCGGCAGTGGCCGGCACAGCGCCCCCATCGGTGATGGCTGACCCAAACAAGCAACCGATCGTTGCCCGACATTTCCCGCAGACGACACCTACAGCGCTGGACGCCGGGCACCCGCCTCAGTTCGGTTTACCCGACGAAGTTGCCCGGTCATGATGATCCTGCGCTTGCCCATCCGAGGCCACGACCCTCGTCCGGTTCAAAGCTCTCGCCTTGAGGAAACTTGAACCATCGGCCCATACAGTCGAATATCGTTTTGGACCGCATGCGACCTGCGAAACACCGATCGGTAATGACGCATGTTCACGACGAGTATGGTCAATTGCGCACCGACAGCTGACATTTCTTGAGTTGGTCGCTCCGCAGAGATACTATGCACCAACCAGATATACGAACACCGGTCGCGCATTTTTGGGAAACACTCGACTTTTTTGTGGTAAGTGCGCCCGAGAGTAATAGCGATGGAGACATTTCGCACCCATGATTGAACTAACACCGTCCCAGATCGCAGGGTTGAAACTTGCCCAGCAAGGAGACCTTTATCCCCAGTCTGCGAAGAAGTGGACGCACCAGAACGCGACCGTGACATATGCAAAGACCGATCGTTGGAAAGAACGACCGCAGAAAATCAAATTCATAAGCGCCAAAACATTGGAAGAGTTGAGGGAGCCCGGCTTTCTCGAGCGTCTCCACTTTAACGACGATGCCGAAAAGGACGTGTACGCCATAACCATGGCCGGCAAGATATGGCTTCTGAAGAACAAGTAGAGCCAGGGGGCCATAGGCCGAGCATGATTGTCGCCGTGCCCGTCGACTGCACCCATATCCTGTCGAGATAGACCCGGCACCACCGAACGAGCGAAGCTGATGATATCGTGTCGATAACAGCTCGTTCAGGTGGTTTGGAGGCAATGTGAAATCGAAATCGTGAACGAGTGTTCGCAAGAGCAGACGTTCACCGTGGACTCCATCGATAGTCTTCAACCCTATTTTACACTTTTGAAGATGACGATGTCACCGGAAGAAATGTGACGTTTGTTAAGGCGACTCCGCCCATTGTGCTCGCGCTCCCTCGCATGCGCTGTCCATGAGCAATATTTCGTCACAGGATTCAATATTGAAAAGCCGCAGTTCAAACGTAGAGGCTTCACACCGGCATCGACTTTGATGCCGGTGCATATTTTAACCCTGCTGGAAAGATCATAATGATGGCTGACTCGAGATTCTTTGAAAAACGCGGGCCTTTCGATCTGGCGACGGTAGCATCGTGCGCGCGCGGCTCGGCGATTTCAAAAGATCTCGTGCTAACCGGTGTGGCCACTCTTCAGACAGCTGGTCCCTCCGACATCAGCTTCCTGGACAACCGCCGTTATCTGGCTTTCCTTGGCAAATCTCTGGCAGGCGCGATTATCGTGCATCCGGATTTGCAATCCGATCTGCCGCCTTCTGCCGCGGCTATTGTGACTATTGAGCCTTACGCTGCGTGGGCGCGTGTTTGCGCACTCTTTCATCCTGAATCGCTTGTATCCCCAGGGGTTCATCCATCCGCCATCATCGAGGAAGGCGCTTCAATAGATCCCTCCTGTGAGGTGGGACCGAATGTCGTCATCAGCAGCGGCGTCGTCATCGGTGCCGGCTGCGTGATCGGCGCCGGATCTGTGATTGGTCGAGCCGTCGTCATCGGACGAGATTGCAAGATTGGGGCTCAAACTACCGTGAGCCATGCAATCATAGGCTCTCGTGTCGAGCTTTTTCCCGGCGTCAGAATAGGCCAGGAAGGCTTCGGCTTTGCTGCGACAGCAGAGGGTTTTCTGGGCGTGGCCCAGCTCGGGCTCGTGGTCATCGAAGATGATGTCAAGATCGGTGCAAACACCACCATCGATCGCGGATCAGCGCGAGACACGGTCATAGGGGCGGGTACTCGCATAGATAATCTCGTTCAAATTGGTCATAACGTTGTTCTCGGCCGCCAATGCGTCGTCGTTGCGCAGGTGGGTATCGCTGGCTCCACCACCGTGGGCGATTTCGCGAAAATCGGCGGACAAGCGGCAATTGCCGGTCACCTGAACATCGGCCGCGCCGTGCAGATCGGCGCACAGGCGGGCGTAATTTCCGACGTCGAGGAGGGAGCGGTCCTGCTTGGAAGCCCCGCTCAGCCAAAACGGGATTTCTTGCGCCAAGTTATCACGTTAAGAAATATCGAGCGCCAGGCCGGGCTTGGCGTTCAGCCTGATGGTCGGACCGGCCAGGGAAACCGCGCGGTATAACCAGCGAAGGTCTTTCAGAGGAAAGTCTAGCCGCCGTCGATATTTAGCACCTGGCCGGTAATGTGGGGCCTCGGCCCCGAGCAAAACGCGATAACGTCCTTTTGGCCATACACAATCTACCTCATTCCCTTACCAGATGTTGTCCTCATCATCCTGGGCCTCGGGAGGCTGAGGCATGATGAAACAACCAAGAATGATGGTCGCCATGAAGGCAAGAAACAGAAGCACGCGGTCCCCTCCGATCTCATCGGAATGCAGCAGGCCTTGAAAGGTCAAGCACGCTTTATCGTCGCTTGGCTCATTGCTTTTAGGTGCTGGAGACCTCGATACAGCAGTTCGATTATCGAGCTTCCTGGAGGCAGGAACCCGGCCGGAACGTTACCGTGTGTTACGGATTATAGATTCTTGCAAACGAAGGATTGTGTTGGTCGCGGACTGCAAAGCGGAGTTCTCCGGCACAGTGTAAACGGCCAGCTCACTTCATCTCGCAATAGCAAGAGGCGTCGCCGATAGGATGCGCTGCGGTCGAACTGTTCAACACAGGTTGAGCAATTCTCCTCTCTGATGTATCCAAAAGGGGGTTTTGAGGGGAGAAAAGTATGAAAAAATCTATCTCGATACTGGCATGCGTCATATTAGCATCGTGTCATTCACTTAGACCTACCCCCGAAGCGCCTCCCTCCATCGTACGTCCATTGACGCCGGAGGAAACCAGCGCCGTTCAAAACGGATTTCAAAAATCGCTCTCGTTGAAGCAGGTGGCAGTTAACAGCGGGAGAGCCCGCTCATCGTCCGGCGGAGCGACATATGCCTGCGGCACAGCGAACCTCGGCAAAGACAGCCCGAATGCCCCATACATCGGCACGCTCGTGCAAAGTCAGTTTGGTGGCCAGAACGTCACCATCTTCAACCTGATGGCCTATGGGCAGACGGATGAGTTGGCGGCGCAAGTGCGTGATCGCTGCAAAGCCAACGGCATTGATACTTAAGAACGCCAGCCAGCAATGATGGCCTTGTCTTGAGCGGCTGTCCCAATTTCCACGTTGAGTTTCGGCCCTCACACAATCGGCCTGCCCATTGTAAGCCATGGGCGACCTCTCGCGCTCGACTCTCGCTGTGGATTCGAAGACGATCATCGGGAACTTGGGGGAGGATGGCACCTTGAAGCTTGTGACGCTGACGGCGGTTCTACTGACCTTGATGGCAGGTTCATCACTTGCATCCGGCACCGTTTACTATGGCTCCCGTGCCGGGATGGAAGTCACCATCGTCAGCATGTCGGGTCTGGACACTTCTCATGCCGAAATCCGGACGAAGCATACGCGCGCAAATGCAATCGCCTTCTGTCGTCAGTACGTTCAGAAAGTTACTCCGGACTGCATCAGGCAAGAGCTGTCGATGCCGTTGAGCGATGTAATCGAGGCCGATTGTAAGACCGGGATTTTCACAGATTTCGCTGGCGACCGATATCAATTCCGCGGTCGCAACCCTGCCCCCGACAGCATGGCGAAGTATCGGCTGGTGAACCTGCAGACCAATGACGATGCGGACGGCTCATCTGCCTCTGGCTACCCGACAAATATGGGGATCTTCCGCGCTCTGTGCCCAAGGACCGCCCCGGCCGACTATTGAAGCGCAGGCGTGACGATCCTGCGGGTGACGTTGCTTCCGGCGTCACGAGCCCTCTTGCCAAGTTAACAGCCCACGGCAAGCCGGGCACAATCACCTGCGAGATTGCCGGCAATTCCAGCAATGCAAAGCAATCATCGACTGCCCGATGCCCATCGTGAAAATACCTAGACTGACTGACCGGAGAGCCGAGTTTGGTGCTTCGTACCTCGTGGCGCTCCGATCGATCTCGGACACCGAGCGCGCCCGGTCTTTGCCGGCAAAGACATGCCATAGGGCTCACATTCCATCACCCGAATCGGCGCAATTTCCGCTCCAAACGGCTGCATCGAGAGTTAAAATCAGTATAAATAGTAACGTAGACTTATCATTTGGCTACTAACATTCCAGTGTATATATACATTACGTACGTTTATTTAGTATTTCCGGTGCATATAGTTAGATAGACTCAACCATTACAGAGTATAAGTGATGTATTTTTGCATCTATGACAATTTTATGTCTGAAAATACACGGCGCGGCGAAACTATTGTGTTCCGATGCCATATCCATCTCGCTACCGTGTGCGTGGGGGGCCGTTGGCTTCCACTTAGAGGGAACAGCCTGATCAATGAACGTAGCGGGTGGTCGCCGGCGTCGTTCCGATCAGGCATATCGATTGGAGACAAAATGAATATCAAGAGCCTTCTTCTCGGCTCCGCTGCTGCACTGGCAGTAGTTTCCGGTGCTCATGCGGCCGACGCTGTCGTCGCTGCTGAACCGGAGCCGCTTGAGTACGTCCGTATCTGCGACGCTTACGGCGCCGGCTACTTCTTCATCCCGGGCACCGAAACCTGCCTCAAGATCGGCGGCAAGGTTCGTACCGAAGGTCAGTGGTACGATGCCTACAACCCGAACAGCCGTTTCGGCACGCTCTGGCACACCCGCGCTGAACTGCAGCTGCAGACGGCAACGGACACCGAGTATGGTCCGCTGAAGACCAACACCGAACTGCGTTGGGACTGGGCCAACGGCGGCTCGACGTCCACCAACCTGCTGCATGCCAGCATCAGCCTCGGTGGCTTCACCATTGGTAAGGAAGACTCGCAGTTCAACGTCTTCACCGGTTATGCCGGCGACGTCATCAACGACGACGTGGTTTATGACGGTCCGTACGAGCTGAACCAGATCACCTACAACTACGATGCAGGCAACGGCTTCACGGCTGTGATCTCCGTCGAAGATACCAATTCCGGTACGGGCGCTACTGGCGCTAACGGCGAAGACAGCTCCGACCATTACGCTCCCGACGTTGTTGCCGGTGCCGGCTTCAAGTCTGGCGCATGGGGCTTCAAGGTCGTTGGCGGCTATGACTCGATCGTCGAAGAAGGCGCCATCAAGGCTCGTGTCGATGCTGACTTCGGTGTCTTCTCGGCCTTCTTGATGGG
>NZ_FMAF01000021.1 GCF_900094565.1 Martinezella lusitana
GACCAAAGCCTCGAACAGGTGACGCCAGACGCCCCGCGCTGACCATCGATGAAACCGGTTGTAGATCGTCGTCGCCGGGCCGTAGCAGGGCGGGCAGTCCTGCCAGCGGCAGCCGGATTTCAACACATGAATGATACCACTGATCACGCGGCGGTCGTCGGTACGATGTGCTCCAGGCTGATTGGTTGGAAGCAGCGGTTCAATCGCTGCCCATTGCTGATCATCAAGCCAGAATTCTCCTGCCATGAGCCAATCTCCTTCAAATATCCAGATTGAATCATACAGTTCAAGCAAAATCAAATGCATGATTGGGTTTGGAACCTAAGGCACACTAGCACATCCGCTTTCGATCGACATCATACTTTATTGCCGTAGCAGGATCTTAAGCCAATCGCTACTGGTTCGCCTACTGGCAGAAAGCCGACCCCAAAGATATTTGATCGTACTGGGTCTACTTGCCGGGATATTGAACGTCTTGCTCCTTGCTTCCAACAGTTGTTGCTGCGCTGGACTGCAGATCAGCCATCTGCATCGCAGCCGACAGAAGTTCCTCTCGACCACGGAGACCACTGTTATAAAGCCTGGCAACCGCCATCGTCAGCTTGCCGACAGCGACTGGATCTTTCGAGATACCCCTCGCACTGGAAACCTCCCTTACGACGCCTGCGCAAAGCCGAGCATCCTCCCGCGACAACAGTTGCGTTGAATTCATCTTCCCCTCCGAAAGTGGCCCGCCCCTTGATGGGGCGGGCTAAGCGTATCACTCTTAGAAGTCCATTCCGGCACCGGCGGGGATCGCCGGAGCGGCTTCCTTCTTCGGTTTTTCGGCGATCATAGCTTCCGTTGTTACGAGGAGGCCGGCGACAGATGCCGCGTCCTGAAGCGCCGTGCGCACGACCTTGGCAGGATCGATGACGCCCTGGGCGTAGAGATCGCCGTATTGACCCGTCTGGGCGTTCCAGCCGTAGGAGAATTCCGTCTTCTCGCGCAGCTTGCCGACGATCACTGAGCCTTCGGCGCCAGCGTTTTCGGCAATCTGGCGCACCGGGGCTTCGATTGCGCGGCGAACGATCTCGACGCCGACACGCTGGTCCTGATTGGCCGCACTAAGATTGTCGAGCGCCTTGACGGCCCGCAGCAGCGCCACGCCGCCGCCGGGTAGGATACCTTCCTCAACCGCCGCGCGGGTGGCATGCAACGCGTCGTCGACGCGGTCCTTCTTTTCCTTCACCTCGACTTCCGTCGAGCCACCGACACGGATGACGGCGACGCCGCCAGCGAGCTTGGCAAGGCGTTCCTGCAGTTTCTCGCGGTCGTAGTCGGAGGTGGTTTCCTCGATCTGCGCGCGGATCTGCGCAACGCGGCCGTCGATCTCGGCCTTGGAGCCGACGCCATCGATGATCGTCGTGTTCTCCTTCTCGATCGCTACCTTTTTGGCTCGGCCAAGCATGGTCAGCGTCACGTTCTCCAGTTTGATACCAAGATCTTCGGAGATGACAGTGCCGCCCGTGAGGATGGCGATGTCTTCAAGCATGGCCTTGCGGCGATCGCCGAAGCCAGGAGCCTTGACGGCAGCGATCTTCAGGCCGCCACGCAGCTTGTTGACGACGAGCGTTGCAAGAGCTTCGCCTTCGACGTCTTCAGCGATGATGAGGAGCGGCTTGCCGGACTGGACCACGGCCTCGAGCACCGGCAGCATGGACTGGAGGTTCGAGAGCTTCTTCTCATGGATCAGGATGTAGGGATCCTCAAACTCGACCCGCATCCTGTCCTGGTTGGTGACGAAGTAGGGTGACAGATAGCCACGGTCGAACTGCATGCCTTCGACGACTTCGAGTTCGGTTTCGGCAGTCTTGGCCTCCTCCACGGTGATGACGCCCTCGTTGCCGACCTTTTCCATCGCTTCCGCGAGATAGCGGCCGATTTCCTCGTCGCCATTGGCCGAGATGGTGCCGACCTGGGCAATCTCGGAATTGTTGGAAATCTTGCGGGCGTTGGTCTTCAATTCCTTGACGACTGCGTCGACAGCCAAATCGATGCCGCGTTTCAGGTCCATCGGGTTCATGCCCGACGCCACCGCCTTGGCACCTTCGCGAACGATGGCCTGGGCAAGAACTGTTGCCGTCGTGGTGCCGTCGCCGGCAATGTCGTTGGTCTTTGACGCGACTTCGCGCAGCATCTGTGCGCCCATGTTCTCGAACTTGTCTTCGAGCTCGATTTCCTTGGCGACAGTGACGCCGTCCTTGGTAATGCGCGGTGCGCCGAAGGACTTGTCGATAACCACGTTTCGGCCTTTGGGACCGAGCGTCACCTTGACGGCGTTGGCGAGTACATCGACCCCCCGCAGCATGCGGTCACGGGCATCGGTGTTGAATTTTACGTCTTTCGCAGCCATTCTGTTCACTCCTTTAATAGGCAGCAAGTTCGACTGGTGATTGGAAGCGCCTCAAGCGGCCTGCTTCTGCGTTGCCTGGGCCTCGATGACGCCCATGACATCGCTTTCTTTCATGATCAGAAGGTCTTCGCCATTGATCTTGATCTCTGTGCCCGACCATTTGCCGAACAAGATGCGATCGCCGGCCTTGACGTCGAGTGCCTGCAGCTGGCCGGCATCATTGCGCGCACCGGGGCCGACAGCGATGACCTCGCCTTCCTGCGGTTTTTCCTTGACGGTATCGGGAATGATGATGCCGCCTTTGGTTTTCTCTTCGGATTCAACCCGGCGGACAAGGATGCGATCATGAAGCGGTCGGAACGACATGGTTTTCCTCCAATGGACAAACAATGATGACGTTGTTCCCCGGCCGGACCGGATGACCAGTCCGGGCGGGCGCAAAACCTCGATCGAGCGTCTTGCGCGAAATGATCTGGTTTGTTGGATTTTCGATTTCAAGAGGTCAAAACAAAAAAATTAGCACTCTTCAGGAATGGCTGCTAACACACTGGAAAGGAACAACAACCTGGCCTGGAGCATTCAAAAAATCGTTGATGGCTGCAAAAATTTACGCCACCTTCAGACTGTTACGAAACGGAGATGAAGCATGCGATTTTCATCGGATCTGGAGCGTCAGCTCACCGGCTATGGCCTTACCACCGCGCATATCCTCTACCGCATTCCCGATTTCGAATCCGTCCTTCAGACTTATGTCTGGCAGGACTACGATCTGGCTCCCGATTTCCCTGAGATGCAGAAGTTCCTCAACTACTGGCAGGCCAACCTTGACGGGCCGCTGCATTCAGTGCGCTACACCCATCAGCTTCTGATCGGACCCAGCGAATGGCGCCGCGTTGAAGGCGAGTTCAAGCTGCATTGAGGCTCGAGGGTCTCCATCCAAATCCGGACGTTATGGAGGCCCAAAGAGCTCAGTCGCCAAGGAATATACAAGCAAGAAAAATTTTCAGTCGAGGCTCTTGAACTCAAAAATCCGAAAAACCAAATCGATTGCCGCCAGCCGCTGAGAAAAGGGTTGGTCATGCTGGGAGCGCTGTCTTTCGGCGCTTCCGTATCCATGTTGCTTCAAGGAGGATATGGCTATGGCAACGACTTACAACTATGCACCCCTGTTCCGCTCGAGCGTCGGCTTCGATCGGGTCTTCGATCTTCTGGAAAATGCCCAACGCGGTCGTTCGATCAGCGATTGGCCACCCTATGACATCATCAAGACCGGAGACGACAGTTACCGAATTACGATCGCGGTGGCGGGCTTTGCTCAAGACGATCTGGACATCACCTTCCAGTCCAACCTTCTAACGGTGACGGGCAAGAAGGAGGAGACCCCTGGTGAGGGCTACCTGCATCGCGGCATTGACGGCCGGCCGTTTGAACACCGGTTTGAGCTTGCCGACCATGTTAGCGTGAGCGGAGCCGATCTGAAGAACGGTCTGCTTTCGATCAACCTTGTTCGCGAGATCCCGGAGGCACTCAAGCCGCGGAGAATCTCCATTGAAGGCGCGCCCGCTTCGACATCGACTGCACCCGCACAGATCGATGCGCAGAAGGCAGCTTAATCCGCGCTCTGTTGAGCAAGGGCGCCGTGATGACGGCGCCCATCAACATCTGGGTTGGGAAGGAGAGCAAGATGAAACCCGATATGTTCCAAGAGCCCGTTTCTATTCTTGTCGGCCTCGGCTTTCCGGCCGAGATTCGTTCGGTGACGGAAGCTTATCGACATCTCATGGAATGGCCGGTGTCTTCTAGGGACCCCGCGCATTCAATCGCGCTCAAGGCCTGCGACGCGGCACTACGAGGTGAAATTGAAGCTGAGACCGTGCGGGGCCTATTTGCCGCTTTCGCCGAGAAACACGATCTCCTAGCGCCGGACGGTGGTGTCATCGTCGCGTCCCGGCTGCGGCGGGACAGAGATCCGCACGTGCGTTGAGAGGCGTCGATGACGGAGAATATCTTGAAACAAGCCGTCAGCGATGCCTGGCGATTGGTCTGGCTGTTCTGATGTCGCGAAACGTCAAGTTTCGGCGCCCAATTGATGTGGTGATGACAGTCCACGCTTCCGGAGATGACAATCGGACGAACTTGACGGACTGAGCGTTGGATATCAATGGGTCGATTTGAAGATGGTTTCCCAACTGGGAGCGCTTAAGCCGGTTCGATCCACGAGGTGCGTTTGCCCGTAGGCAACTCGGTCAGCGCGTTGGCAGGTGACGAACGATAGTCTCGATCCCGCGACCTGTTTCGTCGACTTGGCAACTGCCATAGCACCTCGACCGACGCGCAAAATTTCCACGTCGTGAACGCTCACCGGGAAACGGATAACCGCGAAGTTGGGGCAAACTTTCAACGCCGATTAATTTCGCGCCGGTTGCTGTCTTTCGCGCGAGATTAATTGTAGCGAGCTTCAATAACGCCGCCGAGTCCGGTAATCGGAAAGCTTTCAGAAGGTCTATCGACCGAAGTAACGAAGCTAGGCCGGTGGATTGCGGTTTGCTCCGTCGACGCGACAAGCTCTATCGGGCGAGCGATCCCGCGCGGTTCTTGATCGGCGCCTGTTTCGGCATGGTTGCTGCTAGTGATGTTCGAGCGCGAATTGCCGGCAATGTTCGAGATAGGCTTTGTCATGGATCGACAAGAGCTCGGTTACGCACGTCCAGAGCCACGACGGTGCGTCCGGCTTCCTCTTGCGCCCGCTGGTAAGTTCGCCGATCCACGAACGCCAGTCGTGCTCGCCCATCTGCCGGCCGTGAGCAAGGCCCACGACCCCGCCGAGATAGTGGGCGATTTCGCAGAGTTCCTTTGCGCCAAGACGTCCGAGGTCGATTTTCATATCCTGGGGCGCGATCTCGCGAACGAACACAGCCTTATCCATCACCCTTGCCGCAACCATGCGATTGCCGAGATTGGGCGACAGAGCCTTTGCTCCCGCAACGACCCTTTCGGCATCGTCGCGCGGCATTCCGGATCCGGCCGCCGAAGGGGCGGCGGCAGCCACTGCCTCCTTAATATCAAGCAACGAAACCGGCCGGTGCTTGCCATCACCAACCAAAACAGCGCATCGCAGATGGCCGAGCGAACTGCAGCCCTTGACCCAGTAAGCTGCGTCAAGCACGGTCGGATTGCACGATTTTTGCAGTTTTTCCGGCTCAAGGACGATTTCCCCCAGTTTCCTCTGCCGGCAAAGCGCAAGAACCGCGGCGCGTTCGGATCTGTGCAGCGGCCAAAGGCGTTTGTTACGGGGAAGCAAGGGGTGTTTTGTCTGAAAATTCTCCATTGCGAGATCTCGCCAGCGCCTACGCAATGAATGTCTGACAAGCTTTCTGATGTCCTTCGGTTGGCGCAGGTGCGGTGTGTGCGCCTGACTTTTCCCTGATGCGGATTCGTATCCACCAATCAGGGCATCCAGCATTCTCGCAGTGGTCACACCAGGAAGGTCAGAATCCCGGGCGGCGGAGGCGAGGGAAAGCCCCAGCCTTATGAGATCGTGAGCGGGATTGCCAATGACAGCCTGATCAAAATCCCTGATCTGAACGGCAACGTCGCCGTTACGATCCGCCAATGCCCCGAGATTGCCCAGGTGACAATCACCACAGATCCACACGGCGGGTCCGTCAGGGACTGAGAGAGAGTGTCGGGCGAGCCAGTTGTAAAACAGTCTGGTGGTCCCCCTGATGTAGGCTTCCGGGGACCGTGCCATCTTGAGGTTTCGTCGGGCGATCAGAAGAGAATCGCGGTCCTTAGCGCTCATCCGTTAGCCCTCGCGTCCCACATCGTAAGGCGCGGCGGGCATCCTAATAGGCGGTGATTCAAAATGAGTGTACGCTGCATGGCCATCCTCGCGAACGCTTGGAATAATTATCACAACGCCGCCTCGTCGAAACAGTTCCGCAGGCCGACCGGCTTTGCCTCTGAACCCACTTCAGGGATCGACCGGCTGGGCGTTGCCTTTCGCTGACGCCGTAGGACATTGAAACTCGCTTGTGAGCGTAGGCACGGAACAAACTTCGTTCGCTTCGGTTACCCCTCCTCAGGAAACAAGGAGGATCACCAATGGATCATACAAATCATGTTCGCCTCGCCACGACTGAACTGACGCCTGCCATGCTTGAAGGCGCGACCGTTTACGGCGCGGACGACCACAAAATAGGCACGCTGGATCACATCCACGGCTCCGGCGTAAGCGGCACCGCCGTCATCGACGTAGGCGGCTTCCTCGGCATCGGAGCAAAGCCCGTAGGCGTTGCGCTGACCGATCTGGAATTCATGCGCGACGAGGATGGCGATGTCCATGCCGTCACAAACTGGACAAAGGATCAGCTCAAGGAAATGCCCGAGCACAAAGACTAGCGGTTCTAAGCTCACGAACACCAAAGCCCGGCCATCGCGCCGGGCTTTTCCATATCTCGGCGGCCTTGTAGAGCTCCGCGATCCGTAGGCAACTCCTGGGCGAAACAATTGAACAACCTCATCCAGTCGCAACTACCGCTGATCGCGGTGATCGAAGCCGCGATCAGTCCGTATTGCGTGGCGAGCGCGGTGAGCGGAGAAGGCTTCTTCGTTAACATCGAGCACGACGACGTCGGTCTTTTGGCCGTTTGCTTCATTGATTTCCTGGAAATTCCTCGCGGGGGAGGCTCATCGTTCGCAATGAATGATCAGGCCTCCGGTCCCCTCCGAATGGCGATCCTTGGCGTCAAAGGATCGGTCTACCGCCGGTAACCGCGATCATGGCAACAGAGACATAGCTGGATAGAGGATCGGCCAACATCACCTACGCCGTCGCTGAACCGCCGAAGAGTTCCGGTCCGATAACAGATCGCAGGACCCAGCAGCCACCACTTAGGCCAGATGGCGGCCATCTTCATCTTCAAACTACTACCAGGCGATTTCATGGAACGACGCCCCGCGGCTCTCTGGGTTACAGGAAGGGATATTCCTGTGTGGAACAACGTTGGCACCAAGTGTCGTGGATCGATTTAGACGTTGAAGCTCGGCATTATGTCACGCATCGTTAGCGCATTTTCGCAGGCCGCTCCCGACGCAGTGTTGTCGAAAACGCACCAGCTGTCGGCGGCAAGCAACCTCGCAAAGGAAAGGATCTCCTGGTCGTTGTAGCTCGAATAGTAGATTTTTGGTTTGCCGTGCAGACGAACATAACGAGGCGGATGCAGAAAATCCGTAGTCCGCCAGACAGGAGCGGGATCTGCCAGTACCCGGTCAAGCGAATATCGGTCAATCAGAGCCCTTGCTTGGGCCGCCGCCCAACTTTCGTGTCGAACCTCAAGAACGATTGGGCCGGGATGCGCACTTCGCATCGTCTCGAAGGCGCGCTCGGCATCATACGGATCGAACATTAAAGTCGGTGGCAGCTGGCAAAGCAAAGGCCCGAGTTTCTCGCCCAGCGGCAAGATCTTCTGGAGAAAGATTTCGAATGCTCCGCCGATGTCTTTCAGCTTGCGAACATGGGTGATCTCTTTCGGAATCTTGATCGCAAACCGAAAATCTTTCGGAACTGAATCAGCCCATCGACTGAAGGTGGCTGCTTTATGCTGCCTATAAAACGTCGAATTTATTTCGACGCCCTTAAACACCGCCGCGTATCGGCTAAGTCCACTTCCTTCTTCGGGAAAGCGGTCGGCGACTGCTTTTGGAATTGACCAGGCGGCTGTGGCAATGATCGACAAGTTCCAGTTCCTATCGATGGGCGGAAGCGCTTGAAGAAATTGCGTGATGCCTGTCAGTAACCGAGAAGCCGGGGCCGTTGTTCCAACTGTCCATCGCCGGCAGGCGGGCCTGAACACGGCGATACACCGCTCGGGCGACCTGGGCAGCCCGCGGACTCGCATCGATCTAATGCGACTGGCCGACAACAGCGCCAGCCTCTCGAGAGGGCAGATTTACGGAGCCGCCGGCCTGAAGCGGCCGACCCTAATCCGACGCCGTTTATGGCAAACGACCATTCAGCAGATGAAGCGCCCCGGTCCTTACCGTCGGCAGTTGGGCAAAACCGTACGAGGCTCGAGATCGATGACCCGCCATGACTTCAAGAAGGAAATTGGCCCCGCACTCCCGTGATTACAATACGTCGCTCGAGCAACATCGCCCCGACCAAGTGTTGGCTCAGTGCCGCGTTTTTGTGACGCTTCCAGATAGCCACGTTTAAGCGGCTCCGGGAATTTCCTCTGTCACAACTTCGAAACGCGACAGGGTTGCAGGGCCGAAGGCAGTTGTGAGCGCAACATCGGTGGCGTCCCGGCCGGTCGCCACCAAAATGCGGCCAATGCGCGCCTTGTTGTGCCTGGCATCGACGGTATGCCAATGGCCTCCGAGATAGACTTCGAACCAGGCGCTGAAATCCATCGGGTTAGGATCCCTGGGGACGCCGATGTCGCCTAGATAGCCTGTGCAGTACCGCGCCGGGATGTTCATACAGCGGCAAAGCGTGATGGCGAGATGTGCGAAGTCGCGGCACACGCCGACGCGGTCATTGTATCCGCCAAACGCCGTCCGGAGGGGATTCGCCTTCTGATAGTCGAACGTGATGTGATTGTGTACGAAATCAAGGATTGCCTTCACTCGTGGCCACCCGAGGGGCGTGGACGAGAACTGCTTCCAGGCGAAGTCCGTCAGTTGGTCGGTATCGCAATAGCGGCTACCCAGCAGATAGACAAGCACCTCGTCCGGCAGATCCTTGATATCGTGCTGAAATGCATGTTGCGGCACCGGATCTGGAAGACCTCCGTCATAGATCTCGAACTCTGTTGAGATCGTGGTTATTCCGGGCGGTGCGACGATTCGGCTGCAAGCATTACCGAAGCCGTCAATGTAGGACCAAGCCTCGATTGGCCGATCGAAAATCACGACCTGTTCCGTAAGAAGATCCATGCGGCGGGAGGGGTGAATGTTGAGGACCAACAACATGGGGGTGGCCTGCTGGCATTCATAAGCGAGGTGAAAGCCCGCGCGTATCTTCATCGTTGTGTCCTTCGTAAGAGATATCCGCCAGAAACGATCATTCAGCGGCAACGCGCGGGCAACGAAGGTGTTCCGCCCACTCGTGGAGTCCTAATGCTGCGATCATCGGTCGTGACTTTCACCTGTAGAGACATGTCGGCAAAATCGTATGGACTTCCGTCGCAGCTTAATTCCCCACCAAACAGGTCTTGTCGCTCGTCCTAGCTTCAAGGATCCGGGAGCCGGCTCGGATCTCAGTTGAGGGCATACGCCGAAACAAAGAGAGAACATAGTCAAACTTCGCGGCGGTATCAGCAAGTCCAACTATATGACTCCTACACACCGGGAAACTACTAGCCCGCCGGGGCGTTTTGATTCTGTAAGATTAATAAGCAGGAGAAAGGCAATGGCGGACGACAGCAGCACGACGATATGGGCGACATTTGACACCCGCGAGGCGGCCGAGCTTGCTGTCGAACATCTGGTTCAGCTGCGCGGCATCTCAAGGCCGGACCTTTTCATCCAATCTGCCACGACCGAAAATACCGCAGGCTCGGCACCGTCCGGTAGTGACGCATCTCACGATGGAGAAGCGCACACCGACGCCGCGCTCGAAGGTGAGATCGTGGTTTCCGCCGACGTCGCCGCCGATCAGATCGCCGTCGTTCAACGCAATCACGGTGATGGTGGTGCGATCCGTGTATTGGGTCGCTAGGTCGCCAATGGAAGCCGGCAGGAAAGCCGGATCCCTTCTTTTGCCAGAATTGGAGGAGCTTGGAGTTTATGACCGACAATCTTTCGACGTACCGTGCAAAGCGCGATTTCAAGAAGACCGGCGAACCGAGTGGCGAAGCTCAAGTCAAGCCGTCGAACCGCCGGCGATTCGTGATCCAGAAGCACGATGCTACCAGTCTCCACTATGACCTTCGGCTTGAACTCGACGGCGTCTTCAAATCCTGGGCCGTGACGAAGGGGCCTTCGCTCGATCCGCACGACAAGCGGCTGGCCGTGGAGGTCGAAGATCATCCGCTGGACTACGGCGACTTCGAAGGCACGATCCCGAAAGGGCAATATGGCGGCGGTACGGTCATGTTGTGGGACCGCGGCTATTGGGAACCGGAGGGCAGCAAGTCGCCAGAAGAGGCTCTGAGGAAGGGCGACTTCAAATTCACCCTGGAAGGCAAGCGCCTCCATGGGAGTTTTGTCCTCGTTCGCATGCGGCATGACCGGGACGGCGGCAAACGGACCAACTGGCTGTTGATCAAGCATCGTGACGACTTTTCGGTCGAGGAGAACGGCGCCGCTGTCCTTGAAGAAAACGCTACGTCGGTGGCGTCCGCCAGGACGATGGAGGCAATCGCATCTGGAAAAGGCAGGAAGCCGAAGCCATTCATGCTGCAGAATGGCGAGGTCGAGGCGGATGCAGTATGGGACAGCAGTCACGGTCTTGCCGCCGAGGGACGCCACACAAGGACCAAGACCGCGAAAAAGCCGGCCGCCGCCGAGCGGATGAAATCCGCCATGCCGGATTTCATCCCGCCGCAACTGTGCGAAACCCTGGCTCGCCCGCCATCAGCCGACGGTTGGATCCATGAGATCAAGTTCGACGGCTATCGCATTCAGATGCGAATTGAGGATGGTGAGGTGACGTTGAAAACCCGCAAAGGCCTGGATTGGACAGGCAAGTACCCGGCCATTGCCAGGTCGGCTTCCGCTCTTCCAGATGCCATTATTGATGGAGAAATCTGCGCACTCGACGAAAACGGCGCCCCGGATTTCGCCGCTCTGCAAGCCGCGCTGTCGGAAGGAAAGACCGACGCTCTGGTCTACTTCGCGTTCGACCTCCTTTTCGTCGGGGACGAAGACGTGCGCGAGCTCCCGCTCACCGAACGAAAGGAACGGCTTGCGGCGCTCTTGTCGGGCGCCGGCGAAGATCCGCGTCTGCGCTTCGTCGAGCATTTCGAAACCGGTGGCGATGCCGTTCTCAGATCTGCCTGTCGTTTGTCGCTGGAAGGGATTGTCTCCAAGCGGGGCGATGTGCCGTACCAATCGGGCCGCACGGAGACCTGGGCGAAGTCGAAATGCCGGGCAGGGCACGAAGTCGTCATCGGCGCCTACGCAAAAACCAATGGCAAGTTCCGATCGTTGCTCGTCGGCGTCAATCGCGGCGACCACTTCGTCTATGTCGGGCGCGTCGGCACGGGCTATGGCGCCAAGACCGTCGAGACGTTGCTCCCCAAACTGCGGGAGATGGAAACATCTAAATCGCCGTTCACGGGGATAGGCGCGCCGAAGAAAACTTCCGATATCGTTTGGCTGAAACCAGAACTCGTTGCCGAGATCGAGTTTGCTGGCTGGACGGCCGATGGCCAGGTGCGTCAGGCGGCCTTCAAGGGCTTGCGGGAAGATAAGCCGGCCGCAGAGGTCGAGGCCGAGAAGCCGGCCTCACCCGCCAAAACCGAGGTGCCCGACCCCGAGACGTCGAAACCTGCGCCAAAGCCCTTTCGCAAGGGCGGGAAGGTGGAGGTGATGGGCGTGATGATTTCCAGTCCGGACAAGCCGCTATGGCCGGGTGCCGGTGATGGGGAGCCGGTGACCAAGGTTGATCTGGCGCGCTATTATGAAGCCGTCGGCTCCTGGTTGATCGACCACATCAAGGGGCGACCTTGTTCCATTATCCGCATACCCGACGGCACTGGGGGAGAACAGTTCTTTCAGCGACACGCCATGCCGGGAACATCGAACCTGCTGGAACTGGTTACGGTTCTTGGCGACAAGAAACCATACCTACAGATCGATCGGGTCGAAGGTCTTGCTGCGATCGCCCAGATCGGCGGTGTCGAGCTACACCCGTGGAACTGTGAGCCTGGTCAGCCGGAGGTGCCCGGCCGTCTGGTGTTCGACCTCGATCCCGGTCCCGATGTCAAATTCTCCACCATCGTCGAAGCTGCCCGCGAAATTCGCGACCGGCTGGACAACCTCGGGCTCGTCAGCTTCTGCAAGACGACGGGTGGCAAGGGACTGCACGTGGTGACGCCGCTTGCCGTGCCGAAAGGCAAGAAACTCAGCTGGGACATAGCGAAGGGCTTCGCCCATGACGTCTGCGAGCAGATGGCACGTGACAATCCGGGTCTCTACCTGATCAAGATGGCCAAGAACCAGCGTGAAGGGCGCATCTTCCTCGACTACCTGCGCAACGATCGTATGGCGACGGCTGTCGCACCTTTGTCTCCACGGGCGCGGCCGGGCGCCACGGTGTCGATGCCGCTGACATGGACCCAGGTCAAAGCGGACCTTGATCCAAAGAGATTTACGGTTCGCACAGTTCCTGGGCTGCTTGCGACAAGCTCGGCATGGCAGGATTATTGCGACGGTCAACGGCCGCTTGAACAGGCTATCAAGCGCCTCGGGAAGTCCAGACAGGTAGCTTGAGCGTTCGTGGCGGCCTGGCTACTGAACAGGATTTCGAATTCGTGCGGCAAGGCACCATGGAAAAGGAACAGAACGAAGCCACCTCAACTGAGCCGCGCGTTGGCGCAACGACAGACTTGCCTCACGATCGGATTACCGTGCAGCGCTTTCGTGAGTCTTTCCCGCGTGCACGCTGGAGTGACACCTTAAATGCCTGGTTTGTGCCCGGCCGGACCGCCGAGAGGCGAATTGGACGCTGGCGCGCCGAGATGGAAGCGGAGGCGGACGCTTTTGCCGACGAAAAGGGCAGGGATGCTTTCGCATTCGATCCAATCGAAAGCCGCTATCTCGAAGCGACGCCTTCGGCCTTTCAAATCAGGACACCCTACTCGCGCACTGTCGTGAACGAAAAACGTGAAATCCCGTTCGCGCGCTGGGACGCGGATCGCCGGCTGCGGACTGTCCCTTACCCGTCCGGAGCTTGCAGGATCGTTCTTAACGCGAAATAGGAACTCGCTCCAAGCGCTTGTCGTGGCCGATCAGTACAAGAACAATCCCACCGACGAGTGGGCCGGCAGCCAGAGCAAGCAGTGCAATGCTTGTATTGCCATTGCACGGCACCCTGTCTTAGGAGCTGAAGAAACCGCTTCGCAGTGCGCTAGACCATCTTGACGCCGCGGTCATCATCTCGAATCCGGCAGCCTGCGCTATAGGTGCCAAGATTACATGCAGAATGGTCAATCGTTTGGGAATTCGTCATCCCTTGGTCGCGCCGGCCGTCAAGCCCCCAGACGAAGAGTTTCTGGAAGTAGAAAAAGAGAAAGGCGATCGGGACGGTCATGACAACCGATGCTGCCATGACCGCGCCCCAATCAGTGTTGAATTCGGTGGAGACTGATACCGCGAACGATCTCCTCGGACTCGGCGCGCTGATCCAGGTCTGCGCCAGCCTGCCGAACAATTTCATCGCCTTCGAATACACGACCGGCGATCCCGATTGGTGGTACGACATCGTGGAGGGCCTGCCCCAGACGATCGTGAGGAGCGGCCTCGTCGATATCATCGAGCGGCCGGGCATGGGCGTCGATCTCGTGCCGGAGAAGGCGAAACGCTATCTTGCGGAAGACGATCGCGATTTCTTCGACTGACGCGAATGTCTTGGCGGCAGTGGCTCGTCAAACTGCGCAATCGGGAAATGAGGCTGAAATCCGATTGACATTGCTGTTTTACGATTCCTATAGTTGGTCCGTTATGAACTAGAGGAAGTTCATATAAAAACTGGTTGGCGGCGTTTCAGAGGAGTGAAGCGCTTGCAGCCAAAGGAGGAGGCTCATGGGAATCCGATGGAGCCGCGTCACCCCGCATTTGGCCGTTGCGCCTGCGGCCCTGCTGACGCTTGTCTTTTTCATTGGGGCAATCGGCTGGACCGTCTATCTATCATTCACGGCCAGCCGCCGCTTTCCGGACTATGAACTGATCGGCTTGAAACAATATTGGCGGCTGTTTCATGATTCATCATGGCTGCTGTCCCTGCAAAATCTGGTGATCTTCGCCCTTGGCAGCCTGCTGTCGATCGTCGTCGGCTTCATCCTTGCGGCGCTGATCGATAAGGAGGTGCACGGCGAGGGCTTATTCAGAACCATCTTCCTTTACCCCTTGGCGGTTTCGCTGATCGTGACCGGCCTCGTGTGGCGATGGCTGTTCAATCCCAGCCTCGGTATCGAGAACGTTCTTCATTCGCTTGGCTGGCAAAGCGCATCCTTCAACTGGCTCGCAAGCCAGGACACGGTCATGTTCGGCGTCATCCTTGCCGCCGTCTGGCAATCGACCGGCTTCTTCATGGCGCTGATGCTGTCCGGACTGAAATCGATCAACACCGAGATCTGGCAGGCCGCGCGTCTAGACGGCGTGCCCTTCTGGCGCCTCTACATCGAGGTGATCATTCCGATGATGAAGCTCACCTTCCTGACCTGCATCATCTTGCTCTGCATCGGCGTGGTGAAGGCCTATGACATCATCGTCGCCATGACCAACGCCGGCCCGGGCGGCGCGTCCGTCATGCCTGCCTATTTTGTCATCGACGCCTACTGGCAGAAGCAGAACCTCGGTTTCGCCTCGGCGGGCGCGACCGTGATGCTGCTGACCACGCTTGTTCTTTTCCTGCCGCTCGTCATCGTCACGGCTATCAGGCAGAGGAATGCGACATGACGGCGATACCCCTGACATCGCAATCCGCTAACCAAGTGAAAGCCCGTCGGCGCCCGTTCATTCGGCCGCATCGCGTGGTGATCTTCGTCTTCCTGCTGATGGCCGCCGCCTTCTTCGCGGTGCCGCTCTACGTCATCGTGGTGACCTCGTTCAAGACGATGGACCAAATTCGGCTCGGGCAGATCTTCTCCCTACCCTCACCCTGGACGACCGATGCCTGGACCTACGCCTGGGCGCAAGCCTGCTCCGGCATGAACTGCAACGGTGTGCGGGTGGGTTTCGTCAATTCGCTCTATATTCTTGCGCCGAGCCTCGTGCTGACGATTTCGCTCTCGATCATCACCGGCTACGGGCTCGCGCTCTGGAACGTCAAATGGGCGAACGGCTTCCTGTTTGTGCTCTTCATCTGCGCCTTCGTGCCCTTCCAGATCATCATGTATCCGCTGATCAAGATTGCCGGGACGCTGCATATATACGGCACGACCTTCGGCATCGCGGTCATTCACAGCGTCCTGTCGCTGCCCTTCCTGACCCTGATCTTCCGCAACTACTTCCGAGGAATGCCGCCGCAGATCATCGCGGCGGCGATGATCGACTCAGGCTCGTTCTGGCGGATCTTCTTCGAAATCGTGCTGCCGATGTCCGGAAACATCATGATCGTCGTGTTGATTCTGATGATCACCGGCATCTGGAACGACTTCCTGGTCGGCCTGACCTTTGGCGCACAGGATACGCAGCCGATGACGGTCGTGCTCAACAACATCACGGTCACGACCACCGGCGCCAAGAATTATGCCGTCGACATGGCGTCGGCGCTGCTGACCGCGCTGCCGCCGCTCGTCATCTATTTCGTCCTCGGCAAATTCTTCGTGCAGGGCATCACGGCCGGCGCCATCAAGGGATAGAGGCATGCCATCCATCGCATTCAACAATATCGTCAAGAAATTCGGCGCGCTCACCGTTATCGAGAACCTCAATCTGAGCATCGGCGACGGTGATTTCCTCGTGCTCCTCGGCCCATCCGGCTGCGGAAAGACCACTCTCCTCAATCTGCTGGCCGGGCTACTGGAAATCGATGGCGGCGAGATCCTGATCGGCGAGCGCGACGTCAGCTATCTCGACCCCAAGGATCGCGGCCTCGCGATGGTGTTCCAGTCCTACGCGCTCTATCCGACCAAGACAGTGCGCGGGAATATGAACTTTGGGCTCTCGTCCCGCGGCATCACCAAGGCGGAAGCGGAGCAACGCATCGCCTGGGCGGCAAAGCTGCTGCAGATCGAGCATCTGCTCGACCGCAAGCCTTCCCAGCTCTCCGGCGGCCAGCGCCAGCGCGTTGCCATCGGCCGGGCGCTGGTCAAGCAATACGGCGTCTGCCTGTTCGACGAACCGCTCTCCAACCTCGACGCGAAGCTGCGCAACGAGATGCGGATCGAGATCAAAAAGCTGCACAACCAGCTGAACAACACCGTCGTCTACGTGACGCATGACCAGATCGAGGCCATGACCATGGCGACGAAGATCGCGGTCATGAACAAGGGCGTCATCCAGCAGTTCGGCACGCCCGATGAAATCTACAACGAGCCCGCCAACCTGTTCGTCGCCGACTTCGTCGGTTCTCCGGCAATGAACGTGCTCGACTGCACAGTTCGGAGAAACGGCAGCGGGCTGGTGGCCGTGGAGGACAAAGGCAGCGCCGAGATCAACCTCGGCCACTATAAATGGAAGGGACAGGCGGCGGAGGGCGGCGCGGTCAAGGTCGGATTCCGCGCAGAAGAACTTTTGACGGAAGAACGAGGTGATGCGGGCGCGACCATTCGCTTCGATTGCCCGGTCGAATATTTCGAAAAATCGGGCGCCGATGCCTTCGCTTTTCTGACCATGTCCGGAAAGAGCATCGCCGTCCGCGTCGATGGACGCGATGCGAATCGCTATCGCGGCAGACAGAGTCTGCCCGTCTATCTGCCGCTCGATAAGCTTAATGTCTTCGATGCGCCGACCGGCCGGCGGCTCTAGCCAGAATTCAAAAGGCCAGGTTTCAAAAGGGAGGAATGACGCATGAGGAAATGGAAATCTCTGGCGGGGGTAGCGCTGCTGCTTGCAGCCACCACACTTGCAGGCAATGCACGGGCGGACGATATCGTTGTTTATCACACATGGTCGAAACCTTCCGAAATCGCTGCACTCGGCGTGCTTCGTGATGCCTGGGCCAAGGACGGACACCAATGGAAGGATCTTTCGATCGCCCATGATTCCGGGGCCAATGTCAGCCTGATGAACATGATCACGGGCGGCAATCCACCAGCGATCTTCATGAATTCCGATCCAGGTATCTATCGCGATTTGAATAAGCAGAATCTCGGCATGCCGCTGACCAAGCTCTTCAACAGCATTGGAGCCACCAAAAACTTTCCGCCTTCGGTGCTGAACAACATTACTGTCGACGGTGAGATCATGAAAGCGCCGGCGACGGTACACATCGACGGCATGATCTATTACAACAAGCATGTCGCCGATGCGGTCGGCATCGATCCGAAATCCTGGAAGTCGCTCGATGACCTGTTCGCCGCCTTCGACAAGGTGAAGGCCGCGGGCTATATCCCAATCGCTCAAGGCGGCGATCAATTCCAGAAGGCATATCTGCTGCAGGCACTTATCGCGGCTGAGGAAGGCCCTGATATCTACAACCGCTTCTACGGCGAAAAGCCCGACAAGAGCGTGCTCGACACACCCGAAATGCGCGCCGCGCTGAAGCGATTTCGACAGATCGCCAATCACACAGATCCGGGATCGCCGAACCGTCAGTGGAACGATACGACCAATCTGGTCATCACCGGCAAGGCGCTGCTGCAGATCCACGGCGACTGGATGAAGGGCGAGTTCCTAGCGGCGAACAAGAAACTCGGCACTGATTTCGATTGCATGAACATTCCCGGTACCAGGGCCGTCGTCGTGACCGTCGATTCCTGGGGGTTTCTCAACACCGGCAATGCGGAAACTGCCAAGGCACAGGAAGACTTTGCCAAGCTTGATGTCGATCCAAAACTGAACGCGGAATTCGTCCTGAAGAAGGGCGCAAGTCCGGTTCGAACCGACGCCGACACGACCAATCTCGATGCCTGCAACAAGCTCGTACTCGATACGCTTAAGGATCCGAACAAGCAGGTATCGAACCCCTTCAACACGGCCGATGCGGATTGGTATCGGACGATCTGGGAAGAGGCCGACAAGTATTGGAGCGATCCGAAGCGCACTGACGACGACTTCATCCATGCCATGCAGGATGCCTACGACCACATCTTCTGAGCTAGCGTAAAAAAGCCAAGGCCGCCCGGCTAGGCGGCCTCGGGACCCATAGTAACGGTTAGAGGCCGGTCAAACGGTTTCCGCCCCGCAGCTTTTCAATTGCCTTCAGCTGGATGCAATGGGGCGCCATTTCCATGACCTCGATCTGCGTGCCGTCGGGATCTTCGATCCATCCGCCGCGATTGCCATCAATCCCGCGTTTGGTCTGGCGCGGCTGGCTCGGTTGAATGCCAGCTTCTGCAAGCTCCGCGAACGTCTTGTCGATATCGTCGACCGTGAGGCAGATATGGAAGATGCCAATCACATCCGGTCCGGTTTGCGGCCGTTTTACGCCCTTTGGGAAAAGTTCGAGATACTGGTCGTCATTGATCCTGAGATAGACGATCCACGCCTCTCCCTGATCATTCAGCAGGCGCGTCATTTCGCGAAAACCAAGCTTTTTGTAGAAGGAAAGCGACTTGTCGAGATCGCTCACGCGCAGGGCGATATGCCCGAGATGTCTGAACAGATCCATGGCTCAGGCCTGTCCATTGATGCGGCGGATGGCGGCCGTCTGCATGGCGTCGGCGCCGAGTTGCATCAGCTCGATCCGGTTGCCTTCGGGGTCGGCGATCCAGGCCTGGTAGTTATGATCGACGCCAAGCTTCTTTTCGGCCGTCAGGGTAACGCCGCGACCGGTAATTTCCGCGATAGCCGCATCGATATCATCGACTTCAAGGCAGAGATGGTTGTAGCCAACATTGGCAAACGGCGGCGCGCTGTCGCCGACGCCCTCGGGAAAGAGTTCGATGAACTGCGTATCGGTAATGCGCAGATAGACGATCCAGAGACGGTTATCACGCTCCAGCCTGAACATTTCATCGAAGCCGAGTTTGTTGACGTAGAAATCCATCGAACGTTCGATGTCCTTCACGCTCACGGCAACATGCCCGATCGCTTTCACATTTTTCATTTTTCTTCCTCCTCCTTGAAATCCTCCGGAAGCGCGGCTTTTCAAAGAGCGCCTTGCTCCAGGGCAGCATCAGGCAACGATAGAATAGCTTGAGTATTCGGTTGCCTTGTTTACATTTGAACCGGATGAAGTTCATTTGCGAATTTATCGAAACTTTCGCTCCAGAGTCAACCGAAGCGAGCTACAATTGCGCCAAAGGCATGCATTGCTTATTGAACGCAGAGCATCCCCTCATCAGGCCAACAGGGTTCCGAATGCACGAGATCAGTGAAGACGCCGCCCAGAAGTATCGCATCCCGGTCATCGAACAGATGGTAGAGGTCTTCGCGCTATTGGAGCGCACCCCCGAGGGTGCGACGATCCGTGATGTGGTCAAGGCGGTGAAGCTTTCGCGGACGACGGTCTATCGAATGTTAAACACACTGAGCGCTCACGACTTCGTCCATCGTTCTCCCACTGGCAGCTATACACTTGGCCGGCGGCTCCTGACACTTGCCGCCCACGTCGCTCCGTCTGTGGCAAGCTACGACTTGCTGGCGATTTCACAGCCGTATTTGAATAGAATTTCGGAGGTGACAGGAGAGGGCAGCAAGCTCACAGTTCCCTCAGGTGACAATGTTCTGGTGGTCGCCGCTGCCCAGGGCCGCGGTCAGTACGCGCTGACTGCGTCGGCAGGCCAGCGGCTTCCCTTCCATGCTGGGGCTGCCGGCAAGGTCCTGCTTGCTTTCGCAGCGCAGGAGGATATTGCTCGCCAACTGACAAAGCTCGAGAGTTTCACCAGCTTCACGATTTCCGACCCTCACCGGATGCTAAAAGAACTAGAGAACATTCGTGCCGCCGGATGGGCGCGGGATATGGGCGAGCAAATGTCCGGCGTTCATGCCATCGCCGCCCCGATCCGCGATTATCAAGAGAAGGTCGTCGCGGCGGTCAGCGTACCCTTCGTTGCTGGCGTCGATGAACGGCGAATTGAGGAAATCAGGCGCGTTGTGCTTTCGACAGCGGACGCAATCACGAGGGAGATCGCGCAGGCGAAACCAGCGGTCGTTTCGGTTGAGGCAGCCGCTGTCAACCCTAGCCTGCATCGCAAGACGGCGAAGAGGAATTAAAAGCGCTTCGGCGAGATCCGAGCCTCTCCTCTACCTGCCTGCGAATATCGTTGGCGAGTGGATGGAGCGCTTCAGCGGGTTACGAACCACAGGGCTGTAGCCCATCCGTTTTATGACCAGGCGCATCAGCGGCCGCGCTGGAGTGACATGAGGTGGTCGTCAAGCTGTCGCGCATGCGATATCACGTTATCTCGTCAACGACGAGAGAGGGTGTGGTTTTGTGAAATTAGGCCAGCGTGCCGATCACGGCCTTCCCATTAGACATTCAAACACGCTCCAATAGCATTGCTGCACGGACCAAATTTCAACATTTTGCATCTATGCGGCCCGGATCGAAAATAGCTTGATTGGTCCAGCATGCCGCATAAGCGCAACGCGTCCCCTCGGCGGGCTTGCGGCAGTCAGCCTTTCGAGCCTCACGGCGGAGTTCTAATTCGCTCATGGTTATGTGTCCGTCGGTAGAGAAGGTAGCATGACACTGCTGCTAATTACGGCAAATGACTAGGGTCCTATGGGAAAACGCGATGGCAAACGCTCTCTACACGCGACTGCAGGCCACGGCAAAGCGCCAGATTGAGATTTCTGGCCAAAGCGGTAGAGGGCGGCGAAGGTCCCGAAATGGCATACACTGCCAAGCTCGTGCCGACGACGTGCGAGCAGCGCTGTGTCGACGGCACCACGATCCTCGCCATGAGAGGCACATCTACAGTTCATCAGTCGGGTTCGCCATCGCGCCTCAGGTCGGTGACATCGTTTCAGCAGGCGGCGTGGACGACCACATCGTTGCCGACGCTGACAACTATGATGGCGTGACCAGTGCAATTTTCATCGTTCATAAAATATAAGTTGAAACATATGAGCGGAGTACTCCCTCTTGGATGGTTGTCGCGGCGTCTATTGTGGCGACAATCAATAAGAATGATCTATTAATGCCGTGGCCGACAAGGCGGACATTCATGATCAGATGGCGCCACGGAGACAGCGCCGGCGCCCGCCCGTTCCATATTCCCGCCTCGCATGCCAGAGCGACACTGCCGTGATGTGAAAACATGTCCGTGTTCTCTTAGGGTGTTAATTTTTAGACGGCACGTTTACAAGCCTAGTAATTGAGCAATAGGGTATTGCCGGAAGCTTCGCTTGAGGCTCAGACTGCCCCATTTCAGTAGGCATTTTCGTGGCATCCTCATCCTCAAATCTTACCGATGGCCTTCTTATCAACGCTCTTAATGAGGTGCTGGTACGCTGGGGTTTAACGCTAGTGGCCCTCGTTAGGTACGGGGCTGACAAGCTGCTGTGTGTGGGTCGCCTCTGTGAACGTATAGACCGGGCAGACTCATCCGATCGTCTGGTGATCGAGGGGCCCTGAATTCACAAAAAACAAGAGAGGGAACTGATGACAAGTATTTTCAAAACACTGAGAGAAGGGGTGCAGCTTCTGGCGGCAGTCATGCTGATCGCTTTTGGCGGCTCGCAGGCGGTTCATGCTGCCGGGTTGAAAATCGCGATGGTCATGCCTGGTCCGATCAGCGACAATGATTGGAATTCGGTCGGCTACAATGGGCTGCAGGCGGCTGCCAAGGCGTTGGGTGCAGAGGTTGCCTATTCAGAAAATGTCAGCGATGCGGATGCCGAGCGTGTTTTGCGCGACTATGCATCGCGCGGCTACAAGTTGATTTTTGCTCACTCGTTTTCCTATGGCGACGCCACCCTGAACGTCGCCGAGGATTTCCCGGACACAACGTTCATGGCGGGAACTGCCAAAGAACTCGCCCCCAATGTCGGCAGTTATTCCAACCCCGATTATCAGGGCGCCTATCTGGCCGGCATGCTGGGCGCCGGGGCATCCAAGAGCAAGACCATCGGCTGGGTCGGCGGCATGCCAGCGCCGAATATGCTCGCCAATTTCCACGCCTACGAAGCCGGTGCCAAGGCGATGGTTCCTAGTGTGAAGGTTCTCCATAGCTTCATCGGCTCCTGGTTTGACCCGCCCAAGGCCAAGGAGGCCGCGATTGCTCAGGTCGAGCAGGGGGCCGACGTTTTATCCGCGCAGGGCGTCGGCGTGATCGATGCCGCAAATGCCAGGAATGTGTTTGCGCTCGGCGCCATGACCGATCAGAACCATCTCGGACCTAAAACCGTGCTGACGAGTGTTCTGTGGGATCTCGGTCCTCTTATCACAGCTGTCGGCAAAGCTGTCGAGGATAAGACTTGGACGAGCCAGAACTGGTCCTTCGGCATTCCGGAAGGTGCCGTCAGGCTCGCCGATTTCCACGGGCTGGATGCCGGCGTTTCCCCGGATGTGCTGACGGCCGTCAAGGCAAAGTTTGATGCGATCAAGTCTGGCGCTTTCACCGTGCCGCTGGATACGTCAAATGCCGACTGAGAATGAAGGTTTTTCCGCGATTTCTGGCATCGCGTCGGAGGTTGTCGGGGAGGCTGAGACGAAAGCTGCGCCGCTGCTCGACATGCGGGGCATTCGGGTCATTTTTGGCAGTTTTGTAGCCAATGATGCTGTTGATCTCACCGTCAGGGCAGGCGACATTCATGCCCTGCTCGGGGAGAATGGTGCTGGCAAGTCGACCCTGATGAAGGTTTTGGCCGGTCTCCTGGTTCCCTCCAAGGGCGAGGTACGGATCGGCGGGAAGAGAGAGACAATAGCAGGTGCTGCTGAAGCCATGCGGCTTGGTATCGGCATGGTCCATCAGCATTTCATGCTGGTGCCTCCGCTCACTGTTGCAGAAAACGTGTGTCTTGGTCTTTCTTCTGCCGGGAGGCTCATTCCCAATCTCAAGCAATGCGCCAACAATATTCGGGCGCTGGCAAAGGCCTATGATCTGGATGTTGACCCGAATGCCCGCATCGCCAATCTTTCGATTGCCAGCCAGCAGCGGGTGGAAATCTTGAAGGTGCTATATCGCGGCGCCCGCATCCTTATTCTTGATGAACCAACAGCCGTGCTGGCGCCGCAGGAAGCCAGCGGATTATTTCGCATCCTGCGCCTGCTCGCAGCGGAGGGCGTGGCAATTATTTTCATCAGCCACAAGCTCGACGAAGTGATGGCGTTGACCTCGCATGTCACGGTGCTCCGACACGGCCGCGTCGTGGCGAGCGCCGCCACCGCGGATACAGATGCACGCAGTCTAGCGCGCATGATGGTTGGGGCAGATATCGCTTTGCCAAAGCTGGAAGACGCAGTCCCCTTGGGCGCTGTTGCCGAAGACGGCAAAGGCCCCGTGCTTTCGGTCGAGAGCCTCGTCTGCCGTGATACAAGCGGCGTTCGGTGCGTCAGCGGTGCCAGCCTGAACGTAAGGTCAGGCGAAATTGTCGGCATCGCGGGCGTTGATGGGAACGGTCAACAGGAATTGGCCGAGGCGATCGTCGGCCTGCGCAAAGTCGAAGGTGGCTCGATCAGCATAAACGGCTACGCGGTCACGCATGGTTCTGTCGCGGAGCGGATCAACCTTGGTCTTGCCCACATACCGGAGGATCGCCACCGCACGGCATTGGTGGAGTCGATGACGATAAGCGAGAACGCCGTGTTGGAGCGCGTCGGAGATGCGCCATTCTCCAGAGGCGGTTGGATCGACAAGGCGGCGATAGCATCGCTTGCAGATACGATCATCAAGGATTTCGACGTACGCACTACGGGCCGGGAGCAGAAAATCGGAACGCTCTCGGGCGGCAATCAGCAAAAGGTCGTCCTCGGGCGGGCACTTTCGCGTGATCCCAGCCTGATCGTCGCCGTTCAACCCGTTCGTGGTCTGGATATTGGTGCAACCGCATTCGTTCATCGAGAGCTTCTCGCCCGCCGCGCTGCCGGGGCCGGAGTGCTTCTGATCTCGACTGAGCTCGATGAAATCCTCGCGCTTTCAGACAGAATTGTCGTCATGTTCAAGGGCAAGGCAATCGGCGAGTTGAAACGGGAAGAGGTGACCGTCGAACGGTTGGGTTTGATGATGGCGGGGCAGGTGGCATGAGCGGAACAGAAGATGTTCAATTGAAACGGCGGTACGTTTCACCCGCACTGGTCAGTAGCACGGCTTCGGTACTAGCCGCCTTCATGGTGGGCGCAGTGTTGATCGCTGCAGTCGGCGTCAATCCGCTGACGGCATATGGTGCACTTTTCGATGCGGCCCTCGGCAGTCGCAATGGGCTGTCGGAGACCTTAGTGCGCACGGTACCGCTTGCGCTTTGCGGTCTCGGCATTGCGCTTGCCTTCCGGGCTGGCGTCTTCAATGTTGGCGCCGAGGGGCAGTTATACCTTGGTGGGACCGCAGCGGCTGCCGTTGGCGTCGCAGGTTCCGCTCTTCCCTCTGTCCTCCTTCTGCCGGCAATGATGCTGGCGGCGGCACTGACTGGTGCGCTCTGGTCGGGGCTCGCCGCCTGGCTGAAACTTCGCTTTCGCGCTGATGAGCTGATCACCACGATCATGCTGAATTACGTGGCGATCGATTTCGTCTCCTTCCTTCTGCATGGGCCGCTTAAGGATCCCAATTCGCCGTTGGCGCAGACAGCGCGACTGACCACAGAAGCGCGGCTTCCCACTCTTTTGTCTGGAACGCGCCTGCACGCCGGCGTTCTTATCGTCGTAGTCGCTGTCATTCTGGCACATCTGTTTCTCTGGAAACGGGTGGGTGGCTTCCGGTTGCGTGTGGTCGGTTTTAATCCGCGCGCTGCGCTCAATGCGGGGATCGATGTGCGTTACACTCTCATGCTCGGCTTTCTGATCAGTGGCGCGCTCGCCGGCCTTGCAGGGTTTGCCGAGGTATCCGGCGTGCAGCGGCGCATGATCGAGAACCTTTCACCCGGTTTTGGCTACAGTGCCATCATCGTAGCGCTGCTCGGTCAGACCAATCCTGTCGGTGTATTGGCGTCAGCGTTCTTGTTTGCGGCGTTGCAGATAGGAGCGACGACTATGGAGTCGGCGGCGGGCGTGCCGAGCACGCTGACGACAGTCATTCAGGGGCTTGTCGTTCTGTTTCTCATCGGCAGAGCGGCGTTGCCGCTCGTCTCGGGCTGGCTTTCTCGCCGATTGCGGCCGGGGGCAGTAACATGAATACGCTGTCCGCTCTGAACGATCCGGTATTTGCTGGCTTTCTAGCGGCTTCAATGCGGTTAGCTATACCGATCATGCTCGCAGCCCTTGGCGGACTCTTCGCGGAGCGGTCGGGTGTCCTGAACATCGGACTGGAAGGCATGATGCTCATTGGAGCCTTCGTAGGTTTCGTTGTCACATTTGCAACTGGGCAATTGGCCATAGGTATTGTTGCCGCCGTGCTCTCTGGCGTCACCGGCGGCCTTCTGCTCGGCCTATATACGATAACGCTCAGCGCCAATCAGGTGGTGGTTGGGATTGCCCTGAACCTGCTGTCGGTCGGCGTTACTTCCTTCTTCTATCGCCTGTTCTTTGGGGCGGCCACGGATCGACCGCGGATCGAACCCTTCGCGCCTGTTGATTTCGGCGGGCTCGGTGATGTCCCGCTGGTCGGCGCGCTGCTGTTTCGTCAGGACATGCTGGCTTATCTCGGGCTCTCATTGATCGTTCTTACCTGGTTTGTGATGAAGAAGACGCGATTCGGGTTGAATATCCGTGCTGTCGGCGAGCATCCCGAGGCAGCCGAAACACTCGGCGTCGATGTCGTCCACACGCGGTATATCGCGATCGCTCTTTCCGGTGGACTGGCGGCACTCGGCGGTGCTTTTTTGTCGCTTTCAGCAACAGGCGTCTTTCTCGACAACATGACGGCGGGTCGCGGCTATATCGCCCTTGCCATCCTCATTCTCGGTCGCAGACATGCCATTGGCATTCTGTTTGCCGCTCTCCTCTTCGGCTCCGCGGATGCTCTGCAACTGCGAGCCCAGCTTCTGCCCATCAATGTACCACTGCAATTTCTACTCATGTTGCCGTATGTCTTGACGATTGTGGTGCTTGCCGGATTTGCCGGCCGTCAAGGCACGCCCGCTGCCCTCGGGTTGCCCTTTCTCCGCAGTGGTTTGCAAAAAGGATAACTGACGATGCTTGATCTTCATGAAGCTACCTCGCCTGAAGTTGGGCAGGCGATTAGCAAGGGTGCGGTTGCCGTGCTGGCCGTTGGTGCACAGGAACAGCACGGTGCACACCTGCCGCTGTCGACGGATACGGTCATGGCACAGGGCGTGGCGCGGCGCATTGCCGAGGCAATCGGCGGTCTTCTGTTGCCGCCGATTGCCTACGGTGACGCATGGAACAACGAAGGATTCCCGGGCACACTGTCGCTTTCGCCAGACACCATGCGCGCGATCTTCATGGATATCGGTCGGGGACTTTCACGATCCGGCTTCAGGGCGCTCGTCATCGTCAATGGCCATTTTGGAAATCGAGAGCCGATCGCGCTGGCTGCCCGTCTGCTGAAGCAGGAGACGGGTTTTCCCGTCTTTCATCTGGATTATCCAGGTATGGAGCAGGCTGCAAACGATATCTGCGACAGCAAACCCGCCGCGCCGACCTTCTACCATGCGGACGAAGTCGAGACCTCGATGATGCTGGCGCTGGCCCCTCATCTGGTGAGAATGGACAAGGCCGCAGCGGAATATCCGACATTCCCCGCGACGTTTGGCATGGAGGCGATCAGTCTCAGCACGTTCAACAAATCCGGCGTCTTCGGCGACCCAACGTCGTCCACGGCAGCCAAGGGTGAGGCGCTGATTGCGCGTATCGTTGATGAGAGCGTCAAACTTGTCGATTTATTCCTCTCGGATAGATGACAAATGCGATCCGATCGCTGTTGCTTCCTACCGGAGACGCCGTGCATCCTCTTCGTCAACCGGATGGACGAACCGAGAGGGCGGCTGAGGGACGTGATCGCCGCGCTTCAAGACTACGCCAACCACACGCTTTTGCTTCGCCAGATCCCGATCCGCGAGGGGGACAGGATCATAGGCAGTTGCGATCTGATTTCGGAACGGGCGTGGCGCTATCGGGAAGGCCAGACTTCGGCGCTGATCGCAATCCCCGAAAGCGCGGCCGAGCGCGAGCACGAAGCGCGCAGCGAGCTCCTGGAACACCTGTCCGAATTCGATGACCGGCTTCTCGAAGAACTGATCGAAGATCGCGAGCCGCCCAGCAACGCGCTCTATGCCATTTCATCGCGGCTTGTGTGACCATTCGCTGACACTCGGGGATGGTTATCCGGCATGGGTATAGCATGGTTAGTCGTTGAAGTATGTTGGAGGCTTGATGACACGAGTGAAAAGTTACTAACTTCTGCGCAATGTGTCGCCCACTTAGGGTTCCAATTGCCTCAAAGAAAATTGCCCTGCCAGGTGGGGCCAGGCAGGGCAACAACAGGAGTACTGTTGAGAGCGCGAGTCGGATGTGAACTGGAGTTTAGTAACTTGCGCAGCTCAATCTATCATTGTGTGACAGTTTTGTGAATTGTGGCATTCGCATCAGGCGAGAGGGGAAGAACTCGCCGTTCGCACCAACTATTCGCAAACGGTTTCGCGCACTACTACCCGATGATGATGACGGTAGCCGTAGCGCCTCTCTGTCCAGCACCGGCGATGATACCTATAGCGCGGAGCGTCATAGTATCCATCATCTGCGTAGGTCGGTGGATCGCTGTAATAGCGTGGCGGCGGCGCATCATAGTCGTAGCGAGATCCGACTCCGTATTCAAAGTAGACCTGAGAGAATGCCGGCGATGCGGCCAAGGTCGTTGCGAGCACCAGCGCCGCGATTACAATCCTTTTCATGTCTTTCCATTCCCATTTACATACAGCTGTGACGCGCTATCCCGCGCCTTAAATGTAGTATGCCATGAGCGGCGCTCGTGAATACGGACCAAAGTCCCGACCAAGTAAGGACTTAGGCCCTAGAGCTTGTGAAAGCTCTGTTCGCTAGCGTTGCGTGGCCTCCTCGTACTCAAATCGTAAGATGAGATATCGTCTCCAACCGAATAAGTGGGCGGTGGCGACTGAGGGTTTATAGGTACTCCCGCCTGCAAGATGAGCGGTGTTATGCCCTTTCAAAAATATGCATCTATTCCAAATGATCTCAATTTTCGTGAAGCGTTATTGCTTTGGACTCGCAAATTTGTCAGATCCGACACGGGGGCAACGCGCGTTACTCAGCGGACGATTGATGTGTTGCGCGCCAATCCCAGCCTCCTCGACGGACGTGACATAAACGAAGCGATTTTCATGCTATTGTGTCGGCACGCGTTCAATGAATTCGAATCGTCGTCTGAGCAAGGCCATCGAGGTGATGGCGCCATGTCCGGGAAAAGCTGATGTGCTGAGGCGAATAGGCCGTTACGATCGGCAGACCGAGCATGTCGGCGTCCGCCCTCACACGCATGGGAGCATTGTTTACGGAGCAGCGTCGACTAAAATTATCTTATTTGTATTAAATACTTAACTCCGGACTAAGGCGTCATATAACGCCTCCATCGGATGAGAAGTTCGATTCCCTTCCTCTCCGCATTGACTGCTCGGTCCGGCGACGACATGTGTCGGCCGACGCCTGCTCAGGCAAAACACCGATTCCCTTGAAGGCGGGGGCTTGCTCCCTTTGGAGCGTGGAAAATCGGATATCATTTCCGCAACCGGATGGTTTTGACCACTACTAAGTGTTCTTACCAATGAGGTGATCCGCTTCACGTCGGCGACGGAACCCCGATATCCACCAATTGGTGGTCTTTGGTTGTCTCTCCAATAAACGTCGGCCGATAAGTTCGATCAACGCGGGCGCCAATGTTGTGCGTTTTATGGTGGTGGCCGTTGCTCGGGCTAAGTAATCCCCATTCCAGTTTCGACACCTTGCTACCTCGGCCTGGTGGAAACGCGAAAGTGCCTGGGCGTCATACCCGTCTGCCTTTTGAAAACTTCGTAGAAACGAGCAGCCGACCCAAACCCGCAATCGTCCGCGATGTCCAAAATCGAGTCATCCGTTTCGGCTAGCCTCTGCATGGCGCGAGCCAACCGATACCGGGTCAAGTACTCCATCACGGATATTCCCAATACGCTGCGAAATGCTCTGCTGGCAGTGGTCGAGTGGACGTTCGCGTGCTTTGCTATCGCCGCCAGTGTCAGCGCTTCACCATATCGCTGACCGATCAAATCAGTAAGGAGTTGGGTGTATCGTATCTCCGAACCCGACAATCTCGGATTGGAGGCCAATGCAGGCCTGTCGAACGTGTGATCGAGAATCAGTCGCCGGACCACGATCGACACTTCATCCTTTACGAGTTGCTGGCGCGCCGAGCCGCCTACCAGCCATTCATCGGCCCAGCGCTCGCGAACGTTGATGGTCCCGCTGGAGGCTTCGGCTTCGTTTACGAACGCACCCTGAAGGACTGCCTGTCTCGACGCCGCGTCGATCGGCAAAGCGAGAAAGTCCACGAGAGGGAGATAGACGCATACCAGCGGAGACTCCGGAGTGACGAAGATGGTCTGGTGCGGGATTGCTGCCCAGAACAGCACCATTCGACCCGCTTCCACATATTCCTGTTTCCCGTTGAACAGGTAGGTCATCGACCCCTCAAGGAGGAGATTGATCTCTATGTGGTCGTGCCAATGGGCAGAGATCATCGTGTCCGCGACGTGGCGCTCAACCGTAAAGTCTCGCGGGGATCCAATCCACTTACCTTCGCTTACCGTCGATTCGTTGCCCACACATGCTCCGATCCTGGAATTATTTTCCATTTAGCAGGAAGAAATTCTCGGTGGGAAGAGGCAATCAGTTGTCGGTCATCAACTCGGGAGCAACCCCATGCCGAAAATTTGCCTCGTTGGAGCCGGAAGCACCGTCTTCGCTCAAAACATTCTCGGTGACGTCTTATCGACGCCGACCGACCACGACTATGTCATCAGTCTTTTCGATATCGATCCGGAGCGGCTGAAAACTTCAGAGATCGTGGCCCGTCGCATCTGCGAGGCCTTGCATCTGAACCGTGTGCGGATCGAAGCGACGCTCAATCGGAGGGAAGCGCTAAAAGATGCGGATTTCGTGATCCTGATGATGCAGGTGGGCGGCTACAAGCCTGCGACCGTGACGGATTTCGATATCCCGAAGCAATACGGTCTGCGTCAGACCATTGCAGACACGCTGGGCATTGGAGGCATTTTCCGGGGCCTTCGCACCATCCCAGTCCTGCACACCATCTGCCGCGACATGCAGGAAGTCTGCCCCGACGCCTTGCTTATGCAATACGTGAACCCGATGGCGATCAATTGCTGGGCAATCAAGGAGATCGCGCCGGAGATCCGCAATGTAGGTCTCTGCCACAGCGTTCAGCACACAGCGGGCCACCTTGCGGAATGCCTGGGAGAAGACATCGGCGAGATCAACTACCTTTCCGCAGGGATCAATCACATTGCGTTCTTCCTGAAGTACGAGAAACTTCATGCCGACGGCCGGCGCGAGGATCTGTATCCCCGGCTCAAGGCGCTTGCCGCAGAGGGCAACGTGCCCGAGGACGACCGAGTGCGGTTCGATGCGCTCAAGAGGCTCGGCTTTTTCGTTACGGAGTCCAGCGAGCACTTTTCGGAATATACGTCCTGGTACATCAAAGATCGACGCCCGGAACTCATCAATGAGCTCAACATACCGCTCGACGAGTATATCCGCCGATGCGAGGTCCAGATATCCGAGTGGCACGCTCTACGACAGGATCTGGAGGGCGGCAAGCCAATAGACGTCTGCCGGAGCAACGAATATGCTGCTGGCATCATCCATGCTGCGACGACCGGGAAGCCCGCTCTCATCTACGGCAATGTGCCCAACGCAGGGCTGATTGAGAACCTTCCCCCCGAATGCATCGTCGAGGTGCCGTGCCACGTGGATCGCAACGGAATTCAACCTGTCCGGATCGGCCGGATTCCTTCTCAGCTTGCCGCTGTCATGAAGTTGAGCATTTCCGTCCAGGAACTCACGGTGGAGGCCGCTCTTACTGGGAAGCGGGACAGGATTTACCAGGCAGCGCTCCTTGATCCGCACACTTCCGCTGAACTGTCGCCGGACGAGATCTGGCGCATGGTCGATGACCTGATCGAGCGACACGGCGATCTGCTACCCGCCTATCGCTGAAAAGCTCAACATCGGAAGACACACAACGGCGCTCATCCAGCGCCGTTTTTTGTTCGTTAAATCGATCATAAAACGTCAATATTATGATTGACAATGAGCGAAATGACCCGTTATGTGATCATCATTGAATGACGAGAGGAGGTGCTCATGAGTCTGACCAATGGTTTGAAGACCGATCGGCTCGATCTCATACGTAGTCATCTCTATGCGAATGGGTTCTCTAGTATCCAGGATATTGCCGACGCCGTGGGCGCGTCGCTCGCTACGGTTCGACGCGATCTTCAGGTGCTGCAGGAAGCAGGCGCCATCGATCGCGTGCACGGGGGTGCCCGGATCGCGGAAGGTACTTCTGTGGAACTGGCATTCCAGGAGCGCGAAAAGCGGCAGCTGGCCGCCAAGCGCGCGATCGCCGCGCACGCGTATGAGCTCCTGTCCCCCCGAACGGCGATCTTCCTCGATGCCGGGACGACTGTTCTGCAGTTAGCCAAGCTGATCCGCATCAATCCGATTCCTCTGCGGATATTCACGAACGGTTTGATCGTGGCTCAGGAGTTCATAAACGTTCCAAACCTCGAAGTCGTTCTGGTTGGAGGACAGCTTCGCAGCGAAAACGCGTCCCTCGTGGGTCCGCAAGCCGAAGCCATGCTGGAATCCATCTGGTTCGACCAGCTTTTCCTTGGTGCCAGCGCGATCAGCAACGATGGCGCGATCTACAGCGTCGACAGTGCAGAAGCCAGCGTCAATCGAAAGATGCTGGCTCGGTCAAACAGCAAGTTCGTCCTCACGGACTCGACGAAGTTCGGTACGACTGCGACCTACAAGGTTGCCCCACTCAGCGAGGCAAAGTTGATCACCGACGACGGTCTGTCCAACGAATGGCGCACGCAGCTCGAAAAGGCCGGTGTCGAGACTTTGTTTGCTGATCAGGGGGCGAAGTCTTGAGGCCTGACCTGATTCTCGGCGTTGACGGTGGCGGCACGAAAATGATGCTCGCTCTTGCCGACCGAAACGGCACCTTCCTTCGAACTGGCTTCGGGGGTGGTGTGAACGCCATGGACAATCCCGGTTGGCGTGACGAACTCAGTCGATGCCTGGAGCCCTTCCGTCACCAAGAAGGGTTGGTCTCGGTCGCGGCAGCCCTCCCGGTCTTCGGTGAAGTGGCGACGATTTCGCGGCAACTGGACGAGGTCGTCAACCGAGCGTTTCCGAACGCCCGCACTCGCGTCCTGAACGATGTAGATGCGGCACATCTTGGAGCCTTTGCAGGCAGGTCCGGGATACTCCTGCTCTCGGGCACGGGGTCGATGGCTTGGGCGCGAGATCGGGCGGGTGAATCTTTTCGGGTCGGCGGATGGGGCGACATTGTCGGGGATGAGGGCAGCAGCCACTGGATCGGTCGATTGGCACTCAACGCGGTGAGTCAAAGCATCGATCGGCGTTCTGCTCCGACTGCCTTGACCGAAGCGATCTTCTCTCACCTCGGGCTGGACCGGAACAATCCTATGGAGTCGCTGGGCTCCTGGGCAACAGCGCACGCTAGACGTTCAAGCATTGCCGCTCTGGCGGCGGTCGTCGATCGCACAGCGGCAGCAGGCGATGATACCGCAATTGCTGTTCTCGAATTGGCTGCGGACCAGCTTGCGAGCCACCACCTTGCGATAGCCGCGCAGTGCGAGCCGGGAGCAAACTGGACCTACGCGGGCGGAACGTTCCGAAGCAGGCTGCTTCTCGAGGCACTGGCAAAGCGGATTGGCCGTCCCCCGGTTTGTCCGAGCTTGCCCCCAATCGGCGGAGCTCTTTTCGCTGCCGCCCAACTTCTCGACTGGCCCACAGATGAAGGCTGGATCGAACGCGTCGCAAAATCGGCGAAGGCGGCGTTTGAGCATTGAACCGATGCCGGGTCTAAACATAAGAAGGATGGGAACATGCGTAAGAAATTCTTGTTACTGCTCACTTCGGCCGCGCTGGCCATCGCTCTCCCTGCTGCCGCACAGGACAAGCCCCTAGCGGGTAAGTCCATCACCGTGCTGATGCCATCGCCACAAGGGCCTGACATTGCATCGGCATTCGAAGCGGAGACGGGCATCCATGTCGATTTGCAGACACTCTCGTGGGATGACATCCGACCGAAACTGGTGACGGCCCTCGTCGCAGGCACTGCCCCCGCCGACGTGACGGAATTCGACTGGTCCTGGACGGGCCAGTTCGCAGCTGCCGACTGGTATATGCCCCTGAACGATGTGGTCGACGCTGACACGATCAAAGACATCGGTGTTGCCAAGATCTTTACCGTCGATGGCAAGCTTCTCGGGATCCCATACACCAACGATTTCCGCGTGATGCTGGTCAACAAAAAGCATTTCGCCGACGCGGGGGTCACAGAGATGCCCAAGACTCTCGATCAGCTGGTCGCAGCGGCAAAGAAAATCAAGGAAAAGGGCATCGCCACTTATCCGATCGGCCTACCGCTTTCAGCTACCGAAGGCGCATCGACGAGCTGGTATCTTCTGACGAAGGCCTTCGGCGGCGAGTTGTTCGACAAAGATTTCAATCCGCTCTTCACCAAGCCTGACTCGGCAGGTTACAGGGCGCTCGCATTTGAGCTCATGCTTCTGAAGGAGGGTCTGGTCGATCCTGCGTCTACCGGACTGAAAGATAGCCAGATCAACGAAGGTATCTTCTCACAAGGGCTCACAAGCATCATGATCTCGGGTGAACCCGGTCGCCTTGGCTCGATGAACGATCCGAAGCAGTCGAAGGTTGCCGGACAGGTCGAGGCAATCCTCGTTCCGACGGAAAGCGGAGAAACACGCAGCTTCGGTCTGCCGGAGGCGCTTGCCATTCCGAACGTTTCCCCGAACAAGGACGCGGCAGTGGCCTTCGTCAAGTGGTTCACAAGCCGCGAGTTTCAAAAGAAAAACATGGCGAACGGCTTCCTTCCGACCAGGACGTCTGCATTGAGCGAGCTGAACTCCGAAGGCAAGTTGAACAGCGGTGACGCGTTGATCGCGCAATCGAAGACCGTCGAAGCGCTTTTCCCGCAGGGAACACCTCCGTGGTATCCCCAGTTCTCGAGCGGCGTGAACACCGCGATCAACAGCGTTGCCAAGGGCCAGATGACCGTTGATCAGGCAGTGGAAAGTATCGCTTACGCAACGAAGCAGGCAATGGCGCAATGAGCGCTGTCTCCTATAGCGGGACCGCGGCGAAGAAGGGTGTCGGCCGGAATGCCGACACCGCGCTGGGCGTGCTGTTGGTGTCCCCGATATTCATAACGATGGCGGCCCTCGTCTTCTATCCGATGACCCGGACGATGTGGGACAGCCTCCATCGGATCAACCCGATGCAAGCCGGGACGCCATTCGTCGGACTTGATAATTACACTCGAATGCTGTCCGACGCCCAGCTCGGCAGCACTTGGATGAATACGCTTATCTATGTTGTGCTGGCGGTTGTCGCCGAAACGGTATTTGGCGTCCTGGCCGCATCGTTAATCAACCAAATCAGGGTAGGTCGGCAGTGGGTGCTCGCGGCGGTCATACTACCGTGGGCTCTCCCGGGCGTCGTAAATTCGGTCATCTGGCTCTGGATATACCAGCCGGGCGCAGGCCTCCTGAATGGTATCCTGACATTTTTGGGACTGCCTTTCGAGAACCATGTCTGGTTCAATGACCGCACGAGTGCGATCATTGCCGTCACCGTCGTCCACGTGTGGCGGATGATGCCTTTAACGATCGTGATCGTACTGGCGGCGATGCAAAGTATCCCGGCGCACCTTTACGAAGCAGCCCGTATCGACGGAGCGACACGACCACAGATGTTCGCTCTCGTCACGTTGCCGCTGGTACGAAGCGCGATCGCTGTGTCGATGACCAACGCTACGGTGAATGCATTCAACCTCTTCGACGAGGCGTGGGTCTTAGGCGGATCAAGCCTGGAAACTCGGCCGATCCTTGTTCAGATCTATCTCGAGACATTCCAGAACTTGCGTTTCTCATATGGCATGGCCTTGTCGGTTGTCATCACCTTCGTCTCATTGCTCATCTCGCTCGTCTACGTTCTCCGGGTCTATCGCAACACGAGGTTCGATTGATGAAAACATCGCTCCATCATCGTGTGATGATATGGACGGGCATCGCCGTTCTGCTGGTCTGGTCTCTCGGCCCGATCTACTGGACGGTCGCCAGTTCGGTAACGCCAACGGACGACTTCTCGGTCAGGCCGATCCATTTCTTCCCGCAGCATTTCACGTTCGCCCACTATTCTCGACTTCTCGGCATCAATGTCGACCGTATCGGAGGGGTCGAGGTATGGCGGCAGTTTCGACTGGCGCTTCTAAACAGCGTGATTACTTCGGCGGCCGCCACGCTTCTCTGCGTCGCGGTGTCCGCGCTCGGTGCCTATGCGTTCACTCGCATGCGCTTTCCCGGGCGTGACGTTCTCTTCGGACTGGTTGTGGCGACTCTTGCCGTTCCGGCTTACGCCGTTCTGATCCCGCTCTACCAGATCATGATCAAGATGCATCTCGTCGACACCTATGTCGGAGTTGCCCTTATTTACGTGTCTGCCTACCTGCCGCTGTCGCTCTGGCTGTTGCGCAGCGTGTTCGAGGCGTTGCCGCTGGCACTCGAAGAGGCGGCGCAGCTGGATGGGGCAGGGCGCTTGTACATCCTTTTCAAGATCGTACTCCCCCTTGCAGGCCCCGGTCTGACGGCAGCAGCGATCCTGACGTTTCTAGGGGCTTGGGGGCAGTACCTCGTGCCGCTCATTTTCTCGCCTCAGGCGACCAAGCCGTTGACGGTATTGATCCCTGAGTTCGTCACCAAGAACTTCATCGACTACGGGCTGATCACGGCCAGCGGTTCCATCGCGATCGTTATCCCGGCCTTGGTCGTCATCTTTCTCAACCGATATCTGGTCAGCGGATTGCTGGCAGGCTCGGTCAAGTAATCGGAGCTAAAATGAACACCACCGAAAAAGTCATCCGCGAGCAGTTTCCATTTTGGGAAAAGGCGCGGGGTGCGAACAGTGCGACTGCCAGACAGGACGTCCTCGTTTACGTGGGATGCGGAACATCCTACTACCTCGCCATGTCGCTTGCCGCCTACGCGAACCGCGCCGGCCGCCGAGCTATCGCGGTTCCCGGTGCCGAATGGCTCAACCGACCCTCCTACTTTTGGTCCGACTGGAAGAACACCCATGTCGTTGCGATCTCTCGCAGCGGTGAAACGACCGAAACCGTTGCCGCCGCGAAAAACAGCCGGGAAAACGGCGCCTTCGTGACGGCACTCACCGTCGAGGCGGACAGTACGCTTGCCAAGAACAGCGATTCGGTTGTCACATCGCCGACGCATGCAGAGGAAGGTATCGTCATGACCGCCTCCGCGAGCTTGATGCTCTTGCTCGGTCTGCAGATGGTAGGCTCCGAAATCCCCGCATCGATCGTCGCTTCTGCCCAAACTCTTGCAGAGAAGCTGGATGAAGTCCTCGACTATGAAGTTCTGGACCGCGGCCATTTTGTCTTCCTCGGTGGCGGTCCCTTGTTCGGTATCGCTTCGGAGGGCGCGCTGAAGCTTTTGGAAATGAGCCAGGTTATGACGCAACCGTTTCATCCCCTCGAGTACAGACATGGCCCGATCAGCCTCGTCGACGCCAAGACGGCAGCCGTCATGCTCTACAGCACCGATCAGAAGGATGCGGAAATGAAGCTTGTCGAGGAGCTGCGCGAAAAGGGTGCCTTCGTGATCGGGATCGGCGGTCCGGGCGATATCGAACTCGCGGTCGACTTCGATCTGTCGCTTGCGGGCCTGGCTCTCCTGCCTGCGCTTCAGATCCTCGGAGAGCGGGTCGCGCAGTCCCGCGGCATCGACACCGTCCAGCCAAGGCACCTCACGAAGGTTGTGAAGCTGGCATGAGCAAGATCGTCGACCAGAACCGGAAAATTGCGTTCTCCAAGCTTTTCGGCGAACGGAAGCGAGAGTTGCCACGCGGCATCGTTTCCGTTTGCTCCGCACACCCGCTCGTCGTCGAGGCCGCGCTACGGCGCGCCTCTGACGAGGGCAGCGTTGCCTTGATCGAGGCCACCTGCAATCAGGTCAACCAGGAAGGCGGCTACACGGGGATGACACCGGCGGCTTTCCGCAGGTTCATCGACAGGATAGCCGAAAAGATCGGCTTCCGTCCAGAAAACATAATTTTCGGCGGCGATCATCTCGGACCCAACCCGTGGGGGAAGCTCACCGCCGAAGAAGCGATGTCGCGGGCTGAGAAGATGGTGGAAGCCTATGTCGAGGCGGGCTTCGAAAAGTTGCACCTCGACACCTCAATGGGATGCGCCGGGGAAGCAGCGGCTTTGCCTGATGAACTGACCGCCGAGCGGGCGGCACGGCTTGCGAAAGCAGCAGAGGACGCAGCGCGACGCGCCGGTCGCCGACCGCCTGTCTATATCATCGGAACCGAAGTTCCGCCTCCCGGCGGCGCGACACATGCGATCGAGGAACTCGAAGTGACGAGGTCAGAAGCAGCGGCGAAGACGCTGGCTGTGCACGCGGCCGCATTCGACGAGGCGGCCGTCCCGGAGGCGATGGACCGGGTCATAGGGATCGTCGTTCAGCCCGGTGTCGAATTCGGAAATGCGAACGTGGTCTTGTATAAACCTGAAAAGGCCCGCGAACTTGCATCCAGACTCAATCGTATGCCGGGTTTGCTATTCGAGGCCCATTCTACGGATTATCAGACCGCTGAGGGACTTTCCTCCCTCGTCGATGACGGATTTGCGATCCTGAAAGTCGGACCCGGTCTGACCTTCGCACTGCGGGAAGCGTTTTACGCTCTTGATGCGATCCGAGCCATTCTCTTGCCGGAGCGTACCGCAGGCAATTTGCCAGCAGAGATGGAAGCGATCATGGTAGGCCAGCCGCAGCATTGGTCGCGCCATTATCATGGTTCCAGCGATGAGATGCGATTGCAACGGCACTTCAGCTACAGCGACCGCATTCGCTATTACTGGCCAGAGAGCGAGGCACTGCGCGCGGTGGAAAGCTTGTTTGCAGAGCTTCCCGATACAATCCCTGAAACCCTCATAAGCCAGCACCTGGCTCGTGTTTACCCAGACGTTGTAGCGGGACGGGTACCGCCGCGAGCGAGGGATCTCTGCCTCGCAGCGATCGACAGCGCGTTAGCGCCCTATTCGGTGGCAACGGCCACTACTCGTCAGTTGCGATAAGCGCAGCCCTCGCCGCAAAAGCGTTCAAACCGGAGATACCCATGGCGTCAGTCAGCGTCGCGAATGCTCGCAAGAGTTATGGCCACCACGAGATCCTTCACGGGGTCGACATTGATATCCAGGACGGCGAATTTGTCATCCTCGTCGGCCCGTCGGGGTGCGGGAAATCCACGCTTCTGCGGATGATTGCTGGGCTCGAAGAGATTTCCGATGGGCGAATCTCCATCGGAGGTCGCGTCGTCAACGACGTGGCGCCAAAGGAAAGGGACATTGCGATGGTGTTCCAGTCATATGCTCTTTATCCTCATATGACCGTCGAGGAGAACATGGGGTTCTCGCTCAGACTGGCAAAAGCTCCTAAAGACCAGATCAAGGCGCGCGTTCGAGAAGCAGCCGAGATATTGAGCCTCGAACATCTTCTCGAACGCCATCCCCGCAACCTGTCAGGAGGACAGCGCCAGCGCGTCGCGATGGGTCGAGCTATCGTTCGCAATCCGCAAGTGTTCCTTTTCGACGAGCCGCTTTCCAATCTCGATGCGAAGCTACGCGTGCAGATGCGCTCGGAAATAAAACAGCTGCACCAGCGGTTGAGGACGACCACGATCTACGTGACGCACGATCAGATCGAGGCGATGACCATGGCCGATAAGATCGTTGTGATGCGTGATGGCTACGTGGAGCAGATCGGTTCGCCCCTCGACCTCTACGACCGCCCGGAGAACCTTTTCGTCGCTGGGTTCATCGGCTCACCCGGAATGAACTTCATCAAGGGCAAGAGCATGGGGGGCAGCTTTGTTTCAAACGATGATGTCACACTTCCGTTGCCTCCGGGGATTTCGGTTCATGATAGCCACGAGATCACTTATGGCATACGACCCGAGCACCTTGGCGTGGAGGGCGACGGCTTGAACGGCGAGGTCGTGCTTGTCGAACCGACCGGTGCCGAGACGCAAGTGACCGTGAAAGTCGGGCCTGACCAGATGATTGCAAGTGTTAGGGAGCGCCTTGACCTTAGAGCCGGCGATCATATCAAATTGTCGCCCAATCTCGCGAAGGTGCATTTGTTCGACTCGGTGAGTGGAACGCGGCTTACGTCGTAAATGTATCCGCTTGCCGGCTATGGGAGATCATATTGAATAAGATCCTAGTTATCGGAGAAGTCCTCGTCGAGATCGTCGCGCTCGAAAAAGGCTATGGCTTCCGATCTCCCATGAACCTAGTCGGCCCGTTCCCGTCCGGTGCGCCACCGATTTTCATCGACCCAGCCGCAAAACGGTTCTGTCGCAAACAGGTAGCGAACCGACCGCCGGCATTGGGATCCGTGATTTTCTGCCCTGTTTCCCTGCAAACCGTGTCTTGGTGAGGCGAAGGGTATCCAACTCTTCGGGTCCGAAAACGGTATTGCCAAGTTGTTTGAGGCTGGTCGCGTGCCATCACGGGGCGGCTATTTTACGCCGCCATTTCAGCGGTGTACCCGGCCCACAGGCCGAATGCGTAATCCGTGCATGGCGGTATGAAATGGCGGTAAGACTATAGCGGCGAGGGGGGAAGATCGTATTGATTTGGTCATGAGCTGACAGGAAGCGTTGCGCCTGACGAGGCGATTTGAACCGCCCCATGATCTTCTCGCGTTTTCGGGTCAACCGGTGCGAGTTTTCAATTCTGTTGTTCAAGCCCTCATGCGCCCGATGATCGGCATCCGGCGCCAGGGTCTGTATAAGCTTGACGTAGCTGCCAAGCTTGTCCGTCACGACGACGCGCGCCTCGCGAAATTGCCTGACCAGTCCGGAGAAGAAACGCTTGGCCGCCTTGGTGTTGCGGCGCCGCTGAACCAAGATGTCGAGCACATCGCCATCAGCATCGATCGCCCGCCAGAGCCAGACTTCTGTCCGCCGATTGCAATGACGGCCTCATCCATATGCCACTTGTCATTTGGCTTGGGGCGGTCCCTGCGAATGCAGGTGGCAAAATGGCGGTCAAAGCGATTAATCCATAATCGAACAGTTTCCCGGCTGACGATCACGCCGCATTCAGCAAGCAGGTCTTCCACATCCGCCGTGCTCAGCGAAAACCGGTAATAGGCCCACATCGCATAAGCAACAATCTCACGCGGAAAGCGAAACCCCTTCAACCGGGGAAAAAGGCGCGGCAATTTCATTGCGCCTCGATACCTGACACGCCAGCCTCAAACAACTTGGCAGTACCGATCCGGCAGGTGATGAGCCGGCTTCCGCCGGAATTCCCCTCAGATCGGCTCGTGAGAATAGCGCGGCTTTCCGCCGGGCTTGATCTGTGGAGGCCCGCAAACTGGTTTGCAGCTCTGGCTTTGCGGCCGCTCTGATCAGTGGAAAGTCGAGCGCTCGATGACTGGGCGCTCATGTCAAACCCCAATTGAAGAGGGAATATGTATGCGTAGAAGCTTCATATCGACTGCGGACGTGGTGGATATCCTGTCCATCCAAAGGGTTTTGAGCCGGGTTGGATCGTATGCCGATCAAAAGCGATGGGAAGATCACCGCCAACTTTTTTCGGATGAGGTGGTCATTGATTTCGGAGGTGTCAAACCGTCGCAGATCATTAGCTCCGATAATCCGATGAAATGGAACAAGGAGTCCTATAAGGGCGTGAAGACCCAACACACGTTCACAAACCAGGATGTGGAGATTATGGGCGATACCGCGACAGCTACCTCAATCTGTGCAACATATGCTGCAGCTAGCAGAGCTTGACGATTATCTTGTCTGGGATCTGTCCCTTAAGTTCGAAATGCAGATGTAAATAATGCGCCTGTCCATCGCCGCCGCGACTTATGCTCCTACGCCGCTGCGTTTGATGTTTGAGCTCCATTGGTGATAGGTTCAAAGCTATCCAGCTGGAGCATCACCGACTTCTACCCTGCTGATGCTCGTTCGACGTAACGCAAAATTCTGGTGACGGTTGACCGACTAACACCTGCCTCTCGGACGATACAATCCGTTGACTTACCTTCGGCCTTCAGCCGCAATACGTCGTCGGATTTGTGTCTCATGGCGAAAGCTGACGAATCACGTGCCACCCGCGTGCCGAGGGAGAGGGAGACTGTATTTTCGATCGCTGAGGTTTCGTAATCCTCGGTCTTAACGGGCGCCATAACAAGCTCCTTTGCAATCATTGGACTGTCAGAATTAATGACGCCGATGTTGCTGCGAGTAAATTCAGATCTTAGGAGTATCTGATGCAAGCTTTATTCGGTACGGACGCTGAGGCACGCATACCGGCCTCGTTGCAATACTAGTGAGCCGCGTACAAATAACTTACTCTGGAACCGACGCCATTTGAAATGCCGTCTTTTGTAAGTATGCGGATTCCGACGTGAAGCCGGCCGGCATTCCGATCAAAGACCGGCACGCCCGAAGAATATCGACCGATGTTCGAAGTGAACGTTTTTGGTCTTGTCGAAACTACAAAAGCAGCCTTGTCCATCCTGCGACGTTCGAGGGGAACGATCGTCAACATGTCGTCCGGCGCAGGGATCGCGGGCAGCGGCGGCGGCGGATATTACAATGCCGCAAAGTTTGCCGTGGAAGGGATTTCCGAAGCGCTCGCCGGCGAGCTGAAGCAGTTCGGCGTCCGCGTACTGATCGTTGAGCCTGGGCCGTTTCGCACCGATTTCCTTGGACGTTCGATCACGATGGTGGCCAATGAGATGCCGGAATACGCCGCGAGCTCGCGCAAGCATTATCGCGAAACCAACAACGGTAATCAGGCAGGCGATCCCGAAAAGGCGATCGCGGTGATCGTGCAAGCGGTTGATGCCGATAACGCCCCGCTTCATCTGCCCCTCGGCCCCGTCGCACATTCGATTGCTGAGCGAAAGCTGGCTTCCTTCCGCAGTGATATCGACGCCTGGCGCGAGATCACGATCGCCACCGATTTCGACGAGCCTTGAGCGCTAGTCGCAACCTCTGTTTTGAACTTCAACATCGACTGGAAAATTATCATGATCGCAGCTTTGAAGGGGTTTACCCAGCAGCTGGTGCCGGTGAATGGCATCAAGATTAATGCCGTCACGGGGGGCTCCGGTCCGCCGATCCTTCTGCTTCACGGCTGGCCGGAAACATGGTGGGAATGGCACCATGTGATGCCGTTGCTGGCCGAGCATTTCAGCGTGGTGGCCATGGATCTGCGCGGCGCGGGTTTTTCCGATTGCCCGCTTGACGGCTATCACAAGGCGACGATGGCGCGCGACGCGCACAAGGTCATGATCGCCCTTGGGCATGAACGCTACGCCGTGTGCGGTCATGACATTGGTGGAATGGTGGCGTTGCCCCAGGCCGCCATTTATCGGGAAGCTGTTACCCACCTGGCCGTCTTGGACGTTCCGCTCCCCGGCTGGACACAATGGGAGGCGATGACTGCAAGGATTTGGCACCTCGGTTTTCATATGAACCGGGATCTACCCGAACGCCTGATTTATGGCCGTGAATATGACTATGTTTCGAGCTTCATGGCGGAGCGGTTCTACGATCACAGCACGTTCGGTCCGGCGGCCATCGAGATCTACGCGAAAGCCATGGCCCTTCCTGGCCGCACGCGCGGCGGCATGGAATGGTATCGTACCCTCGCCGCAGACCATGCGGCCGCGCTCGAGTACAAGAAGAAACCGCTCGAGATACCGGTTCTCGGGCTCGGCGGGGAACAGCGCTTCGGTGCGCATATGGTCCCGATGCTTCAGGAGTTTGCCAGCAATGTGACAGGCGGCTCAATTGCGCGGTGCAGCCACTATGTCGCGGACGAGCGGCCGGATGAAGTAGCGGCCGCTCTGATCGATTTCCTCAAGGCCAGTTGAAATTTTTCGGCCGCCCCGTCGCGGGCGCGCGGAGCACGACATTGCAGGCGATTTTCGCCCGCAACTATTGCGTTCGTCGATTCAACAAGAAAGGAAAACTACTATGACCACACCTGTCGTTCGCGCCGTTAATCATATCGGCATCACGGTGCCCGACATCGAAGCAGCAAAATCGTTTCTGGTGGAAGCGTTTGGCGGCCAGGTGATCTACCAGTCCTTCGGACCGCAGGATCCGCCGCGGTAGGGACCCGAGTTCGAGCGGGCCACTGGCGCTTTCCCTGGAACGGTCGTGCGTGCACAGGCGATGGTTAAGATCGGAACCGGACCGGACATCGAGCTCTTCGAAATGCACGGCCCCGAACAAGCCCAGCCCGTCCGGCCGAGCGACTTCGGCATTACGCACTTCGGGGTCTACACCGACGACATCGACGCATCGGTGGAGCGCTTCGAAAAGGCTGGAGGCACGTCTCTTACCGCACCGCGCGCTATTCCCTACGCAACGGAAAAAGGTGCTGGAAACAAGGTGTGCTACTGCCGCGTGCCTTGGGGCACGGACGATTGAGTTCATCACCACTCCCAACCGCATGGCCTACCATGACCAGACGGATCTGCGCCGGTGGCAGGACTAGGACAGAGCGGTATGAGTTTTGAAAACACAACGTCTCGCCGCAGCTTTCTGTCCTTCTCTGCGATGGCTGCGGCCCCGGCGCTGGCAGGTTGCGCCTCTACCTCCGGCGCCGGCCGGATGGTGGGGCAGCAGCCGACGCCTCTCCCAGATCCGATCCGCCCCATTCAGACCGCCCCGGCGCCGACGGATGCAGAGCTGGCCACACCATGTACGGCCCAATTGAGAATGGTGGCTTCCTCATTCCGCCGGTTCCTTACCAGCAGATCGATCCGCGCCACTATTGCCATCAGGTCATCGATCTGACTGGCGAGGCACTCGGCACCATCGTCGTGGACACCTCCTCGTGCTTTCTCTATATCGTCCAGCCGGGCGGGACTGCGATGCGCCACGGCGTCGGTATCGGCCGCGAGGGCTTGCTTGGCGGGGCGATGGCCTCATCCAGTAACGTCAGAAGTGGCCGCGCTGGAAGCCGCCGAATGGCGTTGGTGCACGGATCGCCTAACGATGATGGGATAGTTGGCTGCGATCGCCTCAACCTCGTGCCACCGCTATGCCCTTCAAACACAATGCCGCCCGCCGCCATCGTATCGGCAAGATGAAGTTCAAGGGGACGAACTGGGCATAATACGAAGCTGGCCTTCGCCGTCGCGGCAGTCTGACACTCCTCCGGGTGTCAAGCGAAGTGAAGATTTGACCCCGCGGCTTCTCATTTCGCCTGCCACCGGGGTCTCCTGGTTAGAATAAGTTGGCAGTCAGCGTCTAATGCGTCGTAATTTCCACCGCTATTCTTGGGTGCCCGCGATAGTCTCGCGCTCACTTGCGTCTTCAACGTCGCTCGCGACAGGCAGGGTATCCCGATGCTCTCGGACGAATTCCTTTCGTGCGGCGAGCTTGGATACTTCGTCGTTCCCAATCGCTACACCACCAGGCGCGAACTCACCGTCAATCTGCTTCTCCGCCCGTTCCCAATGTTCAAGGTGTTTGCCCTCGGGCTTTCCTTCATGCTCCCATATGGCATACGCCCGCTCTCGGATCTCGTTTTCGCGATCGCGGACGTTGGACGGCTGCGAAGTTTCAACATTCCCACTAGCTGTAGGGTCGATTGATGATTTGGTTATCCTGTCGCGTGCCATGATGATCTCCTCTTTGGGTTATCAACAAATGTGAGGAGCGAATGTTCCAAACATGGTTGCGCTATGCGCACGCCGGGCGCGACCGCTTCGATACGGGATCGAGGACCGATCGCTGGGAGGAGGCGCCGTTAAGTGCCCTAGCTTCCGACGCGACGGGAACGCAGTTCCACCCGCGAACGTTGCGCTGCTCGCGTCCTGCCGGACCAGCCGCACCAAACCCACCACCAAAGAAGTTAGCTCGCTCGGAATAATGCGAGGAGCGGGATGTCTACCCTCATGAACACTTCGAGAAAGATCAGGATATGACAGTGACAGCCTTCTTTTGCGGTATGCGCATTCTGGTGGCGACATCGTTCCTCGCCATCGCGCCGTTCATGGGTCGATGAGACGTATGTGAAGGTCAAGGGCAAGTAGGGCGTCTTTACCGAACCGTCGGCAACACCGTGATTCGATCGATCCCTTTCTGTCCCCGAGCTACAATACCAAGGCCGCAAAGCGCTTCCTAAGCAAGGCACTTTCTAGCTTGATCCATCAATGAGAACGGCGCCTTTCTAGTTGCGCAGGCGGTGGAAGATGCCCAGCCAGAATTGATATTCTTCATCGTCACCCTCGCACCAAGCCTCAAATGCGCACCATGCCACGGTCGTTGGCGCGCTGTCTCCGCAAAGCGCGATCGTGTCATGGACTATTTGATGATTATTACGAGCAGTATCGGATTTGCCGTCAAAGCAGCCGCCAGAACGCGTCGTTGAATTTCGAGACAAGTCAATACCTCCTGCGTCCGGCGCAGGGAGTTGATTTTGGAGCCGGACGTTGGAAGCTCATTTAGGAGCTGCGAAGGTCGATCCAGCCGACCATCCTATCGTCCTGGGCATTTTGCTCGTGACAAACATGTCACGCCGAAAGGGGCTTCGTGGAAGAAATCCGACGACGTCGTAATTCTGCGACTATGATCGTTTCCGTGAGCGGCGATCGGCTTCTTCCACCTCTATCCTCAGTACTTCAAGATGATCCTGACAGACTGCTTCTACCTGATCGATCAAATCCGTCGTGCGGTTCAAGAGCCAGGCGAGCGCCTCACGGCTTATCTCATAGTGCTTTGAATAGCGCGCCTTGACATATGCTTCATTGAGAATGTTGAACCAGGCGACAAAGCGCTGCTGATCGCGGGGCCAAGCGTTCGCCAACTGCTGCGCCTGACTTTCAGCGAGGCCACGCAGGTGCTTGAGATTGTGGGAGGCTGGGCTGTAATTGGTCAGCACGAGTAGCAGCGTGGCGTAAGCCTGTTCGATCGACTGATGTAGGAGGAACGCGGATTCTTTGAGATCACCTTCATTCATGTAAAACAACGAGCCTTTTGCGAATTTCCGAGCATGGGGAAGCCGGTCTTCGAAATACTCTGTTGCGAATTTATAGGCATCCGCAGGGTGAAGGAGATTGGGATCGGCCAACGGCGTGTCATCAAGCTCATATAGCACAATGCCATCTCGGCGGAGGTCGACGAAGAAATATCGGCCTTGCTTGAGTAGGGTGTTCACCTCGCGAAGTGAATGTACGATGAAATTCACCGGCGTCTTGATTTCCGGCAAATGTATGAACCGATCCGCGGCCTTCTGCCAATAGCCGGAGAAATCGGTAAGCTTGCGATTGTTGACGACAATCAGCAGATCGAAGTCCGAGCGGTATCCTTTTTTGGTATACGGCTCGTCGACCCAGCTACCCCGCGCATAGGATCCGAACAGGATGATTTTCAGGATGCGGCCACGCTTCTTGAAATCCGCTGAGCCGCCCTTCAGCGCGTCTTCAAACTCCTCATGTAACACCTCGAGGACCCGAGCGAGCTCGCGCTGCTTGAGCGGCGGTAGATGGTCGATGCTGGACTTCATGAACAACGGCGGCTCTTTCACGGACATTGGATAGGCATAAAGGAGCTTGCGCTCCAAATCCACAGGGTGCGCGAAGGCTGTGAGAAAAGCAACAAAAATGTTGCATCAAAAATTGGAGAATTACACTAGACTTTTATGTAGGAAATGTGAATATTGAGCGATATAGCGCCGAAATCGACAGAAATCTGTGAAATACGGCGATTTTTCCGCTATTTTTGATGCAGCATAATTCCAAATCACTGATCTGGTAGCTACAAGAGAAGGGCTGTCGTATGAACCCAGAGGTGCTTTTCTGGTCGCAAAATCCCGACTTTTATCTCGTGTTCAGCCACATTCTCGCAGTGGAGGGGCTGAGTTGCGTGCTCTTGGACGAGGAAGAGGTGGGAGAGCTTGCAGGACGCACGTCTGTTTTAGCGATTGTCCTCGACACCGAAAACAATGCTGAGCATGCGCTGCGCGTTTGCAGCCTGATCAAAGCCGATCGGACAACGGCGCATATTCCTTTGCTCGCGCTGATTCCCGGCGGCGATGAGCGGCACTATCTGGATCTCCTCAAGGCCGGTGTGACCGAAAGTTTTGTTCGCCCGATTTCGCCGGCAAGGATATTGGGCTATCTGCAATCTCTCCTGTCGGGATTGCCTCTGGGAATGGGAGGCATTCGGCGGGACGGCAGTACGTTCAACGTTTGGAAACTCAGTATCGAGGTAAGCAAGAGGCTGGTCAGGCACGGTTCGAAAGAAATTCAGCTAGGCCCGATCGAATTCAAGCTTCTATGCCGCTTGCTTCAAGCACCGGGCCGCGTCTTCAGCCGATCGGAACTCATCGAAGCGGCCTGGCCTCCTAATTACTATGTCCAGCCAAGAACGGTCGATGTTCATGTCGGCCGGTTGCGCCGCATGCTGGAGCAGATGATCGGTCGCAACATTATCCGCACGATCCGGTCCAGCGGTTACGCGGTTGAATTTGGCTAGTTCCTACACAAACAGCTTCACATATGATCGACTATGTCACATCATGCATATTGTATATTGCAGAAGAATTCCGGCCCCGTTTATTGAAGTTGCTGGGGCGATGATTTCAACCTCCGGTCTGCACACTGACCGACCGGAGTTTGAAATATGGAAAAGAAGATTTCCGCACGTTCTAATCGAAACGGGAAGGCAACTCATCGTAATACGGGCAGCTTGATCGATACGGCTGGGCGCCATTTCGAAGCTGCCCATTACCAAGGTATCATGTCGATTTACGCCCATCCGTCGGAAGGTAGGGCCGTCAGGCCGAACTTCGAGGATCGCGTGGTTGTCGACTTTGTCCGATGCTCCTATTTGGGTCTGGACAATCATCCCGACATTGTCGAGGGTGCCGCTGAAGCCGTACGGAGTTCGGGCACACTGCATTGGTCGTGCGCCCGCACCCGGTTGAACTTTGCAAGTCTCGGTGAATTGGAAGAATCCCTCTCCGATCTCTTCGCCGCGCGGGTGATCACTTACACCACAGTGCTCGCAGCCAATATGAGCGCCCTGCCGTTGGTCGCATCTGGCCATCTTACTGGTGGTCTTAAGCCCGTCATGGTGTTCGATCGCCTAGCGCACGCAACCCTTGCCCACCACAAAGGAACCATTGCCCAGGAGACACGTGTCGAGACAATAGCCCACAACGACCTCGATGCTCTCGAGCGGCTATGCCGCCAGAATAAAGCCGTCGCATACATCTGCGACGGCGTCTACTCCATGGGTGGCAGTGCTCCGATATCCGCGCTGCGCCGTCTCCAAGAACAATATGGCCTGTTTCTCTATATTGACGATGCGCACGGAATCTCGCTCTTCGGCAGGCGTGGTGAAGGCTTTGCGAAGTCCCTAATTGGTGAATTGGGCGACAGGACCATTATCGCAGCCTCTCTCGGCAAGGGCTTTGGTGCATCTGGCGGCATGCTCATGCTGGCTACGGCGCATCAGGAGGTCCTGTTCCGCAGATTTGCAGTGGCTCATGCCTTTTCGGCATCGCTCAACACGGCCGCTATTGGTGCCGGCCTGGCATCCGCACAATTGCATCGAACCGAAGAATTACCCCATCTGCAGCGAACGCTACAGCAAAAAATAGCCTTGCTTGACGGTCTGATGCCGACGGAACAGCATGGAGCCCGGCTTCCGATCCGCACTGTCCATTTTGGTGATGAATTACTCGCGATTGGCGCCGCGACAAGTCTCTTCAGGCAAGGCTTTTACACCTCGGCGATCTTCTTTCCCACCGTATCAAGGGGCAACGCCGGCCTGAGGATATGCGTCACTGCAGGCCACGCAGATGAGGAAATCCGGTCTCTCTGCGCAGCAGTAGTTGCGATCCAGGATGAAATCCAGGCAAATTCGGAATAATCGGCGAGCAGATCTCGGCGACGAGTTCAAACGGCACATGTGACCTCGCATCCTGCAAACGTCATTCTGTGATCGGCGACCATTTGGAGCGCCGACCTAGCAGTAGCTGCAAGAAACGAAGATCCGAGGCGTATAAGTGGATTTAGTCCAAATCGCTTGCAAACGCTCTATAGAAACGCAGGTTCTCGCGAGGTTTGGCGAGCCTTTTTGACGAGGGGCGCGAGCCAATCGTTCGTCCGCAGTTAGAAAGCGCTTGTTCAACATCTTTTCTGCGCAAAACCGATATTGCAGATGCGACCATCTGCAATCGCGCATCGAATTATAGTGCATTAGGATATATAGTATAATCGCACCCTTTGCCCGTGCTAGCTACTCTGCCCAAAGGCTCGAAGCTTCTCAAAAATCTCAGGTGCGATCTCGAATTGACGTGCCTTGCCGCGTCCCATGGAATTCTTCACGAAGGTCTCCGTGAGCATGCCACGTTTGAGTAACGGTTCTATGACTTCCGAAACGCCCATACGCGTCAGCTTCGTAATTTCAACGAGATTTGAGATAGTTAGGGCCTGATGCCCCTGATTCATGATGTAGAGAATGCTCATCATGCCGACCTGCTTCAGTCTGGATTGCGGCGTCTCGTCTTCCTGCGGATGGTCCATGATTTCGCGCAGAATGAAGGCTGCGAACGAAAGACTGTGCAATTGTGTGTTGAAGGTGCTTGTCATCTTTTTAACTGCATTATATAAGTTAGTATTAGCGACGAAGGACTTCCCAAGGGAAGTCGCAACGATCGCTTGATGCTGTCACATCGAAGGGTCCTAGCCATGAAAAACCTTCTGGTTGGTATAGTCTCCGCCGTTGCCGGCTGTGTTCCCATATACCTTATTTTAGGGGGTGATGCGCGCGCCGATGACTGGGGATGCCAGGTTATCCTGTGTCTTTCCAATCCGGGTGGCCCAACGCAATTTGCCCAATGCCGCCCACCGATCAGCAAGCTCTGGCAGGCGCTCGCCAAGGGAGCTTCCTTTCCAACTTGCAGCGGCGTCGGCTTCCGGGCCTCCCAACCCGGCTATGAACCCTATTCATGCAATGACGGCTATAGCCTGACCGCACGCTATGGTGACCGCGGCCAGGAGGCCATCTGTATTTCCGCAACGCTTCAAAAGGTCGATGCCCGATATTGCCGCTCCGGCCGCGATAGCGCTGCCGAAAACACCGATTTGGTCGCCTTGGCTCGATGGCAGCGGAGGGAAAGGCACCTGCAATGCATGGGTTATCCGACTGAGCGACCGAGCAGGCGCTTGCAGCCGCATTACGTCGACGTGACCATCGACGGTGTCGGTAGCCAACGTGTGTGGTATTGATCGATGACCATCGCCTTCACAGATCTTGCTGAAACCTGCGCGCCAGCGGTTGCGATGGAAACGCTGGCTGCCGTCGTCAGCCTGGAAAGCAATTTTCAGCCCTTCAATATCCGCATCAATAGCGGCCTTCCGCTTGAGCGGCAGCCAAAAAGCAAGGCGGAGGCGATCGAAACCGCAGCCACGCTGGTTGCTGAGCACCAGGACATCCAGCTCGGGCTTGGCGGTGTGGGGATCGAGGAACTGCGTAAGCTCAATCTAACAATCTCCGATGCTTTCGATCCCTGTCTCAATCTTAAGGCGACCGCGACCTTGCTCGACGGTTACTATCGTCTGGCGGTCCGCGCAGGTGCTGCTTCGGGACAGGCCGAGCGCGTGATGCTGCAATCCTATTATGGGCGCTCCGATCCTTCCGTCGGGAAAATGGTTCGATATGACGAGCAGATCCGGCATGAGGCAAAGCGGCTTTCGGCGAGATTGGCCTCGTTGGCGATCGGGCAGGGACCTCACAGGCCGGATGGTGTCGACGCCAAGGCAATCGCGACACCCTCCGTCGCTAAGGCCGAGGCATCGCAACAGCCGGTAGCGAGAGCGCCATTCTGGGATGTGTTCAATGCGGCGCGACGCTCGTCCGCGCTCGTTTTCCAAAACGATCAACCGGAGCAGCCTGAATGATATCAAGGATTAACATCCGTGCACTTGCGGCCATTGTCTCTATGGCTGCTGTGTTTTCGGCAGTCACGATCGAACCCGCCTTCGCCCAGAGCACCGGCGGCATCGAGACGGTTCTGCAGAACATCGTTACATTGCTCACGGGCAATGTCGCCAAGTTGCTCGCGACGATCGCCGTCATCATCGTCGGAATTGCGTGGATGTTCGGTTATCTCGATCTGCGAAAGGCAGCCTATGTCGTGCTTGGCATCGGCATCATCTTCGGTGCCTCGCAGATTGTCAGTACGATCTCAGGGGGCTGAGAGAATGCCAGACCAAGTCAAACTTGAGGAAGACACGCTTTTTCTTGCTTGCACGCGGCCGGCGATGATTGCCGGTGTCACAATGGAAGCTATGGGCGCCAACGTCATGATGACGACAATCCTCTACATCATCGCAGGCTCGATCGCCTACGCGCTTGTCGGTGTAGTCTTCCATCTCATCTTTCGCGCGCTCGTCAAGCATGACCACAACATGTTCCGCATTCTGCTCGCCTGGATCGAGACGCGCGGCCGTTCGCGCAATGGCGCCTACTGGGGCGGTGCTTCGCTGACGCCATTGAGGCTCGTGCGGCGCTACGATGAGAGGGACTTGGGCCTTGCATAGCGCTTCTCTCCTCAAATCCCGCGAACTCGATCCAGAGACCTTCATCCCCTACATCCGTCATGTAGATGAGACGGTGATTGCGCTCGATTCAAGAGCTCTAATGGTGATGATCTCAATTGAGGGCGTATCGTTCGAGACAGCCGATAGTCTAGATCTGAATGGCCTTTATCGCGACCTCAATACGCTCTACCGCAATATCTCCGACGAGCGTTTGGCAATCTGGACCCATATCATCCGGCGCCGCGACGACACCTATCCCGATGGCGAATTCTCCAATCCTTTCTCGGCATCGCTCAACGGCAAATATCGCGAGCGAATGGTGCGGGAGGACTTGTTCCGCAACGACCTCTATCTCAGCTTGCTATGGTATCCGAACCGCGATCCCGCTGAGAGGTTTGCGAGCTTATTAGTGCGGCTGCGCAAAGCGCGCAACACAGCTTCCGAGCTCGACGCGGATGGGGTGAAGCATCTGCGTGACAAGCTCGCTGATCTAATGGCGGGGCTGCAGCGTTTCGCGCCCCGCGTGTTGTCGATTTGCGATGAGAAGGGCATTCTGTTTTCCGAGCCCAGCGAAGTGTTGCATCAGATCATCGGCGGTCGCCGTGAGCGTATTCCGCTGACACAGGGAAGGATTTCCGCCGCCATTTATTCTGATCGCGTGATCTTTGGACGAGAGACGATTGAGATCCGCCACGAGGGCGCCAGCCGCTTTGCCGGCATGTTCGGCTTCAAGGAATATCCGGCGAGGACCCGCAGCGGCATGCTCGACGGCATTCTATCGGTCCCTTTCGAGTTGATCCTGACGCAGTCCTTCGCTTTCACCTCAAAAACGGATGCGCGCTCCATCATGGGACGCAAGCAGAACCAGATGGTGAGTGCTGGCGACAAGGCGGCGTCACAGATCGAGGAACTCGATGCGGCGATGGACGAGCTCGAATCGAACCGTTTCGTGCTTGGCGAGCATCATCTGACGCTTGGGGTATTCGCCTCCACGGTCAAGGAACTAACCGACAATCTCGCCAAGGCTCGCTCCCATCTGACCAGTGGTGGCGCCGTCGTTGCACGTGAGGATCTTGGGCTTGAGGCGGCCTGGTGGGCACAATTGCCGGGTAATTTTCGTTATCGAGCACGCTCAGGTGCAATCACATCGCGGAATTTTGCAGCACTCTCGCCGTTTCATGCCTATCCGTCGGGCAAGAAGGACGGCAATGAATGGGGGCCGGCCGTCGCCATGCTCAAGACCGCGTCAGGTGCGCCGTTCTATTTCAATTTCCATTGCGGCGATCTCGGCAATACTTTCGTCTGTGGCCCATCGGGCGCCGGTAAGACCGTGCTGGTCAATTTCATGCTCTCACAGCTCGAAAAGCACGATCCGCACATGGTCTTTTTCGATAAGGACCGTGGCTCCGATCTCTTCGTGCGCGCCGCCGGCGGCATTTATCTGCCGCTCAGGAACGGGGAGCCGACGCGATGTGCGCCGCTGAAGGCGCTGGAGTTGACGCCGGCAAACAAGGTGTTCCTAGCCCGCTTTATCGGCAAGCTAGTCAGCTCGACGGCACGCGATCTCTCCGCTCGCGAAGCCGACGAGATTGCTCTCGCGATCGAAGGCCTCGCCGATTTGCCAAGAGGACAGCGCACGATCGGGGCGCTGCGCGCGTTCCTCAACAATGCCGATCCGGAAGGGATTGCCGCCAGACTGCGCCGCTGGGAGAGCGGAGGGCCACTAGGCTGGGTCTTCGATAACGAGGCCGATGACATCGGCATCGGTTCCAAATTCCTCGGCTACGACATGACGGACTTTCTCGACAACGAGGAGATCCGCACGCCGCTCATGGCCTATCTCTTCTACCGCGTCGAACAATTGATCGATGGCCGGCGCATCATCATCGTCATCGACGAGTTCTGGAAGGCGCTACAGGACGAGAACTTTATCGATCTCGCCCAGAACAAGCTTAAGACCATCCGCAAGCAGAACGGCTTGATGCTTTTTGCCACGCAAAGCCCTCGCGATGCCATCAACTCAGCGATTGCGCATACCATCATCGAACAATGCCCGACGCAGGTCTTCCTGCCGAACTCACGTGGCGATCGTGCCGACTATGTCGATGGCTTCAAGCTTACCGAACGGGAGTTCGAGTTGCTTTCGCGCGAGCTCTCCATCGAGAGCCGCCGTTTCATCGTCAAGCAGGGGCACAACAGTGTTGTCGCCGAGCTCGATCTCGGCGGCTTCGATGACGAACTCGCAATCCTCTCCGGGCGGACAGCAAATATTGAACTCGCCGATGCAATCCGCGCCGAACTTGGAAGTGGCGAGGATGACTGGTTGCAGCCTTTTCAGCAAAGAAGGAGTGCAGGCTGATGTTTCGACCCAAACTGGCTACCCTGACGATGGCGGTCGCCCTAATTCTTTCAACCAGTCCCGCGGACGCACAGGGCATACCTGTGATCGACCAGGCAGCGATTGCCAAGCAGATCGAAAGTATCATTCAGCTCAAATCGCAGCTTGATGCGCTGAGCCGGCAGATCCAACAGGCCGAGCAGCTTTATGGCTCTCTGAATAAGCTGACAAATATGGCCGATATTGCCGGCGTCTTAAACGATCCCGCGATCCGAAAGGCGTTGCCTGAGGATTTCTCCACTATTGAGCGCCTTCTCAAAGGTTCAGGTTCAGGTGCGCTCGGCGACGCCGCCTCAAAATTCTTAAGCGACAATTCGACCTATAAGACGAGTGCCAATGATTTTTACGCCCAGGAACTGTCGCGCGTTCAGAACAGGAATGCCGGACAGATGAGCCTCGGTCAGCAGATCTACGACGCCGCAACCAAGCGGATCGACGGCATCGACCAGCTGCGCCAACAAATCTCGTCAGCAAGCGACGCTAAAGACATTGCCGACCTACAGGCGAGGTTGCAGGCAGAGACGGCCTTTCTCCAGACCGATGTGCTGAGAATGCAAGGCCTGCAGATGGTGCAGCAGGCCGAGAGGCAGATCGATGAACAGCGCAAGGCCGAAGATTGGCGCAAGCGCATGGATGCCATGGGAGCGGCGCTGCCATGAAGTTTCTTGTTCTCTTCACACTGGTCGTCTCATTGTTCGGCTGTTCAAAGGAATCCGAGCGTGTCCATTGCGTCGAGGAATTTCTTGCGGATGAGCAGCTGCTTGCCAACACGATCGCAAAGTGCCGCAACAATCCGGGTGAACTCCAAGGTACGCCAAACTGCATGAATGCCGCAGCAGCCGATTGGAAAGCTCGCCTAGAGCGCATGGGAAAAGCACTCGGGGGCTAAGCCATGTATAAGGTCTTTGCTTTTGTCGATGGGCAGTTCAAGGCGCCGCTGGAGAGCTTCATTTCCTCGGGCACATCAAATATTGCCAGCTGGGTCGCCGGCCCACTAACGGCGGCATTGACACTTTATGTCATTCTCTACGGCTTTCTGATCCTGCGTGGGTCCGTGCACGAGCCGATTATGGATTTTGCCTTTCGGGCGATGAAGCTCGCCATCATCCTGATGCTGGTCAGAAACGCCAGCGAGTATCAAACGTATGTTAGCAAGATCTTCTTCGATAGCTTGCCAAAGGAGATCTCGCAGGCGTTGAACTCCGGAACCGTTCCAAGTGCCTCGACCTTCGATAGCCTTCTGGACAAGGGTCAGAAGTGCGCGAGGGAAATCTGGTCGCACGCCTCATGGGGCATCGACATCGTCACTGGTATCGGCGGTATGCTGGTCATTTTGGCAAGCTTCGTGGTCGCCGCGATCGGTTATATCGTCTCGCTCTATGCACGGCTCGCGTTGGCGATCGTGCTCGCCATCGGACCGATTTTTGTGGCGCTCGCTATGTTCCCCTCGACGCGGCGCTTTACCGAGGCATGGATCGGACAGCTGACCAATTTCGTGGTTCTGCAGGTACTGGTTGTTGCGGTTGGATCGTTGCTGATTACCTGTATCGATTCCACCTTCACAATGATCGAAGGTTACAGCGACGTACTCATGAGGCCCGTCGCGCTCGGCGCGATTTGCCTCGCTGCCGTCTACGTCTTTTATCAGTTGCCAGGAATAGCCTCGGCCCTTGCCGCAGGCGGCGCCTCGCTCACCTACGGCTATGGCGCGGCGCGCGATGCGCATGAAGGCACGCTTGCCCGCGGGGCGCGTGCCGTCGCCCGTGGTCTGCGATCAAAAGGGGCTGGCTGGTGGTGAATTTCAAGCAACGACAAAATGGCTTCTTCAGGATGATGCGAATATTTGTGGTGTTATGCGTCGCGTCGGCACTTGGCAGTTGCGCGTCACTCTCCTATCCCCTGCCCAAATGCGATGGATACTCGCGTCGACCGCTCAATCGAGCCATGTGGCAGTGGGACGGTGATCGTCGACCTACATCGCAATCCCTGGACCGTCCGTCAACGCAATCCGCCGGCACGCCGCATGGATATGTCGAGGAAAAACCGGACGGCGTTCCCACTGCCTTTGCGCATTTCGATGTCGCGAACTCCTATCGACCGTGCGTGGAGTAATGGCGATGGTCACGACGGATAATCTCAAGAGCTATTTCGAAAAGGCGCGGCGTTTCGATCAGGATCGCATGATTCAGTTGGAACGCTCGGCCCGTATCGCCTGGTTCATAGCGATCGCGGCCGGCGCTCTTGCCGCAGTATCGATAGTTGCGCTTGCCGGCCTCACACCGCTGAAGACCGTCGAGCCTTTCGTGGTCAGGGTCGATAATTCGACCGGTATTGTGGATGTCGCTTCCGCGCTTACCTCAACCGCCGGCACTTACGATGAAGCGGTGACGAAATATTTCGCGGCGCGCTATGTGCGTGCTCGCGAAGGCTACGTCTGGAGCGAGGCGGAAGAGAATTTTCGCACGGTCTCACTACTGTCGACGGCATCGGAGCAGACCCGCTTCACTGCTCTCTATCGTGGCAGCAATCCGGATTCGCCCCAGAACATTTACAGCCGCAGTGCCTCGTCACGGGTCAATATCGCCTCGATCTCGCTGATCAGCGGCAACGTCGCGTCGGTTCGCTACATGCGTACGATCACTCGCGGTGATGAGGCGCGTACGACCCATTGGGTGGCGACGCTCACCTTTTCCTATGTAAATGCGCCGATGTCCTCGACCGATCGGTTGGTGAACCCGCTCGGCTTTGTCGTCAGCGATTATCGGTCCGACCCGGAGGCCATCAATTGAAACGTCGCTATTTGATTGTTCTGCTCGCGGTAGCAGGTTGGTCTTCGCCCGTCCTTGCGCTGGAGACGCCGCGCGGCGCTCCGCAAGACGGTCGTATCCGCTTTGTTGACTATCAACCCTACAATATCACAAGGGTCGTAGGTTCGCTGCGTTCGTCGGTCCAGATCGAGTTTGCGGCCGATGAAGAGATCGCTCATGTGGCGCTTGGAAATACCGTTGCCTGGGAAGTGGCACCGGCCGGCAATATTCTCTTCCTAAAGCCACGGGAAAACCAGCCGGTCACCAACATCTCGGTGATAACCACGCGCCGGGATGGCTCGACCCGCAGCTATCAGATGGAGCTGACGGTCCGAGATGGACCGGTTGCTGCCGGTCAGGATACTTACTTCTACGTCAAATATCGCTATCCGGCCGACGAGGCTGAGCGTCGGCGACAAGACGCGGCCGCGCACGCGCAGGCGGCTCAAGCAGGGCAAGCAGACCAAGTATTGGCACTGCACGAGCAATATGGACCACGCAACTGGCGATATGCGGCGCAAGGATCGACAGCCCTCGAACCACAGGCGGTCTATGATAACGGCAAGATCACGACCTTTGCCTTCAGGGCCAATCAGGAAATGCCGGCAATCTATATGGAAAACTCAGACGGCACCGAAAGCCTGGTACCAAAGTCGGTCGATGGGGAGCTTGTGGTCGTTCACGCGATCAGCCGCAAGTTCATCCTCAGAAGGGGAGGCGATGTGCTTTGCGTTTTCAACGAAGCCTACGATCCAGCAGGCATCAATCCCGATACCAATACCACGTCTCCTTCAGTGGAACGCGTTGTGAAATCGCAGGCACCAGCCGCGCAGCAATAGGGAGACGGGAATGTCTGATGAGATGGAGGAACCTATTCCCGGAGAACGTGCCGAGACCGCTGTCAGCGGGCGGGCCAATAGTAATCCGGTTCTGAAGCGCGGCGCCGTGGTCTTGGCGATGGTTGCTTTCATAGGATTTTCGCTCTGGTCGATGCGCGATCAGCAAAAGCCGGATGCCAGTCAACCCGAGCGTGTCGTCATCCGCCAGAATACGGACTTCGAGCCGGCCAAGGAGGAACCGAAGACTACAATCACTCTTCCGGAAGCGCAGTTGCCAACGCCTTTGGCGAGAGAGCAAACCGTCGTGACAGAAGATCCGTTGTTGGAGTCTGCCCGTCGTGCGCCCGTGATGGCCTATAATGGGCAGCAGACTTCGCCGCCACAGCACGGCGATGGCGCCGTTTCCTCAGATACTAGCTCCAATTACCTTCCCCTCCCGGGAAATTCCGCGGCGCTCAACGGACAAGCTGAAAACGTAGATCAGCGCTTCAATAGGATGTTAACACCGACGCGCCTGGAAGGATCGCGTGCCGGCATGCTGGGCAACCGCGATTTCATCGTCGCCATGGGCACCTCTATACCTTGCGTGCTTGAGACGGCCCTTGCATCCGACCAGCCGGGGTTCGCCAGTTGCGTGATTAGTCGCGATGTGCTCTCCGACAACAGCCGGGTGGTGCTCATGGAAAAGGGAACACAGGTCGTTGGAGAATTTCGTCGTGGCTTGACCCGAGGCCAGAAGCGCTTGTTCGTGCTTTGGAACAGGGCAAAGACGCCGAAGGGCATCATCATCACGCTTGCGTCACCCGCAACCGATGCGCTCGGGCGAGCAGGTATGGACGGTTATGTCAACACGCATTGGTGGGAGCGGTTTGGAAGTGCCATACTGCTTTCGATCGTCGGCGATGCCACCACTTATACCAGCACCCGGCTGCAGGACAGCGATGTCCAGGCGCAGAATACCACGTCAGCGGGCCAGCAGGCTGCAGCGATCGCCGTCGAACAATCGATCAATATCCCGCCGACGCTGACGAAGCATCAGGGCGAGCTTGTATCGATCTTTGTTGCCCGTGACCTTGATTTCTCCGGTGTCTATAGCCTGCGCGTCATCGAGCCGCGCAACAAGGTTCTTGATCCGGCGGCATCGGGGGATTTCAGATCTCGAACGACGTTAGTGACGAAGTAGGACGAGGATGACCGAAGCTTCCGACGCAGGCGTCGTCCGTGAGCTGCTTTCGCCACTATCGCGCTTCCTAAAAGACGCATCACTTTATGAGATCGTCATCAACCGACCAGAAGAGGTGCTGACGGAGGGGCCAGAGGGATGGCAGTCTCACGAGCTCCCGGAGCTTGGCTTCGACAAGCTCATGCGTCTAGCGCGTGCCGTCGCGACCTATTCGAACCAGGCGATCGACGAGTCCCGGCCGATCTTGTCGGCTACCTTGCCGGATGAAGAGCGGATCCAGATCGTCGTACCACCGGCAACGACCAAAGGCACGGTCAGTATCACGATCAGAAAGCCGTCGGCGGTGACACTGACATTGGACGATCTCGAAGGTGCTGGGTTGTTTTCTAAAGCCACCGTCGTGAGCACCGGCGTCGCATCGTGGGATAAGAAACTGATCGATCTCTATGAGGCGGCCAATTACGCGACATTTCTGCACCAGGCCGTGCTCGCGCGCAAGAATATCATTATCTCGGGCGCGACCGGGTCGGGCAAGACCACCCTGTCAAAGGCATTGATCCGGCACATTCCGGAGCAAGAGCGGATTATCTCGATTGAAGATACGCCGGAACTGGTCATCTCGCAGCCCAATCACGTCAGGCTTTTCTATTCGAAAGGAGGGCAGGGGCTGGCGAAGATCGGCGTGAAGGATCTTCTCGAATCCTGCCTCAGGATGCGTCCTGATCGTATTCTTCTGCAGGAACTGCGCGACGGCGCGGCCTTCTACTATATACGCAACGTGAATTCGGGGCACCCTGGGTCGATCACAACTGTACACGCGGATTCCGCGCAGCTGGCGTTCGAACAATTGACGCTGCTGGTAAAGGAATCCGAAGGTGGCCGTGATCTTACTCGCGATGATATTCGCGCGCTGCTAGGGGCCGCCATCGATGTCATCATACAGTGTAAGAGATCCGATGGCCGATTTCTCGTCACAGAGATATATTTTGAACCGTCCGCGAGATCGAAGTCAGCGAGATGATCGACGCGACAGGTCCTCGTTCTGGATCACAACCGCACGTGCTGTCACGAGCATTGGCTTCCTCGCATCTGTTGGAAACCGTCGACGAGGGAGCGGAACCGCTTTAGTTTGTCGGAAGATCGGAGCTGTTGCGGGACGTGAGCCTCAGCTTCTCCAGAAACGATTGGCTTTGACAGCCAGCTTCATCTCTTTACGCCGAAAATAAATCGCCCGACCGCAACGGATTGGGCTGTGACCTTGCACGATGATAATCTGCTCATCCTTGCGCATGGACTGGGTGATTTCGTGCGGCATGATCAGCGGCCGGCGATGGAGGTTGACGTTTTCTGATTGGCGCGTTCCGCCATTCGCATTACCCCAACCGAGATTGCGTGAACGACTGCGCACCTCGACGGTCATTTCTCCACATTGAGCCGATACGCTTCGAGCGGTTTCCAGCGCCTTAATCGCCGCGTAGGACGCGAATGCACATCCGTCGATCCAGGACGTTGCGCCATCTTTCCCGAAATGACGCTCAAGCTGGCCGACCGATTGATACATCAGCATCAAGGTGATCCCGTATTTACGGCCACGGTCGCGTGCCTCTTCGAGCGCGCGCATGTATCCCAGCAGATCAACCTCATCAAGCATGAACAGGGCCCGGCGCTGGAAGTCACCGTCGGCCTGGATCATGGCATTCAGTAGTGACCCGATAATAACCCGGCCAATCCCCGGATAGGAGCGCAGGATTGAGGCGGGGATGTTGAGAAATACATCCTTAGATCCTTTGGCGATGTCACGCGATTTGAAGGCATTGCCGCAGACGAGGCTTGCGTAATTGTCCAGCGAAAGCCACTGCGTGTCCTTGGAGGCGGTCGAATAGACGCCGGAAAAGGTCTGCTCGGTCATATTGGTAAACACGCCAAGGGTTTCGCGGATGAAGGCGGATCCAGAGTTTTCCTGGATGTCTCGTAGCATCGAAAGGACGGATGGCTCAGGCTCGGAGACGATAAGCCGCAAGCTACGCAGGGTGCGGCGGCCGGCATAATCGGGAGAGAACATGACGTGGGCGAGCAGACCTGTCAGAAGATTGTGGGCCTGGTTCTGGAAATAGGCGTTGGTGGAAGATTCGATGCGCAGACTGTCAGACAGCAGCATCTGAGCGATACCGACAATATCCTCCTCCTTGCGCTGCGACGTCTCAATGCCGTCAAGTACGTTGAAGCCCATCACCGGATTGGTCGGGTCGAGCACCATGACTTCGCGGCCAAGAGCCTGCATACGGTGGTCAAGCACCATCGGCGCAACCTCTGTCGACGGATCGAGGCAGATGAGCGGTCCCCGGTAGCGCAGCGCGGTCGGTATGACGTTGCTCGTTGTCTTAAAGCCGCCTGAACCGGCAAAGAACAGCATGTGGGTTGAATCAAAATCCTGACGGTAGGTCAGAAGCGGCGCTTTCCCGCCCCGTCCCCAGGTCGGGAGTTTGTTTGGATCGAAGGAAAGATCGCGAACGAGTTCACGGTCGACGCGGTAGCGCTCTCCGACAACGATCTCTCCATCCGCGGGAAAGAGTTTCGCGGCCGCCGCCATGGGCAGCCAGTCGGCATCGCCGAAGACGCCACGCCTTGCTCGCTTGATCGGATCGGAAACGACGACCGATACTCGTGCCGAAATGGCGACAAGGCCGAAGCCGACGATGATGCCCACCACAGCGAAGGCATCGAGATAGGATAGCGCTCCATCCCATGTGATGATTTGCCGACCGATTAGCGGCACGAGGCGGGAATATTCGCGGGCGCCATAGTATCCGGCGACAGTCAAAAAGCAGCCCAGGCCCGCGATCGCTATCGGCTTGCGGCGATGTTGCGGCAGGGACAGAACCATCAGCAATCCGGTAGCTGGGCCAATGAGAAGTACGGGCACGGGTGCGGCACGAAGGAACCAGTAAGCGCCCTTTATAGGCATGCCGCCGGCCCACAATTGCCATTGCGACGAGACGATTGCAGCGGAGAGCGCCGTGGCGACAATCGGAACAAGGGCCAACAGCATGCTCGAATGCAGCCTGCTACCGAGCGCCATTACCCGATTTCTCTATTGGGCGTCGAGCTCAGTTGAGCTGCAAAAGCCTCAGTGCCGATCCGCGTCAGCCACTGCTGCTCGGTCGAGCTTACAAGGATGTTTGCCATCGGCAAGAAGTCGCCAGAGAGAACGGCGCGGTCTGCGTTCGCCAATCCGGCCCTGACGACGATTGCGCCAAGTCTGAACTTCGTGCTTTCGCCATGCGCGCTCCTAGCCATTTTGGGCAGTCTCGGCCACGGCTTCAGACGCAGGAGCTGGCAATCGAGGTGTTTGAGAGGATAGCTGGTTGAGGTTCTTGACCTCTGGCTGAAATCGCCGGGAGATATCGTCGAAGATCGCATCGAGTTCTTCATCTGAGATATCCAACTCGGCTAGACCGGACTTTGTTGCAGCCCTGACAAAGCGCTCCGCCGATTTTACTATCAGAAGTTTTTTGCGGTTTCTGAGTTTCTCGATCTGTGCGTCAATATCTGAAATAGCTGCTTTTGCTGGCATTGTGAGCATTCTCCGGTGTTGCGCGGGCACCAATGACATCGGTTATACTATAATAAATAATATAGTTAAATGGCTATGTTGATTCAGCCTCAAAAATCCATAACCCGTCAGATAGGGCGATGCCCAAGCCGAAAGGCTGCTGACGTGGGTTTGGTGAACCGCGCGAAGGCAATGTGACGATTGTTAACCGAGGGAGAAGTTAGGTGCGGAAATCTTCTGCAAACGGAACCAAGGGGCAGACCGACTGGAATGCCATCAACTGGTGGCAGGTCAATCGGCGCGTTCGCATTCTGAGACAGCGTATCTTCCGGGCTTGCCGTGGGCAGCTTCTGGGGCTTCTTGGGAAGTGGCAATGCTTCCCCAGGCCCCCAGTCCCTCTCGAGCGTGACGTTGAAGAAAAATCGCAACGCCGAAATGGCGATGTGGATCGAGCCGGGCATCAGCTTCTTCTCGTTGGCGAGATAGACCTGATAGGTCCGAATATCCTCGCGGCCGAGCAAGTCTGGCGACTTGCCAAAGTGTCGGGCGAACAGCGACACCTGTTGCAGATACGAGAGCTGGGTATTGAGCGAAAGATTGCGCACCTGCACGTCTTCGCTCATGCGCTGGCGAAGTGGGGTCATGATGAGCTCCTCTGTGCGATGGAATGGGCTGGAAAGCAGCCGTCCCATCCTCTCGCAGTTGGGGCTCCTACTGAATATCTGACCTACTTGCCGCTCCGGCGTAGCGGAGCGGGTTAGTCCAATGCGGATAACTCAAAGTGGTGAAGGAAGACAAGCGTGCAATCTTCAGCCCCCCCCCGCCCATGTGCAGCGCGCCGCCGATTTCCCGCGTGGTCTGCAAAGCGTTGCCAAATCCAAGGAAGGAGCCGCCGCGTAAGCGGCGGTTCCCCTTGTTCTGGCGAGAAAAACGCGCCGCCAGGGGCGGGCGCTGGATATAAAAGGTTTGCATATTATCGGATATAATCAATTCTATTGAGTATATTGAGATGTTGTCAAACTTGAAATGGTTTGAGAATCGTGTAATATACTCAGTATGGCTATGCAATCTGCATCATTGTTAAACCGACTTGAGAAAGATCTCCCCGAGGGGCTGGTCGTGGATGCCGCTTGGCTGGAAGAGCGCGGTATCGCCAGTAATTTGCGTGCTTACTACGTCAAGGCCGGCTGGCTGGAACAGCCGGTGCGCAGCGTCTATAAAAGGCCGCGTGGCAGGCTGAGCTGGCAGCAAGTTGTTATCTCTCTTCAGACCCTGCTCTTGCGAACACCGTTCTATGTCGGTGGGCGCACGGCATTGGAGCTACAGGGCTTTGCGCATTATCTTTCGCATGAGACCAAGACCGTTCACCTCTACGGGCCGGGCAAGCCGCCCGCATGGCTGAACAAGCTGAACCTTCCCCAGCGCTTTGTCTATCACAACAGCGCGACCCTCTTCCGGAATGATCCCGTAACAAAGGGGCTTGGCAGTCTTGCCTGGGATATCGCGGACGGAACAGGCCTTGATCTCACCCGCTTTCAGGGCGGCAGTCTGACCTCGCTTGCCTGGGGGCAGTGGGATTGGCCTTTGACGCTTTCGCAGCCCGAGCGCGCCTATCTCGAAATGCTTGATGAATTGCCGCGCCATGAGAGTTTCCATCAAGCCGACATGATCATGCAGAGCGCAGCAAATTTCAGCCCGAGACGGCTGCAAAAACTGCTGGTGGATTGCGGCAGTGTGAAGGTCAAGCGCCTGTTCTTCTATTTCGCGGATCGGCATGGCCATGCATGGCTCAAGCGTCTGGATAAAACCGCCATCGATCTCGGCAAGGGCAAACGCATGCTTGTGCCCGGCGGCAAACTCGATCCGGCCTATCTCATAACCGTGCCAGAGGACCTCAATGCCGTTTCGTGATCAGTATCAGGCCCAGGTCAGGCTCCTCATGCGCCTTATTCCCATCGAGGCGCGAGAAGCCTGTTTTGCGCTCAAGGGCGGAACGGCGATCAATCTCTTTGTGCGCAACCTGCCGCGCCTCTCCGTCGATATCGATCTGATGTATCTGCCAGTGAATGAAAGGCCGGAGGCTCTGGCGGACATCGACGCCGCCATGAAGCGCATCAAGGCGGCAGCTTTGGCGGAACTGCCCGGCGCGCGCGTTACCGAAAACCTCCATGATGGAGCGATCCTGCGCCTTCTTGTGATGGCCGCGGGAACACAGGTGAAGATCGAAGTTTCGCCCGTGTTGCGCGGTGTGGTTCACGAACCTTCCACGATTCCCGTCACCGAGGCCGTTGAAGAGGTCTTCGGCTTTGCCGAAACCAGCGTCCTGTCCTTCGAAGACCTTTTCGCTGGCAAGCTGGTTGCCGCCCTCGACAGTCAGCACCCGCGCGACCTCTTTGACGTGCGCGGCCTGCTCACCAACGAAGGGCTGAGCGATGACCTGCGTGAAACCTTCATCGTTTATCTGCTCAGTCACAACCGCCCCATGGGCGAAGTGCTATCAGGCCGCGTCAAAGACCTTGCGAACGAATACCAGAACGGCTTCGAGGGCATGACCGAGGAGGTTGTTGCCATCGAAGAGTTGATAGAAACGCAGCATGAAATGATCGAGGCGCTAATCGGCGGCATGCCGGATCATCACCGTGAATTTCTGATCGGCTTCGAGCGCGGCGAACCGGACTGGCCCTTGCTCAAGATAGGTCATGTCGCAGAGCTTCCCGCCATCCGCTGGCGGCAGCGCAATCTCGACAAGCTCAAGCCCGAACAGCGTTCCGTTCTGGTCGAATTGCTGCGATCTTCCCTTGAACGGCGCGTATAGAAATACCCGCCCCGCCAGCTCTGAACACCGGAAAGCAGCGATATTGGGAGCGTCAACTGGGTAGGGGAAGTACGGCAAGATAAAGCGAACCGGGGTTCGCGCTCGCCTTGCTCGTAAGTGATTGTCTGCAATGTTTTCCAGCCGGAAAACATTGCAGACGCAGCTCGAACAGGCACGCAATGCAGGGCCTGACTTGGATTTACGCTGTACAGATAAGGCCGGCGAGCCGTTCAAACGGCTAGATGTAAGTGTCACTCGCTACACGCCACTGACCCATTATAAATTTGAAAACTGCTTAGTTTAGTGAAGCAACGCCGCCTGATGGCAACAGACTTTGGACCCAGAGTTGCCGCAGAACGCAATACCGGCGGAAGCAATCTGATGGCGACCTGGACACAACACTCCCTGATTGGATCGGTTCACACGTCCGGATGTTCCGTTTCTTCGGCGGCGTTCCACGGCTGATTGGAAGTCAATGTTCCGCCAATTGGAACTTGCAAGGTCGCAATTTGGGGAGAAGGATACCTTCCGGCCGGCGGTTCGCTGCCGACGCACCCTCTGCACCGGAGAGACCCGCAACGCCCCCTCAGAATTCGGCTGTAAGTGAGTTTGCCGTGACGGTCTATGGCTCGAGTAGCGGCTTCTGGCACCTGCCGCAGAGACCACGATGTCCAAATACGATGGCAACGCTTACTCAGCGTCCACTTGGTCAATCGCGGTAGGCCCAATCGGTGATTTCAGCGACCTGCTCGAAGAAGCTGCCAACGCCGCCGCCGGTTGGATTAGCCCGCTGGAGCCATTCCACCGCCCATGCGATCCATTCTTCAACGCTGTGACCATCGATTTCGGTGGTGGGCGTGACGTTCATTGATCGCAGCGCTGCCAGGAAATCGCGCGCGGCGGCGAGTTGCGATTTCAGATAGGCGAACAGCGGCGGCGTGAAGTTGACGATCGCGATCGCGATGGAGCTCGGAGAGCCACCAAGCTCCCACCGAGTTCCCGAGATCACATCACGAATGAGGCGGCTCACCGATGAGCATCGCGAGCGGGGCGAGCGGCCCGAGGGCGATCAGCTCGAATTCCATCATGCCGGCGACGCCCAGAGGAAGTTTCTCCAGGAGCTCGTGCGCTTCGGCCGTGCTGGTCGCGTTCACGATGAAGACGACGCCGTAGCCCTCGGTCTGGAAGAACCGCTGCTCGATCTTTCCGGCGAGATGGTTACGAACTGTCGCGCGGACTTCGTGGGGCAGGACCGGCGCGATCGCCTTGGGCGTGCCCTTGGCCGTGACCGACCCGATCGCCAGGATCTTGGTCGTCGGAACGACGACGGCGGCAAGCGCGGGCAGTATCTCGGCATGAACGCGCGGATTCTTGTTGGGCATTTTGCTAATTCCTTTTGATATATTGGTCTGGAACACCACGAACTACTTTGCAGGCTCGGCCAAAAGCACGCGAAGCGGCGCGATCGGGCCGAGCGGGATGATCTGAAATTCCATCATCCCCGCCTGGCCGAAAGGAAACTTGCCCAGCAGCTCCAACGCCTCCTTAGGATCGGTGACGTTCATCATGAACACGACGCCGCTCTGGTCCTGTTTGAGGTACCACTGGTCGATTTTCCCAGCGAGATAGAGCCGAACCGTGTCGCGCACTTCGGCGGGGAGGAGCGGCTTCCACTGGTCCGGCGACCCTTTGGCGGTGAAGGTGCCGATCGCCAGTAGCTTGGTGGTCGGCACGTCAAGGCCCGAGGATGGCGGCGCCGACTGAGCGAACGAAGTGGCCGGCCCGATCGCTGGGAGTAGCGCTACGACGACACCGAAGCACGTGAGCATAGTCAAGCGAGTCGCTTTCACAGCGAGCTCGTCGAGGACGCGGCTCATGACAGCATCGCCTTCGCCACTTGCGCGGGCTCGTCGGCCTGCAGCCAATGGCCTGCCGGTATGAGGGTTAGGGACGCATTCTTGAGCTGAGACTGGCGCCGCTCGGCCATGGCGGCGGGGAAGTAAGGATCGTACTGTCCCCAGATCAGTTTGACCGGAATATCCAACGCCTTGAGCGCTGCCAGATGCTTGGCGTTTCTGGCATGTTCATCGAAGAATTCCGCGGCCAACTGTACGAAGGCGGGCCCGGCGCCAGGTTGGACGATGAAGTTGTTGCTGATCAGCGAACCGATGAACGCGCTGAAATGGCGCTTTTGCGCCTCGGGCAAAGCGTCCAGGAATTTCTTCTGCTGCCATCTCAGCAGCCATCCAAACTGTTCGGGGCTCTGGGCGATCGCCATGGCCAGGGGCTGGATGTTCCGGGTCGCAAAGAGCGTGATCATCTCTGGCCAAAAAAAAGTGGAGTCCTCGCTATAGGCCGAGTTGAGCATGATCGCGGAGTCGACGGCGTCCGGATGCGTGAGCACGTAGTTGAGCGTCGCCATCCCCGAGGAGTCATGAGCGACGGGCACGATCTTCCCTAAGCCCAGACCTTCAACGACTGCTTCAAGGTCACCCAGTTGCTGCTTGAAGCTATAGGCGGCGCCGGCGGGTTTGTCGGAGGCGCCAAAGCCCAAAAAATCGAACGTCACCACGCGCCGCCCGCTGGCGACCAAGTGCGGAATCAGGTCGTCCCAGATGTGCTGGTTATCGGGGAAGCCGTGCATGAGCACGAAAGTTGGCCCGGTGCCGGCATAGTCTCGAGTGTACACGCTTCCTTCGACTCGCGGAATACGGTGCTCGGTGAATGGGGTGTGATCAGAAGACATGCATCATCCTTTCTTCCTCGCGGAAGGTTGAGGTAGGCGTTTGGTTGGCCGCTAGTGCCGCAACACGATCCGCTTCCAGCGAGGTCAAGGAATAGCCGTGCCCGGCGAGCACTCGGCAGCGTGGCCATGGCACTCGAATTGATGACGACCGACTGGACGCTCCCTTCACTATCCAGGTGGTGAGCAATACCTTGGTTAGGCAGGACGAGATCTGTATGTTGCTTGAGTCTTAACGCGTTTTGTTGACTCGACGTAGGTCGTTCTTGCCACCATTCGTGACATAGAAGGCGTGAGCCTGCGAAGTTCTCTCGTGGGCACCGAAAATAGGCTTCCGAACGTATCTCGTGGATGTCACTAATTTAGGGTAGTATATGAATTCCGGACACTAGGAGTGAATATGCATCGGGTCGGTTTCATCGTGCCGCGCGGATTCCAGTTGATGAGCCTTGCGGCGCTAACGGCGTTCGAGATCGTGAACCTGCCCCCGGCTGACCAGTGCTACGACATCCATTTGCTGTCTGAACATGGCGGTCCAGTTCGGTCTTCCTCGGGAATGATGCTGGAAACCGAGGCATTTGGAGATCCCACCTTCGACACCGTCATCGTGGGGTCGATCACCGAGATGGAAATGCCGCCCTCAGATGCGAGCGTGATCGCGTTCGTACGAGAAGCCGCCAAAGCCTCCAGGCGGACTGCCTCCATCTGCAGCGGCGCGTTTGTACTTGCCGAGGCGGGCCTTCTGAATGGCCGGCGCGCGACGATGCACTGGGCCCATGCAGCGAGCTTCAGGATCCGGTTTCCCGACGTCAAAACGGAAGAGGACCGGATATTCATCAACGATGGCCCGATCTGGACCTCGGCGGGAATGACCGCAGGGATCGACCTCGTTCTAGCATTGATCGATAATGATCTCGGTCCCGAAACCGCGAAGATGGTCGCCAGGCTTCTGGTCATGAACCAGCGTCGGATGGGCGGACAAAAGCAGCATTCCGCGCTCCTCGACATGACGCCGAAATCCGATCGCATCGAATTGGTCCTGGCTCATATTCGCCAGAATCTCCGGAACCCGCTCACGATCGAGGAGCTTGCGGCGGTTGCCAATCTCAGCCCCCGCCAGTTCAGCCGTGCCTTTTTGGCCGAGACCGGGCAGTCACCGGCAAAAGCCGTCGAGCAACTTCGGCTGGAAGCGGCCAGATTCATGATTGAAGAGGGGCGGCACACGGTGAACGTCGTCGCGCAGGAGACAGGTTTTGCCGACCGCGAACGCATGCGTCGAGCGTTCCTCCGGACCTTCGGTGTGCCCGCGGAGGTATTGCGCAGGACCGCGCGACGGGAGGCGGTGGCGGCTGCCTGACTTTGAGCTGTCAAGAATGCAGGCTTTTGAGTCAGGCTCTCAATGTGGCGCCGTGCGGCGTTCTCAGCCGTCCGGCTCACGCGCGGCGGCCCCATTCGATCTTCCTGTGGTTTGACTGTTAAAACCGAAGCATTCGGCGATCCGCCTTTTGATACAATTATTGTCGGTGTGCCTTTCCTCGGTCTCAGTGTGCGGCCGCTCAATGCAAGGCTAGGGAACAGGGTCGGCTTGGTCGGGCCTGTCTTCAGATTGCCCCATGCATCACCTTGGCGCCAAGCAACCTGAGCGACTTGATAGCGCCATCCGCCAACACGATCGGCGAACGTCTGACGTAGCGCACTTCGGTTTGCCGTTGCGGATGCCTTTTGTTTCGGCTGGACGACGACCGGGGTTGTATAGCGTGCAAAGCAGTTACTAATGCTTTTGCTCGAAGTGACGAGCGAATTCATTCTACTTAAGGTGAAATTGTTCTGCGGATGATGAAGCATTAGCGTGCCCCCGCAGGTCTGCGCCTCCACCTTCCATCCGGTGGCGATCGCGCCAAGACCTATCCGCAGTGCCGCAAGGGGACGTAACGGGATTGCGGCTGCTGCTGAAAGGACGCTAGCTCGAAATTTTGGGGGGCAGATGTTTGCGGATTTAGAGGTCTTTCAACAGGTGTTTGACGTGTGCGTCACGGGCGCAGGCCCGGTCGGTATTTCCGCTGCACTGGAATTGAGCCGGCGAGGCCTGCGAACGCTGCTTATCGAAGCCGGGCCGAAACGATCGAAACGACCTCACCAAAACGAAACAGGGTTCGACGTAGGAGACGATATCTATCACGCTGCGGACCGACTTACTTCGGCCACCGGACTTGGCGGCACGTCCGAACGATGGGGTGGGCAATGCGTTGAGCTTGATGATATAGACTTCGAAGCAAGAGATTATGTCACACACTCCGGTTGGCCTATTGCTCACGAAAAGATTTCGCCTTTCTATCAGCGGGCGCGGTCTCTTTTGAGCAGTAATATCGGCGACCAGCGATCGGATCCGGAGCCGGAGCCGGAGACTGATTTTCCAGCATCCCGGGAAAGCTGGACACGAATACGCAACACAGCGAGAGCCAACAGGGCTGAGATCGCTTCTTCGCAGAACCTCGTCGTCGCTTTAGACGCGAGGGTCAAAGCTCTGGTGTTCGACCCAGTGGAAGAACGGGTCCATTCCATGTCGATCGCCTGCCGCGGTGGTTCGTACAAGGTGCGCGCCGACCACTATGTGCTGGCCTGTGGCGGCAGGGGCAATACCCGGCTGCTGCTGAACCTCCAGGTTGCGTTTCCGCAATTGTTCGGCGGAAGCGATGGGCCGCTCGGCCGCTTCTACATGGGACACCTCGCCGGACAGATCGCGCAGATCGAATTCGCCACCAAGGAACATGCCGAACGGTATCTTTTTAAGCGTACATCCACCGGAACCTTCGTGTGTAACCGGTTTCAACCCGCCCCCCAATTGCAACGGGCACTCGAGTTGCCGAATATCGCTTTTTGGCCCACAAACCGGAGGGCTGCTGTCGATGAGGTCGATCCGGCGCTCTCGCTGCTATATCTTTGGAACAGTCGGAAGACCGTCGTTCACAGGGCGAGATGGGGCGAAGCCGACCGATCCCATTACTATAGTGTGCTGCATAATGTCCTGCGCAATCCTCTTGGCACGACCTCTGCCGCGCTGGCGCTGTTTAACCAAAAATACCGCGTGGCCGAACCATATGTTCTGCTGCGCAGGCCTGACTTGAGATACGGCCTTCGTTACCATGGGGAGCAAATTCCAAGCAGTTCAAACCGCGCCTTCCTCAAGCCCGTGCAAGATGCGGACGGCCAGTTCAAGCTCGAGGTCTCATTCCAATATTTACCTCAGGATTTTCGCGGCACGCTCCAAGCACATCTTGCCCTTGATCGCTGGCTCAAGGAGCGCAAAATAGGCAAGCTGATATTCGATACAGCCCCCGAGAATCTTGAAGAGCATATCGCCGCACAAGCCAAAGACGGCTACCATCAGATCGGGTTGACCAAGATGGGCGTGGACCGCAACCACGCCGTCGTCGACCACAACTGTCGCGTCATCGATATCGCTAACCTCTACATCGCCGGTAGCTCCGTTTTCGCTACATCCGGACAAGCTAACCCCACGCTTCCCGCCGTCGCCTTGGCCGTCAGACTCGCCGAACATCTGGCTACTCTGGCCCGCCGTCAAAGCACGGCTGCAGGTTTGTCGACGAGCAGCCGCTTGGAACCTCAAAGGGGAACGCCTCTGAGTGTCCCGCGAAGCATTTGCTGATGTCGTGCTGCGTATCGTGCGTCTGATCGGCCGGCTGAGAATTACGCGAAACTCGGCGTTGCTCGCCGAGAAAGTATCGGGCAGCAGGGTGTGTCCGGCTTTTTTGCCCCGGTCCTCTACGATCGCTAGACGGTCGAGAAATTGCGCGGCATTCCTCTCAACGAAACGCGAGGAACGTATGACACCATCATCGGTGCCGTCACCTCGGTCGGTAAAAATGTCCTGCAGCGCGTTGCTGCCCTGCACGACGGTCTTTCCAGGATTGTTGTCTTCCTCCCAATTGTGCGATGTTCCTCAGCGAAACGGCAGGATCTGCGCACAAGGGAAATGGGCGGTATGAGCGTATCGGACTTGGAGGGCAGCGGTGGTCCGCGCAAGAGGAGCCTTTATGAGGAGCTTCATGGGCGGCTGAAGGCTGAAATCCTGGAGGGTGCCGTGCCGGAAGGCATCGTGCTGACCGAGGCTGCCCTTGCCGGCATTGTCGGCAGCAGCCGCGCGCCCGTTCGGCAGGCGCTGCAAATGTTAGTCGAGGATGGCTTGATCAATCGCTTCGACGGCCGCGGTTTTGTCGTCGGCTCGTCGGGAACGCCGCCCAGACGGGAGAAGCTGGCCGACTATCTCGGCAAGCTGATCGAGGCCGATGCTAGGCCGATGTTTGCCTGGCAGGCGCTTTATGAAAATGTCGAGCGCATCGTTGTTTACCGCTCGTTTTTCGGGCGCTACCGTATCAATGAAAACGAGCTTGCGCGGCATTTCGGGGTCGGCCGTGCGGTGGCGCGGGATGTGCTCCTGAAGCTCGAAACGCTCGGCATTATTGAAAAGGACGACAATTTCCGCTGGTTGATCGTGCCGCTCGACAGCCAGCGCATCCGCGATCTCTACGAGGTGCGCGAGCAGATCGAGCCGATCGCGCTTTCAAGCGCCTTGGGCGGGCTTTCGGATGATCATATCGGCATGATGCTGGCGCGGCTGTCGACGGCGCTTGCTGATTATCCCGACGTTTCGGCCTCGACCATGTACGAGCTGGAGCTCGATCTTCACCTTCGCAGCCTTCAGGCTTGCCCGAACAAGGAGTTCCTGAGCATCCTCAGGCGGACCCATTGCATCCTGACGCTCAGCAAGCATGTCGTCGGCATTCGCATCAAAATGCCGGAATACGAGCCGTTTCTTGCTGAACATATCGGTGTCTTCGAGATGATGCGGCGGCGCGACGAGGAGGGGTTACGCAAGGCCATGCGCAACCACATCCGCAATTCCGAGCCGAATGTCCAGGCGCGCGCTACCTATATTCGCGAGCATTATCAGCCTGATGACTACAGTTTCATCGCCTAGCGGACAAAGGCGGTATCAGGTGATCGCGCCGACCTGCCAGGGCACGAATTCATTATCGCCGTAGTCGAAGGTTTCGCTCAGCGTCTTCTTGCCGGAGGCAACTGCAATGATGTCCTCGAAGATGCGCTCGCCGGCCGCCTCGATCGTATCCTCGCCGCTGACGATGTCACCGCAATTGATGTCCATGTCCTCACGCATGTGATTGTACATCTCGGTGTTGGTGGCGATCTTGATGCAGGGAGCCGGCTTGAAGCCCGAAACCGATCCCCGGCCTGTCGTAAAGCAGATCACGTTGCAGCCGCCGGCGACCTGGCCGGTGACGGCAACCGGATCGTAGCCCGGCGTATCCATGAAGACGAAGCCGGTCTTGTCGACGATCTCCGAATATTCGTAGACCGCCTTCAGCGGCATGGTGCCACCCTTGGCGACCGCGCCGAGCGATTTTTCCAGAATGGTCGTGAGCCCGCCGAGCTTGTTGCCGTAGGACGGGTTGTTGTTGAGTTCCGCTCCATTGCGCCGCGTATAGTCGCGCCACCAGTCGATCCTGGATAGCAGTTTTTCAGCGACGTCAGGCGTTGCAGCGCGCCGCGTCAGCAGGTGTTCCGCGCCGTAGATCTCCGGGGTCTCCGCCAGAACCGATGTTCCGCCATTGCGAACGAGAAGATCCGAGGCATATCCGAGCGCCGGGTTGGCGGAGATTCCCGAATAGCCGTCCGATCCACCGCATTCCAAAGCCAATTTCAATCCCGAAAGCGGCTGAACGGTCCGTTCGGCCGCGTTGACCTCGGGAAGCATATCCCGGATCATTTCGGAGGCGGCGGCGATGGTCTTTCGCGTGCCGCCGAGATCCTGAATGGTCATGGTGCGCAGCCGGTTTCCCTCTTCGAGCTTGTAGTGCTCCAGAATGGGCGCAATTTGGTTGGTTTCGCAGCCAAGCCCGATCATCAGGATGCCGCCGAAATTCGGATGGCGCGCATAGCCTTGAAGGGTTCGTGCCAGGTAGCGATAGCCCTCGGAATTCATATTGATCGCGCAGCCGCCGCCATGGGTGAGCGCGACGACGCCATCGACATTGCCGAAGCCTTCCAAGCCGCCAGTGCGGTTGAAGTGTTCGGCGATATATTTCGAGACGGTGGCCGAGCAGTTGACCGTAGTGATGATGCCGATGAAGTTGCGGGTGCCGACGCCGCCGGCACCGCGATCGAAGCCCATGAAGGTGCGACAGTCCTCGCGCGGCAGCATTCCCGTCTCTTCGATATCGACACTGAATTGGTAGGGATGCTCGGATTCGATGACGGCGAGATTTTGCAGGTGCACATGGCCTCCCGCCGGAATGAATTGCGTCGCTACGCCGATCGGTTGGCCAAATTTACGGATTTCTTGACCGGCGGCGATATCGCGCACCGCCACCTTGTGTCCGCGCGGGATCTGCTCGGCAGCGATCAATCCTTCGATGCCGGTCTGGTTCCCGGCACGGATCATCGCGCGGGCAACCGCGACGTCGTCTATGGGATTAAGGAGGATGACAGGCGAAACGGCGGACATGAGGGTTCCGTGAGGTTGGATTAATGTCTATTGCTAGCAATAGACAATCATTCGACAGGGAGGGCGTCAAGCGTGATTGACGCCGGCGGCAAAGTTCTTTCCATCAGTTGTGCGGCTGGCGTGCAAGCCAGGCGCTCAGATCCGCCTCGGCCCGCTCCAGCGCGCTGTGATTGAGCAGCTTTCGAAGGAGCGCGACGGCAATGGCTCGCGCCCGCAGATTGAACCGGCCCTCGTCGCTCTGGCCACCGAGCGGCTGATAGACGCCAAGCTTGATGTAGAGCTGCTGCAGCCGGTTCTGCACGCTGCGTACCGACAGATTGCGCCTGTGCGCAATCGCCCGATCGGTGAGGCCGAGCGCGATGTCGACAAGGATTTCATACTCGGCCTCGGTGAAGCCGTTGATGGTGCCGAGGCTTCTTTGCTGCATGCCGCGCACTTCGCGGTCGATCACGCACTGGCTTTCGATGAAAATGCTGCGCAGCGCGAGCTTCAGCCGGTCGTCGGAGGCCGATTTCAGCACATAACCGTAGACGGCACCGACCGGCACGATGCGAGAGACGCCGCGGACATAGGCTTCGTCCGAGTAGTTCGACCAGAACAGGATGCGCGTTTCCGGGCGCTCCTTCCAGATGGTGCGCGCAGCCTCGATGCCGTTGCGCACGCTCATCTGCAGGTCCATGACGATATGGGCCGATTTGCAATCGCGCGCCAGCCGCTCTCCGGCTCCGCCGTTTTCTGCTTCCAGCACGCCATCGCATTCGGGGAGGGCGGCGCGGATGGCCTCGCTCAAATAGGATCGATGGAGAGGGTCGTCCTCTATGATCAGCACCTTCATGCCGCAGCTCCCTTGGCCGATAGCTCTTTGGCGGGCAGGCTGACGCTGACCAGCGTGCCTCCGGAGGCTGCCGCGGCTTTGATCGCGAAGCGCGCCGAAATCAATCGCGCCCGCGTCTTCATGTTTTCGATACCGCCGCCGGAGGATCTGTGGGCGTTTCCAAGCCCGAGGCCGTCATCGATGACATCGATGGTGACGGCTCCCTCGGTGGCCATAAGATGAACCGCAATACTGCTTGCCTGGGCGTGGCGGATCGCGTTGTTGATAGCTTCCTGTGCAATGCGAAAAAGCGCGATGCTGACTGATTGCTCGAGGCGGTCGATGGCACCGCTCGTTTCATCGTTCAGCCTCCATGTCAGCGTTGCCCCGCTTTCCTGGATCGACCGTTCGAGGTGGTTCTCCACCGCCTGGGCAAAGCCAAAGAGCTGAAGGACCGAGGGCTTTGCTTCCTCAATGATTTGGCGAAGATCGTGCATGCTGTGCTGCAGACCCCGGAAGAGAGGTTCGAGCGCCTCGCCTGTTACGTCGGGCTGACGCGCCAGCCGTTCCAGCCGCCGCGAAAGTCGAGTGAGATCGGCGAGAATCTGGTCGTGCAGATCCATGCCGATGCGCTGGCGCTCCGCCTCAAGGGCCTCCGTCAGTTTCAGCGCGCCGAGCCGCAGGCCTTCCTCGCGAGCCCGTGCCTCCGCCTCGACGATAGCGGATCGTTTCGCCTGATCGGCCGCGCGGATGGCGAAGAAGTGCGGAGCCAACAGATCGGCAATCACACGTGCGCTTTCGACATCCTGCATGTCGTAAAAGCCCATCTGATGGCTGGAGCAGGAGAGTGCCCCGATGACGTGGCCTTGGACTTTGAGGGGGACATGCAGGCGGCTGTGCAGCGATTGATGGAAGATCGGATGCGAAAAGGCCCCCTGGAAATGGAATTGCGGATCGCTCCAGGCGTCATCTGTCAGCAGATGGTCGGTCTCGCCCCACAGAAGCGTGCGGATGGGGCTATTGCTGACTGGAGCGGGAAAGCGCTTGCCCCAATCGGTCTCCATTCCGCTTTCGTAGGCCGTATGGAATTTTTCATCCACCATGATGATGCAGACATCGAGGTGATCATGCGGGATGACATGGTTGATCTCGGCCGCGACCGCCTGGATGACGGAGTGAAAATCGAGCCGTCCGGCGATGAGCCTTGAAATGTTGAGGTAATGGTCAAAGACCGATTGCGGCGCCAGATCGCGCAAGACAGGCCCTCCCAGGCAACGCGTCGACCTCAACTCCTCCGGCCGATCGCAGCATGTAAATTTCCAACGCTATTAAGCGCCGAACAAAGTCGTTCGTCCTGCGGACTTGCGCATCTTTTCTGCGGGATCCCGCAAGGTCCCGCCCTTTAAGCGCCTGTACAAGCGCCACAATCTCGGACATCCTGTTTCTACTGAAAGGGGAACCTTCAGTGCAAATAATATTTTCGATCGTTCGTTGAGGAGCGCGTTCGAAAATCTTGGCCTGGAAGTTGAAGTACAGGCTCTTTGGGAGGAAAAAAATGAATATTACCAAGATGCTTCTGGCATCCGCCGTCATCGCGAGCGTTGCCGTACCGGCTGCTGCTTTTGCAGATACGTCATCCAAGAAAATTGCCCTGTCGAACAACTACGCGGGCAACTCCTGGCGCCAGGCCATGCTCACCAGTTGGCAGAAGGTGACTGGCGAGGCCGTGAAAGCGGGTGTCGTTGCCGCCGCCGACCCGTTCACGACGGCAGAAAACCAGGCGACCGAGCAGGCCGCGCAGATCCAGAACATGATCCTGCAGGGTTATGATGCGATCGTCATCGATGCCGCATCGCCGACCGCGCTGAACGGCGCGATCAAGGAAGCCTGCGATGCCAAGATCGTCGTCGTTTCGTTCGACGGCATCGTCACCGAACCCTGCGCCTGGCGCATTGCGGTCGACTTTAAGGGCATGGGCGCAAGCCAGATCGAGTATCTCGCGAAGAAAATGCCGAAGGGCGGCAATATCCTGGAAATTCGCGGGCTTGCCGGCGTTTCCGTAGATGACGAGATTTCGGCCGGCATCCACGATGCGGCCTCTAAATATCCGCAGTTCAAAATCGTCGGTTCGGTGCATGGTGACTGGGCGCAGGATGTTGCCCAACGCGCCGTCGCGGGTATCCTGCCGAGCCTGCCTGACATTGCCGCGGTCGTGACCCAGGGCGGTGACGGCTATGGCGCCGCGCAAGCATTCGCAGCCGCAAAGCGCCCCATGCCGACGATCGTTATGGGCAACCGCCAGGACGAGCTTGCCTGGTGGAAGAAGGAGAAGGACGCCAGCGGCTACGAGACCATGTCGGTTTCCATCGCGCCCGGCGTCTCGACACTCGCCTTCTGGGTCGCCCAGCAGATCCTCGACGGCCAGCAGGTGAAGAAGGATCTGGTCGTGCCGTTCCTGCGCATCGATCAGAACAATCTCGAAACCAACCTTGCCTCGACCCAGGCTGGCGGCGTCGCCAATGTTGAATACACGCTCGACGATGCCAAGAAAGCCATCGCCACGGCGAAGTAGTCGATATCAACCTGCTATTTAAAACCAGCGCCGCCCGATGAGAAGGTGGCGCTGGGCAGACGCAACGCCCGACCGGACGATCCATGATTGCAGTCAAAGACAATGCTTCGATGAGACAGGATGCCGAGCCGCAAGCGGTCGTCTCGGCCCGCGGCGTTAAGGTACATTTCGGTGCCGTCAAGGCGCTTGATGGCGCCGATGTTACAATTCTTGCCGGCGAATGTATCGGTCTTGTCGGTCACAATGGCGCCGGCAAGTCGACGATCGTCAACGTGATCAATGGCGGTCTGAGCCCGCACGAAGGCATCATCGCCTATGAGGGCGACGATAAAGTGCATGGCATCAACGCTGCGCGTGCGCTTGGCATTCGTTGTGTTTTCCAGGAGCTATCGCTCGCGCCCAACCTGACCGTCGTCGAGAACATGCGGGTCGTTCACCGCAGCCTCGCCGGCTGGAACTGGCGGCGGCAGGCTGCGGCGATCATCCGCGCCAAGCTCGACGAGATTTTCACCGGCCACAAGATCGATGTCATGCGCACTGTCGGCGAACTTTCCATCGCTGAGCGGCAGATGGTGGAGATCGCGATTACCTTTTGTGCCGTGGGGGAAGAGCCGAAGCTCGTCATTCTCGACGAGCCCACCTCTTCGCTCGATGCCGGATTGGCGGCGCAACTGATGGCCTATGTCCGGGCTTTCGTTCAGACAGGCGGCGCTGTGATGCTGATCTCGCATATCCTTGGCGAGATCCTGTCGACCGCGAGCCGCATTCTGGTCATGAAAGACGGCCGCGTCGTTGCCGATCGCGTGGCTCAGGATTTTACCGTGCATAGCCTTGTTCAGGCGATGGGTAGTGTCGTCAAGGAACAGGATCGCAAAGTGAGGAACGAAGAGCGTGTCGCGGCATCTCCCATTCTTGCGTTGCCTGCGCGCGGCGGCAAGGGTCTTGCCTTCGCGGTCCGCAAGGGCGAGGTGATCGGCCTTGCCGGTCTTGCTGGCCACGGCCAGACCGAAATGCTCCTCGATCTCCATCGGTCGCTCTCGAGCAACTGGCTGCCGGGCAGGCAGGACAAGATCACCTTCGTTGCCGGCGACAGAAGCCTGAATGGCACTTTTCCCCTGTGGAGCATTTTGAAGAACCTCAGCATCGCATCGCTGGGCGAGCTCTCGCAGAAGTACCTCGTCAACAGACAGCGGGAAGAAGGCCTGGGAGCCGACTGGAAGGGCCGCATCGAAATCCGCACGCCAGCCATGGAAAACGGAATCCTGTCGCTATCGGGCGGCAACCAGCAGAAAGTTCTGTTTGCTCGTGCGCTAGCGACCACGTCGCCGATTGTGCTGATGGACGATCCGATGCGCGGCGTCGATATCGGCACCAAACAGGAGGTCTACAGGATCCTGAACCACGAAGCAGCGGCCGGGCGCACCTTCATCTGGTACTCGACCGAGATGGATGAGATCCGCCTCTGCGATCGCGCCTATGTCTTCCGCAATGGCGCCATCATCGCGGAACTGGTTGGGGACCAAATCACCGAGGAAAATGTGCTGGCCGCTTCATTTGCCGGAGAAGACGCATGAACCGTCCATCTTCCGCCACCCTGCGCCTGCTGATCCCGGCGCTCTCGCTTGCCGTCCTGCTCGTCGCGGTCTTCTATCTGCAGCCGCGAGCCATGAGCTATATCGGCCTCAATCTGCTCTTCAATCTTGCCGTGCCCATTGCGCTTGCGACGATCGCCCAAATGTTGATCATGTCGGTCAACGATCTCGATCTGTCGATGGGAACCTTCGTCAGTTTCACCGCTTGCGTGGCGGCGACCTATCTGCAGTCGTCCCCGCTCATTGGCATCCTCATCCTGGCTGCAGCGATTGCCGTCTATGCCGTAATCGGCATCATCATCTATATCAGGGATCTGCCGTCGATCGTCGTGACGCTCGGCATGAGCTTCGTCTGGGGCGGTCTGGCGGTCCTTTTGCTGCCGGCACCAGGCGGTACCGCGCCGGATTGGGCGCGCTGGCTGATGACCTCTAAGCCGCCACTTGTCCCCATAGCAATCGTCGCGAGCGTCGTCATCGCGTTGATTTCCCACCTGATTGTCATGCGCTCTTCCTTCGGTGTTCTTATCCGCGGTGTCGGTGGCAATCAGCGATCGCTCCAGCGTGCGGGCTGGTCCGTCGTCAGCCTGCGTGCAGCGGCTTACGCTCTGGCCGGCCTCTTCGCCGTGCTGGCCGGTGTTGCGCTTGTCGGCCTTACGACCTCAGCGGATGCGAATATCGCGCTGCGCTATACTTTGCTGTCGATTGCCGGGGTCATCCTTGGCGGGGGCGAATTCACGGGCGGGCGCGTCTCACCGGTGGGTGCCGTGATCGGCGCGCTGACGCTGACGTTGGCGGGCTCCTTTCTGTCTTTCCTGCGGATCTCGCCGGACTGGCAGATCGGTGCGCAGGGTGCGATTCTGGTCATCGTGCTTGCCCTGAGGCTCTTGCTCAACCGTGTCGAAAAGCGGGAGAAACAATCATGATCGCTCTTCGTGCGCTCGGCCGGAAGCCCTGGATCTGGTCCTTTGTCGCTGCCATCCTCGTGTGGATCATCACGGTGCTTTTCACCGGCGGCGCCAGTTCGATCGGCCTGTCGCAGGCCGCACTCACCTTTGCCGCCTTCTCCGTCATCGTCGGCATCGGGCAGATGTTCGTCATCACGCTCGGGCCCGGCAATATCGATCTCTCGGTGCCGGCCACCATGACGCTTGCCGGTACGATTGCGCTGAAGCTGATGAATGTCGAGGACGGCATGGTCGTGCCGGGTCTGCTGGTGTCGATCGTGATCGGTCTCGGCATCGGGATCGGCAACTATGCGCTGATCAAGCTGTTGCGCATTCCACCTATTATCGCGACCCTCTCGATGAGCTTCATCATCCAGTCGGCGGCCATCTGGAGCAATCGCGGGCTGCGTATCAAGCCGCCCGAGCAACTGGCAGATTTCACCACGTCCGGTGTGCTCGGCATTCCAAATGTCGCCATCGTCGCGCTTCTGCTCTCGGCGCTTGCCTGGGTCTTGCTGGAGAGGACGATCTACGGTCGTTGGATCTCGGCGATCGGACAGAGCATGTTTGCCGCGCGCATGGCCGGCATTCCCGTCGACGGCACGCGGCTTGCGACCTATGTACTCTGCGCCATTCTCGCCTCGATCTGCGGCTATCTTCTCGCCAGCTTCTCCGGGGGAGCAGCTCTCAATATGGGGGCCGAATACCTGCTGATGTCGATCGCCGTCGTCATCATCGGCGGAACGGCGGTCGCCGGCGGCGATTCAAATGTGCCGGGCATATGGGGTGCGTCCCTGTTCATGTTCCTGGTCGTTTCCATGCTGAACACCTATGGTTTCGGCGCAGGCCCAAGGCTCATTCTCACCGGCTTAATCATCATTGCCGTCATTCTCGTTGCCGGCGGCCGTCCCATCGGCGGGCGCTGACACTGTTCCCAGCGGTCTTTACAGGAAAATAGCAATGCCAAACGACGCACCGTCCATCTACGAAATGTACGACGCGCGGTTCCGCGATCTCGTGGTTCTCAGTGCTGGTCTTGAGGAACTCTATTCCGATTGCCGCTGGGCGGAGGGGCCGGTCTGGTTCGCAGATACCGGATGCCTGATCTGGAGCGATATCCCGAACGAACGCATGCTGCGCTGGGTGCCGGGTGGGAGCGTGTCGATCTTCCGCGCTCCCTCGAATTTCGCCAACGGCAACACGCGCGACCGGCAGGGGCGATTGGTATCCTGCGAGCATGGCACCCGCCGGGTGACGCGCACCGAGATCGACGGTTCGATCACCATTCTTGCCGATAGCTACAAGGGCAAGCGATTGAATTCGCCCAACGATGTGGTCGTCCACTCCGATGGATCCGTCTGGTTCACTGATCCGACCTACGGCATCCTGTCGGACTACGAGGGTTACAAAGCAGAGCCGGAACAGGCGACACGCAATGTCTACAGGCTGGACCCGGCGACCGGCGAACTAGAGATCGTGGTCGATGATTTCCGTCAGCCGAACGGCTTGGCCTTTTCACCGGACGAGACCAAGCTCTATGTCGCCGACTCTGCCGCAAGCCATGACATCAATGCTCCGCGGCACATTCGCGTGTTCGACGTGATCGATGGAAACAAGCTCGCCAACGGCCGGGTGTTTTGCGACATCGACGCGGGCATTCCGGATGGATTCCGCGCGGATATTGCGGGTAATATCTGGACGAGTGCCGGCGACGGCGTGCATTGCTTCGCGCCCGATGGCACCTTGCTCGGCAAGATCAAGATACCGCAGACGGTCGCCAACCTGACTTTTGGCGGGCCTCGCCGCAATCAGCTGTTTATCGCTGCGACGCAATCGTTATACCGCGTCTACACCACGGCCACAGGCGTCCAACTGCCCTAGATGTGGTTGGCCCATTCAGGCGCGTTGAAGTTGATGGTAGCGGTCCTCCGTTATCATTAAAGCAACCGACAATTCATCGCCGGCAATTGCAGATAGCCAACCCTTGATTTCGTATTGATATTTTTTGCTTGCTTGGCGCAGGTCGACGGATTACGGCTGAGACGACTTCTCTGAACGCTTTCGCCGGGCCGGACACGGCTGCTCCAGGGGCCACACCATTGGCATTCCTTCTCTTGGGAATAGAGAAGCGGCTCTGCCTTGTGGGGCAAGGCAGAGCCGGGAGACCGATAACGGCTCACTTAGTGCGACCAAGTGTCAGGGGTGTGAACTTGTCCGTCCGCTAATATTACACTACTCAAGGGTGAGTTCCTAGATAATAAATTATCCTTTCGTGACTCGGCGCCTCCGGGCGTGTGGGCCCTAGCTCCTTAGTGAAACGAGGAAAATTACAGGGATGACGCGAAATTCTTGGCAGTGGTGTGACGAGGTTACGTCGATCGACGGCGGCCCTCTTCATCAAATTGTCGGTAAACTCAGGCCGGATATGGTCGAGCCCGCGAGAATCGAGCCGGCTGGCATTTACTGCAGTTTTTGACCGTCAAGAAGACCATTCTCATAGGCAGCCGCAAGTGTGCTGTTTTCCGGATATGGATTCGGCCTATCGTTCAGGTGTCGTCTTCCTGCTGCAATACCTTGTTCATAGGCTTTTCTTTCATTTTCCGATGGGGTCCTCGGCATTTCTCGGCCGAAGCGCCTAATGGCTCTCGATGTGGCGAGATCGCGTAGTACATTGCAATCAACAATTCCACTTTGGTAGAGCTTGATCAGATCCACCGCAAACATCTCTCGGTTGACATCGTTCAAAACGAACCAGGGCTGAGCAATGATAACGTCGAAAATCTTTTGAAGATTGTCGATCTCCTCTGGTTGAAGAACGCATTCGATGAGGTAGCGACGCATGACCTTCCTCCATCGTATAAGATACTCTCTTTCAGCCTCCCGTGAAATGACAATCAATGGCGTAACTTGAAACCCAATTGTCTCCTGCAAACCCCAAATTGCGGGACATGCGAGCCGAAAAACGTAATCGTTTGCACGACATCGCATTTGCCCAGGAGGTGCGGCGCGAGCGTTCGCACGATCCGGTTGTCCGTGACCTATCCTAAGTTGCCAGCTTGGAACTATGCGGTTTCAAATGCTCTGCAATGAGTTCCCGAGCCGCTGCGAATACGCCGCTTTGGTCATCGCCCTGACTTTCCTCAAGCATTTGAAGGGCGTTCTCATACATATCGCGCTCTGCTTCAGCGCTAATCGCGCCGATCCGCCGAAGATGACCGATCAGCGCTGCAAGCATGGCGGAATTCGAAAGCGCCACCGCGCCGGCTGACAGGGCGGCAGCATCACGGTTGTTCGGTTTGCCGGCCATGTGTTCCTCCCGACGGTGAAGTTCCTCCCAGAACGGTCGTCGCTGTAAAATATAAGAAATATCAGAAGCCGCGCGAATGTCGATGGCAAGGATTCGCCTTTAGGTTACGATCGGGCGCTTTTAGCTGAGGCGGGCAATCGTATCGTCGAGGTTGTCGATCGCGAGTTGTTCGCGGGCGATCATGCCCTCAATATCGATATCTTCGTTGACCCATTTCGCACCTGCGCCTTGCAACTTCATCGCCAGAAGCTCATTGCGATGGGCGAGTTTTTCGTCTCTAATTTTGACAAGCTTTAAGCGAAAATCATCATTCATCTCAAATTCCTCCGCCGGGGGTGGTTGCTCATCGATAACTCGCGTTAGTCGCGCGTCCCGCGACTGTTAATCTCACTCGTGCCCACGTCCGCGATAGGTCGTTGGAACGCCGGCAACCTCATGGCATTGTGCGAGAGTTTCAAGCCACGCCGCCAATCCAGTCGGCACATCGGCATTCCCTGCTTCCAGCGCCTCCACCCACGATAAGTCGCATTGCAGGGCACTCGCCAGATTGATGGGCGTCCAGCGGATATGCAAAAGGCATTCGGAAAAACGTTCTGGGGTCATGGATCTTCCTATTTTTGACGTAACATTTACCGTGCCAGAGGGACACGTGAAGTCAAGTACGATGAAAGTTCCACTGGTCCCACAGATCATTGCCGAGTTGCCGCAACGCAATTGGCTTCCCTGGATGAAGAAGGTATCCGACTTCAGCTACGGCATTGTGAAGCGGTACATGCCGATGACAAACGCGAAGAGCTCTGCCTCGTGGCATTGAGGCAGAGCTTAAAAAGGCCTATTGAAAAGACCTCCCTGTGCGAACCTCCGGCTGGGGGGCGCGAGTGTTCGCACGATCCGTGCTTTATCGGAGCTCGCTTAAACGAACCTGAAGGGCGAGTGGGCACCAGCCTTGTCCGGGGACGTGGACCTCAAAGCCTGACACTGCGATCATCGGTCGTGACATTCACCTGCACGGACATGTCGTCGAAATCGGATGCGCTGCCATCATAGCTGCCCCACAGGGGTATCGCCTGTTTCGGGTCGCGGGCGACGCCGACGCGGATCAGGTCGCGGTTGCCGACGATACCGTTGGTGGGATCGAACTCAACCCAGCCGGCGCCCGGAAGGTAGATCTGGCACCAGGCATGGGTCGATCCGCCCCCGAGCGTCAACGAGCCGTCACGGTCGGGAACATAGATATAGCCGGTGATGAAGCGGGCAGCGAGCCCAAGCGATCTCGCCGCCTCCATCATTAGCAATGCAAAATCGCGACAGGTTCCACGCCGAAGCTGCAGGGTTTCCAGTGGAGTCTGCGTGCCATGCGCCAACCGCCGGGCGTAGATGAAGCTCTCGTGGATCGCGTAACATAAGGTCATCAGCAAGCGCCCGGTTTCGGTAGGCTGGCCGATCCGCACGAATTGCCGCGCCCATTTGCCGACCGCATCCCCCGGATCTGGGTAATGGCGATGAATGGTCCGCTCCAGATCAAGCGCTTCCTCCGGATCGTATGCAAAAGGATAGGTCAGGGCCGCCTCGTCGATCTGAAGGTCGATGGCAATGTGCGGCGTATGGTCGAGGCGAATGGTTGTTTCGAAGCGAAGTTCACGCGAGGCTTCCGCAAAACCAACCAGGGCGACACAATTGCCGAACACGTCATGGATCCATCGGACGTATTCCGGCTGCGGATCGACCTGCAGGTGGGAGCTCAACAGCCTCTGGTCGAAACTGTCCCTTGGCCTGAACATCAGGCGGTGCTCGCCAAACTCCACAGGTCTTGTGTAGCGATAGGAGGTGATATGCCGGACGGAGAATGTGGTCATCCAATCACCGATGATAGTTGCGAGGGCAGTGTTACCTATAAATCCTGCATCTCTTTTTTGCTTGGAGGCGATGCGAGAGCCAATGCCATAGCAGACGCCGCTTGGCGATCACAGGCATAAACGCCGGCAGCCGCCGATATGCATCTGCTTCGTCGGGCTTTCGGAGCTTCGATCGGAAGTTTGGCAATTTTATATTGGGTTTCTCAAGGAAAGAGTGCACCATCGCGCTCCGCGCGGGTCCATATGCGAACCACTGACATCGCCGCCGGGCAGGCAACAGCGGAGTCTAAGCGTATTCGCCTCGACATGTAAATTGGGATGGGTAGTCGAAGCACGTCGCCTTGCTTATCATTATCCCCACCGCCGCCACCAGGCTCAATTGTCGTCGACGCCGGTCAAATCAGTTCTTCGATACTGAGACTGCTGCCCGATATCTCGCATTGCAGGCTCACACGCTCTCTGGAGTTATCGTCTCAAACGGCACGATACGTTGGAGAATTGCCGGGCTGTCGCGATGGGTCAGGGAGGCAATCATTGTTGCGACCAATTCGTCATAAGCGGGTGTTTGGCTTTCGTCCGTGTTGAAGGTCAGTAGTTGCGACGGTTTTGTTGTTTGAGCTTCTTGATACGGTGGCGTTGATAGGCGTCGATTTGTCGGAACAGCGGCATCCGTTTGTTAAAGGTGAGATGCGTGATGGAGACGATGTAGGGGGTTTTGGCTTCCGGTCCGCCGATGTCCAGCCCGCACACGATGCCGCCTTCCTCTCCCATGTAGAAAATGCGTGTCATGTGGCAGCTATCGGGGATCTCGAGATCCGGAGATTGCTTGGTCAGAGTCTGTTTGAGCGTCTGAGACAGTGTCGTTTCGAGGGGAAGTGACGCCTCTAGTTCACGAACAAGGCGATCGGTTTTCTCAGGATCATCGATCATCGGCGATACTCTTGGCGATGGCGTTATCGGACTCAGCGGACGTGGGCAAGATCGGGTAGTTCCACACACCGTGGAAGGGATCACGGTCGATATTGATTGCATTCATTTCAGCGTCGGAGATCTTGATGGCCTTGGGATAGTCGTTTTCGTCGAGGCAACATTGAACGTCGAGCCCGTTGGCCGTCGTGGTGGCGCCGATCAGTTGAACGATGACCTCATGACTGACGGGGGGCTTGCCGCGCCAATTCTGTGTGATGAACGCAAATAGGCGGTGCTCGATGCGGTTCCATTTGCTGGTCCCCGGCGGGTGGTGGGCGACCGTGATAACTAAACCGGTTTCATTGGCTGAAGCTCGCGCTTCCACAGTCGCACACGAGCCCCATTGCTGCCACCGCAATCGGCGGTGATGAGCAGGCTGGTAGAACCAGGATAGCGGCTCTTTCCCAAAGCATTCCACCAGCGTCGAATGCTCTCCACGGCAAAGGCGGCGGTGTCATGATCGATGCCAACATTCACCCAACCCGAGTTGTCGGTGATGTCGTAGACGCCTTAAGGCGCAACTTTGCCGAATTCGGGTATCTTGAAGTCGTGAACGCGCACGGGTTCGGGGTCGCCTTTGGGCCGCAGCTCACGCCCGCCATTCTTGAAGTCGCCAACCAGCTCCTTCTTCTTGGTATCGACCGAGATGGCGGGCTGGCCGGCAGCCTGGAACTGTTTGATCTTCTGGTTGATGTGCTCGAATTGGGCGTCGCGGTCAGGATGCGACGCCCCTTCCAAGGTCTTCCTGTTGGCTTGGAGGCTGAAGCCAAGCTTGCGCAGCAGCCGACCAACCAATCTCTGACTGGCCGTAAAACCGCGTTGTGCCAATGCGCAGGCAAGGTGGCGCTGGCTTCTCCTCACCCACAGCAATGCCGCTTCGGGATCGCCACGGGTCGCCGATTGCACCAGCTCTTCCAACGCGGCCAGGAGGCCCGGCTCAGTCTCGGTCTTTGGCCTGCGGCCGCCGCCCGGCCGCCGAATCCGACGTTCCAGGTGCGCATCAGCGGTCCGCAACTCCGTAAGACCGCGCCCGATCGTACTGCGCGCAACGCCTGTCGCCGCCGAAACCGCCGCCACTCCACCTCGGCCTGCCGCGCGAGCCTCGGTTGCGGCCAACAGACGCCGTGCCCGCTCATCGAGATAGGGCGCAAGCGTCTCGAAGCGCGCCTTGATCGCGACGATATCAATCATCCAGGTCGCTCAAATCCATCCGGCCACTGAATCAGAAAGATCCCGACCCGTCCAGCATTTCGGTCAGATCTCGCCGGCTCACACCTCCCGAGTATCCTACAAAGCTCGTCACGAATCGTTTGTTCCGTCTCAGGCCCTTAGCTTGGACCATCAGGTTCTCGTAGGCGATGGAATTTGAAATGGCGGACACCGGCTCGGCGCAGCGCCGATGCCGGGGAGGGTCGCTTCTAGAAAGGATGTTGGCAAGCTTGTAGGCTTCTGATAAGTTACATGTAACCAAAAGTGATGGAGAAATACGTGGCCCTTATATCAAAGCGCATTCCCTCGCGCGTGAAGGTCGGAGAGCATCGCGCCCGCTTGCGTGCCCAAGGTTTGCGTCCGATCCAGATCTGGGTTCCGGACGTGCGTGCACCATCGTTCAAGGCCGAGGCCCACCGCCAGTCGCTTGCCGTTGTGGCAAGCGTGCATGCCGACGAGGATCAGGCATTTGTCGATGCTGTGTCTGATTGGGGTGATGGGTGAGGCGCGGCGATATCTGGACGGTCGCGGGTGGCAAAGATTATGCGGGCAAGCCGCGCCCCGTCGTGATCGTGCAGGACGACAGTTTCGACGCCACGGATTCGATCACTATTTGCGCCTTCACATCAGACGAGACGGAGGCGCCGTTGTTCCGGCTTGTTGTCAAGCCGAATGACCGCAACGGTCTGCGCTCGGCATCCCGGCTGATGGTGGATAAGATCACAACCGTTCCGAAATCGAAGATCGGCGGGCAGGTCGGACGGCTTGACGATGAGGACGTCGTGCGCCTCAATCAGGCGATGCTGGTCTTTCTCGGGATGGCAGTGTCGCCAAGAACAAAAGGAGAAGTTTGAGCGTCAGAGTGTGAAAAAAGTGCAAAGATGACCCCGTCGAGAGAGCCCATATACAGAGGCATTTGCTAAGGATCTGGAAGTGCACTTCCTCCAGTGAGGAAAGATGGCTCTGCCTTTTTCCCCAACAAGGGCAAAAACTGTCTTCCCATTCTTCGTTATGCGAATGCGTGTCCTCAGAACGAACGCGTCACTGGGCAAAGGGTGAGCTGGGGGCATCGTCGAACGAACTATCCTCTGTCTTCATATATGCACGACCACCTTTCCACCGGCCTCGTCCGTCTCCATCAGCCTGTGCGCTGCCTGGATATCTTCGAAACGAAACACGCGGGTAGGCTTTGCCTGATAGGACCCTCGGGCCGCGTTGTCGGCGATTTGCTGGAACGGAATCTCGCTGAATGGATAATCCTGGGTGCCGAAGACGAGCGCGCTGGCGAATGCGCTGAGGTGGGCGCCGCTCGGCATTTGGAAGACAGGATCAAACTGGGGCAACGGCGCGCCGCCGCCAAGAAACCCTGCCAGGCAAACACGACCGCCCCGCCGAACCGCCGCCAGAGAATCGAGTACGGTCGTGGTGCCGATCAAGTCCAGCACCGCATCGACGCCAGTCGGCGCGATATCATGCAACTTCGCCGCCAATTCGTTGCCGCCAATTATGACATGCGCCGAGCCGAGCCGGTACAGCATATCAGCGCGATCCCTTCGGCGCGTGGTGGCGACCGTTCTCACTCCCAAACCTCTTGCGATGTTCAAGGCCGCCTGTCCAAGCGCAGAAGTCGCCCCTCGGATCACCAGCGTCTGGCCGGGAGCCAGTTGGAGATTTCCAACCAGGCACGTCCAAGCAGTAGCGTAGGATTCAGGAAGAGCCGCAAGCTCTTCCCAAGGCAGGTCGGTGTCGATGGCGACAACGTTTTCCCGAGGCACACTCACGAACTCCGCGTAGGAGCCGTTGCGGGTGCGGCCCATCCCGCCCATAAGCGCAATGACCTTCTGCCCCGGCGCAAAGCCTCCCTCGAGATCGGCCTCGACGCTGCCGGCACACTCGATGCCGCTGATCTCCGCCACCTTACCCCAGGCACCGCTTCGAAAGTGAAGCTCCGCTCGGTTCAAGCCAAAGGCCTTGACCGCGATCAGAATTTCGCCTGATCGTGGATCGGGTCTCGGGCGTTCGGAGAGACTAAGAACTTCGGCGCCGCCGGGGCGGCTTATGATAATGGCGCGCATGTGTTTGCTCCTTTTTTCCTCTCAGAAGACATACAAGCGCCCGGCAAAGATGTATTTTACAAAGTTTCTCCAAACATTGTAGACTTATCGCCATGAATGGTCTCACGCTCGCCCAACTCCGCTCGATCGATGCCGTCGTCACCGAGGGATCGCTGCAAGCTGCCGCGCTGCGGCTCGGCCGCACGCACCCAACTCTGCATACGGCCATCATCAACGTCGAACGCCAGATCGGCTTCCCCCTGTTCGATCGAACTGGGTATCGCATGGTCCTTACGCCCGCCGGAGAGGCGTTCCTGGCGCGTGCCAGACGCGTGCTCACCGAAATGGCGGACCTTCAGGTCTATGCGGCGCAGCTCGCCGCCGGCGAGGAAAGCGAGTTGCGAGTCGTGATCGGTGATCTATCGCCGCTTCCCGAAATGCTCCAGCTCCTGCGTGGTTTCTTCGATGGTCGGCCGGCCACTCGATTGCATCTTCAGTTCGCGGCGATTTCCGGGCCATGGGAATTGCTGTTGGAGGATCGTACAGACCTCATTCTGCATCACGTCGATCAGAGTGATCCGCGCTTTGAAACGATCAGCCTTCGTCCTGTTCGCCTGATTCCAGTCGCTGCCCCGAACTTTCTGCCCTTTTCGACAGAGGAGGCGTCGCCGGAACGAATGCGGGACCTGGTTCAATGTGTCATTCGGGACAGCGCGCAAAATTTGCCCGAGAGAAGCTACTATGTCATCGAAGGTGCGCGGACCTGCACGGTCAGTGATCAGCTGATGAAGAAGGAAGTGATCCTGCAAAGCCTTGGCTGGGGCCACATGCCGGATTTTCTTGTCGATGCCGAATTGCGGGAAGGCCGTTTGATTTCTCTGGCCAACGGCTATTTCGGCGGCGGCGTGATTGAGCTGGTCGCCGCCCGGCGGTCCGGTCGGGCACATGGGCCAGCAGCGTCGGCGCTCTGGCGTCTGCTGCAAGCGAGCGCTGCGTCGACGTTAAGTGGCAAACCGAGACGATAGTACTGATCGACATTAGCTGGTGTATAGCATAGCAGATGATGTCAGCAGATCTTGCCTCATGCCGCCAGTGGTTCGTCATATCGCATCAGCCGCCCGGCGTTCGCCAGCACCAACAGTGTGCTGAAATTATGCAGGAGGGCGGCGACAACGGCCCCCGCCGCTCCGAGAAAACCGAAGCCCGCCAATACGACGATCGCAACTGTCCAGCCGAGGCCAGTGATAACGTTGGTTTTCAGCGTCCGGCGACAGAGCCTGCTGAGCCGGATGCATGTGCCGAGCCGTCGCAGATCGCTGCCGATCAGGATGATGTCCGAGGAGGCAAGCGCAATATCGGCGCCGCCCGCGCCTAAGGCAATCCCGACGGCACCGGCCTTGAGGGCGAGCGAGTCGTTGATCCCGTCGCCGACGACAAGAGGTTTGAAGCCGCTTTTCGTCTCGCTTAGCACGCGCTTCAGCTTGTCTGCGGGCAAGGCCTCAGCCGCGATGTCGGTTATGCCGATCTCGCGCGCGAGGGTATGTGCGACCGATTGGCGGTCGCCGGTGAGTAGAAGCTGTCGATGGAGCCCGAGCGCCCGCAACTCCGTCATCGCAGCCGCTGCTTCGGGCTTGATCGTGTCCGACAGGAGAAGCCAGGCGACAAAATTTCCGCCGATCGACATGCCCGCGAGCGGACCGTCATGCACGGGAACCGGGGGAACGACGACGGACAGGCGTTCAAACAATTGGGGACGTCCGAGGGCCACTTCACCCATTGCCGTGCTCGCAACGACGCCCAAACCTTGAAATTCCCGAACGCTCGTCAGGGGGTGATAAGCATCATGGGCGACGAGCGAGGCCAGCGCTCGGCTCACCGGATGACTGCTGGCAGCGCCCAGAGAGGCGGCCAAGGCCCGAACGATCTCTCGATCCGTATTGGCGGTAAGCCTGATGTCCTTCAGCCGAAGCCGGCCGAAGGTGAGGGTGCCGGTCTTGTCGATGACCAAGGAGGTCAGGTCTGCCAACTCTACGAGAAATGCCGAGCTACGGATGAGGATGCCGTGGCGCGCGGCGACTGCGATACCGGCAATCGCCGTTGCCGGCGCGGACAGGACCAGGGCGCAAGGGCAGGCAGCAACCAGGATCGCAAGCATGATCTGGTCATTGTAGGTGAGGAACCAGGCGATGGCCGCTATCGTCAACACGAATGCCAGATATTGCTGGGCGTAACGCTCCAAGAGCCGGGTAATAGGCGGCTTTGAACTTTCCGCGCGCTGCATCAGCGCGATGACTTTTCCAAGCGTCGAATCCTCACCTGCTCGGGTCACCTCGATCTCAAGACGACCGTCCAGGTTGATCGCGCCACCGAAGACGTCCATCCCGGCGGAGACTTCGAGAGGCACGGATTCGCCGGTGATTGGCGCGGTGTCGAGGCTTGCCTGTCCCTCCCTGACGCGACCATCGGCGGGAATGCGGTCTCCCGCTCTTACCTCCACCAAATCGCCGGGCTTTAGAGATACATTGTCGACTTCACGCGTCCGGCCGTCCGGTGTGATCAGCCGCGCGTGGCTGCGGGTCAGACGTGCCAGCGCCTCCATCGCTTCTTTTGATCCGATGACGCTGCGCTCCTCCAGCACATGGCCGAATATCATGATGATCGGCAGAAGTGCGGCGGTCAGCAGATCGCCCGTCGCCCAGGCAGCCAGCATCGCCAGGGCGATCAACTGATCGGTGATGCCGTGCAGGCTTGGATGGCGCAGACCATGCCAACCGGACCGTACGACCGGAACTGCGACGATCAGCGAGGCAGCCGCCAGCAGAAGCTGGCTGACGCCCTCTTCGTCAGGCGCAAGCCAAAGCCAGCCGATGCCGAGCGCGAGCAAGCTCAAGGCGATCATGGCGAGTGTGAGCTGAACGGCCGCCGCCTGCTTTTCGTTGGCGGTCAGCAGGCCGGCGCTGAGCATATGGCCATGATGGTGCGCGTGGCCGTGGGAGCCGTGCGAATGATCGGTCGCGACACTCATTTGTCGGCTCCCTGCAGAATGAGCCGTGCGTCGTCCCGGGGATCGACCGTGACCACCGAGCCTGCCTGCGACAGGATTTTGCCAACGCGATCCCGATAGAGGCGCCAGAGAAGACCGGGGTCGCTATCGGACCCTTGCGCGTTAGCAAAGCCGGTGACGGTGGCCGTGTCGGCACGCGCCTTTGACAGCCGTTCGCTGGATTGCGCTTCCGCCACCTGCACGATCCGGTCGGCTTCCTGATCGGCGGCCTGCTTGTCCTTTTCCGCGTCGTTTTGCGCTGACGCAATGGCCTGCTCCGCCTGCTGGCTTGCCGTCAGCACCCCGTCGAATGCGCTAACGGCCGGCGTCGGGAGCGCGGATTGAACATCGGCGCGGTCGATCTCGATCCCGAGACCTGTGCCCTTCGCTTTCAGGGAGTTTAGACTGCTATTGATGCTGTTCACCAGGTCGGCGCGCAAACGCTCGCGACGCTCGGCGATATCGCTGTCGGCGGAGACCAGCCCGGGCGTGCGACCAGAACGCTGTCCAGATCGCGTGAGGCGCAGATCACAACGGCGCTTCGGGTCACGAGGCGGTCCAGTGCCGGAAGGACGTGCTCCTCTTGCAGGACGTAGGTGAAGGGGTCGGTCACCCGATAGAAGACGCGGATGTCGAGCTGAACGACACTCGCGTCGGCGGTCAGCAAGTATCCCGATCCCGCCAGGGTATCGCTTTCCATTGAAGCGTCGGCCTCGCCGCTCTGAGCCGGAGGCGAGCGAAGCAATCCGTTGATCCGGCGTTCCAAGACCGCTGCGGCGTTGGGCAGAAGCAAAACCTTTTCGAAAGGCGCGGGCAAGGCCCATAGCAGGCCAGATTCCTGTACCCTATCCAAGGCGCCCAGGCGCAGGACAACGGCCCGGCTTTGCGGTGCGATCTCCCTGATATTGGATGTCGCCCAGCCAACGGCCGCCAGCACCACGATGGTGGACAGCAGCACGGAAACCAGACGAACAGCCTGATGTTGCGCCGCCGAATTCCTATCCCCGACCGCATTCATCTCTAACGTGCTCCGCCTGCCAACGCGGCGCTGGCTGGACCATCGATCAAAGCCCGGAACGGCGCAGCATCGGTGCGTAGGACAAGGCGCGTGTTGGAATTGACGATCGTGCCGAGCGTGTCGAGCGAGCGAAGCAGTTCGTAAAGCTCCGGCGCGCTCTTATAGGCAGTTCCATAAATCTGCGCCGCTTCGACGCGGGATTTGGCTTCTATATCGGCAGCCTTCACGGTCGCGTCCGCCCGCAGGACTCTCGCGTCGCGTTCGGCTGCGGAGCGAATTTCCGCGGCCTGACGCTTGCCGACCGCCGCTCGCTCGGTGGCGATGGTCTCACGCTCGGCCCGCATGCGGTCGACGGTGGCGTTTAGCGTGACCGACGGTAACGTCAGGCGCTCGATACCGACATCGACAACCCGCAAGCCATAAGTGTCGAACAATTGCTGCACGATCTGGGCCTTGAGCTGTGCTTCCAACGCATCGATCCGAAGCTTGTTCGGATCGGGATTGATCAGCGACGACAGGTCGAAATTGCTGGCTGCGGTTTCAAGCGATGACCCGAGGAAAGTGCGGATTTGCACTGCCGCCTGATCCGGCTGGTTCTGAACCGACCGCACGAAGCGCTTGATGGCATCCGGATCGGAGGGAACCTGCCAGATCGCATAGGCCTGCGCGATGATCCGCAGCCCATCCTTGGTCCCGACATCCTGCAGGCCGCTGGACGTTGATTTGGAGCGCAGATCGACGTCGATGGTCTTTTCCAGGGGAATGGGAAGCCGGAAGGCGAGACCCGGATCGATCAGAACGCGAGCGGGATTGCCAAACCTGGTGATGACGGTCGCGGCTCCCGATCTCACCTGGACGAGGCAGGCGGCAACCAGAATGATGGCGACGACGATCATCGCGACGATCAGGCGGGACCACCGAAAGGGCATCGTCTCGTTGTGATCATCGCCGTGAGAATGATGATGATCGTGACCGTGATGGTCCGAGTCCGGATGGGCGTGCGCGTCAGTCATCGGCCGGTTTCTTCGCTTTGGTATGGAGTGTTAGGCTCGGCATTTGTGTTGGGATCGACCGGTAGCATCATGCTCCGGAGATCGAGGGTCGGAGTGATGCTCCCGCCGATGCGGTGATCGATGACAAGAGCCTTTGAATGGGATAATCCCATCGCTAGTTGATTGAAGTATTCCTCTGTGAGAAACGCCTGTCCCGCCTCGTGGAAGGCCGATTGCTCGGCCTGGAAGCGCAGCTTTGCGACCTCCGAAGCCGCGATGCCTTCCCTTGCCTTCGCGATCGCATCGTCCTGTCGGAGGCTGGCATTCAATTGCGCCTCGTTCGTCTGTTCGGCTGCGGCTCCCCGCTCGCGCGCAACCAGTGTCTCGGCGCTGATCTCTGCCGCCTGGACACCGTGAAATGCATTGGCTGCGCCGGCGGGTGGGTGGATGGCCTCGATGACCACCGCCAGGATTTCGACACCGCTGTTCAACTCATCCATGCTCTTCTGAACTGTTGAGGCAATATCGCCTGCCAGTGACAACCGGCCCTCGCTCAAGACATCGTTGAGCGTTCTTCTGGCAAAATCATGCACCAATACCCGGTTCGCTGTGCTTTCGATCAAGGCCGGCAGATCGGCGACCCGATAGGCGGCCTTCATTGCCGCCTGGTCCGAAAGACCGATACGGTAGACGAAGCGGACGTCCATGTTGACGATCTGAAAGCTTTGCTCGCCACCGGTGCCGCTGGCGATGACCTGCGATTTCTCGCTGATGTGCGAGGCATCCCATAGCCGGTTCGCACTTTCCGGCGCCAGTCCTTCGGCATCGGCCAGCGGCTCGCCATTGCCGTTCGTGCTGATGGAGGTTGCCAGCTCGTGCACGCTGCCGTTCTCGATGGCAATGACACGGCCGAACGGCCACGGAAGACCGATGTGAAGGCCGGAATGCAGAATGCCCTCAGCCTTGCCGAACCGCTCATAAACGCCACGGCCGGTCATCGGAATTTCGCGCACGCCGCTCAACAGCCAACCCAGAAGGAGTGTTCCAAGAATGATGGCCGGAGCGGTCTTTCGAATGAACGAGAAAGCCCAAATCTGCCGAAGGTCGATGCCGTGTTTGGTCCGCAATTCAGATTGGATGCCGACCAAAAGCTGAGGTGGCCACTGAAGCGTGCCGGCGACAAGGCTGGTGGCGATCAATGTCGGCTCGCGGCTGTCGTTTTGCGGGCGGAACATGGAGGCGATCGCGCGGAACAGGAACTCAAGCCCGACGAGTGCGACAAAGCCTCCCAACGCCGCCAGGAGTTTGATGGGCAGTCCAGATCCGCGCGCGCTCAGGAACAGGCAGAAGCAAGACAGGACGAGCACGAAAATGGGCACGCGCGCCAATTGCGAAATTGCTCTTGCCTCGGGCCACTCCGCTGCATCGGTCGCGGCGAGTCGTCTTTCCGTCACAAGCAGAAGAAAGGCGAAAGCCAGACAGGCCGCAATGACGACGAGGAACGGCGTTCCGATCGCAGCGCTATCCGCCTTCAATGTCCAGCCGGTGTAGACGATCAAGCATGCGAACATGGATAGACCGGCGACCCGGAGCGGGTTGGCTCCGATCCGCAACAGGAGTGATCGCCCCGCGAAGAAAGCGCTTCCCGTCCATCGCTCGATCAGATCGGGCCCTTCCGTCTCCCGCTGCGACCACGGCGACGTCACGAAAGCAATGAGCCATTGCGCGGGTTTCCCGAGCCGCATACCGGCGAGACCGGCTTTCTTTCGACGCCACTCTGCAACGTCGTAGGCAGATCGAAGCCCGGTGCCAAACAGGATAAGTGCAGCGGCGTTATTGCAAAAGAAAGCCACCCAAATTGGGTTAAGGCTGAACGTATTTGCAATCAGAGCACAGAGCAAAAGCAGGGCCGCAAAGATTGAAACGCTGAAACCATGGTTTGCAATATCATGCGCTTGAACCGCGGCAAGTTGGAAGTCTGCTCGGTTTTTGATCTCAGGAAGCTGCTGCGCGTCGTCGGAACTAGTTTTCGGCATTCCCATACTTTATGCGCTCTTCCACGCCGCATCGAAGAAAGGTTTTCTATCTATTTCGCCAGCACCGCAGTCATTTGGGTGTAGGGATACGTTATTACGTATCGTACCCTTATCTGCAAGGCTTCGCCTTGAAAAAGGAAAGTCGGCTGATCGGCATCACTTGCGCCGTGTAGCCCCCCGGAAACAAACATAGTTTCGCCTACGACGGGCTTGGCCGACGGCGCCCGTTGTCTGGACAGAGCTGACCTTATGCCACGCGCCGGGTATCGGATCTTCGCAACGCGGCGGCGCGGGTTCTTAAATCCCTGACCCGTCGAGCTGCTGGGTGTCGTCGCCTTCCCAGGGTGAGGGCATCGAGGTGCGATTGAGATTAGCCGAGGGCATCGGCATCCAGCACTTCAGCTCCGGCTCGGCATATTCGATGACGCGGCCGGGCGAGGAATCAGAGGCGCGCCAGCCTTCTACGCCGAACTGATCGCCATTCGACCAGTAGGCGAGGTCGACTTCTGCCGGCCCCTGTTCGGACGGGCGGACCGTGACGAGGATCCGACTGCCGTCTTTCGGCGCGCTTGCCATGTGGCGCCAGCGGTCTGGCTCGTCCATCATTTTTCCTCCTGCCTTGCTGCGGGTTGAAGTGTCGCCTCACCATCGAAAGCGGTCAACCCAAACTTTCCACAACCCATCCTCTATTGGTCGTACTTCGTTTAGAACAGTTGCAGGAACGCAAGAAGCATGCCGAACCCGGACGCATTGCTTCGTCCGCCGGCCTCCAACAGGGCTAGCCGGGGCGGGCGTTTCGAACACGGTGCCGCCAAAAGGCAACCGCCGTCCGCGGCGCTCCGACCGTCACATAGACCGTGTCGCCCCTCGCGCGGAGGTTCCTTCTCACATCGTTGCGACCCGCCAGACATCGTTTCGCCTTTCAGCTATTTGGCGTTTGTCGTTCCGACCACCGTGTTCTAGTATGATGATAGAAATGCGGACATTCCGCCACGGTTGACGGCGACGCCCCGTTCAATCCGCCATAGCGAGCGTCAGGGATATGATCTCATGCTCATCCGCTATGGGTACGATATTACCGTAACTTGCGCACAACCGATACCGATACTGACCATGCTGACGCCGCGACCCGAGCGCTCGGCTGATGTTCGATCGCCGGATGTTGTTGTGACAAGCCCTGAGACAGCAACCACCACCTACCTGGATTTGTTCGGCAATGTCTGCCGCCGCTTTATCGCGCCGATGGGTGACCTGCAGATATGGGGGGACGGAACCCTTGAAGACAGCGGTACCCATGATCCGGCCTTTTGGGATGCGCAGGAGATCGCAGTTGGTGAGCTGCCGGACGATTGCCTCATCTACCTGATGGGAAGCCGTTATTGCGAGACCGACCGTTTGAGCCAGATCGCATGGGACAGGTTCGGCAACGTCGCGCCGGGATGGGGCAGGGTGCAGGCGATATGCGATTTCGTTCACCAACACATCATCTTCGGCTATCAGAACGCTCGCTCGACGCGGACGGCGCTCGAAGCCTATGAAGAGCGGATCGGCGTCTGCCGCGATTATGCCCATCTGGCCATTGCTTTCTGCCGCTGCATGAATATTCCGGCACGCTATATCAACGGTCACTTGGGCGATATCGGCGTGCCGATCCTCGACCCAATGGATTTTAGCGCCTGGATCGAAGTTTTTCTTGGCGGTCGATGGATGACGTTCGATCCGCGCAATAAAGTTCCGCGCATCGGCCGCATCGTGGTCGCCCGCGGTCGGGACGCAGCTGACGTCCCGCTTATAGTTTCCTTCGGTCCGCACGTCTTGAAGTCTTTCCGGGTCTGGACCTATGACGTCACCGATGCACAACCTCCGGCCACCCAGTAGCAATGGCTGGGCGCGACGGCAGCCCGGTTCCGAGAGCTCGCCGTTTTGTGCATTGTGTAAAGTTTGGTCCCGTTATAGCGAATACTGCTGCGCCGCCGGGTCGGGCACGCACCGCTGACAGCATCGGCGGCTTCTATCCTGACGCCGGAGCAGCAGGGAGCTTTCCGCGCCGGCTATTCGGATCCGCTGGTTACCCAGCGGGTGAAAGCGGTTCTATCGTCGGCGACGTCAAACAAGGCAGGCATGCTGATGGAGTCTAAATGCAAGAGCGAGTTTCAGACTTTAACGGCGCACGTTTTGCCGGCAACTCTGAAATCGCGTCGGGTGCGAGCAGAGGATGTTCGAAACGTTGAATCTGGCAGTGGGCTGTTCGGATTTGTGCTGACTACGCCGCCTCAGATATAAGATGGTAAGGCTGGACGAGGTAATCGGAAGGGATGCCCCATTCCTTGTTCAGCTTGTGGATCATATCCACAGTGAGGGCACGCTTCCGGTTCAAAATCTCGGAAGCGCGCGACTTGGAGCCGAAGAGTTTAGCTAGATCGGATTGCTTTCGCCCGCTCATCTCCATGTGGGCCTTGATCAGCTCGACGGGCTCCGGGGCTTCGATCGAATAGTGACGATTCTCGTAGGCCTCGATAAGAGCGGAAAGGATATCGAAGCGATCTGCATCCGGCGTACCGAAGGCGGGAGGGTTATCGAAATACCGCTCAACCTCGCCAGTAGCCCAAGCAAGGTCTTCATCGTTCCTGATGGCGCGGATGTTGTCCATTACACTGTCTCCGGGTTGATATCGTTATATTCCTTATGGGTACAGACGAATTTGACCAGCACCCGTTGATATGGATAGGCGATGTGGACGATCAGGCGATACTTGTTGCCTGAGAAATCGAAGATGATGCGATTATCGCTGACGAAATCGACGTTCGCTCCAAACATCTTTTTGACATCGGCAGGGCTGCTCCGGGCCGCTTTACCGACAATCGCATACCAAGTCTTCAATGGGGTTTTGGCTGGGGATGGATTTTCCAGAACTTCCTCAATGTCGACTTGGCGATGATCTGCATAGGCATTGTGTAACATATTCCCATCTTGGGAACAAGAAAGATTTCCCAAATTGGGAACGCTGGCCGTGTCGGCAGTCGCGATGTCAGACGGTTCCCTAAAGTCATGGAATGCTATCTGACGACGGGAGAACGCGATGCTGTCCTTCGCATCGTCACAGCCGATCTTGATAGCTATCGGCGATTTCGGGCCGACCACCGACATGGATCCCGAACGTGTCGAACCTCAAGGCAGAAGTTTCGATGGGAACGTTGAAACTATGTTGTGAACCCCATATGGATTACTTCACCAACGAAGATTGGTTCACCGTGACCGAAGCCGAAGCGATCGAGATGGCAATCGACCGGCATGGCGAAGATGGAATCACATCTGTCGCCTATTGTACGCTTGAGACGTGGGGTGATCATGGTAACCGCGAATACCATTTTTAGTTTGATCTGTTTCTCAAACTGATAAAGCGGGAGCATGTCGGCTGGGCCTAGAGATCACTGGCCCGCCGTCGTTCTTGTTCGCCCGACACTTCACGGACATCATTTATCGATACATCTTCTGCATTTTTCTGATGACAGCATGTATCAGCCATCGACGAAGGGTACGCATCCGGCCAGGGCCGCCTTGAGAAGTGTGCGGAAAAGTAGCTGACTGTTGGTATGGACATCTATACTCACCGTCAGTCTGCCGGTCGGCTAGAAATCGTTGACAGTGGCCGACGTCGTCGGTTCAGCAACGAGGTTAAACGTCGTATTGTCGCTGAAAGCCTTCTGGAGCCGGGACTTTGTTCGGTGACGGCGCGGCGTCATGGCATATCTCGTTCGCAACTTTATGAATGGCGCCGGCTGGCACGCGCGGGCAAGCTTGGCGAGGCAGAGGCGAGCGATAGCTTCGAAGGGTTTATCCCGGCGATCATCACGACAGGGCCTGTGAGCGGGCCGCCGTCAGATGGTCGCATGGAGGTTGTGAGCGCGAATGGACGACGGGTGATTGTGGACCGGGAGGTCGATATCGAGGCACTCGTGCGGATAATCCGGGGCCTGGAGACGCTTCGATGAATGTGCTGCCGATGGGGTCAGGCGTTAAGGTCTGGCTGGCGACGGGGTATACGGATATGCGCTGTGGCTTCCCCTCTCTGGCGCTTCGGGTGCAGGAAGTGTTGAAGCACGAGCCGCTCGGCGGTCATCTGTTTTGCTTCAGGGGTCGCCGCGGAGACCTGATAAAATTGATTTGGCACGATGGCCAGGGGGCCTGCCTTTTTACGAAAAAATTGGAACGTGGAAAGTTTATCTGGCCTTCTGCCGAAGGTGGGGCGGTTGCGATCTCGGCAGCTCAATTGAGTTATCTGCTTTCCGGAATTGACTGGCGAGCCCCTCAGGAAACCTGGCGTCCGACGCGGGTGTGATAGCAATATTCGATTGAAAATACAGGAGAAATTCGTTAAATGGCTTCATGTCTTTGAAGCCTGAACATCTGCCTGCGGATCTTGCCGGCGCCTATATGGCGCTGCTTGCTGAACGCGACATTGCGGTTGCGCAAGCCGCCAGGGCTCAGGCGCTTCTGTCCGACCGCGATGCGCTGATTATCAGTCTCGAGCTCAGGATCGAGAAGCTGAAGCGCGAATTGCACGGGCAGAGCAGCGAGCGCACGGCGCGCCTGATCGACCAGATGGAATTGCAGCTTGAGGAACTCGTTGCGGCTGCGACGGAAGACGAGATTGCAGCGCAGGCGTCGGCAGCCAGAACCTCGTCGGTTCGGCCATTCGTGCGCAAGCGGCCGGTGCGAAAGCCGTGGCCGGACGATATTGCCTGCGAGCGGGTGGTCATTGATCCTCCAACGACGTGTGGTTGCTGCGGTGGCTCGCGCCTGTCAAAGCTGGGAGAGGATGTCACCAAAACGCTTGAGGAGATCCCGCGTCGCTCCAAGTTGATCGAGACGGTGCGGGAGAAGTTTACCTGCCGAGATTGCGAGGCGATCAGCCAGGCACCCGCACCGTTCCATGTGACGCCGCGCGGCTTTATCGGCCCGCAACTTATGGCGACGATCCTGTTCGACAAGTTCGGCATGCACAGCCCGCTCAACCGGCAGAGCACGCGGTTCAAATGCGAAGGGATTGATTTGTCGACTTCGACGTTGGCTGATCAGGTCGGGTTTGGGACCTCCGCGCTGAAGCCGCTCTTCGACCTGATTGAAGATCATGTTTTTACGGCTGAGCGCCTTCATGGCGACGATAGTGTGCTGCAGAGCACTCGGAAAGGATGGTCTATATGGCCTGACAATCTGTGTGCTTGAAGCTGCGATAATGATGAGGGTTGGCCCCTCGGGCTCGGCTTTCAGGAGCTGGGCTCAAACCACTCCAAGCGGCTGCGTTTAAGAGACGTGGTCGTGAGCGTTGGAGGCAAGTCCAGGGCAAACCCTGGGCCGGTACGCATCCGAGAGACGAATGAAAATGAACCTTCCGATGAAGCGTCGTAACGTGGAACCTGTCGTCAAAACCAGAGGTGTGTCGTCTCTCTGGGATCAGCTTGTCAGATGCCTGGTGACCGGGCAAGCGGCGACCGGCGTTGAGGGGGCGTGAA
>NZ_FMAF01000019.1 GCF_900094565.1 Martinezella lusitana
TGTCGCCATCGTAAGCTTCTGATATTGCGTTGAGAATACGCTCCCAGTGCCCAGCATGGCGCCACCGGTTGAAGCGATTTACGCAGGTGGTATAGGGACCATATCGAGCCGGGATATCCGCCCAGGGCGCACCCGTTCTCAGTCGCCAGAAGATACCATTCAGCACCCGCCGATCATCAACCCTCGCCTTGCCGCGTACCTTCGTTGGAAGAAGCGGTTCAATCACCGACCATTCGAAATCCGTCAAATCAAAGCGAGCCATCACTGCCTCCAAATCAACGGAAGCAGTGAATCACAATCCATTAAAAACAAAAACTATTTTATGGGTATGTGACCTAGGCCGTGAACCCATAAATCAAGGACTGTTGGCGCGGATATGATTGTCACGGTCGGGGCCATCGGGTAGATTGGATGCCATGACGGTAGTTTATGATCTTTGGTTCGAGCGCGAGTATCCACATCGTGAGGATACAGAACTACATATTGGCATCTACGCGACTGAAGCCGATGCGTCGGAAGCTATCGGCCGTTTGCGCGATCAGCCAGGATTTCGAGACTTTCCCGAAGGGTTCAATATCTACCCTATCACGCTCGGAGCCACCGATTGGCAGGAAGGTTTTGTAACTGTGTACGTGCCGGCAAGAGAGCTTGATGCGACCGATCGACCGGCTTGAACGCCTAAACGGCGACCGGTGGCTTTCATATCGGGACGTATGCTGATTCAGTATCGGCATGAGCCGATACGATTTGACCGACTTCGAATGGCGCGTCATCGCGCCGCTTCTGCCCAACAAGCCGCGAGGCGTGGCCCGTGTCGATGATCGACGAGTGCTGAACGGCATCTTCTGGGTGCTTCGGTCTGGTGCACCGTGGCGTGACCTGCCTGAGCGATACGGGCCGCGCACCACCTGCTACAACCGTTTCGTGCGATGGCGGAAAGCAGGTGTGTGGGACCGGCTGATGGATGCCATATCCGTCGCACACGACGGCGACATCCAGATGATCGACAGCACTTCTATCCGGGCGCATCAGCAGGCTGCGACGGCAAGAAGGGGGATAGAGATCATTGTCTCGGTCGCTCCCGAGGTGGTCTCACGACCAAAATCCATGCCCAGAACGCAGTGCCCAACATCCCAGCCAAATCCAATCGCAAATGGAAGCCATGCTTCAGCAAGCGGCTCTATCGCGAGCGTAATCTGGTCGAACGCTTCTTCAGCAAGCTCAAACACTTCCGGCGCATCGCCACCCGCTACGACAAACTCGCCGAAAACTTCCTCGCGATGGTTCAACTTGCCTCAATGCGTCTGTGGCTCCGCACTTATGAGTCTACGGCCTAATTTACAACCATTGGCAAGTAAAACCGGCTCCTACAGCTATTCGGTGGATGAAAGGCTTGCAGCAAAACGATCGCGCGCATTATGCAGGCTGAGCGACAGCCGCAGCATCCACGGCAGCGCAGTCCATAGACCCGAGGTCAATCCCGCCTGCCGCAATCCGGCGGCCGTCCAAGTATTGCATCCCATCAGTGCATTGAAATATCCCCTCGCTTCGAAGAACGCATCGTTCTCGCCGTAATTGCTGCCCGGCAGGGACACCGGTCCGCTATCAGCCTGCGCAAGGCTGTCGAGGACGAATTGCTTCAACCGCTCAAGGCCGCCGTCATCGATGCTGAGCACGGTCACCGCAGGCGCATTTTCTGGGATGGCGCCCGCCAACTCGGCATGGATGACGGACTGATCCAAGGTGAAACTCTTCAGCACCGGTTCCACCTTCAGGTCCGCCCAGGTCGGCGTCTCAGTATAGAAGCTCCGGCCGCCCCAGCCGAAAACGAGGTAGCGCAGATTCGGATTGTCGAGATCAAGCCCCGCCGCTCGCAGAAAACCGAAGCGGGCCATGAGATCGTCGTCGACGGGGATGGCGATGTCCGTATGAATGGGATTGCTGAGCACGAGGATGCGATGGGAATGTTTGGCCAGCGCAGGCTCGTCATACCAGAGCGGTCGCGGCACGGCGATTCCGAAAGCGGCAATCGCAACAAGCGCCAGCACGGCGAGTAGAACGCGTTTGAATATTTTCGCAATCGACAACCGGAAGCCCCTACCCGACATGAGATGTCTTCAAGTGCTTGTTGGCTCTTTCAAGGCAAAAAACATCCCCATGCACTTTTTCCGAGTGCATGGGGATGTTTAAATCCGCAGCCGCCGGGCTTTGCGTCAGGCCGCCTTCGTCTTTGCACGGCGCGCCAAATGCGCCACCACATTCTCGATCATCCGCATGCCTGCATCGCCGCCGAGCGTCATGATCGATTCCGGATGGAACTGCACGGCCGCGATCGGTTCCTTCACATGCTCGATACCCATGATCGTGCCATCCTCGCTTTCGGCCGTGATCATGAAGTCACGCGGCAGGGTCGAAGGATCGGCAAAGATCGAATGGTAGCGGCCGACAGTGACTTCGCGGCCGAGGCCGGAGAAGACAAGGCCCGGTTCGAGCACGCGGATGCGCGAAGGCTTACCGTGCATCGGCAGTGCGAGGTGGCGCAGCTCGCCACCATAGGCTTCCGCCAGCGCCTGCAGCCCCAGGCAGACGCCGAAGATCGGCAGGTTGCGCGCCCTCGCCTTCTTGATTGTCGCCTTGCAGTCGAAATCCTTCGGATTGCCGGGTCCCGGCGACAGCACGACCAGATCGGGATCCAGCCGGTCGAAAACCTCCTCCGGCACCGGTGTGCGCACGGTCGAAACGGTCGCGCCCGTCTGGCGGAAATAGTTCGCAAGCGTATGGACAAAACTGTCCTCGTGGTCGATCAGCAGGATCTTCACGCCCTTGCCGACGGAGGCAACGTCGCGCTGCTGCTTGCCGGAATTCGCAGCCTTGGCATCACGGATGGCAGACAGCATGGCAGAGGCCTTCAATTCGGTTTCGGCTTCTTCTTCCTCGGGGATCGAGTCGTTGAGCAACGTCGCGCCGGCCCGCACCTCGGCAATGCCGTCCTTGATGCGCACGGTGCGCAGCGTCAGGCCGGTATTCATATCGCCGTTGAAGCCGACCATGCCGATCGCGCCACCATACCATGCACGCGGGCTCTTTTCATGGCTCTCGATGAAGCGCATGGCCCAGAGCTTCGGTGCACCGGTAACGGTGACGGCCCATGCGTGGCTGAGGAAACCGTCGAAGGCGTCCATGTCGTCGCGCAGGCGGCCCTCGATATGATCGACCGTGTGGATGAGGCGCGAATACATCTCGATCTGCCGGCGCCCGATGACCTTGACCGAGCCCGGCTCGCAGACGCGGCTCTTGTCATTGCGGTCGACGTCGGAGCACATGGTCAGCTCGGACTCGTCCTTCTTGGAATTCAACAGCTTCAGGATCTGCTCGCTGTCGGCGATCGGATCGTCGCCGCGCTTGATCGTGCCTGAAATCGGGCAGGTCTCGATGCGGCGGCCGGAGACGCGCACGAACATCTCAGGCGATGCGCCCACCAGATATTCCTGATTGCCGAGATTGATGAAGAAGGAATAGGGCGACGGATTGATCGCCTTCAGCCGCTTGGAAATATCCGAAGGCTTGCTCTCGCAGCGCTCCATGAACTTCTGGCCGGGCACGACTTCGAAGAGATCGCCCTTGCGGAAGCTCTCCTTCGCCTTGACCACCAGCTCGGCATATTCGCCGGGGCGGTGATCGCTCTTCGGCGGGATGGCATCGGTATTGCGGAAGGGCTCGGCGGCGATCTCGCCGGACTTACCCTCGGTCGAAATGCCACCCTTGGCGAAGTCGTAACGGTCGATCCAGGCCTTGGCGGAGTAATTATCGACCACCAGGATCTCGTCCGGCAGGTAGAGCACCATGTCGCGCTGGTCGTCCGGGCGCTTGAGCTTCAGGTTGATGGCATCGAACTGGAAAGCAAGATCGTAGCCGAAGGCGCCGTAGAAGCCGATGCTGGCATCCGCCTGCGAATAGAACAGCTCCGTCACCGCGCGCAGCACGGTAAACACGGTCGGCATCTTCGAGCGTTCTTCCTCGGTAAACACCCGATCCGGCGTCTTGACAGTCAGGTCGAGCCGGCGCGGTGTCGAGGCACCAAGCGTCAGCTCGGAAACGGTCTTCAGCTTCTCGGTGATGAAGCCGAGAATGGCTTCGCCGCGCTCGTTATAGGCTTCGATCCAGACGTCGCGGCCAAAGCAGGAAAGGCCAAGCGGCGGGTCGACGATGGCGGTATCCCAGCGCGTGTAGCGGCCGGGATATTCGTAGTTCGACGAGAAGACCGCGCCGCGGCGCTCGTCGAGCTTGTCGATATAGGACGAAACAGCATCCGCATAAGGGGTCGGCCGACGCTGTCGGGTAACGGTGATCCCGCCCTTCGTCTCGTAGATTTCCGCACCATCATCCCGAAGGATCGTTACCATTGTTCCTTACTCCGTTATCGGGCCCGGATGACAGGCGGCCTTTATAACAAAAAAGCCGCCTCGAAATCTCGGGCGGCTCACTCGTGGTCTTTGAACACGATTGGTCGAGGCCGCCTCAGCGAGCCCACCACCAAACTGCAATGTTGTTCAAGGACATGTTCATGGCGTGAATTGTTAGCGTGAGATGCGGTGATGCGCAAGCCGCAATCTCAGCGAATGGGCAGAAACGATTTTCCGTCTCTGCCCACCCTTCCGCTACTCTTGCGCCCGGGCCGCCTCGAAGAACTCTTCCGGTCCCTCCACTTCGATCAACCGCTTCCGCTCGATCAGCCAGAAGCGGTTGCCGATGTTGCGGACGAAGCTGCGGTCGTGGGAAACGAGCAGGCAGCTTGCCTCGTTCGCCCTCAGCTCGCCCTCCAATGCCTCCTGGCCGTCGATGTCGAGATGGTTGGTCGGCTCGTCGAGCAGGTAGAAGTTGGGATTGGTCAGCCGCAGCACCAGCATGGCCAGCCTCGCCTTTTGCCCGCCGGAAAGCCTGCCGATGGCGCGGCCCTGCATGTCGATGCCCATGCCAGCGCCGGCAAGCAGTGTGCGTGCCCGTTGCTCGCCGAGTTCGAACAGCCGCGTGATCACGCCAAGCGGCGTATCGTTCTGGCCGAGATTGGAGAGAGACTGATCGCTGTAGCCGAGCACCAGCGACGGTGTCACCTTGACCGCCCCCAACGTAATCTGATCAGCAATGGCCTTGCGGATCATCTCGACAAGCCGGGTCTTGCCGGCACCGTTAGGCCCGAGCAGGACGATGCGGTCCCCCTGGCAGATCCAGCGCTTGCCGGTCTTGAACAGCAGCGTTCCATCCGGCGTCTCGACGGAGGCGTCGTCAAGCGTCACCAATATCTTTGCCTGAGTGCCACGATTGGCGAGCTTGATCGCACCGGCTGAACGCTCCTGATAGCCTGGCCGGGCTGCATCCTCCAACCGCTCGGCTCGCGCCTTCAACTGCTTCGTCTTCGTGGTCAGCAGATCACTGCCGGAATTGACGCCGATATTGTAGAGCTTGGCCGCCTGCTTGCGCAGCTGCTGTGCGGTCTTCATGTCCTTCTGGTAGCGCCGCTCTTCCGAGGCATCGGCCTCCTCCAGCGCCGCACGCGCCCGGCTATAGGGCAGCGCGTAGATCTGCGACTGCTCCTGCCGCAGGAACAGCGTCCGGTCGCTGACGGCATCGAGGAAGGCGCGGTCGTGGCTTGCGATCAGGACAGCCACATCGCGCGGCAGAGCGTTCAGCCAGTCCTCCAGCAGCGCGATCTTTGCGAGATCGAGATGGTTGGTCGGTTCGTCCAACAACAAGACGTCCGGCTCGGTCACCCAGACACGCACTAGCATGGCAAGTCTTTGCCAGCCACCGCTGAGCCGAGAGAGCGCCCTCTCCCGCATCGCAGCCGGGACACCAAGCGAATCAAGGGCGACGTCGACGCGCCAGCTTTCGCTCGCGATCTGCTCCTTCGGCAAGGCGCGCAGAACAGCATCGTAGAAGGAAACTTCATCCAGATCCGCAGGCACATTCTGTTCGACATAGCCAATCCGAAGACCGCGCGAGCGGGTGATGTCGCCGGTCGTGGGCTCCAGCCTGCCCGCAAGAGAGTTGAGCAGCGTGGTTTTTCCACGTCCGTTCGCAGCGACGATCCCGATGCGATCACCGGCATCGACGGTAAGATTGAGGTTGGAAAATAAAGGCGCACCCAGGGTAACGCCAAAATTGCGGAGATTGATCAGAGTCATGGTTTCTTCCGGTCCTGATCAAGCATCACGAATGCATCGTCAGCGGCTCCTTGCCGCCGTTCCACGCGCACGTCGTCGGCCGTATATCGCCAATGCTCGAAAACATGTCATGACGCGGCGACACGAGCACGAAGGCGGTGCGCCACGTCTCCCAAAAGGGCAGACCAGAAGAAATGAGTGAGTTACAGCCTCTGATCAGCCCTGCAAACGCATCTGCAGGGCCTGAGTCGGACCGAACTGGCGAATATGCCAGACTATCTTGGTCATACGGTCCTCCTCTCTTTTTCTCTCAATAGGTTAAAGACTGCACGCTTCCAATAACACCGAACATTGCGATTTTCAATTACACAACCTCGCGATGCCGCAGCTCAAAGGCGAAAAAAGAGGCGATGCCGAAGCATCGCCTGAGTTTGCTGCCTCGATGTGAAAGCTCAGAACCTTTGCGTCAGCGTCAGCTTGAAGGTTCTGCCGGGCTCGGAATAGTAGGCCGAAGGCTGTGTGAGGCCCGTGGACGCCACATTGAGCGAGTCGTAGTAGGTCTTGTTGAAGATGTTGTAGACACCGGCGCGCAGCGACAAGCCCTTCACCTGCTCCGGCTCCCACCAACCCGTCAGATCGAAGATGCCGTAGCCGGGAGTACGGAAATTATCGCCATCCTTCTTCGGTTCGCTGGTTGCGGTGACGAAGGTAAAGTCCGTACCCCAGACCTCGGTCGCATATCCCACAGTGAAGGCGGCCTTGGCGGGAGCGACGGAATCGATCCATTCGCCGCTGTCGGAGTCCTTGCCGTTGACATAGGCAAGAGAGCCCTTGATATGGATGCCGTTGTCGAACTTCTTGTGCGCATTGACCTCGACACCGAACATCCGGACATTGGCGCGGTTGAAGTATTCGGTAATGCCAAGAGGATAGGTGCGCGTCGGATCGGCCGATGTTTCCGAGTCGATGAAGTTCTTGTACTTGTTGTAGAAGCCGCCGATATGGCCGCCGAAGTCGTCGTCGCCGAGATTGGTGCCGATTTCGACGCCGTTGCTGGTCTCCGGCTTCAGGTCCGGATTGCCGTAGCTGACATAGCCGCCGGGCACGCCGTAATTCACGTAGAGCTCGCTGACATTGGGCGCACGGAAGGCCATCGCCCATTGCGCATAGAGCTCGACATTGTCCTGCGGCTGATAGGATGCGCGCAGCTTCGGCGAGAAGCGGCTGTCGGACTGACCGGATGACAGGCCGCTATAATTGGCACTGTCGCGATAGGCATCCGTGTTCTTCGGCGAGTAGTCGTACCAGTCGAAGCGCAGACCCGGCGTCAACGAGACGTTGCTGGAGCCCAGGTCGATCTTGTCGTCGATGAAAGCACCAACACGCTTGCCGTCGACATCAGGCATGTCAGACTGATTGGTATGCAGGAATGCGCAAGTAGCGCGCCAACGGGGAAGAGCGCAGCTATCTTGGCCCGCCGAATATTGATGCACCTTGCTGAACGCAACGTCGAGACCGAAGGTGACCTTGTGATGCAGGCTGCCGGTATCGAAGGATTTCGACGCGTTGCCGTTAAAGCCGATGCTGCGGTCTTCCATTTCATTGCGGCGCCAATAGTCGCCGATGACGGACGTGTAGCGGTAGCCTTCGGCGCCCTCTTCCCGCAGCAGATTTTGCCAATAGAAGACAGCGTTGGCGGTGTCGAGAAGGGAATCGGCGCTCTCGGCGTCGTACTTGTAGTCGAGCGAAACGCGGTTGCGTTCGGTATTGTCCGTCGTATCGTAGTTGCCCGGGCGGAAATTTCCGGTCAGGCTCTGCGAGTGCATCGCATCGATGGTCTTGTCTTTGTTGTAGTGCTCCGCCGTGATGCCGAAGGTGCCGATGTCTGTATATTGGCGGATCTTGAAGAGGCCGCTTCTCTGATTGTAGTCGGCCGGATCCGCCTTGGTGCGCTTGGTCGAATAGCCGCCGACATCGCCATTGTTTTCAAGCTCGTGACCATGTGTGTAGCCGCCTTCGAAAAGAACGGCCGTGTTGTCGATGCGCTTGGCAACCGCAGCCGAGCCGCCGATGCTTCGGTCATCGCCATTATAGCCGAACTTGAAGACGCCGCCCCAGGTGGAACCGGGGGCTATCAGGTCTTCAGGCTCCAACGTGCGCAGCACGAAGGCGCCACCGAGAGCGCCCGAACCGGCCCGGCTGGAATCGGCGCCGCGCACGATGTCTACGCTTGAAAGCGAATTGAAATCGAAGCTGTTGACACCGCCGTCCGCCCCGCGGGCGACATCGAGCATATAGGGGATCTCGATGCCGTCGACCGTCGTCAGCACACGGTCATCACCGAGGCCGCGAATGTTGACACCGCCGGTAGCGCGGTTGAAGCCGACGCCGACCTCGGTGCTGCGGCCAAGATCCTCGATGCGCGTGATCTGGTTGTCGTCGATCTGCTTTGCCGTCGTCTCTGTGGCGGTCGGGGAATCGGCAAGCACATCCTTTGCCGCCTTGCCCTTGACGACGATCGGCTTCAGGTTGGTGACGCGGTCGCTCTTGGCCGCTTCGCCCGTCGCCTCGTCGGTCTGAGTTGCTGTTTGCGCGTAAGATGTCGTTGCCAGCCCTAGAGCCAGAAACGCAGTGCATGCCAAGAGAACCGAGCGGGAGCGCCGGACAACCATAACCGTTCCTTTCGAACTGCTTCACCGGGCTGGCTGGTTGCTGCGACAGAGGCAGACAAGGGGCTGGCTGGGTTAGTTTTGCTAACAAAGCGGAAATATTCCGCCCTCTTTCTGCCGCATAAAAAACATGAGTATTATTGTCAATATATCTAGCGCCCATAATCATGAATAAAATTATCATGTTTAAAGACGAACGGAAAAAGTTGCTGAATTGCAACGAAATGGCCGCATGAAGCGTTCTACCGGCATCATCATTAGTATTGGCTGAATTATTTGATGCTGTTCCGATTCGTTTCCGTAGTCCCTGCCATGATCTTACTGGCAGCCGCCTCTCTTCCGCAGACCGGCCCGATACCGCAACAAAAACCGGATAGCGAACAAGCCCAACCATCCGCTGAACCGCCGATCCCGGCGGAGAAACCCATTGCGCCCGCGGAAAAGCTCGTCACTCCCGTGGAGAAGCCAGCAACCCCGGAGGACGAGCCGACGACCGGCGAGATGCAGGGGCCGCCTCGGCCGCCACTGACCATCGCTTCGGAATCGGACGAAGAACACAAGACATGCCTCTCCGAGCTGAGTGCCATGGGCGCCACTTTCAAGGAGATTCCACGCATTGACGACGGCAATGGCTGCGGCATCGACAAGCCGATCACGCTTTCCTCGGCCTTGCCAGGCATCGAATTCAAACCGGAGGGCAAGATGCGCTGCGAGGCCGCACTGGCGCTTGCCCATTGGGTCAAGGAAAGCGTGATTCCATCGGCTGCTGCATTGGACAATGGCAAGATCGTCACCATCAACCAGGCTTCGACCTATGTCTGCCGCCTGCGCAACAATGCCTCCACCGGCAAGATTTCCGAACATGCCCGCGGCAACGCCATCGATGTCGCCAGCTTCACCTTCGAGAACGGCAAGACCATTGGCATCGAACCGCGCCGCGAAGATCCGACATTGACGGGCGCATTCCAGCGCGCCACGAGCGCGTCGGCCTGCCTCTATTTCACGACCGTCCTCGACCCGGAAAGCGATGCCGCCCACGAAACGCACTTCCATCTCGATGTGCTCGAAAGAAACGGCGGCTTTCGATACTGCCACTAGAAGGCGGTATGGGCGACAATCCTCAGGTCGTAACCCTACCCTTGCGGCACATCGGCGTTCGAGAACCACAGATCCCTGTAGATCGCGACTGCCGTCTCATCCGGGGAGCGATCCTGCGTCAGCCAGACCGATCGGATAGACCGGGCTCCACCGACGGTTGGGACCTTGCTGCATTGCTCTGGATCCGACGCCCCGATGCAGGGAATGAACCAGGCCGGCATTAACGCCCGAGCACTGTATCCATGCTCCGTGCGGGTGATCAAAACGGCGAGACCGATCCTGTCACTGGCTTGCCACGGCACGATGATCCGGCCTTCGGGCCGCAGCGCCTGAAGCCATGAGATGGGTGGCATCACGACGCCCGCATTCACATAAATCAGATCGGCAGCCGGTAGCTCCGCAGAAGTCGCGTCGCCATGGATAACCGAAATGCCCTCGAACGATGCGAGATTTACGCGCGTGCGGTTCGCCAACGTCTCATCGATTTCGACTGCGTGAACATGGCCACCGGGTGTGACAAGCGTCGACAGAAGAGCAGTGTAGTAGCCTGTCCCAGTCCCGATCTGGATGACAGTCTCGCCCGGCTTGGGAGCGACAGCACCGAGAAAAGCGGCGTGGAGAAACGGCTCTCCATTGTTGATACCCTTTGACCTGTCCAGACAGACAAGCACGTTCTGGTACAGAAAGGCGGGATCGTCGCTTGGTGTTTCGAGGTGGCGTCTGTTGACCACGATCTGCCAGGGTCCGGGACCCATGAATGCTTCGCGCCTTACGAGCCTGAAAGCCTGCTCCAGTCTTTCATCCGTCGAGTTGCTGGCCGCCGCCATCATCTTCGCGTGGAAAGCGCGTATATCGTCCAAACTGGCACGGCCATCTGCGGTCATGATCTGCCTCCGCTATCACATAAGATGATGTCGATACGCACCAAGCCATACGCGCATTTGAATCAGCGTCAGAACTTAAAACAATCCCTCGATGTAGCCCTGATCATTGAGGAAAATCCTCTCCGCCGCCGGCGATTTCGGCAGGCCGGGCATGGTCATGATCTCGCCGGTAATGACGACGACAAAGCCGGCGCCGGCCGAAAGCCGCACTTCGCGAACCTGTACGATATGCCCCTCGGGTGCGCCGCGAACGGTCGGGTCCGTCGAGAAGGAATATTGGGTTTTGGCCATGCAAACAGGCAGGTGGCCGTAGCCCTGGTCTTCCCAGGAACGCAACTGGTCGCGCACGGCCTTGTCAGCCGTGACCTCGCCCGCGTGATAGATCTTGGACGCAACGATCTCGATCTTCTCCAGCAAGGAAAGATTATCGGGATAAAGCGGCTGGAATTTCGCCTGGCCGGATTCGGCAAGTTCCACGACCTTGTGCGCGAGATCCACAATCCCGGCCGAGCCCTCGGCCCAATGGCGGCAGAGGATCGCCTCGGCGCCGAGCCGCGCGACATAATCCTTGAGCGCCTCGACCTCGGCCTCCGTATCCGAGACGAAATGATTGATGGCCACCACGACGGGCACGCCGAACTTTCTGACATTGGCAACGTGCCGGCCAAGATTGGCGCAGCCTTTGACCAGCGCTACGACATTCTCCTTGCCGAGATCGTCCTTCTTGACGCCGCCATTCATCTTCAGCGCCCGGACAGTCGCGACAATGACGGCCGCGTCCGGCGAAAGTCCCGCCTTGCGGCACTTGATGTCGAAGAATTTCTCCGCGCCGAGATCAGCGCCGAAGCCCGCTTCCGTCACCACATAATCGGCAAGTTTCAACGCCGTGCGCGTGGCGATCACCGAATTGCAGCCATGGGCGATATTGGCAAAGGGACCGCCATGCACCAGCGCCGGGTTGTTCTCCAGCGTCTGCACGAGGTTCGGCTGCATGGCGTCCTTCAACAGCACCGCCATGGCGCCGTCAGCCTTCAGATCGCGGGCATAGACGGGCGTGCGGTCGCGACGATAGCCGATGATGATGTTGCCGAGCCGCTTTTCCAGATCCTTGAGATCCGAAGCAAGGCAGAGGATCGCCATGACCTCGGAGGCAACGGTAATGTCGAAACCGCCTTCCCGCGGAAAACCGTTTGCAACGCCCCCGAGCGAAGCGACGATGTCGCGCAAGGCCCGATCGTTCATGTCCATCGCCCGACGCCAGGTGATGCGGCGGATGTCGATATTCTGCTCGTTGCCCCAATAGATATGGTTGTCGATCAGCGCGGCAAGGAGATTGTGGGCCGAAGTGACGGCATGGAAATCGCCGGTGAAATGCAGGTTGATGTCTTCCATCGGCACGACCTGCGCATAGCCGCCACCCGCCGCCCCGCCCTTCACGCCGAAGCAGGGGCCGAGCGACGCCTCGCGCACACAAACGACTGCCTTCTTGCCGATACGGTTCAAACCGTCGCCAAGGCCGACGGTTGTGGTGGTCTTTCCCTCGCCGGCCGGAGTCGGGTTGATGGCGGTGACGAGGATGAGCTTGCCATCCTTTTTGTCGGCTTGCGCCGCAATGAAACCGGCGCCGATCTTTGCCTTGTCGTAGCCATAGGGCGCGAGATCTTCCGCCGGGATGCCAAGCTTGGCACCAATCTCGATGATCGGCAGTTTCTTCGCAGCGCGCGCGATTTCGATATCGGATGCCACCGTTGCCATAAAACTCGCCCTCGGCCTTAATATGCAGTCATTCCCTTGTCGGGATAGCTCAATAAATATCCACTGTGAATAGCCGCGATTCGCTGTCCCACGCGAAACTAACGAGCCTTGTCGCCGAACCGAGGCGCGCTTATTGTCCGCGCGCAAATGCAGGATAGAAAAGGAAAATATATGAAGTCCCTGGAACTACTGGTCGAGCGCATCATTCTCTCCAGCCGCTGGCTTCTGGTTGTCTTCTATCTTGGGCTCGCAGCCTCACTGGCGGTCTACGCCGTATCGTTCGCCTACAAATTCTACAAGGTCGCCATCAACGTCTTCCAGTATGACGAGGCCGACATGATCCTTGCCATTCTCGGCCTGATCGACGCCGCCCTGGTGGCGAGCCTGATCGTGATGGTGATGATTTCCGGCTACGAGAATTTCGTAAGCCGTTTCGATGAAGCCGAGGACGAAGTTTCCTTCCTCGGCAAGCTCGATTCAGGCAGCCTCAAGATCAAGGTCGCCTCCTCTATCGTCGCGATTTCCTCGATCCACCTGCTGCAGATTTTCCTGAACGCCACGCAGTATGACAACGCCAAACTGATGTGGTTCACGATCATACATCTTGCCTTCGTCGTCTCGGCGCTGCTGCTTGGCTTCCTGGAACAGATCATGTCGAAAGCCAAAAGCAATAAGAACGGCTGAGACCGAACGAAGCGAACGGCTATTTGCCTGCCATCGTCGGCGCGACGGCAACCGGCGGCGACGGCGACGCGGGTGCGGCGCAATCGGCTATCGATTGCTTGTCCTTGCAATCATGCGCCAAGACGAGTTCATCGGCCGCGGCAAGCTCCGTCGTCAGCTTGAGCTTCAGCGCATCCATCTGCGGGATCAGATGGATCCCGTTTGGCTCGGTTCCGAGCATCAGATCGACAAGCGACCTGTCGACGCCCATCTTGTCGAGAAACTTGACCAGCCTCGCCTTCTGGGCCTTGTCGAGCTTGGTCGTGTCGTACTTTCCGACGAACTTGCGCCCGATCTCCCGCTTGGAAATGACCTTTCGCTTGCCGCCTACCATTTCATATTCGGTGCGGTATTGAACGCGCACCTCGCTGTACGTCGTGGTGATCTGATGCACTCCGAGCAGCGCGAAGGGGCTGTAAACGCGCTGGATGCCACCGGCGAAAAATAGTGGACAGGCCGAAAAGCAGATCGCCCCAGCGGAAAACGGCTCGCCCTTGATGGAACCATCCTTTGCCAGGGCAGCCGAGCAAATCGGTTCAGCATAGGGACAAGCGCGCGAGCGCGTGCGGCCTACCGCGACCGAAAGCTTCTGCGTGCGGATGGCATAGGCCATCTCCATCGCCGCCCGCACGTCGCCACCCGGCGAATTGACCACGATCGGCAAACTCTGGCCGCCGAGCCGCTTCAGGAGTTTCTGCAGCTTCTTCGGTGAATCCGGCATGATCTGCCCTTCGGCGGAGATCCAGTCCGGGCAATTGTTCTCGGCGCGGCACTTGGCCATGTCGCCATGAACCAGCAAAAATTCCATCGGCTTGCCGCCGTCAGTGGCTCCGGCGAACGCGGGCGGTGGCACCAGGAGCGATAGAGCTGTCAGGAAACACAGTGCCGTTTGACGACACCACACGGCAAACTGCGGGAAGAAGCGAAAATTCATGAGATACGCGCCTGGAAGCGATTGCTTTGGCAAGACCGATAGCAACCGCTTTTGGCCTTCGCAAGGCGCGCCTGTGTCCACTTGCGACATTTGCGCAAAGGCAGCTTATTTATATGTAACCATGAAGGGCGTCCGCCGGAGACAGGGAGCCTTTGTGATCAGATTAACCGGCATGCAATACAATGCATACTCATCATACCATATAAACACAAAATTGTACTACGATAAGCACCAGAACGGCCCGGATCAAGCCCAGATTGCCTTAGCGATCGCTTGTGGATGACCTGGAAAACAGGGGCAGACACGGCCTGAGACCAAACGACGATTCTCATCAGATCCCATCTCAGGCTCATCAATCGACGCAAGCTGTATATCCGCGGCGCAATACGGGCAGCAGGGAAGAAAATTTCGCTTCCAGAGCCGCTTTTCGTAAAAAGTCATACAAATCCGTAGGTTGGTATATTAAAATATATGAAAATAAACTTATTTATGGTCCTGTGATATTTTTGCGTCTAGCATTCACTCATAAATTCGGTATTTGATAACGATAACACGCTGTGGGCTCCTCAACTCATATGTCCTATATCATCACCGCCGAGAGACAACTGTTGCTTTCCGCCGAGTTGGCTGCAGCCCGGACGCAGGCGGCTTTTGCGCATGCATTGGAGCGAACGAGCGCTGCCTTTGGCTTCAGCCATACGGCCTTCATGAATGCTCCGGCTCCCGAAGATTCGATGATGACGCCGCTGCTGATCGAGGGGTCGGTGCCGCTGCAGTTCATGCGTGAGTTTGATCGGCAGCAGTTGGTGCGACGCTGTCCAATGTTGCGTGTGCGCGATACTGTGATGCCGCGCTCGTGGCACTTGTTGGAAAAAGACAACGATCCGGACATGAGTTTGCCGCGCGAACTGCACGCGCTGCTAATCAACTACAACTGCCCTATGAGCATTGTCATACCCATCAACTCCCCGGACGGGCAGCATCTTGTCTTCTGGTTTATGGGCAATCGCAACAGCCTGAGCCAGAGTGAGCTCAACGAGCTCACCATGATTATGCTGCAAGCGCTTGATTCCTATAATAATCTGAGGCGAAACGACGGCTCGGTGCCGCACATGCTTTCGGCTCGTGAGCTCGAAGTGGTTCGCTGGACAGCCCAGGGCAAGACCTCGGTGGAAATCGGCCAGATCCTTTCCCTCTCCGACCATACGGTCAACGCCTATATGATGAACGCGATCAAGAAGCTTGATTGCGTCAACCGCACGCAGCTCGTTGCGAAAGCCATCCGGCTCAAGCTCATCAGCTAGCCGCTCCAATTATCCCCCGCAAGCAGATCCAGCCCTTGCCGATCTTCGATCGATGAGGGTCATCTATCCGTTACAAGCTCAGCGAAGTGCCGACGCCATGCTTAGCGGCCGCCAAGAACCGTGCGGATTTCAACCAGGCTCGAACGCACGCGCAGAATATGGAAGCCCATCGTCGCCAGATGGCTCGGCATGAATGAGCTGTCCTCAGGTCCATTGGAAATGATGGCGGGCTGGATACGCAACGCTGCTTGCAACTGCGTTATGGTGCCGGTCCAAAGCGTACCGACATTGCGCTCGGCTATGACCTGTTGAAAATCTGCGCCGGCCGCGCTCAGAATGCCGTAAGTGGCGTAAAGCTGACCGTAAGCGAACCAGAAGCGATCGTCCGCACGCGTGTCCAACCAGCCGTAGCTGTGATCTGCGGCTCGCTTTGCCAATATGTCCGCCGTGCTGCCAAGGTCGTTCGCAATGTGGTCGACAAACTGCAGGAGATTGTCAGCGCGTCCGTCGAAAAGCGCCTTGCAGGTGCCAAGATCGGCATTGAAGCTGCGCAGGTTGGTAATTGCCGCGCGATAGTAGCTCGGCGTCGGTGTCTTCGGCCCGAACGGATGCAGCCCGAAATACCAACTCGACTCGTCGAACTGCAAGTTGCCGCGTGCCTTCTGCAGGTCGCTGTTGATGCCGGACGTCCCACGCACGCGGCCGATCGTGTCAACCAGTTCCGCCGAAGTACGGCGAACCACAGAGTTTACGCCCCGTTGGAAGGAGGCCTTGTTGTCCAGAAAAGGCGTGTCGTCCCATGACATACCGAAGAGCCCCAGCTTGTAGAGCACCATTGAGGAGATCCAGGCATTCTGGTTGACGTTGAAATCGGTAAGATCTGCAGCAACATCGACGATTGCCGAGGTTTGGCAGGTCTTCGGCGCGCCGGCGGCGGCTTGTTGTCCGCTTGGTGCTGGAAGCTCCTGCCCGGCAGAGAGCTTGCGGTCCGAAAACTTGTAGACGTCGGGATAAGCGGGATTGAAACCTGTCCAGATCTGCGTCTGCCAGATGAAATAGATGTAGAGAAGTGCCAGCAGCGTCACGAAAGCGACGACCGGCAGCTTGATCAGCCAGTTGCGCTGCCGATACCAGCCATGTGCCGCGAGAAGCGGCCAGGTGATCCAGACGAAGACCAATCCCAGCCACCGCGCAATGGCGCCAACCATTCGCCTGAAAAGTGCTGTGATCGAGTCAAGCATGGACACGTCTCCTAAACCACACCGCGCATCACGCCGACACGCGAACGACGCACTGCACTGAATCCGCGCACCGGCCTTTCCGAAAATCCTTTTCGATTTCCGCACTATAAGGCCTTATCGCCATTCGCGTTCCAGCAAATATGTGTTCCTGGGGAAAACAACAACCGTCTGCACCGATATTTCGACTCCGGACAGCAATCAATCCTGTGGTTGCGCTTCATCGGAAACGTCATTCGCATCCGCAGGCGCAGGCAGAAGATGAGGCTCCAATCGCCTGGTGAATACGCTGTCCGCGCGCGCCTTGCGCGCCGCCAGATCATGTCCCGCCAGCACGTTCATCTCGAAGGCCTCGATCAGCTGCGCAACCGGCGCCGAGCGCGCAACTGGGGGCAATGGAGAATCGATCTCCGACGCCAGCGCCTTCAACAGGGCGATACGCTGTTCGATATCGACTGAGAGCTTGCCCGCCATGGCGTTCACGGCAGCGATCTCGGCATTCAGAGCGCCTGCCAGCCCCTCATAAACGTCGATGAGGCGCTGGTGCGCTGTTCGACCCGACTGCAGGACCCTTTCTTTCTCCCGAAGTCTATCCTGCTCGACGAGCAATTCACGGTAGGTCGCCTCCGGCTCGGATTGCAAATCGCGAACACGCGCTGGAGAAAGATTGCGGCGGTGATCGTTGGTCTTCACCGCCACGGCATCGGCCTGACGCCGTACTTCCTCTATGTCGAAATCAAGCCTCTGCCGCCGCTCGATCACGCCCTCCAGATGCATCTCGCAATCGTGGAAGGATTGCGACAGAGCGGGGCGAGCCCGCTTGAACAAAAGATCAAGCGTGGCCGAGGCATCCAAGACCGCGTCGAGACCGGTGATGATGGTCTCCGGCTTTACCTGACCGTGCCCCAGCCTTCTGCTCAGCAAGCCGGGCTTTTCGAGACCGGCCTTCTCGTCGTACAGCCGCCGATGCTGCAAATCTGCCTGCGCTGTTGTGAGATCCAGTTCCTTCACCAGCGACAGGCCAAGGAATTTCCAGCGGCCCAGCAACTCGACGGTCTCGCGCACCAGCGCTTCTTCTACCGGGAAATTGACGGCTTCCGCACCCCCCCCGCCCTTCGAATGGCCGGCCAGCAGGGTCACGGCTGCGTTCACGCCATTGATGGCATCGCCTAGCGTGATGCGCAGCTTGTCGATTGCGCCCTCGAAGGAATGAGGCCTGACCATGAAAGCGTCTCTCAATTGCCTTTAAGGCGAGACTAACCGCTTCCGTCGGCAAAGAAAATGCCGAACAAACCTATTGGGCCGCAGCGGGATTCTTCAGATAGGCGATCAGATTGTCGAGATCCCTTTCGTTCTTCAGGCCGGGAAACGTCATCCTGGTGCCTTTGACCAGGAACTGCGGGCTTGGCAGGTATTTCCGCAGCAAAGCTTCGTCCCAGACCTTGCCGCCGGCTCCGAACGCTGTCATCGCGGGCGAATATTGATAGTCCGGCACGCTGGCGACCGGACGACCGACAACGCCCATCAGCGACGGTCCGACACGGTTCTCGGGTGCGGTTGCCGTATGGCAGGCTCCGCATTTCCTGAAAACGATAGCGCCCGCAACCGCATCGCCACCCGCACTGGCCGCGGAGGCAAAGGCGAAAACGACGAATGCCAATGTCAGACAGAGCAGTTTCATCCTTCCTCCCGATCCGTCATTCCCGTCAACCGGACGGTGGGCTGCTTCAGGAACGCCTGCCAGATGATGGAGAGGCATGACCACGTCACTCGCCCGATATCGCCTCTTCCCAATGATGGCGGCATAGCGAGACATATTTGTTGCCACCGCCGATCTCGATCTGGGCGCCTTCGCGCACCACTTCCCCAGCCGAATCCAGTCGCACGACCATTGTCGCCTTGCGCCCGCAATGACAAATCGTCCGCACTTCACGCAGCTCATCAGCAATGGTCAGCAACTCCTGCGAACCTGGAAATAATCTCCCGTGAAAATCCGTGCGCAACCCATAGGCCATGACAGGCAGACCCAGGCGATCGACGATATGGGCGAGCTGCCACACTTGCTCACGCGACAGGAATTGCGCTTCGTCAAGGAAGATACAAGCCAACGGTTCGTCGGCATGCATTCCTTCGACCATTGCATAGAGATCGTCCGTAGCCTCGAACGGTATGGCGTCCATCGTCAAGCCGATGCGGGACGCTATCTTGCCACGGCCCGCGCGATCATCCAGCGCCGCGATGAAGGCTGCCGTACGCATGCCGCGTTCCTGATAGTTGTAGGCAGCCTGCAGCAGCATGGTCGATTTACCGGCATTCATCGTCGAATAATGGAAATAGAGCTTGGCCATGACGTTCTCCTTGAACGCTTCATGAAAGCGCTGACGCAAGAAGGAAAGACGCCTCCGCCGAAAACCACAGGAATTAAGTAGGGATTCACGCAACAGGGCATCGACCTGTTAAACTCGACGGGAAAAATGCATGCGTCGCAATCAGCCCCTCCAAACCGGCGCAAATACACTGTGGTTGCTTGAAAATGTCAGTTATTGGTGATTGCTTGGGAACGTAGACTGGGAGTCACGCAATGATAAAAATGACCTTTACCGCATTTGCCTTCGCTTCAGCTCTCTCGGCACTGACATTCGGCGCTTCAGCCGTCTCCGCCGCCGAGGCGGCCAGCTGTAGCACCGTACATTTCGCCGACGTGGGCTGGACTGATATCACCTCCACCACGGCAACCGCCTCCATACTTCTGAAGGCGCTCGGCTACGACACCGACGTCAAGGTGCTGGCCGTGCCGGTGACCTACCAATCGTTGAAAAACAAGGATATCGACGTCTTCCTCGGCAACTGGATGCCCTCCATGGCCGAGAACATCAAGCCGTTCGCCGCGGACAAATCGGTCGAAACCGTCCGCGCTAACCTGGAAGGCGCCAAATACACGCTGGCGACGAACGAAAAGGGTGCCGCTCTCGGCATCAAGGACTTCAAGGATATCGCTGCTCACAAGGACGAACTTGACGGCAAGATCTATGGCATCGAGCCGGGTAACGACGGCAATCGCCTGGTTATCGACATGGTCGACAAGAACTCCTTCGGCCTCAAGGGCTTCGAGGTGGTCGAATCCTCCGAGCAGGGCATGCTCGCCCAGGTCTCGCGCGCCGACAAGGATGGTAAGCCGATCATCTTCCTCGGCTGGGCGCCGCATCCCATGAACACCACCTATAAGATGACCTATCTCACCGGCGGTGACGACGTCTTCGGACCGAACTTCGGCGGTGCGACCGTCTACACCAACGTTCGGGCCGGCTATCTGCAGCAATGCCCGAACGTCGGCGCCTTCGTCAAAAATCTCGTCTTCTCGCTGCCGATGGAAAACGAAATCATGGGCAAGATTCTGAACGACGGCAAGGATCCGGAAGTGGCTGCAACGGAATGGCTGAAGGCCAATCCGGCCGCAGTCACCCCCTGGCTCGCCGGCGTCACCACCAAGGACGGCGGTGACGGGCTTGCAGCGGTAAAGGCCAAGTTCGGCCTGTAACATCGGGGGGATAAGGGGCGGCTCAACCGCCCCTTTCTCTTCCATGGGACTGCTCCCCTCCTATTGCGCCGCGCATCGGGCAACGCCCCATGTGGCGCCATAGGCCGTTATTCTCCGGCGGCCCTATCCGGAACGACCCAAGACGTCCGGGTTCGCCGCCCCAATAGTGGGCAAAGACGTGAACTGGTTAACCGATTTTCGCATCCCCATTGGTCCATGGGCCAAAGCCGCCGTCGATTGGCTGACGACCAATTTCACATGGTTCTTCGACGGCCTTTCCTTCGTCGTCGCGCATGGGATCAATGCGCTGCTGTTCCTCCTGCAGGCGCCGCATCCGCTGATCGTCGTCGTCTTTTTCGCCGCTGTCGCCTACTGGATGCGTCGAAGCGTTGCAGTCACCGCTCTCACCTTCATCGGCCTGCTCATCACCATCAACCAGGGTTACTGGAAAGAGACGACCGAGACGCTTGCGCTGGTTCTGGCTTCCACTTTCGCCTGCATGCTGGTCGGCGTCCCGCTCGGCATCGCCGCGGCGCGACGTCCCTGGCTCTATGCCATCATGCGGCCGATCCTCGACCTGATGCAGACCATCCCGACCTTCGTCTATCTGGTGCCGGCGATGATCCTGCTCGGCCTCGGCATGGTGCCCGGTCTCGTCGCGACCGTCGTCTTCGCCATTCCCGCCTCGATCCGCATGACACGCCTCGGCATCATCTCGACGCCGCCCTCTCTCGTAGAGGCGGCCGAAGCCTTCGGTGCGACGCCGCAGCAGGTGCTCCGTAAGATCGAACTGCCTTTCGCCGCGCCGCAGATCATGGCCGGCCTGACGCAGACCATCATGCTGTCGCTCTCGATGGTCTCCATCGCAGCTCTCGTCGGCGCCCCTGGCCTCGGCGTGCCGGTTCTTCGCGCGCTGAACAGCGTCAATGTCGGCAAGAGCTTCGATTCCGGCGCCTGCATCGTCATCCTGGCGATCATTCTCGACCGCATGTTCCGTGCCCCCGGCGAAGGAGATCGCTCATGACCGTCGCTGTCGGATTCAACAATGTCAGCATCATCTTCGGCGACCGTCCGGACACGGCGCTGAAACTCGCCGACGAAGGCAAGTCGCGCGATGAGATCGGCAAGGCAACGGGCATGGTACTCGGTGTCGCCAACGCGACGCTCGAGATCGAGGAAGGCGAGATCCTCGTGCTCATGGGCCTCTCTGGCTCGGGAAAATCGACGCTGCTGCGCGCCGTCAACGGCCTTGCGCCGGTCGTGCGCGGCGATGTCGTCGTCAACTCGAAGAGCGGTCCCGTCAACCCCTATTCCTGCAGCCCCAAGGCGCTGCGGGACCTGCGCATGCACACCGTCTCCATGGTGTTCCAGCAGTTCGCTCTATTGCCATGGCGCACGGTTGCCGACAACGTCGGCTTCGGCCTCGAGCTTGCCGGCGTGCCGGAAGCGGAACGCAAGAAGCGTGTCGATGAACAACTTCAACTCGTCAATCTCACGCAATGGGCAAGCCGCAAGGTCAACGAACTCTCGGGCGGCATGCAGCAGCGCGTGGGACTGGCGCGCGCCTTCGCCACCGGCGCGCCGATCCTGCTCATGGACGAGCCGTTCTCGGCGCTCGACCCGCTGATCCGCACCCGCCTGCAGGACGAACTCCTGGAATTCCAGCGCCGCCTCAAGCGCACGATCCTGTTCGTCAGCCACGATCTGGACGAGGCGTTTCGCATCGGCAACCGCATCGCCATCATGGAGAGCGGGCACATAATCCAGTGCGGAACACCGCAGGAAATCGTCAAGAATCCGGCCGATCAGTATGTTGCGGACTTCGTGCAGCACATGAACCCGATCAGCATGCTGACAGCGCAGGACGTCATGCAACGGGGCATCGCGCACTCGGCGGCCGGCGGCTCGGTCACCGCGACGGCGAACGCCACCACGCCGCTTGTCGATATCCTCGACGCGCTGACACGCCAGCCGGGCAATATCGGCGTTGTTGACAACGGCACGATTATCGGAACGATCTCGGCGCAAGACGTCGTGGCCGGCCTCACCAGCCACCGGCGCAAGGAGTAGCCGTTCACGGCTGCTCCTTGATCCACGGAGCAGTTCATGAACGACAAGCCATCGGTCACCATGGAAACAGACGAGGATGCGCGCAACCAGGCGCGCACCCTCATGCACAAGGCCGCCCACGCGGCGCTGGCCGTCATCGATCCGGAAACCGGTTTTCCCTCGGTCAGCCGCGTTCTGATCGCCGATGATGCTGATGGCGTGCCGGTCATCCTCGTTTCGGGTCTGGCGACACATACCAGGGCGCTACTGAAAGATGCGCGTGCATCCGCTCTCTTCGGTGAGCCCGGCAAAGGCGATCCCCTTGCCCATCCTCGCCTCACTGTTCGATGCAGTGCCGAGCGCGTCGACCGTCAAAGTGACGCGCACGAGCGCATCCGTGGGCGTTTTCTCGAGCGCCATCCAAAATCGAAACTCTATATCGACTTCCCGGATTTCTGCTTTTTTCGCCTTATTCCACTCGACGCCAGCCTGAACGGCGGCTTTGGAAGGGCCTACATTTTGTCCTCTGAGGACCTTGTGATTCTTTAAGCCGAAAACAAATCGCCGACGCAGTAAGAGCATACAATAGTGCGAGAATTAGTAGCCTGACACCCTGACGTAGCAGAGACCATTACTGGTAGGTTGCAAAGAAATTCTCACGAAAATTGGCATATTTATGGCCTGGAGTTGTCAAGAATCGACCTATTTTGGGGTAATTGGCGCTTCAGGCAGGGAACAGACAACCCTCTTCCCATGTTGTCGCCATCATATATACATGCCTAAAATAGCATACTCGATACCTTAAATTTAGGTATATACAATCTTCGGCCCATATTGGTATTGTTAGATATCGGGTTGGACCGGTTTAGAAATAGCACAATTTCTGATGTACGCTCCACATTAGGAAGTTTAAAACATGAAGACAAGAAATTTGGCCGAACACTCCAATGTTGCGGCAGCGTTACTATCAGCAATGGCGAACCCAAAGCGCCTTTTGATCCTTTGCAGTCTTGTTAAGGGCGAAGTTCCTGTTGGCGTTTTGGCCACTCAGGTCGGACTGAGCCAATCTGCACTTTCCCAGCACCTTTCGAAGCTGCGTGCTCAGAAGCTGGTGAAAACACGCCGTGATGCTCAAACCATTTATTACTCCAGCACATCGGAATCGGTTATTCGAGTTCTCGAAACGCTGGAAGATATTTATTGTGAACCTGAAAAAAGTAGATCGGCTGCTTAGGAGTTGTAACCAGCTCCAAGTCTGCCGACGAACGATCCATGGGCGCGATGCTTTCGAACCTTGAAGATCGACTTGCTTTCATCACCACATGTTTAACTTTTTCAGCTGGCAAATCTTTGGATTTGCCAGCTTTTTCGCGCATGTTCGAGCAATGCTCCTTCGGTGGACAGGCGGCCCGACGCTGTCAACTCGGCCCACAGACGCGGCCTCGCATAGAATCCCTCCCCCTTTTCCCGACGCCATCTTTGCCTTGACGCCAAGAGGCCGATTGATAATTTGACCAGGCAGTAAATATCATCACGCAGCGTAACGCCGCGATCGGGAAATGGCCCCCGAATGGCCGTTGGAGAACAGCATGTCGGACCGTTTGAATGCCACCCCTAATGATTTGCGCGCATTCTGGATGCCGTTTACGGCCAACCGTCAGTTCAAGAAGGAACCGCGCCTCTTCGTCAGCGCCAAAGACATGTACTACACCACCCATGATGGCCGGCAGGTTCTGGACGGAACCGCGGGGCTATGGTGCGTAAACGCCGGGCACTGCCGCCCGAAGATCACCGAGGCCATTGCCCAGCAGGCCGGCGAGCTCGATTATGCGCCCGCCTTCCAGCTCGGCCACCCCAAGGCATTCGAACTGGCGAACCGGCTGGTGGACCTCGCCCCCGAAGGCATGGACCATGTCCTTTACACAAACTCCGGTTCGGAATCGGTCGAAACAGCCCTGAAGATTGCGCTCGCCTATCACCGCGTGAAGGGCAACGGCTCGCGCTTCCGTCTCATCGGCCGTGAGCGCGGCTATCACGGCGTCAATTTCGGCGGCATCTCCGTCGGCGGCATCGTCACCAACCGCAAGATGTTCGGCACGCTTCTGACTGGTGTCGACCATATGCCGCACACGCACGTTCCCGGCAAGAATGCCTTCACGCGCGGCGAGCCCGAGCATGGCGGCGATATTGCCAGCGAGTTGGAGCGTATCGTCACGCTGCACGACGCCTCCACCATCGCCGCCGTCATCGTCGAGCCGGTTGCCGGCTCCACCGGCGTGCTGATCCCGCCGAAGGGCTATCTGCAGAAGCTGCGTGAAATCTGCACCAAGCACGGCATCCTGCTGATCTTCGACGAAGTCATCACCGGCTTCGGCCGCCTCGGCACTCCCTTTGCTGCCCAATATTACGATGTCAAACCGGATATCATCACCACGGCCAAGGGCCTGACCAACGGCGTCATTCCGATGGGTGCTGTTTTCGTCACCTCGGAGATCCATGACGCTTTCATGCAGGGCCCCGAGCACATGATCGAGTTCTTCCACGGCTACACCTATTCGGGCAACCCGATCGCATCCGCCGCCGCGCTTGCCACGCTCGACACCTACAAGGAAGAAGGCCTGCTGACGCGCGCAGCCGAGCTCTCCGACTACTGGGCCGACGCGCTGCATTCGCTGAAGGACTGCCCGAACGTCATCGATATCAGAAATACCGGCCTGATCGGCGCGATCGAGCTCGACCCGATCGCCGGCGAGCCCACCAAGCGTGCCTTCACAGCCTTCCTCAAGGCCTATGAAAAGGGCCTGCTGATCCGCACCACCGGCGACATCATCGCTCTCTCGCCGCCGCTGATCATCGAAAAGCATCACATCGACGAGCTGTTCGGCAAGCTTCGCGAGATCTTGCAGAATAATATCTGAGGCATAGGCTCAGTCACTTCTGCGCCCCTCACGCCCCTTTTTGCACAAGCAGAATGGTTGGGCATGAGGGGCGATCCATATGCGAGGAATGAACATGACCACCAAACTCGAACGCTATATCGACCAGGGCGTGGGCCGAGAGCCGGCGGATATCGTGCTGAAGGGCGGGCGGTTTTTCGATCTGGTGACGGGAGAGCTTGTTGCCTCTGATATCGCCATTTGCGGCGACCGCATCGTCGGCACCTGCGGCGATTATCAGGGGCGCGAAGAGATCGACATATCGGGCCGCATCGTCGTCCCTGGTTTCATCGATACGCATCTCCATATCGAATCCTCGCTGGTGACGCCGCATGAATTCGATCGCTGCGTCCTGCCCTATGGCGTGACGACAGTCATTTGCGATCCGCATGAAATCGCCAATGTGCTCGGTACCGAGGGCATCCAGTATTTCCTGGACAGTTCGCTTGAAACCATCATGGATATCCGCGTCCAGCTTTCCTCCTGTGTACCGGCTACGCATCTGGAAACCTCCGGCGCCGATCTGCCGATCGAAAAGCTGCTGCCCTTCCGCGACCACCCGAAGGTGATCGGCCTTGCCGAATTCATGAATTTCCCCGGCGTGATCCACAAGGATCCTGTATGCATGGCGAAGCTTGAGGCCTTCCAGGGTGGCCATATCGACGGCCATGCGCCGTTGCTGCGCGGCAATGATCTCAACGGCTATCTCTCAGCCGGCATCCGCACGGAGCATGAATCGACCACCGCCGAGGAGGCGCTGGAGAAGATCCGCAAGGGCATGCAGGTGCTTGTGCGCGAAGGTTCGGTCTCCAAGGACCTGCATGCGCTGATGCCTATCATCACCGAGCGCCTGTCGCCCCATCTCGCACTCTGCACCGACGATCGCAATCCCCTTGATATCGCCGAGCAAGGCCATCTGGACTACATGATCCGCACGACGATCGCCCATGGCGTCGAGCCGCTGGCCATCTATCGCGCCGCTTCGATTTCGGCGGCGCGTGCTTTCGGCCTGCGGGACCGCGGTCTGGTGGCGCCCGGCTGGCGCGCCGATCTCGTCGTTATCGATAGCCTCGAGAATTGCAAGGCTGAGACCGTCTTCTCCGCCGGCCGCCGCGTCACGGCCGAGCTCTTCGCCGCCCGCAAGCTCATCGCTCCCGTCGGCCTCGACAGTGTCAAGGCCCGCCCGATCAACGCCGCCGACTTCGGTGTGCCGGTCAGCGAGGGCGAAAGCTCCGTCATCGGCGTCACCCCCGGCAAGATCATCACCGAACATCGCCGCTATCGCCTGCCCGCCAAGGGCAACCAGACCGATATCGACCTCGGCAACGATATCATCAAGGTCGCTGTCATCGAACGGCACGGCAAGAACGGCAATCATGCCAACGGCTTCGTTCAGGGCTTTGGGTTGAAGAAGGGCGCGATCGCCTCCACAGTCGGTCATGACAGCCACAATATCTGCGTCGTCGGCGTCGACGAGGATGACATGGCGCTCGCCGCCAATCGCCTCAGCGATATCAACGGCGGCTTCGTGGTCGTCGAGAACGGTGTCGTCACCGGCGAGATCGCCCTGCCCATCGCCGGCCTCATGAGCCTCGAACCCTATGAAAGCGTCCGCGACACGCTCCACCACTTGCGCCAAGCGGCCTACGCCCTCGGCGCGACGCTGGAAGAGCCCTTCCTGCAGCTCGCCTTCCTGCCCCTGCCCGTCATCCCGCACCTGAAGATATCGGATAAAGGTCTGGTCGATGTCGACAAGTTCATGCTGATCGGCTGATCAGGCGAGTTGGCCGCAATAGACGTCGAGAGCAGCGAGTGTCACCGCCGCTCCGGCGTCGCCCGTTCCGAAACCCGGCATGGCGATGGTCTTTGCCGGTTTGATGCCTTTCGGCAGGATAACCTTCACCGGCTCGCGTGAGAGATTGAAGACGAACAGCAGCGTCTCGCCATCCTTCGAGCGCGTGAAGGCGAGAACATCTTCCTCGGTGTCGAGGAAGGTCATATCGCCGTCGCGCAAGGCGGCATATTCCCTCCGGAAGGCCAGTGTCTGCCGATAGTGATGCAGCACGGAATCCTCGTCTGCCTCCTGCTTGTCCAAGGCAAGAGACGCATGCTGGTAAGGCACCGGCAGCCAGGATTTCTCGGCGGTCGTAAACCCGGCATGGGCACGGCTCGCTTCCCAGGGCATCGGCGTGCGGCATCCGTCACGACCCTTGAAGGCCGGCCAGAAGCGAATGCCATAGGGATCGCGCAGATCCTCGAAGGCAAGCTCCGCCTCCGGCAGACCCAACTCCTCCCCCTGATACAGGCAGATCGAGCCGCGCAACGTCGAGAGCAGCGAAATCGCCAGCTTGGCGACGCGCGGCTGCTCTTCCTCCGTCAGCGCGAAGCGGCTGACATGGCGCTGCACATCGTGATTGGAAAAGGCCCAGCAGACCCAGCCGTCGACGACGTTATCCTGAAAATCGCCGACGCAACGGCGGAAATGCGCCGGGGTAAAATCCGGCCCCAGCAGGTCGAATGTATAGCACATGTGCAGCTTGTCGCCGCCGCTGGTATAGGCGGCCACCGTCTGCAGCGAACGGGCGCCGTCGCCCACCTCGCCGACCGTCGCGCGATCCTCATATTGATCGAGCAGCGCACGGAACCGCTTCAGGAAGCCGATATTCTCCGGCTGGGTCTTGTCATAGAGATGGTTCTGCATGCCGTAGGGATTGCTCTCCGGCGCGTCCAGGCCACCCGTCGCAACGAGCGCCGGCGGATTGTCGCGCAGCTCCTTGTCGCAGAAATAGTAATTAACCGTATCCAGGCGGAAGCCGTCGACACCGCGGTCGAGCCAGAATTTCACGGCCGCCAGCACCGCGCCCTGAACTTCGGGATTATGGAAGTTCAGGTCCGGTTGCGAGGTCAGGAAGTTGTGCTGGTAATATTGCCGGCGCACGCCGTCCCATTCCCAGCCTGGCCCACCGAAGATCGAAAGCCAGTTGTTCGGCGCCGTGCCATCCGGTTTCGGATCGGCCCACACATACCAATCCGCCTTGGGATTGTCGCGGCTTGCCCGGCTCTCCACGAACCAGGGATGCCGGTCCGACGTATGCGAGATGACCTGATCGATGATGACCTTGAGCCCCAGCGCATGCGCCGCCGCCATCATCTCGTCGAAATCGTCAAGCGTGCCGAAAATCGGATCGACGTCGCAATAGTCGGCGACATCGTAGCCCATGTCCGCCATCGGCGAGGTGAAGAACGGTGCCAGCCAGATCGCATCGACCCCGAGTGCGGCAATATGAGGCAGGCGGCGGGTGATCCCCTTGATGTCGCCAAGCCCGTTGGCATCCGTATCCTGAAACGATCGCGGGTAGACCTGATAGATCACGGCGCCGCGCCACCAGTCGGCTCCCGCCGCCTTCCTTGTCGATTTCATCCAACCGCCTCGATATCGCACACGGTCTTTCAATTTGCATACTCGGCCGCAGGCGGCAAGCCGCAATCGGGCGGAGGCGCGAACCCGAGGCCGGAAGCATAAATTCGCAGCATCAATTTTAGCGAATTATCAACATGGATGCCCACACGCAAAGCCTGTGCGTCTTTTTGGGGCTTGAATGCGACGCCGCTTTGGATAACTTCCGACATTGACCTGCACGTACGGGTCACCTGCGGGATCAAAAATATCCTTGTAAAACAAGGACAATAACTCCAGAAAGGTGGGAAAACATATGTCTCATTTGGCCAGAAGATTTATCGCGACGGCGTTCGTCAGCACGATATTGAGCCTCTCCGCTCATGCCGCGACCCTCAATATCCACAACGGCGGCGACCCCACGTCGCTCGATCCGCAAAAAATTTCGGGCGACTGGGAAAACCGTATCGACGGCGATATTTTCGAAGGCTTGGTGACCGAAGATCCCAAGGACAACCCCATTCCCGGCCAGGCCGCGAGCTGGACCATTTCCGCCGACCAGAAGGTCTATACCTTCAAGTTACGCGACGGCATCAAGTGGTCCGACGGCACGCCTGTCACCGCTCAGGACTTCGTCTTTGCTTTCCAGCGTCTGATGGACCCGAAGACCGCCGCCCAATACGCCTACCTGCAATACACGATCAAGAACGCGGAAAAGATCAACAAGGGCGAGATCAAGGATCTGACCCAGCTCGGCGTCAAGGCGATCGACGACAAGACGCTGGAAATCACGCTCGAGAACCCGACCCCTTACTTCCTCAACGCCTTGATGCATTACACGGCCTATCCGCTGCCGAAGCATGTCGTCGAAGCGAAGGGCGATAGCTGGGTCAAGGTCGAAAACATCGTCACCAACGGCCCTTACAAACCGGTCGAATGGGTGCCCGGCTCGCATGTCAGCAACGTCAAGAACGACCAGTACTATGACGCCAAGGACGTGAAGATCGACAAGGTGAACTTCTATACGCTGGAAGATCAGTCTGCCGCCCTCAAGCGCTATCGCGCCGGCGAATTCGATATTCTGACCTCGTTTCCCGCCGATCAGTATGAGTGGATCCAGAAGAACCTTCCCGGCCAGGCGCATGTGGTTCCGTTCCTCGGCACCTACTATTACGTACTGAACGCCACCAAGCCGCCCTTCAACGACAAGCGCGTCCGCCAGGCTCTCTCGATGGCCGTCAACCGCGAGGTCATCGGCCCGAAGATTCTGGGCACCGGCGAACTGCCGATGTATTCCTGGGTACCGCCGGGCACGGCCAATTATGGCGAGCCGGCCTATGTCAGCTGGAAGGACGAGCCTTACAAGCAGAAGGTCGAAGAGGCCAAGAAGCTGTTGAAGGAAGCAGGCTTCGGTCCTGACCATCCGCTGAAGGCGCAGCTGCGCTACAACACCAACGACAACCACAAGCGCATCGCCGTGGCGATCGCCGCCATGTGGAAGCCGCTCGGCGTCGACATCGAGCTCTACAACACCGAAACCAAGGTGCATTACGATGAAATGCAGCGCGGCCAGGTGGAAATCGGCCGTGCTGGCTGGCTCGCTGACTACAACGATCCGATCAACTTCCTGAACCTGCTGTCGACCGGCGTCGAAATGAATTATGGCCGCTGGAGCAATCCGGACTACGACGCTCTGATCAAGCAGGGCAACGAAGAGATCGATCTGAAGAAGCGCGCCGAGATCTATAAGAAGGCCGAGCAGCTCGCCCTCGACGATAGCGCCGCGATCCCGATCTACTACTACGTTTCGCAGAACATCGTCGCCCCGAAGGTGCAGGGCTTCGTCGACAATATTCAGGACATTCACCGCACGCGCTGGCTGTCCGTCAAAGAATAGGTCCCAAAGAATAGATAGGAAAAGGCCCTGCCCGCTCTTGCCGGGCGGGGCCTCAACGCACCCATGTTTCGCTACGCTCTCCGTCGTCTGCTGTCGACAATCCCCGTACTGTGGATTGCCGTGACAGTGTGCTTTTTCATTCTGCGCCTCGCTCCCGGCGGCCCCTTCGATGGCGAACGGCCATTGCCGCCGGAAGTCAAAGCCAACCTCGCGGCCCACTACAATCTGGATAAGCCGCTGGTCGAGCAATACCTGATCTATGTCGGCGACGTGATGAAGGGCGACCTCGGCCCCTCCTTCGCCAATCAGGACTTCACCGTCACCCAGCAGATTATGTCGGGATTTCCCTATACGCTGACGATCGGCGGCTCCGCCTTCGTGCTCGCCACCATCATCGGCGTTTTCATCGGCTGTCTTGGGGCGCTGTATCAGAACCGCAGCGCCGACTACTGGCTGGGCGGAGGCCTGCTTATCGGCTTGGTCATGCCGAGCTTCCTCATTGCCCCGATCCTCCAGCTTGTCTTCGGCAACGAACTCGGCTGGCTGCCCGTCGGCGGCTGGGGCGATGGTTCGGTCCGGTTCCTGGTCCTTCCCATCATCGTTCTGACCCTGCCGCACGCGGCGCGCATCTCACGCCTGATGCGCGGCTCGATGATCGAGGTGATGAGCCAGAATTTCATCCGCACCGCCAAGGCCAAGGGTATCGGCCCCAGGCTCACCGTGATGCGCCATGCATTGAAACCGGCCATGATGCCCGTCGTCTCCTATCTCGGACCGGCGGCAAGTTATCTCCTCACCGGTTCGCTGGTCGTGGAAAGCATCTTCGGCCTTCCCGGTGTCGGCCGCTACTTCGTCGGCGCGGCGCTTAATCGTGATTACGGCATGGTCCTCGGCACCGTCATTTTCTACATGGTCCTGATCGTGGTCCTCAATCTGCTGGTCGACATCGCCTATGCCTGGCTCGATCCGAAAGTGAGAATGCGATGATCCTCAATTCAGCCAAGAGAGAACTGTTGGAAGCGGAACTGCTTTCGGCAGAAGGGCTCGCGCCCAAGGGGCGCTCCCTCAGCGGCGATGCGATGCGTCGCCTGCTGCGCAACAAGGCGGCGGCACTGTCGCTGATCGTGCTGGCGCTGCTGGTCCTCATCGCCATTTTCGGCCCGAGCTTCCTTCCCTTCAACTACGAGGATCCGGACTGGACCTCCTTCCGAGGTCCCCCGGATTTCGCCGCCGGCCACTATTTCGGCACGGATGGCAATGGCCGCGACCTGCTGGCGCGCACGCTCTACGGCACGCGCGTTTCGTTGACCGTCGCCCTCGTGGCAACCCTCGTCTCGGTGCTCATCGGCGTGCTTTACGGCGCCGTTTCCGGCTATTTCGGCGGTCGCGTCGATGCCATCATGATGCGATTCGTCGATATCATGTACGCGCTGCCCTATGTCCTCTTCGTCATCCTGCTGATGGTGATCTTCGGCCGCAACGTCTATCTGCTGTTCGCGGCAATCGGCGCGCTCGAATGGCTGACCATGGCCCGCATCGTGCGCGGCCAGACATTATCCATCAAGCAGCGGGAATTCATCGAAGCCGCCCGCGCCTCGGGCCAGCGGTCGTTCAAGATCATCCTCAAGCACATCGTCCCGAACCTCGTCGGTCCGGTCGTCATCTACGCGACGCTCACCATTCCGGAGATAATCGCCACGGAAAGCTTCCTGTCCTATCTCGGCTTCGGCGTGCAGGAACCGCTGACATCGCTCGGCACGCTGATCGCCGAGGGCTCGGCCGGCATGGAAACGACGCCCTGGATACTGTTTTTCCCCGCCGGCTTCCTGGTCGCGCTGCTGATGAGCCTGCTCTTCATCGGCGATGGTCTGCGCGACGCTTTCGATCCGAAGGATCGCTGATATGACAGACACGCTTCTTGAACTCAAAGATTACTCGATCACCTTCCGCACACCGGAAGGCGAGGTCGCCGCCGTCTCGAAACTGAATCTGAAGATCGGCCGCGGCGAACGCGTCGCTGTCGTCGGCGAATCCGGTTCCGGCAAGAGCCAGACCTTCCTCGGCCTGATGGGCCTGCTCGCCAAGAACGGCCGCACCAGCGGTCAGGCGCTGCTCGATGGCAAGGACATCCTGAAACTGAAGCCGCGTGAACTCGATCACGTGCGCGGCAAGGATGTGGCGATGGTCTTCCAGGACCCGATGACGGCCCTCAATCCGTCGTTGCGCATCTCCCGGCAGTTGACTGAGCAGTTGGAAGTCCACGGCGGCTTGTCGGCACGGGCGGCATCGACTACGGCGCTGGACATGCTGAAACGTGTCGGCATTCCCGACCCGACGCGCCGCTTCAACCTTTATCCACACGAGCTTTCGGGCGGCATGCGTCAGCGTATCGTCATCGCCATGGCGCTGCTCACCAAGCCGAAGCTTCTGATCGCCGACGAGCCGACAACCGCGCTCGACGTTACCATCCAGGCGCAGATTCTCGATCTTTTCAATGAGTTGACGGCCGAAATGCACACCGCGCTCGTCATGATTACCCATGACCTCGGCGTCGTGGCCGGCCTGGCCGACCGTGTCGCCGTCATGTATGCCGGCCGCATCGTCGAGGAAGCGCCGGTCGACGAACTGTTCGAAAACCCGGCCCATCCTTACACAGCAGCGCTTCACGCCTCGATCCCGCGGCCTGACCAGGATGTCGACGATCTCGCCGTCATCCCCGGCCGGCCGCCAAACCTGATGCACCTGCCGCGCGGCTGTGCCTTCTCGCCGCGTTGCGCCCATGTGGAGGACGACTGTATCGATGCGCCGCCGCCGCTCGATCAATTGGCGCCGCAGCGCTGTGCGGCCTGCTTCCATCCCCTTTCGGCTAATCAGGAACGGAGCCTCGTCCATGGCTGAGCAAACGCTTCTGAAGGTCGAGCATCTGACCACCGAATTCGAACTGCCGTCGAAATCCTTCTTCAAGCCACCGATGATCCTGACGGCGGTCAACGATGTCAGCTTCGAACTGAAGACCGGGCGCACGCTCGGCATCGTCGGCGAATCGGGCTGCGGCAAGTCGACGCTCGGCCGCTCCATCCTGCGGCTGATCCGGGCGCAGAAGGGCCGCATCATGTGGCAAGGCGGCAATCTTCTCGATCTCACTGACGAGGAGATGCGTGCCGCTCGTCGCGACATGCAGATCATCTTCCAGGACCCGATCGCTTCGCTCGATCCGCGCATGACGGTCGGCGATATCATCGCCGAGCCGCTCACCGTGTTCGAGCCGAAACTGACAAGAGCCCAAAGACAGGATCGCGTCCGCGAGATCATGGCGGCGGTCGGCCTGGTGCCCGAGATGATCAACCGCTATCCGCATGAGTTTTCGGGGGGCCAGGCTCAGCGCATCGGCATTGCCCGCGCTGTCATCACCCGTCCGAAGCTGATCATCTGCGACGAGCCGGTCTCAGCGCTGGACGTTTCGATCCAAGGGCAGGTCATCACGCTCTTGCGCCGTCTGCGGAAGGAGTTCGGCCTGACGCTGATCTTCATCAGCCACGATCTTTCCGTCGTGCGCCTGATCTCGGACGACGTGCTGGTGCTCTATCTCGGAAAGGTGGTGGAAGCCGGCGAAGCCGCTACAGTCTTCGACCATCCGGCCCATCCCTATACACAGGCGCTGTTCTCGGCGGCACCCATCCCGGATCCGAAGCTGGCGCGTCGCCGTGAGCGCATTCGCCTGCAAGGCGATCCGCCCTCACCGCTCAATCCACCGCCGGGTTGCGTCTTCTCGCCACGCTGCTGGAAGGCGACGGACATATGCCGCACGAAGATGCCGCCGACCGAGCAGGTGCGCCCCGGCCAGACGGCCGCCTGCTATCACATGGACCGGCCGTAAGGCCTCAAAGGTAGACGGCGGCAGCCGCCGTCCACCTTGCCCAAGCGGCTGCTTGCGCGTATTCAGCAGCAAGGCAAAAATGCAGGAGGAAGTCTTGGGCGGGCGTTTTCTATCGATCGGCGAATGCATGGTGGAGTTGTCGCAGGCCGACGACGGACACCTGCGCAAGGGTTTCGCCGGCGACACCTTCAACACTGCCTGGTATGCTCGCGCCTGCCTGCCTGCCGATTGGTCCGTCGATTATTTCACCACGCTCGGCGATGACGCCATGTCGGACGAAATGGTCGCCTTCATGCGCGGCGCCGGCATCGGCACCGCGGACATCCGCCGCCTGCGCGGCAAGACGCCGGGCCTCTACATGATCAACCTGAAGAATGGCGAACGCTCCTTCAGCTATTGGCGCGACAGTTCGGCAGCCCGCCTTCTCGCGGCAGACGGCGATGCGCTGCGCGCCTCGATAGAAGCGTCGGACGTGCTATATTTTTCGGGCATTACGCTGGCGATCCTGCCGCGCGAGGATGCCTATACGCTGCTGGCTGAGCTCCGCCGCGCCAAGGCCGCCGGCAAGCCGGTGGCCTTCGACCCCAACCTGCGCCCACGCCTGTGGTCCAGCCTGGATGCCATGCACACCATGATCACGGACGGCGCGCGCGCCTCGACCGTCGTGATGCCGAGCTTCGATGACGAAGCCGCGCATTTCGGCGACGACTCGATTGCGGGCACCATCCGTCGATACCGGCAGTACGGAGCCGATATGGTCGTCGTCAAGAACGGCCCCGAAGGCGCCACCGTCGGCACCGACGCCAATGAAACGCTCGTGCCTGCGGTCAAGGTCGACAAGGTCGTCGATACCACCAGCGCCGGCGACAGCTTCAACGGCGCGTTTCTCGCCCATTACCTGCAGCATGGCGATCCGCTCGCCGCTGCCGCCTTCGCCGCCGAAATCGCCGCGAAAGTCATTCAGGAATACGGCGCCCTCGTCTCGCCCAAGAAGCTGAACACCGCCAGATAACCACTGTAATATTTCCATCATGGACACCCCCCACAATAAGGTGGGCGCGGGAATCATGTTTGAAGCACCGCAATCGGCTTGCACCGCCATCATGAGGATGCGGCGCGGATGGGCAGTTTTGGGCATGTTACAGCGATTGTCAGACATCGATCACACCATATGGGACCAGGCAGCGACGCCGGTCGCCGTGCCGGAGCGGCTGCTCATCGTCAGCGATGCCTGGCATCCGCAGGTGAACGGCGTCGTCCGCTCGATCGAGAACACCAATCGCGAACTGACGCGCATGGGTGTCGAAGTGTCGATGATCACGCCGGACGGCTTTCGCAACATCCCCTGCCCAACCTATCCGGAAATCCGGCTTTCTATTGCCAGCTATCGCAAGATCGCCAGCAGGATCGAAGCGCTCCGACCGACCTATGTGCATATCGCCACGGAAGGTCCGCTCGGGCTCACTGCACGGCGCTGGTGCCTCAGAAACGGCATGCCTTTTTCGACCAGCTATCACACCCGCTTTCCCGAATATGTCTCGGCGCGCCTGCCGATACCGCAAAGCTGGCTCTATGCCTTCGTCAAATGGTTTCACAATGCCGGTTTCGGCTGCATGGTGGCAACGCCGAGCCTCGCCAACGAGCTCAAGCAGCGCGGTATCCATAATCTGCTGCCCTGGAGCCGCGGCATCGATTCGACGCTCTTTCGGCCGCAACCGCTCGAAGACAATCCCTTCGGCCTGCCCCGCCCGATCTTCATGACCGTCGGTCGCGTCGCTCTCGAAAAGAACCTGCCGGCCTTCCTCGATCTTGATCTGCCGGGATCGAAAGTGGTCATCGGCGATGGACCCGCGCGCGCGGAACTGCAGAAGCTCTATCCGGATGTGCATTTTCTGGGCGCGAAGTTCGGCGAGGAGTTGGCGCATGCCTATTCTCAGGCCGACGTCTTCGTCTTCCCGTCGAAAACCGATACGTTCGGCAATGCCATTCTGGAAGCTTTGGCGAGCGGCGTTCCGGTCGCCGCCTACCCTGTCACTGGCCCGGCCGACATTCTCGGCGGCAACGAGCCGGCCGGCGTGGTGGATATAGATTTGGCGAAAGCCTGCCTTGCCGCGCTGTCCTGCTCACGTGAAGCAGCGCGTACCGTGGCGCTCAACTATTCCTGGGAGGCCGCCACCGCCCAATTCATCGGCAACGTCCGCATTGCCAACCATCGTGGCCGGATGAGGATGCGCAGGGATTGAGCCCGCGCCACGGCCAGGCTCGATATTGAATTCTTCACACCCATCTCCAGATAATTGGTAGCGGCGCGCATATGCGCGGCAGCGGGCATGAGCGTGTCGGGTCCGAATGGCGGCCGAAGTGCTCAAGAGTTTACCTCTCGCGGGTTGGTTTTCCGAAAAGCACAAGAAATCCATAGCCGTCGCGCGCTTTTAGATGTACGATTATTTATCGCACGATTTAGATGCTATTCCCCAGGGAGTATGAGAGATGGCGCACGACCCGTTGAAACTGGACACCTTCATCTGCTTCGCCCTCTATTCGGCGAACCATGCAATGAACCGGCTCTATAAACCCATGCTCGACGCGCTCAATCTCACCTACCCGCAATATCTTGTCATGGTGACGCTGTGGGAAGAGGATGGACAGACGGTCGGCCGCATCGGCGAAAAGCTGTTCCTCGAATCGAGCACGCTGACGCCACTGTTGAAGCGCCTGGAAGCGGCGGGCTTCATTCAGCGCATCCGCAGTAAGGAAGACGAACGTCAGGTGCTGATCCATTTGACCAGCGAAGGCGTCGCCTTGGAGAAGAAGGCGGCGAGCATTCCCGCCTGCATTCTCGACGCCTCTGACAAGACGCTGGATGAACTGATGCGATTGAAGGCGGAGATCACCACATTGCGCGAGGCGCTGAACAAGAACGCAGCCTGATCGAACACGCCCTGCTTACATTGCGGCAAGGCAAGGCGTGTCAGGACCGCTTCCTCTTACTTTCGTAAGGATTGTTCTTCTTGTTTTCGAAAGGATTTTCCGACGTGCGGAAATGGATGCGGATCGGCACGCCGGGCATGGCGAAATCCGCGCGCAGACCATTGATCAGATAACGCACATAGGATTCCGGCAGCGCATCCGAGCGCGTGCAGGAAATCATGAAGGCTGGCGGGCGCGCCTTCACCTGCGTCATGTACTTCAGCTTGATACGCCGTCCGGAAACAGCCGGTGGCGGATGCTGAACCTGCTGTGTCTCCAGCCAGCGATTGAGCTTGGCGGTGGCTATGCGCTTGTTCCAGACCTTGTCTGTATCGACGATTGCCTGCATCAACCGATCCAGGCCGTCGCCCGTCTGACCGGCAATCGGTATGGCGCGGATGCCGCGCGCCTGCGGCAGCAGCCGGTCGGTCTTTTCGCGCAGATCGGCAAGCACGGCCTGGCGATCCTCGATCATGTCCCACTTGTTGAAGGCGATGACTGCGGCTCGGCCTTCGCGAATGACGAGATCGACGATCTGTAGATCCTGCTTCTCGAAGGGGATGGTCGCATCGAAGACGATGACTACGGTCTCGGCAAAGCGAATGGCGCGCAGCGCGTCGGCAACCGAGAGCTTTTCAAGCTTCTCGGTCACCCTGGCTTTGCGACGCATGCCGGCGGTGTCGAACATCTTCACGGTGCGACCGCGCCAACTCCAGTCGACGGAGATGGAATCGCGGGTAATGCCGGCTTCCGGGCCGGTCAGCAGCCGGTCTTCGCCGAGGAAACGATTGATCAGCGTCGACTTGCCGGCATTCGGGCGACCGACGATCGCGATGCGCAGCGGCCGCGTCTCGTCATAGACGGGCTCCTCTTCGATCTCCTCGCCATCCTCACCGACAGCCGGGCGGGGAATGCTGACATTCGTTTCCGCTTCGTCGTCCGTCTCCGGAAAGGCGCGCTCATGGCCGATCGCGTCGATGATCGCGTCGCGAAGATCCATCATGCCCTGGCCGTGTTCGGCCGAGATTGGGCAAGGCTCGCCAAGGCCGAGCGTGTAGGCATCGTAGAAGCCGCCGTCGGAACCGCGGGCTTCGGATTTGTTGGCGACGAGCACGACAGGCCGGCCGCGCTTGCGCAGCATTTCGGCCAGCGTCTTGTCGACATGCGTCAAGCCCATCTTGGCGTCGACGACGAACAGCGTCAGGTCGGCCTCATCGATCGCCTGCTCGGTCTGGGCGCGCATGCGGCCTTCGAGCGTCTCTTCGTCGGCTTCTTCGAGACCGGCCGTGTCGACGATGCGGAAGCGAAGATCGATCAGCTTGGCATCGCCGGGACGACGGTCACGCGTGACGCCCGGCGTATCGTCGACGAGCGCCAGCTTCTTGCCAACCAGACGGTTGAAAAGTGTGGACTTGCCGACATTCGGGCGACCGACGATCGCGACCGTGAAACTCATTTAGCGATCCGTCCTTCAGCCGTTGGCGACCGGAGCTTTGCCGGTTGCCGTGATGAGATCGAGCAACATTTGCGCGCGGTTGGCAACGTTGCGCGGGCTCTGCGGATCGTCGACGATCGCCTGGAACCACTGCCGGGCCTTGGCGAGATCGCCGGCCTTGTAGGCGGCAAGACCCAGAACGTCACGCGCCGAATGCCGGAAGGCATCGGCCGGCACGGCCAGCTCCTGCGCTTCGGCCGCAACCTGATCGTAGGTGCCGGTGTCGACAAGCAGATAGGCCGCGCGCAAGCGCGCCGCATCGCGGACGACGACCGGAATGTCCGCTTCCTTGCCGATAGCCGAGAAAGCGGCGATTGCGCTTGCCGTGTCACCCTTCTGCGCCTGCAGCGTCGCCGCGCGCAGACGCGCCAGCAACGGATAGGAACCTGGGCCGTTCTTCTCGATGGCCGTCAGCGCGGCAAGGGCTTCGTCCGTCTTGTTCTGGTCGGCCAGGGTCAGCGCCGCTAGGAACTGATCGCCACCGCTGCCGGCCTGATTGCCCGCCCAATAGCGATAGCCGCTATAGGCCGCGGTACCGAGAACGATGAGCACGGCTCCCCCAATGATGAGCCGGCCAAAACGGCGCCATACGAACCGCAATTGGTCCGAACGCAGTTCCTCGTTCACCTCACGGATGAAGCTGTCGTCATTGAATGCCATTCTCGTCTCCGGCCCAGGCCAAATCATTCCAAAGAGCTTAGGGGTTAGAGCATGATGCCGAAAAGTGCGAGCGGTTTTCGGGCGACATCATGCTCTACTTCCATGATGCTGGAGCGGATTCGGATTTTAGGTCCATTCGACCTAAAAATCATCCGGCTCTAGTGGGGCCTTCTACTCCATTTTGCGGCTGATGTAAGGGGGAATGGCAGAAATCGTCACATAACCAGCGGCGAAACCCCGATAATCCACGCATGAAGCTTCCAAATGATCAATGCCCAGACGACGCCGCCGATGATGATCGCATAGAGATCGTATTTCGCCGAGACGAACGGGCGCAGCGTGATTTCCCCGGCGCGCTGGCGCCGTTTCAGCGAAATGCGCAGGATCACGCCCCAGGCGAGAAAGGCGGCAAACAGCAGGATCGCCGCGCCGTCACCGTTGGAGAGCAGATGCGCCAGCGCCCAGATCTTCACCGAAAGCACCATCGGATGCTTTGTCCTGACCGCGATATGCCCCGCCGGCAGCAGCGAGGCGACCAGACAGATCATCGCAAACAGCATCAGCAGGATGGTGATATGGCTCATCCAGAACGGCGGCGACCAGATGGGCGTCATGTCGCGCGCCTGACCAAACCCATAGATAAGCAGGATCAGTGTGAGGATGCTCGCGACCGAATAGGCGATCTTCCAGCCGGCTTCGCCGATGCTCGCGATCATTGAGGTTCGCAAGCCCGGAGCAACGACGCGGATCAGATGGACGCCTAGAAAAAGAACAATGCCGAGAATAAGCAATGCCATGAATGAAGCCCCTTCGGTTCGGTAGGCACATCCTTATCGGCTGCTGCAAAAAAATGCCAGCGTCACCGCAGCTTCGCCGCATTTGCGCGAAAGGAAGGAACCGACCCCGGAGCATGCCGTCTAAAATCGCCAGATGATCTTTGGCAAGCCATGCTCGATCAAGCAATGTCGGTGCCCATGTTACGCTCAATTTCCTGCCTCTCTCTTGCGCTTTCCCTTGCCCTGCCCGCCGCTGCCCAGGCCGATGGAAAGCCCAAGCAACTCGTCATGATTTCCTTCGATGGCGCCCATGACGTTGCGCTCTGGACCAAGAGCCGCGAAATCGCTTCGCGCAACGGCGCGCATTTCACCTATTTCCTGTCCTGCACCTTTTTGATGAACAAGGCGCAGGCCAAGGCCTATCAGGGACCGATGCAGCGGCCCGGCAAGTCGAATGTCGGCTTTGCCAAGAGCGAGGACGATGTGCGCACGCGCATCGCCAACATCTGGGGAGCCCATCTGGAAGGCCACGATATTTCCAGCCATGCCTGCGGCCATTTCGATGGCAAGGGATGGAGCGCTGCCGACTGGAAGCAGGAGTTCATGAATGCCCGTGTCGCTCTTCGTGATGCCTGGAAGAATGTCGGCGTCGCCGACAAGGAGCCGCAGGGCTGGGAAGATTTCGCCACGCACGACGTCAAGGGATTTCGCGCGCCCTATCTCTCCACCAGCGACGGCCTGGTGCCGGCGGAAAAGGAAATGGGCTTTCAGTATGATGCCAGCCTCGTCACCAAGGGTCCGGCCCTGCCGCAGGTGGTCGACGGTCTCTATCGCTTCGGGCTGCCGCTGATCCCGGAAGGCCCCGAGCATCGCCTGGTCATCGGCATGGATTACAATCTCTACGTCCGCCATTCCAAGGGCGCCGAGGACAAGGCCAATGCGAAGACCTATGAAGACCGCACCTTCGATGCCTTCGAAGCGGCCTTCAACAAGCAATATGATGGCGAGCGCATTCCGCTGCAGCTCGGCTTCCATTTCGTCGAGATGAATGACGGCGCCTATTGGCGCGCGCTCGACCGTTTCGTCAGCGATGTCTGCCACAAGCAGGATGTCGCCTGCGTCAGCTATTCCGAAGCGATCCCGCTGATCGCGGCCCGAGGCAAGCCTCAGCAGGGGTGAGGAGCGCTCGGGTAAAGCCCGAGCAATCGACCCAGTGGGTCGATTGCAGCGACGAACGCCCTGAGCTAGAGAGGCCGGTCGTACGGCTAACGAAGGTCTCTTCGTAACCACACAAGCCCGACGGACTGCGGCGTCCCTGCCATTGGCATCATTGAAAAAGGCCCCGTTTCGGTGGCCTTATTTCGTCAGCCATCGGCGTGAATGACGCCCGGCTCGCGCTCCAGATAGCGCTGGTCGATTGACGGTAAGGGCTCGTCGTCGATCGCTGCTTCGAAAGCTCGCAAACGCTTATAGATCGACAGAAGCTCGATGATCGTCGTCCATGAGCTGACAAGGTACTGAAATGATCCACGCACCTGATCGAAGACATTGGTAATCTGCGTCAAAAGGCCGAGCGTCAACTTGCCGGCAACGATTGACGGAACGAGCACGACGAAGCTGAAGATATTGTCCGCCTGCGAGTAAAAAATACGCGCGACGTTGAAGTAGGTGTAGTGGAAGTAAATGCGGAAATAGTTGCGGCGTACATTAGCAAAGAGTTCTGCTACCGTCGGCGGCGAAGCGCGGTCGCCATGGTCTTCACCATAAACGAGCTCCTTGCGGTAGGACGCTTCCACACGCTGATTAATGAACTGAAGGCCAGGTAGCTTGATGCCGACCGCCGCCAGGAAAACGGTTCCGAAAATCGACCAGAAGATCGCAGCCCAGACGAGCGCATGCGGAATGTTGCCGATAAGTGGCAGCTCCGTAATGTTAGCGCCAAGACGGAAGAGCACGGGCAGGAAGGCAATCAGCGTCATAATGGAGCCGATGAAGCTCACGCCCAGGGATTCAACGGTCTGGGAGAACCGCATCGTGTCTTCTTGCACACGCTGTGAGGCCCCTTCGACATGCCGCAGCTTCTGCCAGTTGGCCATATAGTAGTCATTCATTGCCGTGCGCCAGCGAAACACCCAATGGCTGACGAAGAACAGATTGAACACGCCGACGGTAATGGCCACGAAAGCGATGCCCGCAAAAACGAGCATGTTCATGTAGAACTCGGAGCCAGGCACCGAGCCGACGGTCGTCAGCGCTTTCTGAACGAGATTGTAGAATGGCCCGTACCACGCGTTGACTGCGACGCTGACCTGTACCGAAAAATAAGTATTGAAGATGATGAGAGCTGTGCCGAGCACTGACCAATATTGCCACGGGTGTGGGCTGTAACGGAACCAGAAGAGCGCGAACAAGCCGACAGCCGCAACGTAGTATATGTAAAACCAGATGAACGGCGCGGTCCAAAACACCGAAACGCCCACCGGCGCATCCTGTCCGTCCGCCAGCGGTGACAGGCCGATATAGGCACCGGCCTTCTCTCCGCCGAAATACCAAAGAAATATAGCCACAAGGGACCAGACAGCGGCCGAAATGAAAAAGGGTTTAGGCTTGGGGAAGAATGACAGAAACACGAGAAGCGCAGCTTTCTTAATAGGATTTTCGAACCGTCGTGGCGTTTGTTGATGGCGAACCTAGGACAGTTCGCCAAGAGCGGCAACCTGCAAGCCCGCATTCTTACATAGATGTAATCGCTTATCCCATGATCGTGATGCGACTGTTCAGCTGAGATTTTCCCTCTAGCAGGCATACCGCCCTCTCCTTCTCCGCCGCCGGCTCAACGAAAAAATCATCGGGCATCTTGTATCGCATTATCTTACGATATATATCGTACGACATGACTAACGATACAAACCTTCACACGTCACAAGGAGAAACGATATGAGAGGTTTTAGAGACCGCATGTGCGGCGATGGTTTTGACATGGTCGAGGCTTATATCCTACGACATGGTCGAGGCCGTGAATCACACGGCGAGCACAGGAGAGACTTCATGAGAGGCTTTAAGGGCGGCATGTTCGGCGGCGGGTTCCGCACCGGGCGGAAGTTCGACGCGGCCGATCTGCAGCTCATCATCCTTGCCCTGCTGTCCGAACAGCCGCGCCACGGCTATGAATTGATCAAGACTTTCGAGGAACGCTCCGGCGGCTTCTATGTGCCGAGCCCGGGCGTCATCTACCCTGCCCTGACCTATCTCGAAGAAACCGGCCAGGCCGAAGTCGAAGCCAGCGGCACGAAGAAACTCTACCGCATCACCGAAAGCGGCCAGAAACGCGTCGATGATAATCGTGATCTGGTGGAAGCCACTTTCGCCAAGCTTTCAGCAATCGGCGAAAAAATGGCGCGTGTCCGGCAGGTTTTCGGCGGCGAAGACGACGAAGGGCGCGACAGCCCGTTCGACCGTGACAGTGCCGGCGACGTCCATCGCGCCCGCCATCTTCTGCGCTCTGCGCTGCGGTCGAAATTTCCGTGGAACAAGGCCGAGGGTGCGCGCATAGCGGCAATCCTCGAGCGGGCCGCCGCCGATATCATCCGCGGCGAAACGAAGTCCGATGACTAAAGCATGTCGCGCAAAACTGTGCGGCGGCTTGCGATAACGACCTGCGAAAAGCCAAGGGCCTAAAGCGCAGCGAGCTGATCTGAAAGATCACGACGCGCTTTGGGCGCAGGCGCTCAATTATCCGGCAATGTCAGGATGACCGGTCCGTTGCGGGTGGCGACGATCGTATGTTCGAACTGAACCGTGGGCGCCTGTGGATCGGCATAAAGCGTCCACGCATCGTCGCCGCCCTCCGCCCAGGTGGCGCCGAGCGACAGGAACGGCTCGACGGTGAAAACCAGGCCGTCCTCCATGATCCGCGTCTCGTCGGGGTCTGCCCAGGTCGAAACCTCGGCGGGCTCCTCGTGCAGCGAGCGCCCGATGCCGTGGCTGGCGAGATTGGCCACCAGCGTGTAGCGGTTCTTTTGCGCGAAGGCGCCGACGGCATGGCCGATCCTCGATAGCGGTGCGCCGCTGCGCACCTGGTTGAGGCCGACCCAAAGCGCCCGCTTGCCGTCCCGGCACAGGCGCTCGATCTTCGGCTTCACCGGCGGCACGGCGAAGGACGCGCCGGTATCGGAAAAGAACCCGTCCTTCTCGGCCGAAACATCGAGATTGACCAGATCACCCGCCCGGATCACACGCGGGCCGGGAATGCCGTGCGCGACCTCCTCATTGATGCTGATGCAGGTCGCACCGGGAAATTTGTAAACCAGTTCCGGTGCGGACTGCGCGCCGGCATCTTCGAGCACCTTGCGACCGATGGCGTCGAGCTCCAGCGTCGTGATGCCGGGTTCCAGCGCGGCCGCCATGGCCTGCAACGCGTTGGCGCAGATGCGGCCAATTTCTTTCAGCTTGGTCAGTTCGTCGTCGTTCGAAATGATCATCCACGGCTTCCGGCGATATCGCGCTTGCGGCAACGGCTTGGCGAGAGGTGCAAGTCGTCGCTTTCGCCTCTTCGCCCCGTTCAGTCAATGCCTTTCTCGCGCCGGCGCGATTTTCGCTCTCCAAGACTTAATGCCGCAAGCAAATTTGAATCCGGATTCAACGACATCCCCATATCATTTGAATCCTCTGCCGAAGCCCTTATCGTTCTGCTTAAAGACGCGGATCGTCGGCGAGCAATGCCCAGCGCTCGTGATCGCACCAGACGCCACCGATCTTCAGATATTTGGGGGAGAAGCCTTCCTTGCGAAAGCCGAGCCTCTTCACAAGAGCGATCGAGGGATAGTTCGCAGGCTGGATATTGGCTTCCAGTCGATGCAGGCCGACAGTATCGAAGGCATACGCCACGGCCAGCCGCAATGCCTCCGTCATGAAGCCCTGGCCGGCGAAACCCACCATGCCATGATAGCCGAGAAAGGCGCTGCGGAAGCCGCCCCAAACCATCTGGCTGATATTGATGACGCCGACGATGCCGCCCGAGCCGGCGTCGCGTGCAACCAGCCCTATGTTCGGCCCGGTGACCGTCTGGCCGAACCAGGCATCGAAACCGTCGCGATCCAGAAAGGGATAGGCCCAGGGCGCATGATGGGCGCGGCTGGCGATATTGGCTGCGATCAGCTCGTCTGCATCCGATTGCTTGACCGGTGCGATGATCACTTGCGGCATGGCTCGCTCCACCCTTGTTCGAGGGAGCGAGCCTTAGCAAATCGAATCCGAAATCAAAAGCTTCGGTGAAAGAACGGAATCATTTTCCGAACGGCTTCATTTCGCAGGTAAAGTGCGCCCCAGGCCATTACGCCGAGATAGACACCGAACAGCAGGTGCGAGAATACCGGGCTGCCGACCCGCAGATGCGTCGCGATCGCCCCGCCGAGAAGGCCGGTAAGGAGAATCGCCCCTAGGACCAAGGTCCTTGGGATGGCATAAAGAATGGCGCAGCCAAGCGTGATGACACCAAGCAGCCGCGCAAGCGCCGGATCGGCGGAATAGCCCAGTCCAGCCATCGTCTCCGTGACCACAGGAAGCGGAATGAGCTTGATCACGCTATCGAACACAAGAAAGGCAACGATCAACCCGCTAAGGGTGACGCCAGCCGCGCGCTGGGCTCGCGTTACCGCGGGCGAAAGTGAATCTGCTGCATAAGACATCGTCATATCCCCCGGAATTGAATCAGAAATTCAGATCTTTATCGCCAGTGCCGCAAGCTGGTCTGCGCACTGGCCCCATCCCGCATGAAAGCCCATCTTCTCATGTGCGTCGCGATCCTCGGCCGACCAATGCAGGACCGTCGCCGTATAGCGGGTCTTGCCGCCGCCGAGATCGTCGAGCTGGATCGTCCCCACCATGAAGGGTTTTGCCGACGGCACCCAGGCGCTGGTGAAGGCATCGGTGAAAACGAGACGTTCGTTGGGAACGACCTCCAGATAGATGCCGCTATTCGGATAATCCTCACCCTCTGGGCTGCGCATGGTGATGGAGCTCGAGCCGCCTGCGCGAACATCGAGGGCAGCAGCACATGTGGTCCAGGGTAGCGGCGCGAACCATTGCTTCAGAAGTTCGGCCTCGGTCCAGCAACGGAAGATCTTCTCGCGCGGCGCGTCGATGATGCGGGTCAGCGAAAGCTCGTGGCGTTGGGTCTGCTCGGTCAAGCTCCAGTTCCTTTCTCCAGCTTGAAACGGCCGATCGGCCTATGCGCCAAGGACGTTGACGGTGGCCTCTTGCCGACGCCGGAAAGCAAATTTTCGATTATTTTGCGGCAGCCGAGGCGCCCGCGCCCAGGCAGTCGAGCTGATGGCGAATATGAGCCGCCTCGGCCGGCGAGCGGGCGAGCGCAATCGCCCTGTCGAAGGCGACCCGCGCCTCCTGTGGACGGGCGAGCTGCGCCAGCAGACCGCCTCTCAGCCCATGAAAATAGAAATAGCTGTCGAGCTGCCCTTCCAGCGGCATAATCAGCGCCAGCGCCTCCTCGGCCCCCTTCAGCTTGGAGACGGCAACCGCACGGTTGAGCGTCACCACCGGAGATGGCGTCAGCTTCTCCAGCACCTGGTAGAGCAGGTCGATCTCCGCCCAGTCCGTGTCTGCAGCGCGTTTCGCTCGGGAGTGCAGGGCGGCGATTGCCGCCTGTACCTGGTAAGGTCCGCGGCGGCGATGACGGATCGCCTTGTCGAGCAGAGCTAGCGCCTCATCGATCGATGTCCGGTCCCAGAGCGAACGGTCCTGCTCCTCCAGCAGAATGATCTGTCCGTCCGCATCGAAGCGCGCCGCCTTTCGCGATTGCTGCAGCAGCATCAGCGCCAACAGCGCCATGGTTTCCGGCTCGCCGGGAAAGATGCGAAGCAACAGCCGGCCGAGCCGGATCGCCTCGTCCGCGAAGGCGGCAGCCTCGCGATGCGTTCCGCCGGCGGAGTAACCTTCGTTGTAGATCAGATAGATCATGGCGCAGACGAGAGCCAGCCGTTCGCTCCGCTCGACGGCATCAGGCGTTTCGAACGGGACGCCGGCGGCCGCAACCCGCGCCTTGGCGCGGGTAATGCGCTGCTCCATCGCGCTTTCGCTGACTAGAAAGGCCCGGGCGATCTGCGGCACCGAAAGACCTGAGACGATGCGCAAGGCCAGGGCGATCTGCTGGGTCGCCGGCAGGTCCGGATGGCAGCAGATGAACAGCAGCCGGAGAATGTCGTCACGGTAACCCGAGCCATCGAGCCGTTCGGCAAGATCGCTCTCGGCGTCGCCAGTATCCGAAATCGTCTCCTCGTCCGGCAGGCTCTGCAGTCTCGCCTGCTTGCGCACCGTATCGATACCGCTGTTGCGGCCGACGAAAATCAACCAGGCAACGGGGTCGCGCGGCGGCCCCTTGTCGGGCCATGTCTTCAAGGCCCTGAGGCAGGCCTCCTGAAAGGCCTCCTCGGCAATATCGAGATTGCGGAAATAGCGCAGCAGTGCACCCAGCGCCTGCGGCCGCGCATTGGTGAGCGCGATGTCGATCCAGCCAATATCCGTCATGTCGCAACCGTCCCCGGCCTGAACACGTAAAGCGGGCGGATCTCGTAGGAGCCTGCACCCGGATTAGCTTCGGCCAATTGTTTCGAGAATTCAATCGCTTCGTCGAGCGTTTCGAAGTCGATGACATAGAAGCCCAGCAATTGCTCTTTCGTCTCGGCGAAGGGGCCATCGATGACGATCGGCTCGTTCTTGCCCTTGCGCAGCGTCGTTGCCGCTGTCGTCGGCATCAAACGCGCTACGGGGCCAAGCTTGCCCGCCTCGGCGAGCGGTGTCTGCACGGCAATCAGCCGCGCCATCGTCGCGTCCTCCTGCTCCTTGGACCAGGCGAATACGGTATCTTCGTCGTTGTAGCATAGGATTGCGTAGAGCATAGGGACCTTCCTCTCCATTAAAGACGAAGAAGTATCACCCGTGCCGACAGGTGACGTCAAAAAATTATCGCGGGAAGAAGCTAGGTATCGCTGCGCTTGATCGTCAAAGTACCCGCTTTTGCGTCAAGCTCCGCAACGGCACCGATCAATGCGCTCACCGGGCTATTCCCATGCCCGAGCGGCAGGCCACCGAGGACCGGCACACCAAGCATATCAAGATGTTCGCGCAGGATATCGATGATCGAGAAATTGCGGTCGAACTCGAAACCGGTGAACTGACCGATGGCGACCCCCGACAGGCCATTCAAATGGCCCGCCTTGCGCAGCATCGTCAACTGCCGGTCAACATGCCCGCGATACACGTTGACCGCTTCAAGAAGCAGGATGGCGCCGCGCAGATCCGGCAATGCCCAGCCGGCCGTCGTAGCGACCATATCGAGATTCCCGCCGATCAATCGCCCGCTAACCGTTCCACTCGTCGTAAGATGGGATGTCGGCTCTTCCAGGCGCGAGTTGATGACGATGTCCTGGGTTGTCATCAGCACCCGGCGCAACGAATGGTTCGTTTCCGCACTGACGGTGTCTTCGTTCGGTCCGGCAAAAAACGCTCCGTGAATGCCGATCTGATGACAATGCTTCAAGAAACTGAGGTGCAATGCGGTGATATCGCTGAAGCCGACAACAAACTTCGGATCGCGCCTGGCGGCCGCAAAATCCAATTGATCAGCGATCCGATAGGATCCCTTGCCACCGCGTGTGGTAAAGATCGCCCGAATATCGGGATCACGAAGCGCGGCATTGAAATCCGCCAGCCGCTCTTCATCGGTTCCGGCAAGATAGTCCCGCTTACAAAAAGCATGCTCGCCGAAATCGACGGTGAGACCCCAGTCTTTCAGCATTTCAGCATGTCTCAAAACCATGCCTCTATCGGGCGGACTGGCGGGAGAGACAAAACGTATTCTATCGCCCGGCCTGAGTGGTGGGGGCATCAGCATCTGATTGAAATTTGCGTGATCCAATGATTCCATGCCACGATCTTGGCATGAAACGTTGACATTCGTCAGCCTCCGACGAACGGCCAGCCCGTCAACCCAACAACGGGTTCAGGGTCGCTGCCTTTTTCGATGCCGGCCGCCTGGCCTTCACGTCAGCTTCGGACATCTTTGCAGCTTGCGCCCTGCCCTTCCATAGCGGCAGGCCGACGGATTGCGACACGGCCGGATCAGCCGTGAAGATGGGATAACCACGCTCCAGCAGCCGCTCGAGAATTTCGCGATCCTTGCGGACATGCAGCCGAGCGAGATTTTCCTGATTGTAGACATGTCCGCCGGAATCGGGATTGATCCCGGTGATGATCACTTCGGTCGCACCGTTATAGAGCGCGAAGAGCACGGCATTGATGCCATTCGAACATTTGTCGTCGGCGCCCAGCTCGCTGCATTTCACGCCGCCGACCCGGTCCAGAAGCGCCATGCGCTTGTAGCGATCGACGATCTCAAGCCTGTCGTAACGGTAGTTGAACGCCTTCAGCCCCTCTTCCAACCGCTGGAGCTCCTTCCGCCACAGCAGGACGTAAAGCATTTTCGTGCGCTCCCCGTTCAGAACGCGGCGCACCTCGACGGCGTTGGTGTTCGTTCCCTCGATCTGGTTGAACTGGACGAGGGTGACGTCGGGGGTCTCGATCCCCCAGGCCTTCGTCACCACCTGCGAGCCATTGATGGTGATCACCCGGAAGGTCTCGTCGAAATCCGCAGGCTTATTTGACACCGGCGCGGATCCGACCACAAGAACAGGCCCCCGAAACGGTTCCGGCAGGACGGGCGGCTTTGGCCGGGACAGATGATACTTGATCTGTCTGTAGATATGCTTCTTCAGTTCCGTAAATTGAGCAGCCATTGCGCGCCTTGTCGTCTCCCAGAAGGCGTTGGTCCGATGAAGGATCTATTCCGCGAAGGGTGACTCGAAGCACCCACGCCGCAAGTATCGCTGCTCTCCCTTATATAAGCAAAATAAAGAAATCTTACACGGCATAACCTGCGGTGAGGCATAGCCGGCTAAGATGGCCCTACCGCGTGCTCAAGGTACGCGCTACCGCGTTTTTCCATCCCTTCAGTTTGGCATTTCGCGTCCTGTCGTCCATGTCAGGCTCGAATCGCCGGTCGCGCGCCCAAGCCTTGGCGAAGCCGGCACGGTCCGGCCACACGCCGGCGCGGCTGCCCGCGAGCCACGCAGCACCGAGTGCCGTGGTTTCCAGAATGGTGGGACGGTCGACGCGCGCGTTGAGCAGATCGGCGAGCCGCTGCATCGTCCAATCGGAAGCGACCATGCCACCGTCGACGCGCAGTACCGTGTCCTGGCCGCTGCCGTTGCGCCAATCCTTGTGCATGGCATCCAGCAGGTCGCGCGACTGGTAGCAGACAGCCTCCAGCGCCGCCCGGACGATTTCCTCAGGCCCGGTATTGCGCGTCAGCCCGAAAATGGCGCCGCGGGCATCCGGATCCCAATAGGGCGCGCCGAGGCCGGTGAAGGCCGGCACGAGATAGACCTCCTGCATCGGATCGGCCTTGGCCGCCAACTCGCCGGAATCCGAAGCGCGCTGGATCGTCTTCAGCCCGTCGCGCAGCCACTGCACGGCAGCACCCGCAATGAAGATCGAGCCTTCCAGCGCATAGGTCGTTTCGCCGTTCAGCCGGTAAGCGATGGTCGTCAGCAGCCGGTTCCTGGAACGAACCATATCCGCGCCGGTGTTGAGCAGCGCGAAGCATCCGGTACCATAGGTGGATTTCATCATGCCGCGCTCGAAGCAGGCCTGTCCTATCGTCGCCGCCTGCTGGTCGCCGGCAACGCCGAGGATCGGGATCGCCGCGCCGAAAAGCGACGGATCGGTGATGCCGAAATCGGCGGCGCAATCCTTCACGTCAGGCAGCATCGCAGCCGGGACGCGCAGGATGTCGAGCAATTGCCTGTCCCATTCGTTGCTGCCGATATTGTACATCAGCGTCCGCGAGGCATTTGTCGCATCGGTGACAAAGCTCTTACCGCCCGTCAGCCGCCAGATCAGGAAGGTATCGATCGTGCCGAAACACAGGTCGCCCTTGCCGGCGCGCGCACGGGCGCCCTTCACATTGGTGAGCAGCCAAGACAGTTTGGTGCCGGAAAAATAGGGATCGAGCAGCAGGCCGGTGTGGCGGGTGAAGAGCTTTTCAAGATCCTGGCGCTTCAGCTTCTCGCAATAGCTCGCGGTGCGGCGGTCCTGCCAGACGATCGCATTGTGGATCGGCTTGCCCGTCTCGCGATCCCAGACCACAACGGTCTCGCGCTGATTGGTGATACCGAGCGCGGCGATGTCCTTGGCCGTGATGCCGGCGGCCTCGATCGCCTTGCGGACGGTGAAGAGGACGGATGACCAGATCTCTTCGGGATCGTGCTCGACCCAGCCCGGCTTCGGATAATGCTGGGTGAATTCCTTCTGTCCGACGCCCGCAACCTTCATCTTGCCGTCGAAAACGATAGCCCGCGTCGACGTCGTTCCCTGGTCGATCGCCAAGATATAGCCGCTCATGCATTCCTCCCGCCTGTTGCGTCCCAAACCAACAGATACGCGAGCAAAACGAATGTGAAAAGAAAGCAAAACGAAATTTTTTATCGAAAAATACGCTCTTCCGTTCACGGCATCGTGGTCCTCGGGGACGTAAAAGAGTCTTGCGACGATGCGATTGCCATATCCGCAGGTTTGGGACTAGGCTCAAACCGCTTTTGCGTTGCAGCAAGAAGCTGCGCTGTCCAAGGAGAAGATCATGGCTAGAACAGTTGTCGTCACCGGTTCCACGAGCGGTATCGGCCTCGCCATCGCGACCGCCTTTGCCGCCAAGGGTGAGAATGTCGTCATCAACGGCTTTGGAAAGCCTGAGGAAATCGACGCGATCAAAAACAAGCTTGAGGCGTCCGGCGGCGGCAAAGTGATCTACCATCCGGCCGACATGACCAAGCCCGCCGAGATCGCCGACTTGATCGCCACAGCCAATTCGACCTTCGGCAGCGTCGATGTTCTCGTCAACAATGCCGGCATCCAGCATGTCGAGAAGATCGAGGATTTCCCGATCGAGAAGTGGGACCAGATCATCGCCATCAACCTGTCGAGCTCCTTCCACACGATCCGCACGGCGATCCCGTTGATGAAGGCCAGGAAATACGGCCGCATCATCAATATCGCGTCCGCCCACGCCCTCGTCGCCTCGCCCTTCAAATCGGCCTATGTCGCGGCAAAACATGGTATAATGGGGTTGACGAAGACGGCGGCACTTGAGCTTGCCGAGTTTGGCGTGACCGTGAATGCCATCTGCCCCGGCTATGTCCTGACCCCGCTCGTCGAGGCGCAGATCCCCGACACAGCCAAGGCACGCGGGATGACCGAGGAGCAGGTCAAGAACGAGGTCATCCTCAAGGCGCAGCCGACGCATGAATTCGTCAAAGCCGAAGAGATTGCTGCCTTGTCGATCTATCTCGCCAGCGACGAGGCGCGCCAGGTCACTGGAACACACGTCTCGATTGACGGTGGCTGGACCGCGGAATAACGATAGACGGTTAGGGCCGGTTTGGCGCCTGCGCATCCGGCCCCTGCCAACGAAAGATAATTCGGGAACGACATGAACGACAGCATCCGCTTTATCCTCAACGGCGAGGATATCTCGCTCTCAAATCTGCGCCCCACCGAGACGCTGCTTGATTTCCTGCGCCTCAAGCGGCGCCTGACGGGAACGAAGGAAGGATGCGCGGAAGGTGATTGCGGCGCTTGTACCGTGCTGGTCGGCCGCCTGATCGATGGCGGGCTTCACTACGAATCCGTCAATGCCTGCATCCGCTTCGTCGGCTCGCTGCATGCGACCCACGTCGTCACGGTCGAGCATCTGGCGGCCCAGAACGGCACCCTTCATCCGGTGCAGCAAGCCATGGTCGATTGCCACGGCTCCCAATGCGGCTTCTGCACGCCGGGCTTCGTCATGTCGCTCTACGGCCTCTGGCTGACGACGGAAAAACCGGGCCGGGCGCAGATCGAAAAGTCCCTGCAAGGCAATCTCTGTCGCTGCACCGGTTACGAACCGATCGTCAAGGCGGCCGAGCAGGTCAGCGAGAAGCGACCGAGCGCCCTCTTCGATCCCCTGGAAAAGACCAGGGCCGACATCATCGCCCGCCTCTGGGCCATGCAGAGCGCCGACACCATCACCATAGCCGAGGGCGAGGATCGCCTCATCGTGCCGGGTTCCGTTGCTGCCCTGGCACAGGTGCTTGCCGACGAACCGAAGGCGACCGTCGTCGCCGGATCGACCGATGTCGGCCTCTGGGTGACCAAGCAGATGCGCAGCCTCAACCCTGTCGTTTTCATCAATCATTTGAGCGACCTGCAGAAGATCACCGTTGAAGATACGGGCCTGACCATCGGCGCCGGCGTCACCTACAGCCGCGCCTTTACCGCCATTGCCGAAAAAATCCCCGCGCTTGCAGGCCTCATCAACCGCATCGGCGGCGAGCAGGTGCGCAACATGGGCACGATAGGCGGCAACATCGCCAACGGTTCGCCGATCGGCGATTCACCGCCGCCGCTGATCGCCCTTGGCGCCACCGTCAAGCTGCGCTCGGTGGCCGGCACCCGCAGCCTGCCGCTGGAGGATTTCTTCATCGACTACGGCAAGCAGGATCGCAACCCCGGCGAATTCGTCGAAAGCGTCTTCGTGCCGTACCCGGCTGCTTCAGCGCATTTTGCCGTCTACAAGATCACCAAGCGTCGTGACGAGGACATTACAGCCGTGCTGGGCGCCTTCCACCTGACGCTCGATGATGCCGACAAGGTCGCCGATATCCGCATCGCCTTCGGCGGCATGGCCGGCACGCCGAAGCGCGCCCGCACCGTCGAGGCCGAGTTGATCGGCAAGCCCTGGATGGAAGCGACCGTCACAGCCGTCCGAGCCGCCTTCGACGCCGATTACAAGCCGCTGACCGACTGGCGCGCCACCGCCGAATACCGACAATTGACCGCCAAGAACCTGCTCATCCGCTTCTATCTGGAAACATCGGGTGCATCGCAGGAGCTGAAGCGTTTCGAGGTGCTGGCATGATGAAATGTTTTGCATCCATTCAGCCGCATTTCACACGCTCCGCGCCGATGACGCTATCGGATCGCAGCAGATACCTCTTCGCCCTCCTCCCCGCTGGGGAGAAGGGAAACGGCGGAGGCTTGAACAATGGATAAGTCCACTTTCGAAGAACGCAAGGTCGTTATCAACGGCTCGATGCATGACTCGATGAAGCATGATTCAGCCCATAAGCATGTGACCGGAACCGCCGATTACATCGACGATATTCCCGAACCCGCGGGCCTGCTGCACGGCGCGCTCGGCCTCTCCGACCGTGCGCACGCCGAGATTGCCGCCATCGATCTTTCCGCCGTCAGAGCCTATCCGGGCGTCGTCTGGGTGTTCACCGGCGCCGATGTTCCCGGCGTCAACGACACCAGCTCCAACGGCATGCACGACGAGCCGCTGCTCGCCGAAACCAAGGTCGAGTTCCACGGCCAGCCGATCTTCGCCGTCATTGCGGAAACGCGCGATGCGGCCCGTCGCGCCGCTCGCCTCGCCAAGATCGACTACCGCGACCTGCCGCATTGGAGCGATATCGACGGGGCGCTCGCCAATGGCTCGCCGCTCGTTTACGAGCCGATGACGCTGAAGCGCGGCGAACCGGAAACCGAGATGGCCAATGCCAAGCATCGCATCAAGGCGCAGATGCGCATCGGCGGCCAGGAGCATTTCTATCTCGAAAGCCATATCGCCATGGCAATCCCCGGCGAGGACGATGAAGTCGCCGTCTGGTCGTCCACCCAGCATCCGAGCGAAATCCAGCACATCGTCGGCCATGTTCTGAACATCCCGTCCAATGCCGTCACGGTCAACGTGCGCCGCATGGGCGGCGGCTTCGGCGGCAAGGAAACCCAGGGCAACCAGTTTGCAGCGCTCGCCGCCCTCGCCGCCAAGAAGCTCGGCCGCGCCGTCAAGTTCCGTCCGGACCGGGACGAGGACATGGCTGCCACGGGCAAGCGACACGACTTCCTGCTGGACTACGAGATCGGCTTCGACGATGACGGTCGCATCCACGCCGTCGATGCCACCTATGCCGCCCGCTGCGGCTTTTCCTCCGACCTCTCCGGGCCGGTCACCGACCGCGCGCTGTTCCATGCGGATTCGAGCTATTTCTATCCGCATGTGCATCTGGTCTCGAAACCGCTGAAGACGCATACCGTTTCCAACACCGCCTTCCGCGGCTTCGGCGGCCCGCAGGGCATGGTTGGCGGGGAGCGCTTCATTGAAGAGATCGCCTATGCGCTTGGCAAGGATCCGCTGGAGATCCGCCGCGCGAACTTCTACGGCCAGCCGGGATCCGGCCGGACGCTCACGCCCTATCATCAGGAAGTCACCGACAACATCATCAACCGCATCGTCGACGAGCTGGAAGAGACGGCCGATTATCAGGCGCGGCGCAACGCCATTATCGAGTTCAACCGCTCCAGCCGCTTCATCCGCAAGGGGATCGCGCTGACGCCGGTGAAATTCGGCATCTCCTTCACCATGACTGCCTTCAACCAGGCAGGCGCGCTGGTGCATATCTATCAGGATGGCTCCATCCACCTGAACCATGGCGGCACCGAGATGGGCCAAGGTCTCTATACCAAGGTGGCGCAGGTCTTGGCAGACAGCTTCCAGGTCGATATCGACAGGGTAAAGATCACCGCTACCACGACAGGCAAGGTCCCGAACACCTCCGCAACCGCCGCGTCCTCCGGCTCGGACCTGAACGGCATGGCCGCCTATGACGCCGCTCGTCAGATCAAGGAACGGCTCGTCGCCTTCGCCGTCGAAAAATGGGGCGTCGGTGCCGGGGAAGTGCAATTCCTGCCGAACCACGTGCGCGTCGGCGATGTGGAAATCCCCTTCCCGGATTTCGTCAAGCAGGCGTACTTCGCCCGCGTGCAGCTTTCCGCCGCCGGCTTCTACAAGACGCCGAAAATCCATTGGGACCGCAAGGCCGGCCGCGGCACGCCGTTCTATTATTTCTCCTATGGCGCCGCCTGCTCGGAAGTGTCGGTCGATACGCTGACAGGCGAATACCTGATCGACCGAACCGACATCCTCCACGACGTCGGCCGCTCCCTCAATCCGGCGATCGATATCGGCCAGGTCGAAGGCGCCTTCGTGCAGGGCATGGGCTGGCTGACCACCGAAGAACTCTGGTGGGATGCCAAGGGCCAGCTGCGCACCCATGCGCCCTCCACCTACAAGATCCCGCTCGCCTCCGATCGGCCGAAGATCTTCAACGTCCGTCTTGCCGAATGGTCCGAGAATACCGAGGCTACCATCGGCCGCTCGAAAGCCGTCGGCGAACCGCCATTCATGCTCAGTATTTCGGTGCTCGAAGCACTATCCATGGCCGTCGCCAGCGTCGCCGACTATCGCGTCTGCCCGCGTCTCGACGCGCCGGCAACGCCAGAGCGGGTGCTGATGGCGGTAGAACGGCTGAAGGGGATGTGATGCTTTGGGCGGCCGCCTGTTCTCCCTTCTTCGCAGCAAACTCCATTCTATCCTTCGCTCCTGCTCCGGATATTTGCCGCTGAACTTCTGACGGCTTTGCGGCCTATCGTAGCCGATTGTCCTCGTAACGCGGCTCGCGTCCGTCAAGGAAACCCAGATCGCGCTTCAGCCGGTCCGGTATCTCTTCGAGATCCAGGCGCGGCGACGGCTCGGCATGTCTGGCGAACATCTGCGCCAAAGATTCCAGAACGCGCGCCAAGCCCGTTGGTCTAGCTACCTCCATCTGTTCCACAGCATAGCAATCCATGACGACACCTCAATTCAATCAATGATGTGAATTGCACAGTGACGCGAAAAATGCTGGAATTCCAATCGAACTATCATCTGCATACATAAAGAGAACTTATCCATGAAGCTGTCGAAACGCTTCCCGCTGAATGCACTCCGCGTCTTCGAAGCGGCCGCAAGGCTCGGCAGCTTCACCCGTGCCGGCGATGAACTCGGCATGACGCAGACGGCCGTCAGCTACCAGATCAAGCTATTGGAAGAGACCGTCGGCGAGCCGCTGTTCCTGCGCCGCCCGAGGCAGATCGTACTGACCGAGACCGGAGAGCAGCTGGCGCCGAAGGTAGCCGAGGCCTTTGCCATGCTGCAGGACGCCATGGCTTCGATCAGCGGCGACGCCGAAACCACGCTCCTCATCCATTCGACACCAACCTTCGCATCGCAATGGCTCGCTCGGCATCTCGGCTCGTTTCAGCTCAAACATCCCAAAATTGCCGTTCGACTGTCCACCTCAGGCTCGATCATCGATTTCGCCCGTGAGCCGTCCGATATCGCCGTCCGTGCCGGATTGGGCACATGGCCGGGCCTGCGTGCGCACCTGCTGATGAAGATGACCTTCACGCCAATGCTGAGTCCGGCACTGGCCGAGACGATCGGAGGCGTGCACGAGCCTGCCGATCTGCTGAAGCTACGCATCATCGATGCCGGCGATCCATGGTGGGTTCAATGGTTCCAGGAGGCCGGTGTTCCCGACCCCGGCCTTCAGGGCAGACCGCGAAGCAGGCTGGGGGCGCAATCCTTCGAGGCAAGCGCTGCCCTGGCCGGCCAGGGCGTCGCAATTCTGACCCCGGAATTCTACGCGGAGGAGCTTGCCTCCGGACGGCTGATACAGCCTTTCGATATCCTATCAACCGACGGCGCCGACTACTGGGTCGCCTACCCGGAAAACAGGCGTCATACGCCGCGCATCCGTGCCTTTAGGGACTGGCTCCTCGCCGAATTCGGCCGGCCGCTCGAATAGAGCTCAATAAGCCATATCAGGCGCGTAGAAACAGCGCGGCGTGTTTTCGTCCGGAAACAGGCAGAGATGATAGGCGCCGTCGGGTGAGCGCATCGTCTTGCGCTGCGGCAGCGTGAAGATATGTGCATGCGTCACATAACGATGGTCGCCGGGATTGAGCGTCACTCGATAGCCGCCCGGAATGACGGTGACGGTGCGCGAAGGGATCATCTCGCAATCACCGCTCTCGCCGTCGCCGTTGCAGCAATAGGGATCGTACCTCCAGCCGGAAGGCGCATCATGCGCCAGGGCGGCAGCTGCAAAGAGAAAAAATACGAACGCCAGAACACCACGCATGGGCAATTCTCCGTCGAAATGGACGGCTGCCGCGGACACGGCCCGCTCCAAGCAGCCGAGGGCGTTAAAAACCGCCATATTCTGATCTAATGCGAACCGGACGCTCGACAAGGCCATGGCTTTTGACCGACGCGTCAAACTCTCCCCTTCCATCCGCCCCCAACATTTTGCAAGGTATCGAGTCGAAAGAGAAAAAGGGGAACTGAATGTATGAATACGCCATAGCGTGGGAATGGCTGGCCTTTGCCGCCCGCTGGTTCCACGTCATAACCGCGATTGCCTGGATCGGCTCGTCCTTCTATTTCATCGCGCTCGATCTCGGGCTGGTGAAGCGCCCGCATCTTCCGCCCGGCGCCTATGGCGAGGAGTGGCAGGTGCATGGCGGCGGATTCTATCATATCCAGAAATATCTCGTGGCTCCCGCACAGATGCCGGAGCATCTGACCTGGTTCAAATACGAGAGCTATTTTACCTGGCTTTCCGGCTTCCTGATGATGTGCATCGTCTATTATGGCGGCGCCAATCTCTTTCTCATCGACCGACATGTGCTTGACGTCAGCGTCCCCGTTGCCATCCTGATCTCGCTCGCCTCGCTTGTCGGCGGCTGGGTCGTCTACGACCTGCTCTGCAAATCGCCGCTCGGCAACAATACCTGGGGCCTTATGATCGTGCTCTATGCCGTCCTCGTCTTCATGGCCTGGGGCTATACGCACCTCTTCACCGGCCGCGCCGCCTTCCTGCATCTCGGCGCGTTTACCGCGACGATCATGTCCGCCAACGTCTTCATGATCATCATCCCCAATCAGAAGATCGTCGTCGCCGACTTGATCGCCGGCCGCACACCGGACCCGAAATACGGCCGTATCGCCAAGCAGCGCTCGCTGCACAACAACTACCTGACGCTGCCCGTCATCTTCTTCATGCTGTCGAACCACTATCCGCTGGCCTTCGGCACGGCCTATAACTGGATCATCGCGGCGCTGGTGTTCCTGATGGGCGTCACCATCCGCCACTGGTTCAACACGACGCATGCCCGCAAGGGCCGCCCGACCTGGACCTGGATCGTCACGCTCGTCCTCTTCATCGTCATCATGTGGCTTTCGACCGTTCCGAAGGTGCTGACCGGCGAAAAGGATGCCAATGCGGTCGCGCCCGCCTTCCAGCAATTCGCCTCGGACGCGCATTTTCCGGCCGTCAAGCAGATGGTCTCGACGCGTTGTTCCATGTGCCATGCGGCCGAGCCCGTCTATGAGGGAGTTGTCCGGCCGCCGAAAGATGTGAGGCTGGAAAATGACGCGGAAATCGCTATGCATGCCCGGGAGATCTATATCCAGGCCGGCCGCAGCCATGCCATGCCTCCCGGCAACGTCACCGAGGTGACGCCGGAGGAGCGCAAATTGCTGGTCGCCTGGTTCGAAAGCTCCGTCGGAGAAAAAAGCCAATGACCACCCTTCTGCGCGGCCGCCTGCTTTCCTTCAAGCGCGCACCGCAAGGCCTTGATGACACGGACAGCTATACTTACGAAAGCGATGGCGGCCTCCTGATCGAAAACGGCATCATCGCCGCGATCGGCCCTTACGCTACCATCAAGGCGCAGGCACCGGGCGACGTGACTGAGGTCGATCACCGGCCACACCTGATCCTGCCCGGTCTCATCGACATGCACCTGCATTTCCCGCAGATGCAGGTGATCGCCTCCTATGCCGCCAACCTGCTCGAATGGCTGAACACCTACACCTTTCCCGAGGAATGCCGCTTCGTCGAAAGCGCCCACGCAGAGCGCATCGCCACGCATTTCTATAACGAACTGATCCGCCACGGCACGACCACGGCCGTTGCATATTGCTCCGTGCACAAGACCTCAGCCGACGCCTTCTTCTCCGAAGCCATGCGCCGCAACATGCGCATGGTCGGTGGCAAGGTCATGATGGATCGGCATGCGCCGCAAGGGCTGCTCGACACACCGGAGACGGGCTATGACGAGACCCGCGAAGTGATTGCAGACTGGCATGGCAAGGGCCGCAACCACGTCGCCATCACGCCGCGCTTCGCCATTACCTCTACACCGGCACAGATGGAGGCGACGGCCGCCCTCGCCCGCGAATTCCCGGACCTGCACATCCAGACGCACCTTTCCGAGAACCACGACGAGATCAAGTTCACGGGTGAACTCTACCCGGAAGCGATCGACTATACCGATATCTATGCCCGCTACGGGCTGCTCGGCCCAAAGAGCCTGTTCGGCCACGCGATCCATCTTTCCGAGCGCGAGGCGGACGCCATGAGCGAGGCCGGCGCGGTCGCCGTGCACTGCCCGACCTCGAACCTCTTCCTCGGCTCCGGTCTCTTCCCGCTGAAGGCACTGGCACGCCGCGAAAAGCCCGTCCGCATCGGCGTCGCTACCGACATCGGCGGCGGCTCCAGCTATTCCATGCTCAGAACCATGGACGAAGCCTACAAGATCCAGCAGCTCCTCGGCGAGCGCTTGAACCCGCTGGAAAGCTATTACTATATGACCCGCGGCAACGCCGAGGCCCTCTCCCTCGTCGACAAGATCGGCACGCTGGACACCGGCACGGAGGCAGACCTCATCATCCTCAACGCCGCCGCCACGCCCGCCATGACGCTGAAGATGGAAGTGGTAAAGAGCCTGGCCGAAGAACTGTTCCTGCTGCAGACGATGGGCGACGACCGCGCTATCGCCGAAACCTATGTCGCCGGGAAGCCTATGAAGTCAATCCTGCAATAAGGCACTCCGAACCCGCCGCAACACAATCCTCGAGAAGGCAGAGAGCTATGACCGCGCCGCTTACCATTGCCGAACTGAAGAAGCTCGCACAGCGGCGCGTGCCGAAGATGTTCTTCCAATACGCCGATTCCGGTTCTTGGACGGAATCGACCTATAACGCCAACGAGGCGGACTTCGCCAAGATCAAGCTGCGCCAGCGCGTTCTCGTCGATATGTCCGATCGTTCGCTGGAAACGACCATGGTCGGCCAGAACGCCGCCATGCCGGTAGCGCTGGCACCGACGGGCCTCACCGGCATGCAGCACGCCGACGGCGAGATGCTGGCGGCGCGCGCGGCAGAGGAATTCGGCATTCCATTCACGCTGTCGACGATGAGCATCTGCTCCATCGAAGACATCGCCTCCGTGACGAAGCAGCCTTTCTGGTTCCAGCTCTACGTCATGAAGGATCGCGACTTCGTCCTGAACCTCATCGGTCGTGCCAAGGCGGCAAAATGCTCGGCGCTGGTGCTGACGGCCGACTTGCAGATCCTCGGCCAGCGCCACAACGATATCCGCAACGGCCTCTCCGCACCCCCGAAATTCACGGCGAAAAACGTCTGGCAGATGGCGACGCGGCCGGCCTGGTGCATGGAGATGCTGAAAACGAAACGTCATTCCTTCGGCAATATCATCGGTCATGCCAAGGACATCTCCGACATGACGACGCTGTCACATTGGACGCATTCGCAGTTCGATCCCAAGCTCTCCTGGAGCGACGTCGCCTGGATCAAGGAGCAATGGGGCGGCCCGCTGATCATCAAGGGCATTCTGGATGTCGAGGATGCGAAGGCAGCCGTGGATACAGGAGCGGACGCCATCATCGTTTCCAACCATGGCGGTCGCCAGCTCGACGGCGCCCCCTCTTCCATCAGCATGCTGCCGAGGATCGTCGATGCCGTCGGCGACAGGATCGAAGTGCATATGGAGGCGGTATCCGTTCGGGTCAGGACGTGCTCAAAGCCGTCGCCCTCGGCGCCAAGGGCACCTTCATCGGCCGGCCCTTCCTCTACGGCTTGGGCGCCATGGGCAAGGAAGGCGTCTCGCTGGCGCTCGAGATCATCCGCAAGGAGCTGGATATATCCATGGCGCTTTGCGGCAAGCGCGATATCAAGACGGTGGATCGGACTGTTATCGCCGAGGTCTAGCGCAACCAGCCCGTCGCCAAGCCGACCGCCCATTCCTCGCGGCCTCTTTCCGCCGCGAGTTGGGCCATCACCCCGTGATCATAGGCCATCTGCCGGAAGATCGGCAGCCAGGTATCGCCCGTCTTTTCCAGAATGGCGTAGGAGGCAAAGGGATGGCCGGCCTCGACCTTGTGATAATTGGGCAGATCGTCGTCATAGGCCGGGCAGCCGACGCTGCCGGGGTTGACGATCAGGCGCCCATCGAAAAGCCGGACGGCTCGCGGAATGTGGCTGTGACCGCACAGGATCAACGGAAAATCGATGCCGGCAGCCAGCGCTTCGATCTCCTTCAGCGGCTTCAGATAGACGTGACCGTCCGGCGAGACGGATTCCAGCCAATAGACGTTATCATCGGCGGGGGTGGCATGGCAGAGATAGGCTTCGTTCCGGTAGACCATGCTGAAAGGCAGGTTGCGCAGCCAATCGAGATGATGCTCAGCCAGCTCCGCATGAGCGGCCCGATCCGAAACATGCATCGTTTCCGGCTGCTGTTCGATCAGATACCGATCATGGTTGCCGCAAACCGTCACGGCGCCCAGCTCCAGCAGGATATCGGCCGTCTTTCCCGCCGTCAGTGGCCCGCTGAAGCAATCGCCGAGATTGACGATCTCGGCGATGCCTTGCCTGCGGATATCCTCGAGCACCGCCTCCAGCGCCAGATGATTACCGTGGACATCGGCAATAACAGCAAAACGCAAGTCTCAGCTCCCGCGATAGGTGGAATAGCCGTAAGGCGAGATCAGCAGCGGCACATGATAATGCGCAGTCGTATCGGCAATACCGAAACGGATCGGCACGAGATCGAGGAAAGCCGGATCAGGTAACTTGGCCCCAGTTGCCCGCAAATAGTCCCCAGCCCGGAAAAGTAGTTCGTAAGTCCCGACGACGAAACTATCGCCGATCAGGATAGGTCCGCCGTCCACGCGCCCGTCCGAATTGGTGGTCACCGTCTTCAGATGCGTGCGGGTATCCCCCTCGATCCTGAAAAGATCGATGATCAAGCCTTCGGCCGGCTTGCCGAGAGCTGTATCGAGCACATGGGTCGTCAGTCCGGTCATAGGGTCGGCGCTCCGATGGTGAAGGGGGTGTCGAAAAAGAATTCGACCAGATTGTTTCCCGGCCCGTCACGGTCGGCCACGAGAAAATCGCTCTGCTCGCCGAGTGCCATCAGGGGATAATGCCAGGTATTGACCCGATAGTTCACACCTTGATCACCCCGCGCCATGAAGACCTGCGGCTTGCCGGGCCTGCCGTCTTCGTCCCGCGCGACGACCACAAGAAATGGCCGGCCGTTGAGCGGCACGAAACATTGGCTGCCGAAAGGATGGCGCTCCATCATCTCGATTGTAAAGGGAAAGGCACGCGCCTGACCGCGAAACAGGTTCAGGATTACCCGAGCGCCGTCACCAATGGCTTCGGCGGTGGACAGCGCGTGGAAACGCTCCGTCGTACCGCCGTTGATGAAGCGCATGGTCGCCGGATCGGTCTCGATCACGTCGCCGAATGGCGCAAATGCCGCCTTCGTCAGAGGAAGAATGTCCAGATGCTGTGTCATTCTATGATTATTCGCCTTCCGCTCGCCAGTGGCGAATGGAGTCCAGTTGTGAGAGCAATTCCGGAACGGATGTTTGCGCCATATTCCACAAGGCCGTCAGCTCGACATCGAAATAGCCCTGCGCAATTCGATTCCGGAGGTCGCCTAGCGCATGCCAAGGCAGATTCGGATGGTCAACGACAAATTCGGGATATTCCTCCGAAATGCGCGCTGCCGCTTCGCCGAGCAACACGAGATTCATACCGACGGCACGTTGCTTCTCAGCATTCGTGAAAAAGCTGTCTCGACCAATGCCTTGAAGAAACCGGCCTATTTCGGATCCGGCCTGCTGCATGCGATCGAGATGCGTAATCAGCCGATCCAAACTCATGTTACGCAGCTCCCTTGGCCAGATACTAAGCCATCAGCGGAATGGGAAAGATAGCAGCGCTTTCCGCACATCAGCTTTCCGGAAGCATGGATTGCAGGCGCAACAGGGCGATCTTCTCAACCTGCGCCGTTGCCGTCGCAAACTCCGCCTCACGGCTATTGTCGACCCGCGTCTCGAAGGCAGCCAGAATATCGTCCTTGCCGAGGCCCTTAACCGCAACAATGAAGGGAAAGCCGAACTTGGTCACATAGGCGTCGTTGAGTTCCGTGAAGCGGGCATGTTCCGCCGGGCTCAGCCGGTCGAGCCCGGCGCCGGCCTGCTCCTTGCGGCTGTCCTCGGTAAGCTCGCCGGCAATTGCCAGCCGGCCGGCCAGATCAGGGTGAGCGCGCAGGACGCCAAGCCGCTCCTCCGCGCTCGCCGCACGGAAAATCTTGGTCAGGGCACTGTGCACGCCACCCGAGGTCAATGGTTCGACAATGAACCCTGCGTCATAGGCGCGCTCGGCGATGAAGGGCGAATGCTCGAAAACACCACCGAAACGGCTCACGAATTCGTCGCGCGATATCATCTCAGCGCTCGCCCCCTGGAAGATGATGCTGGTACCAGTGGTTGGCGATCTCGATACGCCGGGGGATCCAGACCTTATCGTGCTTCAGCACATACTCCATGAACCGCCGCAGCGCCGCAGCGCGGCCCGGACGGCCGACGAGGCGGCAATGCAAACCGACGGACATCATCTTCGGGCTGCCCTGCTTGCCCTCCTCGTAAAGCGTGTCGAAGGCATCCTTGAGGTAGGTGAAGAACTGGTCACCCGAGTTGAAGCCTTGCGGCGTGGCAAAGCGCATGTCGTTGGTTTCGAGCGTGTAGGGAATGATCAGGAACGGCTTACCATCCAAGCCATCGACCCAATAGGGCAGATCGTCGGCATAGGAATCCGAGGAATAAAGGAAGCCGCCCTCCTCCATGATAAGCCGCAGCGTATTGTCTGACGGCTTGCCCTGATACATGCCCAAGGGCCGCTCGCCGGTGATCTCGGTGTGCAGCCGCACCGCCTCGAGAATATGCTTGCGCTCCAGATCCTCCGAAAAATCCTTGTATTCCAGCCAGCGGTAGCCGTGGCTGGCAATCTCCCAGCCGGCTTCCTTCATGGCGGCGACCGCTTCGGGATTGCGCGCCATGGCAAGCGTTACGCCATAGACCGTCGCCTGGACCTTGAGTTCGGTGAACATGCGCCACAGCCGCCAAAAGCCGGCGCGCGCGCCATATTCGTAGATCGATTCCATGTTGAGGTTGCGCTGGTTCGGCCAGGCCGCAGCGCCGACAATCTCGGACAACAGGTTTTCCGAAGCCGGATCGCCGTCGAGAATACAGCTCTCTCCGCCCTCTTCGTAATTGATCACGAATTGCACCGCGACGCGAGCATCGCCCGGCCATTTCGGATCCGGCGTGTTGCGGCCGTAGCCGATGAGATTGCGGGTGTAGTTTTCCGACATTGAAGCACCTTCTCGAACAAGCCGAACGGTAGCATCCATGCAGGGAAAGTCGAGACGGAAAGTGCGAAAATCACTTTCCTTTCAATCGCAAGCCGCTAGCAGGTGAACGATGCGCCTTGGAGCCGATACGTCAGTCCAATGCCCGGGCTGCGACAATACCTGGCGTTTCAGGCGATCTTACGGGCGCTGACCTTGCCCATCGGATGCAGAGAATGCACCCGGAAAGGACCGCCGGAACCATCCTCCATCATCAAGGCAATGTTGGATACGGGAAGCGGCGCGGCAAGCGCCGGCTCGAAAAAGTCGCGTAGTACCCGTTCTATGCGTTGGATGTCGCTGGGACTGACCGTGCCGGTCAGCATCATCTGAAAGCGGAACTCATCCATCACATGCGGATGGCCCCAACGGTGCAGGTTGGCAAATTGCGTCGCCGAAAGACCGTCCGGATCGATACGTTCGAACTCGGCTTCGGTCAATGGCGCGCGATAGTGATCGAAAGCCTGAACCAGGGACGCTGCGAGAAAATTCATCTGCTGGCTTGGCGCGGAAGGAACCAGGCCCAGCGCGCCGCCAAGCCGCGCGACCTCGAGCTTCGGGATCTCGAACGGTGCGACCGTGCCGGAAAACCGCATGAGCTCGCGCAGCAACGCCGCTTCGGACATATCGTCCGCCAGGCGGAAAGGCGCCTTCAGGAGACCCATGAAACCATAGCGGCGGGGAACGGCGGTGTAGAAAGCAATCTCGTGGATGCCAAGCCCGCGAATGGCAGGCGGGTCGACCATCTCGCCGGAATAGACGTTACGGCCGAGCCAATTTGCGGCCACGAGCGTCAGCGGATCGCTCGCAGACGGCGTGAAGCAAATGGCGTAGCGCATAAAATCTCCTCCAGGGCGCGATAAACCGGCTGACCGAGCCGGGTGCTAACGGCCAAGGAGATAGGTGATTTGCGTGACAGATTGACGACCTGAAGGGGCGTATATTCACGTTTTACGTGATACGACGGCAATATGGCTCGCTAACGTGAATGTCTGCGGCAACTTGAAGCAACAGGCCATATCCGCCGCCTCCCGCACCGCCGCCTCGGCCAGCCGGTGTGCCAGTCCGAAGCTGACCTTGAAGCCGCCGGTCAATGCGATCAGGGACGGATGGTCGGGATGCGCGCCCACCATCGGGTCACGATCAACCGCCTTCGGCCGCAGGCCCGCCCAGCGTTCGAGGACCTCCGCATCGGCCAGAATCGGCGCCATGGCGCGGGCCGCGATCAGCAAGTCATCCAATTGGCCGTCCGTCGACAGTGGGTCGTCGAAGCGATTCTCGCTGGTGCTGCCGATCGCCACGAGCCCGCCCTCATGCGGGACGATATAGAGACCGTCGCGAAAGATCACCGGAAGGCTGCCGTCGACATTCGTCTTCAGCAAGGCGGCCTGACCCTTTACTGGCTGGCCCAGAGACGATTGACGGCCATGCGTCAGCCCGTCCAATATCGGGAAGGAATCACCCCCGGCCGAAAGGATGCAGCGTCCGAAGCGGATATCGCCCTCGCTCGTGGTCGCCACACCCCTCTCCGGATCGATGCCATCGATGCGCAAGCCCTCCATCAGCCGCACATGCTTGGCCCCGGCAAGAAAGTTCACCAGGACTTTCAGCAGAGCGCGCGGGGCAACACGGGCTGCGAGCGTATCGAAGACGAAACCGCTTCCGCCAGCCGACGGATCGATCCAGCCCTGAACGGGTGCAGCGCCCAGCACATGCCAGTGAAACTCACGCCCATCCTGATGCCAATGCGTTTCGGCATCCCGCGAATGACCGCGCGCGATCTCCAGCAAATGCGGCTTCGGCAGCGGGATCAGCCGACCGGCCCTACGGTACCCGGCAGAAAGCCCGGTCGCCGCCTCCAAGGCCGCAATTTCCTTTTCCAGAGATACGAGCGCATCGAATTGAAACTGCTTCTTCACGGACCATTTGTCCGGCATATGCGGCATCAGCGCGCCGAGCAGGCCGCCGCTTGCCCCCTGCCCGAAGCGGCCGGCATCGACGAGCAGTGTCTGCATGCCGAGGCGTTCGGCATGAACAGCCGCCCACAGGCCCATAATGCCGCCGCCGCCGATCAGCAGATCGACGGATGATTGACGGGCTGGTCTTGGGGGATTATCGGCTCTTTCCATGACAGATCCAGTTTCCGATCGGACGAAGGCGTCCGAAACCAATGCGGCAAGCCCGGAGCTCGAATGGCGCGACGGCGATATGCCCTATTCGACGGCTTTTGGCGACCATTTTTATTGCCAGACCGATGGCCGGCTGGAATGCGGCCATGTCTTTCTGGCCGGCAACGGCTTGCCGGCCCGCTGGCAGCAGGCACGGAACTTCCTCATCGGCGAATTGGGCTTCGGCACCGGCCTGAACTTCTGCGAGACATGGCGTCAATGGCGCCAGCAGGCGACATCGGGCTCTGAACTGCATTTCATGTCCTTCGAGCTTTACCCGATGCGGGCGGAGGAGATCGATCGCGCCCTGTCGCATTGGCCTGAGATCGACAGCGAACGCCAGGCCCTCGTTGCCGGCTGGCCAAGCGATCCACAAGGCATGGTATCGCTGAGGCTCGACGCCCACACGCGCCTGACTGTCGCCTGCGGCCCGGCGCTCGATGGCGTGCGCAACGCGCAACCAGGCTTCGATGCCTGGTATCTCGACGGGTTCGCGCCCTCGCGAAATGCCGACATGTGGTCGCCGGAACTCATGCAGGAGCTCCATGGCAAGACGGCTGCGAACGGCACTTTCGCCACCTACGCGGCCGCCGGTTTCGTACGCCGCAATCTGCAGGCGGCAGGCTTCGTCGTGGAGCGGCGGCAGGGCTTTGCCGGCAAGCGGGAAATGCTCTGCGGGGTCAAGCCGGCTTAACTGCTGGAGCGATCGGCCTGAAGAGCCGCATCGCCAAGCCAACGCTGCATCTTGGCCTCGAGAAGCTCGGGGCTGATCGGTTTCGACAGGCAGTCGTCCATGCCCGCCTCCATGCACATCACGCGATCCACATCCAGCGCATGCGCCGTGACCCCGATGATGGGCACGTGCCAACCCTGTCCGACTTGCGCCTCGACCTGCCGGATCATTCGCGTCGCCTGATGGCCATTCATGACGGGCATGGTGACGTCCATCAGGATCATCGACGGCCGCAACTGGCGCCATGCATCCACAGCCGCCTGACCGTTCTCTACGACGAGGAAGCGCAGGCCCGTCGCCTGCAGAATTTGCGTGAACACGATCTGATTCACCTCATTGTCCTCGGCGACGAGAACGTCGATGGCATTGCCGGGTTTTGGCGAGGCCATCTGTTCGGTGGTCCCGATCGCGGCAGCGGCTTCAGCCTCCAGCGGCGATGATCTGACACCGGCGCCTGTCTGGCCGTTGGTCTTCCGCCTGCGCGATGTGCGCACGACGTCGATAATCGTGCTGCGCAAAACATTGGCGCGCACCGGCTTCATCAGATGCACCTGGCCGTTGACGGCCGTGAACTCCTTGTCGTAGCCGACAACACCCATCGATGTGAGAAACATCATGGGCACTGAGTCGAAGCGGGAATCGGCGCGAACGGCACGCGCGACCTGATAGCCGTTCATACCGGGCATACTGTAATCGATGATCAGGGCATCAACAGGCACGCCCATGTCGAAAGCGGCGTCCAGAATGGCGAGCGCGGTCTTGCCGTCCTCGGCCGCGTAGCCGTCGAACCCCCATTGCGCCAATTGCCCGGTCAATATGCGCCGATGGATCTCATTGTCTTCCACGACCAGGATGCCGACGCCCTTGACGTTGGCCGGCAGATCCGGAGATTTGCCGCGCTCGGCAACCAGCGGCATAGGCAGATCGACGGTGAAGACCGATCCCTTGCCCCATTCGCTTTCGATTGAGAGCGAACCGCCGAAAAGATCGACCAGACCGGCCGTGATAGAGAGACCGAGGCCGGAGCCCTCGAGACGGCGCGCGAAGGATGAATCCGCCAGCGAGAACTTCTCGAAAATGGTATCGAGCTTTTCATCGGGAATGCCTATGCCCGTGTCCTCGACGCGCAGCGTCAGCACCGAGTCGCTTCCGGGGGACGACTGGCTATCCAGTTCGACCAATACATGGCCGCGCTCGGTAAATTTGATCGCGTTGCCGACGAGGTTGGTGACGATCTGGCGGAAACGCCCGGCATCCCCAAGCATCGCGGCAGGCACGCCGGGCGCTGTGCGCACCAGCAATTCGATATGCTTCTCCGCCGCGGCAGCCGCCATCAGCGTCGCAACATCCTCGACCGCCTCCACCGGATCGAATGCCACCTTGCGCAGATGCATTTCGCCGGTGTCGATCTTCGAGAAGTCGAGAATATCGTTGATAATGGTCAGAAGGGCGGTACCCGACTTGACGATGATGTCGACAAACGTCTTCTGCCGGGCGTCGAGATCGGTCTTGCCAAGCAATTCCGCCATGCCCAGAACTCCGTTCATCGGCGTGCGGATTTCATGACTCATATTCGTCAGGAATTCGGACTTCGCACGATCCGCCGCATTGCTGCGAGCCAGCAGAAGCTGCAGATCCGCTTCGCGCTCCTTCATTTCGGTGACATCCGTCAGCACGACGATCCAACGGCGATGCTCGCCGACCGCGGCATCGAGCTGCATCCACCGGTCGCCGACGACCTGGAACACGGCAGAGATCGGCTTGCCGGCCGCGATGCTCTCGCCCCAGCACTCGCGCACGGTCTCCGGATCGTCGCCGAAATCGCCCCGTCCGGCGCAATAATCGAACGCGACCGACCAGTTCCTGCCGACCTCCAGGCTTTCCGCCGGCAGCTTCAGCATGTCCTTCAGCGTTTCGTTTGCCAGCACGATCACGCCGTCCTGCACGATCAGGAGCCCTTGACACATGGCCTGCATCGCGTCGGCCATCAACCCCCCAAGGCGCTCCAGCGCCAGGCGGGTCTCGGTGATCTCCTGGGATTGCTGTCGCACGGAAGAAATATCCGTGTAGGACACCAAGGTCCGGCCATTCGAAATACGGCGTGCATCGATGATGACGGACTTGCCGTCGGCAAAATTCACTTCCGTCTGCAGATGCGGCCCTGCCTTGCGCAGGGCGGCCAGGCGCGCCTCATAGATGTCGTCGACGCTACGGTAGTCGGAGCCGAAGCGCTCGAGCTCGAAGTGCTTGGCGATGAGATCGCGATAAGGCCGGCCTTCGAAACGCTCGTCCTTGCAGAACCCCCAAATGTCGTAGCAGGCATCGTTGACGTATTCCACGATGTAGTCGCTGTTGTGGATCAAAACGCCGATCGGCATCGAACGGAGAGTATTGTCGAGATCCTGATGCAGCGCCTCGGCGCGGGCTTGCGCCTCCATCAATTGCGTTTCTCGCTGCCTCAGCGCCGACGTATCGGTTATGGAGCCAACGACATAGTGGCCGCCATCGGATGTTACGGCGCGGTTGACGCGAATCTTGACAGGATGCTTGATCTGCTGCCGATCCACCATTTCGCTTTCGAATTCGTGCCCACGCCCGTCCTTCAGCGCAACCTCGTTTTCGGCAAAGAAGTCATCCGCGCCGACATCGAACATCTCATGCTCGGTCTTGCCAAGCATTTCCTCGCGGTCGAGCCCGGTGATGGCGGCATGAGCCGCGTTGGCATAGATCAGCCGATGGTTGGCATCGCGCACGAACGTCGCAACCGGCAGATCCTCCAGAACTGTGCGGAAAAAACCGACCTCATCGAGGCTCCCACGCTCTTTCCCGTCAGTCGACATATCGTCGGATGCGGCCGGCGCGTCGACAGACATGCCGAACACATAGACGCGGTCTTCCGAAGGTGAAAAGCTTTCGATCTGCATGTGGGCGCGCTGACGACCCGTGGGATCGAAGCAGAGCGCCGTCTCCTCGGAGCCGAAGACGAGCGCACGCCGCTCCCTGTCTTCCCGGTCGGCGCTTTCGACGGCGTCGAGCACATCGTGGCTGCGGTTGCCGATGAAATCGGAGATATCGCGCTGGAAGAAGCGCGCATAGGCCTCGTTGACGGCGACGTAGCGCAGCTCGCTGTTCTTGATATAGGCCGGCCTATCCAGATTGGCGATCCGGCGGCAGGCCATCTCCAGCAGTTCACCGTCCAGATTCAACGGGATCTCTCTTCTCACCGCACACGATAGTTCATGAAACGACGCTCTATCACAAATCGCTTTAACAACGCGTTAACCATGTTTAACCCGGCATGCAACGTCGCGTTCAGGCCATGCACTATCCTATAACGGTCATGCCTTCGTCGCAAACGACGGCGGCACGGCGCTCTAAACTCTGCCAAGAATCCTCCGGCGGACAATTGGGAGCGAGCATTATGAGCGACGAAGATAGCCTGACCCTGAACGAATCGGAGACCACGGCGGCTCCAGTCGAACGGCGAAGACGGACAGGCGGGCGCGGCGGCGAACGCAGCCGCAAGCCGAGCGGCGCGAAGTATCTCAATCTCGTCAACAATCTCGCCCGCACGGAGCTTCTGTCGCCCGAAACCCTGGACGACATTCATGAGGCATCGCTGACCATCCTCGAAGAGATCGGCATGGATATCATCCTGCCGGAAGCGCGCGACCGCATGAAGGCAGCCGGTGCCGACGTCACGCCGGGCAAGGAGCGCGTCCGCTTCGACCGCAACCTGATCCTTGAGCTGATCGCCTCCGCGCCCTCGACCTTTACCCTCCATGCCCGCAATCCCCTTAGAAACGTCGAGATCGGCGGCCGCAACCTCGTCTTCGCCCAGGTCGCCTCGGCTCCCTTCGTCGCCGATCGCGAAGGTGGCAGGAGAGCCGGCAATCAGGAAGACTTCCGCAAGCTGATCAAGCTTGCCCAGTCCTTCGACATCATCCACATGACCGGCGGCTATCCGGTCGAGCCCATCGATATCCATGCATCGGTGCGCCATCTCGACTGCCTGTCCGACATCGTGAAGCTCACCGACAAGGCCTTCCACTGCTATTCGCTCGGCAAGCAGCGCAATCTCGACGCGATCGAGATCGCCCGCATCGGACGCGGCATCAGCATGGAGCAGATGGAGCGCGAGCCGTCTCTTTTCACCATCATCAACTCCTCCTCGCCGCTGCGCCTTGACGGGCCGATGCTGCAGGGCATCATCGAAATGTCGTCGCGCGGACAGGTGGTGGTCGTCACGCCGTTTACCTTGGCGGGTGCGATGGCGCCGGTGACGATTGCCGGCGCGCTGGTGCAGCAGAATGCCGAAGCACTGTGCGGCATCGCCTTCACCCAGATGGTGCGCAAAGGCGCGCCGGTCATGTACGGCGGCTTCACCTCGAACGTCGACATGAAGACGGGCGCGCCTGCTTTCGGCACGCCGGAATACATGAAGGCTGTCATCTGCGGCGGCCAGCTCGCCCGCCGCTATGGCATCCCCTACCGAACCTCGAACACCAACGCTTCCAACACGCTCGACGCCCAGGCGGCCTACGAATCGGCGCTTTCTCTCTGGGCCCTGACCCAGGGCGGCGGCAATTTCGTGCTGCATGCCGCCGGGTGGAGCGAAGGTGGCCTGACGGCTTCCTTCGAGAAATTCATCCTCGATGTCGATATGCTGCAGATGGTCGCCGAATTCCTGACGCCGCTGGATGTCAGCAGCGATGCCCTGGCGCTCGACGCCGTGCGCGACGTCGGCCCCGGCGGACACTATTTCGGCACAGCGCACACGCTTGCCCGCTATGAGACCGCCTTCTATTCCCCGATCCTCTCGGACTGGCGAAATTATGAGACCTGGACCGAAGCCGGGAGGCCGACAACCTACGATCATGCCAACCGCGTCTTCAAGGAAACGCTCGCCCGCTATGAGCGTCCCCCGCTTGATCCGGCAATCGAGGAAGAGCTCGACGCTTTCGTGGCCAGGCGCAAGCAAGAAGGCGGCGTTCCCACAGATTTCTAAAGGGAAATCAATAGGTTCACCTATTCCATCATGAACAAAATTTAATGTCGCGGCCGTCTTTTTAGCCGCGACTTCGCCCCGTTTCCCGCGCACCGTCAAGCTCGGCTTCGGCTTGGAGGCCTCTTTTTGGGAAAGGGATTTCGATGTCTTTGCTTCGCACTTTAACCACGGCCGGCATGATCGCGCTGACGCTCGGCAGCGCTGCCGCCGTAACCGCCACCAATGCCAGCGCCTCCGATCGCGGCGCATTCTTCGGCGGCCTTGCCGCCGGTGTCGTCGGCGGCGCTCTGGCGGCCGAAGCGGTACGACCGGCATACCCGGCCTATCCCGCCTACTATTCTGAATATCCGGCGTATTACGAAGGCCCAGCCTATGAACGGGTCTATGTGCGCCCCTATCCGAGCTGCTATTGGGCATGGCGTCACGATGGCTGGGGCCGTGCCTACCGTGTCGAGGTCTGCCGTTGAGGCTTGAAACGCCACCGCGCCAAGAATGCGCCTATCAGAATTCCAGAGCCGAAGATGCCGCCGGATTTCCGGCGGTATTTGTATGTCCATGAAGGAAAGCTTCCGGCGCCCTCTTGACTTTGGCCGGGAATAAGACCAAATGCCGCTCAGCTTTCACCTTCCGGCCGCCGCGTGAGCGTGCCCTGCGGGACTTAGACGTACGCAAGAGAAGGACAAAAGCGCTTTAGATAACGAGACCGCACCCAAGGCGGTCAGATGCGCTGGAAAGCTTTTTCCAACTTACAAGTTCCCACTTCACGCGGGGTTCTTGACGCCAGAGACAGACCGGACCGCATGGTGCGATCCGGCCTATTTGCTTTGGCGCCCCGAAAGGTACTGAATTGACCGATTTTAACTCGCTTGGTCTCTCCAAGCAGATCGTCGATACGCTGTCGCAGAACAATTTCACGACGCCGACGCCAATCCAGGCTCAGGCTATCCCGCTTGTTCTCCAGGGCCGCGATCTCATCGGCCTCGCCCAGACCGGCACCGGCAAGACTGCCGCCTTCGGCCTGCCGATCATCGAAATGCTGTTGAAGGACGCCAAGCGCCCCGACAACCGCACCGTCCGCACCCTGATCCTCGCCCCCACCCGCGAACTGGTGAACCAGATCGCTGACAACCTGAAGCTCTTCGTCCGCAAGACGGCGCTCAGGATCAACGTCGTCGTCGGTGGCGCCTCCATCAACAAGCAGCAGCTCCAGCTCGAGCGCGGCACCGATATTCTCGTCGCCACCCCCGGCCGCCTGCTCGACCTCATCAGCCGCCGCGCCCTGTCGCTCGGTCAGGTCAGCTACCTCGTCCTTGACGAAGCCGACCAGATGCTCGACCTAGGCTTCATTCACGATCTGCGCAAGATCTCAAAGATGGTCCCGGCCAAGCGCCAGACCATGCTGTTCTCGGCCACCATGCCGAAGGCAATCGCCGATCTCGCTTCCGAATACCTGACCAATCCGGTCACGGTCGCAGTCTCGCCTCCCGGCAAGGCCGCCGACAAGGTGGAGCAGTATGTCCACTTCGTTTCTGGTCAGAACCATAAGACCGAGATCCTCAAGGAAACGATTTCCGCCAATCCGGATGGCCGCGCCATGGTCTTCCTGCGCACCAAGCATGGCGCCGAGAAGCTGATGAAGCATCTCGAACATGTCGGCTTTGCCGCCGCCTCCATCCACGGCAACAAGAGCCAGGGTCAGCGCGAGCGCGCCCTCAAGGGCTTCCGTGACGGCGAAGTCCGCGTTCTCGTCGCCACCGACGTCGCTGCCCGCGGCATCGACATCCCCGGCGTCACGCATGTCTACAACTACGATCTGCCGGAAGTGCCTGACGCCTACGTCCACCGCATCGGCCGCACGGCGCGCGCCGGTCGCGACGGCATCGCCATCGCCTTCTGCGCTCCGGATGAAATCCGCCTGCTGCGCGACATCGAACGCCTGATGGCCATCGATATCGCCGTTGCCAGCGGCGAGGCTCCGGCCGATCGCGGCCGCCCGGTTCGCGCCAACAACCGCGCAGGCGGTCGTGGCGGTCAGGCCCCAGGCCAAGGTCGTGGTGGTGCGGGTCAGGGACGTCCCGAAGGCCGTCCCGCACGTCCGGCTCGCCGTCCTCATCGCGAGGGCGAAGCCGGCGAAGCCCGCGCCCATAACGGCGAGCGTCAGGAACGTCGTCCGCAGCGCGAAAACAATCGCAATGCCGACTTCCGCGGCCAACGTCGCGACGAGCGCACGCCGCGCCCGGAAGTGGACAATGATCTCACGTCGACGTCCGATTTTCGTCCGGCCAAGAAGCCGCAGCACAATGGCCACGCAAATGCCAATGGCGCAGCCCACGAAGCCGGCGCCCATCGCGGTCCCCGCCACGCGCACGGCCGCCCCACGGGTCGCCACGACGATCGTGGCCAGAACGCTCAGGGCGAACAGCGCAAGGACGGCGGCATGAAGCGCCGCGGCCCCGGCAACGGCGGCCAGCGCCGCGAACGCGCTTGAACGAATACAAAGGGGGTCGATCGGCCCCCTTTTTTTATAACCTATGATGCCTATTCCGGCACAACATCCGCTGTACGCCGGTTGGTCAGGTAGACGCCGATCACCACGACGGCCGTGCCGATGATGATCGGCAGGGTCAGCGGCTCGCCGAAGGCGATCGCCGCTTCGATGGCGACTGCCGGCGGCATCAGATAGATCAGCGATGCGGCGCGCGAGACCTGGCCTCGGCGGATGAGATAAAGCAGCAGGCCGACCCCGCCCATCGACAGACCGAAGACCGACCAGAGAAGAGACAGGATCGCCGTCTGCGTGCCGTCAAAATGCAGGCCCTCGAATATGAAGGCCAGCGGCACGGTGACGATCAAAGCGCCGACATATTGCAACGTTGCAATGGTGCGAAGATCGCCGGTCTGCAGATAGCGTTTCTGGTAAAGGGTGCCGTAGGTCACCGATGCCATCGCCAGTAGATTGACAGCAAGCGGAACCACGGCCTGCCAGAGATTGGCCGTCTCCGGCGTCAGCAGCTTCGGCGAGATGGCGATCGCAATACCGATAAACCCGAGCAGCAGGCCAAGGCGCTGGACAGGCTGCAGGCGCTCGCCGACGAGAAACGGCGCCGCCATGGCCGTCATCAATGGCTGCAGGGCCGCGATGATGCCGGCCATGCCGGCCGGCACACCCTCGGCGATCGCCCACCAGAGGCCGCCGAGATAGATGCCGTGCAGGAAGATACCGGAATAAACAGCCCGAAACACGCTCGACCAATCGCGCGGCCACCGGGCGCCGGTAACCGAACAGAGCAGCACGAAGGCAAGCGCCGACAGGCTGTAGCGGATCATCAGAAAGGTGAACGGACCTGAATGCAGCGAGGCGTATTTGGCAACGATCCAGCCGGTGGACCAGAGAACGACGAAGATCGCCGGCGCGAATTTATCGAGGGACATGGAAGGCTGACCGATGTGCGTTTGATGCGCGGAAGCCGGAATCGGAGTCGAATTCGGAGTGTCGCGCGGGGAGCTAAAGGCTGATAGACGATGGCGGCGGAACCGTCAAAATCCATCTGCTGAAAGCAGCCATCAATTTTTCTTCACCCCGCGCTCACGATCGCCCAGGCTTAGGAAACCTCATCTGCCACCTAGGCGTTCAGTCTTCGAATGAAGCAGATGCTCAAATTTTGATCTGAGTCCTGCGACAAGGTTCGACGAATAACGGCCGCGCCACCCTTAAATGCCCGCAAATCCGGCATTTTTCCGCGCTGCGAAATTTGTATCGGTAACTGCGCATACTTCTTGCATTGTAAAAACCGTTGTATTCAAATGGGTAAAAACACGGGGACCGCACCTTTGGCATTTGATGAAATGATTACTGCGGATGAAAGTCCGCGCGAACCTTACCAAAAATACTTCGAATGGTACTCCGGCCAGGACAGAGGCCATCTCATTGCCAAATCCCGAGATGCGGAAAACATATTCCGAAAGACGGGAATTACCTTCGCAGTCTACGGACACGCAGACTCCTCGGAAAAACTCATCCCCTTCGATATCATCCCCCGCATCATCTCCGGTCGCGAATGGCGCAAGCTCGCCCAGGGCATCGAACAGCGGGTCATCGCCCTTAACGCTTTCCTCCATGACATCTATCACAAGCAGGAAATCATCCGCGCCGGACGCATCCCGCGCGAGCTGATCGAGAAGAACGACGCCTTCCTGCCCGAGATGATCGGCTTTCGCCCGCCGGGCGGCGTCTACACGCATATCGTCGGCACGGACATCGTGCGCACGGGCGAAGACCAGTTCTACGTGCTTGAGGACAATGCCCGCACGCCTTCCGGCGTCAGCTACATGCTGGAAAACCGCGAAACGATGATGCAGATGTTCCCCGAGCTGTTTCACCAGAACAAGGTGCAGCGCGTCGAGGACTATCCGCTGCTGCTGCGCCAGAGCCTCGCCTCGCTCGCCCCTCCCGGCTGCAAGGGCAAGCCCCGCGTCGCCGTGCTGACGCCCGGCATCTACAATTCGGCCTACTACGAGCACTCCTTTTTGGCCGACATGATGGGCGTGGAGCTGGTCGAAGGCTCGGATCTGCGCATCATCGACGGCAAGGTGAAGATGCGCACTACGCGAGGCTATGAAGCCATCGACGTGCTCTACCGCCGCGTCGACGACGATTTCCTCGATCCCCTCACCTTCCGTCCGGAATCCGCACTCGGCGTTCCCGGCATCATGGATGTCTATCGCGCCGGAGGCATCACCATCGCCAATGCGCCTGGCACGGGTATTTCCGACGACAAGGCAATCTATTCCTACATGCCGGAGATCGTCGAATTCTACACCGGCCGCAAGCCGATCCTCGAAAACGTGCCGACCTGGCGCTGTTCGGAGCCCGACAGCCTGCAATACGTGCTGGACAATCTGGCCGATCTCGTCGTCAAGGAAGTGCACGGCTCCGGCGGCTACGGCATGCTTGTGGGACCGACCGCCTCGAAGAAGGAGCGGACGGAATTCGCCGAGAAGCTGAAGAGCAGGCCGAACAATTACATCGCCCAGCCGACCCTTTCCCTGTCGACGGTGCCGATCCTGGTCAACAAAGGCATCGCGCCCCGTCATGTGGATCTGCGCCCCTATGTTCTTGTTTCCGACAAGGTGCGGATCATTCCCGGCGGCCTGACCCGCGTGGCGCTGAAGGAAGGCTCGCTGGTGGTCAATTCCAGCCAGGGCGGCGGCACCAAAGATACCTGGGTTCTGGAGGACTGAAACGGACATGCTTGGAAGAACCGCGAATGGCCTCTACTGGATGTTCCGTTACATCGAGCGAGCCGAAAACATAGCCCGCCTCGTCGATGCCGGCCAGCGCATGTCGCTGACGCGCAGCGGCGCAGTGGAAGACGACTGGGACGGCGTCCTGCAAAGCGCCGGCGTGCGCGAAGCCTATGACGAAGTGCACAGCAAACTCACGGGCGCCGACGCGATCGACTACCTGATGCGCGACCGCTCCAATCCGTCGAGCGTCATGTCCTGCATCGAATATGGCCGCAACAATGCCCGCATGGTGCGCACGGCGCTGACCCGCGACACCTGGGAAGCGACCAACGAATGCTGGATCGAGCTTAAGACCTTGCTCGGCAAGCGGCTGAAAACAGCCGAACTGCCGGAGACGATCGACGTCATCAAGCGCCGTGCCGGATTGATCCGCGGTGCCTTCCACGGTTCGATGCTGCGCAACGAGCTCTATAACTTCGCCCGCATGGGCACCTTCATCGAACGCGCCGACAATACGGCCCGCATCCTCGACGTAAAATATTACGTCCTGCTGCCGTCGGTCTCCCATGTCGGCTCTTCGCTCGATAACGCGCAGTGGGAATCGATCCTGCGATCCGTCTCGGCGCACCGGGCCTACAAATGGGCCTACGATCCCGAATACAAGCCGGCCAACATCGCCGACTTCCTGATCCTGAACGGTCAGATGCCGCGGTCGCTCGCCTATTGTTATGAGAAGATCGTTGGTAACATCAGCTTTCTCAGTGCCGAATACGAGACGAGGCTGCCTGCAAACGATACTGCCGAAGCCATTCGTCAGTTGCTGCAGAACCTCACGATCAAGAACATCATGGATCAGGGGCTGCATGAATTCCTGGAGGATTTCGTCGCGCGCAACAACAAGCTCGGCGCCGAGATTTCCGACGGCTACCGGTTCTATGAGTAAGCGGGCGACATTATGAAACTGACGATCAGCCACATCACGGAATATCGCTACGACGAACCGTCGCAGTTCTCGCTGCAGCGCCTGCGGCTGACGCCGCTGACCGGCATCGGCCAGACGGTCCATGACTGGAAGCTCACGGTGGAAGGCGCGCGTCCGGAAGTCGAATATGATGACCAGTTCGCCAATCGCGTAACGCTCGTCTCGCTCGACGGCGAGCAGGATTCGACCCGGATCGTCGCTACCGGCGAGATCGAAACGCAGGACGTGAACGGTGTTATCGGCCCGCATAGCGGCTTCGGTCCGCTCTGGCTCTTCCTGCGGGACACGCCGCGCACCAAGGCCGGCAAGCTGACGAAGGAGATGCTGCGTGGCATCTCCGGAGACAATGAACTTGGCAAGATGCACGCGCTGATGAGCGCAATTCATCAGACGGTGGAATACAAGCCCGGCACCAGCGACACCGAAACAACAGCCGAGCAGGCGCTGGAAAGCAAGAGCGGCGTCTGCCAGGACCACGCCCATATCTTCATCGCCGCCGCACGCGCATTGCGCATTCCAGCGCGCTACATCTCCGGCTATCTCATGATGGAAGGCAAGAACGAACAAGCCGCCACCCACGCCTGGGCCGAAGCGCATATTCCCGGCCTCGGCTGGGTCGGCTTCGACCCCGCCAACGACGTCTGCCCGGACGAACGCTACGTCCGCATAGCCACCGGCCTCTGCTACCGTGACGCCGCCCCCGTCTCCGGCATGCGCGTGGGCACGCCGGGTGAAAGCCTCACGGTGAAGGTAACGGTCGCGAGCCAGGGGCAGAGCCAAAGCCAGAGCTGATTTGTGGGAATTCAGTCTGCCGAAGATATCTTTGCTGAGCGTTCTGCATACTCAACTTTTGCAGAATGCCAGTTTTAGTAGCGTCGTGAGATTCAGTCGCAAAAACCCGGCTTTAAGAGGGGTCTTCACGACAATGCCGTAGCCGGTTGGAAGGTCCCACCTTGGGAAGTCAGACTTGCAACCATGAAATCCACAAAAGCACGAACCTTCGGTGAAAGTTGGCGATTGGATTGCCAGACGAGGGAGAGCGAACCGAAAGGAATCATGAACGACGTAAGAACCGGGGTGAGCACGCCGGTCTGGATGTATGGCTCCGCGACATAGGCGGGCAGATGGGAAAGCCCCAGCCCATCCAAAGTCGCCCGCAATCCTGCGTCAGTATTGTTGAAGATGAGGTTTCTTGGCAGGATAAGCCGGTCGTGGGGAGTCCGGAATGCCCAGAGCGCAATGCGTCCGCTGGATGGATATTTGAAGTGAATGCAGGCATGCCCGGCAAGATCAGCCGGTGTCTGCGGGCGGCCTCGTCGCTGGACATATTCGGGGCTCCCGCAGACAACGAAATGCTGCTGTCCGAGGACGCGGGCGATCAATCCACTATCGGCCAGCTCACCGCTGCGGACAACGACATCCACTCCCTCGGCAACGAGATCCACCACCCGATCCTCGAAATCAATGTCCAGCTCGATCTCCGGGAAGGATTCGACGAAGGATCGCAGGATCGGCATGAAGAGATGATGCCCGACGATATGAGGCATACTGACGCGTAAGCGTCCTGCTGGTCGGTTCCGACTCTGAAGAATGACCGCCTCGGCATCTCCAAGGTCTTCAAGGATACGCTTGCAGCGTTCATAGAACACCACGCCCTCCTCGGTCAGGCTCATGCTACGTGTCGTGCGATTGAAGAGCCGCACCCCGAGGTGTGCTTCGAGACGGCCTACCGCCTTGCTAATGGCGGATGGAGATGCCCCCGTGATGCGTGCAGCTGCCACATAGCTCTGCTGTTCGGCGGCGTGAACAAACGCGGCAATGCCCGTCAAGCTTTCCATGACGTCTCCAATTGAAGAAATTTTGTCCTTTAAGTAGTTCTATTTCCCGTATTTTATCAACATTAAAGATAAAATATCCTTCGACTTCAGCTTTGCAGGCACCGATACTCGATTCCTGCCGCAAGCTCGATCACGCGGGAACACAGATGACCCCAGTATCGGTTGAAACGGAGAAAGCGGGAGCCTGGTCTTCACTGGCCGTTCTTCTGACCGGGAACTTCCTCACCATCCTCGACCTGTTTATCGTTAATATTGCGTTACCCGACATCCAACGCCGGCTTCATGCATCCAATGCGGAATTGCAACTCATCATGGTGGCTTATAGCCTGACGTATGGTGCTTTGCTGCTTAACGGAGCCCGTCTGGGCGATCTCTACGGGCGGCGGAAGCTGTTTCTCGTCGGCATGGCGATCTTTGCGCTTGGGTCGCTATTGTGCGCTCTCGCGTTTTCGCCTTGGAGCCTTATCAGCGCACGCGCGGTCCAGGGTATTGGTGCGGCGCTCCTGATGCCGCAGGTCTATGCTTCGCTACGGGTACTCTTTGAGGGCGAAGGTCGCCGAAAGGCGTTCTCGGTGATGGGTGCGGTCCAAGGTATTGCCGGTGCGGCGTCTCAGGTGGTCGGAGGATATTTGCTTGTGCTCAATATCGGGGATATTGGCTGGCGCCTTGTCTTTCTCGTCAACCTTCCAGTCGCGTGCTATGCGTTGATCGCTGGAAAATGGATGATCGTGGAGACCAGGGCAGTCGCATCAACGACCCTCGATTTATGGGGAGCCGTTTTGGGAACTTCCGCGCTGACCTTGATCCTGTTGCCGGTGATGGTCGGGCAGGACTATCATTGGCCCTGGTGGGCAATTATCGCCCCCCTGCTATCGCTTCCCGTATTCATGTGCTTCGTCTCCTACGAAGCCCGGCTGGCGCGGCGCGGCGGCATACCCATCATCGATATCTCTCTCTTCAAAAAGAAAAGCTTCGTCCTTGGAGTCTTCGCAGCATTCCTGTTTTTCTCGGCGATCGGCTCGTTCTCCTTGTCTTTGACAATCCTATTGCAGGTCGGCCTCGAGCAGACCGCGCTGGAAGCCGGAACTTTTTTTGTTCCATCGACGGTCGCGTTTTTCATTGGCTCGCTTCTCTCGGGGCTGCTCGCAAAGCAGGGGGAGTACTGGACTCTGTTCTTCGGCATGTTCGTCTTTGCAGCGGGATTGCTAACCGCCGTTCTGTCGGAACTTGCCGGTGGCCATTATATCTTGGCACTGAGCGCTTCGGTTGTTCTTCAGGGATTGGGCCAGGGCATTGTCGTTCCCCTTCTCCTCAACATGATCCTGAGCACCGTCTCCAGTAAGGAGGCTGGGATGGCGTCCGGTGCGTTCAGCACCATGCAGATCGCCGGCTCCGCCTTTGGCGTGACGATCGTTGGAACCATTCTGTTCAATGTGCTGGAGCACGTTGGCGGGACAACCGTCTCGACCCATCTTGCAGAAAATGCCTACGGAGAGGCCTTTTCGATTGCAAGTATCTACAATCTGGTCGCGGTCATCCTTGGCCTTGCAATATTCATCCGGCTCCAAATGTCGCGGCAACAACATCCATACGACAGCCCACAGTAAAGTGCGTTGTGGCGAGTGTCCCAATCTTCGCGACAAAATTACCGGCGATGGAAAGTCCGAAATTTCCTGCCGCAAAAGTCGAAGCTTTGCGACCAGCTTTTGCGAAGGCAAGCACTCCACATATCAAAAAGGGGCGGAACTTGCGTGCCGCCCCTCCCAAATTCCAAACAGCAATCTCAGTGACTGTCGCGATTGTTCGGGATTTCCGAACCGCGTGCGCCAACCAGGAAGTCCAGGTCAGCGCCGGTATCGGCCTGCATGACGGTCTTCACATAGAGGCCGCCGTAGCCGCCGGTGAGCGGCTTGACCGGGGAGACCCAGGCAGCGCGGCGCTTGGCCAGTTCCTCGTCGGAAACCTCGAGCTGGATCGTGCGGGCCGGCACGTCGACCGAGATCAAGTCGCCGTTCTGAACCAACGCCAGAGGTCCGCCATCGGCGGCTTCCGGAGCTGTGTGCAGGATGACGGTGCCGTAGGCGGTGCCGGACATGCGCGCATCGGAAATGCGGATCATGTCGGTGATCCCCTTTTTCAGCACCTTCGGCGGCAGGCCCATGTTGCCGACTTCGGCCATCCCCGGGTAACCCTTCGGGCCGCAGTATTTCAGCACCATGATGCAATTCTCGTCGATGTCGAGATCGTCGCGGTTGATGCGGGCGTGGTAGTCCTCGATGCTTTCGAAGACCACGGCGCGGCCCTTGTGCTGCATCAGATGCGGCGAAGCAGCGGATGGCTTCAGCACCGCACCCTTCGGCGCGAGATTGCCGCGCAGAACTGCGATACCGCCCGATTGCGTCAGCGCCTTTTCTCTGGGAACGATGACATCGTCATTGTAGTTGACGACATCCTTGACGCCGGCCCAGATCGTATCGCCGGTGACGGTGATGGCGTCCTTATGCAGCAGGCCCATGTCGCCAACCGCCTTGATGACGACGGGCAGGCCGCCGGCATAGTAGAACTCTTCCATCAGATGCTTGCCCGAGGGCTGCAGGTTGACGATGGTCGGCACTTCGCGGCCCAGACGATCCCAGTCGTCGAGCGACAGGTCGACGCCGATGCGGCCAGCGAGCGCCAGAAGGTGCAGCACCGCATTGGTCGAACCGCCGACGGCACCGTTGACGCGGATGGCGTTCTCGAAAGCTTCCTTGGTCAGGATGTCGGAAGGCTTCAGATCCTCCTTGACCATGTCGACGATGCGACGGCCCGAAAGCTGCGAGATGACGCGACGGCGGGCATCGACCGCCGGGATGGCGGCATTGCCAGGCAGCGTCATGCCGAGCGCTTCGGCCATCGACGCCATGGTCGAGGCCGTGCCCATCGTCATACAGCTGCCGGCCGAGCGGGCCATGCCCTGCTCCGCGTCCATGAATTCCTCCAGCGACATCTCGCCGGATTTGACCATTTCCGAGAACTGCCAGACCGCCGTGCCGGAGCCGACATCCTTGCCGCGCCATTTGCCGTTCAGCATCGGCCCGCCGGAAACGAGGATGACCGGGATATCGACGGAAGCAGCACCCATCAAGAGGCTCGGCGTGGTCTTGTCGCAGCCGCCGAGCAGCACGACGCCATCGACCGGATTGCCGCGGATCGCCTCTTCGACGTCCATGGCAGCGAGGTTGCGGAACATCATCGCCGTCGGCCTCAGCGTGCTTTCGCCGACGGAGAAAACCGGAAATTCGACCGGGAAGCCACCGGCTTCATAGACGCCGCGCTTCACGCGCTCGGCAAGATCGCGTAAGTGCGCGTTGCAGGGCGTCAGCTCCGACCAGGTATTACAGATGCCGATGATCGGACGGCCGTCGAAGGTGTCGGCCGGCAGGCCCTGGTTCTTCATCCACGAGCGATGCATGATCGCGTTCTTGCCGGTGCCGCCGAACCAGTCATAGGAGCGCAGTCGGCGCGGCCATTCAGCTTTTTTCTTCATAGTCTTGGTACCTTTTGCGTCGCCTGGGCCACCTCGTTCGCGCCCGGGCTTTGAAGTCGGCGGTCAAGCCAGCGTGTAGGCGGTCTTGACCGTGGTGAAGAACTCGGCGGCATATTTACCCTGTTCGCGCGGACCGAAGGACGAACCCTTGCGGCCGCCGAACGGCACATGGAAATCGACGCCCGCCGTCGGCAGGTTGACCATCACCATGCCGGCTTCGGCATTGCGCTTGAAATGCGTTGCGTATTTCAGGCTTGTCGTTGCGATGCCGGAAGACAGGCCGAATGGCGTGTCGTTGGCAACGGCAAGCGCTTCCTCGTAATCCTTCACCCGGATAACCGAGGCGACCGGCCCGAAGATCTCTTCGCGGCTGATGCGCATCTGGTTCGTCGCTTCCGTAAACAGCGTTGGCTGCAAGTAGAAGCCGGGCGTGTCGCGGCTGATAAGCTCGCCGCCGAAGGCGAGCTTGGCGCCTTCTTGGCGGCCGATCTCGATATAGTCGGTGTCGGTCTTCAGCTGCTTGGCATCGACGACCGGGCCGATATGCGTGCCGGCCTTGGTGGCGTTGTCGACATTCAGCGTCTTCAGCTTCTCCGTCAGCGCCGCCACGAACTTGTCGTGAATGCCCTCGGTGACGATCAGGCGCGACGAGGCCGTGCAGCGCTGGCCGGTCGAGAAGAAGGCGGAGTTGGCGGCCGCCTCGACGGCAACCGTGAGGTCCGCATCGTCAAGCACGACCATCGGGTTCTTGCCGCCCATTTCGAGCTGGTACTTGCGGCCGTGCTCGACGGAGGCGAGTGCCACGCGCTTGCCCGTGCCGACCGAACCGGTGAAGGTGATGCCGGAGAGAACCGGGCTATCCAGCATCGCCTGGCCGACGACCGAGCCCTTGCCCATGACGAGGTTCAAGACCCCCTTCGGCAAGCCGGCGCGATGAAGGATATCGACGATAGCCCAGGAGCAGCCGGGGACGAGATCGGCCGGCTTGAAGACGATGGTGTTGCCGTAGCAGAGCGCCGGCGCGATCTTCCATGCCGGAATGGCGATCGGGAAATTCCAGGGCGTGATGATGCCGATGACGCCGAGCGGCTCGCGGGTGATCTCGACGCCGATATTCGGGCGAACGGAGGGAAGCACCTCGCCCGCAAGACGCAGCGCCTCGCCGGCAAAGAAATCGAAGATCTGCGCGGCGCGAATCGTCTCGCCGATCGCCTCGGGCAAGGTCTTGCCTTCCTCTCGGGCAAGCAGCGCGCCGAGTTCGTCCTTGCGCGCAAGGATCTCGTCGCTGGTTTTTCTCAGGATGGAGTGGCGCTCGAGAATGCCGGAGCGCGACCAAGCCGGAAACGCTGCCTTCGCGGCGGCGATGGCATCGGCGACATCGTGAACGCTGGCGCTTGCATAGAGGCCGACGACCTCGTTGGTGTCTGACGGATTGATGTTTTCGGCGCCGGTCGTGCCGGTCCACTCGCCGGCGATCAGATTCTGATGAATGGTCATGGCTTCATGCCTTCCTGGATCGTGTTAGAGATGCCCGGCCGATCCTTTGCGGCCAGGCTCGACGACTTACAGCTGGCGAACAGCCACATTCTCTTCGGCGGCAACCGCGAGCGGATTGCGCAGCGGCAGGCCAAATTCGGCGACTTCGATTTCGAACACATCGCCCGCCTCCGGCTTGATGCCCTCGGCAAAGGAGAGTGTCGCAGTGCCGAACATGTGCACATGCACATCGCCGGGGGTGCGGAACAGGCCGTACTTGAAGTGATGATATTCGAGATTTGCGAACGTGTGCGACATGTTCGCCTCCCCCGAAAGGAAGGGCTTTTCGAAGATCACCTTGTCGCCGCGCTTGATGCGCGACGTGCCGCGGATATCCTCCGGCGCTGCACCGATGCGGATTTCCGGCCCGAAGCTCGCCGGGCGCAGCTTGGAATGGGCAAGATAGAGATAATTGATCCGCTCGGTAACGTGATCGGAAAATTCGTTCGAGAGCGCAAAGCCGATGCGGAACGGCGTGCCGTCCTTGGCGATGATGTAGATGCCAGCCATTTCAGGCTCTTCGCCGCCGTCAAGCGCGAAGGACGGAGATACGAGTGCAGCGCCCGGCGCAGCGGCACCATAGCCATTGCCCTTGTAGAACCATTCCGGCTGCACGCCCTTCTCGCCGGCTTTCGGCTTGCCGCCCTCGATGCCCATTTTGAACATCTTCATGGAGTCGGTCAGCGTCTCCTCAGCGGCTTCGGTCGTCTTCTTGTGCATGGAGTCGCGGGTGGCGGCCGAGCCGAGATGCGTCAGGCCGGTGCCCGTCAGATGCAGGTGGGCAGCGTCGGGATGGGTGATCGGCGCCAGGAAGCGACCTTCGGCATAGGCTTTTTCCAGATCGATCGTCTCGCCGAAGCCATGTGCTTCAATGACGGAGACAAGCGACTTGCCGCTATCGGCAGCTTCCATTGCCAGTGCGTAGACGCTGCCGGCATTGGCGACAGCCTTGGCAGCATCGCCCGGCCCGTTGCGGACCGCAACGACGATCTCGCCGTTCGAACCCTTGATCTGCGAGATGAGCATATCTTTCATCCTTTCCTATCAGACAGAGAACGGATGCAATTTACCGTTCCGGCTCTCAGCGAGAGCCGGACTCTGTCATGGATTTGGTTTTAAAGTTTCGGCCGGTCGCTTAAGCGATCAGCCCTTGTTCTTGTTGTAGACGTCAATGAACACGGCAGCGAGCAGGACGGCGCCCTTGATCATCTTCTGCGAGTCCGTCTGGTAGCCAAGGATCGACATGCCCTGGTTCAAGACACCCATGATCAATGCACCGATGACGGCACCCGTTACCTTGCCGACGCCGCCGGAAGCCGAGGCACCGCCGATGAAGCAGGCCGCGATCACGTCGAGCTCGAGACCGTCACCGCCCTTGGCCGTTGCCGAGTTCAGGCGCGTGGCGATGATAATACCGGCGATGCTGGCAAGAATGCCCATGTTGATGAAGGTGTAGAACGTCAGGCGGCGGGTATCGATACCCGAAAGCTTCGTCGCCTTCTCATTGCCGCCCATGGCATAGATGCGACGGCCGATCGTGGTGCGCTGTGTGGCGAAGGCGTAGAGCGCGATCAGCAGCAGCATGAGGATCAGAACATTCGGCAATCCTCTGTAAGAGGAAATCTGGTAGCCGATGAAGATGGCCGCAGCTGCAACCACCAGATTCTGGCCGACAAAGAAGCTGAATGGCTCGACATCGATACCGTGCTGCTCATTCACGCTGCGGCGACGCCACGACAGGAAGAACATGACAATCGGGATGGCGACAGTCAGCAAAATCGACGTGGAGTGGATGCCGCCCATATCGGCGAAGTCGGGAATAAAGCCGGTTGCGACGATCTGGAATGCCGGCGGAAACGGACCGATGCTGCTGCCGTTGCCGGTCGTGTTGATGATCGTGTAGGTCAAGCCACGGAAAACCAGCATGCCCGAAAGCGTCACGATGAATGACGGAATACGGTGATAGGCGATGAAATATCCATGCCAGGCACCGACCGCGGCCCCCATCAAAAGACAAATGACCGTCGCAAGTGCAAGATTCATATGCATCTGCACGACAAGCACACCGGCCACGGCGCCGACGAAACCGACCACGGAGCCGACGGACAAGTCGATGTGACCCGCCACGATGACCAGCAGCATGCCGAGCGCCATGATGACGATGAACGAATTTTGCAGCACGATGTTGGTCAGGTTTTGCGGCCTGAACAGAACGCCATTCGTGAGATATTGGAACAGCAGCATGATGACGACGAGCGCGATCAGCATGCCGTATTCGCGAATATTGTTGCGGATATGGTCGCCGATGGAAACGACGTGGCTGCTTTCCGTGGCTGGGTTGGCCGAACTCATTGATGCTTCTCCCCTGAGCGCATGATAGCGCGCATGATACTCTCCTGGCTCGCCTCTGCCTTTGGCAGTTCGGCGACGATGCGACCCTCGTTCATGACGTAGATGCGATCGCAAGTACCGAGAAGCTCGGGCATTTCCGATGAGATCATCAGAACGCCCTTTCCGTCGGCGGCAAGCTGGTTGATGATGGAATAGATTTCGTATTTTGCGCCGACGTCGATGCCGCGCGTAGGCTCATCGAGTATCAGGACGTCCGGATCGGAGAACAGCCACTTCGACAGCACCACCTTCTGCTGGTTGCCACCGGAAAGGTTGCCCGCCTCCTGGAACACGCCGGCCGAGCGAATGCGCAGCTTGGAGCGATAGTTCGTCGCCACCTGCAGCTCCCGCACATCGTCGATGACGGTCGCCTTGGACACGCCAAGCAGATTGGCAAGCGTCGTATTGTGGAGAATGCTGTTCGACAGAACCAGACCAAGTTGCTTGCGGTCCTCGGTCACATAGGCAAGACCGGCATCAATCGCCTTCCGCACCGTGCTGGTATCAACCAGCTTGCCTTCGAGGAAGACTTCGCCGCTGACCTTGTGGCCATAGGATCTGCCGAAGACGCTCATGGCGAATTCGGTGCGTCCCGCACCCATCAGGCCAGCGATGCCGACCACTTCGCCCTTGCGCACATGGACATTGATGTCGTGCAGGATCTGGCGGTCGCGATGCTGTTGATGGAAGGCATTCCAGTTCTTCACTTCGAAGATGGTCTCACCAATCGGAACCGAGCGAGGCGGATAGCGGTCGGCCAGCTCGCGTCCGACCATGTTGCGGATGATGATATCTTCGCTGATCTCTTCTTCGTGACAGTTCAGCGTCTTTACCGTCATGCCGTCGCGCAGCACCGTGATCTCGTCGGCCACCTTGCGCACTTCATTGAGCTTGTGCGTGATGATGATCGAGGTGATGCCCTGATTGCGGAACTCGATCAGGAGATTAAGGAGCGCATCGGAATCGCTTTCGTTTAGCGATGCCGTTGGCTCATCGAGAATGAGCAGCTTGACGCTCTTCGAGAGGGCTTTGGCGATCTCGACGAGCTGCTGCTTGCCGACGCCGATGTCGGTCACGAGCGTGTTCGGAGATTCCTTGAGACCTACCTTGGCAAGGAGCTTTTTGGTGCGGGTGAAGGTTTCCTGCCAATTGATCATGCCATTGGCGACGACTTCATTGCCCAGGAAAATGTTTTCGGCAATCGACAGCAACGGCACGAGCGCCAGCTCTTGATGGATGATGATGATGCCGATCTCTTCGGAGTCCTTGATGGTCTTGAACTGCCGAACCGCGCCGTCATAGTAGATGTCGCCGTCATAGGTCCCGGCCGGGTAGACGCCCGAAAGCACCTTCATCAGGGTGGACTTGCCTGCCCCATTTTCACCGACAAGGGCATGAATTTCGCCCTGGCGGACCTTCAGATTGACATTTTCCAAGGCGTTCACACCGGGGAACGACTTGGTGATTGTCCGCATTTCGAGGATGGTATTGTCCATTGTCTATATCCAACGCCGCGATCCAACATAGCAGACCGGGCGACCGTCTTAAATATCAGAGTCAGGGCTCGCGTTTCCGCAAGCCCTGACCGGTATATCGGAAAATTACTTCAGCTGATCAGCCTTGTAGTAACCGCCCTCGACGAGAACCTTTTCATAGTTGGTCTTGTCGACTGCAACCGGAGTCAGCAGGTAGGACGGAACAACCTTGACACCGTTGTCGTAGGTCTTGGTGTCGTTGACTTCAGGCGTCTTGCCTTCCATCAGAGCGTTGACCATGCCGACGGTGACCTTTGCGAGGTCACGGGTGTCCTTGAAGATCGTGGAGTGTTGCTCGCCAGCGATGATGGACTTGACCGAAGGAATTTCGGAGTCCTGGCCGGTAACGATAGGCAGTTTCACGCCACCAGTGCCGTAGCCAACGCCCTTGAGCGAAGACAGGATGCCGATGGAGAGACCGTCATAAGGCGACAGAACGGCGTCTACATGCGAATCGGTGTAGTAAGCCGACAGCAGGTTATCCATACGAGCCTGGGCCGTTGCCGGATCCCAACGCAGCGTGCCGACCTTGTCCATCCCCATCTGACCGGACTTCACGACGAGCTTGCCACTGTCGATGTAAGGCTTCAGAACCGACATCGCGCCGTCATAGAAGAAGAAGGCGTTGTTGTCGTCCGGCGAACCGCCGAAGAGCTCGATGTTGAACGGGCCCTTGCCGTCCTTGAGGCCGAGGGCGTCGACGATCGAGCCAGCCTGAAGAACGCCGACCTTGAAGTTGTCGAACGTAGCATAGTAGTCGACATTGCCGCTGTTGCGGATCAGGCGGTCATAGGCGATGACCTTGATGCCGGCATCATGAGCCTTCTGCAGAACGTCAGACAGCGTGGTGCCGTCGATCGAAGCAATGACGAGGACCTTGTCGCCCTTCGTAACCATGTTTTCGATCTGCGAGAGCTGGTTCGGAATGTCGTCGTCGCCATACTGCAGGTCGGTGCCGTAGCCGGCAGCCTGGAGCTGCTTGACGATGTTGTTGCCGTCATCGATCCAGCGAGCCGAAGCTTTGGTCGGCATCGCGATGCCGACAGTGCCCTTGTCTGCCGCGAAGGCAGGCGTGACCAGCGTAGCGACGCCGAGCGCAACGCCGGTCATCAATGAGATAATGGATTTCATTACTCTCTCCCTTGTTAATAGTGTGGCGGACGAAAAAACGCCCGCCCGAAACTGCGGCAGGTTCCGTAGAAGGAATGGTTTACTTCTAATTGTGAGAAACGAAGTAGGTCTCCTCCACGCTCTCACGTGTTATGAGCTGCAACCAGCGCACGATCGGCAAACTCGTACGATTTCGTATAACTGTCAAATAGAATAACTGGCAAAACACATATCAAGTTTGGTATAATGTTAAAAAATAGTACTTTTTTGCCGACGAATGGGAAATTTGGCCGCCATGGAGAAAATATATAACGACTATTTGAGCGATGGCATTGAGATTCATTCCGACAATTTTCGCGACGACACGCTGCTGAAAGCCGGTCTGAAGCTCAATCACCTGCGCATGATCGTCACGATCGAGGACCACGGGCAGATTTCCGCCGCCGCTGAGTCTATGAACATGTCACAACCTGCGGCTTCGCGCATGCTGTCCGAAATGGAGTCGATTGTCAAAAGTCCTCTCTATGAGCGCGTCGCCCGCGGCGTCGTGTTGACGCCCTTCGGCCTTGCATTGGCAAAGCGGGCACGCAAGATCCTGCTCGAACTGCGTGAGGCGGGCCGGGAGATCGGCGCATTGCGCACCGGCAAGGGCGGCTCCGTTTTCCTCGGCGCCGTCACGGCCCCGGCGATCAGCCTTGTTGTGCCGGCAATCCAGCGCGTCACGCGCACCTATCCCGGTATCGAGATCAATATCGAGGTGGAAAACAGCAACGTGCTCGCTCGCGAGCTGCTGGCCGCCCGTCACGATTTCATCATCAGCCGCATTCCTGACGATCTCAATCCGCGCCTGTTCACGGCGCATGAGATCGGCATCGAAAAGGCCTGCCTCGTGGTCCGCAACGGGCATCCGTTGCTTGCAAAGGGCGTCGCCAGCCTGGAGGACCTTGCGGCTTATGATTGGGTCTTCCAGCCGCCGGGCACATTGCTCCGCCGCAAGGTGGAGGACATCTTCCTTGCCGCCGGCGTGCCCCTGCCAGAAAACATCATCAACACATCTTCGCTGCTGCTGACCCTTGCCGTGGTCTGCAAGACGGAGGCCATCACCCCCATAGCGCTCGATATGGCGCAATTCATCTGCGGACAATCATCGCAGGCCGGCGAATCCTGCATCCTGCCGATCGATTTCGATATCGATGTGAAGCCTTACAGCCTCATCACCGCCCGCGAGCGCGCCATGCCGCCGAGCGCCAGGCTGCTGCACGATATGATCCTGGAAGAGAGCCGGAACCTCGCGCTGATATAAGGCGCACCTGGAATGCGACCGCTACTTCATAAGCTCCACGCCAACTTCCAGCGTTATGGACGTTGGCGTGGAGGCCCGCATGCTGTTCAAGCAATCATTGTTTCAATCCGTTCTCGATCGCCTCGATTCAGAAGAGGACCTTTCCGAGAATGAAGAGGCCGGGCATCGCATCCGCGGCCTCAATGTGAGCTTTGCCGCAACCGTTCCCGGCGGCGAAACGCCTGAGGCATCCCATCTCGACGAAGCCTATCGCGACAATCTTGGCGAGCCGGTCATCCCGCCGGAGCCGGCACCCACACCGAAAGAGCCGGAGCCGCCTGTCATGCCGAAGCATCTGGCGCGAACCTCGCGGGAAGAAGTGGCGGCGGAACTGGCAATCACTTCCGACAGCACCCTCCAGTCCCTGCATGAAAAACGCCGCAGCTTCGCCAAGGCCAACCACCCCGACAGTGTGGCCGCCCTCTTCCGGGAGCAGGCAACGGCCCGCATGACGCTCGCCAATCAGCTGATCGATGAAGCCATACGCCGCCTCACGCGATGATCACTTCTTGTCGTGCGCCGACGTGTCGTCTTCGCCCGTATCGTCCTGCAGCGGTGCTTCGACATTCGCAGCGGGTGGCTGCGGCTTGAAATTCAAGAGCAGCATCCAGGCCGCATAGGCACCAAGCGCGCCGGAAAGAAGGGCCCAGAAAGGCTGCGAACCAAGGGTCTCGACGATTGCCCAGCCAAAACAGACAGCAACGATCAAGATCCGCACCCAAAGCGGCTTGTAGATGGGGTGGCTGGGGTCGATCAGTTGCATGAGTCTCGTTCACCTATTCAAGGAGACCTGTCTTTAGCGCATCATCGGGAAAACTGTGAAGCGGTTTGAATAAAATAAGCTGGTCTCGGCAAATTCCGGACAAGCCGATATGGCATGATGATTTTCGGAATTGTGAAGGACAGGCGGCTTGACGTCGCCTTCGGAAAATGGAATGAAAATTCCATATAGATCATTGTTCGGTTCATTTGTTCCGAATCCAGGGAGGTAAAAATGACTGTCAGATTTGGCCTGCTCGGCGCAGGACGCATTGGTAAAGTACATGCGAAAGCCGTGAGCGCCGACGCCAATGCCAAGCTCGTGGCTGTCGCGGATGCGTTTCCGGCGGCCGCGGAAGCGATCTCCGCGGCCTATGGCTGCGAAGTGCGCACCATCGAGGCGATCGAAGCCGCTAAGGACATCGACGCTGTCGTGATCTGCACGCCGACCGATACCCACGCCGATCTCATCGAACGCTTTTCCCGTGCAGGCAAGGCGGTCTTCTGCGAAAAGCCGATCGATCTCGACGTTGCCCGGGTCAAGGCCTGCATCAAGGTTGTCGATGAGGTCAAGGGTAAGCTGATGGTCGGCTTCAACCGCCGCTTCGATCCGCATTTCATGGCGGTCAAAAAGGCGATCGACGACGGCCGCATCGGCATTGTGGAGATGGTGACGATCACCTCGCGCGACCCGGGCGCCCCGCCCGTCGACTACATCAAGCGCTCCGGCGGCATTTTCCGCGACATGACCATCCACGATTTCGACATGGCCCGCTTCCTGCTCGGCGAAGAGCCGGTGGCCGTTACCGCAACCGCCGCCGTGCTGGTCGACAAGGCAATCGGCGAAGCCGGCGACTACGACAGCGTTTCCGTCATCCTGCAGACTGCATCGGGCAAGCAGGCCGTCATCTCCAACTCCCGACGCGCCACCTATGGCTACGATCAGCGCATCGAGATCCACGGCTCGAAGGGAATGGTCGCCGCCGAAAACCAGCGTCCCTTCTCTATTGAAGTCGCCAACGGTGACGGCTACACCCGCCCGCCGCTGCATGATTTCTTCATGACCCGCTATACCGAAGCCTATGCCAACGAAATCGCCAGCTTCATCGCCGCCGTCGAAAAGGGCGGCGCCATCACACCCTCGGGCGCCGACGGCCTCGCGGCCCTGACGCTCGCCGACGCCGCGCTGCAATCCGTTAAAGAAGGCCGGCTGGTGAAGATCGGCTGAGCGACGGCTCGGCCTCGATCAAAATATGAATACATTGCAAAAGCCCGTCGCAAATCGTTTGCGGCGGGCTTTTGCAATGAGCCCGCCTGCAGGAGCCCGAGCGAATAGTTCTTGCGAATCAGATAAGTGTATGCTTATCTGTCTGCATGATCGAAAATGAGATATTCCGAGCCTTGGCCGACCCGACCCGCCGCGCGATCTTCGAGAAGCTGGCGGCAGGCGGCATGAACGCCAGCGCCTTGCGCGAGGGTATGGAGATCAGCCAGCCGGCGATGTCTCAGCACCTCTCTGTTCTTCGCAGCGCCGGGCTTGTCAGAGAAGAACGACAGGGGCGCTTCGTGAATTATGAGGTCGATCCTGAAGGGCTGGCGCTCATCGCGCAATGGCTGGCGAAGTACCGCGCCTATTGGCCCGCTCGCATCGAAGCTCTCAAGGTCTTGCTGAAGGATATGGATCAATGAACGACGTGAAGACCGAAAAGCACGACATTGAGCTCGAATACGACTTCGACGAACCGCCGCAAAAGGTCTGGCGCGCCATCAGCATCCCGGAGTTTCGGGAAAGCTGGCTTCCGAGCGACGCATTGGCCGATCCCGAGGCGACGTCGGTCACACCCGGTCAGGAAGTTCGCTACAGGATGAGGGACAATGCCCCGCCATTCCTTGAAAGCACCGTGACGTTCACGGTCACCCCGAACGCATCAGGCGGAACCAGCTTGCGGATCATCCACAAGCTTACCGACGCAAGGTTCGACCGGATGACGGATACAGCCGCAAACAATAACGGCCCGCTTATGCTCGCCGCCTGACGCGGCGAAGCCCCCACACCATAAGTCAACAAGATTGGAGTTCGCCGATGCGCGAAGCGATGCAACTCGTCCCTATGGTCGTTGAGCAGTCAAACAGTGGGGAGCGCTCTTTCGACATCTATTCCCGGCTGCTGCGCGAAAGAATCATCTTTCTCAACGGCGAGGTCAACGATACCGTCTCGGCCCTCGTCTGCGCGCAATTGCTGTTTCTCGAAGCGGAAAGCCCGAAGAAGCCGATCAGTCTCTACATCAATTCGCCGGGCGGTGTCGTGACAAGCGGCCTCGCAATGTATGACACCATGCGCTATATCCGCGCGCCGGTGCATACGCTCTGCATGGGGACTGCCCGCTCGATGGGTTCATTCCTGCTGATGGCTGGCGAGCCTGGCCAGAGGGCCGCCTTACGCAATGCCAGCATCCACATCCATCAGCCGTTAGGCGGCTTCCAGGGGCAGGCTTCGGACATGTTGATCCATGCCGAGGAAATCAGGCGCACCAAGCATCGCATGACCCGGCTCTATGCCGAGCATTGCGGACGCTCTTACGAAGAATTCGAGCGCGCCATGGACCGCGATAACTTCATGACCACGGAGCAAGCACTCGAATGGGGATTGATAGATCGAATTCTGGATATTCGCGAGGAAGATCGAGACCTTGGCACACCGGGTTGATCTGAAGGCCTTGGCCCGACAGGATGCCCATTCCGTTTCTGGGCTGCTTTATTCCCTGCTCAACCAGCCTGGCCGCGCAGCTCCACGACGGAAGCTCCCCTCCTCACCACATCGTTGTCGATGATCGAAAGGGCGCGGTTCAAATGCCCTTCGAAGACCAGCGTTTGCTCGTCGGCAATGACGCGCAGCTCCGGCATGCCCTCCATGCGCACGACATGCGACTCCGCCAACCCCTCCTCTATACCTTCGATCAGCAGGTCGTGGTACCGCACCCCCGGGCCGGTGATGACGATCGGCATGTGCTCATGCAGGCTCAGCACCCGCGAAAGGCCGTTGCCGAGTGCCAGCCCTGCCTGGCGAAAGGCCAGTTGGTTGCGGCGCCCGCCGTGTCGTGCGCTGGCCGCGATCTTGTCCAGCTCCGCGATGGGAACGAACTTTGCCGGGATGGTATCGAGCGGCACGTCGAAGGCCGTGCGCAGCATGGCATAAAAACCCGCATAGGCCTCGATGCAGCCGCGCGCGCCACAGCGACAGAGGCCGCCGCCAGGCACATGCATCATATGCCCGAAATTCGGCGCCGATATATGATGACCGCCTTCCTCATCGCGGCGCACGATGCCGAGACCGATGCTGTGGCCCAGCGACAATGCCGCCAATGCCCGGAAATCGGAACCCTTCCGGTTTTCCTCCTGCCGTCCGAGCGCCGAGGCGACGAGCAGGGTCTCGTTGCCGAGGATGATCTTCGCCGGCCATTCATCGCGAAGCATGGCTGCAAAATCGATCTCGTCACGCCCGAAGATCGGCGACCAGCGCAGCACTGGCTCGGAGGCATCGACAAGCCCCTTGCTGCTGATCGAAATCATCAGGACCTTGTCGCGAGACAGCTGTGAACGCGCAACGATTCGGCTCAATGCGTCGCGCAGGCCGGCCACGAACGAACCGACGCCGGAACCCTCCTGCGGCCGGTCCTCGGTGAAACGGTCGATCAGCCGTCCGCTATAGTCGACGAGCGAATATTGCACGGCATCCGAGGAGATGACGACGACGATGAGATAGCCGCAATCGCGCCGTTGCGAGAACAGCACGCGCGGCCGTCCACGACCGCTGGCCGCCTGCTGCTCGGCCTTCGCGATGATCTGGGCCCGCTCCAGATCCGCTGTTATGACCGATACGGTCGCAGACGAAAGCTTCGTGAAATCAGAAAGTTCGGTATGGGCGAGCGGGCCGTGCCGGCGCAGCGCCGACAGCACCAAGGCGCTGTTCCTTTGACGGACCAATTCGGTGCTCGATTTGGCCAACATCGTCAAGCCTCCCGCTCATTCCACCCTCCCCTCCGCATCTCCCGATGGCTCTTCCGGATGGCCGATGAAACCTGGCAGTGCGGGTGTTGACAGTTGAAAAAATCTCTGACACTAAATTTCTCGACTGTCGAGAAAAAAATCAAAGCCTTTTCTCGTCAGCGATATCGCGGCGGCCAACGGGAGTTCAGGACACGTGCGGCCGCATTCACTCGGGAGGATAATATGAAAGCTTTTATCAAGCTGGCTGCGGGCGCGGCCATCGTTTTGACCATGCAGACGGCTGCCTTCGCCAAGGATCTCGTCGTTGGCGTTTCCTGGTCCAACTTCCAGGAAGAGCGTTGGAAGACCGACGAAGCCGCCATCAAGAAGGCGCTTGCAGCAGCGGGCGCGAAGTATATCTCCGCTGACGCCCAGTCTTCCGCTTCCAAGCAGCTGACCGACGTTGAATCCCTGATTTCCCAGGGCGCCAACGCTCTCATCATTCTCGCTCAGGACTCCGACGCCATCGGCCCGGCCGTTGAAAAGGCCGCCGACGAAGGCATTCCGGTCGTCGGTTACGACCGCCTGATCGAAAATCCCGCAGCGTTCTACATCACCTTCGACAACAAGGAAGTGGGCCGCATGCAGGCTCGCGAAGTCCTGAAAGCCAAGCCGGAAGGCAACTACGTGTTCATCAAGGGCTCGTCGTCCGACCCGAATGCCGACTTCCTCTTCTCCGGTCAGATCGAAGTGCTGAAGCCAGCCATCGACGCCGGCAAGATCAAGAACGTCGGCGAAGCCTATACGGACGGCTGGCTGCCGCAGAACGCGCAGCGCAACATGGAACAGTTCCTGACCGCCAACAACAACAAGGTTGACGCGGTCGTCGCCTCCAACGACGGCACCGCCGGCGGCGCTGTCGCCGCTCTCGACGCCCAGGGCCTCGCCGGCTCCGTACCGGTTTCCGGCCAGGACGCCGACAAGGCAGCCCTGAACCGCATCGCGCTCGGCACGCAGACGGTTTCCATCTGGAAGGACTCGCGTGAACTCGGCAAGCGCGCTGCTGAAATCGCCCTGTCTCTTGCCGGTGGCAAGACCCAGGACCAGATCGACGGCGTCCAGACCTTCAACGGCGGCCCCAAGCATGTCGCCATGAAGTCCGTCTTCCTGACCCCGGTCGCCATCACCAAGGACAATCTGAACGTCGTCATCGACGCCGGCTGGATCTCCAAGGCTGAAGCTTGCCAGGGCGTCAAGGCCGGCGCCGTCGCGGCCTGCAAGTAAGCCGTCCTTGAACGACTGACCCATCGACATACCGACGCCGCAGCGGCATCCCGTTGCGGCGTCGAATGCGGATTGGAAGCCGACAACTCCCCCTTGCAGTTGGAGACGGAGCTTCCCGCAGCGTGCTGCGCCATCGCACACCTCTTGGCCTGCCGGATGGCGGTCATCGGGTCCGGACGAAGTCCGGCTGGACAGGCGATGATGCATTTTTTTGAGATTGGCGCGGTTGCCAGCGATAGCCCAGCATGCATCGCAGGCCGCGCCCGATAGAGGGAGAACGGCAAAGCGATGGCCGACATGACACAGTCCACCACATCGAGCGGCCCCCGGAGCGCAGATGCCGGCCCAATCACCCGCTTCCTGCGGGCCACGGAAATCGATACCCGCCTGCTCGGTATGATCGGAGCGCTGCTGATCATCTGGATCGGCTTCGATCTTTACCTGCGGATATTCGACGGCCGCGAATTCCTGACCGCCAGAAACCTTTGGAACCTCTCGGTGCAGACCTGCGAAATCGCGGTTCTCGCCACCGGCATGGTACTGGTCATCGTTACACGCAACATCGACCTGTCAGTTGGCTCGGTGCTTGGCTTCGTCGCCATGATCATGGGCGTCATGCAGGCCAAATGGCTGCCGCAATATCTCGGCTTCGACAGTTCATGGACCTGGATCATCACGCTCATCTGTGGCCTGGTGATCGGTACGGCGATCGGCGCCTTCCAGGGCGGGATCATCGCCTTCATGAATGTCCCCTCTTTCATCGTCACGCTCGGCGGCCTTCTCGTCTGGCGCGGCCTTGCCTGGTACGTCACCAGCGGCCAGACCGTTGCGCCGATGGACTCCACCTTCGTCATCATGGGCGGCAGCGGTGCCACCGGCTCGATCGGCGCCACCTGGAGCTGGGTCGTCGGTGTGCTTGCCTGCGTGATGATCGTCGCCAGCATCGTCGGCTCGCGCCGCCAGAGGAAGCGCTTCGGCTTTCCGCGCCGCCCGCTCTGGGCGGAATATTTCCTGGGCTGCCTCGGTTCGGTCTTGGTGCTCGGCACCATCTATCTCTTCAACAGCTATAACTGGCCCGTTGGCATCGCCAAGCGCTACGCCACGGAACACAATATTACCTGGCCGGAAGCGGGCCTCGACATTCCCTACGGCATCGCCGTTCCGGTTCTCATCGCCGTGCTCATCGGCATCGTCATGACCTTCATCGCCACGCGCCTGCGCTTCGGCCGCTATGTCTTCGCGATCGGCGGCAATCCGGAAGCCGCCGAGCTTGCCGGCATCAAGACCCGCTGGGTCATCGTCAAGATCTTCGCGCTGATGGGCTTCCTCGCCGCCGTCGCCGCCGCGATCTCGACAGCCCGCCTGAATTCGGCTGTCAACTCGCAGGGCACCACCTACGAACTCTTCACCATCGCCGCCGCCGTCATCGGCGGCACGTCGCTTGCCGGCGGTAGCGGCACGGTCGCCGGCGCCATGCTCGGCGCGCTGGTCATGCAATCGCTGCAATCGGGCATGGGCCTCGCCAATGTCGATACGCCAATTCAGAACGTCGTCGTCGGCATCGTCCTGGTGGTCGCCGTCTGGCTCGATATCGTCTACCGCTCGCGCGCCAAGTAAAAGGAATTCTGAACCATGACGGATCAAACCACTCCGCTTGTGGAAATGAAGAACATTTCCATCTCCTTCGGCGGCATTCACGCGGTCGACAATGCCTCGGTGGACCTCTACCCCGGCGAAGTCGTGGCGCTCCTCGGCCATAACGGCGCCGGCAAGTCGACGCTGATCAAGATTCTCTCCGGCGCCTACAAGCGCGACAGCGGCGATATCCTGATCAACGGCGAACCCGTCGATATCCGCACCCCGCGCGACGCCAAGAAATACGGCATCGAGACGATCTACCAGACGCTGGCTGTCGCCGACAATGTCGACGCCGCCGCCAACCTCTATCTCGGCCGCGAGCTGCAGACCCGCTGGGGCACGCTCGACGACGTCGCCATGGAAGCCAAGGCCCGCGAAGTGATGGGGCGCCTCAACCCCAATTTCAAGCGCTTCAAGGAGCCGGTGAAGGCGCTCTCCGGCGGCCAGCGCCAGTCGGTGGCGATCGCCCGCGCCATCCTCTTCGACGCCCGCATCCTGATCATGGACGAGCCGACGGCGGCACTCGGCCCCCAGGAGACGGCGCAGGTCGGCGAGCTGATCAAGCAACTGAAGAAGGAAGGCATCGGCATCTTCCTCATCAGCCACGACATCCACGACGTGTTCGACCTCGCCGACCGCGTCTCGGTCATGAAGAACGGCCAGGTCGTCGGCCACGCCCGCACCGAAGACGTCACCAAGGACGAAGTGCTCGGCATGATCATCCTCGGCAAGGTCCCGCCCAAGGCCATCCCCGGCCCCGGCGCGATGCGCGAATAGGCCGAAACCGCCACCCACAACACAAGGCCGCGCGCCAAAAGCCCGCGGCCTTTCTCATTCAAAACCGCCGATATGCGCTTTCCTGAATTTTCCGCATTGAAGCCAAACGCTTCCTAGGCTAAGAACCAGCCATCGGACAGGCGATTCAACCCGCCTCAGGCATGCACCCGTAGCTCAGCTGGATAGAGTGTTGGATTCCGATTCCAAAGGTCACAGGTTCGAATCCTGTCGGGTGCGCCAATAATTTCAGCTAGTTACGCGATTTCTTCAACCGGGCCATTCTGCTGCAGGAAGCATATAGGAAGCAAAGAGTGACGCACTAGCGCGGCTTAGGGTTTCCCGCGAGGAGTCGCTGCGCGGCTTCCAGCACAAGTGTCTTTGAATTTCTTCGCGGCAAAACTAGATCGCTGGCGCGGTCCTTCAGCTATTTGAATGGAGATCGCGTGGATGCTGATCGTGCTGACTAATGCGCCGGGAGCCCTATCGCTGTTTGGCCGCCTGCAACAAGAGCGCGAGGACGTTTAATGAAGATTGAGCGAAATGATGGAATAGCGTACCCACCACGAGGACTTAACCGCGAAGCTTCCGCCAGATATATTGGCGTTAGCATCACCAAATTTGACCAGCTCGTCGCAGACAGGCGCATGCCCAAAGCAAAGAAAATAGACGGCCGGCTTATCTGGGATCGTATCGCATTAGATGCCGCGTTCACCGAATTACCGGAGGACGGCGGCAACATGATTGACGAGATATTGTCAGGCAAACACCGCCAAAAGTAGGGCCTTCTTGCATCAGCATTCGACAAGCTGCGCGACACTACCTGCCGGCGATTTCGCCATTTTTTCGATTTTATCGCTCCCGGAGGGCCTAAGCAAAATGAACAAATACAGCAACATAGGTTGTCGGTTAGTCCATTAAAGTTTTGCATGCGTTCTCGTCAGTGGGCTAACACTGAAAACGCCAATTTCAATCAGCAGAACCATTCGACGCTTACGTTTCCAAGCCGAAGCTCTGGCCCGGCCGGAAAATCAACAAATACACCGAATCGATAATGAAGCTGTTCGCGAAAGGCTATTAGTTTGACCCGGTCACATTCACGGGGCTGCTTGTTGCTTTGCATTTTCATCTCGACAACCAACAGATTGTTATCGTTATTGCCTCGCCTATGTACGACGATGTCAGGGATAACCCTGCGACGGGGGCCGCGACATTCATCGGTCAAATTTAAACGTTTCGGATCGCCATCAAAACCTACGCGATTGTACTCGGCGTCGACCTTATGGTCGGGGAAAACGTCTCTCAAATACAGATGTGCGAAGACAGCACCCACCGCACGCTCGTTGACATCGAACTTGAGCAATTCAATTTGGCCTACCATGAAGCTGTGAAGCGCACTCTCGAATCGGCTGCGTACCTCAGCTTCGTCCATAGGAGCCACCAACCTTTACACCCTCATCATTTTTTTGGTTTCATTTGCGGTCTGGCAGCCTCAGCTGCTTCGCCCTCTGCTTTTAGATCGTTTATAAGCTTCTCTAGCGAAGCTACGTCTGCCTTGAACTCGTCTGGAGTCGGCACAGGGACCGTTTCCGCTGCCGGGTTATCATGACTATAGGTATTGGCGCGTGTCATACCCTCGTGGAATCTGATCGCGAGCGTATCCGAAAGGGTTATGTATCGAAGCAATTGAGTTTGCACGACGTCGGAGCCGCGACGCACAATGTCGCGGAATATAACTTCTTCTACGGCGCGTTCATATGTATCGCGAAGCCGACCGTAGAGATTCTTGATCTCATATTCGTACTTTGCTGGACTTTCTGCGCAAAGCTTGGGGAGTGGCGCAAAGTCCTGCTTGATCCGGCCGAGACGTTTGGTGACATTCAAGCCTTTCCAGAGCATACCAGCCGCATCGACTTTCCCGGCTGCATCCCGATCACTAAAAAGAGCGATCGTTACTGGCTCGATGCCAAGGCCTTCTGCGCTACGACAAACTTCGTTGAAGAAAATGATATCGTGAGTGAACACCACCACCTGCCGTTGGCGAGCCTCGTTCGCAAGGCGTTCGGCCACCTTTGCGCCTCGCTCGCGGTCTAGTGACGAGACAGGATCGTCAACAACAATCGGCCCTGCCCCGTCAGTCGATGCGACTTCGGTCAAGAACCCCGCAAGTGCCAGCGCACGCTGCTCACCCTCGCTTAAGATCTCGGAGGTCACTCTGGTTAGCTTGGTTTGTGGGTCGACAGAGAACTCCGCCTGGGTTTTCCCGCTCTTGCGCGCCAGGGCGATATTTAGATGAGAAATATCAAAATTCTTGCATTCAGTTTCAAAACGCTCAACAACTACTCGTGTCAGATGGGTATCTACCAGTTCGTTCGCACGGATAGTGATGCCTCTCGTCTTTACGTCGGCAAGTGCCCTTTCGTAAGCTGAACCGGTGACTAGCAGGTCACGTCGCCTGATGAGATTTGGCCGATTGGCCGCAAGTATTTTTCGATCTTCGAGCTCTGCCTTGTCATTGACCAAGGCCGCCCTCTCTTGCACGTCCTCCGCTTTGGAGAGTTCGATCATTTCGCCTCGTAGCTTGGCGGCGAGATTGGTCATGGCAATATGCGGCGATGGCAAAAACGGCTCGATTTTGGCGCCCAGCCCCTGCAATATTGCTATTGCATTTGCGCGCCTCTTACTTGCCGTCGCTTGAAAGGCAGCGAGGTCGGCGGCTAGTTTAGAATCCCTTTTCCGGATTTGCTCAAGTCGATTGCCAAAATCCTCTGAGAGCAGCAGTGCGAATTGAGGAATTTCGTTAATTGCATTGAGAACGGCATTTTCGGCCACTCGGGCTGCCATATCCAGCCTGTCGTCCATGTATTTTTGGAAACGCTGCATTCTTGCTACGCCATCTTCCAACAGGGGCTGCTGGCAAAGTACACATTCAGCACTGCCATCATCGATAGAAAGGACGGGGAAAGCGCGTCCGACATAGGCCTCCTTTAATGAATAGTCGCGAGCAGCCGTCCACAAGGCGCGCCAACTTTCACTACCGACGCCTTGTAACGGCTCGTTGGTGAAAAGCTCCCCGGCCGCCACCCTTGCCGCCTGCCGACAGGCTAGAGCCGACGCTTGCAACCGATCCAACTCCGCTAATGCCGCGTCAGAGAACAAATGGGCGGCGACTTCACATTCTGTTGCCGTTCCCTCCGACCAACTCGCCAATGCCGCCAAATCAGCAACAGCAGCGTCACCAGCGGATAAGATGCTATTGATTTCATCTAGCCGAATTTGGTCGGCGGTCTCGAAAGACGCAGCCTCGTCAATCAAAGCTTCCGTCGTATCTTTCGTAATCGCCTTCTCAAACTGCTGTGCCTTTGTTGAGCGAACAGGCACAAAGGAAACTGCAGTCAAGGCGACTTTGTCACCGACAGCGACGGCCAATTCCTTTTCGAGGAGGTCTTTCAGCGTTAAAGACACAGTGTTCAAACGATGAGGTAGCGCCAAGCCGAATGGCAAATAGCGAATTTGGCTGCCACCATCGACATATAGCTGTGCCGAGAGAGTGTCGAACACCGCGACTTGCATCAACTGCGGCGAAGCTTGCGTTCCAGCTTCCCAAGCAATCGATATGTCACCGTTGCCGGTATCGATGATGATGTCGGCTGTTTGCGGGCCGTCCGCTGCACCATAGACGTCCGCTAGAACTTTGAGCTTGTCGGCGTTTTCGACACGGGTTCGGCACGCTGTCCGAAGAATCCTAACAAAGCCGCTTTTTCCGCTTCCGTTACGCCCGTAAATTGCGGTCAATCCGTGGGGGGAGAAGTTGAGTGAAGCGTTGCTAATTAAGCGATTTACGTTTTGAACGTTAGCAATACCCTTGAGCACTATCGGGTCGTGTTTTCCACCACCATAATGCGCCTTCGAAAACGGCTCGGGCGCGGGGGGCGTAGCATCGCCAAGTGTAAAACCCGCAGCGTGCTTAATCATTGCCAATAGTTCACTGATATCAGCATCAGTAAGTTCATTGGATATAGCAACGCGACGCAGACAATCCTGTCGCCATGGCGCTAGTTTCTTAGACCAATCCTCAATATCTTCTATGGGTTCCGTGGTCATGATCCCTCCTGGCACGAAGACGCAGCCCATATAGACAACCACGCATTGAGCCTCAGACGCAAGCCCTCTCCGTTAGGTTTGCATAAGGGGCTTTATCCGAGCCACTTTGGTTGCGCTTGACTCAAATCCACTTGAGAACATAATAAGAACAATCAGGGCGGCGGCAGCGAGAAATGAGGAAGGTTTATGCCGCACGATATACGATCTGTCGCACCCGCATATGAAACCCTGCGCTTTGTCGCTTCCGTCTGTTTGGGAAGAACGAGCCGGCAGACCAGACGGGATTTCGGCGGCTATGCCGTGGGAAAGCGTCGAAAGCTTTCCGTTGTGCCATACATCGCGCAGGACATGGCAAAGGAGCTGTTGCGCTCCGTCAATGTCGCCAGTGACGGACAGGCGATCACGCAGGGCGAGATAGCCGCCAAGATAGAGGCAATCTTGCTCGCCGTGAGTGACGAGCAGGCGTTCATGCTGGCAGAACCGGCGGAAGAGGGAAAGCAGGATACCATTGACCTAATCGCCGATCAGGTGCGCGCTATGGTTTTTTCCGATTATACCGTGTCGGAAATCGAGCGAGAAGTAGAGCCACCAAAGGCTGTCGAGTCCAACGGCTGGCAATCATATGAAAGCGTCAAGTCCGATGAGAAGCCTCGCTATAAGTGGCGGCATACTTGGGCCGACCGAAACGGCAATGATCTGGTCGGCTATAAGGACGGCGGGTGCATCGGGCGCGTCTTTCGGCTCGACTACACAGTCCAGAACGAAAAATGGTTTTGGCTGGTCGAGCATGTGCCGCTTGAGCGACCGGAACGGGAAAGCCGCTCGGCAGGATGGGAATGGTCAGCCCGAGAAGCGGCGTGCCGGGCTGAGAAATGCTATGACGCCATCATGCGGTTGAACGGGAAGCGAGCTTAGGGAGAGAAAGCATGTGCGGTCGCATCTACATCAAAGCATCCTTGCGCGAGCTGCTGGCGAATTTTTCATTTGCTCGCCCCGGTGATACCGAGCCACTATCGAACAGCTTCCCAAACTATAACGGCGCACCAACACAATCCTATCCCATCATCATTAGGGATATCGTCCAAGAGCCGGATATCATGGGGCCAATCTTCGCATCGGCCCGATGGGGTTTCATCCCCGAGTGGGCAAAGGACGACGGGACGGGACGACCGCAGCCGATCAATGCCAAGGCCGAAGGTATCCAGTCGAACGGCCTGTTCAGGCAGGCTTACAAGTCAAAGCGCTGCCTTGTGCCCATCAATGGCTTTTTCGAATGGAAGGACATCTACGGGACCGGCAAGAATAAACAGCCCTATGCCATCGGCATGAAGGACGGTAGCCCGTTCGTGCTCGCAGGAATCTGGTCTCTGCGCCGAGATCACGACACCGGCCTTGACAAGCGAACCTTTGCAATCGTGACCTGCACTCCGAATGAAACGATGAGCGAAATTCACGACCGAATGCCGGTCATCCTGCACCCGCAAGACTATGAGCGTTGGCTGTCGCCCGAACCGGACCCTGCCGACCTGATGAAGCCTTTCCCGTCCGACCTGATGACCAAGTGGAAAATCGGAAAGGACGTTGGGAATGTGAAGAACAATCGGCCCGACATTATCGATCCCATGCCCGAAGACCCGGAGCCGCCTTTACTATGAGCGACGAAACTCGCACCGCCACTCATCCATTTCCGCCGACGTACTTTGAGCATTATTGCGAGCATCCCGGTTGCAATGAATGGGGCTTGCTCGGCTACGAGCCGGTGAAGGGCCAACAGAGCTTTTGGTGTTGGCCGCACTTCCCGGATGAGGAATGGAAGGCTGAGAGACGCAAGTATACGGACGCGTTGAATGCACGCCAAGCAGGCTGACCAAACCTACCTCTGGACCCTGTTTCGGCCGCACGTCGAGCCGACCATGGGTTTCGGCTATCTAACGGGGCTTGCGGAATGGCTGGACTGCCAAAACTTGCCGGGCATCGCTCCATCGGATTGGATCATTGATATTGGGCTAGAGGAAGGCGAGATCGGCCATTGGGCTTATGTCCATGACTTGGGTGGACCGCATGAATGGAAGATTGTCATTGCGCCGGCATCGCATAGTAGATCAGCTGGTTAAACGCAAAAATCGCCCGGCAGGCTGCAAGGCGGCTTTCAATTGCAATGGATAGCAAAAACTGTATCTCTAACGGGGAACTGCAAGCGGCCAAACAACGAAAGGCAGCGTCGGAGATGGCCCCTTATCTGCTACTATTTTTCATCTTCGTCACATGTATCCTCGCTGGGATGGCCGGGCCGCCAAAAACGATAGGACCGAGAAATTACGAGCGAGATGCCGAAAACGCCTATAAAGCGGCTTTCGAAATCGTATCCAAAGAGACTGCCCGGCGGCGGAGGCTGATCAGTTTGCTTCTCGTGATCGCACTACTAATCGACATACTTCTCCTCGTGTGGATATTTCGTTTCGCCTCTTAGACCGGCTTGCTAAACGCAAAAAGCCGCCCTGTACACATGGCGGCTTTCTATCGCTATCATGCCTAGCCCGCGATGCGCCGGGAAAACCATTTCTGAAACAGGACTTCCGTCCCGCGCGGGCCGAGGTAAGCCAAACCGGCTATGAGTCCGGTCGTCGCGGGTGGGCCGACGTTCAAATAGGAGGCTATCCCCTCCCCGATGAACGCCATGCCAAAGGCAACCGGGATTTCCCAAAGCAGTTCGATACCGATGAATTTCCGGCGACCCTTGCGCGCTTCGTTGCTGTGCCACATCGCCCGACCCATCATCGCGCCGACGATGGTCGAGAGCGCCCCGCCGCCCCAGGCATTCAGCAGCTCGTATAGCGAGTTGTATTTATCTGACATCAGCCGGGCTTTCCGCAGTTGTATTGGGCATAGCGTCCGCGATGCCGGGCGACGTTGATGGCTACCGGCCTGTCATGGCCGACAAGATAGGTGTTCGTTTCCGGTAGCGGGTCGATTGGCACCAGAAGGTCGCACGGCTCAATCGCCTTGGCCGTGGGGCTGCATGCAGCCGCCGAGCAACAGGCACAAATCAGCATCGTCAGCTTGAAAAGCTTCTTCATCGATCTTTTGTCCGTCTTTGAGGATGGTAATGCGGCCAGCCTGCAAGGTTGCCGCAATCTCGGTTTTGGCCGCGCTGTTGCCGATCAGATAGGCGGGGGCCGTCGCCAGAGCGGCACCGATCACGATACCGCCGCCGATCTTGAGATAGTCGAATGGCGTCATGAGAGCTTCCGCCATGCGAGATAAACGGACAGGCCAACGACGACCACCGCGATAGCCATGCGCAACCAGTCGCCGGACGAGAGGTCGCCCTGTTGCGCCGAGACGACTTCGACAGCCTTTATCAGCGGCTCTTGCGCGACGGATGCCGACGCACCGACGCCACCGGCAACCAGCGCGACCGCCTTGGACTTGGCTTGCGTCTCGGTTTCAGCCGTGTATTTCGCGCCGACGACCGGCCCCTTCGACGGGTATTGCTTCCAAGGCAACTGCCAATGCGGGCCGTCCTTGAACGTCTTCCAGTCGCCGCCCCACTCGATAGTAATGCGCAGTTCCTTTGCCGCCTGTTTCATGGCCTTGGCGATCTTGTGGTAAAGGGGCCAATCCCAAGAAACCGAGCCGTTGATGAAGGGCGCGAGATCGACCGCATGCCCGTAGCCGTTTTCGGCCTTCAGGTGGCGCGAATTCATCGTCGTGGATGCGCCGGTCGCGACCATCTCTTTTTGGCGTCCAATGTCGCGGACGCCTTCAAGCACGGTGAAATCAACCTCCGTGATCTGGATTGCGCGACGGACCACGCGGACAAGATCGGGATGAACGCCAATAAGACGCGAATTGCTCCGCGCCGACAGCGTGTAAGCCATAACTTCTCTCCATATTTTGGGGTAAAAGTTGCACCATGTATCTTTACATGGTGCATAATATGCCCTATGTTTAACCCGTCGAAGTGAGGGGCACATGGGCAAACTGGTGCAAATCGGAAACATCATCATTCGGGTTTAACCGAACGACCATTTGCCGCCGCACTTCCACGTCATCACCCCGGATGGGGATGCATTGGTGGAGATCGCCACGCTGGAAATCCTGCGCGGCAAGCTCGCCCGCAAGGCGCAAGACACCGCTCTCGAATGGGCGCACAAGAACAAGGCGACGATTGCCCCCGAGTGGAACCGGACCAATCCCCGCTTTCCCATCGCTTGAGAAAGGAAACGAAAATGGACATGCCGCGCATCGAAAGCGTAACGCCAGCGTCAAACATGACGCTGGAAATTCAATGGAAGGGTGCCCCGGCATCCGCCGCAAATCTTGTCGGCTGGATCGCGACCGGCGGCGAACTGCTCGCCCCGCTCAAATCAGCGGATATATGGAAAACCGCAGTCGTCACCGACTATGGCGCAACGGTCGAATGGGCTGGCGAAGATTTGGCGATAGACGCCTACCATCTTTTCCAGATCGCCGAGGACCAGCGAGATTTCGTCGCCGAGGATCTGCGGAGATGGCAGGAAGAAATCGGCCTTTCCAACAACGAGGCTGCGGATTTCCTTGGCGTCAGTCTGCGCACATGGAAAAACTATCGCGCAGGTGGAGCGGTCAGCCATGTGGTTCAGATGCTGCTCCGCGCCAGCCAGCGCGACCCGCTGTTGATGCATGCCCATTACCGGCCCCGCCAGAACGGCAGGCCGAAGCACGCGGCCTAGCCGATTGATATGGATTGCCGCGTCGCGCCAAGAGCCATCAGCTGCTTTGCGCCGCCAAGCGGCCAATAGGATACCGACAATGAGTTCCTAGCGAGGACGACGTGCTGTATAGTTCAGACGGGGTATTTGATGTCAGGGCCGTACGTGTAAGTGCCGTCCCACTCGATAACGTCTTTCGGCCGAACCCGCTTGAAATGGGATTTCACCGGTAACCCCGTATCAACTGATATCCAAATCTTCCAGTAATCAACCTGTTGGTACGATAGGTGGTCGTAAGACCAAAT
>NZ_FMAF01000049.1 GCF_900094565.1 Martinezella lusitana
AATGTGCCGGTAGCCAGCTCTCGCACCAGGGATTCATTGACGGGCGTATTGGTGAAGTCGAAGTCATCGATGTCCTTGGCCAGTGGCAGCTTGGCGATACTGAGCTGGTAGCGAATGGACCGGGCCTGCTTCTCGGCGATCTCCGACTGCAGGAGGTCACCGACGATGCGCGGCGGTTCGTGTTGCCGTTTGATGCCATTGCCCATGACCTCGTCGTAAGCGCTGCCCATTCCGTAGAGCTTCAACGTGCTCATCAGTTCGAGAACCTGTGTGCGTTCCATCAGCTTGCCCTCCTGAGCCTGTCGTAACGGGCGCAATCGGCGACCGGCTCATGGGTCAATCGAAGCGCATCGGGGGTTTGAAGAGTGATGGCAGGCGCAGGGTCACGACTGCGAGCCAGGATATTGATGATCACCGAGGCAGAGCAGACGCCGTGATCCACCGCCTCCTGGCAGGCCGCATCGACAGCCGTCAGACCATCGGTCGGAACGCATGCAAGGATGGTGACCATTTGCCGATCACCGTCATGGACGCTCTTCAGGCGCTTGCGGACCTTCTCCATTGCTGCTGGCAACGCCCAATCCTTGAATGGGGCACCGTTGCGCAAAGCACCAGGTTTGCGAGCCAGAACAGGCACATAATGCCAGGGATTGTAGGCTGTATCGCCTCGACCAAAGCAACGCTGGTGTTCACCGACACTCACCCCATCCTGCTTGATGACGATCCGATCAGCATAGGCATGAACCTCGACAGGGCGACCTACTGCGGTTGAGAGGACAGAGTATTTGTTGTTGTCGAAACGGACCGTGCAGGTCTTCGACACCGAGGCCGGGACGCTATGGAAACCATCGAACGGCCCGACGTAATGCACGAGGCTGCCGCGTTCCTGCTCGAACACCTGCCAGATCATTCGCTCTGTCTGCTCGGGATGGCGGTGCGCCTTGGCGTAGGCGATGCATTTGTCGAGCAGCCAGACATTCAACTCCTCCAGGCTTTTGACCCGCAGGCGTGGTGTGAAGAAGCGCTCGCGAACCAGACCAACCTGGTTCTCGACCTGTCCTTTCTCCCATCCGGATGCGGGCGTGCAGGCGACCGGCTGAACCAGATAATGGCTGCACATCTGCAGGAAACGGCGATTGTATTGCCGCTCCTTGCCGACGAACACAGCCTCGACCGCAGTCTTCATGTTGTCGTAGATACCGCGCGTGCAGGTGCCTCGGAAGAAGTCGAAAGCCTTGTCGTGTGCATCGAACACCATCTCCTGGCTCTCACGCATATAGGCTCGTGCAAACATCATGCGGCTGTGGCAAAGCCGAACATGAGCGACCTTCACGGTCGTCGTCACGCCATTGATCAGGATGATCTCGTGGCTCCAGTCGAACTGGTAGGCTTCGCCTGGCGCGTAATAGAGCGGCACGTAGGCCTCGGCCGTGACAGCTCCCCGATCCTTCGACCAGCCCTTCGCATAGCGCCGGATCGCATCGTAGCTACCATCGTAACCAAGCGCCCGAAGCTCCTCATATATCCGGATCAGCGTCAGCCGCTCCCGAGAAGGCTTGCCTTCGTTGGCCATCAGAAAGCGCTCGATCTCAGCCTTCCAGACGCCAGTCTTTGGTAACGGTTGCCGTTCTCGCTCATAGGAGAAGTCGGTCTCATCGGAGCGCAATATCTTGCGGACCGTATTGCGGGACACATGCAGCTCCCGGACGATCTTCTTCACCGACCAGCCCTGCACATGGAAGGCTCGACGAACACGCGCAATCGTATCCACTCGCTTCAACTCCCCCTCCATCCGCCATCAAAAGACGGATGGTCAGACGAAACAGGAGGGGGGTCAAAATTAGACGCCGGTCACCCCGCCAGAGGGGTCAATATTCCACGCCGAAACACACATCACGCAGAGCGCGTCAAAAGAGAGACTGGCAGGCTTGCTGGCAACCGCCCACCTTTTGGGCCCGGGAGGCGTACGCAAAATGCTGCTTGGCCAGGATGGGAGCGATGCAAATGGCGTGACGGGGCGAGAATACTATCAGCTGCTTTCGACTTCGTTCGGGGGAGATGGGGCACCCCCACATGTTGCCGTTTGAACAACTGGCAGGCCGCCCAACACCTATGCCAGTCGTGAGTTTTACGATCGCGTTGAAGTTCAATACAACCTTGTTTCGGGAGAATCCTCATGAGGCTCGCCGGAGAAAATCGGTGCCCAGATTTCTTATAATTTCAGTGACGCTAAGCCTCTTCGGGATGACCGCATCGCATTGAAACGAAGTATGCCTTTGGCGGCATCACGTCTGTTCAGGGCTGCTCGCCGGCGGTGTGGACCAATGGAAAGTAATCGAACTCGGCAAAAGTCCTGAAAATCAGGTCGACTGCCCTTGAGGGATACGAACCGGCGGCCGATCCCTTGGCTGCCTACATGTTTGAAATCGTTGGAGGATCAAGAGATTGATTGTCAGAAGCCCCTGATCAAGGTTGGCAAACAACCGATCCGACTGCGCCGACCTCCGCACAGGCGGAGAAAAATGACTGAAGAAGCCAATATAGCTGCACGAACGCTGGCTTAGGGGCGTTTCCTTCTTTTACTTTGGACAAGGCATCTTCCACCGCTTTCTTACTAAGGGAGGATGTGACAATGACGGCTCTGCGGATTGTGTTTGGGTTGCTCCTAGTCTGAGCCAACTCGTCCTCAAGGGTTGCGGCTGTACCGTGAATTATCCGAGCAATGCTAGAAGGACCTTGGTTGCTGTTGTAGTTAGTCAACCAACTCGCGATCTTCGTTGCCATACGCTCTGGCGGGAAAGTCATGTTTCCCAAGTTTTTGATCGCCTGTCCTACGGACACGTGAAAGCCACTTGCCCCCAGCGAGAGCTTCCCGTGTTTCCCATGGTAAAAGTTAACGGTTGTCACGCCGCTTTGCGTTCGCACACCTATGAAGTCCGCCCATTCATCCGTCAGGTCGTCGCAAATAAGAATTTGATCTGCTACCCCGATGGTCCCAACAATGACCCCAAAGGTAGAATTCGCGTCAAAGGCGGTCTGCGGGGGGTTAAAGCTTCCCTTTTCATCGATGACTTTAACAAGAGTTGCCTCGGGATGCAGATATCGGAGGAGGTCATCTCCGCCATCCTTCAAGGTTTCGTCGCGGAAAATCGTCCCGCCTATATATGCAAGCGTAACATCGTTGAAGAGGACGACGAGCGCGTTCGCCTCATCGAGGAATTCTTTTAGTGATCGACGATTGACGTCGAGCCCGAGGGCCATCGCCGCATCCTCGACTTCAACGTTCGCCGCTAGGGCTAGGTCTAGCGACCGAAGAGCAATTCTCGACTTGTTTAGGCTTATTGATCCTATTTTAGCGCCGTGTTTGGAAGCGCGAACCTCTCTAACCTTGCGTCGCCCGACGATCTGGAAGGTTTGCTCCAAGCTTGAAATAAGGGCACGCAGATCAGTCTCGGGCAACTCAGCAAATGCGCCAGCATTGTTGCGGACAAGACGAAAAGATGGATTGTCGCCAGTTACAGCATCCAGAATCACCGACGAATCGATGGAAAGCGTAGTCGGCCTTGCGACTTTCATCGCTTCCTCGATTGAGATCGGCCGTGCGAAAGTCTTGATAAATGGCGAGACGGCTGCCGTCTTTGTCCTCAACTCGTCAATAACACTTTCGGCAAAGACAATCAGGTCATTGTGGCCCACCCGATTTGATCGCACCCCAATTCTACCGGTGCTTGGTGTAGCTGATGTTGATCGACCCTCGTGTTCAACCGTGAATGCTTGAGGAGCGTAACGTCTGCTGCCGGACGGACCGATAACATTGGTTAGATCTCTGGCCTCAAGCGTCTTGCTTCGCATTGCGAACGGCGAAACAGACATATTGCGTAAGCGAACCTTCTGGAAAACGGCGTCGACTTTCGCCACAGCAGCTTCAACGTCAGCCATGGCAACGCTGGCAAGATGTTCGGACTTGAAGGCACTGGTGAGACCCAGACGAGAGGAAAAAACAGCCAAGTGACCTTTGTATTCCACGAGTAATAGGTAACCGCAAAGCTCCTCTCTAACGGTGGTCGTTGAAATCAGAAACGAGGGCGCGCTAGAAAATTTAAAGCACAGCGCGGACCAACGCGTGTTCCCAGCTTTCACCTGCAAATGCTTGAATATGTTTCGCGAGGACTTTGTAACATGTGCAGCGCGCACGTTGTCAAAAAGGCTTCCGATGATAGCAGCCGTAATGCGTTTTTTACGCTTGTAGAAAGAAGCTGTTGTTACAACTGATAGCTCTCCAATCATCCTATTTTTGTCCGCCCATCAACTGAACTCAAAACACAACTAAGATGCGATCTTGTTATAGCACGGCTTACAACCAAATCGTTAGGGGCGCAATCGTCAGAATAGTTTAAGCCGCTCTGACAGATCTGCCATTACATCCTGAAAGGGCTTTATCACCCCTTCAGGATGTAATGGCTCGCGCAACTTGAATAGGAATTGAACCATCACGCCTATTCGGCCTAAGCTTTGTTCCACTATTGCTTGAAGCAATTCTCACGATGCCACCGAAGAAAATGCGGATGCGGCCGCGCAGACGGTCGCAAGGGCACGATCGCTCTGCCAGTCTTGTTGATGAGACCTCTTATGCTCTCCGGATCATTCGCCTGCCGCGAAATCAGGATATCCAGGTCATCCGAGAGGCCAATGAGGCCGCGATCAAACATCCAATGTGCCGTGCCAGATAAGGCGACGCCGTTACTGAGGATGTCAGGTCCATTCGCCTCAACAGGCCGGATATGTGCGGCATCAACTTCAGCCCGTCCACCACCATTGATGAGTTTCAAGCCAGTAATCGCGCATCGTTTGTCGTAGGCCTGTAAAACGAGCCGCCGAAACAGCCGATTGCGAATAGCGCGGGAGGTGAGCTGCATCACGCGGTCACGCGCTTGCTCAAAGATGAAAGGAGCTTGAGCGGCGTCTTCAAATCCGTTTATAAGATCAGCCGTTCCCGCTCCACCCAGCCGCGGCAATTCGGGTTCAATCTCATTGAGACCGACCGATAGAATGCGGTTGAAATCTGCAGCGGAAATGGGCCGCACCGCCGATTGCGCCCTCCCTGAAATCCGCCCGTCGTCGTTCAATACGCCACGTTCAATGACCCCATCAGGGCCATTGAACGGAACAGGATTGATGAAATCAAGATAACTGCCAGGTTCGATCAGTGCCAGATACATGCCCGCCACTTTCGGGTCCGGGATGACTTGGGCGATCTGGGCGATTGCGAAATATCCGCGTGTGGCTGCAACCTTGCGCGGTTCATAATAGATGATCCAGTCCCCGACGCAGTTTTCAACGCGACCGAGGTACTGGCTTGGAAACTGATATTGTTCAGCCGGGCTGTCGTCGTAGATCGAGTCCGAACGATGAATGAAAACTCCGAATCCCATCCTCGATGCTTAGCATGAGAAGATCGGCTTCGGATATGAAGTCTGTCCGTCGCTCGAAGACAAAATGACCGGAATTGCACGTTTTTAGCGGGAATGCCTAATGGCGCTTCCGAACAACAGCGAGATCGTCGATTGCCGGTGATCTCGGCCCCTGCGGCGGCCGGTCTGGATCCCATCGATGCTTTGAACGGTGATCTCTGCAACATCCCGAACGGCCGGATCTTAACCCTTCGCTAACGTTCCTTCCTTAGCAGGCCGTGCCCCGGGGCTGGAATCTTATCTATAAGGGAAACCTGAATGATCGTGAATCCGACGGCGAGATCCTTTCAATACAAGATCGCGGGCTTTTGTAAGATCCGGCTGGCACCACTGGTAAGTCCGGCCGAGCTTAAGCGCTTGACCGCTTACATGTTGGCCTTAGTCAACGATCAAGCCCTTCCTCCCATGAAGGGCAAGGCAGTCGATTGGACCGAGATCGCCGCCGCATGCCGGCTGGCTGCCAAGCCAAGCACAAAGTTGATGCGCGTTGGACAGCACGGCTTCGATGCCATCATCCGCTGGGTGAACACGAACACCGCGGCACCTGGCACCCGTACGAGTTCAGGGTCGAGCTCTTCACGGATCTCGAAAGCTCGAGCTGCCAGCGGCAGTCGCTCTGCGAAGAAGAATTCAAAACTGGGAGCAAAGCCCAAGCCGATTGACGAATTACCGGTTGCCCTCTTCGATGACTATACGGAACCCGTCTCCTTTCAGGCAGCATTGGAATTGCACATCAGGCGCTTTGGCGAGACCTACTACCATCTCCATCGTGCTGTTGTGCGGCCTGACGACACTTTTGATGTGAAGACTCTTCTCAGTTGGAGGCCTGGCGGCTGACCATTCAGCGATACGGCATCTACAATCCCTATACCGGCCGCGGGGCGATCAAGGGCTTGCTGCCGCACGGTCCCCATAATGTCCGGGATGTGTTGGCCACCCACATCCTCAAGCTGACAGGATCTTACGAGCAGGCGAGCTATGCGATCCAAGACACCCCTGACATGATCCAGCAGCACTATGGACGCTTCCTCCCCCAAGACAAAGCCGCTCTGGCCGCCAAGATCTTGAATCAGGTTTGGGAGGCGGCATAAGGCTTGACTGCCAAGTCTTTGGACGACGGCCTTACTTGATCTGGTCTCGCTGGCGCGGTGATGTAGCGCCAGCGGTCCGGATGCTAAAGACCGATTAGAGGGTACAAATCCACTAAAGGTATTCTGCGGGACAATCTGATCGAAAGAGGAATCATGGCTGGAGTGTCGGAAGATCGGTTAATTGCTATGCCCGCAGGAGCTGGGAAAATCCTTCTTGAGCGGGGCGGCATTCACCTCTGCGCCCTGCTGAAGGCAGACAACTTTTCAAAATTCAGTACGGAACGAGGACTTCGGGTCAGTGCGGAAAGACTGCTGACACTTGAACGCTTAGGGCTGTTTTCCCCGTTAGTTCGCCTGCGATCGCCAAACATAGAGCGCAAACCACTTAGCCTACCTTTAAGAGACAATGAATGGTTTGATCGTGGCTGGGCGATTGATACCGCGGACGGAGGTGAGCATTGGGTATCGGATCAGCGAACCAATGACAGCGAGGCCTACTATTCCCGCTTCCAGATAGCATCGTTGGATTTCGTCCTTTCGGAATACGACTTCACGGTACAACTGGAGAAGTTCGTTCACGCGCCCAAATTCGATGCGCGCGCGTGGACAAAAATCGGCAGGCAGCTCTTCAAGATTTATGAGACGCGCAATCGCGTCGACGGCACGCACCTCTTCAGGCCGACCATTGACGCGCTTTGCCAATACATTTCCGACCGCTATTACCCGCACACCCAGACGAATATGAGGAGCATGTCAGTGTTTAGCGGCGGATTTTCATTCGACGAGTGGACCATTACCAATAGCAGAAAATGGGAGTGGGAGGATTATGCTCGTTCGTGGAATCCCAGGGAAACGGAAGAGACCTTTGGCCTGACACCAGCCAAGCTAAAACATGCCTATGAGGCACTTGCCGGACAACAAAGTCAGGTTGATCCGCTCTCCAATTGGCACAAATTGGTTCAGTTCGTCTCACCGCGCGAACGCGATCGCCTAAAGGGGGCGGCATTGGCCGCGGAAACAATGCGGTCCGGGGCGCTGATGCTGAGGCTTCTCCATAAGGAATTGTACGGTGAGGATCTAAACCATCCAAATGAGGTCTACGGGACTATCATCACGCATATGCCCGAGCTGAATATTCGCTCCGATGCACGACGATACCTAGAGTTTGTTGTCAACCAGTTCGACCTAAACCCTCGCCCTAAGCTGACACTTTTCCTTGAAGGGCAGAGTGAGGCGGTCGCTGTAAATGCAATCTTCGAACGCTACTTCGGCGCATCGGTGGGCACCCACGCCATAGAAATCATCGTGTTGGGGGGCGTGGACAACGCGACCGGCACTAAGGACGATCGCTTTCGCGCTATTTTGCGGTTGGTCGATTATCTTCACCATCACCAGACATTTACGTTCCTGATCTTGGACAACGAGAACAGCGCGGCAAAACTCAAAGCGGCTGCGCATAAAGCCAAATCCACCCTTCATGCTAAGCGCTTCGTCACTCGTCCGGAGTACCTGAAGGTTTGGAGGGACTCTTTCGAGTTTGACAACTTTTCAGCCACCGAGATCGCTACCGCACTGAGGCGACTTGCGGGCGGGAGTAGTCAATTTTCTTCCGCCGACATTGCGGTTTGCAAACGGGACAAGTTGCCGGGTGCTGCATTGACCGCATTGTACCGGGAGCGCACGGGCCATAATCTGAATAAGCTCGACCTAGCCAGAGAACTGACTGAATGCATGTTCGAAGCCAGCAGCCGTCGTGCAATCGGTAATCGACCATTGATCCGAGTATTGGAGCGTGTGGTGAAGTTGGCCGCCCTCAACCCATTCCCCACTATGGCAGAAAGCTGGGAGTACAATCAAACCTCCAGCTATCTAGGTAAGACTAGAGAGCGCATCAAGCGGCCAGCCGGATTTCGACGTAGTAGCTCCCGAAATCGTCGTTAAGTGCTCGCGGGTGCAGACTTACGGCCGCCCGTCAGCCGTCATCATGGCGGCTTTCGGGAGAGGATGCAGCAAGCCTAAACGGCCGTAACGAGGGCGCAAAGCAGTCGTCCCGCACTTGGCTGCAACGCCACTTTTAAAGATCACGACCCGCAGTCAACAAAATCGGATCCGTTGATGTGAAAGGGATCGAACCACTGGCCCGATACTTTCCAGGTGTTAAGCTAAGGTACTTGATCGACAACTAACGACAAGACGGACCCGCGGCGACTATCGCAGAGACGTAGAGGATGCGCGTCGAGCTACGAACTCAACTATTTGGCAAAGTCTCTGGCCATTCTTGCGAACCATGAAGGACGCGAAGGACACGAACTGCTGTCTCCGTAACGGCATATGCCGCGACATAGGGCGTTCCGTTGATCACCAGTTCGCGCGTCCCGGCAATTCTCCCAACGCGGCCGCTTGCGGGAAAGTCGATCAAGCGGCGAGTGGCAGCCATAATCCGTTCATCGATCATGACAGCGGCTGAAGGATTGTCTGCCTCGATGTAGGTGAATATAGCGTCACGATCCGATAGGGCGAACGCAGACCATGTCAGCTTCACGATTTGCGGCCACCCGCTTTGAGGCGCGCTGTCGCTCGGCGCTTTGCGAAATGGGCCTCGACTTCATCATCCGAAATGTCGGGCCGAGTGTCGTTTAGCGCTTCCAGTACCTTGGTACGAAACCAAGCATCGTGAACTTCACTGCTCGAGAAAAGTTCAAGTGGCAGCGCACCCTCATTAGCCGTCCGGGTGAGTAAGATTCGAACCGCGTCAGATACCGTTAGACCCATGCTCTCAAGAACGGCCGAAGCACGATCGCGAACGTCTGCATCGATACGTGTTTGGACAAGTGCGTTTGCAGCCATAGCTATCTCCATATTCAGCACAACGGTAATGCATTTGAATGACAATATCCATAACAAGTTTTCGGCCATCTCCAAAATTACTTTATTTCAAGCTCTTGAAGAGAATCGAACCGACGAGCCCCTTGTTACAAAAGCCAAACGTCTGAAATTCCCCCTGTTTCTGCAGAAAATGAGTCTGTGCCGATGTGCGCGTCTCCTTTGATGACCCATCGGGACCTGAGCAATCAGCGGCAGCAACTTCTTCTCGATCTCAGGCCATGGCACATCGGCTGCAACTCCTTGGCCCTAATAGCAACCCCGGGGCGTGCGGCCAGCGGTTAGCTGAGATTCTTCAGGTAGAGTGAGAGCAGCTGTGTTTGTGAGGAGATTCCGAGCTTACGATAGACGTTGCGGCGGTGGACCTTTACCGTTCCCGTCGAGATGTTGAGCTTCAGGCCGATCGATTCAGATGAGTGTCCCTGCAGCACCAGTTCAACGATCGCCGTTTCGCGACCGGTAAGATTTAGATCGTGCCAAACCGTGTCGGCGCGTGGCATGACCTCGCTTTTACGGCGGCTTTTGCCCCTTGCTACGAAGCGGGCATTGAACCGCGGCGTGAGCCCGGACCAGTAATGTTTCACCATGCTGACCACGAGCGGCTCCACCTTTTTCAGCGTTGTAAACTCGGCGGGTGGAAAAGGACCGGTCTGCTCCCGCCGCATCAGCGAAAGGACGACGGTGATATCGCCCTCGATAGGCACGAAGAAGCCGATTTCTTCGGCCAGTCCGGTCTGGACGTAATAGGTGCGGTAGTATTCGCTAGAGAAGAACCTGTCCGGCGCCAGTTCGCGCATCCTGAAGACACCTTCACGCCGTTCACGAGCGGTATGGTAGAAGGGGTCGAGCAGATATGGACCTGCCTGATAGAGTGTTACGAAGACGATATTCTCGTCACGATCGAAAGTGCTGTAGAGATCGATCGGTCGCTCTTTTGCCCGATAGGCGAAGACGACGACATAGTCGAAGCGGACGAGTGCTGTCATCATCTGCCGGAAGGTATCGCCAAAACCGGCATCGGTCATGGCAGGCTTGCCAACCGTCGCATTGAAGGCCGTAAACAGCGTCTCCAGGTCGATACTCACTAGCCCGTCCTCCCCGCCGGCCCTAAAATTCGCGGAAGCCGGGTATACACCTCCCACGAAACAATGTGCGCCTAAATACCTCTCTCGGGGTATATACCGTGGAGGAAGCTCAGGCTTACTCTTTGCTTAACGACGGTGGCAATAAGGCGGCGATAGACTGCCATTCCAAACCAACCGCAGGGAACAGACGTGGCATCCGCTTCGACGAACGATATCGAGTTCCGTTCGGTCACAAAGAACTATGGCGTTGTGACCGCTGTGACGGACATTAATCTTACAGTGCCCAAGGGTGCCTTTCTGGCATTGCTCGGCCCATCCGGCTGCGGCAAGACGACCTGCCTGCGCATGATCGGCGGCTTCGAACAGCCGAGCGAAGGCACCGTGCTGATCGACGGGCGCGAGATGAACGGAGTTCCGGCCTATCGCCGCCCTGTCAACATGGTCTTCCAGCACTACGCGCTGTTCCCGCACTTCAATGTCGAGCAGAACGTCGCCTATGGGCTCAAGCAGATGCGCCCGAAGATCACGCCACATGAGATCGACCGGCGCGTCGCTGAGGCGCTCGAAATGGTCCGGCTCGGCGGTTTTGCAAAGCGGCACATCCATGAAATGTCGGGTGGGCAACAGCAGCGTGTGGCGCTTGCCCGCGCCATCGTCAACCGCCCTTCCGTGTTGCTGCTGGACGAGCCTCTGGCTGCACTCGACAAGAAGCTGCGGTCGGCCATGCAGATCGAACTGCAGACCTTGCAGCGTGAACTCGGCATCACCTTCGTCCTCGTCACCCACGACCAGGAAGAGGCGCTTTCGATGGCCGATATCGTCTGCGTCATGAGTGCCGGGCGCATCCGTCAATTCGGCAGCCCGCAGGAAGTCTATGACCGCCCGGCAGATCTTTTCGTTGCCGATTTCGTCGGCAAGACGAACCGTATCGCCGCAGCAATGGAGGCCGATGGTACGACGCTCAGGCTGGCGGATGGCTCATCAATCGCCTCCGGCAAGCGGCTCGCGTCGGGCGAAGTCATCGCTGCGTTGCGCCCCGAGGCAATCCATCTGACGCGCAAGGCCGCGCCCTTAGGCGCGTCATTCAAGGGAACCGTGACGCATCGTATCTTTCTCGGCTCGTCTGCCGAATATGCGGTCAGCGTGCCGGGGCTCGGCGATTTCCTGATCACGGCAGACCGGCGCAGCATGAATGAGAGCGACCTCGTGGAGCCCGGTGAGGAAGTTTTCCTCTGTTTCGACCCCGCGGCCATCCATGTCTTTCCAGCATCGAATGCATAAACCAGACAAGGGAACAGCATCATGAGCAAGGATTATAAAGACAATCTGCCCATTTCCGCCGAAGGCTTCATGGACGAGTTCATGCGCCTGAAGCGCGGTTCCGTCAGTCGCCGGCACTTCCTCGGCGTCACCGGCCTCGGTCTTGCGACCGCCGTACTGTCGCGCTTCCCAGGCGCGCTGTCGACGCCTGCTTATGCGGCCGAAGATCTGGGTAAGCAGATGTCGATCGCCACTTGGCCGAACTATCATGATCCGGCAACCTTCGAGAATTTCAAGGCGGCGACCGGCGTTGCCGTTGAAGTCAATGTCTTTGGCTCGAACGAGGAAATGCTCGCCAAGCTGCAGGCCGGTGCCTCTGGCTGGTCGCTCTTCGTGCCGACCAACTACACGATCTCGACCCATCATAAGCTTGGTCTGATTGACGAGCTAGACCTTTCCAAGATTCCGAATTTCAGCCAGGCAACCGAAAGCCCGCGCTTCACCAAGGAAGGCCAGATCGACGGCAAGACCTATGCTGTGCCTAAGAATTGGGGTACGACCGGTTTCTCCGTCAATACGTCCAAGATCAAGACCAAGCTTTCCAGTTGGAAGGACTTCTTCGAGATCGCCCAGACCGAAGCCGATGGCCGCGCCATGGTGCACGACTATCAGCTGACGACGATCGGGAGCGCGCTTGTCTCGCTCGGCTACGACTTCAATTCGATCAAGGCCGACGAACTTGCCAAGGCAGAAGAGCTGCTGATCAAGGTGAAGCCGCATCTCTTTGCAATTAATTCCGACTATCAGCCATCCATGCGCTCGACCGATGCATGGCTCACGATGTGTTGGACCAATGATGGGGCGCAGCTCAACCGCGATATGCCGGAACTTGCCTATGTCCTTGGCACCGACGGGGGTGAAATCTGGACGGATTATTATGCGATCCCGAAGGATGCGCCCAACAAGGCCGCAGGTTACGCGTTGCTCAACTACCTGATGGACCCACAGAATGCGGTGAAGGAGCATATTGCCAACGGCGCACCAACTACCGACAGCCGCGTAATCGCGCTGCTGCCCAAGGAGGTCACGTCGAACAAGATCGTCTATCCGGACGAAGCGGCACTGACACCGCTGGAATTCGGCGCCGCCGTGACACTCACCGATCCGGGCCGCGCCGAACTGATGGCGCGCTTCAAGTCGGCGTAAGTCTTTCCTGCATCCCGGCTTCCCTCGCCCCGCAGAGGAGAAGCCGGTTCTGCTTCCAAATCCGGTGGATGAAGACCAAGCCATGTCCCTGCCCCACGTCACCAAACGGCGCCTGATCACCGCGGCTCTCGTCGGCCCGGCCAGCATCTGGCTGTTCGTCTTTCTGGTGCTGCCCTTCATCGCAATCGTCGTCTTTGCCTTCGGCGAACGGGCGCCCGAAGGGAGCATGAGGATTTGTGGGGTGGTCATGCGGCGCGAGCGGTTTCTCTGTACTCGTGATTGTCGTTCGACATGCCGGGATACCACTTACGAAAGGTCGAACGAAGGGAGCCGTCAAGCGTCTGCGTGCGGGTTTGCAGCAGAAGATGAGCGCCGACTTTGCTCCATTGCATTTGCTGCTTCTTGGCGAAACGCTTGGAAATGACGGCATTGACGGTTGCCTCGACGAAAGCAGAAGAGATGCGTTCACCGGACCGGTAACGCTCGCCGTAGTTGATCAGGCTTGCATTGTTGGAGGCGATGTAAGACCTGAACTCGCTGATGGTGGTCAAGAACTTGCGCATGTTGGGATAGCCCGTTTCAAGAGCTTCCGCATCAAATTGCAGTTCTGCGATTTCCTCGCGCGCACGATAGCCGTTGCCATGCCAGAGATGCCATTTGATTTTGCGTAGGCCCTCAAGCAGATCCTGCCCAGCCTGCTCGTCGTAGTTTTCGAGCCCCTGCGCGAACTGGCGAAGGACCGTGATGCGCATGGTGACGTGGAACCAGTCCAGGACATGCTCGCTCGCCGGTGCGATCATTTCGGCAAGCGATCGAACCTCTTCACCGCCGTCGGTGATGAAGGTGATATCCTGATTGGCCTGAACACCTTGCTTTTTGAGATGGTCGAGTATGCGGCGTTGCGGCTTGCGATCATGACCTTGGACGAAGCCGATATAGCGTGGATCACCGTCGTCGGGTAGCGAACGACCGACGATCAGTTCGAAATTCTTTTTGCGGTTATCGCGGTCTCGGATGTAGCCGCCATCCAGGCCGATAACGATGCGGCCATCCGGAATAGGCAGGTTCATCCAGTCATGCGGGCAGGCATCCTGCATAAAGGACACCCGTTCTTCGGTCAGCTCCCGCTCGATACGGCCGGCCGTGCGCAACGCATGCTGCCGAACTGTCGTGGCATTGGCACCACTATCGATCGGCAGCACATCGGCCAGCAGCTCCGCAGCAGCGGCGTAGGGCACAAGTGAGGCCCACCGGGTCTCCAGATAAAGGCGTTCGGGTGCGATGTGGTCGGGTATCAGTTCCCGCAGCGGTGAGATCGTTGCAGGACTGTTCGCGCCGTCAACCCGTGGCAGATAATAGCGCGGGCTCTTCAGACGTACATCGCCGAACAGGGTATGGAAGGTGACGGGATAGCTACCCTTGCTTCGCAGACGGCGACCATCCCGGTCGCGATGTTCACTGAGCCACGATTCCACCTGCGTCGCCACCATGACTTGCTGCAGTTTTGCAAGGAGGGTCTTTGCCTCGGACAACGACAGGCCAAGATCTTCGGGCCTTTTCGTCACCTTCATTAGATCGGCGACTGTCTCGGTCGCGACAATCTCGCTGTCGTCGTTCAGCATTTGCAATGTAAGTCGTGCGCGCATGTCGTCTTCCCGCATCAAATTTTCCACAACAGCCGTAGTGGAGAACCCGATGTTCGCAAAACTCCGTCTCCGCACTTCGGTCGTGCCGGAAACAGCGATAGAGATCATCGGTTAGCAATCCGCAAATTCTTCAGTGAACTGGCAAGACTTCGACGGGGTCACGGCCCCGGCCGCCCGCGCAGAATGAAACATCACATCTGTTGATGCATAAGGCTGAGATGTTCACCGCGTTGCAGGCGTTCATTGGTTTTCCGGCGTTCGAAGTTTTCTCCCAGGCAGCTTGCGCGTTGCTTCAGTCTCTCCAGGGCGGCGCGCAGTTCATCCCCGCGATCCGGGTCGTCCAGCATCGCAAGGGATTTTGTTTCGGTGACTTCTTGCAGAAACTCGGTCGTGATCACCAGATCGTCCATCGTCTCGTAGCCGAAGGCGTTGTCCTGTCGCCACATCAATGCTTCCGGCCCACCGCACTCCTCCGTCGGGCAGTCGCCGTCTCCTCCCGCGCATGCCGGATAGTGAGCGCCCGGTTTGACTGACTGGCGCTCCTCCAGCCGGATTTCATGCTCCCAGGGAATGTTGAGGTCGTATTCATACAGGAATCGGATGCCCTTGCGCAGCTTCAATTCGCCAAGCGACATGGCCGAGGATCGGGCTCCAGTTTCCCACGAGCCATACCGTGCAGTGTGAATGATGAATTGGTAAAGGTGGATGCCTTCCCATCCCATCACGACCTGAAGGACGCCATGAAACTCGCGCAACGTCATTGTCGAGGCAACCTGAACCCTGCGCCATACCATCGGGCTCACGCCCTTTAGCCAGATGCGGAATTGCAGGACGAAATCCTCATCCTCCGAAATTGCCGTCTGTTCAGCAGTTTTCCCTGCCGCTCGTTTTGCCCTCTTCACATCCGCCGGTCCCATCGAAATTCAATGACGGCGACATACTTCGTTCTATCCCGCCCCACAAATGCTTATGCTCCCCGAAGGGGCTGGAAATGGCACTGGCGATCGGCACGCGACAACGTGAAACCGGCCTGATCCGGTCGCGGGAGGTGGCCGGCTGGTTGCGCCGAGCTTGCTCCACCGCGAGGATTTCGAGAATCCGGACGCCAGAGATAATGGTGGCGATCGTTACAAGGAAACATCGCGCCATTTGCGAGGAAAAATAGTAGAAAGGCGATTTATTCTCGCTTTTATATTCACCATGACGATTTTCGGACGTAAAAATCCCTGTTTGTCGATTTCTTATCGTTTGAAAGGAGGGGAAGAAGCAAGTATTTCTAGGGGACCCAACAAAAGAGGATTTGACGATGCATACCAAACGCCCTCGCGGACGGCCTGCCGGTTCCGGCATCGATGACAGTCGGTTTCTCAATGAAGTCGCCGATCTCCTGCTTGCCAACACCCGGCTGAAGCCTACGACGGCGATGCGTCGGGTCATCACAACGCGTAAAGGTGCCTGGATAGCCCATTCGGAAGAGGCCATGCTTCGCCGCCTGCAGGATAAGTGGAAGGCCCATAAAGCCGTGTTCACAGCGGAAGCTCAGCGTCGTCAGCAGCCTAGCGTGACGATTTCGGACGTGATCGAGGCGGGGATCGCTCTACACGCCGCTTACCGGCGCATTATGACGCCAGAGAACATCGAGAAAGCAATCCGCACGATTAACGCGGTCAACGAGCGGATCAGGGAGTTCGCCGAACCTTTGACCCGCCTTCAGCAGCATCCCATGTTTCGACCCGAAAACCTGCAGAAATTTGCTTACGCGGCAGAGCGGATAAGAGATATGGATCGTGTCTCACTTCAAATATCTCAGGCCAGGCTTCGGTAAAACACCAGCTGCCTCGCCCCTCACGCGCGTCAAGGCACGCTCCGCTCTTCGGCCTAGACCCGCGCTCGCGGCTGCGTCGGGGGCTTGGGAACAGCGAGCCTACTTGTGGGCTCGCTGCCCCGCGATTTACGGGGTGTCGCTTTCAGTTACCGATTACAAATGTCAAAACGCCCTGCACTGGTTGGGGCTAGCGGCCACCATCGGCCCCGATTTCAGCTAAGAATTTCAATTTCGGCTTTGAACTACTAGAGCGGTAAAGAGCCTTGGATAATCGCGAATCTCTGAGGGACGATGGTTGCTTGCGCGACGCCTCGAATGCAAAGCTCCGGAGCGTTTTCGTAGGCCGACTGATAGACTGAAGCTCCCGCTCCCCGCGATTTTTGGCGCACGTCGGTGCGTCCGATTTTCAGCAAAGCGCTGCAATTGCAATCGGTAACTGAAATCGACACCGAATGTGCCCCATGTACGCAAATTCGTACGTGGGGCAAAATCGGTGGCAGGGTTTCAGCGTCCCCGCCTAGAAAGTGTGCATAACCGGGCGCGTTGAATCCTGTTCGTCGGCGCAGGGATTCCTAAGACGGGGCAAATCATGATTCGGTCCAGGGATGGCAAAGAGACGGCTCCCCTCCCCCGAGCATGCCGACACGCTTTCACTGAATGCGTTGCGCAGTCTGGTGACGGGCTTGTTGGAGCGGTCGCAACAGGCGGAAGTGCGGCTGGAGAGGCTCGAGGCCGAGACTATTCAGCTTCGCGAAGAAAACGCAGCCCTTCGGCTGGAAAACACCCGGCTGAAAGTCGAGAACCAGTTGCTGCGTGACGAGATTGCGCGATTGAAAAACTTATCCCCGCGACCGCCGTTTCGCTCCTCTGGGATGGAGAAGGCGACGGATGCCACACCCGGCGACAAATCGGTATCGAAGAAGAAACCGCGCGGTCCGAAGCTGGATGTCAAGCGGGTGAGCCGGCAGGAGATCCTGCGCGTCGATGCTCCTGATGGATCGCGCTTCAAGGGATACAGAAGCTTCTACGTTCGCGACCTGGTGCTCAAGGCGGAGCTCGTGCATTACCGTCGTGAATGCTGGGTGACCCCGAATGGAAAGACGGTACTGGCAGCCTTGCCCGCAGGGATTATGGGTGGCTATGGCGCCAACCTCAGACGGCTTTGCCTGATGCTCCACGCACATGGACAAGTGACGACCGCCCGGCTGACGACATTGATGAACGATATCGGTCTCGATATCTCCAAGCGGCAGATGGTGCGGCTTTTGACAAAAGAGCTCGATGGGTTTGTTGCCGAGGACGCGGCGGTGCTGCATGCCGGTCTTGTATCCTCGCCTTATGTGACGGTCGACGACACTGGCGCGCGGCATTCCCATAATATGTATTACCTCACAGGTTTTTGTCGCATGACCTCACCTTGAAGTCAGGTTTTCTGGCAACTGGTCGAGTAGTCAATGATTTCTGCGGAGGCCTGATAATGGCAGATGAGATCGATATAGAGTTGTTTCGGCAACTTGAGCAGGAGTTACACAGGCCAGATATTCGGTCGTCCCGGGAAGCTGTCTCCGCGCGGCTTGCGGACGACTTTCTGGAGTTTGGCAGTTCTGGAAGGGTCTATGACAAGCATCTCACTACCAATTCCCTAGCTCAGGAAGGGCCTTCAGATCGTGTCACGTTGCCGGAGGTTCGCGATTTTACCGCCCGGATAATCGCCGAAGATGCGGTATTGGTCCTGTATCGCAGCGTGTGGCAGGCGGATGGTGGCCTTCCCGAGAGAACAACCCTCCGAAGCTCCGTATGGAAGCTGATCGATGGCCGATGGAGAATGGCCTTCCATCAGGGAACAATCGTGCCAACAGCTGTGCTTCGCTCAGCTCCTGCTATTCCGGGACACAACGTTCTCCTTCGAACCGCCACCTCTAATGACATCGAGGCCCGCCTTGCCCTCGGGAACGACCCTGAGATTATTCAGATGTTCGGGATGAGCAAGACGGCTGTGAAACCCATGAGCCGGGATAAGGCAACAGGGTGGGTTCAAGGCATCATCAGCAACCCGTATGCTTGGGTAATCGAGGTGAATGGCAAGTTTGCTGGCGAAATCAGGCTGGACAAGGTGGATCGAACCGACAGGCGAGCGTCCATGGCAATCGGGATATATGATGCAAACATCCTCGGTAAAGGATATGGGAGCGAAGCTATCCGACTGCTTCTGCAATACGCTTTCGCTGACTTGGACCTGCATCGCATCAGTGTTCGCGTGCTCGCATACAACAAACGGGCTATACGCGCCTACGAGAAATGCGGTTTCATAATCGAGGGGCGGGAGCGGGAAGCAGCTTTTGTCGATGAATCATGGCACGACGACTTAATAATGGGAATTGTTGATCGCGAGTTTCTGAAGCAGCCATCCTCAACTCCTCGCTGATTCAAATTCAAACAGCCGGTTGGAAGAAGGGACATGCTTTGATCGAGAAAGCCCTGATCTATGCTACCTCTTCCCGAGGGCTTCTGGTGTTTGACGAACCCGATTTTCCTGAAGTTCCCCTACAAGTACCGGGAGGCACAGTCGAAGTAGGGGAACAGGTAATTGACGCCGCCCGCCGCGAATTCGGCGAAGAAACTGGATTGGTTGATCGAACGGGGTTTCGGCTGTTGGGAGACAGCCATCGCCCCTTCGAGCGAGACTGGCAGCTTCACAACCTTCATCGCACATACTTTCATTTGCCGCTTGAAGAAAATCTTCCTGAGACCTGGACCCATTTCGAGACCACGCCGTCCGGCGGCGGGGCACCTATTTTGTTCCGGTTTTTCTGGATCGACATCGCTCTGGCGCGGGCGCGCCTTGACCTTGGCTCGGGAGAGATGCTCGATCGACTGCCGTTGATAAGTCGCTACGATCTCTCTCTTGCCGAGAGCGCTGACGACCAGTCAGCCTATCATTGGCTGCGGCGGACGGTGCTCTTTGAAGCCAGAGGGCGGTTCGATTATATCGCAGATGAGCCGGAGGAGATCAAAGAGCAAAATCTGTCTTTGCTTTTCAAACTTGACGGACAGGCAATCGGGACCGTTCGTCTCGATCAGAAAGCGGAAGCAAAGGCGATCGTGCGTCTTGTGGCGATAGCACCTGATGTACAAAGGCGGGGTCATGGAACAGCCCTTTTGGAGCGGGTTGAACGCCTGGCGCTTTCACGCGGCATCAGGGAACTTCTCGTGCATTCCGCTCCGGAAGCGGTCGGTTTCTACCGGAAACTCGGCTTTTCACCATTTGAAATCGAAGCTGGCAATTTCGAAAGTGTGCAACTGCATAAAGTCATTCCATGATGGGCTCTGCCGCGAAATCCGAAATCTTGCGATAGGGCGCGAGCATCGAAAGATCAGCCGCTTTCTATGACGCTGCATTTGAGCCCCTCGGCTATGTCCGGGTCTGCGAAGACCTTATTCCCGGCGATCCGGACCAAGCAGTTGGTTATGGTTGGCCCGGCAGTGGCGACAAATTTACGATCAAACTTCGAGGCAAAGACGCTCATTGCCCTGGGCCAGGTTTCCACGTTGCGTTTGACGCCCCAAGTCGAAGCGCGGTGATCTTGTTCTACGAAGCTGCGCTAGCTCGGGACGGCCAGGACAATGGAGCACCAGGTCTACGGCTCCATTACGGGCCAAACTATTTCGCCGCCTTCGTTATCGATCCCGATGGGCACAGATTGGAGGCTGTGTGCAAGGAACAGGGATAGTCGTGCAGAGGCGCTCCAGCTTATTGACAACCAGAATACGGCATATACTAATTGGCAAAGGCCTTGTGTTGCCTGCCGCTCACGCCAAATCTGGTATGGTGAAAACACCTATATAATACCCCGTTCGACTTCCAGCCCTTCGGCAGTCGGTCAGCAATGTGAGCTCTGACGTAATGATTGCCCTAGAGGACCTGGAATGCTTAGAACTGCTGGTATCAAAGGCATGGCGAAAGCCTTGCGACAGGCGCTCAACGATCGCAAGATTGACATATCTCACAGCGATTGCCTGGAATTGATTGCAAAACAATTTGGCGTGAAAGATTGGAATTCCCTTTCCGCGGCGGTCGGGCAAGATGCCGCCGACAAGCCGCTTCTTTTCTCGGTCGTGGGCGATGAGATAACTCTCCATCGAACAACGGAAAAGCTCGACGTCAACGACACCGACTTGTCGGGATCACGCTTCAACGACGCCAATCTTTCAGGAACATGGTTCAATCAGATCAATTTTTCCGGTGCTAAATTCAACGACAGCAATATGACTGGATGGCACGTCAATGACGTGAATCTGTCTGGCTCACAGTTCCAGAACATCAACCTGTCAGGCGTCACCTTTTCCAACTGCCGCATACTCGGCGTCACGATTGATGGAATCCCACTCGAAGACATCATCGCAGCCCACAAAAAGTCCCAGGTAGACTGATCCCGTTATGCGCCATTCGAAAAGCGGGTTTCCTTTGCTTCTCACCGAGAGGCTTCAACTGCGAGAGCCACTATTGAGTGACTGCGGCGATTTCCATGAAGTGCTCCAGTTTCCAGAGGTTACCCGCTTTTCAGACTGGCCGGACGCTCCAACAATTGCGCAGACGGAGCGATCGTTGAAATGGATGTGCACCGCGTTCGCCAAAGGAAAGGGCTGTGCTTGGGTCATAGAAGACCGCATCTCGGGGCGGCTCCTCGGGACCATTCGATTCAACCGTATCGATAACCATTCGAGATGGGCGGAGGTCGGCTATGAAACGCATCCCTCCGTATGGGGAAGAGGCTTCATGACCGAAGCGGTGAAGGCCGTCACCAGATGCGGGTTTGACGGCTTTTCCCTGAATCGCATCGAGGCGTGGACGCTGCCGGGGAACGTGGCATCGGACCGTGTTCTGGAAAAGGCCGGGTTTCGCTATGAAGGTACGCTTTATCAGAAGGCTTGGTTCAAAAACGCCTTCCATGATTTCAGAATGTTCGGTTGCTTAGCCAGTGAAGCGCCTATCTCGACGCAAAACCCCTACAGACCGTCTAAAAACTAAGACGGTTTAGTTACGGCCATTGAAGGCCGCGATGCCATGCGTGCCCACCATTCCTGCAGGTTTCCGTGTTGGCGGATGAGTTCCGCCCCCTCGAATGTCATAAGGAAATAGTCAAACATGGGCGCGGCGTACAAGTCGGCTAGCGTTAGTTGCTCGCCAATGAACCATGGACCATCTCTCATCAACTGAGACATCGCCGCCAAGCAGTTTCGTGCTTTCGGGAGAGCCGCAACGAGCTTGTCCTCGTCAGTAGAAACGCCTCTGCCAGGCTTCGATATCCGCTCCACGTAAACTCCCCACACCAGGTGAGGATACGCATAGTTATCAGCAATGCTGATTAACTGATTGCATCTTGCACGGTGCACCGGGTCTAAGGGTTGAAGTTGCGGCCCCTCGAAAGCTTCATCGATATATCGAGTGATTGCACTGGTCTCATAGAGACTAAATTCTTGATGCTCGAATGCAGGAATGCGTCCAAAAGGGTGCTTCGCTAAGTAGTCGGTTGGAGGACCACCATCTGCAAAGATATCGAGCGGAACAAGTTGATATTCTATGCCTTTCTCAATCAGGCATAATCGAGCAATTCGTACGTAAACGCTGTAATCTGCTCCGAAGAGGCGCGGTAGTCCTGTCATCTGCTCACCTTCGTGCAATTGCGAATGCCTTGGGATTCAAAGCAAGCCGCGTCCATGGTAGTCTATGCCATGGCACATCTTTCAGAAACAGATCGCCATCAGGAATCGCCTTCAGTGTATGAGGGCGATCTCTGAGATTTTCGCGGCAAACCGGAGGTAATCCACATGGAGCATTTGCCAGAAATAGGATTGGCGTTTGGTGCCTTCGCGCTTGGGATGTTTAGCCCAGGTCCGAATATTCTTTCTGTTGTCGGCACGTCGATGGCCGTTAGCCGCAAAGCGGGCATCGCACTGGCGTTGGGTATCTCTGCGGGATCGTTTCTCTGGGCTTGCATGACCGCGGTCGGACTCACGGCATTGATTGCTGCCTATGCTTCAGTGCTGACGGCCATCAAGATCGTTGGCGGTGTTTATCTTCTCTGGTTAGCATTCAAAGCTTTCCGCTCAGCCGCTTCGACAAAACAGATCATGGACCCAGCCGGGTTGGAGGCTAGAAGCCTTCACGCGTATTTCCTGCGCGGTCTGACGGTCCAGATGACCAACCCGAAGGCGGCATTGACCTGGATCGCAATAATGTCGCTCGGCCTTGCGCACTCTGCGCCATCGTCAACCGCGCTCGTTATTGTAGTCGGAACCACAATCCTCTCGGTTGTCGGTCACATCGCCTATGCCGTCGCCTTCTCGACCAAGCGCATTGTCACGGCGTATGACCGAGCTCGCAGATGGATTGACGCCGGACTAGGGGCGTTCTTCACCTTTGCCGGGATCAAGTTGCTTACAAGCCGGACCTGACCCCCGCAAAAATTCTACAGGCTGCCTGCCCCTCAGGAACGGCACTGAGGCTTTCGGGACGTTCTGTAGTATTTACGCGACAGCTTTGGGGCGGCCAGCGCTCATCAACTCGATGAGTCTTTCGAGACGGGTCACCACGTCACGGGTTTCCAAGAGTTGTTGCTTCTGTTCGAGACTGGTCGATAGCAAAGGAGCAACCGTGTCGGCCAACAGGCTTGGATCACCGATCGAAGGCAGGCCGAAACGGGCTTTTGATCCCGGCGGAAGCGCGGAGAAATCGACCTCGGCGTAGTTCTGGTACGCATCGAGAACCGCACTCGAAAGAGCGGTTGCCTCCGTCGACTGGCCGCTCTGCTCTTCAATCGGCGCAACCTCCGCCGCTAAGAACTTGCCATCGGTAAGGCGGACGATGCCTGTTCGCTGAAGCCCACAAACGGTGACTTTGAGAGCTCCGTCCACCTGTGTCTGGCGATCCACCACGTTTGCTACGACGCCCACCGGATGGAGGGCATCAAGAGTGCTGGGACGATCGTCGTCGCTGCGCCTCTGGGCGACAACGACAACGCGCCGATCACCGAAAAGAGCGTGTTCCACGGCTTGCCGAGTTTTGTCGCGCGCCACGAAAATCCGCGAGATCATGTGCGGAAACAGGACCATGTCCCGCATAGGAACGATGGGAATATCCGCCCCGGCTGGAAAAGGCGTGTTAGCCTGCACCGAGGTCGCAGACAACTGGGTCGCTTGGATCCTTGCGGCCAATACGTTCCAGTCTCGATAGCCAAGAATTCGAGCAACGAGCTCCTGGCTCTCACTGTTGGTTAAGGCGACAGATTTGGCGTGAAGCGCTTCACGTAGGGTTTTCGCCATAGCTTTAGCATCGCGGAAATCGCGCATAAGATATCCTTTGCATAAACGAACGGAGAGCGTCAGGGGCTTGCGTTGCTGACCCGTTCGTTCGGGCAAAGGGAGCCATAAGTGGCTCGATACATTCACCGTACCCCGACGGGGCGCAAGCAGCAGGCTGTATCTACCGAGGAGCAATTGTGCCCAGAAGCCTTTTACTTGTCAATCTTAGGCCGGGCGAGAGCCTGTTTTTGGTGGAAGCCGCCGTCCCCCTGATGCAAAAGTCCCAAAACCTGCGACACATTTTGCGACTAAGATCTTCGACGTAGCAAGCTTTAGGAACTGCGCGACAAACGGCACGGCCAGAATTGGCGTGGGCTCCTTTCTATTTCAGATTCGACGGTCGTAAATGATTGCACGATCTGGCATTCTTCTGCTCACAATCATGATTGAATGGAGGATACGACAATGACCGAACCCCAAGAACGCAATCAATTTGATGGCCCTCAGATGCAGGGAACGCATTACAAGCGCGCCGACATGTCAGGCGCTAATTTCGATGGCGTAAACCTCGCAGACGCACAGTTTTACGCTGTTTTGACTAAGGCAAGGTTCACCGACACCAATTTAAGCGAAGCGGTTTTTGACGATATCACCCTGGCAGATGCTCGCTTTAATAACGTCAACCTGTCTGGAGCCGCGATCACGAATGCAAACCTATCGCGCTTAACCATAAGCGGCGTCACGTTGGCAGATTCGGACATAAAAGACGCCGATTTAACTGGGATGCGGATCAACGGCGTTCTCGTAACCGATCTATTCATGGCCTATGAACAGGCGAAAACCTGAAGGCCATTTACTCCTATCGCGAAATTCCCAACTAGGAGAGCATGAGGAGATGTGTGGCAATCAGGCCGCGGAGGAATTGTTGCCGGGTTCGTGATTGTCGTTTGCCATGCCTGGATACCATTTGATCCTTTTGAGGGCGTCAAGCATATCCAGTCCGGCCTGTTCATTGTGGTTTTCGAGCCCTTGTGCGAACTGGCTGTGAACCGGCTTTGAACAATGCCACCATTGAGATCCCCTGCAACAATTTGAAATTGATAGGAAAATCGGAGCATCAACGGGGTCATGAGCGACGCCGGTATATTCGCCACTTTCTTCACAAAACGGAATATATTTCAATCACCTAAGCCTCATCTCAGCGGGGTCATTCTTGGATGTTTTTCCACACCTACGACCCTGAGCGGTCTGAGCGCTTCGCCTGCTTTTTCGCCGGATCGGACGATGGCTGCGTCCGGTCACCCGAAATCCAGATCACCACACCCCGCCACACACGCCACAAACCGAAGGGAATGAGGATCAGCGACAGGAGCCGGTGCGCCATTTCCGGAAAATGCAAACTTCCCCAGATCGCTAAGGCAACCATGGCGAAGCCGCCAACGACGTTCACGACGCTACCGATGGCGAACTCGAATATCATCGCGCGGACGGCCACATCGAGGACGCGATCGGCAAACGAAAGCCCCAGCGCATCCGCTGCCGCAAATACGAGAAACAGGAACAGCGGCAACATCACCGCTGCAATGAGGATAACCGCGATGATGGTCGGGAATGTTGTCACGGCCACATGCCCCTTGCTACAAGAAATCTAGTCCGATCCATACGCATATCGCTTACATCTGAGCTCGATCCAGACGAGCAATTACCCACACCGCACCACTGGCCTATTCAAAACCGCTGCGGCTCTAATCGCCGCTAGACGATAGTTCCGTGGCAGGTCATCTCGCCTAAAGTTTGTCTATGCAGACTGATTGGCAGAGCAGCGTTTCGCACTTGGTGGCCGGTATATCGTCGCTGATCTTCCAGGCCTCTCTCCTTGGGGAGCTGTAACTCGCGAATGTTCTACGCTGATTGAAAAATGCCAAGAGCGGCTGGGTGGCTCTACATGCTTCCATATTTCGCGTATATGAGCGCGTTACGCTCAGAAATTTCTTTTCGGTCATTGACATCGGTCATCTCCTGCGCGTAATTAGCGTACATAGAGAGTAGATCACACTTTTTTGCTCGATCTCGCGCTACTTTGGTATCCAGTTTCGCTTATACCCGATTAAAAGAAACGCCAAATGAGTGCTGCAACAGAGGAAGGCCGCGCGATACACAGAGCTTGATCCCGCGGCCTCCGATCAAGTGCCTATTGCTGTCCAGTTTCACATAAAATTGGCGTCGAAGAACGTCCGAGCGGACAGCGCATATCTGTAAGCCGATGAAGTGGAGCAGATGAATGAATGACCCTCACCCGTTTGTGGACGCAGTGATCGTTGCGTATTTCCACTGCAACAAAAGGCTCCACCAAGCTTTGGTGACTGGCATCGAAGCAACCCATGCCGCAGCCAAATCTGGCATCCAACGGTTTATGGTTTAGCCCAAATTTCTTCCCCCAGTGAAATCAGGAGAGAATTATGCGTGAATTGACTATCTCTGAGATGAATCTCGTCTTCGGCGGTGAAGGCGGAGGCAGCACATCAAGCGGCGGCGGCTCAAGCTCGGGATCAGATCGGGGCGGCGGTAGCAACAGCGGCAGCACTGGAGCCAATGGAGGTGTTAGCGTATCGTTTATGGACATCGACCCCACTACTGGTTTTCCGATCGTAGCAGTCGCCAAGACTGGTCGGATCGGCGTCGAAACATGGGGCCAATTCTTCTCGTCTCTTACCCCAGATCAGATCAAAGCCACGATCAATCTGAACACGAAAAATCTCGGAGCGACCATTCAAATGGAATGGAACAACTCCGGCAACGTCTCCTCCAATTCAAGCGGAGGAAGGCCGATCGGCGGCGGCAGATAGAGGTTTTTGGTCATGTAAGGATATGTGTCGGATATTTGTAGATCCAGTATAGTGCATTGATTATACTCACAAATACGCACATCATAAGACGCAAGGTAATGCGCCGCGCCGACTATGAAACTGGCGCGGCGCATTGCAAAGGCTCTCCGCCTGGTGCCGCCTACGTCGATACCTTACCACTGTGGCTGAAAGCAAAAACGAATTATCAAGCTTCCTATTGGGGGAAGGCTCGCTCCAAACATGCAAACACGTAGCTGGGAGTTCAGTGAGATTTCGCCGACGCTCTCTACCAGCCGTTTCCGCACTCTCATTAGATCATAGCAATGCAGAACAGAGAGCTGTCCCTATATCGAAAAGAAGCGGTAGATCATAGGCGTGACGCTTGGCTCGGTCGCCCCAGGCTCATTCAACCGATATCAGTCCGAATTGCCACCATACTCGCGGTGTCAGCAATAGTCATGATCATGCTATTTTTGGTCTTTGGCGAGTATACACGGCGAGTCAAAGTCTTCGGCACAGTTGTTCCTTCAAGCGGAGTCAGCCGAATTTTTACGCCTGTAACCGGACGTATCCTAGCCCAACACGTCACCGAGGGGCAGACAGTTACGCAGGGTTCCGTTCTGTATGTTATCGCTCTCGATAGCCAAACGGCCGCCGGTGAGACAGGTCTGCTCGTTAAAGAACAACTTATTGCTCAAAAGAATGAGTTGGAAAAGACGATCACAGAGCGCCAATCGCTGAATGTCGTGGAAAAGGCCAATCTCATTAATCAGGCCACTTCGTCTCGCCAGGAATTGGCAAAGGTAGAAGAACAAATATCCGGCACTACCGAATATCTCGCTTCACTCCAAAAATCGATGGATACCTATCGCAAATTGGCCGACCAGCATCTAACCGTCTCAGCAGAATTTGAATACCGTGAACAGAATTTCATGGGTGCGCGGCAACAGCTACAAAGCCTTCAACGCGACAAAATACAGCTCAACGAAAGGCTAAAAGAAGCCGAATCCAAACTGTCAGGCTTCGACGACAATGCGGCTATCACTCTGGGTGACTATCGGCAGCGGATGGCATCCCTCGACCAAGCCGTTATCGAAGATGACGCAAGACGTTCAATCGACATCGTAGCTCCCCGGTCCGGCACCGTTACCGGTATGATTGCAAAAGTTGGACAAATGATCCCAACGGGCGGCGCCATGGCCACTATCATCCCGAACGACGACACGATGGAGATACAGCTCCTTGCTGAAAGCAGTTCGATGGGGTTCGTACGTGAGGGGCAAAAGGTAATGCTCCGCTATACCGCCTACCCCTATCAAAAGTTCGGCCAATATCCCGGAACCATTTCAAGCATTTCGAGAGTATCTCTGGCACAGGAGGAGATTCCATTTGCCTCGGCCCGCCTTCCTACGGACACGGATCAGCAGAAATACCGAATAATAGTCGAACCGGATGCGAACTTCGTTCACGCCTATGGAGAACAGATTTCAATCAAGCCAGGCATGTCGGCGGAAGCCAATATCCAGCTCGATACTCGGCGCCTTTATCAATGGATTGTGGAACCACTATACAGCCTTAAAGGCAGCGTGCTTTGAAGGACCCGCGTAAAATCGGAGGAGCAAATATTCCCTCTCTCAATTTTGGATTCCAAAACCGTTTGCCCGTCATTCTGCAAACCGAAGTCGCGGAGTGCGGCCTAGCCTGCCTAGCGATGGTTGCAACCTATCATGGCCACCAGATTGACATCGCGGCGTTCCGACGGAGATTTGCCACATCGATGAAAGGCCTATCTCTTATAGAGTTGGCAAGGCTTGCAGGCCAGTTGTCCCTTGCCAGTCGCGCTGTGCGAGCAGATCTCGATGAACTCGCAAACCTCCGCACACCCTGCATCCTTCATTGGAAACTTCGTCATTATGTCGTCCTGAAAGAGGTAAAATATAACGGCGCTGTTATCCACGACCCGGCTCAGGGGCGACGCTTTGTCTCACTCAATGAGCTCTCGAGCAGTTTTTCAGGAGTAGTTCTTGAACTGTCGCCAACAAACGAGTTTGAGAAGAAAATAGAGGTCGAACGCATCAAGATAGCGGATCTTTTTCGGCACGTTACTGGTCTCAAGCGTGCATTGATCCAGCTTTTTGTTCTATCAATATGCCTTGAAGTTATCGCTCTGTTGTCACCCATCGGATCACAGGTGATATTTGATGAAGTCATTGTATCGACGGATACGGACCTACTCAGTTTGGTAGCACTATCGCTTGGCGTGATACTTTTGCTGCAAATTGTAATTGGGATCGCTCGCTCGTGGTGCTCAATAATTATGAGCACCACGCTTGGCGTTCAATGGACTACAGCGCTATTCGATCATCTCCTACGTTTGCCGTTGAGCTACTTTGAAAGACGGCACATGGGGGACATTGTTTCTCGCTTTGGGTCCTTGTCTGCGATTCAGTCCGCTCTCACCTCCGATCTGGTGGGCGGAATTCTGGATAGCATCATGGTGGTCGGGGCGCTGATCATGATGGTGCTATATGGGGGTTATCTTGCCCTAATCGCCTTTGTTTCAGTAGGCCTGAACGTGCTCTTGAGAATTGCCGCCTATGCTCCTTATCGGTGAGCGTCCGGCGAAAGCATTTTCGCTTGGTCGAGCGGCCGAAGCTATAGGACGCGCTTCACCTCATCTGCCATGACGCGCTCGATCATCTCGGGATCGCATTGTTCATCGACGAGGAACTGGCGGATTCCACCATCCCACGTCCGTATGTCGGCGAGGAGATTTTGAAGGTCGTCAATTCCATTTTCGGTCAGGCCTTTTGTGCCATCTTCACTGCCATCGCGGACATAAACCAATTCGCCCTCGGCGATATTGTCCGAGTTGGCGGTCACCTCCTCGATTAATTCGAGGTTCTCGCCGATCATGCCGGCGACTTCTTTAAGCGTATAGATGAACTTCGAGCGTGCCATCACGCAGCCTCGTATCGGTCTTTCGCCGGCGCCCACTGCCACGGCAGCAATTCCTGGAGCCGATCCTTTGGATGGCTTTGGATCCGGGTCAGGACGTCTGTGAGATAGACCTCCGGATTGTGGCCATGGAGTTTGGCGGTCTCGATGATGGTCAGGATGTTGGCGATGCGCTCGCCGCCCTTGTCCGAGCCGGCGAAGAGCCAGTTCTTACGACCGATTCCAAGCGGACGCATGGCACGCTCAGCGATATTGTTATCGATTTCGACACGGCCATCATCGATGTAAACGCTCAATGCTGCCCATCGCGAGAGGGCATATCGCATTGCCTCGGCCAGCTTCTGCTTTTGTGGCAGCGTCGAAAGCGTCTCTTCTATCCAGCTCTTGAGGTCCGCCAGAATGGGCCTGGCGTGTTGCTGGCGCAGTGTACGCCGCTCGTCAGCCGACATGCCGCGGATACGATCCTCGATATCGTAGAGCGCACCGATGCGCGACAGCGCTTCGTCAGCGATCGGGGATGGCTTCAGCTTGATCACATCATGGAACTTGCGGCGCACATGCGCCATGCAGGCGGCTTCGATGATCTGGTTGCCGTAGAGCTTCTTGTAACCCCCATAGCCATCGGCATGCATCACACCGCTGAAGTTTGCGAGGTGGTCAGCCGGATGCACGCCCTTTCGGTCGGGGCTATAGTAATAGGCGATCGCGCCGGGAGTGGGATCCTGGTAACCGCTTCCATCGAAGACATAGACCCAGACCCTGCCGGTTTTTGTCTTTCCTCGTCCAGGGTCGAGGACATCCACCGGGGGGCGAGTAGGCCGGAGGAATTTCACCTCCAGCCTCTCTCAGAACCGGGCGTGAGGCTCTCACCTCACCCGGCTCCCATCAAGCGAGCTCCGTGCCATTACCGAGTTGCCAGTGTACGAACAGCTTCCGGTTTTCCCGCGCAATCTTTGCAACAAAGAGGCGCGCTTGCCCCAGGCGTTTGCGGAAGCGCTTATATTTCCGTTTAAACCAAACATAGAGGGTTTCGTTGATGTATCTCGCCATCGGATAAAGTGCCGAGCGCGAGTATTGCCCATAGTATGCGATCCATCCCCGAACGATCGGGTTTATCTCGCGAGCAATGTCATCCAACGTCACCTCCGTTCGTTTGCGGA
>NZ_FMAF01000016.1 GCF_900094565.1 Martinezella lusitana
GAAATAACCCCCGGACAACGTGGCGACGCTCCCATCGCCGCCAACCTGCTTGCACCCCTGCCGCCCAGCCGTTTATGCGCAGCCGATACTGCTATGACAGCGATGCCTTTCGCCGCTTCCTCATTCAGCGAGGAACCTGCCCCGTCATCCCAAACAATCCAACCCGCAAACGCATCCAGCCTTTCGATCCGCAGGCCTATAAGCGAAGAAATATCATCGAACGCATGTTCTGCCGTCTCAAGGACTGGCGCCGCGTCGCAACACGATATGACAAGCTCGCCATCAACTTCGCAGCTACATGCTATATCGCTGCCACCATCATATGGTGGGTTTGATTGAGTCTCCACCCTAAGGCAAGATGCCCTTCAGCCGTAAGTGGTCTGCCGGATTCAGCTGGTCTTATTTGCGCCTTTTTGGGCAACGAATTGTGGCACGGAAATGCACGGAGCAGATTTGATGACGGGCCTGTGATGACCGCTGATATTTTCGATTCTTGTTAGGTCTCTCTTCAACAAAGCGATGCACAATTATGAATGCCGAATCTTAAGTCATAGCGGCCGGACTTGCGGGAAAGCAGCTGGCGATGGCGCCCTGGGCTCTGCGAGATGGCTGCAATGGTTCGATCGTCGCTGCTGCCTCTGGCCGGCGGCGAGACAAGCAAGTTCAAAAGGTTTTAACAGGAGATCTGATCCAGTGCGGTTGAGAACTGCCCTTCGAAGCGTTGCCAAATCACTCGGCTTCTGCTTGCTCGCCTTCTCGGCATCGACGCCATCAATCGCAGCGCAGCGACAGTCGGACATTCCGGAATGGTTGAGCGCCTATGTGGGCGAAGGTGACGGCCAAATCGCGCAACCGATCCTGCAGAGGGCGCGCGCGCTTTACATGCGAAAGGTGAGCGAAGGCAAGGTCAGGAATCCCTGCTACTTTGTTATGGATGCCACGCGCCCGAACGATCCCGGCGATGGCAAATCGGGAGGCCGCTTCTATATCGTCTGTGAAGCCACCCAGACGTTCCGTGTGGTTTCGTCCGGACACGGCAGCGGCCGTGATTTGAAGGGCGTCGTGGATTTCGGCAACGGGCGGATGTGCGCCAGGAACTTCGGCAATGCGATGGATTCGAACCTAACTGCCGGCGGCTCCTACATGACCGAGGAGACGAAAACGACCTTCAAGGGCTACTATCCAATTTCCCAGACGAAGGATGCTGCATATCTTCGCACCTTCCTCCAGTTCGATGGCGAGGGCGAGACCGCCAATGCGCGGCAACGCGCGATCGGAGGACATGCAGCTGCAAAGGTGGCCGGCATATGCATGAAGAAAGATCCGCAAAGCCCCTATGCCAACCGTGACGGATACGTCCCCCTTGGAAAGCTGGTCGAGTATGCCGGCGGCCGCAGCGATGGCTGCACGAGCTGGGCAGCGTCGGACGCGAGCCAGATCATCTCCATGGTGAAGGACAATCCGACGACGCTCTACATCTATCCTGAGTCAGCCGATATAAACGCCGTTGCCAAAGCCGTGGCTGCCGGTCGTTCACCATCGAAGGCTGGATTGTACTGGAACGATTCCTGCCTGAAAGCAATCGGCGCTCCGAAATTTTGGCCAAAGGAAACCCTGGAGCCGATCATCGCCCAGTATAAACAGGATCACCCGGCGCCGCCGTCCCGACCAATACCGATCTGCCAATAGCGCTGACGTTTGTCCCGTGGCGAACCTGGCAATTAGATGCGTCTGCTTCGATGCGCAAGCAGACCTCCCTCTCCTGCTCCTGAACTGCCCGGAACCGACCGCGCGGTGCTTGAGGCATGGATTTTCTCTGCATCCTGACATCCTGGTTGGTTTTGGGGGCGAGTCATAGTTGGCAATGTGCTCGCAGTTGAAAATGTGTGGACATTTGCCGGCAAAAACGGCATAAAAGTGCAGGAATTGGTCAGTGCATGTAGCCTTTCTCGCCCGTAATTGGTCTCTGCTACTGTATTTGGCCCACTTGGTAGTCAATTGATTTTATTGAAACAAATCCTCCAAGTAGAAGCTATAACTTCCTTTCTTACCGCCACGTCCGCATAGTCCATACAGGCTTGTCTGTCGAGCTGACCAACTTCGCGGATCAGGTAGACATTTCGCGTGCCCTCTTTGTGTGAAAACGGATCCCCAGATCCGCCGGGGGAGAGACTTGCGGCATTGAAGACGGGGCATGGCTAAGCCACCTTTTGTGTGGCTGAAGCTGCATTTGCGCGTAGAAGGCTCATTAACATAGGACCGATCGCGAACTCTCCTCTTTGCGTTCGCCGCGTCAAATCTCGTAGATAGGCGCCAGCCGACTTTATATGGGAAGCTCGTTGGAGGATGCAGGCGATCACGGTGGCGGTGTTTTCAAGCCCCATGACGGTACATGCCTCCTGATGGGCGGTAGGGCTGATATCAAGCATCGATTTCACGATCACAGAGGCGGCCAGCAAATCGCGCCAGCCGTTGATCTGTCCGGCCGGACTATAGGCGGCAATTTCGGGGCAGGCTCGTAGAACGAGGTCGAGCGGAAATGATTTCAACTCAGTACAAGCGACGCCTAGGCTTTCAGAACCATGGCGTGGGGGCATTTGGGGTCTTGTTTGGCGAACGGCAGTGGGGGCGGCAGCCCTGGTGGAGGCTGGTTGCGGCTGTGTATCGGGTTCGTTTGTGCGAGCGGCTTGTGGTGCTTCAGATTCAGTTGAGGATTCGGAGTCTGAATTCTGTATGTGGCGCTCATTTTGATAGGGATTGCCGCCTAGTTCTATTGCTTTTACGTGTTTTTCCAATCGGTTGACGATTTCGCCGTGCAGAGGGCCAAGCTTTTGGAGCAGGGCTTCCAATTCTGCTGTGCTGGGCGAGCGCGGAAGGCTCTCGATGAGGTCGCGAAAGCTGGAATGTGCGGCTTCCCAGTCGCCGTCGACCTGCTCGATGAGCGCCGTCTGGATCAGCTTTGTGATGTCGCGTCTGTAGAGGCTGATGCGTTCGCGTAGACCCTGGGTGTGGAGCCGCTCGGCGACGACTGCGGCAGCGAGATGTTCGATCTCCTCGGAACGATGGAGAAGAGGCGCCAGTGAGAAGCCGTAGGCCTCATTGACGTCCCCTGCCCTGCTTCTGCGGGCATAGCGCTTGCCATTGGGGCTGTCCCTGCGCACGAGGAGGCCGGCATCGATGAGCGCAGCGAGGTGACGTCGGATCGTTTGCTCGGCCATGCCATGGGCGCGCAGAGACAATTGCGCATTCGAAGGGAACACGACCAGACCGGCTTCATCCGAAAGCTCATTCTTCGGGTAGAAGCTCAAGAGCGCATTGAGAACGGCAAGCGCTCTATCCGTTATGCCGAGCAGGGGCTTGGCTTCGCAGAGCGCGCGATAGATTTTCCATTTGTCGGCGGACTTGGTGGGCTCGACATTGCAGGCTCTTTTCTGAGCTAACAACATGCCAAGCGTCATCGACCGCCGCCCGAAAGGCGTCGTTACGTATTCAGCTTCCATTTTTCCTTCACCTACGTTGAGGCAAAAGAAATCCGCTCATCAAAACGATGCCAAAGACTCTTGACTGTGATTCGGGGAAATGCGATTCTTGATTTGCTTAAGATCAGAGAAGGGCTTCCACGACGGCGTCGTTTGGGGGCCTTTTTCTTTTGCGGTTACGTTTCCTTTCCTTGCTGAAACTCATTGAAGAGAGCCTGTAGCCTCTCCTGTACGAATTGATCGAAACCGGGTGCGGCCTTGCTGTCGAAGACGAAGGTTGCCCGCGCCGGTGTTCTCTTAAGCGTGACAGGCACGCCGGCTATCTCTGATGGTGCCGCCGGTGGCTTGGCAGACACAGGCTTGCTGATAACCAGCGCCATTGCCTGCTGGAAGCGTTCATCGCTCGATAGCTTTCGGCAGTTGTCCGCGGACAACTCGGCGACGATCGGTTCAGATGCAACGCTTTCGAGACGTTCTCCGAGCTCCAGCCACCGTCGCCGGCCAATCTCGGGAGCTGGTCCGATCGCGCTGATAAGTGCCAAAGGCACCTGCCTGGTAACGATCAGCATCTTGGAAAGCGCGGCCTTGTCCACGCCCAGCGCGGCCATGATGATATCCCTGCCAAAACCGCGCTGCTCGAGCCGCAGCGCAAACAAAGCGCGCTCAACATAGGACAGGTTCGTGCGCGCACTGTTTTCCTGGCCCTGGCTCACGACAAGCTGATCGTCGGTGAGCTGCCGCACGACGGCGCGCACCTTGATGCCGAGCGCCTTTGTTGCGGCCAGCCGGCGATGCCCGTATGCGACCTGATAACGTCCCTTGGCTTCCAGATGCGGGCGCACGAGGATGGGAACCTGCTGGCCGTGTTCGCGGATCTGCTCCACAAGTTGGCCAAGTTCAACAGGATCTACCTCAAGGCGATCGGTGACGAACGATCCGTCGATAAGGTCAGGATCGATATCAATGATCGTTTGACCCTCCGCCAGCTGCCGTTCGAGGTCGCTGGCCCGCTCCATCTTTTCCGTGATGTTTCCGAGCGTCCTGGTGATGCCGCCCACCGGACCGCCGCTTCTCTGCTGCGGCAGGAAGCCGGCGATGGGGCGATTGTCTTTCGCTGCAACGGCATCGGCGCGCCCCGTATTCGGAGCTGAAATCTCAATCAGATTCTTGCGCGCCATCTATCTATTTCCTTCCCCATGTTGAACGGATGTGCGTCTCGATCTCGCCGTTCACGAGATTGAGGGAATCCAGAGCGCGGTCGTAGGTGCCCCTTGTGAACTGGGCTCGTTCGACTTCGTAAAGGGTTTGTTTCGTGACGCCGGCATCGGCGACAGCCGTCGATTTGACCATGGCGTTGTGGAGCATGCGATTGCCGAAGATCGCCTTCATGAAGCCGGTCATCTGGCTTTGCGGCCCGTCATTGGGCTCAAAGCGGGTGACGAGATAGCGCATCCAGTCGTAGCTGGTACGCCCGCCTGCCCTTTCGACGACGGTCATGAGTTCGCTTGTCATGGTCAGGAACTGAGACATGGACATCACGTCGAGCATCTGCGGATGAACGGTAATCAATATCGACGTCGCGGCGCAGAGCGCCGACATTGTCAGAAAACCGAGCTGCGGCGGGCAATCAATGACCACGACATCGTAGAAGCTTTCGATTTCGGTTAGAGCCTCGCCGATGCGCGCGAAGAACATCGTCTCGGCTCTGCCAGCCGCCATTGCTCGCGGTGTTTCGTGCTCGAACTCCATGAGTTCGAGATTGCCGGGGATCAGGTGCAGGTTCGGCGTATAGGTCGACCGAACGATGTCGGCAATCGGCCGGGGCTCCTCGTAGCGAATGGCGCCATAAAGCGTCTCGCCTTCGCCGACATCGAGCTCAGGCTGATGTCCGAACAACGCTGAGAGCGAAGCCTGCGGGTCGAGATCGATGGCCAGCACTCGATAGCCTCTCAGCGCCAGATATTGCGCGAGATGGGCGGCTGTCGTCGTCTTGCCGGAACCGCCCTTGAAATTCATCACCGAGATGATCTGGAGTTTTTCCGCTCCCCGGCGCCAGGGCACATATTTCGGGGTGCCGTTCCGTTCATCGAGAACTTTACGGATTCGATCCATATCCTCGGCGGTATAAAGCCGGCGTCCATTTGCAAGCGGATCCGGTCCATGGCCATCGGCAGCGATCTGGCGAAGATAGCCTTCTCCAATGCCGATAAAGGCGGCAGCTTCAGCCGGCGAAAATGTCCGCATCGTCTTTTGCGACTGAGGCGGAAAGAGTTTTGCCTGGTGTTGCTGGAGCTGGTAAGACAGCTCCAGCGCGTCTGTTGCCAGAAGCGTCGGAAGATGCTCTTGGTCGTCTTGGAGTACGAGACTCGGCTGCATGGCGGTTTTCCCAATTAACTGCGCAATTGTTACAGAAAGCTGCTTAACTACGCAGTTACAATATGCCCCGATTCGTTGCAGTTTTACAATTGCTTAAACAAATAGCGACTTTTGGCGGTTTTTTACTCATTCGGCATGCTCAAGCCCGTTCCTTGAGACAGATTCTATGCCTGGCAGCATCCGGTTTGCTCTGTGTTTCATCAAGCCGGGCAGGCCCATTGGGCAGAGCCCCATCGACCGGAAGTAGTCCGCGGACTACTTCCGGTCGATGGGTGCTTGGCAGGGCGCGAGGATTTGTCGGGTCGGCGAGTGTTCAGATATTTTCAGCTGTGGCGTCCCGGCAGAGCGCAGCCGATTGTCCGCGGACTACCTGATCCGCGTTTGGAAAAACGACCGCAGCGAAGAGACTTATTGGCTGAGCAGCGCTTCGTTCCTTTGACTGTTCCAAAGGTGCAAAAGGGATTGATCGATTGGCAGGTGAATGAGGTCTCAATCGCTAGCGCCTACATACCAAAGAAACGCAAAACCTCCCTGCGGCTATCCACTGGGAGGTACGCGAGAAGGAATTCAGGGTGGGGCTGACGATGTCAGCGCGGATGGCGATGCGTGCTAGCGCACTAGGCGATCGGAGCGCTTGCCACTGCGAAGAAGTGCGGCGCGGATCAGTTCCGATTTGCTCAACGCTGGCGGCGGCGGAGCGGGTTGCTCCTGAGGTTCGGCTGTTTTGACGGGCGTCTGTTTCAACGTCGTGAGGCGCTGCCTCGCAGCAAGCCTGTCTTCCGGCGACAGCGGCTCGATCGGGTTGCCGTCGATATCGTGGCGCATCGAGTCGGGTTGGGCGCTTGCAAAGTAATATTGCTTCGAGTGGAGAAATGCACTCGTGGCGCGGCGGAGCGCCATGACCGGGGTGTCGGGCTTCAGAAGCGGGCGAATCTCGTTCCAGAGACCAAGCGCAAAAGGACGAATGATCTCGCCGGGTTTGGAAGGCAAGATATCGATCGGACGGACCAGGAGGGCGTTAATCGCCTTTGCTTTTCTAACGTCGAGCTCCGTTGCAACAATCGGGTCTCGACTGATCGTCCAGGGTTCTTCCATGAAATCGCTCCTTTGTATCGAAATCCATTACGGATCGATTGTGAAGTGATTTTGACGGGGCGGCGAACAAGCTTGCTCTCGAACATGGCCACCATGCAAAGCCAATGACCATATATGGAAGCGCAAAGCGCGCTGCAAGCTTTTGCGTTAACAGGATTTTTATAGTTTGGCGGATAGCTTGCACCTAGCCGCGAAGGGTATTGTGTACGCGGCGCGTCTTTCTTTCCAAAGTCGCGCGAGCTGCCGGAGCTTTACCGCGGAATCCCCGCCTGCCGAGCGCCTCACCGCCCGCCGACGCCAAGCATGTCGACCGGGGCACTTTCGAACCCACCTTCCGGACTGACGGGCCTCGCCCCAACTGCCGATATTAATAGCGCTTGCCGAGCCATGGCCACGCGCGCTTCTCACGCTTTAAATATCGTGGTCGGTTCATGTGTTGCGAGATGGAGAGCACACATTGTCGCACCGGGATCGAACCGATACGGCGATTTGGATAGGGATGGTGTTTCCGCAGGGTATGCCCGCCGATGTGCTCTTCCTGTGCTAAAGGCTTTCGCGACGATCCAGGCAGGGATAGTCGGTGCCGCCGACGTTGATTCTCGAATGGGAAGCGGGGCAGGGGAGGTGCCATCCTGTGGCTTATCCCGCGCGGGGTCTTTGTCCATGAAATGCTCGACGCGCAAATTCGCGAACTCCGTCGCCGCCGGCCGCTGGGCCAAGGTTGGCCCAATCGCATGCTCGCGGATGTCGGTGAGCCGGTTTGCATCGCAAGTGACGACATGTTCCATCGAAAAATGTGAAGACATCGGCATGGCTAGCTTGCCCTTGCGAAACCCGCCTTGGCTGGTGGCTGCTGTTGCGATACAGATGGCGCCGCAACCCGCAAAGCCAAAGGCTGAATGGCTTATCTATCTTCTGGAGAGAAGCATCTTGAATATGAAAGCGTTCTTGTCCCTGGGTGTTGTTATCTCGCTCTCGCTTGCTTCGTCTGCCCTGGCGTTCGATAAGTCAGCCTTCTTTGATGCCGCGCTCTGCAAGCCGCCGTACACGACAACCTCGGCAACGGAAATGTACAATGAGGCCGAAAAACTCGCAAAGGCCGATACATCTCTCCTGACGGCTGCCGTTTATAAATTGTCCGCGGACTTCGGCAAGCAGGGCTTCAAGACAAATGAACTCATTTTCGCCGGCTCGAGCATCGGCGTGCTGATCGAAGGCTTGCGGGCGGATGAACTCGCCAAGACTTATCATCTGAAATCGGACAATCTTGGCAGTCTTTTGGGGGCGGCTTCAAAGTCGTATGCGCGTGCATTGGTGAAGGCCGATCAGCCCACCAGGGAAATGGGGGGCGTGTCGATCGTAGCCCGCGAGTCGGCGGCCTTTCCCGGCAAAACACTGCTTGCGTGTGAATTCGTAACGCACGAAGATCTCGAAGCCGTGAAGAAACTCCAGGCGAATTGACCCCTTCTATCGCGACGCTTTGGCTGCCTGCTGTGTTCGTTGCAGGGAAGCGGTCAGCAACGCGCGAACTCCATGGATCTCACGATCCGCTCTGCTATCGGAGGCACTGTTAGGGGCTAGGTGCCGACAGCTGGTACCTATCGATAGTGATCGGCGCGGTTGGGGGCTGTATGGATGACGGAAGCTAATGGTGGTTTAATTTCAATATCCGGAAACTCTATGTTTGATTCATATGGTTGATACGCTGAGTATCTGGAAAACTCGGTGTCGATTTTGGATAAGTGGGGCAGATTGGGTGGGAACGTCCGTACAAACCCGCAAGGGGCAGCGATCTACATCGGCCCCACATACGGCCAGGAAGCATCACCGCCTTTGGCGACCTAGTTAAGCATCGGGAAGGCGATGCTACTGGGCCGTGGCGGGGCTTTCCAGGGAGCGAGGGGGAAAGTCCGGATCGGCCAGGCATTGTGTCATCCAGTCAGGCGCAATTCCCGAGATATCGTCCTCATCCTTAAAATCCGGATCGATGCGGAAAACCGGTGAATGGCTAAGATCTGGGTTATACCTGTCGTCATGCTCATCGACATGGAAGTCCCAACCCGTCTTGCCTTTATCGAGGCCAGCGGCCGCATCGTCGGGGCACTGCGCATCCTCTCCACCACATCCCGCCACCGTGACCAACTTGCCGTTCGATACGTTGGCAACTTTGCTGAAATCGTAATATCGACCTGAAGCCCAATAAGTATAGTCGCTGCAGACCCGTGCTGCGTTTTGGATCGCTTTTACACCGAAACACTCGTAATCGTGGCTGTCTTCACCAGATGGAATGAAATCGCACTCGGTCCAATAGCCGGAATACGGGCCGCCAGAAAAGCGGGAGACATAACGCTGTTGGGCAACCGCATTCGCCACGAGCGCTGAGCTTTCCGGAACTCCTCCTTTCATCGCGAGATTCCTTGTTCTCTGCGCGGTGTCGTCCCGCAGCAAATTGATTTCCTGCTTGCGCTCGTCTGGTTGTAATCGTGATCCTTCGATGTATCGAAGACCTACCCATCGTTGCTGGCTGGAGACAAGTGCTTGGTGAATTTCCGGGTCCTTGACGCTTCTCAGGAGATCAAAATACGCCTTGCTCATTTCCGTGTCCGCTTTTCGAAGTGACGGGTTGTTGCAAATAAGTCGATCAACCGGTTGTTTGGCGTTTGCGCAATCAAGACACCAAGCTGGCGAGGTCAGAAGGTTGAAGCAGAGAAACGCGGCAAGTCCTGAAATCCGATACATTCTAAGCTGTCCGTAAAATAGCGAGGTACGGCCTCTTGGTCATTCAGAGTTTGGATCATGATTCGGCCGAGTTCGAAATCCTCGACGCCGCAAGGGGTTTTGAGAATGGATCCTCTTACACACTTCTTTCGTGAAACGTTGCCACCCAACGTGCCCTACGTTCTCGATTTTGGGTAAGGGGTGTCGAAGCCGCTTTCACCTCCCGGTTACAATTGAAGCGCTGTGCTGGATAGAAAAAGCGCTATCTTAACCCTACGGCGCCCGATCCGAACCGGCGGGGGACTCCTCAAAGCTCGAATGCGCTGCCGGTGCCTCGCGTCGGATGTCAATCGATGCTGCTATTTTCAGCATCGGCTCAATCAACCTACCCTAGAGTAACGACCATATTATGCACGCGCAAAAAGCGTTCTAGTCCTTTGAATCTATAGGATCCTGTCGATTCAATCTGAAAGCGGGATGCCTTCGTGCGAATGGATGAATTGAAATGCCGCTGCGTTAGACCGCTTTATATGTGTCAGGCGTGTGACAGAAGAGACCAATTTCTTTCGTCCGGCCCGAAGACACAAGGGGGCGAGTTTCTAATCTTATGCGTCTCATACTCGTCAATGATGTTTCAACCGTTCGCGGCGGCGCGACCAAGGTGGCGTTGCAGTGTCTTGAGGCAAGCAGGGATGCGGGTCTGACTTGCGCCATACTGGTCGGCGATGATGGCGAAGGCCTCAAGTCGCGGTTTGCTGGCATCCGGACAGTTGCGCTTGGCGAGCGTCCCCTTCGGGAAGGTCCGACTTTCACCGATGTCTTCGCGAAGAACTACAATTGGCGCGCCTATGAGGCCTTGGAGGGGTTGCTTAAGGAATCGGAGGAGGAGACCGTCGTGCATGTGCATGGCTGGTCGCAGATCCTGTCGCCGTCGATCTTCTACGCGCTTGCCAAGCATGAGGCCAAAGTCATCGTCACGGCGCATGATTTTTTCCTGAATTGCCCCAACGGGGGTCTCATTAATTTCCATAGCGGCGAAGTCTGCCATATCAAGCCGCTGTCCGCCGCATGTCTGACAACCAATTGCGACAAGCGCAATTATTTCCATAAGCTCTGGCGTTTCCGCCGAACCTTGACCCAGCGGGGCGTCGGCGAGGAATTCTGGGGTCGCATCGGCATCGTGCTGGCGCATGAAAACATGGAGGCGCATCTCCGCTCCGGTCCTTTACGACATTTCACGACGCTGCGCACGCCCACGGAGCCATTGACGCCCGGACCGGTAGAAGCGTGGCGCAACCACCGCACCGTTTTTCTCGGCCGCATGTGCTGGGAAAAGGGGGTGCGGACGCTGGCGGATGCGCTCAACAAAACGGGAAGGACGGCGACGCTCATCGGGCGCGGACCGTTGCTTGAGGAGATGCAGCACGCGTTGCCGCATTGCTTCGTGCCCGGCTGGCTGAGCGATGAGGAGGTAGCGAGGCTCGCGGGTGAAGCGCGCGTTTTCGTCATGCCGTCGCGCATGCCCGAGCCTTACGGTCTGGTCGCGGCCGAAGCGTTGATGTCCGGCATACCGGTCATTGTCAGCAGCAATGCACTGATTGCGACGGAAGTCGAGAACAACGGCGCCGGTCTGGTCTTCGAGAGCGGCGATGCGGATTCGCTGGCCGAGAAATTGGCGGCGACCGATGACGACAACCTGATGCGGAGGCTGAGCGAGGGTGCGTTTGCCCTTGGCCAACGCATCGCGCCGAGCAGAGCGGAATGGGGACGCCGAATGGTGGACATCTATATGGGGCGCAGCGATTTTCTTGCGCATTAGTGGGGGGGACAATGGCACGTGCTTTGGTGACGGGCGGCTGCGGTTTCGTTGGCCGACATCTTATCCGACGACTTCTTGCCGAAGGGCTGGATGTCGTCTGCGTCGATCCGCTGGTCATGGGGACGGGCGCGCTTCATGCTGATCTGTGGCAGTGTTTTACGCGCTCCCGCTTCACCTTTCTCCAGGAGGATTGTCGCACTTTCTTTGCCCGCGCGCCCGAGCATTTTGACTATGTCTTCCATCTAGCCGCGCTGGTCGGCGGCCGCGTGACGCTGGAGACACGGGCGCTCGATGTCGCCGAGGATCTGGCTGTCGATGCGAAGCTATGGCAGTGGGCCTCACGCGCCAAGCCTGGCACCGTGGTATTCTTCAGCTCCAGCGCAGCCTATCCAGTGTCACTTCAGACGGTCGAAAATCATTGGCTGCTGTCGGAGGACATGATCAATTTCGATACCTCTGTCGGCATGCCCGACCTCAGTTATGGCTGGGCGAAACTGACCGGCGAATATCTGATGAAGCTCTATGTCGAGCGCTACGGCCAACGGGCCATCGCCTACAGACCGTTCAGTGGCTACGGCGAGGGTCAGGATTTGGCCTATCCTTTCCCGGCGATCTGTCGCCGGCTGCTTGCGGAAAAAGGTGCGGCAGAGGTTTTCGTTTGGGGCACAGGCCGTCAGTGCCGCGATTTCATTCATATTTCCGATTGCATCGAATTCATCTGGCAGACGAAGGACTTGCTTCCAGATGGCGCCAGCCTCAATCTCTCGACCGGCATTGCCATGTCCTTCATCGAATTGGCGGAGATCATCAGTCGGCAGATCGGCTGGCAGCCGGTCGTCACAGGCCGATCGAACCATCCCGAAGGTGTTTTCTACCGCTGCGGTGATACGGTGCTGCAACGCTCCTACGGACTGAAGCCGCTGGTCAGTCTGGAAGAGGGCATCGCGCGGACACTGGAGAATCTGCGAGCGGAGCAGCCGCCATATGCGCTAGCCATCTGAACGGAGCCTCACGACAAGCTCCGTTGGTCCAGAAGGGTGATCGTCCCCACCGACGCGCAGACCCCGGCCGCACCCTGCTTGCATCGATCGGATTGGGGCTGGAAATTCATCGCGGAAACCAAGCTGCCGGAGAGCGTTTCGTTGAGCGGAAAGCAGAGATAAAGGGCAAGCCGTTGCTCTTCGATGTCCAACCCACGACTGAAAGCGCAGTCTGCCGGTTCGTAAGGCTGCGCCTGATGAATTGTCGGTATTGATCATTGACTTGAGCCAAGCCCGCTGCCAATGACAGGAACCATCGTCAGGTGGGTTTTGGCGGCCTTTGCTCTCGAAAGGATATGAACTTCTGACCCACTAATCGCCTTCGGAGCTTACCTCTAGCCCCATTCGCGATCATGCGCATGAAATCAGTGGCGACAGAGAATCTAGGCAAACTGTCTTCCAGGCCTTGATCATCAAGGCACATAGATCTAATGAGGCGCGTGAGTGATCCTAGGAGTTTAGAATGCAGGTTTTGGTACGTGACAACAACGTTGAGCAAGCGCTCCGTTTTTTGAAAAAGAAGTTGCAGCGCGAGGGCGTTTTCCGCGAGGCCCGACTTCGGGAGCGTTTTGAAAAGCCCTCCGAAAAGCGTGCTCGCGAAAAGGCTGAGGGTATCAGGCGTGTCCGCAAACTCGCTCGCAAAAAGCTTGAGCGGGAAAGCGGTATTTCGAGCCCCAAGAAGGCAAGAGCTTCCGCTCGCTAGCGGAGATCGAGTGACGGATGTTTCGGCTGTCGAGGAAATGACTTTCTCGTGCTTGAGATATCCCTTTCCCGCGGGCGGTGTTGTCAGCGTGTTTGAATGACAAGCGCGTTAAGTCCGGTGCTGACGGTTTCAGACGATGTGGGCGCGGGCGGCGGAAAACAGCGAAACGAAATGCTGTAAACGTCTATTGAGCGAAAGCCCCGGCGCATTCTCTCTCGTTTTCGAAACGGCAGATGCGCGCATCTCGGTCGATTGTTCAGGCCTTTGTGGGGCCTGATGCTTAACGCCTGGAATGATCCGACGCCTTGCCGCCGGTGGGCTTGCCGAGACAATACGGCGGCCATGATCGGCGTGAGCACACCACAGGCCGGCCTTATGAGATCGATGGATCTTGGCCCGGAAGCAATCGGCACTTTCATATGAATTGAGAGCAGCATTGCAACTCGCTCAGATCTGGATCGCGAACGGCGAGGTCCAAAGAGCCCGTGAGCTCATTCGCGCACGCGAGTTGCTCAACCTTCGTTGAGACGCGCGCCGGATCCTCTCTTTCGACCCGCATTCGCCCATTACATTGCGAGATAGGCCTGCCGGATATCCTCCCGGCTTTCGAGTTCTACAATGGTGCCGGAATATCGGATTGCGCCTTTTTCCAGAATATAGGCGCGGTCGGATATCAGCCGGGCGAAATGCAGGTTCTGTTCCGACAAGAGGATGGACAGTCCCTCGCGCTTCATCGTGAGGATCGCATCGGCCATCTGCTCGACGATCTTGGGCGCCAGCCCTTCGGATGGTTCGTCAAGCAGGATCAGATGGGGATTGCCCATGAGGGTTCGGCCGATTGTCAGCATCTGCTGCTCGCCGCCGCTCATGTTGCCGGCCGGTCTCCTGCGCATGTTGCCGAGGTTCGGGAAGATCTCGTAGATGCGCTCGGGCGTCCACACCGCGCGCTGGTCTCGGCCCGCCTGTCGTCCGACTTCGAGATTCTCCTCCACCGTGAGGGTGGTGAAGATGCGCCGGTCTTCCGGCACATAGCCGAGCCCCCGGCGGGCGATGTCGAACGGAGGAAGCCTGGAAATATCCTCTCCTCGAAACCGGATCTCCCCCTGTTTCGACAGGAGAAGGCTCATGATCGATTTGAAGGTTGTCGATTTGCCGGCGCCGTTGCGGCCAAGCAGGGCGATCACCTCGCCCTCCGCGACCTGCAATTCCACGTCGAACAGGATATGGGCGGGTCCGTACCAGCTATTGAGACGGGATACTTCCAGCATCAGCCCTCCGATCTGTTGGCGTAAAGCAAGCCGGAGCCGAGATAGACGGCTTGGACGTCGGGATTGGCCCGGATCGCCTCTGGGGCTCCTTCCGCGATGATCGTGCCGCGATTGAGCACTAGAATCCGCGACGCATGCTCGAAGACGATATCCATATCATGCTCGGTGAAGAGAACGCCGATCTGTCTTTCCTCGACAATCCTGGCGGTCAGTTTCATCAGCTCGATGCGCTCCCGCGGGGCCATTCCGGCGGCCGGCTCATCCATCAGCAGCAGCTTCGGATCGCCGGCCAGCGCGATGGCAAGCTCGAGGCGCTTGACGTCGCCGTAAGGAAGCTCGCGACAGGCGCGATCGGCCTGGTCGCCAAGACCGATCAGGCCGATCAGTTCTTCGGCCTCGCGGCGAAATTTGCGGTCCAGCCGCCCGAAGAAGCCGGTCCAACCGGAAAGATGTCCGGCATGGGACAGGATCGCCACCTGCACATTCTCGCGAACCGTCATGGACAGGTAGACTTCCGCGATCTGGAACGTACGGCCGACGCCGAGGCGGAAGATCCTGGCAGGCGAGAGGCCCGATGTCTTGACCCCATCGAGGACCGCCGATCCGGCATCGGGCTTGATCTGGCCGTTCAGCATGTTGAAGCAGGTGCTTTTCCCGGCGCCGTTCGGGCCGATAAGCGCCATCAGTTCACCACGGGTAAGCGAAAAGGAGACGTCGGTGACCGCTTTGACGCCCTGATAACTCTTGCTTAGATGCGATACCGACAGAAGCGGTGGGGTCATGGCGCATCCCCCATTTTGGCGGCCGGTTGCGAAAGGGTTTGCGGCAGGATCTGGAGCCGTTGCTTGCGAGTCCCCAATATTCGGCCCAGCGTCCCGACGATCCCTTCCGGAAATGCGACGACCAGGAGAATGATGAGGCCGCCGAGGATCATGCGGGAGAGATCGGTATTGCTCATCAGCCAGATCGAGGCGGTCTTGTAGACGATTGCACCGACGATGCCGCCCGATACCGTACCGAAACCGCCGAGCAGGACCATGACGAGCCCGTCGATCGACATCGGAATAGCAAGCACCTCAGGAAAGATGCTTCCCTTCTGAAAGGCCAGAAGCGAGCCGGCAAGGCCAGCAAAGAAGGCCGACACGACGAATGCGGTATGCTGGACGGTGCGGCGCGGAATGCCGGTTGCCGCCGCGCGCTGCGGTGAATCCCGAAGCGCCCTCAGGGCATGACCGAACGGCGCGAAGGTCAGATAGCGGATACAGCCGACCGATAGGACGGCCACCACGAGCGTCAGCCAATAGAAGGCCTTGGGTCCGCTTGCCCATTCGGACGGCCAGACGCCGACGATGCCATTGTCGCCACCTGTCACGTCGACCCACTGGTAGGCGATCGACCAGAAGATCTGCGCGAAGGCCAAGGTGAGCATGGCAAAATAGATGTTGGACAGCCGGACGCAGAACCAACCCGAGACGAGGGATATGGCAGCTGCAACAACAGGCCCGATGAGGACGGCAAGCTCCATCGGCGCGCCAAACCACTGGACCGATAGCGCAGCCCCATAGGCACCTAATCCGAGGCTCGCCGCATGGCCGAAGGAGTCCAGCCCGCCCACCGACATCATGAACTGAAGACTGGTGGCGAAGATAACGGCGATCAGGACTTCGCTGGCGACACCGAGGCCGTAATTGCCGAGCACCAGCGGCAAGAGGATCGCGCTGAGGATGAGTATGCCGGCGGTAGCACGGCTGCGTGGGCCAAGCGGCCGCCACGTCGTCCTTGCCGCATAGCCGGCGCGGGAGGCGGGCAGGGGCTTGCCGAAGAAGCCCCAAGGACGCAGGACAAGGACGACCGCCATGACCACGAACATCAGCACGAGGGAAATGCCTGGAAACACCAGGATGCCGAAGGCGTTCAGCTCGGAGACGACGATGGCGGCCAGGAAGGCGCCGCCGATGCTGCCCAGCCCGCCGATTACCACCACGACAAATACCTCGGTGATGACGGACAGATCCATGAAGTGCGTGACGGCATCGCGCGGGATTTGCAGGCCGCCGCCGAAGGCTGCCAGGAAGACGCCGAGAGCAAAGACCCCGGTGAAAAGCCATTTCTGGTTCACTCCGAGCGCGCTGACCATGTCGCGGTCCTGGGTAGCCGCGCGCACCAGAATGCCCCAGCGCGAGCGGTGCAGCAGCAGCCACAGCAGGCCGAGAACGGCGGGTCCGAGAGCGATGAGCACGAGATCATAGGCGGGAAAGGGTCGGCCGAGAATCTGGACGGCGCCGGACAATCCGGGTGCCCGTGGCCCGACGAGGTCCTCCGGTCCCCAGATCAGCCGCACGCCGTCCTCGACGACGAGCGTAACGCCGAATGTGGCCAGAAGCTGCAACAGTTCGGGAGCACGGTAGATACGGCGCAGCAGCAGGATTTCCAGCAGAGCACCGCAGGCTGCGACGATGGCGGCGGAGACAAGCAGTGCTGCCCAGAAGCCGAAGGCGCTTTCCCAACGGGTCGTCAGGCTGTAGGCCAGATAGGCGCCCAACATGTAGAAGGCGCCATGAGCGAAATTGACGATGCGCGTCACGCCGAAGATCAGCGATAGTCCGGAGGCGACCAGGAACAGCGAGGCGGCATTGGAAAGCCCGGTCAGGAACTGCAGAAGATAAAGGTCCAACGGAGGCTCCCTGCCCATTTAACAAGGGTGGCATTCGATCCACGGAATGAATGCCGGCGCGATGCGTTATGACGGAATACATGCCCGTTTCGCCGGCGGAAGGGCATGAAGCCGCGACCGCCGGCCTTTGACGGTTCCGCTAGGGGCGGAGCTTGGCGGCGTCGGCCTCGCTCGGCAGGAAGTCGTTGCCGCTATGGTACTGGAAATCGACCATCACGCCTTTTCCATCCTTGAGGGCGGTCTTGCCGATGAAGGCGCCGAGCGTCGATTGATGATCCGCGGCACGATAGGTGATCGGGCCAAACGGCGTGTCGACCGAAATACCCTTGGCGGCGGCAATCAGCGCGTCCGTGTCGGTCGACTTGGCCTTGGTCAGAATGGCGGCCATCGACTTGACCAGCGAATAGCCGACCACCGAGCCCAGGCGAGGATAGTCGTTGTAGCGCTTCTGGTAAGCGTCGAGAAAGGCCTTGTGCGCTGATGTGTCGACGGAATACCAGGGGTAGCCCGTCACGATCCACCCTTCCGGCGTATCTGTCTTCAGCGGATCGAGATATTCCGGCTCGCCGGTCAGGAAGGAAACGACCGAGCGGCCCTTGAAGAGATCGCGGGTCGTGCCCTCGCGCACCAGCTTCACCAGATCGGCGCCGAACTCGACATTGAGGATCGCATCCGGCTTGGCGGCCTCGATGGCCTGCGCCACGGAGCCGGCATCGATCTTGCCTTGCGGCGGCCATTGCTCGCCGACGAACTCCACATCGGGTCGGGCCTTCTGGAGCAATTCCTTGAACACAGCCACGGCGCTTTGTCCGTATTCATAGTTTGGCGCGATGGTCGCCCAGCGCTTCGCCGGCAGCTTGGCGGCTTCCTGCGCCAGCATGGCGGCCTGCACGTAGTTTGGCGGGCGCAGCCGGAAAGTATAGTCGTTCCCCTTCGACCAGATCATCGCGTCGGTCAGAGGCTCTCCGGCCAGGTAAAAAACCTTCTTCTGCTTGGCGAAATCGGCAACCGCCATGCCGACATTCGAGAAGAAGGAGCCGGAGATCATCACCACCCCTTCCTTTGCGACCAATTCGTTTGCGGCCGTCAGCGCGTCGCCGGGCTTGCCGCCATCATCCTTGGAAATGATTACGAGCTTGTCGCCGTTGATGCCGCCCGCCGCATTGACCTCGTCAAGCGCCAGTTGCCAGCCCTTCTTGTAAGGGTCGGTAAACGCGGGAAGGGCAGAATAGCTGTTGATCTCGCCGACCTTGATCTCACCGGCCATCGCTTGTGTCCCGGCCGCCAGACAAAGGGCCGTACCCATAATCGCAAAAAGTCCTCTCATTTCCGTCCTCTCTGGATTGATCTGTTTTGATTCTTGTTATTACGGCACGTCATCGGCGGCATCGAATTTCGAGCGCGTGCAATCGCGATCCATAGCTTGTCGCCTGAAGGTATGATCTGGTGTGTTCACTATAAATGCAAGATCTTTCTCTGTGCATTTTTTAGGCAAATTGCGCGAAAATCCCGTATTTCCAGCTTGCCAATCGTTCGAAGAACGTGGAAATTCGCGTGTACACACTAATCTTGGCAGCGGATGGCTGATGTGAAGCACGATAGGCCGGATACGGACGACTATGATGTCACGCAGCAGGTGGGCCACCTGTTGCGCAGAGTGTATCAACGTCATCTCTCCATCTTCCAGGAAAACGCCTCCGATCCCAATCTGACCTCAGTGCAATTCGTCACCCTCTGTGCGCTGCGCGATCATGGGCCAAGTTCCCAGACCGAACTCGTCAAGGCCACGGCCGTCGATCAGGGCACGATCAGGGGCATCATCGAACGACTGTCCGCACGAGGCCTAATCACGACTTCCGGGGATGAGCAGGACGGACGCAAGATCATCATGTCCCTGACGCCGGCCGCCGAGCACCTGTTGGAGGAAATGATACCGGCCGCCCGCCTCATCAGCGAGTTGACGATGGCCGACCTCAATCCCGCCGAACGAGTGGCCCTGCTTTATCTGCTGCGCCGCATCCTGAACTATCATGATGACAAATCATCGAACGCGACGGAGAAATAGACCGGCAGGAAATGCCATCGCTGGACAGCATCTCCTTTTTCAGGTCAATCGTGACCGCAAAGCCGGCCTCAATTCGCAAAAGCGGCGATGCCAGTGATGGCGCGGCCGAGGATGAGGGCGTGGATGTCGTGGGTTCCCTCGTAGGTGTTGACCACCTCGAGGTTGACGAGGTGGCGGGCAACGCCGAACTCGTCGGAAATGCCGTTGCCGCCGAGCATGTCGCGCGCTGCGCGGGCAATGTCGAGCGCCTTGCCGCAGCTGTTGCGCTTGAGGATCGACGTCAGTTCGACAGGCGGATGGCCGTCTTCCTTCATGCGGCCGAGACGCAGGCAGCCCTGCAGGCCAAGGGTGATCTCGGTCACCATGTCGGCGAGCTTCTTCTGGATCAGCTGGTTGGCGGCAAGCGGCCGGTCGAACTGCTTGCGGTCGAGCACATATTGCCGCGCCTTGGCATAGCAATCCTCGGCCGCACCCAATGCGCCCCAGGCAATGCCGAAGCGGGCGGAGTTCAGGCAGGTAAACGGACCCTTCAAGCCAGAAACGTTCGGCAGCAGGTTTTCCTCCGGCACGAAGACATTCTCCATGACCACTTCGCCCGTGATCGAGGCGCGCAAGCCCACCTTGCCGTGGATGGCGGGTGCCGACAGTCCCTTCCAGCCCTTTTCAAGGATGAAGCCACGGATGATGCCGTCCTCGGTCTTTGCCCAGACGACGAAGACATCGGCGATCGGTGCGTTGGAGATCCAGGTCTTGGCGCCGGTGAGGCTATAGCCGCCATCGACCTTCTTTGCCCGCGTCACCATCGAGCCGGGGTCGGAGCCATGGTTCGGCTCGGTGAGGCCGAAGCAGCCGATCCATTCGCCAGTGGCAAGCTTCGGCAGATATTTCTGCTTCTGCGCCTCAGACCCGAAAGCATCGATCGGCACCATGACCAGCGAGGACTGCACGCTCATCATCGAGCGATAGCCGCTGTCGACGCGTTCCACTTCGCGGGCGATCAGGCCATAGGCGACATAGCCGAGGCCGGCGCCGCCATATTCCGGCGCAATCGTCGGTCCGAGCAGGCCGAGCTCGCCCATCTCGCGGAAGATCGTCGGATCGGTCTTTTCATGGCGGAAGGCTTCGAGCACGCGGGGGGCAAGCTTCTCCTGCGCATAGGAATGCGCGGTATCCAGCACCATGCGTTCTTCATCGCTCAGCTGCTCCACCAGCCGGAACGGATCGGCCCAGTCGAAAATCTCGCGGCTCATGCTGTCGTCTCCCAGATCTTTCTTTTCTCGATCGCTGTCAGTCTACGCCTTGCGGCTGGCGCGGGCTCGTTCGGTGGCGGTCGTATCCGAATGGCAATCCGCCGTCACGACAACGCCGAAAAGATCGAGCGCTTCTGCCGTCGTATAACGACCGAGCCGCACATCCTCGCTCACCGCTTTCGGATCGCGTGTCAGCGGATCGCCGTAGCCGCCGCCGCCCGGTGTGCCGACGCGAACGCGATCACCGGGTTTCAGCGCAATATCCTGCGCCTTCGACAGATGCTCGGGCGTCATCGCTTCGCCGTCGCGCCAGACCGTGACGCTGTTCGTCCGCCCGTCGCTGCCACCGAGTGCGCCCTGCGGCCCGAAACGACCGTGATCCATAACAAAGCTTGCGGTGGCAGCACCGCGCCTGAGTTCGATCTCGTAGTCGAGACCGAAGCCGCCGCGATGCTTGCCGGCACCGCCGGACCCCTCGCGAAGGGCATAGCGATGGTAGAGGACGGGGAATTGCTGTTCCATGATCTCGACCGGCGGTGCCTTGGAAATGCCGATGGTCGAACAGCCGTTGGCAAGCCCGTCGTGATCGCTGTTGCCGCCGTAGCCACCGCCGGAAATCTGGTACATGACGTAGCCGCGCCCGCGCTCCGGATCGTGGCCACCGAGCGCGAAATTGCCCGAACTTCCGGCGGGCGAGGCCGTCACACGATCGGGCAGTGCCTCGACCAATGCCGCAAAGACCGCCTCGGCGATCCGCTGGCTGACTTCCGCAGCACAGCCGGAAACCGGGCGCGGATAATGGGCGTCGAGGAAGGTTCCCTCTGGCGTCTTCACCTTCAACGGCTCGAAGGCACCGGCGCTGATCGGGACATCAGGAAAGATATGGCGCATGGCAAGGTAGACGGAGGATAGCGTCGTCGCCAGCACCGAGTTCATCGGTCCGGCGCAGGGCTTCGACGATCCCTCGAAATCGAAGGAGAGTTCATCGCCTGTCGCGATGATCGTCAGACGGATTTCGAGTGGCTCGTTGACGACGCCGTCACTGTCGATATAGGCGACGGAACGATAAGTGCCTTCCGGGATCAGCCGGATATTGGCGCGCATCTGCTCGGCCGCGCGGCGGCGCAACTCGCCGATCGCTTGGGCGACCGTATCGTCGCCGTAGCGTTCGAGAATGCGCACCAGCCGTTCCTGCCCCACAAGAAGGGCGGCCGCCTGTGCCTTTACGTCACCGATGCGTTGTTCGGAGACACGGATGTTCGAGCAGATGATCGCATAGATCTCGGTGTCGAGCTTGCCTTCCTTGAAAAGCCGGACCGGCGGCAGGCGCAGGCCCTCCTGTTCGACGGAGGTGGCCGACGCCGAGAAACCGCCGGGGACAGCGCCGCCCGTATCCGGCCAGTGACCGGTGTTCGATAACCAACAAAAGATCTTGCCATCGCGATAAACGGGCATCGCAAAACGCACATCCATCAGATGCGTGCCGCCGAGATAGGGGTCGTTGACGATATAGATGTCACCCGGCTTCGGCGCCGCTGCCTTGCCGGAGGCGATCATCTCGATCAGCGTGCGGGTCGAATATTGCATGGTGCCGACAAAGACCGGCAGGCCGCCGGCCCCCTGGGCGATCAGCGAGCCGTCCTCGGCCGAATAGATGCCGTCCGAACGGTCGTTGGCCTCGGCGATGACGGGCGAGAAGGCGGCTCGGGAGAAGGTCAGGTCCATCTCATCGCAGACCTGCTGCAGGCCGGATTGGATGACGCTCAGCGTGATGGGGTCGATGCTCATTGGCCGGCTCCGATCGTGATGATGATATTGCCGTCGTCGTCCTGTGTGGCGACGTCGCCGGGCTCGAGGATGATGGTCGTGTCCATCTGCTCGATGATCGCCGGTCCGGATATGGTTGCCTTGAGCGGCAGGTGATCGCGCCAGTAGATCGGCGTTTCCCGCCAGCCGTCGAACCAGACCGGCCGCATGCCGGTCTGTGCTTCGGCGAGTGTCGCCTTGCGTCCGGCCGCATCGATCAGCATGGACAGATCGATCTCGGTGCGCCGGCCAATGACCGAGGTGTTGACGTTGACGAGGCTTGCGCGGATTTCCGGAAGTTCGACATGGAAGCGGTTGAAATAAGCCTCCTCGAACCGTGCCTGCAGTTCGGCCCTGGTCGGCATTGCGCTCGGCAGCGGGACGCGCAGCAGATGCGTCTGGCCGATGAATTGCATATCGACGGAGTAAATCTCGCGGATCTCGCGAATGGCGACCGCTTCCTTGCCGATCAGCCGACGCCCTTCCGCCGACTGCCTTTCGAAGAGTGCGTGCACCGCGTCCATATCGGCGACATCGAGCGGGCGGTTGACCGTATTGACGAAATCGTGCCGGAGATCGGCGACGACGCAGCCGAGCGCGTTGGTGATCCCCGGACGGGACGGTGTCAGCACCCTTGGAATGCCGAGCTCCCGCGCGATCGCGGTCGCGTGCAGCGGGCCTGCTCCGCCGAAGGAGAACAGCGCGAAATCGCGTGGATCCTCGCCGAGGCTGACCGAGACCATGCGCACGGCGTCCGCCATGCGGGCATTGGCGATGCGGATGACGGCCGCCGCCGCCGCCGTGGCGTCGAGCCCGAGCGGACGGCCGAGCTTTTCCTCGAACAGGTCACGAATGTCGTCAATGGAAATGCTGCCGGGAACCGAGTTGAGCCTGGAGGGGTTGAGGCGGCCGAGCAGCAGGTTGGCGTCGGAGATGGTCGGCGTCGTGCCGCCGCGGCCGTAGCAGATCGGCCCCGGCATGGCGCCGGCGCTTTCCGGGCCGACCTGGAGCAGGCCCGCGGCGGTGATCTTGGCGATCGAACCGCCGCCGGCGCCGACGGTGCGCACATCGACCATCGGCACATGGATCGGCATGGCATATTCGATCTCGATCTCGTTGGAAACAGCCGGTTCGGCGTTACGGATCAGGGCAACATCGGTCGACGTGCCGCCCATGTCATAGGTGATGAGGTTGGGGATGCCGGCGCGTCGGCCGGTATAGGCCGCTGCCATGACGCCGGAGGCGGGACCGGACATGACGGTCTTTGCGGCCTCCTTGGCGACGTGGCGCGCAGACACCATGCCGCCATTGCCGTTCATGACGAGAACGTCGTGCCTGTAGCCCTTGGTGGCGAGTTGATCGGCGAGGCGCTCGATGTAGCGCGCCAGGAGCGGCTGCACGGATGCATTGACGGCCGCCGTGACGCCGCGCTCGAACTCACGGCTTTCGGACAGAAGCGCATGGCCGAGCGTGATATTGCCGTTCGGCCAGATCTCGGCGGCGATCTCGCCGGCGCGCAACTCATGCGCCGGATTGGCATAGGCATGCAGGAAGTGGATGACCAACGACTCGCAACCTGTATCCACCAGGGCTTTGAGCGCAATGCGGAGCGCTTCCTCGTCGAGGGGGATCAGCACGTTGCCGGCGGCATCCATGCGTTCGGGAACTTCGAGCCTGAGGTCGCGCGGGATGATCGGGCGAAACTCGCCCTTCATGCCGTAGGGGTTCGGGCGCGTGCGCCGGCCGAGCTCCAGCACGTCGCGAAAGCCGCGTGTGGTGATGAGACCTGTTCGGCAGAGGTTGCGCTCCAGAACGGCATTCGTGGTGGTGGTGGTGCCGTGCACGATGAGGTCGAGCGCCGCTATATCGGCCTCAGCCGCATCCAGTGCGTTGAGAACGCCGAAAGCCTGATTGTCGAGCGTGGTCGGCGTCTTGGCGAGACGGACCTTGCCGGAGACCGTGTCGAAGAGCACGAGATCGGTGAACGTGCCGCCGACATCGATGCCCGCGACCTGCGATTGTTCAGGTGTCGGGCCCGACGGTTCATTCGGAAAAGACTGAGTCACGACTGTTCCCATTATTGTTTGTATACAAATGAATTTATGGACGAGATCGAACCGCTGTCAAGCGGCGCGATCTTCGAGCATGCCCCTAGCGCAGACCATCCTTGCCTTCGATATCCGACGCCTTCAGCCCACCGACGCGGGCAAGCGGCCGGCCGCTATCGGTAAGGGCGACGGCCACCATGATTTCCGCCGGACGCGGCGCGTCGGCGAGGCTCACCTCCATCCCGTCGAAATGCGACCGCACATAGGCGGCATCCTTGTGCCCGAGCGGAATATCGAGGGGCCGGCCGGGGCCGCCGCGCTTTTTCGAGGAGGGCACAAGTGCGGCGCCTTTTTCCACCGCCTCGCGCAGCGGCTTGCCGAGCGATGGATGCAGCAGGGCGGCCGCATGTTCCAGCTCGCCATCCTCACCGACCAGCGCCGCCTTGCCATAGCTTTCGACCTGCGCCGGCGAAATTCCGAGCACCTCGACGCATTTGCGGCCAAGCAGGCCGCCGAGTTCCGCGCCGATCTCGATCAGCGGCGTCAGATCCTCGACATAACGGCCGGCGAAGGGATTGGCGATGACGGCGACCGCAGCAGCCTTGCGCGTGGATGGCGAGATGGTTTGACCCATCTCGGTCAGTGTCTCCTCGACGAAGACGGTGATCTTGCGGATCTCAGCGCTCAACGCAGGCCGTCCTCGCCCTTGATGTCCTCGGCCTTAAGGCCGCCGCTGCGGGCATGGACGCGCGGACCGGTGGTCATGACAAGCACGACCGCCATCTCATTAGCGCGCGGGCCGTCCGGCACGCCGACTTCTATCGAGTCGAAATGGCTTCGCACATAGGAGGCGTTGATATGGGTAACCGGTACGTCGAGCCGCGTGCCGGGCCCGCCGACCTTCTTCGAGGAAGGCACGATCGCCTTGGCGCCGCCGAGCACTTCGCGCATGGCGTAGCCGCCCGGCGCGTGCCAGAGGGCGCCGTGCTCCAGTTCGCCGGCCTGACCGACGATGATGCCCTTGCCGTATCCTTCGACGTCAGCAACATTTCCGCCGAGCGCGGCGACCAGCCGTTTTGCCATATCGAGGCCGAGCGGCTCCAGATCCTTCATGAAACCGGTGATTTCCTCATGATAGCTGCCCGCGAAGGGGTTCTCGATGACCGCGACGATCGCCCCCCGCTTCAGCGGCTTTGCGACGGGCTTGCCGCCTTCGTGATAAATCTCCTCCACGATGGTGAGGAACTTGCGGATCTTGACGTCAGGCATTGGAAAACCGCTCCATGGATTGATCGATTGAAAGAGGTGAGGCTGTAAATGGCCGGGCCGCGGTCGGCATGGCGAGCAGGCCCTGGTTCCTGAGAAAGAGGCCGGCGCGATCGATGAGGCCGAGTGCGATGAAGCGCTCTGCTCTGGCAAGGCCACAGGAAAGTGCCATGTCGATTTCCGCATCGGTCAGGGGGCCGCAGCCGGTGACGACCAGGCGCTCGCCGAGATCGCTGTCGTCGACGACATCGATGGCGCGTGCCCGGCTGATGGCGGCATGGCCGGGGAGATCGACGGCATTGGCAACAATCGTGACCGCCGCGTCGGCCGCCGCCGCATTCGCTGCCAATACGGTCGCCGAGTCGGCAATGCCCATCGACAGGCTGCGTCCGCCGCGTCCGCTGGTGGCGATGCCGCGTGTGGGGCTGGAAGCATGGAGCGCGAAATCGCCGAGCGAAATTCCGTCTTCGCGCGCCATACGGACATGAAACTCCGCGTCACTTTCAAGATGCACGGCAATGTCGCCGCCATTGTTGACATAGGCGCGGGCAGGGCGGTCTTCCTTGTCGAACGCGGCCAACATCGCCGCCAGGATTTCGTCCGCGACGGCACCGGCAACTGCCGCCATCGGCGTGATGAAATGGTCAGCAGCAAACGGCCGGACCGCGGTGACCATGCGTTGGGCAACCGAGCCCTCGGGCATCGGGCCGGCAAGTTCGGCTGCCGTGCGAAGCAGGGGCAGTTCGCTCACCAGTTCGTCAAGGACGGTCTGGAAACGGGCGATGGCAGCAGTGAAGGCACGGGCGCGCCGTTCGGCTTCGTCCTTGCGTTCAGCACTGCCGTCATCGACGCCAATGACGAGGTCGATCGGTCCGTGCTGCAAATGCAGCCGGCCGTTTGGATCGCCATCGAGATATCGGGCAACAGGCCGCGACATGCTATCGCTCCCTTTGTCGTCAGCCGCCCCACCGGAAATTTCTGCTTTCCGTCGGCCAGGGGCCGCGTCCGATCGGTGTGACCCTACGCTCGGCCATTTCCAGCGCCTGCTCGATCGGGATGACGGCGTCCATATGGCCGCCGAGCGCGCGGTAATCATCGAGCCGCATGGTGAATTCGATCGGCGCGACGAGCGCGGGCGTCGGCACGTAGCCGAAGGCATTGCTCGGCATCTGCGTCACATCGGCCATGACGGTGATGCCGCCGCCCGGCCAAACGTAGGCCGGAACGCCGCCGCAGGAAACATGGGTCAGCGCTTCCTTGACGGAGCGCGTCAGGCGGACAGGGTTCGTGGTGACACCAGCCCGTAGGCTGCCGCCGGCACCGCCGATGAACAGGACCGAGGTGAGTGCCGGTTCGCAATTTTCGGCAATGATCTCGACCGATTCCTGCAAGGCTGCGGGAAGAATTGTCTGCAGTTCCGGTCGCAGATTGTCGTCGAGAATATAATAGCCGTACTGCTCGCCGGTGGTCGATACCATCAGCATGCGCATGCCCGGCCAGGCCGTCTTGGGGTCGAAATCGCCGAGGATCGTCAGGGGGTCGGAGATGTTGGTGCCGCCCCAGCCGATGCCGGGCTCGGCGACCTGGAAGTAACGGCCGGGCGTCGAGCGCCGGCCCTTGATGCGAATGCCGGTGGCTGGCACGTCGAGCAGGCGTCCCGCCTGGTGTTCGGAGAGCACGCCGGTGATATGGTCGTCGACAACGACCACCTCATCGACATGGCCCATCCACTGCTTGGCGAACATGCCAATGGTCGCCGAGCCGCAGCCGACGCGCATGCGGCTTTCCTCGACGTCGTTGATAACGGGAGCAGCGCCTGCCTTGATGGTCAGGCTGACCCCGCCGTCGACCTGCATGTCGACGGCTTCGCCATTACAGAGCTTCAAGAGCGCGTCGCAGGTAACGCGGCCTTCCTTCTTCGAACCGCCGGTCAGGTGGTGCACACCGCCGAGCGACAGCATCTGCGAGCCGTATTCGCCTGTTGTGACGTGACCGATGGCTTCGCCGTCGACCAACACGGTTGCGGCTTCGGGGCCGAGAAAGCGGTCGGTGTCGATCTTCACCTTGGCGCCGCAATAGCTGAAGATGCCTTCGGTGACGACGGTCACCATGTCGACGCCGCTTTCCTGCTGCGACACGATGAAGGGTGCCGGCTTATAATCGGGATAGGTCGTTCCGGCGCCGACGGCGGTGATGAAGCTTCTGGTGGCGTGGACGATATCGCCGTCCCATTCGCTCTCGCCCGGCTGGGCCAGGAACGGCACGACATTGCCGCCTTCGGAAATGGTGTTCTCGATGATCGTCAGCGGATCGACGCGGATCAGCTCGCCGCCGACATTGGCATAGCGATCGCAGGCGCCGGACCGGCCGTCGGAGATGTAGCACATGACGGGACAGGCATCGCAGCGTATCTTGCCGTTTGCGACGCTTTCCACGCGTTGCTTGACCATGGCACTCTCCTTTTAACACGGCCGCTTGTCCGGTGGTGCTGCCATTAGCCCATGGACGGATATTTGACCGTCATTGTTCCCAATTTTTCATTTGTATGCGAATGAGTATCAGCCGGTCTTTCCGTCCTGTCAAGCGACGGTGGGGAGCCCTGGCAAAAATGCGGCCGTCGGCCTGGATGGACTTTGCCGCCGCCTGCGACCAGCCCTGTTATCGGTCGGGCTATGGCGTTGACAAATATGGTGTTCAAAGTAGAGGCTTGGGACCTCGAGCGTTTACATCAACCGACAATGACGCTCTAATCTTTTGAATCTGGAACAGCTTATCCACATCGCAACCATATGCGCAGATCCGGGGCGGGACAAATGCAGAAATCTCATGAAGACAGACAATCCGCCGCACCCGCATACCATGTCGATCGGCAGGTCGGGTTCTTTCTCCGGCAGGCGAACCAGCGGCATGTCGCGATCTTCGCCAATGCCATCGGCGACAAGTTGACGACGACGCAATGGTCGGCGCTTTCGAAGCTTAAGGAAATCCAACCCTGCTCGCAGAACCAGCTCGGGCGCGAAACGGCGATGGATGTCGCGACCGTCAAAGGGGTCGTAGACCGCCTGGTGAAGCGCGGTTTCGTTGCCACCGCGCCGGACCAAAATGATGGGCGCCGGGTCGTCCTGTCGCTGACCGAAGATGGCCTCGCGGTCATCGCCGCGAATGTCGGCGCGGCGGTCGCGGCGACCGAGGAGACATTGGCGCCGCTGACCTCCGGCGAGCGGATGATGTTCCTCGAACTGCTGCAGAAAATCTGCTGAGCGGCTGCCGTCAAACCCTCGATTCCATCCTTACGTCTTCGATTATGACAAAACATCGCGTTCTCGGTGGAAGGAATGGATTGCGCGATAAAATTCATTCGTGTACAAATGAAATAAATAAATAAGACGAGGGAAAACGGATGAGCTTGTCAGCGGAAGAAGCAGTCATCACCGACAGTCAGCAGGCGAGTACCGCGCCGGCCTTTCCGGTGCCCGCCAATGTCTTTGTGCAGACGGTGACCGAGGTACGGCATTTCACCGACCGGCTCTTCAAGTTCCGCATCACGCGCCCGGCGGAATTCCGTTTCCGTTCCGGCGAATTCATCATGATCGGCCTGCCGAATGCCGAGCGTCCTGTTTTCCGTGCCTACTCGATCGCCAGCCCCTTCTGGGACGAGGAGATCGAATTCTATTCCATCAAGGTTCCGGGCGGCCCGCTGACGGAGCATCTGCAGAAGATCGTGCCCGGCGACACCGTGCTGATGCGCAAGAAGCCGACCGGCACGCTGGTGCTCGACGCGCTGATCCCAGGCAAGCGGCTCTACCTCCTGTCGACCGGTACCGGTGTCGCGCCTTTCGCAAGCCTGATCCGCGATCCGGAGACCTACGAGAAATTCGAGGAGATTGTTCTCGTCCAGACCTGCCGGGACGTAGACGAACTCACTTACATCACGGAGATGGTCGAGGCGCTGAAGGACGATCCGCTGATCGGCGAACTCGTCGGCGATCGCCTTCGTCTGCATACGACAACGACGCGTGAGCCCTTTGCGCGCATGGGCCGCATCACCGACCTTCTGACCAGCGGCGAATTCTTCGAACAGACTGGCCTGCCGCGCATCAATCCGGACGAGGATCGCGGCATGATCTGCGGCTCGGCGGCGATGCTGAAGGATACCAAGGCTGTTCTGGAATCCTTCGGTCTCGTTGAAGGCGCCAACAATGCCCCGGCCACCTTCGTCATCGAGCGCGCCTTCGTCGGCTGAGCGCATCGATCAGGCTCGAAACCGTAGAAGCGGTTTCGAGTATTTCCTATTCAAGCGTGGGATGCGGCAGTGACCAGCTCGGCCGTGGTCCGAAATTCGACCTGCTCGGGCATGCGCGACAATATATGTTCGAGGGTTGCCGCATGTGACAGCGGCGTCGAACTGCCGATCGCATCACTCGCGACGATGACATGAAAGCCGGCATCGATCGCGTGAAACAGGCTCGCCAGAACGCAGACATCCGTCTCCACGCCGCTGAAAATTAGCGTATCGACACCCTCTGCGATCATCCGCTCATGAAAACCCGGCGCGCCGAAAATGGAATAGGTGGTCTTCTCGATCACGTTCCGAGGCTCAGCCAAGGCCGCGAGCGGGGCGACCAGATCCTGCATCGCCGGATCCATCGTTCCCGTCGTCAGCATCGACCAGCGCTCGTAATAGGTTCGCCACCGCCCCGTTGCGTGGCTTGGTGCGGCAGGCACCATGAATTTGGCAAACAGCGTCCGGTCGGCAAAGGCGTGCGTCAGATCAAGCACGTTCGGTAGGATCTCGGTCACCGCCGGCGTGTGCCAGACCGTTTCTTCGGCAAAAAGCCGCTGCATGTCGATGACGATATGGCGGGAATTGGTGAGCGACGGCGCTGTCATCTTCAATCCTCGACGGCAATGGTGTGGTCCGGCGACCAGGCGAGGGTCACGTCCGTTCCGCTTGCGAGCACGGTGCCATCGCGATTTTGCGCGAAGAGTTTCAGCGAAGTTCCATCCGGCGTTACCAGCACATAGGTGAGCGCCGGGCCGGCATAGATCACAGTCTCGATGCGAGCCGCCAAGGCGTTGAGGCCCGCTTCGGGCGATGTACCTGCTGGGAGGATCGACATCTTTTCCGGCCGCACGGCGAGCGTCGCGCTGTTGCCTGTGGACGAAAGCGGGCCATGGCAGCGCACCAGCGTGCCATCCGCAAGCCTGACACCACCATTGGCAATCGTGCCGTTCAGAAAATTGGAATCGCCGAGGAACTGCGCTGCAAAGCGCGTTTTCGGGCGCTCATAGACCTCCGCAGGAGCGCCGATCTGGACAATACGACCACGATCGAGGATCGCGACCTTGTCGGAGAGCGTCAGCGCCTCTTCCTGGTCATGGGTGACGAAGATCGTTGTCAACCCGGTCTCGCGCTGGATGCGAAGCAGTTCGACCTGCATCTCCTGCCGCAGTCGCCGGTCGAGCGCCGAGAGCGGTTCATCCAGCAGCAGGACGCTCGGCTTGATGACCATGGCACGGGCAAGCGCCACGCGTTGCTGCTGCCCGCCGGAGAGCTGCTTCGGTTTGCGATCGCCGAAGCCCGGCAGGCGTACCATTTCCAGGGCGCGATCGACCTGTTGCCTGGCCTCCGCACCGCGAATACCGCGCCGCGCCAGGCCGAAGGCGACGTTTTCGGCGACCGTCATATGCGGGAACAACGCATAGGACTGGAAGACCATGCCGATATTGCGCGCCCAGACCGGTGTCTCTGTCACGTCCTGGCCGCCGATCGCGACCTTGCCGCTGTCGGGTGTGATGAAGCCGGCGATGATGCGCAGAAGCGTCGTCTTGCCGGAGCCGGAGGGACCGAGCAGGCTGGTGAAGGATCCTTCCGTGAAATCCGTCGAGATGTCGGCCAGCACCGGTGTCCGGCCGTAGGTCTTGGCGACCGATGATACTTCAACGTTTGTCACTGACGCCTCCGGGCCTGGCAAAGATCGCAAAGACGAGGATGGCGGCCATCGAACCGATCAAGAGGATCGTCGAGATGGCGTTGATCTCTGGCGTGAAGCCCTTGCGGATCGCCGAATAGATTTGCACCGGCAAGGTGGTGAAGCCGGGCGTTGCGAGGAAATAGGAAATGACGAATTGGTCGAGCGAAACGGCGAAAGCAAAGAGGGCCGCGCCAAGGATGCTCGGGGCGAGAAGCGGCAGCGTCACCGAAAAGAATGCATGGATCGGTGTCGAACCCAGGCTCATGGCCGCCTCTTCAAGATCGGCCCGGATCGTCTGGAAGCCGGTTCCGACGACGAGAACCACGTAGGGAATGGCGAGCGCCACATGGCCGATCAGCAGTGCATGCATGCCGCGTCCGATACCGGTCCAGAAGAAGAAGACGAGCATGGCCGTTCCGGTGATCAGCCAGGGAATGGCGATCGGCGGCAGCAGCATGAGCTGTAACAGCGTTTTCCCCTTGAATGTTCGCCGGGCAAGCGCCACCGAGGCCATCGTTCCGAGGATTGTCGAGACGACAGCGGTGATGACGGCAATGACGATGCTGTTGATCCCGGCTGAAATCAGCTGGTCGTTGCCTGCAAGAGCCACATACCATTTGGTCGAGAAGTGAAACGGCAGCTCATAGAGCGAGGACTCGTTGAAGCCCATAGCCATCATCACCACGATCGGCAGATAGAGGAAGACCAGGATGGCAGCGAGATAGAAGCGCGCAAGACCGATCATGCGACGGCCCCGCTGCCGCGCCGAAGCACGCCCGAAAACGTCGCGAAGATCGCAAGCACGACGGCGAGCATCGTGAAGGATAGTGCTGCACCCAGCGGCCAGTTGAAGGCTTGGGTGAACTGGTCCTCGATGACCGTACCCATGGTGACGCCGACACGGCCGCCAAGAATGCGCGGCTCCATGAAGGAGCCCAGCACCGGCACGAAAGTCAGCACGGCGCCGGAGATCAGGCCGGGTGCCGCCATCGGTATGAGGATGCGGAAGAGGATCGTCCACCAGCGGGCGCCGAGGCTTGCGGCGGCCTCGATGATCGCATCGTCGATCGTGACCAGTGCTATGTAGCAGGTCAGGATCATGTAGGGCAGATAACCGTGCACGAGGCCGACCACGATTGCCGATCTGGTGTAGAGAAAGCCGATCGAACCGGCTCCCGGCCAGACCCAGTGCAGCACATCGTCGAGAAAGCCGCCTTCGCGCAGCACCATCGTCCAGGAGAAGATGCGCACGAGACCATTCGTCCAGAACGGCAGCAGGATGAGGATCAGCAGGGTTTCGCGCGTACGGCCGATGGTGGCGCGCGCCAGCGCCAGCGCCGCGAAGAAACCAAGGACAGCACAGGCAAATGTCGTCCAGAAACCCATCAGCAGCGACGTCCAGGCGATGCCCAGGAGATAGGGCTGTGTGGAGAAGACCTGGTATTGCCTGAGCGTGAAGACGATGGGGGCCTTGCCCATCGGTGTCGCATTCATGAAGCTGAACACGAACATCGTGCAAAGCGGCAGGAGAACCGCGATGAAGAGCCATCCATAGGTGGGCAGCAGCAGCACCAGCGTCGCGAGCCAACCGGGGATGCCTGGCCGGGCGCGCGAACCTTCCGGTCCGCGCGTCGTCGATGCAGAAACTGCCTCAGGCTGCATAGAAGGCTTTCACTTCCTGCCAGAGGTTATTGAAAGCTTCGCGGCGATCGTCGGGCAGGGCCGACTGAATCGTCATCGTCTTCAGATATTCCGGCTTGTGGATCACCCGGTTGAGATCGTCGGCCGGCAGTTTTTCCATGGCGGCAGCATTGGCCGAAGCCGGCGCCCCGACCTTGGTTGCCCATTGGAAATAGAAGTCAGGGTCGATCATGTAGTTGATGAAGGCAAGGCCAGCATCCGGATTGGTGCTCGTCGCCGGGACAGACAGGCTGTCCAGCCAGCCGATGCCGCCTTCCTTCGGAACCACGAATTCGACCGGCAGCTTGCTGTTGCGCTTGGAGCGGACGGCCGCACCCGACCAGAAGATCGAAAGGTCGAATTCCTTGGCGGCGAATGCCTTGTTCCATTCGTCTTCGCTCGACCAGAGCAGCTTGATGTTCGGCTTGAATGCCTTCAGCTTCTCGGTGACGACGGCGAGGTCCTTCGGATTGTTCATGTCCTGGCCGGACAACAGTGCGCCGATCGCAACGCCGGTGACGGCATCGTCGAACAGGGCGACTCGGCCCTTATGGGCGGGATCGCCAAGCGCTGCATAGCTGTCCGGCTTGGGCGACCCCTCGGTGATGGCAAGCGAAGTGATGCCCCAGACCCAGGAGACGCCGTTGGTCTTGCCGTCAAGCTGGAGGTTCGCATGGTTCTTCAGTTCGGGCGACAGGCCCGTTGCATTCGGCACCTTGGAGAAGTCGATGGGAGAGATGAGACCTTCGCTCGCCGCTTGCTGCGAACGGGCGCTGTTGATCAGCACCACATCGTAGACGCCGGGATTGGTCCTGAGCTTCGTCAGCATTTCCGGCTCAGAGCTGAAATAGTCGTGAACGACCTCGATGCCGGTCTTTTCGGTGAAGGCTTTGAGAGCCCAGGCTTCGTCGGTGCCGTAGCCCTGCCAGTTGAGAACGGTGATCTTGGTGGCGGCGCGCGCCTGGCGCGACAACAGGGACGATGTGGCGGCGGCGAGGGCGCCGGCGCCGATCAGGCCCAGAGTTTGACGTCGTGTGGTGTTCATCCTGATGTTCCCCTTTTGTCTGATTTTTGGTCCATTTACCGATGGTGGTGAAGGCTTCGTCTTGCTCGCAGTCCTAGCGGATATCGAAATGGATACGTATCAGTGAAGTGGAAATCGCCGGCTTTCTCGGAACGCGGCCTATTTCCGTATAGTTTCTTGAGCGAAAGAATACATCCCGGAATTGATCGCCAATTCCAAGGTTTTCGCATCTGGCGCGAAATAAGTTCTTCGGTCGTTCCCTATTCTTTTTTGTTTGTACACAAACGATTAATGCGGAGATATTGTCTTGTCAAGCACGGGCAACGAGTTGATGTGATCTAGGCTTCATTTTACTTGCCGGCGATGCCATAGGTGAAATTCCCGGGTCTTGTCCGCTGTGGGAAGAGCAACGACAATACCGATGTCGGCCGCGCGCCATTGGGCATCCATCTCGCCAAGTTTCACCGCCACGACCTCGCCTGCATCGATCCCGACGAGATGCAGTTCCGCCGCACTCTGCGATGCGCTTTCGATGCGGCAGGAAATGTAGCCATCCCCGACGACGAGATGGGTGAACCGCCCAAGATTATTTGTCGACAGGAACGGCACACCATCGCGCGTCACCGTCAGCACGCCGTTTTCCGAGCTGACATGGATACGTCCTGCGGGTGACAACAGCGGACCGAAATTTGCGTCAGCACCGTTGTTGCAAAGGCTCCAGCCGTTCCATGGGTCGAAGCCGCAGAGCTCCTCGACCACCATCAAGGGAAGCAGCGCCGCCCAGATGTAGAAAGGATCGGTATCGCCCTGGTCCATCGCCTCGCCGGTCGTGGCATTGTAGTTCTCGGCGGCGATGCGTCGGTCCCGCCAGGACTGCATGAAGAGATCATAGCTTTGCTTCGCCAGATGGCTGGCCTCGGCATCGAAGCGATAACGCTTGAGCCCAAGCCATACCATGAAGTTGACATTCGGCCAGATGCGGCCGCGCCAATAGACGTTTTCGGCAAAGGCCGGATCGTTGCGCGTGGCATTCGGCAGCACGAAGGCACCGCCGAAGGTCGCGGGATCTGCAAGATATGCCAGGAGGTGCGAGGCCTGTTCAGCGTTCGCCGCGCCGCACATCAGGGGATAGAAACTTGTCGGCGACAGCGAGCGGACGAAGCCGCCCTTGCGCTGGCGATTGGCGAAGATGCCGCGATCGGCATCCCAGAGATGCTCTCGGATCAATCGCCGGCTCCGGTCTGCGAGTGCCGCGAACTCATCGGCCTCTTCGGCGCGGCCGAGAAGGGCGGCCATGTGCGACAACATTTCCGCGTCGAGCGCCAGGGCGCAGTTCAATCCGAGATCGTAGGTCGAGAGGGTTCGGGTGACGGGATCGTAGACGGCCTCGTCATGCGTCGCGGAATTGTCCATTCCAGTCTCGTTGCGGGCGCCGAAAATCGTCCCTTTATAGAGCCCTTCACCGACATCGCTGGTGCCGCAGGAGATAAGTCCGAAATCATCGGGATCGCGATGGCTTCGCCACCAGCGCTGATTTCTCGCGAGCGCCTCATAGCTCGCCTCGATCATCGAGCGCTCGCCATTTCTCAGATACAGCAGCCAGGCAACAAGGCTGCCATGCGGCGGCTGGCTGCGGTCGACCCAGGCGTCGTTCGAGGTGACGATGCAGGCGATATTGCCCTGCGGTGTGGCGCCGGCGAGCGCCGCAGCCATGTTCTCGCGGGCGATATCGGTGTCGAAAACACCGGCCAGCAAGGCCGCGAATGTCTGATCATTGTACCAGACGGCGAACTCGCCGAGGTTCCAGATCCGGGTGACGGCGGTGTAGGGGCGATGGTTGACCTTGTCCCAGATCGTGTTCCAGCCGACGACATCGCGCACGGCATCGAGCGCGCCGGCAAATTGTCCGTCATGCAGAGAAGGCGCCGGTCGGGAGGCCGCTTCGAGGCAGGCGCGCGCATTCAGGACCGCCAGGTCCTCGCTGTCGGCGACCGCAGCGGCGTAGGCGCCTTCGCGCATCATTTCCATGTTGAAGCGAAGACCGAGTACCGGTGCGCTGTCGCTGCGGGTCGCGGTATAGAAATAGCCGTTGGTCTCGAAGTCGGCGCGCAGGGCATCGATGCTGTCGTGACCTGTCACCTGGATTGCCGGTGCGCGGGTGACGATGGCCGCGAAGCGGCGGTCGATCTTGATGATGGCGGCGCCCTTTTCCGCGTCGTAGCGAACCACTTCGCCGCCATCGGACGATATGGCCAGCGTCAACCAGAACCGCGTCCCCCACTCACCGAGCTGAGGCGCTTCCCATTGTCCCCGGACGGCGAAAGGATCCGACGCACTCGCCTGAAACCGTATCGACGTTCCGCCAAGCTCCGTTTCGAGCTCGATCAGACTATTGTCGATCGTGTGGCGGCCGAAACGGACGGGATCGTGGCGCGGTTCGATGGCGCTCGCCCGTCGCGCGCGGGTCGAATAGAGCACCGGCGTAATGCGCAGGCCAAGCGGAAGGAAGGTCAATTCCGCCGGGCGGGACGACCAGCTGTTCCAGGCGCGGGCAAGTGGGATCGTGACATGGCCGGGCATTACATTCATTCCTTCACACTGAACGGGTCGTAGAAGAGCAGCCTCGGCGCTGCCGTCAAGCCGCTTTCATCGGGCCAGACCGAGCCGGCATAGGGCGTTCCGGCATAATAGCGATTGGCAGCCGTGTTGCTGACCGCAAGTTCAAGATCGTGCGGCCCCGCGGACAGGCAGCCGAGAGCAATCCGAAAGGGCGGAAAGCAGCGCATGCCAGCATCACGCCCATCGATGCGAACCGTGACGGCCGTCGCCACCGAGGGGAGATCCAGGATAATATCGGCGGCGGCGTCGAGATCGAATGTAAGGCGATAGAGGCCGATGCCGGAGAAATTCGCAAAACCCTGCACCTGCCAGCCTTCATCGACATTGATCGCGAGGGCATCGCCGCCTTCCGATGTCCTGAACGTCCAGCCGCGATCGAGAGCCACCGCACGCGATGGATTCGGTTGTTTGAACAGGGGCGCGATTGCTCCGGATGCTGCCGGACTTTCGCGTAGGCGAAGACACACGAGTTGTTGCGGCTCGAGGGTGATGCTCAAGGATGTTGCCGTTGCGATCGGCGTGTGCGTCCCCTTAACCGCGTCCCAGATTTCGTATTCCATGCCAGCGCCAAGCGATATCAGCAGGTCGTCCGCGTCGTTTCCTTCGTTGAAGAGCACAACGCGCAAAAAATCCTCGCGATCACTCGCGATGTGGCGGCCTATTTTGCCGGAGAAGGATATTGTCGGACCTTGCGCCGGCAACCTGTTCAGCAGTTGGGTGATCATCTGCGCGTCCGGTTCGGTGTCGAGATGGGCTGTCGAGCTGATTGACAAGCTTCCGTCGCATGCGCCTTCCGGAGCGTCGCCCGAAGTCCACAGCTCGCCACCCGCGGCAACAAACTCGCCGAGTATGCGGGTGGTCCGAACGCTCCCGAGAATTCTGACCGCCGGCAGGGCGAGGGCTGCAAAACGGAGACCGTTGACATGCAGCCGCCCGTCACGGATCTCGGCATCTATCAGGCTCTTTTCGTCGATCACCATGTAGTCGCAGCCGTTTTCGGCAAGAGCCTCGCACCATCTGCCGAAATGCCGGGCGTGTGCATGGCGCGGCCCTTCCGCCCATGCCGTGTGGAGCGGGTAGAAGAGTGCAATGGGCGCAAGCGGTGCCGTATCCTCGAGGAAAGCCGAGAGCCGTGCGGTCTCATCAGCAATGGTGGCATGATGCGGCCACCAGGGCTCGAAATTCAGGCCGGGCGCGAAGTCGAAACGCGGATTGACGAACAGCCTGTCGTCATCATCGTCGCCGTCGGTCTGGTAGAGCGCGTGCATCAGCACCTGGCGGGCGCCTAGCAGATGCAGCCGTATCGATTGCGCGCGCAGCGTTGCTGGCGTCAGCTCCCATTGCCCGGCACCGCGTCGCTCGGTGCGGGTGGCGGTCGTGTAGAGTTCGACGATCGTCCGCGAACGTCCGTGGGCGCGAGCAACGGAGTCGCCGAGCTTCGGCGCGAGTTGTGCCGCGAAATTATTGGCATCGACGGCAGTCTCGTCACGCAATGCGTCGAGGCCGAAAAAGTCGACAGCAGGGGTGACCCGCGGGTCGATCGAGGAGAAGCCGCCATTGAGCGCGAAGCTGCCGACATGTGGCAGGATCTCATGTCCGGTCAGGGACAGGCCATGCCTTCGCGCAAACGCCTTCAGCGGCTGGAAAAAGCCATCATACATTAGCCGGGTATAGGTTCCGTAGAAGAGACAGCGCAGCCGTGCGGTCGACGGACCCAGGTCCGTCACCAACGACAGCAACACAGTGCCGAACGCGGTTCCGCTTGCCGTCTCGACCGCGGCTTCCAGCAGCGGCGCATAGAGCGGGCTGTTGCCAAGGTTGCCGGTCTGCTGTCGCCAGCGATAGAAGCCGGGACCCGGCTGGTCGAAGAACAGGAATTCAAGCGGCTTCGGCATCAGTCTGCCGAGCGCATCCGCATAGGGTTGGAGGCCGACGTCCACGAACCGTTGGCCGGCTTCCGGCAGAAGATAGTTGATGAGCCGAGAGGTTAGGCAGCGCGCCGAGGCGAACACCGTCAGCCTCCATCCCTTCGGAATTTGGCCATCGTAAGAGAAGCGGCAGCCCTCGTCTGTCCCCACAATGCGAACCCGATCGCTCACGTCCAGGATCAGGTCCGGAGACGGCGCATCGACGGGATGCAGCAAGGCGGCGACGCGTTGCCAGTCACCGAAGCGCGGCACACCGCCGTCATATAGCCAATCGGCAATATCCGGGCCTAATGCGGCCGCGAATGGCGCCTCGATCCCGTCGATTTCGCCTGTGGGCGTCTCTTCGGCTGCCCAGAAGAGATGCCGTTCGCGCAAGTGGTCCGCGCCTTCGACCGTGCGCCCGCCGGCCTGACCGCTCGTCCAGTTGTAGTCATCGTACAGCCCGGCGGTGAGGCCGAGGTCGCCCATAATCGCGACTGCCTGCGCATAGGCCTGCAGAAAGGCAGGCGAGAGGTAGACCGAGCGCGGGAGTGCAAGGCGCGCCTGGATGAGGATCGTGCCGTAACCCTTGTCGCGAAAGTCCGTCAGTTGCGCCCTCATCTCGTCTGGAGACGGCAGACTGTGCCAGAACCAGTAGGCGGCTGGACGGAAACGGGATTGCGGAGCTGCAAACCAGTCCGGCGCTGTCTGCTCAGTCCTTTCCATTTTTCCGGCCTCCTCCATCGTGCGCATTCGCTCCCACCTCAATCCATCGGCTGGGCGGCGCGAGCGCGTTCGATGGCGGCACCAAGCTCCTGCCAGGAGGGTCTATCGGGGGCGAAGCGGGCGCGTAGATAGGTGGCGAGGTCGGTCAGTTGGCGATCACTCAGGCTTTCGCCATAAGCCGGCATGGACATGATCTCGGCGGCATCGGCACCTGCCTTCTGGGCGAGCAGCGCCGGAGCTTCCGCCCCGTGCATCATCGTCAGCAGGACATTGTCGGGTCGGTCAGCGTGCAGGTTGCTATTGAAGGTGAGCGATCCGAGCGGTGAAGTTTCGGTGTGACAGGCTGAACAGGCACCCTCGAATAGCCTTGCTCCCACCGGCGCGATGCGTGCCGCCATCGCCTCGGCCGCCTTTGTGGCAGCGAGCGCGGTCGTTTGCTGCGCGGCCGCACCGTCTTCGGTTTGGCCAGAGAAACTTGCCAGATACGTCGCCATGGCCTGGATATCGCTGTCGGGAAGGGGAGCAAGCGCCTTGACGACCGCGCCCATCGGCCCGCCGGCGCTGCCATGGCCCTTGGCGGTGCCGGTGCGCAGATAGTCGTAGAGAGCGGTTTGGCTCCAGCCGACGGGGGCAAGACCGGCACCGTTCAGCGCCGGTGCATTCCAGCCCTCCGCGACACCGCCCGCAAGATGGAACTCGCCCTTCTTCTCGGCGCCGAGCACGTTGCGCGGCGTATGGCAGGCGCCGCAATGGCCGAGGGTTTCGACGAGATAGGCGCCGCGGCTCCAGGCTTCACCTTTCGTTGCGTCCGCCGGCACTGTCATTCCGCCGGGAAAGAGCATGTTCCAGCCGGCCAGCAATGGCCGGATGTTGAAGGGAAAGCGCAAGGCGTTGTCCTTGGTCTTTGTGGCAGAAGGTGCCTGCGTCATCAGGAAGGCATAGAGCGCCTGAAGATCCGCATCGGTGGCACCGGCAAAGGACGGATAGGGATGCACGGGATAGAGATGTTTTCCATCACGGCGCACGCCTTGTCGCATCGCCCGTTCGAAGGCTGGATAGGACCAGGCGCCGATGCCGCTTTTGGCGTCGGGCGTGATGTTCGTGGCATGGATCACGCCAAACGGCGTGTCGAAGGCGCGGCCGCCGGCAAAGGGTGTTCCGTCCGGTCCGGTGTGACAGACATTGCAGGCACCGACCGCCGCCGCCAGCCGTCCGCGTTCGATCGTGGCGGCGCTGTAGGTGCCGGGGTCCGGTCGCGTGATCTCGGGATAGGCCCCGCGCCAGGGCGAGGCGGCGAGAATGCCGCCGGCAAGCACGCCTGCGACGATGCCGCCTGCGCCTGCGAGCGTCGATCCGCGCCGCCACCATGGTTTCTTGACCGGTGTCGGCGGAGCGAGTGCCGGAGGTGTTTCACCAAGGGCTGCTAGCACGCGTTCGGGTGTCAGCGGCAGTTCGCGGAACCGAATGCCGGTGGCGTCGAAGACGGCGTTGACGATGGCTGCAGCCGATGGGACCGACGCGGATTCACCGGCGCCACGCGGTTCTTCGTCCTGCCGCAAAAGCATCAGCACGTCGATCTCAGGCACTTCCGGGAAGGTGATGATCGGATAGCCGCCCCACTCCGCGCTCTCGACCGCGGTGCTGGAGAAATCCACCTTCTCCTTCAGCACGCGGCTGGTGGACTGGATGACATTGCCGTGGATCTGGTGACGCACGCCATCCGGATTGATCATCATGCCGGAATCCTGGCCGACCGTCACGCGCGTGACCGCGATTTCGCCGGTCTTGCGGTTGACGGCGACATCGGCGACCCAGGCCGACCAGGCGGCCGGCGTTCCCGGAAACTTGCCGTGGACATAGAGCGCGTAAGCAAAGCCCCGGCCATAGAGCAGGTCGCCTTCGCCGCCTATCGTTCCCGGCTCAGTGCGCGGCGTCCAGCCGGCGCGCGCGCTCACCGCATGGACCAGATCGACCGCTCTTGGATCCTTCAGGTAGCGCAGCCGGTATTCGATTGGATCGACTTTGGCCGCGAAGGCGAGTTCGTCGATATAGCTTTCATGCGCGAAGCTGTTCGGCATGGCTGAGACGCCGCGAAACCACGACGCCCGCGCGATCGGCGGCATGTCCTGCACGGCGATGCGCATATTGCTGAAAGCATAGGGCGGGATCGCCGTGCGGTCACCCATGTCCGATGTTGCCGCGATGTTCGAGGCTTTGCCGGTCAGGATCAGGGCAAGCGTCGGCGACAGGTTCGACGGATAGCGCGTCTCGAAATCATAGGCCGCCGGCCCGCCTTCGAAATCGAGCCCGCCGCGCACATCGATCACCTGCGCGGCGCCCTTCGGTTCCCAGCCATGCTCCTGTTCGCGGGTGAGCTGCACGCGCACCGGCCGGCCGACTGCGCGCGACAAAAGGGCGGCATCGGCGGTCACGTCGTCAGCGCAATTGCGCCCGTAGCAGCCGGCCGCCTCCAGCCGCTCGACGAGAACAGCCTCTTCCGGCATGTCAAGAAGAAGCGCCAGATCACGGCGCATCGGATATGGGTTTTGCGTTCCGGACCAGACGACCAATCGCTCCGGGCGCCAATCGGCAACGGCGCAGGATGGGCCGATAGAGCCGTGCATCTGATAGGGCCAGACGTAGCTGCGATCAAAACGCGGCGAGGCGCCTTCGAGTGCGCGGTCGACATCGCCCTGATCGGCTAGAATGCGCTTCTTGGCCGGATTGTCGCGCAGCGCCTGCTCGGGATTGTTGAGGTCGGGCAGAAGTGGCGGATCGCGCCATACGACCTCGAGCCGGCGTGCGGCCTCGGCAGCGTTTTCCTCGCGCGTGGCGACGATGCCGACGAAATCGCCGATCGCCACGACGCCGACCAAGCCGGGAATATCCGAGATCGAGGCCTCGTTGACGGAGATCAGGCTATGGCCGACATGCGGGCCATGGTCGAAGCCGACATAGGGCGGGCGGACGACGCGGCCATGCAGCATGTTCGGCACGCGGACATCATGGACATAGGTCCATTGTCCCGTCGCCTTTGCGGCGATGTCGTTGCGTGACTGCGGCTTGCCGACGATCCTGTAGTTTTCTACCCGCTTCAATGGCGCGGTAACGTCGATGGCGATCCGCTCATGGCGCCCGGCGATCAGCTCGCCGAAGGTGATCGACCAATTGGCCGGTGTTTCGGGGTGAATGATGCCTTCTTCGACCGTGAGTGTCTGCGGTGCTTCGCCATATCGAAGGGCAGCTTGTTCGAGAAGCCATTGCCGCGCGGTTGCCGCCGCCTGGCGCAGCGGTATCGCTGTCACCTGTATCGTTTCGCTGGCGATCGTCGCACCCTGATCGGGTGCCGCCGTCGTGCTGCCGAGCACCATCCGGACCCGCTCGAAAGGCAGATCGAGCTCTTCCGCTACGATCTGCGCCAGAGCCGTCCGGATGCCTGTGCCAAGATCGACATGGCCGTTGAAGGCGCTTGCGGTCCCATCGGGATGAAGGGCAAGGAAAATGTCGGGCTGAAGCGCGTCTCCAGGCTTGACCACCAGCAGGATTTCATCCGCTTCGAGATAGCGGGTGCGGGGCGTCTCTTGCAGTGCGGTCATGGCGCATCCTCCGCAATCACCCACAAGGGGAGGGCAGCCATCAGTTCGCTGGCCCGCCGGGCCGCTGCGAGAATCTCGATATGCGTGCCGCAGCGACAGAGGTGGCGGCTGAGGGCTGCGCGAATGGCACTTTCGTCCGGCTGCGCGTCGCGCAGGAGCAGGGCCGTGGTCGCGATAATCATGCCGTTCAGGCAATAGCCGCATTGCGCGGCCTGTTGCTCGATGAAGGCCTGTTGCACCGGATGCGGCTTGTCCTTTGTGCCAAGACCTTCGAGGGTGACGATGGCGCGTCCCTCGGCGGCGGCAACCGATATCGTGCAGGCCCGCACGGCGCGCTTGCCGATCAGCACCGCACAGGCGCCGCATTCGCCGAGGCCGCATCCGAATTTCGGCCCGTTGAGACCGAGATCGTTGCGCAGGATATAGAGGAGAGGCGTTTCGGGAGGCAGGTCGAGCGTGTGGCAGTGCCCATTGACACTAAGAGCGATCGGACGAGTCTTCACCGCAGCTCCCTTCCTGACGCGAAAGCAATGGAAGGGCTCGCCGTTCCCTGCCGTCCCGGAACAATCCCGCCAACCGCAGAGGATGGCAGGACGCCACGCGAAATCGGGCGGTCGCAGCCGCGCGTTGTCAGGATTCTCATAGGCTCTGTTCCCAAGGGTCTTGGCCGCCCTTCGTTTGTATACGAATGATTGCCGCGGGGTGGCCGTCTGTCAATGGGCAAAGCTTGAAAACTGTATGACGGTGATGTCGTGTTATTTTTGGCGCGGTGGAGCAGCCGATCGGGCTTGAACGCCAATTGGGTGCTCCAGCGACCGAACAGCCGGGGCGAGATCATGCTGCGCTTGGCGGACCCGACGGAATATCCGGCGATCGATCCAAAATATTTCATCGCCGATCCCGGCGGGACAGATCTTGTGACCATGATCGTCGGCGTGCGCTCAACCGTGATATCCTCGCCCAATTGCCCTGGTGATTGATGGAGACCGGCGGCACGCCTGTTTGCAGGGTGCCCAGCATGTTGAGCGGCACGAGCTTGTCGGCGGTCGACGACTTCGAGTACAAATGCGAGAGCGCGTCAGCGGAGAGGACAAAGCGCGGGTCGAGTTCCATGACGACGTGATATTGGCTGACTTGCGTAAAAAGCGTCGCAACCTGCGCAAGACGGCCAAGGAACTGTGCTTGTTGTCGAAGACACAGGTCCCGGCATCCGGCCGGAGGAATCCGAAGCGGTTTTAAGGCGATTTTATAGAGCAGAACGCAGCAGGCACTCTCCGGGTAACGGGCCGGCCTCAGTCTGGTTGCGGCAATCGCGTGACTTCACAACATGGATCTGGCCATCGACCAGTGACCTGCGGGATCGCGCATTCGTCTCATCACGCGTTGACCGAATACGAACCCAAAATCATCGCAAGCGCATATTGCAAGACGCAAACAGCGGCTTTCTTCCTTCAGTCGCCGTTCCCGTGCGGACACCACTGGCTACGATAGCGCTTGAGCTCCAAGCTATACTTACGAAAATGTAAGAATATTACCGCCTTGAGGACATAATGATCTGCGAAGCTTGCGAACTTTCGATGTCCTGCATCTTTCGACGGCAGGAGCCGATGCAAGCAGCGAAGATCAAGAAAGAGTACCGGCATCGGTTCGCCTCAGCATCGGGCGGCGTCATACTGGATTTTCCGCAGAAACGAGAATGAGACCATGATCAAACTACTAAAGACATCTATTTGGATCGCCGGTATCTCGATGGTGCTTCTCGGCTCGCATCTGAGTGCGATCCAGCTTACGGATAATTTCGACGAGGTGGTGCCGGGTCAGCTCTATCGTTCCGCGCAGCCTTCCCAGGCCGATATTGACAATTATGTGAAGCACTATGGTATCCGGACCATCATCAACCTTAGAGGCAGGAGCGACGCCCTTTGGTATAAGGACGAGATCGGTGCCTCACAGCATGCCGGTATCTCCCATATTGATTTTGCGTTGCCACCATCTAAGGAAGTAACACCAGCGCAGGCCAACCGGCTAGTCGCCATTCTGCGCGATTCACCAAAGCCGATCCTTGTTCATTGTGAAACCGGTGCCGACCCTACCGGCCTCGTGTCGGCCATTTATCTTCAGCAAATCGCGGGTGTTGACGAGAAAAAGGCGGAAGGGCAGCTATCGATCCTCTATGGTCACTTAGGGATCCCCTATCTTTCGTCCACCTATGCGATGGACGAAAGCTGGGAGCAGCTTGAAAAGCGCTTTGGGCTGAAAAGCTAGGAGCAGGTTGCTTGGTGCTGGATACTTGCAACGGACTTTTATGGCGCTTCTCGTTCCGGTAGGGCTATGGGTTTGTTCAAGAAGCTCCGGAACCGGCCGCGCTTATCCCATTGCCGACCTTCAGCGCTCGTGGCGGGCGGCGTAATCGGCACCCTGTGAACCCTATTTTATTGTGCGCTCGGCTCGTGTCACCATCCCGTTGAGAAGCAGGTCAACGTGTCCGTCGATGAAGGCTTTTACGTCGCGAGGTTTTCGATCGGCGAACAACATGTACCAAAAGCTCAGCATTATCGCAGGACTGAGGGTAAGTTCGGGGATTTGCAAAGCAGCAGAAGCCCGCAGTTCGCCGGCGGCTACTCCCTCTTCGAAGAGCTCTCTTGCTGCATCGAACATTGGCGCGATGGTCTCTTCATAGTGGCGATCAACCACCTGCGGAAACCGCGACCCTTCTGATATGATGAAGCGCAGCATTTCTCTCGATCTGCGGTCGAGGACGATCCGTTCGTAAAAGAAATAGAAGAATGCCTTGATGCGGTCCGCATAAGGGCCGGTGAGCGTCTTCAGCTGAGCTCTTATATCGGCAAACGGAACCGCCATGTGCTTGAACATTGCCTCGAAAAGAACCTCTTTCGTCTCAAAATAGAAATACACTGTTCCTTTGGTCACTCCGACCCGAGCAGCGATATCTTCGACGCGGGTTGCCACATAGCCATGAGCAACGAATTCCTCAAAAGCGGCGTCCAGGATCTCCAACGGCCTGGCAGCCTTTCGCTGCGCACGCACCCCGAGCTTTTTTTTCTCCGCCATTATCCCTCCGACAGGCATTCCAATGCTGACGAGAAACCATCTCATTGACTAATCGGTTAGTCAAGTTTATCTGTCCGAAAACGTAAAGTGGTTCGGTGTTCGATCGGGGCCTTCATGGGAATTTCCAGAAATCTAATCTGGCTGGCGATGTCGGCAGCCATTCTTTCGTCATGTAGCGAAAAAAGCGGTGATCACTCCGCTGTCAGCCGGGAAGTGCGCACCGTGAGCGCCGAGCTCTCCAGCTATGCCTCCAATACGGCGGTGACCGGCGAGGTCAGAGCGCGGATTCAATCGGAATTGTCTTTCCGCGTCAGCGGCCGGATCATTGAGCGATCGGTGGACGTCGGTTCCAAGGTGAAGGCCGGTCAGGTTCTGGCGAAGATCGATCCCCAGGAGCAGCAAGCGGATGTCGATGTCGCAACGGCGAGCCTCCATTCGGCCGAAGCTCAGCTGATGCAGGCCCAACTTGCCTCGGATCGCCAGAAAAGTCTTTTCGCAAATCAAGTGACGACCCGCGCCAGCTATGACGCGGCGCAGGAAGCGCTTCTGACTGCGCAAGGCACGCTCGACGCGGCGCAGGCTCAGCTCGGGACCGCCAGGGACGCGCTTTCGTTCACGGAGTTGCGGGCAGATGCGGATGGTGTGATTACGGCACGCAATGCCGAGGTAGGGCAGGTGGCACAAGCCGCCCAGTCGGTGTTTACGCTTGCCCATGACGGACCGCGCGATGCGGTCTTTAACGTATTCGAATCGCTGTTCCTTCAAAAGTCCAAAGCGGATGTTCAGGTAAGCCTTCTGTCGAGCCCCGAAAAACGGATATCGGTGCCCGTTCGCGAGGTGTCTCCCACGATCGATTCCGCCACGGGCACGATCCGCGTGAAAGTGGGCCTCGATAAAAGCGGCGACGGCATGCCGCTCGGTGCGGTGGTCGTCGGCACGTTCACGGCGCAGCCACGCCAGGCGATCCTGCTGCCATGGAGCGCAATGACCTCGAGCGGCGGCACGCCTGCCGTCTGGGTTGTCGATCCATCCAAGCAGACGGTCTCGATGAAGAAGATCGATGTCGCGGAGTATCAAACGGGCAAGTTCGCCGTCAGCAGCGGTCTTGAGCCGAAGGAGCTGGTCGTCGTTGAAGGAGGCAAGTTCCTCCGGCCCGGGCAGCAGGTATCGGCCACACCGGAGACGAAATAATGAATAAACGCTCGATCATCGCGATCTCCGCAATAGCCGTCGCCCTTGCCTCCTGCGGGCAGAAAACCGATGCTCCACCGGAGAAAATCCGTCCACTGTTGTCGGTCGTGGTACAGCCGCAAGCGGCCGCCACTCTGAAGCTGGCAGGCGTCGTACAGCCCCGCATTCAAACCGATCTCGGCTTCAGGGTACTCGGCCGCCTCATTGCCAGAGAGGTCGGGGTTGGAGACGTCGTCACCAAGGGACAAGTCGTCGCCGCCATCGACCCGTTGTCGCTGCAGCTCGCGGTTCGCAGCGCGCAGGCCGATCTTTCGAACAGCCAGGCGCAATTGGCCAACGCCTCCACGACCGCGCAACGGCAGCAGGCGCTTGCGGACGCGAAATCCGGCAGCGAGGCAGCTCTCGAGAGCGCACAGCAGGCCGAGAAAACCGCCAGCGCCGCCGTTGCCAAGGCGCAGGCTAATCTTGCAAAGGCGGAAGAACAGCTTGGATATGCGCAGTTGAAAGCCGAGTTCGATGGTGTCGTCACGGCGGCATCGGCGGAAGTCGGACAGGTGGTGTCCGCGGGAGATACCGTTCTGACGGTCGCCCAGCCGGACCTCCGCGACGTGGTCGTCGATATTCCGGAAGCCGACATGCAGGGTCTGAAGATGGGCTCGCCGTTCGAGATCGCCCTTCAGCTCGACACCACCATTCGCGCCAGCGGCACGGTTCGCGAGATCGCTCCGGAAGCCGAGGCGGCAACCCGCACGCAGCGTATCAAGATCGGTCTGAACAATCCGCCGTCGGCCTTCCGGCTCGGCTCGGTCGTCACCGTCACGGCAACGACCGATGCCTCGCCGACGATCTCCGTCCCGCCACCGGCAATTCTGCAGAAAGATGGCAAGGCGAGCGTCTGGGTCGTCGATCCGGAGAAAAAAACCGTTTCGCTGCACTCGGTGGAAATCGCAAAACCGGATGGCGACGAAAGCCCGGTCACCGTTCTGTCGGGGCTGAAGCCCGGCGACCGTATCGCGATAGCCGGTGTCAATCACCTCTCCGAAGGCCAGCAAGTCAGAATTAATCAGGAGACGACCCCTTGAAGACGTTTAACCTCTCCGATTGGGCGCTCGAGCATCGCTCCCTCGTCTGGTATTTCATGATCGTCTTCATCATCGCCGGGGTTTTCTCCTACGTCAGCCTGGGACGCGAGGAAGATCCGAATTTCACGATCAAGACGATGGTCATCCAGGCCCAATGGCCGGGCGCATCCGCCGAGGATGTGACGAAGCAGGTCACCGATCGCATCGAAAAGAAGCTTCAGGAACTGCCGTCGCTCGATGTGACGCGCAGTATCACGACCGCCGGACAGACGATTGTCTTTGTCGACCTCCTCGCAACAACGAAAGCGAAGGATGTCGCCGGAACCTGGGTGCGCATCCGCAACATGATCGCCGATATCAAGGGCGACTTCCCGTCCGGCGTCGTCGGGCCGTTCTTCAACGACCGGTTCGGTGATGTCTTCGGCAACATCTTTGCCTTCACCAGCGACGGTCTCTCGCAGCGACAGCTGCGCGACCGGGTCGAGGACGCCCGTTCGAAGATCCTGACTGTGCCCAATGTCGGTAAAGTGGACGTCATCGGCGCTCAGGACGAGGCAATCTACCTGGAATTCTCGACCCGCAAGATCGCAGCTCTCGGCATCGATCGGCAAGCTGTGATTTCGACGTTGCAAGCGCAGAACGCAGTGACGGCGTCGGGCTTTGTGGAAGCTGGCCCCGAGCGCATCGCTTTGCGCGTCGGAGGGCAGTTCACGTCCGAGGAGAGCCTGCGCGCCATCAACCTTCGCGTCAACGATCGCTTCTTCCCGTTGACGGATATCGCGACGATCAAGCGCGGCTATGTCGATCCGCCGTCTTCGCTCTTCCGTTTCAACGGACAGCCGGCAATCGGTCTGGCGATCGGCATGAAGGACGGATCGAACCTGCTGGAATTCGGCAAGGCCCTCGAAAAGGAGATGGGCGTCATCGTCGGCGATTTGCCTATCGGCGTCGACGTCCATCAAGTGTCCGATCAGCCGGCCGTGGTCGATGAGGCGGTTTCGGGCTTTACACGCGCACTGTTCGAAGCGATCGTCATCGTTCTTGCCATCAGCTTTATCAGCCTCGGGCTTCGCGCCGGTCTCGTGGTGGCGATCTCGATCCCCTTGGTGCTGGCGATTACCTTCCTGGTCATGGCCTATTCGGGAATATCGCTGCAGCGTATCTCCTTGGGCGCGCTTATCATCGCGCTTGGCCTTCTCGTCGACGATGCCATGATCGCGGTGGAAATGATGGTGGCGCGGCTGGAATTGGGAGACGACCTGCGCAAGGCAGCCACTTACGTCTACACCTCCACCGCCTTTCCGATGCTGACCGGCACGCTGGTTACGGTCGCCGGCTTCATTCCGATCGGCCTCAACGACAGCGCCGCCGGTGAATTCACCTTTACGCTATTCGTCGTCATTGCTGTCTCGCTCCTCGTCTCCTGGATCGTGGCGGTCCTGTTCACGCCGCTGCTCGGTGTCAGCATCCTGCCGAAAACGATGAAGCAGCATCACGAGAAGAAGGGCAGGTTCGCGTCGATCTTTGCGGCCGCGCTCGATCTCGCCATGCGCTTCCGCTACGTCACGATCATCATCACGGTTGCCGCTTTTGGGCTTTCCGTCGCCGGAATGGGCTTCGTCCAGCAGCAGTTCTTTCCGTCTTCCGACCGGCCCGAGCTCGTAGTCGACTGGAATCTGCCGCAAAACAGCTCGATCGGCGAGACGAATCGCCAGATGGCGCAGTTCGAAAAGGACATGCTGGTCGGAAATCAGTCGATCGACCATTGGTCCAGTTATGTCGGCCAGGGCGCCCCGCGCTTCCTGTTGTCGTTCGATGTTCAGCCCGCCGACGTCAGCTTCGGCCAGACGGTCATCGTCACCAAGGGGCTGGACGTGCGTGACAAGGTTCGGGCCGATCTTCAGGCCTATCTCAACAAGACCTTCCCCGGAACGGACGCGTTCGTAAAGCTTCTCGATATCGGCCCGCCGGTCGGCAAGCCCGTGCAGTACAGAGTGAGTGGTCCGGACATTCAGACCGTCCGCGATCTTGCGCAGAAGCTTGCGGGCATCGTCGGCACGAACCCCTCTCTCGCGGCCCTGACCTTCGATTGGAATGAGCCCGCACGTGTCGTCAAGGTCGATGTTCTTCAGGACAAGGCACGGCAGCTTGGGGTGACGTCAGAGGACATCTCAACGGCGCTCAACGGTATTGTCGAGGGCTCCAGCACCACGCAAGTCCGTGACGACATCTATCTCGTCGATGTGATCGGCCGCGCCCAGGGATCGGAACGCGGATCTATCGACACGTTGCAGAACCTGCAATTGCCTGGCTCCAATGGCAAATCGGTGCCGCTGTCAGCGGTCGCGACATTCCGCTACGAGCTCGAGCAGCCGGTTGTCTGGCGGCGTAACAGGGTGCCCACGATCACGATCAAGGCCGGCGTCGTCGGCGCGATCCAGCCGGCAACGATCGTCACGCAGCTGGAGCCGAAGGTGGCCGAGTTCGAAAAGACCCTCCCTGTCGGATACTCGGTCGCCGTGGGCGGCGCCGTCGAGGAAAGCGGCAAGGCGCAAGGCCCGATCGCAGCGGTGGCGCCGATGATGTTGTTCGCAATGGCGACCATCCTGATGATCCAGCTTCAGAGCTTCCACCGCCTGTTTCTGGTCTTCGCCGTTGCCCCGCTGGCACTGATCGGCGTCGTCATCGCGCTACTGTCGAGCAATGCGCCCATGGGGTTCGTGGCGATCCTCGGCATTCTCGCACTGATCGGCATTCTGATCCGCAACTCAGTCATCCTGATCGTGCAGATCGAGCATCTAAGAGAGAGCGGCGTGCCCCCCTGGCAAGCCGTCGTCGAGGCGACAGAGCATCGAATGCGGCCGATCCTTTTGACCGCAGCGGCCGCCACGCTCGCGCTGATCCCGATATCGAGGGAAGTGTTCTGGGGACCGATGGCCTACGCCATGATGGGCGGCATCGTGGTCGGCACCGTCCTGACGCTGCTCTTCCTGCCGGCGCTCTATGTCGCGTGGTTCAGGATCAAGCGCACGTCACCCCATGGGAGTGAAGGCGTGCCACACACTTGACGAGGCATAGCGCATCGCCGGTCCGGACGGCGGTGCGCTGGAAATTCCATGTCGCTCGGCCCAACTCGGGCTCGTCGGCACGGGATATGATCCAAGCAGAGGGCTGAAGCTAAGCGAGAACGGTGTCGGCAAAGCTGTTGAGCAGCCGACGTCGGTACAATCCACGAAATAGTGATTTTATCGGATTTCAGCACAATGCAGTTTCTCGCCTCCTTCCGCCGTTTCCCACGGTTGCTTTTCCCGCTTGGCATCCTTCTCATCCTCGGTGCATGTGCCGGACGTCCTGGGCCTGAGGTTCTCAAGGTCGTCTCGGCAAAGAGCGCCGGTACACAAGAAGTTACCCTCTACGCAGCGACGACCAGGACAAAGGACGAGGGAAACGACAACGGGTTTTCCGTGGGACGCGCTGATGATCTGAATTACACCAAATATACGATATCGATCCCGCCGGCTCACAAGGCTTCGACGATCGAATGGCCAAAGGGTGCGCCGAATGCAAAAACCGATTTCGTTGTCACCTCTCAAAGCACACTGACGGCACCGGTCTTTGACAAGGATGTGGCCACCCAACAGATGCGGCACCGGCCCGTCGCCATATTTGTCCATGGCTATAACTATACATTTCAGGAATCGCTTTTCCGGTTGGCGCAAATGGCGGCCGACGCAAAGATGGCCGTGGTTCCGATTCTATTCGCATGGCCGTCGCAAGGGGCATTGACGGGCTACGTCGCCGATCGCGAATCCGTACTCTATTCCCGAGATTATCTCGCCTCGCTTCTGGTCTCGATCTCGGCTGATCGAAACAGCGGGGATATCATCCTGTTTGGGCACAGCATGGGTGGATTTTTGATCATGGAAACCGTGCGGCAGCTCAAGCTCGAAGGCCGGGACGATGTCCTGTCGAAGCTGCGCATCGTGCTGGCCGCACCTGACATCGATGCCGACGTTTTTCGCCGGCAGATGGACGTGATCGGCAAACTGAAGATACCGCTAAACCTGCTTGTTTCGAAAGACGACCGTGCGCTTGCCGCGTCCAGCTTTCTTGATGCCAATCATCCGAGGGTAGGACGTCTGGATATCGATGATCCGCAAGTCAGGGAAGCGGCAGTTAGGTTCGGGGTTAAGGTCATCGACATCACATCCGTCAAAGGATCCGATGGGCTTGGCCATGATCGTTTTGTGAGCCTTGCCAAACTTTATCCGCAACTGGCATCGCTCGATGAGCCGCCCAACCGCAGATCCGCTGGACAGGTCGGCGCCTTCATTTTCGACGCGGCGGGAGCCACGGTCGCCAGCCCCTTCAAATTGGTGAGCAAGGTGTTCGACCCTCAATAGGTGAGTTCCTTGATGCTTATGTTGCATCCGTCGAGCGGCGTGGAGCGAACACCTAAGTCAATGGATCCATTCGTTGGAATGCTTGGCCGACGGACACGCCGTGTTTGTCAATGAATGAACACACAGTGCGGCGCTTGACAGATCCGCGATTGTCAAACAGGATTAGTAAAGCGATTTACTAAAGCGGTTTACAAGACAATGGCGCATGAACGAGCTCCCGGTTTGAAAGATGTGGCGAAAGCCGCCGGGGTATCGGTGACAACCGTCTCGCGCATGCTGAATGGGTCACTCGATCTGCCGGCCGCAACCAAGCAACGCATCGACGAAGCGATCTCCGCGCTAAAATATCAGCCCAACCCTCATGCGCGTCGTTTGAGCCGTGGCCGTTCCGATACGATCGGGCTCGTCGTCCCCGACATCGCGAATCCCTTTTTTGCCACCATGGTTGCCGCCGTCGAGGAGGCAGCCAATGATCTGGGCCTTGCGGTCTCGCTATATGCGACCCTCAATCGCACCGGGCGTGAAGTCGCCTATCTTCGGCTGCTTGAGCATAATCATGTCGACGGCCTTGTTTTCGTGACCAACCATCCGGACGACGGCGAACTGGCGGCACTCATCAATCGAACCGGGAAGGTCATCGTTGTCGACGAAGACGTACCGCTCGCGATGGTGCCCAAACTTTTTTCCGACAACTTGCAGGGTGGTTATCTCGCGGGCCGTCACCTGGCCGAATTCGGTCATCGTAACGTGCTTTTTGTCGGAGGCCCCGACGCGATGATCAGCACGCAGCGCCGCTTCAATGGATTGCGCAGCGGTCTGCAGGAACGGTTTGGCGAGGCATTTTCGATCCGGCGCTATAGCGGCGAATATACGGTCGCGTGCGGCCGGGAGATGGCACGGCGTTTCCTTGAGGAAGGATCCCCTGCGACGGCCATTTTTGCCAGCTCGGACGAAATCGCGATCGGCATGATCGAAGTGCTGCGCGAACACGGCATCTCCATTCCCGATGATCTGTCGATCATCGGTTTCGACGATGTCAGCCCCTTGCATCTCTTTGCACCGCCTTTGACGGCGATCCGCCAGCCGGTGCGTGCCATCGGCCGGCGTGCCCTATCCCTTCTTCTAGAAACAAACTGGCAAGAGAGCGAGGTGCTTGCCACCGAGGAACTCGTGCCGGTCGAAATCGTCGTGCGGAACTCCGTTGCACCGCCGTCGACCCGTAATAAGCAACGGTAACAATAAGCAAAGATAACGAAACCAGAGGATGAGAACATGATGAAACAGATCAGACGTCGGGCGTTCAATACCGCGCTCGCTTTCACAGCCCTTGCCGGTGTCGCCATGAGCGCATCGCTTGCTCATGCCGCGGGCAAGACCTATGCGCTTGTGCAGATCAACCAGCAGGCCCTCTTTTTCAACCAGATCAATGAAGGTGCGCAGAAGGCGGCCGATGCGTCGGGCGACAAGCTGGTCATCTTCAACGCCAACAATGACGCCGCGGCGCAAAACAGCGCCATCGAGACTTATATCCAGCAGAAAGTGGACGGCCTGATCGTTGTCGCCATCGACGTGAACGGTATCATGCCGGCCGTCAAACTGGCCTCCGACGCAGGTATTCCGACCGTCGCGATTGACGCTATCCTGCCGGAGGGCCCACAGAAATCGCAGATCGGCGTCGACAACGGCAAGGCAGGTGCCGACATCGGCGCCCATTTCCTCGACTACGTGAAGAAAAACATGGGCGGCAAGGCAAAGGTCGGAATTGTCGGCGCCTTGAACTCCTATATCCAGAACGTTCGTCAGAAAGGCTTTGAAGACGCCATCAAGGGTGATGGGATCGAGACGGTCGGCGTTGTCGATGGCCAGAATATCCAGGATAACGCGCTGGCTGCCGCCGAAAATCTCATCACCGGCAATCCCGACATGACGGCAATCTACGCGACCGGCGAACCGGCTCTTCTTGGAGCGATCGCCGCCGTCCAAAGCCAAGGCAAGCAAGGTAGCATCAAGGTGTTTGGCTGGGATCTCACCGCACAGGCTATCGCCGGCCTTGATGCGGGCTATGTTGTTGCCGTGGTTCAACAGGATCCGGCAGGCGAAGGCACGGCGGCCGTCGAAGCGCTTGCCAAGCTGACGTCCGGCGGCAGCGTCCAAAAAAGCATCTCCGTGCCGATCACAATCGTGACGAAGGAGAATGTCGAGCCGTACCGGGCTGTTTTCAAATGATCACAGAGAATCGGCCTGTTCATGCCGGAGCCGGGGAGGCGAAAGCCTCCTCGCAGCCTCCCGGCCGATCGATGCCGACGCCGGCCGTCTCCTTGCGGGGCATCCGAAAGACTTTCGGCTCGCATCAGGCGCTCCGCGGCGTTGATCTTGATCTTTTTCCCGGCGAGTGCCTCGGCCTTGTGGGCGATAACGCCGCAGGCAAGTCAACGCTTACTAAGATTATCTCCGGCACTTATCTGCCGGATGAGGGGACGATTTCATTGAACGGCGAAGAGGTCCGCCTTTCCGGTCCGGCGGACGCTCGCGACCGCCATATCGAGATGGTTTTCCAGGACTTAAGCCTCTGCGATCATATCGATGTCGTCGGCAATCTCTTCCTCGGGCGCGAGCTGACCAGGGGGCCGTTTCTTGACCGCAAGAGAATGTTGGTCGAGGCTCGCGGGATGTTGGATGCCTTGGAAATCCGCATTCCGCGCCTTTCGGCCAAGGTCGAGAAACTGTCCGGCGGCCAGCGCCAGGCGATCGCGATTGCGCGCGCTGCCTCTTTCAATCCGCAGGTTCTGATCATGGATGAGCCAACATCGGCTCTGGCAGTGGCTGAGGTCGAGGCGGTCCTTTCCCTGATCAATCGGGTCAAGGCCAAAGGCGTTTCCGTCGTCCTCATCACCCATCGCCTGCAGGATCTCTTCAGGGTCTGTGACAGGATCGCGGTCATGTACGAGGGTACCAAGGTCGCCGAGCGCGATATCGGTAAGACCAATCTCGAGGATCTCGTTAAGCTCATCGTCGGGGGAGAAGGACATTGACCCTCTATACCGAACGCGCCAAGGGTTCGCCGCTGGCCGATTTCTTCGGCGAGCATGCCCAGGTTCTATCCATCGCCTTTTTCTTCCTGGCCTGCCTCGTCTTCTTTTCGCTGACGACCACCACCTTCATGACCGCCGGCAATATTCTCAACATCGTGCGTCAGGCCGCCCCCATTCTCATCGTGGCGATCGCGATGACCATGGTCATCGTCACCGGGGGCATCGACCTGTCGGTCGGCTCCATGCTGGCGCTCATAAATGCGGTTGCCGCGATCACGCTCGCCACGGGCCTGCCCTGGCCCCTCGTGTCGCTCGGCATGCTTCTGTTCGGCGGTATTATTGGCCTGCTGCAGGGCTGGTTCATTGCCTATCAGGACATTCCGGCCTTCATCGTCACCCTGGCCGGGCTCTCCATCCTGCGCGGCGTGGCACTCTATCTGACGCAGGGCTATTCGATCCCCATCAATGACGTCCCGGGCTTCTTCTACATGGGGCGCGGCGAACTGGCGGGCTTTCCCGTGCCGGCGCTGATCGCAATCGTCATTGCGGTCTTCGGCTATGTCGTCATTGCGGCCACGAAATACGGCCGGCAGATCGTGGCGGTCGGTTCCAACATGGAGGCGGCTCGCCGTGTCGGCATGCCCGCCAAATGGATCGTTGCCTCGGTCTATCTAGTATCGGGCCTTGCGTCCGCGCTGGCCGGATTGTTGATCGCGGCGCGTCTCGGTTCCGGCTCGTCGAATGCCGCCGTCGGTTTCGAACTGCAGGTGATTGCGGCGGTTGTCCTCGGGGGCACGTCATTGATGGGCGGGCGTGGGACGATGATCGGCACGGTGCTCGGGACCATGACCATCGCCGTCATCGGCAACGGCCTGATCCTGATGCATATTTCGCCCTTCTTCACCCAGATCGTCACCGGCGCGATCATCCTCGTCGCCATCTGGCTCAACACTCGCATCTTCACCACCAATTTCCGGTTCGCCCGCAAGAGGAAAGCCTGACATGAAGATCGACGAGCTTTCACCAGGTCATGTGCGCTCCGGCATGGTAATGACCGTGGACGGACCAATTCCGGTATCCGACCTCGGCGTCACGCTGATGCACGAGCATATCCTCAACGATTGCCGCTGCTGGTGGCATGCGCCGAAGACGCCCGAACGGCAATACCTTGCCGAAGGCTTCGTCTGCATGGAAATCTTGAGTGAGCTTCGGCAGGATCCCTTCGTCAACAAGCATAATATTACGCTCGATGATGAAAAGCTTGCTGTCACCGAGCTTCAGGATTTCGCGGGGCTTGGCGGCCAGACCGTCGTCGAACCTACCTGCCAGGGCATCGGACGGGATCCGCTGGCGATGCGGCGCATATCGAAGGCGAGGGGATTGAACATTGTCATGGGGGCCGGCTTCTATCTCGGCTCCTCGCATCCGGCAAGGGTCGCCGACATGTCGGTCGGTGATATCGCCGACGAAATCGTCCTTGAAGCCACGGTCGGGGCGGACAATACCGATGTCAGGATCGGCCTCATCGGCGAGATCGGCGTCTCTTCCGACTTTACCGCGCAGGAGGAAAAGTCGCTGCGTGGCGCAGCGCAGGCGCAGACACGCACCGGCCTGCCCCTCATGGTGCATTTGCCCGGCTGGTTTCGTTTGGGTCACAAGGTCCTCGACATCGTCTCGTCCGAGGGCGCTGATCTCAGGCATACCGTCCTTTGCCACATGAACCCGTCGCATGACGATCTCACCTATCAGTCGGAGCTGGCCGCCCGCGGCGCCTTCCTCGAATACGACATGATCGGCATGGATTTCTTCTATGCCGACCAGCAGGTGCAGTGCCCGAGCGATGAGGAGGTGGCCCGCGCGATCGTCAAATTGGTCGAGATGGGCCATGCCGGCCGGATACTGCTGTCGCACGACGTCTTCTTGAAGATGATGCTCAAGCATTATGGCGGCAACGGCTATGCCTATATCCTGCGCCACTTCCTGCCGCGACTGAAGCGTCACGGCTTGGATGACAAGATGCTCGACATTTTCATGCGCGCCAATCCACGGTCGGTCTTCGAAGCGACGATCTAACCATCAAGAAAAAACAGAAATGGAAACATCATGACGAAGAAGGTTCTTCTGGTCGGCGAAAGCTGGGTCAGTTCGGCGACGCACTACAAAGGGTTCGACCAATTCGGAAGCGTCACTTTTCATCTCGGCGCCGAGCCGCTCGTCAAGGCTCTCGCAGGCAGCGAGTATGAGTTGACCTATATGCCCGCCCACGAAGCGGTCGAAAAGCTGCCCTTCGAGATGGCGGGACTTGACGTCTATGATGCCATCATCCTTTCCGATATCGGTGCGAATTCTCTTCTTCTGCCACCGGACGTCTGGCTGCATTCCAAGACCGTGCCGAACCGCCTGAAGCTGCTCAAGGCCTGGGTCGAGAAGGGCGGCGGCCTGCTGATGGTCGGCGGCTACTTTTCGTTCCAGGGGATCGACGGCAAGGCCCGCTGGCGTCGCACCGCCGTCGAGGATGTGCTGCCGGTCACATGCCTGCCTTATGACGACCGCGTCGAAATCCCGGAAGGGACCATGGCCGTCATCGAAAAGCCGGATCATGCGACCGTCACCGGCATGCCGAAGGAATGGCCTCTGCTCCTGGGTGTCAATGAGGTCGAGGTGCGGGAACGGGCCGACATCGAAGTCATTGCCCGCCTGCCGGACGACCAAGGCGGCCATCCGCTGCTCGTCACAGGCAAATTCGGCAAGGGCCGCACGGCTGCGTGGACGTCGGATATCGGGCCGCACTGGCTATCGCCGGCCTTCTGCGAATGGGAGGGTTACGGACGCCTTTGGAAGAACATTCTCGGTTGGCTGACCGAGAGGTCGTAGGCTCAGCCGCCGGCAAGAATGTCGGCAAGCTCCTGGCGGCTGGGGAATGCGGATCTTGTTCCCCGCCGGCTGACGGTAATGGCCGCAGCCGCCGTCGCATGGCCGATAGCCCTGATGTCGAGCGCGGCGTTTCTGAGCGCTGCCGAGGCGAGGGCGATGGCCATGAATGTATCGCCGGCACCGGTCGTGTCGACGACGTCAGTGGTAAGCGCGGGGACGGTTGCGACGATTTGGTTTGCATGTGCAAGGATCGCACCTTCGCCGCCGAGCGTCAGAACGGTCTGGGCAACACCGGCTTCGGCAAGGTGGCGAATGGCGTTCTCGCCCGAGGATCCGGTCAAGCTTTCCGCCTCGCCTTTGTTGAGGAAGGCAATGTCGATCAGCGGCCAGAGGTCGGTGAAGTAGGGTCGAAGCGGCGAGGGGTTGAAGGCCGTGGTGAGCCCGCGGCGCCTTGCTTCGGTAAGGATGCCTCGGGTGACATCCTGGCTGAGGTTGCCTTGCAACACGACGAGGTCGCCGGCTGCGGCGTCGTCCAGCGGCGCAAGAGCCTCGGAAAGGGACAGCGCTTCGGCGGAAGCCGTGGTGGTTACGATGGCGTTTTCGCCGTCGGGAGTGGTGAAGATGATGGAAAAGTCGCTGGAGCGGGCAGGACTGCCCGACAGCCGGGCATGCAGGGTTTCTCCGGCAAGCTGGTCGCGGATCGTCTGGGCGCGAAAATCCTCGCCGACAGCTGCGACGAGCGTCGTGGAGAGGCCGGTCCGGCTCATCACGACTGCCTGGTTGGCGCCCTTGCCGCCTAGGTCGCGGGTTTCCTCCCGACCAAGGATAGAGGCGCCCGCTTCGGGCATCGATAATACGGATATGGTTTCGTCGATGGCGACGTTACCGATGACATAGGCACGCATGGCACACCTTCGGAAGGGAAAGAGAAATGCAACTGATATCGGACAGAGCTTCAAGCGCCATAAGGGAAATATTCGGGACTGACAAGGCGCTGATCGGCATGATTCATTGCCCGGCCTTTCCGGGCGCGCCGCGTTATCGCAGTGCCGCGATGGACACGATCTATGACGCCTGCATGCGCGATGCGGAAGCGCTTGTCAAAGGTGGCATGCATGGGCTGATCATTGAAAACCACGGTGATATTCCCTTCTCCAAGCCCGAAGACATTGGACACGAGACGGCCGCCTTCATGTCTGTTATCACGGATCGCATTGCCCGTGCCGTCGGTGTGCCGCTTGGCATCAATGTGCTTGCCAATGCGCCTATCCCCGCCTTCGCGATTGCCATGGCCGGAGGCGCGCGCTTCATCCGCGTCAATCAATGGGCCAATGCCTATGTCGCCAATGAGGGCTTTATGGAGGGCCGGGCTGCCGAGGCGATGCGTTATCGGTCGCTGCTGCGCGCCGAGCATATAAGGGTTTTTGCCGACAGCCACGTGAAGCATGGCGCGCATGCCATCACCGCAGACCGGACGATCGATGAATTGACGCGCGATCTTGCCTTCTTCGATGCCGACGTGGTGATTGCCACCGGCCAGCGAACGGGCAATAGCGCGACGATTGAAGAGATCGAGGAAATCGGCGCGGCAACGCATCTGCCGCTGCTCGTCGGATCCGGCGTCACCAAGGACAATATCGTTGAAATCCTCAGGCGTACGAACGGCGTCATTGTTGCCTCCTCGCTCAAAGAGGGGGGTGTCTGGTGGAGCCCAGTCGATCCAGCCCGCGTCGCAGCTTTTGTGGCCGCTGCTGCACCCGGCCTGGAGGCGTGAGCAAATGATGCAAAGCCTCTCCGACCAGATGCTCGAAGAAAACCGCGATATATTCGATGCCATGGTTCATCATCGATTTGTCGAGGACATCAAGGCTGATCGACTGCCAGTCGCCGCTTTCGAGCGCTATCTGGTTTTCGAAGGCGCCTTTGTCGATACCGCGATCGCGATCTTCGCCTATGCCACCGCCAAAGCGGAGACGATGGCGCAGAAGCGCTGGCTGATCGGCGTGCTCGACGCTTTAGCCAATCAGCAGATCGCCTATTTCGAAAAGACCTTCGTCGTCCGTGGCATTGATCCGGCCAGCTATGACACCAGCCGCGAGGATGTCGCCGCTTTCCGCGACGGGATGCTGGCGATCGCGCGCAATGGCGGCTTCCTCGATACGATTGCGGCGATGTTTGCCGCCGAATGGATGTACTGGACCTGGTCGAAGACCGCCAGCAGATGCACGATCAACGATCCGCTTCTGAAGGAATGGGTTGCGCTCCACGCCGAACCGGCATTCGAGGCGCAGGCGCGATGGTTGAAGACCGTGCTGGACGAAGCCGGCGAGACGCTGGATGCCGCCGAGCGCAAACGCCTGAGCATGATTTTCGGACTGGTGCAACGCTTGGAGATCGATTTCCATGAGGCGGCCTATTCCTAGAACCTCAGAGATGACCCGGGGTTAGCAATCAATGGGCCCGATCGCTCACCTTTTTCATCTGCACCGCAAACACTTGGCGCTTCCGACCATCGTCAATGCCGTACCGCCGCTGTGGCAACCTGGCACGAAATCGTGTTGTCGATTGCCCTCATAGGTAGGTCCACAACTCCGCTCATCCTGTGTCCCTGTCCAGATTAAGCCGAAGCCTCCAATCAGCCTGCTCGCCGCCAGGTAATCATGGAGCTGGTAATATAGTTCCAGCCTGCACCAATGACGGCTCCCGCCAGGCCGGCGAGCCACCATTGCGGCTCCCGACTGTAAAAAAGTGACGACACACCGGTCCCTGCGAGAACTCCAATGCTGCAAAATGCCGAGAACAACATCAAGCCTGTCAGGAATCGCACGCCGCGGCGGCGTCGATCTCTATATGTGAGGGCATTGTTGAACGTGTAATTCGAGACGACTGCGGCCAACATGGCGGCAGCCTGGCTGACCGGAAACTCCAGCCCGCCCAGCAGCAGCAGCCGCAAGATAGTCAGGTGAACGACAACACCGCTAAGGCCGACCAAGCCGAACAATAGCATTCGCGAGGAGATAATATCGCCCGACCATTTTGCGACGAGGAGCCCAAGATATTCGAATACCACCAATGCATCCAGTTTGCTCTCGCCGTGAATCCTCGGCCGAAACACGTATGAAATCTCCCCAATTTTCAAGGGAACGGGCGATGACGCTATAATATCCAGCAGGATCTTGAAGCCTTGCTGCGAGAGCTTCGGAGCAAGCTCGTCGATCAGCGCGCGTTTGACCATGAAAAACCCGCTCATCGGATCGGACGTCTCGATCCTCAGCAGACGCCTGGCAATCCGGATGGCCATCTGACTTCCCACTTGGCGGACGCCAGTGAACCCCTCAGACGACGAGCCTTCCCCGCCATATCTCGTTGCAACCACCAGATCGGTCCGATTGCTGCGCATCATGGCAAGCATGGCTACCAGCCGTGTTTCATCGTGCTGCAGATCAGCATCCATAACGGCAACGATAGGCGCCGATGTCGAGAGAATGCCCTCTAGGCAAGCACCGGCAAGTCCGCGCCGATGGATCCGTCGGATCCCTCGGATACGCCGATCGGTTAGAGACAGGCTTCGCACGACATCCACGGTCTTGTCGCTTGAATCGTCATCAACGAAAATCACCTCCCATGCGATACCGACAAGCGCAGCCCGAAGGCGTTCGATGAGCGGGACGATGTTTTCACGTTCATTGAAGGTCGGTATGACGATGGAGAGCTCAAAGCCCTCCTGCCGTGGGATTTCGCTCTTTAAGATTGCCAAATCCCCAGGCCATGCGCTGATGGGAGCCAAACGAGATGAAGTCATATGGGTCTAATATTCCTTGGAGGGAAGAGCGAGTCCTGTCGACGAATTCGCGGAAGGTTCGAGCCGAACACATGCGACCGCTTCAGCGGCTCATGAAGCCAATTTGCTCCCACGAATCTTCCTCGCCCATTGGCCCGCCATGACGCCGGAGCGACTTCGATATCGCCTATATGCCACGATCACCTGACAATACTCTGAATTCGCGTCGAAATTTGGGACCTATCCACCCATAGCACATGTAGCCGGCACAGGAAATGTTTAGCCTCCCGACGACGAGACGCACTGCATGCCTGCATTCTCGCAACCACCAAGATTAAAACCCACGCGATAATAGAAGCTCCCAACGACGACGCCGTTCTTTCGCACGACCTGCTCTTGAATGTCGGTCAGACGCGAGAAGTATCGAGGGATGTCGTCTTGCTCCAACTCGTTTCGTTTCAGGGAAACGAGCACTGCTGTACTTCCTCGCACTGTTTTGGCCGGATGCCAGACGTCATACATCAGACTGCTGCCGCCAATGGCGCTCAGCCCTATTGAATTGTCTCGAATGCGCTGTGCTTGGCGCGCATAGAAGGCCATTTCGCTGGCAAGGAAGTAGTTGTCCGTACCGATCAGCACGACGGGAGCTGCATTCTCCTTGGCTACCGTGGCCTCAATTGCGCCGACCGCCTCGCCGAATTCGCTCCACGCGACCGGTAATGTGCGGATGTTATGAATGTAGCCGACCCCGGGTAAACCCAGAACCACGTAATGAAAAAGCACCGCATAAACAGCCGTTGTGATTCCGATCGTCGGTATCCATGCGCGTCTCAGGCGCCGTCCCAGCCACCGCTCTTCTCCTGCCGCTCGGGCAAGCACGGATGCGATGAAGGGAAGGACCGCGAGCCACAGAGGGCCGGTCCAATTCGGCTTGTTCTCATGGAAAAGGCTGAAGAGAACAAACACACTAAGCGGGATAAGCGTGAAGAGGAGAACGAAAAGCGCTCTGGTCGCGCCTGGTCGTGATCGGAGTGCAGAGACATTTTCCTTCAGGCTGGCGGCCGCGGCGATGAGGCCGGTGGGGGTCAATAGAACAGCGGCGCTGACGATGAGAGATGGCAAAGTGAATTGAAATGCCTCACCCACGCGTCTCGACCCCTGGAATGCGAAGGACATCCATTGGTGCGTTGCATTCCAGTAAACCACTGGCGAAAATAACAGGGCCGAGATTGCAGCGGCAAGATATGGCTCTCTTCGACCAAGCCATCGGCGCGATCTCGGGTCGATCAAAACGAACAGCAACGCTGCCGGCCCCAATAGCAGTATCGTATACTTCGACAGCAGGCCTATACCAAACGACAGGCCAGCCCCGAACCAGGCAAGACGCTTCTCACCAAGGAGAGCTCGCTCCAGAAAATACAGCGTGGCCACCCATGCTGCAGCCAGCGGCGCGTCCGGCATCATCAGAAAGCCGGTTGAAAAATAAAATGGGAGCACGGCAACCAGCAGAGCGCACGCTATTGCCGTCGCCTTATCGAAGAGATTCCGCGCGAGATAGAAGGAAAAACCGGCGGTCAACAGCCAACAAATATATGCGCCGACGCGAACACCGAACTCGTTATCTCCAAAGACCGTGGTTCCCAGCCAGATCAACCATGCGACCATCGGCGGATGATCAAGATAACCGATGTCCAGATGCTGCGCATAATTCCAATAGTAGGCCTCTTCAGGCAGAAGGTTGGCGAAACCGAGAAATACGAGGCGAAGTGAAAGAAGATAGATGATGAGGCCAACCGCCGCGAACAGCTTTCGCCTTTCAATGGATATGGTCGGCCATAAGAAAAGCGTGTCGCCCAGCAAACCAATGGCAGCACTTGCAAGCACCACGGAGGCGCCGGAAAGAACGACCGGAAGATTGAGGGTTGTCATTGCGACAACGAAGATTCCGCCTCTCAGACTGAGCGTCAAAAGCCTCAGGAAGAGGAAAATTGCCAGCTGCTGCGAACTGGAATTGCTGTCCACAGCGGGATCGATCCGCGCCAAGATCCCGGTCGCAATGCAGACAAAATATAAGAGAACACCACAGACGAAGCTCAGAACGTGAGCTTTCATCGGGTCGATGCCAACTCTGATCAGCACCACGAAAGCCATAAAATCGAGAAGCGCGCATATCATGCCAACGACAAAAAGGCGCATGACAGTGTGCTTGTGTGTGGCCCCAAGAGCCTGAACCTGTCGCACGATATTATCCGATCTCAATTTTCTCTTGTTGCCGATGATCCAGCGTGCCCGAGGGGTATCTCTAGCCAGCGACGTTGCTGGATGGGCAGCGGACAAGACCAGCCTGATGCGTCTCTCGGTCGTGCCGAAGGCCTGCGAGCTACCATCGACGCCCAGCTGGACGCATTCACTTCAAAAAAGTCGCCGCTCAGCTTCCGTCGCTATCGCACAGTGGCACCGTTTACAAGCTCGGCCCGCGCCTGCTTTTTGTCCTGAGCCTCGACATCCTCCCAGCTCCTGTCCATTGCGTAGGCCGCTGAAACTACGGGTATGCCCACATGCCCATAATAGAAGGATAGTTGCTCTTCAGCTCTGGCCTCATCCAACCCGGCAATCTTCCTGACATAAAGTGCTGCGGCCAAACCGCTGCGATCAGAACCCGAGAGGCAGTGAATAAGGATGGGTTTCGGGGCCGAGGCCATCAACTCGACAAGCCGCTGCGCCTTTTCAGGCGAGATAATTTTCGAAGCCGACATACCAAAATCGATATGCGTTATGCCAAGGCCACGAGCCGTCGTGACTTCATCGTCATACCACGCAGCACCCGGATGCGTTCCGCGCAGATTGATGACTGTCTTGATTCCGTGTGTCCGTATGTAGGAGATGAGCTCATCGGATGTTGGCTGAGCCGAGCGGTAAAATTGGCCATCAATCACCGAATGAAAGTTACCGGTGGCCTGCAGAAGGCCAGCATAAGCCGCGCAACTCGCGCCCAGAATTCCGATGGCGCCAAGGGCGGCGAGGGCCACCTTGCGAAATACAGTCATTGCTCTTTCAGCCCGTCCTTCTGTGAAGTTTCCATGACATGCCGCAAGAGCCTGACAGACGCCTGAACAATGGCGGCGCAAAAATGCGAAACGCCTGTCAGAACATACGGACCAGACGTGTGTTGATTTTCGACCAAATCCGCAGCGACTTGCCGCGGCAAATACGGCCGTCTAGGTGGGAGAAGGAAGCATCATGCCATTGGATCTGGCTGGCAGGACAATCGTGGTCTCGGGCGCTGCCGGCGGCATGGGTCGCGCGGTCGTCAGCAAGCTCGCGGCAACGGGCGCGCGCGTCTGCGCAACGGATCTGTCGCCAACGTTCTGGAGCTCGCGGCGAGTGGCGCAGACGAGGTGGCCTCGATCGCTGGCGATGTCACGAAATCGGACCATGTGAACACCATCTATGATTTCGCAGAGAGCAAGTTTGGGCCTGTCGACGGTCTGGTCAGCAACGCAGGCTTCATCATTTCGAGGTCAGTCCACGAAACCTCCGAGGACGAGTGGGACAGCGTCATGAACGCAAACGCCAAGTCCTTCTTTCCGATGGCCAGGCGAGCCCTTCCACGGTGCAGTCATGCCGCCGGCATATGCGGCGTCTCGCAGGGCGTCGTGGTGGTTCGCTCCGACATGGAGGGATCGGCATCGATGAGGGCGGTCAGGAAATCGAGGACGATCTTGACGCGTTGGGGAATGTTCCGGCGCGAGGGGTAGACGAGGTAGATCGGCAGCCTTGCCGGGGGGAAGTCCTCCATCAAGTGGATCAGCCGGCCGGCGTATATATCCGGCACGGCGATGATGTGGGAAAGGATGGCAAGGCCGGCACCCGCAAGGGCGGCGCGGTGGATGGAGAGGGCATTGTCCGCCACCAGCCGCGGCGATATCGGCACCGCGATATCCTCGGATCCATCGGAGAAAAGCCAGGCGCGGCCGTGGCCGCCCCTGGCGTAGCAGATGCAGTCATGGGCTGAGATATCGGCAGGGACCTTCGGCGGCGAGCGCCGAGCGATGTAAGACGGAGCTGCGACGAGGAATGCCGTCGTCCAGCCGATACGGCGGCAGATGAGGCTGCTGTCGGCCACGGCGCCGATGCGTACTTCGAGATCGATACCCTCTTCGATGAGAGCGGAGGCCTGCTCCCGGAAGGCGAGTTCGAGCGACAGGTTCGGGTGCGCGCTGAGCAGGTCCACCAGCCGGTCGCTGACGAGAAGGCCGAGGGGAGCGGGCAGGGCGAGCTTCACCTTCCCTGATGTGCGCGTGCCATCCGGGCATAGGGCGTCGCCAAGATCGTCGACATTGCCCAAGATCCGCAGCGCGATCGGCAGTACGCGCTCGCCTTCCGCCGTCGGAGACAGGCCGCTCGTCGTGCGGTGCAGAAGCCTCGTATTGAAGTGTTTTTCCAGCGCCGCAACCTGCCGCGATACCGCCGGCTGCGTCAGATTAAGATCGGCGGCTGCGGCGGAAAACGAGCCGGTTTCCGCTACCCGCAGAAATGTGCGCAACGCCGAAACGATATCCATTTCGCTGTCCCCCATACTTTTCGACATAAGCCTTATGCACGCAGCATAGGCCGGGAAGGCTTTACAGTCCAGCAATTACGGATATTTTATATCCATAAGGATAGATAATATCCTTAATAGGAGAGAGACGATGACCCAGCGTTTGAACTATGCCCAACAGTCCCCCGAATTGTTCAAGAAATTCATGGAATTCAGCATGGCGCTGAAGAACAGCGTGATCGAGGACAGGATCCACGATCTCGTGCAGATCCGCGCTTCGCAGATCAATGGCTGCGCCTTCTGCCTCGATATGCATGTCAAGGAAGCCAAGATCCACGGTGAGACCGAACTGCGCCTCTACCACATCGCCATCTGGCGCGAATCCAACCTGTTCGTGCCCCGCGAGCGCGCGGCACTTGCATGGACGGAAGCGCTGACGAAGCTGCCGGAAGGCGGCGTGCCGGACGAAATCTATGAGCGTGTGCGCGGCCAGCTTTCGGAAAAGGAGATTTCCGATCTCACTTTCCTCGTGATGGCGATCAACGCCTGGAACCGTGCCAGCATCGCCTTCAAGGCCGTGCCCGGTTCGGCCGACAAGGCCTATGGTCTCGACAAGGCCGGCCTGAACTAAGCCTCTCGCCCGAGGACCCATCAAATAATGCCTGTCCGCATGGGCAGCTGCGACAGAAGACATCTTACGACAACCGTCATTATCGGTGTAACCGGCCTGCCCGGTTCCAAGACCGTGTTCCACAGGAGACAGACATGACCGTAGACACTATCTCCCATCCCGGTAAGCCAGCCAAGGACGAGCTGGTTCCATCACGCTACGCGGTGCGCGTCGGCGAAATCGAGGTGCTGGTGATCAGCGATGGAGTGCTGCCGCTCCCCACCACGATGTTGGCGCACAACGCCGACCCGGCCGTCCGGGCGGCCTGGCTGAACGACATGTTCTTGCCGCCGGACGCTTTCGACTGGTCGCTGAACGTGGTCGTGGTGCACAGCGGCGAGCAGACCATACTCATCGATGCTGGACTGGGATTGGACCCGAACCTGAACTTGCCGCGGGCCGGGCAGTTGATCAAGCGACTGGAGGCCGCCGGTATCGATCTTGCGTCCGTAACCGACGTGGTGCTTACCCACATGCACATGGACCACATCGGCGGGCTGCTCGTCGACGGGGTAAAGGACCGGCTGCGTCCGGACCTGCGGATTCACGTCGCGGCCGCCGAGGTCAAATTCTGGGAGGCGCCCGACTTCACCCATGTCTCCATGCCGCCAGGCTTCCCGGATGCGCTTCGGTTGGCCGCCAAGCGGTTCGCGAAAGAGTACGGCAGCCAACTGCGGTTGTTCGATGATGAGTACGAGGTGGCGCCTGGGGTGGTTGTCCATCGCACCGGCGGCCACACCCCCGGACACAGCGTGGTCCGCCTGGCATCCGGCGGCGATCGGCTGACGTTTGCCGGCGACGCCGTGTTCACGGTCGGGTTCGACCACCCCGACTGGTTTAACGGTTTCGAACACGACCCCGAAGAGGCGGCTCGCGTTCGGATCCGTCTCTTGCAGGAACTGGCGGCGACTGGCGAGCAGCTGGTAGCCACTCACCTGCCATTCCCCTCCGTTGGTCGGGTGGCGGTCGATGGCGATGCCTTTCGCTGGGTACCGGCCTTCTGGGACTACTGACGCTTGTTGGCCGATAAGATCTACGCGGCCTGAACCACAACCACCATCCAGAAACGAATGGACAATGCGGCGCGTTGAGCGGCCGCGAATGGAGAAGCTTATGAAAATCGTTATCATTGGCGGAACCGGCCTGATCGGTTCAAAGACAGCCGACCGCCTTCGCAAGCAAGGCCATGAAGTCATTGCCGCCGCTCCAAACACCGGCGTCAATACGATCACCGGCGAGGGACTAGCTGAAGCGCTTGCCGGCGCCTCCGTCGTCATCGACCTCGCAAACTCGCCGTCCTTCGAGGATAAGGCCGTGCTCGAATTCTTCGAGACCTCGGGCCGCAACCTGCTTGCCGCCGAGAAGACCGCCGGCGTCAAGCATCACATCGCGCTTTCCATCGTCGGCGTCGATCGCATACCTGACAGCGGCTATATGCGGGCCAAGGTCGCTCAGGAAAAGATCGTCCGGGGGGCCGGCATTCCCTATACCATCGTCCACTCGACGCAATTCATGGAATTCCTCAGTGGCATCGCCCAGTCCGGCACGATCGGGGACACCGTGCATCTGTCGCCAGCCTACGTCCAGCCGATCGCCTCGGACGATGTGGCGGACAATATGGCCGCCGTTGCGACAGCCGAGCCGATCAATGGGATTTTGGAGATCTCGGGGCCTGAGCGCGTCCGGCTGAACGAGCTTGTTGCTCGCTATCTGAAAGCAATGGGCGATGCCCGCAAGGTTGAGGCAGATCCGGAGGCTCGCTACTTCGGCGCCAAACTGAACGATGGCTCGCTCGTTTCCGACAACAATCCGCGCCTCGGCCACATCACCTTCGAGCAATGGTTCGCCAAGGCCGGCCAGCCGAAGTGAACTGCAATCTTTGATGTAACCCCGCGTGCCCGGCGGTTTAGCTGCCTGGCATGCTATTCACCAAAAGGAGATCGAGATGTTCAGAACGCAACTTATCGCACTCAGCATGCTGCTCGCCGCCGCAGGCGCTGCGAAGGCAGACGACAACCACGCCGCCAAAGTCAGCCTCGTCTACGAGCACGAACTGCCGAACGTTCCCGGCAAGAGCATCAAGGGCATCCTCGTGGAATACGGGCCGGGCGGCTTTTCCGAGGGTCACACCCATCCGAGCTCGGCCTTCATCTATGCCACGGTTCTTGAAGGAGCGATCAAAAGCCAGGTCAATGACGGCCCGGTGAAAGTCTATAAGGCTGGCGAAAGCTTTTCCGAAATGCCGGGCGACCGCCACGGCGTCAGCGCCAATGACAGCAAGACCGCGCCCGCCAAGCTGCTGGCCGTCTTCGTCGTCGATACCAGTCAGAAAGAGCTCACCTATCCCCTTAAGAAGTGAGTGCTGAAAGCGCGCCGCACTGGCTCTGCGTGGGTGCGGCGTTCTTTGAAGTGCAGGAGAGGAGCTCGCTGTGTCGCAATTGCTTCCCGATGTGGTAGCCAGTTCACCTCTTACCTCGCTGATCGGCGTGGGCCTTGCGGGAATCCTCGTCTGGCATCTGATCCCGCGCGCTTCGGCCTATACACGGCTCGTGGTGCAGATCATCTTCTTCGGCGTCATGACTGCCATTCTTCTCAACGGCAAGATCGCCCCCAACAGTTTCGAGGGCTATGGCACCGACGATGCCCGTTCGCTCAACGTCATCCTGGCGAAATCCCTCTGGTGGCTGCATCTCTCGTGGGCGCTGATCGGTTTCGTACGCATCTATCTGGTGCTGGAGGGGCGCCCGCGCGAAGCTCGCCTGCTACAGGATATTGTCGTCGGCCTGGTCTATCTCTGCGTCGCCCTTTCCGTTCTCGCTTTCGTCTTCGGTGTGCCGATCGGAACGCTGGTCGCGACCTCGGGCGTGGTCGCGATCGTCCTCGGCCTTGCCCTGCAGAATACGCTCGGCGACGTCTTCTCCGGCATTGCGCTGACAATCGGCCGGCCCTATTCACTCGGAGATTGGATCGCGCTTGGCGACGGAATTGAAGGGCGGGTGATCGCCAGCACATGGCGCTCCACCCACATCCTGACCGGCGCCAACAATATCGCCATCCTTCCGAACAGTCTGCTGGCCAAGCTTGCGCTCACCAATGTCAGCCAGCCCGACGAGACGCATCTCGTCACCATGACGTTCCGCGTCGCCCCGACCAAAATGCCTTCGATCGTCGAGGATGTGATGTGCACGGTTCTTGCCGGCTGCAACACCATCCTCCGCGAGCCGCCGCCCCTCGTGGCGCTGAAGGGCGTGGATGCGACCGCGCTGGAGATCGAGCTGCAGTTTCGCGTGACGAGTTCGTCCGTGCGCATCCGGGCGAGAAACGAGGTCATCGATCTCTTCTATCGTCATTGCAAGTCGGCCGGGTTGCTGCTTGCCATGCCGCCGGCCGTCACCGCCGTGGTGGCGGCACTTCCGAGCGAGGAGGCGGCGAAGCCGCCGGAAGTGACGCCACTCGATCTCATCCGGGCGATCCCGATCTTTACAAGCCTGACACCGCAGGAACAGGAGAGCCTGGCGGACGCGGCAGTCACGCGCGAATTCCAAAAGGGCGATGTGATCGTGCAGGAGGGGCAGACGCTGCCGTCGCTGATGATGATCCGCGCAGGAATAGTGGTGATGCGCGAGGAGGGGCGGGAGCTGAAACGGCTTTCGCCTGGCGACTACTTCGGCGAAACTGGCCTGTTAGCCGGCATGGAAGAGGCCTTCACGCTGGAGGCGCTGACGCGGGTGACGGTCTACGACATCGGCCAACCGGCCTTCGAACCGCTGTTTGCAGCGCGCCCCGCTCTTGCCGAGGAGATCGCCGCCCATCTTTCGCGGCACACCGGACATCTGCCAGAGCACGCGCTGCCGCATGAGCGGGAGCGACGCACGCTGAGGATGCTGAAGGCGATGCGAATGATCTTCGGCCGTTGAAACAGGCCATGGATGTCTTACCCGGCGCGCTGCAAAACCCACTCGAAGGTGTTTTTCCAGATGTCGGCCGGGACGTCTTCCGACAGGGTCTCAACGAGGTCTGCGAGGCTAACGCTCTTCAACGTGTTGCGCCAGGCCTCGTCGGCCTGCCACATGACGCGTGCAACCGAGCAGGGCTTGCTGTCGCAGAAATCTTTCGGACGGCAGGGGTTGTTTGCCCGGATATTGGAGCAGGTGAAGGTGCGCGACTTCCCTTCCACCGCCTCGACGATATCGAGAAAATTGATCTCCGAAGTCGGTCTTGCCAGGCGATAACCGCCGCTCGGCCCAAGCGTCGTCTCGACCAGCGATGCCTGGGATAGGCTCTGCAACGCCTTGGAAAGATATTCCTTCGGCAGGCCATGGAGCTCGGCCAAGGCTTTCGTGGAAAGATACCGCCCTTGCGGCAGACCTGCGAGAATAGCGCAGCAATGCAACGCCCACTCGACCTGGCTTTTGAGGATCATTCTAGCTCACTTGATGCCGGCGGGGCGCCGATGCTCCTTATTAAGGACAATATATATCCGCAAATGAAGCGGCTGTAAATTGAATGTTTGCCACAGGCGTAAAAGCCGCAACGACGCATTCCTGGGACCTCTTCTGATGCAGGCTCCACAGACCACGACTGGGAGCACGTCGAATGTCGAACAGGTGAGTGTGCTCGGGATCGGTGTTCAGGTAATCGGTGAGCCGTGTTTTCCGCTGCCGCCCTTGCCGCCGGCCGACGACCCGGCGCTGGTCGCCATTCCCGTGGGTTAGAGCCCTGATTTGCCGACTGCTTAACAACAATTGGGGCGGCCTAGCGGCTGCTTTTCTTCTGTTTCCATAGTTTGAACAGCGCGACATCGCTCGAATACCCTTGGGCGCCGTTCCTCTTGCCTGGTATCTGTATTTCCAGCGAAATGTCTTGGAAGACCTTTCAAAACGAGCAAATCCGCCGCATGGACTTCGTGTCGCCGATCATCCATTTTGCCCTGAAATGGACAGCAACCATCGCATTTCGGATGAAGTGACCTGCAACAACTGAGGTCAACAAAGGTTGACTTCGCTGGAGATAGTTTCGAGGCTCCTCGATATGGTCGCGGCATACTGAATCAGTTATCGTGAATATGACCGAGACAAATCGTGCTCGATCGGAAACGGAGGCCTGCTGATGAGGTTTGACTGGTCCGGTTTGCGTGAGGATGGTCGAGATCGACGGGATCTGCTTCGATCATGGCCGAGTAAACCTCGCCTTCAGCGCGCGGGAGATGTTGGTCTGCGGCGCCTTTCGATGCACACGCCTTTGTCCACTCGACCCCACCGATCCATATCACCATCGGCCGTCGTGCAGGCTCTGAATGCGGCTGGCGGCGCGCTCGCCACCACGCCCACGGAGAGACGTTTTCGGTGAGACGCGCCAGAGCCGATGCCAATCAGATCTTCTTCCCTTCCGTCCCTGAAGAGTAGAGTTTGCAATCATGATAAAACGCATGGTGATCATGTTGATCGTCATAGGCCTGATCCTGGGCGGGATTTTCGGCTTTCAGGCATTCAAGAACCGCATGATCGCGGCGTATCTGGCTAATCTCAAGGCGCCGCCGCAGACCGTCTCGACAATTACGGCTGCAATGAGCCCATGGCAGACAACACTGCAATCCATAGGCAGCTTCAATGCCGTCCAGGGCGCCAATCTCTCGGCTCAGGTCCAGGGCATCGTGCAGAAGATCGGTTTTCAGGATGGCCAGGACGTCAAGAATGGCGATCTCATCGTGCAGTTGCTTGCCGATCAGCAGATTGCCACGCTGCAGCAATACCAGGCGTCGGCGGCGAATGCGCAGATCGCTTATGATCGCGATTCCAAGCTTATCAAGGCGAACACCATCGCGCAAAGCCAGGTCGACAGCGATCTGGCAACCTGGAAGGCTGCGCAGGCGCAGGTCGCCTCCCAGCAGGCGTTGATAGACCAATATTCCATACGTGCCCCCTTCGATGGGCACCTCGGCGTCAGGCTGGTCAGCCTCGGTCAATATCTGGCGGCCGGAACCGCAGTCGTGACCTTGCAGTCGCTCGACCCGATCCAGTTTGATTTCTCGATGCCACAGCAGGCTCTGTCACAATTGAAGGTCGGCCAGGCGGTGACTGCAACGATCGACGCCTATGGCAGCCAGACCTTCGACGGCAAGATCACGGCGATCAGCCCGCTGGTGGACAGCCAGAGCCGCAATCTCACCATCCGGGCGACTTTCGCCAATCCCGACCGCAGGCTTTTGCCGGGCATGTTCGGCAACGTGTCTGTCGTCGTCGGAGAGCCGCAAAACTATATCTCCCTGCCGCAGACCGCCGTCACCATCAACCCTTACGGCAACGTCGTCTATATCGTGACCGACAAAGGCAACGGCGCGGACGGAAAGCCGCAGCTCGTCGCCAACCAGAAGTTCGTCTCCACCGGGCAGGCGCGGGGCGATCAGATTGCGGTGACCAAGGGGTTGAACGCAGGTGACGTCGTGGTGACCTCCGGCCAGCTGAAACTGAACAACGGCTCGCCTGTCATTATCAACAATGAGGTGCAGCCTTCGAACGATCCCAATGCCAATCCTGCAAATCCCAACTGAGGCGTGACGATGAATATCACCGACATCTTCATCCGCCGCCCCGTTCTTGCCCTGGTGGTGAGCGCGTTGATTATCGTGATCGGCTACCAGTCGTTCCGCACGCTGACCGTGCGCCAATATCCACGGACCCAGAATGCCGTCGTCACGGTGACGACCACATATCCGGGTGCCGCACCCGACGTGATCGCCGGATTCATCACGACGCCGCTCGAAAACGCCATCGCCCAGTCCAACGGCATCGATTACATGACCTCGACGAGCACCAGCGGTACGTCGACCATCACCGTCAACCTGCGCCTCAACTATGATGCGGATGCGGCAATGACGGAAATCAACGCCAAGGTGTCCTCGGTTCTCAATCAACTGCCGACGGGCACGCAGCAGCCGATCATGTCGGTTTCCATCGGCCAGTCGATCGACGCGATGTATATCGGCTTCCGCAGCGATGTTCTGGCCGGGAACCAGATCACCGACTATCTGTCGCGCGTGGTCCAGCCTAAGTTGCAAACGGTCAACGGTGTTCAGACAGCCGAAATTCTTGGCGGCAGAACGTTCGCTTTGAGGGCCTGGCTGAAACCCGACAAGCTGGCCGCCTATGGGCTGACGGCCGGCGATGTGGGGACCGCACTTGCAGCCAATAACTATATTTCCGGCATCGGCACCACGCGCGGACAGATGACGCAGACAGTGCTCACCGCACGGACCGACCTGCATTCGGTCGACGAATTCAACGAGATGGTAGTCAGGCAGATCGGCAGCGCAACCGTGCGCCTGAAGGATGTCGCTACCGTTGTGCTCGGGTCGCAGAACACCGACGTCCAGGTCGGGTTCGATGGGCAGACCGGTGTCTTTATGGGTATCCAGATCGCACCGACGGCAAACCTGCTCGACGTGATCGCGGGCGTGCGTGCGGTGTTCCCGGGCATTCAGGAGCAACTGCCGCAGGGGCTCGAGGGCTATATCGTCTACGATTCCAGTACCTTCGTCACGACGTCGATCGAGGAGGTCGTGAAAAGCCTGCTCGAAGCCTTGGTTATCGTCATCTTCGTGGTGTTCGCATTTCTCGGTTCGCCGCGTTCGGTTGCCATTCCTATCGTCGCCATACCGTTGTCGCTGGTCGGCACGTTCGCGATGATGCTGGTCTTCGGCTTCTCGATAAACCTTCTGACATTGCTCGCCTTGGTGCTGGCCATCGGCCTTGTGGTCGACGACGCCATCATCGTCGTCGAAAACGTCAACCGTCACATCGAGGAGGGTGCCGCACCGATGCAGGCGGCGCTGGCCGCTGCGCACGAACTGGTCGGGCCGATCCTGGCCATGACCGTGGTGCTGATCGCCGTCTACGTGCCGATCGGCTTTCAGGGCGGCCTGACCGGTGCTCTGTTCACGGAATTTGCTTTCACGCTGGTCGGCGCCGTGACCGTCTCGATGATCATCGCGTTGACCCTGACGCCGATGATGTGCTCGCGCATCCTGAAGCCGCATCTGACCGACCGCAGTGGCTGGGAGGAGCGTGTCTCGGATTTCATCGACCGCCGCTTCTCGGAGATCCATCGGCCCTATACGCGCATGCTGCACGGCAGCTTGAACACGGTACCGGTGACATTGTTGTTCGCTGCCATCGTTCTGGGCAGCATCTATTTCCTCTATTCCAGCGCCAAGAACGAGCTGGCCCCTAACGAGGATCAGGGCTTCCTTGGTGCGCAGGTCACCAACGCTCCCAACGCGACGCTTCAACAGAAACTGCTTAATTCCGATCAGGTCACCAAGATCTTCAAGAGCTTCCCGGAGACCGACAAGACCCTGCAGGTCGAGGCGCCAGGCACGTCCTTCGAGGGTATGGTGCTGAAGCCATGGGATCAACGCACGAGAACGGCGAACGATCTGCAGCCATTGGTGCAGGCCGACATGGCAAAAATTGCCGGCGGCCAGGCAGTGGTCTTCCAGATACCGCCGCTGCCTGGCGCCAGCGGCTTGCCGGTGCAGTTCGCCATCGGTGGCACCAGCGGCTTCGACCAGCTGAATGAGGTATCCAACACCTTCCTGCAGGAGGCGCAGAAATCCGGTCAGTTCATCTTCCTGACAAAGGATCTCTACATCGACAATCCGCAATATTCGATCCAGATCGACCGCAGCAAGGCGTCGGCGCTTGGGCTATCCATGAACACAGTCGGTGCGGCCCTCTCCTCCATGTTGGGCGGCGGCTACGTCAATTATTTCAGCATCGACAACCGCTCCTACCAGGTCATCCCGCAGGTGGAGCAACGCTCACGCCAGACCATCGATCAGATCATGAATTATCCGATCGCAAGCGTGAACGGCGAAAAGATCCCGCTTTCGGCAATCGCTACGGCGAAACTCCAGGCAACCCCGCGCTCGGTCGCGCATTTCCAGCAATTGAACTCTGCCACCATCTCCGGCGTGCCGGCACCGGGCGTCGCCGTCGGCAATGCTCTTGATACCCTCAAGTCGATCGCGGCGCGCACCCTGCCGCAGGGCTATACGGTCGACTATGGCGGCCAGTCGCGCCAGTTCGTGCAGGAATCCAGCGGCATGGCCACCACCTTCGGTCTCGCGCTGATCATCGTTTTTCTGGCGCTGTCGGCTCAGTTCAACAGTTTCCGAGACCCTCTGATCATTCTCGTGTCGGTGCCGATGTCGATAGCAGGCGCACTCGCGTTCATAAGCGTTGGTGTCGGCGGCGCGACCATGAACATCTATACGCAGGTCGGGTTGGTGACGCTCATGGGGTTGATCAGCAAGCATGGCATCCTGATCGTCGAGGTGGCGAACACGTTGCAGGCTTCCGGAAAGTCCAAGCGCGAGGCAATCGAGGGCGCCTGCGGCATCCGGTTGCGTCCGATCCTGATGACGACCGGCGCCATGGTTCTGGGCGTGGTGCCGCTGATCCTGGCCACCGGCGCTGGCGCGGCTTCCCGCTACAATATGGGGTTGGTGATCGCAACGGGGTTGGCTATCGGTACATTGTTCACGCTCTTCGTGGTGCCCGCTGTCTACATGCTATTGGCTGCGGACCATCACAAGCAGGAAGCGTCTGAAGCAGAGCCGGCTCCCACGCATTGATGAGCATCGGAGGTGGAGGTCGTCCACGTCATCGCTCCATCGGGAAGTGACGAACATGGATGATCAGTCTCGCACGTCCTGATGGGGCCGTGCATGCGGTGCAAAGGAAAATGCTTCCTGGGCCGCGAAATATTTCTGATACAGTTGCAGCGCGCATTTCTGTTGAGTGGCAACCATTCTTGGCAATTGGGTGGGGCACATGAAGCTGGATTTCGAAGCAATCTTTAGACGCGAACTGGATGTCATCAATTTCCGCCGTCAGTCACTTCAGAATGGCGGTGCGAAAGCTCATCGCACCGAGCGAGCGGCGAGTGAGGATAGCGCACGGTTTCATATCCCTCGTCGTGCGGCAAAACTGTCGCAAGACCACGTCGGCGCGGACAAGCGTGGCACGGTAAGAATGGAGACGGGCAGCAACCTGACGGGGCTTTCGTTTTCCGGCGGCGGTATCCGTTCCGCGGCCTTTTGCTTGGGCGCTTCACAGGCGCTGGACTCGCTCTCGCATGACGGTGAACCGCGCGTTCTCGACGCCTTCGATTATCTCTCCACAGTGTCCGGCGGCGGCTACATCGGCACCTCGATCGTTTCAGGCATGATGCAGGAGCCCTATACGTTTCCCTTCGCCAGCAAACTCGACGCTCAGGAAACGCCGGAAATTCAACATCTGCGAAACTATTCGAACTTCCTCGTCCCGAACGGATTGATCGACTATCTGACCAGCGCCGCGCTTTTGATGCGCGGATTGCTCGTAAACGCGCTGATCGTCCTGCCTGGCCTGCTCTTTCTGGCGGTGCTGACCGTCGCTTGCAATCCGCGGTCAATCGATCTTGGGCAGCCGGATATCTTCGGCTTTCCGCTCGACGGGCTTCCGCTCGTCACCGTCAGCGGCATGGAAGCCTTCACCTTGACGGTCAATGTTCTGATCGCCGTCTCGATCCTGATGTTCGCAAGCGCAATCACGACCTCCCTGACCTTTCAGACAAGCCAGTTGGCGGCGCGCGAAAGGCTTGCGCGGATCCTTGGCTGGCTGGTGGCGGCCATCGCCCTTGCGTTTCTCATCGAGCTGCAGCCGCTGATCCTCAGCGGCATGTTCGAAAAGACAGATGCCGGTTCGGCTGCGGTTACCGGCCTGGAGGACGGCAACTTGAAAAGTGTCCTTCTGGCGATCGCGCATATCGTGCCTGCGTTGACAAGCGCCCTGATCCCAACGGCCATTGTTCTGATCGGCGCGGCGCAGAAGCTGGCAAACATCGCAAAATCGACGCTCGGGGAGGCGACCTGGACGGCGATGCTGCAGAAATATGCGAGCCGCATCGCGCTCTATCTCTCGGCTATCGTCGTGCCGTTGCTGTTGTGGGTTTCCTATCTCTACCTCAGCTTTTGGGCGATAACGCCTGCGATCGGTGCGGCCAGCGCCGATCCGCCTGCGCCAGTCGCTCCCACATGGCTGTCCGACCTGTCTCTCCTTGTCGCGCATTGCCTCCCCGTGATCGGCCGCCTGGGAGCAATCGGCTCGTTCTACCTATGGATCGCATTGGGGCTCGCTTTCGCCTGCCTTTTCATCGGCCCCAATTCCAACTCGCTCAACCAGCTCTATCGGGACCGTCTCAGCCGGGCTTTTCTGTTTGAGCGCGCACTCCTTAAGAAGAACAAGCCGTCGGTCGATGTCGACGGTTGGAAGTTTTCATCGCTGAAACCTTTTGATGCCGCAAGCGACGGCTGGTCCGAGGGGGCTGCCTATTCTCCCTATCTTCTCGTCAACACGACGATCAATTTGATCGGATCGAAGAACCTCAACAAGCGCGGCCGCAATGCCGACAGCTTCATCTTCAGTCCACTGCATGTCGGCAGCCAGGCAACGCATTATGTGGCGACCCAGGATATGGAAGATACCGTGCCGTCGCTCACGCTCGCAACGGCGATGGCCACATCCGGCGCCGCCGCCTCGGCGAATATGGGCAGCCATACCATCCGGATCCTGACCTTCAGCCTTTCCCTGCTCAACGTCCGTCTGGGCTACTGGCTTGCCAACCCGGCAAGACTCGACGCATTCTGTCATTGGTGGAACCGATGGTGGTCGAATTTCGGCACGTGGTACTTTGCCAATGAAACCGCCGGCCGTTTGGACGAGAAGAAGTTGAATGTCTATCTGACCGATGGCGGCCACATCGAAAATCTCGGCATATACGAACTGCTGCGCCGACGCTGCAAGGTCATTGTGGCAGTCGACGCCGACGCCGATCCAAGCATGACCTTCGAATCCTTCGTAAAGCTTCAGATCATGGCGCGTATCGACCTTGGCGTCCGCATCGAGCTTCCGTGGCAGGATATACAGAGGAAAACCCTGGAAGTGGCCGAGCATTTGGCACCGAACGTCGCCGCTTCGGTCGAATCCGCAGGACCCCACATCGCCGTCGGAATCATCGAGTATGGCGAGGACGAAAGGGGCATATTGCTTTACATCAAATCGTCGCTGACCGGCGACGAGAACGACTACATCATGGACTACAAGAGGCGGAACCCGACGTTCCCACACGAGACGACCCTCGACCAGTTTTTTAGCGAGGAGCAGTTCGAGGTTTACAGGGCGCTTGGCTTTCACGCCGTCCAGCATTTCTTCAGTGGCAAGGACAATTTTGCCCGACCTTCGGCTTTCCAGCCCGGCTGGATCGATGAGCTTGTCGCAGCGCTTGCATTGCTCAATATTCCACCGGCGATGCGAGAGGCTTTCACCGCCCGGCTTTAGAAAAGAACAAGGCGCGGCCTTGTCTGCCCGTCGCCATGAGGCCCCGTGGTAATCTGAAGTTGAATTCTGTTACAAAGTGCGCGAATATAACGCGACAAGCCTGGAAAAGGGCGAGATGGGATACATCATCCGCCAGCTGCACTTTCGTTCGATAGCATGTTTCGAATCAGCAGCTTGAACGTCCGCTCGCAGGGCGTTGCAAAGCGACGCAGTGGACCGATTTCAAATCGTAATCTTCTAATATTCATTGGCCTTGAAGCATAGCAATAGCAGTATTCTGCATGCGCAATTCGGTGGGAGACTAAATACGCCCAGTCAATTTGGGTGTCTGTCTGGAGGGCATTCTCGATGAGAGTCTACGAGGCGATCGTGAAGGCGCTGGAGGGAGTGGGGGTCGGCGCCGCCTTTGGTGGAGCGGGCGAAAATGCCGCCGGTCTGATGCTTGCCCTCAAACATTCCTCAATCCGCCCCGTCATTACTCGCCACGAACAAGCGGCCTCATTCATGGCTTGCGGCTACGCCATGCATTCGGATCAGTTGGGCTTCTGCTTCGCGACGGCGGGACCGGGCGCGTTCAATCTGTTTTCCGGATTGGCTGTCGCCATGTCGGATTCTTATCCGGTATTGGCCGTTTCCGGCTATGCTTCCCTTGACTGGAAGGGAAAGGGGGCGTTGAACGAAACCTCCGGCACCAGTCGCACTCCAGATTCCCAGGCGATGTTTGCCGCCACCACGAAGAAGTCATTTCTGCTGACGGATGCGGCCAAGACCTGCGACGTCGTCGAGGAGGCAGTCAACCTGGCCTTCGACGGCCGCCCTGGCCCAGTTCACATCCATGTCCCGGAGAACCTGACGCATCATGGCGTTTCCGTTGACAATTTTCGCGCTATCGATCTCCGGCGACGTCCGGTGACGCCGGAGTCCAAGCGGGTGACCGAAGTTGCCCAGCTTCTGGCGGACGCCGTTGCCAAGGACAAGAAGATATTGGCGCTGATCGGCTTCGGCGCTGTTCGCAGTGGCGCGGGGCCGGAGCTGAGGGAGCTTCTGGAGCGCTATCAGATTCCGTTCGCGACGACGCTCGATGGAAAAGGCATCATCTCGGAGCGTCATCCTCTCTCGGTTGGCGTGTTCTGCGACAGTGGCCACAGCGCCGCCTGGAAAGCTTTCCTGCAGGCCGATGTCATCCTTGCGGTGGGGAACTCCTTCGCGCAGCACGCCACCTTCAATTTTCGCGATGATCTTCTGGCCGGCAAGACGCTCATCCATATCAACATCGATATCGGCGAGATCGACAAGGTCTACAAGGCCGATGCCGCCATCATCGGCGATGCAAAACTTGCGGTTGCGGCGCTCAACAAGGAGATATCGCCCAAGGCCGCGGCTGTTGCAGCAAGACCCGCCGAGGGGCGCGATTACGACGCGGAGCGGATCATCCATCTTCTGGATGAAATCCATCCAGGACAGCTTGCGCAATCCCTGTCCAAGCGTTTGCCAAAGAATGCCATCGTCCTTGCGGACGCCGGCGCGCATCTCGCCTGGCTCGGCTATTATCTGGAGCTGTCGCCGGGACAGTTTTTCCGAAAGCCTGGCGGATTCGGACCGATGGCGGGGCATGTCAACGGCGCGCTTGGCGCCAAATGCGCCAATCCCGACCGTCCGGTTATCGTCGGTTGCGGCGATGGATGTTATCTGCTGTCGGGCTTCGAGCTTCTGACCGCCGTTCAATACGATATTCCTGTCATCTGGATTATTTTCAACGACGGCGAGTTCAAGCTCATCAAGCTTTATCAACTCGAAGCCTATGCGGAATCGGCCCTCGTCGAATTCGGCAATCCCGATTACGTTGCCTATGCCAGGGCTTGCGGCGCGCAGGGATACAGAGTCGAGACAATCGATGAATTCGAAAGCGCCTTCGACGAGGCGCTGGCACTGGGCAAGCCGGCAATCATCGATGCCCACATCACCAGGCTCGCGCTGCCGCATTACAGCCCATCACCGAAAGGGCTTCTTTCCGGCATCGCAGAGATGGTCGAGGATCGGGTCTTGCCGGGTCACAGTGGGCAATAGCCATTTTGGTCGTCGGCGGGACAAGCCGAAATAAGCAGGCGTTTCCCGGTCGCATAGCGGACGGCGACGGGAAACGGGGGAACGTCCGCCTCTTTTGTATCCCATGCAGTCCATCGATGCGATGCGCCGAGGGCCATTGTTCGATGCGTTCACGGAGGGCGAGCGGTAATGGCGTGGAGTGAATCCTATCAAGGAGATGTCGAGGCCGAGCGCCTCCTGTTCGAGCGCCTCGCTCAGGATATGATGCGCGCGCAGTATAAGACGCGCGCCTATGCCAAGGCCGCCGACATTCAGCGCGCCTTTCACAGCAAGGCCGTTTTTGCGGCGATAGATGCTAAACTGACCTTCATAGACGACTTGCCCGATGATCTCAGAGTGGGTTTTGCCGGGCCTGGCAAGAGCTATTCCGCGATACTGCGCCTGTCCAATGCCAGCGGCTACGGTCAACCGGACTATAAGCCCGATCTGCGCGGGCTGGCGGTGCGGATCAATGTCTCGGACCAGGAGCAGCACGATCTGCTGGCGACCAACTTTCCGGTTTCACATGCCCGCGATGCCAAGCAATTCGTTGCTTTCGCCAAGGCGACGGCGGGAGGAGGCTTAAGTCGGCTCCTGGGTGTGATCGGCCTTGCCTTCACCTTCGGACCCTCGGAAACCCTGCGGATGATCCGCAACGCCACGACCGGCCGCAACCGCAAAGTCCGCAGCCTGGCGCTCGAGACCTTCTGGAGCCGCGGCGCGATCTGTTGGGGCGACAAGCTGGCCGTGCGCTATCTATTCCGTCCCGCACCGAATGCGCCACATGCTCCCGATCCGTCCAAGACCGATCCTGGCTATCTCTCCACCGAACTCGCCCGGCGGCTGGAGGTTGGAGACATCCATTACGAACTCTGTCTCCAGCTTTTCGCCGATCCGAAGTCAACGCCAATCGAAGACACGTCCGTCGAATGGACGGAGACCGCCTCGCCTCCGATCAAGGTGGCAGATCTCAAGGTCAGCAAACCGACGACCGGAGACGCCGAGGCCATTGCCAATGCGCGCCTTGTCGACGAACTGGCTTTCAACCCCTGGAACACGACCGACGCCTTCAGGCCGCTCGGCAATCTCAACCGGGCACGCAAGGTGGTCTACGATGCCAGTGCTGCCTATCGCCACAGTTTCCGCTGGACAAGCCCGGTGCCCTTTCGCAACCGGCTGGCAGGAAGTATAGTGCGCCGTGCTTTTCTGGTCATCAATCGCTACATCGCCTGGCATCGCCTGTCGCTACGGCTGAGCCTGCTCAATCTCGATGCTTTCCGCTATGTCCTGCGTGAAAAGAACCTGATCGGAACGGATCCCGTCGAAGCGCCGCCCGTCGCGCGCCCGACGCCGCCGCCGGCGATTGCCGAAGGCGAGCGGCAAATGCGGACCTATGACGGCACTTTCAATGATCTGTCGGCGCCGCAGATGGGCGCAGTCGGCTCGACTTTTGGCCGCAACCTGGCACCGGTTTTCGCGCCCGAATTGTTCGACACGCCCAATCCGGTGGTGGTCGCGCAGCAACTGATGCATCGCGATACATTCATTCCGGCGCGCTCGCTCAACATCCTCGCCGCCGCCTGGATCCAGTTTCAGGTCCATGATTGGGTCAACCATGCCCGCCATCCACTCGGGAAAAAAGACGTGGTCGTTGGCCTTCCCGCCGGCATGAAATGGACCAGCGAGGTCGGCGGCCAGCCGGAAGACGTGATGCGAATTGCCGGAAACATGGAGATCGCCGGCTATGCCGGCAAGCCGCCCATCTATTTCGGCAACGCCGCCTCCCATTGGTGGGATGGATCCGAGGTCTACGGCCCTGACAGCGAGAAGGCGAAGCTGTTGCGGGAGGGACCAAAGATCCGTCTCGTCAATGGGCATCTGCCGGTCGACGTTCATGGCTTCGAGGTTACCGGTTTCAACGAGAGCTGGTGGCTCGGCCTCAGTGCGATGCACACCCTGTTTGCGCGCGAACATAATCTGCTGTGTGACGAACTGCGCCGCCAGTATGGCAATTGGGACGATGAGCGCGTTTATCAGACGGCGAGGCTGATCGTCTCGGCACTGATCGCCAAGATCCATACGGTCGAATGGACGCCGGCGATCCTTGCCACCAAGGCGATCGAAGTCGGCCTCTCCAGCAATTGGAACGGTCCGCCCGCCAATGACTGGCTGACAAGGGCGGGCCTGTGGCTGATAGACCAACATGCGTCCACCGGCATTCCGAAGACGATGCCGGATCACCACGGCACGCCCTATTCGCTGACGGAGGATTTTGTCACCGTCTACCGCATGCACCCGCTGCTGCCTGATGATTATTGCTTCTACGACCACAAAACGGGCGGCAAGATCGCTGACAAGAGCTTCATGGATATCCAAGGCCCAGGCGCCGACGACATCATGCGGCAATACGGCCTTCGCAACACGCTCTATTCCTTTGGCACTGCCCACCCCGGCGCGATCACGCTGCACAACTTCCCTCGTGCATTGCAGGCTTTCACGCGCGACAACGAGATTATCGATCTTTCCGTTGTTGACCTCGTGCGCACACGGCACCGTGGCGTGCCGCGCTACAATGATTTCAGGGCCGGCCTGCACCGGCCACGGATCAAGAACTGGGAGGAATTGTCGACCAATCCGGAAGATGTGCGGCTGATCAAGGAAATCTACGGCGATATCGACCGTGTCGACACGGTGGTCGGCCTATTTGCGGAGCCTCCGCCGACCGGTTTCGGCTTCAGCGACACCGCATTCCGCATCTTTATCCTCATGGCTTCGCGCCGGCTGCAAAGCGACCGTTTCCTGACGGTGGATTTCCGCCCCGAAGTCTATTCGCCCTTCGGGATCGACTGGATCGCCAATAATGGCATGACGAGCCTGATCCTGCGCCACTGTCCTGACCTCGCCTCGATGGTGCCGCGCAATGCCAGTGCCTTTGTGCCCTGGCGGCCGATCCTTCCAGGCGGTGAAAAGCAGGATCTGGAAAGGAAGGCATCATGACCAACATATCCGGAGCAGATGGTTCTTCGCCAGCAAACGCCGCCGCGTCGGAGACTTCGACCGGCAATCGTGGTCTCGACGCGCTTTTCCGCCGGCCGCTCATCGAGGCGATATGGCGCCGTCGCACCCATCGCGTCAGCCAGGGAAGCTCGGTGCTCGCCGGCACCATGAGCTATCAATCGGATCAGCCGCGCGAGCCTCTTTCGGAACTCGAGGAGGCGGTGCTGATCGCCATTACCGGTTCGACCGGGCTTACCATGCCGGACCGGCCCTTCGAGGACCCCGCCACGCATCAGCCGATCATGGCCAAGCCGAACCTCACCATGGAAGGCCGCACCGCCGGCAGCCCCGACAATGCCCAGGGCACGCATTTCTTCATGATCAACGACAGCGGCACCTATTTCATCCGAAAATTGCCGCCACCGCCGGACGGTGAAAAAGCGCTGACGCCGGAGAGATTGATCGCCCGGGCGGCGGAGGCGAAGGTGCGCATTCTCGATCACCGCCTCGATGTTCCGGACGGCAAGCGTGCCTTTCCGGTCTATCTGGATTCCAATCGTTTCCTGTCGAACCAGCCAGGCACGACGATCTTCCTGCCGGTCGTCGACCTTTCCCGGCAATATATCAATGGCATGATGTATCTTCTGACCCAACCGGACGGTGCCCGGCCGGCCATCGTCGACGACCGCAACTTCTATCGGCTCGCGGGTGTGAAGCGCTGGGTGGACAAGGGCTTTCTGAATAAGGATATCAAGATACCGCTCGGCGTCATCGGTTCGTTGCGTACGCAGATCGAAGCTGATCTTCTTCTGCAGAATATATTCCTGACTGCCGACGCCATGGGGCTTGGCGCCTGGATCCATGCTTCCATCAGCCCGCCTGTCCTTGTCGGCGATCCGAAATTCCTGAAAACCTATGGTGCGATGCTGGGCTTCGACGTCGTTACGCCGCGCTGGCGCTTGATGGACATCCTGCGATGGCAGATTCCTTTGCCGCGTTATTCCAATCTGCGTAGCAACCCGATCGGACTGCGCTACAAGGGCGAGCACCTGATCAAGGGCATGTCGCCACCCTATTACGACAGCATGGCCGATGCCGTTGCTTTCGTCATCGAGGAGAAGTTCGGCAAGCGCGGCCTTTTCAACGACCAGGCCTTGTTTGCCGAAATCTACAAGGACGATTATGGCAGGCGTTATCTGGCGGAAGCGGCCGTCTACAACGACGACGTCGTCAACTGCGCACGCGACATCTGCACCTACATTTACGAGACGCATGGGCGGTTTCCGGCGCATTGCGACGCGATCCATGTGCCTGGCGTCTGGCTCCAGGCACATCATGTCGAACTTGGCTACTACGACCGGTACTTCAAAAACGGGCTGACGGACGCCCATCGCTCTCATCGTCAGGACTGGCACTAGAGAAAGGCGCATTTCTGCGCTTGATTGAAATGTGCTGAATATCCGGCGATGTAAAAAGTGATTCGAAGTACAAGTGATAGTTTTATATAGTGCTGTTTTCACGCAATATGGGGAGGTCGAGATGAACGACTTATGCGTGATATTAACGGGAGCTGCGATGTTAAGCTCCGGTTTCTGTGCAGGCGTCGCCAGCGCTCATGGATTTAGTTCCGAGTATTTTGTTTTCGTTGATCCGATCGTGGATTCGGGTTCCGGCAGTGACGGTTTGGTCACCCGGCGACTTGCGATTCCCGCGCAGGCGAATGATTGCAAGGTTGAGAACTACGGCGACATTCGTAGCGAATGGTCAACGGGCCGCGCAGTTGCCGATAGTGAATCCGGTCGCAAACCGTTTATGTGGCCCTGGGCATCGTCGCCAGCCCAGGACAGCTCGGCCAAGAAGAAAAAGCCGTGGCACGGAAACCGTAATGACGACACCTATGGTGGGCGATCAGGCAATTCCGGCAGCGGTAGTATGGGCGGTGGTAGCACCAGTGGAGGCACCAACGCAGGCGGCGCCGGTAACATGGGTGGTAACAGCACGAGCAACGCCGGCAGTATGGGCAGTGGTAGCACCAGTGGAGGCACCAACACAGGCGGTTCCGGTGGCATGGGTGGCAGCGGCACGGGCGGCAGCGGAAATATGAAGTGAGGTAAAGCCGGCGTTTGGCGGAGGCCCGGGTGGCAGCCGCACACAGGATGGTTGTCCCGATCGAGAGCACACGGGGAAGCTATCTGCGCTGGTCGACATTGGCCACGGAGCGAGCATTTGGGGCATGAGTGAGAATTGGGCGATCTGCATAGGGATAAATCGCTACGATAATTTGAAACCGCTCGAGTACGCCCAACAGGATGCTCAAGCGATGAGCGATTTTTTTCGCGCTTCAGCCCATTTCAGCCAGGTTTATTATCTGGCTGAGGACGCGCCGCCACTCCCTTCGGATTTCGGAAGCCCGCTGCAATCTCGTCCGACATTCGGCAATCTGATGCGTTTTCTGCGCGTGCGTTTCGAACAGCCATTCCTCCGGCCGAGTGACAATCTCTGGTTTTTCTTTGCAGGCCACGGGCGGCGGGAGCGAGAGCAGGACTATCTGCTGCCGATCGATGCCGATCCCGGCAATGTCGAGGAGACAGGAATCTCGGTGCAACATATAGCCGAGCGATTGAAGCGCTGCGGCGCGGACAATGTCATCCTGCTTCTCGATGCCTGCCGCAATGAGGGCGCACGCGATGGGCAAGGCCTCGGTCTCGACAGGCAGCAGGGCGCCGTTACCGTCTGCTCGTGCAGTCCTTCGGAATTCTCCTACGAGATTGCCGAACTTGGTCACGGTGCCTTCACCTATGGGCTGCTCGAGGGGCTCGGCTTGGAAGGTCCACAAAATTGTGCCACGGTCGAGCGGCTCGACAACTATCTGAAATTCGCTGTCCCCGATTTGTGCCGCAAATACGGCAAGCCTCGCCAGACACCCTCGACCTTTGTCGAGCCGCTTGCCAAGCGCCACTTCATCTTGCTTCCGGCGCGTGCGCTACCCGAAGATCTGGAGCCGCTGAAGCTCGAAGCGCTGGAGGCCGAAGCGAACGGCAATCTCGCCGAGGCTGAACAATTGTGGTGGCGCATCAATGCCGTTGCTCCGGCAGATGCGCAAACCAGAGAGGGCATCAGGCGCGTCACTCTGAAGCAGCCCGGTGGACACGTTGGCCCACCCGCATCGATCGCGAACAGATCGACTATGCAGCATTCCGTCACGGTTCCGCGACGGACGCTTCTTTACGGGATTGGTGCGGCCGGTCTTGTTGCCACGATCGGAGCGGGGGCATGGGTTGCCCGGACCCGGGGGAAACTGCGGCCCTCGCCGATCCGCGCCGAAACGGTGCCGGTGACGACCGTCAACGACGAGGGCACGCTGTTTGATACGCGTTGGGAGACGGTCGAAACCTTCAGTCAGCCAGTCGATGCGGAAAACGACATCGAATTCAGCCTGCTGCCGGCCCACAGCTTCAAGATGGGTTCGCCTGATGGCGAGCTGTTGCGCATCGGCCAGTTTGAGCAGCAGGTCGATGTCACCGTCGGCCGCATCGCCGTCAGCCGGACGACGATTACGCAGCGAATATGGCGTGCCGTGATCGCTGCCTATCACGAACAGACCGGCCTTTCGCTACCGATGGCACCATCCTCATTTCCGGGCGACGACCGCCCTGTGGAAACCGTTACCTGGCTGCAGGTGATGGAGTTCTGCGCCAGGCTCTCCAAATTGACCGAGCGCGTCATCCGATTGCCGAGCGAAACCGAGTGGGAGCGCGCCTGCAGGGCGGACACGCTGACGGCCTTCCACTTCGGGTCGACACTGACCCCGGCGCTTGCCAATTACTGCGGTACGGGCGGCGCGGTCTGCGGAATGAGTTTCGGCGAGAATGTCTCTCGTGCCAGCTATGCCGACGTTGCCTATCCCGATGGCGCCTATGCCAAAGGCCCTCGAGGCACCTTCTACGGATCAACGAAGCCCGTTCGATCCTACCCACCCAATCGTTATGGGCTCTTCGAGATGCATGGGAATGTCTGGGAACATTGCCTCGACAATTGGAATCCCGACGTGCGATCGATACCGCATGACGGTCGGCCGTTCATCGATGCTGATTCCTCTACCCGCGTTCTTCGAGGCGGATCTTTCTCGCATAATCCGGCGATTTGTCGCTCGGCATATCGGGACTGGATGAAGGAGACGACGGCGGGATGGGAGGGGCGTGTCGGTTTCAGGGTGGTTTGCGAGGTCTGAGCCGCGGGGAAATAGGTTTTCTCGAGCGTGTCCGATGACGGATGAACAAGGAGCGCCTGACATGAACAGAGAAATTACTTTTATTACCAACGCAGCTCCAACACCCGGCTTTGCAACCGGACCCATCGTTAGTGACCGGGGTGCGCGGGGTGGCGATGACGTCGGCGGCGGTTTCGGCTCCGTCCTCGGGTCCCCGTTCAAGGCGGTCAGACTTGGCGCCGACGCGCTGAAAGAGCAGATGACCAATCTGCTTGAAGTGGTTCAACATGTCTTCGATCAGTCACCGAGCCGATTGGGACTGATGCTCGACGAAGTCGAGCTCTCGGTTGAGATCAGCTCGGAGGGAGAGGTTCGTGTGTTTGGCAGCGGCGGAAAGTTGGGTGGCAACGGCGGGATCAAATTAGTCTTCAAGAGAGGAGAGCTCCCCGTCGCTACGCAACATCCGATCGGCGATGCTGGAATTGCGAAGAGCAATCCTCAGTCATAGCGACAATGGGCTTGCCGGGCTTGTCCATCGAAGGGCGCCCGCCTGACAGCCGCGATGTGCAGGCCGCCGGGATCGTCAAGCGCGGTCGGTGCCCTCGCACATGCCGATCGAGATCGCATTCGGGATGCCAGGGTTTGAGGCCCAGCGGCCGTTGTCAACAGCGGTCGACCAGATGCCAGTCGCCGGTTCGAATCCTTTCAAAGCCACCATGGACTATCTCGCATGAGAGATAGTCCTCGACGAATGGCTTCGCCAGTCGACCTGCGATAAGATGTGCGGGAGGGGCCATCACGGTCAGCGGGGAGGGGCATGGAGCGCCGTCTTGCAGCAATTCTGATCGCTGACGTCGCAGGTTACAGCCGCCTGAGCCAGATCGACGAGGAAGCGACGCGCCGCAGCTTTAAGGCCGACCTGGATGATCTCATCGAGCCCAGAATTGCTGAACATCACGGCCGGCTGGTCAAGACGATGGGCGACGGCCTGCTCGTCGAGTTTCATAGCGTCGTCGACGCCCTGCAATGCGCCATCGCGATCCAGCGGGAGAAGGCGAAGCAGAACCCGGCCTCCGGTGACGCCATACCGCTGCGGTTCCGCATCGGGGTCAATCTCGGCGACATTATCGTCGAGGGCGAGGATATTCACGGCGATGGCGTAAACATCGCCGATCGCATGCAGACGCTAGCCGAACCGGGCGGCATCGCCATCTCCGGTACGACATACGATCAGGTGAAGACGAAGATCGATGCGGGTTTCTTTTCGCTCGGGCGGCAGAAAGTCAGAAGCATTGCCGAGCCAATCCGGGTCTACAGAGTTGTTTTCGATCCGGCTGCGGCCCGCCGGTTTCCGCGATGGTCCCAGCGCGTGCGCCGCGGCGCGATCCTGACCGTCGCACTGTCCCTGATTGCCGGCTGCGGTGCTTACCTGTGGCAGAGACTGGATATAGGTGAGACGCCTGCATTCGTCCGTCGCTTCGCTTATCCTCTGCCAGATAAGCCTTCGGTCGCCGTCCTTCCTTTCATCAACGTCAGCGGCGATTCAGAACAAGATCATCTGGCCGAGGGGCTGACGGACGATCTGATTACCGAACTTTCCAAAGTGTCGGGGCTTTTCGTCATCGCTAGGCATTCGGTCTTTGCGTTGAAGGGCAATGCGGGCAAGACGGAGGACGTGGCAGCGGAGCTCGGCGTGCACTATCTGCTCGAAGGCACGCTGCAGCGAGCGGGGCCACAGTTGCGGATCAACGTCAAACTGATCGACGCGCTGACGGGGCTCTCCATGTGGGGGGAACGTTACGACCGACAATATGCTGATCTGTTTGCAATTCAAGACGATGTGACCGGCAAGATCATCTCGGCGTTGAAGGTGGAGCTCAGCGAAGGCGAGCGCACCCAGATCGAGAAGATCCCAAGCGATAACCTCGAGGCCTACGACTATTACATGCGCGCGGAGCACGAAGGGTTGCTCTACAGCGACGTGGAGACCTATCGCCGGACGCTTTCTTATTACCAGAAGGCGATCGATCTCGATCCGGATTTCGCCGACGCGCATGCCGGTATCGCACGCGTCGCAGTCGATGTCTGGCGCAACGATTACAATTTTCTCTGGTCGGCGGCGGTGGCGCGCAAGATCGCCTATGACGCGGCGGGGCAGGCGCTGAAGCTCGACCCGAACAATGCGCGCGCTCATACCGTGCTCGCCTTGTTGCAACTGGTCGACGGGAGGGAGGCAGAAGCCCGAGAGTCGGCAAACCGGGCTGTGGCGGCCCAGCCGAACAGTGCTGAAGCTGCTGGTAACTTAGCGCTGATCCTATCCCAAACAGGAAACCATGACGAGGCCATTGCCGAAATCGACCGGGCGCTCAGGCTCGATCCGTCGCCATCGCCGAGCTTCCAGCTGTTGGCGGGCATCGTTCTCTACACGGCGCGAGACAATGGCCGTGCCGTCCCTCTGATAGAAGCGGCGCGCGACGCATTGCCGAACGTCGAACCAGCGCGCGAATATCTGACGGCGGCCTATGGCTTTGATGGCGACCGGGTACGCAGCGCGGCGGAGAAGACCAAGCTTCTGGAACTCTTTCCGGAAAGCAATCTCGCCTATTACGAATATCTCTACGACTACTGGCGTCCCGCCGACCTGGAACACCATCTGACCGGGCTGAAGGCTGCGGGCATTCCGGCATGGCCTTTCGGATTTGTCGGGAACGATGCCGATCAGCTCGGCGAGAAGGCTCTGCGCGATCTCATCGACGGAAAGACCTGGGCCGGAAAACACAAGAACGGAACGGCCTTCGTCCAGTATTTCGACAAGGCAGGCAACACCGCCTACAGGAGCGCCAATACCAATATTACCGGCACGGTTGACGTGAAGGGAAACAGGCTGTGCGAAAGGTTTAGCGGTTACTTCCTGGATCGTATGGTCTGTGGGCAGGTCTACCGGAACAGGGACGCCGGACAGCTCGACGCCCAATATGTCCACGTGACCCCCCAGGCACTGATGTTCTTTTCGCCGGCGCCATGAGGTCAGTCTGCCGGCATGTGCTGCCAGTCCTTTTGCATTTTGTCCGAAATCAGCGTGTTCTGCACTTCAGACCAGTGTTTCTTGGAGTCGACGACCTTTGTCGGCTTTTTCTCGAAGCCGTCGGCGGCGCCCGGATCGTAGCTCAGGTACAGCTTGCCATCGATGATGCGCCAGGCATTCGGGTCGATATTGGTGGTCACCGTGCCGAATGAAACGCCGTCTGCGCAATAACCGCCGTATTGCGGCGCGTATTTGCCGGGATCGGCGATGAACAGGTCACGGTTCTTGGCGCTGGCGAAATGCCACTCTGCACCCAGCCAGCGGTGCGAATAGGCCGCGGATCCCTCCACAGCCTTGTTTTCAACGAAATATGCCACCGGATCGTATCCCTTGATCGCGACGTCACCAAAATAGCCGGTGTTGACCAGCTCCTCGGCGCAGACCGGCGCGGCAAAGGCGATTGCCAGGCCTGCGAGGATCAGCGCGGCGGGTCCTGTCTGTTTGCGAGACATGTTATCAGTCCTCCCTTTTCGGGCAGTGAATATGGCGCTATTGGCGCTTGGTGCATTCGGCAAAAAGCCAGTCGCCGACGAGATCAGCCTTTTGGCAGACCGCTCCGGCTTTCAGCAGAAGTTCGACGGTATCCCAGTGGGACCGCCATCCGGCCTGGGTCAACGGCGTGTAGCCATTACGTTCCTTCGCTTCTAGGTCGGCCTTGTGTGCCACCAGGAAGGCAACCACATCGGCTTGTCCTTCCTCCGCCGCAGCATGCAGCGGCGACATGTGATAGAAGTTCTTGTCGTCATTGACTTTAGCACCTTTCGACACGAGCAGCTCGACCACGTCGAGATGTCCGCCGTAGGCCGCGGCGTGCAGAGCGGTAAGGCCGCCTTTGTTGCGGCATTCGATATCGGCGCCGTTTTCCAGCAGAAGTGCGACGATATCCTTCTGCCCGGCGAGCGCAGCAATTAGCAGGGGCGGTTCGCCAGACTCGTTCGGTGCGGCGATATCAATGCCGGCCGCGATCAATTGGGCCACGCGTTCCCGATCGCCGGTCCGGGCCGCGTCATGCAGCGGCCCTGCATAGACGAGCGGCGTCCAGAGTAGAAGGCATGCTATAAATCCGCTGACGACCCTCATCGCGTACCTCGTCCAACAGGACGGCCTCACCGGCGCGAAAGAACATAACCTATCACAAATACGTCATCACAATCAAGAAATCGCGCAAGCCCGAGCTTAGGCAATCACAGTGTGAAGGCGTTGCGGCCATCACTACTTAACATGCGGCAAGAAGAGTTGAGATGGAGACATAATCGAGTACGGGCTGCATTCCTGAACTACAATAGCGCTGCTTGATATTACAATGCTGAAACGGCTGCGCTGAAAAATGTCTGATATTTAGACTGATTCTGAGGGAACGCAGCTGCCACCAATCTTTCTTCGGTTCATGGGTTCCATAAATCATTGTTATCCCAGGAAATCGAGATGACGGGCAGTCGGTTCGGTCCCCATCAAGGCGAGCGAGGCGCTTGCCTCATAGCCGTGTTTCACGTTCACGAGTCAGCAGGCACGTGGCCTGGCTTCGCAATTACGATCCACAGGCCTCTGATGCAGAGATCGGAGCACGGATTGGGGGCCAAAAGCGACGTCAGCACGCTGGAAATGACTAGGCGTTGAAGTTCGGCCGTTTGCCGGACTCAATATCCTGTGGAGGGCGGCCGGCTCGTGCCGCAATGCGCACACGTTCCTCACTAGGATCTCTATGCTCTCGCGAATCGCTTCAATGTTCCTTCCCGCAAGCGGCAGGCGATTGCGATTGAGAATGCAATTGATCCAATGGAGTCCTTCATGGCCGACATCCGCACACCAGTTTCCGAGGTGATACCGAAGATTTCCGTCGTCGGTGTCGGCGGCGGCGGCGGCAACGCCATCAACAATATGATCGCGGAAGAGCTTCAGGGCGTCGAATTTATCGCGGCAAATACGGATGCACAGGCGCTCGCGACGTCGAAGGCGAGCAGGCGCATTCAGCTTGGTGCACAGGTGACGGAAGGTCTCGGCGCGGGCTCCTTGCCGGAAATCGGACGCGCCGCCGCTGAGGAATCCATTGATGAGATCATGGATCATCTTCAGGGTACGCACATGTGCTTCATCACGGCGGGAATGGGTGGCGGCACCGGCACGGGCGCTGCCCCGATCATCGCTCAGGTCGCACGGCAGGCGGGGATTCTCACGGTGGGCGTCGTCACCAAGCCCTTTACGTTCGAAGGCAACCGACGCATGCGCACCGCCGACGAGGGTATCGAGCGGCTCCGCGAAAGTGCGGATACCGTCATCGTCATTCCCAATCAGAACCTGTTTCGTATTGCGGATGCCACGACCACCTTCGCCAATGCTTTTGTGACCGCGGACCGGGTCCTGTATGCCGGCGTCAGCTGCATCACGGATCTGATCATCAAGGAAGGTCTCATCAATCTCGACTTCGCCGACGTCAAATCCGTTATGCGTGGAATGGGTCGAGCGATGATGGGAACAGGCGAGGCGACAGGACCAGGCCGTGCACTAAGAGCCGCTGATGCCGCCGTTGCCAACCCGCTTCTGGATGACATGAGCATGAAGGGCGCGCGGGGCGTGCTGATCTCCATTTCCGGCGGGACCGATATGACGTTGTTCGAGGTCGATGAGGCCGCCAGTCGCATACGCGACGAAGTCTTCGATGATGCCGATATTGTTGTTGGAGCGATCTTTGACAGAAACCTCGATGGCGTGTTCAGGGTATCGGTCGTTGCCACCGGGCTGGAAGGTCTCGTGGCGCCCGGTGGTCAGTCCGCAGGGCGTCAGTGAGCCCCTGCTCCCCCACCGGGAGAGGGCTTGCGGGCAAAGAGGACGGCGACTGCGGCTGTTGCCAATAGAATGCCGATCACGGCAAACGTATCGCTGAAGCCCATGATCAGTGCCTGCCGTTTGACGATGCTGCCAAGCGCGACCGTCGCCTTCTGTGCGGCAAGGGCATGATCCGAGACGCCATGCGACAGGAAATAATTGGTCACCTGCGTCAGCCGTTCCCGTACCTCGTCGCGTGACAATGTCACCGACTGGCCGATGATGTTGGAGTGGAACTGCTCGCGCTTGGTGAGTACCGTGCCGAGCGTCGCCGTTCCAACGGCGCCGCCAAGATTTCGCAGCATGTTCGTAAGACCCGATGCTGCGGCGGCGTCAGCCGCGGCGATGCCGGCGGTTGTGATCGCGGTGATCGGTGTGATGACCATGGCCTGGCCGATGGCGCGCACGATATTCGGGATCCAGAACTGATCGCCGGCTGTATCGGCCGAAAGCGTCACGTTCATGAAGCAGCTTATCGCGAAGATTGCGATGCCGAGGAAGCCTATATAGCGGACGTCGAAACGCTTCATCATCATCGGCACCAGCGGAATGAGGATGAGCTGCGGCAGACCGGTCCAGGCAAGCACATTACCGATCTGCTCAGCATTGTAACGCTGCACCTGGCCGAGATATTGCGGCAGGATATAGACCGAGCCGAAGAGGGCGAAACCGACCAGGACGTTGACGAGAACGCCGATGCCGAAATTGCGCTGCTTCAAAAGCCGCAGCTTCACCAGCGGGTTCTGGACGGTCAGCTCGATCCAGATGAAGGCGCTGAGCGAGACGACAGCGATGGCGCTGAGTTTCAGGATGAAGGGCGAGGAGAACCAGTCGTCCTTGTTGCCTTCCTCAAGCACGGTCTGCAGCGCTGAAAGTCCGATCGCCATCGTCACGATCCCAGCCCAGTCGCCCTGCTTCAGAAGACCGAGCCGCATCGGCCCTTTATCGAGCGTCAGCGCAAGGGCGATCGCCATGATGGCGCTTGGCAGGGCATTGATGAAGAAGATCGTCTGCCAGCCGTAATTTTCCGTCAGATAACCGCCGATGGTCGGGCCGATGGCCGGGGCGACAGTGACCGAGAGCGCAAAGAGGGCAAGCCCGGTCGGCTGCTGCGCCTTGGGCAGCTTGGTAAGGATCATGGTGAATGCCATCGGGATCAGCACGCCGCCGGCAAAGCCCTGCAAGCCGCGCAGCACGATCATCGTGCCGAGATCATGCGCAAAGGCACAGGCAATCGAGAACAGCGGAAACAGGATCGAGTTCACCAGGATATAGCGGCGAAACGAGAAGACGTTGCTGAAGAAAGCCGTCAATGGAATGACGACGATCTCGCCGATCAGATAGGAGGTCGAAATCCAGGCGCCGTTGTCGACGCCCGTGCCGATGCCGCCTTCAATATCGAGAAGCGAGGCATTGGTGATCTGGATGTTGAGAATGGCCATGAAGGCGCCGATCATGCCGGCGAGTACGGCAATCCATTCTCTGGTGCTGGCCCTCGCACTCGGCTGTGGGACGGCGGTGGCTGCGATGGTGGACATGGTTCAATACTCCTCATCCCTCACCGTTCACGCGCCGTGGCTCTGACCGGCCGTCTTGATGTCGATGCTCGGTTGAACCGACATGCCGGGGCGCAGATCGCCCGATGTGGCGCTGTCGGCATCGAGGACGATCTTGACCGGGATACGCTGCACGACCTTGGTGAAATTGCCCGTGGCGTTGTCTGGCGGCAGCAGCGCGAATTCCTGGCCGCTGGCGGGCGCCAGGCTGTCAACATGGCCGTGATAGGTCCGGCCGGGGAACATATCGACTTCGATGTCGACCGGCTGACCGGCGTGCACGTCAGTCAACTGGGTCTCTTTGTAATTGGCGATTATATAGGCGGCTGATGTCGGCACCACCGACATCAACTGTGTGCCTGCCTGCACATACTGGCCGACGCGAAGTGTGCGGTTGCCGATTACGCCGTCGAGCGGTGCGGTGATCGCCGTATAGGATAGATTGAGTTCGGCCTGGCTTTGGACGGCCTGGTCATGGGCGAGCGTTGCCTTGGCCTGCGCCAGTTGCGCCTTCAACAGATCGACCTGCTTGGTGGTGGCAGCAAGCGATGCCGTGTCGCGGTCGATCGCAGCGCGGGCGGCGGCGATCTGTGATGCGGCTTGCTGTGCGGTTTGCACCGCAGCGTACCCGCTGACCGAGAGGCTCGCATAACGCTTGTCGTTCTGTTCGGCAAAGGTCTCGTTGGCCTTGTCGACATCGACGGTCGCCTGGGCGGCGGCGATCAACGACTGCTGCATCTCGAGGGACGCCTGCTTGGCCTCGACATCCGCTTGAGCGGCTGAGACGTCGGCCCTGGCCTGATCCAGCGCCGTCTTGAAGTCGCGGTCGTCAATGCGGGCAAGCACCTGCCCTGTCTTGACCGTCTGATTGTCGTTGACGACGACATCGGTGATGTAGCCGGAAATCTTCGGCGCAATCGCGCTGTTGTCGGCCTGCACGTAGGCATCGTCGGTCGATACCTGGAAGCGGCCGACCGTCCAGTAGTTATGACCGTAATAGGCGGCGGCAGCAATGACAGCGAGCGCAGTGGCTCCGAGCAGGAATGACTTGCCGCGTTTCGGCGCCGGTTTTTCCTCAGCGGCGATACGCGCCAGTTCGGCCGAGACATCCGGCTTGCCGGCGTCCATGGTCGGGGCCTCGGCGACGGGTGCCTGCTTGCTTGCACTCAATACGTGAACCTTGTTTTCCACTGCTGTTTCTCCGGATAGGCCGATCGTCTTGGGAGGGCGGATAGCCCCGCGAAAATTCTCGGACGGATATTTAGGAAACTTGATATTTTCCAAAATATGCGCTATAAAATGGAAGTCAATAGGAATTTGGAAAATCAACATGGTCGAAATTCAATTAATTGAGAAGCGGTCGAGAGGCCGCCCCCAAATCCGGTGCGACGACGATACGAAAAGCGTGATCATCGAGGCGGCCGACGCTCAATTCCGGGAAAACGGCTATGCGGCCGCAAGCATCAGTGCGATCGCGCAAACGGCCGGCGTCTCGACGAAGACGCTCTACAGGCTCTTCCCGACCAAGGCGGATTTGTTTTCCAGCATCATTTCCGATCGCATCGATCGGTTTTTCCTGGCACTCGACCAGTCGACGCTCGCGACGATGGATCTGCGGCAGGGGCTGGAGCGGCTGCTGACGACCTACGGCATGTTGACGATGTCGGACGATACAGTCGACATGACCCGTCTCGTTATCGCAGAATCCGACCGCTTCCCCGAGATCGCCACAAGCTTCTATGAGACCGCTATCGTCGGTTCCAATGCCGTCATGGAGAAATGGCTGACAAGGCAGGCCGAGCGCGGGTTGATCAAGCTCGAGGATCCGCACATGGCCTCGGGCATGCTGCGCGGAATGATGATCATGGAGCCGCAGCGCGCCGCCATCCTGCGTCAACGGAAGCCGGCTGGTATCGAGGAGATCGCCCAGCGCGCGCGAATTTGCGCCGACATCTTCCTGAAAGGATGCGAGGTCTGACCTGTTGGGCTTCGTCTGATCCCGGAAAACGCTTCTCGCTTGTTCGAAGCGATGCGTTGTCATTGCAAGAAGTTGCCTCAAACAACAAAAGAACGCGCCAAATAGCAAGAATACACCGCCACGTTTGATATAATCTGCAGCGCAAGGCTCGTGAAACCGATGGAGGAGACGTCTCATGACTGCGCCGCACCCGCCGAGAACCCATATCGGCAATCATGCCCTGCATCCCGAAACACAGATGCTGAACTACGGTTATGATCCTGAGCTCTCCGAAGGTGCCGTCAAGCCGCCGGTCTTTCTGACTTCGACCTTCGTCTTCAAGTCCGCGGAAGACGGCCGCGATTTCTTCGACTACGTCTCAGGCCGTAAGGAACCGCCAGCGGGAAGGGGGGCCGGACTCGTCTATTCGCGCTTCAACCATCCGAACAGCGAGATCGTCGAGGACCGTCTGGCAGTCTACGAGCGGACGGAAAGCTGTGTGCTGTTCTCGTCGGGCATGTCGGCTATCGCCACCACGCTTCTTGCATTCGCTCGACCGGGTGATGCGGTGCTGCATTCGCAGCCGCTTTACGGCGGCACGGAGACGCTGCTTGCCAAGACATTCGCCAATCTCGGCGTTTCCGCCGTTGGCTTCGCGGATGGTGTCAACGAAGCATCGGTGCAGGCTGCGGCAGAGGAGGCCATGGCCAAGGGCCGCGTCTCTGTCATCCTGATAGAAACGCCTGCCAATCCGACCAACAGCCTCGTGAATGTCGCGATGATCCGCAGGGTTGCCGACGCAATCGGCGAGAAGCAAGGCCATACGCCGATCATCGCCTGTGACAACACGCTGCTCGGGCCGGTATTCCAGCGGCCGATCGAGCACGGCGCAGACATCTCGCTCTACTCACTGACGAAATATGTCGGTGGGCACTCGGACCTGATCGCCGGTGCCGCGCTCGGCCGCAAGGCGGTCATGAAGCAGGTGAAGGCGCTGAGAGGCGCGATCGGCACACAGCTCGATCCGCATTCCTGTTGGATGCTCGGGCGCTCGCTCGAAACGCTGCAGATCCGCATGGAGCGCGCGAACAGCAATGCAAAGGCAGTGGCCGATTTCCTGCGGGAGCATCCCAAGGTCGAGAGTATTCACTACCTGTCTTACAGCGACCCGAAATCGCCTGTCGGCCAGACATTCGCCGCCCAGTGCACCGGCGCAGGCTCCACCTTCTCCTTCGACATCAAGGGTGGCGAGCCGTCCTCGTTCAAGTTCCTGAACGCCTTGACGATCTTCAAACTCGCCGTCAGCCTCGGCGGAACGGAGTCCCTGGCCTCCCACCCGGCGACGACGACGCATTCGGGTGTGCCGGTGGACGTGCGCCAACGCATCGGCGTGCTTGAATCGACGATCCGGCTTTCGATCGGCATCGAACATCCCGACGACCTGATTGCCGATCTGGCGCTGGCGCTTGACGAAGCTTGAAGGACAAGGCGGCCAAAGGCGCCGCCTCTGCCACTTGGCGCGTTCTAGTATTGCTGGAGCGAAAAAAAGAGGGCGTCACGACGCCACTGTCGTGCTTCCGGCCGGGCGGGCCTATGAGCTGGAATAGCTCATCCGACCTCCGCGGCTGTGTTCATCGAGAAAATACTAATTTCCGTCAACGCTTCCCTATCGTTGCCCACCTGCCTGCAGATCCGCCTCATCGGCAAGAATGGCGGCGGCCTCGTTCAGCAGGACGTCCTTTGCGTTCTTGCGGGCTTTTTCAATGGCAATATCGGCACTCAGGCTGCGCTCGTTCGCCTGCAGGCCATCGTCTTCGCCTGTATCCACACCATCGTTTATCTGCTCGCGCGACTTCAAACGCTTTGCCTGAGCGGTCATTTCACTGCGGCGTTCGGTTTCATTGAGTGAAATAACCTTTTTCTCGCGCTGCGCCTTCAGTTCGCCGATATCTTCCACAAAGCGCTGGAAATCCGGATCGTTCTTTATCCGAGCATCGTGGCGGCTTTGCAGCTGCGGCAGCAATGCCTTTATATCACCGTCAGGCGCATAGTTCGCCGGCTTGACCTGCGTCCACGGCAGAGCATTGTCATAGCTTGCCTCACCAAAACTCTTAGGGTCGGAAAGACCCGGCAAGCTGATGTCAGGCGTCACGCCGCGCAGCTGTGTCGTGCCGCCATTGACACGGAAGAACTGGGCAACCGTCAATTTCAGCTCGCCGAATTTCGGCTTGATGTTGTGAGCCACCTGGTCAAGATTGACTACGGTCTGCACGGTGCCTTTCCCAAAACTGGGTTCTCCGATAATCACGCCTCGACCGTAGTCCTGTATCGCAGCGGCAAAAATCTCGGACGCCGACGCCGAGCCGCGATTGATCAAAACTCCGACCGGACCAGTCCAGGCAGGTACGGGAAGATCATCGCTCTCCACGTTGACCTTGCCGCCTGCATCGCGCTGCTGAACCACCGGGCCTTTGCCGACAAACAGACCTGTCAAATCGATCGCCTCGGATAAGGAACCGCCGCCGTTGTTGCGCAAGTCGACCAGAACGCCGTCGACGTTGTCTTGCTTCAGTTCAACGAGAAGCTTGGCGACATCGCGGCTTGCGCTTCTATAGTCCTTGTCGCCTTTTCGTCGCGCTTCGAAGTCTTCATAAAACGCCGGCAGGGTAATCACTCCGATTTTACGAGTGGCGTCGCCATCCTTTACCGAGAGGATGGTCTTCTGGGCAGCTTGCTTTTCCAGGCTGATCTTATCGCGCACGAGGCTGATGAGGCGATGTTTGCCGTCCGGTCCGGCATCCGCCGGCAAGATGTCCAGGCGCACGATGGAATCTTTTGCGCCCCGGATCATTTGGACGATCTCATCAAGGCGCGTCCCCACAACTTCCTTTATCGCGCCGTTCTCGCCCTGGCCAACACCGGTAATGCGGTCACCGACCGCAAGCTTGCCGGACAATTGCGCCGGGCCACCAGGCACAAGCTCACGGATCGTCGTGTAGTCATCTCTTTCCTGCAATACGGCGCCGATACCAACCAGCGACAGCTTCATGGAAATATCAAACTCAGCCGAAGCGGTCGCGCCAAAATAGTCGGTATGCGGGTCAACCGACGTTGTATAGGCGTCCATGAATGACTGGAACACATCGTCGCTCTTGTACTTGTAAGCGCGCTCAAGGGAGTTTTCGTAGCGTTTGTCGAGCGTATCGCGAATGGCAGCGTCGGCTTTGCCCGCCAGTTTCAAGCGCAGCCAGTCGCTCTTGACGCGCTTGCGCCACAGTTCATTGCTTTCCGCCTCAGATTGCGGCCAAGGCTCCTTGTCGCGCAGCAAGGAATAGTCTTCCTGTACGCTGAAATCGAAACCCTGCTTGAGCAGGCTGCGCGCGTAGTTCATGCGGTCGACAACGCGCTGCTCATAGACATTGAAAATGGTAAACGGGATCTGCAAGTCTTCGCGGTTGATGGCATCGTCAATCTTGGCGCTGTCGGCCATGAACTTGTCGATATCCGCCTTCAGGAAGAGGACACGGTCCGGATCCAGAGACTTGATGAACCGGTTCATGATCCTGGCCGACAAGGCATCATCAAGCGGCACCGGCTTATAGTGGAAACGCGTCAGAAATTGTGCGCTCAAATGAGCTGCTTGCGCCTGCTGCTCTAGCGGCGCCAGAACTGGCGGTGAACCGGTTTCCAGCGCATATGCCGACGGGGCAATTGCCAGGAACATGCAGAGGAAACCATATTGTATACGCATTAAGCTTTGACCCGATTCTCAACGTTGAGTGTTCAATGTATGATGTTCGTGGAGCAATTATGGTTTTTTGGCAACTAGACGGATGCACTCCGTCCGCAAAGATTCCTGAATGCCCCCACAGGCGACGTAGGTTTGAGGATCGATTTGGTTGCAGAGGTCATCGATTAAGACTTTTCGGCGTCTGCTTTGAAATGCTTATCATGCGTCGGTCCGGTTTGAAATTATAGAGGAATGAAAACCGCAGACGCTATGGCCGGAGCGACGGGGACGCCACCTCAAGAGCGCATTGTCAGACCTCCATCACATCTTCGAAGGCTTCCGGAAAATTTTCCCGCGCCAGCTTTTCGTTGATCACGAGCATCGCATCGTAAGAGATCGGATCGAAATCCTTGTCGGCCGCCACTACCTCACGTCCAAAGAGCAAGTTCAATCGGGCAGCGTCCAAATTGCCACGCGCGAAAGGCTCGGCACCGAAATAGTGCCAGAGCGCATGCAGGAACGCTGCATCGACGCGGTGTTCCGAAGAGCCTGGCCGGGCACGGCGGGGTAGGCTCTTGATCGGGGTAACGCCCTTGGAGTTCGCGCGGCGAATGGTGAATTGAATGCCCGTTCCCGGCATGCCGGATGGAAAGCCGCGGTACTTCGTCATCTCTGGAGGCTTGGCCATCGCTCATATTCCTTCTGCGCTATAGAATGCGTCGGTGTCTTGTCCCATGCCCGGGCAAGCCGATGGAGAGGGCTGCAGGGCCGCTCTCCATTGCAATCGCTATCTCCCCCGTCAATCCCCTCGTCACGTTGTTGCGTGTCACCGCAAAAGAAGTCTAGCTCTTGTTCCTACACAAGTCTCGACCGTTCGCTTCCCCGATCCTCTTGATTTCCGCCAGGAGGGAGTGGACCCCTGGAGCTGGCCATGGGAGCCTTCCAAACTAGGCCGCCGCAACTTTTGTATTCTATGAAGCCTGAATGCCTCAATCCTGAAATCCTCGGCCGTCATACGCACCGAAGCCGCTTCTCAGCTTAAATAGCAACTGGCCGGCACCGTTCTCAAATCAGGCGGGAGATGAACCGTCTGAAATCATTGGCGTGCAATTCTCACGGTCACGCGCGACAGCCGGGTGTCGGCCCAAGCGCGGCGAGTTTTCGCTTGGGCCGACGGTCAGGGCATTGATGAGGTCAATGGTGCGCGATCGATGGGCAGGAGCCCTTGACGCCCTTGTCGGATGACCTGGGAAACCCATGATGAGGCAACTTGGCGAAGGCAATGATGAGCCCTGGTGCCGACGCGTTACGCAGCCGGCGCTAGCTGCTGGTCGGCCTGATAACGCGCCCAGGCAATCCCATCGTCGAGCGATGTCGCCCGGTAGGCTAGATCGGTGCCGCCGGAAAATGCAGCCATGAATCGACGAATCTTGCCATAGCTGTTGTCCAGCACCGCGTGCGGTCGTCCAAGCAGCAGAGAGCAGATATGGACATGAAGCCGGTCGGTGACGATCGCGCGACCACGGGAGATTTGGCGGATGCCGCGACGCAGTCGGTTATGTGCCGCCGCGTCGAGTTTGCGCAGCCGTATTTCGGCCGGCTTAAGTGCCAGCAGAGCCGTCGCCGCGCCGACGGCCTTGGAGATGCGCACGCGCCTGGCGGATTCGGTGGTCCAGTCCTCTTTGGGAATGTCGGGATAGGCGGAGAGGTCTGCATCTCCTACCTTTTCGAGATCGGATCTCAGCATGGCAAGGACGGGAAATTCCGGCGCTTCCGGCTCGATTGCTCCGATGCAGAAGGCCATGTCAGGGCAAAGCCGCACCTCGCAATCGAAATGCTTGAGGGCAAACTCCTTCGATTCTTCGTCGCGTACCAGCAATACGAAGTGCTTGTGGCGCCCGATGACGCGGGCACTCTCGTCCAGACGTGCCTGCGACTTGTAGTGGATGGATTGCGGGAACTGAATCACCTGACGATTCGGAAACCTCTCCAGGACCTTTTCGCGGAAATCCTGATGTGCGTCCCAGATATCGCCGAAGTTGCCGCCCCCATGAATGAAGATCGGGCCGGTTGGCATGATACGCTCGAGCTGCTCGGGCGAGAAGTCATCGATCCGCGACACATAGGCCGGCCGCTTACGGTGCCTGTTCTGGAGATAGGCCATTTCGCCCAACCAGATGGCAGAGTCGCCGCAGTTGCGGATGTCCGGAAAGTCGAGGATCGCCAAGGGCTCGTCATCACTGATGTAGTCCCTCAGGCAATCGTGGACCGTGCTTTCCAGTTTCGTGATCAGCGTTAGATTGGATTGCAATGTCATTTCCCCATTCCCCCATTCAGACGACAAGGCAGTCCGGCCGACATCGGCCGCACATTCTTCAGGCAAGGCGTAGTTTCGGCAGCACTTTGCCGAGGATGGTTTGAACCTCCGTTTCGGGGCCGGCCGGTCGTTTCATCAACGTCCACAGCAGTAAGGTCGAACCGCAATAGAGCAGGCCGCCAAGCAGGATCAGTATTGCGAGGTGCGTGACGAGCACGACCTTGTCGTCCGTGGGCGCCAGGTGGCTCGAGGCGAGCGAGACACCGGCGGCCATCACCGCGACGCTTGCGAGCGCCCGAAGGTTCACCGACAATTGCTTCAGTACGGTAACGCCGGTGAAGCGCCGCACGAGCATCATGTTGACAACGGTGCTGAACAGGCCGGTGAACACGCGGCCCAGGATGACCCCCGGAAGGCCGTAGAGCATCAGACCGGCGATCATGATCGGCACCCGCAGGCAGAACATCTGGGTATCGCGAACGAAGAGCACCCGCGTCTCGCCCTTCGCCATGCCGAGCGGCTGCACCAGCGAGCCCAGCGTCTGCAGCGCAAAGACTGAGGCAAGTGACTGGATGATGAAGATGACCGGCGTCCACTTGTCGCCCAGCGCAAGCCTGACCAGTGGCTCGGCGGTCACCGCAACGCCGATGCCGGCGGGAAGCGCAATGGCGGCGACGAGCGCCTGCACACGCTGATAGGCGGCGGCGAGTCTGGCCGGATCGTTGTGAATGCCGGCAAAGGCCGGATATATTGTTTGCGTGAGGGGCGCGGCCGCTTCCCGCGTCGGCATCATGGCGAGGTTGCTTCCTACCGAATAAAAGCCGAGCTGGACCCCGCCGAGCATCTTGCCGACCAACAGATAATCGAAGCGCCAGTTGAGTGTACTGACGATCTGGCCGGCGGTGAGCCAGGCGGAAAAGGAGAAGAACTCCCGCATATGCTGAAAGGTGATCCTGGGCCGGAACGGCAGCACGAGATAGGAGACGATGACATTCGTTGCCTGGCTTATGAGGGTACCGACGACCAGCGCCCAATAGCTTTGATAGATGACCGCTATTGCCACCGAGGCGACGAAGCCGGCGAACTTCTGTGAAACGGCAAGCACGAATTCCTGCCAGAAAATCAGATCGCGCTGGAGCATGATACGGCGCGGATTGGTGAGACCACCCATCAGCATGCTGACGCCAAGTGCCAGCATTACGCCTGTCAGTCTGGGCTCGTCGAACAGGACGGCGGTAGGATAGGCAAAGATCGCGAACAGGATGCAGATTGCCAGCCCACGTGCGGCATTGAGGGTCCAGGCAGCGCTGAAATGGGATTCTTCCGGCGCCGCATGACGGATTAACGCCTCAGAGAGCGAGAGCTCGGTAACTGTCGTGACGATCAACAGTATCGTCATGCCCAGAGCGACCACGCCGAAATCGGAGGGTGCGAGATAGCGTGCCAGAACGAACGTGCTGAGGGTGGCAAGCCCGTTCACGATCGTCCGAGACAGGCTTAACCACATGCTTCCCTTGACGAGCCGTCCGGTGATGTTGGCCATACGATGTTAAAGTTCCCACTGTGCGATGATGCGACCACACCGTTACCCGCGCGGATATTCGTTGCCGTACCAACCCCTTACGGGCTGGAACAGCTGGGCAGAATTACATGTCGCTGTGAAAGGGCGACCAAAGGGCAACCCCGGCGTCTAAGCAGGAACTAGTTCGAAGAATCCGTATGTCAACATTTCAGGTTCATTTTCGCATCATTTTTAATTCATTTTCGCATCATCTTCAGATCGCGTGTCCATGTCGCCTGGCGGGACGGTGCCTGCGTATCGCCCATGCACTCGTCGACGAGGTGGCGCAGCGTCTCGACACCCCCGAAGCACGGGATGATCTGCCAGCCAGCCGCCGCCTTGGCTGCCAAGCGGCACGTAGCCGACCGCTATTGTGCCAGCATATCGGCGAGCGCATTCCGCATGGATGTACTCGAGATACCGAAAAGACCGCCATAGGGGAGATCAAGATCCAGGATGACAAACATGACGCTCGCGACTGAAACGATGGCGACAGCGACAATCGAGCCTGCGAGCAGATTTTTCGGAGCTTGAAGGCCGAAGCTTAGAAATACGAGCATAAGCCAGAAGATCAGGACTCCCAGAAAGGGCGCGGACAGTGAGCCATGCGCGTCTTCTATGACCGTCCATCGCCCCATCATGAGATTGGTGAAGACCTGATGGCAACGTGTGACGAGCGCCTGATGGAACGGATCGGCGGGCTGCTGGTGGGCAATGCCGAGCCCTATGGTGTTCAGAATTACCCCCAGAGCCGGCGCTTCGCCGACCAACGGCAGTTTTGATATGTCAGGATACGCCACCCCTGGTGGCTGTGGCTCTTCGGGCCATGTGCTGGCAATGACGGCGGCGGTGTAGCTGTGCAGAAGTTGTCTTTCGTTGTCCAATGCGGAGCCGTAATTTCTCAGACAAAGGTCCATTTCCGCGAGGCCGGCAGCGTAGTGGTTGCGATCGTGGGAAGCCGTTGTGTATGCATTGAGCTCTGACGCCAGCAGCAGGCTCATCACGAGCGCGGCAAAGGTCACGAGCAAAGCTGTTACAACTCGAAGAAAGTCTATTGTCTCGTTGCCGCGGTGCGGAGCAGGCAATCTGTCGCGCAATACCGAACCAGCCGTGGCGCTAATCATGAGGAGAATAAATAAAGCCAGCGTCCAGACTGCTTCGCGTTGCATAAAATACTGCTCCAGCTGTGTCTGGCCATAGATTATGACATGTATTTCGGCAGAGCGGGAGCACAAAAGCTTGGTGATTTTTCCGCTTCGTCGCGTGACGCTATTGTAATAGCCGGCGGCCTGTTGCACCGATTGGCTCTACGCTGCAACATGCGCAGCCCTGGAGACCCGACTACAGGGCTTCGAAGAGATTTATTCGTAAAGCGACCTGTCGGTGCTCGTATCTCATCGTTGTTGGAACAACGGCGCCCTCAATAGGCGGCAATCACGTTCGTCCCGAAATCCGGCTCGACGCCGAGGATCGGCGCCGCACGGCTGATGATGTCGTGAACCATCGGCGCGGCCGTTTCGGCGGCGAGGTTCAGGTTGTGTAACCCCGTCAACGGTTGGTCGATGAAGGCTAGCACCACATATTTCGGGTTTGCCATGGGAAAGGCGGCGAGGAAGGAATTGAAGCTGAGCTTATGCGAATAGACGCCGTGGATCACCTTGTTTGCGGTGCCTGTCTTTCCGCCGACATGATAGCCGGGGACGTCAGCAGACCTACCGGTGCCCTGCTCGCCGTTCAGCCTGAACAGATATCTGATCGTGTCGCTGGTGCTCTTCTTGACGATCGTCGTTTCGGTCTTTTCCGCCTCTTCCTGCGTGCGCGGAAGGAAGGTAGGCTCGATCAGCTTGCCGCCGTCAATGAGGGCTGCGCCGGCGACGGCGGTCTGCATCGGCGTGGTGGCGACGCCATGACCGAACGCTATGGTTATGGAGTTGAGCTTCTTCCAAACTCTTGGCTGACTCGGCGCTTTCACCTCGGGCAGTTCCGTCTGCATCTTTGACAACAGTCCGAAGCGGGTCAGATAGGCCTTCTGGTCGCTCATGCCCACCTTGTCCATCATCTTGGCGGTGCCGATGTTGGAGGAATAGCGGAAGATTTCCGGGATCGAAAGAACACGCCGCGGCACGTCGCGGTCATCATGGATGGTGAAGCCGCCGTAATGCAGGGGAGCGCTGGCGTCGAAGGTGTCCGTCAGCTTGACCGTACCGGTATCGAGGGCCAACGCGATCGAGAAGGTCTTAAACACCGAGCCCATCTCGTCGGTGCCGTTCGACATTCGGTTCAGCCAACCCTTGTCGCCGTCGGCCTGCGGATCGTTCGGATCGAAATCGGGGGCCGAGGCCATGGCCAGCACTTCGCCGGTGTGGATGTCGAGAATGACGGCGCCGGCCGCCTGACTCTGGTAGCGGCCGATCGCATCCGACACCACGTCGTGGACGATGTTCTGAACGCGCAGGTCCACCGAAAGTCGCACAGGCTGCAGCGAGTCTTGACTCGTCAAGCCGGTGGAATCGAGATCCGAGAGGCCCTGAGTGTCGAGATATTTCTCCATTCCGGCAACGCCATGATTGTCGATATCGACATAGCCGAGGATGTGGGCCGCGGTGCGGCCGCCTGGATAGAAACGTTTGATTTCCGGTCGAAAACCGATCGCCGGAATGCCGAGCGCCAAAATCTCGCTCTGCTGCTTCGGCGTCAATTGGCGGCGCAGCCAAGCGAAGTGCGAGCGACGGTCGGCGAGCTTTTTATAGAGGGATTTGCGGTCGATATCGGGAAAGACCTCGGCTATTTTCTCCACCGCCTCGTCCGGATCGACAACACGGTTCGGCTCGGCAAACATCGACACGGTACGGATGTCAGTCGCGAGCAACTCGCCGTTTCGATCGACGATATCGGGACGTGCGGCTGTCACATGTTCCGCCGGGATCGATGACGTGTCGTCCCTTGGCCCCATGCCGAAATTGATAAGTCTGGCGAAGATCACGACGTAGATCATGATCAGCCCGCCGCTGAGCATCACGATGCGGGTTTTCGCAAGCTTGGCATGACCTTTGGTTTGCACGGAAGGGCGCCCGCGCGATTCGGGGCCGAAGGTGAGCCTGACGAGGCGGCCGCTGTTTGCGCTTAAAGCATGGATGATCGACATTGCTGATTTATTCGCGAGAACTGGAAAAGCGGATGCGCCTTTCGATCAGAAATTTATAGCGTCAAGATGGTTAACAAGAATCTAATCTTTGATTGTCCGTTTGCCGCCCACACCCATCGTGTCCGCGCTCCGGACCACTGGAAAGCCGTGACCGCCACGCTTGTGGCAGTCGGAATCTCGGTAGCCGTCAAGACTGCGGCTCGATCTATCACTTCAAACGCAGCGCGACATTGCCTCGGTTATCACCGCCTTTTCCACGGGCATGTCCACGCTTTTGATTTCAGTTGTTTCTCCAGGCATGCACGGGAGAGCGCCATCACGGCTTTTCCGGCAAATCGGCAGGATCAGGCCCCGCTCTGCCAAACATGCCCCTAATCACTGCTTCCGAGACGGCATGCAACGCCGCACCGACCAAGCCGCCGAGAAAAACCTCGGTACCGCGATAAAGGCCGACCATGTAGAGAGGCATGCCCGGATCTACCGTCAGGAACACGATCGGCCCTGTCCACATGCAGACCCTAACTGCGGGATAGCGGCGCGCGACGATGGCGCAGAGCCCGACGGCAAGCGCGATCTGGATTGCCACATCGGCGCCAAGCGGAGCGGTGAGGCTGCCGACGGCCACGGCGACGACGATGCCGATCACCGTGCCGATCAGCCGCCAGGCCATGGCGCTGCGCGTTTCGGTCAGCTTCTCCTGCGAGACGATGATCCCCGACATCGCCGCCCATACCGGATGCGGCAGGCCGATAGCGGATGCCAGCATGTAGGAGAATGTCGCTGCAGCCGAGCAGCGCAATACGAAGGCCACATGCCTGGCGAGCTCCAGTCCGGTCACGCGCCGCTCTCCTGTCAGAGCCTGAGATTGGTTTTGGCGAGTTCCACGACCTCGTCGCCCCGACCATTGATGATCGCTTTCAGCATGTAGAGGCTGAAGCCCTTGGCCTGTTCGAGCTTGATCTTTGGCGGCATGACCAGTTCCTGCTTTGCCGTGACGACATCCACGAGCACCGGGCCGCGATGCGCCAATGCCTCGCGCAGCGCGCCCTCGAGATTACCGGAATCCTCGACCCGGTACGCCTTGACGCCCATCGCCTGGGCCATGGCGGCAAAGTTCGGGTTCTTCAGGTCGGTCCCGGTGTCGAGGAAGCCGCCGGCCTTCATTTCCATGGCAACGAAGCCCAGCGAGCCGTTGTTGAAGACGACTATCTTCACCGGCAGTTCGAGCTGGGAAAGGGTGATGAAGTCGCCCATCATCATCGTGAAGCCGCCATCGCCGGAGAGCGACACGACCTGCCGGTCGGGCGCGGCTGCCTGAGCACCAATGGCCTGCAGCATGGCATTGGCCATCGAGCCGTGGTTGAACGAGCCGAGCAGGCGACGCTTGCCGTTCATCGTCAGATAGCGGGCCGCCCATACGGTCGGCGTGCCGACATCGGCGGTGAAGATCGCGTCCTCAGACGCGATTTTGCTTATCAGCCGCGCCAGATACTGGGGGTGGATGGGATTGCCCTTCGCCGACGGCACGGCGAGATCGTCGAGTCCCTTTCGGGCCTCGGCATAATGCTTGCGGGCGGCATCGAGGAAGGCATGGTTCGGTCGATCCTTAAGGTGCGGAAGTAGCGCTGCGATTGTCTCGGACACATCGCCAACGATGCCTTGGGTCAGTTGCGTCCGTTTGCCGAGTGCGCCTGGGTTGCGGTCGATCTGAACGATCCTGGCATCCTTGGGATAGAAGGGACGGTAGGGGAAATCAGTTCCCAGCATCAAGAGCGTGTCGCAGTTCAACATGGCATGATAGCCCGACGAAAAGCCGATCAGTCCGGTCATGCCGACGTCATAGGGATTGTCCCATTCGACATGTTCCTTGCCGCGCAGGGCATGAACGACCGGCGCGCCGAGCTTTTCAGCCAGCGCCACCACAGCATCATGGGCACCGGCGCAGCCGCTGCCGGCCAGGATCGTTATGGCGTCCGATCCGTTGAGCAGCGTCGAGAGCCGGCTGATCTCTGCGTCCGAAGGGAGAATGCGCGGCGGCTGCAGTTGCGCCCAGCCTGTTTTCGCGCCCGCTGGTGCGTCGGCGAGCGCCACGTCGCCTGGAATGACGAGCACGGCCACGCCATTGCGACCGATTGCCGTGTTGAGCGCCCTGTGCAGGATCTCCGGCATCTGGGCGGGATTGGATACCAGTTCGCAGAAATCGCTGCATTCGCGGAACAGCTCCTGCGGATGGGTTTCCTGGAAATAGCCCAGGCCGATTTCCGAGGACGGGATATGAGCGGCGATCGCCAGGACGGGCACGTGGTTGCGCTGGCAGTCGTAGAGCCCGTTGATCAGATGCAGGTTCCCCGGTCCGCAACTCCCTGCGCAGACAGCAAGCTTGCCGGTGACGGCAGCTTCCGCGCCGGCCGCAAAAGCGGCGGTCTCCTCATGGCGCACATGCATCCAATCGATCCGGCCGAGACGCCGCAGGCTGTCGTTGAGGCCGTTCAGGCTGTCGCCCGTCACTCCCCATATGCGCTCGACGCCGGCTTCCGCCAAGGTTTCAGCCAACAGATCGGCAAGGGTCTGCGTCATGGAGTTGCTCCTTCGGTCGTGAGACGGGGCGCAGATGGCTTGTGGGCGCTATCTCGCCGGGTGAATCTCCCTTTGAGAATAGCGCGGATCCACGTCGGAGAAACGGGGCGATGTGGCATTTTTCTTCGAGGCTTCCGCGACCGGGTTGGTCACGATGGCGCAGCTGCCCCAGAAGCTTGTCCTCATCGAGATAGATGCGAGACAACTGCCTGGTGCGCCGAGCAATGTTTGGACCGTCGAACAGATTTTGGCCTAAAAAACGATCATCCCTCATGTAATCCGTGAAACCAATGCATTGAATGCATAGGTGCAGTGCGGGATTATCTCTGTTTTAAACCGATTGAAACGCCTATATTCCAATCATCGAAACGACGCCGGGGCCAAACAAGGTTGCTGACGTCAGAAAGCCTCAGGAAAGGGGATTATCATGAACGTAGCACGCTCTTTCAACAACTGGCGCAAGTTCCGTCAGACTGTTAACGAACTCGGTCGCATGTCCAGCCGCGAACTGCAGGACCTCGGCATCGATCGTGCCGATATCCGCAGCGTTGCCCGCGCATCGATCGCGCGCTAACCGCATAGTCTTTACGACTGCTCGACGCCCGCTGATGACGCGGGCGTTTTTGCGTCAGCCGCTCCTGTTCGAGATCGGTTTTCTCCTCCTTCTGTACCGAGTTTTCCGACTTGTGTTTCTTGCATAGCTGCAGTGCAGCATAAGCTATATGAAATCTCGATGATTGGGGTATTGTTAGCTCCATCGAAGTGATGCACCTCCTCCCGCAGAGCTTCGAGTTTCAGACGGCCCACTCCTCCTCCCAGTCGCTGTTCGGTTCTTTTCGAAAAGCCTGCCGCACCTCCTCCCGCGGCAGGCTTTTTCGTTTTGGACCATGTTTCCTTGCCAGAAAGCATTCAAGATAGCCCCGCTGCGAAGGCGCCTAACGGCTGCAATAGATCGGATATGCCGGGCAAACATTCCAAGCCAATTTACCGTCTGCCATTCCAACCCTTTGTAAGCATGGAACTTTCTGCAAATGGGTTGGCGGTTCGAGCCCCTTCAAACCGCCTGAGGCAAAGTCATATCTGTCGAAATCGCCTTCAGCGCGCCGCTCGCGAGGCCCTTGGTGATGTGTCGATGCAGCGCTTCGCAGACTTCCGCTTTTCCGTGACGGCTCGGTGCAATGCGCTGTTCTGTTCGAGGAGAAGAAGAAGCTGGTCGTGCCTGCCGATCACAGGGTGTGCGACAGAGACCTGATCGATCCGAAGGAACGCGCGTTCGAGACCTTGCCGACACTACCGGATAATCATCGGTTGGGAGCGTGGGCGGCGATCCATTTCCCTGACCACACGCCCTCTGGGAAGCCCATTGCGCGCGAGCCGGTCATGACGGCGATCGGGGAACGTCTTGCGGTCGTCGAATCACGCGAGGCTGTCGTCATCGTTGGCGAGCACCTTGAGCGCTACTATTCGAATCCCGCCATCAGATATATCGAGATTGGTGTTGCTCCCGTGGAAACCGCTCTTGTGAGGCGTCGAGTTGATCGCCGGCGCGCAATACAGGATCTCGAAGAGTGCTCACGCGATGTCGCAGCTGGGTTGGTCGATACCGCAGAGGGTTGAGGGCGCCGCAGTCGGGGCGTGGCGCGCTGACGACTGCGCGGATAGCCTTGCAGCGAAACGGCGCAAAAATCCCGCGGATCGGAACAAAGCAGGCATGCTCGGAGAGCAAGCCAAAAGAAAGCGGCGCCATGTCGGGCCGGGTTCTGAAATAGTCGTTGTCTGCACGCCGGAGCGGCTGGTTCGATTCCACTCAAGCAGTGGGGTTGATTTAGCCTGTTCTAATCATGAAGCAGGCTAAATCCGCGGCGGGTCCGCTAGCTCATGCGATCAGAGCACGCTGACGTTTTCAGCCTTCGACTTTCCAGTCTTCCGGTCCTGGCCCAATTCGTAGCTAACCTTCTCACCTTCTCTGAGAGAACCGCCCCGCTGCAGAGCGGAAACGTGAACGAACACATCCGTTCCTCCGTTCTCGGGAGTAATGAAGCCAAATCCCTTGTCTTCATTGAAAAATTTCACAGTACCTGTAGGCATCGTATTTCCTCTTCACTTCCACGGCCATCTAGCTCGCGCACTGACCTTATAGCGCGTGTGCTTTACTATCAACAATCCGAAACTCTTCAAGAGTTTCCCATTTTCCGGAGATTTCAGCCATCAAGGTAGGATTTTGATGAAGTTCTCCCCTTCTTTTGTCGCGGCTTAGCTTGGCGGAGCGTGCCGTCGGACGGCTAGACGATATCACGACGCCGTTCCGCGTCGAGAGCTGTTTCTTTAGATGTATGTCAGGAAGGAAGCCGTTCTATCCTCGCAGATCGCAGGAACACGATCGACGATCTCCGATCTCCTTCGTTTTTGAGACGGAGGCGCAGGCGGGCAAGCCATGCCGGATTCAGCCTAAAATCTCAGGCTTTCGTCCGTCCATAGGCGAAAGCCGCCAAGAAATGCATTCTCGTTGTCGCCGGCGCGGCAGCCGTCGGGCAGCTTCTCGAGCTTGTCGACATTGCCGCCACCAATGACAGTTTCATGCGGCAGCAGGGCCGCTTGCAATCTGCCGACGATCTTCTCGACCGATTTGCGCCATTTCTTCTTGCCATATTTCACGAGACCGCGCTCGCCGGCGAAGTCCTCGAACGTCTCATTATTTTTGTAGGGCAGATGTGCAAGTTCCATGGGCAAGCAGACGTGATCGACGACCATTGCCGAACCCAGCCCGGTGCCCAGCCCAACAAACAGCATGTTGCCGCCCGCATAGCTGCCGATCGCCTGCAAAACTGCGTCGTTGACGAGCCTGACAGGCTTGCCGAAAGCGGCGGAAAAATCGAAGTCCTTCCAGCCGGCCCCCAGATTGTGCGGCTCCGCCGCTGGTTTATTGTCGGCGACCGGGCCGGGATATCCCATGCCGATGACGTCGTATTGCCAGTCGGCGGTAAGCTCCTTGACTGCTTCGACCATCTTTTGCGCGGACATTGCCGCACCGGAGACGGCTGCCCGCCGGTCGCTGCCGGAACTCAGACGCGTTTTGACATGCGAGCCGCCAAGATCGATTGCCAGGACGACGAGATCCTGCGGCGCGGCCGACGTTGTGTGCTCGAGAGATTCGGGTTTTGCGGTCACGGTGCGTCTCCCCTTCTGGTAGGTTTGTTGTTAGTGACGTTTAGGCGTCGCCGTCGGCCACGACGACTGAGAAATCCTCTCCCTCCCAATGGTCGGTGTCAGACCAATAGAAGGTGAAGGCGATCACCGCGCCCTTTGGCAGCCGTTCAGTCGCAAGCTCCGCAACATCGATGCCGAAGCCGTTTTGGCGGGTTGTGGTATCGCTTGCGCTTTCCCAACCATCCGAACTCCAGCGCACCACAGCCCGCGCCATCACTTCGATTCTCAGGCGCTTGCCGACAGAAACCCGCGATGTCTTGTTGTTAAAGCGCCAGAGCACGAAGGGCGCGGTGGTCTTGTTCTTGATATAGCGCTCGACGCCCTGTGGCGGCATGTCGAAAACGGCATTGTCTCTCAGCGAACGCAGCAGCTTGATGTGTTCGGCATGCGCCCAGACGAGCGGCATCGCACTGCCGGATGGCTCGCCGAAAACAAGGCCTCGCTCGGGTATGTCAGCCTGGTCCCATACTTGCTCGGGCAGAAGCCCGCCCGGTCCTGCAGAGCCTTCAAGAGCGCTGAGCAACGCGATCGCCGCTTTTGGCCTGCCGGCAGCAAGTTCATAGTGGGCTCGTTCGCCGGCGAGCAATGGCCACGGGCGACCGATGCCGATGCCGTCGAATGGGCCGCCATCGGCATGCTCGCCATAGCCGTCCCCAGTATAGCGATACCAGAGCGGACCTTGCGGCAGATCGCATTTGAGATGAGCGTCGATAACCCTGACGGTGTCCAGAATGCGTGGATCGTTGGCGGCACGCAATCCGAACCGAACCAGCGCCAAGGCATCCGGGCTGACGACGCGGGCCGTCGGCAGAAACGATTCCGAGAGCGGGCGGTTCTTGATCGGCACGAAACCATCGGCAGGCGAGGCGCCGTCGGCGATCTCGGGTGGGGCGATGCGCACATAATAGCCCTTGACCCCAAGATCGGCACTAGCGGCATCGGCGCCGACATAGGCCCAGCGCTCGATCTGGTCATTCCAGGCATCGGCGGTCTGTCTGAGATAATCGGCATTGTGGTCCTGTCCGGCAATCTCCAGAATGTCGGCAGCGGCGAGAAGCGCGGCGATCTCGACAGCAAGGGTAAAGGGAGAGAAGCCGCCGTCTTCCTCCCAGCGGTCCTCACCCGTTACCGGGCCGTTCACGACCACATAGCGCGCCGCTCGCTCGACCATCGAGACATAGGACAAGAGCGCTTCGCCGGTGAGCGCTCCTTCGCGGCGCAGCGCGTCAGCCAGCAGGATCGGAAAGGCGCATTCATCCATCTGTATGCCGGTCCAATAGGGTACGCCGTCGAGCCAGGCGTTCTGCGGCCAGTGCCCGTCCGCCTCCTGGATCGTCCGAAGATAGGCAAGGATACGGAGCGCATCTTGAGGGGCGCCGGCCGCAAGGAAGCCGCCGGCCGTCTCGACGAGATCGCGTGGCCAGACCAGGTGATAGCCTCCGAGATCCTCATCGCCCTTGGCAAAGCCCCAGGGGATAGACAGCGAGGCGACGGCCGGACCCTCGAAGGACAAAGGCCGGTGCGTGGCGAGAACGGCCGTCGATATCCGGTAGCGATTGAGTTCGGGCGGCGGCGCTCTCGGTTCGTCGAGCGCCAGTAGTGTGCTTTGCCATCTCCGCCAGTCGGCGACGTAGCTACGCTCGGCATCCTCGTAGCCGGCCTGCAGGCTGGCAAGCGCGTTGTAGCCCGCCTCCTCGGAACGGTTTCCGAAGCCGAGCGAGAGAAGAACGGTGTCGCTGCCGGCCGCAAGATCAATTTCGCCTGTTAGCGCGACGTTGCCGTCGGCGGCACGAGTGATGCGCGGGTCCAATTGGCCGGCCTCCTGCAACTGGCGCCATCCATCGGAAATGCCGACATAGCCGGCGGACGCCGTCCGCCATCCGCCGCTAACGGCAAGCGCCAGTGAGATACCGCCCTTGCCCGTCGCAAAGAGCATCGGCGTGCCCTTGTAATCGCCAACCCAGCCGGTGTTGCCGCTGCCGGCATTGACCAGATGCGGGGCGGCAAGCACATAGAGGCGATAGTCGTGGACCGACCCTTGCAACGCTTCGAATGATATTTGCTGCAGTAAGCTGTTGCGCACCGGATCGACGATGATGCGCTTGACGATCCGGTAGCGCCCATCGAGTGCCGTGTTGACGAGCCGATAGGCCGGAACGCCGTCCTCGATCGTCGTAACAATGCTTTCGGTATCGCGTTTTTCCTCGGAGAAATAGCCGTCCGGACCGGTGACGATCAGGCCAAGATCGCGCGTACAGGCGCAATCGACGCGCGGAAAATAGACTTCGTTGAGGATGCCGTGGCTCAGCGTGAACCATATGCGGCACGCCGATGAGAGCGCCGTGCCAACACCGCTCTTCGCGCTGGATGTCCAGCGAGGGGCGATACCCCCCGCATTAGAGCCCGAAGCATCGTCCTGTGTCATGCGTCCATCTCCGTTATCGGCGCAATCTGCTCCGACAAATCCGCTTCGGCAAGAGCTGCTTGCGACGCGCCGGGAATGGCGCGGCAACGGGGGTACCGATGGAATATTCGGATCGTCGATCAGGCCAGGAATTACCTACCCCTTAGCGATGAGGGGTTCGCATCGACTAACGAGATCACCGGCAGGCTGAACTTTTCTGTTGCCGCATAGGATTGGGGGGAAGAGCCGAAATCGTGAGCTTTGACACAGCAGGCACGGTGGCCGTCGATATTGTGATCGGCTGCCATCGCCACCAGCCCGGCCACACCATACCGGTGGCATACGGTCCCGAATTCAGGCCAATCGCTGTTCTACATCGCGATGCCGGATGTTCGGTGCTGATTGATGGTCGTTCCAGCCGCGCGATATGAGTTGCCGACATAAAATGCCAGGGCTGCTCTATGCCTCCTTGTGGAAGCGGACGAAGGCGAATCGTCTGCTGTCCGGCGCCCAGGCGTCATGAAATCCGTCGATAAGGACAGTCGGCAATTTGGTTGTTTGGAAGGTGAATATCGGAAAGGTGGCCGCGCGGCAGCATCAAAGCAGGAGATTATACTTACAACCTGAAGTAATTTTTGAATATTATAATATAATTTCATATAATCAAAGTAGAAATGTATGGTTGATAAATAATTAAGAATGTTTGGCTAGTTTTGCTATAGAAACAAACTGGGGGAGTGCGACGATGGCGTCGATACAACATAAGATCATCATTGCAAGTGTCGCAATTTTCGCCCTGGCCGGTGGCGCCACGGGTGTCGGGCTGTGGTCAGCCGCAACTCTTGCAGATAACAACGCCGAGGTTGCCCGTACGGCGGATGTGCTTCGGAACCACATGCAGGCGGACATGATGCACGATGCGCTTCGGGCAGACGTGCTGGCGTCGATGCTGGCGGCAAATCCGGCGGCAGGGATCACCACGGACGCGGTAAAGGCCGATCTAAACGAACACAAGGCCTCTTTCCGGGAAATGATCGAAGCCAACAAAAGGCTCGCAACCGACAAGAGTGTGCAGGAAGTGCTTGTCAACGTCGAAGCTCCTCTTTTGAAGTATATCGACAGTGCCACGGCGATGGTCGATCTTGCTGCGAAGGATCAGGATGCAGCCATGAAATCGCTACCCGAATTCATGAATCAGTTTTCCGCTCTTGAAACGGCCATGGAACAGGCCGGGGATCAGATCAGTGCCTTGTCCGCTGCAACGGCAAAACAAAGTGCCCGTATGCAAGCCTTCGTGGACAGGCTTTTGAACGGCCTTCTCGGTTTGACAGCTCTATTTTCCATCAGCCTCTACTGGTTGACACGCAAGACGGTTACGAAGCCTATCCTTGCTCTTTCCAATGATATGGAGAGGCTGGCCGGGGGCGAGACCGACATCCGTTGCGGCGCGATTGGTCGTTCAGACGAAATCGGTGTCATGGGATCGGCCTTTGAAGTCTTCCGACAAGCTGCGATTGCCAATAAGCAGCTTGAACAGGATGCAGAGGCAGCCAGAAAGCAAGCCGAATCGGATCAGGTCGCTGCTCGACGCGAGGCCGACGAAGAGGCGACGGATCGTCTTCGCGTCGCCACATCAGGCCTTGCGGCCGGATTGAAGCGGCTTGCTGGCGGCGATCTGGCATTCCAGCTTGACGAGCCTTTTTCCGGGGATTTCGAAGCGCTTCGGCAGGATTTCAACAGGTCGGTCAAGCAGCTTGGAGATGCGCTCGGCGGAATCTCCATCGCCATTGCAGCGATCGATGACGGTACGCGCGAGATTTCTTCCGGCGCCAACGATCTCTCCAGGCGCACCGAACAGCAGGCGGCCTCCCTTGAGGAAACAGCCGCGGCGCTTGACCAGATCACCGTCAATGTATCGAATTCGAGCAGGCGCGCCGACGAGGCCCGCACTGCGGCGACCGAAGCCAATCGCAGCGCCGCAAAGTCCGCCGAAGTCGTATCGCACGCCGAGGAAGCCATGCGCCGCATCGAGGCATCCTCGCAACAGATTTCCAGCATCATCGGGGTGATCGACGAGATCGCCTTCCAGACAAATCTTCTGGCGCTGAATGCCGGGGTCGAGGCAGCGCGCGCCGGTGAAGCCGGAAAGGGTTTTGCGGTTGTCGCTCAGGAAGTGCGTGAACTTGCACAGCGATCGGCACAGGCAGCCAAGGAGATCAAGGGGCTGATCCAGAAGTCGTCATCGGAGGTTGAAAGCGGCGTCAAGCTCGTGCTGGATACCGGCATGTCGCTGAAGACGATTGGCGAGCAGATCGCTGACATCAACCAGCACATGAACGCCATTGCGACCTCAGCGAAGGAACAGTCCACCGGATTGGCAGAGGTCAATACGGCCGTCAATTCGATGGATCAGACAACACAGCAGAACGCAGCCATGGTCGAACAATCGACCGCAGCCTCGAATAGCCTGGCAATGGAGGCAGCCAAGCTTCGTGATCTGGTCTCCCAGTTCACGCTGCAAGCTTCCGCCTCCGCACAATCTGCAGCGCTGCGCAGGACGGGACGGGCGATGGCTGAACCCGATAGGCAGGCGACCGTCGTCTCCATGATGCCTCAGCCTAGACGAGCCGCAGCCGCCGGAAACAGGGCATCGGCTTCAGCAGCCTCTCAAAAGGAATGGGAAGAGTTTTGAGGCTTCGTACCGGTCAGGTCGACCGGTACGTCGCAGCTGACGGAGAACTGCGGAAAGACGGAGAGCCGGTTCTCCTGATATTCCGCCACCTTGAAGACGGCGACGAATTGCAGATCCGTCTTGCTGGTGTTTTCGATGATATGGCCTTGGCTTTTCCTCATGTATCCGATGTCGCCCGGCCGGAAGTCGGCAGTCCGGTACATGACGAACCCTCGCATCTTGCCCGGCGCGAACCGAGCGCCTGGCTGGCTGATATGGGAAGCCGCTGAGCAGAATCATACTTAAGTCGAGGTCGGCTGGGTAACGGGCCGGGCCTAAACCTCGATTACGGTGCGCCGAGGCGACGGGACACCATTCTCGCCGCGCTTCTCACCCGCTCGCCGAGCTGGTGGATATCAGCGTCCGGAAGACGATGTATTGGTCCGGAAACGGAAATGCCTGCCACCGCCTCGCCGTGCACGTTCAGGATGGGCGCCGCGACGCATCGCATCCCCTTCGTGCGTTCCTCGTCGTCGAACGAATAGCCTCTCTCCCGCGTCTTCTGCAGTTCCTCGCGCAATTGCTCGAAGGAACGCACGGTGTTTTCCGTAAATCGCTCGAATTCTTTCTTCCGGAAGAGCGCTGAAAGCCGGTCTTCGTCATATGTGCTGAGAAGCGCCTTGCCGATGCCGGAGGCATGCAGTGGCGATAGTGTTCCGGGTGGGAAAAAGGCACGGATCGACTCATGAGTCTCGACCTGGCTGATGAACAGGACGTTGCCGTCCTTCTCGATGCCGAGATTGGATGTCTCTCCGGTTTCGAGCATGAGTTCGCGCATGATGGGGCGGCTCCGCTCGACGACGTTGGAGCGACGGAGGAAAGCTGCGCCAAGCCGATAGGCCTCGGGACCGATGTGCCAAACCTGGCGATCGGGACTGATCTCGACGAACTCGCGGCGCTCAAGCGTCGCCAACACGCGGTGCATGGTTGCTGCCGATTGCCCGAGCTGGCCGGCCAGTTCCGACAATGTCTTGCCTTCCGGCGTCGCGAGAGCATCGAGGACATCCAGTGCCCGATCGAGCGCCTGGATCGTGTTTTGTGTCTGAGGGCCGTTGAAGGCCTTGGGGCGGCCTCTTCGGCGCGGTTTTTGAGGCATCAGCCGTCGTCTCCAATGGCGTTCAGTCGATAAAAAATTCTGACTTGAAAAATACATTTATACCATGGAAAATACCAATCAATTGATTATATTGCATATTATAACAATAATAACGATTTTGAAAAATCATTTCAAAAAAATTTATCTCCTATTTCCGGCGTGCTATCAATTCTCCCACAACAGGAGGACGCCCAAATGTATATGCAAAATCCCGTCTTCATTCCGGGCCCGACCAACATGCCTGAGATCCTTCGCAAGGCTGCGGACATGCCGACGCTCGACCATCGCTCGCCCTTGTTCGGACAAATCCTTCGTCCGGCGCTTGCGGGTGTGAAGAAGATCCTGAAAACCGAAGCCGCCTCCGTCTATGTATTTCCGTCCACGGGAACCGGCGGATGGGAGACGGCGATTACAAACACGCTCAGCCCCGGCGACCGTGTCCTTGCCGCGCGCTATGGCATGTTCAGCCAGCGCTGGATCGATATGTGCCAGCGGCACGGGCTGAAAGTCGACATCATCGAAGCCGCATGGGGTGGCGGCGCTCCAGCCGCCCGCTACGAGGAGATCCTCGCGGCCGATACCGCGCATGAGATCAAGGCGGTTCTCGTCACTCATAACGAGACGGCAACCGGCGTTAAATCCGATATCGCCGCCGTTCGGCGGGCGATCGACGCGGCGCGTCATCCGGCTTTGTTGTTTGTCGATGGCGTCAGCTCCATCGCTTCGATGGATTTCCGCATGGACGAATGGTTGGTCGACATCGCCGTCACGGGCTCGCAGAAGGGCTTCATGCTGCCTGCAGGCCTCGCGATCACGGCCTTTTCGCCGAAGGCGCTGGCGGCGGTCGAAACGGCCAAGCTTCCGCGGACATTCTTCGACATCGGAGACATGGCCAGGAGCTACGCAAACAATGCCTATCCCTACACGCCGGCCGTCGGGCTGCTAAACGGGCTCAAGCTGTCGACGGAACTATTGCTGGCGGAAGGCCTGGAGAATGTCTTCGCCCGCCATCGGCGCATCGCCTCGGGCATTCGTGCGGCCGTCCGGGCATGGGGGCTGGAGCTCTGTGCCATGAGCGAAGACCTCTACTCGGACACGGTCAGCGCAATCCGCACGCCTGAGGGCTTCGATGCGACGTCGATCGTGGCGCACGCCGCCAAGACATATGATGTCGCCTTCGGGGTTGGCCTCGGCGAGGTTGCCGGCAAGGTCTTCCGCGTCGGCCATCTCGGCAGTCTCACCGATGTCATGGCGCTGTCGGGCATTGCGACGGCTGAAATGGTCATGGTCGATCTCGGCCTCGACATCAAGCTCGGCTCGGGTGTTGCCGCTGCGCAGGACTATTATCGCGACGGCCGCACGTCCAAGGTCCGGGCCGCTGCCTGAGGAGCCGGAACCATGTATATCCCAACACTTGCCGACATGACTGCCGCGGATGAGCGGATCAGGCCTTACATTCATCGAACCCCGGTTCTGACGTCCAGCTTCATCAACTCGCTGGCCGGAGCCGAACTGTTCTTCAAATGCGAGAATTTCCAGAAAGCGGGAGCCTTCAAGGCACGCGGCGCGTCGAACGCTGTTTTTGGCCTCAGCGACGAACAGGCCGCCAGGGGCGTTGCCACGCATTCGTCCGGCAACCACGGGACATGCCTTTCCTATGCGGCCGGCCGTCGCGGAATTCCGTGCACGGTCGTCATGCCGCGCACCGCGCCGCAGGCAAAGAAGGATGCCGTCCGGGGATATGGCGGCAAGGTCGTCGAGTGCGAACCTTCGACCTCATCGCGCGAGGCCGTTTTCGCCGAAGTCGTGGCTGAAACGGGAGCGGAGTTCGTGCATCCCTACAACGATCCGCGAGTCATCGCGGGACAGGCGACCTGCTCGAAAGAACTGATCGAACAGGTTGACGGGCTCGATGTCGTCATCGCCCCGATCGGCGGGGGCGGAATGGTCTCGGGAACCTGCCTCACTCTCTCCAATCTTGCGCCCCGCATCAAGATCTACGCAGCAGAGCCGGAGCAGGCTGATGATGCCTACCGCAGTTTCAAAGCCGGCCACATCATCGCAGACGACGCGCCGAACACCGTGGCCGATGGTCTCAAGGTGCCGCTGAAGGAGCTGACCTGGCATTTCGTCAGAAACCACGTCACGGATATCCTGACGGCTTCCGAGGAAGATATCGTCGATGCAATGAAGCTCATCTGGAAGCGGATGAAGATCGTCATGGAGCCTTCCAGCGCCGTGCCTCTGGCGACCATCCTGAAGAACACGCACGTCTTTGCCGGAAAACGCGTCGGCATCATCATCACCGGCGGCAACGTCGACCTCGATAAATTGCCTTGGCAATAGGGAGCAGAAGCAATGAACATGGAACCGAAATTTGCCGGCATGGAAGTCGGCTACGACGTACCGGCTCTTCCCGGAATGAGCGCCGATGACATCCAGACGCCCTGCCTGATCCTGGATCTCGATGCGCTCGAGCGCAACATCCGCAAGATGGGCGACTATGCAAAAGCCCACAACATGCGCCACCGCGCGCATGGCAAGATGCACAAGTCTGTCGATGTTCTGAGGCTCCAGCAGGAACTGGGCGGTGCTGTCGGCGTCTGCTGCCAGAAGGTTTCCGAAGCGGAAGTCTTCGTTCGCGGTGGGATCAAGGATGTGCTGGTCTCGAACCAGGTTCGCGATCCGGCAAAGATCGATCGCCTGGCACTGCTGCCGCAGCGTGGCGCGCGGATCATCGTCTGCGTCGACGACCTGGCCAATGTCGATGAGCTCTCCAGGGCAGCGCAGAAATACGGCACGACGCTGGAATGCTTCATCGAGATTGATTGCGGCGCCGGACGGTGCGGCGTCACGACGACCTCGGCCGTCGTCGAGCTTGCCAATGCCATCCATGCGGCCCCCGGCCTCAAGTTCACAGGCATCCAGGCCTATCAGGGCGCCATGCAGCACATCGACAAGTATGAAGACCGCAAGGCCAAGCTCGATGCGGCGATAGCCCAGGTCAAGGATGCCGTCGACGCGCTCAAGGCCGAAGGTCTCGACCCCGAGCTGGTCAGCGGCGGCGGCACGGGCAGCTATTATTTCGAGAGCAATTCGGGCGTCTACAACGAGCTGCAGTGCGGCAGCTATGCGTTCATGGACGCGGATTACGGCCGCATCCGTGACAAAGACGGCAAGCGGATCGATCAGGGGGAATGGGAGAATGCGCTGTTCATCCTGACCAGCATCATGAGCCACGCAAAGGCGGACAAGGCAATCTGCGATGCCGGCCTCAAGGCGCAATCGGTCGACTCCGGATTGCCCTTTATCTATGGCCGCGATGACGTGAAATATATCAAATGCTCGGACGAGCATGGCGTTATCGAAGACCCGAGCGGCGTCCTCAAGATAAACGAAAAGCTGCGTCTGGTCCCCGGTCATTGCGATCCGACCTGCAATGTCCATGATTGGTATGTCGGCGTGCGCAACGGCAAGGTCGAAACGCTCTGGCCCGTGTCCGCCCGCGGCAAGGCCTACTGACGAAACAGGGGGGTCCGGCCCCCATTGAAAAGCTAGCGGAAGCCAGAATGATCATCGTTCCTGAGACTGAAATTGCCGGATTGGTGACGCCTGCCGATTGCTTCAGGGCGGTCGAGGGGGTGTTTGCCTCGATGGCGGATAAATCGGCCCACAATTTCCCTGTCGTCCGCGAGGCGATCGGGCATGCCGATGCCCTCTACGGCTTCAAGTCGGGTTTCGATCGCAAGGGCCTGGCGCTCGGTCTCAAGGCCGGTGGGTTCTGGCCGAACAATGTCCACAAGGGCCTCACCAACCATCAGTCGACCGTGTTCCTGTTCGATCCGGATACCGGCAAATGCCGCGCCGTCGTCGGCGGCAATCTGTTGACTGCGCTGCGGACGGCGGCGGCCTCTGCCATCTCGATAAAATATCTTGCCCGTAAAGACGCGAAGGTCCTCGGCATGATCGGTGCCGGTCACCAGGCGACGTTTCAATTGCGCGCAGCCCTTGCGCAGCGCCCATTCGAAAGGATCGTCGGCTGGAATCTGCATCCGGATATGCTGAGCCGTCTGGAGGAGGTTGCCAAGGAGGAGGGCCTTCCCTTCGAGGCAGTCGATCTTGATCGGCTGGGGGCAGAAGCGGATGTCATCATCTCGATCACCTCGTCTTTTGCGCCGATGCTCAAGGCATCGCAGGTTCGAGCTGGCACACATCTCGCCTGCATGGGGACCGATACGAAGGGTAAGCAGGAGGTCGAAGCCGAAATCCTCGCTGCGGCAGCCGTCTTCACCGATGAAGTCGCACAGGCCGTTACCATCGGCGAATCCCAGCATGCGATCGAAAGGGGACTGATCCGTGAAGAGGCCATCGTCGAGATTGGCGCCGTGATCAACGGAACCCACCCCGGACGCACCTCCGCAGACCAGATCACGCTCTTCGACGGTACGGGGGTTGGCCTTCAGGATCTTGCCGTCGCCTCGGCTGCCGTCGAGCTCGCTCTGGCAAAAGGCGTGGCAATCGAGGTCGACTTCTAGGGCCGGCGCATCTAAAGGGAGGAGGATAGGGAGGACGGTGGCATCGACATCCGCGACGCCACGGCGATAGCCAATTCAACCGCGACACTGCAGGCCTCCGGCATTGTCGATTAAGGGTGTAAGTCGTATGTCGAACCGGCCGTTGAAGATTGCAATTAACGGGTTTGGAAGGATCGGGCGTTCGGTCCTGCGTCTCCTCCTGCGCGATCGTCCTGATATGGAAGTCGTGCTGATCAACGACATCGCCGCTTTGGAGACATGTGCCTACCTCTTCGAATATGACAGTATTTATGGTCCCTGGCCGGAGGCCGTCTCGACTGGCGAGCGGACGCTCGTCGTCGGCAAGGTGTCGATACCGTTTCACAATGTTCCTGATATCAGCAAGCTCGACCTTCACGGCGTCGACGTTCTCCTGGAATGCACCGGCCATGCCAATTCCCGAGCGGTGGCTCAACGAGGCATAGATGCCGGCGCAAAGAAGGTGCTGATTTCCGGTCCGTCTGCCGCTGCCGATGCAACATTGGTGCTGGGTGCCAATGAGGAAGCCTTCCGCGGCCAGACCGTGGTTTCAAACGCCTCATGCACCACAAATGCGCTTGCGCCGCTTTTGCGCATTGTTGATCAAGAGTTCGGCATCATCGGCGGCCAGATGACCACCATTCATTGCTACACCGCAAGCCAGCCGACGATAGATCAACCGCGCTCCGATCTAGCCCGAAGCCGTGCCGCCGCGCTTTCGATGGTGCCGACGACCACGAGCGCCCATGCGATCGTCGGGGAAGTCCTTCCGCATCTTGCCGGCCTGATCGAGGCGCGCGCCCTTCGGGTGCCGACGGCCAGCGTTTCGGCGATCGATCTCACCGTCGCGGTTCGGCATGTTTCTGACCTCGACACCATGCGTACGAAACTGAAACAAGCAGCCGATGGATCGCCGGTGTTGGGTTGGATCGAGAAGCCGCTGGTCTCGGTGGATCTGCGCGGTCGTCCTGAATCTCTTGTTTTGAGTGGACCGGAGATTTCGCTTGGCGCCGGCGGCCTTCTCAGGGTGTTCGGCTGGTACGACAATGAATGGGGCTTCTCGAACCGGATGCTCGACATGGCGCAATACATCGGGCGCACGAACTAGGGGGACGGTGAATTCGTCTTTTGAAGACGATGAGTTTGTCAGTCTCGTTAGACCTTCCGGTTTCGCCGCCGTCCCCTACGCCGGAGATGGCGGCGCGGACGATGCGCGCGCCGTCGGTTGATCAGGCAATTTGCAGTGACTGAGGTGCTGTTGCTTGACGCTTTCTATCCTTCGTCTTCATCGCCTTGCCGGCAACATAGACTTCGGCGATGCAACGGTCGTCGCCCATGGTCTGAAGAATAAAGAGCTCTTCGGCGAGCGACGTCGCTGTGCGCATGCGGAACTCCATCGCCGATTTGGCGCCGGAATCGAGCACGACGATGTCGGCATCCGCGCCTGCCTGGAGCGAACCGATCTGATGCTCCAATCCGAGCGCCAGGGCATTGCCGCGCGTCATGCGATAGAAGGAGTTGAACGGCGTCAGCCGTTGGCCCTGCAGGTGCAGTACCTTGTAGGCCTCATCCATCGTTTCCAGCATGGAGAAGCTGGTGCCGCCGCCGACATCGGTGGCAACCGACCAGCGCGCACCAAACTTGTCGAACCTGGCGGCGTCGAACAGTCCCGAACCCAGGAAAAGGTTTGACGTCGGGCAGAAGACGCCGACAGCGCCAGTTTCGGCAAATACGGAAACCTCGCGATCGCTCAGATGAATGGAATGACCGAGCAGCATACGCTCATTGAGCAGGTCGTAGCGGGCGTAGATATCCGTGTAGTCCTTCGCCTCGGGATAGAGGGATGTGGCAAAGGCAACCTCGTCGCGATTTTCGGAGAGGTGCGTCTGGACGTAACAGGTCGGGTGTTCGGCGACGAGAGCCTGACTCATTTCCATCTGCTCGGGCGTGGAGGTGATGGCAAAGCGCGGGCTGATCGCATAATGCGCGCGACCGCGGCCATGCCATTTCTCAATGAGTCGGTTGGTTTCGTCATATCCTTGCTGTGGCGTGTCGCGCAACGCTTCCGGAGCATTGCGATCCATCATGACCTTGCCGCCGATCATGCGCATGCCGCGCGCCTCGGCCGCGACGAAATAAGCGTCGACGCTTTCAGGATGCACCGAGCAATAGGCAACCGCGGTCGTCGTGCCGTTCGACAACAGCTCGTCCATGAAGCGATCGGCCACTTCAGCCGCATGGGCGGCGCGTGCGAACTTCTGTTCCTCGACGAAAATATAGGTGTTCAGCCATTCGAGCAGCTGCGCGCCGTAGGAAGCGATCGCCTGCGTCTGCGGGAAATGCAGGTGCGTATCGATAAAGCCGGGGAGGATGAGGTTCGGCCGATGATCGACAACCTCAACATTGGCACCCGCCAGCTTGCGGATATCGCCATAGCTCCCGGTCTCGACGATCTTGCCGTTACGCACGAAAACCGCGCCATCTTCGAGATAGCGATAGGAGGCGGTGTCATCGATGCCTTGCGGCTCGGCGACGAAGGTCAGCACACGGCCGCGGATCAGCAATTCGTTCATTGGGCTTTCTCTCCACTAATGGCGCTTTCATACCAGGAGACGAGCAGGCGGCGCTCCTCGTCGGTTATATGCGAGGCGTTGGCCGGTGGCATGGCGTGGCTGCGGCCGGCCTGCAGATAGATCTCGCGGGCATGGGCGGCGATATCGCGATCCGTCTCGAACACCACGCCCCTGGGAGGGGCGATGATACCTTCCCAGCTGGGTTCCTTGGCATGGCACATCGAGCAGCGTCCCATCACCGTATCGCGTACCTTCGGGAAGGCCTGCATCGTGATGAAAGGCTGCTGGATAGCCGAGATCTTGGCGTCCGCTGCTTCACCGGTCAGCAGCTTCGGCACCGTCGAAAGCCACATGATGATGATGAAAAGAACGACGGTGACGAGCCAGGTCCAGGTCGGGTTGCCTGCATTGGCATGGCGGGTATTGAAATAATGGCGGATCGTGACGCCCATCAGGAAGACCAGCGAGGCGATGATCCAGTTGAACTGGGTGCCGAAAGCCAGCGGATAGTGGTTCGACAGCATCAGGAACAGCACCGGCAGTGTCAGGTAGTTGTTGTGTGTCGAGCGCTGCTTGGCGATCCTGCCGTATTTCGCATCGGGCGTGCGGCCGGCAAGGAGGTCGGCGACGACGATCTTCTGGTTCGGGATGATGATGAAGAACACGTTGGCCGACATGATCGTCGCCGTGAAGGCGCCGAGATGCAGGAAGGCGGCCCGGCCCGTGAACAGATGCGTATAACCCCAGGCGACCGCGACCAGGATGAAATACAGCGCCACCATCAGCCGGGTATTGTCATTGCCGAAGGGCGACTTGCAGATCAGATCGTACATGATCCAGCCGCCCGCGATCGTACCCAGCGAAATGGCGATCGCCACGGGCTTTGACACATCGAGCACGGCCGGATCGATCATGTAGAGGTCGGCACCGGCGTAGTAGACGAGACAGAGCATGCCGAAGCCGGAGAGCCAGGTGACGTAGCTCTCCCATTTGAACCAGACAAGATGGTCCGGCATGTTGGCCGGCGCCACCAGGTACTTCTGGATATGGTAGAAGCCCCCGCCATGAACCTGCCACTCCTCGCCATACGCCCCTTGAGGCAATGCGGCATGTTTCTTCAAGCCCAGGTCCAGCGCCACGAAATAAAATGACGAGCCGATCCAGGCGATAGCCGTGATCACGTGCAACCAGCGGACGGCAAATGTTATCCAGTCCCAGGCGATAGCGTATTCATACAAGGGAAAGTCCTCCCGATCTTCACGGGACTGTTTGCCATCGCATGATTTTCTAGGAAATCCCGGTGAATCCGCAACACTTTCAAAAAAATCTATAAGATGACCCCTGCTTTGATCCGCACGCCAATGTGGTAAAAGGAACCATGTCCTATCTCGATAATGTGCGTGTCTTCGTTCGTGTGGTCGAACTCGGAACCCTTTCGGCGGCGGGGCGCGATCAACGCGTCACCCCTGCGGTGGCGAGCAATCGCATCAAGGAACTCGAGCGCCATCTCGGCGTACGGCTCTTCAACCGCACGACCAGGAAACTCTCGCCGACCGAACACGGCCGCGTCTTCTACGACGGCGCTGTGAAGATCATTGAGGCGGTGAACGAGGCCGAAGGGGCGATCGCCGACCTCTCGCGCAATCCGAAGGGTTCGCTCCGGATTACCGCGCCGCTCGGCATCGGCCGCCGGCTGATCGCCTCCGGCATTCCGGAGTTCCACGACAAATATCCGGATATCGAAGTGCGCGTCCGCTTGTCCGACCACAATGTCGATATCCTCGCCGAGGGCGTCGACGTGGCTTTCAAGCTCGGTGTGCTGGAGGACTCGAACCTGCGAATGCGCGGCATACTTAATTGCGAGCGCGTGCTCTGCGCCTCACCAGACTATCTGGCAGGGCGCGGGGTACCGGCGAACGCGGATGCGCTGATTGCCGATAAGCATGACTGTCTTCTGCTGCGCTATCCGGGATCCAAGGAGTATTTCTGGACGCTGGTAACGGCGGATGGCCCGCGCAAATTCGAGGTCGCCGGCCCGTATGACAGCGACGACGGCGACGTGCTCACCCAATGGGCTTTGGAAGGTCGCGGCATCATCAACAAGCCGCTGTTCGAGGTGAAGGCCCATCTTAGGGAAGGCCGGCTGGTGGAGATCTTGAAGGACAGTCCGCCGGCCCCCGTGCAGCTCGCCGCGATCTATCCGCACAAGCGTTTCCAGGATCCGAAGGTTCGGCTGATGATCGACTTCATGGCGGAGCGCTGTCAGCGGCTGATCGGCAAGCTGCTCCAGGACGAGCCTGCGGCCGCCGCCTCTAGCGGCTGACCACCGAGACGGGCTTGATCTGGCTTGCTTTCCAGCTGAGCGCCGCCGTCATGATTTCCGCAGCGGCGAGCGTGGCGATGACGGCAGGACGTTTGTCCTTCAGCGCCGTGCCACCGATCGGGCAGACAAGTCGATCGAAGAGATCCGGGAGGCCGGTTTCTCGCGACAGCCAGTTGCGGAACGTGGCTCGCTTCGTCTTGGAACCGATCATACCGACATAGGCAGCATCCCGATGCTTGAGCGCTTCGGCCGCAATGAGGAAATCAAGCGCATGGTCGTGGGTGAGGATCACGAAGCTGCTGCCGGCCGGCGCATCACGCACCACAGCCTCGGGCATGGCCGTCAGGCAGGTCTCGATATGGGGCACGATGCAGGCGGTGAGTTCGTCCTCTCGCGTATCCACCAGCACGACACGCAGCGGTGCCAGCGAAAGCGCCATGACGAGCGCGTCGCCGACATGGCCGGCTCCGAAAACATAGACATGCGGCCGCGCCGCCATTTCCCCCTCGCTGCGGGCAATGAGATGGTCTGCAAGTTCCGCATTGAGCGCGGTGAACGCAAGTCCTACCCGACCGCCGCAGCACTGGCCGATCTCCGGGCCGAGCGGCACGTTCATCGGCTCCGCCGCAATGCCGGAGCGCAATGCCCTACGCGCCTGGTCGATCGCCATATATTCGAGCTGCCCGCCGCCGATCGTTGCAAAAATCGCCTGTTCCGACACCAGCATCCAGGCGTCGGTATCGCGCGGCGCGGAGCCTGCGACACCGGTCACCTCGACCAGGATCGACGCCGGTTCGCGGCGCAGGAAATCCCGGATGTCTTCGCACGCGGCGGGCATGACCTCACTCCTTCTTTGCCGACCTGAGACGTTCGATCGCCATCAGCACCCGCTCCGGTGTTGCCGGCGCATCGAGGCGCGGACAGATCTTGTGGTCGGCGACGCTGGCTACAGCATCCGACAAGGCATGCAAAACTGCAAGGCCGAGCGGCAAAGGCGGCTCGCCGACCGCCTTGGAACGATGGATCGTCGGTTCATAGGCTTCGGACCAGTCGGTCAGCGCTACATTGAAAATCTTCGGTCGGTCGGATGCAAGCGGGATTTTATAGGTGGAGGGTGCGTGGGTGCGCAGCCGCCCCTTATTGTCCCAGAACAATTCCTCCGTCGTCAGCCAACCCATGCCCTGGATGAAGCCGCCCTCGATTTGTCCGATATCGATGGCCTTGTTCAACGAACGGCCTGTATCGTGCAGAATATCCGTCCGCTCGACCACGTACTCCCCGGTCAGCGTATCGATGGATACCTCCGAGCATGCGGCGCCATAGGCGTAGTAATAGAAGGCGTGGCCGCGGCCCTTGGAGCGGTCCCAATGGATTTTCGGCGTTTTGTAGAAGCCCGCCGCCGAAAGCTGGACGCGTGCCATATAGGCCTTCTTGACGAGATCGTCGAAGGCTATCTCGATATCACCGATGCGCACCCGATTGGGCAGGAAGATCACCTGATCGCGGGCCACCTGATGGCTTTCAGCCGCGAAGGCGATCAACCGGTCCTTGATCTGGCGCGCGGCGTTCTGCGCCGCCATGCCATTGAGGTCCGCGCCGGAAGAGGCGGCCGTCGGCGAGGTATTGGGCACCTTGGCGGTCGTCGTGGCGGTGATCTTCACCCGGTCGAGATCAATCTGGAATTCCTCGGCCACCACCTGCGCCACCTTCAGATGCAGGCCTTGCCCCATCTCGGTGCCGCCATGGTTCATGTGCACGGAACCGTCGCTATAGACATGAACCAGAGCGCCGGCCTGGTTCGACTCGGTCTTGGTGAAGGAGATGCCGAATTTCACCGGCGTCAGCGCAAGGCCGCGCTTGACGATGCGGCTCTTCGCATTGAATTTTGCGATGGCCTTGCGGCGGCCGGCATAATCGGCACTCTCCTCCAGCTCCGCGACGATGCGCTGGATGATGCAGTCCTCCACCTTCTGGTGATAGGGCGTGAGGTTGCGCTCGCCCTCGACGCCCATGGCGTCGTAAAAATTCAGCTTGCGGATATCGAGCGGATCCTTGCCGACGGCGAAGGCTACCTCGTCGATGACGCGCTCGGCGCCCACCATGCCCTGCGGGCCGCCGAAACCGCGAAAGGCCGTGTTGGAGACGGTGTTGGTATAGAGCGGGGCCGATTTCGCATGAACATGCGGGAGGAAATAGGCGTTGTCGCAATGGAACAGCGCGCGGTCGCCGACGGGGCCGGAGAGGTCGGCGGAAAAGCCGGCCCGAAGCGCGAATGTATAGTCGATGGCAAGGATGCGGCCGTCGTCGTCGAAGCCGACATCGTAGTCGATGGCAAAGTCATGCCGCTTGCCGGTGGCGGTCATGTCCTCATCGCGGTCGAGCCGGACTTTGACGGCGCGGTTCAGCTTCTTGGCGGCGATGGCAGCGATTGCCGCGCACTGGTTCGCCTGCGTTTCCTTGCCGCCGAAGCCGCCACCCATGCGGCGTATCTCGATCGTCACGGCATTGCTCGGCACACCGAGCGCATGGGCGACCATGTGCTGCGTCTCGCTCGGCCCCTGGGTCGAGCAATAGACGATGACCTCATCGTCCTCACCGGGCACTGCGAGCGAGACCTGCCCTTCGAGATAGAAATGATCCTGACCGCCGAGCCGCATGCGGCCTTTGACGCGGCGTGGCGCGCGCTCAAGCTCGGCTGCTGCATCGCCCCTCTTCAGCGTCAGCGGCGTGACGACCTGCCGGTGGGTGGAAACGTCGAGATCCCATATGTCGATATCGGCTGGCAATTCGTCATATTCGATCTTCGCCAACCGCGCCGCGCGGCGGGCCTGCTCCCGTGTCTCGGCAATGACGCAGAAGATCGGCTGGCCATGGAATTCGACCTTGCCGGCAGCAAGCACCGGGTCGTCATGCATGTTGGAAGGCGAGATATCATTGACGCCGGGAACATCCTCGTGGGTCAGGACAGTGACGACGCCAGGGGCGGCGCGCACGGCAGACAGATCGACCGATTTCAGAATACCGTGCGCTACGGTCGACAGGCCGAGGCCGGCATGCAACGTGCCTGTTGGCTCCGGGATATCGTCGATATAGACGGCCGTGCCGGCGACGTGCTTGTGGGCGGAGTCGTGGCGAGGGCTGGTATGGACGCCGCCGATAATGGTTTCTGCCTTGAGGCCGGACGTGTGCTTGTTCATGGCCTATGCAGCCTCGTATCTGGACACCTGAACCGGTGTCGCGCCTGTCGTCGTCTCCAGGTAGAACCGGAGAAGAAGGTTCCTTGCCGCGAGCGCGCGGTATTCCGCGGTGGCCCGCATGTCGCTGAGCGGCGTGTAGTCCTCGGCGTATCTTTCCATCGCTCGTTCCACCGTGGATTCGTTCCAGGGCTGGCCAAGCAGCGCCTTTTCGACGGCAAAGGCCCGTCTCGGTGTTCCGGCCATGCCGCCATAGGCGATGCGGATCTCCGTGACTGTGTCGTCGTCGGCAAGTGTCAGGCGGAAGGCGCCGAGCGTTGCGGTGATGTCCTCGTCCCGGCGCTTGGTCACCTTGTAGATGGCAAATTTTTCCGATGCAGCAGGAATAGGCACACGCACGGCTTCCACGAATTCGCCCGGCTGCCGATCCTGCTTGCCATAGGTGATGAAGAAGTCTTCGAGCGCGACGATGCGCCTGACAGCACCCTTGCGCAAGGTGAGCGAAGCCCCGAGCGCGATCAGGGGTGGCGGCGTATCACCGATCGGCGAGCCATTGGCGATGTTGCCGCCGATCGTTCCCATGTTGCGCACCTGCTGGCCGCCGATACGAGTGATCAGTGAGCCGAGTGCCGGGATGTGCCGCGAAAGGGTTGCGATCGCTTCCGAGTAGGTAACGCCGGCACCGATGGAGACGATGCCATCGTTCACGGCGATGGACTTCAACTCGTCGAGCCCGGCAATGAAGACCGCCGGCGAGATGTCGCGCATATGCTTGGTGACCCAGAGGCCGACATCGGTGGAGCCCGCGATCACGGTGGCGGTCGGCGACACCTCGAGAACAGCTGCGAAATCGTCAAGGTTCGCCGGCACGACCAGCTGGCTGCGGTCGTCGCCGATCTCGACCCGCGCGCCATCGTGCAAAGCCCGCAGGCGGGCGGTCATCGCTTCCCGTTCGACGAGCAGAGGATCCTTCGTCGTCCCGCCATAGCTGAAAATTGCGCGCGCTGCGCGCAGGATCGGCTCATAACCGGTGCAGCGACAAAGATTGCCCTGAAGCGCGATTTCGATCTGCTGGTCCGTCGGGTTCGGCGTCTGCATCCAGAGGCCGTAGAGCGACATGACAAAACCTGGTGTGCAGAAGCCGCATTGCGAGCCATGACAGTCGACCATGGCCTCCTGAACCGGATGCAGCTTTCCGTCGCGGCCTGTGAGATGCTCGACGGTCACCACATGGCAACCATCCAGCGAACCAAGGAAGCGTATGCAGGCATTGACGCCCTCATAGACGAGGTCACCCGCCGGCGTGAGCCGCCCCACAAGCACCGTGCAGGCGCCACAGTCGCCCTCGGCACAGCCCTCCTTGGTGCCCTTGAGCGACCGGGAAAGCCGCAGCCAGTCGAGCAGCGTCTGGTTCGGCGTGACGTCGCGGAGCGTAATATCCTGGCCGTTGAGGATGAAACGCAGTTCGGAGCGGATCGTGACGGGCGCCATCATTTAACTCCCACGGTAGGTGGAATAGCTGTAGGGCGAGAGGAGCAGCGGCACGTGGTAGTGCGCGCTTTCATCCGCAAGGCCGAACCGGATCGGGATGATATCGAGAAACATCGGGCCCTCGGATGTGCGGCCGAAATAGTCACCGGCATGGAAACGCAGTTCGTAGGCGCCGGCCTTCATGGTTTCGGCCGATAGCAGCGGTGCATCACAGCGGCCGTCGCCGTTGGTCCTGGTTGATTTGACGTGGTGATGCGTATCGCCTTCGATCCGGTAGAGATCGACGCGCAGGCCCTGAGCCGGCTTGCCGAGCGCCGTATCCAGCACGTGGGTCGTGAGCCGGCCGGCTCCTCGCGAATGAGATTGCATGTTTTCTCCCGAACGTAGCGCTTCTGTCGCCACTATCCCTCAGGCTTATTCCCCTGAAAAGCGGCGGGATCGTTCGAGACTTTCAAAATTTCCAGGGGGAATAGCGCGCGCGATTTGTGGTTAGAAATTTGCCATCGAAGACATTTGGAGGAGTGTTCCATGCGATATTGCCGTGACATGCACGGATATGGCCAGACGCCGCCGGCGGCTGAGTGGCCTAATGATGCGCGCATCGCCGTACAATTCGTCCTGAATTACGAAGAGGGCGGCGAGAACTGCGTGCTGCATGGCGATGCCGCATCAGAAGCCTTTCTTTCGGAAATCGTCGGCGCCTCCCAATGGCCGAGCCAGCGCCACTGGAATATGGAATCGGTCTATGAATATGGCGCCCGTGCCGGCTTCTGGCGCCTCCACCGGCTTTTTACCGAGAAGCAGCTGCCCGTCACCGTTTACGGCGTCGCAACCGCACTGCAGCGCTCGCCGGCGCAAGTCGCCGCCATGCTGGAGGCCGGCTGGGAAATCGCCTCGCACGGTCTGAAATGGGTGGAGCACAAGGACATGGCTCCGGGCGTGGAGCACGCGGCAATCGCCGAGGCGATGCGCCTGCACACATTGGTCACCGGCGAGCGGCCGCGTGGCTGGTACACCGGCCGTTGTTCGGCAAACACCGTCGATCTGGTGACGGAATTCGGCGGTTTCGACTACATCTCCGACACCTATGCCGACGACTTGCCCTATTGGTATGAGCATGGCGGTCACCAGCAGCTCATCATCCCCTACACGCTCGACGCCAACGACATGCGTTTTGCGACGCCGCAGGGCTTCAACAGCGGTGACCAGTTCTTCAGCTACCTGAAGGATTCCTTCGATGCGCTCTATGCGGAAGGCGCCGCCGGCAGCCCGAAGATGATGAGCATCGGCCTGCATTGCCGACTGATCGGCCGGCCCGGCCGCGTCATGGCGCTCGCCCGCTTCATCGACTATGTTCAGAGCCACGAGAAGGTCTGGATCGCGCGGCGCATCGACATCGCCGAACATTGGGCAAAGACCCATCCACCGAAGCCGGCCACGGAGCGGCCCTCGCAGATGCCAGAGGCCGAGTTTGTCGAGCGCTTCGGCGGCATCTTCGAACATTCGCCCTGGATTGCGCAGCGCGCCTTCGCCGGCGAACTCTCGCCAGCCAACGATACCGCAATCGGCCTCCACGCTGCTCTCGCCTTCCAGTTCCGCGCAGCGAGCGACGAGGAGCGGTTTGGCGTGCTCACCGCCCACCCGGATCTTGCCGGCAAGCTGGCGCAGGCCAAGCGCCTGACGGCGAGCTCGACGGAAGAACAGGCCTCCGCCGGCCTCGATGCGCTGACGACAGAAGAACACGCACGTTTGACCGACCTCAACAATCGCTACGTCACAAAATTCGGTTTCCCATTCATCATCGCCGTGCGCGACCATACGAAATCCGGGATCCTCGCCGCGTTCGAGACCCGGATCGAGAACGACCGTGACGCCGAATTCGCCGCCGCCTGCCGCCAAGTGGAGCGGATCGCGCTTCTGCGGCTCGACGCCATGTTCCGAGACGCACAGGCATCGCACCCGCTCGGCCAGCGGACTGCTGCGTGAAACGCTGGCGCTGCCCAGAAAGAACAGAAGTGAGGAGAGCGTGAATGAAAGTGATCGAGATACAGCCGTTGACGAGCGTCGCCTTCTTCCCCTTCGGCGAGGTGATCGAAATGGAAGGGGCATATAACTATCCCATCAATGCCGGGAAATGCGTCCGATACCATGACCTCGCGAAGATCGAGACAACAGGCGAGAAGGCACCTGCGATGATCAGTCTGCTCCGGGGCGAGCCTTACATGCTGCCGCTGGAACTGCGGATGGTTGAGCGGCACCCCTTCGGTAGTCAGGCCTTCATCCCGTTGACGGATAACCCGTTCCTGGTTGTCGTCGCGCAGGAAACAGCCAATGGGCCGGGTGAGCCGCTCGCTTTCCGGACGAAGCCCGGGCAGGGCGTCAATATCGGGCGCAATGTCTGGCACGGTATCCTCACCCCTCTCGACGGTGTCTCCGACTTCGCCGTCGTCGACCGCGCCGGCGAGGGCGTAAACCTGGAAGAGCATTTCTTCAAGGAACCGTTCCTGATCCGCTGATCAGACAAGGGTGAGTTGGGACAAGAAGAAGGGCCGCCACGGCCGTGGCCCCCCTTCTTTGATTCACAAGCATCTTTAATTTCGCATCCAATGTGCCACGGGATGATCGCGCGTGCTTTGCTCCGCTCCCCGTCCTTCGGGAACTTGCCGCCAATAAAATCCACGGCTTGCCGGCCAGTCGATAATTCCGGATTCAAATAGAAACGGCCTGCAAACAGGCTCAGGAGCCGGGGCGTCCGATCGGATGACCCGGCTCCTTGAAGAGTGCAACTGTTAGTCTGCGAAGAAGGCGAAGCGCACGATGAACAAGGCCGCAACGATCTGTGTCGCCAGATGAAGCGTGTTCCATCGGCCGGTGCAAACCTTCAGGACGACGTAGCTGATGAACCCGAAAGCAAGGCCATTGGCGATCGAGTAGGTAAACGGCATCGCCAGCGCCGTGAGTGCCGCGGGTGCAGCTTCAGTCAGATCATCCCATTCGATTTCCGTCAGCTCACGCATCATCAGGCCGGCGACGTAGAGCAGGGCCGGCGCCGTCGCATAGGCGGGAACAGAGGCGGCGAGCGGGGAAAAGAACAGGGCCGCGACAAAGAGCACGGCAATTGTCACCGCCGTCAGGCCTGTGCGACCTCCCGCCTGAACGCCCGAAGCACTTTCGACATAAGCGGTCGTGCTGCTGGTGCCCATCAATGAGCCGGCGACAATAGCCGCGCTGTCGGCGAGCAGAGCCCGGCTCAAGCGGTTCGGCTTGCCTTCCTCGATCAGTTTCGCCCGCTTGGCGACGCCGATCAGCGTCCCGGTCGCGTCGAAGACCTCAACGAGCACGAAGACGAGGATGATGTGGATCAGGCCTCCATGGAGAGCTCCTACGATGTCGAGCTGCATAAAGGTCGGCATGATCGAGGGAGGCATCGAAACGATGCCGTGGAACTGGCTGACGCCGAAGATCCAGGAGAGGACGGTGACAGCAAGAATGCCGATCAGGATCGAACCCCTTACTTTCATCGCATCGAGAACGGCGATGACGAAGAAGCCGAAGATTGCGAGAAGGGGCCCGGTCTGCTTCAGGTCTCCGAGACCGATGAGCGTCGCCTTGTTGGCGACGACGATGCCGGCACCCTTGAGGGCAATGATAGCCAGAAAAAGGCCGATACCGGCGGCGATAGCGCTTCTGAGCGAGCGCGGGATGCCCGCTATCAGCCAGCTGCGTACGCCGGTGACTGTCAGAAGGACGAAGATCCCGCCTGAGATGAAGACCGCGCCGAGCGCCTGTTGCCAGGTAAAGCCGAGCGCTGCGACGACGGTGAAGGCAAAGAAGGCATTGAGCCCCATGCCCGGCGCCAACCCTATCGGCCAATTGGCGACAAGTCCCATGACGATGGAACCCAATGCCGCGGCAAGACAGGTGGCGACAAAAATGGCATTGCGGTCCATGCCCGTGGTCGACAGGATATCCGGGTTGACGAAGATGATGTAGGACATCGTCAAGAACGTCGTCACGCCTGCGATGAGTTCGGTGCGGACGGACGTGCCGTGCTCACTCAATTTGAAAAGTCGTTCAAACATAGTTCCTCCCTAAGCGTTCCCAACGCCAGTGCATGTCATGAAGCTGGCCTGCATCTCCTCCGGATGCCGGCGCGACAAGCGCTTGTAAACGCTTCGTAGCGAGGGGGATTGTGCGCTGTTAGAGGCTCTGCGCGCTAGAGCCGGATTTCCCTGCAATTCGCGAAAGTCATTCTAGTTTTTCGGGCTATTTCCGAGCGGTGGATTTGCGTTTCGGAGCGATCACAGAATGGAGAAGACCTTCGATGCGGATATTTCCAACGTGTTCTGTTCGCCACCGCCTGGCGCCATCGATCGGGCAACGATGATACGCGCTGTGTTTTACAGGTGCGAAACGACAAAGCCAACCTATTTTGCGCCAGAAGGCGGCGCTGCGGCCACAGCGCTCCATGTGGCGGAGATTTCAGCACGAGCTATAGGTTGCCGGCAAAGCTGTCGGGGATATGTGACTTGTCCGCGCGCAGGACATTGACGCAAAACACCGCATTCTCGATGGTTGCCCGTGTGGCTGGACTGAGATGACGGATACAGACGAGAAGCGTCGGGCCAACTGCAAGATTATCACAAATGCACGCTGCGACGATCTGTTTGAAATGCTCGAACAGCGATTGGCTCGCTTCAGCATGCCGGGGATCTAACACGGTATTTGTTGCTGGCGTCTACGGCGCAGCACATTCAAAGATTCGCATATCACCTTGAAGAGTATTCGGTTCACAAAGCCGTTCGCTGCAGAGCGGACGCAGCCTGACGATACTCATCATGGACCGAATTGCCGACGCGCACCGATCCGTGCACCCATGCTGCTTGCATGGAGATGGATGGCTTCTCTTTGAGCAAGTGCTGTTGATGACCCTCATAAATAGAAAGAAGGCTCGGAGGGAAACCGAACCTTCTCCCTTTTCTGATCGGAGGTCGAAGTCAGATCAGAAGCTGCGCTCGAAGCGGAGGATACCAGCCCACTGGTCTTCGTTGATCGAATCCCAGTTGGTGTAGGTAACTTCCGGCTCGATGAGCAGGTTCTTGACCGGCTTGAACTTGAGGTTCGTGGTTGCAGAGAAGATCTTCGAGTCGGTGTAGGCGACCTGGAAGTTCCACTTCAGCTTTTCGTTGATCGGAACGCTTGCGCCGCCCCAAAGAGCCCAGTCACCCCAGCCGATACCGGAAGCATCGCCAGCACCGTTCGCACCAGCGTACTTGTTCAGCTTGTCGCCGTCGGTGTTCCAGCCGCCCATCAAGAAGGCCGAGAAGACACCGAAGTCAGCATCGACACGAGCCTTGATGGCGCCTTCTTCGACGATCGAGTCATAGCCGCCAACGACCTTGAAGCCCCATGCGCCAGACTTGAAGCCGGCACCGGCAACAACGTCGGGAGCGTAATGGTC
>NZ_FMAF01000047.1 GCF_900094565.1 Martinezella lusitana
CCCGGACAACGTGGCGACGCTCCCATCGCCGCCAACCTGCTTGCACCCCTGCCGCCCAGCCGTTTATGCGCAGCCGATACTGCCTATGACAGCGATGCCTTTCGCCGCTTCCTCATTCAGCGAGGAACCTGCCCCGTCATCCCAAACAATCCAACCCGCAAACGCATCCAGCCTTTCGATCCGCAGGCCTATAAGCGAAGAAATATCATCGAACGCATGTTCTGCCGTCTCAAGGACTGGCGCCGCGTCGCAACACGATACGACAAGCTCGCCATCAACTTCGCAGCTACATGCTATATCGCTGCCACCATCATATGGTGGGTTTGATTGAGTCTCCACCCTAGAGCAAAGGACGAGGAAGATGCTGTGCGCATCGCTAATGATTCCCCGTTCGGCCTGGGAGGCTCTGTCTTCACGTCGAATCCGACGCATGGCGCGGAAGTCGCGAAGCGCATCTCCACTGGGATGGTCTTTGTCAATCATCCGACCAAAGTCGAGGCAGACTTGCCGTTCGGCGGCATCCGCCGTTCAGGCTACGGTCGCGAGCTTCTTGGTCTCGGTCTCAAGGAATTCGTCAATCACAAACTCATCGATGTCGTCGACATCGATGCGCATTTCTGAACGCACAAGGGGACGCTTTGTCGAGCGTCCCTCATGAACGAACATCAAGCCAAGGAGTCTCACAATGGCCAAGACTATGAAAGCCGCAGTCGTCCGCGAATTCGGAAAGCCGCTAATTATCGAGGAGGCCGCCGTCCCGACACCTGGCGCCGGTCAGATCCTCGTCAAGATCGCCGCGACCGGCGTCTGCCACACCGATCTCCACGCCGCAGAAGGCGATTGGCCCGTGAAGCCCAAGCCGCCCTTCATTCCGGGCCATGAAGGCGTTGGCCACGTCGTGGCTGTCGGCTCTGGCGTGAAACATGTCAAGGAAGGCGATCGCGTCGGCGTGCCATGGCTTTATACCGCCTGCGGACATTGCAAGCATTGCTTGGGCGGGTGGGAAACACTGTGCGAGGAGCAGCAGAATACCGGCTATTCGGTCAACGGCAGCTTTGCGGAATATGTCGTTGCCGATCCGAACTATGTCGGTCATCTGCCCGATAACGTGTCGTTTATCGATATTGCGCCTATCCTATGCGCGGGTGTCACCGTCTATAAGGGTTTGAAAGTCACCGACACGAAGCCCGACGACTGGGTGGTAATTTCCGGTATTGGCGGTTTGGGGCATTTGGCAGTCCAATATGCCAAGGCGATGGGGCTCAACGTTATCGCCGTCGACATCGATGATGAAAAACTCGATCTTGCGAAATCTCTCGGTGCTTCGCTTGCCGTGAATGCCCGTAAGGACGACCCGATCGCCTTTGTGAAGAAGGAGGTTGGCGGCGCCCAGGGCGTGCTGGTTACGGCTGTCTCACCCAAAGCCTTTGAACAGGCCCTCGGCATGGTCGGCCGCGGCGGCACAGTGTCCCTCAATGGGCTTCCTCCGGGCGATTTCCCCTTGTCGATCTTCGACACAGTCCTGAACGGGGTTACCGTGCGCGGCTCGATCGTCGGCACGCGCCTCGACCTTCAGGAGGCGCTGAACTTCGCTGGCGAAGGCAAGGTCAAGGCGACGATTGCGACCGACAAGCTCGAAAATATCAACGATATCTTTGCTCGCATGCACAAGGGAGATATCCAGGGCCGGATCGTCATCGACTTTGCAAAATAAAACCAAATCAATGCCGTGATGCACGCGATGGTGCTTCACCAAATCGGCGAACCGCTTGTCTGGACCGAGCCGCCGCATCGAGAGCCAGATCCAGGCGAGCCGCGTCTGGGTTCCCGCCTTCTGCATCTGCCGGATGGATTTGCATCCGGTGGAGAGGGCGTCGACGCCGCGGCGACGCTACCTGACGCAGTCGCGGCCGCCAAAATGGTCGTCTAGGTTGAATGCGATTCGTCCCGGATGGATGCGTTTGCTGCAAGCGCATTCTGTCTGCCTGTTCCGCTTGCGCTCGTGGGTGATGTCTTCGTGTTCAAGACAAGCCTGACGATGAGCGGCTTGACGTGATATCCTTTTCGAAATAGCGACCAGTTAGCTGGTCGTCTGATTAGGTGATTGAAAGTTCTAAGTAATTTTCGTACGCGGCCCGATAATACGCAGGTCGCCGGCTATGGAGAGACCGATTGGTTGTTTCACGAAAGACTTTGCTTGCGGGCGCAATCATTCTCATTGTTGCAGCGGCTGGCTACTACGCATGGATCAAGATCCATGCTCCTAGCCTTCCCGACGGCTTTGCTGCAAGCAATGGGCGCATCGAGGCCGTTGAAATCGACATTTCGACCAAGACTGCCGGGCGACTACAGGACTTGCTGGTCCGTGAAGGCGATTTCGTCACCGCCGGCCAGACGCTCGCCCAAATGGATACGGTTCAGCTCGCGGCCCGCAAGCGACAGGCGGAAGCGCAGCTGCGTCGCGCCCAGATCTCGATCGACACGGCGCATAGCCTTGTTGCCCAACGCCAGGCCGAAAAGACCTCGGCGATGGCTGTGATCGAACAGCGCAAGGCCCAGCTCGATTCCGCAAGCAAGACCAATGCTCGCAACAGGCAGCTGCTGAGCAGCAACACGGTCTCACAGCAAATCGTCGATGACAGCGAAGCGAACGAGCAGGCAGCCAAGGCAACGCTTGCCTCGGCGCAGGCAGCTCTTGCAGCGTCGGATGCCGCCATCAATGCTGCCAAGGCGCAAGTGGTGGATGCGGAAGCGGCGGTCGATGCAGCAAAGGCCGAGATTGAGAGCATAGAAGCGGATATATCCGACAGCACGCTCAAGGCTCCGAGGGATGGCCGGATCCAGTATCGCATTGCCCAGCCTGGCGAAGTGTTGGCAGCCGGCGGCCGGGTGTTGAATCTCGTCGACCTCGGCGATGTCTACATGACCTTTTTCCTTCCGACGGAACAGGCAGGCCGGACCTCGATGGGGTCGGACGTCCGTCTCGTGCTCGATGCGGCGCCGCAATACACCATCCCCGCCAAGGTCTCGTTCGTTGCAGACGTTGCGCAATTCACGCCGAAAACAGTCGAAACCGAGGAAGAGCGGCAGAAGCTCACCTTCCGCGTTCGCGCCCAGATCCCTCAGGAGCTTCTGAAGAAATACATCCAATATGTCAAAACGGGCCTGCCAGGCATGGCCTATGTCCGCCTCGACCCGCAGGCGCAATGGCCTGACAATCTCGAACGCAACCTCGTCAAGTAGCGGTTGACGACATGGCGGAAACCATCGAAGGCACACCGAAAGACGACGAGAGCGGCGCCGCAGTTGCCAGGCTGAATGATGTCCGGCTCGTCTACAAGAATGCGATCGGGCTGGACAAGGTCACGCTTGAGATTCCATCGGGGCGAATGACCGGCTTGATCGGCCCCGACGGTGTCGGCAAGTCAAGCCTCCTATCGCTGATTTCCGGTGCCCACGCGGTGCAGACGGGACGCGTGGAGGTGTTCGGCGGAGACATGCGTGATGCCCGGCATCGCGAGCGAACCTGCCCAAGGATTGCCTATATGCCGCAGGGGCTCGGCAAGAACCTTTATCCAACCCTGTCCGTCTTCGAGAATGTCGACTTCTTCGGGCGCCTCTTTGGGCAGGACAAACATGAACGGACGGCCAGGATCGCCGAATTGCTCGACAGCACCGGCCTCGGTCCTTTTGCAGACCGCCCCGCGGCGAAACTGTCGGGTGGCATGAAGCAGAAACTCGGATTGTGCTGCGCTCTCATTCATGATCCCGACCTGCTCATTCTCGACGAGCCGACCACAGGCGTCGATCCGCTGTCGCGCCGGCAATTCTGGGAACTGATTGGCAGCATTCGGGCAAGCCGGCCCGGTATGAGCGTCATCGTCGCGACCGCTTACATGGAAGAGGCGGCCGGCTTCGACTGGCTGATCGCGATGAATGCCGGCAAAGTCCTTGATACCGGCACTCCCAAGCAACTTCTCGAGCGCACGCAGACCAGCGATCTCGACGCTGCCTTCATCGCTCTGCTTCCCGAAGCCGATCGGCGCGATCATCACGAGATCATCATTCCGCCACGTCCGCAGACGGCTGGTGGTGTCTACGCCATCGAGGCCAGTCATCTCAGCATGCGCTTCGGCGATTTCACCGCGGTCGACAATGTCAGCTTTCAGATCCCCAAGGGCGAGATATTTGGCTTTCTCGGTTCGAATGGATGCGGCAAGACCACGACGATGAAGATGCTGACGGGCCTGCTTGCCGCCAGCGAAGGCGAAGCCAAGCTTTTCGGCCGCAAGGTCGACGCCAGCGACATGGCGGTCAGGCGCCGCGTCGGCTACATGAGCCAGGCCTTCTCGCTCTATGGCGAGCTGACGGTCCGGCAAAACCTTGATCTCCATGCCCGTCTTTTCAAGCTGAAGGAAGACCGGATTCCCGCGCGCATCGCCGAAATGACCGATCGCTTCGGCCTGGGCGATGTGATGGATGCACTGCCGGACACACTGCCGCTCGGTATCCGCCAGCGGCTATCGCTTGCGGTTGCGATGATCCACGCGCCGGACATTCTCATTCTCGACGAGCCGACCTCGGGTGTCGATCCCGTTGCTCGCGATGCTTTCTGGCAGATCCTTGCCGACCTGTCGCGCAAAGACGATGTGACGATTTTCGTCTCGACCCATTTCATGAACGAGGCAGAGCGCTGCGATCGCATTTCGCTGATGCACGCAGGCAAGGTGTTGATAAGCGACACCCCTGCCGCCATTGCCAAAAGCCGCAATACGGAAACACTCGAGGACGCCTTTATCGCCTATCTCGAGGAGGCGTCCGGCATTGTGCGTGGCCAGGAGGCAAAGCCTGTCGTCATGGCAAACGCCCTTGAGGCAGCCGCATCGCCGACACGCCGCCGCTTCTTCGATTTTCGCCGCATGTTCAGCTACACGCGCCGCGAGGCCTTGGAGCTGCAACGCGATCCCGTTCGCGGCACGCTTGCCGTTCTCGGGAGCGTTATCCTGATGTTCGTGATCGGTTATGGCATCAACCTCGATGTCGAGGATCTGACCTTTGCCGTGCTCGACCGCGATAGCTCGACCATCAGCCGCGATTATGTACTCGATATTGCCGGATCGAGGTACTTTATCGAGAAGGCGCCAATCAAGGATTATGCCGATATGGATCGGCGCATGCGGGACGGCGAACTTAGCCTCGCCATCGAGATACCGCCTGGCTTCGGCCGAAACGTGCTGCGCGGCGATGTCGTCGAAATCGGCGCATGGATCGACGGGGCGATGCCGCAACGGGCCGAAACGGTCAGGAGTTACGTTCAGGGCATGCATGCCAACTGGCTGGCACGCAAGGCAAAGGAACTCTATGGGGCGGCGGCCACGCAAGGCTCGTTCACCATTGAAACGCGCTTTCGCTATAATCCCGACGTCAAAAGCCTGGTGGCGATGGTCCCTGCCGTCATCCCGCTGCTGCTGATGCTCATCCCGGCAATGCTCGCGGCCCTAAGTGTCGTGCGCGAGAAAGAGCTCGGCTCGATCATCAACCTTTACGTCACGCCGGTCAGCAAGCTGGAGTTCCTAATCGGCAAACAATTGCCCTATGTCGCGCTCGGGCTATTGAACTTTGTTCTGCTGACGGCCTTTGCCACGCTGGTCTTCCGCGTGCCGTTCACCGGCAGCTATCTGACCTATCTGACGGCGGCGCTGCTCTATGTGATCATCGCAACCTCGATCGGCATCGTCATCTCGTCCTTCATGAAAAGCCAGATCGCGGCCATCTTCGGCACCGCGCTCCTGACCTTGATACCGGCGACGCAATATTCCGGCATGATCGACCCGGTCTCATCGCTACGGGGCGCCGGCGCTCTCATCGGCGAGCTCTATCCGGCCACCTATTTCATGACGATTTCTCGCGGCACCTTCTCCAAGGCGCTCGACTTCGCAGGCCTCTACGGCTCCTTTATTCCGCTATTGATCGCGATCCCGATCCTTTCGATCCTGGGGACGCTGCTAATCAAGAAGCAGGAGGGATGTCGATCAGCTTGGTTTAGCGAAATCGATTCCGTTGTAATGATACCTATTCCAGTCTTCCAAGATCAGCGGAATCTTCTGAATTGACCGGAAAGCGCCGATACTGTTGAAAAACTCCACTGAGCATTTGCAGCGGCACTCCTCGGCCGGATCGACAGGTATAGTTTTCGGACGGTTCGGCAGAGGCGAAACCACTTTGCGTGTTCCATGCAGGGAGAGCTTGGCATGCGCAATATTATTTCAGCGATCCCGATGGAAAAGCCGCCTGCTGGAGTTTTTCAACAGTATCCGCCAGCAGCGGACGTCTTCAGCCATCGGTAACACCAACGACGCTGTCATTCTGTCAAATTCTATGGACCTTTCAAACGCAGGAGAGGGAGGTGGAATGTCTCCTGAAGGCTGGTAAGACGAAAGGACTGGAAGACCGGAGGCAAGAGTAATGACCAGAGAAGAGATGCTTACCTATTCTCAAGCGGTGTGCGATGGCCTTCGTGAGGACGAAGACGGTGTGCGACGCGAGGTTCTCACACACGCGGGAAGCCGATGGTCGCTCGGCGTCATACATACCCTCGGTGTCTATGGCAGGCTCCGGCACGCAGATATCGGAAAACGAATGCACGGCGTCACGCAGCGAATGCTCACCCGAACGCTACGCCAACTCGAAAGAGATGGTCTCGTCACTCGCCACGATCTCGTTGAGATGCCGCCTCGGGTTGAATACGAACTGACAGAACTAGGGATGGGTCTTCTCATCCGAATGGTTCCGCTGTGGACATGGGTCGTGGAGAATTCCGGCGAGTTTCGCAAGGCACGCGAGGATTACGATTCCTGCCCGCCAGAAAAACCTTCCTGGCAGACATTTTGACGAACAAGCGTTGCGTCGAAATGGAGGAAAGCACGCCCGCAGTCTAGCGTATGCGGATCACAGCGTGACTTGGGGGCATTCTCGGACCACGCTCCCAAGTCACTGTTTCCTGTCCACGATGCCTGCGGGCGATCTCACTTGCCGCTAAGGTTCGCCTCGATCCAATCGGACACAGCCGTCACTTTGACGCCTTGGCGTACGTTGAACGTGTTGGATTTGTCCCACGCCATGCCGCGCCCGATACCAAAGGCTGCTCGGTACTTGCGCATCATGTTCTGGGGGTCGTTTGCTAATTCCTCCATCAAAACCGGGACAGTCCATTCGGACCGGCTGAAGGGCCGGTTCAAACCTACTTCCAGCTTGTCGGCGAGTTCACCGTAGGTGATAGTATCCCCGGCAAGGAAGACGATCTCGTTGCTAATGGTCGGCTCGTAGAAGACGATTTCAGCGGTGAGAGCACCAATGTCGTCGGGTGTGGTCAGCGTGACAGCAGTGTCGTAACTGCCGAGGGAGTTGACTGTGTCCGTTTGCAGATCAACGACGCCGAAATCCGGTTCGAAGAGATAGCTCATGAACATGCCGGTGGAGATGATGACCCACTCTGTCTTGCTCTGGGAGCGAAGGAGTTCCCTGACATCAAGCTGAGCGTCGAAAATGTCCTGCGGGCCGCCGCGACCAATCGCCTCGAAATCGACGCCGAATTGCCAAGGGAAATAGCGTGGAATCCCGGACTGCAACGCCGCCTTGGCAAGCTTCATCGGTGTATTAATCCCAGCCGCATAGCCAGCGCAGCCGATCACGGTGTCGTACCTCGAGAAAAGAGACGCCAGTTCGTCGATTGAGCTCTTCACCAAATCACCTACGACGATCTCGATACCAAGGTCTCGGATTTCAGCGATGTCACGCTGCTTCGCCGGCACATCTGATACAACAGTACTGGCGCGCAGAAGAACGCTGATCTTCGCGCCCTCGACGTCCTTGGCGCGAAGAGCCAGATTGCGCAGGACGGGCATGCCGAGTTCCCCGGCCCCGAGGACAAGAATGTTCCGAGACTTCACGGTGGAGACTGTTGTGTTCATCGATTTCAATCCTTCAAAATCCTGTGTTGCCGCTATTTGGCAAGTCAGGCCCACGAAGAAAAGAAGGTACACGGATGATACTGCAGCGAATCAGAAGAACGACAATGCCGTAGTCGGCTGTCCGCTTTGGGCCCAACAGCCGCCATGAGGCATGGAGGGTTACTAGACGGCGTCATCCAGGTGTCATCATTGGCGAGCATCCTGAGGTCAGCAGCGATTGATAGTGGCCAAGCCGGATTGTCGGCTGGGAGGTCTCAATGGCGCAGACACCCAATGGGATGCGTATAAGCGAGATGGCTTGGCAGAAGGCCTTGGCTCGCGATGCGGTCATTCGTCCGCTCGCTTTCGGAGGAACGCTGAGCGTTACGGAGAGATCTTCCGCCTGCAAGCAACTCGGCCTTAAACAATCGAGGTTCTATCAATTGCTCGGACAATTCAGGCGCAAGCCCGTCACAAGTTCGCTGTTAGACGAGACGCCCGGCCCCGAGAAGGGGCGGCGGCTTCTATCTCCAGAACAAGAAGCGGTTGTCACGCAAGCCATCCAGGAAACCTATTGCCGCCGCGAGCGTCCGACGATCACCGCGGTGCACGACCATGTTCGATTCGTTTGCCGCGAGCGAAACCTGGCGGCCCCCTCCTGGAAGGCAGTGAAGGTTCGCATCGATCAGGCCGACCGGCAAAAGCTGACCAAAGCCCGAGAGGGCGCACCGGCCTCACGTCAGCGCTTCTCCGCCGTCGTCGGTGAATATTCGGCAGAGCATGCGATGGAAATTGTGCAGATCGATCACACGTTGGTCGATCTTTTCGTCGTTGATGCTGTAAACCGCCAACCGCTACAGCGTCCCTGGCTGACCTTGGCAATCGACATCGCCAGCCGCATGGTGGCCGGCTTTTATCTGAGCCTCGAACATCCATCGTCAACCTCCGTGGCCTTAGCCATCCGGCACATGGTTCTACCGAAGACGCCTTGGCTTGCTGAGCAAAAAGTGAGCGGCGACTGGCCAGTCTATGGTTTGCCCACCGCTATTCATCTCGACAATGCTCGGGAATTCCGGGGGAAAGCCCTCGTCTGGGGTGCGGCCGAGCACGGCATCAATCTCATCCACCGACCGGTTGCCCGCCCACACTACGGCGGGCACATCGAGCGGCTTATCGGCACTATGATGGGAGCAGTTCATTTCCTCCCCGGCTCAACGTCGAGTGATGTCGCCTCTCGCGGCGATTACGATCCGCAAAAGCATGCGGTCATGACCTTTGACGAGCTGGAGCAGTGGTTGGCCCTCGAGATCGTCGGACGCTATCACGCCGATATTCACCGTGCCCTAAAAATTCCGCCTCGTCTGGCTTGGGAGGATGCCGTCGTTGCGCGTCGTGAGCCTTTACGGCTCCCATACGACGGACACCGTTTCGTCCTGGATTTTTTACCGTTCGAGGAACGGGTCATCCGCCGAGACGGACTTCACCTGTTCGGTCTCAAATATTGGGACGATGTCCTCAGCCCATGGACAGGTGCGCCGGACAAGATGCGGGTCCGTTACGATCCTCGAGATATTTCATGCGTGTTCGTCGATGGGCCAACCGGCGAAAGCTGGCCGGTTCGGTTTGCGGACCTTGGCCGACCGCGGATCACGCTTGGGGAGCATCGACAGGCCGTGGCCGCTTTGAGGGCTCGTGGACTGCAATCTGTCGATGAGCACCTGATTTTCGAGACCATCGAAGCCCAGCGGCAGATCGTTGAAATGGCCGGTCGTCAAACACGCAGCATGCGTCGAGGAGTGGAGAGGCAGGCACGAGCGTTTGCCGCCACGGAGCGACATACGATCGGAACGACGGATGATGACGATGAGAGCGAATTCCTCGACCTGTCCCCGTTGTCGGTAGAGGAGTGGTCATGATGGAATATCGCCATCTGCAACCGGGCTATCGGCAATATGCCGAAATGGAGATCGAAGAACGGGTCGCCTGGATCCGGGCCGATCGTTGGTTGGAAACGGCCGATGCGAGGGCAGCTTTGGCGCGGCTTGAGGATTTGCTCTCCTATCCGCCGCGAGACCGAATGCCATGTCTGCTCCTCTACGGCGATACCGGGATGGGAAAGACCAAGATCATCCGAAAGTTTCTTCGCGATCACCAACCCACTTTCGATCGCGGAACTGGGGTGACGACCATGCCGGTTGTGGCAATGCAGATGCCCGCTGAACCTGTTGAGCGCGACGTCTATGGTGAGCTTCTCAATGCGATGAGCGCGCCTGGCCCGGGAGGAGATGCAACGTTCCGTCTGAAGAACACTTGCCGCACCTTGATGCGCAAGATGGGTGTGCGGATGCTGATCATTGATGAGATCCACGCTATGCTGACTGGGACCTATCGGCAGCAACGGATCTTCCTCAATGTCATTCGCTTTCTCGCAAATGACCTGAAAGTCCCGCTGATTTGCGCCGGCACGGATCTGGCCCGCCAGGCGTTGTTGACGGATCCGCAGCTTGCGGAGCGGTTCGAGGCCTTTCATCTCAAGCGCTGGTCCAATACACAGCAGCTCGCCCAACTTTTTGCGAGCCTTGGGAGCATCCTCCCTTTGCGCGAGCCATCGCAACTTGGGTCTGCGGCGGTGAGGCGGAAGGTGCTGGACATGACCGACGGCGTCACGGTCCGGATTTTTCGGCTTATCGAGACCGTTGCAGTTGAAGCTGTTCGGACCGGGGTGGAGGCAATCACCATAGACAGTTTCGACGGTGACAACCTCGTGCTGCCACTGGTCGCCATGGCGCGACGATCGGAACGCCGCCTACAGCGGCAGGCAAGCTGATGAGACAGGTGCGGCTCCTTGCCGTCGCACCTCGTCCCTTTGACGATGAACTTCTCAGTTGTTGGCATTGGCGGGTCGCAAGTCATTATTCTACCTCGCCACAGCGCGTTGAAAGCTGGATATCCGGGACGCTTGGCGTCCAAAGCCAAGACTTCTCCAGCCGCGACTTTCAGCCCGATCGAGACCTAACTCGGCTTTGGGCACTCGCCTGTCGCACCCGTGAAGCTGATCTGGACCGACTGTCACTTAAAAGCGCCGGGCGGCCTATAAGCTCTTTTGTGGGTGACCCCTTGGATCGAGGCGTCTGCCCGGTCTGCCTGGATGAGGATGCCGAAGAGGGGAGGGACCATTATTGTCGGCGATCGTGGGTAAGCGTCGAAGCAGTGGTCTGTCCTCGGCACAAAACTGGCCTCGAGAATAACTGTGCCCGGTGTTTTCGCAGCGGGTTGTTTCAGTTTCGGCAGACACCCGCCGGTGTCGTCAGGCTGTTTTGTCGTAATTGCGAGAAAGTCGTCTCGGCGCGGGGTTTTCAGCGACGCGACCAAGCAGAGCTAGTTCAGGTAGCTACGGCGATCCGCGACGCCATTGCCAAAGGCGAACCGGAGCTTGACCTTATCGAGATGGCAAGTCGCTTCTTCTGGGCGCCGACTTCGGACGGAGCGGCCTACATCACCTCGCTGGGCCTGCCGCTACCCTATGGTCGGCGTCCGTCGGCATCGACAGACATTGCGCCGCTGACGAAACTTTCACCGGCATGGCGGGCGGTGACGATTGCGGCGATCGCGGAGCTGCTCTTTGGAATGGGCTCCGAAACGAAACGACTTCCGTCTTCCGCTCGCACGGCCTTTTCGCGATTCGAGCTCAAGCCCACCGTCCCAAATCCTCACGCACCGTTGCCAGCCCAATTGACTTCCCATTTGACACCACGTCCTGAGCCCGAATACCGGAAGCTCGCCAGCGACATTATCCGGAGCCAAGCTTGGAAGTCTCTTCCGCAGAAAGCGGGCAGGGAAAGAAGCCGCGCAATCGGCAGGTTGATGCTCCGAGCCCTCAATGACGGATAAGGCCGAACCGATGCGCCTCATCCAACAGGTTGCGAACGGATGACGGCTGCCATTTGCGACCACCGCGCGCCGGTCGCTCTCCCATCTGATCTAGCTGGCTGGCAATGTCGCGCAGCGATAGGCCGGGATCGGCAATGGAAATCGCTGCGACGAGCTTCATGAGATGATCTTCTGGCGCACGGCGCGGAGAGCGAACCAGTAGCTCGGGATCTGCCAGCTTTTCGCGAACCATTCGATGCACGGCTCTACGTAGCCTCTCCTCAGTCCAGTCATGGCCTCTGCGATTGAGGACACGCACGACATTGTCCCAGCTATGTTTTGGGCGGAGTTGCCGAACGGTCGGGAGCCAGGTTTGCGCAGAGGAGATCAGCTCATCGAGATAGATTTTTTCTCGCGCCTTCGACACCGCCTTGATCGCCTCCGGTCGTCTCTCCCGAAGGCCTGGATTGCCGGGCAGCTTGCCGCGGGCTTTTGCCGCCTTGATGCCGGCCTTGGTTCGCTCGGCGATCAGCGCTCGTTCGAGCTGCGCGACGGCGCCAAGGACCTGGAGAGAAAACATGCCTTGTGGCGTGGACGTATCGATCGGATCGCGGATTGACCGAAAATGGACACCACGCTCTTCGAGATCTTCGATCACTTGCAGAAGGTGGCTCACAGACCGAGCAAGGCGATCCAGCCGGACGACGACCAGCACGTCTCCGGCTTTGAGGTCTCCGAGCAACCTTGTCAGAACTGGTCGCGCCCGCGATGCGCCGGAGCCCTGCTCCTGAAATATTCTCTCACAGCCGGCGGCACGCAGCTCGTCCATCTGTGCGTCATGCACCTGTTCGTCGGTCGAGACACGCGCATATCCTATAAGACGTTTCGGGACTGGCGATGGATTGGCGATTTGCCGTTTTGCCATGATTTTCTCGCGCGCTTTTCGGGTGCTTTGTACAAATAATGAATGCGTGAGAAAATGACCAGTTGCAAGCGTGTTTTAGGGTCTAAATGCAGCCCCATCAGACTCGAAATGCAACGTCGAACGGGCATCCGGCCGTAACCAGCGTGAAACGCGCTCTGGCGGCCATCTGTGGCGGAAATGCCTGAAAATAAGGAGATCGGAGGAGGGGAGGGCCATGAAAGACGGTTCGCGTGTAAAGACGCCAGAGAATTCTGGGTTTATCGGCAGGGGAGGGCTGCTCCGGGTGGCCTGCAGAGCGAAGATGTTTCCGTCGAACCTAGCAGAAATCAACCTGAAACACAGGAAAACCAAGGCTTTCCGCTCATCCAGGGCGACCGACAAGGGATGACATGGCATTGTCCAATATCCTGCAACTGGGGATCAAGGAGTTGCGTGGGCTTGCCCGCGATCCGATGCTCGTCCTGCTCGTCGTCTATGCATTCACGCTGCAGATCTATACTGGCTCCAGTGCCTTGCCGGAAACCTTGAACAACGCGGCTGTCGCCATCGTCGACGAGGATCAGTCGCCGCTGTCGGGGCGGATCAGTACTGCCTTCTATCCCCCTTACTTCGTGCCACCCAAGCAGATTTCCATCGCCGAGATGGATCAGCGGATGGATGCGGGCCTCGACACATTTGCGCTCAACATCCCCCCGGACTTTCAACGCAAGGTCATGGCGGGGCAACATCCGGCGATTCAGCTCAATGTCGACGCCACGCGGATGAGCCAGGCCTTCTCCGGGAGCGGCTATATCCAGACCATCGTCACAAGCGAGGTCGATGAATTCATGAAGCGCTATCGCGCTGAAAGCAACGTGCCGGTGAATCTGACCTTGCGGGCCAGATTCAATCCGCAGCTTAACAAATCCTGGTTCGGCTCGATCAATAACATCATCACCTCGATCACCATGCTTTCGATCGTGCTGACGGGTGCCGCCCTGATCCGCGAAAAGGAGCACGGCACGATCGAGCATTTGCTCGTCATGCCCGTGACCCCACTGGAGATCATGCTGAGCAAGATCTGGTCGATGGGACTCGTGGTCCTGGTCGCCACAGCCGTCTCTGTCTTCATGGTGGTCAAAGGTCTGCTTGGCATACCGATCGAAGGCTCGATGGCGCTGTTTCTGCTTGGAACTGCGCTCCAGCTTTTTGCAACGACGGCGATGGGAATATTTTTGGCCACCGTCGCAGGCTCGATGCCGCAATTCGGCTTGCTCCTCATTCTTGTGCTTTTGCCGCTGCAGGTCCTGTCCGGCGCCATGACGCCACGCGAAAGCATGCCCGAAATCATTCAGAACATCATGCTTCTTGCGCCCAACACCCACTTCGTCATTCTGGCGCAAGCCGTGCTCTTTCGAGGCGCCGGCATAGATGTCGTCTGGCCGCAGCTTTTATCCTTGCTTGCTATCGGAATGGTCCTATTTTTCTTTGCTCTCGGGCGGTTTCGGAGGTTCTTGAGATGACGGCGCTCCATTATCGCGCCGGTTACGCGCCGCTCCCCACCATCGAAGAAAGGAAATCAGCGAAGGAAGGACTTTCGCCTGGTTCGTCACGGCACAACTTCGCAGCTGCGCCATGCATCCTTTAATTGTAAATTGGGGTATGGGTAGATACGTTAATGGGCAACGAAGCAGCCGGAAACCGATCCTCATGGGCGCGAACGATCCTGCTGTCGATCATCAGATATTGGTTGTTGCGGTCTGCCGTCAGGGCCTCGAACACCCGCTCCCAGACGCCGGCATGGCACCAGCGGCTGAAACGCTTATACACCGTCTCGCTTACCCGCTTTACACATCGCGCGGTCGAACACCGGAAAGCCGCTTCTCCGTTTTTTGTTTGCGGCCGGATCCCAGCTCTCGCACATAGATCGTGAGGGGTCTTTCGACAACCCTGAAGAGCGCTAGCGCGAATATGATGGAACCGATGGTCGCATAGATGACGAACAGGCCAAGAGAGAGGTGGTCACCGATAGCCTTCGCCCAAATGGCCCGCATAGGCCGCACGATGAAGGGATGGGCGAGATAGAGGCTATAGGAAGCGTCTCCAACGGCGACGCCCCACAGCACGATCCGTTTGAGAGGAAGGGCAGGACCGATTGCGGCGGCTAGGACAAACACGGCAGCGGGCACACCTCTGCGCAGGAATTGCGGCAGAGCCGCATCGTCCCAGGGAGTGGAGAAACGAGCGAATCCGATGAGCCCGATCGCCATCAGAGCAAGTGCCACCCCAGGACCGATCCGCAGGCCGATGCGGAAAATCAACGCTACATATACACCCAACAGAAATTCCAGGATGATGGGGTTCGTCCAGAAAGCAATCTGGACATTCCGTGGTTCAATCGTGGTGCCAACGAGGGCCAGCGCAGCCATCAGTACCGACAGCCCAATAATGCCCGGCCGGATCGGCATCATTAGCGCCAGCGCGAAGAGCACATAGAACAGCATCTCATAGTTCAAGGTCCAGCCAAGGGCGAGCACAGGCCGGATCTCATTCGCGCCACGCATGTCAGGGATGAAGAGATAGGATGCGACGACATGAGAAATATCGCCAACTGGAACGTTGAGCAGTGAAGGCGCCGCGGCCGCGCCGAGCAGCATGACGCTCGTTAGCAACCAGTAGAGCGGAACGACGCGTGCGCAACGTCTGAGGAAGAAGCGCAAGGAAGCACCGCTTTTGCCGAACTCTGCCGCCGCGGTATGCATCATGATGAAGCCCGACAGGACGAAGAAGATATCGACACCGTAGCCGAGGTACCATGCCTTGGCGTCGACGGCTTGGCGTGCTGTCACGACAGCCAGATTTTCAGTTTCATGGATGGTATGTGCCACCACCACAGACAAGGCCGCGAGCGCTCGAAGCACTTGAAGATTTATGAGTTTGGCAGCGACATCCGCTTTCGTGGATTGCGGAATTCCAATCGATTGCCTCTGTTCTGCTCCGATCCGGTTCCAAGTCATGTCAGATGGTGCCTCAGTAGGCCTTGTTCATGCCGACGCCGAGGGAGCCAACGGTCGCCTGGGTTGAGTTGCCATAATCTGTGTTAGCCCCGCCGCCTGGGGCATAACGCTGGTGGCTGTTCCGTTAATCCGATCATCAAGTATTTTTGATAAAAAGTCACCAGAAGCTCCAATCCGAAATTCGATTTAGTTCTAACTGCCGCATTGGTCGATACAACAACGTATCACTGCGTAAGTTAATGAATTAATTCGCTGAACAGTTGATCCGCCGATACTTCCACTCAAGGGCGCCGCAGCCCCAGACGATGCCGATCAACATGTAAAGATGGCGCCAGTCGCGAGCGGCCGCTCCATGGACATCATGAAGCCGATGCCATGGCGTTCGAAACGGCCGAGCTTGCCGTCGCTGTCGATTTCGCCCCGGCAAACATTGTCCTCCCATCGGAAAGCGCCGCGGTCATGGCAGGCCATGAGGATGCCGAAGACAGCATATTTCACGCGACGCGTTGGATCTCTGGACGACCGAGTTCAGTCATCCGGTTGAGAACATGGACGCCGATCTTGGCCTCTGCTTTCTGGTTGTCAAAGTTCCTCGCTTTGAGATTCGGTTCATCTAAGTCTCCACTAGGCTGCGCTGAACAGCCTGAAGCCGTGTTGTCGTGTCAAGCTGCCGACTGGCCGCGGCGGCCGTCCGGATTCGAGAGAGCGAATGGCGATGGAGATCCGCGAGATCTATGTGCCGTTATGCCGAATTCGGCATAATGGGATTTATCCCGAGCCGGAGACTATGCCGAGCCGGTTCCCCAAAGCCCGAGATTTCCGGTAAAGCCGGACAGCAAGTTCGGCATAATATCCAACCTTCGCTATTACAAATTTAGCGGAGCCGAGCATGACCACGACACCAGCAAAGAGTGCAATTCTTTCGCAAACTATCGACAATTGGCCACATCAGGCCTGCGTGCGATCCGACACCAACTGTATGATGGATGAAGGTTATAGGGCCAAAAGCACTCTGCGCCATAACCGGCCATTGGATTGGCAGCAAATCTCGGGACCTGTTGACAATGCGTGTTGGCCGCAGTCTCATGCGTTGGCCTTACCTCCCGACATGAGCTTCGCTTTGATGAACCTCGTTTCCGTTACGCTCGAACACCCGATGCAGTCGGATGTGTCATCTCTCCTGCAGCAATCGGATGCCGTCGCCGCTCTGCTTTACCCAGGGGAATATCGGCGGCCGATCAATGCGGCGTCTTTGGCAAAGACCGACACTTATGTTCTGATCGCCCGTATCGCCGAGAAAGCGGTCGGAATGTGCGTGCTGTTTGACAGAGGTGATTGTTCGGCTGAACTCAAACGTATGATCGTTGACGCGGAGTCGCGCGGCGCTGGTGTTGGCATGGCGCTCCTTAAAGGGGCGGAAGCTCAGGCCATAAAACTTGGCGCACTCACCATGCTGCTCGAGGTGGGGACGCGTAATACGGAGGCACAGCAACTCTATCGGCGCGGGGGCTACAAGCCCTGTGACCCGTTCCCGCCCTACGCGAGAACGCCAATAAGCCTCTTTATGACGCGGCGTTTATCGACAGCGTTTCCTGATAACTGAGCAGTTTCAGACCAAGCGCCCTTAATAAACGAGATGGTCGGTTTGGGCCGAAACCCGTCCTCCAGTGCTTCGAAAATATGCCGAGCTTGCCGCGCGGCTTTACCGGAAATCTCGGGCTTTGGGGAACCGGCTCGGCATAGTCTCCGGCTCGGGATAAATGCCTGATTTGCACATCGATGCGCTCAAGGTGAGGAGCCGGAATTTTCACTGAGTTTGCGCGCATTCCGTCCGACGCCGCAATATAGTTTGTGACATGCGGCGGACGACAGGGCGGCGAGGATGAGGATAATGTGGGGCCGGAGCACCGGTCACTGCCCATCACCAGGAAAACCGAATAGCCTCCAGTTTCCACCCGATGCGAAATCGAATAGCATCTCCCTTTATTTCAGATGGTCAAAGAGAGCATTGGGGATGTCTATGCAGCCGATCGACTACGGCCTCACGAGGGCGGTTGCCTTGGGTATTCTGATTATTTTTCCCGCCGTGTTCTTTGTTTCCTGCTCGACGATCGGCGGAACTCGCGGTCAACCTGGTCCCGTGACCGCGAGTTCCGCCAACGCCAAAGAAAAAGCGGCCGAGCGTCGGCGATGGTCTGAGCGAGTCGAACGAGATAATCAGCTAGATCCAAGCGGGTCGACACCGGGTTCCTATGGCTCTTTCGGTCCCCGTTTCACTTGGTGAGCGCTAGACTGCGTGGGCGATGATTTCGGCTGGAAAGCGATGACGGCGGTAGATAGGCTCACGATCGGTCATGCCCCATCATCGCTCATCAAGTTCCAAACTCCGTTAAGTTTACGATGCCCTTTGAAGTCATCAGAACCAAAGGCCGATGCGACATTTCTCGCGGTGCGTAGCCTATTTCGGATCTTCATAAGTGTAGAGTGCACACATCTCATTGCTGCTTCTCGGTGCCCTTTTGCCATTGAAGACGGCAATTGCCGTTGACTCCGATCCGTCGGCCCAAGACGCAACAAAGGTGACGTCGCCGGCACCGCAGAGTTGGTTGCCATTTTGCAGTTCGGGATCGCCAGGCTCTTTGACACGATAGACCGACGCCGGCACATTCCGACCATCTACGCTGAAGTGATCGGCAACGAGATCAGAGAATTCGAGCGACTCTCCGTTTTCAAACTTGATACTGAAATCGTCCAGCCAGACATCGCCGGTGACGCTCATGGCTGTATTGCTCATCGCTATATAGTGATCTGCCTGTTGGGCGAGCGCTCCAGACGTTGAGAGGATCGTCAGGAGGCTGGAAAGGATGAGGCTGCGCAATTTTAAATCTCGCGAAAATGACATGAGCGGGTTGGCCGACCCCATACATCGCATCTTTTCTCCGGAACGCACAGGCTCATTTTGAGGTGCTTTTAGCCATCGGTGCGCCATGTTCATGGCCCTGCGGCGGGTGTCTGAAGCGACTGTAGTATGAGGAGGCTGTGAGAGATTTCCAGATCGGATCGACTAAGATGCTATGTTTGTAGCGTCGAGAGTGAATTGACGCTTCCCCCTCCAGGCTACCTGCAATGGCTCTGATGGGTGGACGCCCCCCCGACGGCATCGATGTACCAGAATGGAGACGTTGATCACCATTTAAAGGAGGCGTCCACCCCATCAGAACCTAGTGACAGCATCAAAGAGCAAAATCCATTCACGCCGGGAGCCATGTACCGAAGCCACTATGCTGGCTGGTCTCAGTACAGACAGTGCAATAGTAGCGGTATCGACTTTCGACCTGATTGAAACCGGTTTCCGGTTATTGCTCGGCAGCGCCATCTGGGATGCGAAATTCCGCCATCGCCGGTGATCGAGTAGAGCGGGCCAGTTTGATGCGGCCCTCGGTCAGATGCTCAGCTTCTTTTCACATCTTTGACTTGCATCAAGGATAGAGGCGAAGGGCTGGTTCAACATCGATCCGTTATCGCGGCTGTATCGACAGCCCGGCAGAGGATCGTTCAATGGCGAATATAACCCTGCAAGCTCTTTCCGCGAGATGTTCGGCGGCGCCGACGCGCGTCTCCTTCCCGGTGCTCGGCGTGACCCTCACCGCCCTCGTCTTCGGCGGCTATGCGGGAGCGTTGACCGCTGCTATCTTCAACGTCGTCAGCCCACGTTTCGGCTGATCAGGGGACGGAGCCGCGCACATGGCCGCCGACCGCCGCAGGTTCGCATGGACGAACGCAGTGCTGATCATGCTGGTCGCGCTCGCGCTTCTCATTGCGCCCGCCGCAGGCGTGCAGGCGATGCAGTGCCATGAACACGAGGCCCACGGTCACTCCGGCTCGGCGCAGTCCTCCGTACTCGCGAAGGACGTCCGCGTCCCGCTCCAAGGCGGTCTTCACACTTCTGATCACAAAGCCTGCTGCGCGGTGCAGTGCGGCTTCTGTATCGTGCTCGCCAGCGCGGACAGGATAGAGGCTCCCGCAGCCATAGGCTCCTTCCTTTGTTTTTCGTGGGGCGACCAGACTGGTAGCGGTCTGGCCCTGCCACCCACGCTCGGTCCTCCTCGTCTTCCGGTCTGAGGATTCCGGAGGCTGCCTTATTGCTGCGTCCGGTCGATTCCACGGGCTTCCATCCCGATGCCCAAGACCAATGATCGGCTGAGCCGATCCGGAAACAGGACCAATACTATGAAACGCCGTGACTTTCTCAACGGCCTGATGGTGGGCGCAGCAGCGCTCGGCACATCGGCCGCCCTTCGTCCCATGCGCAGCTTGGCGCAGGATTCCGCTGTCAAAACATCTCCTGCGCCGCGCCGCTTATCTGTCGGCTACCGGACCATCGACATCAAGGGCAGATCCGCCCGCGTCTTCGGTCTCGTCCAACCCGACGGAACGTCGGGGCTGGCGTTGGATGCCGGCACCGAATTCGACGTCGCGCTGTCGAGCAGCATCGATGAGCCGACTCTGATCCACTGGCATGGGCTGACGCCCCCCTGGGCGGCCGACGGCGTGCCGGACAATCCCGCAGCGCTCCTGCGACCGTCGGAAACCCGGCGCTACACCTTTCCGGTCGGCGCGGGCGGTACGCACTGGATGCATGCCCACACATTGCAGGAGCAGAACCTGCTTGCCGCCCCGCTGATCGTGCGAACCGCGGACGACCTGAAGCGGGACGAGCAGGAGGTCGTCGTCCTGCTGCACGACTTCTCCTTCCTGCCGGCCGAGGAACTGCTCGGGAAGCTGAAGGGGAATGCCGCACCCGGAGCCATGCCGATGGACCACGGCGCTATGCGGGGCATGGGCGGTATGCAGCACATGATGTCCGGCAACGACATGGCGGGCATGGCCATGCCGGGAGCGGCCGCCATGGACCTCAACGACATCGACTACGACGCCTATCTCGCCAACGACCGTACGCTCGACGACCCCGAAGTCGTCAAGGTCGAAAAGGGTGGCCGCGTCCGCCTTCGGATCATCAACGGAGCGACGGCGACCGCCTTCACCATCGACATCGGCGGCCTTTCCGGCGAGTTGATCGCCGTCGACGGGCAGGGCATCGAACCCATTGTAGGGACGTCGTTTCCGGTCGCCATGGGCCAGCGTCTCGACATCCGTGTGAGCCTACCTGGGGAAGGTGGCGCCTTTCCCATCCTCGCTCTTCGCGAAGGCGCCGTCGATCGTACGGGAATCGTCCTGGCCACGGCAGGTGCTGATGTCCGCAGGATTCCAGCCGCGGGTGATGCGAAGGGACCGGTCCTCGGTCTCGACCTTGAGCAGCGCCTGCGACCTATCGGCCCGTTTGCCTCCCGTGCGGCGGACCGCCGCTTCGAGCTTTCGCTGACGGGCGACATGGCCGCCTATACCTGGGGTATCGATGGAGCGGATGGTCTCGTCGTCAAGCGCGGCGAGCGGATCGAGGTGACGATCGCCAACGCCTCGATGATGGCGCATCCGATGCACCTGCATGGGCATCATTTCCAGGTGGTCGCCATCAATGGGACGCCTATAGCCGGCGCGGTCAGGGACACGGTCCTGCTGCCGCCGATGGCGAGCGTCGTCCTGGCCTTCGATGCCGACAATCCCGGCCGCTGGCCGCTTCACTGCCACCACCTCTATCACATGGCGACGGGCATGATGGCCTACGTCACCTACGACGGCATCGGCTGACGCGGTCCATCGGTTCGCGAAGCCTTTCCCCGAACTCCTTTGAACGAGACACCGTCATGAACGACAATCATTCCTCATCGGCCTGGAGCACCTATAGCAGGACCGTCTTCATCGCCTTCGCCATGATCGCCCTGGGGCTCATCGCAAACGAGCATCGCGTGCACGTCCTCGGCATCCTGCCCTGGCTCCTCATCCTCGCCTGCCCGCTGATGCATCTGTTCATGCATCACGGTCACGGCGGTCATTCCGGCCATTCCGGCCACGACCATGCCAGCCATCAGGCCGGCCCCGTCCAGCCGAAGAAGGAGGCAGACGATGTCTGACACCCCGGCCTACGGGCTCTGGAGCCTCGTGATCATCAATTCGGTGGTGTTCATCGTCTTCGCGGCGAGCTTCATCAAGCTCGAAACGAAGCAGGACTGGCGTTCGCTCGGCGCCTTCTCCGCCTTCATCGTCGCGCTCTTCACGGAGATGTATGGCTTCCCGCTGACCATATACCTGCTGTCCGGCTGGCTCGGGCGGGAGTTCCCCGGCGTCGACTTCTGGTCGCATGACGCCGGCCACCTGCTTGAGACAATGTTCGGCTGGAGGCTCGAGCCGCATTTCGGGCCGTTCCACCTCGCGAGCAACGTCCTGATCATCGCCGGCTTCTGGCTGCTCGCCTCGAGCTGGCACGTGCTTTACGCCGCCCAGCGTGACCACCGTCTGGCGACCATCGGCCCCTATGCTCGCGTCCGCCATCCGCAATACGACGCCTTCGTCGTCATCATGTTCGGATTCCTGCTGCAATGGCCGACCTTGGTGACGCTCGCCATGTTCCCGGTTCTCGTCTGGATTTATGTGCGCCTTGCGAAGCGGGAGGAGGAGGCCTCGCGCGTCGAGTTCGGAACTGCGTGGGACGCCTATGCCAGGGCCGTTCCCCGCTTCATACCGCGGCTCGACCGCGGAACAGAGGCCGCCGGAAGCCATCGTGGAGGAGCTGTCCGTGACTGATCATCACATTCACGAAGGCCATGACCACGGTCACCGCCACCACAATGAGAAGAAACCCGACGCCCAGGTGAGCGTCGGGCCGGCGGGTCAGGAGAGCGTGATCTATACCTGCCCGATGCATCCCCAGATTAGGCAGCTCGGTCCCGGTACCTGCCCGATCTGCGGCATGACGCTGGAGCCGGAGGTCGCGACTGCGGCGACGGGGCAGAGCGCCGAGGTCGTCGACATGACCCGGCGGTTCTGGATCGGCCTGGTCCTGACGATGCCCGTCCTCGCGCTGGAGATGGGTGGGCATCTCACCAACCTGCACATGCTGCTCGGCGCACAGGTCTCCAACTGGATTCAGCTCGTGCTGGCGACGCCGGTGGTGCTGTGGGCGGGATGGCCGTTCTTCGAGCGGGCCTGGGCTTCGCTCGTCAACCGAAGCCTCAACATGTTCACTCTAATCGCGATGGGAACGGGCGTCGCCTGGGTCTACAGTTTCGTCGCCACGACCGCGCCTGACATCTTTCCGGACACCTTCCGGGCCGCCGACGGTTCCGTCGCCATCTACTTCGAGGCGGCCTCCGTCATCGCCGTCCTCGTGCTGCTGGGACAGATTCTGGAACTAAGGGCGCGGGAGCAGACGGGCGGCGCTATCCGGGCGTTGCTCGACCTCGCGCCGAAGACGGCGCGCCGCATCCGGGAGGACGGTTCGGACGAAGACGTCGGGCTGGACGTCGTCGTTGTCGGGGACCGCCTGCGCGTCCGGCCGGGTGAGAAGGTGCCCGTCGACGGCGAACTGGTCGAGGGACGCAGCTCCATCGATGAATCCATGATTACCGGCGAATCCATGCCGGTCACCAAGGAAGTCGGCGCCAAGCTGATCGGCGGCACGCTCAACCAGAGCGGCGGCTTCGTCATGATGGCCGGCAAGGTCGGGCGCGATACCATGCTGGCGCAGATCGTGCGCATGGTCGCGGACGCCCAGCGTTCCCGGGCGCCGATCCAGCGCCTGGCCGATCGGGTCTCCGGCTGGTTCGTTCCCGTGGTGATCCTCATCGCGATCGTCGCCTTCGTCGTCTGGGGAATCTGGGGACCCGAGCCCCGCTTCGCCCATGGCCTCGTCGCCGCCGTCGCCGTGCTGATCATCGCCTGCCCCTGCGCCCTCGGGCTGGCGACGCCGATGTCGATCATGGTCGGCGTCGGACGGGGCGCCCGGATGGGTGTCCTCATCAAGAACGCCGAGGCGCTGGAACGCTTCGAGAAGATCGACACACTGGTCATCGACAAGACCGGCACGCTGACGGAAGGCCGGCCGAAGGTCACCGCACTGAAGGCCGTCGGCGGATTCGACGAGGCCGAACTTCTCAGGCTGGCAGCCACGCTCGAAAGGGCCAGCGAACATCCTCTGGCTGCCGCCATCGTCGCAGCAGCTCAGGAGAGGGGAATTGTCCTCGGCGAGGCCCGCGAGTTCGACAGTCCTGTCGGCAAGGGCGTCACCGGAACGGTCAACGACAGGAAGCTCGTGATCGGCAGCCATCGGATCATGGCGGAAGCAGGCGTCGACCTCTCGGCTCTCGTGGCCGAGTCCGAGGCGCTTCGCGGCGAGGGCGCGACGGTGATCTACGTCGCCGTCGACGGCAAGGTGGGCGGTCTTGTCGCCATCGCGGATCCGATCAAGGCGACGACGGCCGCGGCGCTGCGCTCGCTGAAGGAGGAGAACATCCGCGTCGTGATGCTGACCGGCGACAACAGGACGACGGCTGAGGCCGTGGCGCGCAGGCTCGGCATTGACGAGGTGGAAGCGGAGATCCTGCCGGAGGACAAGGGCAAGGTGGTCGCCAGGCTTCGGAGCGAAGGTCGCGTCGTCGCCATGGCCGGAGACGGGGTCAACGATGCTCCGGCGCTTGCCGCCGCCGACGTCGGCATCGCCATGGGCACGGGAACGGACGTAGCGATCGAAAGCGCCGGCGTCACGCTGCTGAAGGGCGACCTGCAGGGCATCGCGAGAGCCCGCAAGCTCAGCCATGCGACGATGAGCAACATCCGCCAGAACCTGTTCCTCGCCTTCGTCTACAACGCCGCGGGCATCCCCATTGCGGCGGGCGTGCTCTATCCGGCCTTCGGGCTGTTGCTCTCGCCGATCATCGCGGCCGCCGCAATGGCGCTGTCCTCTGTGAGCGTCATCGGCAACTCGCTGCGGCTGCGGCGCGCGGCGGTCGACTAGGGGTCCGGCGGCGCGGTCGCCGGACACGACAATCGGGTACCGGCCCGTGCGGAATGCACGGGGCGGAGGAACGGACACCAACCGAAAGGAGAAACGACATGATTACGAGAAAATTGCCATACGCGACAGGTCTGGCCGCCTTGATCGCCATCGGCAGCGCAGGCCTGGCTATCGCACAGGAGGCCGGAACCGATCCGCATCATCCCGCGAACGCGGAGGCGGCCCCGCCGGCCGGGACCGACGACATGACGGGGCAAGGCCAGAATGGCAGGCCCGGCGCCGACGTGATGCAGGGTGGGATAATGGAACGGGGCATGATGCAGCCCGGCATGCCGATGATGGGCATGCGTGGACACATGATGAAGATCATGTTCGCGATCGCCGACACGGACGGGGACGGCGCGCTGTCCTTCGAGGAGGTGACGGCCATCCACAAGCGTATCTTCGACGCTGTGGACGCGAACAAGGACGGCAAGGTCACGCCTGACGAGATGCAGGCGTTCATGCAGCAGTAGGTTCCGGACGATGACAAGGACCGATAGCAATTCCCTTCGTCCGCTGCCACCATGGTCGTTGGCCGCCTTGCTGCTGGCTATGTTCGCCATCGCCCTCGGCTACGGATTCCTGCTGCCGATCCTTCCGTCCACGATTGCCAGGATTGCCGGGACGTCGGATCCGGCAATCCTGGCGCAGCATACCGGCGTCCTGACTGGAACCTACACCCTCGAGCTGTTCCTGTTCGCACCGCTGTGGGGGCGCTTCTCGGACCGATACGGGCGGCGTCCCGCGATCGTCGTTCTCGCCGCAGGCATCGGCCTCCCGCGCCTCCTGAAGCAGCCCGAGCGGGAGGGGCCGGACGCTCCGGCATCCACAGGAACGTCCAGAACAGCCGCCGAAGAAGGACGCCGCTCGTGAGAGGCGTCCTTCCAAGAAAGTTTCCCCTCTTCTCCGCCTGCCAGGAATCGATGCCAGCATTTCCGGATCTCAAATCGAGGCGCCATGTCACAGGACCAATCCTTTTTCTCTTCGGCTGCGAGCACAGCCGGAACGGCTCGACAGCTCCGCACCTATGGGGACGCCGTTAGCGGATCGCCGGGCCGTTACAAGCTCCTTCTGCTCGTGGTTGGCCTAGCCGTCGTCATCGCCGCGACGACGATCGGCCAGCTTCGGCTGAACGCCTGGTACGAACCGTTCTTCGATGCTGTGAAGAACAAGGATCTGGCCTCGTTCCTCCGGCAGCTCGTCGTGTTCACCATCGTCGCCATCGTCCTCATCTTCCTGAACATCGCGCAGACATGGCTCGACCAATGGACGAAGATCGCCTTGCGCGACTGCGTCACCCGCGATCTCCTTGTCCAGTGGTTCGCACCCCGGAGGGCATTTCTTCTCGCCGGCGCAGGGCCGGTCGGCAGCAATCCCGACCAGCGTGTCCAGGAGGACGCGAGACGGCTGACCGAGCTTACCGTGTCGCTGGCGATCGGATTCTTCCAGTCCACGTTGCTGCTATTCAGCTTTGTCGGAGTGCTGTGGCTGCTCTCCCGCGGCTTCGTGTTCGAATTCGACGGCCGCAGCTTTCAGATCCCGGGATTCATGGTCTGGGCCGCGTTGATCTACGCGGCGTCCGGCTCGTCGCTGAGTTGGCGTCTGGGCCGTCCTCTAATCGAGCTCAACGCGGCACGGTACGCCCGAGAGGCCGAATTCCGCTTCGGCCTCATGCAAGCGAACGAAGCCAGTGACGGCATCGCACTTTCTGGAGGCGAGGAGGGCGAGCAGGCGCGGCTCGAACGCGAATTCGACGGCGTGATCGGGCTCACGCGGCGGATTGCCAACGTTGCCACGAGACTGACGGGCGTCACAGCAGGATACGGGTGGTTCGCGACCGTGGTCCCGATCGTCGCCGCAGCTCCGGGATATTTTGGCGGGCAGCTCACATTTGGCGAGTTGATGGTTGTCGTCGGCGCCTTCAACCAGGTCCAGCAGGCACTGCGATGGTATGTCGACAACGCCGGCAACATTGCCGACTGGCGGGCCACGCTCCAACGCGTCATGGACCTGCGCCAGGCGCTTCTCGCCATGGACCAGGCCGCGCCGTCGCAAAGCCGCATCGCCATTCTCGAGGGCGAGCCGGTGCTGGCCCTCGACGACCTGACCGTGCACGTTGCGGACCGGGCAGTCTCCATCGACGAGCCGCACGTCGCCGTTCTGCCGGGCGAACGTGTCCTCGTCATCGGCAAGCCGGGCACAGGCAAGAGCATGCTGTTTCGCGCGTTGGCCGGGCTCTGGCCCTGGGGAACCGGGCGGCTGCGCCTGCCGCCGAAAGCGGATACCATCTTCCTTCCGCAGCGCCCGTATGTCCCGAACGGTTCATTGCGCGAGGTGCTGTCCTACCCCTGCAAACCTTCCACCTTCCAGGAGGCGGCCTTCTCGCGCGCGCTGGAACGCACGGACCTCCGCCACCTGATCCCGTCGCTGGACCGCGTGGCCCGCTGGGACAAGGAATTGACGGTCGACGAGCAGCAGCATCTGGCCTTCGCCCGGCTCCTGGTCCACAGGCCCGCTTGGGTCGTCAGCGACGAGGCCCTGTGCCATCTGAACGACGACGATCGCAAGATGCTGTTCTCGATCTTCGACGACGAACTGTCGAAGACCGCCGTCGTCAGCATCTCCAGCAACGACGCCCAGTACGGCTTCTATTCCAGAATACTTCATCTGAATGCACAGCCGCGTGCCGAAGCAAGCCCGACGCCGTCGTGATCGGGGGATCTTGAACGAAAGCTTCGACAGGAAAACCCTCCATGTCGAACGACTCTCTCCATGCTTTCGGTAGGTTCGGGAATGCGACCGCGAGATCAATGTCGGAGCAATCATTGCCTTCGCCACGCATAATTGATCCTGACGCAAAGGCGAAACTTGCCTCCGTAAAGCGGTTTGCTAAGCGGTCGCTCGCGACGTCAAGTGCCCATTCAGCCCGATGTCGTTGATTCACGTCTCACTCCAAAGTTAACGATCAGAGCGAGTGCAAAAGAAAACCCCACTCGTGCCCGGCGGGGTTGATCCACTTTATCAAATGAACAGACTTAGTTCACGACAGGACCAACCACCGCACTCGGGCGGTCATGGCGGTCAATGAAGTGAGATGCATCTTGCTCATGTTTCCAGGCTACGCGCACCATATTCTCCGCTCAAGCCGCCACTATGAACGTGATCACCTCTCCAACGCAGGTTTAGCACGAGGTTCGTTGTGACAGTGATTCCGATCGGTTTCGCAGTTCGCCAGAACTGCGCACAACCGGAAAACCGATGCGGTGGTCGCGCCAGCTTAACCCGGCTTGCTCACAGACTCTCACGGCGTGCGATGCGCGTTGATCAATGCTACGTGCCTCGTCGGGGCGGATATCGGCCACCCTCCGATCAGATCATTGATACGCATCAATGATCTGACAGCCCTTGCATGATCTTTAAGATCGAAATCGGGAGCAAGGTGATGAAAAGGAATATGCGAAGCCTATCCCAGGGGGTGTCGTACCGCCCTTCTAGCGTAGCCTCGGGCAATTTGATCTATTGGACGCGAGATTTCAGATTTACAACATAGTCCCAACTATGGGGTCTCTAATCCGTTCGCGAAAGGCCGTTTTCCGGTCAATCTCAAAAGTGGTCCAGCAACTGTCATCGAGAGTGAGTTTACGGACAAGGAGATGGCCGGGCTTTGTCGCGAGCTTTTGTCGAGGTCGCAGAAACGGCTATTGCTGGACACGATTCTGCCGCGAGGCCGCGAATTCCTGGAGTGAGGACCGCCTCAGACAAGCGAAAGACGGTATTGCCAGAAATTGCGGTTTTGAATTGCAGATTTTTCTTTTATGGAGGCTTCCACGAAACAGAGGTCAGTTGCAACTAGGGATTGCAACCTGCAGCGGCGGGTAGTGCTTGCTGGAGAAGTGGCACGACGCCTCGTGTGATACAAGCGCCCGGCGATGCTAGGCTTTTGACTAGAGAGTATGAAAATGGATCAAGGTGTTGATGGTACCGAACTCGCCGGGGGCGCGGTGACCAATTCAAGTAACCAACCCGGAACAAGGGCTCGTTTCGGAAGCACTGATACGCTTGTAAAAATCCACCCTGATCTCAGAACGATCGCACGCTCTCAGATTCTGACGGGTGCCGACTTTTCCGAGGAAGGACGGCCCGATGAGCGGCTCGATATCGTCTTCGAGCAGCTTGCCGAGAGGTTTGGTTTGTTGCCGGCCGTGATCTCCGATGGACGCGCCTGGACATATCAAGAGATAAACAAACGCGCGAATCAGTTTGCCCGCCTCCTCATGGACAAGGGCGTGCGGCCGGGCCAGCGGGTAGGTTTGCTTGTCGATCGATCCGCCGAGACCTATATTGCGCTGCTCGGTGTCATGAGGGCAGGGGCGGCCTTCGTTCCTCTCGCTGCTGCATTTCCCGAAGAGCGGATGGCGCTCATCATCGAAGACGCCGATGTGGAGCTGGTCGTCACCATCGACGCCTATTCCTCTCGCGCCAAACAACTCTCCGTTCCCCTCGTCCTGATCGATGCCGCCGACGCCGAAATCACGGCTAGGTCCGATGCACCGCTGCAACCGAACGCTGTACCTTCTGCATCCGACGACACCTGCTACATTCTCTATACATCCGGTACGACAGGCAAGCCTAAGGGCGTGGTCATAAAGCACCAAAGCATTTGCAACTTTATGCGGGTCGCTGCCGCAGCCTATGGGTACCGGCCGGGTGATCGCGTCTATCAGGGCATGACCATCGCCTTTGACTTTTCTGCCGAAGAGATTTGGGTGCCATTTGCCGCTGGCGCCACAATCGTGCCAGCGCCGGGTCAGCTTACTCTGGTGGGCGAGGAGCTCGCTGATTTCCTGCGGATGAATGACGTTACTTGCATGGCCTGTAGCCCGACATTATTATCCTCCATAGAAAGTGACGTGCCTGGCCTCCGATTGCTGCTGGTCGGCGGCGAGGCTTGTCCTCATAATCTCGTCATGCGCTGGACGAAGCGAGGGCGGCAAATTCTCAACACATATGGCCCGACCGAGGCCACGGTGACCGCAACGATGGGTGTGCTGGTGCCTGAGAGGTCGGTGACCATCGGTGCACCACTGCCCACTTACTCCATCGTCATTCTCGATCCTTTGGTATCGGAACTTGCCGAGCCAGGTGAGTCAGGTGAAATCGGTATTGCCGGCATCGGACTGGCGGCAGGCTACCTCAATAGGCCGGACCTGACCGAACAGAAGTTTATTGCAGATTTTATCGGCCTGCCGAACAATCCGTCGAAGCGCATTTACCGGACGGGGGATCTCGGCCGGATCAACGACGACGGCGAGATCGAATATCAGGGTCGCATCGACACTCAGGTGAAAATCCGCGGATACCGCATCGAGCTCGGAGAGATCGAGGCGGTGCTTCTGGACCAACCCGCGATCGCGCAGGCTGTTGTCACGACCTGGGAGATCGAGCCCGGCCGTATGGAACTCGTTGCCTATTACGCATCGAAGACCGGCCTGCCACCGATCTCGCGTGCCGATATTGCGCGCGCGCTGAAACAACGCCTGCCGGACTACATGGTGCCTTCTTATCTGGAGGAATTGCCCGCGATCCCGATGACGGTCTCGAACAAGGCGGATCTTCGTCAGCTCCCGAAGCCGAGAGGCGTTCGGCTCGCGGCAGAACGAACGGTGGTGCCGCCCCGCAATGACGATGAACGCTTCCTGGCGGAGACGCTTTCGAACGTTCTGAAGTTTGATGATGTCTCTGTGGAAGACCATTTTTTCGACGATCTCGGTGCCAACTCCCTGCTCATGGCTCGCTTTTGCGCCCGCGTGCGCACCCGAAAGGAATGGGCGACGGCGTCCATTCGGGACATCTACCTGCACCCGACCGTGGCGCTTCTCGCACAGCACCTCCGTATCCCGGAGGAGAGGACGACGGCCATCAATGAGCCATGTCTAACCCACCGGGCATCCAATCTTGCCTACTGGACCTGTGGAGCAGCACAACTCCTATTTTATGGCCTCTACAGCTATTTTGGACTGCTGCTTTTCAACTACGGTCTTAACTGGGTATATGACAAGCTCGATGAGCCGCTGTCGCTCTATCTGCGCTGCGCGCTGCTGTCTGGCGGTGTTTTCTTCGGTATGTCCGGGGCCGCGATCATCGCGAAGTGGCTGCTGGTCGGCCGCTGGAAGCCAGAAGCGTTCCCCATCTGGGGCCTGCGCTACTATCGTTTCTGGGTAGTTCAGACCATGATCCGGACCGCACCCGTGGTGCTCTTCCGCGGCAGCCCGCTCTACAGTCTCTATCTGCGGCTTCTGGGTGCCAAGCTCGGACGGAATACCGTTATCGAATGCCGATCCGTGCCGGTCTGCACTGATCTTATATCGATCGGCGACAACACGATTCTGCGCAAAGAATCGATGATACTCGGCTATCGGGCGCAGTCCGGCTATATCCACACGGGTCGGCTGACCATTGGCCGCGATGCCTTCGTGGGTGTCGGTAGCACACTCGATATCGATACCCGGATCGGCGATGGCGCCCAGCTCGGCCACTCTTCGTCGCTCCAGCGGGGACAGAGCATTCCGGATGGTGAGCACTGGCATGGATCGCCGGCGGTGCCGACAACGGCGGACTACTGCAAGGTTCGCAATGTCAGCCTTTCCAAGGCCCGGCGCATCCTTTATGAAGCGGCTCAGCTCGTTGCCCTATTTACGGTCGTGACGCCTCTGCCACTTCTCTTCCACAGCTATTGGGAAAATGTGAGCGACGACTATCAGGAGACCATCGGCATTGTCGCGATCGGCACCACGGTCACGCTGTTCGGTTACATCGCTGTGTCCCTGCTTGCTGCGACATTGCTGCCACGTCTCTTCAGGTTCTTCTTAAAGCCGGGTCGTACTTATTCTCTCTACGGCTTTCACCACTGGCTGCAAGCCACGATCGAGCTTTCCAGCAACTCTCGTATCCTCAACCTGATATTCGGCGATAGCTCGGCGATTGTGCATTATATGCGCAGCATCGGCTGGAAGCTTAACAAGGTGACCCAGACAGGTTCCAATTTCGGAACGAATCAGCAGCACGACAACCCGCTTCTGTGCGAGATCGGCACCGACACCATGGTGTCGGACGGGCTTTTCATGATCAACATGCACAAGTCCGCCACCGCATTCCGGCTGGATCACACCAAGATCGGCGAGCGCAACTATCTGGGCAACAACATCTACTATCCGCCGGATGGGCGGACAGGTGAAAACTGCCTGCTCGGTACCAAGGTAATGGTTCCCATCGACGGGCCGATCCGGGAGAATGTTGGCCTGCTGGGCTCACCGTCCTTCGAAATTCCGCGCATGGTGAACCGCGACAAGGAGCTTATCGCCGGCGTCAACGAAGATGACCGACGCAGCCGCCTGAAGCGCAAGAATCTCTATAACACCATGACGGCGCTCCTCTTCCTGGCAACGCAGTGGGTCATGTTGTTCGCCACGCTGGCGATCTGGGACCGGGCGCTCAACTACTACACCGAATGGGCCGAGATCGCGCTCTTCGCCGCTGTGGTCCTGACATCGGCGATCACCATACCATTTTACATTTTTGTGGAGCGCGCCAGCCTGGGCTTCGGCAAGCTGAAGCCGCAGATGACGACGATCTATGATGTCACATTCTGGCACCATGAACTTCATTGGAAGCTGTCGGACTCGCCGATCACCGGCCTGTTCAGTGGCACGCCGTTCCGGCCCATGATCCTGCGCATGCTCGGCGTGAAGGTTGGACGGCGTGTCTATGACGGCGGCAGCAATCTGACTGAGCGCTCCCTGGTGGAGATCGGCGACGATGCAACCCTGAACGAAGGATGCGTCATTCAGGCCCATTCGCTGGAAGAGGGCGTGTTCAAGTCCGATTTCATTCGGATTGGCAAGGGCTGCACGCTTGGACCTGCTGCCTTTGTCCACTATGGCGTTGTGATGGGCGACGGGTCGGTGGTCGACGTCGACTCCTTCGTGATGAAGGGAGAAGTGCTGGAGCCAAACTCCATTTGGCAAGGCAACCCGGCGAAGCTGAGTCGCTTCGTGACGCCGGTTCTAACAGGATGCGGAAAAAGGCGCTTGCTGCGAGCGGACTGCCGTGATTCCATGCCTCGGTGATTGCTTGGCAGGAGTGGGACATGCGCGGCAGTGATATCCAGACGGCGGGTCTGTTTTCTTATGTGAGCTGCGAAGCCCGCGTTCCAAGCAGCCACCCGCTGCGGCCGATCCGCGCGATTGTGGACGAGGCACTGGAAGTTCTGTCCCCCGATTTCGAGGCGATGTATTCAGCGATCGGCCGCCCGTCGATCCCGCCGGAAAAGTTGCTGCGCGCCCTGTTGTTGCAGGCTTTCTACACGATCCGCTCGGAGCGCCAGCTCATGGAGCAGATGGATTACAATCTGCTGTTTAGATGGTTCGTCGGCTTGTCGATGGATGCACCGATCTGGGACGTCACCGTGTTCACCAAGAACCGCGAGCGCCTGTTGGCGGGCGACATCGCTGCCAAGTTCCTGGCGGCCTTGCTGAGCCAGCCGCGGGTTAAGGCACTGCTGTCGGACGAGCACTTCTCGGTGGACGGTACCTTGATAGAAGCCTGGGCCAGCATGAAGAGCTTCAAGCCCAAGGACGAGACCGATGGTGACGACACCGACGGCAGCGGCGCTGGCAGTGAAGGGAAACAACCGCCAAAGCCCGCAGATCGCAACTCCGAGCGCGATTTCCACGGCGAGAAGCGCAGCAACGCAACCCACGCGTCGACCACCGACCCGGATGCCAGGCTTTACAAGAAGGCTCGCGGTCAGGC
>NZ_FMAF01000008.1 GCF_900094565.1 Martinezella lusitana
AGGCCGACCCTCTGCCCGCCGCGTGCTTTCACGTTGGCGAGCGCCTTGCGTAGCGCCGCAATCCCGATTTCCAGTTCCGCCGCGTCCCGGTCCATCTTGGTCGCTTCCGCTGGCGTCACCATGAGATCGGCAATCGCAACTGCCCCGCCCGAAATCAGGTCGCCCGCCTTTCGCACCATGTCGGAATAGGCGGCGATAAGGCAGTGATCGGCCCCGCGCTCGCTTTCCGGCTCGACCAGCCGCTTGCCGTGCAGTTCTGCCATCGCCGAGGTGACGACCTGCACGCCGCATTCGGATTCCAGGGCGTAAACGGCGTGCAACGGCATCATTTCCGGGTCCGTCGCATTGTTCATGCGCCCGATGTGACTTTTCGAGATCGAGGAGATTTCCGCAGCTCGCTCGATGCCGCCGACAAGCCGGATGAGATCGCGCTGTGCTGCCTTGATGCGATGAAACCATGCAGTTTGAATCATGAGACAATGCCTTTCCCGCACCGGGAAAAGCCCGGTGTTTTTCCCGTAGTGGGAAATGATCGAAGATGAGAAATTCAGGGCGTTACGAAGCTACGGAGGCCCACATGCAAAACGAGATTTCCCCGCGCCGGGCGACAGACAAGAGAGCGCCACGGCGCGGGGTGCAGCAGGCCGGGAGGATTGGCCGCGCAATAGGTGCAAGAGGCCGGTCATTCTGCGGCCTCCGAAATCGGAAGGGGGCGAGGCACTTCATTCGGCCATGGCGTTCCGTCCGGCCAGTTGACCGAGAACCAAACCATAGCTGCCTCAAACGTGCCCGTCGTTATGTCGCTTTGGCCTTGAGCGATGCGATCGAGCGTTGAGCCTCTATTCAAGACAATCGTGGACACGCGCTGACGACCGACCTTGCGGGCGTGGGCGTAGACATCGGAGACCGTTATGAGTTGTTCGCGCAGCGTCATGGTTGCCAAAAATGCGGAACTGATTCCGCAAAGTCAACCTAATTTATTACGCATGACAGAAATCACCTCTGCGGATAGAATTCCGCACATGGCAAAAACTATTCATGACCGCATTCAAGAGCGACTTGAAGCTCTGAAGCTAAATCCTTCAGCGGCCTCGCTGAAAGCAGGATTGTCGCGCGAAGCGGTAAGGAAGCTTTTAGGCAACCGAGAGCAGATCCCCAACGGGAAAACACTCTTCAAACTAGCGCATGCTCTTGAGGTCAGCGAACAATGGCTGCTATCAGGCAGCGACAACGAACCAGCATCACTAGCCAACCACAATGCCAGTAAGCCCGAAGTACCGCATCGCTATGAAATGCCGAACGATGTGCCGGTCATGGGCACTGCGGCCGGTTCTCATTTGCGTGGCGCGTTTCAGATTTCTACAGACCCCGTTGACTATGTAAGGCGACCGCCAGCCCTAATGAATGCCCGAAATATCTATTCCCTCTATGTTGAAGGCTCATCGATGGAGCCGCAATATTTTCCCGGCGACCTAATCTACGTCCATCCCGACAAGCCCGCACGATTTGGCGACGCGGTGATTGTGCAGTGTCAAACAAGCCAAAACGGATCGACAGAAGCCACCATCGGAATCTATTCGAAACGCAACGGCGAGAACATCACAATAAAGAAGCATAATCCGGCTGCGGAGATCGAAATTGCAAAGGACTCAATCGTTAGCATCCACAAGGTGCTGACGCTTAACGAGATATTTGGCGTGTAGTTTCGACCGTCACCAAAAGACCAAGCTGATTCGCCCCGCCAAATCGTGCGGGGTTTTTTCATGCCTAATCCAATTGCGTAAAAAATTACGCATCTTTCTTGACTGCGGAAAGAAATCCGCATAGCCTTTTGCTCGTCCGGTGAATTCACCGCCCCAGCAAGGAGACTATCGCCCATGCGCATAGTCCTTAGAGCAAACGCAGGAAAGAACATCATGCAGACAGCAAGCGCCTACAATCCGATTCGCATCCGCAACGTTCCGCAAGAAATGGCCGAACTGGCGCGCGAACGCGGCGGCATGACCGAAGCCGACTTGAAGGCTGAAGGCTTCACCAAAGACGAAATCGCGAAGCACGCCCCGAAGGCGGCTGAAATGCTGCGCGCAGCAGAAACCGCGCGCGCCGCCTGATCTGGCATCCACTCCGGTTTCCGGCCTTCGGGCCGGTTTCCCGAACGGATGAACGGAGACCACATCATGTTCCGCATTTCCCCGATGACAGAGACGCCCGCGAGCCTACCCCGGCTCGAAAGGGAAGTGCGCGCGCTCTGCACTGCAATCGGTCTCATTACCGCCACCATGGCCATCGCCGTGGTGGCACTCACGCTCCCCTTTGATTGAGGCGATGCATGGTCAGGATAGAGGTTTCACCAAGGCTCAAGAACGACGGAACGCACGCCGCGATAGCTGCCACGCACATAGGCCAAGCCCACATCGCGGGGACAGGGCCATTAGACGCGACTTGCGGACAATGCGCATTTTGGCACGCATGGAAGCGCGCGAAGATCGATGGCGAAAGCCAGCTTGTCGCCGTCGAGCCGGGCAGTTTCAGCATGCGGCATAAGCAGCACCCCGGCGAGCGCAAAGACGCACATTGCAACCGGCCAATTCTCAACAAGGCGCGAAAGACCGTTCCGGCAACCGCTATCGCATGCCGATTTTTCTTGCCCAAGAACCAAGTCAACGAGACGCAACAACCATGAAGTCGCCCGAGGCCGACCAACCTAGGACCCGGAAAGCTCCGCTGTTCCGTGTCCGCTTCCGTGACGGTGCCACCGTCATCACCACTGCCGCAAACGCCCTGCAAGCCGAGCAGAAAGCTCGCCGACAGCGCCCCGGCTTCGTTGAAACCGTCCGCATCTTGAAAGGAAATCGCTGATGTCCCGCGCCTCGCTACCCCTCCCCGACGACCTTCACTACCTGCCCGCCGACTGGCTGGATGAGTGCGTGCCGCCGCCGCTAGACCTGCCCGATGCGTTCATTTTCCGCGACGGAGACCGTTGGATACTTAGGCCGGCGAATGACGATGACGTTGAACCGCATCTGGTTCGCGAACTGCGCGCTGGCGATATCGTCCAATTCTGCGAACATCGCCACTTCGGAAGCTTCACGCTCGATGTCCGCGAAGATGGCGGTTGGGAGATTGATCGCGACTATCCCGACTATGCGAACTGCTTTGCACTCCGTTCTGAGTTTGACACCATCGCCCACAGCGTTCCGGATCTGATCACAAATGCAGAGATCGAAGCGGACACCTGCGGCGACATTGAAATCTGGTGGTGGTCCGAAGCCTCTACGCCTTGGCAATTCGTAGTCGAAGGAGATAGCACACGCTTCGTCAAGTTCGTGGGTGTCGCGTGAAGATAAGCAGATACGAGCGCCGCCGTGATGCCGCCTACAGCCTTGCACCGGAAGGCGATCCCGCATGACCGCAATCAGCACCTCGCTAAAGAAGAAAACCCGCCGCCCTACCCTGCGCATCCGAGACGTGAACGCTACGCTTGAAGCCCTGAAACGTAACGGCATGACGCCGACCGCACTCGACACATTGCCAGACGGCACGTTTAGGTGGCATTTTACGCCGCCGGCACAAGAAGACGGCGATGAGCTAGACCGCGAATTAGCAGAGTTTGATAGGAAGCATGGTTACAGTTGAGCTAAAGGGTATCCACACCGTAAAGGCCAAGGGCAATACCTATTATTACGCTTGGCGTGGTGGCCCACGGCTCGACGGGGAACCGGGAACGACGGCATTCATGGCCTCCTATAACGAGGCCATTGCCAGCCGCGCCGAGCCGGAAAGCGGGCGGTTCCGGTCCATCGTCACACACTATAAGGCGACTGAATTCAAAAAGCTCGCCGATTCCACAAAGCGCGTCTGGACGCCGTGGATTGATCGGATATCCGCGCACTTCGGCGATTTGAGCATCGCGCAATTCAACCGCACTGACAAAATCCGGCCCCGCATTCGCCAATGGCGAGGCCAATACAGCGATACGCCACGCTCCGCCGATACCGGTATGCAGGTTCTATCCCGCATCCTATCCCATGGCGTGGACCCGATGGGCAAGCTTAGCTCCAATCCCGCCGAGGGCATCAAACATCTCTACAGTTCAGACCGTTCGGAAATCATCTGGACGGACGCCGACATTGCCCAGGTGAAGGCCGAATGCTCCGACGAAGTGAAATGGGTCATCGACCTTGCCGCACATACCGGCCTGCGCATCGGTGATTTGCTCAAGCTGTCATGGTCGCATGTCGGCGCTGATGCGATTATCACTTCCACCGGCAAGAGCAAGAACAAGCGCCAAGCGATCATTCCGCGCTACGACGCCCTGAATGAAATTCTGGACCGCATCCCGAAGCGCTCGCCGGTCGTTCTTACCAGCACCAAAAAGAAGCCTTGGAAGCAAGACGGCTTCAACACCATGTTCTGGCGAGCCAAGGACAAAACGAACATGCTGGAACGTGACTTGCACTTCCACGACCTGCGAGGAACCGCCGCGACGAAGTTCTATATCGCCGGCCTGTCCATCCGCGTCATTGCCGAAATCATGGCATGGGAGGAGGAAACCGTTGAGAAGATCATTCGCCGCTACGTGGGCCGAAACTCCGCGACGAAGGAAATGATTCGACAGCTCAACGAGGCTCGTCAGAAATCATAGGCAGCAAAGTGCTAATCCTAATCCGATAGAAGAATTGACTCGCGCAGTAGCTTCCATCCGTCGCTCATTACGGTTCGAACATATTCTACAGGTATCTGGGCTGCTTCAGCTAGCATCTCGTCGGTCACCTTGCCAGCGACATAGGCGCCCATGATTTCTTCTCGAAGGCTGAAAGGGAAAAGCATCGCGAGCGCTTGGTATATGGCGAGGTCATCAAAAAACCACTGAAGGTCAGCAGTCCCCTTAAAATGACGGGTTTTATCCGTTAGCTTATCGCCAAGTTGTATGACTTCAGACTTCTTATTTGTGCGTACCGCCGGGGAATCCAGAACATGGATAAGTTCCTTACAGCAAACAAGGCGCTGCCAACCAAGAGGTTGCTGAACACTATAGATGACCATAGCTATCGGGCCTGGCAGAATTGCAGACTCGTCAGATGATGGCCCGTGATGGTAACGGTAATGAGTGCCTCGAAGGACGTTCGCAGGTAGATCTACGCCCTTTACGCGCAGTCCAGCGTCAAGGATTGACCTTCGAAACTCATCAATTACTTCAGTCATTGAAACGGGAATACGTCCCAAAGCTTCGAAATGGCGAATCAACTTATTAATTGACACTTACGACTCCGCAAAAAAAATCCGGGCTTTATAGCCCGGATTCTATTTCAATATAAGCAGTTTTTTTTAGAAGCTGCGTGCGTAATCCACAATAGACACAACCTCGCGTCCATCAGATGGGATATCGTCCCCAGACTCGCCCGCCAACGCTGCTTGAATAGCCGCACTACCGGCTTCAAAAAGCTGTTCGGCCGACGCACAATCCGGGCCTGGGAAGAACTTCAGGTTATCAAGAACCCTTCCCTCCTCGAAGAGGAGCGAAAGGAATTTGTTATCGCTCGCTATCATGCCGACCTCCTGGTCATTAGAGTTCAGCAAAATCGCCGAACCATCGTTAAACCTATATATGTGCCGATTAAGCCCTTTTTAAGAGGGCGCGGCGCGTCTACACCAAAATTCGCCAAAGTCAATATGGTTCCGACGCATTAAAATCACCTTAACAGGACATATACGGTTGCGCTAGTGTCTATAGGCACACCATTAGTGGTAATTTTGCCACTTTCAACGACTGCCTCCTGTTTTTCCGATAATCCATGCTGTGAAATGCCCTCTTTCATCCCGCAAATCAGACATGTGAATATTTGCAAAACTCCGCCCACCGCCGAAGTTCACAGCACAAAAGACGAACCGTTCCTGTAAAACCACCTGTAAAACTCTTCGAAATCTCGGGCTTAGAAAATCGCGGAAAGCCTTGCGGAGCAGGCTGGAGCGGGTGAAGGGAATCGAACCCTCGTATTCAGCTTGGGAAGCTGCTGCTCTACCATTGAGCTACACCCGCCTGACACCCTGAGATGTCCAACAGTTGGCGGTCTCTGTCAAGGCCAGTCGCTAGCCCCTCAGAGCCGAAAGTGCTTCGACAGCTTCAGGCCCTGCGCCTGATAGTTCGAGCCGAGGCCGGAGCCATAGAGGCTGCTCGGCTGTTCCAGCATGTGTTCGTAGATCAGGCGCCCGACGATCTGGCCGTCCTCAAGGATGAAAGGCACCTCGTGGCTGCGCACTTCGAGCACGGCGCGGCTGCCGCGGCCGCCGGACGGCGCGTGGCCGAAGCCCGGATCGAAGAAGCCGGCATAGTGGACGCGGAATTCGCCGACCAGCGGATCGAAGGGCGTCATCTCGGCGGCATAATGCGGCGGAACATGCACGGCTTCGCGAGAGACGAGAATATAGAATTCGTCCGGGTCGAGGATCAGTTCGGTGCGACCGCGGCTATAGAGCGGCTCCCAGAAATCGAAGATATCGTGCTGGGCCTTCTTGTCGACATCGACAACGGCGGTGTGATGCTTGCCGCGATAGCCGATCAGGCCCTCCTTGTCGCCGGCAAGATCGATCGACAGCGCGATGCCGCCGCCGGTGATGTTCGGCTTCTTGCTGGCCACCAGCGTTTCGGTCTCGTGCAGGGCCAGCAGTTCCGGCTCGGTGAGCACGGCCTGGCCGACGCGAAAACGGATCTGCGACAGGCGCGAGCCGCGGCGCACGACGATCGGGAAGGTGCGCGGGCTGATTTCCAGATAGAGCGGGCCGGAATAGCCGGCCGGGATCTTATCGAACTCTTGCGCCCGGTCGGTGATGACGCGGGTGAAGATATCGAGGCGGCCGGTCGAACTTTTCGGATTGGCCGACGCAGACATGTCAGCCGGCAGATCGAGGCGCTCCATCAGCGGCACGATATAGACGCAGCCGGTTTCCAGCACAGCGCCTTCGGAGAGATCGATGACATGCAGCTTCAACCGGTCGAGCTTGTCGGCGACGAGATGCGACGGGCCGGGCATGAAGCTGGCGCGGACGCGGAAAGCATGCGCGCTGAGCCGAAGATCGAGGCTCGCCGGCTGGATCTGATCGGCGTCCAGTTCCCGTTCGCTCGTCAGCCGCCCCGCGTCAAAAAGCGCCGCAATGGCGCGATCGGCTAGAATTCCAGTATTGCGAGCCATCATGCCTCATCCCCGGCACACAATCCTGCAAACCATAGCGCGATCTGAAGGGTCATGTGCAAATTCCAAGTGTTACCGTGATCCTTTGCGCAGCCTACGGGCGCCAGGCACAGTAATTTGTCGCAGACAAAACCAAACTCAGGGAATTGACGCAAGCGATCAACGGCAGTATTGCAACTTATCCCGTGGTGATTTGGCCGGTCGGCTTGCAGCCACGTTAAATAAGTGGCTAAAAAGACCGGGTTGAAACCGGTCTGCAATTGCGGCCGGTTTTTTTGTTTTGAAAGTGGTGATGGCATGAGCAAGACTTGGCGCCCCGCAACCCAGCTCGTTCACAGCGGAACGCTCCGTTCGCAATTCGGCGAAACATCCGAAGCAATCTATCTGACCCAGGGCTTCGTCTACGACACCTCGGAAGCGGCGGAAGCACGCTTCAAGGGCGAGACGGATGGGTTCATCTACGCCCGCTACGGCAGCCCGACCAACGACATGTTCGAAAAGCGCATGTGCGCGCTGGAAGGCGCGGAAGATGCCCGCGCCACGGCCTCGGGCATGGCCGCCGTCACCGCCGCCATTCTCTGCCAGTTGAAGGCCGGCGACCATATCGTTGCCGCTCGCGCGCTCTTCGGCTCCTGCCGCTGGGTCGTCGAAACGCTGGCGCCGAAATACGGCATCGAATGCACGCTGGTCGACGGACGTTTCGTCGAAAACTGGGAAAAGGCCATCCGTCCCACGACCAAGGTCTTCTTCCTGGAAAGCCCGACCAATCCGACATTGGAAGTGGTCGACATTGCCGCCGTCGCCAAACTCGCCAACCAGATCGGCGCCAAGGTCGTGGTCGACAACGTCTTCGCCACCCCGCTCTTCCAGAAGCCGCTGGAGCTCGGCGCCCATATCGTCGTCTACTCCGCCACCAAGCATATCGACGGCCAGGGCCGCTCGCTCGGCGGCGTCATCCTTTCCGACAAGCAGTGGATCGACGAGAACCTGCAGGATTATTTCCGCCACACCGGCCCGGCCATGTCGCCGTTCACCGCCTGGACGCTGCTGAAGGGCATCGAGACACTGCCGCTGCGCGTCGCGCAGCAGACGGCGAATGCCGCCAAGGTGGCCGATTTCCTTGCCGGGCACCCCGGCAAGGTCGCCCGCGTGATCTATCCCGGCCGCAAGGATCACCCGCAGGCCGATATCATCGCAAAGCAGATGACCGGCGGCTCGACGCTGGTGGCCTTCGAGCTGAAGGGCGGCAAGGAAGCGGCCTTCAAGCTGCAGAACGCACTGGAAATCGTGCGGATTTCCAACAATCTCGGCGACAGCAAGAGCCTGATCACTCATCCGGCCACCACGACGCACAAGAACCTCACCGACGAGGCGCGCGCCGAACTCGGCATTTCGCCGGGCACCGTGCGCTTCTCCGCCGGTATCGAAGACAGCGAGGATCTGGTCGAGGATTTCGCCCGCGCTCTGGAACAGGTCTCCGCCTGATATCAATCGACAAGCCGCCCGGAGATTTTCCGGGCGGCCCGACCTGCCCTGAGCAGGCCATGATGCAAGCAGACGGCCAGCGTCAGCTCGCCGCCTTGTATTGAACCTTGCCGGCATGCAAGAAGAACAGCTTGTCGAAAAGCGCGAGATCCAGCGGGTTCGGCAGACGAACGTCATCGAGATCGGGCAATGGCTTCAGCGCCGGATCGTATGAACGGTCGATTTGCGAGATGAACACGACGATCACGCCCTTGTCGCGCGCGAAGGCCTTCAATGCCCGGACCTGGGTCATCAATTCTGGCTTCTCCCGCTTCTGATCGAGTATCTGCAGATAGTCGACCACCGCCAATGTGCCGCGCGGCACTGAGGCCAATTTGCGCGTGATGTAATCGGCACTTATGGCATCGGAACTGTCGAGCTCGAACAGTTCCCTGAACTCGGCCTGATCCACGCCGATGATCCGAAAGCGATCCAGGACGACCTTCTCCGTATCCTCCAGCGTGAAGAAGGCGCTGCGATTGCCAGCCTTCATGGCTCCGACGGCGAGCTTGAGGCTCATCAATGTCTTGCCCTGGCCGGGCCGCGCGCCGACCAGCACCAGATCGCCCGGACTCAAGAGCGAGAACAAATCGTCGGCGGGTACGGCCGCTTGCGTCTTGGCCGCAAGCAAGCTCCAGCCTTGAAATCCTTCGCGGGCCGCTACGCGATCCAGCGCGGCATGCAAAGGAATATTCTGTTGACGCGACAGCAGCCGCGCCTTGCGCTTCAAATGATAAACAGGGGCGGAAAGCCTCATTGTAAACCTCCTATTGCGAGCAATGACCGCAACCCCTCCTTATGCCCGGCGCTCAAACAGTCGGTTTGATGATCGACAGCCCCGCATGAAGTATACTTTCCCGGATGGAGGGGGGAGGCACGGGCCATGCCAGAATCAGATGATAGCCGAAATCCCCTCGCCGGGAAATCGCAGAGAAGCGCTTCTCGGGGAACACAAGACCGGTTTGGGAATTATATGATCTAGAGATTTGGATTGAGGCGTGGCGGACATGACAATCGAGTCTCAAGTCAACCTGCAATTTCCGTAAGCGTTTCCGCCCATGGAGGGTATTCGGGCAGCAGTATGCGGGATAACAGTGAAAGAGAAGCGGCCTGTGATACTTTTGGCTGCGGCCTATTAACCTTCGATATTAGCCGTAATAGCTAAAAACCGGGATGCTCCGGCCGATCACACGGGTTTTCACCGATCCGTTCCTTGACGGAATAGGTTGCTTGTAGGATACCGCTAGAGATCCTGCATTTTGCGGGACGGTGGAAAGCGGATAATATGCCGCAGACTTAAAGATACTGAGGCTTTTCCAGCGTTTGTCCGACGCTTGATGCTCCAGCGCAGTGGTAAGGTATCAGGCATGTATCGCGCCCTAACACGCGACATAGAAGTGGTCGTGGAGCCGTTTTATCTGGAGGAGCAATCCGATCCGGATGACGATCGCTATGTCTGGGGGTATCGCATCGTCATCTCCAACCACTCGAAAGTTTCCGTTCGGCTGGTGACGCGCTATTGGCATATCACCGACATGAACGGAATAGTCGACGAAGTGACCGGCCCCGGCGTCGTCGGCGAACAGCCGCATCTGCGGCCTGGCGACACCTATGAATATTCCTCAGGATGCCCGCTGGACACACCCTCGGGAATGATGTTCGGCCACTACCAGATGGAGACGGATGACGGGGAACTTTTCCATGTCAAGATCCCCGCCTTCTCCCTCGATACGCCCAACCTGATGCGCACGCTGAACTGAGCCCGATCAGGTCACATTTATCTCGGCTGCCTCGAAGCGGTACGTGGTCGAGCAGAATTCGCAGGTGACGGCGATTTCGCCGTTCTCCTGGCTGGCCTCGATCTCCTCGGCCGAGAACCCCTGCAACACGCCCTTCAGCTTGTCGCGCGAACAGGAACAGCGGTCGAAAACCGCCTTGGGTTCGTAGACGCGCACGCCGCGCTCATGAAAGAGGCGGAACAGCAGGCGCTCGGTGCCGACAAGCGGATCCGTCAATTCATCCGCATCGATGGTCTCCACCAGGCTGCGTGCTTCCGCCCAGGCATCGTCCTCGACATGATCACGCATGCCGCTATCGCCATCGCCGCCATGGAGATCCGGCTGGCGCATGCGCTCCGGCGCTTCCGGCAGGAACTGCGCGATCAGGCCGCCCGCCCGCCAGCGATGCCGCGGCTTGCCGTTCTCGTCACGATCGAAAAGTTCTGCGGCGCCCAGGCGAACCCGAGTCGGTATCTGCTCCGACTGGCGGAAATAAGTGCCGGCAATCTCCTCGAGCGAGGCGCCGTCGAGAGCGACGATGCCTTGATAGGGTTGGCTGTAGCGACCCTGATCGATAGTGAAGGCGAGCACGCCCTTGCCGAGCAGCTGTTCCGGCTCGGTTTCACCGGCGGCGATCGCCTTTGCCAGAGCCTCTTCATCGAAACGAGCGTAGGCGCGGACATTTTCCGGCGTCGAGAAATCGGCAACCAGGAGGTCGACGGGACCGTCGCTCTTGGTCTGCACGGTGAACTTGCCCTCGAACTTCAGCGAGGTTCCGAGCAGGACGGTCAGGACGATGGCCTCGGCCAAAAGCCGGGCGACCGGGGTCGGATAGTTGTGCCGGGCAAGAATTGCGTCCAGCAACGAACCAAGCTGCACGGCACGACCGCGCACATCGAGCCCTTCCACCTGGAAGGGAACCACGTGATCGTCACCGGCAAAATCAAACTGACCCAGCGAGGCTGCATTTTCGGCCATTGCTCTACTCCTACTGCGCCCGCGCCCTCAGACGCGGTTTCATATCCTCAGATTGCGCCCAGGCACCAAGCAAGAATCGACTTTTGCGCATGCAGGCGGTTTTCCGCCTCATCGAAAACAACGGATTGCGGACCATCGATCACTTCATCAGTCACTTCCTCCCCGCGATGGGCGGGCAGGCAATGCATGAACAACGCGTCCTTGCCGGCCTGTGCCATCAAAGCCGCGTTGACCTGATAGGGCTGGAAGACGTTGTGACCGCGGGCCCGGTGTTCCTGATTCATGGAAACCCAGGTATCGGTTACCACGCAATCGACACCGGCGACCGCACGGTCGGCATCATGCGAGAGCATGATTTCGGCGCCCTGGTTGCGGGCCCAGTTCAAATAGTGATCCTTGGGCTCGGAACCAAGAGGTACCGCCATGTTCATGCGATAGCCGAACCGCGCAGCGCCTTCGATCAACGAATGCAGCACGTTGTTGCCGTCGCCCGTCCAGGCAATAGTCTTGCCCTTGACCGGGCCGCGATGCTCCTCGAAGGTCATGATGTCGGCCATGATCTGGCAGGGATGCGTATCGTCGGTCAGCGCGTTGATGACCGGAACGGTCGCATGCTCCGCCAGTTCCAACAGGCGCGAATGATCGGTCGTGCGGATCATGATCGCATCGACATAGCGCGACAGCACCTTCGCCGTATCGCCGATCGTCTCGGCGCGGCCGAGCTGCATTTCGGTTCCGGACAGGAAAAGTGTCTCGCCACCGAGCTGGCGCATGCCGACGTCGAAGGAGACGCGGGTCCGGGTGGAAGGCTTCTCGAAGATCATCGCCAGCATCTTGCCGGCAAGCGGCTTATCGGCGGTACCCGCCTTCAACGCCCTTTTTCGCACGATCGCGTCATCGATGATGTGGCGCAGATCGGCGGCCGCTACAGCCGAGAGATCGAGAAAGTGTTTCGGAGAAGCCATGTCCTCACCTGTACTCCAGAAAAAACAATAACGCCCGCATAGGGCAAGAACGCCCCGACTGCGGGCGTCGAACTTAGGCCGATTTCTTGACGCGGGCGGCGCGTACACGCTCGGCCGCACGCTCGATGCGAGCAAGACCTTCGCGCGCTTCCTCGGCGGTCACGACCAGCGGCGGCAGCAGGCGAACGACATTGTTGCCGGCCGGAACACCCAGCAGATGCTCGGCGCGGATCGCCTGCAGCAGATCCGCTTGCGGGATGGCTGCCTTGATGCCGAGCATGAGACCTTCGCCGCGGATGTCCTCGATGATATCCGGGAAGCGATCCTTGAGCGAGGCAAGGCCCTGGCGGAAGACCAGCGCCATATCACGCACATGCTCCAGGAAGCCATCGGCCAGCACGATATCGAGCACCGCATTGCCGACCGCCATGGCAAGCGGATTGCCGCCATAGGTCGACCCGTGCGTGCCGGCCTTCATGCCGGAGGCTGCCTCTGCCGTTGCAAGGCATGCGCCGAGCGGGAAACCACCGCCGATACCCTTGGCCACCGCCATGATATCGGGCTTGATGCCGGCCCATTCATGGGCGAAAAGCTTGCCCGTGCGGCCGACGCCGCACTGTACTTCATCGAGCACCAGGAGCAGACCGTGCTCGTCGCAGATATCGCGGAGACCGCGCAGGAATTCGTTGGTCGCCGGGCGGATACCGCCCTCGCCCTGCACCGGCTCGATCAGGATCGCAGCCGTCGCATCAGTGATTGCGGCACGAACCGCATCAAGATCGCCGAAAGCCACCTGGTCGAAGCCGGGGGCCTTCGGGCCGAAGCCTTCGATATACTTTTCCTGGCCACCGGCAGCGATCGTCGCGATGGTACGACCGTGGAAGGCACCTTCGAAGGTGATGATATGGAACTTCTCGGGATGCCCGTTGGCAAACTGATAGCGCCGCGCCGTCTTGATGGCGCATTCCAGCGCTTCGGCGCCCGAATTGGTAAAGAACACCTTGTCAGCGAATGTGGCTTCCGTCAGCCGCTTCGACAGCTTCTCCTGACCGGGCACTTCGTAGAGGTTGGACAGGTGCCATACCTTGTCAGCCTGCGCCTTCAGCTCGGCCACGAGATGGGGATGCGCATGACCGAGCGAATTGACTGCCACACCGGCCGCGAAATCGAGGTAGCGTTCGCCATTTTCCGTGATCAACCAGACGCCCTCGCCTCGCTCGAACCGCAGCGGAGCGCGCATATAGGTGTCATAAAGCGCCGCTGTCTCGGCCATGGCGTATCTCCTCGATCACAACCCTAAGGACCAATCGCTTCCTTTCCATGAAACGGGTCCGAAAAAATTAAAAATGCCGCCTTGCGGCGGCGTGGGCACTATTGATGTTTTGCACCGCGATGTCAACAAAACTGGCGATTTAGCAGGTGCGAGAGAGCGGCCGAGGCCGAACGGGATGCGTTGGCCGGATCATATTGCATAAATGCCACGCCAGGACAGCAAGTTGGGGAAAACCTCGAAATCGATTCCTCAAGATTCCCGCGACTCTTGTCACGGAGTCAGCCTCACACTAGGTTAAAAACCAATTGCTAGACTGCATGCGGCGGAACTAGTCACCACAATTTTAGAGCGTTTCGCGCCTCGATCCTATGCGGGGCAATGGTGAAGGATTCTGCCATCGGAAACGCGACAGCGGAGACAGGGCATGAATTGGACAGACGAACGCGTCGAGAAGCTTAAAAAGCTATGGTCCGAAGGGTTGAGCGCCAGCCAGATCGCGGCGCAGCTGGGCGGTGTCAGCCGTAACGCCGTCATCGGCAAGGTGCACCGCTTGAGCCTGCCGGGCCGAGCGAAGGCGGGCGGCACGGCGACCGCTGCCCGAACGCCGAAGCGCGGCGCCTCGGCGCCCCGCGCATCGAATTATACATCGCGCGTCGCAACCCGCACGGTTACCCGCCAGCAGGGCGCGACCATGCTCAAGGAAGAGATTGAGGTCGATGCGGTCAACGAGATCCAATATCGTCCGGCTGCCAACGTCGTCGTTCCGATCTCTCGGCGCCTCGTCCTGACCGAGCTGACGGAACGCACCTGCAAATGGCCAGTCGGCGACCCGCTGAAGGACGATTTCCACTTCTGCGGCAACGAGAGCCCGGATGCATCGCCCTATTGCGGCTACCATCAGCGCCTGGCCTACCAGCCGGTGCATGAACGGCGTCGGCCAGCTCAACCGCGCGGCTGAGATGCCCCATAGAGCAATTCCAGGAAAAGTGCGTAGCGGTTTTCCGTCCGGAATTGCGTAAAAACAATAGTATAGAGCGGTCACGCGAGTCGGTGAAACGCGTAACCGCTCCAGAATAAGATAAACGAAACGGGCCGAAAGGCCCGTTTTCTGTTTCCGCCGCTATGTCGATGCCTGAACGGGCGTACCCGCTCAAGCTTCCATGGAGTAACCCGCACCGCGAACGGTGCGGATGACATCCTGCATATTGGAGAAATTGAGCGCCTTGCGCAGGCGGCCGACATGCACGTCGACGGTACGTTCGTCGACATAGATATCGTGTCCCCATACGCCGTCGAGCAGCTGCGAACGCGAGAAGACCCGGCCCGGCGAGGACATCAGGAACTCCAGCAGGCGGAATTCCGTCGGTCCCAGCCGCACTTCGCGGCTCTTGCGGTGAACGCGATGGGTCTCGCGATCCAGCTCGATATCGCCGCAACGCAGTACCGTGGAGAGAACCTCCGGGCGGGCGCGCCGCAGCATCGCCTTGACGCGGGCCATCAGCTCCGGCGTCGAGAACGGCTTGACGACGTAATCGTCCGCGCCGGTGGAAAGACCGCGCACGCGCTCGCTTTCCTCGCCGCGGGCCGTCAGCATGATGATCGGCAGGCGCTCCGTCTCCGGCCGCATACGCAGCCGGCGGCAGAGCTCGATGCCGGATACACCGGGGAGCATCCAGTCAAGGATCAGAAGATCGGGGATGCGCTCCTGGAGACGCAATTCGGCTTCATCGCCTCTGAGGATCGTATCGACCTCGAAGCCCTCAGCCTCGAGATTGTAGCGCAGCAGAACGCTGAGCGCTTCCTCGTCTTCTACAACAGCAACTCTCGGAACCATGCGCCTCTGGTCTCCTTTTCTTCGCTTCCAGATTATTCCGTCACCGCGCCAACGGTGTTGGCGGTATCATCCTTCGGGCGCTCGCCTTCTGGCTGGGCGCCGGTCGCCATGTAATAGATCGTCTCGGCGATGTTGGTGGCATGGTCGCCGATGCGCTCGATGTTCTTGGCGCAGAAGAGAAGATGCGTGCAGGTGGTGATATTGCGCGGATCTTCCATCATGTAGGTCAGCATCTCGCGGAAGAGCGAGGTGTACATCGCGTCGATTTCCTCGTCGCGCTCTCGGATCGACACAGCCTTGTCCGGCGAACGGGTGGCATAGACGTCAAGCACTTCCTTGAGCTGGCTGAGCGCCAGTTCGGAGAGATGCTCGATGCCGCGGGCAAGCCGCCGCGGAACGCCTGTGCCCTGCACGGCGATGACGCGCTTGGCGGTGTTCTTGCCGAGGTCGCCGACACGCTCCAGATCGGAAGCGATGCGGATCGAGCCCATGATCTCGCGCAGGTCGGCGGCCATCGGCTGCCGGCGGGCGATGGTGACGATCGCCTTGTCGCCGACTTCCCGTTCCGCATGATCGAGAATGACGTCGTCGGAAATGACCTTCTGCGCAAGACTGGTATCGCTTTGGACCAGTGCGCGAACGCTGTCGCTGACCATTTGCTCGGCCAGACCGCCCATTTCCGCAATGCGGCGCGTCAGGAACTTCAGGTCTTCGTCATAGGCAGAGAGAATGTGAGTGGAGACCATTTTTCTATCCTCAAGGTGAACTGTGTGAAAGGAGCCGCGCGCACGGCATCATCAACCAAAACGGCCCATGATGTAATCCTGCGTGCGGAAATCGTCGGGATTGGTGAACATTTTATCGGTATCGTTCTCCTCAACCAGATGGCCGAGATGAAACATTGCGGTGCGTTGCGAAACGCGGGCTGCCTGCTGCATGGAATGCGTCACGATGACGATGGTGAAGTTTTCCCGCAGCTCATGGATCAGATCCTCGACCTTTGCGGTTGCGATGGGGTCGAGCGCCGAACATGGCTCGTCCATCAGGATGACCTCTGGACTGACTGCGACCGCGCGAGCGATGCACAGACGCTGCTGTTGGCCGCCGGACAGGCTCGTGCCGGCATCATAGAGCCGATCCTTGACCTCGCCCCAGAGACCGGCTTTCTGCAGGCTGGTCTCGACGATATGCTCGAGATCGGCTTTCGAGCTGTGCAGGCCATGGATGCGTGGTCCGTAGGCGACGTTCTCGTAGATCGACTTCGGAAACGGGTTGGGCTTCTGGAAGACCATGCCGACACGCGCGCGCAGCTCCACGACATCGATGCTGTTGTCATAAACATCCTGATCGTCGAGCGTGATCTTGCCGGTGATGCGGCAGGTCTCGATCGTGTCGTTCATTCGGTTGAGGCAACGCAGGAAAGTGGACTTGCCGCAGCCGGAAGGACCGATCAGTGCCGTGACCGTATTGGCGCGAATGTTCAGGTTGACATCGAAGAGCGCGCGCTTGTCGCCGTAAAAGACCGAGACGTCCTGGCCGATCATCTTGTAGGGGATCGTCATCATCTTCTTGGCTAATGCTCTTTCGCCCGCGGCTTCCGTCATCATGTTCATTTGGTCGCCCTCCCCTACCAGCGCCGTTCGAAGCGGCGCCGCAGCAGGATCGCGCCGATATTCATCGCAACGAGGAAGAAGAGCAGCACGATAATCGCTCCGGAGGTCCTCTCGACGAAGGCCCGCTCCGCTTCGCTCGCCCACATGTAGATCTGCACCGGCAGCGCCGTCGAAGGATCGAGCGGCGAGGCCGGATAGTTGGCGACGAAGGCGACCATGCCGATCAGAAGCAGCGGCGCCGTCTCGCCGAGCGCATGCGCCAGCCCGAGGATGGTGCCCGTGAGGATGCCCGGCATGGCGAGCGGGAGCACATGATGGAAGACCATCTGCATGCGCGACGCGCCAAGGCCGAGTGCCGCGCTGCGGATCGATGGCGGTACCGCCCGCAGTGCCGAGCGCGTGGCAATAATGATCATCGGCAGCGTCATCAGGCTGAGCACCAGCCCGCCGACCAGCGAGGCAGAGCGCGGCAGCCCCATCATGTTGATGAACACCGAAAGGCCGAGCAGGCCGTAGACGATGGAGGGCACCGCCGCGAGATTGTTGATGTTGACCTCGATCAGATCCGTCAGCCGGTTTTTTGGCGCGAATTCCTCCAGATAGATCGAAGCGGCGACACCGACGGGCAAGGCGAGCGCGAGGACGGTCAGCATCAGATAGAGCGAGCCGATCAGCGCGACGCCGAGACCCGCGGCCTCGGGGCGGCTCGAGTTGCCCGAGAGGAAGAGACCGCTGTTGAAAGCTTCGTGCAGCGCGCCGCTGGCTGTCAGCTGCTTCATCCAGCCGAGCTGCCGATCGGAAACCTTGCGATCCTTCTCGTCGGCCGCCAGGTCGATCTGCCCCTTGTTGGCGGAGTCGATATTGGCGCTCGCAAGGAACGTCACATTCCCAGTCGTTCCGATGATCGAGGGATCGGCCATGATCTTGTTGCGCAGTGCAATCCGCGCACTGTCCGACACCATTGTCGTGGCTTCGCGCACGAGTACGCGATCGGAAGGATCGATGCCCAAGGCCTTCACCAGCGCATCGCGCATGAGGACCGGATAGTTGGCTGATATCAGCACCTTCGGATCGCTGGCGCGCTTGCCGGTGGGGTCGATGACTTTCTCGGTGAATTCGATCGGTAGGGTTATCGAGGTCTGCACGAAGGCGGTATAGCCGTTGCGGACCACGGTCGAGACAAGCGTGAGAAGGAAGACCAGGCCGAAGACTACGGCGGCGATGCCATAGGCCCGAAAGCGGCGCTCGGCGGCATAGCGCCGCTTGATGCCGATATCGCGCCGCGCCGGGGCGCCCGGCGTAAGCCCGCGCGGAATATTCTGTGACGAGGAGGATACGATGTCGCTCATTCGTATTGCTCCCTGTAGCGGCGGACGATGTAGAGCGCGTAGACGTTCAGGCAGAGCGTCAGGCAGAACAGCGTTATGCCGAGCGCGAAGGCGACCAGTGTCTGCGGCGAGGTGAACTCCAGATCGCCGGTCAACTGGTTGACGATTTTCACGGTAACCGTCGTCATGGGTTCGAAGGGATCGAACTGCATGCGAGCCGCGACACCGGCGGCCAGCACGACGATCATCGTTTCGCCGATTGCCCGCGAGGCGGTCATCAGCAGCGCGCCGACGATGCCCGGAAGTGCCGCCGGCAGCAAAACGCGCTTGACCGTTTCCGAGCGGGTGGCGCCAAGACCGAGCGAGCCATCGCGCAGCGACCGCGGCACGGCCATGATGATGTCGTCTGACAGCGAGGAGACATAGGGAATGAGCATGACGCCCATGACGAAGCCCGCCGTCAGGACGCTCTGCGCCTCGATGAAACTTGTATAGCTTCCCGTTAGCAGGCCATCGATCTCCGCCGAGATGTCTCTCAGGAACGGCCCGACCGTGACGAGGGCAAAGAAGCCGTAGACGATCGTGGGAATGCCGGCCAGCACTTCGAGCAGGGGCTTGGCGATCGAGCGCACGCGGGCCGAAGCATATTCGGCCATGTAGATGGCGGCGAACAAGCCGATCGGCACCGCGAACAACATGGCGACGAGACCGATATAGATCGTGCCGGCCAGCAAGGGTATCAAGCCGAAAGTTCCGGATGTCTGTGAGCCGGCACCGGTGAAGCGCGGATCCCAGACAGTGCCGAAGAAGAACTCATGGGCAGGTACCATGCTGAAGAAACGCGCCGCCTCCGAAAGCATCGAAAAGGCGATCCCGACCGTCGTCAGCACCGCAATGGAGGAGGCGACGATCAGGGCGCCGAGGATGACCTGCTCGACACGGTTGCGGGCGCGAAAACGCGGGGCGATGGCACGTAAGCCATGAACCGCGCAAAGCAACGACAGAAGGATCGCCGATGCAGACATCACCATCCGGCTGACTTCGCGCATGCCGTTATATTTATTGGCTGCATCGATCATGTAACCCGTTGGGCGGACCGCGAGTGGCACGCCCTTCTGCGCCAGAAGCAACTGGAGATCGGCCGCGCCGCCGTCAACCGCGGCGAGTTCCTGGCCATCGAGCAGGCGCATGCCGTGGGCAATGCTGCGCACCATGCCATAGCTGAGGTTAAGCTCCGCCTGCGGAAGGGTTCTCACCTCTTCCGGAAAGGACTTGACCACCAGGCGATCGATAATAATCGGGCTGACGATCAGCCAGACACAGACGAGCGCCAGGGCCGGCAGCACCGCCCAGATCGCAGCATAGGCGCCATGATAGCCGAGCCGGGAGTGCATCGAGGAAGACCTGCCGCCTGATATCGCAGTCGCCCTCGCGCGCCCGAGCACGAAGGCAAGGGCACCAATGACCGACAGACACAACAACAGCAGCGATATGCTCATTCCCACTCCCCGGCGAACACCGGCGCGGATCAAACCCGCACCGGTGCATAGTCTCTATGCACTTACATGATCTTCCCGCCGGCGAAGTCCTTGCGGATCTGGTCGCGCTCGCCATCCGGAGCGGGCACGAGGCCGTATTCCGCCAGCGGGCCGTCCGGTCCGATCATCTGATCGCTCGTGAAGAAATCGACATATTCCTTGAGGCCCGGAATGACGCCGAGATGCGCCTTCTTGACGTAGAAGAACAATGGACGCGACACCGGATAGGTGCCATCGGCGATCGTCTGGCCCGACGGCACGATGCCGCTGACGGTGGCGACCTTCAGCTTGTCGGCATTGTTCTGGTAGAAATACAGGCCGAAAACGCCGACGCCGTGCTTGTTGGCATTGATGCGGGCGAGCGTCTCGGGATAGTCGCCGTCGATATCAACTGCGACGCCATCCTTGCGTACAGCGACGCATTTCTTGGTTTGCTGGCCGGCATCGGAAACGGCTGCCTTGATCACGTCGACCGCTCCGGAAGCCTTGCAGCCGGCGGCAAGCACCCGCTCCTCGAAGACTTCCCGCGTCCCGTGCTTCTCGCCCGGAATATAGGCTGATATCTCGAAATCCGGCAGCGACGGCTTGATCTCCGACCACTTCTTGTAGGGATTCGGAACCAGCTTGCCATCAACGACCACTTCGGCGGCAAGTGCCTTATAGAGATCGACGGGCTCGAACTTGATGTCCGGATTGCTCTTGTCGAAAGCGAAAACTATGCCGTCGTAGCCGATCTTGATCTGCTGGATATCAGCGACGCCGGCAGCCTTGCAGGCTTCGATTTCACTGTCCTTGATCGGGCGCGATGAATTGGCGATGTCGATGGAATCCGTTCCGACGCCCTTGCAGAATTCCTTTAGGCCGGCCCCGGAGCCACCCGACTCGACCACGGGCGTCTTGAAATTGGTAAAGGTCTCGCCGAAGCTTTCGGCAACGATCTTGGCATACGGGAATACCGTAGATGAGCCGGCGATCTGAATCTGATCGCGAGCCGTCGCGGCACCAGCAAAGGCAGCCGATGCAACCAGCGCAAGAATAGACAATTTCAAAGCATTCATAATGAATCCCCCTGACGAGCTCTGAAGAGCGCTGTAACGGATGCCACATCCGCCTGGTTCAGCATCACTTTCTTAGCGGCCAAAGCACCGCCCTTTTATGTCAGGCGAGTGAAACAATTATGACAGGTCATCTCTTTGAAATTAATGGAATAAATCACGCCAAAAATGGGCGATTTATGGGGGTTCTTAGAAACGGACGGTAAAGTCCGTTCCCTTCCCGACTTCCGACTTGACGATCAATCTGGCGCGGTGCCGGGTCAGAATGTGCTTGACGATGGCAAGCCCGAGGCCGGTTCCCTTTTTGGAGCGGCTGTCCTCGACATTGACGCGATAGAAGCGCTCGGTCAGGCGCGGTACATGTTCTGCGGGAATTCCCGGCCCGCTGTCGGACACGACGACCTCAACCGCCTGGCCCGGCTCGTTCAGCAAGGTAACCTCCACCGCCTTGCCTTCCTGGCCGTATTTGCAGGCATTCTCCATGAGATTTTCGAAGACCTGCACCAGCTCGTCGCGGTCGCCCAGCACCTCCACCTTGCCCGCCGGCATATGCAGATTGATCGTCACGTCAAGATCGCCGGCAAGCGGTAGCAGCGAGTCGCGCACATGACCGAGCAGCGGCACGAGATCGACCTTCTGATCCGGGGCGATGTGCGATTTCAGCTCCAGCCTGGATAGCGACAGGAGATCATCGACCAGCCGGCTCATGCGCGTCGTCTGGTCGAGCATGATGCCGAGGAAGCGCTGCTGTGCCTTCGGATCCGCTTTGGCCGGCCCCTGGATGGTTTCGATGAACCCCCGCAGCGACGCAAGCGGCGTGCGCAGTTCATGGCTGGCATTGGCAACGAAATCGGAGCGCATGCGATCGATGTGACGCAGTTCCGATATGTCGCGAAACGACAGCAGGAAGAAGCCGGTCTCGACATCGGCCTCCGGCAGCTCGACCGGCGCGATGCGCACGATATAGACGCGCTCCGACGGCAGGCGCTCGGAATGCTCGATCTGGTTCGGCGTGTTGGTGGCTATGGTCTCGCGCACCATGTCGAGCAGGCCGGGGGAGCGCAGCTTCGAGGAGATATGCGCCCCCGCGGGGAAGGCGCCGAAGGCCTTTTCGACGGCTGCGTTCTGCACCAGTACGGATGCCTCGCGATCGATGATCAGCACCGGGATGTCGAGTGCAGCCAATCCCGCAAAAACCATGCGCAGCAGAACTTCCGGATCGATCGGCTGAGGTTCCTCCCGCGACGGCACGACGATCCGCTCCACCAGCGGAGGCCGGATCAGCGCGACGATCATGACGATGGCCCAGATCCAAAAGACAGCGCCGGTATTGATGCCCTCGATGAGCGCAAGTACGGCGATCAGCGTCGCCAGGATCAGCATAGCGCTCTCCTGCCGCAACCGCAGCGCCAGTCTCCTGACAAATGACCATTCGTCTTCCAATTGCGCCCGTCCCTTTGTCTGTCGTTACGGAATGCTGGATTCCGCCTCTTAACCGGGATTCATGACAGAAGTATTCGGCTCTATCCACAGAAGGCGATAACTCACAACAATAAACGTAGCCGGCAAAGAAGGAAACCCGCAAAGGGCTTGAAACCATTGGATAAAAGTCCCAGTTTGCCCAGCGAGCCTTTTGTCGTGCCCAAGCGACATGTTTAACAGAGCGTAAAGAGCCGAGGAGCCTGACATATGGGAGAAGAACAAGCGAAGAGCCGTGCCGTGGAGCTGGATATCCGCGGCAGCAAGCGCATATTCGATGTCGATGATCCCGTGCTGCCGGGCTGGATCGACGACGAAGCGCTGACTTCGGGCGGCTACCCTTACAAAAAGAAGCTCAAGGAAGAGGAATATCAGCAAGAGCTGGAGATGCTGCAGATCGAGCTCATCAAGGTGCAGTTCTGGCTGCAGGCGACAGGCAAGCGGGTGATGGCGCTGTTCGAGGGACGCGATGCCGCGGGCAAGGGAGGCTCGATCGCCGCAACCTCGGCGCATATGAACCCTCGCCTGGCACGCGTCGTGGCGCTCACCAAACCGACGGACCGCGAGGCCGGGCAATGGTACTTCCAGCGCTATGTCGCCCAATTCCCAACGGCGGGCGAATTCGTTCTCTTCGACCGCTCATGGTACAACCGCGCCGGTGTCGAACCGGTCATGGGCTTCTGCACCCCGAAGCAGTACGAGCAGTTCCTGAAGCAGGCGCCGCAGATGGAAAAGCTCATCGTCCAGGATGGCATCTCCTTCTTCAAATTCTATCTGGATATCGGCAGAGAGATGCAATTGAAGCGTTTCCACGACCGATGCCACGATCCGCGCGCCGTCTGGAAGCTTTCTTCCATGGATATAGCCGCCCTGCCGAAATGGAAGGACTACGGCGAAAAGCGCGACCGCATGCTGAAGGATACGCATACCGATTACGCGCCATGGACGGTCATCCGCGCCAACGACAAGCGTCGCGCTCGTCTGAACCTCATCCGTCACATCCTGCTGACGCTCGACTATGACGGCAAGGACAAAAAGGCCATTGGCGAAATCGACGAAAAGATCCTCGGCATGGGTCCAGACGTTCTCAAATAGGGGAAGGGCTACCCGGGCCTATTGTCCGGGCAGCACGCGGATGGCGTAGACGTTGATGCCGCGGGCCTTGCCGTCGACGTCGCTGTTGATGATCAGGCGGCCGGGGCTCGTCGGCGCCAGCGAGCGATCGTAGCGGACCTGAAACAGCGCATCCGTCTTCTGGCGGCTGACCGTAAAGCGATGCCGTCCACAGCTGCCGAGCGAGCCGAAGTCGCATTCGACGGTAATCTGCGTCGGCGTGTCCGAGGTGGACTGTAACGTCAGCGCGATCGTCGACGGCTTGCCCGCCATCTGCTGCAGCACATTGATAGGCACCTGGACCGAGGCCGCGCCATCCGCGCCGCTGCTGAGAGAGGTCAGCCGCACGGCCGGCCCCTCGTTTTCCGAAATATTCTCAGCCTTCGCCTGCGCGCCGGCGGTGACCTTCGACGCGTCCGTCGGCTTCAGTATCGCGACCCACTCTTCGGAAAAGCTGTTCTGCGGGTCGATGGTCGCCAGCCCCGGATTGGCAGGGCCGCTGCTATCCCCGTCGCCCGACGTATCTTCGTCGCTGTTGCTGCCGCTGAAATCCTGCGAATCGATATGCGCCGGCGGATTGCGGACACTCGTGTCTCTCTGCGCCGCCGACATGAACACGCCCGAAGTCTTGATCCACCAGGCTCCGACACCAAGGAAGGCGAGCAGAATGCAGAATACCAGCAGGCGCGAGAAGAACTTGCGCGGCTTGCGGCGAACCGCAGCGCGCTCGGGCTTGAAATTCATTGTTCGCGCCGCTGCCGGTGCGGCTGCGGTCGCCGGCCTTATGGCGCTATCGGCGCCGAGATGATCGGCCGGCCCTGCGCGCATATCACCGAAATCGCTCTCCGGTGCTGCGGGCTCGACTGTTTCGGGTTCGACCGGAGCGGAAGCGTGGACGGAAAGCGAGGGGTTGCGGGTTTCACCGCGCACGCTCATGACCGGTTCATGCTGTTGTGCCGGCTGCCCGGCCGCCGGTCGTGGCACCGCCGGGGAAACATGCGGGACATCGAGCTGCGGCGAAACCGATATTTCCTCCGCCGGGCGGACGCGCTCCTCGGCCTCGATCTGCCGGATCGTCGCTTCCAGCCGCTGACGCTGGGCGGAGACGACATTGATATCGGTAATATCCTGCTTGCGGAGGCCGGCTTCCAAAGCCTGCCGCGCCGACTGATAGATGCGAGCCCGGATTTCCGGATTGGCGCGATCGGACCGGTCCAACGCGCTTCTGATAGCCGTTTCTAATCCGCTCACATCAGGTCCTTTACTCTCACTCGCAACATACCTGCAGACTCTACCGACAAGACGGTCCCGGTCTTTATCATTCGTTAACCGGATTCGGTAACGCCCTGTCCGTCAATACGCAAGCCTCCGACCAAAGCCACAGGCACTCGGGCGGGGATAAATGTCAAAGACGACGCAATTGCGATGGCTGGAAGGCGCATCGGACTGCGCGGAACTCTCTCGACATGATCGATTTTCGAATGATAGCCTTTGTCCCTACAACGAGGTGCAAAAGGATGAGTGATCAAAAGACCCGAGAAAGCCGATCTCCATCGGAAGACAAGCTTCTTTCCTATGAGCGCGACGGACGGGATGCGTATGGTGAGAACAACAAAGCCAAGCGCAAGGCGATTCCACGATTCAAGGCGCAATCCAATAGGCAAGGCCGACATGCCTCTAATATCGTGGTCGCACAAATGAGCGGCGATGAAACGGTCGATGAGGAAGCGGGTCTTCTCGAAGCAGATAGGAAAGCTCGACGTCCGGCCAAGAGAAAGATTCCGGATATGGCGCTGGGAGATTATCTCAAGCGGAAAAATAAAATCTAAAGACTCTCCCCAAATCTGCGAGGAATTTAACCGGGTTTGGCCATAAGGCCGCCGATTGCACCTCCATGCGAGCACCATCTTCCCCTTCAAAAAGACATCTGTTATTCCTTTGACGTTTTCGTAAACGTCAAAGAAAGGGATGATGTACATGGCCCTCCCCTCAATCCTGACCGAGCGCCTGCGGCTGCCGGTCGTGGCCTCGCCGCTGTTCATCATCTCGCATCCGGCGCTGACGCTGGCGCAATGCAAGGCCGGCGTGGTCGGATCCTTCCCGGCCCTGAACGCGCGCCCGGAAAGCCAGCTCGATGAATGGCTGGCGATGATCACCGAGGATCTTGCCGCACATAATGCCGCAAACCCCGAACGGCCGGCAGCTCCATTTGCGGTCAATCAGATCGTCCATACGTCAAACAAGCGGCTGGAACACGATCTGATGCTTTGCATGAAATACAAGGTGCCGATCGTCATCTCCTCGCTCGGCGCCGTGCCTGAGGTGAATGCGGCAGTGCACTCCTATGGCGGCATCGTGCTGCATGATATCATCAACAACCGCCACGCCAACTCGGCTATCCGCAAGGGCGCGGACGGGCTGATCGCGGTCGCCGCGGGTGCCGGCGGCCATGCCGGCCAACTCTCGCCCTTTGCGCTCGTCCAGGAAATCCGCGAATGGTTCGACGGGCCGCTGCTGCTCGCCGGCGCCATCGCCACCGGCGGCGCCATTCTTGCAGCCCAGGCCGCTGGCGCCGATATGGCCTATATCGGCTCGCCCTTCATCGCGACGGAGGAAGCCCGCGCTGCCAACGCCTACAAGCAGGCGATCGTCGACGGCGCCGCCGCCGATATCGTCTATTCCAACTATTTCACCGGCGTGCACGGCAACTACCTGAAACCTTCCATCCTTGCCGCCGGGATGGATCCAGACAAGCTGCCCGAAGCCGACCCTTCGAAGATGGATTTCGAGGCGGCCACGACCGGCGTCAAGGCCTGGAAGGACATCTGGGGCTCCGGCCAGGGCATCGGCGCTGTCAAGGCCATCGAGCCCGTTGCGGCGCTGGTGGACCGGCTGGAGACGGAATATCATCAGGCGCGTGCACGGCTGGCGCTTTGAACGAGCAAGGAGCGGCCTGTTTTTTCACAGGCTTTTCGCTTTTTTGCGAAATGGCGATTTGGACGCTTGAAATCTGGCCGTATAGACTGTATCAGCGCCATGCAAATCGCGGGGCCGAACCAAAGCCCCTTGAATGCCGCTTTAGCTCAGGTGGTAGAGCACATCATTCGTAATGATGGGGTCGCAGGTTCGAGTCCTGCAAGCGGCACCATTTTTCCAGGCACTACTCTTTCCACACATTGCTACAGCCGTTCTCAGGTGTCTGTTTCCCCTATTTCGTGGCCGCGATATCGCGATTCGAAGCGGCCAATTTAGGGACCGAAGATAGTCAAGAACAAGATGGGCTGCACTCGACTTATCGAACGTGCAAGCTAATGATGGCTGCCATCGGAGGCCTCTATGAATCTCATGAACGCAATCGCCGCCGCCGCTTATCTGGCAGCCACCGGCATGGCATTAGCAGCTCCCGCGGAGAAGCCAATGCATATGCTCTGCAGGGGCGACGGTATTGATAACGTATATGTTCACCTAAATTCCAAAAAGCAGTTCGGCCACGTCCTTAGTTGCGTCAGCGGCCCATTCATCGCCGACATGATGCCGTGCGCGCCCAATGGCGGATACGGTTTGTCATCTCCCACCGGATCAGCGGCTCTCGTCGGCGTCGTCATGCGCTCGCAGGACTATCAACGCCACCTTGGCGGTGTCACCGGATTCACCCGGCAAGGAGACGACGTGACCTTCACGGGAGGTTTTATGGGCTCGAACGGCCTGCAAACATCTTGGACTTTGAAGCTCGATCCGGAAGGCAATGCGGTCGTTCGTGATAAGGAAGGCTCGATACCTTATAAGTGCAAGCCTTACACACCCGGTGCTTCCAAGTAAGCCTCTTCGGAATCATCGCCTGCGGCTACAATCGGTTCCGCAAACCGAGATCAGACGCACTCAGAGCCGTTTCAGCGAAAACGAAAAGTGCCCCTGGGATTCCACGGTCAGGTATTCGAATTGCCAATGGAAATCCTTGCAGAACTTGGTGCAGGCTTCGACCACGCCATAGGGGATAGCGTCGACGACGTTGCCGGTGCAAAAGTCGTGACCGGCGATGCGCCCATCCTGCTTCACCTTGAAGTGGCTGATCGACAGCTCTTCCCATGTCGTCTCGAAACTATGATTGGTATCGATATAGACCCAGTCGAAGAAGCTGTTCGGAAACTCCGCCAGCCTTACCGTCGAATAGCCTTGCACGATATGCAGGCGGCCGTTTTCCAGCGCCCCTCTGAATGTCGTCCTGATCTGCTCCAGACCGTCCTGGTAGCGGGGCGTATCCCATGCATCGATGAGGTAGAGCTCCCGTGGCGCGTTCTTTTCAAGAATTTCCCCGGTGAAGTCGCCGAAGGCCGCGCCGATCTCCGCGCAGATGCCTCCGTGCGGCAACCGGTGAAGAAGCTCGCCACGATCGGGCAGCAGCCGGGCATTTTCCGTATGGTGCAGGCTGAGTTGCGTATGCGGCATGCCGCCCTTGTAGTGAAATCTTGAATCGCGCGTGTTCATGCTGGCGGATACCTTCGACGTTGACTTCGGCCAAGACCGCAGAGACGGCCCGCTTTGAAAACCATGGATGCGAAAATTCTTGGCATTCATGGCTTGCGTCAGGCATTCGGGGCCGCCATCCGCTTCGGCCATGATCGGCGCGCCGGTCATCTCGCGGGCTTTCGCAGGACCTCGGCGGCGATCCTTCGTTTGCGGATCATGGCACGGGAAATCGCTTTGCAAGCGATGCGTTGAATCCGCGTAATAAATACAACCAAAGATTCAGATTTTGATGTTTCTGTGCGTTCTGGATGACATTGGGGGATGCACCATGAAGATTGCTGTGGGGGTTGCGACATGCGGTCGCAAAGCGATTTTGGCATGCATGATCGACAGGCTTGCCGCGCAGACGCGCAGGCCGGATCACCTTTTCCTCTGCCCGGCCACAGACGAAGATATCGACATGGAACGATTGCAATCGGCGCCGTTTCCCGTGAGCATCGTCTCATCTCAACGGGGAAGCTGCCCGCAGCGCAACGCGATCATCGATGCCGCCGCCGGCATGGATGCACTTATCTTCTTTGACGACGATTTCTTTCCCGCGGCAAACTATCTTGCCGAAACGGAAGCGCTGTTCGAGGCCGACAAGGAGATTGTCGTGGCGACCGGAGAGGTCATCCGCGACGGCATCCTCGGACCGGGCCTGACGGCGGAAGAAGCGGACCGGGCCATCGAGGAGGACGCGACCCCTGATCCTGTTCCATCGATCGAAGCCGCTCACAATGCCTATGGCTGCAATATGATCTTCCGCTTGCAGCCCATCCTGACCAATCGTGTCTATTTCGATGAAGCCTTGCCGCTTTATGCCTGGCAGGAGGACGTCGATCTGTGCCGGAGGCTGCGTCCATACGGCAAGATCGTCAGGTTCAATCGGCTGCGCGGCGTCCATCTCGGGGTCAAAATGGGGCGCACATCGGGCATGCGTCTCGGATATTCCCAGGTCGCCAATCCGCTTTACCTTGTGAAAAAGCGCTCCGTGTCGTTGCAATGGGCGCTCAAGCTGATGGGCGGCAACGTTGCCTCGAATATCGTCGGCGCAGTCAATCCACCAGCCTATATCGACCGGCGCGGCCGCCTGCAGGGCAATATCATTGCATTCGGGCATCTGCTTAGCGGATCGCTCGATCCAAAAAATATCAACCGCATGTGAGGCTTTCGGGCTGAGCCGAACAGTCAAGCGTTCGAGCGTCGTCTTTTTGTGATAATGGTCGAAACCGGTCGCGGAATCGGCGGCATCCGGTATTTTTCACCGGCATCATCCAATTGTTTCAAGGACATCATCATGATCCACGTTCTCGCCATCCTCACCGCCCTGCCCGGCAAGCGGGCCGAAGTGCTCCAAGCCTTCCAGGCGAACGTTCCGGCTGTCCACGCCGAAAATGGCTGCATCGAATACACGGCTGTCGTCGATGTCGACGGCGCCGATCCGGCATTCGGGCCTGATACATTCGTCGTCGTCGAGAAATGGGCGAGCATGGACGCATTGAAGGCTCACGCCGCCGCAGCGCATATGGCTGCCTATGGCGAGAAGGTGAAGCATCTTATGGCTGCCCGTGCCGTTCATGTTCTGAATCCGGCATGAGCTTATGACGCCGGACAGCAGGTAATCCGTTGGGAAAACGGCGCCGGAAGGTGCCGTTTTGCATATCAGCCGGCATGTTCAGTTATGCGAGAAATGCGGCTGGTTGCGCCATCTATGCCAGCCACCGCCGCCATGCCATCCGTGATGGTATCCTCGGTCACCATACCAACCAGAATGGTATCCCCGACCACCATACCAGCCATGACTATAGCCAGGCCAGCCGAACAAGCCAAAGGAGTAATAGGGCTGGTAATAATCATTATAATAATAGGGGCGGTAATAGGAATAAGGCCGATAGTAATAGGGTCGATAGTGGTGGTGGTAGTGACGATAGATGATCACCGTATGATGATGATGCCAGCGGTGATGTTGGCGTGCATCGACATGGGTTGCGGGTAGAATGACTACGCCGAGCGCGATGAGCGCTGTTGCCAGAATTTTCATTTCCAGCCTCCTTGGAAGCCGGACGCTGACGCGGCTCGAATCATCCGCGCTTGTCCAGACCAGCAAATAAAACGCGGTTGCGCTCCGATTGTTCCAAAACGCCCGGAGATGGCGGGTATTTTCGAGAGGTTCCGGCCTCACCGTGCCCGGCAAGGGGCCGGACACGTTCGTCGTCAAGAAAGTGGGCAAAAACATGGGCCTGCGCCGGTCACGCTCTGGAACCTGCCAAGGTCGGACATCGGTAGCCTCAATAAGAAACGGCGCCGGAAGGCGCCGTTTATACATGTCAGTTGCTTATCGTCAGTCGTGCGAGAAATGCGGCTGGTTGTGGTGCCGCCTATCCCAGCGATGATGATGGTATGGCCGGTCGTTACGCCAGCCGTGGTGGCGATTCCAACCATGGTCAGGCTGGTGATGTTGAACGACCATAGGGCGATGATGATGCCAGCGATGATAATCTTGAGCCTCAGCATAAGTTGCGGGCAAAGCGACAATGCCCAGCGCGACGAGCGCTGTTGCCAGAATTTTCATTTTTATTCTCCTTGGGTGCCGAACGAGATCGGGGGGGCTTATAGTATCCGTACGTCCGGACTAACGTAACCTACCCAAACGCAAAGGTGGTACAATGGTTCCACCTATCCCCGGAATGCCGGATATTTTCCGGGTGCTTCCACGTCAGCCACCAGTTCGCGAACAGCCTGGTGGATCAGGCGGCATGCCTCGATCGACGCTTTGCGGCCATTGTGGGCGAGATGATAAGACAATGGCAGGATCTGCTCGGGGTCGACGATCCTGACCTTGTCGGTGATCGGAAGCGCGCTGACGCGGCCAAGGAACGAGACGTAACCGTGATTAGCCACGAGATCGACGATGACAGGCAGGGAATCGGCCGAGGTGATGTCGCGGCCGCGGAAGCGGCGCCGGTCGCGGCTATCGTAGCCGAAGGCCGTCGCGGCATTGCCGATGCCGGTACGCGAACTCGGCACGCAGAGCGGGTGATTTTCCACCAGCGCGGCCACCGTCTGCTCCTTGCTGTCAAGCGGCGCGATCGCCACCATGTCGGTCGCGACAAGTTCCATGTGCTCGAAAGCATCGAGGCCGAAGACGGAATCGACGATGGCGACATCGATGCGGCCGAACCGCAGCGCCTCGCGCAGGTCGTCCGCGGTCATCAGCATCAGCGACAGCATGTTGCGGTTGCCGCCGATATTCCAGCGCGACACGAGGCTTGCAAGCGAGCGAGCGACCCAGCTTTCAGAGCCTGTCGGGATGATCGACCCGATGCGAACGGCACGCGCGGTCCGCTGAAACCGCTCATCCGCCGCGGCCTTCATCTCGTCCCAGGCCTGGGCGATGCCGGCGAGGATGGCATGGACTTCCTGGCCGGCATCGGTCAGCACCGAGCCCTGCGCCTGCCGCTCGAACAGGCGGCAACCGAACAGTTCCTCCAGATTGGCGATCTGCAGCGAGAGCTGCGGCTGTCCCAGCCGCAGGCGTCGCGCGGCGCGGTTGATGCTGCCCTGATCGGCGACTTCGAGGAAGCGCTCGATGGTGGCGATCTTCAGCGGCAGGCGCGCCGCCCATTGCGCATAATCATCAGGCGCGGGCGGCTCCTTCACCCGGGCGGAAAGCTGGCGGATACCGGCAAGGATAGGCTGGAGCCCCTTCTGGACCTTCGAGCTGGCAAGCAGGGTTGCGAGCTCACCGGATGCCCGCTCGACGAGCTTCATGGCAAGCTCCGTTTCCAGACGGCGGAGCGCACTGGAAACGGTCGAGGGAGAAAAAGAGAGCTGACGGGCGGTCTCCCTGACGGAGCCGACCGAGAACACCATGTCGGCTATGAACAATGCGCCGAGATACAAACCCTTCTTCCTTCCACGCCAAGCGAGCGCCCTGCTGCGGCCGCGAGACCGGCTTTGATAGCCCGACGATATGATGTGTTCTTGAAAAAAGATATCCCTAAGCACAGGGGCGGCCGCTATCGTTTCTTCGTCGCCTAACCGATCCAGCCACAGAAATGAGATCGGAACAGCGTCAAACGGGTAAGGGGAACAAAAACAAACGCACTTGCCCCCGAAAAAAGAAATCCAATTTCGCGCGAATGTCGAGTACGCTCGTCATAATCGCGCGACTGCAGCGGGAAACCGAAGCGACATCGTTTTTTTCTCGATGAGCGGTATTTGCCCGAAGCAGCCAGAAATTCGCTTGTGGGTTGTCGGCTCACACGAACGCTTGTGTGTCCGGACAGTGGCCTTGAGGCGGCGCGGGCCTGCAAAACAAAGGTTTAACGGGGTACAAAGGGAAACATCATGTTCAAGAATCTTGCACTTGCCGCCACGCTGACGGCGTTGCTCGCCAGTGGTGCCAGCGCCGCCGACGTCGTCGTCTCCTCGAAGATCGACACCGAAGGCACCCTGCTCGGCAACATCATCCTCGCCACGCTCAATGCCAACGGCATCAAGGCGCAGGACCGCATCGCGCTCGGCACGACGCCGGTCGTGCGCAAGGCGATCACCGCAGGCGAGATCGACATCTATGCCGAATATACCGGCAATGCCGGCTTCTTCTTCAACAAGGCCGACGATGCGGCCTGGAAGAACCTGCAGCAGGGCTACGACCTCGCCAAGAAGCTGGACTATGACGCCAACAAGATCGTCTGGCTGACGCCCTCGCCCGCCAACAACACCTGGGCGATCGCCGTTCGCAGCGATGTCGCCGGCCCGGCCAAGCTGAAGACCATGTCCGATTTCGGCAAGTGGGTTGCCGGCGGCGGTCCCGTGAAGATTGCGGCGTCCTCCGAGTTCGTCAATTCGCCGGCGGCCTTGCCGGCATTCCAGACGACCTACGCCTTCCAGCTCAAGCCCGACCAGGAAGTCGTGCTCTCCGGCGGCGACACGGCGGCGACGATCAAGGCGGCGGCCGACCAGACCAACGGCGTCAACACGGCCATGGTTTATGGCACCGACGGCGCCATCGAAGCGGCCGAACTGACGGTTCTCGAAGACGACAAGAGCGTGCAGCCGGTCTATGCCCCGACGCCGATCATCCGCGAGGCCGTGCTCAAGGCCAATCCGAAGATCGAGGAGGTACTGGCTCCAGTCTTCAAGGGTCTGACCGCCGACGTGCTGCGCAAGCTGAACGGCCGCATCCAGGTGGATGGCGAGCCGGCCAAGGCTGTCGCCGAATCCTACCTCAAGGACAATGGCTTCCTGAAATAAGGCTTCACCGCTGATCTCGCGGCTCCGTTTTCGATAGAGTGGAGCCGCGGGACATTAAAATGGGCATGACCTTGTCCGAAACCGCCTCATTTTTTGGGCTCATGCGCTGACGGAGCTTGCCTTATGGAAGATGCGCTAGCGGTCCGCAGAGTGGACCGTCTCGGAGTGGTGCTGGTGGCGGGCGGCGCGCTGGCGGCGGCCTTGATGCCGTTCATCATCGTCAAGGCAAACCGCATCGCTGCCGGCAAGCCGCAGTTGCTCACGCAGCTTCTTGGCCAGCCGACCACAATGGTCCTGCTTGCCCTTCTCGTGGCCGCCGCCCTCGCCGTGCTGTTCCTGCGCAATCAATTTCTTCGCCTCGCCATCGGCACCCTTGCGATCGCCATGCTCATCGTCACGCTCGGGCTTGTTTCGACGGCGGCAACGCCGACTGGAAGCACGGTGGCGCGCATTACGCCCGGCGGCTCCTTCTGGGTGTTGCTGGCCGTTGTGGGGTTGATGATTTCGGATGCGCTGGTGAAGCTTCGGCTGACGCCCTGGCTTAGGGTCGCCGCGCTGGCGCTCTATGCCGCCCTGCTCGTCGCCGTTCTGCGCTCCGGCCTGCTCGATAATCTGTCGATCATGAAGGAATATGGCAATAACGCCGACAAATTCTGGCGCGAGGCGCTCGGCCACATGTTTTTGTCCCTCGGTTCCGTCGCCATCGCCATCGTGCTCGCCCTGCCGCTCGGCATCTTCTGCTTTTGGCAGCCGCGCCTGCGCGCCGTGGTCTTGCGGGCGCTGAGCCTGGTGCAGACCATTCCAAGCCTGGCGCTGTTCGGCATTCTGATGCTGCCGCTCGGCTATATCGCCGCCCATGTTCCCTTCGCCGCCGCGATCGGCATCCAGGGCATCGGCGTGGCGCCGGCGCTGGTGGCACTGGTGATCTATTCCTTGTTGCCGATCGTCGCCAACACCGTCGTCGGCCTTGCCGGCGTCGATCCCTCCGTGCGCGATTCCGCCGCCGGCATGGGTTTGACGCGAAGGCAGATCCTGACGGGCATCGACCTGCCGCTCGCCTTTCCGGTCATCCTCACCGGCATCCGCATCGTGCTGGTACAGGCGATCGGCCTCGTCACGGTCGCGGCCCTAATCGGCGGCGGCGGTTTCGGCCTCTTCATCTTCCAGGGCATCGGCCAGACGGCCAATGATCTGGTGTTGCTCGGCGCCGTGCCGACAGTCATTCTCGCCTTCTCATCGGCCGTCATCCTCGATGCGGTCATCGACAGCATCCGGGGACAACGCGCATGAGCAACATGATCGAGCTTAAGGGCGTGACCAAACGCTACGGCGCCGCCACCGTGGTCGATGATGTCAGCATGAGCATGGAGAAGGGCACGATCACCGTCATCGTCGGCACGTCGGGCTCCGGTAAATCGACCCTGATGCGGATGATCAACCGACTGGTGCCGATATCCGAGGGCCGCATCTCTGTTGGCGGCGAGGATATTATGAGTGTGCCGGCGACCGAGCTTCGCCGCCGCATCGGCTATGCCATCCAAGGCCACGGGCTGTTTCCCCACCGCACCGTTGCGCAGAATATCGCGACCGTCCCCGAGCTGCTTGGTTGGGACAAGACGCGCATCGAGGGGCGTGTCGAAGAACTCCTCAATCTCTTCCGTCTCGATCCCGGCACCTTTGCCGCCAAATATCCGAGCCAGCTTTCCGGCGGCCAGCAGCAGCGCGTCGGCGTCGCCCGCGCGCTTGCCGCCGAGCCGGAATTGCTGCTGATGGACGAGCCCTTCGGCGCGCTCGATCCTGTCATCCGCGGCAAGGCGCAGGACGATCTGCTTGATATCCAGAAGCAGTTCGGCACGACGGTCGTTCTCGTGACCCATGACATGGACGAGGCCTTCCATCTCGGTGACAAGATCGCCGTGATGAGCGGCGGCAAACTGCTGCAATGTTCAGAGCCCGAGAAGATCCTGACCGAGCCGGCCGATCCCTTCGTGCAGCAATTGACCGGCACGTCGGACCGCGCGCTGAAGCTGATGTCGTTGCTGCCGCTGAAAGAGAGCATGCAGCCTCTCAGGCCCGGTCTCGGCTACAGCCTGCCGCAAACGCTTAATCTGCGTGACGCGCTGGCCGAACTGATCTGGCAGGGTGCCGACGAGGCTTCGGTCGAGGATGAGAGAAAGGTGCCGGTCGGTTCGATCTCGATCCAGCATCTGATAGAGCTGGGCCGCAAAGCATGAAACTTCTCGCCGCTAATCTCTTTCGTCTGCTGGCGCTGGCACTGCTGCTGGTGTTGCTGTTCCGTCCGGAATGGCTGACGCCGATCCTGGCGCCGCTGACGAAATTCGGCGCCTCACCGATCTATACGCAGAACAGTCTTCCGAGCCTTGCCCTCAGCCATCTCGAGCTGATCTTCGTCTCGATCGGCGCGAGCGGTATCCTGGCGGTGCTTGGCGGCATCTTCGTCACGCGGCCGATCGGGGCCGACTTCCTGCCGCTTTCGCGGGCGATCGCCAATGCCGGCCAGACCTTTCCCCCCGTCGCGGTGCTGGCACTCGCCATTTCCACCACCGGCTTCGGCGCGGTCCCGACATTGATCGCGCTTTTCCTCTATGCGTTGTTGCCGATCTTCGAGAACACCGTCGCCGGATTGCAGCAGGTGCCGGCCTCCGTGCTCGATGCCGCCGACGGCATGGGCATGAATGGCTGGCAGCGGCTGTTCCGCGTCGAGCTACCGCTTGCTCTGCCGCTGATCATCGAAGGACTGAAGATCGCCACCGTCATCAATATCGGTACGGCAACCATCGGCTCCACCGTCGCCGCCAAGGGCCTCGGCGAGGTCATCATCGCCGGGCTGATCAACGACAACACCGCCTTCATCCTGCAAGGCGGCCTGATCGTCGGCCTGATGGCGGTGCTGATCTATGATGGCATGGAGATGATCGAACATTCGATAACCCGCAAGATCGGCCTGCAGCCCCACTGAAGCTCCAAGGTGTCGCCTCGTCGGATCGAAAGCAGCGGCCCCACGATCAACGATACCTCAATGCCTGCTAGTTTTCCTCGCTCGGGGCCAATGACGCTCCGGGCACATAGAGGGAGATCGGCCTGATTTCATAGACGGCGGTCGGGTTGACGCGACGCAGGTCGCGCGCCACTTCAACGGCTGCCTCCAGCGTTGGAAAATCGACGACATAGAAGCCGAGCAGCTGCTCTTTGGTTTCTGCAAACGGTCCATCGATGACCATGCCTGCGCCCTTGCCCCGCAAGGTCACGGCGCGCTGCGTCTGGCCAAGGCGGGCTGCCGGCCCGAGCGACTTCTCCTTGACGAGACGATCATTGATCTGGAGCAACTCGGCCATGAGCGCTGCATCCTCTTCCTCGCTCCAGGATTCCACTACGCCCTCTTCGTGATAGGCCAGGATAGCGTAGTACATAGGTCCCCCCTTCGAACATCAGTTAGTTTTGGCCGATCGAGCCGTTGGCCTGAATGCTCGGAGTGTAAGCAGGCTGATCGAAATTCAAAAGCCCCGGAGCCGCCTTAATCTCAATAGTTGAATGTTGGTATGGCACCACCCAAGCGCACTTGTCTTGTCCGGCGACCGATGGCATTGGCTTGGGAAGATGCTCAGATGATATACGGAGGCGCCGATGGCCAAGATGATTCACACGATGATCCGTGTCCTCGACGAGGCGCGTTCGGTTGAATTCTACAACAAGGCTTTCGGGCTTGAGATCGCCGACCGCGTCGCCTTCCCGACCTTCACGCTGATCTATCTCAGCAATGCCGAGACCGGCTTCGAGCTGGAATTGACAGTCAACCAGGGCCGCAGCGAGCCTTACGTGCTCGGTGAAGCCTATGGTCACCTGGCCGTCTCGGTCGATGAGTTGAAAGACGAACACGCACGGCTGGCCGCCCTCGGGCTCAATCCCGGCAAGATCGTCGAACTCAATCGCGATGGGAAACTTTTCGCCCTGCTGTTTTTCGTCACCGACCCCGACGGCTACAAGATCGAGGTCGTACAAAGACACGGGCGGTTTCAATAAAGCCGCACAAGCCAAAGCCCCGCGGCACCGGCGGGGCTTATGAAACCGGATCTGGCGGCGCGCTTACATCCAATAAGGCGGCACGCCAAAATAATCGTGGCTCTTGTGGCCATGATCCTTATGGTCGTGTTCGTCTTTGCTGGCGAAGCGGCGCGCTTTTTCAATGTCATTCTTGGTCATGCTGACACGATAACCGTCGATACGAGCATCATAGCGCAGCTTTTCCCAAGGCAATCGGTAGTGATCCTGACCGATGCCGAAAAAGCCGCCGAAGCTCAGAATGACGAAAGCGATGCGTCCATCACTTTTTTCAAGCATCAGCCGCTCAATATGACCAATCTGCCTACCATCCGAACCGAATACCTTCGATCCTTCGACGCGGTCGCAAGCGACCAGCATCGACATGTCCTTGACGTAGAGGTCACGGCCAGAGATTTCGGCACTCTCTTTATGCATATGCGCACCTCCTTTTGGATACGCGTCACATAAACTTTGGAGCGCCCCATCTGCTCAATAAGGGCAAGACGAGGCTCCTATGGGTATGCGCCCACGGCCCATTAACGCTCCGTTACCGCAAAAGTTCCAGCATTTTTTTCAAAACTGTAAAAAAACGTGAGCGCACGACGATTATTGACGTTTACGTCAAGGTTATTATAGCTTTCATCGCGCTCGGATGATTTAGTTGCGAGCGAAAGCTGCGACGATATGAAAAGCGGGAGACTTTTCCGTCGCGCGGTGACACTTTACATAACCGCCGCCCAAGCGGCGGGGCGTGGTGATGATGCGTAGAGGAGGAAGTGCGCATGAATTCAGTCTCCGCTCCTTCGGATAGACCGCAAGTCAAAAAAATATGGCTTGCTTCCTATCCGGACATAGTACCGGCCGAACTGCCGCCGCTGGAGCATACATCACTCGTCGCACTGCTGGAGGAAAGCTGCGCGCGCTACGCCGACCGGCTCGCCTTCACCAGCATGGGCAAATCGATCACCTATCGCGACCTCGATACGCAAACGCGCAAGATCGCCGCCTGGCTGCAAAGCCTCGGCCTTCAGAAGGGCGATCGTGTCGCCGTCATGATGCCGAACGTGCTGCAAAATCCGGTCACCACCTACGGCATACTTCGCGCCGGCCTCGTCGTCGTCAACGTCAATCCGCTCTATATGCCGCGTGAACTCGAGCACCAGCTGCGCGATTGCGGCGCGAAGGCGATCTTCGTCCTCGAGAATTTCGCCCATACGGTGGAGCAGGTCCTGGCGCATACGGATGTGCGCCATGTCGTCGTCACCGCCCTCGGCGACATGCTAGGCGTGAAGGGCCATATCGTCAATTTCATCGTCCGCAAGGTGAAGAAGCTGGTACCGGCCTGGTCCATCCCCGGCCATCGCAATTTCAAGGCCGTGATCGCCGAAGGGGCGCGCCTGCCGCTGAAGCCTTCCGAACTCTCCGGCAGCGACATCGCGTTTCTGCAATATACCGGCGGCACGACCGGCGTTGCCAAGGGTGCGATACTGACGCATACCAATCTGCTCGCCAACCAGCTGCAATTGCTGCTCTGGCTGCAGTCCGCCTATATCAACAAGCCGCGGCCCGAGCAGCTGACCTTCGTCTGCGCGCTGCCGCTCTATCACATCTTCGCATTGACGGTGAACTCGCTGATGGGCATGTCGATCGGCGGCCATAACGTGCTGATTGCCAATCCGCGCGATATACCGGGCTTCATCAAGGAGCTTGGCAAATACAAGTTCGACATGTTCCCCGGCCTGAACACGTTGTTCAACGCCCTGATGAACAATCCCGAGTTCATCAAGCTCGACCTGTCGCACACTGCGACGCTGGCTGGTGGCATGGCGGTGCAGCGGCCTGTGGCCGAACGTTGGCAGAAGATGACGGGCGCCTGGATCACCGAAGGTTACGGTCTTTCCGAGACGTCGCCGGTCGCGAGCGCCAACCGCTTCGACAGCTCCGAATTCTCCGGAACGATCGGCCTGCCTATATCAGGCACCGATTTCGATATTCGCGACGAGAACGGCAATTCGCTGCCGCTCGGCGAGGTCGGTGAAATCTGCATCCGTGGACCGCAGGTCATGGCCGGCTATTGGAAGCAGCCGGCCGAAACTGCGCGGGTGATGACATCGGACGGTTTCTTCCGCAGCGGCGACATGGGCTTCATGGACGAGCGCGGCTATACGAAGATCGTGGACCGCAAGAAGGACATGATCCTGGTCTCGGGCTTCAACGTCTATCCGAACGAGATCGAGGAGGTCGCCGCCATGCATCCGGGCGTTCTCGAGGCGGCAGCGATCGGCGTTCCGGACCCGCATTCCGGCGAAGCGGTGAAGCTCTTCATCGTCAAGAAGGATCCGGCACTGACCGAGGCCGATATCAAGGCGCATTGCGCCGCCAACCTCACCAACTACAAGCGCCCGCGCTTCATCGAATTCCGTGCGGAGCTGCCCAAATCGAATGTCGGCAAGATCCTGCGCAAGGAGTTGCGCGGCTGACATAATTCCATGCCATTCAGGAGGCTGCTCGTCCTAATCCGCGAGCGGCCTTTTTTCGTTTTGGACGATACGTGAACTTGATTTACGCCCTACATAGGGAATAGTTTCCGCGACCAAACTCAAAGCGCCCGGCCCCGTCTGACGGCAAGCGGCGCGAACCGCAAGGAGCCTCCCATGAACGCCCTCGTCGATCAATTGAAGAGCACCGCATCGGCAACGAAGGCCACGGATATCCGCGCCGCCTTTGCCGCCGATCCCAAACGCTACTCCCGCTTCAACGCTTCGTTCGACGATCTGCTGATGGACTATTCCAAGACCGCGGTGAACGACGATATCCTCGTCCTTCTCGAAAAGCTCGCGGCTGAAGGCGGCATTGCGGCCAAGCGCGAAGAGATGTTCTCGGGCGTCGCCATCAACTTCACCGAAAACCGCGCCGTGCTGCACACAGCGCTTCGCAACCGCTCCAACACGCCCGTGCTGGTCGACGGCAAGGATGTCATGCCTGATGTCAACGCGGTGCTGGCGGCCATGGGCAAGTTTGCCGACGGCATCCGCTCCGGCGCGCTGAAGGGCTCGACCGGCAAGGCGATCACCGACGTCATCAATATCGGCATCGGCGGCTCCGATCTCGGCCCGGTCATGGCGACGCTGGCGCTGGCGCCTTTCCATGACGGTCCGCGCTCGCACTTCGTCTCGAACATCGACAGCGCGCACATCGCCGACATTCTGAAGCTCGTTAAGCCGGAAACGACGCTGTTCATCGTCGCCTCGAAGACCTTCACCACGATCGAAACGATGACGAATGCCCAGACGGCGCGCAAGTTCATCGCCGATGCGCTCGGCGAAGCCGCCGTGCAGCACCACTTCGCCGCCGTTTCGACGGCGCTCGACAAGGTCGCCGCCTTCGGCATCGACAGCCAGCGCGTCTTCGGCTTCTGGGATTGGGTCGGCGGCCGCTACTCGATCTGGTCGGCCATCGGCCTGCCGCTGATGATCGCCGTCGGCCCCGAAAACTTCGGCAAGTTCCTCGACGGCGCGCATGCGATGGACAACCATTTCCGCAAGGCGCCGTTCAAGGAAAACCTGCCGATGCTGCTCGGCCTCATCGGCTTCTACCATCGCAACGTGCTCGGCTATCCGACGCGCGCCATCCTGCCCTATGACCAGCGCCTGTCGCGCTTCCCGGCCTACCTCCAGCAGCTCGACATGGAATCGAACGGCAAGGGCGTCACCATCGACGGCACGCCGGTCGAAGGCAATTCCGGCCCGGTCGTCTGGGGCGAGCCCGGCACCAACGGCCAGCACGCCTTCTACCAGCTGATCCACCAGGGCACGAGCGTCATCCCGGCCGAATTCATGATCGCCGCCAACGGTTTCGAGTCGGAGCTGCGCCACCAGCATCAGCTGCTGATGGCCAATTGCCTGGCGCAGTCGGAAGCATTGATGAAGGGCCGCACCTTCGAGGAGGCCAAGGCGCAGCTCACCTCCAAGGGCATGGACGACAAGAAGGCCGATTTCATCGCGCCGCACCGCGTCTTCACCGGCAACCGCCCGTCGATCACCTTCGTCTACGACAAGCTGACGCCATTCGCTCTTGGCCGCCTGATCGCGCTCTACGAACACCGCGTCTTCGTCGAAGGCGTGCTGTTCCGCATCAACTCCTTCGACCAGTGGGGCGTCGAGCTCGGCAAGGAACTGGCAACCGGTCTGCTGCCTGTCATCGAAGGCAAGGAAAGCGCTGCCGGCCACGATTCCTCGACACAGGGGCTGGTGGCCGCGCTGGCGAGCCGCGCGAAGTAATATTCTCCATCGTAAACGAAAGAGCCCGCCTGAAACATCAGGCGGGCTCTTTTATTGGAAGCCTTGAAATTCGAGCGAGCTCAGAGCCCGATCTCATGCGCCCAAGGCGGGTTTGCGCCGGCGCGCGATACGGTAACTGCCGCAGCCTTGGCGCCCAAAGCCAGGGCATGCTGCAATGCCTTCTCATCGAGCGCGGCAACCTGCGCCTTGGTCAGCAGGCCATTCATCTTCAGCGACGCCAGGATGCCTGCGTCGAAGGTGTCGCCTGCCCCGACCGTATCAACGACGGTGACGCGCTCGCTCGGCACGGAAACCTTCAGCGACTTCGTGTAGCCCGTCGCGCCCTCGGCACCCTTGGTGACGACGACCAGCTTGGCGCCCTGGTTCAGCCAATGCGCAGCCAGCTCATCGTGATTGCCAGCAATGCCGAACCATTCCAGGTCCTCGTCAGAGAATTTCAGGATATCGGACATGGCGGCCATGCGGCTGATGCGGCCCATATGCGCCTGCTTGTCCTTGATGAACCCCGGGCGGATGTTCGGATCGAGCGAGATGACCCGGCTTTGATATTCGCGCTTCATCAGCGCCTCGTAGGTCTCGCCGCACGGGTTGGGGATCAGGCTGATTGCACCGAAATGCAGGGCTTCGCAATCATCGCCGAGGGTCGGCAGGTCGGCTTCGGTGATCATGCGACCGGCAGAGCCCTCATCGTAGAAGGCATAGGTAGCCTGGCCGTTGACGAGCTTGACGAAAGCGATCGTGCTCGGACGGGGAGCGATGGCACAATAGCTGTAATCCACCTTGGCGGCCGCAAGTGTCTCGCGCAGGATATCGCCCATCATGTCGTCGGCGATGCCGGTGAAGAAACCCGTGGGAACGCCGAGGCGGCCGAGCGCAATCGCGGTGTTGAAGATCGCGCCGCCGGCATAGGGGGCAAAGCCCTTTTCGCCCTGCGTCGTCTCCCGCGGCAGCATATCGATCAAAGCTTCGCCACAGCACAATATCATTCCGACCTCCCAAAGAGCGCGTCTGTCATGTCCAGTCTCATAAATCGATTAGATAAATTCATGGCAAAAGCAAAGCATCACTTTTTGGGAAGCTCCGAAACGCCGCCATTCCGTCCCGACCAGGCAAGCGGCGCGTTGAGAAAGGCTTCGACTTCCTCGAGCGTCTTGTCGTCGAACAGGTTCTGTTCCCTGGCGACAGCAAGCACATCCCGCCAGGTGGCGATATGATGCAGGCGGACCTTGCCGTTGGCAAACCGCTCCTCGGCTTCGGGGAAGATATCATAATAGAACAGCGCCATGCCGTGCTCGACGATGCCGCCGGCGGCGCGGATGGCATCGATGAAGGTGAACATGCTGCCGCCGGCCGTCGTCAGGTCCTCGATGACGAGCACGCGGGCGCCGTCGGGCATATGGCCTTCGATCTGCGAATTACGGCCATGGCCCTTCGGCTGCTTGCGGACATAGATCATCGGCAGGTTCAGCCGCTCGGCCAGGAAGGCAGCGAAGGGAATGCCAGCGGTCTCGCCGCCGGCGACGCAATCGAACTGCTCGAAGCCGGCATTGCGGACGATGAGGCTGGCGGCGAAATCCATGACCGTCGAGCGGATGCGCGGATAGGAGATCAGCTTGCGGCAATCGATATAGACCGGGCTCGCCATGCCGGAAGCCAGCCTGTAGGGCTTGTCGGCGCTGAAATGCACCGCCTTGATCTCCCAAAGCATCCTGGCCACCAACTCAGCCATGACGGCGCGATCGGAAAAAGTCATCTGGGTCATGCGGGCCTCCTTCGCAGCTGGAATGTTTCAGCGGCAATAGCAGCTAGCGCCAGCGGTTTCCAGACGAATAGACGGTTTTGCGTGCATCCGCCATCGGCATGGCCGGATTGCCAACATGCGGCAGTTTGGAGCGTCTAGCGGACTGCGCCGAGATCGGCAGGCAGCATCGCCTTGAACAGCGCAATCGCCCTGTCGCCCTCTTCCCTCTCGATCGAGATCGCATAGCGAACCGCGGCTGCGACCAGCTGCATGGTCAATCGAGCGATCCGTGCGAGTTCCATATGATCGCGCTCCGGCCAGAGACGTTGAAGGACGGCAAAAAAGGCCTGCGAATGCCACTCCATGTCCTCGGCATCGACCTGCTGCAGCAGCTTGTCCGCCTGGGTGGCGTGCCAGATATCTCGCATCACGGGCTCGCCGAGAAACATGGCGTAGTAGCCGTCGATAATGCGGCCAAGCCCGGCCTGGAGGTCGCCGGCGCTTTTTATCGCCGCCAGCTCGTCCTCGACGCATTGGCGCCCCTGCTCGTTGAAGCGTTCGGCCAGGACGCGGATGATCGCTGTTTTATCAGGAAAATATTGATAGAGCGAGCCGAAGGACACATCCGCCTTCTCGACGATTTCTCCCATGCGCAGCGCATCGCTGCCATTCCTAGCGATCAGCTCCGTCGCCACGGCCAATATGCGCTCGACGCGTTCGCGGCCACGCTGCTGGCTGGGGATGCGACGCGGCGTTCCTGCCTCATCCTTGCTGCGCCTGCGTCTCGCAACCGGTTCCTGCACCATCTCATTCCTCGTTCGTCACTGTTGACAGACAATATAAGAGAGTTTATCACATTTCACAAATGAGAGAGTTTATCACATTTTGAACTGGAGGAGTTCGATATGCAGATCTCAACTGTCGCCATCATCGGCGGATTGGGAAAAACCGGCGGCCGCGTCGCCGACTGCCTTGAGCCCCTTCCCGCTGAGATGACCGCCTTTGGGTTGCCACGAGAAACGACCGATCTCCCTCATGAACTCTTCACGCAGGTTCTGGACGGGCGCAATTCGCACTTTGCGGATGGCGTTAGACAGATCCTAGGGAGGCAGCCGAAGGATTTTTCCGTTTATGCCCGCGAAACCGCCGCAACCGGCATCTGGAGTATCCAGTCATGACCTTTCCGATCACCAATATCGCCCTTATCATCGCGGCGCTCAGCAGCGGCCTCCTCGCCGGCGTTTACTTCGCCTTCTCGACATTCATCATGCAGGCCTTTGCCCGCCTTCCCGCCGACCAGGGGATCGCTGCCATGCAATCGATCAACACGACGATCGTGCGCTCGCCCTTCATCGTGCTGTTTCTGCTGACGGCCGCGCTGTCGGTGTTCGTTGCTATCATGGCGATCCTCTATTGGCGTGATGGTATCAGCATGCTGATGCTGACAGGCGCGGTGCTCTATATCGTCGCGAGCTTTCTTTCGACCATACTGTTCAACGTGCCGTTGAACGACGCACTGGACAAGGTCGATGGCCATACGGCGGAGGGCGCGCAACTATGGTCGACCTATCTCAGCGATTGGACGCGATGGAACCATGTGCGCGCGGTGGCATCGCTACTTGCAGCTTGCGCCTTCGTGCGAGCCCTGTTCTGATCAGTCGCGGTATGACAGGGCTTTTTATCGAAATGATCGATTAAACTGCGTGCAGATAGGCCGCGACCTCGACACGGTTGCGGCCGTTGCGCTTCGCCTCGTAGAGCGCCTTGTCGGCTGCGCGAAGGACATCATCGAAACCGACCCCTTCGACCGTGCCGGTCGCGACACCCGCGCTGACCGTGCAGGTCAAGTATTTGTCGTCAATGCTGATTGTTCGTGCCGCAAAAGCATCGCGCACCCGTTCGGCGACCTGCTCGGCGCGGCCGGGCAGCGTATTGTCGAGCACAAGCGCAAACTCCTCGCCGCCGAGCCGAGCCACCGTGTCCGAAGCGCGCAAGCCCGCGGATAGGTCCTGACCGAAAAATTTGAGCACGAGATCGCCGGCCGCGTGCCCATGCTGATCGTTGATCGTCTTGAAGCGATCGATGTCGAAGACGATGACAGCCATCGACGGACCGAAGGAGCGGCCCCCATGGAGATCGAAAAGCGCGCGGCGGTTCAGCAGTCCGGTCAGCGCATCGGTGATCGCCTCCTGCCGGTGCAGCGCGGCCTGACGCCATTGATGCAGAGCAAGCGACAGCGCGCCGATCCCGGTCATTCCGGCAATGCAGACGGCAAGGCTGAAATCCTCCGCCCAATTATCAGGCGCATGGCCAAGCACGAGCTTACCGTCCGCGATCAACATAGCCGCGCAAAGTGCAAAGGAGATCGCGGTCAATGTGTAAAGCGCGGTAATGCCATAGAGCGGCGTGGGTGCCTCATGGCGGCTCAGCCAATATTCACGCGCCGTCAACAGCAAGAGCAGGCTGATGACGACGTTCTCACCGATGAAAGCCAGACCGTCATAACCGACAAGCATGGCAGACACCGACACCGCGATACCGGGGAGGCAACCAAGCAAGAAGCGAATTTTCGAAAGGCGGCGGGTGCGAAACTGGTGACCGGCCACCCAGACCGTCGCGAAACCGATGAAAAGCAACACAAAAGTCAGAACGGCGAAAATCGGCCGCGGCCTGTCGACATAGGCGCCATATATGAAAATGCCACCCACGATAGGCACCAGGCCGGCAGAGCACGTCAGCAGAAAAGTATCAGGCCGGCGAGAAAACCAGCTTCCCACCAATGTGACCGCTAGGCAGGTCGCGGAGACGCCGAGGGCGAGAAGGAGGGAATTGTAATCGACCAGCATCGTGCTCTTTCGACGGTCTCATCATTACCGTGGAGGGATCAATGACACGCTAGCCCTCAAGGGGTATCGAATTGGTTACGGCAAATAATAAAGAAAATACATTTCAATAAAATATACGTCTCATTTAGTGGCAAGACACGAATACTTTGACGCCAATATCACCCGTTAAATTCATTATTGCTTATATTCACCGAACCTAAAATCAGGATTCAACGTCCCAATGTAACGGGAACATCGGGTCAAAAACAGTGACCGGACCGGCCCCGGTCTCGATCTTCGACGGGAATGTCACGGCATCGGGCCGGCGCACCAAGGTGATGCTGTCTTCATTGACAGGCAGTCCATACCAGGCCGGCCCGTTCAGCGAGGCAAAGGCCTCCAGCCTGTCCAGCGCATTCTCCTGCTCGAAGACATGCGCGAGGCAACTCATCGTGTTGATCGAAGTATAGATGCCGGCGCAGCCGCAGGCGCATTCCTTCAGCGGATCGACATGCGGCGCCGAATCCGTGCCGAGGAAGAACCTGATGTCGCCGCTCGTGGCGGCCGCGCGCAGCGCCAGGCGGTGGCTTTCCCGCTTGGCGACAGGCAGGCAATAGTAATGCGGACGAATGCCGCCGACGAGGATGGCGTTGCGGTTGATGATCAGATGATGCGTCGTGATGGAGCCGGCGAGATTGGCCTTTGCCGATTTGATGTAATTCACGCCGTCCGATGTCGTCACATGCTCCATCGTCACCTTCAACTCCGGCAGGCGCTTTCGCAACGGATCGAGCACGGTCTCGATGAACACGGCCTCGCGGTCGAAAATATCCACCTCCGGCGTCGTCACCTCGCCATGGACGCAGAGCGGCAGGCCGACCTTCGCCATGCGCTCCAATACCGGCATTGCATTGTCGAGATTGCGCACGCCGCCATGGGAATTGGTCGTAGCACCTGCTGGATAAAGCTTGACGGCCGTAATCAGGCCACTCGTCTTGCCCTCTTCGACATCGTCAGGGCTGGTATGTTCGGTGAGATAGAGCGTCATCAGCGGCTGGAAGCGGTCGCCGGCCGGCAAAGCCTTGAGGATGCGTTCACGATAGGCGGTCGCATCCGCCGTGGTCACGACCGGCGGCACGAGATTGGGCATGATGATGGCGCGGGCAAAATGCCTGGAGGTATCGCCGATCACGCCTTCGAGCATTGCTCCATCTCGCAGATGCAGATGCCAGTCATCGGGACGGCGGATGGAGAGCTTTTGCATGGACACGACCTCTGGAAATGTAAGCACGATCTCGTCCGAAAACGCTTCACATTTTTCGGGATCATGCTTTGGGCTATCGCGCTTCGATAGCACCAACCGCCACCGCAAAACAATCCGCGACGGCGGTTAAATGACGGCCAGGTTCAGTCTTGCACGATGTCGATGGTGACATCGGCCGGGCGGCGGTTCTCCAGGATCAGCCGGCCATTCGGCAGATCGTTGCCATAGACCTTGGCGCGGGCGGCCTCGTCGTCGAGATCATAGCCCTTCCAACGCTCCCAGAGCCGCTGCTCCAGAACCTCCATCGGCGGCGCCAGCATGATCGAATAGTCGAACATGCCCTCAAGCTCCGCCCATTTTCCCTGACTGAACAGCAGATAGTTTCCCTCGATCACGATGAACCGGTGATCCGGCGAAACGACGCGGGCCGATGCGATGGCAATCTCGCGAGAGCGGTCGAAGACCGGCACGAGCACCTCCTGATCGGCAGCCCGCACGGCCCTGACGATATCGAGAAAGGCGCGCACGTCGAAGCTCTCTGGCACGCCCTTCCGCTTCAAAAGCCCCTTTTCGATCAGGACGGCGTTGTCCATGTGGAAGCCGTCCATCGGCAGAACCTCGGCGCTTTCGCCTTTGGCCTTCAACGCCTTGACGACGTTATCCGCCAATGTCGATTTGCCGGCGCCGGGTGGGCCGGCAATCGCCACCAGGATGCGTTTTGCGTCGCCGGCGCGCGCAATGATGTCGCCGGCAACGTCTTCGAGCGCAACACTCATGCAGCGACAGTCTCCGCCGGCGGAGCCTTGGCCCCGGTCATGAAGGCAACCGCATCCGACATGGTATAGTCCTTGGGGTTGATGACGGTCAGACGGCGTCCGAGGCGATGGATATGGATGCGGTCCGCCACCTCAAAGACGTGAGGCATATTGTGCGAGATCAGCACGATCGGCAAGCCGCGAGCCCGCACGTCGAGGATGAGTTCGAGCACCTTGCGGCTTTCCTTGACGCCGAGTGCCGCCGTCGGTTCGTCCATGATGACGACCTTCGAGCCGAAGGCGGCGGCACGCGCCACGGCCACGCCCTGACGCTGGCCGCCGGAGAGCGTTTCCACCGCCTGATTGATGTTCTGGATCGTCATCAGGCCAAGCTCGGTGAGCTTGTCGCGGGCGCGCTTTTCCATCGCCGGCCGGTCGAGCATGCGGAACCAGGAGCCGAGGATGCCGGGCTTGCGGATCTCGCGACCGAGGAACATGTTGTCCGCAATCGAGAGCGCCGGCGACAGCGCCAGGTTCTGATAGACCGTTTCGATGCCGGCCTCGCGCGCTTCCATCGGCGACCTGAAATGGACAGGCTTGCCTTCCAGCCTGATCTCACCTTCATCGGGCGTGACCGCGCCGGAAATCGCCTTGATCAGCGAGGATTTTCCGGCGCCGTTGTCGCCGATGACGGCAAGAATTTCGCCGGGATAGAGATCGAAATCGGCATTGTCGAGCGCGGTCACGCGTCCATAGCGCTTGACGAGGCCACGCGCGGTGAGAAGGGGTTCGCCAGTCGTGGTCATGCCGATACCTTTCTGATCCATTGATCGATCGCGACGGCGCCGATGATCAGCACGCCCGTCAGGAGGACCTTCCACTGCGGATCGGCTCCGAGCATGTTAAGGCCCATGGAGACCACGCCGACGATCATCGCGCCGAACAGCGTGCCGAGGATCGAGCCACGGCCGCCGAAGAGCGAGATGCCGCCGATCACGGTCGCGGTAATTGCCTGAAGATTGAAATCCGTCACAGCCGAAGAAGGCGAGACCGAGCCGTTACGGCCAATCGAAACCCAGGCGGCAAAGGCCGCGATCAGTCCCGAAACGCCGTAGACAGCGAGCAGCACCTTCTTGGTCTGGATGCCCGACAATTTCGCCGCTTCCGGATCATCGCCGACAGCATAGACATGCCGGCCCCAGGCGGTGTGATTGAGAATATACCATAGGCCCAGCACCAGGAGCACCATGGCGATGACACCGAGGGTCAGCACCGCACCACCGAGCCGGAAGCTGATGGCAAAGAAATGCAGCAGCGGCGCCTGTTCATCGACATCGGTATCGCGGATGGTTTCATTGGCCGAATAGATGAAATTCGTCGCCATGACGATATTCCACGTACCGAGCGTCACGATGAACGGCGGCAGCTTCATGTTGGCGACAAGGAAACCGTTGAGCAATCCACAGAGACCGCCCACGATCATGCCTGCCAAGATGGCGACAGGCGTCGGCAGGCCATAAGTGACGGCGACGTTGCCCATGACGACGGAGGAAATGACCATGATGACGCCGATCGACAGATCGATGCCGGCAGTCAGGATAACCAGCGTCTGCGCCGCGCCGAGAATGCCGACAATGGCGATCTGCTGCAGGATCAGCGTCAATGTGTAGGCGGAGAAGAAACGCCCGCCGATGGCAAAGCCGAAGATGATGATTGCCATCACCAATACGATCAACGGCACGGCGGCCGGTGTCGAATGCAAGAAATGCTGCATGCGTTTGAGAAGAGAGACATCCTGGTGCTCGAACGAGGCAACATTTTTGTCGCTGCCGTCGAGAACACGCTCGAATTCCTGTGCTCCGGTCATTGTATTCCTCCGCTGCCGCGCCGAATTATACGCGGAAACCGCCGGCTGTTGAAACCGGCCGAAGCGAGAGCCCGGCCGGCGTTGATGTCAGGAAGGTGATCGCAAATCCAAGGACCGCTTCAGCGAAAAGTGTGAAGCCGTTTTCGGATAAGATCACGCCAAGTTCAGGATGAGGCTTAGCCCCAGCACTTGGCGGTGCCTTCCTTGGTGTCGATCGACTTCAGGCCAGGGACCGGCCTGTCCGTTACCAGCGAAACGCCGGTATCGAAGAAGGACTTGCCTTCGGTCGGCTTCGGCTTTGCGCCGGTGTCAGCGAACTTCTTGATCGCCTCGACGCCGAGGGCAGCCATCATCAGCGGATATTGCTGCGACGTCGCGCCGATCACGCCTTCCTTGACGGACTTGACGCCCGGGCAACCGCCGTCAACGGACACGATCAGAACCTGCTTTTCCAAGCCGACGGCCTTCAGGGCCTGGTAGGCGCCGACGGCAGCCGGTTCGTTGATGGTGTGGATGACGTTGATGCTCGAATTCTTCTGCAGGAGGTTTTCCATGGCCTTGCGGCCACCTTCCTCATTGCCGTTGGTGACGTCATGGCCGACGATACGTGGATCGGTTTCGTCGCCGATCTTGTTCGGATCCTTCGGGTCAATGCCGAAGCCGATCATGAAGCCCTGGTCGCGCAGCACGTCGACGGAAGGCTGCGACGGCGTCAGATCCAGGAAGCCGACCTTGGCGTCCTTCACCTTGTCGCCCAGCGTTTCCTTCGCCCACTGACCGATGAGCTTGCCAGCAAGAAGATTGTCGGTGGCGAAGGTCGCATCGGCGGCGTCAGCCGGCTCCAGCGGCGTGTCTAGCGCAATGACCAGCAGGCCCGCATCGCGTGCCTTCTTGACCGAGGAAACGATACCCTTGGTATCGGAAGCGGCGATCAGAATGCCCTTCGCGCCATCGGCGATGCAGCTTTCGATCGCGGCGACCTGGCTTTCGCTGTCACCATCGATCTTGCCGGCATAGGACTTCAGCGTCACGCCGAGTTCCTTCGCCTTGGCGGTCGCGCCTTCCTTCATCTTGACGAAGAAAGGATTGGTGTCGGTCTTGGTGATGAGGCAGGCGGATACGCCAGCGGCCTTGGCCGGCACTGCAAAGGCGACGCCGATCGCCAGAGCGGCGAGCGCGGCGGAGATAACAGATTTTTTCATTCAATCCTCCCGATGTTTGAAAAGCCGGACCCTCCGGCAGTCACAGGCTCAATCCGAACCCGATTTAAAGATGCGCCATGCCTGTCAGATTGTTTCCGGTGGACCTCCTCCAAGGTCATATGCACATCCTCGACGGCCCATATCTGAGCCTAAAGATTTCTCCCTGTCAATAAATAAATCGGATTGAATTATTAATTGGATGTGGCATTCTGCCGAAAAATAAGGCATGGCCATGGTGGAAGGAGCAGCCCCATGTCTCTCGTGCACGACCCGGAGGACACACCCACAGCACCTGTGATTCTCGACCCCAGCGGGGGCGCGAACCAGATTGGTGTGCGCGCCCATAACGAGCGGCTCGTGCTGTCGCTGGTGCGTCGCCATGGGGCGCTGTCGAAAGCGGATATCGCCCGACGCAGCGGCCTTTCGGCGCAGACCGTTTCCGTCATCATGCGGGAACTGGAGAAGGATGGGCTGCTCTCACGAGACGCGCCGGTGCGCGGCCGCGTCGGACAGCCATCCATCCCCATGCGGCTCAATCCCGATGCGGTGCTCTCCTTCGGCGTCAAGATCGGCCGCCGCAGTGCCGATCTGGTGCTGATGGATTTCGTCGGTAGCATCAGGATGCAGCTTCATCAGATCTACCCTTATCCGTTGCCGCAGGACATCCTCTCCTTCGTCACGGCCAGCATCCAGGAGCTCGAGGGGCGGCTCAGCAACGAAGAGCGGCGGAAAATTGCCGGGATCGGCATCGCCGCGCCGTTCGAATTGTGGAACTGGGCGGAACAGGTGGGTGCGCCGGCCGGAGCGATGGACGTATGGCGCGGCTTCAACCTGCAGACAGAGATCGCCTCGCGCGTTGCCTACCCCGTCTTCCTGCAGAACGACGCCACCAGCGCTTGCGGCGCCGAGCTCGTCTTCGGCGTCGGCTCGCATTATCCGGATTTCGTTTATTTCTTCATCGGCTCCTTCCTCGGCGGCGGCATCGTCCTCAATTCCTCGATTTTCGTCGGGCGAACAGGCACGGCCGGCGCGCTCGGCCCGCTGCCCGTGCGTGGCCGCAACGGCGAGAACCGCCAGCTTCTGGAAATCGCCTCGATCTTCGTGCTCGAAAACCTGTTGAAGGATCACGGCTTCGACCCGCGTCCGCTCTGGTACTCGGCCAACGACTGGGTCGATTTCGGCGAGCCTTTGGAAATCTGGATTCAGGACACGGCCAAGGCGCTGGCGCAGGCGATCGTCGCATGCGCCTCGGTCATCGATTTCAGCGCCGCCGTCATCGACGGCGGCTTTCCACATTGGGTGCGGGAACGCGTGGTGCGCGCAACCATCAAGGCCGCTTCGGAGCTGGACTTGCAGGGCGTCGTCATGCCCGACATTATCGAAGGCGCGGTCGGGCCGCAGGCACGTGCCATCGGCGGCGCCAGCCTGCCGATCTTCGCCCGCTACCTCATCGACCAGAACGTCCTCTTCAAGGAGATAGAGCATGCTGAAGGGCATTGACCCGCTGTTGAGCCCCGAGCTTTTGGCGACCCTACGCGCCATGGGCCACGGCGACGAGATAGCCCTCGTGGACGGCAATTATCCCGGCCTCGAACACGGGCGCCGCCTCATCCGCCTCGACGGCCACGGCGTCATTCGCGTGCTTGACGCCGTGCTCAGCGTCCTGCCGATCGACGATTTCGTGCCGCAGGCGATCTTCCGGGCGACCGTCCGCCAGGATCGCGACGCAGTCGATCCCGTCCATGCCGAAATGATCGAGTGCTGCGCGCGGCACGTGCCCGACATCAAGGTCGTGCCATTGCTGCCGGCGGAGTTCTACGAGCGCGTCAAACAGGCGCACGCGCTGATACAGACCAGTGAGCCCAGGCTCTATGGCAATATCATCCTGCGCAAGGGCGTAATTTATCCGAAGGGATAGCGAGGCCCCTCGCCCAAAGCCCCTCATCTGGCCTATCGGCCACCTTCTCCCCGCACGCGGGGCGAAGGAGATGGGCGCACCCACAGCCTTCTTTCCGGCCAATTGCTCTGACGAGACTTAGAAGTAGTCCCCTCTCCTCGTCGAGACGGGGAGAGGGTTAGGGGCAAAACTCTCTATGCGAACGGAACCGATTCCTTGTCCGCCCTTAAATATCGCCCGCCGAAGGCCCCCAGACATCCGTCATCGCAAAGCCCTCTGCCATCGGATCGAAGGGATCGAGCGCGACCTGGCTCAAGCCGAAGGTGAAGCCCCGGCCGGTGATGGTGGGGATGATGGCCGGTTTGCCGGCAACTTCGGTCACCGCCTGCAGGCCCACCTCGAACTCCGAACCGATGATCGAGCGGGACTTGAAGACATCGCCGACCTTGGCCTTGCCGCGCGCATGCAGCGTCGCCAGATTAGCGGAATTGCCGGTGCCACAGGGCGAGCGATCAGCGCGGCCTGGCCACATGGTCGTGCATGTGCGGATGGCGCCATCGGCATCGATGTCACGGAACATCACATAGGCGACGCCGGAGATCGCCGGGATTTCCGGATGGACGACCAACATGGTGCGGTTGATCAAGTCCTTGAGGATCATGCCCGCCTGAACGAGCGATGCGGCATTGGCCTTCTCGATCGTCAGGCCGATCTGGCCGACATCGACGAGCCCATAGAAAATACCGCCGTAGCAGAGGTCGAGCTTGATCCTGCCCCATTGCGGCGTGTCGATCTCGACATCCAGCTCATGCACGAAGGAGGGCACCATGGTCAGCCGCACCTTCTCGCAGCGGCCGTCGCGGCAGGTGGCGGTTGCCCTGACCAGACCGGCGGCGGTTTCGAGCGTCACCACCGTTTCCGGCTCCTTCATCTCGACGATGCCGGATTCAAGCAGTGCCGTGGTCACGCAGATGGAATTGGAGCCGGAGCTTGCATGCGCCTGATCGGGCTGCAGGATGATGAAGGCGGCATCGGCATCGGGATGCTTGGCCGGCAGCAGCAGGTTGACGGAACCGATCGGCGCGCCGCGCGGCTCCAGCACCAGGAAGCGACGCAACTCCTCGCCCTTCGGATCGGAGTTCAGCCAATGCAATTGCTCGGCAATGCTGTTGCCGGGAATCTTCGGCACGCCGCCGATGGCAACCCGGCCGATCTCGCCCTCGCAATGAACGTCCAGCAACTGGATCGTGCGTTTCCATCTCATATCGTTTGCTCCAATCCGGACATCGGTCTTGTCCTAGTAGCGGTTGATGCGGAACGGCGTCATATCGACAGCAGGGGCGATGCCGGTCATCATATCGGCCATCAGCCGCGCTGTCGTCGCCGAAAAGGTCAGCCCGAGATGACCGTGGCCGGTCGCGTACCAGACACCCGGGACACGCGACGAAGGCGAGATGATCGGGATCGTATCCGGCAATGCCGGGCGATGACCCATCCAATCCTTGGCATCTTCCACCTGCAATCCGGGCAACGCTCTTTGGGCGTGACGAACGAGAATGCGGGGACGGCGATAATCCGGCGGCGCATCGAGGCCAGCCAGCTCGACGTTGCCGCCGACGCGGATGCCGCCGGCCGTGGGCGTCACCATGAAGGCGCGACGCGGCCAGATGATGGAATAGCGCATGGCGATGCCGGGCTTCATGATCTGTGTGTGATAGCCTCTTTCGGTCTCCAGCGGGATCGGCTCGCCGAGGGCCGAGGCGATGAAGCGCGTGCGCACGCCGGCGGCCAGCACGACATCATTGGCTTGAAGCCGGGTTCCATTCTCGAACAGCACAGCCACGTCGCCGTCCGACTGACGCTCTACGGTTCGCACCGCGCCGGAGACGAAGGTCGCACCAAGAGCCTTTGCCGCCTCCATCAGCGTGAGTACCAGCTTATACGGATCGCGGATGGATTTGTTATCCGGCAGCAGCACGGCCTTGGCGATGGAGGGAGATAAAGCCGGTTCGTGATCGCGGATTTCCGCGCCGGCGAGAACCTTGTATTCCATGCCATAGCGCTGCATCAGCTCGAGGTGCGCGCGGTCGCCGGCAAATTCCGCTTCGGTCTCGTAAATCGAGAGGCACCCCTCCTCTGTCATCAGGTCAGGCGCGCCAGCGGCGGCGAGCATCGCCCTGAAATCGGAAAGGGCATGACGCGAGAGGCTCATGCCGGCATCCTCGATTTCGCGGAGCCGCGACGGGCGACCGGCGGCGACGAAACGCAGAAACCACGGCAGCATTCTCAGAGCGTAGGAGGGCCTGAGCCACACAGGCCCTTCCGGATCCAGCAGCCAGCCCGGAATCTTCGACCAGGTGGAGGGGCCGGAACCGGCGGCAAAATCGAGCGCGATGCTTGCCATATTGCCGAAGGAGGTGCCCTCCCCCGGCCCCGCCTTGTCCACCAATGTCACCTGCCGGCCACGCCGCTGCAATTCCAACGCGATCGCCGCGCCGATGACGCCGGCGCCGACAATGATGACCGTACGCTTGTTTTCGCCCATGCCGAAAGCCTACCCACAAAGTGCCGCCATGTCCGATATGGCGCGACTCTGTGATATATCAGATCAAGCAGACTGGCTATGGAGTTTCGAAAGGCGCTCGAAGTCTCTGGCGTGTGGCTGGGGCTTTACTGCCCCAATGCCTCTCCGACATTGCTGCCCGTCGCTTGCACGCTATCGCCGACGGAACCGATGGTATTGCCGGCGGAGGCACCGACGCGGCGCAATTGCTCACCATAGTTCGCGCGCGTTCGGGGGTCGAAGATGGCGATCGGGGCGCTGACGGCAGCGCCAGCCACGCTGCCGACGGTCTGGGCGGCACCCATGGCAACCGCGCCGACGGCATCGCCGATACCAACATCGGAATCAGTGATCGTCTGGCCAGCAATCAGCCGGGCGCCGATCAGCTTCACCACTTCGGGGCTCTCGGCGAACTTGCCGTGATTCAAGCTGTCGCCGGTCTTGAGCTTGGTGAGATCGAGCACGGTGATCCCCTGCTTTTCCAGCTCGCTGCGATAGGGCTCGGCTGCGGGATCGATCTGGCCCAAGCGATCGATACTGCCGGAAATGCGCCGTGACAGCGATAGTGCCCGGTCATCACGCGAGACGAACAGCGTGAAATGCGGCCTGTCCTTGCCAAGTGCTGCAAACTGCCCGCCAAAGACATCGACGTCGAGATCGGGCGAAGCGAGAATGACATTCTTGATCTTCGGCGCGACGCGACCGTTGCGGATCGCCATTTGCCTGAGGGATTCGACCGCAAGCCAGCTGCCCATTGAATGCGCCATGACCGTGATGTCGCCGACGGAAGGATCCGCGGCGACGCGGCGCAGCAGCTCCTCCAGAGAGTCGCGGGAATAGTTGGTGCTTTCCTTGTCATAGGCATAGTCGAAAATGCTGGCTCGCGACGGCCAGGTGAAAACGATCGGGGCGACTTCGGCGTGCGAATCGTGGACGATCTGGGCGAAACGATAGACCGCGTCCTCATAGCGGTTGTTGAAACCATGCACGAAGATCAGCACCCGCTTATCCTTCGGCAGTTCCCCATGCAGCCAGGCTCGCCCGTCCGCTTCGGTCGGTATCGGCTTGACGGCGGTCGTCACGAAATTCTTCAGGGGATTGCCTGGCAGGCGGCTCGGCCATTGCACCTGGCCGACCTTGCGATTGGCTTCCGGCGGGATCGAGACGCTGACCGCATCCACCTTCAGCCCGGGACCGCGTTCGCCCGAAAACAGGATTGCCGGATCCTTGTCCGGCAAGCGCGTGGTGGCGACCAGCAGGTCGACCCTCGATGTCCCCGGAACACTTTCACTGATCGGTTGCATGACCCCGATCGGACGACCACAGGCCGCGAGTGACAGCGTCACGGCGACGGCGACAGTCCGGAGAAGCACGCTTCCCCATCGGCCCGAACCTGCCACGCGCTGCATCATGCAACCTCTTCCTATGCCTGAATGTCGCGCCACTCTACGCATCGATGCCTTCGGCGCAAGCGACTCAGGCCGTTCTTGGCCATATGATGCGACGCTAATTCGCGCAGCATTGCAAAGGCGCAACGCCATGATCGAGGCCGGCATGTCACTGATGACAGAAGAAAAAAAGAGCCCGACGCGGGAGGAGGATGCATCGGGCTCTTGATCCGGATTGGCAACTGGGAGGAGGAGGAGTGTTGCCAATCAATGAAGGAGCGCTGGGAGGAGGAGGTGCGCTGCCTTCGATGAAATAAATAAAACGCCGGCGGGGACCTGAACAGATTGGCTTTCGCAATGCAGCAATGCACCAAGTGCATTGCTTTTGTTCGCATATGCCGAAAATGCCGCATAGCACTGATAATCAGGGTATTTACCGCCTATTTTACAGCCGCCGAACGGCCGAGGACCGCGATTCACATGATCGTGATCATACATTTCGACATGCCATTCGAGGAAACTCTGTCCTGAAGCGGCGGAGATATCTCCGCCGCTTCACCTGCTTTCGATTCGCGGCTTCGGCCTTGTTCGCCGAAGCTGGGAGGGTCTCAAGCCGTCTTGAATGCTTTCCGGCCCTCGGCGTCCAGAGCCGTGAATTCCTCGTCGGAGAGGACAATGTTGACGGCGGCGGTATTTTCTTCCAGGTGCTTGACCTTGCCCGTGCCGGGGATCGGCAGCATCACAGGGCTGCGCTTCAAAACCCAGGCAAGCGCAATCTGGCTCGGCGCGGCGCCATGCTTCTTGGCGATAGTGTCGAGAAGCGAGCCTTCCTTGGCGAGATCGCCCGCGGCAAGCGGGAACCAGGGGATGAAGCCGATATTGTGCTTCTCGCAATAATCGAGCACGTCTTCGCTGGTGCGATCGACGAGATTGTAGCGGTTCTGCACCGTCACCACCTTGAAATGCTTCGATGCGGCTTCGATGTCGGCGACGGAGACTTCGCTGAGGCCCGCATGGCGGACGATCCCGGCGTCGAGCAGAGATTTCACGGCGTCGAACTGTTCGGCCGCCGGCACCTTGGGATCGATGCGGTGAAGCTGCCAGAGATCGATCCGGTCGACACCGAGATTGCGCAGGCTCTTATGCGCCTGCTGGATCAGATATTCCGGGCGGCCGACGGGCACCCAGACGTCGGGGCCGGTTCGGGTCAATCCGGCCTTGGTGGCGACGACAAGGCCGTTGCCGTAGGGATGCAGTGCCTCCTTGATGAGACGTTCGGAAACGTCCGGGCCATAGGAATCAGCCGTGTCGATGAAGTTTATGCCGAGTTCCGGCAGGCGCTTCAGGGTGCGGATAGCTTCGTCATGGTTCTCCGGCTCGCCCCAGATACCGGACCCGGTAATGCGCATGGCACCGAAGCCGAGACGATGGACGGAGAGGTCGCCGCCGATCTTGAATTGACCGGACTTGGCTGCGTCGAAATCTGACATGGTTATAGTCCTTTTTGCTGGTCTGGAATGTATCTGGCTTTTTTTGGCATCCGAGCGGGCCGAGGCTTCTCGGGCAGGTCGAGCTTTTCGCGAGAGGGGAATAGGGTCGCGACCTGGAAAAGATGGGGCAGCAGGTTGGCATATGCAATGCGCACCCGCGTAACGAATTCATCCTTGCGCCATGCGGGCATCGACGCCGACCATTTCGGCGCAGCTGCCGGGCGGGCCGCTCGCGCGCAGCGGGATTACTGCGCGGGCACATGTCGGCGCGCTTGCGTACCCAGATCGGCAAGAGCTGTCCAAAGCTCGTCGAACATGCTGCGGGCGAATTCTTCAAGCGACATATCCCGCAGCCCCGCGCCCCAGCGTTCACCGCCGATGCGCAGCATGCTGACGACGGCTGACGACAGCAGGCTGAGGCGGAACCGCTCCTCATCGCCGCCACGGCAACGGGCATGCAGCGCATCCGCCAGCTTCCTCTCAAGCTTGGCATATTTCAATTGATCGCGGGCGCGAAGAGTGGGGGTATCGCGGATCAAGGCGGCGATGGCGAGATACTGCGGATCCGAGATAGCGTCGAGCAGCGCCGCATTGACAGCCGCCTCGATGACATCGACGATGGCCGCATCCTTGGGCTGAGCGGCGACCGCCTCGATCAACTCGCCAGAGAAACCATCCTGCCAGGCAGCGACCACATCTTCCTTGCTCGGGAAATAATCGAAGAAGCTGCGCTTGGACACATCGGCCGCCTCGGTGATGTCCTCGATCGTGGTGCCGTCAAAGCCGCGCTCCAGGAAAAGCCTCAGGGCGGCGGCTTCGATGCGCTCGCGAGTCTGGCGGCGCTTACGCTCGCGCCGGCCCTCCTTCACGACGACATCAGGCATATCCGCCATCTTACCCCCCGTCATGCACTTGCTTCGGGCCGCCTCATATCGGCCTTGCTGGCTTCGGGCGCGTAAGAGCCGCCGATCGAGATCTCCAGCGGATTCTGCCGTGATATCCTGTAGACACCGGCCGGCGGAATATTGCGCACCGTGCCGCCGATGCGTGTCCCCTTCAGGCCGAGGCTTTCGAGGATTGGCCTCGGAATGGGGCAACGGGGACCGTAGGTGAATTGATAGAAGGCTCCACCCGGCTTCATTGTCTCGAAGGCTCCGCCGACAATGGCCACGATCTTGGCGGGCGGCATGGACAATAGCGGCAGGCCGCTGATCACAGCGCCGAAAGGCACATCCTCAAAGAGGCCGCACTGGCCAAGCTGCGCAGCATCCATCTGCACCACACGGGCCTCGGGAAAACGGCCGCGCAGCCGAACGGCAAACTCCTCGCCGAACTCGACAAGCGTCAGCGCGCTTTCCGGAATCCCGCGAGCCAGCAACGCGCGGGTGAAAACACCCGTGCCGGGGCCGAGTTCGAGGATCGGGCCGTCGAGCGGCTCGATCTCCTGAGTCATCAACCTGGCCAGGCGTTCACCCGAGGGCGCCACCGCCGCGACACGCATGGGATTGCTTACCCAGGAGCGGAAAAACCGCACAAAATCAGAGCATGAGGTCTTTGTCGTCATTCCGCGAATCCAATCTCCGGCTACGATAGCAAATATGGCGCGATCAGGGCCGAGCAGCATGGCATTTCGAAGGCACCCCACATCATTTGGCCATCGAGAACCGTTGATATGCAAGCACAATCCCGGATTTCTATTGCTGCATATTTTTAACAGATACAAACTTGCATCTAGTGCAATATACAAACAGATACAATAGGCGATGCCAAATCCCTCCACAGGCGTCCCGCAATGTCCGGCCGGACAGTGAAAGACATTCCCCCAAAGTCAGGCCGAATTGCAGTTATCACCGTTGCCAATAGCGGTATCGGCTACGAAGCCGCCAAGGCGCTGGTCGGCGCTGGCGTAAAGGTCATCATCGCCTCACCCAACGAGAGAAAGGGCGCCGAGGCGCTCGCCAAAATCCGCTCGGCAACATCCGGCGCAGACATTGCCTTCGAGATGCAGATGGGCGCCAACTATATCGGTCACTTCGCCTGGACGATGCGACTGCTGCCCACGGTTTTCGATGCCGACAACCCCCGTGTGGTCACCGTCAGCAGCCTGGCGCACCGCAGCGGCAGGATCAATTTCGAAGATCTGCAATGGCGGAAAAATTATGGGCTCGGCGTGCCTATTGCCAGTCGAAGCTGGCGACGCTGTTGTTCAGCCTGGAACTCGACCGCATCGCCGCCCATGCCCGCGATCCCGCCATCTGGCGGCGGCTTTGGGATGTCTCGGAGCAATTGACGGGATTGAAGATGCCTATCCCCGCAACCGCCTGAAAGATGTGCCTCTCCGCAAGAGCGGAGAGGGACTTCGCGCATTCAATTCACCGGCAACTCACTGGCTGACGCACTGCCGACGCGGACCATTGGTCGGCTGATAGGTATTGTCAGAAGCGCGATAGGTCTTGTACCGGCTCGCGCACCAGCGAACATGGGCGCTGCCGTGGGGCGGACGTGCGACGGCGCCGCCAACAATTGCGCCGGCGGTGAAGGCGGCCAGCGGATACCAGAAACCATCGTTATAGCGGCGATATCCCGGGCGGGCGTAGCGATAGCCGCGATGGCCATGCCAGTAGCCGCCGCGATAGTGCGGACGGTAATGTGGGCGATAGTGCGGGCGATAATGGGGACGGTGACGACGATATTGCACGTCGGTCACGCCGGCAGCCTGGCCGGTCGTCTGCAGGATTGCCGGCTGCACCATCGGCTGAATCGGCGCCGCAACGGCGGGATCAAATGATGTAACAGCAACCAGGGCACTTAAGGCGGTCACTGTCACGGTCGTCAGGAATCGTTTCACAGCTCTTCTCCTCCAGAGACGTAATCGGAACGAACAACGCGCAATGATTGAAAATGAATCATAATATTACCGCTTGCGCAAGTAAAAGACATTCAATAGTCATATAGATAGGAAGCCTACCTATCTACTGTTCGATTGAGACTCCATGATCAAACCCGACCGTCATCATGTGCTTGAAGAAGCACATGCGCTCGCCGAGGCGTTGCGCCCTGCTCTCCATCGCCTGTACCGGCAATTGCGGCGCGAGAGCGACGATCCCGGCCTTTCACCCCTGCATGCCCTGCTGCTCCTCGCCATCATGCGCGAACCGGGCATCGGCGTCGCCGAACTGGCCCGGATGGAGAAGCTGCGCGGGCCAACGATATCCGGACATGTGAAGACGATGGAGCGGGACGGTCTCATCACTCGCTCGGAGCCCGACCCGAGCGATCGGCGCCGCAATGGCCTGATCGCGACCGACAAAGGAGAAGAGCTGATACGGAGCATGAAACAAAAGCGGACCGACTGGCTTGCGTCCGAACTGGCCAAACTGTCGCCCGACGAGCGCGCTGCCATTCGCGCAGCGGTCGGGCCACTCGGGGAGATCGGGCAATGAGCGGCGAGCGTCTGAATGCAATTCCGCCATCGGCGCCGGCCGCGAGCGATCCGCCCGATCGTCGCGAGATCCGCGCCGTCATTCTCGGCCTGATGATCGTTCTCGGCCTTGGCGCCATCGACCAAAGCATCGTGGCGACGGCCTTGCCGCGCATCGTCAGCGATCTCGGCGGGCTGACGCATCTGTCGTGGGTCGTCAGCGCCTATGTGCTGGCGTCGACCAGCACCATGCCGCTCTATGGCAAGCTCAGCGACCAGTACGGCCGCAAGCCGATGATCTACGCGGCGATCCTGATCTTCCTGCTCGGCTCCGTACTGAGCGGCATGGCGCAGACGCTGATGCAACTCATCGTCTTCCGGGCCATCCAGGGCATCGGCGCGGGTGGATTGCTGCCGCTGGCGCAGATCATCATCGGCGACATCGTGCCGCCGGCAAGACGTGGGCGCAATCAGGGCTCGATCGCCGCTGTCTTCGCCGTGTGCAGCGTCATCGGCCCGATCACCGGCGGCGTCATCACCGATCTCTTGTCGTGGCACTGGATCTTCTACGTCAACCTGCCGATCGGCGCCGTTGCCCTCGTCATGATCGGCCGAGCACTCAAGAGGCCGCATCAGGCGCGCAGCCGCCGCATCGACTATCTCGGCGCTGTCTTGCTGACGGCCTGCACGACCAGCTTCCTGCTGGTGCTGGCGCTCGGCGGCAACGAATGGGCCTGGGATTCGCCTGAGATTTTCGGCCTGTCCGCGGCTGCCCTCATTCTCGGCGTTTGCTTCGTTCTCCATATCCGGCGGGAGCCAGAGCCGGTGCTGCCGCCGGATCTCTTCCGCAACCGGCTGTTCGTCGTCGCCTGCCTCGTGCTGGCATTGACCTTCATGGGCATGCTCGGGGCCAGCCTCTTCTTCCCGCTGTTCTTCCAGATGGTCATGGGTGTCAGCCCCTCGCATTCCGGCCTGCTGACCGGCCCGCTGATGGTCGGCGTCGTCATCTCGTCCATGGTCAATGGCCGCGTGCTGCTGCATCGCTTCGGACGCTACAAGCCGGCCCAGCTATTCGGTCTGAGCCTTGCGACGGTCGCCTTCGCTACGCTCGCCTGGGCGGCGGCCACCAGCCAGGGCTTCATGGTGATCGAGCCAGCCGTCTTCGCCCTCGGCCTCGGACTTGGACTTGTCATGCCCACCATGACGATCGCGGTGCAGAATGCCCTGCCCTTTGCGCATCGCGGCGTCGGCACGGCGACGCTCGCCTTCTTCCGCTCGCTCGGCGGCCTCATCGGCGTCACCGGCTCCGGCGCCATCCTCGCCTATCACGTACAGAACGCTGGCGCCGCCCTGGACGGTCTTCATATGTCGTCATTGACGGAGGCCGGCATGAAGCAACTTGCCACCACCTCCCCCGAAGCCCATGCCGCGGCCATAGCGCTCTACCGCCACGCCATTGCCATGACCTTTGCGACGGGAACGGCCATCGTCGCATTGGCGCTGGTCGCACTGCTGTTCCTGCCGGAATTGCCGTTGGCGACGGAGCATGGAGAGGAAACGGCGCGCCGGGGCTGATCGGCGCGCGGGAAAATTGCAGCCGCCGGGCGGCAAGCACGATCATCTGTCGCCCGGCGCGGGATACGCGCAAGCATTTGTGCCTGCGGTGCAGGCAGTCAGATCGCAAACTTATATAGAGATGAGAATGGCGCACCCGAAGAGATTCGAACTCCTGACCCCCAGATTCGTAGTCTGGTGCTCTATCCAGCTGAGCTACGGGTGCGTGGCCGAAACGGAAGAAACCGTTGGCGTGGCGGTTCTCTAAAGCCTCCTTTGGGGGATTGCAAGTGGATTTCTGAAAAAGATCGCGATTTTCGTGCATGTCGGTGCGAAGAGGCTGAAAAACCTCAGCTTTCGCGGAAGCTTCGGCTGCGATAATCATCGAGGGATACGGGGCGGTCGGGGATCTCGATGCGAAACTGCGTTCCCGCGGATGGTTTTTCCACGAGCGCTATGGTGCCGCCATGAGCAAGCACAAGTTCGCGGGCGATTGCCAGGCCAAGGCCGGTACCGCCGGAACGTGCAGAGCCGCGGAATGCCGTGAAGAGATTTTCCCGCGCTTTCTGCGGCATGCCCGGCCCGGTGTCATCGACGGTGATGCTGACGACGCTGCCGATGCGATGCGCCGAAACCGTGATGCGCCTGATACCGTCGGGTGTCGTCTCGCCGAAAGCGACCAATGCCTGATGGGCGTTGCGGCACAGATTATGGATGATGCGGAACAGCTGCTCGCTGTCGGCATCGACCTCGAGCTCGGGGCCGAGCTGCTCGACGAATTCGATACCGGTTTCAGGATCGATCGCCAGGATATCACGAACCTCGCCGATGAGCTCGACAAGACGGATCTTGCGCCGGCGTGGCGCCGATTCGGACGTCTGGCCATAGGAAAGGACCTCGGTCGTATAACCGACGGCGCGGTCGATGGTGCGCAGCAGCTTCGGCGCGAAACGCTTGACCATCGGATCGTCGACATCGACCAATCGGTCGGACATCAATTGCGCCGCCGACAGGATGTTGCGCATGTCGTGATTGATCTTCGAGACGGCGAGGCCGAGCGCCGCCAGATTTTTCTGCTGCTTCAGCGTCTTCTGCAGCTGCGACTGCATGGAGGCGAGATGGCGGCCGGCGACTGCAAGCTCATCGCGCCCCATCTCGGGCACGAGAATACGGCCCGGATCCTCCGGGTCGTCCGAATAAGCCTGCATGCTATCGGTGAGCCGCCGGATCGGACGAATCATCATGCGGTTGATCGCAAAGAAGATCAGCGTCGCTGTGAACAATGAAATCAGGATGGAAACGAAGAAGACGCTAACCGAATAGGCGAGCATCGCATTGCGCAACCGGGTGTCCTTCAACACCACTTCGATGCCGGTGCCGACATCGCCGCCGGCCGGGCCGAAAACGCGGATGATACGGTTGCCGCCGAAGAGCAGAGTGTCGAGTGCGTCCTTGATGGCGGTCAGCTGGGACACATTGCTCAGATCATACATATCATCGACCGAGGCCGGCATCTCGGCCGTCGCAAGCAGGCGCGACGTGCCGTCCTTGCGCAGGACGATGGCCCGCGTGCCGGTGGCCATCAGCGTTTCCTTCTGCAGCGCGCGAGGTAGCTCGGCAGGCTGCAGGCCGTCGATGACGATCGCGGCTGCAGCGGCCGTATTCAGCCGGTCCTCCAGCCAACGCAGCCTCATATTGGCAACGGAGGGCACGAAGATCAGCACTTCGGCCAGGAGAATGAAGCCGACGGTGAGGATGAGAAGCTTGCCGGAAAGCCCGCCGAAGATCCCTGTGGGCCTACAAAATTGGGACAGGCGGCCCTTATCGGCTTTGCCGCTTTTTGCGGCCCTCCTGTCCTGCCCACTATCCATTTCAATTGTCCCGCTTCGCTGCAAAGCGACATGATGGCGACGTATCGAAACCAGATAATAGGTGATTGTAGGCTTTTTTCCAATCTCTTCCCGGCTTTAACGGCGAGAAGGGTCTGGAGAGGGACGACGACGGCGCGCAGGCGCGGCCGCGTTGTCCCTCTCCGACGGGATCAAAACTCTTCCCAACCCTTCGTCGCGACGGCCGGCGAGAGAGCGTTTGCGCCGCCGAAGGCAGTCGCGACCTTATCGATCATCCGCCGTGCCGGCGATGCCGCCGGGCGATGCGTCTCGGCGCGTGCAGGCACCGGAGCGGACATGCTGCCGGCATCGACCTTGAAGCGGGATACCAGGCGGACGAGGCCATCGGCTTCGCCTGCAAGACGATGGGTCGCGGCCGAGGTCTCCTCGACCATGGCGGCATTGCGCTGCGTGACTTCATCCATCTGGTTGACGGCCTTGTTTACCTCGGACAGGCCTGTTGCCTGTTCGCGCGCCGCCGTCGCGATGGAATGAATATGGTCGTTGATCTTGAGCACGCGGGCTTCGATGGTCGACAGCGCCTCGCCGGTGGCCTGCACCAGCTTGACGCCGACCTGCACCTGATCGCCTGATTTGCTGATCAGCACCTTGATATCCTTGGCGGCGGTGGCGGAGCGCTGGGCGAGTTCACGCACTTCCTGGGCAACGACGGCAAAGCCCTTGCCCGCGTCGCCTGCTCGCGCAGCCTCGACGCCGGCATTGAGTGCCAGCAGATTCGTCTGGAAGGCGATATCGTCGATCACTCCGATGATCTGGCTGATCGCGCCGGATGCCTGTTCAATGCCGCCCATGGCGTCGATCGCATTGCGAACCACCTTGCCGGAGCGAGCGGCGTCTTCCTTGGCCTCGGTCACCATGATGCTCGCTTCGCGCGCCCGTTCCGTCGAATTCTGGACGACGGAGGTGATCTCGTCGAGCGCCGCCGAGGTTTGCTCGAGGGCGGCGGCCTGTTGTTCGGTACGCTTGGAGAGGTCGTCGCTGGCGTGGCGCAACTCGTTGGTGTTGGTGTTGATCGAGCCCGTCGTCTCCCGCACCTCGCGCATGGTGCTCTTGAGGGTCGCGAGCGTGGCATTGACGTTCTGCTGCAGTTCGGCAAAGGCGCCCTGGAATTCGCCCTTCATGGCCTGCGTCAGATCGCCATCAGCGAGGCTTGCGATTACGCGACGCACCTCGCCGATACCCGTATCGACGCTCACCAGCAGCTCGTTCACATTCCCGGCAAAGCGATTGAGGTTGGCATCGCCGTAATCCTTCTCGATGCGACGGCTGAAATCGCCGGCAGCGGCGGCCGAGACGGCCAGAGACATGCTGGACTGAAGTTCGTCGCTCCTGGCGCGCAGGGCCGTTTCCTCGGCATTCATGCGGCGCACGGCCTTGCCGTTCTCCTTGAAAACATCGACGGCAGCGGCCATCTCGCCGATTTCGTCGCGGCGACCGGCAAACGGGACCTCGATATCGAATTGACCGTCGGCAACCTTGTTGATGGCTTCCGTCACCTTGCGGATCGGACGGCTCAGATGAACGGTGCCAATATAGGAGCCCAGGCCGACGCCGGCGCTGATGCCCGCCACCGTGATGCAAAGGACGGCCCACAAGATAGCGTTATGAAAAGTCGCGATGCTGGTTTCGGCTGCTGCAAGTTCTGCCTTATCGGTTTTAACCACAGCATCGATCTCGGCCTGGAAAGCCTTGCGATTGGCACGGTTGGCTTCATTGTTGCCTTGCTTGCTGGCGGCATCCGGACCATCCGTCACGCCAAGACGGGCCGTTTCGGTGCGGAAGACGCGAAACTCCTGAGAGCCGGCCTGCAGTTTGGAGAATTCTGCCTTCTGCGCATCCGGAACCATAGGCGCCCAGGCCGCGAGCACTTTGTCGATCTCGTCGAGGTCGCCCATCAACCCATCGGCGAAGCTCTTGGCGTCCTTTGCGGAAGCGGCAGCATAGATGCCGCGCGATTCCATGACCACCGCCGTCACATAACGGTTGAGGCGCTCGCCCATGTAGGCGCGCCCGGCGGTCTGATCGTAGCTCTGTAATTTCTGGTCATACTGATGCAGCGCATAAAGGGCGGTAGCGCCGATCAAAAGCGCTGCGCCAGCCATGACGAATACAAGCAGGTTTATTTTGCCGCGAATCTTCACGATACCCTCCGAGGCCGGTCTCCTCCCCATAAATCGATGGGTTTTTCCAGCATGTACCTAGATATCGGCTAAATTCATTAATGATATATTGCGGTATTTATATATGAGAGATGCGACGTCGCTGCTATTTCTGCTGTATATTTCAGTATTTACTGAATTATATTGTTGGCCATGCAATCAATCGGCCGAATGCTATGGCTGGCGGCAACGGCCGCCGATCGACCGGCTGGAACCCCGGACTTCAAGGAATTTGCGCCGATATAATTGACTCTATGGGTCTTCATCCTTATAAGCCCGCGCACGTCCGGTCCCGGAGCCTGCTTTTGCGGGCGAAGTCCGTTCGCCATAATCAACAACGCTGCTTGCTTTTGAAGCAAAGCTCAAGAAGGGCCGCACTCCGCGGTGTTTAAATAAATGAAGCGTACCTATCAACCATCCAAGCTTGTCCGCAAGCGTCGCCACGGCTTCCGTTCCCGTATGGCCACCAAGGGCGGTCGCGCGGTTCTTTCCGCTCGCCGTAGCCGCGGCCGCAAGCGTCTTTCGGCCTAACGGCCGAAATGCCCGATAGTCGAGGATGGCGGGCAAATTGACGAATGAACGACCCAAAAAGACTGTCGGGCGGCTGAAGAGCCGGCCGCAGTTTCTTGCAGTCCGCGAAGGCGAGAAGCGCAGAGGCAGCTTCTTCCTCCTAGAGATGCTGGACCGCAAGCTTTCCGACGCCGACCCCCGCGTTGGTTTTACCGTCACCAAAAAACATGGCAACGCAGTGGAGCGCAACCGCATGCGGCGCAGGCTGAAAGAAGCCGTGCGGCTTCATGCCGGGTTTGCAATGCAGCCCGGACACGACTATGTGGTTGTCGCGCGGCGCGATGTGCTGACCGCACCTTTCGAAAAACTGGTGAGTGAACTCGTCCAGCGTATCGAAACCAGGCCGAAACACCGGCGACCGCAAACGGACCGCTCCAGGAACACATGATGCAAAACAACCGCAATTACTTCATAGCGATTGCCCTGTCGGTGCTGATCGTCCTCGCTTGGCAGTTTTTCTATATGAACCCGCGCCTCGAAGCGCAGCGGCAGGCCGAACAGGCCGCCAAGCTGCAGCAGCAGTCGCAGCAGGCCCAGACGACGCAGGCACCCGCCGCGGGCGCAGGCGCTGCGGTCAACGGCTCGCTGCCGGCAGGCGGCCAGACTGCGCCGACGGTCCTGACACGCGACCAATCGGTCGCCAAGACCTCTTCTTCGCGCGTTGTCATCGATACGCCTGCGCTTGCCGGCTCCATCAACCTGGAAGGCGCGCGCCTCGACGACCTCAGGCTCAAGACCTATCACGAGACCGTCGACAAGAGCAGCCCGATCATTACGCTGTTCAGCCCGGCCGATACCAAGGACGGCTACTTCACCGAACTCGGCTATGTCGGCAGCGACGCGACCGGTGCGGTCCCCGGCCCTTCGACCATGTGGACGCTCTCGAGCGGCGACAAGCTGACCGACAAGACGCCGGTGACGCTTTCCTACACCAATGACAAGGGCATCACCTTCTCGCGCACGATTTCCGTCGACGATCGCTACATGTTCACGATCACCGACAAGATCGCCAACAGCGGCCAGGCACCGGTTTCCCTCTCGAGCTACGGCCGCGTCACCCGCTACAATAAACCCGAGACGCCGTCCGCCTACGTTCTGCACGAAGGCTTCATCGGTGTCATCGGCGATGACGGCCTGATCGAGACCAAGTATGCGGCAACCGAGAAGGAAGCCACGACGCCCGCCAAGTCGACCGGCGGCTGGCTCGGCATGACAGACAAGTACTGGGCCGCAACCATGGTGCCGCCGCAGTCGACGGCCTATGATGCCCGCTTCTCGCACTTCAGCGACGGCACGCCGCGCTATCAGGCCGATTACAAGCAAGATGCCGTCACGGTCGCTCCCAGCCAGTCGATCGAGTTGAAGAACCTCGTCTTCGCCGGCGCGAAAGAAGTACCGGTCATCGACCGCTACGAGACCAGCTACTCGATCCCGCGCTTCGACCGCCTGATCGACTGGGGCTGGTTCTATTTCATCACCAAGCCGATGTTCAAGCTGATGGATTTCTTCTTCCGCTACTTCGGCAATTTCGGTGTCGCCATCCTCTGCACCACCATCGTGGTCAAGGCGTTGTTCTTCCCGCTCGCCAGCAAGCAGTATGCTTCGATGGCGAACATGAAGCGCATGCAGCCGAAGATGGAGGAGCTGAAGGCCAAGTTCGGCGACGACCGAATGGCGCTGCAACAGGCGACGATGCAGCTCTACAAGGAAGAGAAGATCAATCCGATCGCGGGCTGCTGGCCGGTGCTCCTGCAGATTCCGATCTTTTTCTCGCTCTACAAGGTGATCTACATCACCATCGAGATGCGCCATGCGCCGTTCTTCGGCTGGATCCAGGACCTTTCCGCTCCGGACCCGACCTCGATTGTCAATCTCTTCGGCCTGCTGCCGTTTGCGGCTCCTACCATCCTGCATCTCGGTGTCTGGCCGATGATCATGGGCGTCACCATGTTCCTGCAGATGCGCATGAACCCGACGCCGCCGGACCCGACCCAGGCGATGATCTTCACCTGGATGCCGCTGGTGTTCATGTTCATGCTGGCAAGCTTCCCGGCCGGCCTCGTCATCTACTGGGCCTGGAACAATACGCTCTCGGTCATCCAGCAGTCGATCATCATGAGGCGCCACGGCGTGAAGGTGGAACTCTTCGACAATCTCAAGGGCCTTTTCAAACGAAAACCGGCACCATCGAAATAAACAGCAAAGCCCCGCTTCGGCGGGGCTTTTCTTTTGTGGGATATCGCGTGCGCGAGGCTATCCGTTTTCCTCGTGATCGCGGTTGCCTTGAAAGCCGGGCCGACCGGTCACGGCTTGCCCGCTTCGATCAGATGCCGCCGAAAGAATGACAGAACGTCCGCATCGAACGACTTGTGAAAGGCGACCCTGTCAAAGCCGTTGGCATCCTTGCAAATCTCCGGCTGGGACTGGGCGAGCGCCGGCGAGCAAGGTGCGAGAAAGGCGAAGTGCGCCGCGTTGGAGACGACATGAAATTCGGGCTTTGCCGGCAAGTCATCCGTTAGAGCTACGACGTTTTCCGGCAGCACGCCATCGCCGCCATATTGCGAGCCCCAGAGCTGAACGGGCACCTTGACATTCTTCAGGCTGTCCTTGGTCGAAAAGAAACTGAACGGATCGGCAATGACCAAAGCCTTGATACGCGCATCCTGGGTCAACGGCTGCGTCGGAAGCTCGTTGCGGCGGATCTGTCCGCAAATCGGCGCCGGTTCCGGGCATGAGACATGCGGATCGTGAAAATCCGGGATCGCTCCGGCAAGAACCAGGCCGGTATAACCGCCGCGCGAGAAGCCGAAGAAGCCGATGCGGCTCGGATCGATGTGTGCCGCTTCCGGAGAGGCGTTCAGCATGAAATCGATGAGACGTTTGATATCTGTCGGTCGCTCGATGAAGACGGATATATCGCCCGATTGGCTCATGTCGGAAAAATTGTCGCGCGGATGGTTCAAGGCGACGACGACGAAGCCGGCATCCGCCAGGATTTCCGCTGTATCGTGATGGCCGAGAGAGCTGCCGGCATGACCATGCGAAATGACGACCAACGGCAGATTAGCGCCCACGATCGGGCAATTCCGGACACCAGAAACGATGATCGATCCAAGCGTAATGTCCGCCGGCGCAACCGTGCAGGGCGACCAGATGAAGGCGCGGAGAGCGGGACCGCTTGCGTCCGCCGGGACTTCAAACGATTTCAGGCCCGCTGCGTGAGCCCACGTTGCGGTCAAGCTGACGGCAATGAAGCATAGAGTCTTTGCGAAACGCATTTTCTTTTCCCAAAATGAAAATCGAACGGGGTTGGTGCAATGCATCACTCGGCTGCGTCGCGAAGCGGAATCAGCAGATCGGTGGCGAGTTCGCTGTCGGCTACGTGCCTTGGGTGATTGAGATAGATTTCGAGCGCCGGGCGATCGTCAGGCTCGAGGCCGCTTTGCGGTAGCCATCCGCCGAAGAGCGTCTGAAACGTCGGAGAAATGAGCGCATAGGGGCCGATCAGCCGGTGCCGGGCATAGCGCCCGCCCGGCACGTCACATCGTTCAAGCCCGTCCGTCGCCAGCTCATCGTTCGACAGGATCAGCCCGGCAAAATATCGAAAGCCGTCACCTTGATCCGGATCGCCATGGCAGACGCCGATACGAGCAACGTCGTTCCATGCTATCCCACGCTCCGACGACCATTGCCGCAAACGCCGATAGCTATGGGGAATCGTTGTGAACGGCCCATGGTGACGCACACCAAATACAGTCACCGGCTGCCGATCAACGATCGTCACCGGAGGAAGGCTCATCGTGATCGACTGTTGCTGCATCTGGAAATCGGTCGGACTAAGCCCGGTCAGATTGCGAAAGGCACGCGCGAAGCTCTGCGAGCTGTCGTAGCCTGCATCTAATGCCGTTTCAGTAACCGAGACGGTGCGGCCGGCCAGTCGATGCGCCGCCTGGGCAAGCCGAACCCGGCGTGTCGTGGCGGCAATGCTTTCGCCGGTCAGCGCGCGATAGAGCCGATGGAAATGGAATGGCGAGAAATGAGCGACGGCAGCAAGGCTCTCGATCGAATGAGGCGCTGACGGATCGACCATAATCGCTTCGATAACGCGGGCGATGCGCCGACGATAATTTTCTTCTGTGCTGGTCTTCATGAGGCCAAAGAGTAGCATGGCCTTTACGGACGCGCGGCGCAGCAATTGCGGATTTTTGCGAGTGCCGGTCAGAATGCATCGCCAAAAGACCGTCGACGGGCACACCGATCAAAACTTGACTTTCGCCGGCAAAACCTCGAAGCCAGTCAACAATCGAACCGGAAGACCTGAAGCAGCATGGCAGAACAGACCATAAAAGACGACAAGCCGCTTTTCGGCCGCCCGTGGATTTTCATCCGCGGCGTGCCAGCGATGAAATTCCTGCCGCCGGAGGGGCCTTTGGAAGTGGCCTTTGCCGGGCGCTCGAATGTCGGCAAGTCGTCGCTGATCAATGCGCTGGTCGGCCATAAGGGTTTGGCGCGCACTTCGAACACGCCGGGGCGGACGCAGGAGCTCAACTATTTCGTTCCCGATGGCTTTTCCGGCGAGGGTGGCGACCTGCCGCCCATGGCGCTGGTGGACATGCCGGGCTACGGCTATGCGGAAGCGCCGAAGGAACAGGTGGATGCCTGGACGAAGCTGGTCTTCGACTATCTGCGGGGACGCACGACGCTGAAGCGCGTCTATGTGCTGATCGATAGCCGCCACGGCATCAAGAAGAACGACGACGAGGTCCTCGGCCTGCTCGACAAGGCCGCCGTTTCCTATCAGATCGTGCTGACCAAGACCGACAAGATCAAGGAGGCGGGCCTGCCGAAGCTTTTGGCCGATACCGCCGAAAAAATCCGCAAGCGCCCTGCCGCCTATCCCGGCATTCTCGCCACCTCATCGGAGAAGGGTGTGGGTCTCGAGGAGTTGCGCCAGGCGATTGGCCTGACAGTGGGAATTCCGGTCTGAACATCAGGTCAGCCGGATGAGGCCGCCGCCCAGCGCCCCGCGGGGAGCGGCGGCCCTGTCGCCGTCGAGGATTACATCTTCGGCAACAACACCTTGTCGACAACGTGGATCACGCCGTTCGACTGTTTGACATCGGCGATGGTGATATGAGCGGTGCCGCCGGCCTCGTCGGTCAGCGTCAGCTTGCCGCCCTTGTCCATCGCCTTGATCGTGCAGCCACCGACCGTCTTCAGGTCGTATTCGCCGCCCTTGCTCGTCGCCCATTTCTTGATGGCGGCGGCCATATCGTCACCGGCGACGACATGGCAGGTCAGGATCTTGGTTAGGGTTGCCTTGTTCTCGGGCTTCAGCAGGGTTTCGATTGTACCGGGCGGAAGCTTGCCAAAGGCTTCATTCGTCGGCGCAAAGACGGTGAAGGGGCCTTTGCCTTCGAGCGTGTCCACAAGGCCGGCAGCCTTGACGGCAGCGACCAAAGTCGTGTGGTCCTTCGAATTCACGGCGTTCTGCACGATATTCTTGCTGGCGTACATCGCCGCGCCCCCCACCATGGGGTCCTTTGCGTGGGCGAGGCTGGTTGCGGCGGCAAGCGTTGCGGCCACAGCGACGACGCGAATCACGGTCTTGATCATAGCTTTTCCTCTTCCTGTTCTTGCCCCGATCATGTGGGGTCACAGGAAGATACGGAGGGCCATAGAGAAGAGTTTCAGCGGCGATTGTCTTTCGAAGGAAATAAATTCTCAGGGGAAACGGATGGTGCCGGATGCCACGACATCGCCCGTGGGCTTGCCGGTCGGAGAACCCCCGAAAGGCTCGATACTGACGGCGATGATTGCGCCTTCGGTCAGCTTGCCGTGAAGTTCCTGCGGCAGGACGATTTCGCCTTCGCCGGTCTGCGGCAGCACGCCGAGCGCCTCGGCAGGATCGCTGCCGCGAATGAGCCAGAGCTCCAGCGATTTCTCCTCCGGCTTTCCGGCCGCAACGGGCGTCACCTTCAGCCGCCCGCTGCTGGCGTCATAATCGGCCAGGAGATTGATGGCGCTGTTCTGGCCGGCAAGGGAAGCCGTCAGCTGCTTGCCCGGTACGGACCGGGATATGCCGTTGTTTGTGATGGTGAAAACCACCACGCCGGCGGCAAGGAACAATGAACCGAGGGCAACGACGCGCCAGACCAGCAGCGAATTCCAGAGATGAGCGCCCAACGCCGCATCTCCGAAGATACGTCTTTCTATCTTCGGAAAGACCGACTTCGCCGGCGTCACCATTTCGTATTCTTCATTGAACTCCGAAAGGTTCTGCTCCCATCGACTGACGATCGCGGCAAATTGACGATCGCTGCGCATGCGCCGCTCGACCTTCTGCCGATCCTCCAGCGAGAGTACGCCAAGTACATATTCCCCGGCCAGAACTTCGTCGCGGGAGCGGCCTCCCTTGCTTTGATCGGGTGTACTCATCGGTCCATGCACTCTCTTAATCTGATCAGGCTTCGGCGCAGCCAGGTGCGCATGGTATTCAAAGGCACCGAGTGTTGATCGGCGAGTTCCTGGTAGCTCAAGCCTTCGATATAGGCGCTGCGAACCGCCCGCGCGCGATCAGCTTCCAACTCTTCCATGCACCTGTCAATCCGCCTACCCTCTCCCTTCACGATTGCTTGCTCTTCGGGGCCGGGTTCGGTGTCGGCAAGATCGTGTGCGGCGTCGATTTCATCGGCCACAGGCTTGCGGGCACGGACGAAATCGATGGATCGATTGCGGGCGATCGCCGTCAGCCACGGCGTTGCAGGCCCTTCGGATGCGGCGAACTGCTCGGCCCGCTGCCAGATCTTCACGTAAACTTCCTGCAAAACCTCTTCGGCATCCGTCCTGTTGCCAATAATACGCAGGCATACGCCATAGAGTTTCGGGCTGGTACGTTTATAAAGCGTGGTAAAAGCCTTCTGGTCACGCATGGCGACGCGGCCGATAAGCGCTTCCGTCTCCTCGTTCGCCATCCGACCCCCGCTTGCTCCACCAAGACCAATCTTTAAGAGAAAAGTCCCGGCTGGCAAGCGCGGTGACGAAATCAATTTCATCAACGCCAGTGTGACACCGAGCAAACTAATCCGGACATCATTATTCCCTCTGTCAGAAACTTGAGATAAAAGGCCGCAAACAATCTCACGGGGTGCACCATGTCCGAATCCCAAAGCGAGCTTCAAGCCAGCCTGCTGGCGCAGGCCCTGCCCTACATGCAACGCTATGAAAACAAGACCATCGTGGTGAAATACGGTGGCCATGCCATGGGCAATGCCGAACTCGGCAAGGCATTTGCCGCCGACATCGCGCTTCTGAAGCAATCGGGCGTCAACCCGATTGTCGTCCACGGCGGCGGGCCGCAGATCGGCGCCATGCTGACGAAGATGGGCATCGAATCGAAATTCGAGGGCGGCCTGCGCGTCACCGATCAAAAGACGGTCGAGATCGTCGAAATGGTGCTGGCTGGCTCAATCAACAAGGAAATCGTCGCGCTGATCAACCAGACGGGCGAATGGGCGATCGGTCTTTGCGGCAAGGACGGCAACATGGTCTTCGCCGAAAAGGCGCACAAGACCATCAAGGATCCGGATTCCAATATCGAGCGCGTGCTCGATCTCGGCTTCGTCGGTGAAGTGGTCGAAGTCGACCGCACGCTGCTCGACCTGCTTGCGAAGTCTGAGATGATCCCCGTCATCGCACCGGTTGCTCCAGGCCGCGACGGCGCGACCTATAACATCAATGCCGACACCTTTGCCGGCGCCATCGCCGGCGCGCTCAGCGCCACGCGCCTGCTCTTCCTGACGGATGTTCCGGGCGTGCTCGACAAGCAGGGCCAGCTTATCAAGGAGCTTTCGGTTTCGCAGGCGCGTGAACTTATGGCCGACGGCACGATTTCCGGCGGCATGATCCCCAAGGTCGAGACCTGCATCGACGCCATCAAGGCCGGCGTTCAGGGCGTCGTCATCCTCAACGGCAAGACGGCTCATTCGGTGCTGCTCGAGATCTTCACCGAGCACGGCGCCGGTACGCTGATCGTTCCCTGAGGAGGGCGACCGCCTCAGAGGACTTCAATTTCGCTCAAGCCGGCCGATAAATTGCTTCGGCCTCGCTTTTCAACATTCCCATGACAGAGCGGTAGGGAGCTGGGCCATAGCTGATGCGGCTGACGCCGAGGCCGGCCATAGTCTTGTTGTCGGGCGTCGTCGGACGCACCATGATATTGACCGGCAAGGGAGAGCGTTCGCAGAGGGCTCCGATCAGTTCCGGATCGACAAGGCCGGGCGCGAAGAAACCGCTGGCGCCCGCCTCGGCGAAAGCGTCGACGCGGCTATAGGCTTCATCGAGCAGGATCTGGTGGTGCGCCGTATCGCTCTCCTGAAGGAAAAGATCGGTGCGGGCATTGATGAACAATGGTATTTCCCGCCGATCGGCCATCTCCCGGATCGCGCGGATGCGCGCCGCCTGCAGCTCGATCGGATGGACGCCTTGGCCGCCGACCACCTGGTCCTCGAAATTGATACCGATGGCGCCGTGATCCATGATCTTTTCGACATTGGCTGCAACCGCCTCGGGTTCCACCGCATAGCCGCCTTCGAAATCGACTGACAGAGGCAGCGGGCTCGTGACCGAAATCAACCGCGCCGTCACCGCAAGCAGCGACAGTGGTATCGCCTCGCCGTCACCAAAGCCGTTGGCGGCGGCGACAGACCAGCTGCCCGTGGCCAGTGCCTTCGCACCCGCCTCTGTGACCGCCTTGGCCGAACCGGCATCCCAAATGTTGAAAAGGATGAGCGGCTCACCCTTTTTGTGCAGCCGCGCGAATTCCTGCGCCTTTTCCACCTGACTCATCGTATCCCCTCCGAAAAGCCCGGTCGGGCGACTTTCCTCTTCACAACCCCGAAAGAGCGTAAGCTCCCCCTCACTTTGCAAATAGAGCAAAGCCCCGGAATTCAATGGTAAAATCATAGCCGGCATTGGATCGGTCGGCAATGTCGGCGGTATCCCCCATATGGCGTAGCATGAATATTTTCCTTTTCCTCCGATAAGGCGGCATGCCATAAGGCGGCCATGAGCCAGACAAAGACGCTATCCGAACCTTCAGATTTTGCCGATATCCGCGAGTGGGTGTTCGATCTCGACAACACGCTCTATCCGCACCATGTCGATCTCTTCGCGCAGATCGACAAGAACATGACGGCCTATGTCTCGGCTCTCCTGCAGATGGAGCGCGAGGAAGCGCGCAAGCTGCAGAAGCAATATTATCTCGATCACGGCACGACCCTGCAGGGATTGATGCTCCATCACGGCATCGATCCCAACGATTTCCTGGAGAAGGCGCATGCGATCGACTATTCGGCGCTGATGCCGCAGCCGGAGCTGGCCGCCGCCATCAAGGCGCTGCCGGGACGTAAGTTCATCTTCACCAACGGAAGCGTCAAGCACGCCGAGGCGACCGCCGGCGCGCTCGGCATTCTCGACAATTTCGACGACATCTTCGATATCGTGGCGGCAGACTATGTGCCGAAGCCAGCCGGCAGCACCTACGACAAGTTCATGAGCCTCAATCGAGTGGATACGAAGAGGGCCGCGATGTTCGAGGACCTGCCGCGCAACCTCACCGTGCCCAAGGCGCTCGGCATGAAGACAGTGCTGCTCGTGCCCCAGAATCTCGAGACGACCGTCGTCGAATGGTGGGAACGGACGACCGGCGAGGACGATCACATCGACTATGTGACCGACGATCTCACAGCTTTCCTCAAGGCATTGGTTTAACCTTTCTTTAAGACGGGGTTACGAAAGTTTCATCCGCCTTACAGAGGTTTAATTGGTCGTTTTCGGCCGCCCGCCGTATCGTTTGACCATTCCTCGACACGAAAGGAAAAACGATGAACGGGAAAAAAATTCTTCTTGCGGGACTTTCCGCAGCCCTTCTGGTGGGCGCCGGCGCTCAGGCAACCTTCGCGGCACAAGGCGATGAGGCAAGGGGTGGTCACGGCGGTCGCTGGCATGGACCGCACTTTTCGCCGGAAATCGTCTATGTGCGCATGCTGAAGCAATTCGGCCAGCCTGGCGACACCAAGGTCACCAAGGATGAGGTCAAGGCCGGCATCGACAAGATCTTCGATCAGATCGACACCAACCATGACGGCGAGCTCACGCCCGGCGAGGTGCGCGCCTATCGTCAGGAACGCATCAAGGAATGGAAGGCCGCACACGCCAAGGCCAACGACGATCAGGGCAACAACCAGGCCCAAAACGACCAAGCCAAGGGCGATCAGGCCCAGAACGACGACAAGGGTGACAACGGCCCGCGCCATCACGGACCGCATGGCCGCTTCATGCATGAGGCAGGTCTCATGCGCGGCATGATGCTGTTCCATCGCATCGACAAGGACGAAAACGGCCAGATCAGCAAGCAGGAGGCCGAAGACGCCGCCAGCAAGTTCTTCGACCGCATGGATCGCAACCATGACGGCGTGATCTCGCTGGACGACATGCCGGACCGCCCGCTGCTTTAAGCCGATCGATCGGGCACGATCCTCCACGAAGCACCGTCACGCTTCATGGATCGCGCCCTAAGCGGTACCCCTACGACCGAAGCCCGCCATCGCCATGCGACGGCGGGCTTTCGCTGTTCAATGGCCGTTATCGTGCTCGTAAAAATCCGCGACGATCTTCCAGGCCTCGTCGGCGGTGTCGACGAAGCTGATCAGATTGACGTCATCGGGCGCGATGGTGCCGAATTCCGCGAGTGCCTCGAAATTGATGATGTTGCGCCAGAACTTCTCGCCGAAGAGGATGAGCGGCAGACGCTCCATGCGGCCGGTCTGGATGAGCGTCAGGCATTCGAACAGTTCGTCAAGTGTGCCGAAACCGCCCGGAAACACCGCGATCGCCTTGGCGCGCACCATGAAGTGCATCTTGCGGATCGCGAAATAATGAAAGTTGAAGCTGAGCTCGGGCGTGACGTAGACGTTCGGCGCCTGCTCGTGCGGCAGGACGATGTTGAGGCCGATCGAAGGAGCGCCCTCTTCGGACGCGCCGCGATTGCCCGCCTCCATTACGCCCGGACCGCCGCCGGTCACCACGACATATTCATGGAAATCGAAGCTCGCCGAATAACGCGAGCAAAGCCGGGCGAACTTGCGCGCTTCCTCATAGTAAACCGATGCGGTCTCGAGGTTGGCACGCTGCACATCGTTGCGCGCGGCCCATGCGTTTGCACCCGGTGCGGGAATGCGCGCGCCGCCGAACATGACGACGGTCGATTTGATGCCGCGTTCGGTCAGATACATTTCGGTCTTCAGCAATTCCAGCTGCAGGCGGATCGGCCGTAACTCCTCACGGCAAAGGAAATCCTCGTCCGCATAGGCGAGCCTGTAGGAAGGCGACATCGACTGCGGCGTACGCGGCACGGATTCGGCTCGCTTCTTGTCCGCCGAGCTCGTCTTCAAGGGATCCCATACCCCGTCCTTGCGCCTCAGCCTGCCGTTCTTCGCCTTGCTCATTGACCATGCCTTTCAAATAGATCATGCCGAGCCGCCCTGTCCGTAGGCAGCAACGGCCGAGCTCAGCATATGCCCCTACAACACCCCGAATCCAAGCTCAATCGGCGCGGAAAAGACATTCCATTTTTCAAGCCCATGCTGTAGGACCAATCGACCATATCCGGACCTCTATCCGAAAACCACGACAGCTACAGACGTTTTAAGGAATTCCCATGAGCGCTACCGATCTCGCCTCTCTCGAAAAGACCATCGAGGCCGCCTTCGACAATCGCGACAATGTGAACACGTCGACGCGGGGTGAAGTCCGCGACGCCGTGGAGATGGCGCTGAACCTGCTCGACAGCGGCAAGGTCCGCGTGGCCGAACGCGGTGCGGACGGCATCTGGACGGTCAACCAGTGGCTTAAGAAAGCGGTGCTCCTTTCCTTCCGCCTGAACGACATGAAGATCGTCGAAGGCGGCTCGGGCGGCGCGACCTGGTGGGATAAGGTTCCCTCGAAATTCGAAGGCTGGGGCGAGAACCGCTTCCGCGAAGCCGGCTTCCGCGCGGTGCCGAACGCCGTTGTGCGCCACTCCGCCTATATCGCCCCGAACGCCATCCTGATGCCGTCCTTCGTCAATCTCGGCGCCTATGTCGGCGAAGGCACCATGGTCGACACCTGGGCGACCGTCGGTTCCTGCGCGCAGATCGGCAAGCATGTGCATCTGTCCGGCGGCGTCGGCATCGGCGGTGTATTGGAGCCGATGCAGGCCGGCCCGACCATCATCGAGGACAATTGCTTCATCGGCGCACGCTCCGAAGTGGTCGAGGGCTGCATCATCCGCGAAGGATCGGTGCTCGGCATGGGCGTCTTCATCGGCAAGTCGACCAAGATCGTCGACCGCGCCACCGGCGAGATCACCTATGGCGAAGTGCCACCCTACTCGGTTGTCGTCGCGGGCGCGCTGCCGAGCGGCAACACCATGGCGAACGGCCAGCCGGCCCCCAGCCTTTATTGCGCCGTCATCGTCAAGCGCGTCGATGAAAGGACCCGCTCGAAGACCGGTATCAACGAGCTCCTGCGCGACTGATTGTAAATTCGGGAGCGCGGTCGCCATATCGCGCTCCTCTCACGCTTGCCGGGTAAGCTTGCCCGTGCGATTGCTGGAATCGCGGCAAGGATTTTCGGCCTATCGCCGACCCTTTGCCATCGCTTTGCCATTTCCCGCCGGATAAGTTGCCTCCGATGACTGTTACCGATCCCGTCGCCAACCTGCAAACCCTGATCCGCTGTGCCTCCGTGACGCCGGCCGAGGGCGGCGCGCTGACCGCGCTTGCCGACATGCTGCTGCCACTCGGCTTCAAAGTCGAGCGCATGACGGCCCGCGAGCCGGGAACGCCCGACATCGAGAATCTTTATGCCCGGCTCGGCACGGAAGGTCCGCATCTGATGTTTGCCGGCCATACGGATGTCGTTCCGGTCGGCGATGCCGCATCCTGGAGCCATCCACCCTTCGCCGCGGAAATCGCCGATGGCGAGCTCTTTGGCCGCGGCGCCGTCGACATGAAGGGCGGCATTGCCTGCTTCGCGGCGGCCGTGGCGCGCCATATCGAAAAGCACGGGCCACCTGCGGGCTCGATCTCCTTCCTGATCACCGGCGACGAAGAAGGCCCGGCGATCAATGGCACGGTCAAGCTGCTGCAATGGGCGGCCGAGCGCGGCGAGCAATGGGATGCGTCCCTCGTCGGCGAGCCGACCAATCCGGACCAGCTTGGCGACATGATCAAGATCGGCCGGCGCGGCTCGATTTCCGGCTTCATTACCGTTCACGGCGTTCAAGGCCATGCCGCCTATCCGCATCTCGCCGATAACCCGGTGCGCAGTATCCTCAAGCTGACCGAAGCGCTGCTCGACCCGCCTTTCGACGCCGGCACGGACAATTTCCAGCCGTCGAACCTCGAGGTGACGAGCATCGATGTCGGCAATGCCGCCACCAACGTCATCGCCGCCAAGGCAACTGCAGCCTTCAACATCCGCTTCAACGATACCTGGACGGTCGAAACGCTGAAGGCGGAAATCCTTGCCCGCCTGGATGCGGCCGCGGCCGACCAGACGCTGCGCCCCGGACGTCCGCCAGCCAGATACGACATCACCTGGTCCGAGCGTCCGAGCCAGGTCTTCCTGACGCGCAACAATGCGCTGATCGCTTCGCTCTCTTCGGCGGTCGAAAACGTCACCGGCCTGAGGCCGGCGCTCTCGACGACCGGCGGCACCTCGGATGCCCGCTATATCAAGGACTATTGCCCCGTCGTCGAATTCGGCCTGGTCGGTCAGACCATGCACATGGTCGACGAGCGCGTGGCGCTATCGGATCTCGAAACGCTGACCGAGATCTATGAGACCTTCATCCAGCGCTGGTTCGAGAATGCCGACCTTTAAGGAAGTCCAATATTATCTGTCCGGCCTCTGGCTGCTGATCCGGATGGATGCGCGCGGCTTCCAGTATCTTGACATATCGGATCGCGGCATGCTGCGCTCCTTCTGGGCTGTCTTCTGGAGCCTGCCGTCGATCGGCATTTCCTGGCTGTGGTGGCAACAGGCCTACCTGACGGCCATGCCGCCCGAAACATCAACCGGCATCGCGTTCTTCCTGCGGCTGGCGCTGGTCGAAGCGGCGAACTGGCTGATACGACCCATTCTCGCCGGCGTGCTGCTTCTGGTCTTCCGCTTCGGCGACAAGTTTGCGCCGATCGTCGTTACCGTAAATTGGCTTTTCGTACCGGCAAACTATCTGAACGCGCTGCTCCTCGCATTGATCGTCTTTGTCCCCGGCTCGAAGGGTCTGGCAGCACTTCTATCGCTGGTGCTGACAATGGCAATCATCTTTGCGCTGGCGCGCATCCTCAGAATGATCTGCGGCACTCACCCGCTCTTCATCGGCACGCTGACGCTGGTGTTGCTGATCCCGAGCATGCTGCTGACGGGTTTCCTGCAACGCTTCCTCGGCGTCTATCCGCCGGTGTGAAGCTGGTCGTGATCGAACCGCCGCAGTCGTCAGGAATCGTCGGATTCGTCATCCGGCAACGGCATCGCAGGCGCCCCATCATCCCGATAATCCACCTGCATGAAATAGAGCCCGTCCGGCGGGGCAACGGGGCCGCATGCCTTGCGGTCTCGCGCCTCAAGAGCGGCACGCACATCGTCGGGCGTCCACTTGCCCTCGCCCGCGAGCTTCAACGTTCCGGCAAAGGAGCGGATCTGATTGTGGAGGAAGCTCTGCGCCGTGGCGCGGATCTCGATCAGCTCGCCATGGCGCGTGACATCAAGCCGGTCGAGCGTACGCACCGGGCTGTTTGCCTGGCAATGCACGGAACGAAAGGTCGTGAAGTCGTGCCGGCCGACCAAAGTCTGCGCCGCGGCATGCATGACCTCGTGATCCATGTCCTTCGCCACCCACCAGGCGCGCCCGGCCTCCAGCGCCAAGGGCGCGCGGCGCGTGATGATACGATAGAGATAATGTCGGCGGATGGCAGAGAAGCGCGCATCGAAGCGCGCATCGACCTCGGCGATATCGAGAATGGCGACACGCTCGCTCGCCTGCCTCAGATGGGCATTCAGCGCATTGCGCAGGGTATAGGGCTTCCACTCCTTGGTCAGGTCGGCATGCATGACCTGGCCCATGGCATGGACGCCGGAATCGGTACGCCCGGCGCCGCGGATGGAGACCGTCTCCGCCGTCAGTGACAGGATGGCGCCTTCGATCGCCCCTTGCACGGAGGGACCGTTGTCCTGGCGCTGCCAGCCGACATAGGGGGTGCCGTCATATTCGACGGTCATTCTGTAGCGCGGCATCAGCTCCGCTCCGGGGCGAGCACGGTGCCTGGCGCGATTGGCGTGCCACGCAGGAAATCGGCCGATGCCAGCGGCTTGCCGCCGGCCTTCTGCAGCTTCGTCAGCCGCACGGCACCGGAGGCGCAAGCAATGACAAGATCGTCGGTCAACACGCTGCCGGGCGCTCCGCTTCCCTCGGCCAGTTCCGAGCCGAGCACCTTTATCCGCTCCGGCCGACCGGCAATCTCGGCCTCGAACCAGGCGCCGGGGAAAGGCGACAGGCCCCGAATATGATTGTGCACCTCCACCGAGGATTTGTCGAAATCGATGCGCGTTTCACCCTTGTCAATCTTGGCGGCATAGAGGACGCCTTCATCCGGCTGGGCGGTCAGCGGCAGTTCGTCATGCTCCAGCTTGTTCATGGCCTCTGCCATCGCCTTCGCGCCGACCAGCATCAGCCTGTCGTGGAGTTCGCCTGATGTCATGGTCGCGCCGATCTCGACTTCGCGCGTCAGGGCAACAGGGCCGGTGTCGAGGCCCTTGTCCATCTTCATCACCATCATGCCGGTCTTGCTATCACCAGCCATGATTGCACGCTGGATAGGCGCCGCTCCACGCCAGCGCGGCAGCAACGAAGCATGGCCATTGTAGCAGCCGAGCCGCGTGCCGGTCAGAATGGCTTCCGGCAGCAGCAGGCCATAGGCCACGACCACAGCAACATCGGCATCCAAATCGCGAAACCGCTGGCGCTCGTCAGGATCCCTAAAGTTGACGGGCGTAAAGACAGGCAGGCCCAGCAATTCCGCAGCCTGATGCACCGGCGATTTCTGCAGGTCCAGCCCGCGCCGGCCGCCTGGGCGCGGCGGCTGCGTATACACGGCACGAATCTTGTGCCCGGCATCGATCAAGGACCGCAACGTCGGCACGGAGAATTCGGGCGTTCCCATGAAAATGATGCTGAGCGACATGCGATCCATCCGGCTAAGAAATCGAGTTTCGCGTGATCTTGCTCCAAAGACGCTGCGCGCTATCGGAGACCAAACGTTAGCCGTCTTCAAACGGGTTTATGAGCTTGAGATCAAGCCCCTCGAAGTCTTTTGTGTTGCGCGTCGCCAATGTCGCGCCGTGTGTGAGGCAGATAGCGGCGATCATGGCGTTCTTTGTTTCCATTCGCCGTCCAACTTTGTGACGTCGGGCGGAAACTATTCCATACTGATGCGCCGCACTGCTGGAAAACCCGAGGACGCGGCCGGAAAACTCAGCCTCTATCGCTTCCAATTGCACAATCAATGCCGCCTTGCGCTTCCCGTCTGCCAATAGCTCCAGACCGAATCGGATCTCACCCACGGTAATGGTCGTTAGGAAAATGGTTTCGACAGCGAAACCATCGAGCCAAAGCAATATCCGATCGCTATGCAACCGCCCTTGAAGTTCGGATACGACATTGGTGTCGAGCACAATCATCCGAAGTACCTCAAGATAGAATCACTCAAATCGCGGCGGTTCACGATCTGGAGCGTGCCGAAAGGCAGCGATTGCATCGATCTCTTCTCCGCTCAGCTTCTCTCCGCCAAGAATGGTTCTCAGCCGTTGCCCTGCGGAACTGTTGGAATCCTCCTGGCGCCCAAGCGACTGGCGCAACAGATCAATCGCTTCATCCGAAAGGCTACGGCCATGCCGGTTGGCGTTTGCCTGCAATTGCTTTTTCAGCGTGTCGTCAATGCCGCGAATTAAAAGATCACTCATCCGCAGCTCCATATGATATCAATGATATCATATGTGCTTCAGCCCAATCTTTCAATAATCGCAGATCAAAGAGCCTTGGCCTTGGCGGCCTTGGTGAATTTCTTGATCACCATCTCGCGCTTGAGGCGGGAAATATAGTCGATGAACAGCACACCGTTCAGGTGGTCGATCTCGTGCTGCACGCAGGTCGCGAGCAGGCCGTGGGCCTCGGTGAGCTGCTCCTTGCCGTCGCGGTCGAGATACTTGACGGTGACGCGGGCCGGGCGTTCCACTTCCGCATAGTAGTCCGGAATGGAAAGGCAGCCTTCTTCATAGACCGAGCGATCGTCCGACGAGGCGACGATTTCCGGATTGATGAAAACCAGCGGCGTCTTCTCTTCGCCCTCGCGCGACACGTCGATGACAAGCATGCGGCGCGGAACGCCGATCTGGACGGCGGCAAGGCCGATGCCCGGCGCGTCATACATGGTTTCCAACATATCGTCAGCGAGGCGCTGAGTTTCAGTATCGATGCGCTCGATAGGCTTGGAAGCCTGGCGGAGCAGCGGATCGGGTAAAATGATAAGTGGCTTGATCGTCATGACTTTTCCCATAACGCATCTTGTTGTGCGATGGAATCGCCAAGATGGCCGTATCGAGGTGTTTTTTCAACGACGCCGACCCAGGCCGGAATAAGCTGGCGGAAAATCTTGTTCACGTTTTGATCTAGCTATTCACGGCGGTTTTGTTATGGTGTCGGTAAGAATTCCACAAGCATACTCGGTTCCATGTCCTTCATCATCTTCGGCCAAGCCATCTCCACGATCCAGGTTCTGACCGGTCTCGTCATCCTGCTCATGCTCGCCGTCATCATCCTGATGATGCGCGGAAGGGGGCGGTCCGAGGACGACATGCTGGAATCCGAGCACAACATGGCGACGCTTTTGCGGGCGCAGGCAGAGATGCAAGGCCGGCTCGCCACCATGGCCGAAGTGTTCGGCTCGCGGCAGGCGGAGCTCAACCAGGCCATCGGCCAGCGTCTGGACGGCATGTCGCAGCGCGTGACGGCGACGATCGGCGAGCAGACACGGTCGACGCACGAAAACCTGCGACGCCTGCAGGAGCGGCTCGCCGTCATCGACGCAGCCCAGACCAATATCCAAACGCTGGCAAAGGACGTGGTCGGCCTGCAGGCCATCCTCTCCAACAAGCAGACGCGCGGCGCTTTCGGCCAGGCACGCATGGAAACGATCGTCGCCGATGGATTGCCCATGGGCGCCTATTCCTTCCAGCCGACGCTGTCCAATGGCTCGCGGCCGGACTGCACTATTCGCATGCCGAATGGCTCGCCGCCGCTGGTCATCGATGCCAAGTTTCCGCTCGAAGCCTGGAACGCCATTCGCGCCGCCGCCAATCCTGAGCACGGCAAGATCGCCGGACAGCAGTTCCGCCGCGATCTGGAACTGCATATCCGCGACATCGCCGAGAAATATCTCATTCCGGGCGAGACGCAGGACACGGCCTTCCTATTCGTCCCCTCCGAATCGATCTTCGCCGAAATCCACGAGAATTTCGAGGCGATCGTGCAGAAGGCTCAGCGCGCGCGCATCGTCATCGTCTCGCCGTCGCTGCTGATGCTGTCGATCCAGGTCATCCAGGCCGTGCTGAAGGATCAGCGCATGCGCGAGCAGGCGCATGTCATCCAAAGCGAGGTGGCACATCTGATGGACGATCTCTCGCGCCTGGACGAACGGGTGCGCAAGCTCCAGGGGCACTTCGCCATGGCGCAAAAGGATGTCGACATGATCGTCACCTCGGCCGACAAGCTGGCAAGGCGCGGCGAGAGAATAGAGGCCCTGGAATTCGAGACCGCGAAAGAACCAGCAAAGACGCGTGCGGAGGACAGGCCGAAGCCGACCGACAACCGCACCAGCCAACTCAAGCTGAGGGTGGTTGACGAGGACTGATCGCTTCGGGCAGTGTCGCGCCAAATCGGCGCGTGATCCCAAAAGACTGAAGGCAGCCTTCGGGCAGGATCATGCAAAATCAACACCCAGGGCAGGATATCGCATGATCACCATTTTCGGCTCCATCAACATGGACCTCATCGCCACGACAGATCGTCTGCCGAAGCCGGGCGAAACCGTCGCCGGCAACAGTTTTTCCACCGCCGCCGGCGGCAAGGGCGCCAATCAGGCGCTGGCCGCGCGGCGCGCCGGCGCAACGGTCCGCTTGAGCGGTGCGGTCGGCAATGACGGCTTCGCAGAGCCTGCCCTCGCACTGCTTGACGCTGCCGGCACCGATCTTTCCACCACCCGGCGCGTCTCGGAACCGACCGGCACAGCCCTGATCCTCGTGGGCGGCGACGGCGAGAACATGATCGCCGTCGTGCCCGGCGCCAACGGCACGAATACGGCCGAACACGCAACAGCGGCTGTCGCCGCGCTGAACCCCGGCGATACGCTGATGCTTCAATTCGAAATCCCCGTTGCTGCGGTCGAGACAGCGTTGATTTCAGCAAAGGCCAAGGGCGTGCGCACCGTGCTCAATCTCGCTCCTCTGATCCCGGAGGCAGCGCGCCTCGGGCGGCTCGCCGATATCGTCATCGCCAACGAGACGGAATTCGAGAGACTGGCCGGCCAGGACAACATGTCGGCAGCGGAGCGCGAGACAGCGCTCGTGCGCCTGCATGCCGAAACCGGGCAAACGCTGATCGTGACGCTCGGCGGCGACGGCGTCATCGCCATCCGCGATGGCGAGGTTTCACGCGCCAAGGGTCTGGTCATCGAGCCTGTCGATACGGTCGGCGCCGGCGATACGTTCTGCGGCTATTTTGCCGCAAGCCTCGACCAGGGCATGGACTTTCACGCCAGCCTCCGCCGCGCCGCCGTCGCCGGTTCGCTCGCCTGCCTCAAGGCGGGTGCACAGCCTTCCATTCCAGTTGCCAGCGAAGTCGAAGAACGGCTCTAACGGCTGGAATTCGTAAGCATCAGGAAGCGTAATTAATTAAATTTTTGCGCTTCGGTATCATTCTCCTCTGGCCTGGCGTCCAAGCCTTCCGGTTGCGGCAGGTATTCTCACGGCGGCCCCATGACAGGGCCATCCTGCGCCGACTTTGCATCTGGATAATGCCTATCCGACGCATCGCTTTTTCGAGGAAATGATGTTCATCTTTCGTATGAAGTCGCTTGCGGCCAAGCTGATCTTGGTCACGGGGCTGGCGATAGCACTCGTCTTGCTGGTTTCCAATTTTCTGCTGATTTCCCAGACTCGCGATCGCGTCGAGACTCTGACGATGGATCAGGCCAATACCGAGGCCAAGTCCATTTCCAACGAAATTGCCGCCAATGTCGGCGAGATGGCCAGCGCCGCCCGCTCCATGGCCGGCATCATCGGCCGTGGCCACGAAGGTCATTCCTTCGACCGCAAGGGTATCATCAATATCCTCAAGGCGAATGTCGAGCAGAACGCGTTTGCCTTCGGCAGCTGGTTCTGCGAGCAGCTCGGCGCCATCGACGGCAAGACGACGGAGCTTGCCAACAACAAGGATCAAGCCGTCAACGACAAGGGCGCCTTTACGCCCTATTGGTCCAAGACCAAGGATGGCGGCATCCAGTTCTCCACTTTCGATAACGACTACACGGCACCTTGGTGGAAGCTCGCCGCCGAAAGCGGCAGGGGTGCAATCACTCCGCCCTATCTCGCCCAAGGTACCGATGTTCCGACGACCATGAGCTCGATCGCCTATCCGGTGATGTCTGGCGGCAAGCTGATCGGCGTCGCAGGCGTCGACATTTCTCTCGGCTCGCTTTCCACAAAGCTGCAGAAGATGCAGCCGTTCGGTTCCGGTCGCGTCCTGCTGGTGTCCCAGGACAACAAGTGGCTGGTCGCGCCGACTGCGGGCCTGCTGATGAAGGATTATAGCGGGGCAGGCGCGGATATCATCAAGGCGGCGCTGACCTCCTCTTCAGCGAGCATCCTGAAGAACCTGTCGGACAATAGCGGCGAGGAATTCGACCGCGTTGTCTATCCCTTCGCCGTTCCGGGCCTCAACGCCACCTGGGTCGTTCTCATCGACGTGCCGCATAGCGCGATCGCCGCACCTGTGCGTGATCAGACCTATACGATGATCGTGGCAGGTATTCTTGTGCTCGTCGCCGTCATGCTGGCTCTCTATGCCGCCGTTCGCGGCTTTGTACAGACGCCGCTCGCCAGCCTTGTGGCCAGCGTCAATGGCCTCAGCGCCGGCAATTACGCGGAACCGGTTGCCGGTCAGGCGCGGGCCGACGAGGTCGGTTCGGTTGCCAAGGCGCTGGAAGGTTTCCGCTTCGCGCTTGCCAACACCAAGCTTCTGGAAGGTGAAGCCAACGATCAGCGTCTGGCTGCCGAAGGCGAACGCCGCCGCTCGGAAACCGAACGCAACGAGAGCGTCGCTCTGCAGCGTCATATCGTCGGTATTCTTGGCCACAGCCTTGCGGAGCTTTCGAAGGGCAATCTCAGCCATCGGATTACCGACGATTTCCCCGGCGAATACGCTCAGCTGAAGCAGGATTTCAACGCCGCCCTCGCCAGCCTCGAAGAGACCGTGCAAACGGTCAATCTCAGCGTCGGCAACATCGGCAGCGGTACCGGCGAAATCAGCAACAGCGCATCGGACCTTGCCCGACGCACCGAGCAGCAGGCGGCAAGCCTTGAGGAAACCGCTGCGGCCCTCAACGAGCTTACCGCACAGGTCAACTCCAGCGCCGAAAACGCCCGCACGGCCGCCAGCAGCGTCAACGCCGCATCCGAGGATGCCGGACGCTCCGGCGAGATCGTGCAGAAGGCCATCGCCTCCATGCACGGTATCGAACAATCCTCGCAGGAAGTCTCGCGCATCATCGGCGTGATCGACGAGATTGCTTTCCAGACCAACCTGCTTGCCCTCAATGCCGGCGTCGAAGCCGCGCGCGCGGGCGAAGCAGGCAAGGGCTTCGCGGTCGTCGCCCAGGAAGTCCGCGAACTGGCGCAACGCTCGGCCAATGCCGCCAAGGAGATCAAGACGCTGATCAACACCTCGGCCGGACAGGTCAAGGAAGGCGTCGATCTGGTCGGCCGCGCCGGCAACGCCCTGCACAAGATCGCCGAGCAGGTGATGGAGATCAACGGCCTCATCCGCCAGATCTCCGCCTCCGCAAGCGAGCAGGCCATCGGGCTGAAGGAGATCAATTCGGCCATGAACCAGATGGACCAGGTGACGCAGCAGAACGCCGCGATGGTCGAGGAGACCACCGCCTCAAGCGTGACGCTTGCCGAGGAAGCCCAGACCCTGAAGACATTGGTCGCGCGCTTCCGGACCTCCTACGGCACCCAGGACAATGCCGGCGCATTGCGAGCAGCAGCACAGCAGATGCGGGCGCCCGCCCCTGCCCGCAGGGCCTCGCCTGCGCCCGCACCGGTACGCAAACCACGTCCGCAGACCCATGGTGCCAATGCCCTGGCACAGGACGCATGGGAAGAATTCTAAGCCGGGCTAACTCAGCAACCGAAAAGGCCGCCGGAGTGATCCGGCGGCCTTTTTTCTTGCTCGCGCATCAGATGCGGGCGAAGCGTTCCGTCAACAGCGCAAAGAAGCCGTCAGCATCGACATCGCGCATGACCTTGGCATTCTGCTTGCGGTCGGTGACGCCCCACCAGTCGACCACGGTCATGCCGACGGTCAGCTCGGATGTCACCTCGATCTCGACATTGCAATCGCGGCCCTTGAACAGCTCTGGCTTCAAGAGATAGGCGATCACGGTCGGATCGTGCAGCGGACCGCCATCCGAACCGTATTTCTCGATATCGAAGCGTTCGAAGAACTCCAGCATCTCGACCATGGCCTTGGCGGGTGGAGTCCCGAGGGCGGCGATGCGAGCGACACGATCCTTGCGCGTCAGCAGCTTGTGCGTGACGTCGAGCGGCATCATGACGATGGGCACGCCGGCGCGGAAAACGATATCGGCCGCTTCGGGATCGACGTAAATGTTGAATTCCGCCGCCGGCGTGATGTTGCCGCCCTCGAAAAAGCCGCCGCCCATCATCACCAGCTCGCGCACGCGTCCGACGATGTCGGGCGCCTTCTGGAAGGCCAGCGCGATATTGGTCAGCGGGCCGAGCGTGCAGAGCGTGACCGTACCCTCGGGCTGGCCGCGCAGCGTGTCGATGATGAAATCGACGGCATGGCCCGGCTGCAACTCCATGGTCGGCTCGGGCAGATCCGGACCGTCGAGGCCGGTCTTGCCGTGCACATGTTCGGCGGTGACCAGCTTGCGCTTGATCGGCGCGTCGGCACCGGCGAAAACCTTCACATCGCGGCGGTTGCAGAGCTCGCAGATGATGCGGCCGTTGCGGCTCGTCAGCCGCAGCGGCACATTGCCGGCGACCGTCGTTATGCCGAGCACCTCGATCTCGTCGCGGCTGCCGAAAGCAAGCAGAATCGCGGCAGCATCGTCCTGACCGGGATCGGTATCGATGATGATTTTTCTAGGTTCGGTCATGTTTGTAACTTTCCTCCGGTACAGATCGACGGGCTTTGATGCGAGTCCGATCAGGCTTTGTCAAGACATTCGGAAGCGCGCCGAAAGCCGATATTTCGCGACGGAATTCGATCTCGCAAATGCGAAGACACGATGCCTTGCACTCATTGGCGCGTAATCCCATATTAACGGCAACCGGGTGCTGAAGATCAGGTCCGGAACAGTCGCTTGACACCAAGGACTTGAAACGATGAGCCGGACGACGCCTTTTGCCAGCCCCCTGCTTCTGGGGTTCGACACCATGGAAAAGACACTGGAGCGGATTTCCAAGGCCAGTGACGGTTATCCTCCCTACAATATCGAGCGCATGCAGGCCGACCGTCTCTCGGGCGAGCCGGAGCGTCTGCGCATCACGCTTGCAGTTGCCGGTTTTTCGGAGGACGAACTTGATGTCACAACGGAAGAGAACCAACTTCTGATCCGCGGGCGTCAAATTGAACAGGGGGAGCGCGACTATCTTTATCGCGGCATCGCGGCCCGGCAGTTCCAGCGCGTCTTCGTCCTTGCCGACGGCATGCAGGTCCTTGGCGCCGTTCTGAAGAATGGGCTTCTCTCCGTCGATCTCATTCGGCCGGAACCGGATCGCATAGTAAAGAAAATTAACATTTCGGTCTCACAGTAAGACAACGGCTCACTGCCGTTGGTCCCTCATACTGGAGGTACGAACATGCTTTTGAAAGAAGCTAACGCCCGCCTAACCGAATCCGAGCTTGCCAATATCGGCACCGGCGAAGTCGCCTACATCAGAAAGATGGATTGGAACGAAGTCTCCCGTTGCTTCCCCGAGGCGCCTGATATCGATCCCGATGTCGACCTCTGGGCTCTCTTCGGTGCCGACGGCACGCCGATCCTTTTGACGGACAATCGCTCCAGCACCTTCTATCGCGCTGCCGAGGACGAACTCAAGACGGTCAGCCTGCACTGACCGATCACGTCGCCTGACGGTGAGCTTCACCGTTCGCACAGGATTGTGCTCTACACCGGCCAACATCGTGGCGCATGTGTATTCGAGCCAGTGGCCGCACGTGGCTGTCCTGGGGCAATAGCGCCTGTTTCAATCCGACATTTTTGCCGACTTCTTATCCTTGACGGCTGCAATCAGACCCTTTCGAAGGTCAGATAGGCCGAAGACCGCCCTTCGCGCCGGGCTTTTGCCTCATAGCGCGTGCTCGGCCATCCCTCGTAAGGCGTCAGCCAATCGGCGGCATTCCGCGCAGTCCATTCGAACCCGCCATGCGCATGGCAGTGCTGCAGCGTCCAATTAACATATGTGTCTATGTCGGAAGCGAAGCAGAACAACGCGCCCGGCTTCAGCACGCGATGGAAACGGGAGAGATTCACCTGCGAGACGAAGCGTCGTTTCCAATGCTTCTTCTTCGGCCAGGGATCGGGATAGAGCAGATCGATCTGGTCCAGGCAGCCGTCCGGGAGCCAGTCCAACAGCTGCGTTGCGTCATCATTGTAGACGCGGAGATTGCGCGCACCGGTCTCGTCGACACGCGCAAGCAGCTTCTGCATCGAATTGACAAATGGTTCGACGCCGATAAAGCCGGTGGCCGGCTGTTCCAGTGCCCTGTGAATCAGATGCTCGCCGCCACCGAAGCCGATCTCCAGGCGCAGACGCTCGGTCGGCACCGGGAAAAGGTCATTCAGCGGCTGCGGCGCCGGAGCGGAAAGATCGACGAGGTATCGCGGCAGCAATACCTCCAGCTTCTCGGCCTGCTGGCCGCGCAAGGCTTTACCCTTGCGCCGGCCGAAGAATGCTTCCGTCGCCCGCGATCGGCGAGCGACGTCGATCATGCGGCTTCCCGCACCTTCACAGCTTCCTTGAGAGCCTTCACCAAATCCGTGCGCTCCCAGGAGAAGGAGCCGTCACGGCCGGCCTTGCGGCCGAAATGGCCATAGGCCGAGGTCTTCGCATAGATCGGCTTGTTGAGGTCGAGATGCCGGCGGATGCCCGTCGGTGAAAGATCCATGCTCTTGCGGATGGCTGCTTCGACATCGTCTTCGCTGACACCCTTGCCCGTGCCGTGCAGGTCGACATAGATCGACAACGGCTGGGCGACGCCGATGGCGTAGGACAGCTGGATCGTGCAACGATCGGCAAGGCTGGCGGCCACGACGTTCTTTGCAAGGTAGCGCGCTGCATAAGCGGCGGAACGGTCGACCTTGGTGGTGTCCTTGCCGGAGAAGGCACCGCCGCCGTGCGGTGCTGCACCGCCGTAGGTGTCGACGATGATCTTGCGGCCGGTGAGGCCTGCGTCGCCGTCCGGACCGCCGATGACGAACTTGCCGGTCGGATTGATGTACCACTTGCAATCATGCGCGATCTTCAGGTCGCCAAGCGCTTCGCGGATATAGGGCTCGACGACGGCGCGAACCTTCTTCGAATCCCAGCTGTCGTCAAGATGCTGGGTGGACAGCACGATCGAGGTCACTTCAGCGGGCTTGCCGTCGACGTAGCGGACCGTCACCTGGCTCTTGGCGTCCGGGCCGAGCTTTGCGACATCGCCATCGCCCTTCTTGCGGGCGGTGGCGAGCAGCTGCAGGATCCTGTGCGAATAGTAGATCGGCGCCGGCATGAGATCCGGCGTTTCGCGGCAGGCGTAGCCGAACATGATGCCCTGGTCGCCCGCACCTTCGTCACCCTGCTGGTCGGAGGCATTGTCAACGCCCTGGGCGATGTCGGCGGACTGCGAATGCAGGAGCACGTCGATGCGCGCCTTCTTCCAGTGGAAGCCGTCCTGCTCGTAGCCGATATCCTTGATGGCGCGGCGAGCCGCAGCCTTGAACTTCGAGGGATTGATAACGTCGTTGCCGTCCTTGTCCTTCTTCATCAGGCTCGGCGGCAGACGAACTTCGCCGGCGATGACGACGCGGTTGGTGGTGGCAAGGGTCTCGCAGGCAATGCGCACGCCCCAGGGGTTCACGCCGGTCTTTGCGGCCTCGCGGTAAACCAGATCGACGATTTCGTCGGAGATACGATCACAAACTTTATCCGGGTGACCTTCGGCAACAGACTCACTCGTAAACAGATAATTCGCGCGCATACGGGATTCCCCTCAAAGAACAAATCTCTACATTTGATAGTCGCCTCCGGCCCGAAAAACAAGTCGCACAAGGACATAAATATATCTTTATATCCCGGCTAAAGTGATAAAATTTTGCCATAAATACGGAAGAGGCGGCCAAAATGGCCGCCTCTCGACTTAACGATACCGGTGCTGTCCCAAAGGTCTATTCGGCGTCCGCCTCAGCAGCGAGCGCCTTGACCAACTCGACCACCTTGCGGCGGACCTTGCCGTCCGAAATTTTCACGAAGGCGCGATTGAGCTGCAGACCCTCGGAGGAAGACAGGAAATCGACGACATAATTGGAACTGGACGCCTCGGCCATGCCGCCGGTGCTGGTGTTATGCTCGCCTGGGGCATCCTCGAAGAAGAAGGAAACCGGGACATTGAGAATACTGGAAATATTCTGGAGACGGCTTGCCCCGACGCGGTTAGTGCCCTTCTCGTACTTCTGGATCTGCTGAAACGTAATTCCGAGGCTTTCGCCGAGCTTCTCCTGGCTCATGCCAAGCATGGTGCGGCGGAGGCGTATGCGGCTTCCGACATGAATGTCGATGGGGTTCGGCTTTTTTTTGTTCTCAATCATCATATTACCCTAACATAGGTTGAATTCAGGCCCTTGCCACCCGGTACCCTTCACCACCCCTATAACGCCACGTTGCAGCCGACGCCCCCAAGGCCTCCAGTTTACGTTCAAAAAGGCGGACACCAAGCACTATGCAATTTTAGGGTTTTTTGGTCAATTCACCCTTGAAATAAAACCCATGCGTGAAATCAGCGCGATCATGCCGCCTATACCCGCAATCAACCAGAAGTATACTTTTCGTGCCCCGTCGTCGATACCCGATGGGGTTGCACCACCCAAAGTCGCGTCTATGAAGCCCTGCTGATTATAATCGATTCCGGAGAGCACACGCCCATGCGGATCGACAAAGGCCGAGATGCCGGTATTGGCACTGCGAATCAGCGGCAGACCCTGCTCCACCGCCCTTACCCTTGCCTGCAGGAAATGCTGATAAGGCCCCGGCGTGTCGCCGAACCAGCCATCATTTGTGACGTTCAATATCGCGTCGGCCTGCCGGATTTCCGGCGTCATCTCGTTCGGGAAGATGATTTCGTAACAAATCAGTGGATAAAGCTTGATGCCATCAGGCAAAGTCAGCAACTGCCGCTTCGTGGCCGCGGAAAATCCTCCCGGCAATTCCACGACGTTCTCGATACCGAGATAGCTCAGGATACTTTCAAAGGGCACATATTCGCCGAAGGGCACGAGATGGGTCTTGTCGGATGCGCCGATGATCTGGCCGCGGCCGTCGATGACATAGATCGAATTATAATAGCGCGGCGCGGCGCCAGGTCCCATGTCCTCGACGCGAACCGCGCCGGTGATCAGTATCTGATCGTCGTCCAGCTGGTCCGCGATGCGGGCGAGCGCATCACGATTGTCGGTCAGGATGAAGGGCACGGCGGTTTCCGGCCAGACGATGATATCGGGGCGCTTGCCGCCATTGGCCGGCGGCTGCACCGAGAGAGCCAGGTGCCTGTCGAAGACGGCGGCGCGGTCTGCATCCGAGTCCATCTTGGTTTCCTGATCGATGGACGGCTGGACGATGCGCACGACGGTTGCCGCCTTGCCGCCCGCTGACGGCGCATCCGGCAGGCTCAGTGCATAGTATCCGTAGCCGAAATCGGCGGCGGCGAGGAGCACCGCCAGTGCCAACCCTGGCACCCGCCCCTGACGCGTTCCGAGCAGGGCCGGCGCGGCGAAGACGAAGACGGCAAGCACGGTGACGCCAAGCACGCCGACCACATGCGCAGACTGCATCATCAGCGGAATGGGCATGGCGCCATAACCGATGGCATTCCAGGGAAAGCCGGTAAAGAGAAAGCTCCGCAACCACTCCAGCAGACCGAAGCTGAAGGCGAGCGCCGCGATGCGTCCCATGCCGTCGGACCACAAAATCCGAGCAAGCACGGTCGCCACGCCATAAAAGATCGCCAGGAAGGCCGGCAGGCCGAGGATTGCCAGCGGCAGCGCCCAGGCAAACTCATCGGCATCGATCAGCAGCGCGTGGCCAAGCCACCACAGACCGGCGACGAAATAGCCGAAACCGAACAGCCAACCGGTGAAGAAGGCCGGCCATAGCCGGCCTAAAAGCCCGCTATCAGGGCCGGCAGCGACGCCGTCGAGCAGCCAGACCAGCAGCGTAAAGGAGACGAACATGGCGGCAAAGAAGCCGAAGGGCGGCAGCGCCAGCACGCCGAAGGCACCAGCCAGAATGGCAAGCAGCGCACGTTTAAAACCCCAGACGAGGATCACCCTGCCCGAAAGCCATTCCATGCGCCAGCTCCGTCCAACCGCGAATCAACTGGCCGCAGTCTTTCAAAAAAGCAGCGGTTTGTCCCGCCGAGGCGCCATTTATTGGCTGGCGCTGTTGCGCTCGGCCGAAGTTTCCTCGGCGATTGCTTCCGGTGACGGCAAACCGCGCTCGGTCATGCCGGCTTCGCCCTCTGCCTTGATCGGGCGACGGCGTGCCGCATGCCGCTTGCGCGTGATGCGCACCCGCTTGATGCGGCGTGGATCGGCATCGAGAATGTGGAATTCGAAGCCCGGCAGCGCCTGCACGAGCTCGCCACGCACGGGAATGCGGCCGAGCGCTGAGAAGATCAGGCCGCCGAGCGTATCCACTTCGTCCACCTGCTCGGCGATATCGAAATCCGGGCCGATCGCCTCGGCGATCTCCTCCAGTTCGACGCGAGCGTCGGCCACGAAAACGTCCTCGGAAACGCGTTTGAACATCACCTCGTCATCGTCGTGCTCATCGTCGATGTCGCCGACGACCATCTCGACGATATCCTCATGCGAGGCCAGGCCGTCCGTACCGCCATATTCGTCGATGACCAGCGCCATCTGCGTGCGGTTGACCTGCATACGGCGCAAGAGGTCGGAGGCCAGCATGGACGGCGGCACGAACAGGATCTTGCGGATGATGCCGGCCTCCGCCAACGTTTTCTGCAGATCGACGCGCGAGAGATCGAAATTGGGCTTGGCCGAGCGCGGCGCCTTTTCTGCCGCAGCAGTCACACCTGTCGCGGACCCGGCAGCCTTGGCTGTACCGCTCCGGCGCTTGTTGCGAGCCTGCTTGGCGACATAGGACAGGAGGTCGCGGATATGCACCATGCCGCGCGGATCATCCAGCGTATCGGCATAGACAGGCATGCGCGAGCGGCCGCTCTCCTCGAACAGGATCATCAGCTCGCCGATGGTGATGTTCTGATCCACTGCCTCGATGTCGGCGCGCGGCACCATGACGTCTTCGACGCGCACCTCGCGGAAGCGAAGGATGTTGTGCAACATCGCCCGCTCGTCCGGGGAAAAGGCATCGTCACCCGTCGCGTTGGTCATCAACGCGTCGGCGAGATCCTCGCGCAGCCGGGCGGAGTCCTGTGCCGGGCGCAGAATGCGCGCAGCACGCGCCCAGAATGAAGATTGGGATCGCTTGCCGTTGCTACTACTGCCAACCTCGTCGGAGGAGGCCGTATCGGCGCCGTCTTTGGCCTCGGGGGCCGATCTTGTCGTAAAGTCGCTCATTGTTCCTGGTCAGACAGGGTTCAAATCAAATGGGGTCCTGTCCCGCATAGGGGTCAGATAGGCCAAGCTCCGCCAAAATGCGAGTCTCCAGCCCCTCCATTCTTTCGGCCTCGCTATTATTCATATGGTCGTAGCCGAAGAGATGCAAGAAACCATGCACCATCAAATGGGTCAGATGGTCGTCAAAACTCTTTTCGAGATCGATCGCCTCGCGCTCCACCGTCTCCCTGGCGATGATGATATCGCCGAGCATGGGGCCGGGCTTGCCGCCGGGCTGCAGCGGAAAGGCGGGAAAGGAAAGTACGTTCGTCGCCTTGTCCTGCGAGCGCCATTCGGCGTTGATCTCGCGGATCGAGGCGTCGTCGGTGAACACCAGCGACAATTCGGGCGCCACCTTCGGAAAGGGCTGCTTCTCGTGTTTCCTAAGGTAGTTCGCGGCTACTTCCAGCACACGCCCGGCGAGCGGCTGCAATACCTCTTCGGAGGGCCAAGCGCCCTCCTCCACACTGATCTGTATGTCGAGTTCGGCCATGAGCTTGTGCGCCGCAGATCAAATCTGCGGAGCGCCTTCCTCTGCCTGTGCGGCATAGGTCGAGTCATAGGCCCGAACGATGCGCCCCACCAGCGGGTGACGGACGACGTCGATATCCTTGAAGCGGATGATGCTGATGCCCTCGACGCCGTTGAGCAGCTGCAACGCTTCCACCAGGCCGGACTTGATGCCGCGCGGCAAGTCGATCTGGCTCGGATCGCCCGTGATGATCATCCGCGAATTCTCGCCGAGGCGGGTCAGGAACATCTTCATCTGCATCGACGTCGTGTTCTGCGCCTCGTCGAGGATGACGGCGGCGTTGGCGAGCGTGCGGCCGCGCATGAAGGCAAGCGGTGCGATCTCGATGACGCCTGCGGTGATGGCACGTTCGACCTTGTCGCCCGGCATCATGTCGTAGAGCGCGTCATAGAGCGGACGCAGATAAGGATCGACCTTCTCCTTCATGTCGCCGGGCAGGAAGCCGAGGCGCTCACCGGCCTCGACGGCCGGCCGCGACAGGATGATCTTCTCCACGGCGCCGCGCTCCAGGAGCTGGGCGGCGTGCGCAACGGCGAGATAGGTCTTGCCTGTGCCGGCGGGGCCGGCGCCGAAGACCATCTCGGACCGCTCCAGGGCGCGCAGATAGGCATCCTGGGTCGGCGTGCGAGCGATGATCGTCTTCTTGCGCGTCGAAACCTGCGCCATCGTCAACTTGGCTTTTCTCTCCATGGTCGGCAGCGTCAATTGGTCATCGGCGGCAACCGCCATGCGGATTGCCCCTTCTACGTCGGAACGCTCTACATTGCCGCCTTTTTGCAGCTTGTCATAGAGATAATCGAGCGTGCGGCGCGCCTGATTGGTGGCCGGCACATCGCCTGTTATGACGACCGAATTGCCGCGGGCGCGGGCATCGATGCCGAGACGTTCCTCAAGCAGCTTCAAGTTCTGATCGAACTGTCCGAAGAGTTCGCTGGCGAACCTATTGTTCTCGAACGTCAGGATGAAGTGATTGGCGTCGCTCGCGGTGCGGGGCTGGCGCGATGAAGAAGAAACCAATTCCTGTCCGTTCAAGCGGTGTGGCTCCTTGTGCCCGTCCAGAACCTAGAGCAATTCAGCGAAAAGGCTGTTCGTGCTGGTTCCGGTGATTCGTACGTTGATAATGTCACCGATTTGCGATGCTTTTGCATCAACATTCACAGATTGCAGCCAGGGAGATCGTCCAATCAACTGGCCCGGCATGCGGCCCGGCTTTTCCAGGAGGATATCCACGACTTTGCCCACACAAGCGTCGGCGAACGCATGCTGCTGCTTCAACAGCAACGCTTGCAACCGTTCCAGCCGTTCCGCCTTGATCTCTTCGGCCACCTGGTCCTTCAAGTCAGCACCGGGCGTGCCCGGACGCGTGGAATATTTGAACGAGAAGGCTTGCGCATAGTTCACCTCCTCGACCAGTCTCAATGTATCCTCAAAATCCTGATCTGTCTCCCCCGGGAAACCGACGATAAAATCCCCGGAAAGGGCGATATCCGGCCGCGCGGCGCGTATTTTCTCGATGAGCGCCAAATATTCGGCAGCCGTATGCCGCCGGTTCATCGCCTTCAGGATGCGGTCCGAACCGGACTGAACAGGCAGATGCAGGTAAGGCATCAGCGTGCGCAGGTTACGATGCGCATCGATCAGCCGCTCGTCCATGTCGCGCGGATGGCTGGTCGTGTAGCGCAGCCGCGCAAGGCCGGGGATTTCCGCCAGCCGATAGAGCAGATCTCCGAGACTCCAGGCTTCACCCTTAGGGCCGGCGCCATGCCAGGCATTGACGTTCTGCCCGAGCAGCGTGATTTCGCGCACGCCGCCATCCACAAGTTTCTCGGCCTCCTCGACGATCTGGGCGACCGAGCGGGAGACTTCGGAGCCGCGCGTATAGGGCACCACGCAGAAGGTGCAGAACTTGTCGCAGCCTTCCTGCACCGTCAGGAAGGCGGTGACGCCGCGGGAACGGATCTTCGCCCTCTCCGGCGCCGGCAGATGTTCGAACTTGTCCTCGATCGCATATTCCGTATCGACGACACGATGGCCTTCCTTGGCGCGGCGTAGCGCATCCGGCAGGCGGTGATAGGTCTGCGGGCCAATGACCACATCGACGGCAGGCGCACGACGAAGGATTTCCTCGCCTTCTGCCTGGGCGACGCAGCCGGTAACCCCGATCATCATCTCGCGGCCGTCGGCGGCCTTGCGCTTCTTCATGTCGCGCAGGCGACCAAGCGCGGAATAGACCTTTTCGGCCGCCTTCTCGCGGATATGACAGGTGTTCAGGAGGACGAGATCGGCCTCCTCCATGTCCTCGGTCGGCTCATAGCCATCGCGGGCAAGCGCGTCGCTCATCCGCGTGGAGTCATAGACATTCATCTGGCAGCCGTAGGTCTTGATGAAAACCTTGCGGCTGTTGGAGCCGTCGCGGTGGCCGAGCTGCGATGCAGCCGTCGCCGGGGCGTCGAGAAGTGCACTGTCCTTGGTCATGGCCGCTATGTAGTGGCTTTTGCTTGCCGAGAAAATGAAAAAGTTGGAATCACCTGGAAATCAAGCGATCTCGCGGCCAAGCAGGCGGCTGGCGAGCATTGTGCGGATGCGCCGCGCGATGGTGGCGCTAACGTCCTTGCGGTTGGAGCCGGCACGATAATCCACGGCCTCGCCGAAACAGACATCCACATCGATGGCGCCACAGGCAACGATATCCTTCAGATGCGGCGCCAGCTCGATGTCGCCGGGCCAGGCCGAGATCGGTCGGTGATAACGACCCATCGCGACACCGTGAATGCGGGTATAGGCGACGGCGACGGGCTGGACATGCACGACTGCATCCGGCGTCTTCGGCAACGCGGCGGCGGCGGCACCGAACAGCGAGGACTTGACCTCGAGCAGGCGATTGCCATCGGAGGTCGTCCCTTCCGGAAACAGCACCATGATTTCGCCGTCAGCCATACGCTCGGCGATCTCGTTCACCTGCTCGCCGGTCTTCCGTTTCTGCTCACGCTCGATGAAGACGCTCTTCTGCCATTGCGCGAAAAGACCGAAGATCGGCCAGTCCCTCACCTCGGATTTGGCGATGAAGGCGACATCGGCGACCGCCGAAAGCACGAGAATATCGAGCCAGGATGAGTGGTTCGAGGCGAGCATCAAGGGCCTGTCAGCCTCGATCTTTCCGATCACATGGATGCGGACGCCGAGCCAATAGCAGACGATGCGATGCCAGTAGCGCGGCAGATATCGGCTCAGCTTCCAATCGAAACGCAAGCAAACGATCTGCAGCGGCAGCAGCACCAGGCTGACGACAGAAATGACGATGGCGGCACAGCCGATGCGCAGCCAGGTCACCAAATCATTCGCTCCCGCACGACTGCCTTCACCTCAACCTTCGTCCTTCTTCAGCGGGATGCCGTAAAGCTCCAGCCTATGGTCGACGAGCTTGAAACCGTGTTCGCGGGCAATGCGCTCCTGCAGCGCCTCGATCTCCGGCGAATGAAATTCGATCACCTCGCCGCTCTTCAGATCGATCAGATGGTCATGGTGCTCTTCCGGCACCGTTTCGTAGCGCGAGCGGCCATCGCGGAAATCGTGGCGAGCGAGCAGCCCTGCGTCCTCGAACAGCTTCACTGTGCGATATACCGTGGAGATCGAGATCTTCGCATCCACCTTCACGGAACGCCGGTAAAGCTCTTCGACATCCGGATGATCCTCGGAGGTCTCGATGATACGTGCAATGACCCGGCGCTGCTCCGTCATGCGCATGCCGCGCTCGGCGCAAAGCTCCTCCAGGGTTTTTACCGGATCATCCATCAATTGCTGTCTTCGGTCTATTGGACTGCGACAACGGACTAGCGAAGAACGCGGCGCATGACAAGCGCCGACGACTTCGTGCCGGTGTCGCTGACATAATAGGCCTTGCGTTCACCGACCGTCTCGAAGCCAAGCTTGCGGTAGAGGCCGAGCGCCGGCTTATTGCCGCCATCGACCTCCAGGAACATGGTGTCGCCGCCGCGATTGCGGGCTTCGCGCAATGCCGCCTGCATCAGCCGCCAGCCGAGGCCGGAGCGGCCGAGCTTGGCATTGACGGCGATCGTCAGGATCTCGGCCTCGCCCGCCACATGCCTTGCCAGCACGAAGCCGGGAAGCGCCTTCTTCAAGATGGCATTGGTCTGGCGGGCGACGAAGCCGAAAGTCAGGTCCTGCGAGAGGAGATCCTGAAATTCGGTTTCGTCCCAAACCCGCGAAAATCGTTCACCGTGCAGGAGCGCCACCTCGGCGCAATCCTTTAACTCCATCGGGATGATTTCGTATTCGGCTTTCAGAGTGAGATAGGATTCGAGCATTTCTACTGCCTGGCAACTGCGTATCCGGCCTGCGGTCTGGCGTCGGGTCCGCGAAGATAAAGCGGCTTCGGCTTTTCGCTGACAGGTTTGGCAGCGCCCAGCCGGGCGACGACGGCAATCGGAAATGCGTCAGGCCGCTCCGCTGGCGGCGCATCGCTCAACCGGGCGACAGCCGTTCCGGTGACAATGCCGTCGAAGGCGGCAGCGATCGTCCGCGCCTCATCGACTGTCACCGCACGTGCCTCGTCCAGCGGGTCGCCATTGGCGCCAAAGGCCTGGAGATAAATCTCCTCGCGCTTGGCGTCGATGGCGGCCAAAACCGGCTTGCCAGGATTCTGCTTTCCGGCTGCCGCCGCCATGACCTCGAGGGTCGTGACGCCAACGGCCGGAATATCGAGGGAGAGTGCAAAACCACGTGCGGCGGCAACGCCGATGCGGATGCCGGTGAAGGAACCGGGACCGACCGTCACGACGACACGTTCGACATCTGAGAGCGCCGTACCGGCTTTCGCCAGCGCCTCGTCGACCACGTGCATCAGATGCTCGGCATGTCCCCGTCCGATCGTTTCCGTGACCTCCCCCATCACAGAATCACTGCCGCTATCATACACAGCGGCAGCGCAATCCACACCTGCCGTGTCGAGCGCCAGTACGATCATGTCAACTTTCCGAAAAGCCGGGGATTAGACGGCTTCGACTTCCTGAACTTCCGGAACGAAATGGCGCAGCAGGTTCTGCACGCCGTGCTTCAGCGTCGCCGTCGAAGACGGGCAACCGGCGCAGGATCCCTTCATATTGAGGTAGACCTTGCCATCACGGAAGCCGCGGAAGGTGATGTCGCCGCCATCCTGGGCAACGGCGGGGCGCACGCGGGTCTCAAGCAGTTCCTTGATGGTCAGCACGATCGCCTCATCGCCTTCATCGAAGAATTCGCCGCCTGCATCCTGCACCTCGGACAGAACCGAGGCGGACCCCATCACGGGCTTGCCCGACATGAAGTGCTCCATGATCGAGCCGAGAATGGCGGGCTTCAGATGCTGCCATTCCTGTTGCTCCTTGGAGACGGAAATGAAGTCGTAACCGAAATAGACGCCTGTGACGCCCGGGATCTCGAAAAGCTGGGCCGCAAGCGGCGAGACTTCGGCTTCCTCGGCACTGCGGAACTCGGCCGTGCCGTTTTCCATCACCACCTTGCCCGGCAGGAACTTCAGGGTCGCGGGGTTCGGCGTCGCTTCGGTCTGAATGAACATCTTGATCTCCATGCGGCGGGCACAAACCCGGTCCCGACTTTAGAATGCTTCAAAAGAAAATAGGCCTTTTGGCCGCTCTATTCAAGAGAGTAATTCTCAAGAAATAGCACGCACGGATCAGCTGAGGGCGTCGATTTCCTCGTTGGTCAGCGTATCAGGCAGCACCGTCACCGGGATCGGAAAGGCTGCCGCGCGCCCGGCGATCGACGAGACCAGCGGACCCGGCCCTTCCTTGGCCGAACCTGCGGCAAGAACGAGCAGCGCGATATCGCGATCCTCTTCGATCACGGCGTTGATCTGCTCGGCGGCGGATCCCTCGCGAATGACGATTTCCGCATCGATGCCGACATTCTCGCGGATATTCTGCGCCGCCTTTGCCGTCACCGCTTCTGCTTCTTCGCGCGCCTCCGCCCGCATGATCTCCTCGACGCCAAGCCATTGCTGGAAGTCGCCCTCGGGGATCACGTAGAGGAGCACAAGGCCGCCATTGGAATTCTTGGCACGCCGGCCGGCATAATGGACGGCGCGCTGGCATTCGGGTGTGCCGTCGATGACCGCCATGAACTTGCGGCGATGACCTTCGAGCCGTGAGAGACGTGTTGATACCATGCGGCGACTCTGACACCCGAAGGCGGCGTTTTGCAAGCCCCCGTTTTTCGACGGGAGCCCTCGTCTACGAGATCATCAGTAGATGAAGCCGACGATGTCGCGGACCTGCTTCATCGTCACGTCGGCGCGAGCGCGGGCGCGGGCGCTGCCGTCACGCAGGACGGCGTCGATATGGCCGGGATCGGCCATCAGCCGGCGCATTTCGTTCGTGATCGGCGAGAGCACCTGCACGGCAAGATCGACCAGCGCCGGCTTGAAGACGGAGAACTGCTGGCCGCCGAATTCGGAGAGAACCTCCGCCTTCGACTTGTCGGCGAGCGCGGCATAGATGCCGACCAGATTGTCGGCCTCCGGGCGGCCGGCAAGGCCGTCTGCTTCGCTCGGCAAGCCGTCCGGATCGGTCTTGGCCTTGCGGATCTTCTTCGAGATGTTCTCTTCATCGTCGAGCAGATTGATGCGCGACAGGTCCGAGGCGTCGGATTTCGACATCTTCTTGGTGCCGTCACGCAGCGACATGACGCGCGGCGCCGGGCCGTCGATCAACGGCTCGACCATGGGGAAATAGGCATGCACCGGCTCGTCGCCGACGGTGATGTCGATGCCATAGCCCGTGCGGCGAATGTGCTCCATGTAGTCCAGATTGAACTTCATGGCGATATCGCGGGTCAGCTCCAGATGCTGCTTCTGGTCGTCGCCGACCGGAACATGCGTGGCGCGATAGAGCAGGATGTCGGCGGCCATCAGGCTTGGATAGGCGTAAAGGCCGAGCGAGGCCTGCTCGCGATCCTTGCCGGCCTTGTCCTTGAACTGCGTCATGCGGTTCATCCAGCCGATGCGGGCGACGCAATTGAAGATCCAGGCGAGTTCGGCGTGCTGCGGCACGGCCGACTGATTGAAGACGATATGCTTCTCCGGATCGATGCCTGCGGCGAGAAACGCGGCGGTGATCGACCGCGTCTGGCCCGGCATGTCGTCATGCACGAGCTGAGCGGTCAGCGCATGCATGTCGACGACGCAATAGATGCAGTCGTTGTTGGCCTGCAGGGCCACGAACTTGCGGATCGCGCCAAGATAATTGCCGAGATGGAGATTGCCTGTGGGTTGAACGCCGGAGAATACCAGCGGCTTGAATTCGGTCATGTCGTCCTCGAAAGGCTTGTGGAGGGCCCGGGCGAGCAGCGCTCGACCCTTGGTTTCGAGCGGCTTATGCACGCCGGACAGGCCGGGATCAAGAGGCTATATCGTTGAGACTCACGAAGAATGCTCGATCAGATCCCAGGTATTGCCGTAGGGGTCGGCAAAGACCGCCACGGTGCCGTAGACCTCATGGCGCGGCTCTTCCAGGAAGCGCACGCCCTTCTCCTTCATCGCCGCATGATCGCGGGCGAAATCGTCGGTCTTGAGGAAGAACCCGACGCGGCCCCCGGTCTGGTTGCCGATCGCGGCGCGCTGCCTGTCATCGGCCGCCTGCGCAAGCAGCAGCGCCGCCCCTTCTCCGCCCTTCGGCTTGATCACGACCCAGCGCTTGCCCTCCGGCTGCAGCTCATCCAGCAGGCAGTCGAAGTCGAGGCAATGGCAGTAGAAAGCCTTGGCACGATCATAATCATCAACGACGAGGGCGACGAGAAAGAGGGATTGGGGCATGGAAGAACTCCGCATTTGGTAAAGCCGTCCCCTCGCCCCGCTGGCGGGGAGAGGGCTAGGGTGAGGGGCCAAGCACAAAAGTCCGGCATCGGCAGATTATCCTGGCCAGCCGCAGCGATGGTGGGGCCGGCAGAGTTTATCTCTGTGCCGACATCCGTGAAGGCCCCTCATCCGACTTGCCGCAATCTCACTCCGTTCGATCGCTCCAAGCCACCTTCTCCCCGCATCGCGGGGCTAAGGAGCTTAGTCGCTCCCCTTCACCGCCTCAGCATCCGGCGTTGATGCTGCCGGCTTGCGGTTCATGTTGCGGCGGATCATGCCGAGATCGGCGCCGCCGATGAGGAAAGCGACCACAAAATAGACCAGCATGGAAATTGCGATCAGCAGGCCGAGCGTGCCGACTTTGGTCAGCAAAGACGTGCCGGACGCCAGATACGGTTCCCAGCGATGCTGAAGAAAAATGATCATCCCGGTCATGACGCCGGCTGAAACGAGCAGCAGCACGGCGCGGCGGGCAAGTCCCCACTCCCAGGTCAGATGGCCCCGGCGCAAGAGCGTGGTGAAGAGCAGCACGGTGCTGATCCAGCCGGCGGTCGCTTCGGCGACGGCGATGCCGGGTGCGCCCATGTAGGGGAAGAGGCTGAGCGCGATCGCGCAGTTGGTGGCGACCGCAACACCTGAGAACCGCATCGGGGTCTTGGTATCCTCGCGGGCATAAAAGCCCGGCTGCAGCGCCTTGATCAGCACGAAGGCCGGCAAGCCCAGGCCGTAGATCGCCAGGATCGAGCCGACGATGATCGTGTTTTCCTGATGGAAGGCGCGGCGCTCGTAGAGCACGCGGATGATGTCGTCCGAGAGAACCCAAAGCGCCATGGCCGCCGGCAAGGTCAGGAACAGCACGAATTCGATCGAACGGTTCTGCAGATTGCCGGCCTCCTTCAGATGGCCTGATTTCAAGGCACGCGCGAGTTCGGGCAAAAGAACAACGCCGACGGCAACGCCGACGACACCGAGCGGCAACTGATAGATGCGGTCGGCATATTGCAGGGCCGCGATCGCACCTTCGCGGCTGGAGGCGATCGCCTGGCCGATCATCTGGTTGATCTGCGTAATGCCGCCGGTGACGGCGGCGGGTATGGCAAGGATCAGCAGCCGCTTCACATTCGGCGTGAAGCGCGGCCAGCGGAAACCGATGCTGATGCCGGCATAGCGCACGCCGACATAGACGACAAACAACTGCAGGATGCCGGCGGCAAGCACGCCCCAGGAGAGATACCAGGCTGTTTGCAGCGGCACAGCGCCGAAATAGAGCGAATAGAACAGTGCGCCGATCATGACAACGTTCAGGAAGACGGGCGCCACGGCGGCCGCGAAGAAATGATGCAGCGAGTTCAGCATGCCGCTCATCATTGCCGTCAACGACATGCACATGAGATAGGGAAACATGACGGCGGCCATGCGCACCGTGATCGAGAACTTGTCCGGATCGCCGGCAAAGCCAGGCGCGATGATCCAGCGCACGATCAGCGGCATGCCCAATTCCATGACGACGGTGATCAGGAAGAGGACGGAAAACAGAACGCCGAAGACTTCCTCGGAGAAGCGCTTCGCGCCCTCGATGCCGTTCGCCTCGATCTCCTTGGCGAAAAGCGGGACGAAGGCGGCATTAAAGGCGCCTTCGGCGAACAGGCGGCGGAAGAGGTTCGGAAAGCGGAAGGCGGCGTAGAACACGTCGGCCATCGGTCCGGTGCCCAGGGCGGCGGCCATCAACGTTTCGCGGGCGAAGCCGAAGACACGGCTGCCAAGCGTCGCGCCACCGACCGTGATGAATTTCCTAACGAGGCTCATGCGGCTGAACCGGCTTTCTTTTCAGTATCTGGCTTTTCGGCGGCGGAAGTGCGCGTGGCGGCGGGCGCGATGATGCCGGAGGGCATGCGCTCGCGCACCTCATCCTCTTCACCCGCCATGACCGCCTTCAGGCGCGCGGTGATATTGGCTCGCTTGTTTTCGTTGGAGATCTTCTGCCCGACGAGATCGGTCACGTAGAAGCTATCGATGACCTTTTCGCCGAAGGTGGTGATGCGCGCCGAGTGAATGTCGAGCGACAGATCCGAGAGAACCGAGGTTATTTCCGACAGAAGGCCGGTGCGGTCGAGGCATTCGACCTCGATGACGGTGAACTTGTTGGACAGGCTGTTGGAGATGGTCACCGACGGCGGGATGACGAAGGCCTTGTTCTTGCGACGGTTCTTCGTGCGCGTGGCGATGACTTCCGGCAGCCGCTTGCGGCCGGCAAGGACGTCTTCGATCATCTTGCCGATGGTGCCTGCGCGGCGAAGCTCATCGGCATCGTCGGGGAATTCGCGGCTGACATGGATGGTGTCGAGAGCGCGGCCATCGGCCGTCGTGAAGATCTGTGCGTCGGCGATGTTGGCGCCCGCCGCAGCACAGGCGCCGGCGATCACGGTCAAAAGGCGCGGATGGTCCGGCGACAAGACAGTGATTTCGGTGATGGCGTGGAAGCTGTCTGTGCGCACCATGGTCGCCAGAACCTGACCCGATTTGTCCGTCTGGCGGATGAACCGCGTATGGCGGATCTGATCTTCCAGCGGCACGGATAAAAGATAGGGCTGGTAGTGCAGCTTGACATAGGCCTTGCGAGCCTTCTGACCCCAATCATCCAATGCCGCTTCGAGCGCATTGGCAGCGGCTTCCGCCCGCTCCTTGCGCGAGACCTCGGAAAAGCCACCGGCCAGCAGCAGCTCGGTCTCATAATAGAGCGTGCGCAGAAGCTGGCCCTTCCAGCCGTTCCACACACCCGGGCCGACGGCGCGGATGTCGCAGACCGTCAGGATCAGCAGCATCTTCAGCCGGTCGAGCGACTGCACCCGATCGGCGAAATCGATGATCGTCTTGCGATCAGTCAGGTCGCGCGTCTGGGCGACCATCGACATTGTGAGATGCTCGGCGATCAGCCACACCACAAGCTCGGTCTGCTTCGGCGACAAGCCGAAGCGCGGGCAGAGCTTGCGCGCCACCTTGGCGCCGGCTTCGGAATGATCCTCCTCGCGGCCCTTGGCGATATCGTGCAGCAACACCGCAACGTAAAGCGCATCGCGATCCTCGATAGCAGGCATCAGCTTGTTGGTCAGCGGATGAATATCCTCGGCCTTGCCCTTGTCGATCTCCGACAGCACCTCGACGGCGCGGATCAGATGCTCATCCACCGTATAGTGATGATACATATTGAACTGCATCATCGAGACGATCTTGCCGAATTCCGGAATGAAGCGGCCGAGGACGCCGGCCTCATTCATACGGCGCAGGATCAGCGCAGGATCGCGCTTGGAGGTGAGAATGGAGAGGAAAAGCCGGTTCGCCTCCTCATTCTCCCGCAGATCGCTGTCGATCAGGCCGAGCGAGCGGGTGACGCGCTTCAAGGCGTCCGGATGGAATTCCAGACCGTTGATATCTGCAACGAAAAACAGCCGGATCAGGCTGACCGGATCGCGCTTGAAGACCTCGGGATTGGCGAGCGCGATGCGGCCGCGATCCTCGACGAACTCGACGGTGCCGGGGATTTTGCGCGAGCGATTGGCAAAGCGGCTGATGACGCCGGTAAGACCGGGCGTCGCCTTGGCCTGCTGGTCCTCAAGCGCCGCGCAGAGGATGCGGGTGAGATCGCCGACATCCTTGGCGACGAGGAAATAGTGTTTCATGAAGCGTTCGACGGCGGAAAGGCCGGGGCGGGCGTGGTAACCAAGCGCCTCGGCAATCTCCCGCTGGATATCGAAGGAAAGCCGCTCCTCGGCCTTGCCGGTCAGGAAGTGCATGTGGCAGCGCACGGCCCAGAGGAAATCCTCGGCCTTCTCGAAGAGGCGGTATTCCTGCTTCGAGAGCACGCCGAGCTTCACCAATTCCACAGTATCGCGGACGTGATAGTAATATTTGGAGATCCAGAACAGCGTGTGCAGATCGCGCAGGCCGCCCTTGCCTTCCTTGACATTGGGCTCGACCAGATAGCGGGTGTCGCCGGCCTTGCGGTGGCGCTCATCGCGTTCGGCCAGCTTGGCGGCGATGAATTCCGGGCCGGTATTGGTGACGATTTCCTTGTCGAAGCGTGTTTCCAGCTCGTGCGCTAAGGGCTCGCTGCCGCAGATATAGCGCGTCTCGAGGATGGCGGTGCGCACCGTCATGTCGGATTTCGCCTCGCGTATGCACTCCTCGACGGTGCGCGTGGCGTGGCCGACCTTGAAGCCCATATCCCAGAGCATGTAGAGGATGAATTCGACCGCCTTGTGTGTTTCGCTGTCCGGCTTCGGCCGAAAGATAAACAGAAGGTCGATATCCGAGCCCGGTGCCAGCGTATCGCGGCCATAGCCACCAACGGCGGTGACAGAGAAGTTGCCGGCCTGATTCGGATAGACGTGGTGAACGGTGAAATCGTAGAGAACGGTGATGATCTGGTCCTGGAGCCAGGAAATTCGATGGGCGCAATCCAGCCCGCCGCCTTGGGCCGCCAGCAACCGCCGCGCTTCTTCGCGCCCTTCCTGGCTCGCCTTCTTCAACAAAGCGAGCAGAGCGGACCGCTCCTCGCTCTTATCCAGATGACGGTTGGCAAGGGCCTCGCATTCCGCCCTCAGAGAGGGAACGTCGAGAATGGCGGGAAAATCGATGTCATGCATTTCCATGCTTTGCCGACCGGATTCCTGTTCGTTGACCGCGGCCCACCGCTGGCGCGCCTGTCTTTTCGTCTGCATGCGCTATAGCCTCTTTGCCCAGCGATTGACACAGGCATTCTACGCCCGAATTTCCATAATCCAGCCTGAGCCAAACCTGTCTAATCGACGATCTCAGGATTTCTATCGGGTCAAGGTTGACGAAGCGTGACGGCAATCGACGCAGAAATCGGCGGTTTTAGGGCCTCGGCATATCAAGCGCCCGTCTGAGCTCGTTCAAGCTATATAATATGTTTCGCGATTGGGCACCGATCTGCGTCACCATTTCGCGCTCGCATTCCCAATAGCCAGCATTTGCGATCCTCGAGCAGATGTCGGAAATACGGCTGCATGACAGGGCAATGTTCAGAAGACCGCGATCGGACTCGCAATCCGGCGCCTCGCCCTCGCCGCAGATCTTGCCACGCGCGGCGATGGGGGAAAAGCGATCGGCCAGTATGCGGACCTCGGCGAGAAGATTTTCGATATGCATTGTATTGTCCTTGGAAATCGCCTTCGGTCAGCCGGCCTTGGTCACAGTTTTCTTCAGCTCGTAGAGCACATCGAGGGCGGCGCGCGGGGTCAGGTCGTCGAGATCGAGCGTCTTCAACCTCTCCTCGACCATGGACGGCGCGCGCCGGCCGGAGGCTTCCTCGCGGCGAACCGCCACCTGGAAGAGCGGCAGATCATCGATGAGCTGGCTTGCCGGATTCTTTCGGTCGGCATCCTCAAGCCGCGTCAGAACGTCGCGGGCGCGCGCCACCACCGAGGCGGGCAGACCGGCAAGCCGCGCCACCTGGATGCCGTATGAGCGGTCCGCAGCACCCGGCCCGACCTCATGCAGGAAGATGACGTCGCCATCCCATTCCTTGACGCGCATGGTGGCGTTGGAGAGTCGCCCGAGCTTCTCCGACAGCACGGTCAGCTCATGGAAATGCGTGGCGAAGAGGCCGCGGCAGCGATTGGCTTCATGCAGATGCTCGACGGCGGCCCACGCGATGGAAAGACCGTCGAAGGTGGCGGTGCCACGGCCGATCTCGTCGAGAATGACCAGCGAGCGCTCGGTCGCCTGATTGAGGATCGCCGCCGTCTCGACCATCTCGACCATGAAGGTGGAGCGGCCGCGCGCCAGATCGTCGGAAGCGCCGACACGCGAGAACAGCCGGTCGACGATGCCGATATGCGCCGATGCGGCAGGCACGAAAGAACCCATCTGCGCGAGAATGGCGATCAGCGCGTTCTGGCGCAGGAAGGTCGATTTACCGCCCATGTTCGGGCCGGTCAAAAGCCAGATGGCGCCATCCTTGCCGTCAGCCTTGGGCGACAGATCGCAATTGTTGGCGACGAAAGGTCCGCCGGCCTGGCGGCGCAGCGCCTGCTCGACGACCGGATGGCGGCCGCCTTCGATGGCGAACATGCGGCTCGCGTCGACAATGGGCCGGCAATAGGCCTGCTCCTCGGCGAGCAGCGCAAGGCCCGCCGCGACATCGATTACCGACAGCGCACGGGCGCCGGCCTTGATCGGCTCGGCATTGGCGACAACTGCCGCGACCATGCGATCGAAGGCTTCGAGCTCGATGGTGAGCGCCTTGTCCGCGGCATTGGCGATGCGGCTTTCGAGATCGGCAAGCTCGGTCGTGGTGAACCGCATGGCGTTCGCCATGGTCTGCCGGTGAATGAAGCGCGCCTTGGCCTCGGACGTATCGGTCATCGGACCGGCATTGCCGGCTGTGACCTCGATGAAATAGCCGAGCACATTGTTGTGCTTGATCTTCAGCGACTTGATGCCGGTTTCCTCGGCATATTGCAGCTGCAGGCCGGCGATGACGCGACGCGACTGGTCGCGCAGCGCGCGCACCTCGTCCAGCTCGGCATTCGCCCCTTCCCGCAGAAAGCCGCCGTCGCGCTTCAGCAAGGGCAGTTCGTCGGCGAGCGTGGCGGCGAGCAGGGCTTCGAGATCGTCAGGCAAGGCACCGAGCCCAGCAAATGCAGCCTTCAGTTCTTCCGGCAGAAGTGCTGCACCGAGCATACGGGCGATATCGGCAGCCGCGCCCAGCCCCTGGCGGATCGCCCAGAGATCGCGCGGGCCGCCACGGTCAAGCGCCAGGCGCGACAAGGCGCGCGGCATATCGGGCACGTGCTTCAGCGCTGTCCGCAGATCGCTGCAAAGAGAGGGCTCCTCGGCAAGGAAGCCGATCGAATCCAGCCGTTCGTTGATGCGTTGGGGATCGGTGAGCGGCGACATCAGTCGCTCGGCGAGCAGACGAGCGCCGCCACCGGTCACGGTGCGGTCGATCGCCTTCAGGAGCGAGCCGTTGCGGTCGCCGGAGAGCGTGCGCACCAGTTCGAGATTGGCACGGGTGGCCGGATCGATGAACAGCGTCGATGCGCCGCTTTCGCGTTCCGGCAGCCCAAGCGGCGGCCGCTCGGCGATCTGGGTCTTTTCGACATAGGCGACGGCAGCGGCAGCGGCGGCAAGCTCGGCGCGGGAAAAAGTGCCGAAACCGTCAAGCGTCGAGACGCCGAAATATCTCACGATGCGCCCCTCGGCGCTGGCGCTGTCGAACAGCACTGCCGGCTGCGGAACGGCGGTGCGGCCGAGCACGTCAAAGACCGGCTTCAGCTCCGGATCGTGGAACATCGTATCCGGCAGGATCAGCTCGCGCGGATCGATGCGCAGGATATCGGCGAGCAGCCGCGAGGCTTCCGTTTCGGCCAGCCGGAAGACACCAGTCGAAATGTCGATCCAGGCGAGCGCCAGTTGCGGCTCGGCGCCGCCGCGAATGCGCGTCAGCGCCATCAGATAGTTGGATTCCGAGGGCGAGAGCAGCTTTTCCTCGGTAATCGTGCCCGGCGTCACCAGACGCACGACATCGCGCCGGACGACAGACTTGCCGCCACGCTTCTTCGCCTCGGCCGGGTCTTCCACCTGCTCGCAGACGGCCACGCGGAAACCCAGTGAGATCAGCTTCTGCAGATAATCGTCGGCGGCATGCACGGGCACCCCGCACATCGGGATATCCTGGCCCATATGCTGGCCGCGCTTGGTGAGCGTGATGCCGAGCGCACGCGACGCATCGACGGCGTCCTCGAAGAACAATTCGTAGAAATCGCCCATGCGATAGAACAGGAGCGAACCCGGATTGTTCGCCTTAATCTCGATGTACTGCTCCATCATCGGAGTCGCGGAGGCGCGACTTTCCTCCGAGGCAAGCTCGGCGGCCGAGAAAGCATCGACGCTGGTGGTTATACGTTCGTTCACGGAGGTGCAGTTTTTCCAAAAAAATGAGGTGTCACCCTATCCGCGCGCCGCTATAGAAGACAACAGCTATCGGGCAAGAGGGACCGGTCGCCCACAGGAGGTTTGGAGGAAAAATGGCTGATAACAAGAGCAAGTCGCGTCCAGGAGCGGGGATCACCGATCAGGAGGCACTGGATTTCCACAGGCAGGGCCGCCCCGGCAAGCTTGAGATCAATCCGACCAAGCCGATGGCGACGCAGCGCGACCTTTCCCTTGCCTATTCGCCCGGTGTCGCCGTTCCCGTGAAGGCAATCGCCGCCGATCCCGCCACAGCCTATGACTATACCACGCGCGGCAACATGGTCGCCGTCATCTCCAACGGCACAGCCATTCTCGGCCTCGGCAATCTCGGGGCACTGGCCTCCAAACCGGTCATGGAAGGCAAGGCGGTTCTCTTCAAGCGCTTTGCCGACGTCGATTCGATCGATCTTGAGATCGATACCGAGAATGTCGATGAATTCATCAATTGCGTGCGCTATCTCGGTCCCTCCTTCGGCGGCATCAATCTCGAAGACATCAAGGCGCCCGACTGCTTCATCATCGAGCAGCGCCTGCGCGAACTCATGGACATCCCCGTCTTCCATGACGACCAGCACGGCACCGCCATCATCGCAGCCGCCGGCCTGATCAATGCGCTCGAGCTGACAGGTCGCGACCTCAAGACAACCAAGCTCGTCTGCAATGGCGCGGGTGCCGCCGCAATCGCCTGCGTCGAGCTGATCAAGGCCATGGGCTTCAACCCGGACAACGTCATCCTTTGCGACACGAAGGGCGTGATCTACCAGGGCCGCAGCGAGGGCATGAACCAGTGGAAGTCGGCGCATGCGGTCAAGACCGACAAGCGCACGCTGGAAGAAGCGATGAAAGGTGCCGACGTCGTGTTCGGCCTGTCGCAGAAAGACGCCTTCTCCGCCGACATGATCCGTTCTATGGCAGACAAGCCGATCATCTTCGCCATGGCCAATCCCGATCCGGAAATCACGCCCGAGGAAGTCGCCCGTATCCGCGACGATGCGATCATGGCGACCGGGCGCTCGGACTATCCGAACCAGGTCAACAACGTCCTCGGTTTTCCCTACATCTTCCGCGGCGCGCTCGACGTGCGCGCCACCACCATCAACGACGAGATGAAGATCGCAGCCGTCAATGCGCTGGCAAGCCTCGCACGCGAAGACGTGCCTGACGACGTCGTGGCGGCCTATCAGGGCGCGCGGCCGCGTTTCGGTGCGCAATATATCATTCCCGTGCCGTTCGATCCGCGCCTGATCTCGGCAATCCCGGTGGCCGTGGCCAAGGCGGCGATCGAGAGCGGCGTCGCTCGCCGCGAGATGCCAGATATGGCGGCCTATGCCCGCGAGCTTTCAGCCCGGCGCGATCCGATCGCCTCGACGCTGGCGCAGCTCTACGAGCGTGTGCGCCGGCACCAGAAGCGCATCGTCTTTGCCGAGGCGGAAGAAGAGCAGGTCATGCGCGCCGCCCTCTCCTATGCCAACCAGGGGCTCGGCACCGCCATCCTGCTCGGCCGCGAAGATCTGATCCACTCCACCGCCGAACGCGCCGGCATCGACCTCAACCGGCCCGGCCTCGAAATCGTCAACGCTCGCATTTCCAAGCGGGTCGATGCCTATATCGACTATCTCTATGCCCGGCTGCAGCGCCAGGGCTATCTGCACCGCGACGTGACGCGCCTGATCCATAACGACCGCAATCACTTCGCCGCCTGCATGGTGGCATTGGGCGATGCCGACGGCATGGTGACGGGCGTGACGCGCAACTATTCGACAGCGCTCGGAGACGTGCGCCGCTGCATCGACGCGAAGCCTGGGCACCGGGTCATCGGCGTGTCGCTGGTGATCGCCCGCGGCCGCACCGTCTTCGTCGCCGATACCGCCGTGCACGACATGCCGACGGCCGAGGAGCTGGCCGACATCGCCGAAGAAGCAGCCGGCTTCACCCGGCGCATGGGCTATGAGCCGCGCGTCGCCATGCTCGCCTATTCCACCTTCGGTCATCCGTCAGGTGAACGCTCCGAACGGGTGCGCGAAGCGGTCAGCATCCTCGACAAGCGCTATGTGAACTTCGAATTCGATGGCGAAATGGCCGCCGACGTGGCGCTGAACCGCAAGATCATGGAGAGCCTCTATCCCTTCTCACGACTCTCCGGACCGGCAAACGTGCTTGTGATGCCGGCCTTCCACTCGGCCGCGATCTCCACCAAGATGCTGCAGGAACTCGGCGGTTCCACCGTGATCGGGCCGCTGCTCGTCGGGCTCGACAAGCCGGTGCAGATCACCTCCATGGGCGCCAAGGATTCCGACATCGTCAACATGGCGGCGATCGCCGCCTATGGCGCGGGATCGTAGCCACTACACCAGATGGCGGAGCCCGTGACCGAACAAAGGTGATGGGCTGCCGTATCAATTCGGTGTAGACTATCAGGATGAGTGAAGCTCAGGTCCTGTTCGGAATACTGCGCCATTCAGCGCGGTCGGATATCGTCGATGCTATCGAGCGGCTCGTTGTTGAGGCGCCCGATCGCAAGCTCAATCGCGTGAACGTGCTTGCCTTCGCGGCCGACCAGGGCTTCGATGAAGAGCAGGCCATCAACGCCTTCCTGCACAGCTCCCGCCTCGGCCTGTTCGAGATGTCGTGGAATGTTCTTTGCCCGGGTTGCGGCGGGGTGTTGGATGCCAATACCTCGCTGAAAACAGTGCAAAGCGAAACCTATAACTGCACGCTGTGCGCAGCCGGCTACGAGCCGACGCTCGACGAGATGGTTGAGGTCACCTTCACCGTCAGTCCGCGCGTGCGCCACATCGAAGCCCACAATCCGCACGAACTGCCGCCGCTTGAATATTTCCGACAGATCTATTGGGGCTCGGGTATCGATCTTCCCGATGAGGGCTACGAGGAGAAGGTCGATCAATTCATCCTGGAATCGCTGGAACTGCCGCCTGGCGAAAAGGCCGTCATATCGCTTCAATTACCTGCGGAGTTTACCATCATCTTCGAACCGGTCACGCACGCCGCGCAGTTCCTCGACGTGAAGGGAGAACCATCGAAGGAAAGGCAGACTCTCTCGCTCGTTTTCGACCGAATGCACCGACACAGCGAGGCCATCGAACTGCGTCCCGGCCCCCTGCGCATCATGATGGAGAACCATACGGACCTCCGCGTGCTGCCATCGATCTGTCTGGCCAACGAGGCTCTCCACACCCTGCTCGGCCAACGCCGACCGTTCCTGACCGCCAAGCGTCTGCTCTCCAACCAGACGTTCCGCGACATCTACCGCACGGACACGATCGACATCGACCAGCGACTGAAGATCACCAGCCTCACCTTTCTCTTCACCGATCTGCGCGGCTCGACCGAGCTGTACGAAAGGGTCGGCGACCTCGCAGCCTTCGATCTGGTCAAGACCCATTTCGGCATCCTGCACGAGATCGTGGCGGCGGAGGCGGGTGCGGTCGTCAAGACCATCGGCGATGCCGTCATGGCCACCTTCCCGACACCGGACCGGGCGTTGATGGCGGCAATGCGGATGCGGGAGGCCATGCTCAGCCTCAACAAGGAGCGCGGCAGCGACGATCTTCTTCTGAAAATCGGCATCCATGAGGGACCGTGCATCGCGGTGAGCCTGAACGAACGGCAGGATTATTTCGGGCAAACGGTCAATATCGCATCCCGCGTCCAGCATCTCGCCACGTCACGCGAAATATTCGCAACCAGTTCGGTGCTCGATAATCCTCTCGCCGCCGAGCTGATGACAACGCGCGGCCTCACGCCGCAATCTCATCACGTCGCGCTTCGAGGCATCACGGATGCGATGGATATCTTTGCGATCCCTTGAGATCCGTCAGCTTGCGAAACGACCGGCATCCGCGCCGTAATAATTGACGTAGCGATCCGAGATGCTGGCGATCGGCAGGACGATCAGGACGTCCGTCGTGTTGAAAGCCTGATCGACGACGGCGGTCGAACCGACCATGGCGCCGAGGCGCAGATAACCCTTGATCAGCGGCGGCAGCGCCATAAGCGCCTTCTTCGGATTGACGGCTTCGACCGGCATCAGGTCCATGTTGCGGGCAAGCGACGGCAAGGCGCCGACCGTCCATTCGTCCTTCGCAAGGACGTTGTGATAAAGGAAGGACAGAGCCAGCGCATGCTGTTCCGGCAGGACGCCGGGGAAAGAGGCGCAACCGATCATCGCGCCCATGCCGTGCTTCAGCGCATAGGCCCAATTGCCCTGCCACAGCAACTCGACGGTGCGCTTGTTGCGGTATTCCGGCAGCACGCACGAACGGCCGAGCTCCATGAAGCGCTTGTCGGGATGGCGAGCGAGCAGCGTGTCGATGTCGAATTCCGAGGAGGAATAGAAGCCGCCGTTGGCCATGGCCACTTCCTGGCGCAGCAGGCGATAGGTGCCGACGATCTGGTCTTCCGGATCGCCTTCAAGCGAGCGATCCAATACCAGCAGATGATCGCAGATTGCGTCCCAGCCGTCGATATCACGCTGGCGACGCATGGCGTCGGCCGGCAATTGCGCGTTCATCTCCTCGACGAAAACGCGATAGCGGACGGCCTGAGCGGCATCAATTTCGCGCGCCGTGCGAGCAAGGCGCGTTTCTAGATTTCCGATGCGTCCGAGCACATCGCTGGCAACCGGCGCAACCGTTGCCTTTGAGGACTGAACCATTTCGCCCTGAGCTTCGCGATTCAAGATTTCGATGGACATGGCGATTCTCCCCCTGCGGGCCGATATAGCGCCATAAACCAAATTCGTGCGACAGGAAAGTGACACGCAGCTTTGCTAAAAGCAAGAAGTGTGCCCGTTGCAATTTTTGAATGGGCGCCCCGTCCCCAACTAAACGACAGCAATTCGCGCAGGTTGAAGGTCGCCGCAAGCCACTATCAGTCATTGCTGCCTAATCGGTTCAGGCGACATGATGGATATGCCCGATCTTGATTCGAAAATCAAATGCCTGGCTTAGGCGCGTTCGAAAGCCGCCTTCGACAGGCTCTGCACGGTGGCTATCAGCCGCTTAGGATCGACGGGCTTGACGATGACGGCATCGGCCCCGGCAAGCAGCGCCTGACGACCTATCGCATCGCGGCTGTCGGCGGTCAATACGATGATCGGCAAGGGCGACAATCCCTGCCGGCGCTCATGGGTGCGCAATTGCGCGAGGACGGCAACCGCGGTGCCGCCGGGCATGTTGAAATCGGTGACGATGATATCCGGCCGAGCCTCGCCGTCTTGCGCGCGAGCACGCAGGCCGTCGAAATCCTCGACGAGGCGAACCCTATGACCGGCCTTGGCGAGCATGGCGCGAACCAGCATTGCGTTGACCGGATCATCCTCGCCAAGCAGGATGTTGAGTGCGGGATCCTCGGCCTCCGGCGTCGTTATCCCGATCTCGGACAAACCGTCACTCGAATGGTCGCGCCTTTCCATGCCGCGCATGCGACCGCTCAAGACGTCAATCAGCGACTGTTCGCGCAGCGGCCGGATGAGCCATGCGTCGAAAAGATCGAGCGGATGGGTGTTGCGCTCCTCGGGATTGACGAGGAAAATCTTGCGCAGCGCCGGTGTCGCCAGCTCACTTCCCTCGCGGAAATACCAAGGCGCCATGCGATGATCGACGATAAGATCCGTCCAGGCACCGCCTTCCCCCATCGGGAAAGATTGCCGCAACTCGCCCATATCGCCTGAGCCGATCAGGCGGCAATGGCCACCAAGAGCGCGGATGGTTTGCGCAATCGCTGTGCTTGCCGCGCCCTCCGGCGCCAGCAACAGGACGCGCGACCCCTCGAGCACGGCGTCACGCCGTCTGTATCCATCCTCCTCGGCAACCAGGCCGATCGGAAAGCGGATGGTGAACACGCTGCCGCTGCCGTGCTGGCTGGCAACACTGAGCCCACCGCCGAATTCGCGCAGAATGCGGGCGGAGATCGCAAGCCCAAGCCCGGTGCCGGCACTTTTTTCCACGATGGAACCAGCCTGCTCGAATTCACCGAAAATGCGGGCCTGCTCTTCCTCCGTCATCCCCGGGCCGCTGTCGTGGACCGTTATCGTCAGGTCCCGCCCTTTCAGGCCCGCTCGGACGAGGATGCCGCCGGTCTGCGTGAATTTCACCGCATTGCCGATGACGTTGAACAGGACCTGACGCAGGCGGGCGGGATCGAACTCCAACATCTCGGGGACATCGGACGCGACGCTTGCCGCGATTTCCAGGCCCTTTTCGTGGGCGCGATGGGCAAGCATTTCGACGACGCCTTCCAGCAACGGCCGCAATGCCTCCTTGCGCGGATGCAACTGGAAACGGCCGACCTCGATCGTGGAGAAATCGAGGAGATCTTCGACCAACTGCACCAAGGCGTGGCCCGACTGGCGAATGCCCGTCAGATAATTGGCCTGCTCGAGCGTCAACCGCGTCTGGGCAAGCAGATGGTTCATGCCGAGGATGCCGGACAAGGGGGTGCGGATTTCATGGCTGACGGTGGCCAGCAGCCGCGACTTGGCTGCGCTGTTGTATTCGGCTTTCAGCCGCGCATCCTCGCGAAGGCGGGTGATCTGCCGTTCTTCGGTCACATCGCGCGCCACGCTTTGGATGCACAACTGTCCCGTCGTCGGATCGCGGAACATGACGTCGTACCAGGCGAATGTACGCCGCCCTTCGGGCGTGGCAATCTCCGCATCCTGATGTTGCGCATCGGTGACGGCACGGAAGACGAGGCCGGTTTCCTCCAGCGTCAGGCCCTCCGGGTTTGTTCTCCCCGTCAGCCGGCGGAAGGTGGCATTGGCATCCAGAATCCGGCGGTCGATACCGCGCGTGACCGTAATGTCACCAAGTGCGTCATGGATGGTAGCAAGCAGGCTGGTGCTTTCCTTGCGCTCCCAAAAACGATCATGCTCGTTTTCGCTGAGATCGGTGACGGCAGGACTGCGGACGACGCTCCATTTTGTGAAGATAGCCATCGCTATCAGCGACAGCGCCACAACGCACAGCGCGGCGAACAGTGCCGGCGGGCCGCCGGCGTAGCCGATCGCGAGCAGGGCGGCTCCGGCAACCAGGCCGCCGCCATTCAACCAGCGGCGTTGCAGCTTCCATGGCGCCGCCGCGCGCTGCGCCTGCTGTTCGGCACGACGCGGCGTCTCAATCGGCGTGATCAGGGACGACACGCCATCGGCCGCTTCTTCGATTGGCGGCGTCTGGCCGCGGGCGATCGCAGCCGCAAGCTTTTCCTGCAGGTTAGCCAGAGTGCTCATGCAGTCTGGCTAACACACGCATCCTTCCCGATGCCTTCAAGGAAACGCTAGAATTTTAGTTTTTCGCCTTTTTCGGCGTCAGAAGCTCGTCCAGGATGACGCAGCCGGCGCCAACCGTGATGAAACTGTCGGCAAGATTGAAGACGGCGAAAGACCATGTCTGCGTATGGAAGAGAATATAGTCGATCACGTGGCCATAGAGAAAGCGGTCGATCAAATTGCCAAGCGCCCCGGCGATGATCAAGGCGAAGCCGAGATGGGCAAGCCAGCGATGATTGGGGGCACGCCGCCAAAGCCAGAGGACGAAGGCGACGATGACGAGCCGCATGCCGACGATGAACCAGCCATCCATGCCCGACAGCATCGAGAAGGCGACGCCGAGATTGTAGGTGCGATACAGCGCCAGCATCGGAATGACCGGCACCATCTCCTGCAGCGGCAGCCATTGGTCGACCATGATCTTGACGGCCTGGTCGAGAATGACTGCGACGACGATGAAGATCAGGATCGGCACGGGCCGGGAAAACAGTGCGGGTTTTGCGGGTACCTGCTCGTGGGTCTGGCTCTCGGTCATCGGCTCTCGCTAAGGGTCAGAAGATGGCGGCGGGCTTCGAACAGCATGACTGCCGTCGCAACCGCCAGATTGAGGCTGTCGGCGCGGCCGGCCTGCGGGATGCGCGCAAGCGCATCGGCCTCTTTCGCCAGGACATCCGGCAGGCCGGATTGTTCATTGCCCATCAGCAGCACCACGGGCTTCTTCTTATAGTCGATCGTGCGGTAATCGACCGCGCCGGCCAGATGAGTGGCGACGACGGAGACATCAGCCTTCTTCTTCCAGGTCAGAAACTCTTCCGGCGTCGCCTTGACGACGGGCACCGCGAAAACGGAGCCCATGGTGGCGCGCACGGTTTCCAGCGAGAAGGGATCGGTCGTTTCGCCGACGAGGATGACGCCGGAAGCGCCGGCTGCATCGGCAGTGCGAATGATCGTGCCGAGATTGCCGGGATCGCGCACGCGGTCCAGCGCCACCCAGGTCTCGCCGGCCGCCGGCTTGACATCCCTAAGCTGCTGCCAACGCTGGTCGAAGACGCCCACCACCATCTGCGGATTGTCGCGACGGGTGATCGACGCAATGACCTTTTCGCTGGCCTCAAGCACCAGTCCGCCGGCAGCGACCGTCTTGGCGGCGACCTGCTCGACCAAAGGCTTGCCCTTGGCGGATTTGGCATAGACCAGCGTGCGGATGGTCCAGCCAAGCTCGAGGGCGTCGATGACCAGTTTCAAACCTTCGGCCAGGAAAGCGCCGCTCTCCTCGCGCGATTTTTTGACCGTCAGCGCCTTGATATCCTTGACGATCGGATTGGCAAGCGAAGTGACTTCCTTGACCTGTCCGACCTTGCGGGGGCCGTCGTTACGGAAATCCTTGTTCATTTCGGCACCCAGCGGCTGAAGAGGGAGGTGGAAAGCGCCCTGCCGGGCGTGCTGCCGTCGAGGCCGGCCTCGCGGATGACCAACTCGCCGGATTCGACGACACCGCCGGCGCCGCGCATGGTCTCGCGCATCAATTCATGGATCGAATAGAAGCTGGCGCGGATCGAATAGGCCGTCAGCACCAGCCCGAGCGCCTTCGGCGACAGGATCTCGCGGCAGATATCGAGCATCAAGGGCAGATGCTCGAAAAGATGCCACACCTCGCCGTTCGGGCCACGGCCGAATTTGGGCGGGTCGGTGAGAATGATGTCGTATTTGTTGCCCCGCCGCTCCTCGCGCAGGATGAACTTCATCGCATCCTCGCAGATCCAGCGGATCGGCAGCTTTTCCATGCGGCCCAGGGCCTGGTTTTCCCGCGCCCAGCCGATTGCCTTCTTGGAGGCATCGACATGGGTCACCTCCGCGCCGGCCGCAGCGGCGACCAGAGAAGCAACGCCGGTATAGCCGAAGAGGTTCAGGACCTTCAGCGGCCGTTTCGCCGCCTCGGCCTGTTCCTTCATCCAGGCCCAGTGAACGATCTGCTCGGGAAAGACACCGACATGGCGGAATGCGGTGAAGCGGCCGAGAAAATCGACGCCGAGCAACTGCAGCGGCCAGGTTTCGCCCAACGCCTCGCGCGGGAACCGCCAGCGGCCCATGCCATCCTCGTCGGTATCGCCGGTGAATACGGCATCGGCATTGTCCCAGACATGCGAGGCTAGCGACGGCTGCCACAGCGCCTGCGCCTCCGGCCGAACGATGCGATACGGGCCATATTGCTCGAGCTTCAGTGCGTTGCCGCTGTCGATCAGATGGAAATCCCCGGCGCCCAACGATTCCAGGATGACCGGCACACGCTCCGGCGGTCGCTCGCCATTTCTCACGATCAGCGGGCGCTCAGGCGCCGCAACCGTGGAGGCGGCGGTACGCGGTTCGGTAATCCGCTCGCCACGGTCACGCGATGCTGACATTTTGCCGCCTGTCTTGACGGGCGTATCGCGTCGCGCCTCCGGGCGGGGCTTTGCGCCAGGGCCGCCCGCAGCTTTCTGACCGGGCCGGCGTTCCTTCTGTTTCACCATGCTTGTCTCGAAATTGATATGAGCGTGCAAATAGCATCTGACCGCCACTTGGCAAAGCGCTTTCCGATCTGCGATGATCCATGCACAAAATGTCACATTGGGAGGATTGCACATGGACATGACCGGCGAGGAGCGGATCACGGCACCCAGGGACACCGTGTGGGCGGCGCTGAACAACCCTGATATCCTCAGGCAGTGCATTCCCGGCTGTGAGAGCCTGGAATGGGTCTCCCCGACCGAACTGACGGCAAAGGTGAAATTGAAGATCGGCCCGGTTTCCGCATCGTTCAGCGGCGACGTGACGCTCTCCAACATCAATGCTCCGGAAAGCTACACGATCTCGGGCGAAGGAAAGGGCGGGATCGCCGGTTTTGCCAAAGGCGGAGCCGACGTCGTGCTGAAGGAAGACGGCAACGAGACGATCCTTCATTACGAGGCCAAGGCACAGGTCGGAGGCAAGATTGCGCAGCTTGGTTCGCGGCTGGTCGATTCCAGCGCCAAGAAGCTTGCGCAGCAGTTTTTTTCCGATTTCACCGCAGCGATCAACGGTCAGGCCAGCGCCTGATTGCCGTTGACATTTTTGACGCCCATATAATCCGCTCATGATATCGAGATCAGAGACTTGGACCATCCGGCCGGCGCGGGAGCAGGATATGCCGCCTCTTGCCGAGATCTATCTGCGCGTGCGCCGGGAAACATTCCTCTGGGTCGATCCCGGTCGTTTCAGCCTTGAGGACCTTGCCATCCATACAACGGGCGAGCGCCTGTTCGTCTGCGAAGACGTGCACGGCATGATCGCGGGTTTCGCGGCGATCTGGGAGCCGGATGATTTCATCCACATGCTGTACATTCTCCCGGCCTTCCAGGGCCACGGCGCGGGAAAGGCCCTGCTGACCGCGCTCCCGGACTGGAAAAGCCGCCACTACCGGCTGAAGTGCCTGGTCAAAAATACGCGTGCGATGGCCTTCTATCAGGCAATGGGCTTCGAAATCATCGGCGACGGCGCCTCGGCGGAAGGCGATTACAAAGAGATGCGGCTCGGCAACAGCCGGTCATTTTGACGGGAGCTGTCCGGCGATCTGCTCGGCGCGTGTGCGGTGCTTGTCAGCCTCGGCCTGCCAGCGCACCGCCTCCTGCGACTGGCTGCGAGCGCGCCTGCGGTGTTTTCCCTGATTGAACCAGGTCACCCCAGCGCCGACGAGCATGCCGAGGATCAATGCCGCGAACAGCAATACGAACAGCGGTGCGTTCAGCGACAGGACCTGATCTTCAGGCCGGAACGGATTAAGCGCGAGCGTCACGGACTGCCTGTTCGCAACGCAGAATACGATCAGGATGATGCCGAGCGGCAGCAATATCAGCAGATTGACGATCTTTTTGGCCATTGCGCAGCTCCTTTATCCAGGCGTATCCGTGCGACTGCACGCGTGATGCCGCCAGCCGCAGAATAGGAAAGACGCGGCCGAGTTCAAGTACCACCGCGTCGCGGCGCAATCATGTCCAATGGATATGTCCGCGGGCACATTTCGGGAAAGAACGAGCCTAGCCGGCTATTAGTTGTCGTCTTCCTCATCGCCGGCGCCCGGATTCAGGCGTTCGCGCAGTTCCTTGCCGGTCTTGAAGAAGGGAACCCACTTCTCCTCGACGAACACCGTATCGCCCGTGCGCGGGTTGCGACCGGAGCGAGAAGGCCGGTTCTTGACGGAGAAAGCGCCGAAGCCGCGAAGTTCAACCCGGTTACCCGCGGCAAGCGCATCGGTGATCTCGTCGAGGACAGCGTTGACGATATTTTCGACGTCGCGGTGATAGAGATGCGGGTTGCGGGCGGCAACAATCTGCACCAATTCCGACTTGATCACGGCTACCCCCTTAAATCATTGATTTATCAGTTGGCTGCACCCTGCCAAAGAGAAAGCAGGCCGTCAAGAAACAACTTCTCGGTTATGATTTTCTGGAGGCCCTCTCCCCTCACAAAATCATCATAACCGAAACGATTTAGCAACCAGGAAGCGGCACCCGGCCAAAAGAAGGATGAGCTTTTGCCTTCCGCCTTCCAGTCGACGATCGGCAGGTCCTTTTTGACCTTGCGCGTTTCGAGGTAGGCCAGGATCTCGTCTTCGCCACCAAGCGTATCGATCAACTTGTTCTGAAGCGCCTGACGGCCGGTGAAAATGCTGCCGTCGGCAAGCTTCAAGACGTCTTCGCGCGGCAATTTGCGACGATCCGCCACAAGGTCGACGAACCAGCCGTAGCTGTCCATGACCATATTGCGGATCATATTCTTGGCGTCTTCGCTGGCCGGATGGAAAGGCGAGGGTTCGGCCTTCAGCGGCGCAGACTTGATCTCGTCGAGCGAAACCCCGATTTTGTCGAGCAGATCCTTGACCTGCGGATATTGGAAGATGACGCCGATCGACCCCGTGATCGAGGTATCGCCCGCGACGATATCATCGCCGGCAGTTGCGATCATATAGCCCGCAGACGCCGCGACGGTGCGGATGTCGGAGACAACGGGCTTCTTGGCGGCGACGGCGCGGATCGCCTTGAAGATACGTTCGCCGCCATAGGTCGTGCCGCCGGTCGAAGAGATCGACACGATCAACGCCTTGACCTGATCGTTGTCGCGGATCTTCTTCAGCCGCTCGAGAAGTTCGGGATCGTCCTGAATAAGCCCGGAAATCGTGACGCGGGCGATCTGCGGTCCCCGCGTGTCAGGCAGGTCGCCCGCGACGAAACGATAGAGCGCAAAGCCGAGCGCGACGAGGAGTAAAACAGCGATGACACGCCAGAAACCAAGCTTGCGGCGCATTTGTCGCCGGTCCGCAATTGCAGAACTGTCCATAACGCTTTATTTCTCCCTGTCACAAACCGAATGCGCTACGAACCGGATGCATAATACCTTGAAACAGGCACAATCCTCAGCAAAGGGCGATCCCGTTTTTCGATGTCGTCGACGGAACGGCACTCCGATGCTTCATCAGATAGGACATCGCCTGGTCGGATGAAACCAGCAAATGGCATATTTTTCTGCCAAAATTCCTCGGCTGCAGAAAAAAATCCATATTGGCAAGCCAGTGCAATAATGCGAAACGATCCGATGGGCCTTTTGGCACAGTCTGTGCATGACGTGAATGCCGTTCTCCGGATCAGAAAAGACGGACCTGTTGCATGCTCAATACGATCGAGACCTCCGGCCACGCAATCCACTCAGCGCCGGACCGAAACGCGTATAAAGTCGCCACTTTTCACTCCGCACGTGTGAAGAGGCTGCGAATACTGCTGCCTTTGGCCGCTTTCATCGTCTCGCTTATCTTCATCGCCGTCTCCGTCATCCGCGCCTATCTGCCGGCCGACATCCAGATCGAGGGCGCCAAGATCGAAGACGGCAAGGTCGTCATGGAGCGTCCCGCCATCGCCGGCCGCAACAAGGACGGCATCAATTACTCCCTGCTTGCGGAAAAGGCGCTGCAAGATATCCGGAATCCGAACATGATCACGCTGAAGACGATCAAGGCATCGATGCCTGTCAATACCGACGTGATCGCGCATGTGACGGCCCAGAGCGCGGATTTCGATCGCCAGGCCGACACGTTGAAACTGACCGAGCCCTTCGTCGTTCAGATGGACAACGGCTTGCGCGCCGAGTTCAAGACCGCTTTCCTCGATGTGAAGAAGGGCGACCTGTCCAGCCAGGATCAGGTTGCAATCCAGCGAGGTGGCATGTCGGTTGTTGCGCGTTCGCTCAAGATGACGGATAAGGGGAGCGTAATCGAATTCGACGGGCAGGTTCAAATGCGTATCGAACCGTCCGCATTCCACAACACAGCTAGCGAACAGAAGCCGGGCGGTTCATGATAAACGATTGGACACATTCAATTTTCAACTCCGGCCTGCGCAAGGCAGGCCTTTTTTGTGCTTTCAGCGCGCTCGCCTTTTTCGCAGCGGCGGAAGCAGGCGCGCAGGCAACGACAAGCAACATGCCAGGGCTTGCGCTTTCCAAGGATCAGCCGATCCAGATCGAAAGCGACAAGCTGGAAATCCATGATGCGGAAAGCCAGGCCGTGTTCACCGGCAACGTCAAGGTGGTTCAGGGGACCACGACGATGCAGGCTGGCAAGATGACTGTTTTCTACAAGAAGAAGCAGCCCGCTGATGCCAATGCCAAGCCGGCGGAGGACAATCCGGTCGCCAAGGCAGCCAAGGAGCAGAACCAGTCGCTGGTATCGGGTGACGCCAATATCGACCACATTCTGGTCACCGACAAGGTCTACCTCGTTTCCGGCACACAGACGGCGACAGCAGACGACGGCTCGTTCGACATGGCCAACCAGCTTGCCATCCTCAAGGGCAAGAAAGTGGTGCTGACCGACGGACCGAACGTTTTCACCGGTTGTCAGCTCACCGTGCACATGGCGACGGGCGAAGCGCAGCTGGATGCATGCGGGGGCCGTGTCCAGATCCAGCTCGATCCCAAGTCGCAGCAAGTGCAGCAACAACAGCAAAAGAAGAACTGATACCGGCCCCGTGACGACATCGACCACTTCCATCTTGCCCGGCACGACCGGGCCTTCCTCCACGGCAGCGGGCGCACCGGCCGCGGATAAAGCGCGTTATCAGGGTACCCTGATTGCGCGCGGCCTCACCAAGACCTACCGCACCCGGCGCGTCGTCAACGGCGTCTCGCTGGTGGTGCGGCGTGGTGAGGCGGTCGGCCTGCTCGGGCCTAACGGCGCGGGCAAGACCACCTGTTTCTACATGATCACCGGCCTCGTGCCTGTCGACGAAGGTACGATCGAGATCGACGGCAACAATGTCACCTCGATGCCGATGTATCGCCGCGCTCGGCTCGGGGTCGGCTATCTGCCGCAGGAAGCCTCGATCTTCCGTGGCCTGACGGTGGAGGAGAACATCCGCGCCGTGCTCGAGGTCCACGAAAAGGACAAGGCGAAGCGGGAACACAAGATTGACGAACTGCTGGAGGAATTCCACATTCGCAATCTGCGCACAGTGCCGGCGATAGCGCTTTCGGGTGGCGAGCGGCGGCGCCTGGAAATAGCGCGCGCACTGGCAACCGACCCGACCTTCATGCTTCTCGACGAGCCCTTCGCCGGCGTCGACCCGATCTCGGTCGCCGACATCCAGAACCTCGTCCATCACCTGACGGCGCGCGGTATCGGCGTGTTGATCACCGACCACAATGTTCGTGAGACGCTCGGCCTGATCGATCGCGCCTATATCATCCATGCAGGTGAAGTCCTGACCCATGGCAGGGCGAACGACATCGTCAGCAATCCGGAAGTACGAAAGCTGTATCTCGGCGACAATTTCAGCCTTTGACAGGCTGAAATTCAACCGGAGCGCACGTCAATATTATTGGACGCTGTCGCGCTTCGGAAATTTACCTTCGCTTCACAGTTCCACTTGACCAAATCCAATAAAAAAGCAATTTTTGGGCCAGTTGGGATTTCGCGAAGTTTTTATTAACGGAAAACGCGGATTCCCGAGGAGATCAAGGGGAGTCCCGCGTCCGCCATGGCACTATCGGCCAATCTTTTCCTGCGCCAAAGCCAAAGCCTGGTGATGACACCGCAACTGATGCAATCCATCCAGTTGCTGCAGATGACCCATTTTGAACTGACTCAGTTTATCGCGCAGGAAGTCGAGAAGAATCCGCTGCTTGAATTTGCGTCAAATGACGAGGATATAGGCAGTAGTGGCGATCGCGAGACGAAGGACGAGCGCTTCGAAACCGTGGACGAAACCCACGGCGACGATGATTTCGACCGCAATCCCGGTGATCTGGCGAGCGACTGGTACGAGAGCGACAATACCGGCAATACGGACCGGCTGAACAACGAACTCGATACCAATTTCAGCAACGTCTTTCCCGACGATGGAAGTCCGCAGCGTGCCGATGCGCCGGAACTGCTGAGCCAATGGAAATCCATGCCTGGCGGCGAAGCCGGCGAGAGCTACGATCTTGACGATTTTGTCGCCGGCCAGGTGTCGCTTCGCGATCATCTGAACGAACAAATCCCCTTTTCGCTTCCGACCGCAGCCGACCGGCTGATCGCGCAGTACCTCATCGACCAGCTCGATGATGCCGGTTATCTGCATGCCGACCCAAAGGAAACGGCGGAGCGTCTCGGTGCCTCCCCTCGGGAAGTGGAACGCGTGCTGAATATCTTGCAGCAGTTGGATCCCCCCGGGGTCTTCGCACGCTCTCTCAGCGAATGTCTGGCAATCCAACTTCGGCAGAGGGATCGTTTCGATCCGGCTATGGAGCGGTTGATCCAGAATCTCGAGCTTCTCGCCCGGCGTGATTTTGCAACGCTGAAGCGGCTCTGTGGTGTCGACGAGGAAGACCTGCTCGACATGATGACGGAGATCCGCCAGCTCAACCCGAAACCCGGCAGTTCCTTCGAGACCGGCATATCCGAGGCGATCATGCCCGATATCGTGGTGCGCCCCGCCGCAGACGGCAGCTGGCTGGTGGAGCTCAACCCCGATACGCTGCCGCGCGTGCTGGTGAGCCAGTCCTATTTCGCCTGCGTCTCCAAAACCAGCCAGGACCACGCCTTTCTGTCGGAATGCCTGCAGAATGCCAATTGGCTGACCCGCAGCCTCGACCAGCGAGCCAAGACGATCATGAAGGTGGCGAGCGAAATCGTGCGGCAGCAGGACGCTTTCCTGGTGCATGGGGTCGACCATCTGCGGCCGCTCAATCTGAAAACCGTGGCGGACGCCATCAAGATGCATGAATCGACCGTCAGCCGCGTGACCTCGAATAAATATATTCTAACGCCACGCGGACTGTTCGAGCTCAAATATTTCTTCACGGTTTCGATCAGCGCCGTCGAAGGCGGCGACAGCCATTCCGCCGAAGCGGTGCGTCACAAGATCCGCCTGCTGATCTCGAGCGAGAGTTCCGATGCGGTTCTGTCCGACGATGATATCGTGGATACGCTGAAGAAGGGCGGCATCGAGCTGGCTCGCCGTACGGTTGCAAAATACCGCGAGGCAATGAACATTCCTTCATCCGTGCAGCGGCGGCGAGAGAAGCGGGCCATCGCAAAAGTCGCGAACTTCTGACCGTTGTCGGCATTCAACCACAGACTGCGGATCTCCTAACAGTCCGTTAAGATGCAGTTGACTTTCAGATGCGGCGGGGCTAGAAGCCCGCCGCAATCGCTGCAGGACAGCACGACCATGAACTTATCCCCATCATCCCGAAGGCGGCCGATATACGCAATTTGTCTTTGACCGCGTGAAGTGCTTGGATGAGCTTGAGGCTTGGCGTAAACTGGTACGCGCAATAACCACTACAAGAAGGGAAACTCCATGAGTGTGCGTGTCTCCGGTAAACATATGGAAATTGGTGACTCATTCCGCCAGCGGATTGAAGACCAGATCGGTATGGCCGTGACGAAATACTTCGACGGGGGGTATTCGGGTCAGGTAACTGTTCACAAGTCCAGTTCTCGCTTCGCGGCCGATTGCAAGCTTCATCTCGACAGCGGTGTGGTGTTGCATGCCGCCGGAGAGGCGATGGACCCGCAGCTTGCTTTCGACGCGGCGTCCGAGCGTATCGAGAAACGTCTGCGCCGTTACAAACGCAAGCTTAAGGACCATCAGGCCGGCAATCATGCGAACGGTCAGGCTGAAGTCGCCTACACCGTCATGGACGGCGTTCCGGACGACGACGAGGAGATTGCCTCCGATTTCGCGCCGGTGATCGTTGCCGAAAGCACGAAGCAATTGAAGACCATGTCGGTGGCGACGGCTGTGATGGCGCTCGACATGACCGACGAACCGTTGCTGCTCTTCCGCAGTCCCGGCAAGGAACATCTGAACATCGTCTACCGTCGTCAGGACGGTAACATTGGCTGGATCGACGCGGCCAATATCAAAGGCTGAGAATAGAAGATGAGCGGCGGCTCCGTGCCTAAGTGGGCCGACCGCCGCTCCCCCGTTATCGGTTCTCGGCGACACGAAGGATAAAGAGAATGGCATTGGCAGATTTGCTACACCAAGATGCGATCATCCCCGCCTTGAGGGCAAATTCCAAAAAACAACTGCTTCAGGAGCTGGCAGCCAAAGCCTCCAAACTGACCGGACTTCCCGAACGAGAGATTTTCGACGTGGTGCTGCAGCGCGAGCGCCTGGGCTCCACCGGCGTCGGCAACGGCATCGCCATCCCGCATGGCAAGCTTGCCAGCATCAAATCCATCGCAGGCATTTTCGCGCGTCTCGAAGCACCGGTCGATTTTGAGGCGCTGGACGACCAGCCCGTCGACCTCGTCTTCCTGCTGCTCGCGCCGGAAGGCGCAGGCGCCGATCATCTCAAGGCACTCTCACGCATCGCCCGCGTTTTGCGAGACCAGGACCTGGTCGCCAAGCTGCGCGCCACGGAATCCGCTTCGGCGATCTATGCATTCCTCAACGAGGAACAGGCATCCAACGCCGCTTAACGGTGACTTGGATCACATCGGATCAAGGCAAAAATAAGAGCCGGATGATTGTGGATCATCCGGCTCTTATTTTTTTATCGCGTGAAGATCAGGCGTCTTTTTCGTCCAGCGGGCTATTGGCGCCCTCTGCATTCTCGACGATCTTCGGGCCGCCCTTGGCGACGCCGACCATGGCCGGGCGCAGAACGCGCTCGCCGATGACGAAGCCGGCCTGCACGACCTGCACGACCGTATTGTTCGGCACCTCTGAATTCGGCACCTCGAACATCGCCTGATGGAAATTGGGGTCGAACTTCTGCCCGATCGGCTCGATCTGGCGCACGCCATGGCGCTCCAGTGCCGAGAGCATGGACCGCTCGGTCATCTCGACGCCGTCGATCAGCGTCTGCAGGCCAGCATCGGCGCCGGCGCGCGCTTCGGCCGGAATGGCTTCCAGCGTGCGGCGCAGGTTGTCCGCCACTGCAAGCATGTCGCGGGCGAAGCTCGCCACGGAATAGGACTTCGCATCCTTCACATCACGCTCGGTGCGGCGGCGAAGATTGTCCATCTCGGCGGCGAGCCGAAGGTAGCGGTCACGCAGTTCGCCGTTTTCGGCCTTCAGCAGCTCGACCGGGTCCGGCTGAGACGGCTCGGTCGCATCAATGGTTTCCGCTGCGTCTTGAGCGAAATCCGCTGATGTGTCGGCCGCCGCGGCGTCAGGTCCGGTTTTCGTTGTTTCGTCGGTCATGACGGTCTCCGAATTGCTTTGTCTTTTGGATGTGCCCGATATCGAGGTTTAGCCGGAAAAAATCAAGGCTTTGTCGAGAAGATCAGCCAATTCGTGGCATTACGACGGTGGCAAGATACCGGCGGATCAGAGACGCTGGTTGCGACTCGGCTATCCAGGCCCTCTCTCCGATGATATAGTTAAGCGTATCTCAACACGGCGGGTGAGATCAATGTCCAGCGGCAAATCCCTTTCCGGCAAATGTTTCTGCGGTGCAGTCGAGGTCACCGTCGACGGCGAGCCTATCGCGATGGGCTATTGCCACTGCGATTCCTGCCGGGAATGGTCGGCGGGACCGGTCAATGCCTTCTCGCTCTGGCCGCCCGAAGCCGTCCACATTACCAAGGGTGCAGATCGCATCGGCAGCTACCAGAAGACCGAAACGAGCGCGCGCAAGTGGTGCACGGTCTGCGGGGGCCATCTGCTGACGGAGCATCCCCCATGGGGCGTAACCGATGTTTACGCCGCTGTCCTTCCCGGTCTCGACTTTCAACCGGCATTTCACGCCAATTACGAGACGACGGTGCTGCACATGAAAGATGGACTGCCGAAGCAGAAGGATTTTCCGGCGGAAATGGGCGGATCGGGAACGCTGCTTCCCGACTAGGCGTCAGATCCCTGGCCGCGACAGCCTCGAAATCAGCTGTGCCGTATAATCCACCATGGGCACGATGCGTGCGTAGTTCAGCCGCGTCGGACCGATGACGCCGACTGCTCCGACGATGCGATCGTCATCGTCGCGGTAGGGAGCGACGATGAGCGAGGAGCCGGACAGGGAAAAGAGCTTGTTTTCCGAACCGATGAAGATACGCACCCCCGGTCCGCTTTCCGCAAGGTTGAGGATCTCGATGAGACTGTCCTTCTTTTCAAGGTCATCGAATAGCAGACGCAGCCGGTCCAGATCCTCGGCGCCGCCGACGTCGGCCAGCAGATTGGCGTGGCCACGCACGATGAGTTGCGTCGGCTTGCCTTCGGCGTCGTCACCCGACAGCACCGCAATTCCGCGCTCGACCAGCTCATGCGACAGGCTGTCCAACTCCTGGCGGACGCTATCCTTCAGACTTTGCACACGCCGGCGGAATTCCGGAAGGGTCTGGCCGGCCATATGAGCATTGAGGAAATTGGCGGCCTCCGTCAGCTGCGACGAGGTGATGCCGGCCGGCAGTTCGATGATGCGGTTTTCGACCTGGTCATGATCGCCGACAAGCACCGCAAGCGCCTTGGTCGGCTCCAGCCGGATGAATTCCACATGCTTCAGCACGGGATCGCTTTTCGCGGTAATGACCAGGCCGGCGCCGCGCGAAATGCCAGACAGCATGCGGCTCGCCTCGGACATGACCGATTCCATCGGCTGGTCGCGATTGCTCCCGCGCACCTGCCGATCGATGTTGGCGCGGTCCTCGGCGGAGAGGTCACCGACCTGCATGAAGGCGTCGACGAAGAAGCGCAGGCCGATCTGGGTCGGCAGCCGGCCGGCGCTGATATGCGGCGAATAGATGAGACCAAGCTCTTCCAGGTCGCTCATGACATTGCGCACCGAAGCTGGCGACAAGGACATGGGCAGCAGGCGCGAAAGATTGCGCGAACCGAGCGGCTCGCCGTTTTCGAGATAGCCTTCGACGATGCGGCGAAAGATTTCCTTGGAGCGTTCGTCAAGCGCAGCAATGACATCCGAAACCGTCGATGTCGTAAATACCATTTTGCTGCCAAATCCGTTCCATTGAGCCTTAGTGAAAATATAATCATTCAGTTAGCAATCGCAAAAGGGAAAAATGCGGTTACCGCCGCAGTGGGGCGTTAAAGCCTGCTTTTCCTTTGCAAAAGCCTCCTCTGGGTCGTAGAAGCGGTCAACGAAGTTTCAGGAGAGTGGAATGCGGCCTTCAGGCAGAAAAACCGATCAGATGCGCAAGGTGTCGTTCGAGCGCAATTTTTCCAAGCATGCGGAAGGCTCGTGCCTGGTCAAGTTCGGCGATACGCATGTGCTCTGCACGGCAAGCCTGGAAGAAAAGACGCCGCCATGGCTGCGCAACAGCGGCAAGGGTTGGGTCACGGCTGAATACGGCATGCTGCCGCGCGCGACCGGCGAGCGCATGAAGCGCGAAGCTGCCGCCGGCAAGCAGGGCGGCCGCACGCAGGAAATCCAGCGCCTCATCGGCCGCTCGCTGCGCGCCGTCGTCGACCTGAAGGAGCTCGGCGAACGCCAGATCACCGTCGACTGCGACGTCATCCAGGCCGATGGCGGCACGCGTACCGCGTCGATCACCGGTGGGTGGATCGCGCTCTACGATTGCATGAAGTGGATGGAAAGCCGCAACATGATCAAAGTCGACCGCGTGCTGAAAGATCACATCGCGGCGATCTCCTGCGGCATCTTCGCCAGCCAGCCGGTGATCGACCTCGATTATCTCGAGGATTCCTCGGCAGAAACCGACGCCAACTTCGTCATGACCGGCAAAGGCGGGATCGTCGAGATCCAGGGAACGGCCGAGGGCACGCCCTTCAGCGAAGAGGAATTCGCCACGCTCCTGGGCCTTGCCAAGAACGGCATTGCCGAACTGGTGGATCTGCAGAAGCAGGCGATCGTCTGAGGATATCCTGCAATGGCGGACGCGGCTCTCGAAGGCATCTTGGAAACCGCTCTCTATGCGGACGATCTCGATGCGATCGAGGCCTTTTATAGCGGCATTCTCGGGCTCGAGAAGATCGCACGTGGTGGTAACCGCCATGTCTTTTATCGTTGCGGGCCGGGCGTGCTGTTGATCTTCAATCCGGCCGAGACGATGAAGCCGCCGGAACCGGGCTCCCTTCCCGTGCCGCCGCATGGCACGACGGGCGATGGTCATGTCTGCTTTCGGCTCAGCGGCGACGACATCGAGGCAATGGCCCGGAAGCTGAAGGCTGCGGGCATTGCCATCGAAGCCGATTTTCACTGGCCGAACGGCGGCCGCTCGATCTATTTCCGCGATCCGGCCGGCAACAGCCTGGAATGCGCCGAACCCCGCATCTGGGGCTTATGACGGGACAAGACATGCGCAAACTCGATACCAAGACCATCGTCGTCGCCAGCCACAATGCCGGCAAGATCCGCGAAATCGAGGATCTGATCGGCCCCTTCGGCTTTGCCGCCAAGTCGGCCGCCGACCTCAATTTCATCGAACCGGACGAAACAGGCACGACCTTCGAGGAAAATGCCGCGATCAAGGCACTGGCCTCGGCGCATGCTTCCGGCCTGCCGGCACTGTCCGACGATTCCGGCCTGGTGATCGATGCGCTCGGCGGCGATCCGGGGGTCTATACCGCCAACTGGGCTGAAACAGCTGACGGCACTCGCGACTTCGCCATGGCGATGCAGAAGGTCGAAACCGCGCTGGAAAAAGCCGGCGCCACCTCGCCTGAACGCCGTACGGCTCGTTTCGTCAGCGTGCTTTGCCTTGCCTGGCCGGACGGACATACCGAACTTTTCCGCGGCGAAGTCGAAGGCGCCGTCGTCTGGCCGCCGCGCGGCACCCAGGGCTTCGGCTATGATCCGATATTCCAGCCGGAGGGATATGAGACGACCTTCGGCGAGATGAGCGCCGACGAGAAGCATGGCTGGAAGCCCGGCAATCCGCAGGCGCTGTCGCATCGCGCCCGCGCCTTCAAGGTCTTTGTCGAAACCTGTCTGGAGGCGTAGGCTTACTTCGTGGAGATCATGGATTCGCAAGACCTGATGCGCGGGGCGCAATTGCTACCGGATACCGGCGAGCCTGGTTTCGGCGTCTATGTGCATTGGCCCTTCTGCGCGGCCAAATGTCCCTATTGCGATTTCAACAGCCATGTCCGTCACCAGCCTGTTGATCAGGAGCGTTTCGCTGCCGCCTTTCTGAAGGAGATGGCATCGATGCGGATGATCAGCGGCCCGAAAACAGTGACCAGCATCTTCCTCGGCGGCGGCACACCTTCGCTGATGAAGCCGGAGACGGTCGGTACGATCCTCGATGGCATCGCCAGGACCTGGCATGTGCCTGACGGCATTGAGATCACCATGGAGGCCAATCCATCGAGCGTCGAGGCCGAGCGCTTCCGCGGCTATCGCGCCACCGGTGTCAATCGCGTGTCGATGGGCGTGCAGGCACTGAACGACCGCGACCTGAAATTCCTGGGCCGCCTGCACGATGTCGCCGACGCGCTGAAGGCGATCAAGCTGGCGCGCGAGATCTTCCCGCGCATGTCCTTCGACCTCATCTATGCCCGCCCGAACCAGACAGTCGAGGAATGGGAACGCGAGCTGAAGGAGGCAATCTCCTACGCCGTCGACCACCTCTCGCTCTATCAATTGACCATCGAGGAAGGCACGCCCTTCTACGGCCTTCACAAGGCCGGTAAATTGATCGTGCCCGACGGCGACCAGTCGGCGCTGCTCTACGAGGCAACGCAGGAGATCACCGAGCGCGAGGGCATGCCGGCCTACGAGGTCTCCAACCACGCGCGTCCCGGCGCCGAAAGCCGGCATAATCTCACCTACTGGCGCTATGGCGACTATGCCGGGATCGGTCCCGGCGCCCATGGCCGGCTGACCCGCGGCTCGCAAAAGCTTGCAACGGCCACCGAGCGGAAGCCGGAGAGCTGGCTTGAGATGGTCGAGCGCGACGGCCATGGCATGGTCGATCAGGAAATGCTCGGCTTCGACGAGCAGGCCGACGAATTGCTGCTGATGGGCCTGCGCCTGAAGGAGGGTGTCGACCTCGCCCGCTGGCAGGAACTCTCCGGCCGGGATCCAGATCCGCAGCGCGAGGCTTTCCTGCTGGAGCACGGGTTCATCGAGCGGCTGGGCAATTCCCGCCTGCGCTGCACGCCGACGGGAATGCTGCTCCTCGATTCCGTCGTTGCCGATCTGGCCTGTTAGTCACCTCCCTCGAGGGCGGGGCAATTGCATATGGGGCATGCCGGTGCCGCAAGCTCCTTCTCCCCTCGGGGAGAAGTTGGCCCGAAGGGTCGGATGAGGGGGCGCGGCAACGATCTCATCTCATATGCGATTCCCCTGCCCTCAAGAGGAGGGTAAACAGCCGTCCGTCGATCGCCGCAAGGCCGAGCGCGATCATCGCCATGCCGATGAAGTGCTTCGGCTGCAAGTCCTCGCCGAGAATCAGTGCACCGAGCAGGATGGCGCTGACAGGGATGAGGAAGGTCACCAGCATCAAGTTGGTAGCGCCTGCGGTCGCGAGAATGCGGAAGAACAGCACATAGGCGACGGCCGTCGACAGGATGGCGAGGCCCGCGAGCGCCAGCCAGGTTTCGGCCGATGGCATCGCGAGCGTCCAGGGGCGGTCAACGAAAAGAGCGATCGGCAGCAGCAGGACGGTCGAGGCCGTCACCTGACCGGCGGCGGGAATGATGGGCGCCAACCCCATGCGGCGGAAGCGGCGTCCGAAGATGCCGGCGAGGGAATAGGTGAAGGCGGCTCCCAATACGGCGAGCTGCGCCAGCACATTCGAACCGAGGCTTGCGAGCACCGACGGGCCGATCATCAGGGCCACGCCGGCAAAGCCGACGATGACGCCGACAAGGCGATTGCCGGTCATCTTCTCATCCGACGTCAGAAGATGCGCGACCACGACGCCGAAAAGCGGTGTCGTCGCGTTGAGGATCGAGGCAAGGCCGCTGGCAATATGCGTCTGGCCCCAGACGATCAGCAGGAAGGGAATAACATTGTTGAGGAAGCCCATGCCGAAGAAGGCGAGCCAGACCTGGCGATCGCGTGGCATGGAATGCCCGGTCACGCGCACGATGACATGCAGAGCGATAGCGGCAAGTGCGACACGCGCTGTCACGATGGTAAAGGGCGGCAGTTCATGGACCAGAATGCCGTTGAACAGGAAGGAGCCGCCCCACAGGAGGGATAGTCCCACAAGCATGCCCCACTCGACTGCGCCCATGGACTTCTGCGGCATCACGATAGTCTCCAGTATTTCATTCGATTGAGTTTTACTTATGGACGGCCGGAATCTCATACTGTTGCCAACCATCGGAATTGCTGAAATAATCTCGCGATAGCGGGCCTCTGGCAAGCGAGTCTTTCTCATTCAATGATTTAGCTGAACTCAATCATTATGGATCAGTTGCCGTCTCTTTCGGCCCTCAGGGCCTTCGAAGCATCAGCCCGTCATCTCAGCATGACGCTGGCGGCAAACGAGCTGCATGTCACGCCTGGCGCCATCAGCCTGCAGATCCGGGACCTCGAAAGCGCGCTCGGCGTACGGCTTTTCGAGCGCCGGGCGCGCAGCCTTGCGTTGACCACAGGAGGCGCCGACTATTTCGCGACGATGCGCACGGCCTTCCGCCTCATTCGCGAGGCAACCACGGCCCTGACGATGCGCTCAAGGGACACAGTGCTGACCGTCGCCTGCACTGCCGGTTTTGCCACGCATTGGCTGGTGCCGCGGCTTCGGCGCTTCGAGCAGGCTCATCCCGATATCGATCTGCGCATCAGCGCCTCGCATCGCATGATGGATTTCCAGCGGGACGGGATCGACATCGCCATCCGCCACGGGCTCGGCGGCTATGAAGGGCTGGCAAGCGAAAGGCTGCTCGATGACGAATATGTGCCGATTTGCACCCCCGAGATGGCGGCGACACTCGGCCCCTCGCCCGTCGTCGACAATCTGGCGGATCAGACCCTGATTCATGACGTCTATCGGCGCGACTGGGAGCTCTGGCTGCAGGCTGCGGGCGCGACGCGTGTGGACGCCACGCGCGGGCCGGTCTTCACGGATGGCACCGGGGCTTATCACGCCATGAAGGCAGGGCTCGGCATCGCACTGATGCGCCGCTCCTTCGTCGAGCAGGAATTGGCAGGCGGGACGCTGATAGCCCCCTTCCCCATCGGGTTTGCCAGCGCACTCGCCTATCATCTCGTCTATCCGCCGGGCGCGCTGGAACGGCCGGCGGTTGCGGCCCTCCGCTCCTGGCTGCTCTCCGAAGTCTCACATGCGACGCCGCCGACATAGGCAGGCTCGAACACCTGATCGGTCATCCCCGTCAACATCAAGCAGACAAGGTCACCCAAAGAAAACGGCCGGCGCTGAGGCCGGCCGTGAAACGAAGAGCGGATAGCGCCCGCCGCTTATTCGTTGATGAGGCGCTTGAGCAGCTCGATCTCATGCGACAACTTGGTGTCGCCCGAGATCAGTTCCTCGATCTTGCGCACCGCATGCAGCACGGTCGTATGATCGCGACCGCCGAACCTGCGACCGATCTCCGGGAAGGAGCGCGGTGTCAGTGTCTTCGACAGATACATGGCGATCTGGCGCGGCTTCACGATGACGCGGGTGCGACGATTGGAGACCAGCTCCTGGCGCGAGACATTATAGTGACGCGCGACAATGCGCTGGATGTCCTCGATGCGGACGCGACGCGGCTCGCCGGAACCGACCAGATGCGCGAGAAGCTCATCGACGCGCTCGACCGTCAGGTTGGGCTCGAACGACCGGCGGAAGATGAGTTGATTGAACGCGCCTTCCAGCTCGCGACCGCTTGCCGTGACATTGCGGGCGACGTGAGACAGAAGCTCCGCCGGGATTTCCAGCGACGGATCGTCCTGACGGGCCGCATCCAGACGGCGCTTGAGGATTTCAAGACGCATTTCATAGTCCGGTGCCTCGACCTCGATCGCTACACCACCCTGAAGACGCGAGCGGACGCGTGGATCGAGCGATTCCAGCTCCCAGGGAGCGCGATCGGCGGCGACGACAACCTGCTTGGCGCTGTCGAGCAGCATGTTGAGCAGATGGCAGAACTCGTGCTGGATCATCTTGCCCTGCAGGAACTGCATGTCGTCGATGATGAGCAGGTCGATGTTGCGCAGGGAATCCTTCAGCGTCAGCGCATCATTGTCGCGGATCGCGGTTGCGAAGCGCCACATGAAGTATTCCGCCGTCAGATAGACCACGCGCAGGTTGCGCGGATTCTGTACGGCGGCATTGGCGATCGCCTGCAACAGATGCGTCTTGCCGAGACCGACCGTCGAATGAACGAAGAGCGGATTAAACCGCACGGCGCCTGAGCCGGCTTCAGCGATGGTCTTGGCGGCGGCAAGGCTCACCCGGTTCGAGCTGCCCTCGACATAGGTGTCGAAGGTAAAGCGGGAATCGAGCGGCGAGCCGAACAGCGGCATACCTCCCGTCGCAGGGCGGGCTGCGGCTGCCGCGCTTACGGCCTGAGCGACAGCGTGGCCGGCGGGCTGCGCTACAGAGCGGCGGATCGGCGCCACGGCAGCCTGATCCGATACAACAGCCTGTTCGTCAGCACCCGGCTTCGCGCTGTGCCGCGTCGCCGTACGCACCAGAATTTCAACTTTCAGGATCTCCGCGTCTTCTGTCTGGAACAGGCCGGTGATCATATCGAGATAGCGATTATTGATCCACGACTTCAGAAAGGTCGTCGGAACCGTAAGGCGCACAACACTCTTGGAGACCGAATGCAGTTTAAGTCGGCCGAACCAGCTGGCATAGACGTCAGGACCAACCTGCGCCTTCAAGCGCGCACTGACACGTTCGAACAAAACATTTTGCGCCACGTCTCCTTTTTCCCCCGCCGCTTCTAGGCAAACCGCACTGAACGCCTGCGCATTGTCCCCGGTTTCCAACGCACCCGTCGTCCTCGTATGTATCTGCATAAAGTGCCGCCTTCCACAGTCTCGTTATAGGACGAAACGACATCGAGCCGCCGTCCTTAGGTCTTCGCCATGACATGACGGTCGCGCTCGTTTTTCAAGCTGCGCCGCATGCCGGTTCATCAGCCGAGCCCAGCCAAGAGGCTTTACAAAAAAACCGCGGCGAAAACTGCTCTTTAAAGCGGCCTTCGTCTTGGCGTTCGTAACCGGAGCATCGGTCGGTCCTCGTATTCCGACCAGTGCCCCAGCGGCTGTCAATTTTTCTCCCCTCCCCACAGCCACGCTTATGACTTAGGCTGCAAAGGACAGACAAGCTTCCTCGTTCCGCCAGCGTTGCCGCTTACGGTCTTAACTCGTCAACTGTTTGAAAAAACGGGGCTGAACTGCTCCGTCACAAGGGACAAAAATCATCCACTCCGCCTTTAGTGGCAGTGTTCGCCGAAGCCGTTTCAGATGATGTCCGCGCCCCTTGTTGAAATGCATTTAGGCAGGATCGAACGCAGATATCAACGATGAATTTTACACAAAATTAAGAGGCAGCCATTGACTCGTGAAGCCGTTTTTGACTGTCACATGGCCTTCAAAAAAGAATCGCTGTTGAATCAAGGAGATTCCCGTTCAGCGCGATTCTCACAGGTTTCAAAACAAAAAAATAAAAAAATCCCTTGACTCACTTGTGAGCCGGCAACGCGTCACGCAGATCACCCAGCGCTGAGATATCCTGCCGCAAGCCTTTGTTTTCAAATGTGTATTTCTGTCACGTCACTGACATGATCAGCCGGCTACATTTTAGCATTATGGCGTTTTTTTGGCCGAATCCAAAAAGCCCGGCACAAGGCCGGGCTCAAGTCTAACGATTAAATCGTTAAGGAAAAATTACGCTGTCGGGGCCGAGAGAGCCTTCACACGCTTGGCAAGACGCGAAACCTTGCGGGAAGCGGTGTTGGCGTGAAGCACGCCCTTGGTCGCTGCGCGAGCCAGTTCAGGCTGGGCGGCGATGAAAGCTGCCTTGGCGAGATCTGCATCACCCGATGCGATGGCTTCTTCGACCTGACGGACGAAAGTGCGAACGCGCGAGCGACGAGCCTTGTTGACATCGGTGCGGCGGGCGATCTTGCGGGTCGCTTTTTTCGCCGAGCTGGTATTGGCCATGTATGCCTCTCTTAGAATTCAAACACAGCTCCGTCACTGCAGCGCGGGCCCTGCGGCCACTTCATCCAGCAATGCGGGAGCAATTGCGGAAAACCAGAGCGGCTTTCCAAACTGTGGCGGGCATATAACTGGAATGAGCCGCGCCGTCAACGCGGATTCTCGTCAAAGGCTCGTAATTCCGAATTCCGCCCCTCACCGGTTCTTGAAGGCCGGCTTACGCTTTTCGACAAAGGCGGTCATCCCCTCCTTCTGATCCTCCGTGGCGAACAGGCTATGGAAAAGGCGGCGCTCGAAGCGCAAGCCCTCTTCCAGCGTGGTTTCCAAGGCGCGGTTCACCGCCTCCTTGGCCATCAGCACCGAGGGACGAGAGAGCGAGGCGATCTTGGCGGCGGCGGCCAGTGCCTCGTCCAGCAGCTTGTCGGCCGCCACGACGCGAGACACCAGGCCCGAGCGTTCAGCCTCTGCTGCGTCCATCATCCGGCCGGTCAGCACCAGATCCATCGCCTTCGCCTTGCCGACGGCGCGTGTCAGGCGCTGCGAGCCGCCCATGCCGGGGATGATGCCGAGCGTGATTTCCGGCTGACCGAACTTCGCCGTCTCGGCGGCAATGATGAAATCGCACATCATGGCCAGCTCGCAGCCGCCACCGAGTGCGAAACCGCTGACGGCGGCAATCACGGGCTTACGCGCCCTGGCGATCTCGTCCCAGCCGCTCATCAAGTCGCCCTTGTAGACGTCAACGAAATCGAGCGGCTGCATTTCCTTGATATCGGCGCCGGCTGCGAAGGCCTTTTCCGAGCCGGTGAGCACGATCGCGCCGATCGCATCATCAAGATGGAAGGCGGCATAGGCCTGCTTCAGCTCGGCAAGCACCGTGGAATTCAGCGCGTTCAGCGCCTGCGGCCGATTGAGCCGGATGAGGCCGACAGCCCCATGAGTTTCGACGATCAGGTTTTCGTAAGCCACTTGTCTCTCCCTTCAATCAGCTTTGGCAGGCGGCGCAATAGAAAGAAGAGCGCCCTGCCTGGACGATGCGGCTGACCGTACCGCCGCAACCCGGCGTGCCGCAAGGCTGGGCTTCGCGGTCATAGACGGAAAAGGAATGCTGGAAATAGCCAAGCGACCCATCCGTCTGGATATGATCACGCAACGACGAGCCGCCTGCCGCGATCGCGTCGGCGATGACAGCGCGGATCGCGGCCACCAGCCTCAACAGCTCCTCCTTCGGGCCGCCGGTGTCGGTGACCAGCGTGCCGGCGGCGCGCAGGGGCGACAGATGAGAGCGCCACAGCGCCTCGCAGACATATATATTGCCGAGGCCGGCGATATTCTTCTGATCCAGCAGCGCGCTCTTCAGCGGCTGCGCCTTGCCGGCGAAGCGTTCGGCCAGATAGTCGGCGCCCAGTTCGTTGCCGGTGGGTTCCGGGCCAAGATCGCGGAAGAAGGGGTGGCTGGCGATATCGGCTCGCCTGACGACATCCATGAAGCCGAAGCGACGCGGATCGTTGTAGATCACGCGCGCGTCACCGCCTGCACCCGCCAGATGGAAGACGACATGATCGTGCTTCTCGTCCTTGGAACGCGGATGGTGGAATGCTCCGGGCGTCTCCTCCGACGGGCCGGCCTCGATCCGGAACGAACCGGACATGCCGAGATGCGCGACGATCGTCATGCCGTCATCGAGGTCGATCAGCAGATATTTGGCGCGGCGCGACAGCGACGTGATGCCGCGCCCCGAGACCGCTTGCGAGAAGCCGGCCGGGAACGGAAAGCGCAGATCGCCGCGGCGCAGTTCCAGCTCTTTCAACAGGGCGCCCTCCATGGAAGGCGCCAGCCCTCGTCTGACGGTCTCGACCTCTGGTAATTCCGGCATGGCTATCCATCTTTATGTTTCAACCGCTTATGATCTGGGCTATAGCCCAAGGGCATTGCGGCTGGTGATCTGGCTGATGAGATAGCGTGGCAAACGCGATTTCGCTATGGTCCGCCGCTGAATACTGCGTAATTCCTTAGATCGGAATCGATTTAAGGATAAAATTATGCAGCAAATTTAAAGGGCTACAGCGACCTTTGCGCGTCACATATGACACGCGGCGCTATAGTGTAACGGAGTTGAGCCGATGGCAGACAGCCGCACCTCCGCCGATGGCGGCATGGAAACATCCTATGGCTTTCGCGAAGTGGCCGATGGCGAAAAGCAGGGCCTCGTCAACGAGGTGTTCCACAAGGTTGCCAAGCGCTACGATGTCATGAACGACGTCATGTCCATGGGCCTGCACCGGGCCTGGAAGGACGCCATGATCGCAGCGCTCAACCCGCGCAAGGATGCGACCTACAAGGTCCTCGACGTTGCCGGCGGCACGGGCGACATCGCCTTCCGCATCGTCGAAGCCTCGAACCGGCTGGCGCATGCGACGGTGCTCGACATCAACGGCTCGATGCTCGGCGTCGGCGCGGAACGCGCGGAAAAGAAGAAGCTCTCCGACAATCTCACCTTCGTCGAAGCGAATGCCGAGGAACTGCCCTTCGAGCCCAACTCGTTCGACGCCTATACGATCGCCTTCGGCATCCGCAACGTCCCTCATATCGACGTGGCGCTGAAGGAAGCCTATCGCGTGCTGAAGCGCGGCGGCCGGCTGCTGGTGCTCGAATTCTCCGAGGTCGACCTGCCGCTGCTCGACCGCGTCTATGACGCCTGGTCCTTCAACGCCATTCCGCGCTTCGGCAAGGCGATCACCGGCGAGGCCGAGCCCTATCAGTATCTGGTGGAATCGATCCGCAAATTCCCGAACCAGCAGGATTTTGCGACGATGATCGGCGAGGCCGGCTTCTCGCGCGTGAGCTTCACCAACTATACCGGCGGCATCGCCGCCCTGCACTCCGGCTGGAAGCTCTAAAGCATGATGTCGAGCCATGTGACGCGGTCGACGGCCTCCATTTCCCGAGACCTTGAGACGCTATGAGTGCTTTCAACGCATATTTCGGCCTTCTCAGGGTCGGCTGGGTGCTGGTGCGCGAGGGCGTGGTCATTGCGCTTCCCTCGGAAGGCCTGCCGCCTTCCGTCAGCCTCGCCAAATCCTTCGTCGGTATCTTTGCCCGCAAGAGTGCCAAGAACCAGGCCCGCAGCGACCGGCTTTCCAAAGCTGTCGAACGGCTCGGGCCGTCCTATGTGAAGATCGGCCAGTTCCTGGCGACGCGGCCCGACGTCGTTGGCGTCGACATGGCCAACGACCTGTCGCAGCTGCAGGACCGCATGGCCTTCTTTCCCCATGCCGCCGCGAAATCATCGATCGAAGGCTCACTCGGCCGCAAACTCGACGAGCTTTATGTCAGTTTTGGCGAACCAATCGCGGCCGCCTCCATCGCCCAGGTGCATCCGGCCGAGGTAGAGACGCCGGGGGGGACCAAGCGCGTTGCCGTCAAGGTGATCCGTCCCGGCGTTCGCCAGCGTTTCGTAAACGATATCAAGGCGATGTATCTCGTCGCCAACCTGCAGGAGCGCTTCCTTCCCTCCAGTCGGCGCCTCAGGCCCGTCGAGGTGACGCGGACGCTCGAGCAGACCACCAAGGTCGAGATGGATCTGCGCCTGGAGGCGGCGGCCCTTTCCGAAATCGCTGAAAATACCGAGAAAGACCCGGGCTTCCGCGTCCCCAAGGTCGATTGGGAGCGCACCGGCCGCGACGTCATCACCATGGAGTGGATCGACGGCGTCAAGATGTCAGATGTCGAGGGGCTGAAAGCCGCCGGGCACGATCTCAACACGCTCGCCGATACGCTGATCCAATCCTTCCTTCGCCATACGCTGCGCGACGGCTTCTTCCACGCCGACATGCATCCCGGCAATCTCTTCGTCGATGCCGCCGGCACGATCGTCGCCGTCGACATGGGCATTGTCGGCCGCCTCGGCAACAAGGAACGCCGTTTCCTCGCCGAGATCCTCTATGGCTTCATCACCCGCGATTACGTCCGCGTCGCCGAGGTGCATTTCGAGGCAGGCTATGTGCCCGCTCATCACAATACGGAGAGTTTCGCACAGGCGATCCGCGCCATCGGCGAGCCGATCCATGGTCAGCCGGCCGAGACGATCTCCATGGGCAAGCTGCTGACACTGCTCTTCGAAGTAACCCAACTCTTCGACATGGAGACACGGCCGGAGCTGGTTATGCTGCAGAAGACCATGGTCGTGGTCGAGGGCGTGTCACGCATGCTCAATCCGCGCTTCAACATGTGGAAGGCTTCGGAACCCGTCGTCGGAGACTGGATCCGCACCAATCTCGGCCCGAAGCGCATCGTAACCGACCTCAAGGACGGTTTGAAGGCGGCCTTGAAACTCGCCGAGGCAGCGCCCGAAATTGCCGCCAAGACGGAGAAATTCCATCACGAATTGCTGCGCATGAGCGAGAACGGTCTTCGCTTCGACCCGCAGACCACAGAGGCGATCGGCAAGGCGGAGGCCAAGCACAGCCGCTCCGGCCGCCTCGCGCTATGGGTGATCGCGCTGACGCTCCTCTATATCGCCTGGCAACTGAGCTGACCTTCAGCGCTCCCTGGCGCTCGCGCATCTGCGAAGATTGCCGCCATTGATGCGAGAGGTAATCACTTCCTCCTGCACGCGCTTTGCTTGGCGATGACAACATACCCGTGCAAACACCGAGTTGCATCGCAGCCGGACTCGCCTCAAAATTCAAAGCGCCGCCGAATGAGGTGTTCGTCATTTGGGATATCCCATTTGCGATAAGGCTCGCATAGCCTTGCGAAAAAGGAGAACAAGGACAATGGAGCGTCAGAGAGCCGGCATCGAACTCACCGGGCAACCCTTGGGGTTCAGCGATCTGGTGCGGATCGGCGCTGGCACCGCCATGCCTTCGGCATCGGAAAGCGGCATGGCGCGGGTGCGCCTGGCGCGCGGCGTTCTCGAAAGCACGATCCAGTCCGGCATGCCGGTCTACGGCTCCACGACCGGCGTCGGGGCCATGAAGGATGTCGAATGGTCGCCGGAAGATCTCGATGCCTTCAATCTAGGCCTGGTGCGCGCCCATCATTTCGGCACCGGCGCACCCTTTTCCATGTCGGTCGTGCGCAATGCCATGGCGATCCGCGTCAACACGGCGCTAACAGGTCAAGTCGGCTGCTCGCCGGGGCTGATCGACGCCTATCTTCAGCTTCTGCATACGGATGTCATTCCCGTGGTTCGCCGTACCGGCTCGATCGGTTGCGCCGATATCGGCCTGATGGGCCAGATCGGCGCGGTACTGACCGGGGTCGGCGAGGCGGTCTATCGCGGCCGGCGCATGCAGGCGGCCGATGCCTTTACCGCTGCCGGTATCAATCCGGTGAAGATGCTGCCGCGTGACAGCCTCGCCTCGCTCAGCGTCAATGCCGTGAGCTTCGCGGCGGCGGCGGAGACCACCCGCAATGCCGCCTCCTCGATCCGCGTGCTGCTGGCGACCAGCATGATGGCAGCCGGCGCGCTCGGGGCCTCGCGTGATCCCTGGTATGCGGTGCGTCATGTCGGCACGGCGCGCGAAGCGCTGATCGGCGCATGGCTCTGCAACGCTTCGGACGAATGGCCGTGGCCCGTCGCAACGCATGTGCAGGATCCTTTGAGCCTGCGCATGATCGCCCAAGTCTACGGCGCTGTCATCGAGAACCTGCTGACCGCGGGCCACAAGATCCTGGCCGCCACCGGCCGTTCCGACGACAATCCCGTCATCGTCGACGGGCGCGTCATGACGTCGGGAGGCTCGCTGCCGCTCGACGTCACCATCCTTCTCGAGGCCGCCGTCATCTGCATGGCGCACGCCGCTCGCAATGCCTTCAACCACTGCGTCCTGCTCGGCAACGGCCAGCGGCGCGGCCTGCCGGTCAATCTCGTGCCGGAAGGCAGGATCGCGACCGGCTTCGGCCCGATCATCAAGCTCGCAGGCGAGATCTTTTCGCGCGTCCTGTCCATGTCCAACCCGGTCTCGGCGCAATCGCTGGTGGTCGCGGCCGGCATGGAGGACGAGGCGGCCTTCCTGCCGCTCGTCATCGAACGTTTCGAGCGGCAGACGCGGGCACTGAAGCGCCTTGCTGCATTGGAAGCACTGCTTTCGGCCCAGGCGATGGATATTCTCGGCGACAAGCCGGAAGGCGTCGCGCGCATGCTCTACGAGGTGGTGCGCAAGCATGCGGATTTCTATGTGGTCGACCGGCCGCTTTCGGCAGAAGTCGAGGCGATCGAAGAGGAACTTGCGTCCGAGGCCTTCGTTTCAGAAATGATCGCCCACAAGCCGATCCTTGCCTATGATGATTTCTTCGCGCTCGGCTCGCTGGAGCGGCTCGAGGAACGGCTTTATCGCGACACCGTCGTTATCTGAACCAACCGATAAGCGGAGAGAACGCACATGGCGGATTTCGATCTTGTTCTGCAGGGCACCGTGGTTTTGCCCGAGCGCATCGTGGAAGCGGGTTATGTCGCAGTCCGCGACGGCAGGATCGCCGAGATCGGCATCGGCGTGCCGCCGGCGGCGCGTGAGCGGCATCTGCTCGGCAAGGCGCTGATCCTGCCCGGCGCGATCGACGCACAGGTGCATTCGCTCTCGCAGAAGGATCAGGAGGATTTCATCTGGTCAACCCGCTCGGCAGCGGCCGGCGGCGTGACCACCATCGTCGACATGCCCTATGACGAAGGCAATCTGGTCTGCTCCGCCGCAGCGGTGAAAAAGAAGATCGATCATGCCTCGCCGCAGGCCCGCGTCGATTTCGCCCTCTATGGCACGATCGACCCGGAAGAAGGCCCGGCGCGCATCGCCGAAATGGTCGAGGCCGGCGTCGCGGCCTTCAAGTTCTCCACCTTCGGCACGGACCCCAAGCGTTTCCCGCGCATCCCGCCTGCCCTGCTCGACGCCTGCTTTGCGGCGATCGCGCCGACCGGGCTGACCGCGGGCGTGCACAATGAGGATGACGAAGCCGTTCGGACCTACATGGAGCAGGTGAAAGCCAGCGGCGTGACAGACTATCGCGCCCATGGGCTCTCGCGGCCGCCGATCACCGAGCTGCTTGCCATGCACACGATCTTCGAGACGGGCGCCGACACCGGCTGCCCGGCCCATGTCGTGCACTGCTCGCTCGGCCGCGGCTACGACATCGCGCGTGCCTATCGCCGCGACGGCTTCGAGGCGACGGTTGAATGCTGCATCCACTATCTGACGCTCGACGAGGAAAACGATGTTCGACGCCTCGGCGGTAAGGCGAAAATAAATCCGCCGATCCGCCCGCGCGCCGAAGTGGAAACCTTGTGGCGCAAGGTGGCGGAAGGCAATGTCTGGCTGGTTTCGACCGACCACGTCAGCTGGTCGGAAAACCGCAAGAACAATCCGGATATGCTGGCGAATGCTTCCGGCGTGCCGGGACTGGAGGTCATGGTGCCGCTCTTCGTAAAGGGTGCTCTGGAGCGCGGCGTGCCACTGACCTGGGCGGCGAAGCTCATGGCGGAAAATCCGGCCAGGCACTTCCGCCTCGACCATATCAAGGGCGCACTGACACCGGGCAAGGATGCCGATATCGTCGTGCTGGAACCGCGCGAGATGATCTATGACGCAGCGGCAAGCGGCAACAACGTCGTCGGCTGGAGCCCCTATCATGGCATCCGCCTGCCCTGGACGGTATCCGCCGCTTACCTTAGAGGCAGAAAGATTACCGAGGGACAGAAGGTGTTGGCCGAACCCGGCTCCGGCAGCTTCGTGCGTCCCTTGCCTCGCCAAATCTTTGCCGGAGAAGCCGCCCGATGAACCAACTGAAGCGCCACAACCTGCCCGTCAACGCCGACCGCATCGCCGAGGACATCGACGCGCTGGCCGGCATTACCGAGCCCGGGCACCCCTGGACACGCCGGGCCTTCTCACCGCTCTTTCTGGAAGGCCGCGCTTACATCGAGGCGCGCATGAAGGCAGCCGGGCTGGAGACGCGCATCGACGCCGGCGGCAACCTGATCGGCAGGCGCGCCGGCGCAAAACCCGGCCTCGGTACGATCCTTGTGGGATCGCATTCCGACACCGTTCCCGATGGCGGCCGGTTCGACGGCATTGCCGGCACGATCGCGGCGCTGGAAGTCGCCCGCTCCCTGAAGGGTCGCGATATCCAGCTGGACCACGATCTGGAGATCGTCGATTTCCTGGCGGAGGAAGTCAGCATCTTCGGCGTCTCCTGCATCGGCAGCCGCGGCATGACCGGGCAGATACCGGAGGCATGGCTCACCCGCACCAGCGGCGAGCGCACCCTTGCGCAGGGCATTGCGGAAGTCGGCGGCGATCCCGCCGTGCTGCTCGCGCAGAAACGTCCCGATCTCGCCGGCTTCCTCGAACTGCACATCGAGCAGGGCCCCGTGCTGGAAGCCGAGAACAAGGATATCGGCATCGTCACCGCGATTGCCGGCATCACCCGCATCGAAATCACCGTCGAAGGCCGCGCCGACCATGCCGGCACGACGCCGATGGATCGCCGTGCCGATGCGCTTGTCGCAGCTTCCCAGCTTGTGCTCGATATCAGGGAGCGGGCGGCCGAGCAGGCGAAGACGCCAGGCCATTTTGCGGCCACGGTCGGCGAATTCCGCATCGAGCCGAATGCCGCCAATGTCGTGCCGTCTAAGGTGGTGCTGCTGATCGACGGCCGTGCCGAAATTCGCGGCGACATGGAACAGTTCCTGACCTGGATCGATGGCGCGGTGCAAAAGATAGCGACGGCTTACGGTGTGACGATCAAGCCACCTGTCCGCGTCTCAGACAATTTTCCGACGCCGGGCGATCCGAACCTGCTCGAAACGCTCGAGCGCGCTTGTGAAACCGTCGGCGCCAAGCATCGCCGCATGGCCTCGGGCGCCGGTCACGATACCGCCTGGATCGCCAAGGTCGCGCCTGCCGCCATGATCTTCGTGCCCTGCAAGGAAGGCCGCAGCCACTGCGCCGAGGAATGGGCCGAGAATGACGATATCGCCATGGGCGCCGCCGTGCTCTTCGAAGCCGTGCGCGACATGGATAAAAGCCTCAAACAGAACCGGGAGTAGCCAATGGGACGCGTACTCGTTGCCAAGGATGTGGAAGCGGCCGTCAAGGGTGGTTCCGTTTATGCCGCCGGTGGCGGCGGCTGGGCCGATCACGGCCGCATGCTCGGCTATGCCGCAGTCAATGTCGGCAAGCCGGAGCTGGTGTCGATCGACGAGCTTAACGACAATGACTGGATCGCGACGGCAGCCGCCATCGGCGCGCCGGCCTCCACGACCCCCTGGGAAATGCAGGGCATAGACTACGTCAAGGCAGCGCAGCTACTCCAGGACGAACTCGGCGAAAAGCTCTCCGGCCTGATCATCGGCCAGAACGGTAAGTCGTCGACGCTGAACGGCTGGCTGCCGTCGGCCATCCTGGGCACCAAGGTGGTGGATGCGGTCGGCGATATCCGCGCCCATCCCACAGGCGACATGGGGTCGATCGGCATGGCAGGTTCGCCCGAGCAGATGATCCAGACCGCTGTCGGCGGCAATCGCGCCGAGAACCGCTATATCGAACTCGTGGTGAAGGGTGCGACGGCGAAGATCTCGCCGATCCTGCGCGCGGCTTCCGACCAATCCGGCGGCTTCATCGCCTCCTGCCGCAACCCGCTGCGCGCCTCCTATGTCCGCACGCATGCGGCGCTGGGCGGCATCTCCATGGCGCTCTCGCTTGGCGAGGCTATCATCGAGGCGGAAAAGAAGGGCGGCAGCGCCGTCATCGACGCCATCTGCAAGACGACCGGTGGCCATATCCTTGCCGAGGGCACGATCACCAGGAAGGATGTTGTCTATACGAAGGAAGCCTTCGATATCGGCACCATCGCGGTCGGCTCCGGCGAGAAGGCCGTGGTCATGCATGTGATGAACGAATACATGGCCGTCGAAGATACCAATGGTAAGCGCCTCGCGACATTCCCCTCCGTCATCACCACGCTCTCGCCGGAAGGCGAGCCCTTGAGCGTCGGCCAATTGCATGAGGGGATGAACGTCTTCATCCTGCATGTGCCGATGGACATCATTCCGCTTTCCGCCAGCGTGCTCGACCCCACCGTCTACCCTTCCGTCGAAAAGGCGATGGGGATCGAGATCGCGAAATACGCCTTGGCGGGCAAGAAGAGCTGAGGAGCGCGGAGGCTTAAATGGCCCGTGACGCCGGTCTCGAAGAATTGCTGAGAGAAGAGCTCGGGCAGCGGCCCGGGCTTAGCGAGAAAGCGATGTTCGGCGGCTGGGCCTTTCTGCTCAACGGCCACCTCCTTTGCGGCGCGCGCGAAGACGGTCTGCTGATACGCCTCGGCAAGGGCAACGACGCCTGGGCGCTGGAGCTGCACGACATCAAGCCCATGCTGTCAGGTGGCCGTGAAATACAGGGCTGGGTGCGCGCCGGGCCGGAAGCCTATGGCAACGACATGCTGCGCAAGCGGCTGCTTCTTGCCGCGCTGGACTTCGTCGAAGGCCTGCCGCCGAAATGAATGACTATCGGCGCCGCCCTCTTCTCCCCAGCGGGGAGAAGATGCCCGTCAGGACAGATGAGGGGTGAGCGACGAAGGAGTGAACGTCTGAGGGAGAAGCAAAGACGGCATATGCCGCACTACCCCCTCATCCGACCCTTCGGGCCACCTTCTCCCTAGCGGGGAGAAGGAGAACCACCAAACCAGAGGTAAGAGCAACCATGCCGAAAGCCAATCCACGTCATCCGAAATTCCCTATACCGGGCGGTCCGGAGCTGCGCGCCAAGGGCTGGCGGCAGGAAGCGTTGCTGCGCCTGCTCGAAAACGTGCTCTCTGTCGGCGAAGATCCGGACAACCTCGTCGTCTATGCCGCGCTCGGCAAGGCGGCGCGCAACTGGGCGGCGCACAAGGGCATCGTCAAGGCCCTGACCGAGATGGATGAGAATCAGACGCTGCTCATTCAATCCGGTAAGCCGATCGGGCTGGTGCGCACGCATGACAAGGCGCCGCTGGTCATCATGGCGAATTGCAACATCGTCGGGCAGTGGGCGAAGGCGGAAGTCTTCTATGAACTGCAGCGCAAAGGCCTGATCTGCTGGGGCGGTCTGACGGCCGGCGCCTGGCAATATATCGGCAGCCAGGGCGTCATCCAGGGCACCTACGAAATCTTCATGCGCATCGCCGAGCGCCGCTTCGGCGGCGATCTTTTCGGCCGCTTCGTTTTGACTGCCGGGCTTGGCGGCATGGGTGGCGCGCAGCCGCTGGCGGGCCGCATGGCGGGTGCTGCCATCCTCTGTGTCGATATCGACGCAGAGCGGGCGAAGAAGCGCCAGGAGATCGGCTATCTGCAGGAGATCGCGCCGGACCTCGATTCCGCGCTGGCGATGATCGATGCTGCGGTCAAGGAGAAGCGGGCGCTCTCGGTCGGCCTCGTCGGCAACGCCGCGGAGATCTATCCCGAGATCGCAAGGCGCGGCATCGTGCCCGATATCGTCACCGACCAGACATCGGCCCATGACCTCGTCTATGGCTATGTGCCGAAGGGCATGAGCCTGCAACAGGTCAAAGACCTGCGCGACGACGGCCAGGGCCAGCTCATGGCGGCAAGCCGCGCCTCGATCGTCGAGCATGTGAAGGCCATGCTCGATTTCCAGAGACAAGGCTCGGAAGTCTTCGACAACGGCAACCTGATCCGCACCCAGGCGAAGGAAGGCGGCGTGGCGAATGCCTTCGATATCCCGATCTTCACCGAAGCCTATCTGCGTCCGCTCTTCTGCCGCGCCATCGGCCCCTTCCGCTGGATGGCGCTTTCGGGCGAGGAAAGCGATATCGCCCGCATCGACGACCTGCTGCTGGAAATGTTCCCGGACAACAAGATCGTCACCAACTGGATCCGCCTTGCCCGCGAGCACGTGCCCTTCGAGGGGTTGCCGGCGCGTATTGCATGGCTCGGCCATGGCGAACGCACGGCACTTGCCCGGCGCGTCAACGAGCTTGTGGCAAGCGGCGAGCTGAAAGGCCCGATCGCCTTTTCGCGCGACCATCTCGACGCCGGCGCGATGGCACATCCGAACATCATGACTGAAGGCATGAAGGACGGCTCCGACGCTATCGCCGACTGGCCGTTGATCGACGCCATGATGCTCTGCTCGTCCATGGCCGATCTCGTGGTCGTCCATTCCGGCGGCGGCGGCTATGCCGGCTACATGACGAGCTGCGGCGTTACCGTGGTTGCCGATGGCACGCCGGCCGCCGACGAGCGGCTCGACCACGCGCTCACCAACGACACGGCGCTCGGCGTCATGCGCTATGCCGACGCGGGCTATGAGGAGGCCCTGGACGAAGTGGCGAAAAAGGATGTGCCCTATATCCGTCTTGGATGAGCACATCTGTTCTTCGGAACAGTGACCGACTATGGTCCCGGGCAATTCGAAATGACCTGTTTTACACGCAACTCCGGGCGGAAGACCGCCACACACTTTTCCTGGAATTGCTTTGGAGAGTTGCCCGTGATCCCCTGGACCCTGCTCGACACTGCGAAAATCCCCGGCGGCGGCGAGCTGCGGCTGAAGCAGCGCGGCCAGGAATTTTCCATCATGCTCGGCACCAACGAGCTGATGAACAGCCGCCTCAGCGGCTCGGAACGCGCGCTTGCCACGCTCTCCTGCGAAAAGATCAAGGCCCGGAAAGCGCCGCATGTGCTGATCGGCGGCCTCGGCATGGGGTTTACCTTGCGTGCGGCCCTCGGCGAGTTGGGTGCGGACGCCAAGGTGACGGTCGCGGAACTGGTTCCGGCCGTCGTTGCCTGGGCGCGCGGACCGATGGCCACCGTGTTCGACGGCTGCCTCGACGATCCGCGCGTTGCCATTCACGAAGGCGATGTGCGCCCGCTCATCGGTACCGCAAAGGCGGTCTATGACGCCATCCTCCTCGATGTCGACAATGGTCCTGACGGCATCACGCAGGAGGCCAATGACGGCCTCTACGATTATCGGGGCCTCAAGGCCGCCCATAATGCGCTGCGCCCGAGCGGCATTCTCGCCGTTTGGTCTTCCGGACCCGACGAACGCTTCACACGGCGCCTGCGCGATAGCGGCTTTGCCGCTGAGGTGGTCAACACCCGCGCCAATGGCAAGAGCGGCGCGCGTCACGTTATTTGGCTGGCGACGAAAGCCTAGAGCATTTCCAGGAAAAGTGCGTAGCGGTTTTCCGTCTGGAATGCGTAAAGAAACAAAAGGATAGAGCATTTTCGCGATTCGAAGAAAAGCGAAAACGCTCTAGCTCCGCACCCACTAAAGATAGCGCGTTTCCTCCGGCGCCTTGTCAAAACGATCGTCGCGGCCATCGAAATAGCCGACGGGAAGGGAGGCGAGCTCCTCGTCGGTGGCGTCATCCAGGCAGCTGATACTGACCGCATAGAACTTGCCGCCAAGCGCAGGGTTTTCGCCCCAGTTGAAAGAACTGACGCCGCAATTCTTGCAGAAAAGATGATGCAGGATGCGCGGGCCGAACTGATATTCACCGATGCTGTCTTCGCCCGAAACCAAGCGGAAATCGGCGGGTATTGCCACAGCCAGCCAATTGCGCTTCTTCTTGCAGATCGAGCAATTGCACTTGAAGGTGCCGCCCTGCAGGTCGAGATCGGCATCGTAGCTGACGGCGCCGCAATGGCAGCTTCCGTGATAGGTCTTCTTCATCACACTCATCCTTCCCTTGAGGTGGCTTCCGCATAGGCGACGTATTTGTCGAGGGCTTGCTCCCAGCCGCCGGTCTGCAGCTTCAGTTCGGTATCGTCAGGCAGCTCGACCTTGCGGAAGACGAGGCGCGTCTTGTCGCCGAGCTCGTGCAATTCCACCGTGACCTTCATCTGGTGCCCGGGTTTGCCGTGCTGGTCCTCCCAGGCGAAGGTAAAGACGAGACGCTCGGGCGGGACGATCTCGAGATAGCGGCCATGGCTCCAATATTCCTTGCCCTCCGCCGTGAAAATGCAATGCCGCCAGGCTCCCCCTTCCCGCAGATCGACCGAGACGGCTGAGGCCGTCGTGGTCTGCGGACCCCACCAGCGCATCAGATGCTCGGGCTCCGTCCAGAGGCGAAACAGCAAGGTACGCGGCGCGGCAATTTCGCGGGTCAGCACGATCTCGCGCAGCGGGCGCGGGCTCCGGATCTCATTTGTTGCGGTCATCAGCTCCTCCCCGTTGCAAGGCTGCGGCATAGGCTTCCAGGCGATCGAGATTTTCGTTCCAGAATTGGCGATAGCTTTCCAGCCAGTCATCCACCTGCATGAGCGGTTTGGTTTCCAGCCGACATGGACGCCACTGCGCCTCCCTGCCCTTCGAGATCAGGCCGGCTTTCTCCAGCACTTTCAGATGTTTGGAAACGGCAACCAGCGACATGTCGAACGGTTCGGCCAGCTCGGAAACGGAGGCCTCGCCGGTCGTGAGCCGCGCCAGAATGGCCCGGCGGGTCGGATCGGCAAGGGCGGATAGTGTCATGCTCAACGCGTCCATGCAGGTCATAAACCATAAAGTTAATTAACTTATTAGTTTAATATATCCCCGGCCGAGACATGTCAAGTAACCCAAAGCTGGGCTGACTTGCCATGCAAACGAAACGCGAGCTCGACAGCGCGCGTCATCTCAGGAAAGGGGATTGGAAACTTCTATCAGATTGTGATCCGGATCGCGGAAATAGACCGAGAGAATCGGGCCGGTCGCACCGGTCCGGCGTACAGGGCCTTCCTCGATCGCGACGCCTTCGGCCTGCAGATGAACGATGACATCGTCGATCGGCGTGTCGCTGATGAAGCAGAGATCGGCCGAGCCCGGCGTCGGTCGATCGGCTTTCGGTTCGAATTCATGCCCCGCGCGATGCAGATTGATCTTTTGGTTGCCGAAGGCCAGCGCCTTGCGGCCTTCACCGAAAGTCTCCACGCCCATGCCGAGGACACGGGCGTAGAAATCGCAGCTTTGCTCGATGCTCGCGACTGTCAGCACGAGATGATCGAGATGGTCGATGCGGATCATTTTCAGTCTCCGGCCTTAGCGGCGAGCCAGCCTTGCGACCGCAAAGGCACTGACAAGGCAGATCGCCAGCATGATGAGGATGAAGGCAACCACGGCATTCCAGCCGTCTGCAAGCCAGAAATAACCGCCGAGCGAACCGGCAATGCTGGAGCCCAGATAATAGGCGAGCAGATAGAGCGAGGAGGCATGCCCCTTGGCGCCGCGGGCAAGCCGTCCCACAAGGGCGCTGGCTACGGAATGGGTCATAAAGAAACCGATCGTCACCAGAACGATGCCGAGGATGATCAGCGGCAGCGACGTGGCGAGCGTGACGGCCGCACCAAGTGCTGCGATCAGCGCGCCGGCCGGCAGCACGACGAAGTGACCGATGCGATCGCCGAGGAGGCCCGCTGCCCAGGAGGCGACGATGCCGAAGAGATAGGCGGTAAAGATCAGGCCAAGTTCGGTCTGGCTGAGGTTATAGGGAGCGGCGACGAGGCGGAAGCCGGCATAGTTATAGACTGTGACGAAGGAACCCATGACGAGGAAGCCGATGGCAAAGAGCAGAGGCAGCGCCGGGTTGCCGAAATGGCCGCTCCAGGCCTTTACGTGGAAGGCAATATCGAAACCTTTGCGCGGCGTGAAATTGCGCGACGGCGGCAGCAGATAGAGAAAGCCGGTGGCGGCGATCAGCCCGAGAATGCCGACAGCGGCCAGTGCCGGCCGCCAGCTGAAGAATTCGGCGATCGTGCCCGTCACGACCCGACCGGCCATGCCGCCGAAGGCGTTGCCGGCGATATAGAGGCCCATGGCGCCGCCGAGGCCGCGCGGCTCGATTTCCTCGGCCAGATAAGTCATGGCAACTGCCGGCACGCCGCCCAGGAGGAAGCCTTCGAGGGCGCGGAAGACCAGCAGGACATGCCAGTTCGGTGAGACGGAGCAGACGAGCGTGCAAAGGGCAGCACCCAGCAGCGATATGAACATCAGGCTTCGGCGGCCGAGGCTTTCGGAAACGGCGGCCGCGCCGAAGATCGCAAAGGCGAGGAAGCCGGTCGAAAGCGACAGCGACAGCGAGCTGGCCGCCGGCGTAACGCCGAAATCCTGCGAGAAAATCGGCATCAGTGGCTGCACGCAATAGAGCAGCGAGAAGGTGGCGAAACCGGAGAGGAACAGCGCAATGGTCGCGCGCCGGAATGCGGGCGTACCGCGCGTGAGGTATTGACGGGGCTCAACCGTTGGCGCGCTCCTGACGAGCGTCAATTCCGGACGGGAGGGAACTTCGGAAGCGGTGATTTCTTGCTTTTCAGCAGCGCCGAACATGGGGGGATCCAACCTTTGTTGTCCAGAAATCTAGTCAATAGCGCTTCATTAGTCCAATATATGGAACAGGCGATTTCAATAGGTTTTGGAGATAGCGATGGAGTTGCGTCATATCCGCTATTTTCTGGCGCTCGCGGAAGAAGGGAACTTCACCCGCGCCGCCGCCAAGCTCGGCATCGGGCAGCCGCCGCTCAGCCAGCAGATCAAGGATCTGGAGAACGAGGTGGGGGCGCAGCTGTTTCACCGCGTGCCGCATGGTGCCGAGCTGACGGCGGCCGGCGAAGCCTTTCTGGCCGAGGCGAAAACCGCCGTCGATGCGGCGGAAAAGGCGAAGCTTGCAGCTCAGCGCGCAAATCGCGGCGAGATCGGCCGCCTGTCGCTCGGCTTTACCGCCTCCTCCGCCTTCAACACCATCGTCACGGCGACCATCCGCGAGTTTCGCGATCACTGGCCTGAGGTACGGCTGTCGCTCACCGAGATGAATACCAACGCGCTGATGGAGCGGCTGATACGCGGCGAGATCGACGCCGCCTTCATCCGGCCAGGTCTGGAAGATCCGCGCGATGTGCGGTTGAAGCGTTTTGCCGACGAGCCGATGCTGATTGCGCTGCCGGCCCATCATCCCCTTGCCGCTAGAGATCGCCTGCCGGTCGCAGCGCTTGCCGGCGAGCCTTTCATTCTATTCCCGCGCATGGTCGGCCTCAGCCTCTATGACGATATCGTCGCAGCCTGCCGCGAGGCCGGCTTCGAGCTGGTCGTGACGCAGGAGGCGCCGCAGATCCCGTCCGTCGTCAATCTCGTCGCCGCCAATCTCGGCGTTTCCATCGTTCCCGCCTCGATCGCGCAGATCAAGCTCGACGGCGTCGCCTATCGCCCCATTGACGGGCCGGCGCTCGCCGCGCGTCTCGGCCTTGCCAGCCTCAAGGCGCAGCGTTCGCCCGTCGTCGCCAACCTCATGAGCCTGATTGCCTGATTAGAGCAATTCCAGGAAAAGTGCGAAGCGGTTTTCCGTCTGGAATGCGTAAAGAAACAAAAAGATAGAGCGTTTTCGCGATTCGAAGAAAAGCGAAACCGCTCTATCCTTCCCGGTCCCAATAGGGCGGATCGCCGAACGCCTTTCTCAAGTGATCGGCGATGGCGCGCAGCTTTGCCGAGGGATTGCGCCCCTCGGGATGCGCCATGAAGATGAACTCCGCCTCCGGCCGACAACCCACATCGATTTCGACGAGCCGCCCCTCCTTTATCGCCGGACCCGCGATGAAGGTCGGCAACAGCGCGATCCCCAGCCCCGCAATTGCCGCATCATGCATGACGTCGCCATTGTTGACGCCGAATGCCAGCTTTCCCCTGATGATGACGGCGCCATCCGGCCCCTGGAAACGCCAATCGGCGACGCCACGATTGGCGTAGAAGATACCGCGATGGTTTTCGAGATCGGCCAATGAGGCAGGCCTGCCGTAGCGGCTGAGATAGTCCGGTGCTGCAACGAGAAGACGGCGGCTGCGGGCGAGCGTCCATGCGACTAAGCGGGAATCGGCAATCAACCCATGGCGTATGATCGCATCATAGCCTTCCGATGCTGCATCGACCCGGCGGTCGTCAAGGTCCAATGTCAGCTCGATCCCGGGGTGATCGGCGAGAAACGGATAGAGAGCCGGGCCGAGATGCTTGCGGCCGAAGGTGACGGGCGCTGCGATGCGCAGCGGTCCTGTCAATGTCCCGCGCCGTTCAGCAAGATCGGCAGCGGCCTCGCGTACCTCGTGGGCGATACGTGTCGCTCGCTCCAGAAAGGCGGCGCCATCCTCCGTCAAGGTCAGCTTGCGGGTGGTGCGATGAAGCAATGTCGCCCCCAACGCCTTCTCCATTTCCGACAGGCGCTCGCTGACGACGGATTTTGACAGGCGCAGGCGTCGCGCCGCTTCGCTGATCGACCCCGCCTCGGCAACGGCGACGAAGGCAGTGATCCCGTCAATCTTCAACATCGTTCGGCGATTCCGAATTCGAGTTCCATGATTTGAAGACTAATCCGAACGATCGGAAAAGACCATCTTCCGCGTATCGGGCAGACCGAAAGACACGTCCTCACACAGGAGATGGAACAATGAACCGCTTGAATGGAAAAGTCGCGATCGTCACCGGCGCCAGCTCCGGCATCGGCCGCGCCACCGCAAAGCTTTTCGCCGCCGAAGGCGCCAAGGTTATCGTCGGCGCCCGCCGCGGCGCGGAACTGGAAAGCCTTGTCGCGGACATCGAAGCCGCGGGCGGCGATGCGGCCGCGTTGGCCGGCGATGTCCGCTCGGAAGACTACCACAAGGCGCTGGTTGCCCTTGCGGTCGAGCGTTATGGCAAGCTGGATATCGCCTTTAACAATGCCGGCACGCTCGGTGAGGCCGGTCCCAGCACCGAGGTTTCAGAGGCAGGCTTTGCCGAAGCCCTGGCGATCAACCTCACCGCATCGTTCCTGGCCGCCAAACACCAGATCGGCGAAATGGTCAAGCACGGCGGCGGCTCGGTGATCTTCACCTCGACCTTCGTCGGCCATACCGTTGGCTTCCCAGGCGTTGCCGCCTATGCCGCCAGCAAGTCCGGCCTGATCGGCTTGACGCAAACACTTGCCGCGGAATTTGGCCCGCAGAATGTGCGCGTCAATGCTATACTGCCAGGCGCGGTCGATACCGATATGTATCGCGAGATGAACGACACATCCGACAAGCAGGCTTTCATAACCAATCTGCATGCGCTGAAGCGCGTCGCCGGTCCCGAAGAAATTGCCCGCTCGGTCCTCTATCTCGCCTCCGATGACGCAAGCTTCGTCACCGGCACGGCGTCGCTCGTCGATGGCGGCGTATCGATCACGCGCACCTGACCGCCCCTTTTCATGACGCAATTATCGTCGGCGGCATCAGCAATCTAGAGAACGCCGATATGATCCCGCAAAGCCTGAATTGGCTGCGGGATCATGTCGCTGGAATGCTCTGAATGGATAGGAACTGGCCGTGGGTTCTGCTCCCGCGGCAGCCTTTCCGTTCAGAACATCGTATTATTGTTCATCGATTTTTCCGGGATCGGCTGCACCGAGTCCCAGTGCTCCTCGATCTTGTTGTTCTCGACGCGGAAAATATCGACGATGGCGCTGCCCCTATCACCCGGTTGGCGAATAGTGTGGACACGCAGGATCACAAAGTCACCGTCGACCATGACGCGCTTGATCTCGCTCTTCGACTGCGGATAGTCTTTCTTCAGGTACTCGAGGAAGCCGCGCAGGCCTTCCGGACCATCGGCAGCCAGCGGGTTGTGCTGGACATATTTGCCGAGATATTTGGAGGCGGCGTCGAAGTTCTTGTCATTCAGCGCCTTCTGGTAGAAATCCAGAACGATCTCCTTGTTCTTCTGCTCCTGCGGCGAATAGGCCCGCTCCGCCAAAGCCGGCACGGCGGCGGCCACGATCGGCAGGGCGATCATCACAACTTTCATCAATTTCAAAGCGTTACTCCTTCGATCAGACCCGGTCAGTCTCGTTGAGCAGGACGAGCGTCGCAAATGACAAGGCTGTGATGCCCGGTAACCGTCTGCCTGGAGACCTTGGCCGAGCTGCTCGATCTGAACGTCATTGCCGCCCACCGCCGGAGCATTGACGACGATGCCGGAACGCTGCGATTGCCTATTATCCGCCAAAGGCTTAGGCTGATTGCCAAAAGAACAGGCGACGGGTTCAACCATGGTTCTCGCAGGAAAGCGCATCCTTCTCATCATCTCCGGCGGCATCGCGGCCTATAAGAGCCTCGATCTGATCCGCCGACTGCGCGAACGCGGTGCGAGCGTGCGCCCTGTCATGACGGCGGGCGCCCAGCAGTTCATCACGCCGCTTGCCGTCGGAGCCCTCGCCGCCGATCACGTTTTCACCGATCTGTTTTCCCGCCAGGACGAGCAGGATGTCGGCCACATAAGGCTTGCACGCGACTGCGACCTCGTGCTGATCGCGCCCGCGACCGCCGATCTGCTCGCCAAGATGGCAAACGGGCTGGCGGACGATCTCGCCTCCACCATATTGCTCGCCACGGACCGGCCGGTGCTTGCCGCGCCGGCCATGAACCCGAAAATGTGGGCCCATGCCGCAACGAAGCGCAATGTCGAGATGTTGCGTGGCGACGGCATCGCTTTCGTCGGCCCCATGAAGGGGGAAATGGCCGAAAGCGGCGAGACAGGCACGGGCCGGATGGCGGAACCGTTTGAGATCGTCGCTGCCGTCGAGATGCGGCTCCATGACGGTGCCAAGCCGCTTGCCGGAAAGAAGGCCATCATCACCTCGGGCCCGACGCACGAACCGATCGATCCCGTGCGCTACATCGCCAACCGCTCGTCGGGCCGGCAGGGCCATGCCATCGCCTCAGCGCTGGCAGCGCTCGGCGCCGATGTCACCTTGGTCTCGGGGCCTGTCACCATTCCCGATCCGGCGGGCATGCACGTCATCCATGTCGAGCGCGCCGACGACATGCGCGATGCCGTGTTGGCGGCGCTGCCGGCCGACATCGCCGTCATGGTCGCCGCCGTCGCTGACTGGAAGGTGGCTTCCGCCTCGGACCAGAAGATCAAAAAGCATCCGGGCGAATCCCTCCCGACGCTGGCGCTGACGGAAAACCCCGACATCCTGAAGACCGTCGGCCATCATACGCAGCGGCCAAAGCTCGTCATCGGTTTTGCCGCCGAGACGCAGGACGTGGAGAGCAATGCGCGGGCAAAGCTGGAGCGCAAGGGCGCCGATATCATCGTTGCCAACGATGTCTCGCCCGCGACCGGCATCATGGGCGGCACGCGCAACCGCGTGAAGATCATCCGTCACGACGGTGTCGAGCAATGGCCAGATCTAGACAAGGACGACGTGGCGGTGCGGCTGGCGGCGCTGATCGCCGAGCAGTTCAAGCAGGGATAGCGGCTAGCGTCCGGCTCTCGCCGGAAGCGCGTTCTTCCGGCTGGAAGGGCGTGACATGAACGCCGGTATCGTCGATCAGCACGGCGCTGCCATCGGGAATTTCCCGCCAGGCGTCGATATCGTCGTTCAGAGGTTCCGATACCAGGCAGTATCCCGAGCCGACGGGCGATGCATAGAGCGTTGGCGCCTTGCGGTCGGTGGCATAGCGTATTGCGTGCAGCGATTTGCCGTCGGAGAAGGCTGCCGTGAATCGCACGAGCGCCGAGCCGGTCAGATGGATCGACAAGCCTTCGACAAAGCCGATGGTCTCCGCGATCGCCGCGACCGGATTGGCCGCCAGGCCGAATTGCATCGCCAGCAGAAACAGAAGCTCGGAATCGGTGGTGCCGCTGCGCGCGTGGAACAGCCTGTCATCGAGCATGGCTTCCATCGGACGTCGCAGACGGTCGAAGTTGGAAATCTGCCCGTTGTGCTGGAACGTCCAGTTCTCGAGAACGAAGGGATGGCAGTTGTCGCGCCGCGTGCCGCCGCCGGTGGCGGCACGGACATGGGCGAGGAAGAGCGGCGAACGGATCTGCCGCGCCAGGCTCTTGAGATTGCAGTCGGACCAGGCTGGCAGGACGTCGCGATAGCGGCCCGGCTCCGGCCGATCACCATACCAGGCGATGCCGAAGCCGTCACCGTTGGTCGCCGTCTTGGCGCGCGTGGCGCAATGGGATTGTTCGATCAGGGAGTGGGCGGGCGAAGACACCAGCTCCTCCAGATAGAGGGGGTCTCCACGATAGGCTGCCCAGCGACACATGCGTCTTTCACTCCGATTCCGGCTGTTTTTCTGTCCCGCGAGAGAATGGCAAATCTTGGACGATTGTTCATGCAGAATGGGTAACAAACTCTTAATTTTCCATTCCCTGACAGCCAAGATGACAGATATTTGACGCCTCGTCCGATCACATTTCGCATCGCAACATTTTCTTCGTGAGCCCATGCCGGCAAGGCTTTCGTCGAAGGAATCTCGTGAAAAGCATTTCGCTGCGACAAGAAGTGTGAAGTTCGCCGGCGCCGAAACCCTTGCATTGGGTGAAATTTGAGCTACGTTTGTCATATCTGAAACGTAACGAAAGGAAGGTGATCCAATGTCTAGTGAGATTTCGGTCTTCGTACCGGGCATGGAAATGGTCGTGAACGTTGCGAGGCAGCCCTCGCACTGATCAACGCCTTCCGGAAGCGCCTGGCGCTTCAGGCCAGTTACGGGCCAAAGCTCATGGGGGGTCGCTAACGCGGCCCCTTTTTGCATTCCTGGGCATCAGTATCCTGACGATTTCAGCAGATCGCTGCCGACCTTGATCCATAACAAGTTCGTTTTTTTCCTTGCCGAATGAGAACAGCGCCTTAGCTAACTATACATGTCTTCTCAGGAACAGCCCGATCAGGGCGAAGCCGAACCGAGGCCGCTCAAAGAGCCGGCACTCACCGCACTCTCACTGTATCCTCGGGACTGGGCCCTGTTCCTCGACATCGATGGAACATTGCTCGATCTCGCCGAGAGGCCCGAGGCGATCGTCATACCGGACCATCTTCCCGCTACGCTCCATGCGCTTTCCCGCCAGCTCGGCGGCGCGCTGGCGCTGGTGACGGGACGCTCGATCGAATTTGTCGATCCGCTGTTTGCGCCTTTCCGTTTTCCGGTTGCCGGCCTGCACGGCGCGGAGCGGCGCGATGCGGCCGGACGGCTGCGGCGCACGCATATTCCGCCTGCCTTCCAGCAGATGAAGCAGACCATCGCTCGCGAGGCCCATGCCTGGCCGGGCGCTATCGTCGAGGACAAGGGTGCCGCCGTTGCGGTTCACTTTCGGCATGCGCCTGGGAGTGAAGCCGAGATCGCCGCGGCGATGCAGCGCCACCTTGAGGATGCCGGCCCCGACTGGAGCCTGCAGCACGGCAAGATGGTGGTTGAAATCTGCCCTGCCCATGCCAGCAAAGGGCACGCCATCGAGGCATTCCTCGGTGAGGCTCCTTTCGAGGGGCGCCGTCCAGTCACGATCGGCGACGACGTGACCGATGAGACGATGTTCGCCGCCGCCAACCGGCTGGGCGGTCAATCCGTGCGCATCGGCGACGGCAACGGAAAAACGCTGGCACGTGCATCCATTGGCTCGCCTGCGCGTTTAAGGGACGTGCTGGGAACGCTCGTCAAATAATCTCCCAATCATTGCGGCGCCCTCCCAGCCCTCTTGAAAGGAATAATCCGTGAGTCGTCTCATCATCGTTTCCAATCGCGTTTCCGTGCCCGATCACAAGGGTGCCGCAGCTGCGGGCGGCCTTGCCGTGGCGCTGCAGGCAGCCCTTGCCGAACGCGGCGGCGTCTGGATGGGCTGGTCCGGCAAATCGAGCGGCGAGGCTGAGCCGGAGCCGCTGCAGCTGACGCAGGACGGCAATATCACCTATGCCCTGACCGATCTGACCCAGACCGACGTCGAGGAATATTACCAGGGCTTTGCCAACCGTGTGCTCTGGCCGATCTGCCACTACAGGCTCGATCTTGCGGAATATGCCCGCAAGGAAATGACCGGCTATTTCCGGGTCAACCGCTTCTTTGCCCACCGGCTTGCGCCGTTGATCAAACCCGACGACGTCATCTGGGTTCACGACTATCACCTCATTCCACTGGCGGCCGAGCTGCGGCAGATGGGGCTGAAAAACCGCATCGGTTTCTTCCTGCACATTCCCTGGCCGCCGGCAGACGTTGTGCAAGCCATGCCGGTGCATGAAGAAATCATGCGCGGCCTCACCTCCTACGACCTGCTCGGCTTTCAGACCGATCATGATCTTGAAAACTTCGCGGGCTGCCTGAAGCGCGAGGGCATGGGCATCGAGAAAAGTCCTGGCCATTTCAACGCCCACGGCCACGACTTCCGCGGCGGCGCCTATTCCATCGGCATCGAAACGGCAGGCTTCGCTGCCTTCGCCCGCAAGGCCGCGTCGCACAGCATGGTGCAAAAGGCGCGAAAGAGCATCGAAGGCCGCGACCTGATCCTCGGCGTCGACAGGCTCGATTACTCCAAGGGCATCACGCAGCGCATCGACGCCTTCGAGCGGTTCATCACCAACAATCCGGCTCACCAGCGCAGCGTCACCTATCTGCAGATCACCCCAAAATCGCGCTCGGAAGTGCCGGAATACGAGGCGATGCAGCACGCCGTCGCCGAACAGGCCGGCCGGGTCAACGGCGCCATCGGCACAGTCGACTGGGTGCCGATCCGCTATATCAACCGCTCGATCAGCCGCCCGATACTGGCCGGTCTCTACAGGCTCGCCAAGGTCGGATTGGTGACGCCGCTGCGCGACGGCATGAACCTCGTCGCCAAGGAATATGTCGCGGCGCAGGATCCGGAAGATCCCGGCGTGCTGGTGCTGTCACAGTTTGCCGGCGCGGCGCGCAAGCTGCACGGTGCTTTGCTGGTCAATCCCTATGACGTCGACGGAACTGCCAACGCATTGGCGCGCGCCGTCAACATGCCGCTGCAGGAGCGACAGGAACGGTGGCGCGGCATGATGGACTACCTGCTGGAACACGATGTCTTGCACTGGTGCGAGACATTTCTGACCGATCTTACGGCGGAGTAAGCGATTGCGGCTCAGCGATGGCCGCCTCTGCCAGCAGCCATTGAGCCAGCCGCTCCGCATGCAGGCTCGGCGCTGCCGGCGGCAGGAGCCAATAGCCGCGCCCCGGTGCTTCCAGCATCGGACCTGCCGTCACCAGCGTACGTGCGGTGAGAAGCGAATCGATGAGGCCCATCCAGCCGATCGCAACTCCTTGCTCGCTGAGTGCTGCCTGCACGACCAGGGAATAGGTATTGAAGCGCAGGTCGCCACGGCCGGCATAGCTGTCGCGGGCAATGCCGAATGCCGCAAGATAGCTTTCCCAGTCGAACCATGGCGACGGCATATCGGAATCGAGATGCACGAGCGTGGCGCGCGCCAGTTGCGAGGGATCGGTGAATGGGCCGTGGCGATCTGCGAAGCCACGGGTACAGATCGGCACGACCTTTTCCGGCAACAGCAGCGTTGCTCCCGGACCGAACTCGTTTCGTGCGCCGAAAACGACGACGATATCGCTGCTTTCCGGTGCGCCGCGATCGAGCCGCTGTGTCGCGACGATCTGGATATCCACTTCAGGGTGAAGCAGCCGGAAGGCATGCATACGGGGAATCAGCCAAAGTGCTGAGAAGGCGTAGTCGGTTCGTAGCCTGACCGAAGGGCGCTCCGCCTCTGCGCGAAAGCTGCGCACCAGCATATCGACGCCGCCGACTGCCTTCTCGACGATTTCGAGCAGACGCTGTCCCTCAGGCGAGAGCTTGACGCCGCGATGCTGGCGGTGGAACAGGGACACGCCCATCTGCTCCTCGATGCGACGGATCTGGTAGCTGACGCCCGGCTGCGTCAGGCCAAGCGCCAGGGCCGCGGAAGACAGGCTGCCGGAGCGCCCGACCTCCAGGAAAATTCGCAGCCAGCCAAGATCGACCGAACGTTCAGCCATAGAATTTCCTTTTGGCATCCATCAAAAAATGCCCGCTTTACAGCAAGAACGCTAGTGATGTTCAATAAAATAATCCAATAGCAAGAAGGGAGCTATCATCATGCGCATTTCCGCCATGGGTTGGCTCGCAGCCGGCCTCTGATTTCCAAGGAAAACACTTACATGTCGCGCCCGAATATCCTCATTCTCATGGTCGATCAGTTCAACGGGACATTGTTTCCCGACGGGCCGGCGGAGTTTCTGCATGCGCCGGTTCTGAAAGCCTTGGCGCAACGCTCCGTGCGCTTTGCCAACAGCTATACGGCAAGCCCGCTCTGCGCCCCCGCGCGGGCCTCCTTCATGTCCGGCCAATTGCCGAGCCGCACGCGCGTCTATGACAATGCAGCGGAATTTTGCTCGGATATTCCCACCTTCGCTCATCATCTACGCGCCGCCGGCTATCAGACGGCTCTGTCAGGCAAGATGCATTTCGTCGGTCCCGATCAGATGCACGGCTTCGAGGAGCGGCTGACGACCGACATTTATCCCGCCGACTTCGGCTGGACACCTGACTACACCAAGCCCGGCGAGCGCATCGACTGGTGGTATCACAATCTCGGCTCGGTGACCGGGGCCGGCGTCGCCGAGATCACCAACCAGATGGAATATGACGACGAGGTTGCCTATCACGCCACCCGCAAGCTTTACGATCTTTCGCGTGGCCAGGACGATCGGCCCTGGTGCCTGACGGTCAGCTTCACCCATCCGCACGATCCCTATGTTGCGCGCCGCCGCTTCTGGGATCTTTATGAGGATTGCCCCGCGCTTGACCCCGAAGTCGGCGAAATCCCCTTCGACAAGCAGGATCCGCATTCCCAGCGGCTGATGAAGGCATGCGATCATACCGCCTTCGACATCACGCCGGAGCAGATACGCCGGGCGCGGCGCGGCTATTTCGCCAATATCTCCTATGTCGACGAAAAGATCGGCGAGATACTGGAGGCGCTGGAGCGCGGCCGCATGGCCGACAACACCATCATTCTCTTCGTCTCAGACCACGGCGACATGCTCGGCGAACGCGGCCTCTGGTTCAAGATGAACTTCTTCGAAGGCTCCGCGCGCGTGCCACTGATGATCATGGCACCCGGCTGGCAGCCGAGACGGATCGATCAGCCGGTTTCGACGCTCGACGTGACGCCGACGCTTGCCGGCTTGGCCGGGCTCGATATCACATCGTTGCGCCGCTGGACCGATGGCGAGGACCTGGGTCCGCTTGCCCTTGGAACCGGAAGCCGCAATCTCGTGCCGATGGAATATGCCGCAGAAGGGTCCGAAGCTCCGCTCGTCGGCCTGCGCGATGGCCGATACAAGCTGACGCTGTGCGACAAGGACCCGCCGATGCTCTTCGATGTCGAGGCCGATCCGAAGGAAATGACCAATCTCGCCGGCGATCCCGCCCATGCCGAAACGCTGCACCGATTGACCGCGCAGGCCATGGAGCGCTGGAACCTGGCGAGCTTCGACGCGGCGGTGCGCGAAAGCCAGGCGCGGCGATGGGTCGTCTATGCGGCGCTGCGCAACGGCGCGTACTATCCCTGGGATTATCAGCCGCTGCAGAAGGCCTCGGAGCGATACATGCGCAACCACATGGATCTCAACGTCCTGGAGGAGAACAAGCGCTTTCCGCGCGGCGAGTAGGATCTCGGGGTAGCCCGCCGCAAACCGAGACGATATCGTCGCGCCGGCACAAGGGAGAAAATATCCATGAAAATCAGCGCGAGAAACCGTCTCAAGGGCAAGATCGTCGAGATCACCAAGGGCGCGACGACGGCCCATGTCCGCATCGATATCGGCAACGGCTCCATCGTTACCTCCTCCATCACCAACGAGGCGGTCGACGAACTGGGCTTGACTGTGGGATCAGCGGCCTATGCCGTGATCAAGGCATCCGACGTCATGGTCGCCGTCGACTGATATCAGAAGCGGGCATGATCCCTCGAAGGCCGTTCCGTGCCTTGGGAAGATGCCTAGGCCTTCTGGCAGTAATGCGCCGTCCCGCCGTCGCCGGTCTGGAAATCGCCAGGCTGCGGCGGCGCGATCGGCTTGAACAGCGTCCGATCCGGCTTCAGATCGAGCAAGGGCGTTCCGTCCAGGCAATCGAGCCCACGCACCAGCAATACGGCACCCTCCACGGCTTCGAGCTTGACGATCGATGTGCCGATGGGATTGGGCCGAACCGGGGAGCGCAGTGAGAAGGTGCCGTGCACCTTGCCGTTGCTCGCCGGGCTCTGCAGCACGAGATCCCGGCGCGAACGATCCAGCCAATAGAGAATTTCCAGGCGCTCGAAAGCCTCCACGCCCGTCAGCGCCGGCACCCAGGGGTCGAAAATCTCGATCCGGCACAGCGGCCCGTCATGCCGGCCTTGGCGCGGCGTCTCCATGCGGGATGTCCAGGGCGTGGAGATGCGGCCGATGAAGGTGAGACCGGCATCCGATGCCGTAGGTGGCTCGACGGCCACCTCGTTGTCGCGAATCTCGTTCTCACGGACCATGGATTGCCTCCTTCACCGGTGCCGGTTACTTCACGCCCTTCAGCAGGGCGGCCAGCTGAGCATCCGTCAAATCGACCTGATAGAACAGCTTGTAGAACGTCTTCACGTCGCCGGCGAAATCGCTTCTGAAGAGCTTCGGATAGAGCAGCCTTTCCAGCCAGCGCACGCCGAGGAGCCTGTTGACGCCGGGCGGCGAATCAAACCAGCCGAAAGGCATGGACGGCGGCACGAAGATCTTGCCATCCTTGACGGCCTTGATGCCTGCCCACTGCGGATCACTCCTCACCGACGCCGCGAAATTTGGGTCATCGGCGATGATGATATCCGGATTCCAGCCGACGACCTGCTGCGGCGTCACCTTGGTCAATCCACCCTTGCCGGCGGCGGCCGCGACGTTCATCGTACCCACAACATCGAGGATCTCGAGATTGATCGAGCCTGACAATCCCGTCTCCAGGCCATCGGCGCCGCGGCCGTAATAGACGCGCGGCCGCGGATCGCTCGGCAACGTCGCCAGCTTGTCGTTCAGATCCTTGATTGCCGAATCGGCATAATCCGCAAGCTTGTTGGCACGATCCTCGACGCCGATGAGAGCACCGACATCGCGAATTGTGTCGCCGGTGCGGCCAAAGCTGCCGTCGATAAGGACATAGGGAATATGGGTCTCGGCCTGCACCTTGTCGGCCAGCGCCTTGTAGGTGGGATCGACCGTGCCGGCATCGAGGATGATATCCGGCTTGGCGTCCGTCACGGCCTGCGAGCCGATCATGCCGTCCTTGCCCGTCAGGCGCCCGATGGTCGGAAGCGCGCGCACCGACGGCATCAGATAGGCTTTCGCGGCATCATCGGGGGCGTGAACCCAGCCGACCAGCTTCTCCGGTGCGAGAACATAGACCAAAACGGCGGCCGGCGGCCCGGCAACCAGGATATGGTTAATCTTGTCCGGCACCGATACCGTACGCCCCGCCGCGTCGGTGATGATTCGTGCCTCGGCCGGAACAGGCAATAGTCCGACAAATGCCAGAGCAAGAACCGCAAAAAATTTCATCATGAAAGTCGCCCGCTATGATCGAAGAGATCCCGGGGCGGCACTATGGCATAGCGCTATATTGGATGGAACATCGCGACAACACTATTCCAAAGCCAAACACGTCGAACCGATGAACGCCGCTCAGTAGAGCGGACAGCGGCAGAGCAATGGTCGCAAATATCACGCCGCCTTGACAGCGTGATATTCCTTGATGGCGACCATTTTGATAGCCGGATAACGTTCGGACTCGTATCGCAGAGAGAAACCATCCTGGGCGAGGAAAACCGGGTCACCGTCGAGATCGCGGGCGATATCGCCGCGGCGGGCAGTAACGAATTTTTCGAGGTCGGCCGCCTGGTCGGCGGAGACCCAGCGGCAGACGGAGAAACGCGACATCTCGAACGAAACCGGCAGGCCGTATTCCCCCATCAGCCGCTCCTTCAGCACGTCGAGCTGCAGTGCACCGACGACGCCGACGATGGCGGGCGAGCCGTCTTCCGGCGAGAAGAGCTGCACGACGCCTTCCTCGGCCATCTGCTGCAGCGCTTCCTTGAGCTTCTTCGCCTTCATGGCATCCTCGAGACGCACGCGGCGCAGGATTTCCGGCGAGAAATTCGGCACGCCCTGGAAGACCAGCGGTTCGCCTTCCGTCAGCGTATCGCCGATGCGGAGCGTGCCGTGGTTGGGAATACCGACGACGTCACCGGCATAGGCCGTATCTGCAAGCTGGCGCTGCGAGGCGAAGAAGAATTGCGGCGCGGTCAGGCCGAGCTGCTTGCCGGTGCGTGACAGACGCGCCTTCATGCCTCGCTCCAGCTTGCCCGAGCAGATGCGCGCAAAGGCGATGCGGTCGCGGTGGTTCGGATCCATATTGGCCTGGATCTTGAAGACGAAGGCCGTCATCTTGTCGTCGGTTGCGTGAACCGTCCTGATATCGGCGACCTGATCGCGCGGCGGCGGTGCGAATTCGCCGAGCGCATTGATGAGATCGCGAACGCCGAAATTGCGCAACGCCGAGCCGAAGAAGACCGGCGTCATATGACCTTCGAGGAACGATTGCCGATCGAAGGGACGGCAGGCTTCGATCGCCAGTTCCGTTTCGTCGATGAAGGCCTGCCGCTCGTTTTCCGGTAGCCTGTCGGCAACGGCTTGCGGGCCGTTGACGTGGGTCGGTTCGATTTCCCTGTCTGAGCCGCGCACGGTGTTATCGGCCAGATGATAGGAGCCGCAAAAGCTCTTCGCCCGGCCGATCGGCCAGGTGATCGGCGCCGTGTCCAGCGCCAGCTTTTCTTCCACCTCATCGAGAATTTCGAAGGGATCGCGGCTTTCGCGGTCCATCTTGTTGATGAAGGTGATGATCGGGATATCGCGCATGCGGCAGACTTCGAACAACTTCAGCGTCCGCGGCTCGATGCCCTTGGCGGCATCGATGACCATGACGGCGGCGTCGACGGCGGTGAGCGTGCGATAGGTGTCGTCGGCGAAGTCTTCGTGGCCGGGCGTATCGAGAATGTTGAAGACATTGCCTTCATATTCGAAGGTCATGACCGAGGTGACGACCGAGATACCGCGCTCGCGCTCGATCTTCATCCAGTCGGAGCGCGTCTGGATGCGATCCTTCTTCGCCTTGACCTCGCCGGCAAGCTGAATGGCGCCGCCGAACAGCAGCAGCTTTTCGGTGAGCGTCGTCTTGCCCGCGTCCGGGTGGGCGATAATAGCGAATGTGCGGCGGCGGGAGACCGCCTCGGCGAGACTTTCGGCCATGCGTGTGAATCCTGTGAATTGCGGCGTATCTAGCGTTTCAGAGGCTGGATTGCAATTGACCTTGGCCGTTCGAGCGCAAACTAATGCCGCATGACCATTCACACAGACACCCGTCCGACCCTCAACCTTATCCGCCTGCCACATGGCGAAGGCCTTGATATGCCCGCCTATGAGACCAAGGGCGCGGCCGGCATGGACCTGCGCGCAGCCCTCAAGGACGGCGTAACGCTGACGCTCGCTCCCGGCAAACGGGCGCTCGTTCCATCAGGCTTTATCTTCGAGATTCCGGAAGGCTATGAGGCGCAGATCCGCCCGCGCTCCGGCCTTGCATTCAAGCACGGCATCACCTGCCTGAATTCCCCCGGCACCATAGACAGCGACTATCGCGGCGAAGTGAACGCTCTACTGGTCAATCTTGGCGAAGAGCCGTTCGAGATCACGCGCGGTATGCGAATCGCTCAGATGGTCATCGCTCCGGTCACGCAAGTGCGTGTTGCGGAGATCACCGAAGTCAGCGAGACCGCGCGCGGCGCCGGCGGCTTCGGCTCCACCGGCGTGTGATGACGGATCTCGCCGGACAGCATGGCCTGACCTTCCGCCAGGATTATTTCGGCGATCCCCTCGCCTGGAAGGGGCTGGTTGATCTTTTGCAAGACACGTTTTCCATCGACGTCGGTGTGCAAGATCAATTCGGCGGTCCTGATCCCAGCAGCATGCCGTTCGGCTATTTCGATGCCGACGGTCGCTGCGTCGCCAACTTCAGCGCCTTCTCCATGCCGATGATGATCAATGGCCGTGCCATCAAAGCGGCGGGCTATCAATCCGGTGCGGTTCGGCCCGAATGGCGCGAACGCGGCCTTTATCGCGACCTCATGCAGCGCGCCTTTGATCGAACCTCAGCCGAGGGTTACGAACTCGATCTCCTGCTCACCGACAAGCCGGCGCTGTATGAGCGTTACGGTTTTCGAACCCTGCCGCAGCATGTCTTCATTGCGCAGGCGCCGAAGCCCCAGAAATCCGACTGGACTGCCCGGCAGCTCTCCTTGGAAGCGCCTGATGATCTGCGCCTGATCAAGACGCTTCTACAAGGTCGGCAGCCGGTTTCCGCCCGTTTTGCCGTCATCAGGCAGATGGAGATGTTTTTGCTGAATGCCTGCTTCAATCCTGCGATCCGCCTGACGGCAATCGGGGATGAGGCGGTGATTGCATGGACATTTGATGGCGCAACTTTCTGGCTTCTGGATGTAGCGGGAACGGCTATTCCGTCCCTGTCGACCATCCTGCCCGCGCTTGATATCGAACCCGATCGCATCGAGATCTGCTTTTGTCCGGATCGCCTGGATTGCGAGGTATCGCTGGAGCCTTATGAGGGCTACACGATGCTGATGGTGCGCGGCAAAGCGGCAGACGATATTGTCGGGCCGATCATGCTCTCGCCTATGGCGGAATTTTAGCGCGAAAGCGGCGGCAGGCGCCGCTTGACCTGCGTTGCCTTGATCATCGACGTATTCGTCTCCGCCCGCTCGGTGATCTTGTCGAGAATGCCGTCTAGCTCGCCCATGGAGCGCACCACCAGGCGGCCGATGAAGCAATCATCGCCGGTCACCTTGTCGCATTCGATGAATTCCGGCGTTTCCTGAATGATGCGCTCGACGACGTGCAGTTGCCCGGGCAGAGGCCGGATGCGGACGATCGCCTGCATGGGGTAACCGATCGCCTCCAGCGCGATATCCACCGTGAAAGCCGAAATGACACCGCGCTCTTCCAGCCGACGCAGCCGCTCCGCAGCACTCGGCGACGACAGGCCGGCCGCCTCCGCCAGCTCCTTCAAGGAGATCCGGGCGTTGTGCGCCAGCGCCTCCAGCATCCGCTGGTCCGTCTCATCAAGACCGATCGCCGCATTAGGCACACCCATGTTTTGTCCTTATATAATTAGGAAAAATGGCCATAATTCCTTATCTAAACTATATCATCAAGGCTTCCCTGGCAATATTATTTGCTCCCACAAGCGGGAGCCATGGCAATGAGCGAGATAAGACGCGGTACGATGGAAATGACGGCGGCCATGCTGATTTCGGGGACGATCGGCTGGTTCGTTCTGATGTCGGGGCAGGCGGTGACCGGCGTGGTATTCTGGCGCTGCCTCTTCGGGGCGATGACGCTTCTCGTCGTCTGCGCGGCCATGGGCCTGCTGCGCCCCGGCATGCTCAACGCGAAAACATTTTCGATCGCCGTTGCCGGCGGGGTCGCCATCGTCCTCAACTGGCTGCTGCTTTTCGCTGCTTATTCGCATGCCTCGATCTCGATCGCCACGACCGTCTACAACACGCAGCCCTTCATGCTTCTCGGGCTCGGCGCGCTATTCCTCGGCGAAAAGATCACGCTCACAAAGCTCTTCTGGCTCGGCCTCGCCTTTGCGGGCATGGTCGTCATCGTCGAGGGCAAGCCGACGGAAACGGGCGGCGCGGCAAGCTATGCGATCGGCATCCTGCTCTCGCTGAGTGCTGCCTTCTTCTACGCGCTGGCGGCAATTGCCGCAAAATGGCTGAAGGGTACGCCGCCGCACCTGATCGCGCTTATCCAGGTCTCCACCGGCGTCCTGATGCTTATTCCCTTCACCGATTTCGCCGCCGTGCCGCGTGATGCAGGCGGATGGTCCATCCTCGTCACCATGGGCATCGTCCATACCGGCCTGATGTACGTGCTGCTCTACGGCGCCATCCAGAGGCTGCCGACACACCTTACCGGCGCGCTGTCCTTCATCTATCCGATCGCCGCCATCGTCGTCGATCGCTTCGCCTTCGGCCATGTGCTCGGCGTCACGCAGATCACCGGTGCCGTCGTCATTCTGGGGGCTGCGGCGGGCATGAATCTCGGCTGGACGATCCCCCTGCCCCGTCCTAAAAGCGGGCGTCTATCAAAGGGAACAGCCGAATGATCACCTGCTATCTGCGCTATACGATCGATCCCTACAAGCTCGCCCAATTCGAACATTACGCCAAGCTCTGGATCCCGCTCGTCAACCGGCTGGGCGGCACGCATCACGGCTATTTCATGCCGCATGAAGGTGCCAATAACATCGCGCTGGCGCTGTTCAGCTTCCCGAGCCTTGCCGCCTACGAGAACTATCGGCAAGAGATGGCCGAGGATGCGGAATGCCGCGCCGCCTTTGCCTATGGCGAGGAAACGCGCTGCATCGTCAGCTATGAACGCAGCTTCATGCGGCCGGTCTTCTAGGCTTATTTGGCTGGTTGCGGGCAGGTTTCCGGCTGGCCGTCGAGACCCTCGGTCAGTTTCTCGAAACTCGCGCTCGGCTTCGTCCCGTCTCCGCCGAGATGCAGGACATAGAGACTGTCGAAATCCTTGCCATGCCATTTCGGCACCGCCTTGGCGTCACCGCCATTCTCACTCATCAATTGACGGGCGAGATCGACAATCTGCTTGTGCTCCCAGGCGACGAAGATCAGCTTGCCGGCATAATCAGGCTTTTCGAGCGCGGCCTTCAGGCCGTCGATATCCTCATAGCCGAAGCTGGTATCGACCGGCAGCCCGAGTGCGATGGCGGTGGGCTCGATGGTCGCGAGCGGGCGCACATAATCGTAGGAGGTGCCGGAGTCTTCCTTCCGTTTCGATGGATCGGGCGCAAAGATCGCTGAGGGATGACCGAAGAGCCGCGTCAGCACTGGCGGCAAGGCGAGCGCGCGGTTGAGCCCCTGACAGCTCAGCTGGCCGAGACCGGCCTCCGGCTTTTCACCATGGCGCAGGAAAACGATCGTGCGTGTCGACGTCTCCGCCGCGGAAGCTGCGGAGACAAAACCGCATGATGCGAGTGCAAGCAAGCCTGCGGCCAGCCGCAGCGGAAGCCTCCGCATCAACGCTGCGCTTCGAAAGCCATACGAACAGCAAGGCCCGCCAGCACCGTGCCCATCAACCAGCGCTGCACCAGCGCGAAGGACGGGCGGCGGACGAAGAACAGCGCGACGGAACCGGCGGTCAGCGCGAAAATGGCATTGAAGGTCAGGCTGACGGCGATATGGACGAAGCCGAAGACGACGGATTGCGTGAAGACGCTGCCGTTGGCGGGATCGATGAACTGCGGCAGCAGCGAAAGATAAAGCACTGCGACCTTCGGGTTCAGCAGGCTGGTCACCAGTCCCATCGAAAACAGCCGGCGCTTGCTGTCCTTCGGCAGCTCGCGGACCTGAAAGGCGGAACGACCACCGGGCTTCAGCGCATTCCAGGCCAGCCAAGCGAGATAGGCGGCGCCTGCCAGCCGCAATGCATCATAGGCGAAGGGCACGGCGAGGACGAAAGCTGTGATGCCGAGCGCGGCCGAGAGCATGTAGAAGACGAAGCCCAAGGCCACGCCGCCGAGCGAGATCAGCCCTGCCGCCGGCCCCTGCGAGATCGATCGCGACACCAGATAGATCATATTCGGCCCGGGGGTCAAAACCATGCCGAGAGCGATCAAGGCAAAGGCGATCATGCTGGTCAGATGCGGCATCGGGGAGCTCCGGCGGCGGGACGAAGGAATTCAGAAGAGAATTTCGCTAGACGCGATCAAGTTGATTTCATGCGGCCCGGCATCGAAGCCGTCAAGCAGCATATTGTGATGGGAGACAATCTCTTCGAATGCCAGCTTGCCCATGTCAGCAGTGGTGTGACCATCCGAGATCAGCGAGACGTCGAAGCCGAGAGAAACGGCGCGGCGCGCTGTCGTGTCCACGCAGAATTGCGTCATGCAGCCGCCGAGGAAAAGACGGGTAACGCCTCGGGCCCGCAACTTCGTCTCGAGATCGGTTTCGAAGAAGGAATCGCAGCTCGCCTTGTGCACCACCACATCGCCGGCCTCGGGGGCGATTTCCCGGCGCAATTGCCAGCCTTCGCTGCGCTTGACCAGGCGATGACCCGGACCGCCATCATGCTGGACGATGAAGGCCGGGATGCCGGCGGCACGCGCCCTGTGCTTCAGCGCCGCAAGCTTTGCGACGACCGCCTCCAGTGCCGCATCGATCGCCGGCTGCCGGCCCGGCTTGCCGAGGCCGGTCAGGATGGAATTCTGAAGATCGATCAGGAGCAATGCAGAAGACATGATATCCTTGGGCAAAGCGGTTTCGACGCGCCGTTAACTCCTTGGTAATCTGTTCGCAGCATCAGCGCAATCGCTTGAAAACGCAAAGGTGGTGCGATAGAGCAAGCACCATCTGAGGAGGAAATTGCCATGACGCTTGCATCCCTGCTCGCCTATTGCGGCGCTCTCTTCATCGCCGCGGCAATTCCCGGCCCGGGCATTACGGCGATCGTGGCCCGCGCGCTCGGCTCCGGCTTCCGCGAGACCTTCTTCATGGGCCTTGGCCTCGTGCTCGGCGACACCATCTACCTGACGGCAGTCGTCCTTGGCCTTGCCTTCGTGGCGCAGACCTTTACCGAGGTCTTTCTCGTCATCAAGATCGCCGGCGCCCTCTATCTCGGCTATATCGCCTGGAAGCTCTGGACCGCCGGTCTGCTGTCGACCGATGTCGTGGCGAAGAAATCGAACGGCGCCGGCATGGCCTTTCTCTCGGGCTTGCTGGTGACGCTCGGCAACCCGAAGACCATGCTCTTCTATGTCGCGCTCGTGCCGACGCTCATCGACATCGGCAATATCGGCCTGCGTGAATATGCCATGCTGCTGGCTGCAACCTTCGTCGTTCTTCTGATCGTCCTCGTGCCCTACATGCTGCTTGCCTCGCGGGCTCGAACCTTTCTGAAGAAGCCGAGAGCCCTGCGGATATTGAACAGGGTCGCCGCCAGCATTCTCGCCGGCACGGCCGCCTTTATCGCCGCCCGCGCGGCCTGAAAAAACCTTCTCTGAACAGGCCTCTTGAGAGATTCTTTTCTCACGGGCGACAAGCCGGGAGAATGAGCGCACTCTGGTTTCCGCAGGCGTTTGATCCTATTGTCACTCCACAATTCAAATATAGGGAGAGCTACCCATGTCCGACACCCGCAAACCAGGCCGCGGCCGCGTCTACGCCTCGATCACCGAGACCATCGGCGATACGCCGATCGTCCGTCTCGACAAGCTGGCGAGGGAGAAGGGCGTCAAGGCCAACCTCCTGGCAAAGCTCGAATTCTTCAATCCGATCGCCTCCGTGAAGGACCGCATCGGCGTTGCCATGATCGAGAGCCTGGAAAGCCAGGGCAAGATCGCCCCCGGCAGGACCGTGCTGATCGAACCGACGTCAGGCAATACCGGCATCGCGCTCGCCTTCGCCGCCGCCGCCAAGGGCTACAAGCTGATCCTCACCATGCCGGAGACCATGTCGATCGAACGCCGCAAGATGCTGGCGCTGCTCGGCGCCGAACTGGTGCTGACCGAAGGGCCGAAAGGCATGAAGGGCGCCATCGCCAAGGCGGAGGAACTGGCCGCAACGCTGCCGGACGCCATCATTCCGCAGCAGTTCGAAAACCCGGCCAATCCGGAAATCCATCGCAAGACGACGGCCGAGGAAATCTGGAACGACACAGAGGGCAAGGTGGATATCTTCGTGTCGGGCATCGGGACTGGCGGCACGATCACCGGCGTCGGCCAGGTGCTGAAGGCCCGCAATCCTGACGTCAAGGTCATCGCTGTCGAGCCGGCGGATTCACCGGTTCTTTCGGGCGGCAATCCCGGCCCACACAAGATCCAGGGCATCGGCGCCGGCTTCGCGCCGAAGATCCTCGACACCCATGTCTATGACGAGGTGGTCACCGTCACCAATGACGAGGCTTTCCAGCTGGCCCGGCTCGTGGCGAAGCTCGAAGGCGTGCCGGTCGGTATCTCCTCGGGTGCTGCGCTGACAGCGGCCATCAAGGTCGGCCAGCGCCCGGAAACCGAAGGCAAGACCATCGTCGTCATCATACCCTCCTTCGCCGAACGCTATCTGTCGACGGCGCTGTTCGAGGGTCTGGGCGGCTGACAAGACCTACCCCCTTGCCAAGCATTCAGAGGGCGCCGCAGCGCCCTTTGTCATTTCTGGTCCTTGCGGGTTTCACGCAGCCGCGGTCAGCCGCTCGCCAGCAATGCGATAGGAGATGGCTTCGGCCAGATGAATGCGCCCGACGGTCGGCTTGTCGTCGAGATCGGCGAGCGTGCGCGCCACCTTGAGGATGCGGTGATAGCCGCGAGCCGAAAACTTCATCTTCTCCGCCGCATCCCGCAGCAATTGCAGACCGGCGGCATCCGGCTCGGCGATGGTTTCGATCATCGCGGTCGAGCAGCGGGCATTGGTGACGATCCCCTTCATGCCGGCGCTCTCGAAACGCTCTCGCTGCCGCTCCCGGGCGCGAGCAACACGCAACGCAACATCGGCGCTCTTTTCCGCCGTCGTCGGCCGGATCAGATCGGCGGCGGAAACGGCGGGCACGTCGATGCGAATATCGATGCGATCAAGCAAGGGGCCGGAAATGCGTCCCTGATAATCGCTCACGCAGCGCGGCCCGCGGGCGCAGGTGTGGCCCGGTTCGCCGGCCATGCCGCATCGGCAAGGGTTCATCGCCGCGACGAGCTGGATGGCGGCGGGGTAGGAAACGCGATGGTTCGCGCGGGCAATGACGCATTCGCCGGTCTCCAGCGGCTGGCGCAATGCATCGAGCGCCTGCGGCGAGAACTCCGGCAGCTCATCGAGAAAGAGAATGCCGTGATGGGCGAGCGAGGCCTCGCCGGGCTTGGCGCGAAGACCACCGCCGACGAGCGCTGCCATGGTGGCGGAATGATGCGGCGCGCGATAGGGCCGCCGGTCGGAGAGCTTGCCGCCCGAAAGCTGGCCTGCGACGGAATGGATCATCGACACTTCGAGCAGTTCCGCCGTCGACAATGGCGGTAATATCGACGGCAGGCGCGAGGCGAGCATCGACTTGCCGGAACCGGGCGGGCCAACGAAAAGCAGATTGTGGCCGCCTGCTGCCGCCACTTCCAGCGCCCGCTTGGCGCTCTCCTGCCCCTTGATGTCGGCAAGATCGGGCAGATTGGCGGCGGCGGCGCGGATCGACGGCTCCGGGCGGGACAGGACCTGTGTGCCGCGGAAATGATTGGCGAGCGCGATCAGGCTGCGGGGCGCGAGAATATCGATCTCCTTGCCCGCCCAGGCGGCTTCCGGCCCGCTCTCGGCGGGGCAGATCAGCCCCTTGCCCACGGCATTGGCGGCGATGGCCGCCGGTAAGGCGCCCGCGACGGGAGCAATCGTGCCATCGAGGTTGAGCTCGCCGATGACCGCATAGGAGGACAAGGCATCGGCCGGGATTGCGCCAAGGGCTGCCATCAGGCCGAGAGCGATGGCAAAATCGAAGTGACTGCCTTCTTTCGGCAGGTCTGCCGGCGCAAGGTTGACCGTCACCTTCTTCGGCGGCAGCGCCAGGCCGGAGGCGTGGAGTGCGGCCTGGACCCGTTCGCGGCTTTCGGCCACCGCCTTGTCAGGCAGGCCGACGATGTGCATCAGCACCTTGCCCGGCGCGATCATCACTTGAACCTCGACGGGCACGCCCTCGATACCCTGAAACGCAACCGTACTGACGCGCGCCACCATGCCCTGCCCCCTGTCATCGGACTCGTTTGCCGCTATTTGCCCCACGCAGCAAACCACGGGTTGCAATCTGGCACAAGACAGGGAATGAAACAAGAACAATAAATGAACATAGACATCATAAATCGGCCGGAGACCAAGCGCCGGCTTCTCAGGTCATGGGCTGGAATGAGTGGACAGATCCGCCGATCAGGCCCGTTTGGATTCGATCGCGTCCCAGAGCAGGCTGGCGATATCGACGCCGCCGAAACGCTTCACTTCGCGGATGCCTGTTGGCGAGGTGACGTTGATCTCGGTCATATAGTCGCCGATGACATCGATGCCGACGAGCAGGAAGCCGCGGGCCTTCAGCGCCGGACCGATGCGGGCGCAGATTTCCTGTTCGCGCGCCGTCAGCTCGGTGGCCTCGGCGCGACCGCCGACGTGCATGTTGGAGCGGCTGTCATGTTCGGCCGGCACGCGGTTGATCGCGCCGACAGGCTCGCCGTCGACGAGGATAATGCGCTTGTCGCCCTTGCGCACGTCAGGCAGGTATTGCTGGGCGATGAAGGGCTCGCGGAAGAGCTGGCCGAACATTTCAAGCAGAGATGACAAATTGCGGTCGTCGCGCGTCGAGTGGAAAACGCCGGCGCCGCCATTGCCGTAAAGCGGCTTCAGGATGATATCGCCCATCTCCTCGCGAAAGCGGCGGATTTCGCCGGCATCGCGGGTGATCAGCGTCTTCGGCATCAGATCGGCGAATTCGGTGACGAAAATCTTTTCCGGCGAGTTGCGCACCCAGGCGGGATCGTTGACGACGAGGGTCTTCGGATGGATGCGCTCCAAGAGATGCGTCGAGGTGATGTAGGCCATGTCGAAGGGCGGATCCTGGCGAAGCAACACCACATCCATGGTTGAGAGATCGACACGTTCCGGCTCGCCAAGCTCGAAATGATCGCCCTTGACGTCACGCAGGATCATCGGCTCGACGGAGGCATAGACCTTGCCGTCGCGCATGCTCAGCTGTTCCGGCGTATAATGGAAAAGTTTGTAGCCGCGGTTCTGGGCCTCGAGGCTCATGGCGAAGGTCGAATCGCCCGCAATGTTGATGCCCCGGACATGGTCCATCTGGACCGCGACATTCCTAATCTTCGCCATAGTCAGCCCTCGCTCGAATTCGCGGACAGATGTAGGTCGGCCCGCCTTCAAACGCAACGGCTATTCAAGAGCTTCCGCAGAGGCTCGCCGCGCTCAGGCCGCGAGACCCTGGGTGCCGCCCTGCCTGACGAGATTGCGCAGGCGATAGGCCATGGTCAACGGCTTCGGGAACGGCTTGCGGCAGAAGGCCACCTTGCGCAGATAGCGATCGATGCGCCACGTCGCCCATGTGCCGCCGGCAAAATAAGCCACGTCTCCGGCATTGAGCATGCGTTCGACGCCGTCCTCCGTGGTGATATGCACCTCGCCTTCGAGGATCATCACCGTTTCGTCCCAGCCGAAGTACCAGCGAAACTCGCCCGCCGTGCAATCCCACAGCGCCGTCAACGCGGCATCGTCCTGCCCGCGCGAATGCTCGGCAATGCGGGCGACCGGCGCGCCGGCCACAATCCAGGACGGTTCGATCGGCGCCGGTTTCATTTCCATCTCACCGGCAGAACCGGCCACGAAGTTCTTCGATTGTGGCAATGCCACCACCGGAGCGGCACGAACCGCGAATGCGGCCATGCTTGCCAACATCAATTTCAAGACCATGCAATCCCCCAATTCCATGCGCGTCACGACCTTCATGGCATGGAAGAGGTAACGGCGCGGTTCAGGAAAAACCTCGCATTTTAACAGTTGCAACGATCAGGCAACAAAACCCTCGATGGTGCAGACGATCATGTCATGATCGGAAAGCGGCTTGCCGTCCTCGTTCAGCGAGGAAACGAGATGGCTTTCGCTGATCTTCAGGCCCCGGCTCAGGAACCAGTCGAGCTTCATGGCGCGATCGGGAAAGCGGGTGATAAGGCTTGGGCGCGTGCTTGTCTGATCGAGCGGGCCGCCATGGCATTCGAAGCCGCGGCTCTCCGCCATCGCGAAGAGAGTATCGGTCGAGAAGTCGCCGCCGGTATGATTGCCGGTGTTGAGATCGCCGCCGATCAGGATCGGAAGGCCGGGCGCGAAGGCCTCGACGGCGTCGATCAGCGCCGCCGTCTGCCGCTCGCGATAGGCAGCAGTTGCCACACTTTCGAGATGGACCGAAACGGCGACGAAAGGGCCGGCCTCGGTTTCGACGATCGCGCCGACGGCGCAGCGATCGCCGACACGCGGCTGCTCATTGTCGTCATTGAACCAGACGGCTTCACCCGGCAACCGGAAGAGGAAAGCATCCGTGAGGGCAACGGAAGCCATCAAAGCATTGCCGTGAAAGCCCTTTTCGTTGAAGTCGTCACGGCAGTAGGAACGCTCGATTTCCGAGCCGAGACTGAGTTCCAGGAATTCGACGCCATGGGCGTAGTTCATGGCAAGTTCGCCGGCGATGACGGCGGTCGGGTCACGCTGCTCGGTGCGGGCCATGCCGTAGTCCATCTCCGAAAGCAGCACCAGCGGCGCTTCAGTCGTCCGCAGCTTGGCCGCGGCTTCCTCCGGAAAAAGGCAACGTTCGAGGTTCCAGGCCGCGACGGTGAAGGGGAAGGACAAAGCGCCAGTCTTCGCCGTGGCGCCGCCGATCCGCACCGTGTTCATGCAGGCAAGCGATGCCAGGACAGCAGCGTGAACGGCCGGCGTCTTTTCGAGCGAGATGAAGCTTTTGCGCTCCTCTTGCGAAGGAACGGAGAAAGCGGAAACGGTGCTGCGGATCATGGGGAAGCCTGTCGAAACGAGATGAAGAGCGCCGGCGAAAAGATCGCGAACGCGTTTCGCCCGCCAATAGGCTGATTTTGTGACGTTCCTGTAACGCTGTCCTCAAAAGGCATCCGGAAAATGCCGCGGCCAGCGTCCGGGCAGCATGGCGACGATGTCGTAGCGTTGCGACAGACGGGCGAAATCCGGTTGCCGCGCCAGCCAGAGGTCGCTGGCGGCGCGGATGCGCTTTTGCGAAGAGAAGGAAACGGCGTCGATCGCCTCCTGCGCGCCTCGCCTGGACTTGACCTCGACGAAGACGGCGAGATCGCCCTTGCGGGCCACGATGTCTATCTCTCCGAGCTTGGTGCGATGACGGACGGCCAGGATGCGATAACCTTTGAAGAGCAGAAAGGCCGCCGCCAGATATTCGGCCACATGGCCGCGGCGCCAGGCTTTTCGCCGTTTCAGCCTTTCGCCCGGCTCACCCATGCGGCCCCTTCATGTCGAGAAGCCGTTGATAAAGCTCCTTGCGCGGCAGGCCGGTCAGCCGGGCGGCTTCCGCTGCGGCCTTCGCCGTCGGCATTGTTCCCGCGAGGTCGGCAAGGATGGCATCGACATCAGCCTCGGCCGTCACGCTCTCCGCCGGCGGGCCGACGAGCCAGACGATTTCGCCCTTGACGTTGTCGACCTTGTCGTAAAAGGCGGCGAGGTCGGCGAGCGACCCGCGGCGGAATTCCTCGAAGGTCTTGGTGAGCTCCCGGCAGACGGCGGCTGGGCGTTCGGCCCCGAGCACATCGGCGGCGGCGGCAAGCGTGGCGGCGATACGATGCGGCGATTCAAAGAAGATGAGGGTCGCGGGGATGCCCGCAAGCTCCGCCAGCCGGTCCCTCTTGCCCTTGTCTTTCGCTGGCAGAAAGCCGGCAAAAAAGAAGGCATCGTTGGGCAGGCCGGAGCCGACGAGAGCCGCCAGCGGCGCCGAGGCGCCCGGAATCGGAACGACCTTGTATCCCGCCTCGATGGCTTGCCGGGCCAGCCTATAGCCGGGATCGGAGACGAGCGGTGTGCCGGCGTCGGAGACCAGCGCCACTGAACGGCCGGCCTCCAGCGCCTGCAGCAGACGCGGCCCTGCTTCATCGGCATTGTGCTCATGATAGGCATAAGGCCTGTTCTGGATGCCGTAGCGATCGAGCAGGACGCGGGTGACGCGGGTATCCTCGCAGGCCAGAACATCGGCGCCCGCCAGCGTCTCCAGCGCCCTCAACGTGATATCGCCGAGATTGCCGATCGGCGTGGCGACAAGGTAGAGCGCCGGTTCGAGAGGACGGGCTGGAACCGTGGTATTATGCAGGCGGAAACTGCGCGCCCCGCCGCTTGAATGGTCTTCGTTCATGCCTGTCCTGAATTCGCCTCGGATTCATCGCCTTTATGGGCGAGGCTCGGCCCGACGGCAAGAGCGGTGCAAATCCTGTGAGCATTGTCGGCCAAATGTTCAATTGGCACGCGACAAACGCCCCATGCCTCTTGCATTCGCATGCTGAAGTCTGCCATTTTGCCCGTCCAATCTTTCGGGCCTCGTCCGAAAACATGTCATTCGGGCGCTTCGGGCCGCCCGGAAAGTCACGGTCGAAAGCGGTAGCATCCATGCGTATTACAATTGAGCGGTCGAACCTCCTGAAGTCGCTGAACCACGTGCATCGCGTGGTCGAGCGTCGCAATACGATCCCGATCCTGTCCAACGTGCTGCTGAAGGCCGAGGGCGCAAGCCTCGACATGAAGGCGACGGACCTCGATCTCGAAATCACCGAGGCGACGCCCGCCAATGTCGAGCAGGCCGGTGCCACCACCGTGCCGGCGCACCTGCTCTACGATATCGTGCGCAAGCTGTCCGATGGATCGGAAGTGCTTCTCGCCACCAACCCCGACGGCAGCTCCATGACGGTTGCCTCCGGCCGGTCGAAATTCTCGCTGCAATGCCTGCCGGAATCCGATTTTCCGGATCTCACCGCCGGCAGCTTCAGCCATTCCTTCAAGCTGAAGGCGGCGGATCTGAAGATGCTGATCGACCGGACGCAGTTCGCGATCTCCACCGAAGAGACCCGCTATTACCTGAACGGCATCTTTTTCCACACGATCGAAAGCGATGGCGACCTGAAGCTGAGGGCCGTCGCCACCGATGGCCATCGCCTTGCCCGCGCCGATGTCACCGCCCCTTCGGGCTCCGAAGGCATGCCTGGCATCATCATCCCGCGCAAGACGGTCGGCGAGTTGCAGAAGCTGGTGGACACGCCGGATGCGATCGTGACCGTCGAGGTCTCCGACGCCAAGATCCGCCTCACGATCGGGTCCATCGTCATGACATCGAAGCTGATCGACGGCACCTTCCCCGATTACCAGCGGGTCATACCGACCAACAACGACAAGGAAATGCGGGTCGATTGCCAGTCCTTCGCCCAGGCCGTCGATCGTGTGTCGACCATTTCTTCGGAGCGCGGCCGCGCGGTGAAGCTGGCGCTGTCCGACGGTCAGCTGCTGCTGACGGTCAACAATCCGGATTCGGGAAGTGCGACGGAAGAAGTGGCTGTCGGCTACGAGATGGATCCGATGGAAATCGGCTTCAACGCCAAATATCTGCTCGATATCACGGCGCAGCTCTCGGGCGAATCGGCGGTATTCCTGCTTGCCGACGCCGGCTCGCCGACCCTCATTCGCGATACGGCCGGCGACGACGCGCTGTATGTTCTGATGCCGATGCGCGTCTGACGAAACCAAAGCGCCCTTTCATGCGTTTCTCAGACGCAAAGGGTGCTTTTATTTTTTCCTTTGTGGATTGCGACATTTTCTCTTGTTATTGCGTCATCGCATTGCAAGATTCGCGATAAGCGGTATGTAAGTCGCGACCATAACATCTGGTGGGGGAGAGCATGGCGTTGCGTCTCAAGGAACGGCTGGGCAAGAAATTCGACGAGGAGATCCGTTTCTTCAAGGGCATGATGCAGGGGCCGAAGACAGTCGGTTCGATCGCCCCGACGTCCTCGATCACCGCCCGTAAGATGGCGAGCATCATCAACACGCAATCCGGGCTGCCGGTGCTGGAATTAGGCCCGGGTACGGGAGCCATCACCAAGGCAATCCTGGCGCGCGACGTTGAGCCCCAGAACCTCGTCGCCATCGAATATTCCACCGACTTCTACAATCACCTCGTCAAGCTCTATCCCGGCGTCCATTTCATCAATGGCGATGCCTTCGATCTCGACAAGACGCTCGGCGTCCTGCGCGGCCAGACGTTCGATTCCGTCGTGTCAGGCATTCCGCTCCTTAATTTCCCGATGCAGGCGCGTGTCGCGCTGCTGGAGAGCCTGCTGGACCGCATGCCGCCTGGCCGTCCCGTCGTGCAGATCTCCTATGGGCCGGTCTCGCCGATCATCGCCAGGCCGGATCGCTATCACATCCGCCACTTCGACTTCATCGTCCGCAATATTCCGCCGGCCCAGCTCTGGATCTACAGCCGCGGTTGAGGCAATCCCATGTACGCCCTCTATGTCACGCACCCCCAGGTGCGCATCGACCCGGACATTCCCGTGCCGCAATGGGGACTTTCCGAGATCGGCGCGGCAAGAGCACGCTTGGCGGCGACACACCCCTGGGCGCACAGGCTCGGCCTGATCGTCTCCAGCGGCGAACGCAAGGCGATAGAAACAGCCGAAATTCTCGCGGCCACAAGCGGTGCATCGGTCGAAATCATCGAGGCCATGCATGAAAACGACCGCAGCGCCACGGGCTTCCTGACCCCGCCGGAATTCGAGAAGGCGGCGGACTGGTTCTTTGCCCATCCGCACGAGAGCTTCAAAGGCTGGGAGCGCGCCATCGATGCGCAGGCGAGGATCGTCTCCAATGTCGATGCCGTACTTTCGCGGCATGATCCGCAGGTGCCGATGGCCTTCGTCGGGCATGGCGGCGTCGGCACGCTGCTGAGATGCCATCTGGAAGGAAAGCCGATCGCGCGGCAGGCCGATCAGCCTCCCGGCGGCGGCAATCTTTTCTGTTTCGATCTTGCGAAGCGTGTCGTCTCATGCGACTGGACACCCATGGAAGATTGGATGGGATGGGCTTGAGATGACCGCACGCGACCGCTTGATCGTTGGACTGGATGTCCCAAACCTTCCGGAGGCCGAAAAAGTGGTCGGCGCCCTCGGCGACGATATCCTCCACTACAAGATCGGCTATCAGCTCGCCTTTGCCGGCGGCCTGGAATTCGCGCGCGATCTCGCCGCCGACGGCAAGAGGATCTTCCTAGATATGAAGCTGCTCGACATCGACAACACGGTGGCCTCCGGCGTCGAGAACATCGTCAAGATGGGCATGTCGATGCTGACGCTGCATGCCTATCCAAAGGCAATGAAAGCGGCCGTCGCCGCAGCCAAGGGATCGGATCTTTGCCTGCTCGGCGTCACCGTGCTGACGTCGATGGACGAAGAGGATCTGATTGCCGCCGGCTATGAATATGATCCGCATACGCTGGTGCTGCGCCGCGCCGAGCAGGCGCGTCTCGCCGGCATGGGCGGCATCGTCTGTTCGGCCGAGGAGGCAGCCGCCGTGCGCAAGATCATCGGCCCGGACATGGCGCTGGTAACTCCCGGCATCCGGCCTGATGGTAGCGACAAGGGCGACCAGAAGCGTGTGATGACGCCGGCCGCCGCCATCAAGGCCGGCTCGAGCCATCTCGTCGTCGCCCGGCCCATCGTCAAGGCAGCCGATCCCAAGGAGGCGGCCCGGGCCATCCTCGCCGAGATCGACGCCGCACTCTAGATCATTACGGGAAACAGGGAGGCAAATATGGCAAAGGGATACTGGATTGCACGCGTCGATGTTCGCGACCTCGAGCGCTACAAGGACTACGTCGCCGGCGCCAAGCCGGCTTTCGAGAAATACGGCGCGAATTTCCTTGCCCGTGGTGGTGCATTCACCCCGCTTGAGGGGCAGGCCCGCGGCCGCAACGTCGTCATCGAATTTCCGTCGCTGCAACATGCCGTCGATTGCTACAACTCGCCGGAATACCAGGCGGCCGCCAAAATCCGCCATGAAGTAGCGGATGCGGAAATGGTCGTCGTCGAAGGGATTTGATCCCTTCGAAATGTGACGCTGCGATGCAGCGCGATAGCACTTCACCTCGGCGCTCCGATCGGTTAAGACGAAATCAGATCAGCCCAATCAAAGCCTTTCGAGGAGCCTGCCATGACCCTGTCCGACCTCCCGCCGCTCGTTACCGTGTTCGGAGGATCAGGCTTCATCGGGCGGCATGTGGTGCGCACGCTTGCCAAGCGTGGCTATCGCATCCGCGTCGCCGTACGCCGTCCCGACCTTGCCGGTTTCCTGGTGCCGGCCGGTAATCTCGGCCAGATTTCGATCGTCCAGGCCAATGTGCGCTATCGCAATTCCATCGACCGCGCCGTCGAAGGCGCGCAGCATGTCGTCAACTGCGTCGGTATCCTGGCCGAAAGCGGCCGCAACACCTTCGACGCCGTGCAGGAATTCGGCGCCAAGGCCATCACTGAGGCCGCGCGCGGCGTCGGCGCTTCGCTGACGCATATTTCCGCGCTCGGCGCCAATGCCAATTCCGCTTCGGCCTATGCCCGCACCAAGGCCCGCGCCGAGGCAGCCATCCTGTCGATAAAGCCGGATGCAGTGATCATGCGGCCTTCGATCGTCTTCGGACCTGAAGATGGCTTCTTCAACAAGTTCGCCGATATGTCGCGCACGGCACCCTTCCTGCCGCTGATCGGCGGCGGCGAGACCAAATTCCAGCCTGTTTACGTCGAAGATGTCGCCGAGGCCGTTGCGCGCAGCGTCGACGGCAAGCTGAAGGCCGGCACGACCTACGAACTGGGCGGCCCGGAAGTGCTTACCTTCCGCGAATGTCTCGAGACCACGCTGTCCGTCATCAACCGGAAGAAGACGCTCGTCTCGATCCCGTTCGCCGTCGCCTCGCTGATCGGCTCGATCGCGTCGCTGGTGCCGCTCATCACGCCGCCGATCACGCCAGACCAGGTCACGCTGCTGAAGAGCGACAATGTCGTTTCCAAGCAGGCCGAGGCGGAAGGACGGACGCTGAAGGACATCGGCCTGCTGCCGACGCTGCTCATCTCCGTGCTGCCGTCCTATCTGGTCCGCTATCGTCCGCAGGGTCAGTTCACCGGCTCGGGCAAAGCAGCCTAACGATTCGGCCATTCCACGAAATTCACGCGCCGCCCGGCTTTGCCGAGCGGCGTTTTTTATTGCTCCTTAACGGCAGAAACCTGCTCCAGCAGGCTGGCAGAGCACCGTCATTCACAGCTCAGCGTTGCTCAAAAGACGCAGTGTGGAAATAGTAGCATTAACGTCAAATTTAATATGAACATTTATTGCTATTGCTCATTCCACTGACTAACACAACCGCGCGTCTCAGGCTTGGACAGTGAGCTGGTCTGAGGGGCGCTTCACACTTCTGCGGAAAGGCATTCTTCGATGGGTAAGTCTATCGCGCTTTTGTTTGCGTGCGCGGCATTGGTGATTCTCGCCGGATCCTTCATGGCCCGCGGCAGCATCGCCTCAGTGAAGGGCGAATGTGCGCCGGCCTATGGCGTCGACCCCTGCACGACAGGCTCCATCGGCGCTTCCTCGTCGAACTGATCGAGCATGAAAAAGGCCGGTTCTCACCGGCCCCCATCTTTCTCCAGGATTGCGACGTCAGTCCGTCCGTATTAGCCGATCGTGTAAAGTCCGATCAGGCCGAGGGTGCCGACGGCAATGCGCCACCATGCAAAGGGGGCGTAGCCGCGGCGTGAGACGAAGTCGAGCAACGCCCGCACGACGAGCAGCGCCGATATGAAGGCGGTGACGAAACCGATGACGATCAGCAGACCCTGGTCCGTGCTGAGATCATGTCGGCTCTTCCAAAGATCCAGCGCAAAGGCGCCCGCCATGGTGGGCATGGCGAGGAAGAAGGAAAATTCTGCGGCCGATCGCTTGTCGGCTCCGAGCAACAAGGCGCCGACGATGGTGGAGCCCGAACGCGACGTTCCCGGAATCATTGCCAGGCACTGGAAGAAGCCGATCTTGATCGCCATCGGCCAGGAGAACTCATAGGCGCTGGTATATTTGGGCTTGAACTGGATCTTGTCGATGACGAGCAGCACAATGCCGCCGAGGATCAGCGAGATACAGATAAGCTGCGGTGAATCAAACAGAACGGTCTTGATGAAGTCATGCGCGAGCGCGCCGATGACGGCAGCCGGCAGGAAGCCGAACAGAACAGCCAGCACGAAATGGCGGGCCTTGACGCTCACAGGCAGCGCCTTGGCGATTTGAACGAGGCGATTGAAATAGACAAGCAGGATGGCGAGAATCGCACCGAGCTGGATCAGAACGTCGAATGTGGCGGCTTCCTTGAAGCCGAGGAAGTGTCCGAGCAATATCAGGTGGCCGGTGGAGGAGACGGGAATGAACTCCGTAAGCCCCTCCACAAGACCCAAAACCAGCGCGATAATAATTTGTTCAGCCATATCGTGTCCTTTGTCAAACGGCAGGGCGGCCCGATTCGCTTGTGCAAACTAGGCCAAGCTCCTATAGCTTCAACCCATGACAAATGACTAGGGCCGCAGGATCGCGACCCGAAAAACTCCGTAGCACCAATTGGAAACACCCGAGTATCAATGCCGACGCTGTATCATCACCCAATGTCATCTTCTTCACGGTTCGTCCGTCTGATCCTGACCGAATATGGCTATCAGACGGAGCTGATAGAGGAGCAGACATGGGAAAAGCGCCGCGACTTCCTGGCGCTCAATCCCGCGGGAACCCTGCCCGTCTATGTCGATGACAGCATGAGGGCGCTCTGTGGCGCGACTGTCATTTCCGAATATCTCGACGAGACGCACGGCGTCCTGAAGCGGGATCGCCGCCTTCTGGCCGAGGATCCGTTTCAGCGCGCCGAGATTCGCCGGCTGACGGAATGGTTCATGCAGAAGATGGAACAGGACGTGACGCGGCCTCTGACGCGCGAGCGCGTCTTCAAGCTGCAGATGACCGCGGACCAGGGCGGCGGCGCACCCGATTCCAAGGTGATGCGCATGGCGCGCGGCAATATCCGCCAGCATATGAAGTATCTTTCCTGGCTTGCGGGCTCCAGGCAGTGGCTCGCCGGTGAGCGGCTGAGCTATGCCGATCTGGCAGCCGCCGCCTCGATTTCCGTGCTCGACTATCTCGGCGAGATCGACTGGACGGAATCGCCGGTCGCCAAGGAATGGTATCAGCGGCTGAAGTCGCGTCCGTCCTTCCGACCGATCCTGGCGGAGCGCGTACGCGGTGTAACTCCGGTTTCGCACTACGCCGACCTGGATTTCTAACGAGGGCTAGATATGCCCGAGGATCGTGAAGCGGAAAAAGCCGGCAAGCGACGGCGCGCACTGACCGCCTTTCTGCGCGAAGAGGCAGGCGCCCAAGGCTTTGACCTCTGCCGCATCACGCGACCGGACGCCATCCCCGAAGCAGCCGTCAGGCTCGGCCAGTTCCTGGAACAGGGCCATCACGGCACCATGAGCTGGATGGAGGAGACGCGCGATCGGCGCGGCGATCCGCGCGTCCTCTGGCGTGAGACTCGCTCCATAGCCGTCTTCGGCCTCAATTACGGTCCGGACGAAGATCCGCGCGGCATTCTGGAGAAGACCGACAAGGCAGCAATCTCCGTCTATGCCCGCAACCGTGATTATCACGATGTCATCAAGGGGCGACTGAAGGAGATTGCCACCCGCTTTGCCGCGCGCTCCAAGGAGGACGTAAAAGTCTTCGTCGATACCGCGCCGGTCATGGAAAAGCCGCTGGCGGCCGCAGCAGGGCTCGGCTGGCAAGGCAAACACACCAATCTCGTCAGCCGCACACACGGCTCATGGCTGTTTCTCGGATCGATGTTCACCACGGCCGATCTGGAGCCGGACGAGCCGGAAATCGATCATTGCGGCTCCTGCCGCGCCTGTCTCGATGTCTGTCCGACCGCCGCCTTTCCCGCGCCCTATCAACTCGATGCGCGCCGCTGCATTTCCTACCTCACCATCGAACACAAGGGACCGATCGATCCGCAGATCCGGCCGATGATCGGCAACCGTATCTATGGCTGCGACGACTGTCTTGCCGCCTGTCCCTGGAACAAGTTCGCAAGCGCTGCCTCCGAGATGAAGCTGGTTGCACGCGAAGAGCTGAAGGAGCCGTCGATCGCCTTTTTGCTGACATTGGATGATACGGCCTTTCGCGCCTTCTTCAGCGGCTCGCCGGTCAAGCGCATCGGCCGCGACCGCTTTATCCGCAATGTGCTCATCGCCGCCGGCAATTCCGGCGAACGCGCTTTGATCGAGCTATGCCGCGATCTGGCTAAGGACCCCTCGTCCGTCGTGCGCGGCATGGCCGTCTGGGCGCTGTCGCGGCTGATGACGGCTGGCGAATTTCGCGCATTTGCGGCAGAAAGGGATGACGAGCCGGACGAAGAGGTTCGCGCGGAATGGAAAATAGCGGGGGCGATGTGATGCATGTGGTGATTTTCGGCTGTGGCTACTCGGGGACGGCCATCGCCAAGGCTTTCGCGGGCTCCGGCATTCGCATCACGGGCACCACCCGTTCGGCCGACAAGGCGGAGCTATTGGCCGCGGAAGGCATCGAAGCCTTTGTCTTCGACGGCGAGACGCTCGATCCGGCTCTCCGTGAGGCGATGAAATCCGCAACGCATCTGGTGCAATCGATCGCGCCCGGCAGGGCGGGGGATCCGCTGCTGCGACTGGCGCAGCTCAATTTGCGTGCGCTGATGCCGAAGCTGGAATGGATCTGCTATCTGTCGACTGTCGGCGTCTATGGCGACCACAAGGGCGCCTGGATCAGCGAAGAGACCCCGCTGCATCCGATCGCGGATCGCTCCGTGGAGCGTGTCGAGGCGGAAGACGGCTGGCTTCGCGTCGGCGTAAGGCTCGACTTGCCCGTTGCGGTGCTCAGGCTTTCCGGCATTTACGGCCCGGGTCGCAACGCCTTCAGCAATCTGGAAAAGGGCACGGCGCGGCGGCTGATCAAGGCAAATCAGGTTTTCAACCGTATCCGCGTCGAAGACATCGGCGCCTGCGCGCGGTTCCTGTCGGACCGCAGGCTCGGCGGTATATATAATGTCACGGACGACGAGCCCGCGCCGCCACAGGATATAGTCGCCGAAGCCGCCCGTCTCATGGGTGTCGAACCGCCCCCGGAACAGCCTTTCGAAACGGCCGAGCTCACGCCGATGGCGCGGTCCTTCTATGGCGAGAACAAGCGCGTCTCGAACGCGAAACTACGCGCCCTCGGTTTTGCCTTTCGCTTTCCCGAATACCGCATGTCGCTTGCGGAGCTCTGGTCATCGGGGCGGTGGCGCGGCTAGGAAAACCCGTCTTTCAATCAAGAGGAATCGCATGAAAATTCCTACTTGTCCGCCTCTCCTAGTTCAATTTACTCCACAATTATGGTTAACGACCTCTAAATTGGCCCAAATGCGGCAGCAATTGTGGCAAGGCCGGAAAATTATTTTTCCGATTTTCGTGAACTTATGCGCCGCCGTATGCCGACAAGAATAATTGTTCCATTTTCAACTGATTTTATTAGATTTTTTCCACAAATCGATAAATCCAACTATTAGTCATGTAGTTCGCTTTGCATCACGAATGTTACATATTGTAATATTCCGTGATCAAACCAGGCACTTTTTCGCCATTTTTGGCCGGATTTAAGCCCCGCCGCCTACGCAAGGCGCAAGTTCAACAGCTTGAGGGAAAATTCGGTTTGACGAACATCAGACGTTCTTTGGCAATCGCCGCAACTATATCCGCCTCCTTTGCTCTTCTTTCGACACCGGCATTAGCTTCGAATGGATGCGGAGGCGCCTCATGGTACGGAGGAAGCTCCAAAACTGCGTCCGGGGAACGTATGAGTTCCAGAAACCTTACTGCCGCCCATCGCTCGCTTGCTTTCGGCACGCGTCTCAGGGTCATCAACAAGCACAATGGTCGTAGCGTCGTCGTTCGCATCAACGACCGCGGGCCGTTCATTCGCGGCCGCGTCCTCGACCTTTCCCGCGCCGCGGCCCAGGATATCGGCATGGTCGCCTCCGGCACCGCCAGCGTCTGCTACGAAGTCGTCGCCTCGAAGTAATCGGCGATCAGGCCGGAAGCATAGGGCATTTCGGCACAACGCTTGCTCTCTCCGTCAATCGCGGCTACCACGCGGTTGGGACGTCTCAATAATCCGCCGCCATGTGCGCTATTCGTGCGGATTGATGAGACGTCAGCGACATTTTGGCAGCGCATGCCATTTCCCGACAGCTCCACCGAGTTTCGGGACCATGCGCAAGCAGGAGAGTATTAAATGCGTCTGGGCGGCCGATTGCAGGGGGCCATCGAGGTTCTTGCCGATATCGAAACGCGCAAGCGACCGGTGGCCGACGCCCTGAAGGATTGGGGGCTCGCTCATCGTTTTGCGGGCTCCGGCGATCGGGCCGCGATCGGCAATATCGTCTACGACGCGCTACGCATGCGGCTTTCCCATGCCTGGCTCATGGGCGACGACAGCCCTTCGGCACTTGCCCATGCCGTGCTCTTTCGCCAATGGGGCCTGACGCCCGAGGCGCTGGCTGCCGAACTCGACGGTGACAAATTCGCCCCCGAGGCTCCGAGCGCCGAGGCGCTGGCTGCCTTTGCCGCCCGCAAGCTCGAAGATGCGCCCCGGCACATCCAGGGCGATATCCCCGAATGGGTCGAACCTTCCTTTGAGCGCGCCTTCGGCGAAGACTGGCTCTCCGAAGCGCACGCCCTCTCTGAACGCCCGACGCTCGACCTTCGCGCCAACGCGCTGAAGGCGGACCGCGCCAAGGTGGTGAAGGCGCTCGATCGCGCAGGCGCGCAGGCATCGAAGCTCGCCCGTTTCGGCATCCGTATTCCCGCCGGCGAAGGTGCATCCCGGTTGCCGAACGTCACCGCCGAGCTTTCCTTCCAGAAGGGCTGGTTCGAAGTGCAGGACGAGGGCTCACAGATCGTCGCCGATCTCGTTCTGCCTGAAGAGGGCGACCAAGTGCTCGACTATTGTGCGGGCGGCGGCGGCAAGACGCTCGCCATGTCGGCTGCCATGCACAACAAGGGTCAGGCCCACGCCTATGATTCCGACCGGCGGCGATTGGCGCCGATCATCGAGCGCTTGAAGCGGGCCGGAACCCGCAATGTCCAGGTCCATGACGAGCGCAACGGTTTGTTGCCGCTGCGCGGCAAATTCGACAAGGTTCTGGTCGATGCGCCCTGCACCGGCACGGGCACTTGGCGCCGAAGGCCCGACACGAAGTGGCGGCTGACGCAGAAGAACCTCGACGAGCGTACCAGCCAACAGCAGGAAGCGCTGGCCCAGGCCGGCGAATTCGTCCGCCCCGGCGGCTCGCTGCTCTATGTCACCTGCTCTGTGCTGCCCGAGGAAAACGAAGTGCAGGTGAACCGTTTCGCCAGCCAGAACCCGGATTTCGACGTCGTGGAGGCGTTGAGTTCCTGGGAAAAGCTGTTCGGCAAAGATGCGCCGCGGCCGCGCTCATCCGATGGCAAGACCATTACGCTGACACCTGCATCGACCGATACGGACGGCTTCTTCTTCTGCCGTCTGCAGCGGAAAGCGTGAGGTGAAATCAATCCGCCCGCAGCGGATATTGCTGTCGGGGCGGGATGAGGTGATGCAGCACGGCAATGACGATGAGCAGCAGGCCGCCAAGGCCGACAACGGTGAACAGTGTCCACGCCGACAGATGCGATCCGAATGCCACCAGCGGCACGGCGCCGGCCGGCGGATGCGTCACCCTTAAAATAAGCATCGCGGCGATAGCAAGACCGACAGCGATGGCGGCTGCCCACCAAAGGCCCGGCAGCAGCGCCATGGCGAGGCTGCCGACAATGGCGGCCAGCAGATAGCCACCGAGCACATTGGCAGGCTGCGCCAGTGGGCTCTTCGGCTGGCCGAAGATCAGCACAGCCGTCGCGCCGAAGGGTGCGATCAGCAAGGGAATGCCGGTCGCAATCGCCAGAGCGCCAACGGCGGTCATGCCTGTGATGGCGCCTACACCCGACTTCAGATGCCCCTGCCAATGGCCTTTCGGCTCATGACGGTGAAGGAAATGCTTGAAATGGCGATGCATGAAAGATCTTCGAGACTCAACTGAAATCCACATGCCTGTTTTTTGACCTGCATCTGCCGCTTTTTCAAGCAAATCCATTCCATTCCTGCGGCCTTAACCAATAATTTCCTGCCTTAAAATCGTTCTAAACTAGAGTATTTGACACAAGTTTATTTTTCATACATGAGACAAAATACCAAGTTTTTGACGGTGCCCCCCGCTGTCGTAGGAGAGGAATATGAAACTGAAGATCAATTTTGGCGCCGTGCTCGCGGTGGCCGTTGCCGCAACTGCCGTATCCGGCCTTCCCGCCCTTGCAGCCGCTCCCGAGCCGGCTGCCGTCCTCAAGCATTATGCGGAGGTGGCGCATGCCAAATATCAGGACTCCCTGACGACGGCACAGGCGCTCGACAAGGCGATCAACGCGTTGCTTGCCGACCCCAGCGACAAGACGCTGAAGGCGGCGCGCGCCGCCTGGATCAAGGCCCGCGTTCCCTATGCCCAGACGGAAGTCTATCGCTTCGGCAACTCGATCGTCGACGATTGGGAAGGCAAGGTGAATTCCTGGCCGCTGGACGAGGGGCTGATCGACTACGTCGACGCTTCTTACGGCACGGAAAGCGATGAGAACGCACTCTATGTCGCCAACGTCATTGCCAACAAGACGATCAAGATCAACGGCAAGGATGTCGATGCTTCGCATCTGACCCCGGAATTCCTGTCGGGCACGCTGCACCAGGCTGGCGGTGTCGAGGCTAACGTCGCGACCGGCTACCATGCCATCGAGTTCCTGCTCTGGGGCCAGGACCTGCACGGCACCGGACCGGGCGCCGGCGAACGCCCCGCCACCGATTACGACTTGAAGAATTGCACGCACGGCAATTGCGACCGCCGCGCGGAATATCTGAGATCCGTTTCGACGCTTCTTGTCTCGGACCTTCAAGACATGACGGCCAAGTGGGCACCGGACGGCGAAGCCACCAAGCATGTCGAAGCCGATCCGAAGGCTGGCCTTACCACCATCCTGACCGGCATGGGCTCACTCTCCTACGGTGAACTTGCCGGCGAGCGCATGAAGCTCGGCCTGCTGCTTCACGATCCGGAAGAGGAGCAGGATTGCTTCTCCGACAATACCTATAACGAGCACAATGGCGACGCCATCGGCATCGCCTCTGCCTATACCGGCAACTATACCCGTGTCGACGGCACCAAGCTGAAAGGCCCGTCGCTGCACGATCTGGTCAAGGCCAAGGACGCAGCGCTCGACAAGGAGACCGAGGGGAAGCTCAACGCTACCCTTGCAGCCATGAAGGCGCTGGTGCATCGCGGCGAGACGGTCGAGAAATACGACCAGATGATCGGCGAAGGCAACAAGGAAGGCAATGCCACCGTGCAGAAGGCCATCGATGGCCTGCTCGACCAGACGAAGAGCATCCAGCGCGTCATTGCCGCTCTCGATCTCGGCACGATCAAGCTTGAAGGTTCGGACAGCCTGGACAATCCTAACTCTGTCTTCAAGAAGTAATAAAGGAGGGCGGCGGCGCGACAAGACGCTGCCGCCCTGACACCCATGACAAACATCCCGGCCAACCGCGCCCTTTTGCCCGCCCTCGCTGCGGGTTTTTTGGTTTTTTCGATCACCCTGGCCGTTGCCGGCATCCTCGACTTTCCGACGACCCGCGGCGATCTTTCCGCCGAGCAGCTGAACCGGGTGCGCGACGTCACGCGCGCGACCACGGATTTTTCGAAGGCCGAGGCCTATGAGGCGATGCAGGGCGGGGCGGCTACATCGATCGATCCCGTCCATCGCGATATCTTCTCGCAGCCCTCGGCCAATCTCGGGCTGGAGCGCGGCGAGAACTTCCACTTAGGCAACGCCCTCTTTCGCAAGCTCTGGGTCTCGGCCCCCTCCTCCACGCAGGCTTCCGACGGTCTCGGGCCGCTGTTCAACGCCCGCTCCTGCCAAAGCTGCCACATCCGCGATGGTCGCGGCCATCCGCCGGAGGCCACCGGAGCCGCCGCGACCTCGATGGTCCTGCGCCTGGCGCGGTCTGCCGCCACGCCGGAAGAGGAGCAGGCCGCCAAGGATTTCCGCGCGCTCAACTTTCCGGATTCGACCTATGGCAAACAACTGCAGGATCTAGCCGTGCCCGGCCTTGCCGCCGAAGGCAAGGTGACGGTGAGCTATGTGGAAGAGACAGTGACGCTCGCGGGCGGCGAGACAGTGACGTTGCGCAAGCCACATTACGGCGTGACCGATCTGGCCTATGGACCGCTGGATCCGACGACGACCCTCTCTCCTCGCATCGCGCCGCCGATGATCGGCTTGGGCTTGATCGAGGCCATTCCGGAAGCCGATATCCTTGCCAATGCTGATCCGGACGGCAAGGACGGCACGGGCATTCGCGGTCGCCCCGCCATCGTCCGCGACCACCGCACTGGCCAGATGGCGCTCGGGCGCTTCGGCTGGAAGGCCCAGAATGCCACGGTGCGCGACCAGGTGGCGGACGCCTTCTCGGCCGATATCGGCATTTCCACGCCGGACCGGCCGAATCCCTACGGCGATTGCACGTCCAAGGAACCGCGCTGCCTTGCCATGCCGAACGGCGTGCAGAAGCGCCTGGGCGATACCGAAGCACCGGATCCGATCCTTGCCCTCGTCACCTTCTATTCCGAAAATCTTGCCGTGCCCGCCCGCCGCAAGGCGAGCTTTCCCGATGTGCTGCACGGCAAGGAGATGTTCTATCGTTCCGGCTGTGCCGCCTGCCACACGCCGAAGTTCGTCACCCGCGACGACATCAAGGGCAGCGATGGCAAGGACTCACCGCAGGCATTCCAGCTGATCTGGCCCTATTCCGATTTCCTGCTGCATGACATGGGCGAAGGCCTTTCCGACGGCCAGCAGGTGGGTGTGGCCTCCGGCCGCGATTGGCGCACCCCGCCGCTCTGGGGTATAGGCCTCACCCAAACGGTGAGCGGCCAGCAGGCCTATCTGCATGACGGCCGCGCCCGCACCTTGACCGAAGCCATCCTCTGGCATGGAGGAGAGGCGGAAAAAGCCCGCAACGCATTCGCCGACCTTTCGACGGACGATCGGCAAGCCCTCATCAACTTTCTGGAGTCTCTTTGATGCGCCACTGGAAACGTCTCGCAGCTAGCCTTCTCTTCACCGTCTCGGCGTTATCAGTCCATGCGCAGGACGCGACGGCCAATGGCGCCGGCCTGAACGAAGCGGCCGTGCCTGCAACCCTGCGGAAGGCAGTGGACGATGTCATTCGCCCCGGCTATCGCGCCATGCATGACTCGGCCTCGAAGCTGACCGTGGCGATGAAGGCGCTTTGCGCCGATCCCACTGCCGCCACGCTCGCCAGCGCCCAATCGGCCTTCGGCGACACCGTGAAGAGCTGGTCGCGCATCGAAATCGTCGATACCGGCCCGATCATCGACAAGAACCGTTTCGAGCACATCCTGTTCTATCCAGACCGCAAGGGTGTTGGCCTCAAGCAGGTGCAGGCGTTGATCGCCAAGGCGGACGAGAAGGACGCGACGGTCGAGGCCGTTGCCGGCAAGAGCGTGGCGCTGATGAGCATGACGGCCCTGGAATATGTGCTCTACGGCACCGGTTCGGACGTCCTCGCCAGCCAGAAGCAGGGCTTCCGCTGCCGCTATGGCGCGGCCGTCGCCGGCAATATCGAAAACACGGCCAAGGAAATCGCCGACGAATGGGATGCACCCGATGGCGTGCAGAAATCCTGGAAGTATCCGGGCAAATCCAGCGATGATTTCATGGACAACAAGGAAGCGGTCACGGCGCTGCTCGGCATCCTCGTGCATGGTGCGGCCAACGTCCGCGACCAGCGGCTGGAGAGCTTCTACAAGGGCGATCCCGCCTCTGCGCGGCCAAAGATGGCGATCTACTGGCGCTCCGCCAACACCTGGACGTCGTTCACCGGCAATGTCGAGGGTTTGAAGGCGCTCTGGGAAAAGGCCGATATGGCAAGCCTGCTGCCAGCGGACAAGCGCGACGCCGCCGCCAAGATCGACAGGCTGCTGAACGAGCTTGCGGCGACCGCGCCGACGATCAATCCGGATATCGAAAAAGCGCTTGGCGACGATGCAGAGCGCGCCAAGCTCGACAAGCTGCTTGCCGTCAGCCGCGATCTCACCACCGCCTTCAGCGACGAGTATGGCGGCGCCATCGGCCTTTCGGCCGGCTTCTCCTTCGCCGACGGAGATTAAGGGCGATGCGCAGCGGGCTGATCGACCGGAGAGCTTTCGTTAGAGGTGCGGGGCTGACATTCCTCGCAGCCCTCAAGCCCGGCGCCCTGATGGCCCTGGAGCGGGCCGATGCGGTTTATGCGTCGGGCATCCGCGCCGCCGACGGCTCCTTTGCCGTGGCGACGGTGACCGAGAAGGGCCGGATCATCGATCAGGTGGCCCTGCCCGCTCGCGCCCATGGCATGGCCTTCTCGAAGGCGACGGGCAAGACCGTCGCATTCGCCCGCCGGCCGGGCACCTTTGCGATGATCTTCGATCCCTGGAATAAGGCCGAGCCGATCGTCATCAGCGCAAGGGAAGGCCGGCATTTCTACGGGCACGGTACGTTTTCGCCCGATGGCCAGCTGCTTTATGCGAGCGAGAACGACTTCGACGACAATCGCGGTATCATCGGGCTTTATGATGCCCGCAACCGCTTTGTCCGCATCGGCGAGTACGAGACCTATGGTGTCGGCCCGCACGACATGACCGTCTCGGATGACGGCAGGTTCCTGATCGTTGCCAATGGCGGCATCGAGACGCATCCGGATTTCGGCCGCACCAAGCTCAATCTCGACCATATGGAGCCGTCGCTGACGCTGATCGATGCGGCGAGCGGCCGGCTGATCGAGAAACATGTCCTGCCGCCGCAATATGCCCAGGTCTCCACCCGGCATGTCGATATCGATGCAAGCGGCCGGGTCTGGTTCGCCTGTCAGTATGAAGGCCATCGCAACGACCTGCCGCCGCTCGTCGGCCATTTCGCCAGGGGTGAGGACCTAACCTTCGTCCCCCTGCCCGACGAAACGACCCGCGCGCTCGGCAACTATGTCGGCGCCATCGCCGTCAATCGCGCCGAGAACCTCGTGGGCGTGACGTCGCCGGTCGAGGGGACATCGGTGACGCTCGATGCGAAGACGGGCAAGGTGCTGAAGGTCGAAAGCGTGCCTGATGCGGCGGGCATTGCGCCGGCCAGCCATGGCTTCGCCGTGTCCTCCTATGAGGGCGAGTTCTTGGGCCAGCACAGCGATGTCGCCTGGGATCAGCATATCGTCCGCATCGCCCGCGGCTGATTTCGCCACGGCTCAGACCGGTTTGCTGGCTTCGATGAAGCGGCGCAGCGCCGTCGCAGCATTCAGCATGTGCGCCCGCATGCGCCGCGACGCCATATCGCCGTCACCCTCAGCAATTGCCTGCATGATGGCTTCGTGCTCCGCTCGTGATCGATCGAGGCGCTCGTCCTGCTGCAATTGAGCGCGGCGGAAGGCGGTCAAGCGACTGCGTATGGCAATCGCCTGTTCGGCCAGAAAGCTGTTATGCGTCGCGTGGTAGATCGCCTCGTGAAAGGCGCGGTTGAAGGCGTCATAGGCATCGAAATCGCCCTTCTTCACGATCGTTTCGGAGGCATCGTGCAGCTCGATCAGGTGGCTGCGCTCCAAAGGCGTCATGCGGTAGGTGGCAAGCCGCACACACATGGCCTCGATCTCCGCCACCGTCTCGAACATCTCCATGATGCGCTCCGGTGTCATGCGGGCGACGACGACGCCGCGGCGCGGCCGCACCTCGACCAGGCCGCTCACCGCCAATTGCCTCAACGCCTCGCGAACCGGTGTGCGCGAAGCACCAAAGCGATCGGCAAGATGCTGCTCGTCGAGTGCCGCGCCTGCCTCGAGCCTTCCGGTCGCGATCTCATCGGCCAGGGCGTTGCGGATACGGTCCGACAGCAATTCGCGGTTGTCAGCGGAATCCTCGAACCCATTGGTCATTCCCGATCTCCTGGCATTTTGCCCCATCTCGTATGCAATGTCGCTATTGTTCTGCTACCTTGCATGCAGAATGACTATCACGCAACTGTTACGCATTCAATGATTGACCATCCTGAGCAGTAGGAATACAAAATCCCTCATGAAACGCCCTCCCGCATACGCAGGGCGGCCAGAATGCCAGACCAGAATGCAAGCAGAGCAGATTTTGTCCGAGCGCTTCGGCGGAATGCTCTTTTCAACGACAATGACATCGCGAGCGAGCCCTCGGCCGGAAGGCCTTCCGCTGCCGACTTCACCCCTTCGATGCAAAGGATCAGGACCATGATGATAACCAGACGGAATTTCTCGGCAGCACTTGTTGCCGGCGCCGCCGCCTCTCTCGTTTCCACCAGCGGCATGGCCGCCACCAACGTTGCTGGCGGTTCGGCAACCTCAGCCCCGCAAAAGGCGCGTAATGTCGTGTTGGTGCATGGGCTTTTTGCAGACGGCTCCTGCTGGTCGGAGGTCATCGCGCGGCTGCAGGCAAAGGGGCTGAACTGCACGGCGGTGCAGAACCCGCTGACCACATTGCCCGAGGCCGTTGCCTCGGTCCAGCGCGTTCTCGATCGCCAGGACGGCCCGACCGTGCTTGTCGGTCATTCATTCTCCGGCATGATCGTCACCGAGGCAGGCATGCACCCGAAGGTCTCCTCGCTGGTCTATGTCGCGGCCCGTGCGCCCGATGCCGGCGAGGATTACACGGCGCTTGCCAAGACCTATCCGACGCCGCCGGCATCGGCTGGCATCGTCTTTGACGGCGACGAGGGCCGCCTGAGCGAAGAAGCCTTCCTGCGCGACTTCGCCGGCGATTTGCCCGAAGCCAAGGCCAAGGTCCTCTATGCCGTACAGGAGCCGTTCCACAAGGAACTCCTTACCGGCAAGACGACCCAGGCCGCATGGCATTCGAAGCCGAGCTGGTATGCGGTCTCCACCGAAGACCGGACGATCAATCCCGACCTCGAACGCTTCATGGCCAAGCGCATGGGCGCCAAGACCATCGAGGTGAAGGCAAGCCATCTTGCGCTGATCTCTCACCCGGATACGATCGCCCGCCTGATCCTCGAAGCGGCCGGCCACTAGAGCGGTTACGCGTTTCACGGAATCGCCCAACCGCTCCATGCTATTGTTTTTGCGCAATCCCGGACGGAAAACCGCTTCGCACTTTTCCCGGAATTCTCTAGGCCGACAGGCTGCCGGCCTATCCCTTCCTGGCGAATTCGGCCTGTTCCGCACTGACAGCGACAGCGACGGCCCTTGCCGCCGCTCGCAGCCAATCGGTGCCCCGCTTATCGAGATCGGCAACAATGCCTGGCAGGTGCGAGGCATCGTCGGCGTGGCAGTTGGCGATTTCGAAGCCCATTAGATCCAGCATCTCAGGCGCCAGCAGCACCTGCATATCTCCGTCGACTTCGATCTTGCGGCTGTTGGGTGATAGACGGCGGACCAGAAGCTTGCCGCTCACCTGGTAACGTGGATCGGGCGAGCGCGCCCGTCCCGCGGCGATAACACCCGTATGGATCGTCTTGTCCGAGGGGTTATGCTTGAGCGACCAGCCAGACTGTAGCAGCGCCTTGACTTCGCGCAGGACAGGACCGCCGCGCCATTCGACATAGGCGACGAAACGCGGACGGCCCAGACTGCCGGTGCCGGCCGTGCGCGGCTTTGCCTCGAATTCTGTCATCGGATCCGGCAATGCCCTGCGCAGCGCCTTCAGATAGGGCTCCGGCACCGGGTCTTTCGCCGGTGGCAAACTGCGATACTTCTCCCAGAAAGCCCTGCGCTCGGCATTCGACAGCAATACCTCATTGCGCAGCCGTTTGTAATCGCGCTCCAGGATGACGGGAGACGGCTGCCGCAAACCGCGGCGATAGCCTCCAAGAATGGCATCGGCGATGGCGCGCGGCGTCGGACCATCATTGCCCCGCGCCAGAATCGCGCTGGTCGCCAGGCGCACGAGATCGAGCGCGTAAGGCATGACGGCGGCCTCGTCGAAATCGTTGGCGCCCCATATCAGCCGCCCCTCCTCGTCACGCCAAGTGCCGAAATTCTCGAGATGCGTGTCGCCGATCGCCAATATCTGCGGCGCACTCGCGAGATCGGGGCAGATCTGGAGGATGGTTTCGGCCCAGCGCCAGTAGGTTCCGCGCAGGAATGAGAAGCTGTCTCTCTTCATGAGCTTGTGCTTCTTTGTCAGGCCGGACCCGACCAGATCGTCGCCAAGCTGCGCCCGCATCCAGGTCTCGTAGGCCGCCACCGATTGCAGGATCGTCGTCATCGATGCCCCTCGCCATGTATTCTCTGGTTTCGGATAGCATGATGCTGCCATTGAGGAAATTGGATGTCGGCCGCAGAAGCGGCAGAGGCTTTGCTTTTCCAAAGCATGACCCTTGTTCTCGCCGCCTCTCCATGCCAATTTCGCACCCGCGAAGAGGGGATGGTATGACAGAGGCAGACAGCGGCGATTTTCGGGCCCGCATTAGAACCAGCTTCGAGCGGCAGGCCGCGATGGCGACCATCGGCGCGGAACTGACACGCGTCGAACATGGCGCGGTCGAGATCGAGCTGCCGTTCGACGTCAAGCTGACGCAACAGCACGGCATCCTCCATGCAGGCATCATCGCCGCCGCGCTGGATTCCGCCTGCGGATTTGCGGCCTATAGCGTCATCGATCCCTCTGCATCTATTTTGACAATCGAATTCAAGATCAACCTGATGTCGCCGGGACGCGGCGAGCGTTTCCTGTTTCGCGGCGATGTCACCAAGCCGGGCACGACGATCATCGTGGCCGATGGACGCGGCTATGCGATTGGCGACGGGCCGGCCAAGCTGATTGCCTCGATGACCGGAACGATGATGGTCATCCGTGGCAGAGAGGGAATTAGCGGATGAAATTCGAATTGAAGCGCGTTTCGGGCAAATCGATCCTGTTCGTCATGGCGGCCGAGGCGGAATATGGGCCCTTTCTGCGCTCGCGCATCGATCCGCTGATGACCGGCGTCGGCCCCGTCGAGGCAGGGATCGCGCTCACCCGCGCATTTGCCCAGCTCGAAGCCCAGGACGACCTGCCCGATCTCGTGGTTTCGCTCGGCTCGGCCGGCTCCGCCACGCTGGAGCAGACCGAAGTCTATCAGGTCAGCTCCGTCTCCTACCGCGACATGGATGCCTCGCCGCTCGGCTTCGAGAAGGGTCGCACGCCGTTCCTCGACCTGCCTGCCACGCTCGAACTGCCGTTGCGCATTCCCGCTATTGCCGAAGCGAGCCTTTCCACCGGCGGCAACATCGTGTCCGGCACGGATGCCTACGAGCGCATCGGCACCGACATGGTGGACATGGAAACCTTCGCGGTGCTGCGCGCCTGCCAGATCTACGGCCGTCCGCTGATCGGGCTGCGCGGCATTTCCGATGGGCAAATCGAATTGCAGCGCATTTCCGACTGGACGGAATATCTGCACGTCATCGACCGTAAACTGTCCTATGCCGTCGACGGCCTGTTTACCGCATTGGAAGACGGCGTATTCTGGTTTTAACGGATCAAAACCGCCCTATGTGAGGACAATCGGGACAATAAAATCGGCTCCGGCATGATTTGCCCGATTGCCAGCGAAAGCGCTTTTCATTAAAGGCTCGCCATGACCCAGACAGCACATCCAGACACCGTTCTCATCGTCGATTTTGGCAGCCAGGTGACGCAGCTCATCGCACGGCGCGTGCGCGAAGCGGGCGTCTACTGCGAAATCGTCCCCTTCCAATCCGCCGAAGCCGGGTTCAAGCGGCTGCAGCCGAAGGCCGTGATCCTGTCCGGTAGCCCGGCCTCGACCGTGGACGAGGGCTCACCGCGGGCGCCGCAGATCATCTTCGACAGCGGCATTCCGGTATTCGGCATCTGCTACGGCCAGCAGACCATGTGCATGCAGCTCGGCGGCAAGGTCGAGAGCGGCCATCACCGCGAATTCGGCCGCGCCTTCCTCGACGTCAACGAGGATTGCGCGCTGTTCGAGGGCCTCTGGTCCTCCGGCTCGCGTCATCAGGTCTGGATGAGCCATGGCGACCGCGTCACCGCGTTGCCAGAAGGCTTCGAAGTGGTCGCCACCTCCTCGAACGCACCCTATGCCTTCATCGCCGACGAGAAGCGCAAATATTATGGCGTGCAGTTCCATCCGGAAGTCGTTCATACGCCCGACGGCGCCAAGCTGATCGGCAATTTCATTCACAACATCGCCGGCCTCAAGGGCGACTGGTCGATGTCGGCCTATCGCGCCAAGGCCGTGCAGGCAATCCGCGATCAGGTCGGCGACAAGCGCGTCATCTGTGCCCTGTCAGGCGGCGTCGATTCTTCCGTCGCAGCACTGCTGATTCATGAAGCAGTCGGCGACCAGCTCACCTGCATCCTCGTCGACCACGGCCTGATGCGCAAGGACGAGGCGGCCGGCGTCGTCGCCATGTTCCGCGAGCACTACAATCTGCATCTGCTCCATGTCGATGCCTCCGACCGCTTCACCGGCGAACTGGAGGGCGTCAGCGACCCCGAGACCAAGCGCAAGATCATCGGCCGGCTCTTCATCGAGACCTTCGAAGAAGAGGCCAAGAAGCTCGGCGGCGCCGATTTCCTCGGCCAGGGCACGCTCTATCCGGACGTGATCGAAAGCGTTTCCTTTACCGGCGGCCCCTCGGTCACCATCAAGTCGCACCACAATGTCGGCGGCCTGCCGGAGCGCATGAAGATGCAGCTCGTCGAGCCGCTGCGCGAACTCTTCAAGGATGAGGTGCGCGCGCTCGGCAAGGAACTCGGCCTGCCCGATAGCTTCATCGGCCGTCACCCCTTCCCCGGCCCGGGCCTTGCCATCCGCTGCCCCGGCGGCATCACCCGCGAGAAGCTGGAGATCCTGCGCGAAGCCGACGCGATCTATCTCGACGAGATCCGCAAGGCCGGCCTCTATGACGCCATCTGGCAGGCTTTCGCCGTGCTGCTGCCGGTCCAGACCGTCGGCGTCATGGGCGACGGCCGCACCTACGAGTTCGTCTGCGCGCTGCGCGCCGTGACCTCCGTCGACGGCATGACCGCGGACTTCTATCACTACGACATGGAATTCCTCGGCCGCGCCGCGACCCGCATCATCAACGAAGTCCGCGGCATCAACCGCGTCGTTTATGACGTAACATCGAAGCCGCCGGGCACGATCGAGTGGGAATGAGGGGGAGTGCTGCGGAGTAAACCGGGATAAAGCAGCGTGCTAATAGCTATGTTGTCGCTGCAATAGCAGTCGGTAGTCCTCGCGCAACTCTGGCCCTCCGGCAGCGAATGGCGTCAATGCTGAAGACCTGATTCAGATCAAAGTCTGCCGAGCCTCTCCGTGATACCCAACTATCATGTCTGAGATTTATCAAGGCCGTCGTGCCTTCTTGACCGCGCTTGCCGCCGGAGGGGGACTTATCGCAATTGGTGGGGCAACGGCGTTTGTGATGAATGCCCGTGACCTTTCCGGCTATCAGGAAGCTGTCAACGCCACGTGGCGGCACAGCGACAGTACCGATCTGCCGCCGTCATCGGCCCAACGAGAGCTTGTCCGTTATGCCACCTTGGCGGCAAACAGCCATAACACGCAGCCTTGGCAATTTCGGCTCTCGGATCGCTCGATCCTCGTGCTGCCCGATTCCCGGCGTCGCTTGCCCGCTGTCGATCCCGACGATCATCATGTGTTCGCCAGCCTCGGCTGCGCCGTCGAGAACATGGTCCAAGCTGCCCGCGCCTTCGGACTTCGGGCGGTTCCGCGCTACGATCCCGATGAGCGCGGAATTCGGGTCGACTTGGAGGCTGCGCCGCCCGAACGGACAGACCTGTTCGACGCTATTCCGCATCGTCAATCGACGCGCACTGTCTATGATGGGCGCTCGGTCCCGCCCGAACATCTCCGGCTCTTGGAAGCCGCAGGAAACGGTCAAGGCGTGCGGATGCTGCTTTTCACAGAGCGGAAGCAGCGTGAGGAGATCCTCTCCTATCTGGTCGCGGGCAACAGTGCGCAGATGGACGATGTCGCGTTCGTAGAAGAATTGAAATCGTGGATTCGATTCAGCTATGGCTCAGCCCTTTCGACGCGAGACGGCTTGTTTTCGAAATCCTCCGGCAATCCAGTCCTGCCGGATTGGATCGGCCGCTTGATCCTCAATCTGGTGTTCACGAAGGAGGCTGAAAACCGGAATTATGAGAGCCAGCTCAGAAGCTCGGCCGGTGTTGCCGTGTTCGTCTCTGACAAGAACGAACCCGCCTACTGGGCCGAAGCCGGACGATGCAGTCAGCGTTTCGCCCTTCAGGCGACGGCTCTCCAACTCCGGCACGCCTTCATCAATCAACCGGTCGAGGTTCCCGCCGTGCGGGGGCAATTTGCCACCTATCTCGGCATCGGCGATCGTCGGCCGGATCTCGTGATGAGATTCGGGTACGGTCCGGAGTTGCCCAGATCGCTCCGCCGTCCGGTCGAGCACGTCATTCTCCGGACGTAGGGTCGTGATGTCCCTTGAGGCTGACGAAAGCGCGCTTGCCGGAGATTTCGAAAAATCGACCGATCGATATCGATAGTCGCTGAAACCAAGCAGTTTCTGAATCGACTAAACTCTCCTTTGAATTCGAGAGCAGAAATTTCTGACGGATCGGAGAGACGGTTCCTCGTCGTATGCAGAAGCTTTGCGCTTGTAATTCAATGCGTAACGATCAGTAAGAACAATTGAGTGAGAATAGACGGCGAAGGGCACTCTCTGGGCACCTTTCCCGGAAGTGCCCAATCGCCAAATTCAGCAAATCGGGCCCATCCAAGGAATGATGAACGGAGTGGCGCCCTTACTTCACCGTGATGCTCAGACCGCTGATATCGGCATTGACCTGCAGGCCAACCTGCCTGCCTGTGAGTTCGAGTTGGGCGCCCTTGTCATTGGTCATGACGATCATCTGGGCGCCTTTGCCGACTGCGCCACCGCCGCCCGCTGCACCGTAGATCCCCGACACATCCTGAGCGCGACGAATATGGGTAACGGTGCCTTGGAAATAGGTCTTGGAGGCCCCGAAGGCGAGGCCGCCCGAGATACCGCCAATCGAGACGGGATAGCGGCGACCATGGAAGGTCAGCGTGCCCTCGCCTCCGGAACCACCGACGAAGAAGGCAGCCTTATAGACGGCAAAACGGATCGTACCGCTGTCGGCATGCGCGGCGCTGGCAAAGCTAATTCCCGCGGCGGCGATGGTGGCAACTGCGACTGAACGAAATGCGGGCGAAATCTTCATGATGGGCTATTCCTCAAGAGCGCCGCTTACCCAGCCGGCCGGGACGACGTCAGCGTCGTATCAAAGTTATATATGAACAGTTTCGCGCGTCATTAGTTCCAAAGCACGATAATAACAAAGCGTTAGAGCACATATTCGGTCGCGCGCTGCTCGAAGAAATTAGCGCGCGACCAGTTCTCGGCATCGGTCACATGGTCGCAACCAGGTGATTGAAACCTTTCACGAACCTGGCGCCGGTGAACAACTTCGCAATGAAGGCGGAGGACGGGAGACCGTCCAACTCCTCAAGGGAAGTGACGCGTTCATAGCGTCGATGACCGTCTTGCCTTTCCAGTTCGGCAGGGCCTTTGCAACCTCGCGAGGCGGGATATAGCGATCCGACGCCTGTGCGCTTCAACGACAAGGAGACGCTGCTGTTTTCCCGCGCCCGCCAGGTATCGAAAGCCTGGGGAGGAAGCCCCCCTCCTCCCAGTGCCGCTGCCTAGAACCCCAGTGATTGCTGCACAGGTTTCGGCGGCGCGAGCTGGACGCCTTCCAGCTCCAGCATCCGGGCCTTGGCGTTGGAACCGCCGGGCGCCGAAAAGCCGCCGATCTTGCCGCCTGCCGCCAGAACGCGATGGCAGGGGATGATCAGCGCGACCGGATTCTTTGCCATCGCCTGGCCGACATCGCGGGCTGCTTCCGGCCCGACGCCAAGCTGTTTCGCAAGCGTCCCATAGGTGGTGGTATGGCCCCAGGTGACCTGCCGGGCGGCATCGTAGATCTGCTTGAAAAAGGCATCCTGTTCGCCAAGATCGAGGGCGACGCCGGAAAAATCGATCTCTTCGCCCGCAAAATACCGTTTCACCTTGGCGACGACCTCCGCGACTTCAGGCGTCGGCGTGCCGGGATGCGCATTCGGCAGGCGACGCCGAAGCAGGCGTTCGGTCGCCCCGGCATCCTTCGTCGGCAGTTGGAAGCGTATGACGCCGATATCGCTCCAGGCGATGCCGCAGAAACCGCCGGCGGTTTCGAAGATCAGATAGTCTTGCCTTGTCTCGTTCATGACGGACGCTCCGTGTTTCCACTTGTCATGAAAATCGTGCCACGAGCCGTGAAATTCAACCCGATTCTTGTGCAGGGCCGATATTGCCGACATTTTGCCCGTTGAGGAAAACGGCGCCGCCGCGATGACGGCGCCCCAATCCTACCTCGCATCCTGGCGTGTCAGTATCCGCCGCCGGCCGGAGGAGGATTCATCGTCATGTTGCCACCGGAGCCATGCTGGTCCGAGGTGGAACAAGAGGAAACACCGAGACCGACGAGAGCGAGCAAGGCGATCGAGAAGATGGCTTTCGTCAACATGTGAGATCGTTCCTTTTGAAGACGGCACAAATACCCCTGGCGGAGAGTGAACAAATCAAGTGGGCATTTTATTCGATGGCATTTCTAAAATTGAGATTCGGCGGATCGCAGCCAGCCAGTTTACTCGCCCCGATTCATCAAATATGTTCTCTTTTTGTTCTTGATATAGCTGCCATGCGTCCCTATGATGTGCGGATTACCGAAATAGGAGGAGGCAAAGCCGTGTGGCTTTGACGCAATCCCATGAAGAATAAAGACCAGCTCTCGCTCTATCTCAGCGGCGGTTCGTCCAGCCGGACACTACCGCCAATCGATCAAAGGCCAATCAGCGAACTCTATTTTGCAATCCTTCCCGATCCGGAGATCGCCGCAAAGAGTCACAAGCTTGCAGGCAATTTCCATCGACGGTACCGGTTTTTCGCGAAGCCGCGAAAAGCCAATCTTCTCCATGTGACGCTCTATACTATCGGCTCTTTTCGCTACTTGCCCGAAGAGACGGTGTTTGCGGCGATGGAAGCCGCCTCTAGAGTTAGGAAGCCGTCCTGTTCAGTAGTCTTCGACCGGGCTGTCAGTTTCGGCAATGGCGATAATCGCCCGCTTGTTCTATGGAACGAGAATGGAAACACCGAACTCAAGGCGATCTATCAGGAATTGGTCGATGCCATGCGGCTTACCGGCATTGCGCCCATCAAGGAAAAGCCCATCGAGCCGCATATGACGCTACTCTATCAGGGCCATCCAGTTCCCGACACCGTGCTAGAGGAACCTGTGAGCTGGACAGCTAAAGACTTCGTCCTCATCAACAGCCTACAGGGTGAATCAATCCACGAGCATCTTTGCTATTGGACTTTGCGCGACTGAACAGCCCGTTCAAACCTTCGGCTGATTGTCATCCGCCATCACCGCCGCCACCGCATCCTCGACGCTGAAGCTGCAGCGGCTCTCGAGGTCGGCGATGCCGGCTGCCGCCATGAGATCGCGCACCCGATCATGCGCACGAGCGAATTGCACGCGGATGCCGGCGCGGCGCATGGCGCCATCGAACTCCATCAAGGCATCCATCCCCGTGCTGTCCAGATCGAAGCTCTCTTCAAGGCTGAGAACGACGGCCCGCAATCCCGCCTCGCTGCGGCTGCGCGACAGGATCTCGCCGAAGATCGTGTCGGCATTGCCGAAAAACAGCGTCTCGCCTGGTCGCCAGATGACAATGCCCGGCATCTCGGACGCATCGCCGTGCCGGCTGATATCGACGAAGTTGTGACTGCTGCCGAGGCGCCCCAGTCGGGCGACATAGGGCGAGGCCAGTCGATGCATCATCGCGGCAAGCGAGAGTGCGATCGCCAGCAGCATGCCGTTGAGGACACCAAAAATCAGCACACCCGCAGCAGCGCCGATCGCGACGTAGAAATCGCGATGCAGCCGCCGCAGATGCAGGATCGGGCTGGGATCGAGCGCATGCGTGAGGGCTGCAATCACCACTGCCGCCAGCACCGGCTCGGGCAGAAGCGCCACCAGCGGCCCGGCGCAGGCAATCAGAATGGCAAGGCCGATGGCGGCGAAAACAGTGGTTGCGCGTGTCTTCGCGCCGGCCGCCTCGCTGGCGAAACCGGCGGAAAAACCGGCGCCGACGGGCATGCCCTGGACGAGGGCGCTGGCGATATTGGCGGCGCCGAGCGCGCCGAGTTCGCGATTGACCTCCAGCGTCTCGCCATAGCGCAGCGCCAGCGCCCGCATGGTGCCCCAGGATTCGGCAAAGAGGATGAGCACGAGGGGCACTGTAAACTGCACCAGCCGCGAATAGGCCATCCAGCCGGCATCCGGCAGCGACGGCCATTGCGGCAGGATCTCGATTGCACCGACCAGCTTGACGCCATGCGCCTCCAGACCGAACAGGTATGAAGCGAGAATGCCGGCGCCAAGCACGAGGAAGGCGCCGGGAACACCCGGCAATCGCTTGAGCAGCAGCAATGCCGCAAGCGCCACGACGCCGACGGCGACGCTGATCGGATTCCACTGCAGAACCGCGCCGAACAGGGCTGCCGCGTAGATAAAGATGTTCGAGCCCTGCACGGGCACGCCCACGAGGATGGGCAGCTGGTGCAGGATGATGGTGATCGCGAGACCCAGCGCGAAGCCGCGCAGCACCGGTCGGGAAATGAAGCCGGTGATGCCGCCGAGGCGTAAGGCCGAAGCGACGACAAACAGAGCGCCGGCGAGCGCGACGGCGACCGTGGCCAAACCGGCCTTGACCGTGGCGTCACCGGGCATGACCGCCAGCGTCGCGGCGAGAATGGCAGCGGACGAGGATGTCGGAGAGACGATGGCGAAGCGGCTGCGGCCGAACACGGCATAGACGAGACATCCGGCGATGCCGGCAAGAATGGCCCGATGCGGCGGCAGGCCGGCGATGCCGGCGTAGGCAACGGCTTCCGGCAACATCAGGCCGGCAACCGATATGCCCGCAACCAGATCCGCCCTGTCCACCACGAACCAGCTGCTCAGCTTCGTCATCGATCACCGACCATAGGGATGGCTCATCTGTTTATGGATAGAGATTCGCCGCCAAGCTGCAACAGGAAAATAAGCTGGCAAACCTTCGGCTTACACCGCCGCTTCGGCGCCATCGCGCAAGGGACAGCTTCTGCCGATCACTTCGGTGACAAAATCCATGACGGCGCGAATGGCCAGCGAGCGACGCAGATCCGGATAGGTCACGAGCCAGAGATCCCGCGTCGGTGAAGGAGTGGCCACAGGCAAGCGCATCAGCCCCGCTTCGGCATCCCCCAGAAACGCAGGGAGCGCCACAACACCTAGACCGGCACGGGCAGCCTCGAGCTGACCGAAAACATCTGTGGCACGAAACACGATCGGGCGGCCGGCCAGCAGGCTGCGCAGCCAGGTCTGCTGCGTCAGGTGCTCCATCGCCGCGTCGTAGCCGATGAAAGACCAATCCTCCTCAGGCATTTGCGCCACAGCCGGGATGGCATAGAGGCCGAAGCGCATCACGCCGATACGCCGGACAAGCAGATCGCTCTCCTCCGGCCGCGTCATGCGCACGGCGATATCGGCCTCGCCGTAATTGAGGGCGGCGCGGCGTGTAACACCGGCAATGGTCAATGTAATATCCGGATGCTCGGCACGAAAGACGGCTGCTTTCGGGGCCAGAAGATGAGCGGCGATCGATGGCGGCGCGCTGATCTTGACCGCGGCGGAAAGCCCGGCGACAGCGCTTTTCGAATAGCGCCTGATCGCCTCGACATTGTCCTCCATGCCGGCGACCAGTTCGGCGATAGCGCGGCCATCGGCCGTCAGCGGCGACGTGCGCGGCCGCCGGTCGATCAGGCGCAGATCCAGCGAGCGCTCCAGTGCGGCAATGCGCCGGCCGACGGTTGCGTGATCCACGCCCAACTCGCGCGCCGCCGCCGAGAGCGAGCCCGTTCGCGCCAGGGCGGCGAAATGAAGAAGGTCCTGCCAGTCGATCATCGGTGCATTATTGCACAGATATGGTGAACTCATACCGAATTTATTCAGGCTGATGTTTGTGGTCAAAGATTTCCTGAAAGGAGACTTCCCAATGCCCCTAGCGATTGTCATCACCGGCCCCGGCGGCCCCGAGACCATGAAAGCCGTTGATCTTCCCATTACAGAGCCAGGCTCCGGCCAGGCCCGGATCCGTCAAAGCATCTCAGGCGTCAATTTCGTCGACATCTACATCCGCTCCGGGCTCTATCCGCTGCCGCCCGGCCAGAGCGCCCTCGGCTTCGAGGGCGCGGGCGTCGTCGACGCGATCGGCCCCGGTGTCGAAGAGCTGAAAGTTGGGGATCGCGTCGCCTATATCGGCCATCCGCTCGGGAGCTATGCCGAGATGCGCACGCTATCGGCATCGCGGCTGGTGAAACTGCCCGATGGCGTCAGCGAGCGGGTTGCCGGCAGCACGATGCTGCGCGGGCTCACCGCCCACATGCTGCTGCAGAAGGTCTATCCGCTGAAAGCGGGCGAATGGGTTCTCGTGCATGCGGGGGCCGGTGGCGTCGGCCAGCTGGTTACGCGTCTCGCCAAGCGGCTTGGCGCCAACGTCATCGCCACGGTCGGTTCCGAAGCCAAGGCCGGTTTTGCCTATGAGGCCGGCGCGGACACCGTTCTCCTGCACACCGCCGAAGACTGGGTGGAGGAGACCCGCCGCATCGCCGATCGTCGTGGCGTGCATCTCGCTATCGACGGTATAGGCGGTGCCATGCTGTCGCAGACGCTTGCCGCCGTGCGCCCCTTCGGGATGGTTGCGAGCCTCGGCCAGGCTGCCGGACCCATCCCGCCGATCGAGATAGAGGAATTGACCGCGCCGCGCGCCATCGGCCTGTCGCGTCCGAGTGTGCTGACCTATGCCAACGATCCCGAGCTCTACCGACAGGGCACCAAGGCCCTGATGGAATACCTGCAGGCCGGGCTGATCAATCCGATCGGCGCCGAGTACGAACTGAAGGACGCGGCCCGAGCGCATGCGGACCTTGAGGCCGGACGCACGACGGCGAGCGTCGTATTGACGATGTGAGCCCTTTCGAGCGGGGTTGACCACGGCCCCGCTCCCGTGGCGAAGAACCTTCTAAGCCCCACGCACAATCGCATCATCCCGTCAATGGCTTTTGCTGCAAAGCAGCAATTCCATTGACCGGGGCGGCCCTCGCCTGCTACCGATTGTTCGTGGCGCCGCATGGCCGGTCGGCTATCGCCGCCATCTCTATCCGATACGAATCCCGATTTTTCGTGGCAAACAGCATGGACACCGCGCTTGCCGGTGCCCGCAGGCGATATCCCGTGAACACTGCTTCCCAGACCATCCGGTTCAACTCGACCCTGGCTCTCGTTTCCATCGTCGCGCTGACATTCTTCGGCTACCTGGCCATTGGCCTGCCGCTTGCGGTACTCCCGACCTATGTCGATAGCGGCCTCGGTTTCGGCGTCGTCTGGGCCGGCATCGCCATCAGCACGCAATATGTGGCAACCATCGTCAGCCGCGCGCAGGTGGGGCGGCTGTGCGATCAGTACGGGCCGCGCCGTTCGGTCCTGCTCGGTTTTCTCGCCTATGGGCTTTCCGGTATCCTGACGCTCGCCTCCGCATTGACCGTCCATGTTCCGGCGGCGAGCCTGGCATTGCTGCTCGCGGGACGCCTGGCGCTCGGCATCGGCGAAAGCTGGGTCAGCACGGCGGCGATCACCTGGGCGATCGGTCTGATGGGATCGCGCGAAACCGTGCGCATCATCTCCTGGAACGGCATCGCCACCTATGGCGGCATTGCGCTGGCAGCACCCTTCGGCGCCTGGCTGCAAGGCCAATATGGTTTCTTCGCCATAGGCATCGTGACGATCGTTCTCGCCGTTGCCGGGTTCATGCTGGCGCAAACACGGCCGCCCGTACCCGGCGTCAAGGAAAAGGGCATCGGCACCGGCCAGGTGCTGAGCCGCATCGCGCCCTTCGGCGTGGCGCTGGCGCTGGCCTCCAGCGGCTTCGGCGTGGTCATGGCCTTCGTCGCGCTGTTCTTCCACAGTCGCGGCTGGGAGGGCGCCTCCTTCGCGCTCAGCGCCTTCGGCCTCGCTTTCATGGGCGTCCGGCTTGGCCTGGCGCAAGCCGTTGCCCGGTTTGGCGGCCTGCCGCTTACGCGTATCTCGCTTGTCGTTGAGATGATCGGCCTCGCAGCACTCGCCCTTGCGCCCTCGCCCACCATCGCCATTATCGGCGCGGCCCTTGCCGGCGCCGGCTTCGCACCGGTCTTTCCGGCACTCGGCAACGAGGCGATGGAGCGGATTCCACCACAAAACCGTGGTGTCGCGCTTGGTCTTTATTCCATCTTCCTCGACGTCTCGCTCGGCACGACGGGCCCGATCGCAGGCCTGCTCGCCGACCATCTCGGCTATGCCGCGCCTTTTTCCTTCGGTGTCGGCGCCGTGCTGCTCAGCCTTCTTCTGAGCCTCGGCCTGCGCCGGAATCGCCGTCTCTGACAGGCATCGGGGCAATCCGCCTCATTGACGCTCCGAAGCAACAACGGTTGCAGGACGGGGCAACGGCTTGGTATGGGTCTGAGATCATAACCAGCAGGAGGCTCGCCCATGAACGTCACCGAAATTGTCATCGAGGGCGATACTCCGGGGATTGCCTGGCGGCTGCCAGTCCTGCATTTCGCCGGCAGTAAAGCCGACGCGCCGAGGATCTACATCCAGGCCGCGCTCCACGCCGGCGAGCTGCCTGGGACGGCGCTCCTGCATTTCCTCTGCGAACGGCTGCGGCGCGCAGGGTTGGAAGGGGCGATACTTAGCGACATCGTCGTGGTGCCGCACGCCAATCCGATCGGTGCTGCGCAATCGCATTTCGGCGAGATGCAGGGACGCTTCGACCTGGGATCGCGCACCAATTTCAATCGCGATTTCCCGCTGATTTCGTTGCGCGACCGCGATCTGCTGATCGACAATCTCGACCGTTATCCGGCAGTCGACCGGCTGAAGCGCCAGCTGATCCATATGGCGCTCGGCGCCGATCTGGTGATCGATCTCCATTGCGACGACGAGTCTCTGCAATATGCCTATATCGACGAGGCCTTCTGGCCCGAGGCGGCCGATCTCGCCGCCGCCTTGAATATGGATGCCGTGCTGCTATCGGACGGCGAAAGCTCGGCCTTCGAAGAGGCCGTCAGCTTCGCCTGGAAATATGAAGTGCCGGGAGAGAAGAAAGTACCGTTGCCGGGCAAGCTTTCGGTCACAGTCGAATTGCGCGGGACGCGCGATGTCTATCCGGACATGGCAAAGCAGGATGCCGAAGGGTTGTGGCGCTTCCTGGCCGCCCGAGGGGCCGTGCGCGACGACAGCGTTGATCTTGCCGCCTTTACCGGGCCGGCGGTGCCGCTCGACAATATCGAGATGATCCGCGCGCCGCAGGCAGGCACGGTGCTCTTCCATCGCAACATCGGCGAACGCGTCGAAGAAGGCGATTTGCTGGCGACGATCATCACCGCGCCCGGCATGCCGGGTGGGACCATCGACGTCCGTGCGCCACAAGCCGGCCTCATCGTTACCCGCGTCTCGGACCGGCTGGTGCGCCGGCGCGGCGACCTGATGAAGATCGGCTGCGACAGGCCGAGCGCGGTCGCCCGCAAGCCGGGCACGCTCGAAGACTAGCGGCCGTCGATCACCTTGCACCGTATGGCGAAGGCGATGGCGGCCGCCTCCCTGAGAAGCGCGCCGAAGCGACGAACTTGATCCAGAGTGATGGCCATGGCCGCGCGGCCGGCGCGGACCGCTATGCCGAAGATTGTGCGATTTCCTGTCACGATCATGCCTCCGATCGAATTGATGCAGGCGATGTTCAGAGCATCGAAGGCAGCGTCGAAAACGACGCCGCCTCATATATATGTATGCATACTGCATATAAATTAGCTGAATGTCAAGGTCGCCGTTCGACGTTACGTCATGACGGTGATAGGGCACCTGTCCTGGTCGCAGACTCCCTGGTCGCAGACGCGGCAGACCACATCCTGATCGTCCCCGAGATCGACCAAAGCCGGCAGCAGCTTTTCCGCCAGGCGACCGAGTTGTTCGGTCTCCTCAGGCCCCAGCGCTTTGAACGCCCGGCGAATGACGGCGCGGCGGGCGGCGAGGCTCTTGTCAAACAGCGTCCGCCCGCTCTCCGTCAGTTGCAATGATCGGGCGCGCTTGTCGCCTTCGACGCCGCCGGCCCTGAGCACGAGATCCGATGTCACGAGTTGATCGACAAGGCGAACGGTCGCGGAATGGGAGAGCGCAATCAGTCTGCGCAGGGTCTCGATCGTCAGGCCCGGCTCGGTGCCGATCTGGACGATGGCCGCGATGGCGCTCGGCCCAAGGCCGGTTTCGTCGGCGAAGGCCTTTTCCATCTTGTCCACCAGAGCCAGGCTCATGGCGCCGAAGATGTTTTCCAGCCGCGATATTTCCCTATCCGTCGCCATACCCTATTCCACCGCCATAAATATGCATGATGCATATTTACAGGAAAATCAGCTGTGATCGCAACGGCCAGGCGAACCGCTGCTCCATCTGGCCGGCTTTTCCCCGCCTTCGCTTGCGTGCTATGCGCTATCCGACAGCAAGAGACGGATTCGCCATGACGATCACCATTTACGGCATCAAGAACTGCGACACGATGAAGAAGGCGCGGACATGGCTCGAGAGCCACGGCATCGCCTATGATTTCCACGACTACAAGGCCATCGGCATAGACAGGGATCATCTCGAGCGCTGGACGAGCGAAGCCGGGTGGGAAGTCGTCCTCAATCGCGCCGGCACGACCTTCAAGGCTCTGCCGGACGCAGACCGCGCGGACCTGACGAAGGACAAGGCCATTTCGCTGATGCTGGCGCAACCTTCCATGATCAAGCGGCCCGTGCTTGAGGCGGAAGGAAAACTGCTTGTTGGATTCAAGCCCGAAATTTATGCGGCTGTCTTCGGCAAGACCGCCTAGAGGCAAGGCCATGTCAAAGACCACCCGCGCGACGCAAGTGCTGACCCAGGCGAAGGTCGCCTTCACCGTGCATACCTACGACTACGATCCGAATGCCGAACGCGTCGGCATGCAGGCGGCGGAAGCGCTTGGCGAGGAGCCGCATCGCGTGCTGAAGACCTTGATGGCCGAGGTGGACGGCAAGCCGGTCTGTGCCGTCGTGCCCTCAGACCACGAAGTCAGCATGAAGAAGCTCGCTGCTGTCTTCGGCGGCAAATCGGCGAGCATGATGAAGCCTGCGGATGCCGAGCGTCTGACGGGTTACCACGTCGGCGGCATCAGCCCCTTTGGCCAGAAAAAGCTCGTGCCGACCGCCATCGAGGCCCAGGCAATGACGGAGGCCCATGTCTATGTCAACGGCGGCCAACGCGGCCTGCAAGTACGGCTCAGCCCGCAGGATGTATTGGCCGTTTTGAAGGCCAAGGCGGCATCGCTGATTGCCTGATCGGCACCGCGGACTGACAAACCGCCTTCATTTTCGCCGCAAAGCGGTCTAAGTCTGGGGACCATCCTTCCGATCAAACACGCAGGTTTTGCCATGACGCCCGACTCCCCCAACAACCATCCCGTCGATCACGCCAAGCTGGAGAAGCTTGCGGAAGTGGCCGTAAAGGTCGGGTTGCAGCTGCAGTCTGGCCAGGATCTGCTGATCACCGCGCCAGTCGCCGCGATGCCGCTGGTGCGGCTGATCACGCGCGAGGCCTACAAGGCCGGCGCGGGACTCGTCTCCACCTTCTATTCGGATGAGGAAACCACGCTTGCCCGCTACGAATACGGCCAGGATGCAAGCTTCGACCGTGCGGCGAACTGGCTTTACGAAGGTATGGCCAAGGCCTTTTCCAATAACACCGCGCGCCTTGCCATTGCCGGCGACAATCCGATGCTGCTCTCCAACCAGGATCCGGCGAAGGTGGCACGCGCCAGCCGTGCCAATTCGGCTGCCTATAAGCCGGCGCTGGAGAAGATCTCGAATTTCGATACCAACTGGAACATCGTCGCCTACCCGAACTCCTCATGGGCAAAGCTGGTATTCCCCAACGACCCGGAAGCGATCGCCGTCGCCAAGCTCGCCAAGGCGATCTTCGCCGCCTCGCGCGTCGACGTCGCCGACCCGATCGCGGCCTGGGCAGAGCACAATGCCAATCTGCGCAAGCGCTCCGAATGGATGAACGGCCAGCGCTTCGCCGCCCTGCATTTCCAGGGTCCGGGCACCGACCTGACGGTCGGTCTCGCCGACGGCCATGAATGGCATGGCGGCGCCTCGACTGCCAAGAACGGCATCACATGCAACCCGAACATTCCGACGGAAGAGGTCTTCACCACGCCACATGCGCTGCGCGTCGAGGGTCATGTCTCGTCGACCAAGCCGCTGTCGCACCAGGGCACACTGATCGACAATATCCAGGTCCGTTTCGAAGAAGGTCGCATCGTCGAGGCCAAGGCGACGCGTGGGGAAGAGGTGCTGAACAAGGTGCTCGACACCGACGAGGGTGCCCGCCGGCTCGGTGAAGTGGCGCTGGTGCCGCATTCCTCGCCGATCTCGGCCAGCGGCATCCTGTTCTACAACACGCTCTTCGATGAAAACGCATCGTGCCACATCGCACTCGGCCAATGCTATTCGAAGTGCTTCGTTGACGGAGCGTCGCTGAGCCAGGAGCAGATCAAGGCGCAGGGCGGCAATTCCAGCCTGATCCACATCGACTGGATGATCGGCTCCGACAAGGTCGACATCGACGGTATCAAGCCGGACGGTTCGCGCATGCCGGTCATGCGCAAGGGCGAGTGGGCGTAGGCAGGGACAGAGCTAAAGGGCGGCAAGAGCCGCCCTGACGCGGGCAAGATGAGCCTTGCGTCCGGCTTCGCTGACACGGTCCATGTCGTGCAGCGCCAGCATGCGGAAATTCAGCCGCTTGGCACAGAAGGCGGCAATGCCGCGCTTCAGCAGACGCCGCACCGGATTGCCCATGTAGAGGTGGACGATCCACCAGGGCGAACCGGTCGTCGTCAGCGCCCAGAACAGGCGGATATTGGTGAGCTTCGGCACGATGCGGCCGCCGGCGGGATCGTGCGTGAAAGCGATGCCGGGCGCAAAAGCGCGATCGAAGAAGCCCTTGAGAATGGCCGGAAAATTGAACCACCATTGCGGGAAGACCAGTATGAGGCCCTCGGCCGCGCGCAGCCGCGCGACGATGGTGTCGACGCCCGATGTATCATAGGGCTGGTCGAAATAGCCGCGCCGCTCGGCTTCGGACAGGCGCGGGTCGAAGCCCTCACGATAGAGATCGAGCAGATCGACCTGATGCCCTCCGGCGGCAAGCGTCTCCTCCGCAACCCTTGCCACCGCAGCGGCAAAGCTATCCTCCAGCGGATGGGCCAAGACCAGCAGGATACGCATCAAAAAAGACTTCCCTGCTTCGGCGGAGCGGCGGGATCGGCTGCCTTTGCGCTTCGCTTCTTCGATGGCGGCGTACCGGCTGACGGCGTTGTCTCACCATCGCTCGTGACCGCGCCGACGCGGCCATCGGCGAATTCGATCGAGATGGCGGCACCAGCCGTAAGCGCGGCGGCAAGAGAAACCGGCCGGTCGTCTTCGTCGCGCACCACGGCATAGCCGCGTTTCAGGACGTTCTTGTAGGACAGCGACTGCAGAATCCGCTCCTGCGCGACGAGTTCGCTGCGCGCGCGCGTCAACTGATGCCGTATCGCCGTGTCGGCGTGGCGGACGAGATTGCCGAGGCGATCGCGGGCCCGGCCGGTTTGCGCTTCCAGGCGCGACGGCAACGTGGCGAAGACGGCATCGGCCCTGTCTATACGAGCGCGGGAACGGTCGATCATGCGCTCGATGGTGCGTTCGGCGCGGGTCATGCGCTCGTTGAGCTGCTGGCGGCGCTCGGCAATCCGGTTCGACAGGATATCCGGCCGCAGCTGCGAGGCCATGCGCTCGAAGGAACGGCGCTTATTCAAAGTATTCAGCTCCAGCCCACGGCCCAGGCCGGCGGCCGCCTCATCGAAGCGACGGCGCGGCAAGGCGAGAAGCTGGTCGAGCGAAGGCAAAGCGCGCAGGAGCGCACGCACCGCCTGCCGCCGCTGGTCCATCTGCCTGGTGACACCGCCCTGCAGACGGGCGGAAAGACTTGCGAGCTGCGCCTCCAGTTCGGCCTTGACCGGCACAGCCATTTCCGCCGCTCCCGTCGGCGTCGGCGCACGCACGTCGGCGGCATAATCGATCAGCGTCCAGTCGGTCTCGTGACCGACGGCGGAGATCAGCGGGATCTCGCTGGCGGCGGCGGCGCGAACGACAACCTCGTCGTTGAAACTCCAGAGATCCTCCAGACTGCCGCCGCCGCGCGCGACGATCAGCACGTCGGGCCGCGGGATCGGGCCATTGGGGGCGAATTCATTGAAGCCGCGAATGGCGTTTGCCACCTCGTCGCCGGACCCCTCGCCCTGCACCTTCACCGGCCAGACCAGCACATGCACGGGAAAGCGATCGGAAATGCGATGCAGGATGTCGCGGATGACGGCGCCGGTCGGCGAGGTGACGACACCGATCACGCGGGGCATGAAGGGAAGGCGGCGCTTGCGCTCGGGATCGAAAAGGCCTTCGGCGCCAAGCTTGCGCTTGCGCTCCTCCAGCAGCGCCATCAGCGCACCAGCGCCGGCCGGCTCCAGCGTCTCGATAACGATCTGATATTTCGACGAACCGGGAAAAGTCGTCACCTTGCCCGTCGCGATGACCTCCATCCCCTCTTCAGGACGGAATTTCAGCTTCGAGAATGTGCCTTTCCAGATTACCGCGTCGATGCGGGACCTGTCATCCTTCAGCGAGAAATAGGCATGGCCCGAGGAATGCGGCCCGCGATAGCCGGAGATTTCCCCGCGCACGCGCACCTGGTCGAACGCATTCTCGACCGTGCGCTTGATCGACCCGGACAATTCCGAGACGGAATATTCCGTCAGGTTCGACGGCGAATCACTCTCAAAAAAGCTGCTCATGGGCTTTTTCTAACCGATGTCGCGAAAAATGCGGAGCCTTGTGCGTAACGCCTTCAATCGGAATCGATTGAAGGAAAGGATTATGCGCAGATTTAAAGTGCTCCTGTGTCCTTTGCGCGTCCCACAGGACACGCGGAGCTTATTGCTTCATCAAACGTTAACCCTGTCGACAAAGCCTTTCTTAGCCATCCGTGCGTAATTCTGTGCAAAGTGATTTTTGGTAAAGAGGATATGGAGCGATGATATTCGTGACCGCCACGATCATCGGAATTGCCGCCGGCCTGCAGCGCTCGACGATCGCTGCGATGCTGGGTGTGGCGCTGGTGAGTATCGCCTTCATGGCAGCCGTCGCCGTCTCCATCGTTGTGCCGCCGCTGACGACGCTGTTCGTCGCGCTGGGCGGCTACAATCTCGGCTTCATCGGCTATCTCATTACCACCGATATGATGGAGCACGGCCGCCGCGCCTAGGATCGCTCCTGCGGCTTGAACCGGAAGAACTGCACATCCGATTTGGTCGGTGTGGGAATGGGCTCGAGATAAGCGGGCACATGGCCCGCGCCCAGCTGAGCATAGAGTCCCCGAGGTTTCAGTTCGGACAGCGTCTCCACCTGCGGATCGCCCTTGCAGAATGCGACCAGCGTCACATGCGCGTCGCGCAGAAGCGCTTCCGCCTGCTGCGGCTCCGCAAGGCCGATATGCAGTTCGGCCAGCATCCCATCCGGATCACGATGATATGGGCCGGACAAGGTGCGATGCGGCGTGAAGCGCAGCAGCGGTGCACCCATGTTGGATGCCGCAGCTATGACCCCCGGCGGAAGGTTGGCAATCGGCGCCAGAGCTTCCTTTGACGCGCAGTTCGACGTCTCTTTGGCCTTGGCGGGTGGGGCGACGGTAAAGCTGTTGACGATGCCTTTATCTGCAAGCGCGCCGCCGACGGCCCATACGGCCGGCGCAGAAATCAAGGCCGTCACCACATAGAAGAAGGCAGCGCCGACATCCTCGGTATCGGCCGCCGAGATACGGCGCAGATCGGCGAGCAGCAATGCCAGCGGTGGAATGGCAAGCAGATTGGAAAATTCCGCGCCACGAACCTGCACGAGCGTGATCGCCCAATTGACGGCGACCAAGGCCATCAGGATCGCATGCAAACGGGCGCGTTCACCGCGCATAATGCGGAACGCGCAGACAAGCATCGCCAGGAAGCCCGTCGCGTAGAACGCACCGAGCCCGTCCGGTGTTGTGCGAGCGATCGAGAAGATCGACTGCGCCTCGGTCACCTTGCTCAGCCAGAGTTCCACCAGCATCGGGTCCAGATCGGCAAGCGGATTGCGCAGGCATTGCGGAGCGATCGCGACGGTCGTGGCTAAGACCGCTGCACCATTGGCCGCCAGCACGGCCATGCGCCACGGCCGGGACAGACGGCTGGCGAAGAGTGCGGACAGGAGGAGCCCGACGCAGCCGACGCTGATGATGCCATAAAAGCCGAGCGAGAGATTGTCGCAGGTGACCATCGAATAGAGGCGCGGCGGCACCAGCGAGAAGAAAGCGCCGCTGACGGCAATCGTCAGCGTCAGGGCAAAAGCCCGGGCGGCGGGCGCAAAGACCGCGCCGTCCCAGGCCCACAAACAGGCGACCGCCACGCAGGCGACCGCCACGAAGGGCGTCGTCTCCGCACCAATACCGAGCTGGATGGCAAGGGCGACAGCAGCGATGGCGAAATTGCGGGGCTTGTAGCTTTCGTCGGCCAGCATGGCGACCGCAAGGGCGACGAGGCCGAGCTGAATATTGTCGTGATCGATGGATCCCGGCACGAAACGGCCTGAGGTCAGAACAAACAACGATGTCAGGATCAGCGAAAAATGCATGCCTTCGACGCCGCCGATGCGGCGGCCCGCGAGGCCCATGAAGGCCATCAGCGGCAGCACGAGCATGAGCGGCCAGACGGTCAGCGCCGCCGCCTCCGCGCCTTCCGGCGAGAAGAACAGCCGGAAGAAGAGGATGAGGCTGGCGATCGGCAGATCGATGAAGCGCGACCAATGCATCAACGTTCCGCCGTCGAGACCGAGGCGGTATTGCATCATGTCGAACCAGCCCTGACCACCCAGGAAATCTCGCACTTCGACAAGACGCATGACGTCGTCATTGTCGGGGCCGACATAGTCCGTGAGGTGGCGATGAATGACCAGCTGGGCGAGGATGATGACGATGGCGTAGATCAGTGGCACAAGGACAGGATGTGACTTGCGCAGCAATGCTTTCCTTTCTGCCGCCGCAGCTGCTTCGGGCGGCATTGCCAGCGTCTGTGCCATGTTGATGAACCCTGTATTTGAAGGATATTCGAGGCTGCACGCTAATCGCTGTGCATCAAGAAAAAGTAAAGCGCGTGCACGCGGCGGCATCCATCACGACAATGTTCCCGGCAAGGGCGGCATTCCCGCCATTTTTCCTTCGCAACCATAGGGTCTTATTAACAGCCAACGGGATAAGCTCTCGTCCGGATCGTCCATCGGGCCTCAACTTGAAATCACGCGTAGGAACCGGCCAAGACCATGTGGAATGAGAAGTTGAACATCGCCGTTCTTCTGCCCTGCTACAACGAAGCCGCCACGATCGGCGATGTCGTTCGCGGTTTTCGTAGGGCGTTGCCGGATGCCGGCATCTATGTCTACGACAACAACTCGACCGATGGCACGGCGCTGCATGCCATGCTCGCTGGCGCGACCGTGGTGCGCGAACGGCGGCAAGGCAAAGGGCACGTCGTGCGGCGCATGTTCGCCGACATCGACGCCGATATCTATGTCATGGCCGACGGCGACGGCACCTATGCGCCCGAAGACGCCGAAGAGCTCATCCGCACGCTACTGACGGAAGGCGCCGACATGGTCGTCGGCACTCGCCGCAACGTTCACAACGACGCCGGTCGCCAGGGCCACGCCTTCGGCAACCGCATCTTCAACTGGCTGTACCGTACGATCTTCGGCGCGGATTTCACCGACATCTTCTCCGGCTATCGCGCCTTCTCCCGCCGTTTCGTGAAGAGCTTCCCCGCCGTGTCGGGCGGTTTCGAGATCGAGACGGAGATGTCGGTTCATGCCTCGCGGCTGAAGCTGCCCGTCAGCGAGCTGGAACTCGATTACGGTCGGCGGCCGGAAGGCTCGCACTCGAAACTCTCCACCTTCCGCGACGGCTGGAAGATCCTCTGGATGTTCGCGATGCTGATGAAGGAAACGCGGCCTTTCGTCTTCTTCGGCATTCTCGGCGTCATTTCCATGGAACTGAGCATCGGCTTCTCGATCCCCGTCCTCGTCGAATATTTCGAGACCGGCTTCGTGACGCGCATGCCGACCTGGGTGCTCTCCGTGGCGCTGATGATGATTTCCTTCATGCTGTTCACGGCCGGACTGATACTCGATTCCGTCGCCCGTGCCCGCGCAGAACAGCTGCGCATCCACTATATGAGCTTGGCCAAGCCATCATCCCGCCAGATCGGCGACGACAGGCCGGTCTACATGGCGGAACTCGAAAAGCCGGTGAGCCGGAAGAAAAGGGCAAAGGCCGCATGAAGAAGCTTTTTCGCTTCCTGATCGCTGGCAGCGTCGGCTTTGTGGTCGATGCGGGCGTGCTTCACCTGCTGCTCTGGTTCACGCCCTTCGGCCCTTTCATCGGCCGGGCGATATCGATACCGAGCGCGCTGCTTGCCACGTGGTTTCTCAACCGCAATTTCACCTTCGGCCGCTCCGACCGTTCGCTTGCGGCCGAAGGCTTCCGCTATGGCTCGGTCGGCCTGACCTCGGCATTGCTGAACTATACTCTGTTCAGCTCGCTGCTGGTGGCCGAGCCGAGCTTGCGCCCGATCATCGCGTTGACGCTGGCATCGGCGGCGGCGACCGCGTTCAGCTTCTTCGGCTATTCACGCTTTGTCTTCCGCCACCGGCAAAATCCCTGAGAAGCCGGTTCAGACCGGCTCCCAGCCATCCTTCTCGCTGGCGCGGTAGATGGCATCGATGACCTTCTGATTGAGCTTCGAGCTTTCCAGCGATACGACCTCCGCCCCCTCACCGAGTGCCGCCGAAGCGAAGGCTTCCGCCTCGCGCTTGTATTGGCGGCTGTCGGGGAAGCGGAAGATCTGCGATTCCGTGTGGCTGCGATTGGTCAGCTCCAGTTCCTCGGCGCCGTAGCGATCGGCGTTGAAGGGCGATTTCACCTCGATGAAACCTTCCGTGCCGTGGAAGACCATGACCTGGCGATTGGCCATCTGCGTCGAGATGTAGAAGCTCATTTCGAAATCGCCGAAATCGGCTTTGACGCTGGAATAGATGTCGGTGCCGAATTCCGGGTCGCGCTCGGTCACTGCCTGGATGCGCAGGGGTTCGCGGCCGGTGACGAAACGGGTGCTGATGGTCGGGTAGACGCCGATATCGGGCAGGCCGCCGCCGCCGAGCGACGGAATATTGCGCATGTTGCCGGCATCACGATTGAAATAGGTGAAGGCGCCCTGGATATGGCGCAGGCGGCCGATGGCGCCATCGGCCAGCAGCGAGCGGACCTTCCGCCATACCGGTGCATAGGTGACCATATAGGCCTCTGTCACCAGCACCTTGTTGCGGTCGCGGGCCACGATGAGGCTGTCGATTTCATCCGCCTTGAGCGCGATCGGCTTTTCACAAAGTACATGCTTGCCGGCATCGGCGGCCTTGATCGTCCATTCGACGTGCTGCGACGTCGGCAAGGGAATATAGACGGCATCGATGGTGTCGGAGGCGAGCATTTCCTCATAGGAACCGAAGGCGTGCGGCACGGAGAAGCGGTCGGCCATCTGCCGGGCGCGCGCCAGGTCGCGGCTGGCGATGGCGGTGACAACGCAATTTTCCGCATCCTGAATGGCCGGCACCACCAGTTCGCGGCCGATTTTTGCCGTCGATAGAATTCCGAAACGCAACATGATCTTCCTCCTGAAGCATCATCCCGAAGCGAACGGCCGCAGCGATGGTCGCGACACGGCCTTCCGGCGGGATCCCTTGTCAATACGGCGGGTGGAGAGCGAAACGAGACCATTCCGCTCTGGGCAAAACCAAGAGCAACCTTATTCGGCCGTTTCAGATGGCGCAACGGCTTGGGGACGATCATTGCTCGCAGACATCTCGCCGAACTGTATGAAGACATGTCCGAATTTGTCCTCTTTCTGTCAGATAGGTGGCTTTCGGACCTTTTGACTGGCGCCTAGTTTCGGCTATCCTTTCAACCATAGGAGATAAGAAAATGTCCCATCCCGGCACCGCATTGCTGGTTATCGATGTTCAGGAATCGTTTCGCCAGCGTCCCTACTGGCAAACAGACGACCTGCCCACCTTCACCAGCCGCCTGCAGGCGCTGATCGATGGGGCCAAGGCCAGGGGCATTCCCGTCGTCCAAATCTTCCATGTCGACGACGATCCGCATTTCAGCCTGAAAAGCGGCTATGTGCGCACGCTCGATGAGGTCTCGCTGGAAGCCGATGCAATATTTCACAAAGCTCGCCACTCGGCACTCGTCGGCTCCGGCCTGGATGTCTGGCTGGTGGAAAACGGTATCCGCAAGGTCATCGTCTCGGGCATCCGCACCGAACAGTGCTGCGAGACGACGACCCGGCATGCATCCGATCTCGGCTACGAAGTCGACTACGTGACTGCGGCGACGCTGACCTTCCCGATGACGCATGCTTCGGGCACGGTCTTCAGTGTCAACGATATCAAGAAGCGCAGCGAACTGGTGCTGTCAGGCCGCTTCGCCCGCATCGCAACGGTCGAAGAAGCACTTGTCGATGCCCCGATCCGGAGCGCTGCATGAGCCATAGCGACGGACGCCTCCATCGCCGGAACATTCCCGTCTACGTCCTTCTGCCGCCCTATACGCTGCTGATGGATGTGGCCGGGCCGATGGAGGTGCTGCGCCGCGCCAACATCGAACAGGACGATATCCGGTTCGACTATCGTTTCATCGCCGCCCGCCCCTCGCAAACGACCTCGGTCGGGTTGACGCTTGCCGATCTCGAACTCCTGCCAGATCACATTCCCGACGACGCCTATGTCATCATATCCGGCAGCGTCACGCCGCCTGATGATGCCGAAGACATCGAGCGGGAAATCGACACGCTTGCCGCATGGCTGAAAGCTGCAATCCGCCCCGGCATTGTCCTCGTCACCATCTGCTCGGGCGCCGTCATTGCGGCCCGTGCCGGCCTGATGGACGGCTACGCATGCACGACGCATGCCGGCTGTATCGATGAAGTCCGACAATATGCCCCGACCGCTAGGGTTCTCGACAACCGGCTCTATGTCGAAGACCGGGAACGTTATTCCAGCGCTGGCATCACGACAGGCACAGACCTGATGCTGCACCTCACCTCCAAGCTGACCTCGCCGATGACCGCTTTGACGATCGCCCGTCATATGGTCGTCTACATGCGAAGAACCGGTGCCGAACCGCAGCTTTCGCCTTGGCTCAGCGGCAGAAACCATGTGCATCCCGCCATCCACCGCGTTCAGGATGCAATCATGGCCGATCCCGCCCATAGCTGGTCGCTCTCAGAACTCGCCGGCATCGACGCGATGAGCGCACGGCATATTTCCCGGCTGTTCCAAGAGCATGCCGGCCTGTCGGTCACCGGCTATGTCAACCTGATGCGCGTCACGCTGGCGCGCGACGTGCTCGCCAATTCACGGCTCGACATGGAGCGCGTGGCGGAGAAGTCCGGCTTCGCCTCACCAAGACACATGCGGCGTGTCTGGTCGAAATACAACACGCTGCCGCCCAGCCACTATCGACGCTCAACGCCAGAATAAAGAAATCGTTAGTGGAATTTCACGGCTTGCGGCGGTAGCCTTCCTTGTCCTTCCCCTCCGGCGCCTCTGACGCCGGCTTCCCGCTCAAGTGATTTGGAGAGATATCATGGACCTGCGCAAGCTTGGACGAACCGATCTTTTTGTTGCCCCCATCGTTTTCGGCGGCAATGTCTTTGGCTGGACAGCCGATGAGAAGACCTCCTACGCACTGCTCGACGCCTTCTTCGACGCCGGCTTCAACACGATCGACACGGCTGATGTCTATTCGCGCTGGGTTCCCGGCAACAAGGGCGGCGATTCCGAGGAGATCATCGGCAAATGGCTGAAGCAGGGTCGCGTCGCCCGCGACAAGGCCATCATCATCACCAAGGTGGGCTCGGACATGGGTCCGGGCAAGAAGGGTCTCAAGGGCGACTATATCGTCGAAGCCGTCGATGCCTCGCTGAAGCGGCTGCAGACCGACTATATCGACCTCTACCTGTCGCACTGGCCGGATCCGGAAACGCCGCACGAGGAATCGCTTGCCGCCTATGCGAAGCTAAAGGAGCAGGGCAAGATCCGCCATGTCGGCTGCTCCAACCTCGATGCGAAGCAATTGCAGGCATCGCTCGATGCCGCCGCCAAGGCCGGCCTGCCGCGCTATGACGTGCTGCAGCCGGAATATAACCTCTATGCACGCGACAGCTTCGAGGGGGCGCTGGCGGATCTTTGCGTGAAGGAAGAGATCGGCGTCATCACCTATTTCAGCCTCGCAGCCGGCTTCCTGACCGGCAAATACCGCACCAAGGCGGATACGGAGGGACGGGCGCGCGAAAATCGCGTGGCAGCCTATCTCGACGACAAGGGTTTTCGCATTCTCGCGGCGCTCGACAAGGTTTCCGCCGAAACCGGCTCGAAGCCGGCCGAGGTCGCGCTTGCCTGGCTCTTGCGCAAGCGCGGCGTGACCGCTCCGATCGCCAGCGCCACTAGCCTCGGGCAGCTCGACGCGCTAATCAATTCGGCGAAACTCTCCCTTTCCGATGAAGCCATGCGCCTGCTCGACGAAGCCGGCGCCTAAGCAAGGGCCAACAGATGACCGTGACGATCCGTGACGCCAGACCCGAGGACGAAGCGCGCTGGCGGGCGCTCTGGGATGGCTATCTCGCCTTCTACGGCGTCACCATTGCTGCTGATATCACCGATGCGACATGGCGCCGGGTCTTCGATCCGGCGTCGGCAATCTTCATGCGCGTGGCCGAGGTTGACGGCGAGGTAAAGGGTTTCACGCTCTGCATCACGCATGAGGGCACATGGGTGCGCGCACCGGACTGCTACCTCGAAGATCTGTTCGTCGATGAAAGCGCCAGGGGTCGCGGTGTCGGCCGGGCACTGCTGGACGACCTCGTCGCGCTCTGCAAGAAAAACGGCTGGGTGCGCCTCTACTGGCACACGGACGAAACCAACGCGACCGCCCGCAAACTTTACGACACCTATGTCGAGAGCGACGGGCATATCCGGTACCGCATCAACATCTGAGCTTCGGAAAGCCCTCGTAAAGGGCGGAATGATCACCCTCCCAGTTCGCCATGCCCGGCTTGGTGAGCATGCCGCGCGGGCTGACATAGCTCTGGATGGTCCGCATCGGCCGCTCATGCCACTGGATGTTGAAGGCCCAAAGCTTCGGGAAGAAGCACAGCGAAGCGTAAGGCAGGTGGTCGTGGATCCACCAGGCAAGTTTCTGCCAATCGCCCTCGTGACTGTGATGGTCGATCAGCCAGGGCACGACAATGCAGACGGCCGCACCCATGCAGCCATCGAGATCGCGCATGTCCCAGATATGATGTGCGGCGGTATGGGCATTGGTGGAGCAATTGAGCCCATTCCTGTTGCCGAAGGCATTGACATCAGGCGAACGATAGCCGGAACGGATATGCAGACGGCCGAAGGTCGTCTCCAGCGGCTCCAGCAATTCCTCGCACAGCCTTCGACCCGCCTCGATCGCCAGATTCGGATCCTCGGGGATGTTGGGGATGCGATAGAAATCCGCGATCTCCGAATGCAGGAAATCGCGGAAGAAGAAGTTCTTTGACAGTCTGACGCGGCCAAGCTCTTCCAAACCCTTCATCGACCCCGGCTTTTTCATCGGCAACACCCCCTATTCCCTGTCGTCGATTCAACATTCCGTCTTTTTTAAAACTTCGCCACCCGAATTTCTTCGGAACATTAGCGCTGCCGCTCCCTTGTAAGAGGGTCACCGTCAGTGACTCCCACCCCAAAAACAAGGATGGAAACCATGTCCAAGGACAAGACGCTGGAAGACCTTTTTTACGACACACTGCAGGACATCTACTATGCCGAACGGAAGATCCTGAAGGCGCTGCCAAAGATGGCACGCGCGGCTCAATCCCCCGAATTGAAGGCAGGCTTTGAAAAGCACCTTGAGGAAACTGAAGGGCAGGTCGAGCGCCTGGAGCAGATTTTCGAGCTGATGGGCAAACGCGCCAAAGGCAAGACCTGCGACGCAATCGAGGGCATACTTGCCGAGGGCGAAGAGATCATCGAGGAATTCAAGGGAACACACGCCCTCGATGCCGGCCTCATCTCCTCTGCACAAGCCGTGGAACATTATGAAATGGCCCGCTACGGCTCACTGAAGACCTGGGCGCAAACGCTGGGTCTCAAGGAGGCTGCCGGCCTGCTCGACCAGACGCTGCAGCAGGAAACCAACACCGACAAGACCCTGACCAAGCTTGCAAACAGCAGCGTCAATCAGAAGGCAGCCGCCTGAATTGCGACACCCGAAAAGCGGCCGGACCATCCGGCCGCTTCCTTCTGCGTCATCCGGTGTATTTGAAGAAATCGATGAAGGCTCTCAGCGCCGGGCGCATCTGGCGGCGGCTCGGATAGTAGATGCAGAAGCCGGGATAGGGCGGGCACCAATCCTCGAGCACGCGGATAAGGCTGCCGTCCGCCAGTTCCTGCTTCACGCGTATATCGAACAGATAGGAGAGGCCCGCGCCATTGACCGCCGCCAGAACCGCGAGCCGGTCCTCGATCACGATCAAGGGACCGTCGACGGCAACGATCAGCTCTCGCCCGTCCTTCTCGAATTCCCAACGGTAGATCGAGCCGTCGGTGAAACGCCGCTTGATGCAGCGGTGATGGACGAGATCGCGCGGATGCAGCGGCTTCGGATTCTTCTCGAAATAGGCCGGCGAGCCGGCGATGACGGTCCGGATATCAGGCGAGACCTTGACGGCAATCATGTCGCCCTCGATGCTCTCCTCCAGCCGAATGCCGGCATCGAAGCCCTCCTTGACGATGTCGCTGAAGCCGTCCTCGTTGGCGATCTCCAGGGTAATATCCGGATAGGTATTGAGGAAATCGCCGAGCCGCGGCGCCATCAGCAGGTCAGAGGCAAAGCGCGGCGCGGTGATGCGGAGAGTGCCGGCGGGCCGACCACGGGTGGCCAGCGTATCCTCCAGCGCGATATCGATTTCCTCCAGCGCCGGCGCCAGCCGTTGCAGCAGCGCCTCGCCCTCCTCGGTCGGCAACACGCTGCGGGTGGTGCGCGCCAGCAGCCGCACGCCGAGGCTTTCCTCGAGGCGTGAGACGGCATGGCTGACCGCAGACGGCGCGATCGACAATTCCTTGCCGGCGGCGCGGAAGCTGCGATGGGCGGCGACGGCGGCAAAAACCGCCAGTTGGGAGAGTTGGGTCCTGTTCATTAATCTAAATAATAGAACAGCCTATGAGAATTTGCATGGATTTTCATTCACTATGCCGGGACATAGTTTGAACCCGTCGGCCGGCCTTGATGGCCGCCGCCGATCCAACAAGGTTCAAAAGGAACGCAATTATGAAAACCCGCAGGCTTGGCAAGGATCTCACCGTTTCCGCCGTCGGGCTCGGCTGCATGGGCATGAGCTTCGCCTATGGCGCGACTGATGACAACGAATCCGTCAAAACGCTGCATCGCGCCGTCGATCTCGGCGTGACCTTTTTCGATACCGCCGAAACCTATGGCCCCTTCACCAATGAAGAGCTGCTCGGCCGGGCACTGAAACCCGTTCGCGACCGCGTGGTCATCGCCACAAAATTCGGCTTCAAGCTCGACCCTCAGAAATCCGGCCTCGCCGCCATAGTCGGCGTCGACAGCCGTCCCGAGCATATCAAGGAGGTTGCCGAAGCCTCCCTGAAGCGGCTCGGCACCGATGTCATTGATCTCTTCTACCAGCATCGCGTCGATCCGAACGTTCCGATCGAAGACACGGTCGGCGCCATGGCGGAGCTGGTGAGAGCAGGCAAGGTGCGGGCGCTCGGCCTTTCCGAGGCCAGTGCCGCCACCATCCGCCGCGCCCATGCGGTGCATCCGATCGCCGCCGTGCAGAGTGAATATTCGCTCTGGAGCCGAGATCCCGAAGAGGATGTGCTTGCCACCTGCCGCGAACTCGGCATCGGCTTCGTCCCCTACAGCCCACTCGGCCGCGGCTTCCTGACCGGCGCGATCCGCAAGACGGACGACCTCGCCGATGACGACTTCCGGCGCTCGCTGCCGCGCTTCCAAGCCGAGAATTTCGATGCCAACGCCGCCCTCGTGGCCAAGCTCGAATCCCTTGCGAAGGAAAAAGCAGTCACGGCGGCACAACTGGCGCTCGCATGGGTGCTGCATCAGGGCGATACCATCGTCCCGATCCCCGGCGCCCGCAAACTGCATCATCTCGAGCAGAATGCGGCGGCCGCCGATATCGTACTTTCGCCACGAGAAGTGGAGGAACTCGGGGCGATCATCCCGCTCGAAAGCGTCGCCGGCAAGCGCTATACCGATGCCTCGCTGGCCATGACAAATATATGACGCGCAAGCTCTCATTTCTTTACGCAAAGGCATCGGCCCGGCGGCCGGTGCCATTTTAGGGCTGAAAAGAAAAGTGAAGTGACGCGACAGGACCACGAAGTCCCCAAAAGCCGCGGAATTGCCGCCCGTTTGACGCCACGGGGGCGCATCGGCATGGTCGCAAACCCCGCGCTTCCACTCGACGCTCGGTTGACAAACCAACCCGAAATTTTAAGGTGCGGCCAATCAAAACGGGCAGCGTTGGGAGGACTTATGTCTAAGCGCGCGTTTATCGGCTTCTCCGCTTTTCTACTCGCCATCTTCACATCTCTGAGCCCCTCGGCGGCAGCTGATGTCAAACGACAGGTGGTCACCACCAAGGACGGCGATTACTTCGGCTTCGATCTGCGAACGGAGCAGAACGTGACGCTGGATCAATGCTCCGCGTCCTGCATCGGCGACAAGTCCTGCAAGGCCTTCACCTACAATCCCAAGGTGAAGTGGTGCTTCATGAAGTCCGACTTCAATCAGCTCAACAGTTTCCCAGGCGCCGTCGCCGGCAAGATCGTCGAAACCGCCGCAGCCAACGAACCGGATATCGGAGCCGCACCCGCCCTTTCCTTCCTGTCAGACAATTTCGTTCAAAGTGCACGCGATGCAAAGAGCACGCTGACGCTCGGCAGCGAACTGAAGGGGCAAGGCGTCGAAAGCCTGATCGCGCTTGGCCGCATCGAATTGACCTCCGGCAACGTCAACAATGCCCTGAACGCATTCCAGGGCGCGCTCTCGCTCAACCCCGACAATGGCGACCTGTGGATCGAGATGGCGCGGGCCGCCAACACGATCACGAACGATACGTCCGTTGCCACCAAGGCGGCCTATGCGGCGCTCAACGGCTATCAGCTGACCCGCACGACGAACAGCCGCGCCGATGCGCTGGCTGTTCTCGCCGAGTCGCTGAAGAACGCGCAGAACTATCGCCCGGCGCTCAGCGCCTACAAGGCAAGCCTCGATCTCGCCAGCTCCGCCGCGGTCCAGGCGGCCTATGACGATTTGCGCGCTCGCCAGGGTTTCCGCGTCACCGGCAACACGCTCGATAATGACAATGCATCGCCGCGCGCCTGCGTGCAGTTCTCCGAAAAGCTGGTGAAGAGCGGCGTCGATTATACGCCATTCGTCACCGTCAATGGTGCTGCGCCGAAGGGCGTCGACGCCAAGGACAATCAAATCTGCGTCGAAGGCCTGGAATTTGGCCAGCATTACCGTATTTCGGTGCGCGCCGGCCTGCCCTCCTCCGTGGATGAAAACCTTGCCGCACAGGTCAATGTCGACGTTTACGTCAAGGACCGCACGGCCTCGCTGCGCTTTACCGGCGACAATTTCGTGCTGCCGTCCACCGCGCGGCGCGGCATCCCGATCGTCTCGGTCAACGCCACCACGGCCAATCTCAAGCTCTACCGCATCGGCGACCGCAACATTGCGCAGATCCTCAACAACTCGCAGTTCCTGACGCAGATGGACAGTTACAGCGCCCAGACCATCCAGGATACCAATGGCGAGCTGGTCTGGCAGGGCTCGATCGAGATCAAGCAGGAACTCAACAAGGATGTCGCGACCAGCTTCCCGGTCGATGAGGCTCTGCCCAAGCGCAAGCCAGGCGTCTATGTGCTGACGGCCGTGGCGCCCAACAGCGGCGGTCAGGAATGGGATCCGCAGGCGACGCAGTGGTTCGTGGTGTCCGATATCGGCGTCACCACCTATGCCGGCACGGACGGCCTGAACGTGTTTGCCCGCTCCCTCGGCAGCGCCAAGCCGCTCGCCGGCGTCCAGCTGCAGCTGCTCGCCAAGAACAATGAAATCCTCGGTACCGCAAAGACTGACGATAACGGCCGCGCCACCTTCAGCGCCGGCCTGATGCGCGGCACGGCGGGCATGACGCCGGCCGTCATCACCGCACAGAACGGCGATCAGGACTATGTCTTCCTCGACATGACGCGCGCCGGCTTCGATCTTTCCGACCGTGGCGTTGCCGGCAGAACCGCGCCCGGCGCGATCGACCTGCTGACATGGACGGAGCGCGGCATCTACCGCGCCGGCGAGACGGTGCATGCCTCGGCGCTTGCCCGCGACGTCAGCTCGACGGCGGTGGAAAACCTGCCGCTCACCTTCGTCTTCCTGCGCCCCGATGGCGTCGAGGACCGCCGCATCGTCACCGATGGCGGCAAGCTCGGCGGCTACAATGTCGACCTGCCGCTGCAGCAGACCTCCATGCGCGGCACCTGGACGATGAATATCTATACCGACCCGAAGGGCGCCTCCATCGGCTCGCAGACGTTCCTCGTCGACGACTTCGTGCCGGATCGTATCGAGTTCGACATGACCAGCGACGCCAAGGAGATCGAAGTCGGCCAACCGACGCCTGTTAATGTCGACGGACGCTACCTCTATGGCGCGCCGGCCGCCGGCCTCAACCTCGAAGGCGAAGTGACGCTGAAGCCGACGCGCGAAAGCGCCGACTACGTGGGCTATCAGTTCGGCCTTGCCGACGAGGGCGCCGGCAAGGAAAACAATGACGGCGACAGCAGCAGCGGCGACAGCAAGGCCGAAAGCACACAGGTGCCGCTCGAAGATCTGCAGGCGCTGGACGAGAACGGCAAGACCACCTTCGACGTCACCATCAACGACACGCCTTCGACCACGCAGCTTTTGAACGCCAACATCACCGTGCGCATGCAGGAGGCCGGCGGCCGCGCCGTCGAGCGCTCCCTCACGCTGCCGGTCAAGGCCGACGGCTCGCGCATCGGCATCAAGCCGGAATTCGACGGCGATCTCGGCGAAAATTCCGTCGGCAACTTCCACGTCATCGCCATCGACGCGAATGGCCAGAAACAGGCCATGCAGGGCCTGACATGGAAGCTGCTCAGCATCGAGCGCGACTATCAATGGTATCGCGACGGCAACAGCTGGAAATACGAGCCGATCATGTCCACCAAGCAGGTGGCTGTCGGCACGGTGAACGCCACCACCGACGGCGCGGCAATTTCCGTGCCCGTCACCTGGGGCCGCTATCGGCTTGAGGTCTCCACCGCCGATGCGAACGGCCCTGAATCCAGCGTCGAATTCAACGCCGGCTGGTATGTCGCCTCCACCTCGACGGAAACGCCGGATGCGCTGGAGATCGCACTCGACAAGCAGAGCTATAAGGTCGGTGATACCGCCAAGCTCAAGGTAACCTCGCGCTATGCCGGCCAGCTGATGGTGACGGCCGGTGCCGAGACGCTGATTTCGGTCACCAATGCCGATATCGGCGCCACTGGCGGCGAGGTCGACATTCCCGTAACCGCCGATTGGGGCGCCGGCACCTATCTGACCGCGACCCTGTTCCGGCCCGGCGATGCCCAGGAAAGCCGAATGCCGATGCGCGCCATCGGCATCAAATGGGCGCCGGTCGATCCCGGCGAGCGCAAGCTGCAGATCAAGCTCGATGCACCGGCGAAGACCCTGCCGCGCCAGCCGTTGACCATCGGCGTGCAGGTCTCGGGCGCAGGCGCCAATGAAGACGCCTATGTCACGGTTGCTGCCGTCGATGTCGGCATCCTCAACCTGACGCGCTATCAGCCGCCGGCACCGGACGACTGGTATTATGGTCAGCGTCAGCTCGGCCTGGAAATCCGCGACATCTATGGACGCCTCATCGACGGCTCGCTCGGCGCGACCGGCAAGCTGCGTACCGGCGGCGACGGCGGACAGGCGGCCCTGCAGGCGAGCCCACCGACGGAAAAGCTGGTCGCCTTCTTCTCAGGCGCGGTCAAGCTGGATGCCAGCGGCAAGGCCAATATCAGCTTCGATATCCCCCAGTTCAACGGCACGGCACGGCTGATGGCTGTGGCATGGTCGAAATCAGGTGTCGGGCATGCGACGCAGGATGTGATCATCCGCGATCCGGTCGTCGTCACCGCGAGCCTGCCGAAGTTCCTGGCTCCCGGGGATAAGGCCAATCTGCGGCTCGACGTCGCCAACACCGATGCGCCTGCCGGCGACTACACGCTTGCGGTCACGGGCAATAGCGCCGTGAGCGTGGATGCGAATGCCGCGCAGCAGAAGATCAACCTGCAGGCCGGCGGAAAATACAATATCACGCTGCCTCTGACAGGCGGACAGCCCGGTGCCGGCACTATCGCGATCAAACTTTCGAATGCTTCGGGACTATCGCTCGATCAGTCGGTCGATATTCCCGTTCGGCCGGCGCAGCTGCCGGTCACCGAACGGCGCGTCATCGCGCTTGCGCCCGGCAAAAGCCTGACCGTCAATGCCGATCTTCTCGCCGACAGCGTGCTGCCGGGCGCCTCGGTCAGCGTCAATGTCAGCCGCTCCAGCGCCTTCGACGTGCCGGCGCTGCTGATGAGCCTCAGCCGTTATCCCTATGGCTGCGCCGAACAGACGGCGAGCAGCGCGCTGCCGCTGCTCTATTTCAGCGACATGGCGATCAAGAACGGCCTTGCCGACGACACGGAGATCCACAAGCGTGTTCAGGACGCCATCTATCGCGAAATGTCCTACCAGTCGTCGACCGGCAGCTTCGGCCTCTGGGGTCCGGGATCCGGCGATCTCTGGCTTGATGCCTATGTGACTGACTTCCTGACCCGCGCCCGCGAGCAGAAGTATATCGTGCCGGATCAGGCCATGGTGCAGGCATTGGAAAACCTCCAGAACTCGCTGAGCGCCAACACCAACGTCAAGGATAACGGCAACGAGATCGCCTATGCGCTCTATGTGCTGGCGCGCAACAAGAAGGCCTCGATCAGCGATCTGCGCTACTACGCCGATACGATGCTGAACGACTTCCCGACGCCGCTGTCCAAGGCGCATCTGGCTGCGGCATTGGCCCTCTATGGGGATGCCCAGCGCTCGCGCAACATCTTCGTGGATTCCCTGCAGATGTCGCAGAAGGCGGCGATCACCAAGGTCAGCTTTGCCCGCTCCGACTACGGCTCGTCGCTGCGCGACGGTGCCGCGGTGCTGGCGCTCGCCGCCGAGAGCCGCCCGGTACCGCCGATCATTCCGGATCTGGCAAGCGTCGTTGGCAAGGAATGGCAGAGCCGGGGCTACACCAGCACCCAGGAACAGACCTGGATGCTGCTCGCCGCCAGGGCGCTGCAGAACGGCGACGACGGGTTGACGCTTGATGTCAACGGCGCTGCACACTCCGGCACCTATATGGCGCAGATGTCAGGCGATGCCCTGATGGGCCATCCGCTGACCGTCACCAACACGACGCGCCAGCCGCTGTCTGCGGCCGTCACCACCGTCGCCGCTCCCGTCACGCCGCTGCCGGCCGGCGGCAACGGCTTCAAGATCGAGCGCAAGTACTACACGCTCGACGGCGAAGAGGCGAACGTCAGCCAGGCACAGCAGAACGAGCGCTACGTCGTCGTGCTGCACGTGATAGGAGACAATGACTGGCCGCAGCGCCTGCTCGTCACCGACCTCCTGCCCGCGGGCTTCGAGATCGACAATCCGAGCATCGTCAGCAGCGCCCAGTTGTCGAACTTCGACTGGCTGAGCGATGTGCAGCCCGCCCATGTCGAATTCCGCAACGACCGCTTCGTCGCCGCCTTCGACCAGACCTACGGCGCCAACCGTGACCTGAGCTTCGCCTATGTCGTGCGCGCCGTCACACCCGGCGTCTACGATCATCCGGCGGCGAGCGTCGAGGACATGTACCGTCCGCAGTTCTCGGCCCGCACGGCGATGGGCCGCATGGAGGTGCTGGCCGCCCAGCAGTAAGAGAGCCATGAAGGCGCGATGGAAGATTGCGACTGGCCTTGGAGCCACTGTCCTGACGGCGGTAGCGCTGGTCTTCGGCCTTAAAGCCGCGGACCGGGCCTTTCCGCCGCCGCTGGACACTGCCCGCGTGGTCTCGGCGGAAGTACTCGACGCCAACGGCGACCTGCTGCGTGCTTTCGCCACGCCCGAGGGGCGCTGGCGGCTGAAGACCGGCGTTGCCGACGTCGATCCGCAATTTCTGCGCATGCTGGTCGCCTATGAAGACAGGCGCTTCTACAATCACCACGGCGTCGATCCCATGGCGATCGGTCGCGCGTTCCTGCAGCTCGTCACCCACGGCCGCATCGTCTCCGGCGGCTCGACGCTATCAATGCAGGTGGCGCGCCTGATCGAGCCGCGCAGCGAGCGGTCTGTCACGGCGAAGCTTCTGCAGATCGTCCGCGCCATCCAGATCGAGCGGCGGCTGAGCAAGGAGCAAATCCTCGACCTCTATCTGACGCACGCGCCCTATGGCGGCAATCTCGAGGGTGTCCGAGCTGCGAGCCTTGCCTATTTCGGCAAGGAGCCGCGCCATCTCAGCGTCGCTCAAGCCGCCCTGTTGGTCGCCCTGCCGCAACTGCCGGAAAAGCGCCGGCCGGACCGCAATCTCGCCACCGCCCAGGCCGCCCGCCACCGCGTGCTCGAGCGCGCTGCGGTCGCCGCCATCATCGGCGAAGGGGAAGCCGAACGCGCTGCTCTTTCACCCATACCGGCCAACCGACGGCAGCTGCCAGCCTATGCGGCCCATCTCGCCGAACTGGCGCTGAAGAAGCAGCCTGGCATCATCCAGCATCGAACCACCCTGCGGCGCGATGTCCAGCAGGGGCTGGAAGCAGTTGCCGATGCGGCGGCAAAGCGGCTTGGGCCGAAGGTGTCGGTTGCGATGGTGATGGCCGACGCCAAGAGCGGCGAGATCATCGGCGAGGTCGGCTCGGCCAATTACTTCGATTCCGGCCGCTCGGGCTGGATCGACATGACCCGCGTGCTGCGCTCCCCCGGCTCGACGCTCAAACCCTTCATCTATGGCCTGGCTTTCGAGCAGGGCTATGTGGCGCAGGAGACGATCATCGAGGATCGTCCGGCCGATTTCTACGGCTACCGTCCTCGCAATTTCGACATGACCTACCAGGGCGATGTGAGCGTGCGCCAGGCGCTGCAGCTGTCGCTCAACGTGCCGGCCGTACGCCTGCTCGACGCCGTCGGACCGACCCGGCTGCTGGTGCGCTTCCGCCGCGCCGAGGTGAAGCCGAAGCTTCCGCCGAACGAAGCTCCGGGTCTTGCCATCGGCCTCGGCGGCGTTGGCATCACCCTCAAGGACCTCGTGCAGCTCTATGCCGGGCTTGCCAATCGCGGCAAGCCGATGCGGATCGGCGACGGCATTCAGGACCGGCCGGGACCGATCGACAGCGAACCGCTGATGGAACCGATCGCCGCCTGGAACATCACCGACATTCTCTCCGACATCATCGCGCCCCGCGGCAGCAAGCAGCTCGGCATCGCCTACAAGACCGGCACCAGCTACGGCAACCGCGATGCATGGTCGATCGGCTATGATGGCGCGCATGTGCTCGGCGTCTGGGTCGGTCGTTCCGACAACGGCGCGGTGCCGGGGCTGGCGGGCTATGTTTCGGCGGCACCCATCCTATTCGAAGCCTTCGCCAAATCGGGCGTGGCGATCACGCCTTTCCCGTCGCCTCCCATGGGCGCGGTGCGCATCTCCGCGACCGAGCTGCCGATCAGCCAGCGGCGCTTTTCCGTGACCGCTGCCGGGCTGCTGTCGGCCTCGAACCGCGAGCCGGCGCCACAGATCGTCTATCCCCCGGAAGGGGCGCGCGTCGATCTCGGTGCCAGCGGCGGTGCTGACCAGATCACGCCGCTGGCGCTGAAGCTGCAGGGTGGCCGCGCACCATTCCGATGGCTCGCCAACGGCAAGCCGCTGCCGGATCTTTCGCGCCGCCGCACGAATCAATGGACGCCTGACGGCGCTGGATATTCGACCCTCACCGTCATAGACGCCGCCGGACGTGCGGCAAGCGTGCGGGTTTTCGTCGAATAAGAGCTGTCAAATCATCGCGAGCACGCCGTCGCATTTTTGCCAGCCGGCACCGCCTATGTTATGTTAGACATAACTCAAACGAGGAATGGCGAGATGTCGGAAGAGCAGGCAATCCGTGCGGTTGTTCACCTCTATGTCGATGGCATGGCATTCGCGAATGAGCCCGCGCTGCGAAAGGCGTTCCATCCGCGAGCTGATATCATCGGCAATTATCAAGGCGCAGTCGAATGGATGACGCGGGATGAATTCATCTCGGCGATCGTCGAGGAAGGCAGCGCCCCGCCCGGCACCATACCGTTTATGGAAATCGAACTGATCGACATCGAGGGCGATGCGGCAAGCGTCAAGGTCGTCGACGAATTCGCCGGCATGCGCTTTTCGGACTACCTGTCATTGCTGAAGATCGATGGGCGGTGGAGCGTGGTGAATAAGGTTTATCATTTGCATCGGTAGAGGAGCGGCATTTGAGTATGCGGCGACCATACGCCCTCTGTCAGCTTCGCTGACATCTCCCCCAACAAGGGGGAGATCGTTGGGAGCTTGCGGCTCTTTACCCGTAAAACAATAAGCTGCAGTTTCTGCGGACTCGTGTTGCTTGAGGCGGGCGAGTTCAGCGAGCTACCAATCTCCCCCTTGTGGGGGAGATGTCGCAACAGAGACAGAGGGGGTGGCCGCCCCCTCCGCAAACTCGATAGCAGCAGATTAACCCCGCAAAACTCCACCCGTCGCCTTCGTCACATTGGCGACGATCTTCTGCGTGAGCGCCTCGAAATCCTCGTCGGTCAGCGTGCGCTCGGCCGGCTGGATCTGCACCTCGATGGCGATCGACTTCTTGCCTTCGCCGAGCGATGCGCCCTCGAAAATGTCGAAGACGTTGACGCCGGTCACCAGCTTGCGGTCGGCGCCGACAGCGGCGCGGACGATGGCGCCGGCTTCCACCGTCTTGTCGACCACGAAGGCGAAGTCGCGCTTGACGGCCTGGAACGGCGAAAGCTCAAGTGCCGGCTTGGTGCGCGTCGCCTTCTTCTTCGGCTCGGGCATGGCATCGATATAGACTTCGAAGCCGGCGAGCGCGCCTGACACGTCGAGCGCTTCCAGCGTCTTCGGGTGGAATTCGCCGAAGTAGCCAAGCACGACCTTCGGGCCCATCTTGATGGTGCCGGAACGGCCGGGGTGATACCAGGCGGGGCCACCATGCTCGATCTGGATATTGCTCATGGGCAGGCCGCAGGCTTCGATGACCGCCAGCGCGTCAGCCTTGGCATCGAAGACATCAACCGGCTTGCCGCCGCCCTTGGCGGCGTTCGACCACATGCGCCCGGCGCCGGCGAGCGTCGCCGTGCCACGGCGAATGCCGCCGGCAACGCGGCGCTGACCCTCGGGCGTGTCGTTCTCATAGGTGCCGGAAACTTCGAAGATCGCGGCGTCGCCATAGCCCTTGTCGGCGTTGCGCTGCGCGGCCGAGAGCAGACCCGGCAGCAGCGAAGGGCGCATGTCGGACATGTCTGAGGCGATCGGGTTGGCGAGCTTCAGCGCGTTGGAGCCGCCGCCGAAGAGCTTCGCCTGGTCTTCAGCGATGAACGACCAGGTGACGGCTTCCAGCATGCCGCGGGCAGCAAGCGCCCGCTTGGCCGAGCGGGTGCGGATCTGCAGCACCGTCAGGATCTTGCCGTTGACCGCGGCATGACTGCTAAGCGGCTGCGGCTTGATGTTGTCGACGCCGTGGATGCGCATGATTTCTTCGACGAGGTCGGCCTTGCCGTCGACATCCGGACGCCAGGAGGGAACGGCGACGGAGACACGTTCGCCGGAACCGGACACCGAGAAGCCGAGCTTCGTCAGAATGGACTTGCTTTCCTCGGCAGAGACCTCGAGGCCGGTCAGGCGCTTAACTTCCGACAGCGGGAAATCGACGATCTTGGGCTCATAACCCTTGTAACCTTCGACCTTGGCCATGGCGGCCGTGCCGCCACAGCAGGCAAGCACCAGCTCGGTCGTGCGCTCGAGGCCTGGAACCATATATTCCGGATCGACGCCGCGCTCGAAGCGATAGCGCGCATCGGTGATGATGCCGAGGCTGCGGCCGCTCTTGGCGATGTTCATCGGGTCCCAGAGCGCCGACTCGATCAGCACATCGGTTGTGTTCTCGTCGCAGCCGGAATGCTCGCCGCCCATGATGCCGCCGATCGACTCGACGCCGTTATCATCGGCGATCACGACATTGCTCGGGTTCAGCTTGTATTCGCGCTGGTCGAGCGCCAGCACGGTCTCGCCGTCCCTGGCGCGGCGCACCACCAGATTGCCCTTGACCTTGGCCGCGTCGAAGACGTGCATCGGCCGGCCCTGGTCGAAGGTCATGTAGTTGGTGATATCGACCAGCGCGCTAATGGGGCGAAGGCCGATGGCGAGCAGCCGCTGCTGCATCCACTTCGGGCTCGGGCCGTTCTTGACGCCGCGCACGAGGCGAAGGGCGAAGCCGGGGCAAAGCCTGGTATCGTCGAGCACGATCTTCAGCGCGACGGGCGTTTCGCCTTCGACGGCGAAGGCCGGCATCGCGAGCGGCTTCAGCGTACCGAGGCCGGAGGCGGCGAGATCGCGGGCAATGCCGTAGACGCTGGTGCAATCCGGGCGGTTCGGCGTCAGGTTGATCTCGATGATCGGATCGTCGAGGCCGGCATAGGCAGCAAAGCTGGTGCCGACAGGCGCATCCTCGGGCAAGTCGATGATGCCGTCATGGCTGTCGGAGATTTCCAGTTCCTTTTCCGAGCACATCATGCCGCGGCTCTCGACGCCACGGATGTTGCCGACGGCGAGCGTCACATCGATGCCGGGAACGTAAGTGCCCGGCGCAGCAAAGGCGCCGACGAGGCCGGCGCGCGCATTCGGCGCACCGCAGACGACCTGAACCGGGGCGCCACTGCCCGTATCGACCATCAGCACCTTCAGACGATCGGCCTGGGGGTGCTTTTCGGCCGTCAGAACCTTGGCGATGACGAAAGGCTTGAAAGCGGCCTTGTCGTCGACATCCTCGACCTCAAGCCCGATCATCGTCAGGCGGGCGCAGATTTCGTCGAGCGCGGCATCCGTTTGCAGGTGCTCTTTCAGCCAGGAGAGTGTGAATTTCATCTGATCAATCCTTGCTTACGCGCTCAGGCCGCCGAACAAAGTCGGCATGTCGAGGGGGCGGAAGCCGTAATGGTTCATCCAGCGGACGTCGGCATTGAAGAAATCGCGCAGGTCCGGCATGCCATATTTCAGCATGGCGATGCGGTCGAGGCCCATGCCCCAGGCAAAGCCCTGATACTCATCCGGATCGAGGCCGCCATAGCGCAGCACGTTCGGATGCACCATGCCGCAGCCGAGGATTTCCATCCAGTCGGTGCCCTCGCCGAACTTGACGATCGGGCCGGAGCGGTCGCACTGGATATCGACCTCGAAGGACGGCTCCGTGAACGGGAAGAAGGACGGACGGAAACGCATCGTCACATTGTCGACCTCGAAGAAGGTCTTGCAGAATTCTTCCAGCACCCAGCGGATATTGGCGACATTCGCCGTCTTGTCGATGACCAGGCCCTCGACCTGATGGAACATCGGCGAATGCGTGGCGTCGCTATCCTGGCGGTAGGTCTTGCCGGGAATGATGATGCGGATTGGCGGCTTTTGCGCTTCCATAGTGCGGATCTGCACCGGCGAGGTGTGCGTGCGCAGCACCTTGCGCTCACCCTTATCGTCCGGCTGGAAGAAGAAGGTATCGTGCATCTCGCGGGCCGGATGTCCTTCAGGGAAGTTCAGCGCCGTGAAGTTATAGTAATCGGTCTCGACATCCGGGCCTTCGGCGATCGAGAAGCCCATGTCGCCGAAGATCGCGGTGATCTCGTCGACGATCTGGCTGATCGGATGAATGCGGCCGCGTTCAGCCGGAGAAGAGCGCACCGGCAGGCTGACATCGACGGTCTCGGCCTTCAGCTTCGCGTCGATGGCGGCATCCTTCAACGCGCCCTTGCGGGCATTGATGGCCTCGGTGACGGAGTTCTTCAGCGCGTTGATCGCAGCACCCCGTGTCTGCCGCTCTTCCGGCGACATCGAGCCCAGCGTCTTCAGCAGTTCCGAAACCGAGCCCTTCTTGCCGAGCGCGGCCACCCTGATCGCCTCGATCGACTGCTCGTCGGTCGCCGCGGCCACATCGGCCATGAGTTGGGTTTCAAGTGTTACGAGTTCCGTCATCTGATCCTGCCTTGCGGGCGGCGGGCTTGGAACGCCGCTCAGTCCGCGGAATAATGGATGAACGCCCACATCAGACAGCTTTTGGCAACGATGAGGCGCTGCAGATCACTACCCATGTGCAAGCGGCCAATCAACCGGGCAAATGACAAAAACCCGCCGAGAAAGCGGTCCTTGGCACTTGCCGCCCGATACGCGATCCATTTCCCGGGGTTCCGCCCGACAGGACCGCCTGACACGATGGAAAAGCGTAGGCTGCAAAACACAAAACCCGCGCCGGTTTTGCCAGCGCGGGTTTCATAATGAATTTACGAAAGACGTGCGAAGCGGCGTTAGCTAACGACTGCTTCAAACTCGTTCTTCGTGCCGGCATCCTTCAGGTACTCGAGCGCCTTCTTGGAGGCAGCAACGAGCGCACCGAAAGCTTCCGGCTCATGGATCGCCATATCGGAGAGAACCTTACGGTCGACTTCGATGCCAGCCTTGGTCAGGCCGTCGATGAAGCGGCCGTAGGTCAGGCCGGATTCGCGGACGGCAGCATTGATGCGCTGGATCCAGAGGGCGCGAAAATTGCGCTTGTTGACCTTGCGGTCGCGGTAAGCGTACTGCTTGGAACGATCGACAGCGGCCTTGGCGGTACGGATGGTGTTCTTGCGGCGGCCGTAGAAGCCGCGAGCCTGCTTCAGAACCTTCTTATGCTTGGCGTGGGCGGTAACGCCTCTTTTTACACGTGCCATTTCATGATCTCCTTAGTCTATAGCGTTACGAATAGTCTTAGAGACCGTTCGGCAAGTAGTTCTTGATTACCTTACGGCCATCCGGTTCTGCGAGAACCATGGTGCCGCGGGCATCGCGAATGAACTTGTTGCTACGCTTGATCATGCCGTGGCGCTTGCCAGCAGCGGCTGCCTTGACCTTGCCGGTCGCGGTGATCTTGAACCGCTTCTTGGCAGAGGACTTCGTCTTCATCTTGGGCATTTTGCTACTCCTTTGGTGCTTCCGTGCGCGCTTTGCTAAAAAGCCCTTCCCACAGATCCGGCTAGGCCGGGCTGCGACAAGGTGCCGGAGCGTTTGTTGTTGAACGGCGGATACGGTGATGAACCGCCCCGCCAGCATTCTGAACTGCCACGGCATGCCCTGCCGGTCAGTTCGGACGCGCGCTTATAACCGCAGTTGCCTCAGAGTGCAACGGGCCAGACGCGTGAATCTTTGCAGATCGATGACAGGCATCGACATTGCTGCAAAAAAGGAAAAAGCCGCCCAATGGGACGGCTCCGACCTCTTACTCCAACCTGCGCCTCACTTCGGCGCAAGCACCATCATCATCTGACGGCCTTCGAGCTTGGGCTCGGCTTCCACCTTGGCGATCTCAATCGTGTCTTCCTTGACCTGCTGAAGAAGCTTCATGCCGAGTTCCTGGTGGGCCATTTCGCGGCCACGGAACTTCAAGGTCACCTTCACCTTGTCGCCTTCCTCGAAGAAACGGCCGATCGCCTTCATCTTCACCTCATAGTCATGGGTGTCGATGTTCGGACGCATCTTGATTTCTTTGACTTCGACGATCTTCTGCTTCTTGCGCGCCTCGGCGGCCTTCTTCTGGTTAGCGTATTTCAGCTTGCCCAGATCGAGAATCTTGCACACAGGCGGTTCAGCATTGGGGGAAATCTCCACCAGATCGAGGCCGGCCTCCTCTGCCATTCTCAACGCCTGGTCCGTCGCGACGATACCCATATTAGCGCCGTCAGCTCCAATGAGCTGAACTTTGGGAATGCGAATTTCCCTGTTGGAACGTGGCCCGTCCTTTACGGGCGCATCGGTTTTAAAGGGTCTGCGAATGGTCGTATTCTCCACGAATTGTTTCGGATTAGCTGCAGCCTCTCGCTCCCATCAGCGCAACTGACGGAAATGTCGTAAAAGCTGTGTTGAAGTCAATAGCATGACATCAGGAAAAAATCACCTCTTGCGTGTCAATACAGTATCACGGCAGCGCAAGATGCGCGAAGGACACAGTATTATTCCAAAAAGAAGTGGAAACCCGCGTGAAAAGCCCGACGATTTTTCGGGTCATGCGCGCGCGAATCTGCTCTATAGGGCAAAAATTCCGGGAGTTTCTTGATGTCCGAAGCAGCCGCAGGCACTCAGCCGACCTTCCTTTCCGTTGGCACGGGCGACGGCCAGCGTCAAATCGCCGTCTGCCAGCGTGCCGCCGGCAAGGGCTCGAAGGACATAAGCTTCGTGTGGCTATCCGGCTATCGATCCGACATGAGCGGCGCCAAGGCGCTGGAACTGGATGCGCTCGCCGAGCGGCTCGGTCTCGGCTGCATCCGCTTCGACTATTCCGGCCACGGCCAATCCGGCGGCAAGTTCACCGACGGCACGATCTCGCGCTGGCTGGAAGAGGCGCTTGATGTCATAGAGCATGCCAAGCCGACCCGGATCGTCCTCGTCGGCTCCTCCATGGGCGGTTGGATCGCGCTCAGGGCCATCCAGGAATTGCGCAAGCGCAAAGAGGCGCCTGCCATCGCAGGTCTCCTGCTGATTGCGCCGGCCCCGGATTTCACCGTGGATCTCATCGAGCCCAATCTCTCCGATGTCGAGCGGCGCTCGCTGGCAGAGCGCGGCTATTTCGAAGAACCGTCGGACTATAGTCCCGAGCCGAACATCTTCACCCGCGCCCTCATCGAGGACGGCCGCGCCAATCGCGTGCTGACCGGCATCATCGAGACCGGCTGCCCGGTCCATATCCTGCAGGGGATGCAGGACGCCGACGTGCCCTTTGCCCATTCGTTGAAGCTGGTCGAGCACCTGCCTGCCGACGACGTGGTGTTAACACTTGTGCGTGACGGCGATCACCGCCTGTCACGACCGCAGGATCTGGAGCGCATGCTGGCGGCAGCGGAGACGCTGGCAACGCATAATATTGCATAAAATCAAATAGCTATCATGTCGCCAGATTGATAAGCGGCTCCCTCGTCGTGGCGGGTTGGCTTGGTACCTCCGTAATCGCAGGAGGCATGAGATTATGGCAACTATCTCCTTGATTGTGCCGAAATTAACCATATAGGCCGGTTCCGACGTTAACACTTAAGTAACGATTGACTTCGCACGCCCCCCTACATTAACAATTTGTTAACAAATGCAGGGACGATACAAGGAATAGTGGGCGTGCGTATTAAGGGCCTTTTGGTTGCTTTCGCTGCTATAGTTGCGATGTCGTCGTCGGCGATGCCGGCGTCTCAGCAGACCGCGTCGATGACCGTCGGCAACGTCACTTCCCAGCCTATCGGGCACTATGATTTCTGCCAGAGGCACACCGACGAGTGCGGCCCGACCCGCAATGTCGGCCCGGTCGACTTGAATGCCGCCTCCTGGGCGCTGGTCAACCAGATCAACCTGCGCGTCAACAAGACCATCCGGCCCGCGACGGACATGGAAGTCTACGGCCAGGAAGAATATTGGGAATATCCGAAGACCGCCGGCGACTGTGAGGATTTTGCCCTATTGAAGCGCAGGCTGCTGATGCAGAGCGGCATCTCCGCCTCCGACCTGTTGATGACGGTCGTGCGCAAGCCCGACGGCGAGGGCCATGCCGTGCTGACGCTACGCACGAAGCAGGGCGATTATATCCTCGACAATCTCGAGGACGAGATAAAGATCTGGTCCAAGACCCCCTATTCCTACCTGAAGCGTCAGGCGAGCTTCAACGCCGGTCGCTGGGTCACCATCGAGAACGGCAACGACGTTCTGGTCGGCGCCGTCAAGTAAGCACCGAAATCATCGACCTCGCAAAGAAGGCCGGCAGATTTGCCGGCCTTCTTTGTTCATTGGTTCAGGAAAGCAGGGCGGCGACACGCCCTAAGCGTTTCCGATCAATATGCCCGCTGCGAGCACGAGGGAGCCGCCGACCACCACCTGGAAGGCGGCACGCAGAAACGGTGTCTCCATATATTTGTTCTGGATGAAGGCAATGGCCCAGAGCTCGAAGAAGACGACGATGGCCGCGATGATCGTCGCCGTCCAGAACTGCGGAATGAGATAGGGCAGCGCATGACCAAGGCCGCCGAGCGTAGTCATGATCCCGCAGGCAAGACCGCGCTTGATCGGCGAGCCACGACCGGAAATCTTACCGTCATCATGGGCGGCTTCAGTGAAACCCATGGAAATGCCGGCACCGACCGAGGCCGAGAGGCCGACCAGGAAGGTCTGCGAGGTCTGCTGCGTGGCGAAGGCGGCGGCGAAGATCGGCGCGAGCGTCGAGACGGAACCATCCATGAGGCCAGCGAGACCCGGCTGCACATACGTCAACACGAACTGGCGACGCGCATGCGCGTCCTCCTCGTGCTTGACGGTTTCCGGCGTATGCTTGTCGCCGAGCATGCGGGCGACGTCCTCGTGGCCCTGCTCGGCCAGCGCCAGATCGCCGAGAAGCCGGCGTGTCGAGGCATCCGAGACCTGCTTGGCGGCCTCGACGTAGAAATTATAGGCCTGCTGCTCCATCGCCTCCGCTTCCTCGCGCATGGCGTCGAGCGAGAGGTTCTTGCGCAGCCAGTCCGGCTTGCGTTCATAGAAACCACTCACATGCTCGCGCCGGATCAGCGGAATGCGCTCGCCGAACCGCTTGCGATGCATGTCGATCAGGGTCTTGCGATGAGTATCCTCGACCTCGGCCATATCCTCGAAGACTTTGGCGGACTCGGGAAAATTCGGGCGCAATATGTCGGCATAGGCGAGATAAATGCGTGAATCGTCCTCTTCGGCGGCGATGGCTATGGCCAGGATCTCCTGCTCGGACAGGGAGGTAAAGGAACGTTTCGGCGAACGGAAAAAACCCAACAACATGAGAGGCAGCCTCTTACTTTTAGAATTATTCTAAAAGTAAAGTGAGCCGTCGTGCCGGTCAAGCGCCGAGGCGATGTCTCCAACGGAAATCTCGCCTCAGAAAGGGGGTAATGCATAAATAAGGAGAGCGGAATATTGTAACGCCACTTTGACAGATTGCCGCAACGCCTGCATGACGTCTTGGCTTTGCCATGAAATAGCATAGACAGGCGGGGACGAAAGCCGGCCGCCGCGGCGTTCCGCGCAGGACCGGCGGGAGCATCATATGGAAAACCACATACAGGGACGAGCCGCCCATCTCGCCGGCATTCGCGAAAAAGCCGAAGCGGAGATGACGCGCATGGGCATCGATGCCGCCTTCATCGACAGGTTGGTCGAAACGTTTTACGCGCGCATCCAGACCCATCCGCGCCTCGGGCCGGTATTCGACGGCCGCCTTGCCGGGCGCTGGCCGGATCATATGGAAAAGATGAAACGCTTCTGGTCCTCGGTCGCCTTCAAGAACGGCGCCTATGGCGGCAAGCCGGTGCAGGCGCATCTCGGCGTCGAGGGTATCGCCGCCGATCTCTTTCCGGAGTGGCTGGCGCTGTTTTCGCAGACACTTGATGATATCGCGCCCACCGAGGAGGCGAAAAGCTGGTTCATGGCCACCGCCGAACGCATCGCCAAAAGCCTGGTATTGTCGTTGTTTTACAATCCAGCGGTGGATGATCCGGCGCGACAGGGTGGATGAGCGATCATCTTGCTTCGAGTTGGCGGAGGGGAGTGTGAGAGGCTCAGCATAGCGAAAGCTCATCAACTCCCAGCAAACACAGTCGCCCCGATACTGGCGGCAACGACAAGCCCCGTGCCGAACATCTGCGACGGGGTCATCGGCTGCGACAGGATGACGAAGCCCGCGAAGGCGCCGATGGCGGGCTCGAGGCTCATGAGAATGCCGAAGGACGAGGTGGGCATGCGCCGCAGCGCCACCATTTCCAGCACATAGGGAAGCAACGGAACGAGCAGCGCCAAGCCGGCTATTTCGAGGAGGCCAAAGGCCGTCAGATGCGGGACCGCGGAGACGAAGCCGAAGGGCGTCGAAACGACTGCCGCAACCAGCAGCGACACGGAAAGCCCTTCAAGGCCCTGAAAAGCATTGCCGACCTTCTTCGTCAGCAGGATGTAGCAGGCCCATCCCGCGCCCGCGCCGATGGCAAAGAGGATACCAGGCAGGTTGCCCACCCATTCCTCGCCGTCATAGGCCAATAGCAGAACGCCGACAGCGGCAAAGACGGGCCAGAGAAGCTGACGGCTGAGGCCGAAGCCGAGGGTCGCGACAAGCAGAGGTCCGAGAAATTCGACGGCGACGGCAAGACCCAAGGGAATACGAGCAATCGCCGAGAAGAAGGACGTCGTCATCAGCGCCGATACGGTGCCGAGCGCCAGCACGCCGAGCCATTGCGTGCGGCTGTAGCTCATGATCTTCGGACGGACGATGAGCGCCAATGCGGCGGACGCGAAGACAAGCCGCAGCCATGTCGCGCCGGCCGGACCATAGGCGTTGATGATCGGAGACGACAGTGCCGAGCCGAATTGGATCGATGACATGGACAGCAGGCACATGAGCACACCGGCGGCGATGCCGCCCGAGGACGTCGCCACATCCGGATGCGGCATCAGCGCCGCGCCGCCATCCGAGCCGCCTTCGACAATCTTCTGATCCATGGCCTCTCCTCTTATGCGAGGCTTTTGGAGGCCGAGCCAGAGACTGGCAAATTCAAACTTTTCATCCTGCGATCAGACGCTTTGATACAAGAATCGGTCAGCCTTCGAGGCCCTTCAGCACGTTAGCGACATTCAGCCCGATCTCCGGCACGCCATAGCCGCCCTCCATACAGACAAGAACAGGCAAGCCGGCAGCCGCGATACGCGCACCCATGCGAATGAAATCCTCCGACGCCAGTTTGAAGAAGGAGATCGGATCGCGCTCGAACGTGTCGACGCCGAGCGAAAGCACGATCGCCTCGGTACCGAATGCCTTGATCCGGGACAGCGCGTCGTCCAGCGCCGCCGACCAGACCTCCCAGGGCGTGCCGCGCGGCAGGGGATAGTTGCGGTTCGTGCCGAGCCCGTCACCTTCCCCTTCCTCGTCTGCATGACCGAGGAAATAGGGAAAGGCATGGATCGGATCGCCGTGCAGCGAGGCGGTGAAGACGTCGCCGCGCTGGTAGAATATGTCCTGCGTGCCGTTGCCGTGATGGAAATCGACGTCGAGCACCGCCACCTTGGCCGCACCATGATCGCGCAGGCGCTGCGCCGCGACGCTGGCATTGTTGATGAAGCAATAGCCGCCGAAGAGATCGAAACCGGCGTGATGACCGGGCGGGCGGCAGAGCGCGAAGGCGAAACGATTGCCCGCATGGAGCCAGTCGGCCCCCGTCAGAGCGCAGCGCATCGAGGCGATGGCTGCCTCGTAGGATCCCTTGGTAATCGAGGTATCGGCGGCATTGGCATAGTGGCCGATCAAGCCGACGATGTTTTCCGGTATGCGCTGGCTGGTGCGCCTGACGGGAAAGGAATTGGAGATCGCCTCGCCCTTGTAGCCAGCCGCAACCCAGCGCTCCCAGACCACACCCAGGAAATCGAGATAGGCGGGATCATGCACCTTGCGCGCTGTCTCCAACCCATACGCCTCGGGGGCGACTACGTCGCGAAAGCCCGCCTCCTTGACGGCGGCGAGGATCCATTCGGCGCGGAACGGCGCTTCGAAGGGCGTGACGAGCTGACCGTCATGCAGCTCGGTCTTGGCGTCCCTGAGCTTATGATCCTCCGAGTAAATGACCCGCATTGTCGTCCCCTCCATGACAGGCTAAGTTATGTCGACGCAAAGGCTTACATGCATCGTCGCCAAGAAAAAAGAGCCGGGTGTGCGCCCTTGAACGCAATGGGAAACGACGGCATCTTCCGCTCACATCTCGCAAATTGGGGGCATTCGGCATGAAAATCCTGATGGTCGATGTCGATGGCGTATTGATCCATGGCCGGCCGAGCGACGGCCTGCCGCTTTTCACCTATCTGCAACGCGATCTGGGGCTGCAGCTGGATGTGCTGCAAGAAGCATTCTTCAAAACCTATTGGCGCGATATCGTCACCGGTCGCGACGCGCTGGAACCGAGGCTGGTCGAGGTTCTCGGCACAATTGCTCCCCACCTCAGCGCGAGAACGCTGATCGACTACTGGCTCGAAAACGATTCTCGCCTCGACCACACACTGCTGGACGACCTCGCCGCGCTGCGGGCGGAGGGGACGCAAATGTTCCTTGCGACCAATCAGGAGCATCTGCGCGCCGGCTATCTCATGGAGAAGCTCGGGCTTTCCGCGCGCTTTGACGGCATTTTCTATTCCGCCGCTCTCGGCTATCAAAAGCCGGCAGCCGAATTCTTTCAGCTGGCGACCGAGAAGGTCGGCATCGCCGCCGACGAGATCGGCTTCATCGACGATGTCGAGGCGAATATCGCGGCGGCGCGTCAGTTTGGCTGGAAGGCGAAGCAATGGACATCCGGCATGAGACTGCAGGACGCCATCGCCGCCTTTTCCGCCTGAGACGGCACTCTCACGCAGCGATGCGCTTGTAGAAAATGGTCGTGTCGCAGAGGCCGCCCTCCGGCCACATCGCATAATCCGGGATCACGCCGACGCGTTGCCAGCCGAGACGCGGATAGATCGCCTCGGCTTCGCTGCCGGTAGCCGTATCGAGCACCAGCAAGCTCTTGCCGGCGCGGGATGCCTCGCGCTCCGCCGCTTCCATCAAGAGACGGGCGAGACCCTTGCCGCGGGCGGCGCGGTGCACCAGCAACTTCTTCAGATCGCCACGATGCGGCTGGTTCGGCATCTGCGCCGCGCCCACTTGCACGGTGCCGACAACCTTGCCTTCGATCTCGGCGACAAGAAGCAATGTCGCGCCGCTCTCGACACTATCGGCAACGCCTTGCCAATAGGGCACGGCATCAGCAGATCCATAGGGCTGCATGAATCCGACGGAGGCACCGCCATTGACGCAATCGGCAAGCACCTCGCAAAGATCGGAGAGGACAGTACGGGCATCAGCAGCGGATAGAAGGCGAATGTCGGGCATGAAACGGTCCTTGGATGGTTTTATGAACGGCCGCGATCGAGGATGACGCAATAGCGCGCAGGGGCCTCACCGGGATTGTGGAAGGCATGGCCATCGCCGACGCCCATGTAGAGGCAATCGCCGGGCATCAGGCGATGCGTGATATCGCGGTGGGTCACCTCCATCTCGCCCTCGAACAGCCAGACATGCTGGGTCATGCCGAGGCTCGCGCTATTCGGCGGAAAGCTGACGCGTGCGCCGACGGGAAAGACGACTTCGACGAGATCGACCTTCGAGCCCGTTCCAGGCGGCGAGACGGCACGCCTGACATAGCCGGTTTCCGGATCGCGCCAGACCGCCTGCTGGTCGCGGCGAGCCAGCGGCGACACATCATTATCGTCCTCGGCGAAGAAGGCCGAAAGCGACAGGCCGAGCGCCGCGCAGAGCCGCGACAGCAGGGACGCCGTCGGGCTTGCCTCGGCCCGCTCGATGCGCGAGATCATCGCGCGGCTGACGGCGGAGGCATTCGCCAACTCGTCCAGCGTCAGGCCGCGAGCGATACGCAGATGCTTGATCCGCGCGCCGATCGCCAGTTCCAGATCATCATCAGCCATTTGACTCCATCATCTGCGCTGAAATTCTATTATAAGAGAATTACACGATCCAATGATGGAATCAAGCATGATCATAATCTGCCGGCCGTGACGTCAGAAAACCCTGCCACAGCGTGAATATAGCCGTCAAAACCCCGCTTTTCCGCTTTGCGGCGCGGGGCGGCGCTGCTATATGGCGCGCATGAGCACCAATTCCACCACACCGCTTTCGCACATCCGCAACTTCTCGATCGTGGCCCATATCGACCACGGCAAATCGACGCTGGCCGATCGTCTGATCCAGACGACGGGTGGCCTGGCCGAACGCGAGATGTCGGAGCAGGTGCTCGACAGCATGGATATCGAGCGCGAGCGTGGCATCACCATCAAGGCCCAGACGGTGCGCCTGCACTACAAGGCCAACAATGGCGAGACCTATATCCTCAACCTGATCGACACACCCGGCCACGTCGACTTCGCCTATGAAGTCTCGCGCTCGCTGTCGGCCTGCGAAGGCTCGCTGCTGGTGGTCGATGCCAGCCAGGGCGTGGAAGCGCAGACGCTCGCCAATGTCTATCAAGCGATCGACAACAATCACGAGATCGTCACCGTTCTCAACAAGATCGACCTGCCGGCGGCCGAACCGGACCGCATCAAGGCGCAGATCGAGGAAGTCATCGGCATCGACGCCTCCGAGGCCGTGCTGATCTCGGCCAAGACCGGCCTCGGCATTCCCGACGTTCTCGAAGCCATCGTCCACAAGCTGCCGGCGCCCAAGAGCCCCGGCGGAGAAAAGGCACCGTTGAAGGCGCTGCTGGTCGACAGCTGGTACGACACCTATCTCGGCGTCATGGTTCTCGTGCGCATCATCGACGGCGTGATGACCAAGGGCCAGACCATCCGCATGATGGGCACGGACGTGAAATACCAGATCGAGCGCGTCGGTGTTCTCACGCCGAAGATGCTGACCGTCGAGAGCCTCGGCCCCGGCGAGATCGGTTTCATCACCGCCTCGATCAAGGAAGTGGCTGATACCCGCGTCGGTGATACCATTACCGAGGACAAGCGCCCGACCGCCGCGGCCCTGCCCGGCTTCAAGCCGGCCCAGCCTGTGGTGTTCTGCGGCCTCTTCCCGGTCGATGCCGCCGATTTCGAAGATCTGCGCTCGGCCATGGGCAAACTGCGCCTCAACGACGCCAGCTTCTCCTTCGAGATGGAATCGTCAGCTGCACTCGGCTTCGGCTTCCGCTGCGGCTTCCTCGGCCTGCTGCATCTGGAAATCATCCAGGAGCGCCTGGAGCGCGAATTCAATCTCGACCTGATCGCGACGGCCCCTTCCGTCGTCTATCAGCTCACCATGACCGACGGCACCGAGATCGAGCTGCACAATCCGGCCGACATGCCCGATGTGGTCAAGATCGCCGAATTCCGCGAACCGTGGATCAAGGCGACGATCCTGACGCCGGACGATTATCTCGGCTCGATCCTGAAGCTCTGCCAGGACCGCCGCGGCGTCCAGACCGAGCTGACCTATGTCGGCAACCGCGCCATGATCACCTACGACCTGCCGCTCAACGAAGTCGTCTTCGATTTCTACGACCGCCTGAAGTCGATTTCCAAGGGCTATGCCTCCTTCGACTACAGCCTGACCGACTATCGCGAGAGCGATCTCGTCAAGATGTCGATCCTCGTCAATGCCGAGCCGGTCGACGCGCTGTCCATGCTGGTGCACCGCTCGGCCGCCGAAAAGCGCGGCCGCGTCATGTGCGAGAAGCTGAAGGACCTGATCCCGCAGCACATGTTCCAGATCCCGATCCAGGCTGCTATCGGCGGGCGCATCATCGCCCGCGAGACGGTGAAGGCGCTGCGCAAGGACGTGACCGCCAAGTGCTACGGCGGCGACGCCACCCGCAAGCGCAAGCTGCTGGACAAGCAGAAGGAAGGCAAGAAGCGCATGCGGCAGTTCGGCAAGGTCGAAATCCCGCAGGAAGCGTTCATTGCGGCGCTGAAGATGGGGGATGAGTGAGCGACTCGAAGATCGATACCTCACATCCTATTGAAGACAAATCCGCTCGCGCCAGCAAGATTGAGCGCGAACGTTTCTGGCTCGTCGAAAATGCAGAGGCGATTGCCGAAGCAAATGCCTATATCGAAAAGCACGTCTGCCTTTTGCGAAATACCGGCAATTCTGACGGCGTGGGTTCGCTGCAGGTTTAGGCCTGCGCCATATATTCCTTCGTCAAACCTTCATACTCTTCCATCGCCGGCAGCGCGGCGTAGCTGTGCTTGGCCGGTGTCGTCACCCAGGGCAGTTTTTCGCTCGTCCAGGTTTCGATGAAGGGCGTGAACCAGCTGGGGTCATCGAGCATGGTGGCGCGCAGATTGACGAACCAATCCACGCCGTCGAGCTTTGTGAACATCCAGCTCATGCAATGCGGGCAGAAATAATGATGGATGGCGTCGCCATGCAGGCCGCCGATGACCGGTTCGCCCTGCGTCACCTCGAAACCATCGGAGGGGATAGCGGCGCTCAGCGAATAGGCGCTGCCGGTCATGCGCTGGCAGCCGGTGCAATGGCAGGCCATGGTCAGCAAGGGCTTGGCGCTGATCTTCAACCGCACCTGCCCGCAACGGCAGCCGCCCTCGCAGGGTAGTTCCAGCGTCGTCATGATCTTATCTCCTCCCGTCTTCGATGATATATCGGCGCCGGCATTCATCTTCGGATGATGCCGACACCGGCTTCCCTCTGAATTGGAAGCCTATAGCAATCCTCATGCTTCCTCTGCCTGAAGAAGCCTCTGCCGCGTTCCGATCGTCTGGACCCAAGCGCGCGCAATCGCCAAGCCCGCAGTCTCCGCAGCTTCCGCATGTTGGGCAACAAGCTCCGGATAGCTTTCCAGCCAACCCGGTTCCTTGCTTTCGATCGTCGCCTTGAATTCGGTACGCCAGCGGTCGACCACGGCTGCATTGGCCTCGAAGTGGAACTGCGTGCCATAGGTGGCGCGGCCGATGCGATAGGCCTGGTTCTGCGCGACGCCGTTGGTCGCCAGGCGCACGGCGCCGGCCGGCAGGGTGAAGGTATCGGAGTGCCATTCGAAAATGGTGAACTGGTCGCCGACGCCGGCGAGCAGCGGATCCGTCTTGCCCTCCTCGGTCAGGCCCACCGTTTTCCAGCCGAATTCGTCGGCTGCGCCGATGAGATTTTCCGCCTCGTAGGCGCGCGCAAGGATCTGGCTGCCGAGGCAGATGCCGAGCACGGCCTTATCCTCACTCTCGAAGCGGCGCATCAGCTGCGCCAGCTCCGGCAGGTAGGGATGGGTTTCGTCGTCGCGGGCATTCTGTTCGCCGCCGAGCACGACGAGCGCGTCATAAGATGCCGTATCCTTGGGAAGCGCTTCGCCGTCCCATGCGCGGAACCATTCGGCCTCAGCTCCCGCCTCCTCCAGCGCGATGCCGAGGGCGCCGAGCGGGGTATTCTTCATATTCTCGATGATTGCGACGCGCATGCCGATGATTCCCGAGCAATGTTCTCGCCAGAGATGAGCACGAGGCGGGGTGATCAGGCAAGGGCCTAGCTTGCAGCCCGCCAAGGTTGAGCCTGGAGCGCTTCCGTTCCAAACAAGGTCACGGCAGCGCTCTATCCTTTTGTTTTTGCGCATTTCCGCACGGAAAACCGCTTCACACTTTTCCTGGAAATGCTCTAGATGTCATCAAACGACGAAGGATGACAACGATGAGCGACAAGCCGCGGATCACCATTCTCTATTGCACGCAATGCAACTGGCTGCTGCGCTCCGGCTGGATGGCGCAAGAGCTGCTGCAGACTTTCACCGACAGTCTCGGCGAAGTGGCGCTGATACCCGGCACCGGCGGCGTCTTCGAAATCCGCATCGATGGCGAGCTCTTGTGGGAACGCAAGCGCGACGGCGGTTTCCCCGGGCCGAAGGAGCTGAAGCAGCGGGTGCGCGATATCATCGACCCCGAGCGCGATCTCGGCCATACGGACCGCGCATCGCTGGAAAGCTGAGCTGCCTATTGCCGGCCGCAGCCCTCAGTCAAAGGGCGAACGGCAGGTCTGGAAGCCGTGATGGATGGTGGAATAGAGGTTGGTGCCTGGGTTATAGGTCCGATAGCGTTCGGCGCACCACATCTGATGCCGCGCGCGCTGCTGCGCCGGCGACGGATAGACGACCCTCGGGGGCCTATAGTCTTCGCGCGGAGGGATCTGAATCCGCGGGCTGTCGTAACGGTTCGTGCCGCCGGTATAGGGCGGCGTGATGGGAAGGGGCTGGCCGGGACGGGTATAGAATTGCCGTGACCCGAAGCCGAAGCAGCCGCGAGAATCACAAATGACGGAGTTGGTGGTGCGCGGCGGAATGACGATCCTCGGAGGATCGGAAGCGGCAGCGGCGAAATCCGCATGCGCCAGCAAGGCGAAACCGAGAGCGCAACCGAACGCGATCCTGCCGAAAACAGCCATGATAAACTCCTGTAGCGGGCGCCGCCAGCCGATGTCGCTGCCGCGGCGCTTCCATATCTATTTGGGGTCATGACGGTGGCAAAACCAGTGCTGCCGCAACCGGAAAACAACGCTTCACGATCGGTTGATCCTTAAGACGGCTTGCGCCATAACAGCGCAATCATTCCGAGGAGATTGCCCGTGAGCAGCTTGAAATTTGGCACCAGCGGCCTTCGCGGCCTGTCCGTCGACCTCATCGGACGGGCATCCGCCCTCTATGCGACCGCCTTTGCCCACCACCTGTTGAAGAGCGGCCATGCCAAACCCGGCGACCTCATTCTCGTCGGCCGCGACTTCCGCGAGTCGAGCCCTGCCATTTCAGCCACCTGCATCGGCGCCCTGAAGCGTGCCGGTCTGACGCCGATCGATTGCGGCGCGCTGCCGACCCCCGCACTGGCGCTTTACGGGCTGCACCTCAAAGCCGCCTCGCTGATGATCACCGGCTCGCATATTCCCGCCGATCGCAACGGCATCAAATTCTACCGGCCGGACGGCGAGATCGACAAGCAGGACGAGCTGGCGATCAGCGCGGAAGCAACCGCGATCATCGACACGCTCATCGACGAGACATCAGGCAGTGCCGAAAATCGCACGGCGGAGACCGAAGCGCTGTTCCTGGAACGCAACAAGGGTCTGCTTCCCGCAGGCAGCCTCGCGGGCCTCACCATCGGCGTCTATCAGCACAGCACGGTCGCCCGCGACCTCTTCGGCCAGGTGCTTGCCCATTACGGCGCTCGCGTGGTGCCGCTCGGCCGCTCCGAGAGCTTCATTCCGGTCGATACCGAGGCCGTTTCCGCCGATACCATCCGGCTGCTGAAGGGCTGGGCGCCGGAGCACGGGCTTGATGCCATCGTCTCGGCTGATGGCGATGGCGACCGGCCGCTTGTCGCGGATGAAACCGGCGAGCCGCTGCGCGGCGATCTGCTCGGCCTCATCGCCGCGAACTTCCTCGGCGCCGAGGTCGTGGTGACCCCGATCACCTCCAATTCCGGCATCGAAGCCGCCGGCTCCTATGCGGTCACCCGCACCCGCGTCGGCTCGCCTTATGTGATCGCCGGCATGGACGAAGCCGTTGCCGCCGGCAAGGCCAATGTCATGGGTTTCGAGGCCAATGGCGGCACGCTGACGGCGAGCCGCTTCACCGTCGCGGGCAAGCCCTTCGACGCCCTGCCGACACGCGACAGCTTCCTGCCGATCCTCGCGACGCTCTATGCCGCCGCACAGGCGAAGAAACCGCTCTCCGCCGTGGCCGGCGGCTATCGCCTGCCCTTTGCCGCCGCCGACCGTCTGGAGAATTTCCCTGTGGAAACCAGCGCCGCGCTGATGGCCTATTTGCGCGCTTCCGACGCCAATCTCGCGGACTTCCTTAGCCCCATTGCCGGAGTGACATCGAAGAGCGACATAGACGGGCTGCGGGTAACGCTTGTGGACGGCCGAATCATTCATTTCCGCCCCTCCGGAAACGCGCCGGAAATGCGCTGCTATGTCGAAGCCGGAAGCGAAAACGAGGCAAAGGCCCTGCTGGAACAGGGACTTGGCCTGATCACCGCGTGGGCGGCAGCCCGGGTCTGACCCGGGCTTCAACCGCTTTTTTCCAGATTGACACGAAAACTTCAAAAACCCTGTTGACACCAGACGGCCACCCCCTTACATGCGTGTCCGTCGCCCAGATGGCGGAATTGGTAGACGCGCCAGCTTCAGGTGCTGGTACCCGAAAGGGTGTGGAGGTTCGAGTCCTCTTCTGGGCACCATTCCATTTTCTCAGCATTGATATTGCTGATATTTTCATCAAATATTGTCTCACAATTTTTTGCCCTTCGGGGCGTGGGACAAAATTTGCGCTCCCAATGTTCTTTTTAATGTCGCGCTAAGCACATATATTCGTGATTGGACAAACTTGAGTTGCGGGAGTACAAAGCGAGTACATGTGGCAAATATGCACTGCCCGGCGGAAAAGGGCTGTTGGACGGAATCTTATGATTCGTCGATGAGAAAATACGCTAGTCCGATATCGGCGAAGCAGCTACTCTCACCAAGGCAGAGTTCCAACGCGGGAACAGGTTGGGGCAACAACCGTTCCTAAGATTGGAAGGTATGGCACCGGCTTAAGCTGCAGGGCCTATTAATTTATTTGTGCGATGGTTGGCACCGCAAAAGGGAGATTCCTATGGCCGCTCGAAAATCAACGATGACACCTGCGCCAGCTCGTCCAGAGCTTGATGCGCTTTTGAATAGCGCCAGGTCGGCGAGGATTACAGACGAGCAACTTAGGGAGCAGCGCGCAAGCTTTGCCTATGGCAATGCTCCGGAAGGCTCGAAAATTACTAAAGACTCGGCGCGACAGGCCTCAATGACGGTTAGATTGCAACGAGCTTCTTAAATCCAATTTGGAGAGCCTGCCTTTGGCAGGCTTTTTTGTTTATGCTGGTTACCGAAAAACAATATCCCGATTTGTATAATGCGCTTCTCGAAAAGAATCTAATTCGTCAGTACGATTTGCTTACGAATTTCATCGAGATAGGTATCGAGCAAGGCCCGCAGGCAATCGATAAATATATGCTGTGGGCTCTGAATCACACCGCCGTCGCGGGGATTTCGCAATTTGGCGGGCGATTTAGGGAAGAACCTATATACGTTGGCAATCACATACCGCCTCATTTCGAGGATGTGCCCGATCTCATGGATAGGTTTATCTCTTTCATTCATGAGAATTGGGATAACCTAACGCCCCCACAACTGGCTGGATATGGCTTGTGGCGATTGAACTGGATACATCCATTTGTGGAAGGCAACGGCAGAACCGCACGGGCTGTATGTTACTACCTGCTCTGCGCGCGATCGGGAAGCCTTCTACCAGGTCGTAAAATCGTACCGGAGCGCATTCGCGAAAACAGAGATCCATATATTACTGCCTTGCGCGAAACCGACAGAATTTGGGCCAATGGAAATCTAGAGTTAAGCTATATGGAAGCCTATATGGCGGGGCTCCTGCTCGACCAGCTTCGAGATGAGGATTGAGGTAGTTGGCTTATGGCCTGCCATCCAGTCTTCGCAATGAAATCTTGGCGTACGCACCCATGACCCATATTCATGCATCATCTTTAAGCCGTTGACTGTGGAGAAAATGGCGACCTAATAGGCGAGACCTTGAGGGACTTCTGATGAGCGACAATCGCGACTGGTACGATCTGATTGTCGGCAGCGGTAACGTCAACGAAGGACTGGGCAGGATGGTGGGTTCCATCCTTGCGTTCATCGTCGTCGTGGGCCTTATTTTCTGGATGATCTACCCAAACTGAGCGCCTTGCGTGCTTGATGCAGGATAGGCCTAGTGAAAACGCTCCGAGTCCGATTTGACGTAAAGCCCGGCCTCGCGCGCTGCCTCGAGAAAAGCGTCGCGCGAATCCTCGGCGGACACCTTGCCCAGAATGGCATCAAGACACACCAGCACGGCCTCACTCACAGCCGCCCCGCCATATACAGGCCACTCCTCGCTCATACAGTTCGCCGCATCGAGCGCATTCGTGATGATCGCGTATCGGCCGATCCCATCGAGGTCGACTATGACGGGATTGCTCCAATCACCATATTCCATAGCCGATCTCCTTACCCGTAAAGCGCCATCAACGCGGCGATGAGGAATGATCCCGTGCCGGCGCATGCGGCCATCGTCGTGTAGTAGTCCATGGGTCTAGCTCCTCGCCCTCGGATGATGGTTTGATAACGTGGAGAAATGGCGGATGTTCCTCGGCTGAGAGCGTTCCGTTCAGATTTTCTTAGGATTTCGGTCCGAGCGACCTGTTGTGGGACGCTGCTTGGATATTCACCTTGTTGCCTTCCGTCTCCCATTTTACGCAACCCTCCATCCCGCTTGAGAGCTACCTCTTGGCCTCCCGTCTGGTTAACCTTCCACACAAGGAGGGGAAAGACGAATAAGGGGAACAATAAAGATGGATCACATCTGCAACCTTCTCTGGCTTGCCTTCAGTGTCGCGCTGCTTTTCGCAGCATTGAACAGGAGACTGGTCGGAGACTATGTGAGCATGTGGTATTTGCTCGTCATCACAGCCATGGCCGTGTTGGCCTGGATTGGGGTCTTTCCGACCGACGTACCCACAGCGCTGGCCGGATAGTTTGCCTGTCGGGACCGGTGCGGTCCAGCTTTGCCGACTCCCGCTTTTCAACCTCATGCTGGACATGAAAAAGACCGCCGAAGGTCCCTTCGGCAGTCTCGTGCGCGGTACCGTTACGGTATGAACTACGGTTCATGACTTATGGGAATCCGTTCTGGATTCCCAAATCAGCGGAATTGTGATTCATGATGGATGCTGGAATGGAGGCCAGCATCCATGACGC
>NZ_FMAF01000057.1 GCF_900094565.1 Martinezella lusitana
GTCGTGATGGCGGCGATGTCGGCGGTCGAGAAGCCGGCAATGTCATCCGTCGACAAGGCGCCGATCTGGGCGGAGCTCAAGACGTGGACCTGTGAGGTGGTCAAAGCCTCAGCCTGCGACGAGCCAAATCCCCCAATCTGATCCGCGCTAAAGGCGGCGACCTGCTCTGTGCTCAGGTTTTCTATTTTTGTCGTGTCGAGAACCGCCAATTGGCTCAGGCTGAGACCCTTGATCGCGCTGGCGGATACCGCGCTCATCTGATCGGTCGTCAGGGCTGCGACCTCGTCGGTCTGCAGCGCTTTGATCTGTGATGAGGAAAGCGCTTTGATTTGCGTGGTGCTCAATGCTGCCACGTCACTGGTCGTGAGAGATGCGATGACGGTGGTGGAAAGAGATTTGATCTGATTGACGGTCAAAGAAGAAATGATTGAGGTCATTGGTGTGGGGGCCCCTAATGTTAACCTATAGCTGATGCCATTTCTCTGACGTCGACAGCGTAAAAGAGCGCGCCTGTCTCTTGACCGGGGCTTCGGACGCAGGTCGCGCCGAAACCCCGACACCCACGTGGTCAGAGGCGGTTATTGCGCCTGCCACTCAAGTGTCCTGCCGGACGGAAAGAATGTTGTGAGAAACATGGCTCGCGAAAGCCGAAGCGCTGGAAGGGCTTCATGCACGCAGGGTCCGTAACGACCCTGATCCCAACGCCTTCGTATAAACGTCTCGCTAGCGCTGAGCCGTTTGATCAAAATCTTGACTTCAGCACACGCTAATGTTGCGTCATCAGCCCGTGTCTTAACCAGAGAATTAATGGGCCGCCTTTAATTTACGGTTAACGTGGCATAACTTTTACCAGAAGCCACGAAAAACAACCGGGGATATACTTATATTAATCCACAATCCGCGAGAGAGCTTGCGGACATACAAGCTTAATTCCTGTATTCCGCTCGAAGAAATCAATAATTACGGCGAAGTCAAATTACCTTTTGGGAAATACGCATTATTTTTTCAATACAACTGGTTATATCCCGCAATATATGGCATATAACATTAAAATTATGCTATAAATCTCACATATTTACATAATGTATAAAAAATATCACATTTTAATTGCAAAAGATGCCTTGGTTTATCTGAGTTATACATATCGCGCCACCCAATAAGATCATTTGTTCGTTATTGATACAATAATTAATTAATAAAATCGAATATTGACCGCACATACGCGAAATAGTGACAAGCTCAAAGCAAGCTAGCATCGATACACGAGAGCAATGCCACTTCCTCCGGCTTCGAACCCGACCGGAAGACCATTTACTGCTAGGATGCATATGCTCGTTAACAATGCAGTTGCCCCGGATGTTCCGCCTCCGCTCGTAGAGCTCCTGAACAGGGCGCGAAATCAGCACCTATCCCTTTCCGAGTTACTGCAACTCGTTGAGAGCCTCAGCGAGACGGGTCAAGCACGGCTGGCGTCAGAGCTTTACAGAACGTGGATCGCGTTCAACGACACGCATCCGTTGCTGCACGTTGTCTACTTCAATTACTCCGTCAATTTGCGGCAGTTGGGGGATGTGGCTGGAGCGATTCACGCGCTGCGCGCCTGTTTGAAAATTGATCCGCGATTCGGGCAGGCACACATCAACCTTGGTCGGGCACTCGAAGATTGCGGCTCAACCGGCCAGGCAGTCCAGCAATGGTACAGTTACCTGGATGCCACAAATGAAATCACGGCGGAACGAGCAGGTCATCGTTTGATGATGCTGCAGCATGTCGGCCGCGTTCTCGAAAACGCAGGTCATTTCGAAAAGGCAGAAACGGCGCTATGGCAAGCTATCGAGTTGCGGCCGGACAAAACCGAATCAGCTCAGCATTGGACGTCACTGCGGCAGCGCCAATGCAAATGGCCAACATTGGTTGGCTCAGATCATGTTTCAACACGACAATTGCTCGACGCGATGTCTCCGTTGACGCTTGCCTGCCACGTCGACGATCCCTTGTTTCAGCTTGCCAAAGCTTATCGCTACAATAAGCAACTGGTCGGACAACCCGATCTTAAGAACTTCCCACGCAAGCAGCCACGGATGAAAACCGGAACCGAACAGCGCTTGCGTGTCGGCTATGTATCGTCAGATTTGCGGGATCACGCTGTGGGCTTCGCGCTCAGCGAGGTTCTCGAGCTACATGACAAGCGTAGCGTCGAAGTTTTCGCTTATTATTGCGGTGAGCCGCGAACGAACGATGCGACACAGGAACGGATCAAAATCGCCATCGACTCTTGGCGTGATATTACCGGGCTCAGCGATATCGATGCGGCCGCACAGATTGGTGCGGACGAAATCGACATCCTCATCGACGTCAACGGCTATACAAAGCATGCGAGAACGGGAATCTTTGCCTTCCGCCCAGCCCCGGTGATCGTCAATTTCTGCGGCTACCCCGGTTCCATGGGCAGCCCCTATCATCAATATATCATTGCGGACGACCAAATCATTCCGCCCGAAAATGAAATCTATTTCACGGAAAAGGTGCTGCGGATCGCGTGTGATCAACCTGTCGATCGCAAACGGCTCATAGGCTCCCGGCCAAGCCGCCCGGAAGCAGGACTGCCTGAGAATAATTTTATATTTGCCTGCTTTAACGGCATGCAGAAAATCACCGCCGCATGCTTTGCTCGCTGGATGACGATACTTTCGGCAGTTCCCGACAGCGTTTTGTGGTTGCTTGGCGGCGATGACGATGTCAATCAGCGCCTGCGCCAAATAGCAGCGCAACATGGCGTTGCCGCCGAACGCCTAATTTTCGCGCCTAAGGCTGCCAACCCAGACCATCTTGCTCGAATTGGGTTGGCCGACCTCTTCCTCGATACCTTCCCTTACGGCGCTCACTCTACGGCATCAGATGCTCTGACGATGGGCTTGCCGGTTCTTACCTTTCCCGGGAGAGGCTTCGCTGCGCGTTTCTGCGCCAGCATCGTTTCTGCAGCGGGCGTCGGTGAACTGATTTGTCACGGACCGGATGATTATGTGGCGAAGGCCATCGATCTTGCGCGGCAATCTGGTCGGTTAAGGGCGATCAGAGAAGCATTGCAACGCCAGCGAGACACGAGCGCCTTGCGCGACATGCCGGGTACGGCACGGCGCCTTGAACAGTTGTTCTGGCAAATGCAGGGCGAATCTGAGCGTGGTGAAACTCCAACGCCGGATTTGCGTAATCTCGACCTATACTACGAAATCGGGGCGGAGATCGTTTTGGAGAATGTGGAGTTCCAAGACGACCGAACTTACAGGCACCGATACATCGAAAAGTTGATCCAGCGGCACGACTATACACCAGTCTCGCCCGACGGCCGCCTGTGGGCAGAGCTGCCACTCCGAATCCGTAACTAACGCACTCATTTCAAGCGGTGAGAATTGTATGGCCCCTGTTGTACTTGTGACATTTGCCGGCAGGCAGAAGAGAATGGAAATTCTGACCGACTACATCCGCGAAGCGATGGATCGCGGAATAATAGACGAGTGGCATATTTGGGATTTCACACGTTCACAGAACGACCATGAATGGATCAGCCGCGAATTTGGCCCGGCGCGCTATATGGGATCCGGCGCCCAATATCAGTTGGCGGGAACCGTTACCAACCAGTCTTGGTTCCGCGCGAGCGCGTCGATCACCAATGATCTTCATATTGCGATCTTGCCACATGATGATAGCGACCACTTTTTCGAAATCGTCATCGGCGGCTGGGACAATCAGTATACGGCTCTGCGCAAACTTCCGCGCAGTGAATTGATGAATTCCGAACGTCCAAATGATTCGGCGATATGGACGAGGTCAACGCCTGGTATTCTCTCTCCGGGTATGCCTAATCAGATCGTTCTCAAAAGTGACGCGGGCGGTGTTCAACTACACGTCAATCACGTGCTCGTCGGCCAATGGCAGGAAATCAATTTGCCATTTGGCGCATCGATCATGGTGCGTGGAGGATGGGGCGCCGGTTTGGAGCTCGGCAACTCCGGCTCACGTATACAGCGTTTCCTTGGCAATCCGGACGAGAGGCCCCCATACTGGCAGGCCTACAATTACTACGCAACCAGGCTGCAGAGGTTTTCGGATACGGTATTTTTGAAGTGTGACGATGACATTGTCTACGTGGACGTCGATAAGCTCGACGGCTTTATAGAATTTAGACGGAGCAACCCGAACTACTTCATCGTTTCGGCCAATGTCGTGAACAATGGAGTGTGTGCGTACTGGCAGCAGGTCGCAGGATCGCTTCCTGATCGGCTCGGCCAATTTGAACATCCGCCGGGAGGATTTGGTGGAAGCTTGTGGCAGAGCGGGAAGCGCGCGACTGAGCTCCATGATTTCTTCTTGCAAAGCCATGACAAGCGACTGCCATTGCCCGCTCAGGTCGTTGAGTGGAAAGGGCGTCAGTCGATCAATTTTATTTCCTGGCTTGGGAAGGATTTGGTGCATATGGCGCTGCCAAAAGGCGATGATGAGGCCCAGTTGACGATCGATTTACCAGAGCTTCTGGGGCGCCTTACAGCTATCTATTCTGACTTTATGGTGAGCCATCTGAGTTTCGGCCCGCAAGAAAACGGACTTGATGTCGACCGCCTGATCGATGCCTACGGTGCCTTGATGCGGGCAAGGAGAAAATAGCCCCCGCCCCTCTCCCGTGCTTGAACTACCCCAGATCACTCGGCGCGGCATCACAGTTGGTATGTTGGCGGCTTTTAAAATTTCCGCTCCAAAGAATCTCCATGTAATGCGAATCAACGTGAAGCCCGCTAGGGTAAATTTTAAATTAACGGATGCTGCAACTCTTGGGATACTCGCATTCCTAGACGCCGGAACACTCTTTCCGTCTAACGGGACGCTCAAATGGTCGATGCCAATAGCTGCTTCTGATCATAACAGTTACGCGAACTTCAGGAGCAAGCACATCCAAGGCAGTTGCCAAAAGACCCGCGTGCTCCCTTCACACCATCGGTTGCGGAGAGGTGACATTTGAAATCGGTTAATATTGCGGAGCCCACACGCTGATGACCTCAATCATTTCTTCTCTGACCGCCAACCAGATCAGATCTCTTTCCACCACGGTAATCGCGTCTCTTAGCACCAATGACGTGGTCGCGCTGAACTCCACGCAGGTCAAGACGCTTTCGTCAGCTCAGATTGCTGCTTTGCGAACCGATGATATCGCAATCCTGACGACCGGGCAGATCAGTGCCATATCCGTTAGCGGGATCAAGGGCCTCAGTCTGAGCCAGTTGGCCGTTCTTGACGCGACCAGGATTGCGAGCCTTGGCACGGCACAAGTCACGGCCCTGAGCACCAATCAAATCGAGGATTTGGATTCTTCACAGATTGAGGCTTTGACATCGTCCCAATTTGGAGCCTTTGGCTCGGCGCAGGTCGCGGCCTTGTCGACCGCCGATATCGCGGAATTATCGACCGCCGATATTGCGGCGATCACTCCAATAGCAATGTCCGGACTGTCGACGGACGATGTCGCCGCGCTTTCCACTGGCCAGCTCGCCGCCCTGAAGACGGGTCAGATCGCAGCCCTGAAGACCAGCCAGGTCAAAGTGCTGACCACCCTCCAGATCACCACGTTGACCGCTGCCCAGATCGGTGCTTTCAGCTCGGTGCAGGTCGCGGCCCTGACCACCGCCGATATTGCAGAATTGACGACCGCCGATATTGCAGCGATCACTTCAACAGCAATGTCCGGACTGTCGGCGGCCAATGTCGCCGCACTTTCTACTGGCCAGTTCGCCGCGCTGAAGACAGGTCAGATCGCAGCCCTGAAAACCAGCCAGGTCAAAGTGCTGACCACCCTCCAGGTCACTACGTTGACCACTGCCCAGATCGGTGCTTTCGGCTCTGCGCAAGTCGCGGCTCTGACCACCGACAATATTGCAGCCCTCTCGACCGGCCAGATCTCCGCTCTAAGCTCGAGGTCCGTGGCAGGGCTCACCACCGCCCAGATCGACACCTTGAGCTCCAGCCAGATTGAAGCTCTCGGCTCCGCACTTGTCGGAGTCCTCGGCTCGGCGCAGGTCGCGGCCCTGACGACTGCAGATATTGCCGAATTGTCGACCGCCAGTATTGCAGCGATCACTTCAGCAGCAATGTCCGGACTATCGGCGGCCAACATCGCAGCACTTTCTACTGGCCAAGTCGCCGTCCTGAAGACGGGTCAAATCGCAGCCCTGAAGACTAGCCAGGTCAAAGTGCTGACCACCCTCCAGGTCACTACGTTGACCACTGCCCAGATCGGTGCTTTCGGCTCTGCGCAAGTCGCGGCTCTGACCACCGACAATATTGCAGCCCTCTCGACCAGCCAGATCGCCGCCCTAAGCTCGAGGTCCGTGGCAGGGCTCACCACCGCCCAGATCGACACTTTGAGCTCCAGCCAGATTGGGGCTTTCGGCACAGCACAGGTCAGAGCCTTTGGCTCGGCGCAGGTCGCAGCCCTGACGACCGCAGATATTGCAGAATTGTCGACCGCCAATATCGCAGCCATTAATCGAACGGCATTATCGGGGTTGTCGACAACGGATATCGCGAACCTGAAGAGTGATCAATTGTTGGCGATCACAACTGCTCAGTTGCAAGCGCTGGATTCGGGACAGGTTGGCGCAATCATCGCGGCGTATCATGCTGTCTGATGGGCTTGTCATCTAAGCAACTCATCAAGGTTATGCAGGATCCTTCGAGAAATGAGCTGCGACCATTCCAATCAGCCCGCGGACGTGCTGATTGGAGCAAGTTGACATCGCCGTCGCTGGCACGATCTGCCGGATATCCGCCGCCGTGACCTCCGTGAAGGCGATTGCCCATCGACAAGACTCCGAAATCGTCATGAGCGCTATCTGGAATTGTTATCCCTCTGGGCCGAAAATAGGCCCGGAGGGATAAGTCGCTTGGGCAGGGCCCGAAATCGGATCTGCAATCGGACCAACCAAATTCGATCTTTCCAGACAGCAGTATACCCATCGGCGGCCGATCAGCTCGGCAACCAGCACCACGCTCGCAGCCTGCGCCGCATTTGCCGTATAAATACCGGCCGCGAGCGCGATGATTGGCATTTGCTGGGGCCTTTAGAGCGTTTTGTTTCTTTACGCATTCCAGATGGAAAACCGCTTCGCACTTTTCCTGGAAATGCTCTAGTGTCGGGCCTTGCCGGAGCTAACGTTCAATTCTCGTCCACTCCTGTCCGACAGTTTACAGTTTCGTAAAGTAGCCGACGCAGTCTCGAAGGGGCCTCGGCTTGCCGCTAGGCATCCGTGGGATGATGCTGACTTCGGGCAAACGCTGAGGATCGCGCCGGGGCGTCAAGCCGATGACTGTCCGCAGACGGCCGCCTCCATCGGCTCTCCCAAATCTCCAGCACGTACCGAACGCGACGGCAATATTCGGCGGCCCGCAAAAGGTGAGTGGGCAAGCGCTTCGGACCAAAGAACTTGGCCCGGTTGTAGTCCACCCTTTTTCCGATCTGGCTGTTACGGCTGTGGTTCATCAAGCTCACGACGTTGCGGCGGACGCTCAAGACATTCGCGCCGTGGTGCCAGCCTCTTTCAAGCGCGACATCGAAGGGAAAGCTCATAATGCGCAGCAACGGCAAAACCTTGGCTGCGCCTCGGCTGGTGATGACGTAACAGGCGGCCGAACCTTGCGGCCCATGCAGGCAACGGCCCATCTCGTCACCAAACACGCTTGTCGCGATACCGAGAAAGCCGCTGCTTCGATGATTGAAGAGTTTAACGACGTCCGCATTTGGAACAGCCTCAAGGATAGCGATCGTCCTTTCCACCAGATCGGCCGGGATGTCGATGTCGTCCTCCATGACCAGAGCCGCATCGAAATCGCTCTCGAGAAAAATGGAGAGGCATCCGATATGGCTGCGGTAGCAGCCATATTCGCCCAGGAGGAGCGCTCGCCCGCCGTGCCGAGCAAAGCCTTTCCAATCGACGTCCCGAAAATCCTTCTGTGACAGCTCGCGCCCATCCGTGGCGGCCATCCTGATGACGTCTATGCCGCATTCACCGGCTTTGGAATGCACGACAGCCCATCGATCGACCGACCTGTCCAGATTGATGACGTACACCCCCAGTTTCATCACATCTCGCTAACCTGCTTGGCAGGGTTGTTCACAAGAGATACTCCCCCTGCCTCGACCTTTTCTGTCCCGGGCAGTGCAACTTCCATCCGCGCACTCGTGAGATGGCCAAGCAATCGAGCGAGCCGTGCCGATAACCGCATGGTCTCGATAAAGATCCGATAGGGCATTACCGTCAAATAGTGCCCTCGGGACCTGTGATAGGTTCGGCGCCGTCCCTGGATCTGCGAAGGCAGGCCCAATTGCTGATTGACCGGGATGGGAACGACGAAGGCCGATTTCAGTTGGGCGAAGAACTCAAGATCGAGCGCCAAGTCGAACGGCAGTTGCATCGGCATGAGCCTGTCGACAAACCAATCTGCAGCCCGACGATTGATAATGTAGGCACCGGAACCCTTCTCCCGGGTTAATGCTACCGCCAGATCTCTACCTTCCGTCAGCCGGGAGAAGCGGAACTTTCGCCCGTCGCTGACCGTGGAAAGGCGCAGAATATCCCATTTTTCGGTCTGTGCGAGCGCTGCATCCAGCAACTCCACGAAGTCATCCGGAAACTCGAGATCATCTTCCAGAATAAGAGCAAACTTGCTGTTCGAGGCGAGAAGACGTCTCGCACATTCGATATGACTCAAGTAGCAGCCGACTTCCGCTGGATTGCGCCTGCGGCCATGCTTGAAACGAAAGGCAAACTCGTCGAAGCCCTGTATCGGAAATTCGATGGCCCGGCCGTCAACCGCCGCCACCCGTTCGAAATACAAGCCGATGCTCCCTAACTTCTGTTGCATCGCAACCAGCCGATCGGTTGCCCGATCGAGATTAATCAGAAATATCTTAAGTGACGCTTCCCCAGGCTTCGCACCGATCATGCCAGATTCGCTCCAACTAGCGGCATTACCGCCGCATCGGAAGCGACCATGTTCAGCCCGACTTACGGGACACTTACGAAATCCTGGCGAAAAGATGGAATCTGGCCTCACCCGGTGGCCAACCCCATCCCATAATTCCTGTCCACGAGAGCGACTCCAAGTGTCACCATTTCTCCAGCAGCATCGCAACCGCAGCATTTCAGGCTGGTGACAGTAACGCACTCTAAGCTAACGCGTGGTCTGATGGTCGAAGCTTCGTCCCAGAAGGAAGGAGTTGCGCTGTCGAGGTCATTTCCATGCACGCAGCTTGCGGGAAAGCGGCCAACCTTCTTTGAGACAAAGCGCACAGGCATATGATTCAATCGATGAACATTGTCCCCGCCGGGATTTCCGGCACGACATCGCCTTTGATCCGCCGGTTTACGCAATCGTCGCCCGCTGCGGACTTTAAAGCGCCGGTCGCGCCACAATCGCACCCTTTCCCAAATGGCAGGTTGCCTGGCTCGAACGCTCCGGATGGCGTGACGAACCGGAGATTCGAATGCTTCGCCGGGCTCATAAGGCGAAAAACGCTGCTGATCCGGCGCGCCATCCGAGACGTCCGCGAGTCACGTGCGGTGATCGATAAGAGTCCGGACCGCATGAATGGTCTCGAAGCCCAAAGGCAGCAGGCCTATTGCCGGACCATTGTTGCCTTACGGCGCTCCGTTCTCACGGTTGCAATATAGATAGGACATGCCATGCGTGTATTATTGGTCGAAGACAATGCAAAACTTGCCGCGGTGACCCATGATGCCATGCGCGCTTATGGCTTCACCGTCGACCACGTCTCCAACGCACATGATGCCGAAGAGGCCGCCGCAACGGTCGACTACGACTCCATCATACTGGACCTTGGTCTGCCCGATCGCGATGGCCTGACCCTGATCGAGCCGCTGCGAAGGACGGCACCGTCGGCGCCGCTTCTGATTCTAACCGCCCGCGATGCGTCGAGCTCGATTATCGATGCGCTCGACAGCGGCGCCGACGACTATCTTTGTAAGCCATTTGTCATGGGAGTGCTGATTTCTCGCCTGCGCGCGATCATGCGCCGTGGCCAACCCCGCCATGGTACCATCCTGCAGCACGGTGACATTACTTTCGATCCAAGCCAATACTCCGCCTCCGTCGGCAAGACACAGCTTGCCCTCAGCCGCCGCGAGTTTGCCGCGCTGCATCTTTTTTTGCGGCGCCCCAATCATGTGCTGTCGAAGGCGGAGGTCGAAGAGGCAATCTATGGCTTCGGCGACGAACTGAGCTCCAACGCCATTGAGGTTTTGCTGCATCGGTTACGCAAAAAGCTTCAAGGCGCTGGGTCGGTCCTCTACATCCATAACATGCGCGGCATCGGCTATATGCTTGTGGAAAAGCGTCCTTGAAGATGTGGCGTCTGACACTTCTGCAGCGGTTGATCCTGGCAATGTCGATTGTTGCCTTCGTCGCGATCGGTGCAAGCGTAGTATTTCTGTACATCCGCTTTCAAGCCTCGAATGATACATTCCGCGAGGAGACGCTTTCAACGTTTGCAGAGGATCTGCGGCGGGAACTGGCGGTAGACCCGAAACTTTCGAGCTCCCGTGCAACGACGGCCAAGGCGCGCATCCGTGCGCTGCACGGTCAGTATGCCGTTTTGGGGCGTGACGGGCGTATCATCGATTCTTCCGGCCTGCAGGAGTCATTGATTCCTTATATCGGTGATCGAGCTCAATATTTTGAACTTCCACCGCATGACGACCAGAAAACGCTGTTCGGCATATCCATTCCAATTGCGTTGCCTGGCTCTGCAGGGGCCATACAGGTTGCCTTCCCTAAAACGCACGTCACCTTCGACAGTGTCCTGGAAGAGTTCGTCCGCGATATTGCCTGGATCTGGATCCCGTTCGTGATGGTGCTGTTGGCGACAAACATCGCTGTCCTGGGCTTTGCGCTACGACCATTGCGCAAAGCGGCACAAGAGGCCGCACAAATCGGCCCGTCAAGCATTGCGACACGACTAACGGAGAGTGGTATGCCCAACGACGTTCTGGCGTTGGTCAAATCGGTAAATGCTGCCCTCGACCGGCTTCAAGGCGGATTTCTTTCTCTGGAACGCTTCTCTGGGCAATTGGCCCATGAACTACGCACGCCGCTCGCCATCGCCAAGACACGTTTATCCTTGTCACAGGATCAGATCGCACGCGCAGTAGAGAGGGATTTCGAAGACGTCGAACGCGTCATAACGCAACTGGTTGATCGGGTACGCGTGCGGACACTCCATTATGAAGCAGCCGACATCGTGGATCTGGGAGGAGTGGCCACCGACGTTGCCCGCTATCTGGCGCCCATGATCGTGGGAGCCGGCCGCAACATTGAGCTGAAGATCGAGAACGGACCCGTTCTCGTCAGTGGTGCCAAGGACTTCATATTTCGAGCGCTTCGCAATCTGGTCGAGAACGCGCTGCATCACAGTCCTGAGAATGGAATGATCACTATCACAGTCTTCAACGTCGGCATCAGTGTCGCCGACCAAGGTCCCGGCTTCACGAAAGGGAGACTAAGAGAAGAGATCGGACTGTTGGGGAAGACGGATCGTGAAGATGGCTTAGGCCTCGGTCTTTCCATTGTCGGGGAGACAATGGCCGCGCATGATGGACGGATCGTGCTGGCGAACTTGCCGTCTGGCGGAGCAGTCGCAACCATGGCCTTCTAGTTGCCGACACCTTCTCCATTGAATTGGAGCGTCCCGGCTTTCGCATCGCCGAAGTCCAATGCCAAGCCGCGGACAATGAACGTCAAATTGGGCGGTTGCCACAGCAACTTACCGAAGCCCACCTTCTCAAGGAGTGCCGCCTGGTATATTTCCGCGAAAGCAAAGGTCGAGCTTCAATTGACTAAACGAGCGGAATGATGATGGTTCGGAGACGTACGCCGCGCCGATCGGCAGGGGAATTTGCAAGGTAGCAGCATGAACGTTCGCATCCAATCCTCCCGTCCGAGCCCATCTTTTGCAAGAGTATGGGTCTATACCGCAGATGTGCTCTGGCTCTTTGTCATGTCAGCATCCCTGGTCGAAAGCTACGCTTATCGCTACGCCGGCACGCTGCTGTTGATATTGTCGCTTATTCTGTATGCGAGATCCAAGCCAAGACCATCGATAGATTGGCAGGGTTGGCTCTGCCTAGCATGGGGAACCTACGCATTTTTGCGATATGTTCTACAATTCGCGCTTCAAGCCGACCACCCGGTTGGCGACCATGATGTGCTTTTCTTCATGCCCTTGGTGTTTCCACCGCTGGCGTTCGTACTATTCCGGTGCTGGTCTCACCTCGAAAGGCTTGTTGCTGTCTATTTTGGCATTGCACTCATAGTTCTGCTCTTGAGCCTACGCCTCAACGCCATTCTCGAGGGTGAGACAGTTATCCCCCTGATACAGCATAATCAAATACATGGAGCGGTTTGCTGCGGTGTGATTCTCATTGGCGCCATCTTTTGGCTTCTACACTATCTTACCGAGGATACGTGCAATCGCACGATCAAGATCTATGCTTCCGTCGTGTCTCCTTTTATCTGCGCCCTCTGCCTTCTCGGGATATATGGGGCGAAATCGAAAGGTGTTTGGCTTTCGCTTCTTCCGGTATTACCCATAGTCGGTTTTATCGCTATGCGTGCTTTGAAGCATCGGTTGGTGGTCCCGGTCGCGCTCCTCTTTGTGGCGTTGCTCGGCGGCGGTTTGTATATCGTCAGGAACAATGTCGTCCACACCGCCGGACCGACGATTGCTGCGACTATCACCATGCTCAAGGACGCCGGCTCGACCGAGCAGATCGGCAGCGCAGTCTCTCATTCGATAGACAGCGGCGCCACGCCGATTGGCATGAACCAGCGCCTTCAGCTCTGGGCAAATGCTTGGGAATTGTTTTCCACCGCACCCATCTTCGGTTGGGGGAGCGAGTGGCTGGAGCTTTGGCCGCATACCTATTATCCAAATGCGGGATATACGTTCATGCACAACGGCTATCTTGAAATCCTCATTCGATATGGGCTCTTCGGAGCGGCGTTCTTAGGCGTCATGCTGGCGTGCTTTTGCTTTAACGTCCGGCGCGCGGCCAGCCTGAGGATTATCCCCAATCATGCGATGCATGCCTACTTTCTGATCATCCTTTTTTTCAGCTTCACCATCCTCAGCAACTCGAATAACCGGCTCGCCAGCGGGGAAAGCCTGTCGATTTTGACTGCCGCCTTTGCATTGGCATGTCGGTTAAAAATTCGAACATACGGGGGCACCGCGCCTTTGGGCGCATCCGGAGAGGTAGTCCCTATCGCTTGAAGGGCGCAGAGCCACCTTTCCGACAAAATCAAACCTCGCTTTCGCCGCTGTTCTATAAGCCTGTCGTAAGTCAAGGTTTTCATGGTCAGTTCCACGAGTACAAAGAGTCGTGGGCGCTTGAAACCTTATGCATCACATTGTTTGGCGGCCCGGAGCCGGTTGGCTTCAACCCAGTCAGTTCCGTCTGCAAGGCGCACGCCATTGAGCGGGTTCAACGACGACATGTGTCCTGCTCTAAGCGAACAATGGTCGAGGCGGATGAATTCGTCACAACCAGAAACGATGCATGCCCCCTTCAGCCAGGATCCGCCGGTCCGTAAAGACGCGCAGGAGGATGCAAGCCCGCCTGCTCTGTCGATCATTATCCCGACGTTCAACGAAGTGGACAATATCCGCCCCTTGGTGGGGCGCCTTCATGAAACGCTTGTTGGGATTGAATGGGAGGTCATTTTCGTTGACGACGATTCCGCAGATCATACCATTGATATCATTCGCAGGATATCGCTGCAGGACCGTCGCGTGCGGGGAATAAGACGCGTCAACCGGCGTGGTCTGGCGGGTGCATGCCTGGAAGGGATTCTTTCCAGTTCCGCTCCCATTGTCGCCGTTATGGATGCCGATCTCCAACACGACGAAACCTGCTTGCCCAAGATGTTTCGCATGATAAGCACCACATCGGCAGATCTGGTCGTTGCAACGCGATATGGCGAGCCACCCCAGCATGTTGACGGCTTCACCAGATTGCGCCAGCCCGGAAGCATATTGGCAACCGGAATTGCACAAAGACTGCTCCCGACACCCACCAGCGATCCGATGAGTGGCTTTTTCATGGTCAAGCGTGGGATTGTCGAAGCTGCAGCACCAAGGCTCTCGCTACACGGCTTCAAGATATTGCTGGATATCCTGACGTCTTCACCCTCCCCCCCGACCATCGCGGAAGTGAATTACGACTTCCGTCCGCGACTGCATGGCGAGAGCAAGCTCGATGCAATGATCGTCATGGAATACCTTGGATTGATCGTCGCAAAGCTAACTGGTGATCTCATAACGCCACGTTTTCTGATGTTCTGCATCGTGGGATCAATCGGCTTGGCTGTCCATCTGGCCGTGCTACGGCTCCTTCTGCTAGACGACCTCTCCTTTCCGGTTGCGCAGACATTCGCGATGATGAGCGCCGTTCTGTCCAACTATACGCTGAACAACGCGCTGACGTATCGAGACAGACGCCGACGTGGATGGCGCTACCTAACCGGCCTTGCAGTGTTCTCCTTGCTTTGCAGTTTTGGGGTTTTCGCCGGCGTCGGTCTATCGACGCTCATCTACGATCAGGAACCCTATTGGTGGTTGGATGGTATCGGGGGAGCTGTCATCGGCGCCGTATGGAACTATGTCACAAGCTCGGCGATTACCTGGCGTGCAAGATAAGAAAACCTTCCGGGAACTGCCTCCGCTATCCAAGATCATAACTATCCTCATCGCTCTAACTGTCTTCAGATTATGGGCGATGGCACACTTCGATCTTGTTCCGGATGAGGCCTACTACTGGCTGTGGTCGCGCGTGCCCTCTGCGGGCTATTACGACCATCCGCCGATGATTGCCTGGTGGATTTGGATCTCGACCCATCTGCTCGGAGACACCCTTCTGGGTGTTCGCGCGCTGGCGGTCGGTTCGGTTTTTGTAACCTCGATTGCCGTTTACGGGACTGCCCGCGAGCTCTTCGATGACCCGAAGATTGCCGGCGTTGCGGCCATATGGCTGAACGCCATGCTTTTGATGAGCCTTGCGGCGATGTTTGCAACGCCGGATGCGCCCTCCACTATGTTCTGGGCGCTAACGCTGTGGGCCATCGCGCGGCTTCGCAGCGTCGAGCTGCCAAGACTGTGGCTCTTGATCGGCTTGCTGGTCGGCCTGGGATGTGTCGCAAAATACACAAATCTCTTTATGGTTCCGGGAATTCTGCTTTGGTTGGCGTTGGATCCCAAGGCACGCAGGTGGCGGTTCAGCCTATGGACGCTAATGGGAGGTGTTGTTGCGCTCCTGACATTCAGTCCCGTCTTGATTTGGAACGCGAGCCACGGCTGGATCTCATTTGCCAAACAGTTCGGCCGCATAGCAGATCGGCATCCCGGCTTTTCATACTTTGGCGAGTTCATCGTTGCCCAATTCGGCCTGCTCAATCCGCTGGTCGCGATTTTTGCCACGCTTGCGATCTACCGGTGGCTGCGAGTTCCCAAATCGCACCTATCCAAGTCGGTTACCTTCCTGATTTTACTCAATGGGCCGCTCGTTGTTTACATGATATTCCACGCGCTGCATGACCGCGTGCATGCAAACTGGCCGGCCCCGGCATACCCCGCCATCGCAATCCTCGCCGCAGTTGCGGGAGCCCGAGTTACTGGTCGCAAGCATCTGAGACGACTGTCATACTGGGTTTCTCCGGTGGGTATCGGGCTCTCGTCGCTATTGCTGCTCTACTTCGCAACGCCGTGGGGAAAGACCTTCCCGCTGCATAGTCCGGCAGACACCCTTTTGGGCTGGCAGGAATTTTCTGCACGGTTGGAGACGATGCGCAAGAATTCTGGCACAGAATGGATAGCAACAACCGATTACGGGTTGACGGGGGAGCTGGCCTTCGAGCTCAGGGACGGTCGTCCCGTCATGCAGATCGTCGATCGGCAGCGGTTCTTCTTTGAAACTCCTGATCAATCCTTGATCAACAAACCTGCGTTGCTGGTGATATCGGCCAACGCAGGCCAAGTCGAGCGCTACGCAAGTTGCTTTGACGCATCCACGCAATTGGGCACCCTGACGCGTCAGGCCGGCAATCGTGTCATTCAGGACTATTTGGTTCTGAAAGTTCAGGGCGCTCCAGAAGGCATGCCGTCGGACGGTTGCGATAGAAAGCCTTAGAGCGCTTTGTTTCTTTACGAATTCCAGACGGAAAACCGCTTCGCACTTTTCCTGGAAATGCTCTAGCATTACAGTTGCATATTTCTATAAACTCTGAATCTATGGGTCTCCATGATTCGGAGGTCATGGATGATGGGTGCATCAATCGAGACGACGCTGGAACTTTGGGCATCGTCGCTGCGTGACGTGAAGGCTCGTATGCGGCGACTGTTTACGCAGGAGCGAGTTGCAGCATCTGCGAACCTTTTCCTGGACGGCTTGCTGGGTGACGAGCGGCGAAAGACAGGTTGGATGCGCGCTGAGGCGGCCGGTGATCCCGGTCCGTGGCGGCAGCAAGCCATTTTGGGTCGCGGACGCTGGGACGCGGATGGACTTCGCGACATCGTGCGAGAGTATGTTGTGGAAAACCTCGCCGCCGATGATGCGGTCCTGGTCATCGATGAGACGGGCTTCCTCAAGCAGGGCAAGACATCGTGCGGTGTTTCGCGTCAATATACAGGTTCGGCAGGCAAGATAACGAACTGCCAGATCGGTGTGTTCGCCGCCTATGTGTCCGTTCGCGGTCATGCCTTTATCGATCGAGCCCTGTACTTGCCCAAGAGCTGGACCGGTGATCCGGCAAGGCTTGCAGCCACCCATGTTCCTGAGGCTATAGCCTTCGCTACCAAGCCAGGCCTGGCTGTCGATATGATACGGCGTGCGCTTTCAGCCGATGTGCCGTTTTCATGGGTGGCTGCAGATGCGGTCTATGGCGTCGGGGACGTTGAAGGGACCCTGCGCAGAGCCTGCAAAGGCTACGTTCTTGGGGTTAAATCGGACCACCATTTCGGCTCCTGGTCGGGCAAGCCTCCGGTCGCCGGCACAGCTCAGGAGATCGCCCGTGACCTCGATCCAAAAGCATGGCAGCGTCTTTCCGCCGGTGATGGCACCAAAGGCGCGCGGCTTCATGACTGGGCCTACTGCGAACTCGCCGATCTCCATGCCGACGAATATAACGAGACGGAAACGGGCCTTTGGACCCGTGGCCTCCTGATCCGGCGCAATATCAGCGACGGCGATCTCGCATTCTTCACCACATGGTGCCCGGCCGGAACGGGCATCCAGACGCTCGTTTCCGTTGAAGGCCATCGCTGGGCCATCGAAGATAGCTTCGAGACCGCCAAGAACGAGCTCGGACTCGATCACAACGAAACCCGGTCATGGCATGGCTGGCATCGCCACGTCTCCCTGGTCATGCTCGCCTTCGCCATGATGGCGGTGATCCGGTATCGCGCCAATGACGTGACGCCCCAAAAAAGACCGCGGATGCCGACCATCAGGATTTAATCCGCTGGTCTATCCAGGAAGTCCGGCGCATCGCCACAAGGCTTGCCCAGCGTCGCATAAAGCCCGCCTACGTCATCGCGTGGTCATGCTGGAGGCGCGCCCATCAGGCTGCCGCTCGACGAGCGCATTTGAAAGCGAAAATGCAACTGTAATGCTAG
>NZ_FMAF01000012.1 GCF_900094565.1 Martinezella lusitana
GCGGCGCCATCTTCGCCGCCTGGCCGCCGCTCTATGCGGTGTCCTTCTCCGGCTTCTATCTTGCCATGTTCGCCATCCTGTTTGCGTTGATCCTGCGGCCGGTCGCCTTCAAATACCGGTCGAAGCGCGAAAGCGCCCGTTGGAAGGCCGGTTGGGACTGGGCGCTGTTCATCGGCGGCTTCGTTCCCTCGCTGATCTTCGGCGTGGCGGTCGGCAACGTGCTGCAGGGCGTGCCCTTCCGCTTCGATGACGACATGCGCATCTACTATGAAGGGTCGTTCTTCGCGCTTCTGAACCCTTATGCGCTGCTCTGCGGCCTTCTCTCTGTCTCCATGCTCACCATGCACGGTGCAGCCTGGCTTCAGGTCAAGACGGACGGTGTCGTTGCGGAGCGTGCTCGTCGCTATGGCAGTCTGGCGGCTGTGGCCGTGATCGTTCTCTTTGCGCTGGGCGGCCTGTTTCTCTGGGCGGGGATCGACGGCTATCGCATTTCCAGCGCCATCGATGCGGCCGGCCCTTCCAATCCGCTGCTCAAGACCGTCGAGCACAGTCCAGGGGCGTGGCTTGTCAACTACGGTACGCATCCGTGGATGATGATCGCGCCGGTTCTCGGTTTCGTCGGCGCGGCCGCCGCCCTGCTTGCCATGCTGGCCCGGCGTGAAGTGACCGTGCTGTTGTTCAGCAAGCTTGCCATCCTCGGCATCATCTCGACGGTGGGTCTGTCGATGTTCCCGTTCATCCTGCCGTCGTCGCTCGATCCGCGCTCCAGCCTCACGGTCTGGGACGCATCGTCCAGTCACCTGACCCTGTTCATCATGCTTGTCGTCACGGGCATCTTCCTGCCGATCGTGCTCGCCTACACTGCCTGGGTCTATCGGGTGCTGTGGGGCAAGGTCGACGAGAAGACGGTCAATGACAAGGGCGGTCACGCCTACTAACCTTCAAGGAGATTCCGCATGTGGTACTTCGCCTGGCTTCTCGGCTTTCCTCTGGCCGCCGCTTTCGCTGTCCTCAATGCCATGTGGTATGAACTCGTCGACGATCAAGCGACGAACAACAAGCACGGATAAGGCGCACGCGGCCGGGCACAGTACCCGGCCGCGTGCCGACCAATCACTCCCCAGATCTATTGAAAGACGTTTTTCCCGTGCTCACCAGTTCGCTTATTCGTTACGCTCAACCTGTACCGCGCTACACCAGTTATCCCACGGCGCCGCATTTCCACGACGGCATTGACCATGTAAGCTACGCCAGATGGCTTGGCGAAACGGATCCGCACAAACCCGTTTCGCTTTACCTGCATGTGCCCTTTTGCGACCGGCTCTGTTGGTTTTGTGGCTGCCATACCAAGCAGGTACGGCGCTACGATCCCATCGCCGATTATCTGGACGCACTTGAGGCGGAGATAGCACTCGCAGCAAAGGCCCTTCCGGGCCGGCGGCATGTGAGCGCTATCCATTTCGGTGGCGGCTCGCCCACCGTGATCGAGCCTGACGACATCGACAGTCTTCGTAGGAAACTCGATAGCGCTTTCGACATCGACCCTGATTGTGAGATCAGCGTCGAGATCGACCCACGCAATGCGAGGCCCGACAAACTCGAAGCCTGGCATCGTTTCGGCATGACGCGGGCGAGCCTTGGCGTTCAAGATTTCGATTCCGACGTTCAAAGGGCAATCAATCGGCTGCAAAGCTTCGAACAGACGCGCGCGGTCGTGGAAGCATTGCGCGACGTGGGCGTGGGCTCGATCAATCTCGATATTCTCTACGGCCTGCCGCTTCAAACGACGGAGACGCTGCGTCGAACTATCGATCTTGCCGTGTCGATGCGGCCGAACCGTATTGCGCTCTTCGGCTATGCGCATGTTCCCTGGATGAAAAAACACCAGAGCCTCATCGATCAAAATACCCTTCCTGGTCTGGCCGAGCGGTTCGACATGGCAAGCTTTGGTGCTGCTCAATTGGCGGAAGCCGGCTACATCCCGCTGGGTATCGATCATTTCGCCGACGAGAAAGACAATCTTTCGGCGGCGGCGGCCACGGGAAAGATGCGACGCAACTTTCAGGGATACACGACGGACGAAGCTGAGACGCTGATCGGGCTCGGAGCATCTTCCATCGGAAACCTGCCGCAAGGCTACGTCCAGAATGCGGTCTCTGTTGGCGATTATATCCGTCGAGTCAGAGCAGGCGCGCTAACGACCAGTCGCGGCTTTGCCCTTTCGCCCTCCGACCGGATCATAGGCAAACTGATTGAGAGCCTAATGTGCAATTTTTCCTTCTCCATCGCAGATCTGAGGCGAACCTTCGGAAGCCAGGTCGACCATTTGCAAATCGAAGCCGCAGCGATCACTGCCGAGGAGAAAGACATGATCGACTTTGACGGCGATCTATTCCTGGTGAAATCGGCAGCGCGACCCTTTGTTCGCACGATTGCTTCCCGCTTCGATCGCTATCTGCCGACCAACAAGGCGCGCCACAGCACAGCCGTTTGACGCCTTTGAAAGAGACAGATTAATCGAGAAGTTCACGCAGACGGACAGCAAGCTCGCGGGCGGTATAAGGCTTTTTCAACCAGCTGCCGGCTTCCGCTAATTCGCGACCGGCGATCGTGGGCTCGGCATACCCTGAAGTGAACAGGACTTTGATTTCGGGCCGCAATGTTCGGACCTTGTGTGCCAGTTCGTCACCAGTCATGCCGCCCGGCATCACGACATCGGTGAAAAGCAGAGCGATATCCGGGTTCTCCTGAAAGAGCGCGAGTGCCTCGGTTCCATTGGTCGCCTCGATGACCCTGTAGCCGGCATCGAGAAGCCGGGAGACTGTGACGCGGCGAACGCGCTCGTCGTCTTCGACGACGAGGATGCGTTCGAAGCCTTTTGGAATATTGGGTTTCTTGTCCTCATCGACGCGATCCGGTTCGGTTCCCGCTGGCGCCTTCTGCGCCGGCAGAAAGATGCGAATGCTCGTCCCTTGGTCGATCTCACTGTAGAGTTGGACGAGTCCTCCCGATTGCTTTGCAAAACCATAGACCATGCTAAGGCCAAGCCCGGTGCCGGCGCCCATTCCCTTTGTCGTAAAGAATGGCTCGAACGCTCGCTTCTTCGTCTCGCTCGACATACCAACGCCGGTATCGGTCACCGCGATCAGCACATATTCGCCGCTCCGGACTTCGGGATACATCCGCGCATAATCGGCATCGAGCCGAAGGCGTGAAATCTCGATCGTCAGGAGGCCACCGCGCGGCATCGCATCGCGCGCATTGATTGCCAGATTGAGAAGAGCATTCTGCAGTTGCGAGCCGTCAACAAGCGCTTCATTCACGGAACCGGTAACAACGGTTCGCAATTCGATCGATTCCCCCAGCGTACGCCGCAATAGATCAGAGAAGCTGGATATGAACTTGCCGACATCCATAAGCTTCGGGTTGAGCGGCTGGCGGCGACCAAAGGCGAGGAGTTGAGCCGTGAGCTTCGCGCCATCCTCGGCTGCTGCTTGCGCTTCAGAAACCAGCGAGAGTAGCTTAGTATCCTGCAGCCTTGCTTCGATCATTTCCAGGTTGCCGCTGATGACGGTGAGCAGATTGTTGAAGTCGTGTGCCAGCCCGCCCGTCAATTGGCCGACGGCTTCCATCTTTTGCGACTGCCGCAGTTCTTCTTCGATCTTGTGACGGCTCGTCAGATCACGGACGAAGCCGGTAAAGATGCGCTTGCCATTGGCGATCGCCTCACCGACCGACAATTCCATTGGAAAGACCGTACCGTCTTTGCGTCGCCCGCTGACGACACGACCATAACCAATGATGCGCCGCTCGCCGGTCCTCAGATAGTGTGAGAGATAGCCGTCATGTGCCTCACGATCCGGTGAGGGCATCAGCATACGAACATTTTCGCCGTAGACTTCTTCGGCGGCATACCCAAACAGTTGCTCTGCCGCGGCGCTGAAGGATGCAATCGATCCCGCTTCGTCAATGACGATCATTGATTCGGGCACCGTGGCAAGGATCGAGCGGAGGTGCGCTTCCCGCTCTGCCAGATCTGCTTGAATCTGCTTGAGGTCGCTTATGTCGTTATTTGTCTGGACAATCACCTGCCGTGCCGGATCGACGGTGGACGCCGCAACCCACCGGCTGGTCACAACAATGGGCCTGCCGTCCTTATGGTGATGAATGAGTTCTCCCTGCCAGTCAGCCTCCTGAACGATCTTGTCGCGTATGGTATTGAGGGGTTCGGGGAAGATCGTTGATAGCAAGTCATGAACCACTCGGCCGATTGCTTCCTGTCGGGTCCACCCGTAAAGCCGCTCGCATCCCGTAGTCCATCTGCTGATGACGCCGTCGAACCCGTGAACCACAATATTTGCACTATCGAGAATCTGGGTGATCTCGTCCAATCTGCTTTCGGCGACCCGAAGTTGTGACGGCTGGTCGTTCATAGTTGTTCCATTTGCAATTCGTTAGTGGCGTCGCCGCGTATTGTCCAAGGAAATGACGGACGAACTACTGCCGTGGTATTCATCGCCCTCTCCTGCCAGATGTGCAAGTGTACCTACCTTTATAATGCAGACCGAATGGCGGCCCGCAGGACCGACGATACCCTTGTTTGTCAGCTTCGTCATGGTCCTCGAGACTGTTTCGATCGTAAGGCCGAGATAATCGGCGATATCGAGGCGGGTCATCGGAAGATCGACGACGTTACTCGAGCAGTCCTGCTCACGCTTACGCTGAAGCTGTTGCAGCAAGAAGCTGCAAAGCCGCTCTTCGGCATTCTTGCACGATAACAGCACCATTTGATCTTGCGCCGCCGCCATTTCGTCACAAAGACGTGCAAGGAGTTGGGGCCTCAACTCTGGCGAGCCACTGACTGTTTCCTCGAAGGCCTTGCGGGAGAAGCGGCGCAGTCTGGTTGGCGTCACGGCTTCAGCGCTATAGAGATAATGGTTTCTGAGCGACACACCGACAAGATCGCCTGGATACAGAAAACCGGTGATGACACGTCTGCCATCCGCCATGATCTTGAAAATACGCAAAACACCCTCGACCAGCTCAAAAAGGTGCTTTGCCTGATCACCTTCAAAAAACAACGTTCTACCGGCATCGAGCTGTTCCATTGGCTGTTTCCAGAATAACGCCTGAAGACACGCCGGTTCTTTATCAAAAGCAACGACAACGTCGCTGTAGTTCTGAGCCTGTTCTGCGTGACTTGCCGACAACATGACGATCCCTCTCAAAAGTTGTTCTGATGCCGGTCAGATTGACGTGTTCCGAGTGACAGCCGAATGCCGCGCGTGTTAGAGATGGTGCAATTTTGTAACGGATTGTCACAGGGTCGAAACCCATTCAACTGGAACCTTTGCAATGGCCTCGGATCAACAGCGACGCGAACATGTTCTGGTCGTAGATGACGATGCGCGCATCCGACAGATGCTGACACGGTATTTCGAGGACGAGGGATATGTCGTAAGCGCGGTTTCGAACGGCTCGGAAATGCGAGCCAACCGGAGGCAGCAGAATTTTGATATCATTCTGCTCGACTGGGTTCTTCCCGGTGGGGAAGACGGGCTGGATCTTGCTCGCGAAATTCGTGGGCAGTCGGACGTTCCAATCATGATGCTGACGGGCCGCGATGATGTGGTCGACAGGATCGTCGGGATTGAGGTCGGAGCTGACGATTATATCGCCAAGCCCTTCCATCTTCGGGAAGTGCATGCTCGCCTGAAAGCTATCCTTCGCCGTCGCCAACCGGCGATAAAAAAACCGGAGGGCGATGCGGGCGACGTCATCCGTTTCGAAGGCTGGCAGCTCGACATCAGCAAGCGCCAACTTCTGTCGGCGGACAGGAACGAAATCGAACTGACCACCGGTGAATTCGATATACTGGTTGTATTTGCGCGCCACGCTGGTCGAGTGCTCAACCGTGAGTTCTTGATGGAGCTGACGCGTGGCCGGAATCTGGAAGTCTACGACCGGACGATCGATGCCCAGATTGCGCGATTGCGCAAGAAAATCGAGACGGATCCCACACATCCACAGCTGATCAAATCGGTACGCGGTGTTGGCTACGTCTTCACCGGCAAGGTGTAAGTGCCCTGAGTTGCAGTAGAGGAAGCTTCAAGGATCTTTGCCGCCAGACAACATCATCAGGCCATGATCCAGCCGCTGGAACTGCTCCTCGTCGTGCATTTGCTCCCAATTCCCTGCATTCTGGTTCCAGAATCGAATCTGCGCGCACCTCAGTTCCTTGGCTCGCGAACGAATGCTGGCAAACAGGGTTCTCGCAAGGCCACGTTCATCGGCAGCACTTGTGACGATCAGAAAGATGACATCAAGCAACGGACCGACGACGGGATGGTCGCTGTGCCTATAGATGCTCAGGCCTTGAATGTAGCCTCGAGGGTTGACCGCGACGAGGATTTCCTCGCGGCGGATGGCATCTGATGCCATCCGCTGCCACGCTACCATACCAAGGGTTGGGACTGCTGCCTGGATGAGAGGATAGGCCCGCACAATCTGATCCGGCCGCAGCGCGGCAATAACATAGATGCCAGCCATCCCTCTCCCCCTTCTAAGTCCCTTCTAAGAATGAATGCAAGCGGCCACGCCATATCGAAGCGACCGCACAACGATTGGATGTCATCGTGTCATCATCAGGGGAACAGCTGTCTGTTCCAGCATGGAGCGCGTTACCCCTCCAAAAATCCACTCCCGCACGCGTGAATGTCCGTAGGCGCCCATGACGATTAGATCGGCGCCGATATCTGTCGCATGCTGTCGCAGGACGTCGGCGACGGCTCGGCCACCGCTAGCTAAAACATTGACTGATACCCGAACTCCATGCCGCGCAAGGAAAGCAGCGACATCCGCGCCCGGTTCTTCGCCGCTACTGTGGGTCGATGCATGGGGATCGACAATCGCAACACTCACATTGTCGGCTGCGGTCAGCTGCTCCATCGCAGCGCGGACGGCCTGACTTGCTTCGTTACGCGAGTCCCAGGCGATCAGCACCGTTTTTGGGCGCAGTGAGGCCGCATGTCCCTTGGGTACGACGAGGATCGGGGCCGGCGACTGAAACAGGGCGCCGTTCAAAATTTCGCGCCTCATATCGTCCAGGGCCAGAAGGCCGCCGCCGATCAACGTCAGATCGACATAACGCGCCCGTTCTCCGATTTCGTTTTCCGCCCACCCGTATTCCGTAAAGACACTGGCCACATCAAACGAAATGTCGTCCGATTGCAGTATCGTCTTGGCAGCAGCCACCTTTAGGCTGAGCTGTTCCGTCTCGCGCTCGCGCTCCTCGATCCAGGCTGTCGAGGTCACTTCGCCGTAGCCGCCGATCGGTGGAGCAGCAAGTGCTGTCACCAGCACCGAGAGATGCGCCTTCGACTCCCGGCACAATTCGATCGCGGAGTGTAGATCGTCGTCGTTTTGATTGACGCCGATGATACTCAAAATGGTCTTGGCTTGCATGGTCACACCTCCTGTTTGAACTTGTTGGATCGGTGTGAGTTTAAGCAACAGAACGAAGTCCGCGTTGATCTTGGTCAAGATTGAAGATCAAGGAGAAATCGCGCGCATTGAACAGCTTGATTTGGGTCAAAGCCAATGACCCCGTCCTGCCGTAGAGACGATGCTGATCCTCAGGCGACACATTCCAGGCAAAGCCGATCGAGATGTTCCGCCAAAGCCGATCATTTCCGGCATTTCGTGGGAAACGCCGGCTCCTGAACCGAAGGAAACATTATGCCGGATACCAACCTGCTTCTCACATTCAATACAGGCTCTTCATCACTGAAGATCGGTCTGTTTGAGTGGGATGCGCAAGGCGCGCGTCGTATCGGCAAGGGCCTGGTGGATTTCAGCAGAAGGCCCCTCACCTTTCATCTGACCGAAGGACCTGCCGTCTTTGACCTTCGCCTGCACGCCGAAGGAGGCGAAGATCTGCGCGATGTCATTGCAGAAGCATTCGAAGTGCTCGGCATGCATTTCGATATGGCCGCGGTGCGCGCCGTGGGTCATCGCGTGGTTCACGGTGGAGATCAGTTCACAGGACCTGTTCGTCTCGACGAAGGCAATATCGGCGAACTGGATAAGCTGGTCGCCCTTGCCCCTTTGCATCAACCACAGGCACTCCGTGTGATCCGTGCCGTCAAACATCTGCGACCGACGCTCGTCCAGACCGCGTCCTTCGATACGGCCTTTCATGCAACCCAAAGTGATCTTGTGCGCCGATTTGCTCTTCCGCGAGCCCTACACGATCAGGGGATCAAACGTTATGGTTTTCATGGTCTCTCCTACGCCTTCATTGCAGGGGAGTTACGCCGGCGCGTTCCGGATGTTGCTGCCCGCAAGGTGATCGTTGCCCACCTCGGCAACGGTGCCAGCCTCTGCGCCCTCGATGGCGGTGAAAGCCGCGATTGCAGCATGGGGTTTTCAACGCTCGACGGCATACCGATGGCAACGCGTTGCGGCGCACTCGATCCCGGCGTGTTGCTCCATCTTCTTGGGCCGAAGGCCAGGACCCTGCGGAATCTAGAGGACATGCTCTATCATCGCTCCGGTCTGCTCGGCGTATCGAGCATCAGCGGTGATACCCGTGATCTGCTGAAAGACGAGCGTCCTGAGGCGCGAGAAGCGATTGATCTGTTTGCCTTGCGGATTGCTGGCGAAATCGGCCGCATGACGGCAACGCTTGGCGGCCTGGACGGCATCGTTTTCACCGCCGGGATCGGCGAGCATCAGCCGGAAATCCGTGCCGCGATCTGCGACCGCCTGCGATGGTTGGGCGTCGCCCTCGACGGTAAAGCGAATGCCACCAGCGCGTCCATCATCAGCACTTCGGCAAGCTCTGTGGCGACCTTCGTCATCGCAACGGACGAGGAGCAGATCATCGCCAATGAAGCCCTGTCGGTTCTGGCAGGCAAGTGATCCAGATCAGCAGCCCATCGCGCCGTTCGCGGCAGTGTAACGAACGACCATATTGAATCGGAGCAACCACATGGAAAACCAGCCAGCCGCGACTTTTACACATCCGCTCGCCGCCGCCGAACTCGACCTCATCGACCGCTATTGGCGGGCGGCCAATTACCTCTCGGTCGGCCAGATCTACCTGCTCGACAATCCGTTGCTGCGCGAACCGCTGACGGTCGAGCATATCAAGCCGCGCCTGCTCGGCCACTGGGGCACGACCCCAGGGCTGAACTTCATCTACGCCCATCTCAACCGGGTCATCCGAAATCGCGATCTTAATATCATCTATATTTGCGGCCCCGGGCATGGCGGCCCCGGCATGGTCGCCAACACCTATCTCGAAGGCACCTACAGCGAGATCTACCCGGATATTTCGACGGATACGGACGGCATGCGCAAGCTGTTCCGTCAGTTCTCCTTTCCCGGCGGCATTCCGAGTCATGCGGCGCCTGAAACACCGGGATCGATCCATGAGGGCGGCGAACTCGGCTATGCGCTGGTGCATGCCTATGGCGCCGTCTTCGACAATCCCGATCTGATCGCCGCCTGTGTCGTCGGTGATGGCGAAGCGGAAACCGGTCCGCTTGCCGCAAGCTGGCACTCCAACAAGTTTCTCAACCCGGCCCGCGACGGCGCGGTGCTGCCGATCCTGCATCTCAATGGCTACAAGATCGCCAATCCGACCATCCTTGGCCGCGACACAGACGAGGATCTACGTCATCTCTTCATCGGCTACGGCTACGAACCCTTCTTCGTCGAAGGTTCCGATCCGCACCAGATGCATCAGGCGATGGCTGCGACCTTCGAACAGGTTTTCGACCGCATCCGCGCCATCCAGGCCGAAGCCCGCACCGGCGCTCCGGGCAATTTCTGCCCGCGCTGGCCGATGATCGTGCTCAGAAGTCCGAAGGGCTGGACAGGACCGAAGGAAGTCGACGGCAAGAAGGTCGAGGGTTTCTGGCGGGCGCATCAGGTGCCGGTTTCCAATTGCCGCGAGAACCCCAGCCATCGAAAGATCCTGGAAGATTGGATGCGCAGCTACAACCCTGAGGATCTGTTCGACACCGACGGGCGCTTGAAAGAGGAATTACGTGCGCTGGCACCGGCAGGCGAACGCCGCATGGGTGCAAATCCTCATGCCAATGGCGGCTTGCTGCGCCGTGAGCTCGTCGTACCCGATATTCGCGACTATGCGGTTGCCGTCTCGGAGCGAGGCAGAACAATGGCTCAATCGACCGAGATTCTCGGGCATTATCTGCGCGATATCCTCACCCTCAATGCCGATCACGCCAATTTCCGCATCTTCGGCCCAGACGAGACGGAATCCAACCGTCTCGGGAGCGTCTTCGAAGTGACAAACCGTGTGTGGATGGAGGAGATAAAGCCCTATGACGTCAGTCTAGCCCGAGACGGCCGGGTCATGGAAGTACTCAGCGAACATCTATGCCAGGGATGGCTCGAAGGCTATCTGCTGACTGGCCGCCATGGTCTGTTCTCCTGCTATGAAGCCTTCATTCACATCGTTGATTCGATGTTCAATCAGCACGCCAAATGGCTGAAAGTGTCGCGCGAACTGCCATGGCGAAAGCCGGTTTCCTCGCTGAACTACCTTTTGACCTCGCATGTCTGGCGACAGGACCATAATGGCTTCAGCCATCAGGATCCGGGGTTCATCGATGTTGTTGCCAACAAGAGAGCCGACACAGTGCGCATCTACCTGCCGCCGGATGCCAATACGCTGCTATGGACCGGCGACCATTGCCTGAAAACCTATGACCGCATCAATGTCATCGTCGCCGGCAAACAACCGGAGCTGCAATGGCTGTCGATGGATGAAGCAGTCAAGCATTGCGAAGCCGGCATCGGCATTTGGGATTGGGCCAGCAACGAACAGAGCGCGGTCGAACCGGATGTCGTCATGGCCTGCGCCGGTGATGTCCCCACCATGGAGACGCTCGCTGCCGTCGATCTTCTCCGCCAGAATATTCCGGAGCTGTCGATCCGCGTTGTCAACGTAGTCGACCTGATGGCGCTGCAATCGAAGCAACAGCATCCGCATGGTCTCGCCGATGAGGTCTTCGACGGCTTGTTCACACCGGACAGGCCGGTCATCTTCGCCTATCACGGCTATCCCTACTTGATCCATCGCCTGACCTACCGGCGCACCAACCACCGCAACTTCCATGTCCGCGGCTTCATCGAGGAAGGTACGACGACGACCCCCTTCGACATGACCGTTCTCAACGAGCTCGATCGCTATCATCTGGCCATCGAAGCGATCGAGCGCGTGCCGGGTCTCAAGGAAAAAGCACAGGATGTGATCAAGCTTTTCCGCGACAAGCTCGAAGAACACGGTCGCTACATTCGCCAATACGGTGAGGACATGCGGGAAATCAGCAATTGGAAATGGCCCTATAACGGCGGTGGGGATCGTTTGTCATGAAGTGATGCCTTTTACCAAGGGAGCGGCACGGGCACCGGAGACCTTCTCGCGGTAGACACCGGCGATGTAGTTGCCCGCCGACCGCGTGCCGTGCTCGATCTCAGCCTGACGGGTAAGGTCCTGTTCGTCAGGGCTGACCCGAAGATAGATGCGGGCAACCTTCATGGTTAGGAGGCCAGGATGGCTATACCGAACTTTGCCAACCCTAGAAGCCATGGTCACGAATGGCAAAGCCGATGTAAATTGGCTAGGTCCAAAATGCCCGTCAAATTTTGCCATCAGCGGCCCGCCCAGAACGGGGCACATGATCGGCCGCTGCCTATGGCGAAGAGAGCGGTAATGACCCGATCTGCCTTGGCGGCGGTTGCTGCGATCATACACCTGTCTGTTTCGGGTCGTGATGCGCTTCGCCCAGGTCGCAACGCGACCGGTCAGGTTGAGAAGTAGCGCGTTGGTGTTGTCCCGAGCGCCTTCTTGAACATCATGATGAAGGCGGTGGCAGACTCGTACCCAAGGTCGCTCGACACCCTCTGGACCGTCGCGCCGCTGGCGAGTTCGCGCAGCGCGATCACCAGGTGCAATTGCCGCCGCCACCGGCCAAAGGTCAGCCCGGTTTCCTGAACCATCAGTCGCTTCAAGGATCGCTCGCTCATGGCGACGTGGGCAGCCCATTCCCCAAGGGTGCGGCGGTCGCTCGGCTCCGCCGTCAGCGCAGCGGCGATCATGGCGATCTTGGGGTGGCTGGACACGGGTAGCTCCAGCCCCTGTTTTGGCATGAGCGCCAGTTCGTCCAGCAAGACCCGCACGAGGCGGCCGACGTGGTCATCCGGACCATAGCTGCCCGGTACATCTGCCAGGCGGAGGATCATTTCGCGAAGCATCGGCGACACGGACAGCGTGCAGCATTCCAGCGGCAGCGCCGCCGCGCCGGGTTCGACGAACAGGTAGGACAGGCGGGCGTTGGACGTAACCTGGTTGCTGTGCGGCACGCCACCCGGGATCCAGACCCCGCAGTCTGGGGGGACAATCCAGAGGCCGTTTGCAGCCGTGCAGGTGACGGCGCCGTGCAAGGCGAGGATAAGCTGGCCCTGACGGTGCTGGTGCTGCGGCACCTCGGCTTCGTAGTCGCTAAAGTCGAGATGCACGGCGACTGCCGGGCAATCCGACCGGTCGGGATCGAAGTCGGGGATGCAGGGGCGCGGCTTCTGCGCAGATTGGCCGGATTTGAAGATCATGTGGCATTATCTCTAAATTCGCGCGCACTACAATCCGCTACAAGTGTGATCAACAACCTGATGGAGACTGTCATGCGAATTGCTGTCGTCGGCGCAACCGGTAGGATCGGCGCCAAGCTCACTCGGACTCTGCTGAGCGCAGGGCATCAGGTAAAGGCCCTTTCAAGGGGCGGTCCAGCCCTCGACGCACTGGTCAAGATCGGGGCAGAGCCAGTTATTGGAAGCTTTGACACAGGCGTCGGAGAACTCGACAGGTTCTTTCAGGATGCCGATGCCGCATTCCTGATGGTCAAGACCGACTGGAACAATATTCATCAGCACTATCCAGTGGTTGCCCAGCGCTTTGTCGATGCGCTTAGCCAGTCTGCAGTCAAGCTGGCTGTCAGTTTGTCGGCTTTGGGGTCGGACGTGAATGGGAAGACCGGCCATTCGGAGTGCTTCTACATCCTCGATGAAAAGCTGAATGAACTCAGCAATATCAACCTGGTGCATTTGCGGGCGGCCTGGTTCATGGAGAATACGGCGACCTGGACGGAGTCAGTCGCAAGATATGGCCGGATCGCCTGGTTCTATAAGCCAGATCTCAAGATGCCATGGGTGGCGACGGATGACATCGCCGATCTTGCGGCTAAGGAATTGACTAGTCCGACAGGCGAACACCGCGTCATCCGGGAGGTCGGTTCGGAAGATCTCACGATGACTGAGTTAGCCGCGATCATCAGCAAAGAGATCGGCAAGCCAGTGGAGTATCGCCGCATCGACAGAAAGCGGAAGGATGTTGAAGCCGAATTTCTCAAACGCTTTGGGACGCCGAATAGATGGCTTGATGACGACCTGAGTGCTGACGCGTACAACAATGGTGTTGTGCGTTTCTATGGTGACGCCCCTCCGCTGCGTCCTCAGTTGCCCACAAAGATGGAAGCCTTCATCAGAGATGTTTGGAAGCCGCGCTATCTGCAGTCGGTTGCGAGCGAACGCGAACCCGAAACATTTTATACGTGGAGCGCAAAGCCTGAACTTTAAGGACTGATCCAATCCCACAAATCCACGATTGCGGCGGCCTTTTGGCGGAGGTGGATGCGGAGAACGGGGCCAAGATGATGTCGAATCTTAACGCCGCCAGGACGACACTGGGCTTAACGGCAGACGTGCGTGTCTAGGACGTGATGATTGGCAACGTTTAAATCATGAACAGTATGGAGACACGTAATGGCCCGTGCATGGCATCTTAAGTCGCGGCCGATTAGCAGGCCTGGTCTCGGGAATTTTGAGCTGAAGCAGATCGCGCTGCCGAGCCTCGAAGAGGGACAGATCCACGTAAGAAATCTCTCGCTTTCAGTAGACCCCTACATGCGTCCGCGCATCGATGACAATCCGCGGAGTTACATCCCACCGTTCAAAGTTGACGAGCCGATGGATGGCGGCGCGATCGGCGAAGTCCTGGAATCGAGAGCGAAGATTCAGTTGGAATCTAAAACTGCTATGCAGACATATCCCACGGATTCACGAGGTTCACTCCCATGCCCTCGAAATCTTTGACGTTTCGTGTGACCAGTGTCATACGCCGGGTGAAGGCTACCGCCGCGATATAAGCGTCATTGATCGGCCTGGGATTGGGTACATGCCATTTCGCCGCCTGAACGGCGGCCGGCTCATCCAATGGGAGGATACGACCGGAAAATGCCCCAAGGACCGTGTTTTCCATCCAGTTGCGCAATACCTTCCCGGCGACGGGATCATTGTGCTCCACCAGCCGAACGCCAATCTCCAGCTCGTGCAGGACCACGGACGAAATAAAGGTTTCGGCTGGATCGACGGTTTCGTTCCAGACCGCGACATTGGGATCAGCCCTGCCGCTCGCGACTTTGCGCAGCTCAGACACAACATTGGTATCGAGTAATAGCATCAGGACAGGTCAACCGGCTTGGCATGTTCAGAGCGCTGTGGGAGCGGCAAGTCAATGTCGTCTGCTCCTGGCGCGGCTAGCATATCGCCAAGCGTCCGCATTTTGCCGGTAAGCCGCTTGTACTCGTCGAACGACAGGAGGACGTGCGCGGGCCGTCCCCTGTCAGTGATGATGACCGGGCCGTCCTTGGCGGCGCGTTTTGCACGACCTAGATCGTGATTGAGTTCACGGCCTGAAAGCGTGGTGACGGTCATGGCAAACTCCAACGTTTGTAGCCCCGATATTTGTAGTTACGTAACCACATTTAATTCACCGAAGCTGGAATTGCAAGAAGCAGTCACGGCCGCCGATCGTGCCGACGCGAGGTGAAACGAGCGAGGTGTGATCCGGAAGTGATGGAGAGTATCGGAGAAATCAGTGCGAGCGCCGGCCACAGGCCGGGATTTCGGGAGTTCTCGACGTGCAAGGAGCGGAACAAGGGCAGCCGCAGGAGCTTCAACATGGTGGCCCCAAGGGGAAGCGGGACCGACTGCCCCTGCTCCTTGCGCTCCGCTTTTCATGGGCGGGCGGGGAGCTTCGAGGGGTGGGGTGCCAGGCGCATCCCTCGTCCGTGACTCGCGCCGCTCGATGCGGCAAGGGACGGCAAAGCGGGCTGAGAAGCTGCGCCGCCTTGTGCCGGCGGCGCGATCTCACTGCGCAATCACCTGCCGGCTTTCAATTGCGCCATCCGCTCTCCGAGCAACCACAGTGCCTTATTCAGCTTGATATCCTGATCGATCCCGCTGACGGCGCGGGACTTGACACGGCGCGGCCTTCCGAGATCGTCGTGGCCAACGCCATGCAACCCGCCCTTAATGGCATTTTCCTGCACCACGTTCCAGAGCGTCCATAGATCGTCCGCGCGGTCTTCATGACGGCGGGGGAAAAGCAACTGTTCGGCCTTGATCGGCGTCGTCGTTTCCCCTTCGCTGTTGCCAAATATGAGAACATGGGCGGCGCCTGCGACAATATCCTTTTCATCGCGGTTCAAATCGCCTCGTCAGCGCAACGCTTCCTGTCAGCCCATGGCCAAATCAATACGATCTCCCGCTGGTGTGCCAGTTCACGTCTGAAATAAAGGTCGGCATGGCGGGACAGTTCTGTCTTGGACTGTTCGGACAGATCTCCAAACTGACTGTCCTTGCCGCGATAGATCCGCACAGGCTCCAAGATAACTGAAGCGTAAGGCTTGAGGGCACCCGGGTCGAGGTCCGTGTTGAAAGCGACCCGATGATCCGTCTGCGGGCTGGTTGCGCGCAGTTGCCGGCTCGACGACAGTTCCCGGTACAGAACAGGTTGGGTAGAGCACGATGCACAGAGGGCGCTCACTGCTAAGATGAGTATCGCCCTGTGACAGGTACGTGCGATCGGCAGGAGTGCATCCATTTTCGTCTCCTCGCTCCAGAGCGGTCGTTCAGCCTTGCCGGACCCACATCCGGAGACGGCGCATAAGGGGCGCGACCCATAATCAGCTACGGGCGTTTCGACAGCATTCCAGGAATATTGCGTTTTGTTGCAGCAAGACCGGATGGGCGTCGCGCACTGTCGCTTGCGAGAGGTTGTTCGTCCGAGACAGTTCGATCTCCGTGGGTCCAGGCGAGATCGCGTTGATGATGACGGCGGTCGTGGCGAGTTCCAGCGGCCAGCTTTGCCTCAAGCTCACTACGCTGCTTTGGCTGCAGCGCACTCGTCCACTCGACGGCGCAGAGCACCGTGAGGCTCGAAAAATTTACGATCTCTAGCCATCAGTCGAGAATGTAACGGATTTCCAGGCATTGATTTCCTGTTGAAGGCGCTCCAACTTGGCCGACACATGCTTGAAGGCGTCGCTACCGAGAAGGAGCTGCGGCGGAGGATTGGTGGAATCCACCAACATCAAGACAGCCGCTGCCAATTTATCAGGATCGCCGAGTTGCTTGCCGCTCACGGCCTGACGCGCCTCGCGGATCGGATCAAACAGGCTGTCGTAATCCGCGATGGAACGCTCCGTGCGGACCATAGAACGGCCTGCCCAGTCTGTCCGAAATGAGCCGGGGCAAAGCGTCGTCACGTGAACACCGAAAGGCGCCATTTCCGAACGCATGACCTCAGAAATGCCCTGAAGCGCGAACTTGCTGCCACAGTAATAGGCGATGCCGGGCATGGTGATCATACCACCCATCGACGTGACGTTGACGATAAAGCCACTGCGGCGCTCACGGAACCTCGGAAGAAACGCCTTGGCCACCGCGACGGCACCGAACACATTCACGTCGAACTGGCGGCGCATCTCCTCGATTGGCGATTCTTCGAGCACGCCCTCATGACCATATCCTGCATTATTGATCAGCACATCGACCGGGCCATGCTCTTCCTCCACCTGCTGGACCACGCCCGGAATACGGTCGAATTCGGTGACGTCACAGATGTCTGTACGGAGTGACGGGAGCGTCTTCGCCAACGCTTCACGCGAAGCTTCGGATCGGACGGTCCCGATGACCCTGTGACCGGCGTCGATTGCAGCCGCGGCGATCGCCAACCCGAAGCCCGAATTCGCACCTGTTATGAAAAACGTTTTGCTCGACATTTCTGAAACTCCTTGATTAACCGTGGATGACAGATAATCTGGAGAAGATTCTAAATCGATCGCGGATCCTCTCAAAGCTTTGCCAAATCCTATGAATAGCGAACGGCGGCCGCTCAGGCATGACCGGCTTGTCGTCCTGGCCGGACAACTAGCTCCTCGTCTCGGCTACAATCAGACTGCGCTCGGCTGTGTCCGTATCCTCCGTACGGAAACGGTGCTCAACGACATTCCGGTTCTCTATAAGCCGGGGGCTGTGTTCGTATTGCAGGGGAGCAAATACGGCATCTTGGACGGGGAAGTCTACCTCTACGACGAGGACCATTATCTTGCCGTTTCGGTACCCGTTCCCTTCCGGATGACGTCTTCGGCCAGTCCACAGCGGCCACTGCTGGCTATCTATCTTGAATTCGACATGCAGATGGCGGCTGAGATCGCCATGCAGGTCGAGAAACACGCCGGTCCCGCAATCGCCAAGCCGATAGGGCTGCTCTCGAGCAAAATGAGCGAAGACATTGAGGGTGTCCTGCTACGCTTGCTGACGATGCTCGGTAGCCCGATCGAGGTCGCCGTGCTTGGAGGTTTTATCCTGCGTGAACTGCATTACCGGGTCATGTCAGGGCCGCAAGGTGGCGCAGTGATCGCGGCCCTGCAGCGAAAGGGGACGTCGGGAAAACTGGTTGAAAGCGTGGCTTGGTTGCGAAAGAATTACGCAGTCGAAATCGCCGTCGCGGATCTCGCTAAAAGCGTGGGAATGAGTGTCCCTTCGTACCACGTTCATTTCAAGGACCTGACGGGCTCAAGTCCGATGCAGTATGTGAAAGCGCTGCGACTCCATGAGGCAAGGCTGATGATCGCCCGCCGGAGCGGGACCATTGCAGACGTGGCTGCATCGGTCGGCTATGTCAGCCCCGCCCAATTCAGCCGCGATTTCAAACGGCATTTCGGGCGTACCGCATCGGAAGAGGTTAAGTGGGTCCAACATCACCTTGGAGATCAGGCCTAATTGCCGAATTGGTATAGCAAGCGAGTACTGGTTGCGCGAACGGAAAGGCCGACGCAGTACGGCAATCCGGGCAGGCGTACAATCGAGCTCGAGGCGCGGCGGGCGTAACGGTATATTGTCATATATCCGCGCGATGCGCTCCGAGCCAGAGGTGGGCTACAGTGAAATCAAAGCTCTTGAAGAGATCAGAAGGCGACGCCACCCTCACACTTCCTGGGCAACCACGGCAAATCCCTTGCCTGCTTCACCGGCACGGGCGGCCCCGACACCAGCGTTCAAAGCGAGAAGGTTGGTTTGAAAGTTGATTTCATCGATCACGCCAATGATGTTGGAGATTTCTCCGGACGACCTGTCGATCCGTTCCATCGCGATGACAGCCTGGCGGACCACATCACCGGAATGCTAGGCTCCGGCCTTGGTTCGCGCAATGAGGGCTCCGGCCTCCTGGGCTCGCTTGGTCGAATCCGCAACTGTCGTCGTGATTTTTTCCAGAGCTGCTGCCGTCTCTTCAACTGCGGCTCGGTTTGGGACTGACCTGAGAGTTCGGGCGCCGTGCCTGTGGGGTAGAGTGACAAGGCACCCGCGCATTCGCCCCCGATAACTTCCAGCAGTCCGAAGGCGTTCCCTACCGAGAGGCCCAGCGCGCTAGCAAGACGTTGCCGAGCGCCCTCGTCCGGCAATAGCCGATGCGATCAACCGGCAGATCCGCATCGCGTAGATCCTCAATTTGACTCATATTGTTGGTTTCCGCGCGGAACTGAGCCGGCTCAGTTCTGCGTGGAAACCAACACGTGTGCCCCTGGAATCCGTTGGGAGCCGTGAACCAACGTACATCGCGACCGTCGCCATCGCGGCGGAGCACGCCGAAAAGCTGATCAAGCCCAGGTTGCCACTGAAAGTGCTTCGCGCCTTGACGGAGCCGCTCAGCGTCTACGGTAAGTGGCATCAGCGGAAAGATCACGTAATTCTCGGTGACCGCGAAATCATGGATCATTGCGGCATACGGAGCAACAATCCACGTCTCTCGTGTCTTGCGGCCTTGAGCATCAACGATCCGCCGCCGCCGGAGGATGGAGGCACTTCGCTCGGCCACGACGGAAAGGATGAACGTGCGCCAGGATTTCATTGATATCCTTCGCTCAAGCGCAGACGAGCGGAGAGCACTATTCTCCGCTGCTGCACCCGATCTGGAGACGCGGGCCGAAGAATAACGAGAAGCAAAACTCTATGTTGCCCTCACCCGCGCGAGGCATGCGGTGGCGGTGGTCCGTGACCTTGCCGATGGTGAAGTCGTTCCAGGATTCACATTGTTCCAGTAGGGAAATCTTCGGAAGATGCACCTTATATAGATCTATGATTTCAGCCTGGCCGATGGGGCTTCATCTTCCGATCGTGACCTTTTTATAGGTAGCTTCAGTGAATTCCCGATATAGCTCGATCGTGGGCAGATGTGCATCGATAGTCTCGCGCACCTTCGCGGCCATCGGCAGGTTGTTTTTCTCGCTTTTCCACACATCCGTGAACCGTCCGACCGTCTCGCGTGCGGTGTCGAGGACCAGCTTTTCGGACAGCGCCGACTTGGCGGCCAGATGTGCAAGCTCGTCCTTCGATAGCTCCGTCATTCTTTTCGTGCGTGAAAAGTTAAGCGCGGCCGTATCCTCTCCCTCGATATAGGGGATGGTCGATAGCAAGTCGTAAGCCGGCGAGAGCGCAGGAGTGCGGCGATCGGGATAGATCAGAGACCAGTTCTTCAGATGCATGTCGCCATTGCCGATCAGTGTGCTGAAGACCAACCGCCGGATGAACTCCGCCACGTCGGCCGTACTCGTCTCGATGCCAAGGACGCGGGCGATCATCCGGTAATTGCCCTTGCTGTACTTGTCATCCGGCTTCACGCCGAACACTTGCGCAAAATCCTCGATATGCACCGGACCTTCCGGCGTGCGGTCGAAACGCCTAATAGCGAGCGCCTGCCCGTGCAGTTCGCCCACACCCTGTGGCAGGCCGCTCACCGCATCCAGCTCGACCAGCTGGATCTCCGGCACGTCCATTCCCATCATGCCAGCGATGGTCATCATGGAGAATTCGTTTTCTGGCACGCCGCTATACTGCTGGGAGGGCAGCTTTACGATCCATGATCCACCTGTACCCTCGGCCGGAATAGTCAGGCCGCCTCCCTTCGTGTTGTTCTTGAAGGCCGAGAATTTCAGCTGCACACCGGCCAGCGAAAAGCGTAACGCATTCGGTCGCGCTTCGATAGAAGCCTGCTCGTCATCGGGCGGCAGGTCATCACCCTCGGAGGGATAGACCGTCACTGCACCGGGCAGGTCGCGACCGAGCACCCAGAGCAGGAAGAATTCCCGCGTCTGTTTTACGCCGGCACGTTCAGCGAGGTATTTTCGCAGCGGCCCTTCCGGCAGCAGATTCGAAAAGAAAGGCGGGACGACCAGATTATACGGCCGGAACTTGGTGATCAGAGCGCCGAACGGGTCCTTGAAGGACAAGCTGAGTGTCGGCCGCTTCTCGTCTTCAATATAGGCCTCGTTGAATGCGAAAATAGTGCGCCCGTCTTGCAGGTTCGTCAGGGTCGCGACCGGTTCTCCGTCTAGCCTGACATCGAGTACCGTGACCTTAGGCATCCTCGTCCTCCTCATCCAGCGCGTAGGCCGAGCGCGGGATCGCGACATCACGGTCGCGATGCACCGCAATGTTGCGCAGCTGCCTTATCTCGCGGGCGATCGCACTCATTTCCTGACGTGACATCTTGTCGGCCTGAGAATTTTCAAGGCGGTCGGCTGCCCGCCTGAGGATATCCAGTTCGTCGGGAGTCAGAGGCAGATGCCGCAGGAGGCCCAGGCTATCCTTGAATGCGTCGGCGCTCGTCCCAACCCCATACCCGTGCCGCGCCGACCATCGCTCGAGACGGGCAACCAGTTTGCGTTGGTCGGATGTGAGGACGTCATTCGACGCCGAGCTACTATCGAGGATGTTGCGGATCGCCGGCATCAGCTTTTTTGGCGCAAGGATGATTTCGAGGTTGAGCGCGCGCGCCACATCTACCAGGCTGCCAAGCCCAGGCTCCATTGTACCCCGTTCGATCTGGGAAATATGGCTCTGCGTCAGGCCGGAACGTGCGCTCAGCTCACGCTGGCTTACCTTCTGCCCTTCCCTGGCAGCGCGTAACTGCTGCGTTATATGCTCTGTCTTATATGCCACGATCATTATCCTGCATCACATGATGGGGTATATACAGGATAATATATAAATAGTTCTGCAGGCAGTGCAAGCGTGATATACAGAACCGTATCACTGCCTCTGTATATACATAATCATATATCAGTGTAGCAATGCTGGCTCATCTTACTGACCTAGGTTCCGTAGCCTCCCATCAAGGCGCACAACATATCGGCCTGCGCAGATCCTGCCGGCATCGTATCCACTGTGAAAGGGACATTGATAAGACCTGCCCGTCAAGCCGCGGCTGCGTATGCACGCCGAATTCCTCGAAAAGCTGGAACCAGACCGCACCGACATCGATCCACGCATCATAGCTCGGCCACTCCCCACGCGTATCCCATAGGTCGCGCAGCTGCTCGACCAGCCGGCCGATGCCCCTGACAAAAGCCTGATCCTCGGTCGGCAATTCGGGCGCTACCTCGCAGAGGGTGTCGGATTCGTTCATCCCGTCCAGATGGCCGAACAGGTGGGATACGATCCGCAAGGGTTCAAGAATGACAATGCCGACTTCCCGAAAGACCCGCGCCACATTGCCATGCAGTCGATAGGATCGAAACGATATGCCGGATTTCTCCACAATCATGCTTTTTGCAGCCGCATGCGTCGTACTCACTGCGACGCCCGGACCCGATATGCTTCTAATTGCGTCACGCACCATAAGCCAAGGGCGAGCTGCGGGCTTTCTGACCTATGCCGGGATAGCATTCGGCACATATTGCCATGCACTCGCGGCAGCGTTGGGACTTTCACAGCTTTTTGTCGCTGTTCCAATCGCATACGAGATCGGCCCGCTTCATGATCGCGCCTTTTCTGCCGTTAAGTTGATGCCGCTCGATCCCACCGTCTGTTTGCGCAACGGAGCGTCAGCTATTATGCGGTCGTTTTAGCAGGATGCCAAAGCTGTGTGACCGTGACTTGATGTTCCCTTACTTCCCCAGTTCTTCGTGCACTCTCAGTCAAAACTGATTGCAGAACTAGACGCGACGGCGTTGCCGCATTCGATCATGATATCCCCCGAGGGTGAGAGGAGACATCATGCGTTTCAAAAACAAGACGGCCTTGATCACGGGCGGAGGAACTGGAATCGGAGCGGCAGTGGCACGCCGCATTCGATCGGAAGGTGGCAATATCGCACTACTGGGGCGGCGCCCGGAGCCACTCCACGCGATTGCCGAAGAGATCGGCGCAGCCGTCGTTGCGGCCGACGCAGCGGATAGCGTCAGCATGAAAGCCGCCGTCGTAACGGTCGTCGAGACGTTCGGCGGACTGGATATCCTCGTTGCCAATGCTGGCGGCCATGGTATCGGCCCAACGACCAGCATGTCGGACGAGACCTGGGATCTGTCCATCAGGCTCAACCTCAACACGGCCTTCGTCAGTGCGCGCGAAACGCTCCCGCACCTGATCAAGAGCAAAGGCAATATCGTCGTGCTCGCCTCGATCGCCGGGCTTTTCGCCGGTCCCGATGCCGCAGGCTACGTTACGATGAAGCATGGCTGTATCGGGCTGGCAAAGTCGCTCGCTCGAGACTATAGCCGTCTTGGCGTGAGGACGAACACTGTTTGCCCCGGCTGGGTGACGACGGCGATGGCCGACGAGCAAATGGAATTCATCGTTGAAAAATTCAAGCTGAAGAGTATCGAGGAGGCGTATGCCCTGGTGACGAAAGACGTTCCGCTTGGGCGCCCGGCCACTGCAGAAGATGTCGCCAATGCTGTCTGCTTCCTGGCATCGACCGAAGCAGCGATGATCAACGGCGCTATACTGACGGTTGACGGTGGAGCCGGAACTGTCGATCTGCCCACGCTCGCATTTTCCGAACACTGAGGAGGAAGCATCATGAACCAGAATCCCAAAGACTGGAAAGCCTACGATCAATTTGCCTATGGCATCGATACGAACCGTTTGCCGACGACGAATGCCCTTTCAGGCTCATCCTACATGATCGACTTTGACGATGGTCGCAAGCTTGCCCTCGTCTTCTCAAAGGGGAAGGTTCAGTGGTCCGATGGCAAAAACAGCGCAACCGAGAAGGTTGAAGTCATCGAGGTCGCGCCCGATACCTTCTTCGTCGAAATCATCTTCGCGGATCGGCCCAAGGAAGCCGAAACCTTGATCCTCAACGTCTCCAGCCGCCGCGTTCTCTCGATCTAAAGTGCGCGAAGAGGAGCAATCCGTGGGCGAACCGCAAGTGGCGCAGATTTTTCGGCCAGGTATCGTCGAAGGCGGTGTGGTCAGCGGCCCCAAACCGGTCGAAAGCCGTGATCTGATCGGGCTGAGGGCGCTTTTGACCTATAGCCCGAACCACGTTTACGAACATACTTACCTCTCGTCGCAGCGCTATGCATGGCAGTGCCTGGCAGGCGTTCAGCGTGGCCACGGCGACGTCGACCTGACTACCACTTACAAGTTCGACGAGGACCAATACATCTTCACGTTCCGTGAATTCAAGATCGCCGTCGCTTCGACATTCTTCTACAATTTCAAGGATATGCGTTCGACCGGCAAGTTCCTTGGCATCACCGGCGACGGCCATATCCAGAACTCCCCGGCCGGTGCCTTCATACGTAAGGCATCCATGACATACTATCTTCCCGATCAGGAACCGGTCTGAGAGGAACGGCAATGCGCACAGCATATGAAATCGTGAAGGCACACTACGATGCCAACGAGCGCCGCGACATGGATGGCATGCTTGCCGACATAGCGCCAGATTGCCGATGGACGGAGATGGATGGCTTTCCCTGCGCCGGCACTTATGTCGGCCCGCAAGAGGTCTTCAAGAACGTCTTCCTGGCGCTCGGTGACATCTTCGAGGTTTATAATTTCAAACTCGACCGACTGTTGGACGCCGGCAGCGACGTGGTCGGCATCGGCGATTATGCCGGAACTCACAAGGAGACCGGGAAGCCCTTCGAGGCGCGTGTCGTCCATGTCTGGGGCGTCGCCGATGGCAAGATCCGGCGCTTCGAGCAGTTTACCGATACACTGCGTGTGGCGGAAGCAATGAAATGAACCCTGAGACCGGCCCATGACCACAGGGGCCGGATTTCACGGAGCATCGACCTTTCGCCATTCGGATGGCGAAAGCGCGTAGCGACCACGAAACGCCCGTGAGAAATGAGCGCTCGAAGAGAAGCCGAGCGCAAAGGCGATCTCGGATATTTCGCCCGCGCGGCATGTTGCGTCCCTTAGCCGGGACGCGGCTCTCTCCAGCCGCAGGCTCCAGATATAGTCGGCGGGCGTGGTGCCCTCTTCCTCGAATGCACGATAGACATACCGCACGGAACACCCCATCCGGCGGGCAATCATACCGACCTCGAGATCTGGCCGCGAAACATTATCCGAGACGAAATCCTTCACTCGTCGCCTTAGCAAATCGAGGGAATGGGCGCTTGATCGCCCATGCAGCTGATCGGTGCCAATTATCGTTCGAACGAGCTCGATCATCGTCTGGCCGAGGCTTGCGCGCGTTGTGTCGTCCAACTCCCCAATCTCCCGGATTGTCGAATCCATCAGCGACAGCAGGATACGCTGCATCCCCGCGTGCTCGGGCATCGCGACAAACGGCTCCGTAAGCCGGATAACCGCTGCCGCCGGCAAAGCGCGACGGGGCAATTGCAGGAGGAGCAGGCGAACGGCCGTTCTGTTGGTCAGCATGTAGGGGCGGCTCGGATCGTAAATGACCACAGCATCGGCGCCAATGGGAACGTTGCGGCCATTTTCCCTGCAAAGCGGCAGGCCTGGATCAAGGCGCTCGACGAACTGGCGGCCCGCAAGCCGAAGATCGTCGTCCCCGCCCATCAGACCCAAGACGCACCGCAAGGTCTCGATGCCGTCAAGTTCACGCGCGACTACCTTGTTGCCTTCCATGAGGAAGAAGAGAAGGCCAAAGACAGTGCGACTTTGATCGCCGCGATGACCAAGCGATATCCCAATCTCGCTGACATCGGGTCCCTTGAACTGGGTGCCAAGGTCGCAAAGGGTGAGATGAAGTGGGGATGATCTGAACCACAAGCGATAGCGACTGCCCTTTTCGGCAATCGCTGTCGTTCCAACGGCGCCCGATCATCTCAGGAGGATTGATCAGCCCCAACCGCCTTTTGAATTGACCAAGTTATAAACGGCGCTCTTGAAGGGATACGAACGTTCGACCCGGTTCATTCCGGTCCACAAATCAGCCCGTCGCTTCAAATTGTTAGTCACGCGTCGTTTTGCACTCGGAAGACTGACCGATTCCAAGAAATTACACCCCTGTTTAATCGCCGTTCAAGCGCACCATTCCGGAATGGCTGCGGGTCTCGCTTGGATAGTAACCGAATTCATGGGGAACGCCCCGCGGAAATTTAGGACGAAATCGAAGCCGAACCAATTGGCCACGACGGCAGTCTTAAAGCTGAGTTCGCAAGATGGCCAGCCCTTGACCTAAGATCTTCAATTTTAGGCCAAAATGGAGGGATCCCGAAGGGGATTGATAATAGTTGATAAACTGCCTATTTGTTCTGCATCGCATCAGATGGAGGACCGCATGATCAGTGCCGATCTGGGAAAGCAGCTCGAAAGCTATATTCAGCAACTTGTCGAGACAGGTCGCTATGGTTCGAAAAGCGAAGTCCTGCGGGAAGGTGTGCGACTGATCCAGGACCGCGAGACCCGGCTTGCCGCGCTGGATGCCTCAATCATGCGCGGCATTGCCGATGGGGATGCAGGCCGAACGAAGCCGGCCAGCGATGTCTTCGATCGGCTTGAGGCCAAATACGGCGCGATAGCTGACAAGGCCGAAAAATCGGCATGATCCTCGAATTTTCCTACGAGGCGGAAAACGACCTTGAGCAGATCGCCGATTATATCGCAAGGGACAATCCTCAGCGCGCGCTGTCATTCATCCGAGAGCTACGCAGCAAGTGCGAGGATCTCGTCGATAATCCGAATGGCTACTCCCTCGTCCCCCGCTACGAGCACCATGGTATCCGCCGGCGCGTCCATGGCAACTATCTGATCTTCTATCGCGTCGAATCTGCGAAGGTGGTCATCATCCATCTTCTGCACGGCGCCACCGATTATGGCACCATGCTGTTCGGTGAATAACTGCGCCGGTCGATCCGAGACGAACGCCCTCTCAAACAGCGGAGCTGGGCGACTGCCTGTGCACCTCCTCGACCTTCCCGCAGCACTCAACGCCACCTCTATGCGGTTTATCCGGCAAAGGTTCGTATCTTCATTGATTTTCTCGTTTCACGACCAGGACTATGCGCGATAACGGATGCTGACCGGCACGCCATATAACCTCGCTCTTGAAAGGAAGCGGCCTTACAACCCAGCGGATTATGTCAGGCTTCGCGATGCTCCGTTATCAACGGCCGATGTGAGGGCGCAAAGCAATCGTCCCTCACTCGGCCGCGACTTCACTCTTTTAAAAACGATAACCCATCGCCCAAAATGAGATCGGTATGATGTGAGCGGATTTGAACCGCCGACGTCCAACTAAAAGACCTAAGTGCTTGAAAGACCGAAGCTTCGATTCGTAATGCGAATTATGACAATTGAGTAGGGATTTCGTTTATATATCAAATATATAGCTATTATATAGCAGGTTCTTAGCGCGCCAGAGACTGTCACTATCGCGTATCTGAAATGCGCGAAAGTGACATCGATCTTGAAATCTCGGAAAATATGGTGTAACTTTTGCGTATCTGAAATGCGCGAAAGTTACATATTATGCCCCTCCATCTCGTCGGCGAAAATATCGATAAAACCCGCGCCCATCGGCAGGCGGAGGCGGGTAAGCTCATTCAGTTAATGCGGGGCATCTATGTGGATGCCGACGACGATATAGACCAGACGGTGCGGACCCACGCGGTACGCATCGCTAAATATCTCTATCCGAACGCCTACCTGTCGGCCGCGAGCGCCGTACTGCTCGGCCCAATGCGCGATGGCCGCCTGTTCCTGACCGGCCGCCGTGTGCAACGGCAGCGCATCAGGACGCTCGAAATCATTCAGAACAAGGCGCCGGATCATCCGTCCGTCGCGCCGGCCGTGGTTGGCGACGACATGGGCGAACTGCGCGTAGACGTATCCTCGCTAAGGCAGCGTTTTCTGGAATCCTTCCGGATTCGCAGCGAACATGCCGCATCCTTTGACGAAGCGATGAGAGAGGCGATTGGCGCCCGCCTGATCGAAGAATATGGTAGTTCGAACAACGCCGCCGATGCGGTGTTCAAGCTCGCCCGTGACAATGACTGGCTCGATGAAGGCAGCCAGGCTGAGCGCTTCCTGAAACGCAAACCGGGTGCCGCCGTCGGCAATCAGGCCGCACTGGATCTGATTGTCGCGTGGCACGGCGCGCCGATCGGCACCCTGGTGCATGATGGCTTTGAATGGCGATGGCACGGGTCCGATCCGGACGGCCCGCCGCTCGTGCGGCAGACAATGCCTGGCAGACTGCCGCCTTTCATTGAATCGCTGCTGCCGGAAGGCTGGCTTGGCAAAGTGCTAAACAACCCAGACGAACGGGCAGAACTGCGCTCGGGCAAGCGCTATATATCGAACATCACGATCGTCGAACGGGCCAGCGAATTGGCTGCCCTCCCGGCCGATATTCTGCTGACGAGGTTGAGCCATTATACGGCGGATCACATGTTTACGGGAACCTACGCGGGCCCCGGCCGCGGCAGCATCCAGGACACATTCGAACAGAATCTGGCGCGGATCTTTGCGACGGGCGCGACACCGCGCCTGTCGGGCGTCCAGATCAAGGCGCCGATGTTCCTTGATGCGGACGGCACCCTGATGCCGAGCACGGACAAGTCGTTCACCCACATTCTGAAACCCGCCGGCACGTCGGGCTTCGAAGCATTGCCCGTGATCGAGTGGCAATCCATGGAACTCGGCCGGGCGGCCGGATTCATCGTACCCGCCATTGCGCTCGTCGCTATGCCAGATGGCATGCCACCCGCTCTTGTGGTCGAACGGTTCGATATCCGCACGAGTCATGACGACATGCGAAGGCTGGCGCTTGAAGACATGACGTCCCTTCTCGGCGTCCGGGCCGAAGATAAGTACACAGGCACCATCGAGCGGATCGCGGGCGCGCTGCGTCCACTCTCGACCGACGCCAACGCGGATTTGCTGCTTCTTTTGAAGCGGGCGCTGTTCGCGTGGCTGATCGCCGACGGCGACATGCACCTGAAGAACATGGCGGTGCTGAAGATCGCAGAACCAGGCAGCGGACATTTCAACTCAGTGCGTATGGCGCCGCTTTACGATGCAGTGACGACGCGGGTGTTTCCGAACATGCAGTACGATCACCTGGCGCTCAAAATCACCGGCAAAGACGAACGGCTGAAGAGAGCGGATTTCAAGCGTTTCGCCTCGACGGTGGGTATTCCAGCGGCGGCGGCGGATACGACCATGGATGAACTGGTCGCAGCACTTGCGCGCGGCCTGGACAATCTCGCCCTGCCGCCGCCGCTGACCAATGGTTCCGCAGGTGCTGATCGGGCGGCCCAGATGCAGGCGATTGTCCGCGAGCGCCTGGAAACTTTTGCATAGAGTCGCCCGTGTTTTTGAAGTTGATCCGCTCGCCAGTGTGCCGGAGAGCGGCTTGATCTCCAGATAAATCCCGGTGGACGCGAGGAGCCGCTTCGGCTGTGACAGCGGGCGCCCATTGGCCTGCGACCGCACCGCCCTCTTCCAGTTACTTTCCCCCAATCCTCGCCAGTCAGGCAGGGTTGCTGAGGACTTGCACCCACCGGTCAATTGAATAACTTCGGAAGCCCGAAATAATCTCAGATGATATGCTCGCCCTCACGTGATTGCATCGGCTGCGCGTTGCCAAGAATCTAAAGCCTGCCCTAAAGGAAGCTGTATGGAACTAACGGCCTTTTGACGAAAAGCCTCAGCGTCTGCAAAGAAACCATTTGCAATGTCTTGCCATTCATCTCGATCGAGAGCGAGACCGTCATAAACCTGGGTTTTATTTCCATCAATGATCCGCCAGAACTGTCCGTAGCCAGCCTGACCATCCTCCCCCCTTGGAAGAGGCAAGGCGGATTGGGAACGCTTATCCGCCTCGCAGGATCCAGGCCCGCGATAAAGGGCGGAATGAGCGTCGTCAGATATCCTCTTGCTCCCCGATAATTTCGAGGACACATTGTTTGGAATTGGTAGCATTTGTTAGTTTATGAAATGCAATTTTTGACAAAATGTTCAATGATACGGCATCTGCATTACATATTACTGCATCTACACCTAATGTACGGCATTGCGATATAGCATCGCTGGTTTTCAATATGGCGTCAGTAAGTAAGAATTCGTTGGAAATCTGATCTTTTCTGTCATCTATAACAGAGTAATCTGTTATATTTCTTATCACTGCATCCATAGACGCGACGAGCTTTCTTATTTCGTTATCTTCAATGGCTTTCTTAGTGAAAGCGTTGATCTCCGCAATTGCGGATCGAATAAGGTTTTCAATATTATCGAGCATTGGATCGCCCATTATGCTTTTAAGTGCTAGCGTCCCGTGTCGCCGATCTGGTCGATGAGCGGCCTCGACGGCTATCTTACGGCCCTCATCATCGGCCCGAAGTTCATCGACCCACGCCAATGGATCCCGGAACTGACCGGCCCGGATGCCCTGAACCTGCCGATGGCAATAACGGAACATCGGGCCGTGCAGACGATCGTTGCAGAGTATAATCGGATATCTGCAAGCCTTTCCGAAATACCGAAAGACCACCGGCCAAGGTTCACCCAGATCGATGATCAGACTCTTGATCCATTTGATTGGGACATCTGCTTTCTCATTGGAACACGACACGCGCCAAGGCTTTGGCAACCTGTCCTTCCAGGTCATGCCGTCACTAGAGATATCATCGCGCCGATCCGCAAGCTCGGTGAGGTAAAACGGAAAGCGACCCACCAAGATGCTGCTGCCGTCGCTGAAGCACTCTTCAATATCCGAACCTATTTTATGCCGAAGCGGGCAAAGCAGAAGTTCTGACTGAAAGCCAGAAGCCGATTTGATCAATTACAAAAGCCGTGGGCTGTTCGTTGCGCTCACGTTTGATCGATTCGCCAAGGGTTGTTTGCACTTTTTGCCGCTGCTTTCATTGCGATTGCTAAAATACACTAGAACCTCTTCAACGTATTTTGATTGTGATCCGATAATAGGGGGCGAATACTCATGATGAGCATCAGATAATTACTGGATATCGACAAGGGCAAGAATGATTCAGCCCCAGCCTCCAATAGCAGTGTCCCTTATTGCACCAGGGATATTTCTCGTGTTTGCTTTCGTATATTGTGGCGCATGGTTCGTGGAGAGGCGGCGTCATTATCTCTTGCTGCTCGCTCTCGCGTGCATGCTGTTCTGCATCGGCGCGCTCGTTCAGGTGTTGCATCTTCCCGAGGAAATTTATGCCAACGCCGTGCTTTCCAGCATGTTTTATACCGCGGCCGTGATTGCCGCTGCCGAAGGGATCGTACGGCGGTCGAGCAAGCGGTTGAGCCTACCGGTCGATCTCGCGATAATGGTGGCGGTCACGGGCCTCGTCGTCTACTTCTGCTATCTCAGCCCGAACCTGCTCGCCCGCATCTATATCCAGAACTTTGGATATGGAGCAATTCTAACAGTCGCATCGCTGTTGATCATTCCGCGCCCGGGAACACGGCCGGTCGACCGAGCGCTGTTCTGGATCATGTTCGTGTTCGGGGTGCAGTTCATCCCAAGGACGGTGCTCACGATCGGGCCCAATGCGGTCTTCTCGGCCAAAACCTTCGGCCAGTCGCCCTTCTGGCAGGCCCTGCAGGTCTCTCTGGTGGTGATGGGCGCTGTTCTAGCATTCGCGATCCTGGCGGCGGCATTTTCGGATCTGCTGGACGACTTGCGGCGCGAGCGTGATACCGATGCTTTGACCGGTGTCCTCAATCGCGGTGGGTTCGAGAGCCGATCGAATGCCGTTGTGGGTCGCGCCTCACTTGGACGAGCTTCGCTCATCCTGTGCGACCTCGATCATTTCAAATCGATCAACGACGCCTACGGCCACCAAGCCGGTGATGAGGTCATTCGCCGCTTCGGCGCCGTGCTCAGCGGCGAGCTGCGGTGGTCCGACCTCGCGGGCCGGATAGGAGGAGAGGAATTCGCCATCCTGATGCCTGATGTGTCTGAAAGCGACGCGGCGGCCGTGGCTGAGCGCGTTCGTGCCCAGATCGAGGAGCAATCCTTCGGCGAGTTCGGCCTTGCTCGCCGGGTAACCGCAAGCTTTGGCGTCGTGGAACGTCGTGCCGGCGAACGCCTCCAGGATCTGATCGCGCGCGCCGATCAGCTGCTCTATTCGGCGAAATCCGCAGGCAGGAACCGAGTGGCGCGGACGGCGACGGCCGCAGCGGCCGCGCAGTGCGACACGCCGGCTGTCTCCGATGCGCCAGCGAGGAGTTGTCACAGCGATGTCATCTTAAGTTGAAATCGGTTGCGCGGAAGACGTTCTGCCTTGAGGATTGATCTCAGGCCGTGGCTCCGGCCGCAGCTTTCCATTCTCCGATCTCATGGATGCGGTGAATGCGGTTTTGGAATGCGGAGCGTTGTGCGCGGGCTGGGACGAGGAGGTTACGGACAGCGGAGAAGACAGAGACGAAGCGCTGAAGGCCGCTTCGTTTATTGAAGGAGGCACCGAAATCTCCACTTATCCCGCCGAATGCAGGATCACCATTGAGCGGCGGGTAGTTCCTGGTGAAACCAGTCACAAGATTTTGGATGACTTGACGCTGAAGTGGCGGTGGCAATCGGTTCGAATCTGTTCAAGGCGATGGATAATGTTGGTTGGGCATCGTGCACGCGGGACGACAGCTTTACGCCCTCACTTCGGCCGTTAGTCTGCGGCAAGAATCTTTGAGACAAGGAGAGAAAGTCCTTTGGCCCGTCCAGCCCAGCAGCGACGCACGCCTCCGCCCACCGGTGCCGCAACGGGCGCAGGCTTGTCACTCCTTCTCACGTCTGAAGAGGAGGCGTTGATGCGCGAGGCCGGGTTTGCGAATGTCGAGCTTTTCTATTCCGCATTTTCGTTCATGTGGTGGGTTGCCAAGGCGTAACAGCAGTAGCCTATGTCGGAACCAGACACGCTTAAGAGACGGGAGCCTTGCCAATCCAAGTCTGCATCGATAACGCTGCGGCCAGGGCAAGCCTGCTTGCCTGGCTTGAGCGGAGGGGGTGGAACAGTCGGCGACTATGCGTTTCCTAGTCGCGTCGGCCAAACCGATCATCTCAACTTGGAGCAGCCAGTTGCTTAGGTGTCCTGGGTGTTGGACTCAGAGCGCCTTATGAGTAGCAGGAGGAACTGACCATTGACGCAACCCGCAATCGATAAGGTCCGTTTTAAATTTTTCACGCAATGTCCAAGGGATGATGGTCGCGGCATTTTCGTATTGCAGATGCTGACGGGCAAACCCTACGACCAAATTGCCAGCATGATCGATTGGGGCGTTCGGACCAATCATTACACAATGTGGAACGAACTGCGCGGCGTCCTAACCGAGTTGGGCTGGCATACTGGCGGGTTACGAGAGACAAAGAACTGGGCCGATGTTCAGGGAGTAGCGGTAGTCCATGTCGAAGGAGACCACTTTATCCGCTACGATGCCGATAACGGATTTTTCTATGATCCTGGTCAATCAGATGGTCCCGATCTGCACACTCGCCTCGTTCCTGTGAGCTACCTTCCAGTGCAATCGCCAGATAATGGCGGATAAATCAGGCAGACGTCTAGAACTACGATGGTTTAGTTGCTGCCATGGAAGGCCGCGATGCTATCCGTGCCCACCATTCTTTCAGATTTCCATGTTGGTGAATGAGCTCCGTCCCCTCTGACGTCATGAGGAAATAGTCAAACATGGGAGCGATGTACAAATCGGCTAGCGTCAGTTCCTGGCCAACGAACCATGGACCGTTTCCCATGAGGTCGGACATTGCTGCTAAGCAGTTGCGTGCCTTGGAGAGAGCCGCAGCGAGCTTTTCGTTGTCCGTTGGAACACCTCTGTCAGGCTTCGACACCCGCTCCACGTACACTCCCCACACTAGCTCAGGATACGCATAGTTGTCAGCGATGCTGATCAACTGATTGCATCTTGCGCGGTGCATGACGTCCAAGGGCTGGAGCTTCGGCCCCTCGAAAGCTTCATCGATATATCGAACGATCGCGCTGGTCTCATAGAGAGTAAATCCTCCATGCTCGAAGGCGGGAATGCGCCCGAAGGGATGCCTCACCAAGTATTCGACCGGGGGACCACCTTCTGCAAAAATATCTAGCGGCTCAAGTTGATGTTCGATCCCTTTCTCAGTCAGACACAGTCGAGCGATTCGTACGTAGACGCTGTAATCTGCCCCGAAGAGGCGCGGTTGTGTGGTCATCTGCCCACCTTCGTGCAATTGGCGCATACCTTGGGATTCAAAGTAAACGACGTCCCTAGTAGCTTATGCCATGGCGCTAAACATCAACAAACGTCTTACGCAGCCAAATGCAGGCATGCCCTGCAGGCAATCCTTCAATCCGTCCAAACTCTTCATAACCGCGAGATCGGTAAAAGTCCGGGGCTTGAAAACTGAACGTATCGACGTAAGCGCCTACGCATCCACGTTCGCGCGCAACTGCTTCGGCCTTATCCATCAGCAAACTGCCGACGCCAGCACCTCGAACTGAGTTCGACACCCAAAGCCAATCAACGAACATCCAGCGGTAGAAGGTCCTTGCCTTCACCCCACCCTTCACCACCCCCTCGCCCTCGCGTGCGATGACCCATAAGTCCTCCGCATTGTCAGGGCCGGCTTTGCTGGAATTGTACTCATCTAGCCCTTGATCGATGAGCTGCCGTGTGGTGGCATCTGGAGCGCCCTCGACTTCAACCGCTATCGACAACAAGTCCCTCATCAAATTGTGCTACTAACGGCAAGCGCCGAGGAGTGGCTCCTGTCGGATAGCGTTGCGTTGAAAAGCATAACTCGGATAGCCAGATTCCGCACGACCAAATCTAACCGCAGTTTTTGGACGGTCTGCCTGAGTTTCGCGACAAAATCGACCATGCTGAAAAATCAGAGGAACTTCTGTCGCAAAACTCATTAGCAAAAGTCAGAATAATGCAGGGGACTTTTGCGACAGATCTCCGCCACAGCTTACTGAATTGAGTAGGAGTGCGTCGAGCGTTCAGGGCATCCCGGTCAACCCGAAATGTCCGTTGGGAAAGTTAGGTCAAACCACATCTTTCGCTCTAGCTACGATGAGGACGGTCTCAACTGTTGGCTACTAAACTTCTTTTTCAGAAACCTTCTCGGACAGGCCGATGTTGCAAGGATGCCGCATCTTAAAGTTCAGCCGAAAATATCGCCGAATTTGACTTGTCTTGGCTGCTGAACCGATCTAGGGTTGAACATCATCAACACGGTTCTAGGGAGTTTTCGATGGCTGTTTTTTCCGACTCCCCAGTGGCTTCCGCGAATTTCGCCTGAAGCCGACCAGCGTTTTCCAACGCGGAAGAACCTGATGGACGGTGCTAACCCTCTCGTCGATCCTTCCTCACCAAACCATTTCGCGCGGTTTTGCGCGGACATCCTTTTCCCTATGACGGAGCCGGCGAAAGCCGGATACATCAATGGCTCTTGGTTTCAAATCCCGTCGCAACGGGGCTTTTCGCAGCGTTTTCCATTATTGCTGGGCTCATTGGAAGCAACAGCCGGGCCGCGCCTCCTTCATGTTGTTCACAGCGATGCTGTCAACGCTTGCGGATGTGCTCACGCCCTTGTTCTCCGGCCGGCTGGTCGATGCCGTGGTGTCCGGACAGGCCAGCGACGCCGTAACATGGAATAATGCATTTAACGCCTTTTGTTGCCTGATGGCGCTGTCTGTCGGCGCCGTCATCCTGCGACACGCGACGTTCACCGCCATCATCGGTTTCACGCTGAAGTCGATGTCCGAGATCGCCGCGAATTCCTTCTTCCATATCCAACGATTTTCGAGCGATTGGCACGCCAACAGTTTTGCCGGCTCCACCGTTCGCAAGGTGACGCGCGGCATGTGGGCGCTCGACCTGCTCAATGACACCGTCTTCGGCGCGCTGTTCCCGTCGCTGGTGATGCTCATCGGCTCGACCATTCTGATGACGTGGTACTGGCCGATGATGGGATTACTGGTTGGCGCCGGATCCCTATTCTTTATCGCGTTCACGGCGACGATGGCTCTGCGCTATGTCGCGCCGATGGCCAGCATGGCCAACAGCTGGGATACACGCCTTGGCGGCGCGCTTGCCGATGCCGTGACCTGCAACGCTGTAGTCAAGGCCTTTGGCGCCGAAGACCGCGAAGACGAGCGTCTCTCCTGGGTTACCCGCAAGTGGCAGGATCGCACAAAGCGCACCTGGGCACGGGGCACCTTGAACGGCACCTCGCAGAACGCACTGCTCAGCCTGTTGCGCGGCTGCGTGCTGGGCCTTGCTCTTTGGCTCTGGGCCAACGGCAAGGCCAATGCGGGCGACATCACCTTCGTCCTGACTGCCTTTTTCATCCTTCAAGGGTATCTGCGTGAAATCGGCATGCACATCCGTAACCTGCAGCGCTCGGTGAACGACATGGAGGAGCTTGTCACCATTCATGCACAGCCTTTGGGCGTGGAGGACATTGCGGGCGCCCCAGCTCTCCATGTGAAGGCCGGCCTGATCAAGTTCGATCACGTCACCTTTCATTATGGCAATCACTATGCCCCGCTTTACAAGCACTTCTCGGTCACCATCAATCCGGGCGAGCGAGTCGGCCTCGTCGGCCATTCCGGCTCAGGAAAGACGACTTTCATCAAGCTGATCCAACGCCTGCATGACGTCAACCACGGCACGGTCTCGATCGATGGTCAGGATATTTCCAAGGTGGCGCAGACCTCACTTCGCCGCCAGATCGCGATCGTGCAGCAGGAACCCATCTTGTTTCACCGCTCGCTGGCAGAGAATATCGCCTATGCGCGGCCAACGGCCACGCATGCCGAGATCAGGAGGGCTGCGCAGCTAGCCAGCGCCCACGACTTCATCGAAGCCCTGCCGAAGGGTTATGCGACGCTTGTCGGCGAACGCGGCATCAAGCTCTCCGGCGGCGAACGGCAACGCATCGCAATCGCCCGCGCTTTCTTGGCCGATGCGCCGATCCTCATCCTCGACGAGGCGACCTCGAGCCTCGATTCGGAATCGGAAATGCTCATCCAGCAGGCAATGGAGCGGCTGATGGAGGGGCGCACGACGCTCGTCGTCGCTCACAGACTATCGACCGTGCGCTCGCTCGATCGACTGCTGGTCTTCGAACACGGACATATCGCCGAGGAAGGCACCCATGCCAGCCTCATTCGGCGCAGCAGTGGGATCTATCGCGGGCTGTTCGAGCGCCAGGCACTGGAGTTGACAAGGGGCATCGCGAGCGGAGGGTTGATCGGCTGAGAGGAGTTTATGATGGCCCCTCCCCGCGGTAGCAGCAAGCGTTGACGAATACCGACAGGCCTTTAGAAGCGCCGCACCGAAAGGCCTGACAGAAGATCGCACTCGATCACACGCACAAAAGGTCAAAAACTTCTTGCAAAACGGGCGGCAACCACAGAAGTACCAAACGAACCTAATGAGGCAAGGCATTTGACGGCAAACACACCTCCCGACGAGGAGGCGAGCCGTCCATCGCGTCGGTCAAACTTCGGCTCCGTTCTACAGACGCTGCAATGTCACACCCGCGGGTGGAGTCCGGGCCGGTACTTAAAAGGCTAAAGCCTACCATAGGTTTCGTGAACCTGCCCGGATGGGGTTCAGTCGGCCGACAAAAGTCGCTTGCGAAAAAGAAATGACCAAGGACAGCGAATTTTCGTTCGCCACTCGGTTGTGCGAAATCGGGGTTCTTCCCTGAGATCGCGACCCGCCATAGTCACGTTCTCCTTCCCGATCGCCAGTGACGCTCGGTGCATCAGATGTGCACAAAGAGATCCAGGGGCTGTCCGGCTGCAAACCTTCCTCTATGTTTGTGCACCTGACCAGCGAGGCGAGACGATGATCCCATTGACGAAATTGAAGCCCGATTGCTTTTATTGGGCCACTCCAAAGGCTGAGCGCGGTGCAAAGGCTGAAGTCGTACTGCTATCGACCATCTTCGGTGCGGAACCCGAATATTGGACGGTCGCGTGCCTTGGATCTGACGAGCATCACATGCCCGCAGACTTCGAATTCATTGCCAGAATCGTTCCCCCGTCCTCCAGCTTTGCCATGGAGCTTGCCGCCGAGTGAGTGCTCGACTGAGCCATCGGGCCAGGAAGCTGGTCGACTCCGATGCGGCTGCAGACCGCGTCGTAAAGCCAACCATCAACGTCATTTTGCGGGAGCCCTGAGCTTATTGGATGGCTCTCGAATGAATGAAGCGCTCTTTGCCCTCTTGCGCCGATACGCTTTCGGCGAAAACGACTTGAAAGCAAGCCGACAGGCCGAAGGCGCAGCACAGAATTTCGGCAGGCCGTTGGGCAAACAGAACACTGAACCCAAATAGCGATCAATCTTGATCATCGCCGAGGTTAGCCTCAAGGCTCTGTTGGACAAGATGGCTTCCAAAGGGCCGTTTTCCATTTATGGCCTCCTTGGGACTTTCACTGCCCCTTGCGAATATCAGAAATGGTTCAATTTGCATGTTTGCTTGACTTCACGCCCCCTTCAGGCACCGTGCAAGCGGCATCGCAAGGTTGGGGGATACATGACCAAAGAACGATTTTCCGAATGTCTTTTGCACATCCGCTGGACGCCGATCAATCTGGCGAGCGCGCTGCAATGTGATCTGTCATGGGTAGAAGCGCTTGAAGCAGGGAATATCGAGGTGCCAGCCGGATTGGCCGCATGGCTCGAAACTCTCGCGCAATGCCACGAGGCGGCCGGCGTGCCAACCACCTATCGCGGCTGGGGGCACGAGTGATATCGACGTGGCGGACAAACCGAGTTGGCTTGGGAGCTTCAGAAGCTGACCGCAAGCGGAGGGATCCGAGATGAATGACAATATTCGCTTAAAGCTCATTCAGATCAGACATGAAAAGATCGCGCATCGCGACGAGCTGCTGGAGATGAAAATGCGAGCTGAAGGTGCGACGGGGGAGAGCGGTCCTATCGATATTGACGGTATGACCGCTCACGAGCAACCGGTGTGATCAGGCTCGGAACACTGATCCTGTTGAAAATCCGGACAACCATTTGAAATTAATAGCAAAAGCAGGTCACCTGCGGGGTCATGACCGAAGCCGATCGCAACTCCCATTATTACGGAAAATCCGCGGTATTTCAACAGCTTAAGCGCCTGTTCGACGGGGTAATTCTTCAATGCTTATTCACACTCATTGGCCCCGCTAGCGCTGTACTACCCTGGCAGGAAGAACCCGCCGGCTGCCTTCAGTGCGTTCATTCAGGCTGCCCGCGATTTTGCAAAGGGGGGATAGCCTCGAGATATTGTGGCACCGTGCGCGAGATCACATACTTAGGACCGGCGTACATTGCGGCCAGTTGCTAGCGCCTTGAAGAGATTCGAACTTGCGACCCGTGATTTGGTCACGTAGCAGGCAGGGGATCAGTGCCTTCGCTTAGGATTGCGAGATATCTACGGTAGCTAAAAACACGGCCACGCTTGCGACCTGTCACCTCGTCGATAATCCCCAAACGCTCCAAGTCAGCGAGCGCTGCATTGACAGTCGGCGCGGAAAGGCCTGTCATTTGAACGATCTGATTTGCCGTGTGAAAGGGGTTTTGCTGAAAGAGTTCGTGAATACGAAGGGCCGATCCGGCTCTATCGCTCTCGGTTGTGATTTTCTCCCTGTCCTCCTTGAAAAGACCGACAATCCGAGTGGCAGCTTCAGATGCTTGGTTGGCGGTGTCGGCTACACCTGTCAGGAAGAAGTCTAGCCAAGCTTCCCAGTTTCCATGTTCACGGACCTCTTGCAGTAATCGATAATATTCCCTTCGATGTGCCTTGAGGTAAAGACTGAGGTATAGCAATGGTTTGCGTAGAACGCCGTTCATGCACAGGTAAAGAGTGACAAGCAGACGACCTATGCGGCCATTGCCATCGAGAAATGGATGGATCGTTTCGAACTGGACATGCAGCAGGCCGGCCTTGATCAGTGCCGGTAACCGTGATTGATCGTCATGCATGAAGCGCTCGAACGCATCTAGGCAGCCGCCCAATTCCGTCACGGGTGGTGGCACGAAGAGTGCGTTACCGGGTCGCGTGCCTCCAATCCAATTCTGCGAGCGCCGAAACTCTCCTGGATCCTTGGTACCTCCCCGCCCGCTTTGCAGCAGTCGTGCGTGCATCTCTCGGATCAGGCGCAACGACATTGGCAGCGTTTCCAAACGCTCCAAACCGTACATCATCGCATCAACGTAGTTGGAAACCTCACGAATCTCATCGACCGGTTGCCCCGCTTGGGCCTCGGTCTCGAACCGCAAAAGATCGGAAAGCGTCGACTGTGTGCCTTCAATCTGCGAGGAAAGAACTGCTTCCTTTCTGACATACATGTAAAGGAATAGCTCCTGGCGCGGGAGCAGCATTGTGATGCCATCCAGGCGACCTAGCGCACGCTCTGCCACACTGAGGCGCTCCAATAGCGAGAGGACATCGATGGATGGCTCGGGCGGCAATGGCGGTGGCACGAACGCCCGCACTGTTTCGCTCGCTGCTGTTGTTTCGACAAAACGGCCTAGGCGCAAATTAGGTTCGGAATCAGACATAGCCTAATATGAATTCCGTCCGTTATTTAAGCAATAGCCACTTTATTTAAATAAGCATCGAGTTTAGGTAAGCGCGCTTAATTAACGTAGACCGTTGTCACTGCGTCAAGCGCAAGCGCCGGATTCCAGGCCAGTTCCGTGAGACCACGGTGCCGATGGATTTAGCCGCCAACCGACAGACGTCCTCCAATACATCATTTCTTAAAACTGCGCTCCTATTCCCGCTCGCCCTCGGCATTGATGCCGAGAGAAATGGAATGAGCATGTCAGCGCAACATGCCAGCCCGTTACGCATATTCTTGACTGGTTTCATCTATCGATGCGTCTGCGGCACATTGAACAGGCCTGGGAGGGCATCAAGTATCTCCAGGATCTGAACCTCTATCTTCGAGACCTCGCGATCCATGTGCCCAGGCTTCGACATCTCCTATGGAGTGGATATGTCCGAGAGGCAAGCGAGGCCGTAAAACAGATGCTTGCCCAATTGGATCAGCACCCCGGATTTCGCGACGCCCTTCGCAAAATCAGGCGCCTCTACGAGCTGACTGCAATCTTCACACTTACCTGCTCCAGAATGAAGCTTCTATCGTCAACTACTGTCGGCGATACTGGTCCGGCCTGCCGATATCCAGTTCGCCGGCTGAAAGTGCCGCCAACAGCCTCGTTAATGCCCGCATGAACAAGAAGCGTCAGATGCGTAGGTCGCCGATTGGCGCTCATCGGGTTCTTCAAGTCCGAGCCGCTGTAGCGGATGGTCGACTTAAGAAGGCAAAGCTAAATCTTGCAGCGTGACCCCCAGGTTTTTCCCGCTCCCTCCGGTGACCGTGCAGCTCTAGAAGTTCCGCAAGTTCGTCAATTCCCCTGCACATGACTTCGTCAATCAGTCGGATTCCACTGGGAAAGATATGGTGGTGGATGAAGAGCATCGCAGTGCCGATTGGAAACGCCTCAGGTTTCCGTCGAAGCCAAGGAAGATGATCGGTGACATCCCCATATGCTGCCCCGTCGACGGTGGCGTCGAGGCCAAGCAGGAGCACATCGTCGCAGTATTCAGTAAAATGTAGGGGGCCCGCCACATTGCTTCCAATAAAGCCTGGAAGTGCAGAACGCATCGCGTTCTTGTCGTCGGAATTTCCAGGTATCACGAAGGTTCGAAATGGCAGCCGCTTGAGCATCTTCCCAAGCCGGTTGTGACCTTCTATCCATCCATCATCCACGAGGTCACCTGAAATGACCACGTAATCGGGCCTTAGCTCGCCAAGCCACGCAACAGCTTTTTCGAACCGCAGAAAATTATCGTTGTCGATCCCCGCATGAATGTCGGTTGCCTGAGCGACAATCATATTCGCAGCTCCGTTAGGCCTCGGAAATTTACTAAATGCGCGGGACCAGTGTTCCTTGGCGGGGCACTCCAAATTTTCGGGCGGGTGACGCAAAACCAATACCGGCCCGCTTGTCGGACAGGTTGGCTGCGCGACGCCACAAAATCCCAACTCATGGTAAATATTCGATTACCTCCGTTCAGTATCTGCGAGCCGTTTGAAATTCCCCGCGACGACTCCCATCTCTCTGCCGCTTCTTTTCGGGAGAGACAATGAGAGACTTTGTGAATGCTACGTTCGGGTCGGTTGAACTCGACATCATCAGCCAGGCACTCGAAGAGTGGCGAACTTCAACTGGTATCGAGCATGCCGCTCCGGAGTACGAAATCGCCGCCGCCACAGTTGTCACCTTGTTCCGCGAGGGCAACCGCACGCTTCCGGAGCTTCAGGCTGCAATTTCGGCCCACCGGTGGCTATCCCGGGATGCCGTGGAAATGGTGAAAGTCTCGGTGAATTCCGCAAATAAAGCGTCGTAGGCGCAGACTACAGGGAAGCCCTTTCGCCATGACCAGTGAACGGGCACCGTCGCGGCAGCGTCCCCGGCTTTGACTATATTCCGATCTGTCGTTTTGCCAGAGCATATTTTGCAGCATTTGCCGCCCATTCGTCCGATTGGTCCTGACCTTCGATTTCGACCTCCGTGATCGGTGTCACGCGGATCAATGGAACCGAGCCGAAGGGCAATCCTTCGATCTGAGCACCATCGCGGCTGAGAATGATCTGGCTCATCGGGTTGTACTCGTCGGCCAGACGACAAAAGAGAATTGCACCGTATTTCTCCACGTCTCGTGCAACACCATAGCCGTCTGCTACAAGGTCTCCGATGCCGATGAGCAGATGCGCCCAATTATCGATCTTCTTGTCATCCATCGTCGTGACATCAAACTCCATGAAGAGTTCGCATTCCACACCATTTTGCTGATCCACTATCCCTGCCCACGGAGTGGAAAGTCCGTCCGTGGCGAGTGTTAGCGTGGAGCCCGACCTGACGGCAATAACCCGTTGATGCGGTCCGAACCATTTCGTCTGGTTGTAGATGTTGACCTCTCCTCGATCAGCAGCAAAGCCGTCGGCCAGGTCGCCACGCGCCCTCCAAAAATTAAGCCTCGCGACAGCAGCGGCTTCGTAGACCGGGCTATCTGGACCACGCGGCACGATTGCTGGATCGAAAATGGTCTCGACCGTCACACGTCCCCGCAAGAACGGCATTTTCTTCTTAGTCCAACGGACGATGATCTTATTGAAAGGTCGCGTCTGCGAATTTTCGAGTTTCTCGACAACGTCCCTGATGATCTTGTGCGGAGCCGCGTCGACGGCCGCGCCCTTTAAGTCTCTGTAGGTGCCTGACTGAGAGGAAACGCCTGCTTGTGTCGTGGTAGCGACCCACTCTCCGCTAACCGCCTCAGGCGGTGCCCTGTCTAAGATAGGACGCAAATCCTTTATCGCATCAGAAGTCGTGTATCGCATCACTGTGCCCCTATCGACCTTCTGATGCGCTAAATGGGTGGAAGGAACTTTCGCGTTGCGGTGCCATGGAAGACAATGTTCCCTACAGAATCTTTTGAACTCGCAGAGAGGATCGGTTTTAGCGACGCAATGGCACATAAAATCAAAATTGCTATTCAGCAGGTGACGAAATTAACTCGGTCCCAGAAATGAAGCCAACAAGGGGATCATCAATGGGAATGAAACTGTCACTGGCCGGCGCAAGCACTGCGATTGGGCTCCTGCTTTCGAACCAGGCCTTCGCGCAAACTGCTGAAGTCATGCACTATTGGACAAGCGGAAGCGAGGCCGCCGCCATCAAAGTCATCGCCGATGATGTCGCCAAGAAGGGTGGTACCTGGAAGGACAGCCCCGTCACGGGCTATGAAGCCGCCCGCGCGGCTGTTCTCAGCCGTCTCGCTGGCGGTGACGCGCCGACTTCGATGGTCGTCGATCTCGGCGAAATCAAGCCGTTGGTGGAACAAGGCATCCTGGCCCCAATCGACGACGTTGCCTCCACCAATGGCTGGCAGACGTTCTTCCCGAAACTGGTTGTCGATAATGCAAGCGTCGATGGCCACCTTTATGCCGTTCCAATCGACATCGGTACCGCTAACTGGATGTGGTACTCGACAAAGGTTCTCAACGATGTCGGCGTCAAACCGCCGGCAACTTGGGACGAGTTCTTCGCGGCTGCCGACAAGATCAAGGCCAAGGGCTACATCCCGCTCGCCTTTGGGGGGCAAGCCTGGCAGGAAGCTCTCGTCTTCCGCTCGATCATGATCGCGACCGGCGGAAACAAGTTCTACACAGACGTCTACACGAAGCATGACGTCGATGCCGCCGGCGGGCCGTTGATGGTCAAGTCCTTCGAGACTTTCGCCAAGCTGCGCGGCTATGTCGACGACGGCAACACCAACCGCAACTGGAACGATGCCACCAACATGGTCATCACCGGCAAGGCTGCGATGCAGATCATGGGCGACTGGGCCAAGGGCGAATTCCAGGCCGCCAATATGACGCCTGGCAAGGACTACGGCTGCGAACTGGCTCCCGGTACCAACGGCGTGCTGAATATCGTTTCCGACACCTTCGTCTTCCCGGTCGGCGATAAGCCCGAACAGGTCGCGGCCCGCAAGCTGCTGGTCGACGTCATGATCGACCCGCGAACCCAGGTGGCTTTCAATACCGTCAAGGGCGCCCTGCCGCCGCGCCTCGACGCAAATCTGAAGGATGCGGACATCTGCACCCAGAAGGCAGCGGCGCTGCTCAAGGACCAGAACGCGCTCGCCCCGAACGCCGAACTCTCGTTCAGCAGCGAAACCGTCGGTGCGATCAAGGACCTAGTAACCCAGTTCTGGAGCAATCCATCGATGACGCCTGCCGATGCAGCAAAGCAGTATGCCGATATCGTTGCACGGAACTAAGTCCTGCCAATAGTCTCTGCTGCCCCGGCACGGTTGCCGGGGCAGTTTTCGTCAATGAGTTGCGGTGTCGACCAACAGGGGCAACTGATGTTTAAGAAGAACCTGGCAGCCAAGCTGACGCTTGTGCCCAGCGCCGTGGTCATCGCCGTTTGTTTCTACGGCACGATCCTCTGGACGCTTTATATCTCGCTGACGCATTCGACGATGCTGCCGAACTATAAGTTCTACGGCTTCGGCCAGTATGCGACGCTGCTGTCCATGCCGCGCTGGCATACGGCCTTTGCCAATATGCTGATCTTCGGCAGCCTCTTCATTGTCGGCTCGCTCGTCATCGGCACGACGCTTGCCGCATTGCTCGATCGCAACGTCAAGGCGGAAGGCCTCTTCCGCGTCTTCTTTCTCTATCCGCTGTCCATGTCTTTCGTCGTCACTGGCCTTGCCTGGCAATGGCTCTTGAACCCCACCACTGGCGTCGAAGCCCTGGTGCGCAGCTTCGGCTGGCAGGATTTCAGCTTCAACTGGCTGGCAAGCCCGGAAAAAGCGATCTACGCCGTTTCGATCGCCGCCATCTGGCAGTCCTCGGGGCTCGTCATGGCCATCATGCTGGCTGGCCTGCGCGGCATCGACAGCGACATCTGGAAAGCAACCAAAATCGACGGCATTCCCGTCTGGCGCTCCTATATCAGCATCGTGCTGCCGATGCTGCGGCCGCTAATCCTCACCTGCGTCATCCTGCTGGCGACCGCCGTGGTCAAAAGCTACGACCTCGTCGTCGCCATGACCGGCGGTGGCCCCGGCATCAGCACCGATGTCCCCGGCAAGTTCGTGGTCGACCTGCTGTTCCAGCGAGCCAATATCAGCACGGCCGCCGCTGCCGCAATGCTGATGCTGCTGACCGTGATCTGCGCGCTTTCGCCCTATGTCTACATCGAGCTCAAGAGGCAGAAGCGATGACTGCGACCCCTCTCGCCCCCACCCTCGTCTATACCGTGCCGCGCTCCAGCAGCATACGGCCTGGCCGCATACTCCTCTACGTCATCCTTTCGCTGGCGCTGGTCTATTATGCGATCCCGCTGTTGCTGGTGATCTCGACGTCGTTGAAAACCGCTGAGGAGCTGCGCAACGGCAATATCTTCACCCTACCCCAAAGCCTGAATTTCGATGCCTGGACGAAGGCGTGGATGACGGCCTGCACCGGGATCGAATGCAACGGTATTCACGGCAATTTCTGGAATTCCGTCGAAATCGTCGTTCCGAGTGTCATCCTCTCGATCCTATTCGGAGCGCTCACCGGCTTCGCCCTGTCACAATGGCAGTCGAAGCTCAGCCGCGTCATCCTGCTTTCGCTGATGCTCGGCGCCTTCATCCCCTACCAGGTCATCCTCTATCCGCTGGTGCGCATCTTCAGCAGTGTCGGCCTCTATGGGACGCTCCCGGGGATCATCCTGATTCACATCATTTTCGGGCTGCCCTACATGGCGCTGCTTTTCTTCAATTTCTACCAGGGCGTACCGCCGGAACTTTCGAAGGCAGCCAAGATGGACGGCGCCGGCTTCTTCACGATCTTCTTCGAGATCATGCTGCCGATGTCGGTCAACGTCCTCGTCGTCGCCATCATCATGCAGGCGACCGGCATCTGGAACGACTTCCTGCTGGGCCTGATCTTTGCCGGGCGAGACCACCTGCCGATGACGGTACAGCTGAACAACATCGTCAATACAACGACCGGCGTCAAAGAGTATAATGTGAATATGGCCGCGACCTTCCTGACCGCGCTGCCGCCGCTTCTCATCTACATTCTCTCCGGACGCTATTTTGCGCGCGGCCTCGCAGCCGGCGCAGTGAAGGGCTAATGCAATGACACAGATTTCCGTTATCGAAGCCAACAAGTCCTTCGGGCCGCAGCACATCCTCCGCGATATCAATCTCCACGTCGACAGCGGCGAGTTCATCGTGCTGCTCGGTTCCTCCGGCTGCGGCAAGTCTACGTTGCTCAACGTCATTGCCGGCCTTGAGGATCTCGACACTGGCAGGATCATCGCCGGCGACCAGGACGTGACGAACGTCGATTCCAGCCGTCGCAACATGTCGATGGTGTTCCAGTCCTACGCGCTCTATCCGACGATGACTGTGCGTAGAAACCTCGGCTTTGGACTGCGCGTCAACAAGGTGCCGAAGGCCGAAATCGCCAAGCGTGTCGAATGGGCTGCCAACCTGCTACAGCTGACGCCGCTTCTCGACCGTCGTCCCTCGCAGCTCTCCGGCGGCCAGCGCCAGCGCGTGGCGATCGGCCGTGCTCTCGTGCGCCGCAGCCCGGTCTGCCTGTTCGACGAGCCGCTCTCCAACCTCGATGCCAAGCTGCGCACCGAAATGCGTCTGGAAATCAAAAAGCTGCACCAGGAGCTGCGCAGCACGATCGTCTACGTAACCCATGATCAGATCGAGGCCATGACGCTGGCCACGCGGGTTGCCGTCATGAAGGGTGGCAAGATCGAGCAGTATGCCACGCCGGACGAACTCTACGAGAAGCCCGAAACCCTCTTCGTCGCTGGCTTCGTCGGTTCGCCCAGTATGAACCTGCTTTCCGCCTGCATCCATATCGAGGACGGCGAACCCATGGCGATATTCGGCGACCGCCAGCTGCCCATCGATGCCTACCCGTTCCGCCAGCCGGCCGTAAACGGCCAGGAGATCGTCATCGGCTTCCGGCCGGAAGAAGTTCAGCTTGCCGATGACCGCACGACACTGCCGACGCTCTTTGCGCCGATCACCTTCATAGAGCCGATGGGCGCCGATACGCTCGTGTGGTTTGCCTTTGGCGAACAGAAATTCTCGGTCCGCCTCCCCTCAGCCAAGGCCCGTGGCCTGTCGGGGGAGGTGAGACTCGCCTTCAATGCGAGCAGCGCCTCGATCTTCTCGAAGGAAAGCGAGCAGCGCCTCTAGGAAGAGGCCAGGACAGCCGACGTTCCGCCGGCTGTTCTTCTCCACTCAGCTTAGTTGCTCGATCAAGCGATCCATCATGGCGTCGCAGCGCTGCAATTCGGCCTCCTCGATATATTCATCCGCCTGATGGCCCTGGTCCATATTGCCAGGGCCGATCACGACGGTCTCCAGCCCCAACCTTGTGGCAAACAGGCCCGCCTCGGTGCCGAAGGAGACCTTCGTGGTCGGTGCCTGACCGAACAATCGTCTGATTAAGCTGGCCGCGGGCCCATCCACCGGAGCTGAAAGCCCGGGATAGGCATTGCGGACCTCGATTTCCGTTTTGGCCCCGGCCGCCGCGCGAATGCGGGAGAGGATTTCCCCGACATCGTCCTCGGCGAGATGGCGGATCTCGAAATCGACAGACGCGCGCTCGGCAACGATATTGAGCACCTCGCCGCCAGCGATCCTGCCAGTGTGCACCGTGGTATAGGGGATATCGTAATCCGCATCGCGGCGCCCGCTCGCGGCGATGTCCCGCTGCTCATCGCGCAGCACGCTAACGAAGTCGCAGGCGAGATGGATCGCATTGACGAAACGCGGCGCCAGGGAGGAATGGCCAGCCTCGCCGCGGAACCGGGCCTGCGCCGCCATCTTCCCCTTGTGGCCAAGCGCGATCGCCATGGACGTCGGCTCTCCGACGATACAGAGCGCCGCCTTGAACTGTTCTCTGGCCAGCACGTCGATCAGCGAGCGGACACCGACGCAACCGATCTCCTCGTCATGCGAAAAGGCGATATGAAGCGGCCGCTTCAGGGCAGCGGCATCAAGTCGGCTCGCCGCCGATAAAGTACTGGCGAGAAAGCCTTTCATGTCCGTCGAGCCGCGGCCATGAAGACGTGTCCCGCGCCGTGTCAGCCGGAATGGGTCCGACATCCAGACCTGGGTGGCGGCTGGGACGACATCGGTATGGCCCGACAACATGATACCATCATCTCCCCGAGGACCGATGGACGCGAAGAGATTGGCCTTGCTGCCGCTGCCGTCAGGAACGAGGCGGCATTCAAAGCCGCGCTCCGTCAGATAACTCCGGGCAAAATCGATCAGCGGCAAGTTACTGTCGGCGCTGACGGTGGGATAGGCGACGAGGCGGTCGAGCAATTCAAGCGTGTTCAAGACATACTCCAGAAAAACACGAAGGCCCGCATGGGTTGCGAGCCTTCCATTTCATTCCATCTCGACCTGTGTACTAGTGCACCAACGTTTCTTCATCGGCCATGGTCTGGTTGATGTCGGCTAGCAATGCCGCGATATCGGCCTTCGGGAACGCCTGGCGGAAGCGCCGGTCGAAGGTGGTGAACATGCCGAAGAACGAGTTCGCGCAGTGCTCGAGCATGCGGTCCGCCTCGGCCTCGCCGATGGATAGCTGCTTCTGCAGGAACTGGTTGAACTTCGCCCGGGCAATTGGATTGGCCAGGATGAAGACCGGCTGCGTATCCCACTTCACCTCGCGATGGCGCGAGGCACGCGAACGAATTTGCAGCGGCTCCTGCAGGTGAATGTCGCGCGAAGACGAGCCAACTTCGATCTGGACGGCGTCGTCATCCAGTATCCAGCGGCCCTTGCCGGAATCATAGAGCATGAAATCGGCGGCCGGGACGGTGAGCGTCACGCGCTTCGACTGGCCGGGTTCCAAATGCACCTTGGCGAAAGACTTCAGTTCGCGCTTCGGGCGCTGCAGCCGCGGCTTGCCATAGCTGACGTAGAGCTGCGCGGCCTCCTTGCCGGCGACAGTGCCGGCGTTGGTGATCGTGAAGCTCGCCACGACCTCCTCACCTGCGTTGAGCGCAGAGCGGTCGAGTGTCAGATCAGAGTAGGCAAAGCTCGTGTAGCTGAGGCCGAAACCGAAGGGATATTCCGGCTCGATTTCCCGTGCATCATACCAGCGATACCCGACATGGATACCCTCGCTGTAGTAATGACGGCCATTCTCGCCGGGGTAGCTTAGGTAGGATGGCATGTCCTGCATGCGCTTCGGGAAGGTGGTCGTCAGCTTGCCCGACGGATTCGCGATACCGAAGAGGATATCGGCGATGCCGCCGCCGGTCGCCTGGCCGGAGAAGAACATCTCGACAATCGACTTCACTTCCGGGATCCACGGCAGAACCACGGCATCCGGGCTCGCTATGGCAACGACGACATTCGGATTGACGGCCGCCACTGCGCTGACGAGCGCATCATGGCCCGGCGCCAGGGCAAGCGTCGTGCGGTCGGAACCTTCGCCGTCATAGCCGTTCTCGGTGCACACGAAGATGACGACGACATCGGCACCGCGCGCGCCTTCCACGGCTTCCGCAATCAGCGTGGCCCGCTCGCTCTCGACCTCGCTGGTACCGCGATACTGGTCGACCTTGATCGCATTGCCGGCCAGCTTGACGATCTCGTCGATCGGCACATCGACCAGCGTCGGCGTTGTCGTTGCGCAGCCCGAACCCTGGATGACGGGAACACCGGCGCCCTCGCCAATGACCACCATCCGCTTGACCTTTGAAGGGGTGATCGGCAGCAGCTGGTCATCGTTCTTCAGAAGAACCATAGATTCGCCGGCCATGCGGCGGGCAAGCTTGTGATGGGCGTCGCGGTCGAACACGGTATCGCGACGCTCGCCGAGCTTGCCTGCACGCACCAGCGCGAGCACGCGGGCACAAGCCTCGTCGACGGCAGCCATGTCTACCTTGCCAGCCTCGATGGCTTCGAGCAGATCGCTCTTGCGGGTTTCGCTTTCCGGCATGTCGAGCTCGTTGCCGGCCTTCAGCGAGGCGGGGCGATCCTTGATGCCGTGCCAATCGGACACGACAAGACCTTCATAGCCCCACTCTTCGCGCAACACCTTGGTCAGAAGCCAATGATCCTCGGCGGCCTGAACACCGTTCAGACGATTGTAGGAGCTCATGACCGTCCAGGGATTGCTCTTTTCGATCGCCCGCTGGAAACCCTTGAGATAGATTTCGCGCAGCGCACGCTCGTCGACAACCGAGTCCATCGAGGTACGCTCGACCTCGGAATTGTTGCAGGCAAAGTGCTTCAATGAGGCGCCGACGCCATTCTCCTGCAGACCATTAATGACACCTGCTGCGAAATCACCGCTGATGACGGGATCTTCGCCATAATATTCATAGGAGCGGCCGCCGAGTGGCGTGCGGCGGATATTGATCCCCGGTCCTAGCAGCAGATGAACGCCGAACTCCTGGCATTCCATAGCGAGCGCCGTGCCGAGTTCATGGGCCATCTCAACATCCCAGGAGCAGCCCAGGCTGGAGCCGTTGGGAAAGCAGGTCGCCTGCTTCATGGCGCCCCATGCCACCTCGACATGGCTGGCCCGCTGACCGACCACATTGAGAAAGGCCGAGAAGTCGACACCTCCAGCTTGGTCATTGTCGATCTGATGGATGGAATAGCGCACGCCATAGGTGCCATCAGTCATGACGATATTGGGAATGCCGAGACGTTCGATCGCCTTCGTCTTCCACATGCGATGCCCGGCCAGAAGGGCGACCTTCTCCTCGTTCGTCATTTCCGCGATCAGCGCCGCAAAGTCGCCACTCATAAGCTTGTCTGAATTCACGTCATGTCTCCAAAATGGGTCGGATATTGGCAGTCTCCGGAGGACGGTTGCTCTAGATCGCAAAGGTTAGATCATGGCCGGAGCTCGATCACGTTGAATGATCATGGCATTGACCTGATCACAGTGAAATAATGCATTTCCGAAGCCGCGCTTCATCAAAAGCTTGGCAGGCGCAATCAGCTCGGTACCCTGCGCCGTTCCATGATCGGAGCGACCATTCCAGGTATGTAGGAATCGGACACACACGACTTGCAATGCTGTTCGAACATCTCGATCAATCGAGGCTTTCGATTTTGCTTCAGGGTAAAGACCCCAATGACCATCGGTTTCTGGTTGCCGGATATCGGCACACGGACAACCGTCCTACCGTCCATTGCCAGTTGCGACCGAGGCCGAACATTTGCGATCGTATAGCCGTAACCATTCGCCACCATTGTGCGAATGACGTCCTGGTAAGCGGAACGCATGGCGATGGAGGGTTCGACGCCCGATTTCGCAAAGAGACCTAAGAAATATTCACGGCTGATGGGCAGATCCAGCAAGATGAGCGGCAAATCGGCCAATTCATCTAAGCTGACAGATGGGTATCGAGCGAAAGGATGAGATTCTCCAACGAGGATATGTGGAGGCAGCGTTGCAAGCGGCGTAAAGTCGAAATCATCCGTGATGAGGAGATCATAACTGATTGCCACATCGATTTCCGCCCGCTGGAGCTTTCCCAGCAACTCTTCGTGATCGCTGACTGTCTGAATAATGCGCGTTTCTGGGAAAGCTGTGGTGAAGGAGTGCGAAAGCTCCGGCATGACCATAGAAGCTAGTGTCACCATACATCCGAGCGAAAGCTGGCCGCGGACCTTCTCGTTGACTTCCGATGCCACCGTGTAGATATTCTCGGCCTGCTCGACCAGCTGTTTTGCTTCGGCCAGCATGAGGCGGCCTGCCGGCGTCAACGAAAGACCTTTTGCATGGTGGCGGACAAAGAGCTGCGTTTGCAGTTCCGTTTCCAAATGGGTAATCGCCGTCGAAATCGATGGCTGGGAAATATTCAGTCGTTCGGATGCGAGGGTGATACTTCCTGTCTCCGCAGTCGCAATGAAATATTCGATCTGGCGGAGCGTGTATCTCATAGGCTCATAATATCTCTGCTAGCTGGAAGAACAAGCAGCGGGAGACCGCATTATTCATCGCCAGGCACCCCAAAGGATGGGGCAGCGTTGGGATCAAGCGCTCGCTTAACGTAGTCTTCCATTTGCGGCTCATAAACCGCCCAGAGATCCTGGAGGGCCTCGATCGGCTGATCGTGCCAGTCCACGCGGAGATCGACAATGGGCCAAGCAACGTTGTGGACAACCTTCAGCCCCGCCGAGCGAACGGGGCCCGCCTCTCCGCCTGCTTTGAGGCCGGCCGCCAATGCGTTCAAGAGGCGCGATGGCAGGCCACCGCTTGAAGCTTCAAAGGCAGCAATCATCTGCTGGGGTACGCCGGTATTCGAGAGGAGGTTACCTGCTGCGATGCAGCCCTCGCCCTTCGCCATCGCGTGGGTTCCGAGCGTACGCTCGCCAGAGTGCCCGGCGACATGTCCGCGAGCATCAACGATTGCCAGCTGCCGATAGTCGGCAAAGGGAGTCGATGCCACTAGCCGGCCAAGTGCTTCTTCCGCCGTTGCGCCCGTTGCCAGCATCTCCAGACCCGAGAAGCCAAGGCTCGGATCGGTGATGTTCTGGCTGGCCACAACCCCCGCACCGGCGCGCGCATGAGAACAGCGCGCCGCAACGGCCGGCGAGGAGGAGGAGATGGCGATACCGAACATGCCGGTCTCGGCGCAGCGGGCAGCGATAGAAAAGGTCATCGGCTCACGGCACCTTATTCGGGAATGACAGCAATCGCGTCGACTTCCACCAGCCACTCGGGCCGAGCGAGCGCGGAGACAACAATACCCGTCGAAACTGGGAAAACGCCCTTGAGCCACCTGCCGACAACGCGGTAGACGGCCTCGCGATAGCGCGGATCGACGATGTAGATGGTGATCTTGCAGATGTGATCGAGCGACGAGCCGGCTTCCTGAAGAAGCATCTCGATGTTGGCCATGGCTTGTTCGGTCTGGCCATTGACGTCGCCGATTGCAACGCTGGCGGACGTGTCGAGGTCCTGGCCGATCTGGCCCCGCACGAAAACCATCGTGCCCTTGGCAACGACCGTCTGGCAGAGATCATTATCCAGCTTCTGCTCGGGGTAGGTATCCTTGGTATTGAACTTGCGTATGCGGGTATGGGCCATTGTCGGGTTCCTCGTCTGGAGAAAATTCTTCTATCCTGCCGCGGCCTGAGTTCACCCGGCCTTCTGACCGGAAGGCCGGTATTCGTTGTACTTGCGCTGGGTGGAGATGCGGTCGGCGATATGCTTCGCGTCGTGCCAGACACCCCAGATGAAGCTCGATCCTCGCCGCGACTGCCAGGGCAGACCAAGGAAATAGATACCGCGCTCAGCCGACACGCCGCGCTGGTGTTTCGGACGGCCATGCTCGTCGAAGACATCCAGTTTCAGCCAGCTGTAGTCGGAGGAGAAGCCAGTTGCCCAGATGATCGTCGTGATGCCAGCTTGCCACAGATCGAGATTAAGGATCGGTTTCGCGACGCAATCGGGCTGCGGTTCGATAAGGCGCGCTTCGGGATCTTCCGGCAGGTCGATGCCGTTTCTTGCCACGTATGCATCCGCCTCATCAAGCAGCGCCATGTAGCTGGCATCGCCGCGATCCAGGTTCATGGCGAGATCGTCCGAAAAACTTAGGCTTGTTCCGTTGAAGGCCACTGTTCGGCCGAGCAGGATCATGCCCTTTCGGGCAAGGCGGCGGAAATCGATGGTATAGCCGCCGCGCGCGCCACTAACGGCGATCGTCACGTGCTCCGTTCCCGGACCGGGCGTTTCCATATCCCATTTTCCGAGAACGCCGAGCCACCAGCAGAAGTCACGACCGCGGTAGGCGCGCGGCGGGCGATCATGCGGTCCGACGGAGAGATAGACCTTGCGGCCGCAGAGCATAAGCTCTTCAGCAATCTGGGTTCCAGAAGAGCCGGCGCCGATGACGAGAACGGCTCCTTCGGCGAGTTGGGCGGGATTTCGATACTTGGTGGAATGCATCTGGGTAATACCCGGAGTATTCGCGATCAGGTCGGGAATGGCGGGTACCTGGAAGGCACCCGTTGCAGCAACCACGTTTTGTGCTTCGATCACGCCTTGCGAGGTTTCAACGCGGAAACCGGGGCGGCCGACATGACGCTCGACACTCTTCACCTCGACGCCGCAGCGGACAGGGGCTTCGATCTGCCTAGCATAGGCCTCGAAATAGTCGGCTACAGCATCCTTGGTCGGAAAGCTATCCGGATCGCAGTCCGGGAACTCCATTCCGGGGAAACGGTCGTGCCAGGCAGGGCCGTTGGCAACCAGCGAGTCCCACCGCTCGGAACGCCAGCGCTCGGCGATACGGCTACGCTCGAGGACGAGGTGTGATACACCGGCCTTGCCTAGGTGCTCACTCATCGCGACGCCGGCTTGGCCGGCACCCACAACGAGAGTGTCCACGGTCTCAACTGACATTACTTGCGTCCTTTTCCCTTAAAGGCTTTATGCGGATTTCGACATCCGGTGTAGTTCACAGCCCTGACGGAGAAAATTACGTTTTTAGTTTGCAATGATTAGGCTGCCGCTAAGCCGCCGGGTTGGGATTCGTTTCGCCTAAAGCTAAGAACGCTCCACGCCCATGCTCGAGAAGATCCGGACCGTCGATTCTGAACTTCCCGGCTCTTGAGATCCCATCAGGGGTGAGTAGCGGCCTGCACGGTGGCAGAGTGAGGTCGCTTCTGTAACGGGCTTTAGCGAGTCAATCCCTTTTGAGCCTAATCCCTCGCCGAGTGCTTGCTTCTGTCCGCAGTCGACGCGGGGTCGCTGCTTTATGGGGCCTGCTGAGGACCGGTTGGCCAATCTAGAAACGCGCAGTCCACTGGGGCTGCTTACCTCACTGCGGCCTAACCCATCCATCGTCCCGGCGAAGGGACCTTACTCCGGGGGGCTGATGGTATGGCCCGCCCGAAAGCCTGTCTTGTTACATCCTTCCTCCTCAGCCGGCCATGGCTGGCGCTGCCTTGCGAGGAAGGAAGTTGGTTCCGTCTCTGAGCATGCGGTGCAACACCACCGCCAGCTTGCGGGCCAGTGCAACGCGCGCCTTTCTGGGTCCCGCCCGTCTTGCGACCGCCAGCGCCCAAGTCTTAAGATCCGAGCCTTTGACCGGCCGGGTCAGGATGACGTTGGCCGCCTCGTAGAGCGCGGTTCGCACACCCACATCGCCGATCTTCGAGATGCGACCACTGTAGTCGGTCTCGCCCGATTGATACTTCTTCGGTGTCAATCCGAAATGCGGCCCCACCGCTCGTGATGTTCGGAAACGCTCAGGCGCGTCGACGGCCGCCGCGAATGTTAGTGCCACCAGGACGCCGACGCCCGGCGCCGTCATCAACCGACGGGCTTTGTCGTCCTGACGGGCGATGACACGCAACTTGCGTTCGAAACAGGCAAATTCGTCCGCAAGCGCGTCGCGCGCTTTCAACAGCGACGCGGCAATCGCCTCCAAGGTCGGATGACCTTCGATCAGTTCGCAGATCCGTGCCGCATAGGTGCGTCGCGTCGTCGGTCCCACCTTAAGGCCGAAGCCGCGTAGAATGCTGCGGATGCTCATCTCGATGTCATGAAGTTTCCCCTGGATCAGTTTGCGGGCTGTCAGCAGCGCGCGCACCTCTTGGGCGGCAAGAGATTTGCAGTGGACCGGCCTGAACCAACCAAGCCGCATCAACTGCGCAATGCCCCGCGCATCCTTCTTGTCGGTCTTCACTGGCATCGTCTTGAAGGCCGCACGCACGTGCCGCGTCTCGATCAGCTCGACCGCCAGACCCGTCTTCGCCATCCCGGCATAAAGCCATTGCGACAGGGGGCCAGCCTCAAGGCCGATCCGCTCCATGGCCACGCCGTGCTCGGCAAACCAGGCGGTCAGCGCATCGGGCTCGCTGAGGAGCTTCGCTTCCCGCACGATGCGACCATCCGCATCCACCACGCACACACTCGAGTATTCCAATGATACGTCGATGCCGGCATACTGCTTCATGGTCGTCTCTCCGTGATGCTATGGAGCAGGCCACTCCTGACTCCGCGACACCATCATTGTGAGGGACGACCACCAAAGCACCAAACCTTCAAACTCGGCTGGCTGGGCTCCGCCCGTTACACCATCTAGAAAACTCTCTGGAGGCCAACCATGCCGATGACAGCAGATCAATCTCAAGCGCAGACCGCTACTCTCGTCGATCTTGGCGCAATTTTCGTCTCGTTGGTCTAAGTAAGTCAACATGGCTGGTGGCGGCTCTGTCACCTGGCAGCGAAAAGATGTCCCGCCACAGCATCAGTGGAGGCGATATCGCCGGTTTGTTTGCATGCTTCGCCGCACTTCGCCAGAAGGTCAAACGGCGAAAGAACACATTGTACCCATTGGTCGTGATCCAAGAGGTCGGGCTGGATGGCTTCTGGTTAGGACGAGTGCTGAGCAAGGAAGCTTGGATAGAGAGCCACATTGTCGAGGCCGCATCGATTGCCATGCCGCGCCGGCATCGCCGGGCGAAGACCGACCGTATCGACGGTGAGACGCTGATCCGGGCTTTGATTGCGTGGAAACGTGGCGAGCCTCGTGCGTGCTCAATGGTTAGGCTTCTCACACCCGAGGAAGACGACAACCGACGGATCGGGCGGGAGCGGAAAACTCTGATTGCCGAGCGCGTCTTCCACGTCAATCGCATTAAAGGACTACTCTTCGCGCAAGGAATACGGGAGTACGAACCTGTCAATCGAGATCGCCGCCAACGTCTGGATGAGCTTCGAACTGGCGATGGGCGTCCGCTATCAAAACACCTGAAGGCCGAAGTCTGCAGAGAACTTGACCGCCTCGAGTTGTTGCTCACACAAATCAAGGCTGTAGAAGCCGAGCGAGATGCCTTGATCGTCCGCGAGACGTCGGAGACACCGAAGGAAGCGACCGCTCTTTTGGGCATCAAAGGAATAGGGCCGGAATTCGCTACGATACTTTACACCGAAGGACTGTTCCGACACTTCGACAACCGACGCCAAATCGCATCGCACGCAGGCCTTGCCCCCTCCCCTTGGCAAAGCGGTAACATCAACCGCGAACAGGGCGTGTCTAAGGCGGGAAATCCTCGTTTGCGAGCCACTATGGTCGAGCTCGCCTGGCTCTGGTTGCGGCATCAACCGAAATCGACATTAACGCTATGGTTCAAAGAGCGCATTGCTCGCAACGCCGGCCGCTTAAAGACGCCGATGATCGTGGCGCTCGCGCGTAAGCTGCTCGTGGCTCTATGGAAGTATGTGAGCTCCGGTGTCGTGATCGAAGGTGCGATCATGAAAACCGCTTGAAGCTGGAATGTGTGAAACGAAAATTCGAATCCTCAGGACCTGATCAGTCCTGGCGGATCCAGGTGAACGGACCGGGAATCCTTTTGGCCTTTAAATGCCGATCTTGAGTTTGGTCCCGTTCTCCTGAGCCCGTGCCCGTCGAATGCGGGATAATGGTGCAGCCGCTAAGAGCGGCGACCGGATGTGAGGTTGTATAGGCCCGAGAACCGGGCCGGTAATTGCTATGGGCTCAGACCAAGGATCCCCTTACAAGGAGAAATACGATGCCACTCGAATGAACAATTGACAAAAGACCTGATGTGAAAGGATTCGAACCGCCGACCTTGTCGTTCAAGCAGCATATGTTTGTGTTAATTTCTATAAGCGGGGCAATAACTTGCGCTCCAGGAGCGCCGATCTGGAGCCAAGAACGGACCGATAGGTTTGCTTGTTCAGAACGGATTAACCGCCACTAATGGCACGCCTATTTGAATGACTACTTCTCACCTAGGTGAAGCATCTGAATGGTGAGGAAATTCGAGAAAATGGCAGCGGTCATCTGATCTGGCGGCTGGCATCGGTGGCGACAGCGTCAACGAGTCATATCAAATTTTCCGCAATAAGAGCGGATTTTCGAGAATGATTCAATAGTGGCATCATATTGATTTTTCCGCGTTAGAAGCGGATAAGGAGATATGATGCAAACCGGACGATCAACGCTGTCTTCCTACGCTTCTGGTCTACTTGCTACGGGCAGGGGAGTTTTCTCTGCAGATGAAGCCCAGCAGGAGATCGGCATCAGCCGGGGCGCATTCCTTGACGCCGCCGAGCGTTTGCAGCGGCGCGGCCAGCTTATCCGGCCTCGTCGCGGCTTCTATGTGGTTGTGCCGCCTCAGCACGCCGTCATGGGAGCGCCGCCGCCGGAGTGGTATATCGACGCCCTGATGCGCCACGAAAAACGACCCTACTATGTGGGATTGCTGACGGCCGCCGCCGCCCATGGCGCCTCCCACCAGGCCACCATGGTATTTCAGGTCGTCACGAACAAACTCCTGCCCGATATTGAGGCCGGGCGAACGCGGATCGTCTTTTCGTATCGCAAGGATATGGGAGCAGTCTCGGCGGGAATCGAAGATTGCAAGACGCCCTCGGGATATATGAAGCTATCCTCGCCGGAACTGACGGCGCTCGATCTGGTACGCTATCCGCATTCCGGAGCTGGTCTAGACAATATTGCTACGGTGCTTTCCGAACTTGCCGACCGGTTGCAACCCAAAAAGCTTGCTTCCCTGTCGCGTGCTTTCGAGAAAGCGGTCGCACAACGCCTCGGATATCTGCTTGGGAGGCTGGGTCACTCGCAGATAGCGGAAGCGATGTTTGCAGCGCTATCTCCACGTGGGCCGTTGCCATGGGTCGAACTCGATCCCAAGCAGGCCGGAGATCCAGATTTGTCGCCGCCGCCATCTGAACGCGATGAACACTGGCGTGTGATCGTTCGTTGGCCACCGGAGATCGACGAATGATACCGCAGGACTACATCACCGCCTGGAATGGTGTGGTGCCATGGGCAAGTCCACGGCAAGTCGAGCAGGATCTCATCATCAGCCGCGCGATTGTCGCCATCTTCTCCGATCCGTTCCTGCGCGACGAACTGCGCTTCCGCGGCGGCACTGCGCTCAACAAGCTGCACTTCCCCAAGCCACAGCGCTATTCGGAAGACATCGACCTTGTGAGGACGACTGCCGGTCCTATCCGCCCGTTACTGGAGCATCTCCAGGACGTTCTCGATCCGTGGCTGGGCAAGCCGCGTTTCGATCAGAGCCCGGTTGCGCCCAAACTTAAATACGCTGTCGAAGCCGAAGACAAGGCTTCTCCCGGTTCGATAAAACTCAAGATCGAAATCAACACGCGCGAGCGTAAAGCTTACGATCCACCCATCGAGATTCCTTTTGGTGTCGAAAATCCATGGTTCACCGGAACGGCTGCAATCCCGACCTTCTCTCGGGAAGAAATGCTGGCGACCAAGCTGCGTGCCTTGCTTCAACGCAATAAGGGCCGCGATCTGTTCGACCTTGACTACGCGCTCAGCGTGTTCGAGGGGCTGAACTCGGCCAGGATCGTCGAGTGTTTTCTGCTCTACCTTGAAAAAGGAGAGGTAGCGATTTCCAGAGCCGAGGCGCAACAGCGCATGTTCCAGAAACTCGTCAATCCGGGCTTCTTCACTGACATGGGCCCGCTGCTTCCAACGGATCTCGCCAAGGCTTTGACCGAAGAAACGCTTAAGGCCGCGTTTTCGAGGGTAATGAAGGAACTGATCGACCGGATGTCCGGCGACGAGTGGGCGAAGGCGGGGGAAATGCGAAAGCGGTTCGGGCTGTAACCAGCTTAAAGCGTCGGGACTGTGTGGCGCGCTTGCTGAAACAGAGCCACTATGTGAGCTTCAGGGATTTGATCTCCTTTGCCGCCTTCACGACACCCAGTTCGTCAGGGCCAGCTCGGGCTGCCGGGCTCTTTTTGAAGGTGGACCCGGCCGTCTCACATAGCGCATTGTGTGTCGACGCTGGCTAAACCGCAACGTCGATGGAACTCGATATGAAATGGATGGCTTCATCATTGGGCTGCGGCCTGCCGAGCAGATACCCTTGCCCAAGGTCGCAACAGAGCTCCTGAAGATATTGAAGCTGGCTCGGCTCCTCGATCCCCTCCGCCGTGACCTGGACACCAAGGCCATGTCCCAGCGCGACCATGGCCCTGACGACCTTGTCTTGCTTTTCGCTGGTCTCGAATGTCTGGATGAAGCTTCGGTCGATCTTAATCTTCTGGAACTGGTAATTCGACAGCTGTGAAAGGCTCGAATAGCCAGTCCCAAAGTCGTCCAAGGCGATCCTGATCCCCGCTTTCGTGAGATCCTCCAGAACCTCTTTCGCAACGGCGGCGTCCTGGATCAGCGCGCTTTCCGTGATTTCGATTTCCAAACGCTGAACCGGCAGCCCAACTTCTCCCATGATCTTCAACAGCCGCAGTCCGAGAAGTCTGTCGCTCAATTGCGTTGGTGACACGTTGAATGAAAGGATCGTATCTGATGGCCAGGACATGGCGTCCTTGCAGGCGCGGCGGAACAACTGCTCCGTCAACTCAACAATGCGGCCGGCGTCCTCTGCGACCGGAATAAAATCGCAAGGAGGAATGAAACGGCCTTCTGCCGTCTTCCACCGCGCCAATGCTTCAAACCCTGCCAGCTTTCGCGTGCCCAAATCCATGAATGGCTGATAGTAGGGTTCAATCAGACCGGTTCGCATGGCGTCACGAAGCTGCGCCTCGAGTTGGACCTGTTTGTTGAGCTCTTCAAGCATGGCAGGGATAAAGGCAGCGACGTTGTTACGGCCAGCTTTCTTCGCGGCGTACATTGCGCAGTCGGCCTGCTGTATCGCCTTTGGAAGGTCAGCGTCTTCCTGGCCGCTCATTGCATATCCGACACTGGCACCGAGATCGACAGTTGCACCTTTAATTGCCATCGGCTTCGAAATTGCCCGGACAATCCGCGTTCCAAGGGCCTGGAGATCGGGTTTACCTTTGATTTTTGTCAGAACAACAAATTCGTCTCCGCCCAGGCGGTAGATGAGATCATCTGGAAACACTTCCGCCAATCGGCCTGCCGCCGTTGTGAGGGCCTGGTCGCCGCTCTCATGCCCCCAGAGATCATTGACTTTCTTGAAGCCGTCGAGGTCAACAGTGAAGACGGCATAGCGATCGCTGGCGGCCAACTCCGCCCGGGAGCAAACGGCGTCAAGCATGCGTCTATTCGGCAATTGCGTCAGTGGATCATGACAGGCGATCCAGTCGACATTTCGCTCGGCTTCAAGGCGGCGGGAAATTTCGTGGGCCATATCCTTGATACGGAGCGCCGAATAAATCAGCCCAAGAAATCCGGCGATATTGAGCGCTGTGAAAATCTCGTCGAGATTGTAACTCTCGTGATCCCGAAAATAGTGATCGAGCACCTCATGGGCATCGAAATATACAGCCAGTCTATAAAGGACTATGAACGCACCGCCCCAAACGAGCGCTTCGAGCCGCGCGCGATTATACTGAATGCTAGGCATTCCCTACCTCTATCCACAAGAGTCGGCGTCATGCCTCGATTGAGAGATTAAATCATCTTCACATCTGCAATTTCGCTTTTATGTGTTGAATAACACTTAAACCGCCCCGATCGAGTCCATCTCTGCGTTCTCTCGCCAAGAAGCGTTCACAAAGGAACGTTTGCTGCACCTTCTGCATTTGTACAGACCGCTTACGAGACATATAGTGTGTCGATATATTGCGATTCTATCGACATGATTTGACGACATATCCGCTCGGCATGTCGATCGCACGAGGATGTGGAAACAAAGGTCGCTAGTCGCATCAAATGCTTCCATAACCGCTTCGGCAACTGGCAATTCTAAGAGCAGTTATTCGACCCACTTTGATGGGTTGAATAATTTAAAGAAATGCATTATTTGAACCATTGAAAGGGTCAATTAATGCGCCTAACGCTCCAAATCCATTTCAATGGTGAGTGGCATCGCGCCGCGACGCTGGAACTCAAGGACGATGCGACCGGCTTTCAAGGCGCGTCGATCGTCGATTACGACCTCGATTATTTCGTCACAGTGGCGTCGGCGGAATTCGTGGCCGGAAAAACGGTCTGCGACCATCGCGCCTTGTCAGTCCGTTATCCCGTTAACCTCGAAAACCGATTTAGCCGCAGCTGGCCGCCCTTCCTGTTGGATCTTATGCCCCAAGGGCATGCAAGGCGAAAGCTTGCCGAACATCTCGGCCTTGCTGAAGGCTCGCGCGCTTCCGATCTGCCGCTGCTTCTGCGATCGGCGACTGGGGGCATAGGCAATATCCGGATCAAAGAAGCGGCAGAAGCCGAGACGGAACGGCTGCGCGGCGTTGAGCGCCAAGGGGTTACAGAAGCGGAAATCCTTGAGCGCTCCGATCGGTTCATGGAAGTCGCCGATCGCTTTGGAAGGCTCGCCTCCGGCTCTAGCGGCCTGCAAGGCGAATGGCCGAAGGTCTCGATGACCCAGGCGAATGACGGGTTATATTACCCCGACAGCTTCGTGACCGATGATGAGGCCGTGCGCCACATCATCGTCAAGCTGGTCCGCAGCAACGAGCCTGTGGACCGCCTGATTCTCGAAGGCGAAGCCCTCTACTCGCGGATCGCTCAAGGGATCGGTCTAAATGTCAGCGAACCATCGACCTATGCCGAAGGCGTCCTGATCATTCCCCGTTTCGATCGGAAGACTAAAGAAGGCGGCGGAACCGTGCGGCTGGGTCAAGAAAGCCTGGTGTCAACGATCGGCGTTGCCGATTTCGACCATGTCGGCACGCATGAGGCCTATATCGACGTTCTGCGCGAATATTCAGCCGATCCCTTCGCGGACGTTGTGGAATACCTGAAGCGCGACATCGCCAATCTGGCGCTCGGTAATCCCGACAATCACGGCCGGAATTCGGCACTCAGCAAGCATCAGGACGGCACGATCCGCCTGTCTCCGCTCTTTGATTTCGCACCAATGCGGCTCGCCAAAGAGGGGATCGTTCGCTCCACCCGTTGGGCCATGATGCGTGACGGAGGTCGCGATCATCTTCCTGATTGGAAGCGGATTTGCACTGAACTGATGCCAAATCCGGAAGAGCAGAAAGTTCTCGCGGCTGCGCTTTCCGCGTTTGCCGAACATCTGCGCCAGGGTCCGGCCATGGCGAAGAATATGGCTGCGGCCCCGGAGGTTCTGGAGCGTGCAATGGGACGCTGCATTGAGATAGCAGACAGCATTCTGGCGGCGTGCCACTGATGACGAAGGACCGCTAAATGGCTCGATGGAAGAAACCGACGAAAGAGGAGATTCTGGAAAACCGGCGAGCACTGGCGGAACGTGCTCGAACTGGGGACCTGAGGCTGCCCGGTGCTGTGGCGGAGATCCGTAAAGGGTTCGGCATGACGCAGGAGGAGTTTGCCAAGACGCTGTCGCTTACTAGGCGACAAGTTGCGGAGATCGAAGCCGGCACCGGGAACCCAACGCTCGAAACATTGGAAAAGATAGGCCGGTTGTTCGGATTCCGAGTTGGTTTTGTGGCCAAATAGCTCTGCGTGGCGTGAAACGCGGGCAACACAGACATTGGAATATTCGGATTTTCAAGAGTCTGTATTGTGGGCACCAGACGGGAATTTGTAACGCAGCTTTTCATTCAGACATTACATCAATCCGGCTCTGCTTGCTCTTTTCAGTGACCGTCGGCCTCCGGTGGCAGCCGAGCGATGAAGCGCCCGGACACCAGACAGCGCCTGATCGGCTAACGGATACATCATTTGTCGCTAAGCGGATTCTCTGGCGCGGCGCTATCGTGCCGGTCGGTCCGCCTTCACCTCAGGCGCCAGTCGGGCAGTAGCCGCAACCGCGCAGGAAAAATGATGCCGCTTCGCGCGCATGATTTTCCATCTCCGTCTTGACCGGCGTCAGGTCGGCATGAAACAGCGAGGACATCATCATCGGCAGCAAGACCAAGTCGATGAAGCGGCGGGTCGTCGCCGGAAGATTGTCCGGTGCAAAGGCCGGGAGAGATCTGATTTCCTCGGCCTCCGCCAGTTCTGCGACGAGCTTCATCACCGTGGCCGTCCCATGCGCACGGATGGCATAGTGGATGGTGGTAGCCAGCTCCGGATGGCGCGTTGCCTCTCCCATCACGCTACGCATGAGCCCTACGGTCTCGTCCTTGATAGCGCGCTGCACAATCAGGACACCCGCAGTCTGGAAACGTTCCTGAATATTGCCCGAAGTGGCAGAGGCAGCCATCTCGCCGGACTTCTGCACCCAGCGCAAAACCACCTCCCTGAACAAGGTTTCCTTGCTGGTAAAGCGCGTATAGATGCTCGGCTTGCCGGCCCTGGCTACCTCGGCGATTTCGTCAATGCTGGCCCCTTCGTAACCGCGGGCGACGAAAACCTGAAGAGCGGCCTGCAAGATCCTGTCTTCGACTTCTCCAGCCATTTCTCGCGGCGGCCGCCCGCGCCGGGGCATGCCTGCCTTCGGCTCTATATTTTTTAGTTTTGTCGTTTCTCTCGCCAAAACGCGCCTCACCGATTTTTGATTGGCATGGATCGGGGTCCCTGCCCTGCCCGCCTCTTGACTAACATCCCGATCAGTTCTAAGTCAATATTTAAATGAAACGTTTCGTTTCAATTTAATGCATCGAGCAAAGAGGTAGAACATGAGCGCGCCTCAGGATGAGACCTTTGGAAAGCTGATCGTGCTGGAGCCTAAAAAAGGCAGCGCGGCGGCAGACAATGAGCAGGATAACATCACGGCAAAACAGGAGCAGGCGGAAGCGCCGCACACCAGCGAGCAAGCCCGCATACGTGAGGATGAACGACAGGCTCCGGACAATTCCGATGAGGAGAAAGCCAAAAGTGGGCGCTCGCGACGCTCAAGGATGCTTTTGATCGGCGGGACCGCGCTGGCTGTGGCGGCGGCTGCAACCTATGTCTATTGGGATAATGGCTCGCACTATGAAAGCACGGACGATGCCTTTATCGCCGCCCGTCAATATGCCGTCACCTCTAGGGTTGCCGGTTACATTTCTTCCGTTGCGGTTACCGATAACCAGCATGTGACGGCAGGCGAAGTGATCGCCCGGATCGATGACCGCGATTACCAGACATCTCTGGAACAGGCGCAGGCGCAGGTTGCCGCCGCAGAGGCCAATATCCGGAATACCGAAGCGCAGAAGCAGGTCCAGGAGGCGAATGTGGAACAGGCCAAGGCTCAGATTGAGCAGGCCAAGGCCAACCTCGTCTTTGCCCAGCAGCAATATGACCGCTACGAAACGCTGATGAAGAGCGGTTCCGGCACCATTCAGGAAGCACAGCAATATCAGTCGCAATTGCATCAGCAAGAGGCTGCCCTGAATACGGACGAAGCCTCTTTGACCGCCGCGCAGCGCCAGCTTGCTGCCTATGATTCTCAGATCGCCAGCGCCCAGGCCACCCAAAAACAGGATCAAGCGCAGCTCGACCAGGCAAAGCTAAATCTCTCCTATACGACCATAACGGCGGCGCAGCCCGGACGGGTCGTGCAGCTTTCGGCTGGCGATGGCCAATATGTCCAGACGGGGTCGAATCTTGCCATGTTCGTGCCGGACAAGCTTTGGGTGACGGCCAATTTCAAAGAAACGCAGCTCGACCATATGCGTCCGGGCCAGCCTGTCACGCTGACCATCGACGCCTATGGGGGACGCTTACTCGATGGCCATATCGCAAGCGTACAGCCGGGATCGGGTACCGCTTTTTCGCTGCTCCCGGCGGAAAATGCCACCGGCAACTATGTAAAAATCGTACAGCGAGTGCCGGTGAAAATCGTGCTTGACGATGTGCCCAGCGATGTGGCGCTGGGACCGGGCATGTCGGTCGTACCAACCGTGCGGACCGATGCAAGCCTATCCCTGTGGGAAAGCTTGAGGAGCCTGCTGTGAGCACGAACGCTGTTGCCAAACCATCGGCAACCCCTTGGATCATCGCCATTGTCGTAGCACTCGCCAGCTTCATGGAAGTGCTTGATACGACGATCGCCAATGTCGCACTGAATTACATTTCCGGTGGCCTCGGCGTCAGTCAGGACGAGGCATCCTGGGTTGTCACCACCTATCTCGTCTCCAATGCGGTGATCGTGACGGCGACGAGCTATCTCGTGCGCATTCTGGGACGTAAGACCTTTTTCCTTGGCTGCCTGGCGTTGTTTACAATCAGTTCGGTCATGTGTGGCTTTGCACCCAACCTGCAATTCCTGCTCTTAGCCCGGATATTGCAAGGCATCGGCGGCGGCGGGATGGTGCCTGTCGCGCAGTCCATTCTAGCCGACAGCTTTCCGCCCGAAAAACGCGGGCAAGGCTTTGCCCTTTTCGGGGTGGCGGTTGTTGTTGCTCCTGTGGTCGGACCGACCCTGGGCGGCTGGCTTTCCGATAATTTTTCCTGGCACTGGTGCTTCCTGATCAACGGGCCGGTCGGCATTCTGACGCTTGCAGCCGTTGCCATGCTGATCAAGGAGCCCGAAGGCAGCGCCGAGGAGCGCGTGCGGCTGCGGAAGGAAAAGATTGGCTTCGACTGGATCGGCTTCGGCCTTGTTGCGACCTTTCTCGGAGCGCTGGAGCTGATGCTTGATCGTGGCCTTGAAGACGATTGGTTTGGATCGAACTTCATCATCATGGCCGCCGCGATCTGCGCTTTGGCCTTTGTTTTAATGGTCCCCTGGGAACTGAAGCACAAGAATCCAGCCGTTGATATCAGGATGCTCGTTAGCCGGCAGTTCGGCACCTGCTTCCTGGTGATGATGGCGACGGGCGCGCTGCTTCTGGCGACAACTCAATATCTGCCGCAGTTGGTTCAAGCAAATCTCGGCTATACGGCAACTTGGGCTGGCTTGATGCTGTCTCCCGGCGGCCTTGTGACGATGATCATGATGTTCGTCGTCGGCGTTCTGTCGTCAAAAGTGCAGCCGAAATATCTGATAGCGGTGGGTGCCGGCTTTGTTGCCTTTTCCATGTATCAGGTGACCAGCGCCTACAGTGGCATCGGCTTCTGGTATCTTGCCGAGGCGCGCATGTTGCAAGGAATTGGCCTGCCCTTCATATTCCTGCCGATTACCACGGCCTCTTATGACGGCATTCCCTCCAGCAAGACGGACCAGGCATCGGCGCTGCTGAATGCCGCGCGCAACACCGGCGGATCGATTGGCGTGTCGCTGATATCGAACATCATTACCCATCGGGAGCAGTTTCACCAGAGCCGTATGGTCGAGCATGTCATACCTTCGAACGGGGCCTATCAGGATACGCTCAATCAGGTGACGAATTACTTCACCGGTCAGGGTAGTTCCCTGGTGACGGCAAATCAGCAGGCGCTTGCCTGGATCAACGAGCAGGTGCAAAGCCAGGCTTCGTTCCTGGCTTACATCGATGCCTTCTGGGTTTTGACGCTGATTTCCCTGGCCGCAATTCCGCTGGCCCTTACCCTACGCAACGTAACACTCGGCAAAAAGGCATCCATGGGACATTAGAGCCTTTCGAAACCAGCAGCCCCAACTTTGTTCAGATGTGTTCCGGTTCTTCAGAGGAGCATTTAGGAGACGGAGAAAGCCACCTCCTCAATGCCCGTCCGGTGCGACAGCTTCCTTCGGGATAGTGTCGGTCAGATTCTTCCGGTGGAAGATGAAAAGACCGGCAAGCACGATGATGGCGGCTCCGAGGAAGACCTGGATATCCGGAATGTCGCCGAAGAAGAAGAAACCGAGCGCTATCGCCCAGATAAGCAGCGTATATTGCAGAGGTGCGAGCAGCGACGCGGGCGCAAGTTTCAGCGATCGCGTTATCAGCATATGGGCGCTGCCGGCGACGACGCCGAGCGCCAACATGGCCGCAAAATCGAGCGTCGAGGCGGAACGCCAGTTGCCGATGCTGAGTACCAGTCCTGCGACAAGTGCGCCGACAGTCTGCCAGGCGACGAGCGTCGCATCGTTAGTCTGCCGCAGCCGCCGGCCAAGCACGAGCGTCATCGCGAACGCGAGGCTGCCGCAAAGGCCGAAAAGCGACGGCCAGGAGAACATTGCCGTCGAAGGTTTAAGCGCGATCAGTACGCCGGCAAAACCGAGGAAAACGGCCAGCCACCGCCGCCAACCGATCCTCTCGCCAAGGAAGAAATGCGAGATCGCGGCGACATAGATCGGACCGGCCATGTAGAAAGTCATGACATCTGCAAGCGGCAGATAGGCGACAGCCGCATAAAAGAGACCAACGTCGGTGGTCGTCATCACTATGCGTAGAAGCTGCAACGGCGGCCGCTCGATGCGGAACAGTGCATCGCTTCCCTGCCGCGCGATCATGGGCGCGAGAATGATGAAGGAGCCGAGCGAGCGTATCACCAGAACTTGGCCGACGGAAAAGCTCGCGACCAACCACTTGCCCATGGCATCGTTCAGTGAAAACAGAAAGTCGCCGAGAAGCATCAAAAGCACGCCGGCAAGCACGAGATTGCCGTCCGTGCCGGCTTTGCGAACATCCATGATGCTTCTCCCGACGATTCTCATGTTTCTTTCGCATGGCTGTAGCCGCTTTTGCCCCGACCCCGCAAGGCGGCCGCGAGCGGGTCGCCTGGCTCGCTGCCTATATCCCGATCAGCCATTTTGAGGCGCAGACCATCTGTTTGCGGGATCAGGTGACGCCTGTTACCTTTTGCCTTGCTGAGCACTTGGTGTTTCGCATGGCAAAGAAGGGTGACAAGATCGGCAGAGGCCGACCAGTTCGATCGCTTATCCGATCATGCGGGAAGAAATGCGCTTGGTTGGTCGCAAGTTGAGATCTATGCCCTTACCTCCAATGACCAAAATGCATCCTGTGTTTTCATGGTTGGATAACCCGTTGCCGATATTATTCATTAGCGAAGCAAGAGAGCAGTGATGACGCAGCAGCCGGGAAATCCGTCGAAGTCAACCATAGAAGATCAGAACGACGACGACCGGCAGGCCCGCGTCTCGCTCGAATTGCTCCAAGCTCAGCTTCTGTCGCTCACCGAGCGATACGAATGGCTCGAGGCGATGATCAACTACGTGCCCGACTTCATCTACGCCAAGGATAGAGACGGCCGCTTCCTCTTTGCCAACCGTGCGATCGTCCTCAACAATGGCTTCACGCATGTCGACGAATTGATCGGCCTTACCGACGCCGAAATCCACCCGGTAGCCGACGCTCATAAGATTGATGAAATCGAACGGCGGGTCATGGAGACGGGTGAGCCTGATCTCGGCGTTGAGGAACGACGGCTGAAGGGTGAAGGCTGGCTGATGATGTCGCGCGTGCCGTTGCGGGACCGGAATGGCAATATCATCGGCGTCGTCGGAGCCTCCCGCGATATCTCGGCCCGCAAGCGCGCAGAGGAGTTGATGAGCGCGCAAACGAAGCTTCTCCATGACGTTGCGCGAGGCGTTGACCTCGGTTCGTTTCTCAAGGATGCCCAATTCCTGCTTGAGCGCCTCCTCAACGGAAGACGGGTCAGCTTCATTTTGGACGGCCAGCAACGCGAGACCCTGGCGGATGAAGCGATTGAGTTTCCCATCTTCTCGCGAGATGGAGGCAAGCACGGTACGTTGACAGCGTCGAAGACTGAGGATGACGAAAGCGGCCTCGTGGAATTCCTCGCAGGAATCGCTCAAACCGTCGGCATCGCCATCGATCGCCATCGTGACATCGCTCACATTGCCTATCTTGCTGAGCATGATGCGCTGACCGGGTTGCCAAATCGCACGCTCCTCAATCGAAAGGTCGTCGCTCTCTTGGAAAAGGCATCGCAGGCGGGGAAATCCTTGGCCGTAGCCTTTGTGGATCTTGATAATTTCAAGCTGGTGAATGACAGCCTTGGACATGCCGCCGGAGACGAATTGCTCAAGGTGGTTGCCCAGAGGATATCGGCGCAAATTAAAAGCAGCGGCATCGTGTCGAGGATCGGCGGCGATGAGTTCATCATTGTTCTGGAAGAGAACCAGGACCCTTTCCATGAAAGACTCAAGGCTATTCTCGAAGGCATATCCGAGCCGCTGACCATCGATGGCGTCGAAATTCGAGTCAGTTGCAGCATCGGCGTAGCGTGCTCCAGAAAGCACGGCGATACCGCGTCGGAGCTATTCGCAAACGCCGATATGGCGCTTTATCGCGTGAAGGAATCCGGTCGCAACGGTATTCAGCTGTTCACGCCCGCAATGGGGGAAGAAGCCCGCAGCAAGCTGAGCCGTATTGAGGAGCTGCGGCGGGCGGTGGAGCGGAACGAGTTCGTGCTTCACTATCAACCGCAGAAGAATATCAGTAGCGGTCAAGTGATCGGCGTCGAAGCGCTCGTACGATGGCAGCATCCTGTCGAAGGCTTGCTATTGCCGGGAACGTTCATCCCGCTGGCCGAAGAAACGGGGCTGGTGGTCTTGATCGGCGATATGGTTTTGCGCGAGGCTTGCCGCCAAGCTCGGGCCTGGCAGGACCAGGGTCTGCCACCATTGCGTATAGCGGTGAATGTATCCGCCAGACAGTTTCTCGAGAATTCGCTGATAGACCAGGTTGCATCGGCGCTTCAGGCTGCCGGCCTCGATCCACAATGGCTTGAGCTGGAACTGACCGAAAGCTTGATCATGCGGGATGTGGAGGGGGCCATAGAGCGCATGCATGCATTGAAAGAGCTCGGTGTCAGCATCGCGATCGACGATTTCGGCACGGGATATTCGAGCCTAAGTACCCTCAGACGCTTCCCCCTCTCCCGGTTGAAGATCGACAGGTCGTTCATTGCGGACATTCCCGAGAAAGCTGGCGACATGGCGATCACCTCCGCCATCGTGTCACTTGGCAGAACTCTCGAATTGGAGGTCGTCGCCGAGGGTGTGGAGACCGAGGAGCAAGCCCAATTCCTCGAGGGGGCCGGATGCGAAATGTTTCAGGGCTTTTTGTTTGCAAAACCCCTTCCCGCTTCCGAGGTCGGAAACCTTATTGCCAAGCTGGTTGCCCAAACCGGATAGCCCAACCGCCGCACCTTACGCACCAGCGTAACCGCTCCTCTTCGGCTGTCCGAGTTCAAGGCAACGTCACGATTTCGATCCAGTTCGCGCCGGCGTCGACCGGATACCTGCCGACGGAACCGAGCGTGCCGCTCGTCTGGTCGATGGCATAAACAGACAGTTTGTCGGATTTCTCACCGGATGCCACAAGGAATCGGCCCGACGGATCTATGCGAATGCCACGCGGTTGCTGCTCGGTCGGGTAATTCGTGACATAGGTCAGCGTCCCGTCCCCACCAGCCACATGGAAGAGCGCAATTTTGCTGGTGGTTCGCTCGGTCGTATACAGGAATTTACCGTTGGGCGTGATGCCGATGTCGGCAGCCCAAACCTTCGGTTTGCCGTCATCCACTGGGGCTGCGGCGGGCGTGATTGCATTGAATGGTGGAGGAGCCGGCGGGGTGGCGCCCGGAGACAAATCCGCGTCGTCAGGCACGGACGCCACGCTTTCGATTTCGCTCAACGTACCCCTGGCGGGATCGAGAGCGTAGTGGATGACGTGGCCGGTCAATTCGGTCAGGACATAAGCGGACTTATTGTCCGGAGACAGAATGATATGACGCGGACCGTATCCCGGCCTGGTCGCGACGTGCGGCGGATCGTTCGCCTCCAGCATGCCGGCCTCTGGATCGAGGACGAACTGCTGCACGATATCGGAACCGAGATTGGTTGCGAAGACGAATTTGCCGGTCCGATCGCTGACGATCGAATGGGCATTGCGGCCGGTGAGGACCATCTGTCGCGCGCCATCGGTGACAAGTCCGTCCCTGCTGATAGGCAGTACGGCGATCTTGTTGCCGCCATAGGAGGCGGTGAAAAGCAACCTGCCCGATGGGTCAGTGGAGACGTAAGCCATGCTATCGGGCAAAGCAGCAACAGCTTCGTGCGTCAGCTTGCCGGTTTCTGGGTTGATCGCCAGCGTCAGCACCCGATATGGTTGCGAGCGAATGACGGCATAGAGATGCTTCCTGTCCGGGCTGACGGTCATCGGCATGATCATCTTGCCCGCATCGAAAGTCGAAACCTGCGTGAGCACGCCTGTCGTTTCATCCATACTGTATGTGTCGATCGTCCCCGCCGTCGTTGCGGCGACATAGACGAACGTCCGGGTAGCTGCACGGAACGAAGCTTCAATCATGGGTCACCTCACCCGAGCGTTGACTGCCGGCCTGGCTTGACGATCAGACGAGCCTTCTAGCAAAAATTATCCGGCTGCGGCGACGATCTTTTCCAGCACGGTCATTTCTTCCGCCGTCAGATCGGTCAAAGGTGGTCTCACTGGACCTGGATCCTTGCCGAGCACGCGCAGGCCCGCCTTGATGATCGAGACTGCATAACCTTTCCTGCGATTGCGCAGGGTGACCAACGGGAAGAAGAAGCCTTTGAGGATATTGTCCACCGTTGTCTGCTCGCCGGCACGCAACGCTGCATAGAAGCGCTGTGCCAAGGCGGGCACGAAATTGAAGACGGCGGAAGAATAGGTCGTTACTCCAGCGCCGAAATAGGCCTGAGCATAGACTTCGTGGGTCGGCATACCGCCTACATAGACGAGGCGGTCCTTGAGCAGCGTCGTGATCTCGATCACCTTGTCGACGTCACCCACGCCATCCTTGAAGCCGATGAGGTTCGGACATTCGTCGGCAAGGCGCGCCAGGCTCTCGGCGTTGAGCACGGCATTGTCGCGATTGTAGACAATGACGCCGATGCCGACGGCCTGGCAGACGGCCTTCACATGGGCAATCAGACCTGCCTGCTCCGCAAACATCAGATAGGGCGGCAGCAAAAGCAGACCGTCCGCGCCGGCTTTTTCCGCGGCCCTGGCGATTTCGACGGCAAGCGACGTTCCGTAGCCGGTTCCCGAAATGATCGGCGTATTGCCTGCCGCGGCCTTGGCGGCACGAACGACCTGAGGGATTTCGGCAGGGTTGAGGGAGAAGAACTCGCCGGTGCCACCGGCTGCAAAAAGTGCCGCTGCATCGTAGCCTGCCAGCCACTCGACGTGACTGCGATATTTGGCTTCGTCGAATGTCAGATCCTGATTAAAATGCGTGACGGGGAACGACAGAAGACCGCTGCCAACTGCCTTTTTTAGTTCATTCGGGTTCATCGTGAAATCCTTTTGCAGATCGATGGAGCGACGATGCTTCAGCCGTGTTCGAGCGTCTGGACGAGAGCGGCGATGTACCCGTAGCAGAAGGCGAAGGCGACGCCTGTGGGATCGCGGCCGCTGATCGTCGGCACGTGGTCGGGCATCAGCATGTATGGATAGCCGACCTCCTTGTAGATCCGGGCCGAGCGGATCATGTCCATATCGCCCTCGTCCGGGAAGGTTTCCATGAAGGACAGCTTGCCGCCCCTGATGTTGCGGAAGTGGACGTTGAAGATTTTGCCGCGCGTGCCGAACCAACGGATGATGTCGTCGATCTCCGCGCGCGGATTGTCGAGCATTTCGCCGATCGAGCCCTGGCAGAAGTTCAGCCCGTGATAAGGGCTTTCGCGCATAAGCACGAATTTCTTCAGGCCCTCCACCGTGCCGAGGACGCGCGTGACGCCGCGGTAACCTGGCGGCGTATAGGGATCATGCGGATGGCAGGCGAGACGGACGCGATTGCTTTCCGCCACAGGAACGACGCGCTCCAGGAAATAGTCGATCCGCTCCCAGTTCTCGTCTTCCGACAGCACACCGGCCAGGCCGGGGGTTGCCTGGTGGTCCGCCTTGTCCCAGCGGAAGCTCGCATTCATCGAGCCGCCTCGCCCCGCCTCCTCGGGCGTGCGCGGGATGCCGATGAGATTGAGATTGTATTTCGCCGATGGGATGCCAGCGGCCGCAATATCTTCGATCAGCTTGCAGACCGCGTCGATCTGCCGGTCGCGATCGGGTCCGGCAAGTAGGATATCGGGATAAGAAGCCTTCTCGATCGGCTGGGACGGCAGAGGCAGCTGGATCATGTCCAGGATCAGCCCGAAGCTTTCGATCTTGTCGCGGTGACGTTCGAGATCGGGCAGCGTCCAACTGTCAGGTCTTCCCGGCGGATCCGCGCAGATATGCTTCAGCCCTAGTTGCCTGAAAACCCGGTAGTCATCATCGTCCCGTGCCTCGACCTGCGTCCCTGCATACACCTGGTGTATCTCCCATGAGATTCATATCATATGACATAATATGACTTTTGTCGGGAGTCGAGCCCAATTGCGGTTGCTGTTCTGCAAGGAAGCGATACCGTCGCTGGCTCGCCATCATGTGAGCACGCATCGTTTGCCGCGCACGCTCCGGATCCTGATCTGCGATCGCCGCCAAAATCTCGACATGCTCCGCATGAACCTTTTCCAGATAGGCGCGATCATTCGCCTCCGGCAATGTCGGAAACTGCCCGCGCGGGATGGTGCGAGTACCGAAATGCCTGAGCACATCCACGTAGAATCGGTTGTTGGTGGCGATGGCGACGGCCATGTGGAATTCGTAATCCGCTTCGACGGTCGGGAGCCCCTGCTCTATCAGGGCAGCCATTTTCCGATTGGCCGCAGCGATTGCCGCCTCCTGTTCGGCGGTCCTGCGATAGGCCGCAATGGCGGCCGCCTCACCCTCCGTAGCCATGCGAAACTCCAGCAATTCCAGCGTTTCCGGGATGCTTCTGATCTCCACAGGCGTCAGCGTTGATCCTGAGGGTATCATCATTTCGGCAACAAACACGCCCTTGCCCTGAACGGGCCTGACGAGCCCGGCAGAGCGCAGATCGGCAATCGCCTCGCGCACGACGGTCCGGCTGACGCCATATGTTGCCTCCAGCTGCGGCTCCGTCGGAAGTTTATCGCCCGCCTGAAGCTTGCCCGTCTCGATCTGGACGCGCAGCTGGTCGATGACCCGCTGCGCCAGTCTTTGCCGGCCTCGGCCGATTATCGTCATTCCTTGGTCCCCAAATCTGTCATGGCAAGTCGATCTGTTTCGTCCATAGGCCGGATCAATCCAGAAATTCATATTATGACATGTGAATACCATAGGGAAGCAGGTATCGGAGAGCGCGTTATCCCGAAAACAAAATCAGCATATTGACATTTGTCGATAGCCTATCGAATATTGTCAATATTGGTGCTTAACGGAGGCAATCGGTGTTAGCCGACCTTGATCCGGCATCGGGAGTGCGGAGGAGAAAGTGGATTTCCTGCTTGAAGTGGAAGGACTGAAGAAGTCCTTTGGCGGCGTTGCTGCGCTGCGCGACGGGCGCTTTCAGTTGCAACCGGGGTCTGTCCACGCATTGTGCGGCGGTAACGGCGCTGGCAAATCGACCTTTCTTAAGATCCTGATGGGCATTCACAAGCGTGACGCCGGCTCCATCCGCCGCCGCGGCAAAGAGGTTGATTACGCCAGTCCAGCGGAAGCCCTTTCCGCCGGGATCGCCATCATCGAGCAGGAGCTCAGTCCGATCCCGCACATGACGGTTGCGGAGAACATCTATCTCGGCCGCGAGCCGTCTGCCCGTTTCGGCGGCATCGATTTCAAATCGATGAACCGCAATGCACAGGCGCTGCTCGAACGCCTGCAGTTCAATATCCGCGCCACGCAATTCATGATGAACCTCTCGGTCGCCCAGGTTCAATTGGTCGAGATTGCCAAGGCGCTCAGCCACGATGCCGAAGTGATCTTCATGGACGAGCCCACCTCGGCCATCGGCGAGAAGGAAGCGCAGCAGCTGTTCTCGACCATCGAGCGGCTGAAGGCCGAGGGCAAAGGGATCGTCTATGTCTCGCACCGGCTATCGGAAATCTTCCAGATCGCCGATTCCTACACGGCCTTTCGCGATGGCTCCTATGTCGGCAGCGGTGCGCTCGCCGATATCGACAGACCCGGCCTCATCCGCATGATCGTCGGCCGCGAACTCGGCGAAGAATACATCAAGACCAATGTGCCGACGGATGTGCCCGGACTGGACGTCTCGGGACTTAGGGCCGATGGCAAGATCGACAACATCTCCTTTGTTGCACATAAGGGCGAGATCTTTGGCATTTACGGCCTGATGGGGTCGGGCCGTACCGAGATCTTCAACTGCATCTTCGGCCTCGATACGGCAAGCGGCGGCGAGCTCAAGCTCGGCGGACAACCGATCACCGTGCGCAAGCCAGCGGAGGCCATGCGAAACGGCATCGCCTTCGTGACCGAAGACCGCAAGCTGACGGGGCTCAATCTCACCGATAGCGTGCGCAACAACATCTGCTTGGCGAGCCTGCCGGAAATGAGCCCGCATTTTTCGATGGATCGCCAAGCCGAAGCGGCCGCCAGCCTCGATATGATCAAGCGTTTCGGCATCAAGGCCGCGCACGACAGCATGTCCGTCTCCGGCCTTTCGGGCGGTAACCAGCAGAAGGTCGTGCTTGGCAAGTGGTTCCTGCGCAAGCCGAAGGTGCTGCTTCTGGACGAGCCGACGCGCGGCGTCGATGTCGGCGCCAAGCGCGAAATCTATCGCATCATCTGCGACTTCGCCGCCGAAGGCGGCACGGTCATCATGATTTCATCCGAAATAGACGAGGTTCTCGGCATGTCCGATCGCATTCTGGTGATGCGCCAGGGACGCTCTGCCGGAATTCTCAAAAGGGAGGAGGCCGACGCGCAAACGCTCGTACACCTGTCGACGTGAAGGCGACAGACGACGAAGCCCAAAAACAGCGCCCGGCAACAAGAGGTATTTGCAATGTCCGCCACTGAAGACAATCAGTCCAATTCCTGGTTCGGCTCCGACCGGCGCCGATTGATCATCCAGGAATACGGGATTTTCCTCGCCTTCCTGCTGCTCGCTGCCATTCTCTCGGTCTCGAACGAATATTTCCTGACGCCTGGCAACATCTCGAATGTGCTGCTGCAGACGTCGATAAACGGCGTGCTGGCAATCGGCATGACATTCGTTATCCTCACACGCGGTATCGACCTTTCCGTTGGCTCCGTCGTTGCGCTGACCGGCATCGTTAGCGCGAGCTTCGCAACGACCTCGGCGACCGCCGGCATCCTCGGTGCGCCCTATCCGCCTTATGTAGCCCTTACCGTCGGAGTGCTGGTCGGCCTGGCGTGCGGCGCCTTGGTCGGGGTCATCGTTTCGCGCTTCGCCGTTCCCGCCTTCGTCGCAACGCTCGGTATGCTCTCGGCAGCACGTGGTCTGACGCTGATCTATGGCGGCGGCAAACCGGTTCCGGCGCTAACGCCTGATTTCCGCTGGATCGGCACCGGCAGCGTCTTGTCCGTTCCCATGCCCGTCATCCTGCTTGCCATTGTCTTTGCCGTCGCATGGTGGGTTCTCAATCGCACGCGCTTTGGCCGCTATATCTATGCCGTTGGCGGCAATCCGCACGCCGCCACCACGTCAGGCATCAATGTCAGCAAGCTGCGCTTCCTCGTCTACGTCATTTCCGGCGGCCTTTCCGGACTGGCGGGCATGCTGCTTGCCGCACGTACCGGCTCGGCTTTGCCCCAGGCCGGTATCGCTTACGAACTCGATGCGATCGCCGCCGTCGTCATCGGCGGAACCAGCCTTTCCGGCGGCGTCGGGCGCATTACCGGCACTCTGATCGGCGCGTTGATCATCGGCGTGATGAACAACGGCCTCGATCTGATGGGGATCCAATCCTACTACCAGCAGGTCCTCAAGGGCGCCCTCATCGTCGGCGCCGTGATGCTCGACCAAAAGCGAAATCTGGGCGGCTGAGCCCCAAGACATCCAGGTGCTGCGCACTCGGAAACCAAACGGCGCGCCACGACGGCCGCCGGACTTTCAACGGAGGAGAATTATAATGAAGAAATTACTGATTGCTCTTGCAGCGGCCACTGCACTTCTGGCCTCGCCGGCCCTAGCCCAGGACAAGAAGCTGAAGATCGGCGCGGCGCCCTACGGCCTGAATGCGGAATTCATGCAGATCTGGTCGGCAGCACTCAAGGAACATCCCGCCGTCAAGAACGGCGATGTTGATCTTACCATCTTCGATGGCCGCTATGATGCTCTCGTCCAGCAGGAGCAGGTGAACACGATGATCACGCAGAAGTTTGACGCGATCATCTTCGCGCCGATCGATATCGAAGCCGCCGCAACCGCCGTTCAGGCCGCGCACGACGCCGGAATTCCGGTCGTTGGCTCCAACACCCGCGTGGACTCCGATCTGCTGACCGCCTATGTCGGCTCTGACGACACCGTTTCCGGCTACATGGAAGCGAAAACAGTGCTCGACAAGATCGGCTGCAAGGGCAATGTCGTCATTCTTGAAGGACCGGTCGGCCAGTCCGCGCAGATCTCGCGCCTCCAGGGCAACAAGAAAGCTCTTGCCGAGTGCCCGAATGTGAAGGTTCTGGAAGACCAGACCGCCAACTGGTCGCGTGCCGAAGCCCAGACGCTGATGGAAAACTGGCTGACATCACATCCAGGCCAGATCAACGGCGTCATTGGCCAGAACGATGAGATGGCGCTCGGCGCGATCGAGGCGATCAAGGCTGCGAAGCTCAACGTCAAGGACTTCGCCATTGCCGGTATCGACGGCATCACCGATGCACTCCATGCCGTCAAGCAGGGTACGATGACCTCCATCCTGCAGGATGCCAGTGCACAGGCACAGGGCGCGCTCGATCTCGCGATCTTCGCCGCCAAGAAGGGCAACTATAAGCCGGAATCGAAGATCTGGTCGCAGTATCCCGCCATGCCGTTCAACGATGGCAAGGACAAGAACTACAATGTCCCCTGGACCCCGGTGACGGCTGACAACGTCGACAAGCTGCTCGAAACCCGCAAGTAGAATCAATGCAGGTGGGGCGAAGATTTCGCCCCACCCAATCCCCAGCTAGAGGCTTGAACAAGATGACCGAGACATCCCCAGACATTGATTTGAACTTCCCGTTGTCAGGCAAGATCGCGCTCGTTACCGGCGGCGGCTCCGGCATCGGCGCCGCAGTCGCGGCAGCGTTTGTATCCAAGGGCGCAAAGGTCGCCGTTCTCGATATCAATGTCGATATGGCCACGACAAAGGCAAGTGAGATCGGTGGCGGTGCTGCACCATTTGCCTGCGATGTCTCCGATCCCGCTTCGGTCAACAAGGCCATCAGCGATGTGATCTCGCATTTCGGCGGCATCGATGTCGCTGTCAACAGTGCCGGCGTCGTGTTTCTCGCACCAGCTGAGGATCTGCCGCTAGACTATTGGGATAAAACGATAAACATCAATCTCAAAGGAACCTTCCTCGTAACGCAGGCCGTCGGCCGCGCCATGATTGCCGCCGGTAAGGGCGGCAAGATCGTCAACCTCGCTTCGCAGGCGGGCACGGTCGCCATCGAGGAACACGTCGCTTACTGCGCCTCCAAGTTCGGCGTCATCGGCATGTCCAAGACCTTTGCAGCCGAATGGGGCAAGCACGGCATCTGCGTCAACACCATTTCCCCGACCATAGTTCTGACCGAGCTCGGCAAGAAGGCCTGGGCCGGCGAAAAGGGCGAGGCTGCGAAGAAACGCATCCCCACCGGTCGCTTCGCATATCCGCAGGAGATTGCAGCCGCGGCTGTTTTCCTCTCCTCGGCCGGTGCGGACATGATCAACGGCGCCGATCTTCTGATCGATGGCGGCTACACAATTCTTTGAGCGTAAGCGCTCGACAATTCGACAGGAGAGACCATGCAGCGGTTCATCAACAACCCCGATGAAGTCGTTGAAGACACTGTAAAAGGCTTCATCAAGGCGCATTCGGATATCGTTCGTCTGGCCGAAAACCCACGCGTCGTCATCGCCAAGAATGCTCCCCACGCCGGAAAAGTCGGGGTGATCACCGGCGGCGGCTCGGGGCATGAACCGGCCTTCATCGGCTACACGGGCAAGAACATGCTGGATGCGGTCGCGGTCGGCGAACTCTTCTCTTCGCCGACGGCCAAGAGCTTCCATGATGCCATTCGCGAAGCCAATGGTGGCCGCGGCGTGATCTGCCTCTACGGCAACTACGCGGGTGACAACATGAACGTCAAGATGGCAATCAAGCTCGCCGCCAAGGACGGTATCGAGGTCGCAACTGTGGTCGCAAATGATGACGTCTGCTCCGCTCCGCCGGAGGAACGCGAGAAGCGCCGCGGTGTGGCTGGCGAGATCTTCATGTGGAAGATCGGCGGCGCCAAGGCGGCGACTGGCGCAAGCCTCGAAGAGGTACGCGTCGCCGCTCAGAAGGCGATCGACAGTTGCCGCTCCGTCGGCATCGGACTTGGTCCCTGCACCCTGCCCGCTGTCGGTCATCCGAATTTCCAGATCGAGCCTGGCACGATGGAAGTGGGCATCGGCCATCATGGCGAGCCCGGCGTTCGCGTTGAGCCCCTGAAGACCGCCGCTGAAATTGCCGAGACGATGTGCCAGATCGTTCTCGACGATCACGACCTAGCCGCCGGCACGGAAGTCGCTGTCCTCGTATCCGGCCTCGGGGCTACACCGGTCAACGAGCTCTACATCCTGAACGACACGATCGAGGCGAAGATCTCCGAGCGCGGTCTGAAGATCTACAAGACTTATGTCGGCAACTATTTCACCTCGCTTGAAATGGTCGGCGCGACACTGACCGTCATGGCGCTCGACCCGGAGCTGAAAAAGCTTCTGGATGTCGAAATTCAATGCACGACGCTGCTCTGAGGGGAACGCAATCATGCAGACATTCAACAATGCAACGGCGGGCGACATCGTGCTCGCGATGGCTGACCGCATCGTCGAAAACCGCGCCTATCTGAGCGAGATCGACGGCAAGATCGGCGATGGCGATCACGGCGTGAACATGGCCAAGGGTTTCGGCATGGCGTCGGAGCGCCTGAAGGGCAAAAACCTCTCACTCGCCGCTTCGCTCGACACGCTGGGCACGATCCTAATGACGGAGATCGGCGGATCGATGGGTCCGCTCTATGGCGTCATGTTCACCGAGTTCGCCGAGAAACTGGAAGGTGTCGAAGCGATCGACAGCGCCACCTATAGCCGGATGCTGCATGCCGGCCTGGAAGGCATCCAGGCGATCGGCTCGGCAAAGCTTGGCGACAAAACGCTGCTGGATACGCTAATTCCGGCAATCGAAGCCTTTGACGCTACGGATGCCGCCAGCAAATCCTTTGCTGAAGCGCTCGATGCTTTGGTAGCGGCGGCCGAGGCCGGGCGCGACTCCACGCTCAACTTGGTCGCCAAGATCGGTCGGGCCAGCCGGTTGGGCGAGCGCTCGCTCGGCGTGCTTGATGCCGGGGCAACATCCTGCGCCATCATCCTGAAGGAGCTTTCCTTGGGCGCTCGTTCGAGGCTGCAATAGATAGGCACATTTGATCTCCCAAGGCTGCGCGATCCCATGACCCTGCATGGGGCCGCGCGCCGCCCCCGTCCGAAGAAGCATTTGCAAACATACGCCATTGCTTTCATGTTCAGGCGGAAAAAAGGGAATTGTGAATCATCATGACAGGCAAGGCATCTTCGGTCAGCAAAACGGGTGGAAGCAAAGCGGGCGTGCCGGACGCGCTCGACGCTATGCCGCTGCGCTATGGCGATGATCCTTATGTATGGGCTTGCTGGCTCTATTATGAAGACGGCAAGACCCAGGGCGATATCGCCGAGATCATGGGCATTTCGCGGGCAACCGTGAACAGCTACCTGGCCGACGCACGCAGCCGCGGCATCGTCAATATCTCGCTCGAACCCTCGCGCCTGAGTTCGCTCTCCATCGCACAGGAACTCAAACGCCATTTCGGGCTGCATGACTGTCTCGTGGTGCCGAGCGACGATGGAACACGCCCGTTGATCGATCGCCTCGGGACAGCAGGCGCGCAGGCCATCGCCAGACTGCTGAAATCCGGCGACACGCTCGCCCTTGCCTGGGGCCGCACGGTTCTGGCAATCGCCGAACAGTCCAATGTTCCAAACCTGCAGGATGTCACGATCGTTCAGGCGACCGGCGGCACGCGGGCGCGTTTCGCCTATACGCCGGAGCTCTGTGCCGCGGCCTTCGCGAATGCCGTTGGCGGCAAGCTGATCAATATTACGGCTCCGGCGATTGTCTCGACGACGGAGGTCCGCGATATCCTGCTGCGCGAGCCGTTGATCGAAGATCAGTTTTCGATCCTTTCCAAAGCCAACAAGGCCCTCTTCGGCATATCGTCGTTGCGGCCGAATTCGACGATCCACACGAGCGGCTTCTTCGAATCCGTCTCGCTTCAGGATTATCTGGCCAAGAATGCCGTCGGCGTCGTCGCTGGCCGCTTCATCGATCCGAAAGGCCAGCCGGTCGCTGGTCCGCTCGATGACAGAACCATCGGCATATCCCTCGACATGCTCAAATCGATCGGGCTGCGCATCGCGGTCGCTGGCGGCTTCGATAAGGTGCCAGCCATTCTTGCCGCATTGCGCGGCGGCTATATCAATGTGCTCATCACCGATGCGGCCACCGGTAGCGGCATTCTGAATGCGGATGGGGTGACGGAGTTCGACCCGAAGGCAACCCAGCGCCCGAAAGCGGATAACAGCGTTGCGCTGCCCAGCAGCTATCGCACGCATATCAAGAAGTTCCTGAACAATCCCGATGATGTCGTCGACGAGATGCTGGATGGTGTCGTCAAGGCGCATGCGTCCTATCTCGCGCCGATCAAGGGATCGAACCGGGCACTGGTCGCGCGCAACGGCCCTCGGCCGCAAAAGGTCGGCCTGGTCATCGGTGGCGGCACGGGCCACGAGCCTGGCTTTCTCGGCTATGTCGGCAAGGGTCTCGCCGACGCCGTCGCCATCGGCAATATCTTCTCGTCGCCCCCGCCGACGCCTATCCTCGAATGCGCCAAGGCTGCTTCCGGCGGAAAAGGCGTGCTCTTCGTCTACGGCAATTATGCCGGCGACGTCATGAACTTCGAGATGGCTGCGGAAATGGCGCAGGAACAGGAGATCGACGTTCGGACCGTATTGACGACGGACGACATCGCGTCGTCCCCTATCGAAGACAGGGAGGGTCGCCGCGGCGTTGCGGGCAATTTCTTCATCTTCAAAATTGCAGGTGCGGCCTGCGACAGGGGCCTCTCGCTCGACGCCTGCGAGGCCATAACGCGCAAGGCCAATGACAGGACCTTCACCATGGGTGTTGCGCTGGAGCCCTGCTCGCTGCCGCAGACGCGACGCCACAATTTCGAGATTGGGCCAGACGATATCGAGTTCGGTATGGGCATTCATGGAGAGCGCGGCGTCACCCGCGAAAAAATGATGAGTGCGGACGAGATCACGGACCGGGTCATGGACCGTATTTTCTCCGAGATGAAGCCTGCCGCCGGCGACCGGATCGCTGTGCTGATTAACTCCTTCGGCGCGACGCCGCTGATGGAGCTGTACATCCTGTTCCGGCGCGTCGCACAGCGGCTGAGCGCCAAGGACATCAAGATCGAGGCGAACTGGGTGGGACACTACTGCACGTCGCTCGATATGGTCGGCGCATCCATATCCATTTTGCATCTCGATCAGGAGCTGACGGAATTGCTGTACCACCCATGCGATACCTTCGCTCTGAGGGTCGGATGATCGAATAAGAATGTTGCCCAGCAAGCCCTAGGGACTGCTGGGATCGGGAGGAAGACGATGTCAGAAAAAGCCGCGCGATGCCTGAGCGGCATGTTTCAGCGCATATCCATCGCGATCAATGCCGGGAAGGATCACCTCTCGGAATTGGACGGAGCGATAGGAGACGCCGACCACGGAATCACCATGTCCCTCGGCTTTATGGCCGTGAACGCCGAACTGACGAAGCTCGACCTCGCGCAGGCGTTACCCTCGGAGATCTTCGCCGTCGCCGCCTCGGCCTTTCTGGATGCCGTCGGCGCTTCGACCGGACCGCTTTACGCGACAGGTTTCCGCAGGGCTTCGCAAGCGCTGAAATCGGATGAATCGCTCTCGCCGGCCTGCCAGGCGATGATCGTCGACGAAATGAGGGCCGGTATTCAGCAGCGCGGCAAGGGACAACGTGGCGATAAGACGATGCTCGACGCCTGGATCCCCGCCGCCGAAGCCGCCATCAACGCGAGCGCGCGCGAACTCGCCGTTGCCGGCATGTGGAACGCCATCCTGGAAGCCGCTGAAGCCGGCGCGAACTCGACAAGCTCTATGGTCGCGGCCCGCGGGCGGGCGGCGCGGCTAGGCGAGCGATCTTTGGGACATATCGATCCAGGTGCGGCTTCGGCCGTGATCATCTTGCGGGCAATGCGGGATGCGTTTGTGGAAGCGCGACTGAACAACAGCTAATGTTTTCTTAGTATACAATGAACTGGCCCTGCGGAAAAACACCAGAAAATCCGCACGGAAAGTGCCCACGGAAATAATATAACGAAAGAGAGGAAAAAATGCCGGCTCCTATTGAGGAGTATTGATGGAATGGATGCCCCCTACCGACGGCATCGCGATGTGTCAAAGTGACGTTCGCCAAAACGTCACCTAGAGGAGAGAGCATCCATGAAGGAAGTTAGCATTGTCGGCCTGGACCTTGCAAAGCGGGTGTTTCAAGTTCATGCCGCAGGAAGCGATGGTAGCGTTGTCCTGCGCAGAAAACTGTCACGCAGTCATGTCCTTGCGTTCTTTACAGAATTGCCGAAGTGCATCGTTGCGATGGAGGCGTGCGCCACCGCCCATTATTGGGCACGAGAGATTGGCAAGCTTGGTCATGACGTGCGCTTGATCCCGCCGGCTTACGTGAAGCCCTTCGTCAAGCGGCAAAAGAATGATGCTGCCGACGCCGAAGCTATCGTTGAAGCCGCTACTCGCCCGTCCATGCGGTTCGTAGCATCCAAGACAGAAAGCCAGCAGGCCTGTTCGATGATCTTCCGGACGCGGGATCTGTTCTTTCGTCAGCGAACGCAGCTTATCAACGCTTTGCGCGCCCATCTTGCCGAGCATGGGGTTATCGCGCCACAGGGAACTGCTAACTTGCCTTTGCTCACGCAGATCATCGAGGAAGACCGCTCCGGCCTCGAACTTATTGTCGTGGAAACCGCTCGGCTTTATCTTGAGCAGATTGAGGCGCTCTCTTCTCGAATCATTGGCTTGGAAAAGGCGCTCAAGTCGGAGGCAAAACGCTCTGAGAACACGGCTCGATTGATGTCCATGCCAGGAATGGGACCAATCACCGCCATGGCGATTGAGGCTTTCGCCCCAACCATGACGACATTCCGCAAGAGCCGAGACTTCGCGGCCTGGCTAGGTCTGGTACCGAGACAGCATTCGAGCGGAGGAAAGCAGGTACTTGGACGAACATCGAAGATGGGTCAGCGCGACATCCGACGGCTTTTGATCATCGGCGCAATGACCGTGATCCGATGGGCATGCCGGAAGGCTCCTCCGGAGAACTCATGGCTTGCACGGATGTTGGCGCGTAAGCCCCGCATGCTCGTTGCAATTGCTCTTGCGAACAAAATGGCGCGAACGATCTGGGCCATGATGACGAAGAACGAAATTTACAGGAATTCTAGCCCAGCCGCGGCCTAGCAAAACGCTGCGCTGTTGCCAGGCGGAATCGTCGGCGTGTGAGGAGGTCAACGAACGGTAAGGACAAAGATCGGTGAGAGTGAGCCTGGAAATGCATCCGGAGCAATGAGCTAAGAGCTCGCAGTATTGATTTGCACCAGGTTCGCGTAAATCCATACCGGCCAGCGGCCAAGATCAGGTCGCGACGAAAGGCCTGATACATGACCGCACCCGATCACACGACCAAATCGCTCGATAAAAGCCTTGCATGAACGGGGGCATCCATACATGCTCCGGTACTGACACCAAACTAGAGCAACTGCTTCCGTGGAGCTAGCAGCCCTCGTTCCCAAGGCAAGAGCAGACTGTCGAACCGGCAACCTTCAGCGGTGGATTGCTTTGGCAATAGCCCCTCCAACTCCAAAGAGCGCAACATATGATTTGGGCTATCACTTCAGTTCTGGCATTTTATCTCGGAGCACTAAACACTTTGCTTGCCCGTGTGGCGGGGACATGCACCCAAGGAGAAGCGGACCGCCTTTGGGGCGTGGTGATATCTATTCCTTTCTATCTCGTCGCAGTGCTTGGTCTGTTTCAGACAAAATACCTCAGAGCGGCGACGATTGCTTGCAGCCCCGTTTTCCTCTTCACACTCTGGCAAGCTGCCTTCGCCGTCAGGCTCTCATTCGACATTCTCGTTTACGATGCCAGTGCTTGCGAAGTTCTCGAGGGCATGCCTTATCCGAATAGCGGAGCGGAGATCGCATTTGCTGTTCTCTGGCCTCTCGTTGGATTTGGAACCCTCGTGGCCTTAACGTTGGTCTACATCCTACGCCGACCGCAGAACGGTCTCGGTCAAAGATAAAAGCCGAACGGCATTTCGCAATTGTAACGACAAGGCGGTCTTCACCGAAGGGTTACTTTTCCTCACCGCTAAGCTCGCTTGCTGATCTCATCCAGGAAGAAGGTGCCAAAACTTTCCGCCAAACGTTCACCCGGATTCGTCACAGAGGCAGCCGGCGTCCATTCTACGACGGGATACTCGTCTTCTGAGTTCACGACGGAACTATCAAGGCAGAAAATGGGACCATAACCGCTGCTCATAATGGTGATATGGGTCCCAGGAAAGCCGGCAAGTTTGCGATTCTCCAAAGTCTGCCAAACCATGCTGGGCACAGAACTGCCGGGTATCTTGTTGGCGATGATTCCGTAGAATTCGGCATCATCAAATGAGCCTACCCCCAAAGTCGTCAGGAACATGCAATAGCTGGGTGGCATTCGAATACCCAACATCTGCTCTGCAGCGTCGACATTGTCGTCCGGTGCCGGGCCGAAGAAATCTGAGGCGGCTGGTTTAGCTCGCACAATTGCAAGCGCCTGCTCAAAGGCCAGTAGTCCTTTCATGGAAATTACGTGGTTCTCCAGATAACATCTCAAACTCTCATACGCCGAATAGTGCTATGTTGTCGTCATATTCCGAGTTTACTGCCGAAGTTCGAGAAGGATCATCATTGCCTGTTTTTTCTTCGTTAACGCCACGTCAGCAGAAGACCGCCCGGCGGCATTCTTGCGGTGGGGATTTTCACCTTTTTTTATAAGCAGTTCAATCAGCGGCAAACGGGGGCCTGGGTAGAGCACTGCTGTCCACAATCCGTCATTACCATATTTGTCGAGACAACTCAGATTGGCGCCCTTGTTGATAATACTTGCCGGGAGATCCTTCATGTCTCGTGAAATTGCATACTATAGGGCTGTTTGGCCATTGTCGTCCTGATGATCTAATGGAACTTCAGCCTGCAGAATCGTCTCAGCATATTCGGCTCTATAAGCGGTCGCCTCCTGAAGATAGCTGCGATTATCTTGACTGATCTCAGTTACATCCTGGATCACATCGGGATCGAAATTAGGGTTTGTCCGCAATTCCGCGAAAAGATCCACCATTCTTTCTACTCCGCTTCGCGGCGAGGACTGCAACTCAAGATGACTAAGTCGCCAGGCCGCTTCGGAAGAAATTGCGAAGTCGCTGCTTAGCTTTGCCGAAGCACTGCAGAAAGCTACCGCGGCCCTATCGGGCGCACCACGACCGACTGTCCATATCCTCGCGCGTCGATCAGATTGTATTCCATGGTCTGCGCGACGATAGCAAAATGCTCAGGCGCCTTCAGGCGCTTGAGGTGAGAAAAAGCTCAAGACTTGGTCTCCAAGAGCAGTTTGACATCTATGCGGCCTCTTGCCGTTCGGCAACTCCGACCCATGGGCTGAGAAGCTTCAGCGCCATTTCATCCGCCTCGACAAATGCTTGAGATAAACGCGCCATATCAAGGCATTGGCTCGCATCCATGACGAATTTTCTGGAAGGCACGAGGCACCAAACGTCAATCATCCAATCGGACGTACTGCCGTATATTGCCCCCTTTCAAATTTCATCAGATGGAAGGTGCCCAACTGGGCCAGGATTGTGAAATGCTCAAGCGCCTTTACACGCCGGATGTTCTCGATCCGCCGCATGGGACTATCCAGACCGACTATCGCAACCGCTGGAAAGTAGCCGTAGCATTCGTCTCGTTCCAATAAGCCGTAAGACGATACACAGCGATCGAACATAGGCTCGCCTTGAGCGTCGAATTCTTCGTAGTCTCTACGGTCTGAGACGAGTAGCGAGCGAGCGAGAATGTTTGGATCCGAACTGCGTTCCCGCTTTTCAAAGCCGGGGGGCAGGATGAATTCGGTTGGTGCGAGCTTGCTGGATGTCAATCGCAGATCAACAAGATCGATCTCGAAGTGATCATGTCGCTCAGACCAGCAAACGAGCCGACCAAACGCGGATTGTGCGATCACGAAGCAATCTTTGTGGCTAAAATCAGAATCCGCGCCGAAAACCAAAGCGAGGATGGACGAAAATTCCGCCGGATCACAATATTGTACCTTTCGATCGAAATAGTCACCCAGCCCATATGCGCGCAAAAAATCCATAAAGCTGCTGGGCAGGCATTTAGAAAGGCGGGCATCCTGCTCCACCGTGAGTGGAATGCATCTCTGTGGCGGCCCTATTTCGTCAATCGTGTCCGCAAAAAAAGAATCAAGCATTTTACACCCATGCTATCGTTATTTTTCGCCGCGTATCTTTAGTTCGACCTTCGTAAGGCTTCCAGCTTTTCGCCCTGCAGACGTCCCGCGACAACCAAACGACAATCGCTTGCTATCACCCCAATCAGTACGGCAGTGGATTATTTCCTTTCGAACCGGCGACCGCGACTCAGAACGAGTTGCTCACCACACCGTTTCGCAAGAGCTTGCGAAGTCGCTGCTTAGCTTCGCCGAAGCACTGCAAAAGGCTACCGCGGGCCTATCGGGCGCACCGCGACCGACTGTCCATATCCTTGCACGTCGATCAGATTATATTCCATGGCCTGCGCGACGATAGCAAAATGCTCAGGCGCCTTCAGGCGCTTGAGGTGAGCAATATCCGCAATTCCGCCAAGGGCTAAAGCGGGCACGAAACCATAACATTCGCCAATTTCGAGAGACCCTAGCTTCTTGGCTGCCCGCTTGAATAGGGGCTTACCGGCGTCGTCTTCAAAATCCAGCGCCTGATCCGATAGCCAAAATGGTACCGAGACCGCATTGACTGCCATCGGTCCTGCATGCTGACCCTTGACAAAGTTCTTGTGTGTCAAACGCCCTTCATAAATACTGATATTGCCATACCCGTACTCTTCCATCCAGAAGAAGATGACACCAAAAGCGGAGTATGCGAAAGCATGGCAATTGTCGTGCGAAAAATCTCTGTCAGCGCCCAAGATAAGAGCAAGAACTCCCCTCATATCGTCGGGATGGCATGATTGAATGAGGCCGTCACGCAAAACCGACCGACCAATATTGAAGCAAAAATCGGCAACTTGGTTTGGAAAAAATCTCCGGAGCGCTAAATGCTCCTGGTCCGTAAACGGGATCTTCAAAACCGGATTCCCATATTTATGCACTATATCTTCATAAATCTTATTCATACAAACGCTGCTTCAGCCGATTTTCCTCACAACTTTCGATACACCGTAGCCCTCAACATCAACAAGATTAAAATCATTTGTCTGCGCTACGATGGCAAAGTGCTCGGGTGACCTAAGACGCTTCAGATATTGAAGCTCTGGAGACCCGCCAAGTGCCAAGGCGGGCACGAAGCCATAGCACTCCCCTATCTGGAGCGACCCTAGTTTCTTAACGGCGCGCTTGAAAAGCGGTTTATCGTTCACATCGTAAAAGTCTGCATCCGTACCGAATGGCGTTATAAAGGTGCGATCGGTATTGGCATCTCTCGACAGGTTTTTCGTCAGCAAGCGACACGTCACGCTCCCCGCGATGATGTCAACTATCGTCAGCCCGTAATCCCTGTGCCAACAAAAAATCTCGCCAAAAGCGCTGTAGGCGTATGCATGGCAATTTTGATGGGAGAAAGTCTCATCGCCACCAAAAATCAAAGTCAATACTGAGTTCTGATCATCAGGGTGGCAGATCTGGATTTGTCCATCTTGAAAAACTGCGCGGCCAAAGGCGCTCATAAATGCGATTAGCTCCTCCGGAAATTTCCCAGCTAATTGGTGCATTTCCTCTTTAGCGAAAGCTACATGTAATTGGGGGGCACCGAAATCCTCTATATACTCTGCAGCCTCCCTCGATAGCTTCATCTCAACACTTCCTCAGTTCGAAATTCCTTTTTTTGCCTAAATTCTTGGCGTCATTTCACGTAGTCTTCCAGCGATTATGATCCGCGATCTCTCCGCTGCGAATCGAGGGGTCCAAGGAAACTTCAGAAGAATCACAATGGATGACCAGATTTAGCAATCTCATATTGAGCTCTGATACGTATCAAGCAGCACTGGCGAAAGGTAAGCTGCCGACGCTCAACTAGCCAATCGGCCGCACCGCCTGCAGCCCGCCTGAAACAGGTTTGGTAAGATAGAAGCGCTGTAACTGGGCAAGGAAGGTGAAATGCTCAAGTGCCTTCACTCGCCTAATGTGCTCTACGCTTTGCGCTGGGCCGAAAGCGCCGGCAATCGCTAAAGCAGGGAAGAAACCATAGCATTCGCTTGTCTCGTTTGCGCCGTAGGCGTGTTGGCATGCTGCAAACATCGGAGTACCGGCAACATCCAGGAAATCTGCCTCTTCTTCATCCGGAATCATGCCCGACGCAATATGCTCCGCACTCGCTTTGGGCGGCCAGTTTTCCGATGTTGTAAGAGCTCTGCAATAAATGACATTCAGGGGCAACTCTATCCGAAAATTGTAGAGCTTGTCTGACCAACAATAAAGAACACCGAAAGCAGTGTAGCCGAAGACGTGGCAATCCCGATGGTGAAAATCGTCGTCGGCACCGAATACCAGCGCAGTGACCGCCCGCATCTCCTCCGGATTGCACATGGTAAATAGACCATTGTGAAAAGAGCAGAAGCCCTTTTCCTTGATAAAATCGACCACTACCTGCGGCAGCATCCGATGCAACTCCGAAAGTTCCGCGTTCGATGCGCGCCGGATTTGTCTGACTGGGCCATACTCGTCCAAGGCATATTGAAAATTTTCATGAATTGCCGGCATGATCTATTTACACCTCTTCAACTCGACATGCATCTTTTCAGCGGCTCGACCACTGCGGCGCATACGTTCTGCCTCTTCTCCCAATGAGGCGGCGCGCCCCTTCTGAGTCCAGCTGCTTCCAATGTGAGAATTTACGTCACCCGCCCCAAGTATCGGATTGCCAGCCGCATCTCTAGAAAATACTGTCGGATTACCACCCGCGACCATATCAAGAAAGTGAGTAGCGTGAAGTCCCTGCATATGATTCTTAATATCCACGTCAGACCAGCCCTTATCTTTTAACATTTGTTTGTATTCATTTCGATGCTGGGTCTGTGCATAAGGTTGCCTAAGGGCGTCGGTACCTCCTGCCTTATCAAGCACCCAGTGGGAATAAGCCATATCATCAGCGGTCATATCGTTGATCGTCTTCATTTGCTCGTCAAGCTGACGATCATATTCCGCAAGATCAATGCCAGGAGGTGCTTCGAAGCAATCCACGTGATGGATGCGCGTACTTCGCGCGCCGTCCTTCCCCTCTTCCTTCGCCTCGCGCGCGCGCTCCGCCTGCTTTTCCTTTTCCCTGATTTCCTCTGCTTCTTTCCTAAGTTTCTCGGCCTTTTTCAGATCGCCAAGTTCTTCCGCAACCTCGGCGGCTCTCTCGAGCATCTTCAGCTTTTTCAATGGGTTGACGATCTCAACCGCGATGCCAGCGACCGCACCGACCGCACCGGCAACGCCGTGCTTCTCGTAGCCCGCCTCAACGCCATGCCAAGCCCCGACGGCTTGATCCTTCGCCCAGCCGCCCGTCGCCTTTGCGCTGCCAACCGGATCGTTCCACACCTCACCAGCCACATGCGCTGCGCCGCCGGCAATATTCTTCGTGCCCTGCCAGATCTCCGAGCCGGTCGGAATGCTATCATAGGCGGATTGAGCGTCCCGGCCGATCTGAGATGGGTCGTTCCACCATTCGCCAACCTTGTTGAATATTCCCTCGCCGCTGGACGCCGTGCCCGATGTTGCCGTCATCCCCTTCCAGAAATCGCCACCCGTGTCTTTCGCGGCATCCCACCAACTCCTGTCCTGGGCATCGTTACCGTCGGGTGGCATATCCATCGCCGTGGATTTCACATTGACATACTCCCCAGGGCAGTTGCCGTTATTCAATGTGCAACGATCGGTGTGACGTTGCACCGGAACGCCATTTGCTCGAACGATGTTGGATGATGTGACTGGCGTTACGACATTTCCCACCGTGCCTGATTTCACGCCTAGGCCCGTACCAGGTTGGTCTCCGTATGTAGCCGTGAAACGTGAATCGGAACGCTTGATGACATCGCCATTGGATCTCACGTCCGGAGAATAGTTCTGTTTATCATCAGCCTTGCCCCATACCATGTATGGCACGGGTGCAGTTGGCGATTTGCAGACATCCGGCGACAAGCAAATCGCAATTGCACTGCTGTCATCTGGAATAAGCTCCGGTGGCGGCGGAACAGCGGCGGTGGGGCGTGTCTGCTCCACAGGCTTCGCCGCCTCCTTCTTGGGAGGTGGCCAAGGCCCGTCATATTTGAGCATGGGGCTGCTGCCGTCCGGCGTCTTTGTAAGCAACGTGCCAGACATCGGGGGGCCGATGATTTTGGTATCGGGAGGGAGGCCATAAAGAGCGGCAAAGTCCCCATCATAAATTGGGTCTGGAAATTGCCTCTCGCCCATCACGCCACTCCTTCGACGGAACTTGCGAAGGCAAGACGCGGCAGGCCGCGGCGCTCCGGCCAGGGGAAACCAATTCGCCACGTCAGGAAAACACGCCCGACACCGGGCCGCATGTCGAAGTGGACACCGTCGAGCACCATGGGACCCCGCGCCGGCCCCATGCCTCGATCGATCGTAGCCTCCAGCCGGATGTTGGGGAGACGACCGCGAAACATCCCCAGTCCCGGCAAAAGGTGATCTAGTTCGAAAGGCTCGTCACCCCGTAGCCAGGGATCCGCCACCAGGTCGGGATGCGCCGCCTGCCAGAAGGAAAAATCGAAGTCGCGCGGAAGCAGCGGATGCCGATCGTTCAGCCAGGCGTCGTCATAGGTACCGGCTTTCTGGATCCGATCCTCCCAGAATGGCGAAAGCGGACCAAGGCCCGCCGGCGCTGGCCTATCATTGACAGAGCGAATGGGCGCATCCGCGTCCTCGATCTGCGGCGCCGGCCATTCTGGTCTTTCGAAGAATTGATCCTCGTTGACAAGTCCAACCCCCACCGGATTCCGTTCGACTGCCTCGCCGTCCTCGAGCCGCCCACCGAACGCAAACCGCCAATCGATTGGGACATGGGTTACGGCGTCGCCCGCGGTCAACTCCCAGCCGTCAAGGGCATCCTCTTTCTTCTTGTCGACCAGCCCGCGCCAGGTCTTGCGGGTCTTCGCACGCCAGAAACGTGGTCCGTGGACGCGCAGTCGTTTCTGAACGGGACCGACTTTGAGGCCGCATATCCACGAAGAAGCTGCCACACCGTCCGGAGCAAAGGCGGCACCGATGAAGGTTACGTCCGTGCCCGGCTTGAACGGTGCCAGATCCGTGCAGGCCATTTGCGGCGTCTGGTGCGGATCGCCGTCATAGGCATCCGACATGACTAGTGGCCGCTGGACATCAGCCATGACCAGCGGACCACCATTCGCCAGCTTGAACGTGCCTCTGGCGACAACGACACCAAGCAGATCGCCCGCCAGGTTGTACTGGCGAAAAGCGAGCGAGGGAAAGGGCGTGCGATTATCGACCGACATCAGCGCGTCAGCCCTGCGCCGTCGTATCCGACGAGGTCGGCGATGCCTCGGCAAAGCCGCCGCCTGGCTTATTGAGATCGACGACCTTGCCGTTGATCTGTGTCGGTCCGGATGCCGTGAAGTTGAAATGCGTCCCCAGAATGATGACCGTGCCGTCCTGACGCATGATGAACTTCGAAGCACCGCATTCGATGACGAACTCTTCGCCGACGATTACCTTCTTGAATTTACCGACCTTTTCGAGCGATGTCTGACCGACATTCGTGACCTTGCTCACGCCAATCTGCTCAACGCGGGCAACACCGACAGTATCCGACTTGAAAGAGCCGACAATGGTATTCATGATCCCCGGTAACGGGAAAAGATCCGACGCGGCGCTTCCAACACCACTTCCCGATCCCGCCAGCGCCGTACCTGCATCGGCACGCGGACTAGGGCCAGAGACGACACCTTCACGGCTGCCAAGGCCGCCGGCACTTAAGAAGCCAAGGGCAGAGGACGCCAGCGTACCGGCAAATGCGGCAAGGCCGGCTCCGCCTCCGCCGGCGATCTGACCTGCCTGGGAAAGTAGCCCGGCCGTCTGTCCCGAAAGCCCTTGCACCGCTCCCATCAAGGCCACCGCCATCGGGCCTGTACCACCGACCACCGTATTAACCGATCCGCCGATCTCATGCTTCTGATTGCCGCTGACCTCGACCGCACGGTTGCCGCCGATGGAGGCGACTTCGTGGCGGTCGACGCGTTTGGTGCGGTCGTTGCGGATGCGTGTCGTCTGGTCCTTCTGGGCGTGGAAGAACATGTTCTCGCGGCCGGCATCATCCTCGAAGGTCATTTCGTTGAAGCCGGTGCCCTTGTGCGTGTTGGAGCGCATGACCATGCGGGTCTTGTTGCCCGGCAGGTCGTAGGGCACGCCATTGCTCGGGTTCGGCACGACGCCCGTCACCAGCGGCCTGTCCGGATCGCCGTCGATGAAGGCGACCATGACTTCCATGCCGATGCGCGGAATAACCTGGCCGCCCCAGGAGCCGCCCGCCCAGTTCTGGGCGACACGCACCCAACAGGTGTCCGATCCGTCCTTCTTTGCCTTTCGATCCCAAGGGTACCAGAGTTTGATGCGGCCATATTGGTCCGGATGGATCTCCTCGCCGTCGGGACCGGCGACGATGGCGACCTGCGTGCCGCGGATGCGCGGCCGCTCGGTCTTGCGATGGGGCGTCATCGGCACGCGTGACGGCACCGCCTCGAACTCGTTGGTATATTCCGGCTGATCCATGTTGGTTTCGTAGGAGGGATCGACGGCGACGTGGGTCGCGCGGATGATCACGTGCTCCTCGTAGACATGTTCGGGATGGGCAACCTCATAGGGTGTAAACCGCCGGCCCGCCTCCAGTATCCGCGATGTCGAACGCCCGACGACGCGATTGTGGTCGGCCTCGCTCGCCTGCATGCGAAGCTTCTGCGCCCGCTCGGCCTCCGAGACAGAGGCGATGCGAGCGGGATATTCGTAGAGCTCGCGCTTCATCGCCCCCGGCATCTGCACCAGCGAAGGCGTGGTGGTGCCCGGCACGATCTGCGGGGTTTCGAAGTTCCAGTCGGCGCCAGCCCGTTGACCGGGGATATAAGCGTAATGCTTCATCCATTCATTGATATGGTTGCGGTCGGTCGACCCCTGAGCGAGACGCACCCTGCTCTCACCCTGCGCTGATGGCGATGGTCCGGCCCATGAGTTCGCGCCATCCGCGACATGCAGCCGGTGGCTGCCATTCTCATGGGAAAACCAGTAGAACAGGCCGTCCTCTTCAAAACGGCGGGTCAGATAGTCCAGATCGGTCTCGCTCCATTGCACCGAATAGTGCTGTGGCGGCGGTGTCGTGAGCACGCCGGAGACGTCGGGTGCCGGAATGCCATGCTCGGAAAACAGCGTTTCGACGATGTCGATGCTGGTCTTGTCCATCCATATGCGGCAGTCCGAGCGCTGCGACAGCAGCCACATTTGCGGCTTCAAGACCATTGAATAGGAGCGCAGCCCGCGCGTGATTGGAGGCCCCTCCTGAAGAGAGGTCACCAGACCGTTGAAGGGACGGCGAACGCCGTCGCCGCCATCTTCGGACTGCTGGACTTCGATAGAGATATCCACCAGGCGGCCGATCAAGTCCTCCGGCTGGATGACTTCCCGCTTGGCGCGCACGGAAAGCCGGATATCGAAAAGCGAGGATACGCCTTCCGTTATCGTCACCCGCTCCGGCAGGAGCTGGTCCGTACCAAGCGGCGAGACGACCCTGAGATTTCGAGTCGCCTGGATGAAATCATTGGCCGAAGGCTGGTCGTTCATCTGTGCGTCATCCTACCCGTGAGCTCGCTGCACCCGCCTTGCCGGCGCTACCGAGCACCTGCTTGCGGCCGCCGACGAGATAGGCCATCTGAAACAGCGTGCCGTTCGGCAAGGTCTCGTGCATGCCGGGGCCGTAAAGCACTTCCGGCGTCAGGATCTTGCCGATCTCGGCGCGTGAAGCGACCGTGCCGAGCAGATAGGCGCCTCGCGCCATATAGGCCCGGGTCTCGCCGTCGGTGACGGAATAGTTGAACTGGGCAACGAACACGGAATGATGGTTGGTGTCCATCTCCCGGATGATGTTGGCTTCGTTGTTGCGCAGCCATCGCTGCAACCAGTGCGTCAGCGACATTTCATTGGCTTTTTCGGAAAACATCCGAAAGAGAGATGCAGCGGCACCCATGGCCTGGTTCCGGGCGGCGAATTCGCGCGGACCACTGGGATAGGAGAAGTAATCATAGGAAGGACCGCGGCCTGCACGCCTCATTGGCGGAAGGTCGGTCTGCCTCACCGGCTCCATTTGCAGCGCCGGTGATGAAACGGAAAAATCTACCATGGCGACCTCGATGAAAAACGTTGTCAAAAACGTGCAAATCGCAGCCGCAGCGGCGATTTAGCATCGAACACGGTTCCGGCGCGTCTAATCGCAACGCGCCGGAAAACGGTGCTATCGTTAGGCAGCCTTGGTCGTTGCCAGGTCGTAGGAAGCGATCATCGGCGACTGCGGCGACTGCGAGTCGTCGTAAGGCGTGTACTTCACTTCCATCTTGGTGAAGTTGAGCTTGATCGTTTCGACCGGGCGATCGCCATTGGAATCGACCGAATAGCTGGCGATCAGCGTATTGGTGAGCGTGTATTCGATATAGGTATCGCCCGGGTTGCCGGTCGTTACCAGATGGATCACGGCCTGCTTGCCGGTGCGGCCCGAGCATGCTTCCTGGAACAGTTTGGTCGACGAGGAATCGCTGACCTTGGTCAGGATCACTTCCGAAACGGTGGGCTCGGAAGCTTCACGGTTCGCTGCCGAACCGGCCGACGTTTTCATGTTGCGTGAAACGTTCCAGTGGATGACTTCGATATCCATCCACTTCTTGTGCTGTTCGTGGGTGGCATCGCCCTGAATTCCGTCGATTTGCAGATAAATCGGCATGCTCTCAGCTCTCCTGTTGGGATTGAATTCGCCTTGTCGCTGCAAGGCGGGTTACCTTTCCGTCTAATGCCGCATCCGGACATGGTTCTCGTCCGGGGCTGCCTCATTCGCCGTGCCGCCTGTTTTGCGGCCAGCGAATTCATTGTCGTCCACCGGATTTTCCTCGATGAGGAACCGGTGATCGCCAAAACTGATGGTGATGCCGGCGACCTTGCATCCCGCCGCAACGGCATCGAGAAAGAAGGTCGACAATTCGGGCAGAAGATCGCGTCCGATCATGGTCTCGATGGCGCGGGCGCCCATTTCGCTCGCCTTGGCGCGGGCGACCAACGCCTCTCGGGCCTCTGCCGACAGTGAAACCGATGTGCCGTACGATGCCGCGACGCGATCGCGAATGCGACCGATCTGGATGTCGACGATGCCGCTCAGCGTCGCGCCATTCAGCGGCAGGAAGGGCAGAACCGTTGTACGGCCGACGAAAGCGGGCTTGAAATGTTTCTGCAGTTCTGGAAGCAGCAGGGCTTCCAACGCTTCGCCCTCGGGCATCGTCTCCGGATCGGAGGCAAACGCCGCCAGCAATTCCGAGCCGGTATTGGCAGTCATGACGATGGTGGTGTTCTTGAAATCGATATCGCGGCCTTCGCCGTCGCGGAGCGTTCCCTTGTCGAACACCTGGTAGAACACTTCCTGGACGCCGGGATGGGCCTTGTCGATCTCGTCCAGAAGCAAGACGCCATAGGGGCGGCGGCGCACGGCTTCGGTAAGCACCCCGCCCTCGCCATAGCCGACATAGCCGGGCGGCGATCCGAGCAGCAGCGAAACCTTATGCTCTTCCTTGAACTCCGACATGTTGATGGTCGTCAGATATTGGCTGCCGCCATAAAGAAGATCGGCCAGCGATAGCGCCGTTTCGGTCTTGCCGGTTCCCGACATGCCGACAAACAGGAAGACGGCGGGCGGGCGGCGCGGATCGGAAAGTCCGGCACGGGCGGAGCGCATGGCGGCCGAAATCCGCTCGATCGCGGCATCCTGGCCGAGGACGCGCTCCTTGAGCCTGGCATCCAGCGTCTTGACCGTCTCGACCTGATCCGACAGAAGCTTCCCGACCGGAATACCGGTCCAGCGCGCGACGATGCCGGCGATGACTTCCTTGTCGACAACCCGGGGAACCAGGGGCATCTCTCCGGCAAAGTCGGCGAGATTGCGTTCCGCCTGCGCCAGCGCCGCACGAATGGTTTCCGGGGACGAGCCATGGGGCGGGAAAAGCGCGACATTGTCGCCACGCACGGGCGTCTCGTCTTCGGTCGGCTGCGCGCCGGCATCTTTTAGCAAGGCTTCAATTCGGTCAGCCTCCTTCGATAGCCGGATCTCCTCGTCAAGCTTGGTCTGCAGCCGCTCGATCTCGGCGATTACTTCACGTTTCTCGTTCTCGATGACGGCCAGGCGGGCGTTGAGCTCGGGCGCGGGCGACTCAGCAGAAAGCGCATCGACCTCGGCTTCCAGCATCTCCTGCTCGTAGCGCAGGCCTTTCAATGCCTCGGGGACAGTTTGTCGAGCCAGGGATACGGCAGCAGCAGCCGTATCGATGAGGCTGATCGCCTTATCCGGCAGCTGTCGCGCAGGGATGTAGCGCGCCGAAAGGCGAACGGCGGCGGCCAGCGCCTCGTCGCGAATGCGAACCTTGTGATGAGCCTTGAAGCTGTCGACGACGCCTCGCAGCATGCGGATAGCCGTCTCCTCATCGGGCTCGAGCACCTGAACAACCTGGAAACGTCGCGTCAGCGCCGCATCCTTCTCGATGTGGCGCTTGTATTCGCTCCAGGTCGTTGCCGCGATCGTTCTCAGCTCCCCGCGCGCCAGTGCCGGCTTCAGGATGTTGGCGGCGTCGCCCTGCCCGGCCTGACCGCCGGCGCCGATCAAGCCATGGGCCTCGTCGATGAACAGAATGATCGGCTCCGCTGAAGCCCGCACCGCGGCAACGACACCGTGCAGGCGGCGTTCGAACTCCCCCTTCACGCCCGCTCCAGCCTGCAGCAGGCTGAGATCCAGCAGCAAAATTCGAACCGACTTCAGCATGTCCGGCACGCTGCCGGCGGCAATCTCAAGTGCCAGCGCCTCGGCGACCGCCGTCTTGCCGACGCCGGCCTCGCCGACCAGGATCGGATTGTTCTGTCTGCGTCGCATCAGGATGTCGATCACCTGACGGAGTTCGCGGTCGCGTCCGATGACGGGATCTATGCGGCCAAGCTTGGCATCGGCCGTCATGTCACGGGTGTAAAGGCGCAGAAATTCGTTCTCGCCGGCACTAGGAATCGGCTCGGAATGTGGCGTCGATGAAGCTGCACCAGCGGTCGACGATACAGCACTCAACCGCTTTTCGAGCGCGTTGCGGTCGAGATTTCGCAGCGAAGGCGCCATGCCGCGGGCCATGATTCGCAGCGATTGATCGTCGGTCAGCGCGGTGAGGAGGTCGGCCAGGGCGATGCTGTGCCGGCCACATTGAAGCGAGGCAACAAGCCAAGCTTCTCGCATCAGCGCAAGCAGCTGTTGGGATAGCACCAGTGCTGTCCCGCCGTCCCGCGGCAGCTCCGCGATGGCGGTATCAAGCTCGGCTCGCAGAGCGTGTGAAGATACGTTAAGCCCTTCAAAAAACGAGCAAACTTTAGATACGTCGAGCAGCGCACGTATCCAATGTGCGACATCCACGTTGGCGTGCCGATCGCGCGCAGCGAGAGACGCTGCAGCCTCAAGACCCACACGCAATTCGGGCTCAAGCGTTCTGATCAGACGATTGAGATCGATGTTGAACACGTGGAAATTTCCTCCTTAGGTTTCTAAACTAAGTGCATCCTCCATGCCGCGAGAACAACTAGGGCGGTTATCCAATTGTGTCCAGCCCGCAAACATTAATTTTTGCGAAGCCCTCCGATTTGGCATCGTCACAAATCCGTTACAGAATATACACAGTTGACAACGAAATATATCGACATAACTATCTTGCGCTTAGGCGATGTAGTTGGAAATGTGGAGTTAAGCCCCTGCTCAATGTTCGTGACATAGAGACTCAATTTGACAAAGATGCGCCATGTGGAGAAAACATACGCATCAATACTTCTACTCGTGAAATATACTATAGAATAAAAGACGCAAGGAACCAGGCTCGAGCTACTGAACGAGGTATATCACCTGGTGAGAATATTAGCCTTTCACCTGCTTGGTCAGACGTCAGCAATCTTGGATTGCAGATTGTTTCTTCAAAAAGTAAGGACCTCGAAGTATTAGCGTGGCTGGCGGAAGCAGAACTACGTCTTCGCGGTTTCGAGGGATTGAAGGATGTCTACCAGGCGATAGCGTCGCTTTTAGACAAGCATTGGGAGAAATTTCATTCGGTCGGCGAGGACGACATAGAAGAGCGTCTTGCGCCCTTGGCGGGGCTGAATGGGGTCGGCGGCGAAGGCACGATCATCCAGGCGATCAGGCTGACAGCGCTCGTGCCCGGCGTGAAATTCGGCCAGTTTTCGCTCTGGGATTTCCAGCTTTCGCAACGACCCAACGAGACCAGGCGACGCGAGGAACTGAACCAGGCGGTAATAGAAGCCGGCACGTCGGCGATGAGTGCCCATCTCGAACATGTCAACGGCTGCATCGCTGCCTTCGAGCGGCTCGTCTCCATCGTGAACGAGCGCTGCGGGGCGAAGGCGCCACCAAGCTCCAACACGCACAATGTCCTGCTTGAGGCCGCATCAGCGCTTCGCACGCTTGCCGGCATCGAAGCCCAGCCAGTCGAAGCCGCGGTCGTGCCGCAAGCGCCGGAAGGGACGAACGAACCGGCTCAGCCGCGTGCCCGGCCCTTGAGCGCCGAATCGATTGGCTCGCGCGAGGAGGCATTCGAGCTGTTGCTCGCCGTTGCGCGCTTCTTCCGTCGCACCGAGCCGCATTCGCCGATCTCGATGGCGATCGAGACGATGGTGCGGCGTGGGCGTATGGATTTCTCGGAACTATTGGCCGAATTGCTGCCGGAGCAGCAGGCTCGAAACGCCGTGCTGACGGCCGCCGGAATTCAGCCGAAATCCAACAAGAGCGGGTGACCGGTACAACCTGCCACACAACTTTTTGCAACCCGCCCTTTCCAAAATCGAGTTGCGCCACATGTGAAAAGCGAATTTTGCCGCTTGGGATTGAAGGAGAAGCTTATGGCGAGTGTTCATGAAAAACTAGAGCGAGTGCGCAAGCCGAGGGTCCACATCAAGTACGAAGTGGAGACCGAAGGCGCCATGGTCGTGAAGGAACTGCCCTTTGTCGTCGGCGTGCTCGGCGATTTCTCAGGCAATCCGACCCAGCCTCTGAAGCCGTTCGGCGAGCGCAAGTTCGTCCAGATAGACCGGGACAATTTCGACGACGTGATGCGCCGCATGACCCCCGGTCTGAACATCACGGTCGAAAACACGCTCGAAGGCAACGGCTCGGATATTGCCGTCTCGCTGAAGTTCGAGAGCATGACGGATTTCGAACCCGGTTCCGTCGTCAATCAGGTCCCCGCGCTAAAGGCCCTACTCGACGCCCGCAACCAGCTTCGCGACCTGATGAGCAAGGCGGACCGTTCGGAAGAGCTGGAGCGGCTGCTCGAAGAGGTCCTGCAAAACAAGGCGGATCTTTCGAAGCTGATGTCCGAACTTGGCGCCCACGAAAAGCCGGCAGCAAGCTGATAGCAATCGGCGGTCCGCGGAGCGGATCGGCCAATCCTGTTTCAAGCAGCCGATAGCGGCGGGCGCACAAGCTTCACCGATATCGCCGCATTTTCCGTAAGGATCGAAAAATGAGCGCTGAAAGCCAGTTGAAGACCAAAGAGGCCGAGTTTGCGCCCGAGGAGGATCTGCTGACGCAGATCGTTTCAGCAACCCGGCAAACCGAACCCGATCGCGCCCAGGACCTCCTGAGGACGCTGACCGACCAGGCCTTGAAGGGCACCGTCACCTACGACCGCAACCTGACGGTCACTCTCAACAACGCCATTGCCGAACTCGATCGCAAGATCTCCCGGCAGCTCGCGGCCATCATGCAATCGCCTGAGTTCGCCAAGCTGGAGGGCAGCTGGCGCGGGCTGCACTATCTGGTCAAGAATAGCGAAACCAGCGTCAATCTGAAGATCCGCGTGCTCAACGCATCGAAACGCGACGTCTCGAAGGATCTGGCAAAGGCCGTGGAATTCGATCAGTCGCGGCTCTTCAAGTCGATCTACGAAGACGAATTCGGCACACCGGGCGGCGAGCCCATGGGTGCGATCATCGGCGACTACGAATTCGACAATTCCTTCGACGACGTGCAGACGCTGCAGGCCATCTCATCGATCGCCGCAGCCGCTTTTGCCCCTTTCATTTCAGCGGCAAGCCCCCGCATGTTCGGCTTCGACGACTATCGTGAGCTTGCCCGTCCGCGCGATCTCGAAAAGATCTTCGAGACGGTGGAATATGCGAAGTGGCGCAGCCTGCGCGACAGCGAGGATTCGCGCTTCGTCACGCTTGCGCTTCCCCGTGTCCTTGCCCGCATGCCCTACGGGCCGAAGACCAACCCGATCGACGAATTCGGCTTCGACGAGACAGAGCATTCCACGACCGGCGAACTCGAGCACAATTCCTATTGCTGGATGAACGCGTCCTACGTGATGGGCACGCGGCTGACGGACGCTTTTGCCCAGAGCGGCTGGTGCACGGCCATCCGCGGCGCCGAAAACGGCGGCAAGGTCGAGAACCTGCCCATGCATATCTTCTCGAGCGACGACGGCGACCTCGATCTCAAGTGCCCGACCGAAGTCGGCATCACCGACCGTCGTGACGCGGAGCTCGGCAAGCTCGGCTTCCTGCCGCTCTGCCACTACAAAAACACCGACTATGCCGTATTCTTCGGTGCGCAGACCACGCATAAGCCGAAGCTCTACGACAAGCCGGAAGCGACAGCCAACGCGGCGGTTTCCGCTCGCCTGCCCTACATGATGGCGACGTCGCGTTTCGCGCATTATCTCAAGGTGATGGGCCGCGACAAGATCGGTTCCTTCATGGAAGCCGAGGACTGCGAAAACTGGCTCAATCGCTGGATCTCCAACTACGTCAACGCCAACGACGACGCAGGTGAGGAATCGCGCGCCAAGTATCCATTGCGCGATGCGAAGGTGACGGTCCAGGAGGTTCCGGGCAAGCCCGGCTCCTACAACGCCGTTGCCTGGATGCGACCCTGGCTTCAGATGGAGGAATTGACCACCTCGCTGCGAATGGTCGCCCGTATTCCGAGCAAGAACTAGGGGGAGACCGCGCGGCGGTCATCCCGCCGCGCGCCTTCAGTCAACCAAGATGATCGCGACGACGATGGAATCGAGAGCCGCCTGGCCCCGTCAGGTGCATCGCGTGATCGCCATGATCGACGATGCCCTTAACCGGCAGGTCAACGCTATCCTGCACCATCCCGAGTTCCAGGCGATGGAAGCACGGTGGCGCGGGCTTGCCATGCTGGTGCACCACACCGGGCAATCGGATGACGTGAAAATCAAGCTCCTAAGCGTCAGCTGGGCACAGCTGTCGCGCCATCTCGAGCGCACGACCGATTTCGATCAGAGCCATCTCTTCGAGCTGGTTTACAGCCGCGAATTCGGCATGCCCGGCGGCGAGCCCTTCGGCCTGTTGATCGGCGACTACGAACTGTCGCCCCAGGATCCAAGCGGCGGCGATACGATCGGCGCTCTGACCCAGATCGGCATGGCCGCCGCCGCCGCCTTTTGCCCATTCGTCGCGGCTGCTTCGCCGCAGGCGATCGGCCTGCAGCACTTCAACGAATTGAACCGGGTCCAGGATTTCTCCTGGCTCGCCTATGATCCCACCCGCATTCGCTGGAACGGGCTTCGCGCGCGGGAAGACTCGCGTTTTCTGGGACTTGTCGCGCCGCGAATCCTGATGCGCTCGCCCTACGAAGCGTTCGCACGCGAACGCGACGATCAATTTCCGTTCCGCGAAAACATTGCCGCCGACGGCAGCACCCTGCTGTGGGGCAATGGCGCCTTTGCCTTTGCAATGATCGTCATTCGCAACTTCATCGAATCCGGATGGTTCGCCGATATTCGCGGTGTGACCCAGGATGCGGTCGATGGCGGCTTGCTGAGCCCGCAGGAGCTGGCGCCCTATGATCTCGGGACCGAAAGTCACGGGCTTTCGCAACAGGCGCCGGTCGAAATACGCCTGACCAATACCCAGGAGCAGCAACTCTGCGAGCTCGGCCTCGTGCCGGTCGCAACCACCTATCTTTCCTCCTCGGTGATCTTCAATTCCAATCAGTCGCTGCATGCGCCGCCGCATTATTCGAGTGAGCAGGCGCGGCAGAACGCCCGCATCGCCGCCATGCTGCAATATGTGCTCTGCGCCTCCCGCTTCTCGCATTATCTCAAGGTCATCATGCGCGACGAGATCGGCCGGCTTGCCGACACAGTCTCGATCGAGCGCAAGCTCAATGACTGGCTCTCCAGCTACACCCTCGGCAACGACGATGCCGACGTGCCGTTGCGCATCCGCTTCCCATTGCGCTCGGCCGGCATCACGGTCGACGAGATTCCCGGCAAGCCGGGCATGTTTGCCTGCACGGTGCGGCTGCAGCCGCATTTCCAGCTCGACGACGTGTCGACAAGTTTCCATCTCATCGCGGAGGTAGCGAATTCGACCCAGGCGCCCTCCCGCCCCGCAAACGCGCCGCAAAGGATGTCCGCATGACTCTCTCCGCCAAGATCGCCGAAGCACTCCGCGAAAATGCACTCGAGAATGCGATCGAGCAGGCGAAGGCGCATTTGAAGGTGGCGCCGGGCGATAAGGACGCCAGACATCTCTTCATCGACCTGCTGATCCTTGCCGGCGACTATGCGCGCGCGGATGCTCAGTGCAATCTCGCCGCCACCTTCGCTCCGGAAGACACGATGGGCTTTGCCTTGCTGCGCAATCAGCTGCGGGCGATGGCAGCGCGGTCTGCCTGGTTCGATGAGGCAGCTACCCCGGATTTCCCGAATGGCCCGACCGGGCTCGACCAGGCGGCACTGAAGGTGGCGGTTGCACATCGCGACGGCTCTCCGGAAACGGCAGCAGCACTTCAATCCTTCGAGGAGCTCAGGGGCGAACGGCCGATGAGCTGGAACGGCCAGCCGGTTTCGGATTTCCGCGATCTCGACGACCGAATTCCGCATGCGCTCGAAGCGATCATGACCGGCGGAGCCTATCTCTGGATCGATTTTTCCAGGATCGCCGCCGTTCGCCTCGAACCCATATCGCGCCCACGCGATCTCGCCTTCCGTGTGGCAGAACTGGAGCTTGCCGATGGCGCCATCGCGACAGTTCTCCTGCCCGCAATCTATCACGGAACGACAGGGGCAAAGCTGCTGCTCGGCCGCGAAACAGAATGGATCGAGGAGCCCACGGGCATCACCACCGGCCGCGGCCAGAAGTGCTTTCTGGCCGGCGACGACCTCGTCTCCTTCCATGACCTCGAGATGCTGGAAGCCGTGTCCCGCAACGCCGACGAAACGAGGCGCGCCGCCCATGGTTGACCCTCTCGAACGCTACAGGCCCCGGGAAAGGATCGTCGCCAGATCGATCATCGATCGGCTGATCGACGAGAACCCGGATCGATTGCAGGACGCGCCGCTGACGGCGGCCGAGCAATTGCGCGAGCTGCGCGAATGCATCCGCCGCGATCTGGAAGCGCTGCTCAACACCCGACGCTGCCCGACCGCACCGCCTTCGATCTATGAGGAACTCGGCGATGCGCTGGTATCCTTCGGCGTCGATGGCATGGTGTCGGCAAACCTCGTCACGGATGAAGCCAAGAGCCGTCTTGCCCGCCTGATCGAGCGGCGGATCGCCCTTTTCGAGACGCGCCTTTCCGACGTGCGCGTGAGCATCCTGAAGAGCCGCGGCAACGGCGAACGCGCCTTGCGCATGCGCATCCAGGCGACATTCCGGGTGCATGAGGGCATGCCGCCGATCAGCTTTGAATCGACGATCGATCCGTCGACGCAGCGTTTCCTTGTGGAGGCCGGCAATGGCTGACGGCTTCCTGCAGCGATACAATGACGAACTCGCCGCCATCCGCCGCCGTGCTGCGCGTTTCGCAGACGCCTTTCCGAAAATCGCCGGCCGTCTGCGCCTGACGGGCGAAGTCGCCGATGATCCCCATGTCGAGCGGCTGATCCAGAGTTTTGCCTATTCGGCCGCTCGCGTGCGTCAGAAACTCGACGACGAGTTTCCGGAACTGACCGACGGCCTGCTCGAAACGCTCTACCCGCATTATCTGGCGCCACTACCCTCGATGAGCATCGTGCGCTTTGCGCCGAGCAACACGCTTGCCTCGGTTCAGACTGTTCCGCGTCACACGGAAATCTTCGCCGAGCCGATCGGCGGCGAGAGCTGCCGCTTTCGCACCACCCAGGATACCGAGGTTGCGCCGATCGAGATCGTCTCAGCTTCGCTGGCGGGCCATCCGATCAGCGCGCCGCCCTCGCCGCATGCCGGTGCTGCCGGTTGCCTGCGTTTGTCGATCCGCGCGCGCGACACCAACAAGCCGTTGAGCGAAATCGGCCTTGATCGGCTCCGGCTGCACATCGGCTCGTCCTGGCAGCAGGCGGTCGCCATCCACGAGCTTCTCGTCAACCACACCCTCGGCATCGCACTTGCGCATCATGCGGATGATCGGGCCCCCGTGATGCTGCCGGCCTGGGCGCTGCGGCCGGTCGGATTCGAACCGGACGAAGCCATACTGCCCTATCCCGCCTCAAGCTTTGCCGGCTACCGGTTGCTGACCGAATTTTTCGCGCTGCCGCAGAAGTTCCTCTTCATCGACATTGTCGGCCTGAAAGCCTGGCAAGGAGAAACGCTGGAGATCTTCATTTATCTCGACGAAACCAGCGCAAAGCTGGAGCGGACGATCTCGGCACGCGATTTCGTTCTCAACGCGACGCCGGTGGTCAATCTGTTCCTCCAGACCTGCGAGCCGATCGCGCTTGACGGCACGCGCACCGAATACCGTGTCCTGCCGGACGCCAGACGGCAGAAGACGCGCGAGATCTATGCGATCGACAGAGTGCTCGTGTCCGGACGCGCCGGCGAGGAGGAGCATTGCCAGCCCTTCTTCGGCCGCAGCCTGAAGGGTGGAGCCTCGTCGCTGTTCTGGCAATGCGCTCGCCGTTTCGATGCCGATGACGGCACCTCGGACATGGAAATTGCCTTCGTGGATCGCGCACACCGCCCCAGTGGGCCTGTAGACAAGATCGCCAGCATTGACGCGCTCTGCCTCAATCGCGAACTGCCGGAACAACTGCCGTTCGGCGGCGGCCATCCCTATCTGCAGCTTGCCTCCGGTAGCGAAGCGGTGGGCGCCGTCGAGGCCCTGATGGCCCCCACCCCTTCCGTGCGGATGAACGAGCAGCAAGGCCGCAACTGGCGGCTCATGTCGCATCTGCAGCTCAACCATCTCTCCATTTTCGACAATGACGGGGCCGCGCTGAAGGACATCTTTTCGCTCTATGCTTTCCGCGACAGCCGCGAGACCAGACAGCTTGCCGATGCCCTGGTGCGGATCGAAGCGAAGAGCTCGATGACCCGTCTAGGCAGTGGCGGCATGGTTCCCGGCACCGATATCCGGCTGGAATTCGATCCCGCGGCGATCGACCGGCCTTCGGCCTATCTCTTTGGCAGCGTTCTCGACCGGTTTTTCGGTCTTTACACCTCGATCAATAGTTTCACCCGTCTCTCCATCTCATTGAAGGGACAATCAAAACCGATTGCCGTCTGGCCGGCACGCGCCGCCGAGCGGCCCCTGCTCTGACGAAAGGATGGGTTGAAGACAATGGAGCAATTCCGGCCGAGTGACAGCGACATGCTCGCATCGCTGCTCGAACGCGACCCCGGTCGTTTCGAGCCGACGACGGCATTCCGCGTTGCCCAACATTCGGCTGGCGATCATCTGTCGGTGTCCTCGCCAGTCGGCGTTTCGCCGGCCCCGCTCGCTGTCAACGATTTCAAGCGGAAAAGCAATGGTGCGTCGCTGAGTGCCAGCATGGGCGGCTTGCTCGGCCCGCTCGGGGCAATGCCGCCGAGCTACAATGAACTTGTGATGCGCGAGGAGCGCAATCGCGCCCGCGGGCTTGCGAGCTTCTTCGATCTTTTCACCAGCCGTCTGACCGAGCTTTTCGTCGATGCCAGCGAGAAGTATCGCCTTGCCCGCAGGCTGCGATGGAATCCGGACAGAAACGGAAACTCCTTCGTCACGACGCTTTTTTCGCTTGCGGGCTTCGGCACGGCTCGACTGAAGGAGCAGGTTCGGCCCGACGACGAGCTCATCCTCAGATTTTCAGGTTTCTTTGCGGCCCGGACCCGTAATGCGGTCAATCTGCAGGCCATGCTGCATGAGTTCAGTGGGCTGCCCGTGGCAATCGAGCTGTTCAAAGGGCGTTGGCTTTCCATCCCCATCGAGGAGCGCAGCCGCATGGGCCAGCCCCACGGTGTGCAGCTGGGGGTAAACGCGACGGCGGGAGCGGCGATCCATGACTTCAGCGGTAGTTTTCGCGTCGTCATCGGACCCGTCGACTACAAGGACTACTGCTCCCTTTCCCCTGATAGCCGTAACATCGACGCGCTCTTTGCATTGACACGCCTTTATGTCGGCCCAGCGCTTGATTTCGATATTCAGGTCGTCCTCAAAAAGGAGCACATCCCTTTCTGCCGGCTGGGCGAAGACGGTGATCCGCCCAGACTCGGCTGGAACAGTTGGGCACGCGTCGGCAGCGCGGATCGTGACAGCGGCGACGCTATCATCACCGAGCCGCGCTCGAAACACGCGCAACCCACCGAAGGAGGCGCCCATGCGACTTGAGTTGCGTCAGATCGCTGGTGAGGGTGCAAGCAAGGGCTGGTTCTTCGAGCGCGGCAAACGCACGCTCGGCCGGTCACCGGACAGTGACTGGCAGGTCTCGGACCCGCGGCGGTTGGTTTCGAAGATCCATTGCATGATCGAGCGCGATCGTGGCGGTTTCCTGCTGCGTGACCAGAGCGCCAACGGCACCCAGGTCGACGGCGTCACGATCCTGGAAGGTGAAACTGCAAGGCTGACGGACAAGTCGAAGATCGCTTTCGGCGACATCGCCTTCAATGTCGTCATCACCGGCGAAGCCGATCGCGATATCGACGATCCCGCCGCTGATCTGCGGCTGAGCGACGAGACGATGACCATTTCCTCGATCCTCGCCGACATCGCGCCCGGCGGCGGCACAGCGAACGGCATACTCGGCCAGCGCGGCGGAGAAGACTGGATCGCCGCAATTCCACAATCGACGCGAAAGGACAAGCAGTCGAGCCGCAACGTCGATGTCGGCTGGAGCGGTCCGCCCGATATCGACGGCATCAAGCCGATCTTGCCTGACGATTGGAACGCGGACTTCGATCTAGGCAGCCAGTTGGAGCATAGCGCGGCGATGCATGTCTCCGTGGCGGTCGCGTGCAGCTCCGGTCGCGATGCCGCGGATACGACGAAAGCGATCGTTCCGGCAAACGATACCCGGGGAGCGGAAGACCCAAGTTATGGGGTGCAAGACGAAGCCCTGCTGCTGTCGGACGATCAGCTCCAGCAGTTTGAGGCTCTTGTCGATATGTTGGAGCAGACGCTCACCGATGAGGCGTCGATCCTTGGCATCGAAGATGACCGTGTTCATTCGCCCACTTCGCTCTTCAGTCGCGAGCGAGCCGAGCAGCTGACAGATCGGCTTCGAGCGCTCATCGCGAGGCAGTCCGCCCTCAACGCCGGCCTGGAAAATCTCATTCGCGAGGCGAGCCGCATGTTCGAGCCCCGTATGATCGAAGCCCATGTCGATGCCACCACCCGCAAGGTTCTGTGGCATGGCAGCCGGGACTATTGGAAGACCTATCGCGCCCAGTTCGAACGGGACGGCAGGAGCATTTCCGTCCGCGATCTGTTTACGGAGGCAGTACGCGCCTCAGCGGATAGCCGCGACGAACAGGAAATCAGCACCATTGCAGAGAGGACGGGTAACACCCGATGAAGAACGAAAATCGAGTGGCGTGGAGCGAGGGCATGTTCCTTCGCGTACAGCATTTCCAGCAGGCCGATCGTTGGACGGAGCGGCTGGTCCGCACCACCGCGCGCGGATTGGCGCCCTATCCCTGGGGCGTTGCGGAAATCGGCGTCGACCGCAGCGCGCTTGCCATCGGCCAGTTCGCGCTGTCGAACCTGCGCGGCATCCTACCCGATGGAACGCCGTTCGAAGCGCCCATCGACGCGGACTTGCCGCCTCCGCTCGATCTGGACGATTCCACGAAGAATGCCATCGTTTATCTCGCCCTGCCGGCGCGCCAGCCCGGCAAGGCGGACGTCGCATTGAACGGCAGCGCGATGCGCAACAGCGTGCGCGTCACTGCCTCGCTATACGAGGCGCCGGATTCCAATATCGAAACCGACTTCATGGCGCCGATCGATGTCGGCCGCCTGAGCCTGCGCTACCTGAAGACCGGTGACGAGCTTGCCGGCTACGAACTGATCGGCCTTGCCCGCGTAATCGAGGTGCGCTCGGACAGGGCGGTCATTCTTGATCCCGATTATATCGCGCCCTGCCTCAACTGCGCGGCCGAAGCGCGGCTGAACGAGTTGATCACCGAATTGCTCGGCATCGTGCGTCACCGCGCCGAAGCGATCGCCGAGCGCATCGGCGATCCGACGGTGCGCGGCACCGCCGAGGTGGGCGATTATTTCCTGCTGCACATCCTCAATCGCGCCGATCCGATGTTGCGCCACATTGCGGCGAATGCATCGAGGATGCATCCGATGGCCTTCTACGAGCAATGCATCGAGCTTGCCGGCGAGCTCGCCACATTCACGACCGACAGCAAGCGGGCGAGCGAGTTCCCGCCTTACCGGCACGATGATTTGAAGGCGACATTTGCCGCTGTTTTCAATGACCTGCGCGCTTCTCTTTCCTCGGTGCTGGAACAGGCTGCGGTCGCAATCGAGCTCATCGAGCGGCGGCATGACGTGCGCGTCGGCACCATCAACGACCGCTCGCTTCTCAAGGATGCGGGCTTCGTGCTTGCCGTGCGCGCCGAGATGTCGGCGGAGGACGTGCGGCGCAAGCTGCCGGCACAGATCAAGATCGGCCCTGTCGAGCGGATCGCCGAACTCGTCAATGTAGCACTGCCCGGCATTCCCGTCCGTCCGCTGCCGGTTCTGCCGCGGCAGCTGCCCTACCGGTCCGGAACGATCTATTTCGAACTCGATACGAAGAATCCGCTTTGGAAACAGCTTGATACCTCCGGCGCGATCGCCCTGCATCTTGCCGGCGACTTCCCTGGCCTGGAGATGGAACTGTGGGCTCTCAGAGAATGAACACACCACGATCGACACCATGGCACGAGTTGCCAACCATCATCGAGCTGACGGAAAGCGGCGCCAAGAAGAACGACGCCGCCCGCAAGATGGCCGATATCCTGGATGACGAACTCGATCAGCAGGCGGCTGTGGCGCCCGGCGGCTGGTCCGTCGATACCTTGATCCGCAACTTCCGTTTTGGGGGCGAGGACGTTCCGACCATTGTGCGCTCGGCCGCTCCCCTGCTGAACCTTGCCCATAATCTCCGCAACACCGACGAACAGCCTGATATCGCCGAGTTGCGGCGTGTGACGATCGAGGCCGTCGGGCGCTATGAGCGCGATCTCGCCAGCGCCCGTATCAGTCCGGAGCGGGCGCGGGCAGCCCATTATGTAGTCTGCGCAACCATCGACGACGTTGTGCTGAGCAAGCGCTGGGGCGTGCGCGTCGGCTGGGCGCGCTCGGGTCTCGTCTCCACCTTCCACATGGACGTCACCGGCGGCGACCGGGTGTTCGATCTCCTCGACCACTTCCAGCAAAGCCCGGGCACCAACAAGGACTTGTTGCTCCTTATATATCTCTGCCTGTCGCTCGCCTTCGAAGGCCGCACGCGCGTTTCGCCGCGCGGTTCTCTGGAACTCGGACGCATCCGCGATAGCCTCTATAAGACTTTGCTCGGACAATATGGCGTCTTCGAGCGCGAGTTGTCGCCGCACTGGCGCGGCGTTTCCGCCCGACACAAGCCGTTGCGCACCGTAGTCGCGCTGTGGACGGTTCTTTCCGTTCTCGCCCTGTTGTTTGCGCTCGGCTACATGTTCTTCACGCTCTCGCTCAATAGGGCTTCGGACGCGACCTTCGAGCGTCTGGCAAACTTGCCGCCGCACGATACGCCGAGCGTTCTGATCGACACGCCGAAACCCAAGGAGACGGTAGTCGAAGTTCCGCCGCCAAAGAAGCAGCCCGAAACGGCCCCGCCGGCGGTCAAGCAGGCTCCGAGCCCGCTCGACAATCTTCTGGCTTTCCTACAGCCGGAAGTCGACCGCAAGCTCGTCACCCTTTCCAACTCCAACGGGCGGCTGCTGGTCCGCATCAACAATTCCGGCCTGTTCGATACCGGCAGCGCCGAAGTCAGCAACCGGTTCCGCGACCTTCTCCAGCGCATCGGCGGTGCGCTTGCCTCGGAGAAGTTCCGCGCCGTCGTCGTCGGCTATACCGACAATGTTCCGATCCGCACGACCCAATTTCCGTCGAACTGGCATCTCTCCGAAGCCCGTGCCCGCGCCGTTGGCGATATCCTGGCTGCCTATACCGGCAAGGATGCGATCCTGACGGAGGGACGAGCCGACAGCGATCCGCTGGCCGGCAACGACACGCCGGAGGGCCGCGAAATAAATCGGCGCACGGAAATCCTGGTGCTGACCGATCCGACGCAACGGCTTGGTGACGCCGCCCTCAATCCGCAGTCGACGACCGGGCCCGTGAGCGGCAACGCGTCCTCCACGCCAGCAGCAACGACGGGGGCTGCCCGATGAACCCACTCGGCATATTTTACACGCTTCGCTCCTACGTCTCGGTCTATGCCGGCCTTCTTGGCCAGCGTTTCATATCGCTCATCTGGGTCGCAGCCATCTGCGTCCTCATCTGGTTCTACGGCTATACGATCGGCTACGGCACCTTCAAACCGTTCGCCACCGTCAGTGCCCGCCTGATCGCAATCGGCGCGGTCATTGCGGTTTGGCTCGCCTATCTGCTGCTCTCGAAGCTGCGCGCCCGCAAGCGCGACAAGGCACTCGTGGATGGTATCAGCGACGATGCAGCGAGCCAGCAGGCCGAAGTCGGAGAGATCCATAGCCGCCTCAAGGAAGCTTTGCTGCTGCTGCGTCGTATCAGCAAGAAGCGCTTCGGCTACATCTACGAGCTTCCCTGGTACGTCATCTTCGGCGCTCCCGGCTCCGGAAAGACCACGGCGCTCAGCAATTCGGGATTGAAGTTCCCCCTTGGTGATGCCCTTGGAAGCAATTCCGTGCAGGGCGTCGGCGGTACACGCAACTGCAATTGGTGGTTCGCCGATGAGGCGATCCTCATCGATACGGCCGGCCGATATACGACCCAGGACGATCTGAACGGCGCATCGAAGGCAGGATGGGAGGGCTTTCTCGGTCTCTTGAGAAAATACCGCCGGTCGCAGCCGATCAACGGCGCCCTCGTCACGCTCTCGATCGGCGACCTGCTCGGCCGCGATCATGAGGCGCAGCTCGACGAAATGCGTTCCATCCGCAAGCGACTGTCGGAACTTGACGAATATCTGCAGGCGCGGGTGCCTGTCTATGTCATTCTGACCAAGGCGGATCTGTTGACCGGCTTCGTCGAATTTTTCGATGGTCTTGCCAAGACCGACCGCGAACAGGTCTGGGGCACGACCTTCAGTCTCGACGAGAGCTACAAGGGCGAAAAGCTGCCCGAACGCTTCATGGAGGAATTTGCGCTGCTGCAGCAGCGGGTCGACGCGATGCTGATCGAACGACTGCAGCAGGAGCCGAATATCGAGGTTCGCGGCCGGATATTCCGTTTCCCCGCTGAGCTCGCCGCCTTGGGCGAGCGGTTGCAGGAAGTGCTGAGCGAGCTTTGCTCCTCGTCGAGCCTTATCGAAGCGCCGCTGATGCGCGGCGTCTATTTCGCATCCGGTACGCAAGGCCGGGAGGCGGCGATGGCGGAAGCGCCCCGCATGCGCCGCAGCTATTTCCTGTCGCGCCTCTTCAAGGACGTCATCTTCGGCGAGGCGTCGTTGGTCGCGCGTGACAGGCGCTTGTCTGGCCGTCAAACGATGATCCGGCGCATCGCTTATGGCGCGGCAGCGCTGGCGCTCGCAATCGTCTTCACCGGCTGGACCGCAACCTATTTCCAGAACTCGCGCGCCATTGCCGCCGCCGAGCGGCGCATCGACAATTACGAGAAGCTGGCGAACGGCATTCCGGTGCGCGATGTCAACGACGCGGATTTCCTGCGGGTCCTGCCGGCTCTGGACAATCTGCGCGCCGTGACCGGCGGCTTTGACGAGGCGAGGATCTGGCCGACGAGTTTCGGTCTTGACCAGGAAAGCAAGATCGCCAGCCGCCAACGCGGCGCCTATCAGCGGGCGCTGAATTCCCTCTTGCTGCCGCGCATGCTGGTGGAGCTTCAAACGGAGCTCAAGCAGTCTCCCGACGTCCAGAAGACCTTCGACAGCTTGAAACTCTACGGGATGCTCGGTGGGCTGGGCCCTGTCGACAAGGATTTCGTCTCGCAACAGGCGGAAGACATGTTTGCCGCCCTCTATCCAGGCGAAGGACGCGCCGCCGCCCGGAAGGCTCTGGTCACGCATGTCGAGGCCTTGGCCGCCGGCAGCCTGCCGGCGATCGAACTCGACAACACGCTGATTGCCAAGGCACGCGACACCATCCGGCCACAGAGCCTTGCCTCGCGCGCCTATGACATTCTCACCCACTCCCGTCCGGCACGCCAGCTCGATCCATGGATTCCCGGGGACGCTTTGGGACCGCTCGGCGCACAAGTCTTCCAGCGAAAGTCAAAAGCGGCGCTGCGCGATGGCATGCCGGGAATTTTCACCGGCAATGGCTATCGCACCGTCGTGCTGCCGAAAGTCGAAACAGCGGCGTCAGAAGCGCTTAAAGAACAATGGGTGCGCGGCGACAACAGCAACCCCACCGGAATGACCGCGGATACAATCGCGCAGGCGGCATTGCAGCTTTATTTCGATACATTCCAGCAGCGATGGTCGACGCTTCTTGCCGATCTGCAGGTGCGGCCGGCAAACAGTCTCGCCGACGCAACCGAAACGGCGAGGATCCTCGCGGCCAATCCCAGTCCTGTCGAGATGGTGCTGAAATCTATCGCGACAGCAACGGATCTGCGCCCAACGGCAGAACCCGAGGTCGCTTCGCTCGACGATGTTCCGGATGCCGCCCTCGCCTCGGTCGCAACCAGCGTCGCCAATACGCCTGATCCCTATGGCCCGCTACGTGCGGCCCTCGAAGTGAACAGCAACAATAGGCAGGCCGCCTCATCGGACGAAAGAAAGGCAGGGAGCAGCGACAAGCCTCGCTCCCAGATCCAGAATCTTCAACCCATTTTGCAGAATATCTATAGCCAGCTGTCGCGTGCCGCCACATCGACTGCGGAGGTCTCGCGCGTCTTCGACGCCGGCGGCCAGCTTGCCAACGCCAATCAGGACCTGCTTCAGCAGGCGCGCGGCCTGCCGGCGCCGGCGGACGCGTGGATGGTCGCGATCGCCGCCGATATCGGATCGCTTGCGGTCAAGACGGCGCGCGCACGGATCAACGATCTTTGGGCCACCGAAGGTGCGGATCTCTGCGCCCGCATCGTCACCGGCCGCTATCCTTTCGACCGGACATCCGTACAGGATATCGCCATGGCGGATTTCGTTCGTCTCTTCGGACCGCAGGGCCTCTTCCAGACCTTCTTCAAGAACCGGCTGGACGCCTTCGTGGATACCAGCGCACAGCCCTGGGGCTGGCGAGGCACTTTCGGCGGCGACAGCATCCCTAGCCAGGCGATCGCGCAATTCGAAAATGCCAGCAAGATCGAACGCGCCTTCTTCCCTGCCGGCAGCGAAAAGCCCGCGATCTCCATCAACGTGAAGCCGGTATCGCTGTCGGATTCGGCCAATGCCGTCATGATGGAGATCGAGGGCGAGCGCGTCGTCTATTTCCATGGGCCGATACAATCGAAATCCATCGGCTGGCCGGCTGCGGGCGCGGACAATCAATCCCGGATCGCATTTCTGCCCGGCGGCTGGCAGGAGGCCACGACGCAAGGCGGCGACTGGTCGCCCTTCCGCCTCTTTGACGCCGCGAAAGTCACGATCGAAGGGCCGGATCTTTTCCGGGCCCGCTTCGAAGACAGCGGCCGAACAGCTGAATTCGATGTGCAGTTCGGTTCCGTCCTCAACCCGTTCCGGCTGCAGGCATTGTCCGATTTCAGCTGCCCGGCGCAATTTTGACGGTCCGGTCGATGAACGAACATCTCGCCCGCACCCAATCGTCGACCCAGGCCGACGCGATCGGCTTCTTCGGCAAATTGCCGACGCATGGCGATTTCGTCTCTTCCGCGCTTGGCTTGCGCTTGCAAGGAGAGCTCGACCAATGGATCCGCGGTGGTCTGATCGCGCTCGAGGCTGCGTTGGCAACAGAATGGCGACGGCTGTTTCATGCGACAGTGGCCTGGCGCTTCGTCGTCGGTAGCGGTATTTGGGCACCCGGGGTTGTTGCCGGCGTGCTTCTGCCGAGCCGCGACCGTGTGGGGCGGAGCTTTCCGCTTGTTATCGCAGCGCAATTGCAGAGATTTTCCGGACAACTCCGCGATCTCTGCGAAGACGACAGCTGGTTCACCGCCGCCGAAGCGCTGGCGGAAACCTCCGCAAAGTCGGACTTCCAGATGCAGCGCTTTGTCGAAGGGATAAAGCGGCTGCGCCTGCCGCTTGCCGATAACCGCTCAACCACGCATCAATCCGCCACAGCGAGTGATGCGCCCCTGCCTGCTTCGCTCTGGTGGCGCATCAATCCCGGGACGCGTCACGGCAAGGGATTTCGCACTATGGCGGCGCCGACGGTTGAGGATTTTGTCAAACTCGTCACAGCGGAAAATCTCAAGACGTCGCAGCCTTCGGAACTGGCGGCACGCCCGGTCGTGGCTGTTGCGATCGAGGCGGTAGAATCCGTAGCGACACCCCAATCCGAATGGACGATGGAAAGCAGCCACGCCAGCCATCCGGGAACGCGGCTGTCGCTTAATGCCGACGCCCTCCTCGTTTGCGACAAGCCGCGCATTTTCGCGATTGCCGACGGTGTCGGCGACGGCATCGGTGCCATCGAGGCGGCACGCACCGCGACCCAGATACTCGCCGGCATTCCCGAGCGCGAGGCGTTGCAGACGTTGGTCCAGGATGTGAGAAGCAAGCTCAGCCACGCGCACGCCATCCTGCGCGCGAAGGGGACGAACGGAGAGCGGGAGGCACCCGTTGCCAGCATTGTCGTCGCGGCATTGTTCGACGGCAGATTTGCAGCCATATGGGCAGGAGACACGCGCTGCTATTTGCTGCGTGACGGCATGATGCGGCTCCTCACCCGCGATCACCTCGACATCGGGATGCGGCGCATGCTCGGTCGAGGTCTGGGCTTGAAGGAACAGTTCGCCTCGGACATCGTCATGGACGATCTTCAACGCGGTGATCGGCTGCTGCTTGCCAGCGGCCCGCTTTCACGCACGCTCACGGATCGGGTCATCGCCGAGATATTGATCGACGCTCCTGTGGACCACGCTGCCGATGCCCTGATTCAGGAGGCGCTCATCGCCAACTGCCGCGAGAATGTCAGCGCCATCGTCGTCGGCGCGACATGACGCGGGAACCTGATTCCAAGCATATGAGAGAAATCGCGGTGAGCTTTGCCGGGTTGCTGCGTCTCCTGACCCATGATGGCGAAGTCGAGCGACCGGCAGACATTCGCGATCGTCTGGTCGATCGCCTGCGCGATGCGCTCGACCGGCGCATGCCATCCATGCCCGACGGCGAAGCGACCTTCGTTGCAGGCACATTTCTGGTTGAGGCGATCATCCATTCTCATGAGCGAACGGAGATCACCCGTCTGCGTCACCGTGATCTCGGCACATCGCACGCGCTGAAGACCATCAGCGCCGATCGAGCCAATGAGACTGTAACCAGAGCTATGCTGCTGCGGGAGGCGCGTATCGGCATGACGCTCCACCATCCCAATCTCGTCGCGGCTCAACTCGCCATACGATTGGTCGACGGACGACCCGCGATCATCATGGAATGGGCGGGGCCGTCATTGTCGCAACGATTGGCGGCGGGATCGATTTCTTCGGCTGACATCAGGCAATCAATGAAGTCGCTGCTTCTCGGGCTGGATGCGATACATGCGGCCGGCTATGTCCATGGCGATATCTCTCCCGCCAATCTGCTCTTATGCGACGATGATTTCGAGCGATTGAAGATTGCCGATTTCGGCACCGCCCTGGAACGCGGCACGCGCTACGGCGATCCCGATATCGCCAAGGTGGCGACGCCGGGTTTCACCGCGCCGGAACTCTTTCGAGGCGAAGCCGCCGATCCTCGTGCCGATCTTTATTCGGCCGGCTGTGTCATGAGTATGCTTCTTGAACATTGCAGCGACACGGAAGATGCCGTGATCGAGCTGAAGAGCACCGCCAGAAATCTGATGGATCACTCTCCGCCCAAGAGGCCGCCAAGTGCCATGGCGGCTCTTCAACTCATAACTGAAAACTAACCCGGAACCCGTCAGTTAGCGGACGAGCTTCCCGGTTGCGGGGCAGCGGCTGTCGGCACGCTCTTCTGATAGACGGTCAGCAGCTTGGCGGCGTCGACCAGCCCGGCATTGCTGGCGTAAAGCGTATCGCCGTCCTGCATCTTGAACTGTTGCATCAGGACGAAATTCGAAACGTCCTTCAGATTGACGCCGTAAATGACAGGCTTGATCGAAACGACCGTCGGCACGCTGGCGCCCTTTGCCAGCGGGGCCGCGGCCTGCGTGTAGATCTTCTGATTGCGGAAGAGGTAGAAGTTCCGCGAGTCGGCGCGGTCATCGAGCAATCCGCCGGCGCGGGCGAGCGCCTGGGCCAGCGTCGTCTTGCCCGGTTCCAGCGGAAACTCGCCGACACTCTTGAAGGCGCCCAGCGCCGTGAAGCTCTGCGATGTGCCGTCGACGAAGATTTGATCGCCGGGCAGCAGGCGGACATTCTGCTTGTCGTCCTGCAGAACCCGATCCAGCGGCGCGGTCGCGCGCTGTGAACCGCGTGTAAGCGTGACGTTCGTGTCGCTCGGCGCAGAAGAAGCCCCGCCCGCAAGGGCGAGAACGTCAAGCACGCGTTCCTTGCGCGCCGTCAACGGGAAGCGTCCGGCAGTGCGAACCTTGCCATCGACGGTGACGGCGCTGGAGGGCTTGTCGACCACCGTCACCACGGCCTGCGGATTGACGGATGAGCCCTTGAGTGCGGTCACGATCTGCGATTGCAGGCCTTCGGGTGTCGAGTCGCTCACCCGCTGCTTGCCGACATAGGGCATGGTGACGAAACCACGCGAATCTACGGTGAAGCGACCGAGATTGAGCGACTTGCTCTGGGTGGTGGACAGCAATCCATCCTCGCCGGTATCAAGCACGGTCACGTCGATAACGTCACCGGGACGAAGGCGAGCGTCTGAAAAGCCGCCCGAGCGAAGCCGTGCAAGCCCTTGATCGGAAGGCGCATAAGACGGGGCAACGACCTGTCCGCCCATCGGGGCGTTGGCCAGCGGAACGACCGGAATCCTCTCGTTCGTATGCGGCATCGTCGCATTGCGTATGTTGCCGGCGCTTGGTCCATCGGACGGCCTTGCACAGGCGCTGAGGACAACCAAAGGTAAAATCGCCGCCAATTTCCGCATTCCCGAACCTCCTTCGGATGTTATAGGCACGGCAGAAATATCAACCATAAGGCGGGAGGCAATATGCGAGCCTAATAAATAATGAATTATGACAGTCTGGTTGTTTACCAATGTGTCCAATTCGCAACCGATCACCATTTTTGCCCTCCGAGCGCACTCTTCATGGCAGCTGCCGGATCAGGTTTTGAGCTTGAAACGCTTGCAAAAAACGAATCGGTCAGCGCCAGCATGGGCGTTACCCGTCACCGAGCGCGCGAACTGATATTGCACCTGTGCGGATCTCCCCTAGGAGGTCGTTTCATTCAGCGAACGCCATTTTCATATCGGCAAATGACAATCCGACATGCGGATTTCGCTATCTATACGCGCTGCGTTTGATATACATATTCGCGGTCAGATGGCATTTTTGTTCACGCAACGACCTTCTGTCTTTCGATACAATCAACGAGGCGTAAACCATGCTTGCGAGAATTACCTGCGTCTTTGCGCTTGCCATTCTTCCGGCCACTTCTGCACTGGCCGATGCCTGCGCGGGACATTACGAGAGCAGCGGCGTTCCGCTGGTGACGGGCATCACCTACAAGACCTGGATGGTTTTCCCTTCCATCAATTCCAACGTTGCCTTCGACAAGGTTTCCCAGGCCGTTCTGGCGGAAGGCTTTGTCGATGTGAATGTGGAAAAGAAGCTTGGTACCCTGACTGCGCAACAGGAAACGAGCGGATCCGGCCGGCCGCAGACATTGCGCGTCGTCGTCCGCAAGAATGGCAAGGGTAGCCGGGTCGATGCGGTGTTTATTGTGCAGCCAGGCCAAGTGGCTCCCGGAGTCGGTAAAAACCTTTGCCGTATCGTGAACTCAGTCGGCGAATAGTTCCGGTTCAAGAATAACACCGCTGTGAAATCAAGGTCGCCGCCGGTTCAACGTCATCCTGCGTTCTCCACCATCGCAACCAAGACTCATTCTCCGGCAAGTTTGTGCACGGCTGCGACAAGTTCCGGTTCGAAACCGACGGCAAAGGTGTAACAGCGCTTGCGGTTGAACTTCGTGCAGGACGCACTCATCGAACTCATGACGCCAACTGCTTCCAGACCTTGAGGTCCTTGGCGGAGCAACGCCCCACCCGACGCACCATGGCCGGAGGAACAATCTGTGCGAATGCCACTGGCGGCGACGCCATCAATATTGTCGATCGCACGTATCCTACAATCACTGAGAATTCGCTCGTTCCAGTCATCGGGAAGAAAGTTGTCCTGGCGAATAGTAGCCATTATGATCTTGTCGCCCGCAGAAACAGGCTTTGAAGGCATATGATAAGGCTCGAACTCGGTCACTGGTTCGGATAGTCGCATTACAACCCAATCAAAGCGGTCCGTCAGCGAACGTTGCTTGGCATCGGGAGAGAGGAAAGATCGAACATCGACCTTGTGCCATTTCGACCCTTTGCCGTCGCTCACCTCAAAGCCACAACGCGAAATCGACATCCGACCAGCGTAGCCGCCCATGCTCGCTTCGGGAAAAAGAACATGTCTTGCCGTGACAACAATATTGGACTTGAAAATAAGGAAGGCGCTAGCCTCGCCAAAGGGGCACATGATCCGGCCCGACGCACCGAACTTCTTGCGGGCCTCATCCGGCGACATGCTGTGTGATAGGGCATACTGATCGATTGGCTGCCGATTATCGCCGCCAATGGCTCCTGCTTTGGCGTGAGAAGATCCGAGGATCAATACAAGTATGATTGCGAATAGTTGCGGCAGCTGCCGAGCAACGATTGAGAGCGACTCCATTGATAATTGTGACATGTTCTGGCTTTCCCTCCCGCTTCTGTTTGGCCTGCGACGCCAAAACTATTCTTCGCATATCCCACCCGTAATTGCGCCGCACCTCTTTGATACAACTGCACCAGGCGCAGGTCCAGGCTAGTTCAGCAGTTGCTCAACGCAGCTACGGCCATGCCGGGGGACAGCGTTACGGAACTCCCTTCAACATTCATGGTGCTGTTGTCGAGCTTGATGGCATGGGGAAGACGAGGTTCTGGACCCGCTGCACATTCGTCGTCGGAACGGTTGCCTGTAACTGCTTGCTTGGATCGCCTTCGAGCTGATTTGCATCCGGCTCCGGAATGGCGTCCGTGGCGACTGCCGTCACGTGACCATGGATCACGCCATAAGGCGTGAATGGGAACGCCTCGATCTTGACCACGGTCGGCTGCCCCGAACATGACCATGGCCTGAAACTAATCAGCAACAACCGTTTCTCGCGCATAGGCGCGGAGCCTAAGCGCAGGGAAATCCAGCATCGGGCACAAGTGCATCGCCGAAACCGATGTCAACCGTAAGGTTGATGCGGGCGCGCTTATCGAAGCGACCATCCGCAGTCTGAGACCACCATATTCCACTCCCTCACGGATACGATCCACACGAAGAGTTTCGGCATCGAACGTGACGCCGTCATCAGCTTGTTGCGCCAGAATATCCGGAAAGGTTTTCAGCATCGGATCAAGTTCCGGGTCTCCAAAGCCCAACAGATCGAGACCACGGGTGCCGCGGTGCGGATCGTCAAACCAACTCATCATCAGCATTGCCCCCTTCAGAACGAAGCGACCAGCGTAGGGCGACTGGCTTGAGCCTAAGCAACAGCCGCTCAAGCGCGAAGCATGTCAGAACCAAATCGACGCTTTGTCCGCTTGTCTTGGCGAGTTGCAACAGGCGAGCTCACACCGAGGCTGCGACGTTTCTGACTTGTTTAGCCATTGACAGTCAGCGCCTCGAGGTATGGGCGGATCACGGTGCCAACGCCACCGCGCACCGCCTGGTTGGCTATCTGACCAGGAGTAGCACTTCGTTTTCTTAGAGCCTCCTGAAGCCCCTCAATTGCCACGGATAGGCCGATCTTGTTGCGATAGCGGAAGCAATCGGCAATTGTCTTGGCAACTCCGAAAATCTTTACGGGAACCCCCTCGATGGTGTGAATCTCGACACCTTCGCTGAGCAGTGTTTGCGTGAAGCGCACGATGCGAATAGGCATACGATCCGGTTTTGGAGCCCAATCCCTGTTGCCTATGGAAAGCCACACTTGTCTTGGAAGCTGGTCCGTCAGCCCGTGGAAGGCGAGGGCCGAGACAAGGCAGATGACAGCTTTTGGAGAGCGCTTAGCGGCCTCTGCCAGACTGTGGTTGGCATCAAGCTCCGCATCAGGAAGTTGATAGAGACCTCGCGCAAGCCGTATCACCTCCCGATCCCGTTCCATTCGGCTCATGGTGGCCGCCGTCACACCTGCCCTCCGCAGTTCTGCCAGACGTGCTATGCCGCGCTCAGCGAGCACGGCCAGCGCGATTTGACGTTGAGTGACGGAGCCGGGCATTGATATAAAAACTCGGATATTGGGATCTATTATCCAAGGTTTTGTATCAAAACGGCCAGGCTCCAGAAAGCCCATGTGTGCGAAGACTCTCGCCATTTTACGGTGGGCCCAGTGACCTTAAGGGAAATTTAACCTGCACGTCATTTCACTGAATCGACGAGCCTTCCGATAAAAACTGTTGAGTTTCACAACTGTCTGACCCGTATTTTCATTTGACGTCGGTCCATTCGGTCGTCGCGTCGGCGCAGCCTGGCTGTATCGGACGGCATTTCGCCGAAGGCTTGATGATAGAGGGCGGCAAAGCGCCCCATATGTGAAAATCCCCAACTCCGCGCAATTTCGGCGACCGCTTGACAACGGGCCGGATCCATCAATGCCCCGCGTGCGCCCTGCAGGCGTATCGTTCGCAAGTAGCTGAGAGGCGTCGTATTCTTGAACTGCTGAAAGGCGGCTTGCAGCGCACGAACGCTCGTGCCGGCCTCACGCGCGATTTCGGCGATACCCATATTCGAGCCGACATTGGCATGCATGTATTCTATCGCCCGTTTCAACCGTCTGGGTATGGCCGGTGAAGCCGGCTTCAGCATTCGTTCCGAATAGTTGTGCGGCACGGCTTCGAGCAGCGCGATCATCATCGCCTGCAACAGATGCTCAGTGAATGCGGAGGAGGATCGGTCAGCATCTTCCACCGTCAGGCTCTGCCAGATAAGATTTCCAAGGGTCGCGATCTGCATGCCTCTTGCCGACGACAGGTCGACGGTATCGGTAAATTCCAGATCGTCGAGTACAGGGGCGTCGAGCAGTTCACTCAATTGCCGGATAAGCGCCGATTTCTCGAACGCAATCCCCATATGGCTGCGCTGCTCGTGCAATGTCAGCTTTTCGAACGAGGACATATCACCCACCAGCCCCTCGCCCGGCTTCGACACAAGCTCCCTGGATCCCACATCGATCGCCATCCCGCCCGAGGATGGAATGTAAAGCCCGTAGGCATCCGGGCCGCCCGAGAGTGATACGCTCATGCCGGAATTACATTTACCGTTCCAGATGCTGCAATAGCCCACCGTGTAATGACGGTCTTCAACTGAGATCAGCGCGCGCCGATGCAAAGGTTCGACGACGGCGGGAAACAAGGTCCTGGCATAGTGTGCCGTCATCTCCTCGGCATCGGCATCTTCGATCTTGAACATGGATTGAGTAGCGTATCTCAAATATAGCCCTCTCCAGCGCCAAGGGCGCGCCTCCCGAGATATTGCTCAACGACAACGCGAGTATATCTTAATTTACACCCTTGCTGTAAATTAACACTAGAGCATTCTTGGCCGAAAAGCACTACCCAAGAAATATTGTACCCAAATAGCAATAGTACTGCCGTGATTAGTACCATGAATTAGATTAGCGATTGTTTCGATATTCATGTGATGATTGCGAACATCTGGAGATTTATTTTAATCATAAAGAAGTTCATCCCTGCCGCCGGACGACAACCTTCCCATCAACGCATGGAACCGGCGGGAAGCATCATGTCAGCGTGGAGCCTCTTGACGGAATGTTATCGATAACATAGCCTCTTCCCATAGAAGCTTTGGGAGGAGCGGGATGGACGACAGAAAGCTGCTCGAATTCTGCGATATCACCAAGGAGTTTGGTGGAACGCGTGCCCTGTCGAATGTATCGCTCGATCTGAAGCAGGGTGAAATCCTCGCGCTTCTCGGCGAAAACGGCGCGGGCAAATCGACGCTCATCAAGACACTGGCAGGCATCTACAGGCCGGACGGCGGACAGCTTCTGTTTCGCGGCAAGCCATATCAGCATCGTCCGCCGCAACCCAACCAGCGCCAACCGATCGCCTTCATCCATCAGGATCTCGGCTTGATCGAATGGATGACGGTGGGTGAGAATGTCGGGCTTGCGCAGGGCTATTCGCTGCGCGGCCGGCTGATCGACTGGCGGGCGACCGAACGGCGAACGAGAGAGGCCTTGAAGCTAGTCGGCTGTGATTTCGATCCCTCGACGCGCGTTCAGGAACTGACGAGAACGGAAAAGTCGCTGGTGGCGATCGCCCGCGCACTCGCTGTCGAGGCCGATGTTCTGGTCCTCGATGAACCCACAGCCAGCCTGCCCGCCGATGAGGTCGAGAAGCTGTTCGCGGCCATTCGCCCGCTCAAGGAGCGCGGCGTGGCGATGATCTACGTCTCGCACCGGCTGGATGAAATCTTCCGCATCGCCGACCGCGTCGCCGTGCTGCGCGACGGACAACTGGTGGGACAGAAGCCCGTTTCCGAAACCACGTCGGACGAGCTCATTCGGATGATCGTCGGGCGCAAGGCCGACCAATTGTTCGTCAAGGCGGAACGAAGCTCGGGGCCGGCCATCGTCTCGGTCAGGGATCTCGCCTGCCGCGGCGCCGGGCCGGTATCCTTCGATATCCGGCAAGGGGAGCTTCTTGGCCTTGTCGGATTGCGAGGCGCGGGCCAGGAACTGATCGGACGCGCGCTGTTCGGCTGCGAAGCATCGAGCGGCACGGTGCGGCTCAACGGTGTGGAACCCAACCTTTCGAGCCCGGTCGCCGCCATGGCGTCCGGCATCGGCCTGATCGCCAGGGACCGCACCGAAGAATCGGTCGCGATGTCGCTCAGCCTGCGCGAAAACACCTTTCTCAATCCTGGCGCCTCCGGGCGTGGCCTGATGTCGTTCCTCTCGCCGCGCAACGAAGCCGAGAAGGCCTATTCGCTCGGCAGCCGGGTCGGCCTCAGGCCCAACGACCAGAGCCTTGCGATCGAGGCCCTATCTGGCGGCAACCAGCAGAAGGTCGTTGTGGGACGGTGGCTGGCGACGGGCCGGAAGCTGCTGATCGCCGAAGATCCGACCGCGGGCGTCGATGTCGGCGCCAAGGCTGATATCTATCGGCTGATCGCCGAGGCGGTGGAAGGCGGCCTTGCCGTTCTCGTCGTTTCCACCGACTTCGAGGAAATCGCCCACATCTGCCATCGTGCCCTTGTGTTCTCGCGCGGTCAGATCGTGCGCGAACTCAGCGGCGCCGACCTGACAACACCGGCGGTGATCGCTGCCGCATCTGCATCCGAAGCGGCCTGAACCGGAGAGGAAAACCATGCAATCGATCGAATCCAATGCGCTCGAACCCACACGCTCCGAGCTGTCGGCAATGAGCTTCGGCCAGAAAATCCAGCGTCTTCTGCCGGTCTACGGCCTCGTCATCCTGACGGCCCTGCTGATCCTACTATTTTCCATTCTGCTGCCGCAGACTTTCCCGACCATGCTCAATCTGCGCTCGATCATTTCCGACAAGACCATTATCGCGATCCTGTCGCTCGCGGCGATGATCCCGATGGCGGCGGGCCGCATCGACCTGACGATCGGCTACGGCATCGTGCTCTGGCATGTGCTCGCGATCAGCCTGCAGACGATGTTCGGCCTCCCCTGGCCCGTCGCGGTGCTTGTCGTCATCCTGCTCGGCGCCTTTACCGGCTTCCTGAACGGGCTCCTGGTGGAAATCGCCAAGATCGACAGCTTCATCGCAACGCTCGGCACCGGCACCGTGCTTTATGCCATCGCACTCTGGCATACCGGCGGCCGACAGGTGGTCGGCATGCTGCCGCAGGGTTTCTATGCACTGAACGGCACCATGGTATTCGGCCTGCCAATCACCGGCATCTACGTCCTCGCGCTTGCCTTCGTCATGTGGATCGTCCTCGAATATCTGCCGATCGGCCGTTACATCTATGCCATCGGCGCCAACCCGAAGGCCGCCGCCCTGAACGGCATCCCTGTCCGCCGCTTCGTCATCGGCGCCTTCGTAACCTCGGGCACGCTTGCCGCCGTTGCCGGCGTCCTGCTCGCCTCCAAGCTGCGCATCGGTCAGGCAAGCGTCGGTCTTGAATATCTTTTGCCGGCGCTGGTCGGTGCGTTCCTCGGCTCTACCACGATCAAGCCCGGCCGCGTCAATGTCTGGGGCACGATGATCGGCGTCATTATTCTTGCGGTCGGTATCGCCGGCATCCAGCAGTTCGGCGGCTCCTTCTATGTCGAGCCGCTGTTTAACGGCGTCACCCTGCTCGTTGCCATCGGCATTGCCGGATATGCGCAACGCCGGCGCAGTCACGCCGGACGCATGGCCCCGGTCGAGAAGCCGCAATTGTCCGCCGCGCCAGCGGAGAAATGAACATCAGCTCAGTTTGAACGTCCAATGGGAGGAGACGAAATGAAACGCAGACAATTCCTGCAGGCAACGACAGCCTTATTCGTGTTGTGCGCCAGCCATGCCTATGCCGATCCGATGGCGGATGCGAAAGCCGTCGTGGCCAAGTATGCAACGGCGGTCACCAAATGGGACGGCCCGGCGACCGGCCCGAAGGCGCAGACGGGCAAGACGATCGTCGTTCTCGCCGGCGATCTCAAGAACGGCGGCATTCTCGGCGTCAGCAACGGCGTCGAGGAAGCCGCCAAGGCCATCGGCTGGCAAGTGAAGGTTCTCGATGGCGCGGGTTCGATCGGCGGACGCACGGCCGCTTTCGGTCAGGCCATGGCGCTCAAGCCCGACGGCATCATCATCGACGGCTTCGATGCGGTCGAGCAGGCACCGGCACTTGAAGAGGCAAAGGCTGCCAAGATCCCGCTGGTCGCCTGGCATGCAGGCCCGGTGATCGGCCCCGACGACAAGAACGGATTGTTCGCCAATGTCAGCACCGATGCCATGGAAGTCTCGAAGGCGGCCGCCGACTGGGCCTTCGTCGATGCCAAGGGCAAGCCGGGCGTGATCATCTTCACGGACTCGACCTATGCGATCGCCATTGCCAAGGCCGACAGGATGAAGGTCGAGATTGAACGCCTGGGCGGCAAGGTGCTGGAATATGTCGACACGCCGATCGCCGAGACGTCACAGCGCATGCCGCAGCTGACCACGTCGCTGCTGCAGAAATATGGAGACAGCTGGACCCATTCGCTTGCCATCAACGACCTCTATTTCGACTTCATGGGTCCGTCGCTCGCCTCAGCCGGCAAGGGCGGAACCGATGCGCCGATCAACGTCGCCGCCGGCGATGGCTCGCAATCGGCCTATGAGCGCATCCGCGCCGGCCAGTATCAGAAAGTGACCGTGGCCGAGCCGCTCAATCTCCAGGGCTGGCAGCTGGTCGACGAGCTCAATCGCGCCCTTTCCGGCGAGAAGTGGTCCGGATATCTGTCGCCGCTGCATGTGGTGACATCAGATAACATACAGTCCGACGGCGGCCCGAAGAACAGCTTCGATCCGGATAACGGCTACAGAGATCAGTACAAGAAGATCTGGGGCAAATGATCCCAGTTGCGCGGAAATGGCGCGGTCTTCGGGCCGCGCCGTTTCACTTAAGGGACAAGCTGAAGCTGACGGCTGCTATCACGGACGATTAGTTGCGTTGAAATCCTGACATTGCCGACCGGCTGCGCATTGTCGAGAATATCGAGGATCAGCTGGGCGGTTTGCTCGCCGATTTCCCTGGCAAAGGCATTGATCGTCGTCAGCGTCGGTACGCATACCTCACCGATTTCATAATTGCCGAACCCACCGATGGAAAAGCGCTCCGGCACGGGGACGCCCAGCCGGCGACATTCCGTCAGCGCGCCATAAGCGGCAAGGTCGGAAACGCAAACGACCGCCTCTGTGTCCGGATAGATCTCGATCAGCTTCGCCATGGCATTGGCGCCCTCGCGCATTGAAATTGGCGGCGGCCCAGCGGCGATCAGTCTCGAAGCGTCGAGGCCATGCGCCTGCATCGCTGCAATGAAGCCAAGTCGACGCTCGCTGCCGCGCGAATCCCGCTGAACGTCGCCACCGATAAAGGCGATACGCCGACAGCCGGAGGCGACGAAGTGGTCGACCATATCGCGCATGACCGCCATGTTGGAAAAACCGACAAAGTGGTCGATCGGATCGGCCGGAATATCCCAGGTTTCGATGATCGGAATGGCCACCGTCTGTAGAAGCCGGCGCGCTCGCGCCGTGTGCGAGCCACCGGTCACCACGAGCGCCTGCGGCTTGCGGCGCAGAAGCTGCTCGATCAGCCGCTCCTCCTCATCGATATCGTAGTTCGTATAGCCAAGCAGGATCTGCATTCCCCGCTTGGCCAGCGTGTCGGAAAGGCCGCCGACCGTGTCGGCGAAATTGGCGTTGTTGATGGAGGGAATGGTGACGGCGACAAAATCGGACTTTTGCGAACGCAGGTTGGAGGCCGTGCTGTCGAAAACATAACCCAGATCTTCCGCCGCCTTCAGAATCGCTTCCCGGGTCTCCGGGCTGACGAGACTGTCCGCCTTGAACGCACGAGACACCGTCATCGGAGAAACTCCCATGACGCGGGCTATGTCTGCCATAGTGGGCGGTTTGCGATTGCTACTCATCAATGGCCTTATGTTATCGTTACCATGAGAGTAATATGGCTTCCCCGCTAATAGCAAGTGCGTCTTTCGTCCATCCAGACAATGAGAAATGCGGAGCCTTTCGGCCCCGCGTAACGATTGTCTCAGGAGATTGGCCTATAGCTGGAACTCATGGGCGAGTGTCACATGATGATGAATGCGCCCTTCGAAGAAGCGTGACAGCACGGCTTCAGTTGCCGCCCGCGCTTCGGTACGCACGGGGCTGGCAAGGGCAGCCTCGACAGCCGCCAGGTCCGGATAGTTGACGGCGAGGATCATCGGAAATTCCGGAGCCCCCTCGTCACGCGCTTCGGCAAAGGTAACGCGTACGTCGAGCGCACCGGGAAACTGCTTCCATTTCGGCAGGATCGTCTCCATGACGGCGGCGCGGAAGGCCTCCGCTTCGCCTTCCCTGACCTTGCCTTCGAATAATGCGTATCGGGTGATCATCCGGCGATTTCCTTGTTCGGTCCCTTGAAGAATTCCATCAATGCAGCCTGGTCCTCGCCGCCGAGGCCGGCGGCCGTCAGCATGCGATGGATCTCGGCGCAGACAGCCGTCAGCGGCATGGCGGTGTTGGTGCGTCGAGCAAGATCCTGGGCGCCGTTCAGATCCTTGACCATGTTGTCGATCCGGCCGGTGCGGCGATAATCCTTGGTCACATAGCGCGGCATATATTCCTGAAGGATGGCGCTGTCGGCCCGACCGCCCTTCAATGCCTGCGGGATCTTGGCGGCATCCACACCGGCGTCAAGCGCCAGTTGCGTTGCCTCCGCCACCGCCAGAAAATTCAATGCGCAGAGGACCTGATTGATGAGTTTGGTCGTCTGACCCGCGCCGACCGGCCCCATATGGGTGTAGTTCGATGCGACATGGCGCAGCACCTGATGCGCATCCGAGACGTCCTCTGCGTCACCGCCCGCCATCAAGGTCAACTGTCCGATCAGCGCCTTCGGAGCGCCGCCGGAGAGTGGACTGTCTACCCAGCGCAACCCCTTCTCCGCCGCTTCGCCGGCGAGCGCCTTGGTCGCATCCGGATCGATCGACGACATATCGATGATCAAAGTTCCGCGCTTCGCCCCTTCGGCAACCCCGCCCGGCCCGAATACCGCGCTGTGGACGACCTTCGGCGAGTTCAGGCTCAGGATGACAAAATCTGATGCCGCGGCTGCCGCTGCGGCACTGTCGGCGGCATGTGCACCCTTGGCTGTGAGCGCGGCCACCTTCTCCTTGTCGAGATCGAAAACCGTCAACTCGTTGCCAGTCTCCACCAGGCGGGCGCCAATGGCACCGCCCATCGCACCGGCGCCGATCAGCGCCACCTTGTTGCTCATAACTGCTCCTCCTCCAATGCGGCGATGATCGCCGCCACGACCATATCCAGCGGCTGGTCGATATTGACAGTGATAGCTTGCTCGTCTGCACCGGGCGGCTCAAGTGCTGCAAACTGGCTCTCCAGCAAGGCAGACGGCATGAAATGATCCCGCCGCGCCTCCAGGCGCCGAAGGATGGTCTCCTTCGTGCCGTCGAGATGGATGAAGGAAACCGGCGCGCCGACGAGGGAGCGGATCCGATCGCGATAGACGCGCTTCAGGGCCGAGCATCCGATCAGCGCCGTATCGTCCGCCAGTGCCAGGCGCGCGCCGACCCTGTCGAGCCATGGCCAGCGATCAGCGTCGGTCAACGGGATGCCGGCGCTCATCTTGGCGACATTGGCCGGCGGATGCAGGTCGTCTCCATCGACATAGACACCAGCAAGACGAGCAGCGAGTGCTGCACCGACCGAGGACTTGCCACAGCCGCTGACGCCCATGACGACGAAGCGGCGTGCTGCACCTTATCAGAGCGAGGCTGTGATGCCGCCATCGACATAAAGCACATGACCGTTGACAAAGGAGGATGCGTCGGACGCCAGGAAAATGCAGGCGCCGACCAGTTCTTCGACCTGCCCCCAACGGCCGGCCGGCGTGCGCTTTTCGAGCCACGCGGAGAAATCGGCGTCGGCGACGAGCGCCGCATTCAATGGCGTGTCGAAATAGCCGGGCGCGATGGCGTTGCACTGCAGACCGTATTTGGCCCAATCCGTCGCCATGCCCTTGGTGAGATTGCCGACGGCGCCCTTGGTTGCCGTATAAGGCGCGATCGACGGCCGTGCCAGCGCCGTCTGGACGCTGGCAATGTTGATGATCTTGCCGGCGCCGCGCTTGATCATATGGCGCGCGACGGCCTGACCGACATTGAAGACGCTCGATATATTGGTGCGCAGCAGCCGTTCGAAGGCGTCTGCGGGGAAATCTTCCAGCGGCGTGCGGAACTGCATGCCGGCATTGTTGACCAGGATGTCGATCGCGCCCTTGTCCGCCTCGAAAGCATCCACCGCGCGGCGCGCGGCCTCATGATCCGTGGCATCGAATGGCAGAATATGTACCCTGCCGTCGAAGCTACCCGCCGCCTTGGCGAGCTTTTCCTCGTCGCGGCCATTGAGCACCAGTTCGGCGCCCGCCGCCGCCAATCCCTTGGCGAGCGCGAGCCCGATACCTTGCGATGAACCGGTAATCAGGGCGCGCCGCCCGTTCAGATCGAAGAGGCCAAGAGACACGGTTTCCTCCGTTTTTTATCTCGACAAAGACTGTTCCCCCTGTTTATGTTATCGATAACATTCGATGTCAAGTGAGGAGACGAAAGATGGACAAGCCGCCAATCCTGCAGATCGGGCCCTATCCGCAATGGGATCAGGAACCGCTCGATGCGGCGTTTCAGGTCCATCGTTATTTCGAGGCTACCGACAAAGCCAAGCTTCTGGCCGAGGTCGGCCCATCGATCAAGGCGATCGCGACACGCGGTGAACTTGGCGCCAATCGCGGCATGATCGAAGCCTGCCCCAATCTGCAGCTCATTTCGGTCTATGGCGTCGGCTTCGACGCGGTCGATCTGCAGGCCTGCCGCGAACGTGGCATCCGTGTCACGAATACGCCTGATGTGTTGACCAATGACGTCGCCGATCTGGGTGTCGCCATGATGCTGTGCCAGTCGCGCGGCATGCTCGGCGCTGAAACATGGGTGCGCGACGGCAGCTGGGCTGAGAAGGGTCTCTATCCCCTCAAGCGCCGCGTCTGGGGACGGCGCGCCGGCGTGCTCGGCCTCGGCCGCATCGGTTTCGAGGTCGCCAAGCGCCTGAAGGGCTTCGACCTGCAGATCGCCTATTCCGATGTCGAGGCGAAATCTTTCGCATCCGACATGAAGTTCGTGGCCGATCCTGTTGAACTCGCACGGCAATCTGATTTTCTGTTCGTGACGCTTGCTGCATCCGCCGCGACCCGCCATATCGTCGGACGCCAGGTGATCGAGGCGCTCGGGCCGGAGGGCATGCTGATCAATATATCCAGAGCCTCCAATATCGATGAGGAAGCCGTCCTCGAGGCGCTCGAGACCGGCAAACTCGGATCGGCGGCGCTCGACGTCTTTGAAGGCGAGCCGAAGCTCAACCCGCGCTTTCTGGCGCTCGACAATGTGCTGCTGCAGCCGCATCATGCCTCCGGCACGATCGAGACGCGCAAGGCCATGGGCCAGCTCGTGCGCGACAATCTCACCGCACACTTTGCCGGCCAGCCGCTGCCCACACCCGTTCTTTGAGGAGAAAGACATGAAGGCCATCGTCGCTCACGCCGCCAAGGATGTGCGGATCGAGGAGTATCCGGAGGAGGAACCGGGCGCTGGAGAGGTCAAGCTGAGACTGGCGACCGGCGGGGTCTGCGGCAGCGACCTACATTACTATCATCATGGCGGCTTCGGAACCGTTCGCTTGAAGCAGCCAATGATCCTTGGACATGAGGTCAGCGCGACTGTTGTTGCACTCGGGTCCGGCGTGGAGGGCCTTGAGATCGGCCAGCTCGTCGCCGTCTCTCCTTCCCGCCCCTGCCGGACCTGCCGCTACTGCCAGCAGGGCTTGCACAATCAGTGCCTCAACATGCGCTTCTACGGCAGCGCCATGCCCTTTCCGCATATTCAGGGCGCGTTTCGCGAGACGCTGGTTGCAGACGCGATCCAATGCGTTCCGGCGGATGGCCTGACACCCGGCGAAGCGGCCATGGCAGAGCCGCTTGCCGTCACCCTGCATGCGACGAGACGCGCCGGCGAGATGCTCGGCAAGCGGGTTCTCGTGACCGGTTGCGGTCCGATCGGCGTTTTGTCGATCCTAGCAGCGCGGCGCGCTGGCGCGGCCGAGATCGTGGCGACCGACCTTTCGGATTTCACGCTGTCGCTCGCAAAGCAGGCGGGCGCCGACAGGATCATCAACACCAAGGACGAGCCTGAAGCGCTTGCCGCCTATTCGGCCGACAAGGGTACTTTCGATGTACTCTACGAGTGCTCGGGCGCTGCTGCCGCTCTTGTCGGTGGGATCGCGGCGCTGAGGCCGCGCGGCATTATCGTGCAGCTCGGTCTCGGCGGCGACATGACGCTACCGATGATGGCGATCACGGCCAAGGAACTGGAACTGCGCGGCTCCTTCCGCTTCCATGAGGAATTTGCCGTCGGCGTCGACCTGATGCGCAAACGCCTGATCGACGTGCGCCCGCTCATCACCCATTCGGTGCCGCTCGCCGATGCGATCAGGGCATTCGAGATCGCCTCGGATCGCAGCAAGGCTATGAAGGCACAGATCGTCTTTGCCTGACCGACGAGGAACGGCCTCAGATCCGTCCAAGACGAGGGCGGATCTCACCCGACAGGCTCTTCTTATTCGAGATCGGCACCGATCGCCCTGAGGGCGGCAAGGGCGACCTGTTCATCCTGCTCGCCGGAGCCCGATCCGACACCGATCCCGCCAACGACCGTACCCGAAAAGCGGATCGGTAGGCCGCCGCGCAGTCCCGTCGCCTCCCCTTGGTTTGCGGCAGCCAGCAGCAACCTGGCATGTTCCGGTAGGGAATGGCTCGGCGCACCGATCGAGGCAGCGGTCCGCGCCTTGGCAAGCGCGCTTTTCAGCGACTGGAAACGCGAACCGCGCATGCGGAACGAACCGAGCGTCACGCCGCTCTGATCGACGATGACGATGCATTGCGGTTGACCCGTCGCGGCGGCAGCCGAAATCGCCGATGTCAGCAACGTCATCACACCCTCATCGCTCAAGACACTCGACGCCAGAATGTGGCTCATGCACTATCCTCCCTGCTTGCGGACTGACTTGGATATGTTATCGATAACACATCGATCAGGCGATGTAACATTATGGGAGGTATTGTCACAATGTCGTTCTTCGAGATCATCGACCCGGCCTTCGGGAAATTCGTCCTCGGCAACGCTCCCGTCAAGCCGATTGCCACCGGGTTCGACTGGGTGGAAGGCCCGGTCTGGTTCGGAGACCTGAATTGCCTGCTGTTCTCAGATATCCCCAATAATCGCATCATGCGCTGGATCCCCGGTGTCGGCACCAGCGTCTTTCGCGAGCCGTCGAATTTCTCCAACGGCCATACGCGTGACCGGCAGGGCAGGCTCGTCAGCTGCGAGCATGGCGGCAGGCGCGTGACGCGCACGGAGTTCGACGGATCGATCACGGTGATCGCCGACAGCTATGAGGGCAAGCGGTTGAATTCGCCCAACGATGTCATTGTCGCCTCGGATGGCGCCATCTGGTTCACCGATCCCCATTACGGCATCGCGACGGATTACGAGGGGCATAGAAGCGAGCAGGAACTGCACTGCAACGTCTATCGCGTCGATCCCTCCGGCACCATGCAGGCGGTGCTGACGGACTTCAATTGCCCGAACGGGCTCGCCTTCAGCCCCGACGAGAAAAAACTTTATGTCGCCGATACCGGCCGCATGCATAGCGGCGATCCGCAGCACATCCGCGTCTTTAGCGTCGGCGAAGACTGGCGCCTATCGGGCGGAGAAGTGTTCCATGCGATTTCGCCAGGCTGCGCCGACGGCATGCGGCTCGACACCGACGGCAATCTCTGGTCGTCGGCGGCCGACGGCGTGCATTGCATCGCGCCGGACGGGCACGTCATGGGCAAGATCCTGGTGCCGGAAACGGTTTCCAACCTTTGCTTCGGCGGGCGCGGCAAGCACAGGCTGTTCATAACAGCGACCACCAGCGTGTATGCGATTTCGCTCAACCGCAGCGGGACGCTTTGATAAACCGCCGCCGGAAAACAGGCCCTCGATCCTGGACCATGGGCGTCTGTTTACTCGACTATAGGAAATTGAATCTTCGCCACGACAATCGCCGATTACGGCGCGATTGTCGTCTCCACACGCAACTCATGGCTTCAGCGCAGATCGGCCTGCGTACCGGGACGCAGGCGAGCGCGAGCCATCGGCTTCAGGCCGACCGACAGGTCGTGGCCGGCATCGCGCCCGACCGCCTCCGCGCGCTGCTGTCTGAGTGCCGCATCCTGCAACAGGTTCGCCATTCCGGCGACAGATATGCGATCCGCGCGCATGACCTGGCGGATCAGCGGATCTTCAAGAACTTCAGCGATCGTCAAGTCCCTGTGGGTCATGGTTAGCTCCTGTTCGTTAGAGCAGAAGATAAACCGCTTAATTAGCAGTGTGATGTCAAAAGCCGGACAAAAACAAGGCATTCGGTTCGATTTTGTTACAGAATAATTGCAAAATGACTTGCGCACATATTCCCAAATTGCGCTCAGGCCCTAGTTGTCGCGTCACGAAAGGCCGATAAACGACAATCGGCCTGAGTGGGAGGTCCGGTTGCTCCGCGTGGGCGCAACGAATTGCAACAAATCAGAATATAATTTTGCAACGTTCGCGTTTATCGTCGCGTGTCGCCTGACCTCCGAGGATTGAAAAGCTTTCGCTAATAACGATCGGTCGCGTCATGTATTCAGATCAGACAAAAGAAGATGAGCGCCTCACTTACCACGCAGATCTTCTAAGCCAGCTCTCCAATCCGAAACGCCTGGAGGTTTGCATCCACCTGTCGGATCACGAGGAGGACGTCAACAGCCTGGCCAAGAGGCTCGGAATATCGCAATCGGCTCTCAGCCAGCATTTGACGCGGCTTCATCAGGCGGGAATCGTCAAGGTGCGCCGTCAAGCACAATTCCGATACTATACATGCGACCATCCGGGCGTGCAGCGCATCCTGAAGACCCTATCGGAGATTCTTGAAACCGATCCGGTTCGCACGGCGCCAGACGTCGCCGATAGCTCCGAGCGCAGCAAATCTTGAGGCTGTGCGGGTAATTACTGCGCAAGCCGATCGGATGATGGCGGCGAGCGCAGGCATCAGGTCACTTCATCTCCGCCAGCAAAGCATCGGCGCCTTTGCGAATGCCGACCTTGGAGGCCGTCGACGTCCTCGTGCAGGGCGGTCAGCATAAGGATTGGAACGGTTCGATCCGCGCGCAGCCGCCGGCAGGTGCTGAAACCGTCCTCGCCGGGAAGCATTGCATCGAGCACGAGGAGATCGAACTTTTGGCGCGCAAGCAGGCGATCCATGTCAGCGCGTTTGACGCGGAGATTGCCCTGAAACCGTTGCTGGCTATGAGCTCGACCAGCATGCCCGCTATATCGTGTCGTCCTCGACGATAAGAATATGAGATTATGCGGAAAACGCCATGTCGCGGGTCGCTGCCTTCGCTGGAAAGCCGGTCGCGCGATCCGTTGCGCGCAAAATTATCTCACCGGACCGCTGATCTGTCACGTTCACGTCCGCGATGCAGCTCCCACGAGAAGGTGACAAGCGCTACCGATGCTCGGCCATTGGATTTTTCCGACACGATGCCTTTCCAAAAGTTGAAGCGAGGGGAAAATAGCAGCTGCCTCGTGAAGCTGTGTTCGAAAATGGTGAGTTATGTTGCGGCGGCAGAAGAGAGGGCGACGGCCTGCCCGGCTCCGGCCCTGCTCAAACACCGCGCTTGTTGCCCCAGATGAACACATGCAATTGCGGCAGGACCCTCGCCTCGAACCACCTGTCATCGCTGACCTTGTCCACGAGCCAGCGCATTCGCTCCATGACACCCTCGATGTCGACGATAGCATCGTCGGCATCGGGCGGCGGCGGCGTATGGTTGCCGGGCTGCAGATAAACAGGCAGTTGCGGATAGCGAGAGGCAGCCGAGCGCGCATAGGCATAATCGACATCATCAAACACGACGATCTTCAGCGCGACCTGCGGCTTTTCCGCTGCCATGCGCAGACAGTCGTCGAAGGCGTCCCAATCCGTCACCATCCCGCTTGATGGCGGCTTCGGGCTCAACACCAGCGTGTCGAGCTCAGCGAACCATTCCTTGGCGACGCTCCCCTGTGTTTCCAGCGCGAAGCGATAGCCTTCCCTATGACCGTGCGCAATCAGCGGACCGAGTGGCTGGATGGCCGGATTGCCGCCCGAGAGCGATATCGTCAGCGGCCTGCCGCCGGAAAGCCTCGTCACCTCCAGCCAGACCTCCTCGACCGACATTGGCCGCCATTGATCGCGATAATCGCTGTCGACCGCGTGCAGCGTATCGCACCACGAACAACGGTAGTCGCAGCCGCCGGTGCGCACGAAAATCGTGGGGAGGCCGATCAGGATACCCTCGCCCTGGATCGTCGGTCCGAATATTTCGCTGACGCGAATTCGCGCCTCGCTCATGGCCGGTATTCCGCCCAGGTCTTCGGCGTCTCGCTGACGCGCATCGCCGACGTCTCGGGCAGACGGGCCTTGCACCAATCGTAGAAATGCCTGGCGAGACATTCCGAGGTGACGCGGCCATGGCCAAGAACGTCGTTCAGATGGCGATGGTCGAAATTGTCGTCGATATAGCGCTTCAGCGGCTGAAGCTCATGATAATCACGCACGAAGCCATTGCCGTCGAGCTCGGCGGCCGAAAGCTCCACCACGACGATGTAGTTGTGCCCATGCAGCCGCGCGCATTGATGATCGTCGGGAAGATGCGCCAGCTGGTGCGAGGCGGAGAAATGAAATTCCTTGGTGATGCGGAACATCACTTCACCTCCTGCGCCGAAAAGCCCGTCGTCGCGGCTTCCCAGAAATCGGGATCCTCATAATCCGTGGGGTCTTCGACGCCGGCGAGATGGAAGGCTTCGCGCCGCTCGACGCAGGTGCCGCAGCGCCCGCAATGGCGAGTGCCGCCCTTGTAGCAGGACCAGGTTTCGGCGAAGGGCGTCTGATGCCGCGCGCCGTTCGTGACGATATCCGCCTTCGAAATAGTCACAAAAGGCGCATAGAGCGAGACGCTGGCATAGCCTTCCAGAGCATGGTTCTGCATCTGCTGGAAGGCATCGATGAAGCCCGGCCGGCAATCCGGATAGATGAAGTGATCGCCGCCATGGACAGCGACAGCGACGGCATCCGCCTTTTGCGCCGCCGCAAGCCCGAAAGCGATTGCGAGCATAATCGCATTACGGTTCGGCACGACGGTCGCCTTCATGGTCTCTTCGGCATAGTGCCCATCAGGCACATCTATGTCGTCAGTGAGCGCCGATCCGGTCAGATGCTTGCCGATGGCGGTGATGTCGATGATCTCATGCGGTACGCCGAGACGCCTGGCGCAGGCTGCGGCGAATTCCACTTCCTTGCGATGCCGTTGGCCGTAATCGAACGACACGAGGCCGATGAGCTGATGTTCGGCCGCCACCTTGTGGGCGAGCGAAACGGAGTCCAATCCGCCGGAGCAGACGACGATAGTCTTCATAATTCAGGATCCCTTGTTTTGACCGGGTGGGCTGCGACCGGATTTCATTGCCCTTACGGGCTACGGCGCGCTCAGTAGCAGCAGAACTCGGCGGAAACAAGGACTCTGGCACTATAACGGTTTTGGGCCGGCATCGCTGCCGGCCCAAGGCAGGCCCCAACCTGCAACGTTAGCTGACGCCGGCAAACTTCCCCGAAATATTCAGATCCGGATAATAACCGGCCGGCTTGTCGCCCACCGTCTGACCGCCGGTCATAGCGCCCTGGATCTCAGATCCGAAGAAGGAATAGGGGAAGGTCGGCTGCAAGGCGCTGACATGGTCGAGCCTCTGCCGTAACTCCGAGGGAATCTCGAAATCCAATGCGCGGAGGTTGTCGTTCAGCTGCTCCAGCTTCGTTGCGCCGATGATGATCGAGGCCACGCCCGGTTGGGTCATTGCCCAGTTTACCGCCACCTGCGCCATGCTGCGCCCCAGCTCGGCGGATACCTTTTCCAGTTCGGCAACGATTGCCCAGTTGCGCTCGTTGAATTTCTGAAAGCCCGGATTTGTCGTCCCTCGGACGGTCTCGAGCCGCCCGGCCGTCGGCTCCGCCGCGCTCGGGCGATACTTGCCGCTCAACAGGCCGCTCGCCAATGGGCTCCAGGCCATAATGCCGGCGCCATAGCGCGTGCCGAACGGGATGAACTCATTCTCGATATTGCGCTCCGCCAGCGAATATTCGAGCTGCAATGCCGATATTGGCGCATAGCCTCTGTGTTCGGCAATGGCCTGGGCGCGGCTGGCGTACCAGGCCGGCACGTCCGACAGGCCGACGTGAAGCACCTTTCCCGAACGGACGAGATCGTCAAACGTGCGCATGACCTCCTCAGGCGGCGTCAGGCGGTCCCAGCAATGCATCAGGTAAAGATCGATATGGTCGGTGTTGAGCCGCTTCAGCGAGCCCTCGACGGCGCGCAGTATGTTCTTGCGGCCATTGCCGGCGGCGTTCGGTGTGTGTGCCTGAAGGTTCATGCTGAATTTTGTCGCGATCACCGACTCGTCGTGCAGTCCGCGTTCGGCGATGAACTCGCCGAGCCAGGTTTCCGACGTGCCGCCGGTATAGGCATCCGCGGTATCGAAGAAATTGCCGCCAGCCTCGACATAGGCGTCGAAGATGGCGCGAGCTGTCGCCTTGTCCGACCCCCAGCCCCATTCTGTCCCGAAGGTCATGGTGCCGAGGGCAAGCCGCGTCACTTTCAGGCCGCTATCGCCGAGAGTGAAGAATTGCATGCTCATGAATGTGCTCCTCATTGCCGCGTCCGGCCTCGTTCGGATGGTCGATGGAGCCCGTCGGCGATTTGACCTGCACAGGATTCCCCCTTTCCCGCCCTGCGATAAGATCATTTAATTCGCATGCATTGTGCGATATGATTCATGAATGGATCGCGATCTGCTGCCTCACCTTCCCATTATCGTCGCCGTGGCTCGCCGCGGCGGTTTCGCCGCTGCTGCCAGTGAACTGGGGATGAGTGCATCTGCTGTCAGCCATGCCGTCCGATTGGTAGAAGAACGGCTCGGCCAGCCGCTTTTCGCGCGGACGACCCGCAGCGTGGCGCTGACAGAAGCCGGCAGGAGCCTGATCGGCACCGTGACGCCAGCTTTGCAGGATATTCACGAACGGATCGAGCGCATCCGCGCCGTCAAGGGAAGGCCAAGCGGCCTTTTGCGCATCAATGCCGCGCGCGTCTGCCTGCCGCTTGCTGTCACGCGGGTGATCGCCGCGATGGCCGAACGCTATCCCGAGGTCGAGGTGGAAATCTTTTCCGACGAGCGACTGACCGACATCGTCTCCGAGGGCTTCGATGCCGGTATACGTATCGGCGAAATGATTGCTCAGGATATGGTGGCGATCCGTCTCACCCCTCCCTTTCGTTCGGTCGTGGTCGCCTCCCCCGCGTATATCGGCCGCCACGGACGACCGACGACACTGGGACAACTTTCCAATCATAATTGCATTGGTTACCGGCTCATCCGCTCCGGCGGTCTCTATCAATGGGAATTCGTCGAGGACGGCCGGGATGTGGCCGTCACGGTCGGCGGTCAAGCGATCGTGACAGAAGCGCATTCGGCGATAGAGCTTGCACTGGCAGGCATCGGACTTGCCTATGTCTTCGAACCGTTGGTGCAAGCGGACATCCAGGCTGGCCGACTGGTTCATGTATTGGCCGACTACGCCGTCACCGAGGGCGGCCTCTTTCTATACTTTCCGCGTCGAGCCGAGCTGGCGCCAAAACTCAGGGCCTTTATCGATACGATAAGGCAAATCGGCCGCGAATCGGCTGCAAACTAGGCCGCGTATCGGGCTAGGGGTGTCCACTTGACACCCTTCGCAATGTTCAGATAGCGCAAACATTGTACCAAATGCGCAAGAATCGGATGCCGTGACGACGGCCGGGATGAATTGACATTGCCGTCTCATATGACACCCGGCAGTCATAGGTCGAGGGCTCTGCCGACATGATGTCCAGGATCCTGCAGCCTCCCGCCCGTCGACCCCCCGCAGTTCGATGGGCGGCACCATCGCCAGAAAGAGGGTCTATGCAAGATACGTCGAAGCGAAAGCCACCCAGCCCAATCGATATCGAGGTCGGAAGACGCATCCGGATGCAACGGCGCATGTTGGGCATGAGCCAGACGGCGCTTGCCGAAGGGCTGAACGTGACGTTTCAGCAGGTCCAGAAATATGAGAAGGGCACAAATCGCGTCGGCGCCAGCCGGTTGCAGCGCGTTGCAGACTGCCTCGGCGTGTCGATTTCGCATTTCTTCGACAACCCGGTAGCCCATTCCAATGCTTCGGTAAACGAGGCAATGGGCGTCAAGAATGACCTCGTCAGCTTCCTTTCATCTGATGAAGGTGCCGAACTCAATCGCGCCTTTGCGAAGATCAAGGACACAAAGACGCGGCAGAAGATCATAGGCCTGGTCAAAACGCTGGTCACGGCGTAGCCCACCCGTGGCCCTAAGCGGCATATGCCGTCGCGCGCTCCACGCGATGCTCTGACCGGGCGGCAGCCAACCGCTTGAGAGACCGATAGAAGCAGCTCATTTGCGAGCGCAAATCGCGTCGCGATGCTGCGTGGCGCGCTATAAGCCCTTCAGAAAATCGAAATTCCTTCATCGTGAGCGATGGATGGCGAGCAGGTCACAGTCGTTGCAAATAAGAGGCTCGTTGGAAGCAGCTCCGTCTCGAACCCGAAGCACCCGCATGATGAGCGAGTTCTATCGCGTTGGAGCCAGGAGCCACCCTCGCATGCACGGCCGCGCAGACAATCGTGCGACGGCACGACCTGGTCGGTCATCGGATGCACCCGTCAGCCTGTCAGTCGAGGCGTCCGAATGACCTTCAGGAACAGTGCATTCATCGCATCTGAAATACCCTGTGTCGGGCTGACTTCGAAATAGAGGCCGGGCGACGCGCAGTTTTGCAGGTTCGTGCCGATCTGCGATTGGAACGGCGCGATCCAGGTATTGTACCAAGGATTCTGCGGCAGCGGGAAATAGGTCGTATAAAGAATGGCAATCTTGACGTTCTGGTCCTTCAGTGGCTTGCAGAAGGATATATCGAGCGGCTCCTGACAGCGACCACCCGTCGTCGGCTTGGTGCACGTGCTGGGCTTGTAGCTATCGCCAACCCCATCGGTCACGAAGAACAGCACTTTAGCGCGATCCGAGCTTGTCGTTCCGCCGCCGCCCGTGCCGACGATCGGCTGGAGCTGCGTCAACATCGTGTCGAAGCTCGTGTCCTGGTCGTTGTTGTAATTCTGTTTGGGCGTGGTCATCAGATCGACCGCGCCGGTGGAGGTCTTAACCTGAGCCATATCGGAAGACAGAGCGGACACGCTGGTCAGACCCGCGCTTTCCGCCTTGGTACCGAACGTGTAGACGGCCATGCGATACTGGTCGGGGGTCGAGCGGTTAGTGACAGCCGTATCCGTCAGCGATTGCGTTGCCTGCCGTACCACATCGATACGCATCTTGACATTAAGACGTTTCGCTAAGTTATAATAATTATTAGTGGTATCCAGATTGTGACAAGCGAAAGCACAGGTGTCGGTGGTGTTCTTTTGCATCATCGCGATGTCATCCGAAGTGGCGCCCACACCCATCGAAGGCGTGTTATCCAACAACATGTAGAAATCGATGAAGCTTGCCGTCTGATATTGCGCGGAAGCCGTGCCGCTGATCGGGATCGATGTTTGCCCCATGATCTGCATCAGAGTCGTCGGCACGCTGGCGGAGAAGTTCACCGTCGACTTGACGACATTCGAAACCCTGTTGACCGAAATATTCACGTTGACAGGCACATTTTGCAGGTCGCCGGACGTCTGGCCGAAGAAGAGTTTCCGTGCATCATCCTGACCGACGCTGACGGTGCCGTCGCTGGTCATCTTCAGCGCAGCGGCGACCGCTGGCGACGAGTCAGCGATCGCGCCGAGCGCTGCAGCATCCGCCGCATTATAAAGCTCGGTTCTGGCCATCAGTGCGTTGGTGATGTCTATTGCCATTCCGGCGGCCGCAATCAGCGGAACCGCAAGCAAGACCGTGACCGTCGCGAAGTTCCCGGCTCGATCAGCCATCAGCTTTCGCGATAGCTGCTGAAGTCTGCGGATAGGTCTGATGCGGGCTTTTGGTCTCTTCACGAACGAGCTTTCATATAATGGAAATTGCATAGCATACCAAGCACAATCCTTGCTTAGTATAATTTTCAAATATACTTAAATACATTGTCGCCCATAAAGATTGATATTCGGCTAATATCCAGCATTACATTTTAGGATTTGCTGTATTTCCAACAGAGTTACTTGAAACTAAATTCAAGCTTTGAATATCGAAGTCAGTTCTCGGATCAGAGTTCTGACGAGAGATCTCCATCGCTGCTTGCAAAATTCGAGCCGAGCGCGGAAATGGTGGGAAGCGCGGCTCTAATGCGGCATTGTGGAGCAGTTGCCACGAGGCATATTGCAGTTCGATGGCCCCTGCTCCTAAATCCTGCAGCATGAGAACCACCGTGTAATCTTCTGCATTGACAATTTACGCAAAATACGTAATTTGCATGTCAATAGAGGAGATAGATTATGGGTGCAGCGCTTCAAATCCCCGCATCGGATTTCTCTCGTCACTTTGGACGAATTCGCGAAGCGGTACATAAGGCCGGGGTGATTGAAGTCACGTCGCATAACCGAGTCGTGGGTGCCTACATCAGCGCAGACGAGCTTGAACATTTCAACCGTCTCAAGCGACGTGAGGTGCAGGTGCTTCATGTAAGCGAGATCGATGACGAGCTACTTACTGAGATTGAGAACGCAGAGTATGGCGTGATCTCTAAGTGAAACTGCCAGACCCTACTCCGGGTCTCGTGATCCGGTTCGATTACACTTGGTACAAAGACCAGTTCAAGAAAGAACGCCCGTGTGCCATCGTCCTGGCCTCAAGTCAGACAGGAATGGTCACCGTTGTTCCAATTACACATTCGTACCCAGATATTGGGGAAGAAGACCAATCGTTGCAAGTACCCGAAGATGTCTGCAAAACAATGGGTTTGGATGAGGACATCAATTACGTTCGCCTGAGTGAGGTCAACCGATTTGAGTGGCCTTCAGACCGTATCAAGCCATTGCCAAACGATCCCTCTCGCTGTGACTACGGAAACGTTCCCAAAGATTTCTTCTTAGAAATGAGAAAGCGTCTAGCAGAGGCCGTCCGAGCAGGCCGGCTCAACACTTCCAAGGTTTGAACAATCCAAAATCCATAATTGCTCAAAAATGTCGCCGGCGCGGTCGACATCATCAACCTGATTGGCTGGCCAACACACATCCATGAGCCTGCAATCAGGTTTGTGGCAACTGCTCCATAATGCCGCTCTAATGGCTGATCCGCGACGTGATGATGAGATCACAGACCCGTGTGGAGGCGCAGTTTCACGCGATTTGTAGCATCCGTCTTTACGCGATCTTCAGTGTTCATCCACGAAGGATCTGCGCGGCGATTTCCGGCGCGACGACGGCCTACCAAGGATCTGTCGCCGCCACAAAATAGATTTGGGATTTCTGCGTGCGCGTTCTTTCATGCATCGTCACAGAACATAATTTGTGGCTCGTCCTTCTTGCTGCATTCGTCTGTATCAGCGGTGGATGGATCACGCTCGGCTTGCTGCAGCGAGCAGAAAAAACGCAAGGACTGCAGCGCGGCGGCTGGATCTTCCTGACAGCGGTCGCCGCCGGTTCCTCCGTCTGGTGCACGCATTTCATTGCCATGCTGGCCTATGAGGTCGGCGCTCCCGTCACCTTCGATCCGATCCTTACGATGGCATCATTTCTGCTGGCCGTGGCGGGCTCCAGCGTTGGTTTCGCAGTGATGCTGTCCCGCACGCCGCAGCTAGCGCCGGAATTGGGCGGCGCCGGCGTCGGCCTTGCCATTGCGACGATGCATTATACCGGCATGATGGCTTACCACGTCGATGGCATCGTCGAATGGAACCAAAGCTATGTCATCAGCTCCGTCGTGCTTTCGGCCACTCTCGCTGCATTTGCCTTCAATCAGGCGATCCGTCGGCCGTGGCGTCTTGCGCCGCAGGCTGCTCTGGTCCTCTTCGTTCTTGCGGTTGTCGCGCTTCATTTTACCGCGATGACCGCCGTATCGGTCACACCATTGGCAAATGACGCCGGCCTTGTCGATTCCTACGCGCTGAGGGCCATGGCCGTTGCGGTCGCCGGCGGCGGCCTGCTTATCATCGGCACCGGCGTCGCCAGTTACATGATCGATGAACGCGCCTCGCGCGAATCCATCGAGAAGCTTCAGCATATGGCGCTCAACGATCTGCTGACCGGCTTGCCCAATCGCTGCAGCTTCAGCGACTATCTTCGCGGCGAGATAGAGCGCGCCAAGGAAGACGGCGCAAAACTCGCCGTGATCGGCATAGATCTTGACCGCTTCAAGGAGATCAATGACCTGCGCGGCCATAAGGCGGGCGATCAGGCCCTGAAGGCCATCGGACGCCGACTTGCTCGCCTCATCAAGGACGGCGAGTTTGTCGCGCGCGTCGGCGGTGACGAGTTTGCGGCGGCCAAGCGCTTCTTGAACCAGAGCGAGTTGCTGGATTTCGTGGCGCGTTTGGAAAAGACCATGTTTGAGCCGATCCGCATCGACGATTTCGAGACCGTGACCGGAGCAAGCATCGGCGTCGCCGTTTATCCCGATGACGGCATCGACCAGGAGCGCCTTGTCAGCAACGCCGATCTTGCGATGTATCGTGCCAAGGCCGATATCGGCCGCGCCGTCTGTTTCTACGAATCCAGAATGGACGAGGCAGCGCGCGCCCGACACACGCTGGCCCAGGATCTGCACCGTGCCGTCGAACTGGATCAGCTCGAACTGCACTATCAGGTGCAAACCTCGGTCATTTCCGGCGAGATCTGCGGCTACGAGGTGCTGGCGCGCTGGAATCATCCCGAATACGGCCAGGTTCCGCCATCGGAATTCATCCCGATCGCCGAGGAAAGCGGTACCATCCTCATGATCGGCGAATGGGTGTTGCGAACAGCCTGCAGGCAGGCAGCCTCATGGGACAGGCCCAACAAGATCGCCGTCAATCTCTCGCCTGTGCAGTTCGCCCATGCGGATCTTGCCAAGCTTATCCATTCGATCCTGCTTGAAACTGGCTTGTCTCCGGCAAGGCTCGAACTGGAAATCACCGAATCCACCATCATCGCCGATAAGAGCCGCACCCTGCATGTGCTGCGACAGATCCGAACGCTTGGCGTCACCATTGCAATCGACGATTTCGGAACGGGATATTCGTCACTCGAAACGCTACGCTCGTTCCCTTTCGACAAGATCAAGCTCGATCGCTCCTTCATGAGCGAGGTGGAGCGCAGCATCCAGGCGAAGGCGATCGTCCGCGCCGTCCTCGCGCTGGGCAAGAGCCTTGAAATTCCCGTTCTGGCCGAGGGCGTCGAGACCAATCACCAGCTCGAGATCCTTCGCACCGAAGGCTGTGACGAGGCCCAGGGCTTCTTTCTTGGACGGCCCAAACCGGTCGGCCAGATCTTTCAGCCGGATCATGCTGCCGACGACGGGCTTGGCTCCTCATTTTCGGGGCGTATCCCGCCCGTGCGCATGCGCCGTCGTTAGCGGCAGTTGTACGGCCTGACCACTAACGGCGCCCCTGTTACGAACTCAGATGAAGCGATCCGAGGTTTTGCCGATCCATTCCCTGGGGTTTTCGATCGTGATCGCCGAGCGGATATCCGTCGCATTGGCAGCCAGCAGAAGCTGGTAGCGGCCGGCAGCGGCGCGGAACGCCTTCGTCTCCATATCGAAATAGCTGAGATCGCGGGGCTTGACGAGCAGCGACGCCCTGCCCCTTTCTCCAGGAGCAAGCCGAAGCTTAGCAAAAGCGCGCAACTCCTTGTCCGGCCGCTCTACTGTCGCGGCAAGCGGCCGCACATAAAGCTGCACCAGTTCCGATCCCGCTCTGTCGCCGACATTGGTGAGGTCGACCGTGACGGTGATGCCGTCGGGTTCCATCTCCGTCGTCGACACCTGCCCCTCGCCCCAGGAAAAGCGCGTATAACCGAGACCGAAACCGAAGGGGAACAAGGGTTCGATGCCGCGCGTATCATGGTGACGGTAGCCGACGAAAACGCCTTCGGCGTAGCGCACATGTCCATCCTTGCCGGGATAGATCGCGGCATCGTGCGTGATCGCGGAATTGTCCGCCAGGCGCTTCGGGAAGGTCTGAGGCAAGCGGCCACCGGGCTCGGCGTCGCCGAACAGCACATCGGCCACGGCGTTCCCAAGTTCCTGGCCTGGATACCACATCTGCAGCACAGCCTTAACCTTGTCGAGCCATGGCATCTCAATAGGTCCGCCCGTCTGCAGCACGACGACCGTATTGGCATTGACCGCCGACACCCTTTCAATCAGCTCTTCCTGCCGGCCAGGCAGGCGCATGTCGGGCAGATCGAGCCCTTCGGTGTCCCATTGTCCATCGCGGCCAACGAACAGCAGCGCGATATCAGCGGCACGTGCCGTCTCTACGGCCTCTGCCATGTCCGCTTCGCCGAGAGGTTTCTCCACGCCGAAGCGGACGGCCGTCAGATTGATCCCCTCCTCGACTGTCGCGGAAGAGCAATACTCGACAACGATCTGATATTGCTGGCCGGCCTCAAGGTGTACGCCCTGACGCTGCTCGACATTGGCCGTGCCGAAATAATTGTCGCCGCGTGTCCAGCCGTCATAACCGTTCACGAGCAGCCTGCCGTCGACATAGAGCTTGGCAAGGCCGGCATTGGTCATGCCGAAGATGTACTCGCCGCTTTCCGTCGGTGTGTAGAAAGCCGTCATGCGCGCGGAGAAGTCGCTCGGATCAAGTTCGGGGGACGGCAGGTCAAACCAGAAGAACTCACCCTTATTCGCCGGCTCCGCCGCCACCGGCGAACCGGTCAAGTTTTGACCCTTGAAGTATTCCACTCGCATCTCGCCGGAAAAGACATTGATCAGACGATTGTTGCGGCAGCCCGCGGCATAGCGGATGCTGTTGGCATTCGACAGCGACGCACGGATGCCTTCAAGTGGGCTAATCTTATAATGAGCGGCAATCTGGGCACTGCCGCCGCCCATGACGCGCGCCTCGGCGGCATTCGGCCCGATAACAGCCACATGCCCGAGCCCTGGTTTTTGCAGCGGTAGAATGCCATCATTCTTAAGGAGAACCGCGCCTTCGGCACCAAGCTGACGGATCAGAGCCCTATCTTCCGGCAAATCCGACGCATGCTCGGTCAAATCTGGGGTGTTCTCGAAGGCGCCGACGCGTTCAAGCAGCGTCAGGATGCGGCCGGCTGCCGCACGGACGGTCTCGGGCTTGACCTCACCGTTCCGTACCGCCTTCACGAGCTTTTCGCCGCGATCGCGCGTCGGCCCCGGCATTTCCAGATCGAGCCCGGCATTGACCGTTGCTACGGTCGAATGCGAACCGAACCAGTCGGACATGACGATACCGTCGAAACCCCATTCGTCACGCAGGACCTTTGTCAGCAGCCAGGGGTGCTCGCTGGTATAGGTGCCGTTCAATCTATTGTAGGAGGACATGACCGCCATCACGCCGGCCCTCTTCACGGCCTGTTCGAACGGCGGCAGGTAGATTTCGCGAAGCGCGCGCTCATCAATGTCCGACGACATCGTCTGCCGTTCGATCTCGGACTCATTGCCGGCAAAATGCTTGATCGTCGCTGCAACACCCTGGCTCTGCACGCCCTGGATATAGGCGACCGCGAGCGCTGCCGTCAGCATCGGATCTTCGGAGTAGCATTCGAAGTTGCGGCCGTTCAGGCCCGAACGATGAATATTGACCGTGGGCGCCAGCAGGACGGCAGCGCCCTTGCTCTTCGCCTGGCCGGCAAGTGCCACACCCATGCGTTCGACGAGCGCCGAGTTCCATGTCGCGCCAAGCGCGATCGCAACCGGAAAGCAGGCCGCATTGACGCCGGCGACCAGCGAGCCGGCACCCCGCGCGCCATTCGGACCATCCGTGACCTTGATCTTCGGAACGCCGAGACGCTCAATCGGCACGGTAGTCCAGAAATCGGCACCCGCAAGCAGCGAAACCTGTTCCTCAAGCGTCATCCGGTCAAGAATATCGTCGATCATAAAACCTCCCGAAGTTTTCTGCACTCGCCGGCTTTAGGACAGCCACTCTCTTTTGCCTTTGTGCTTGTCGAATAACACCGGCTGGTTCAAATCGCCAGCAGGCAACAGCACAACAGAGAACAGCTCTCCGGGTTGGCCGCCAGAAACCTTATTCTAACCGCCGTCCACAATGAGGCGTCGCGATACCCGTTTTTGGGTAAATTTGCATAAGGGGGCTATTCTCGGTTTCCATGCTTTGCTAGGGGTTCGCCTTAAAAATGATCGCATGTCTTTGTTGCTGAAGCAGAAGACGAAGCTGAAAATGGATTGCCGGTGAGAAATCTGAAAATCGCAAGTAACGAAGTGCCTTATCACGGCGCCGTGTGGGATATTACGGAAGCCTTATCGAATTTCCGCCTGGCTGCTTTGCTCGGATGGCAAGATGTGGCGCAGCGCTACAGACGATCCAGGATCGGCGCGTTCTGGCTCACCATCAACATGGGGGTCTTGATCGGAGCACTAGGTCTCGTTTTCGGCACGATCTTCAATACGCCTATGAGCGAGTTTCTTCCCTTCATATGCGTTGGCCTGATTTTTTGGGGTTATTACACGCAGATCGTCAGCGAGGGGTGCTCCGGATTTATATCCAATAGCGATATAATACTGCAATTGGATCTACCATTCTTCACATACATTTTGAGAGTATGGTATCGAAATTCCGTAATACTCGCGCATAACCTGGTTATATTTCCGATCGTTCTGCTAATATTCTGGAAATCCATAGGGCTTTCGGCACTATTGATAGTGCCAGGATTCTTCATCGTGACGTTAAATATGACTTGGATCGCATTGACGCTGGCGATCCTATGCACTCGCTATCGCGACCTGACCCAAATTGTGCAGAACATCATGCAAGTGATGATGTACGTCACCCCGATCATGTGGATGCCGGACCATTTGCCGCAACGTGCATCGCATGTCATGCTCGACTACAACCCCTTCTTTCACATGATTTCGGTCGTCAGAAATCCGCTTCTTGGGCAAACTGTTACAGCAGCAAACTGGGTTGTTGCTATCGGCATAGCGATTGTCGGCTGGTCTTTCGCGCTTCTTCTATTGAAAAAATACAGAGCCCGCATTGCCTACTGGCTGTGAGCAAAGAAACCAGACATCTCAGAAAACGCAGGCAATTATGACATCCATCTCTCTACAGAATGTCACAGTCGACTTCCCGATCTATAACGCGCGCGGCAGGTCGCTCAAAAATCGCGTTATGAAAATGGCGACTGGTGGCTCGATCAACTCTGAAAGTGGCGGTGTCGTCGTCGTCCGCGGACTGGACAATATCAATATCGAACTGAGCCGGCATGACCGGATTGGTCTCATAGGCCACAATGGCTCGGGCAAGACGACACTTCTGCGCGTGCTGACGGGCGTTTATGCACCGACTTCGGGCAAGGTCGACATAAGAGGCAAATGCACATCCCTCATCAACATCTCTCTCGGGATCGACCCAGAAGCCACAGGGCGTCAGAATATTTTTCTTCGGGGCGCTCTATTGGGCTTCAAAAAGGAAGAGATGAAGGAAAGGCTGCAGGAAATCGAGGACTTTAGCGAGTTGGGTGATTTCCTTGAAATGCCGGTTCGCACCTATTCGTCAGGCATGCAATTGCGATTGGCATTTTCTATCTCCACCATTCTTCAACCCGAAATCCTGATCATGGATGAATGGCTGGCGACAGGCGACGAGGGATTCAAGGCCAAAGCCAACCAGCGTTTAAACGAGCTTGTTGAAAAGACCCAGATTCTCGTGATCGCTAGTCACGCCAAGGATCTTCTGGCAAAAAATTGCAACAGAGTGGTGTGGCTTGAACACGGCAAAGTGCGGATGGATGGCGCACCGAGCGAAGTGCTGGACGCCTATTTCGGCCCGTAACCAAGCGCGTCTCTTCGGCGAAGCCCGCAGGCGTCGCCGCTGAGAAAGTACATTAACTCTCGGGGACAAAGCTTGGATCTTATTGTTCAAAAGCCAAGCGTTCTCAATTTGTCGGGAATTCCCCAAAAGGCAAGTGCTTCGTAATCGGGATAGCCATAAACACCACGGTTCAGTCGAATGGAGCCTGAATTCGCCCGTAGATGTCGATCAACCAAGTCGAACACTGAAGTGGGACGTCCACTACAGCAATTTATCACACCCGAAACGTCTGGTCGCATGATCACACGCGCAAAACGCTCGGCAACCTCCTCTATCGGAAGATAATCACGAAGCTGATCGCCTGGTGACATATCGAATGACGGCCGCTTTTCCGCGAGCGCTTTATCAAGCTGCGATAGGAGGCTTCTTTCCGACTGGCCTGGCCCATACATGTAGAACAGACGCATCCACTGCAATGTGAACGGCTGCGTTTTTTGCATCAGCTGAAGGGTTTTTCGAACCGTATCCTTGGCCAGCCCGTAGGGTGTAGTCGGCCTTGTTTCCGCGTCTTCAGCCAAAGGACCGAACTGCAATCCATATTCAAGGCAAGTCCCGGCGACGACCAAATGAGGCAAACCCCATTCGACAAGCCTCTGGAACAAGGCTATTTCGGCCCCAAGATTATGCGTGAGATTGAACAGCCCACGATAGTCGGGAAGACCAGGCCAAGCGAGGTGAACAAATACGTCGGGCCGATCCATCCTCGCAGCAAGCGATTCCGGATCGATATACAGATCACAGCTCACGAATTTGACCTTGTCCGACCAGGACATTTTCGCAGCTTTGCTCGCATCTCGAGCGATAGCTGTGATCTCGTGCCCTTCGGCAAGGAGGCGGGCTACGACATGCCCGCCCACAAAGCCAGTGGCCCCAGATACGGCGATCTTCACTGCAGCACAGTCAGCTTGGGAATGGCCACCACAAACTGACCACCCCAGCTACGAATAACAGACTGCGCCCCAGCCACCTCTTCGGCAATGTTCCAAGGCAGGATTACAACCCAATCAGGCTTGCGGGCCTTCAGCTCGTCGGGATGAAGTATCGGGATATGACTGCCCGGCATGAACTTCCCCTGCTTCGACGGCGCAGCATCACATACGAACTGAATGAGGTCCGTCTTCAGCCCGGCATAGTTCATTAAAGTGTTGCCCTTTGCGGCGGCACCATAGGCAGCGACAATCTTACCCTTTTTCTTCTGCTCCAGCAGAAAGGAGAGGAACTCATCCTTGATGGCGTTCGCTTTATCCTGGAAGTCCAAATAGGTGTCGACTTTGCTTAAACCAAACTCTTCCTCGCGCCGCAGCACTTCAGCCACGTGAGGCGATGTATCGCGCGTGTCCGCAGTGCGGCAACCATAGACTCGCAAGCTTCCACCGTGGGTGGGAATTTCCTCCACGTCGAACAGCCGCAACCCGGCGCGCTCAAAAATTCGCTTTACGGCACCAAGCGAAAGGTACGAAAAATGCTCGTGATACACGGTATCAAACTGAACGCTCTCCATGAGCCGCATCAAATGCGGAAACTCGAGCGTTACCGTTCCACCGGGCTTGAGAACGATTTCAAGCCCAGCCGTGAAATCGTTGATATCGGGCACGTGCGCATAGACGTTATTGCCGCAAATCAGATCGGCGGAACGGCCTTCCTTCACCAAAGTCCGTGCCGTTTCAGCGCCGAAAAACTGCCTAAGCGTTGGCACGCCGAGCTTCTCGGCAGCATCCGCAGTGCTGTCCGTCGGCTCGATACCGAGACACGGGATTCCCTTAGCCACGAAGTTTTTCAGAAGATATCCATCATTGGACGCAACCTCGATAACAAAGCTGTTCGACGACAATCCAAGGCGCTTCTCGATAGCATCGCTATAGGCTTGAGCATGACGCAGCCAGCTTTGCGACGTTGAGGAAAAATACGCGTAGTCACGAGCAAAGAGATCCTCGGCCTTCTTATAGTCGTCGGTCTGGACCAACCAGCACTCGTCACAGACAAAAAGGCGCAACGGGTTGTAAATTTCTGAGCGCGTCAAATCTGCGACACTGAGATAGTCGTTCGAGGCGGGAGCGTGACCAAGGTCCAGGAAGACAAACCTGAGTTCGTTTGCACAATGGCGGCACTTCATAGATCAACTCCGTGGAAATTTGCGTCAAGAAAGGGATGACCGACATCCCTGGATGAAAGATGAACTGGCGGCAATGGCCATGCTATACCGACCCGCGGCTCGTCATAGCGGACGCCGCCTTCGTGTGCCGGAGAATAAAACTCGGTATGCAGATAGAGAAGACGCGAATTGGCTTTCAACACTTGAAATCCATGTGCACATCCCTCGGGGATTATGAAAGCGAGACCATTCTCAGAAGAAAGCTCGACGCCATGCCATTGCAAGAATGTTGGGGATCCGCGCCGCAAGTCGACCGCGACATCGTAAACCTGCCCCTCAATGCAACGGACAATTTTTGTCTCGGCACGTGGCGCATACTGAAAATGCATGCCACGCACCGCACCAACGGCAGCCGTCATTGACACATTCGCCTGGCGGATGACCCGATCACCAAGCGCGTCACCAAGCTCTTCTTGGCAGAAGACCCGCGAAAACGTCCCACGCTCATCGCCAATGACCGTAGTTTCGGCGATAAACAGTCCTTCAATTTCGGTCTCGATCAATTTCATGCAGCAGCCCCAGACCAGGCAACGCCCCTCTGCGAGGCAAGCGCACAATATTGTTCCAGCTGCCGGATCGAGGAGACCGCTTCATTCTCGATGAACTCCTGATACCAGGAAGCTGTCATCTCAACGGTTTCCTCAAAGGAGAGAACCGGCCGCCATCGCAGCAGTTCGCGCGCCTTGCTACTGTCGAGATAAAGGAGGTTGGCCTCATGCGGTTGTGGTGACGCCGAACGATGCCACTCCACTGCCGGCCACTGTGCCTTGACGGCTTGGAGCACCTGCTCCACCGGGCGGTTCCCCTCTTTCTCAGGGCCGAAGTTCCATGCTTCCGCCGCTTTGCGCTCGCCTGACAGCAACACTTCACCTAGCATGAGGTAACCGGATAGGCATTCCAAAACGTGCTGCCAAGGACGGGTCGCCGCTGGTGAGCGGATTTCCAGGTTCTGGCCTGACTTTACCGCTCGAACCAAATCAGGAATAAGCCGGTCCTCCGACCAATCACCGCCGCCGATTACATTGCCCGCACGCGCGGTTGCAAGCAGCTGATTGCCCTTATCCAAAAACGACCGGCGGTAGCTCGCGGCTGCAATCTCAGCTGCTGCTTTCGAGGCGCTGTACGGATCGTGCCCGCCTAATCGATCGGTTTCTCGGTATCCCCAAACCCATTCGTTATTCTCATAGCACTTATCGGTGGTTACCGAGACAATGGCTTTGACGGTGCTGCTATTGCGACACGCGTCAAGAACATTGACCGTTCCCGTGACGTTGACATCCCATGTTTCAATGGGCTCACGGTAAGAGCGTCGAACAAGCGGCTGCGCCGCAAGATGGAAAACAATCTCAGCTTGGCTGTCTTCAACGATCTCGCGAACTTTGACGCGATCTCGGATATCGACATACTCGGATCGCATGTCCAAACCCAGCAGATCCCAGTGACTTGGCTGTGTCTCGGGTGGCAAAGCAAGACCGACCGGCTCAGCACCAAGCATACGCAGCCACAGGCAAAGCCAGCTGCCCTTAAAGCCGGTATGGCCCGTAACCAGAACCTTCCGGTTCTTATAAACGTTGTTAAACATGCCTACCAGCTCTTCCAGGGAGCCTGACCAGACGCCCACATCTCTTCAAGCAAATTCTTTTCACGCAGCGTATCCATGGCCTGCCAGAAGCCGGTGTGTTTATAGGCTGATAATTGATCTTCGCGTGCAAGTGCCTGCAGCGGGTCCTGTTCCCACACCGTTAGATCACCATCGATATAGTCGATGACTGAGGGCTCCAGGACAAAGAAGCCGCCATTGATCCAAACGCCGTCACCGGCAGGTTTTTCCTGAAATTGATGAACTGCGCCATTTTCGATCAGGAGCGAGCCATAGCGGCCAGGCGGCTGAATGGCAGTCACCGTCGCCTTACGGCCGGCGGCGCGGTGATGAGCAATAAGTGCCGCTATGTCGATATCCGAAACACCATCGCCGTAGGTAAAGCAGAAGGTGTCGTCGTGCAAATAACGCTCAACACGCTTCAAGCGACCGCCCGTCATCGACTTTTCACCCGTATCGATAAGTGTGACATTCCAAGGTTCAGCGTTACGCTGATGTATTTCGATTTCATTCGACTGCATACGGAAAGTGACATCGGACATATGCAGGAAATAGTTGGAGAAATACTCCTTGATTACATATCCCTTATATCCGAGGCAGATAATAAAATCATTGATGCCATAGTGCGAATACATCTTCATAATGTGCCACAAGATCGGCTTGCCACCGACCTCGATCATCGGCTTCGGACGCAGGTGCGACTCTTCGCTGATTCGCGTTCCAAATCCGCCCGCCAGAATGACCGCCTTCATCAAATATCCCCTATCTGTCCAATAGCTGCTGGTGTCTGCAAATCGCGCTTATCTTATAAAGACCCGCTTTCGCAAGCGCTTCAATAAGCCGTGGAGCATAAAAATGCCATCGACAATGCGCGGATACTGTGCAAGTTTGGTTACAAGCAACTGCTCTCGAGAGAGATGCACGGCTCCAAAAGTGGGTATCTGCACAGGTGCTGGCGCTGCGCTGGCGTGCCGCTTCATCCAGAGATATGCAAAGGGATAGGAAGAGCGCAAGAATTCGCCCTGGATTGCAATCTCGACAAGTGGCCCCGCGTCGGCGGACAACTGTTTTAGAGTTGTTCGCAGGTAACCGCCTAGTCTCCTTAAGAAAAAGACGCGAGCGCGCGCGACCAGCCTAAATACAAAGACCCTTTCGCTGAGCGCACCGCCCTTATGATCGTTAAAAACGGAACGGAAGATTCCGATTGGCATAACGAAGGAAGCCAGCGGGATGATCCCGCCGGAAACGATATCTTCGATGGTTTCGGTCTTCCACCCCTCAATGAGCCTAGGCTCGAGCTCAGCGTCCTGTCTCTTGCTTTCGAGAACTGCATAATTCATGTCGAGGACAGCGACGACATTCTCGACACCCGCGCCTAAGACATGAAATTGGCGCGCGTCCCGAACGTAATTTGGGAACAACGACGTCGTAGCATCAAGAAAGGAAACCAGCCCAGACGTCGGCAATAGCGCGGCTATTTCATCGCCGCATCCCATTAGCACATCTTCGGAAGATACGGTCGTCGCCGGATGTGCTGACAAGATGCGAATGTCAACAAACATGCCGAAGTAGCTGCACTCCAGCTCCAAAGATTTGCGTAGTCGGTCTGAACAGAGCACGATCACCTGTGACGGTTTATCAAACTGACCGCAAACGCTGAGCAATGCCTCCCCGAAGCTGCTTTCGCTCGCATCGTCACAGCGTAAAACGAGCGTGACGTCTTGTAACGTGCGATGATGGAACAGGCGAGCCAGCGTAGACTCTACCTCTTGTTTGTAGAAATCACGCGTTACGCCGGGTTCTACATCGAGTTCTACCGGGCCCATCGACGTTACAATTGTCTTGTTGCCATAAACTCTTCCTAAATCCCGACCAAGCGCGTCAGAACGTTCCTGCCATTCCGCGACATTACCCTGACCAAGATGTCGGAGGGGAAGATTGATGACGAAAACGGGTAAGCTCTGGGACCAAGAGCGGATGCAAAGCAACGTGTCGTAGTGATGGAAGCCCCGATAATCCTTATTGAAGTCGAAAACGAGATCCTTGTGGATTACGAGCAGGTGACCATCAAGGTGTACGGCTGGCAACGGATATGGGAAGGGATAGAGAATTCCGTGATAATCAACCATATTTCGAACGATTTTGAAATATGGATAGCTGACGCCCGCTGGACCTAGCAGTCCCCAGGCCAAGCCGGCCTCTTCGATAAAGGCAATCTGCTCGATCAACCGATGCAGGAAATCCTCCGCGAAATAGATATCTGCATGCATAATAAGCAGATGCTTGCCTGGATGGCGCTCCCTCACCTGCTCCAAATATGTGAAGTAGTCGAGCTGAGAATTGTGGTTGACGACGAGATCGACTGTGATCGCGCTTCTTATTCGCCACTGGTCGAGGCACTCTAATGTCGCCGCCGTTGCTTGATGGTGCTCTCCAACAAGAATGGAAAGCACGAAATCATCGAGTGATATGGATATCAAAAGCTACTCCCGAATCTAAGAAATCGCCGCAGACGGACGCGTAGGGAAAGAGCAGCTCTTTTCAAGAAAAACAAAAATCCATGACGATTGTAAGTGTCTCTCAGCAAAAATGAGAAGGTCCCGCGCCCACGTAGATCAATGGCAGGTTGGTTTGTCTTGCTATCCTTATCGGAATGAGCCGCAGCGCGCAGTGCAGCCTCCAGCTCAACGGCACTCTTTTCCCAGCTAAAACCTGCTGCAAAGGCCCGTGCATGTGACGCCAACCGCTGTCGCAAGTTCCTATCGTTGGCAAGCAACAATAATTTCTTCAGCAAGTCCTCAGCGCTATCAACGAGAATACCCGTCTCGTTGTCGCAAACGACCTCGGTATGAGGGCCAAGTTTGTATGCCATCACGGGCGTGCCCTGATACTGAGCCTCGAGCAGGGGCAAATTCAACCCTTCCCAATGTGACGTACTGACGAAAATGTCACTGCCAGCAAATGCCGCCCCCATGCGGCTAGCCGGTAGATTGAGACAACACTCGATGCCGCGGGAACGCAGCAATTTCGCCTCGTCGTCTCCTCCTCTGCCAACAACGACAAATCGAAGCGTCGGCTGCTGGGATCTTGCGCGAGCGGCAAGCTCGAGAAATTCTGAGAACCCCTTATATGGCTGTTCGTCATTCTTGGCCTGAACACGCCCAACCCAGAGCACAAGGACACTATCGGCTTCAAGTTCCAGATCCTCCCGGAACTTGCGAGCTTGTTCAGGTGTCGCTCTTTGGTAGTGATCACAGCCGAGATAGACGACTTCTGACAAGCCGCGCAATCTTTCCGGTAACCAGTTCTGGATACTGCGGGAAATGCATAGGATCTTGTCCTGAGCACGAAGTTTGGGAAATACGTTCTTGAAACGATATGAAACGGAAGCGTCAAGATTGCGCCCAATTTCCAGTCCAAAAAAACGAGCCGGCGGAGTTCCGTATTCGATAGCCACTACAGGGGAGCGCAACAACGGCATGACGTCATAGAATGGCGACGTATTGACGACCCAGACATCATTGTCAGACCGGTTGAAATAATCCGCCAGGACCACTGTGTTGCGGGAAGCGGAGCTGGTCATGGCAACTTCTTTTTCAGCCGATAGGTCGATCACATTGTAGGGTCGGGGAACGGAACTATCGAGCCGCTGACAAAAAACGCTAACATCGTAGCCTCTTTTGGTGAGGAAGCACGCATACTCATGCACTACGAGATCGACACCGTAGCCCAAAAGCAATCTTTCCGTCAGAAAGCCAATCTTCAAGGCCATCCGCAAACACCTCTGTTGTAGGACTTATAAGGCCTGAGCATAGACTTGCATCAAGCGATCAAGATGATGATCCCACGAGAAATTTCTGCTTCGCATCAGACCGTCAGCCCTCATCTTGTCAGCATTTGCAGGAACATGCACGATCGCTTCGATTGCCTTTGCCGTGCCTTCGATATCAGATGGTGAGACCAGAGCTCCCGCATCCCCAATAACCTCCGGCATAGATGATGTGTCAGAGCAGATCACGGGGCATCCCGATTTCATGGCTTCCAAAATAGGCAGACCAAATCCTTCATAAAGGGAAAGATATAGAAAGCAGTCCGCATGATGGTATAGGGATGGCAAGTCCGCCAGATCGGCAAAACCGGTAAAAATCACGCGGTCCGCAAATCCACATTTTGCAAGATAATCTTTCAGATCGTCGTTCTTCCAACCCCACATTCCCGTACAGACCAAGACATAGGGCTCCTTCGGATTCGCACGAATGAACGCGCCAAACGCATCCAGGACTTGCTGGAAGTTCTTTCGCGGTTCAATTGTCGATACCGACAATAAGTAGCGATGACCTGGCGGAATGCCGAACTTCGCGAGAAACGGCTCGCGCTCAGAGAATATACCCCGATCGAAAATCGGATCAGCATCGATATAGTTCACGCTCACTTTGTCTGGACTTACATCGGCATGATTCAAAAGATCATTTCTTGTCGCTGCAGAAATGCAAAATACATGATCGAAGTCCGCCAAACGCTTCATTTTCATGCGTTCTTTTGTGATGTTCAGTTCCTCATGAAATTGAGGAAATAAGGTCGTCGTTAAGTCGAAGTAAGTAATCGCATTGAACCTCGTCTTTGACGGAGGCTCAAAAAACCAGTCAATGCAATGATAAACATCAGAATGCTCTGTCGCCTTGGCAATTGCCGAACCGAGGCCTGGCATATAATTTCGAAAGGAATTTCCGGCCCACTTACGTCGGATTTTCTCGACGATAGTTTCTTTATTCCCCTCCAAGATGGCAACGACGTCGCCGCGTTGCAGAAACGCTGCAATCTCCGGGTCCGTAACATTACGATCCCCTATAAGAATCCTGAAATCTTCAGGAGCAAGGCGTTCACGATAGCCGCGAGCAACGGCATAACCATAATTTACTATGCCGGTGCGTGGAAATCTGAGGGCATAGCCGTCAAATGAGATCTTCAATGGCGTACCTCAGATCAGATTGGGTCTCATGTCAGAATATAGGCCAAAATCAAGGATATCAATTCTGGGATGGCTTTGGGCAAAACGCTCGATTCTTGGCTTAATAGCCTCGAGCTGAGCAAGTGCAGCTTCCTTCGTATGGCGCGCAATCCACTGATTATCCCAGAACAATTTCATCTTGGATGCAAGTGCCCCTTCGTTCGCCGAAAAATACTTCCATGTGAGGATCAGATGGCTCAATGCCATGTTGAATTCATGAGTGGCCACCGAATGAGAATTGTAGCGTGCCTCGAAGATACCGCGCGTCATGTGTGCAACAACGGCATCGTGACGATAGAGACACAATCCCCCATCCAGCCAGGCTCGCCAGCTAAGATCGACATCTTCGCAATAAAGGTAGATCGCCTCGTCGAACCCTTTCGCGCGCTCAAAAAAAGCAGCGGAGATAAGTATGCAGGCCCCGCTGCACCAATTGACCTCCAGCGTCTCGTGGTCAAAGGCCCTTGGCGGATTTTCGATTGGAAACTGTCGGGCTTCGACGATATTTGCGCGACCGGCACTACTGATGAAGGTCGAATATAGCTTATCGAGAACATCGGGCATGAGGATCATGTCCGGATTCATGGTTATGAACGCGTCAAAAGGCTCGACCAGTTTCTTCGTGTACTCTCTCCAAATCAAATTCTGCTTTTCGCCATAGCCGCAATTTCGGTCTATGATGATCACATTCGCCATAAAATGATCGCTTGAGAGCGCCTTAACTCGCGCAATCGTAGCTGCCTGCACCGGCTCATATGCCACGATATTGGCAGTAAGTTTGTATTGCTTGCCAACTCCATTTTGCTGGCGCAGGGCAAGAACACAATCCTCGATGTAACGCTCGAACTCTACCGCATTCGACAATATTTGAACTGGAATATGGATCACGTCATACCAACCTTTAGCGACGCCCCTGTCGGAGCTTTGCACGCAGCCATTCGAAAAATGTCCGCGGGCGCTTGCTCTCTTCTACTCCAGCTGCGAGCGCAGCCAGCCTCTCCAATATTTCGGCGTGCTGTATTGTGGTGGCCTGCATGACCTTATCTTCGATAGCGCCGAGGCGTGCCGCCGTTTCGCTTTCGATAGCATCAAGACGCTCCGCGATTTGCGCCCGCTCAAATTTTGAGGCATCCAAGTGTAAAAGTACGCCGGCGAGAATACCAAAAACGTGCTTATTGCTTATCAAATCGAGATCAGAATAAGGATTGCCGTGTTGATCGTTTCGCAAAGCATCGCCCAGATTGAAACGCGCATTGTCTGCAACCGAAAACTGGTTTCCGGTCACAAGTCGTTTCCCAAGCGTAACCGACGAGGCTGCCTTCTTTCGGACAACGCTCATAGAATTGAAAAATTCGACGGAAGATATCTTTGCAAGCTCGTCTTCAGCAATCGCAAAGCCGTAATGATGCAGCATATCCTGCACAAGACGCGTCCTTGACTGCGAGATACCCCAATGTTCGAAATTAATAATATCCGTAAGAAGCTTGAAAAAGCTCATCGATGAGAACGGATGAGCAAGACCACCTTCATACTCATACCAATAGCTACAATGCAGATCTTCGGCGACAAATAAACCGCCTTCACGCAGCTTTGGGAAATAGTGGCAGAACGCAGCGACGATGTCCTTAGAGGTGTGTGACCCATCATCAATGATGATATCGAACTCAGCTGAAATAGAATTTATACGCGCGGCCGCCTCAGCGGCGGACGCGTCACCGACGACTACCGATATGCGAGGATCACTGAAAACGAGCTCCCCGGACTTCGGGTCGATATCACATCCCACGATCTGCGTCGCGTTCGGGAAGTAGGCAGCCAAAACTTCTGTAAAGCCGCCATTCTGAATCCCGATCTCCAAAATTGAAATCGGTCGTTCGCGAAACGGCGCAAACAAATCCTCGTAAACATCCAGGTAAAGAGCCCATTTGTCCGAGGACTTTTCGCCGTTGGTGAAAATATGCTGTAGTGATTCATTTTTCATTGACTAGAACCGACACGAGTACAATTTGGTGCAACGCTTTTTCATCCTAAGCACACTTCCTGAAACAGCGTCTCCATGCACCCACCTTCAAGACATTACGAAACACCGCACGACACGACCATCTGCGACCATAACCAAATATTGCTCGTTGGGAAGCATAGAAGGTTCATTTCGGACACGACCTTAAACGCGAGCTCATGCGTATCCTATATTGTACCGGCGAACTGAAGTTATCTGCAAACGCCGCTTTCGCCGTGGATAAGAGTCCCCGTCGTGTAAGATACTCGCTCAAATTTAGAGCGCATGTGATCGCAGAACGTTGACAATTTCATGCACGTATCGGCCTTTCAGGGAAAAAATATGGCACTTTGAACTGGGCGCACCTTCGAGGGTTTAACAGCTTACAATATGTCTCAACCATGTCGGAAATGTGAATTGCTCTCGGCCACAAAGCGGTTCGCGGAATTGGTATGTAGGGTAGAGATCTGCCAACCTCGGTCGGTGCTGAATGGCAAAGTTTGGTCCCTCCGACTGACTGCTTAAGCAACTAGGAATATAACTCTGGGGCGCGTCGGATTTCATGTCCCTCTTCGAGAGAGCTCACAATATTGCAGCCGCGTCGCTCCAACCCTAGCATACGACAGCCAAGATCGTAAAAAACGCAGCTTTGCTAAAATGCGAGTAATCTTCTTCTGAATAAATTTGACCGCATCGGATTTCATGAATCGCATTCATGGAGCCGAATATGCGTTCATTCCTTGTTACTGCCAACTTTCTCTTCGTTGCCGGCCTGCTGTTTTCGACAGCGACCACAGCAAAACCCGTCGCGAATGCTACCACTGAGGCGCATCAGTTTGCCCGTATCATCACCGATGCCAGTGCGCCCATCGGCTGGACCGCCTTCTGCGCGGCGCAGCCTGCGGAATGCGTGCCCGGCCAGGAGAGTGAAGAATTTGTCACGATCAACCAGGAGCGCTGGGCGCAACTGAAGCAGATCAACAGCCTTGTCAATCACGAGATCCGGGGCATCGGCGACAATGATCATTACGGAATCTACAAGCTCGGTATCATCAATTGGTGGACCTATCCGGACGACGGCGCCGGCAATTGCAACGACTATGTCCTTCTGAAAAAGAAGCTGCTTGTAGAAGCCGGCTGGCCGCGCTCGGCGCTGCTGTTAACCGTCGTCCTCGATACGCACAATGAGGGACATCTCGTTTTGATGGCCCGGACGAATGACGGCGATCTGATCCTCGACAATCTAACCGACTCCATCAAGACCTGGGCAGGGGCCGGCTATACGTTCATCAAGCGCCAATCCGCCGCCAATCCGAAAAGCTGGGTCCGGCTGGAATCGGGCCGCACGCCGGAAGAACTCGCCATGACCAGCAAGGCGCTGACGGCTCATTCGCAGTGATTTTCGAACCAATAGGTGTCAACAAGGCTTTTGCCGTCCTGGTCCAATATGGCGAAATCGCCGGGTATGATGACAAAAAAACGCTCCGCTTCCGGAGTGCTTTCCCCTCCCGGGCCGGAAGTGCCATCAACGCGGCCGCAGACGACGAAACCGGGCATTTTCGAACTCGGCTTGGCGGCCAAGATGTGAATGGCGGAAGCCGGCACGTCGATGCGTCTCGCGACCGCGGCCTTCGCAAGAGCCGGAACATCGGCGATCGTCGGTACCGCCTCGCCCGGAGCTGCCACAAGCAAGATACCACCAGCCATCAAAAGATGTTTCACGGGCATCCTCTCCAATAATCACCGGGCGGGTTTACAGCGCGCTCCAGCAGCACTGCTACGCGCCTCTGCAGCCGGAAGCTGATCTACGGGAAGTTTATTGTGATTCGGCGGGCGAAAGAAGCACGTGTCCTTGCCTTCGCGAGCCGATCGAATATGAAGATCATCCCGGTGCCGGGGACTATTTTGAAAGCCATTGCGAATGCGAACAAGCCTGTCGAAAACCCCTGCGCTTAGCTTCCTTGTCATTCTGATGCTGACAAGCGCCTGCTTCGGCCACGAATTGGTGCGGGTGCCTCCGGGCAATCGCAACAGCGTGCAGCCGCCGATACCTAATACATCGGCGTTGCGAGCGAGGGCTTTCGATACGACCTACGAGGACAAATACCAGAAGATCGTCGGCGTGCTTCGTGAGGATAAAGACCTGATGGCCTCGATCAGGAAGGCCGCGCAAACCTATCAGATCGACCCCGTCCATATCGTCGGCGCGCTGGTCGGCGAACACACGTACAACATCACAATCGTCAACAGGGTGAAGTCCTATTATGTCAAGGCTCTTGCATATTCGCAGGCGGATTTCGCCTTCAGCTACAAGGGTGTGAGTGTCCAAGCCTTTGTGAAAAAGCCGGAATTCGCCCATTGCGAAGCCTTCACGGGCAGCGCCGAATTGTGGGAATGCCGCGACGAGACCTGGGACAAGAGTTTCCGCGGTAGGGTCATCGACGGCGTCACCTATGAAAACATGACGTTCCAACGAGCTTTCTTCCAGCCCTTCTTTGCGGGACAGACCTTTGGCCTTGGCCAGATCAGCCCGTTGACCGCGCTCGAAGTTACCGATCTCGTGCACGCCACGAGCGATTTGCCGAGATTATCAGCCGACGATCCGCAGGCAATCTACCACGACATCATGGATCCCGAGCGCAGCGTCGTCTACATCGCAGCGATCGTCAGGGATGCCATAGACGCCTACCGTGACCAGGGCTTCGACATCACGGACAATCCGGGGCTGACGGCTACGCTTTACAATGTCGGGCAGCCGCGTCGCCGGGCGCTGGCCTTGCGGCAGGCGGCAGACGCTGTCGGTGGCAAGAAGCTGCCTGAGGAGAATTACTACGGCTGGCTGGTCAATGACCGGCTATCGGAGTTGCGTGGATTGCTGGGACGGTAGAGGCAAACGCAGGCATGCCCGCATTTACCGCTGGCTAACGTCGCGCGGTTTAAGCTATCAAGCTGACGCGGCTCGTCATTATCTTATTCTCGGCCCACGAGCGCTCATTTTGCCATTCATGCCATCTCCCTCCTTCCCAGCTTAAACCGCATAATTTCGCATCCCATTCGGATACAGTTTGCGAGTGCATAATAGATGCCGACGAAGCCGGCGCTCGGAATGACCTTGCGCGTTCGGGATTGGGCAAGCCCGAGCTCCATGGAAGCGCCAACATGGAATGGCGCGGCGTGATACGGATCTCCTTGCCGGTAATACCCGTGCGCTTGATCGTTTGCATCGCCCAATCGGCCCCTCTGCCGTCAAGCGCTGCAGGATGTTGGTCCAAGGATGACATTTGCGGGTGATCTCGGGATGATAGGCGAGCATCATCACTTTTGTGGACTTGAGCACCGCATTCTCCAGAAGGGCCGGATTGGCCAAACGCTGATGCAGCGCCGTGCTCGATGCGGCCAGCATGAGCATGTCCGTGCGCGGGCCGCATGTCGTCGGCGAGACTCGGCTCGTTGAAACGCATCATAAACTGCGCGTTGTCCACGACTGTCGAAAGATCACTTTCCAGTTTTCCGTTACCAACAAGAACTGCGGTCTTGCGTGTCAATTGTGATCGTCCAGCAAAATCCGGCTGCGCCGAGTACCGAGGCTAACTTCAAGCGGTTGGCTATGGCCGTCTCCCCTCAGCACTTCAGCAGGGTGCCAAAGCCAGATTGCCCAGCAAAGTATGAGCCAATCGAGGCGCGCGCTACAGGAAATAGCGGAATTTCAACGGCAGGAGCGCCGCTCCAATGGCGGCAGCATCCCCCTTCGTTTCACTGAGGATTAACTGCGCCTCGCCAGGGGCGACTCCATAGCGATGACGACGTTCGGAGGGCATGCTCACGCGGGAAATCATCATCCGCCCGAGCTCCGGTGGCAATTGTCCGCCGAAGACGATAGCTTGCGGATCGAGCACGCCAATCAACGTCGCGATCAATCGATCGAGGGTCGGCATGGTATCGGCGAGCCAGCTTTCCACGCCCGGCCAGGTCGGATCGAAGTTTTGCCGCAGCTCTTCGATGGAGCTTATCTCGATACCATTCTTCCGCAAGCTGTTGATCAGGTACTGCAGGGCCGGTCGTCGTGGCGCCTCTTCGGACGTGTAGATGGCACTGAGTTCTCCGGCATTACCGTGAAAGCCGAGATAGGGCTTACCCTCCAACACAAGACCGCCGCCAAATCCGTAATTGAAGGAGAGGTAGGCGAAGGTGGAGCACCACAGTCCGACCCCGCGCAAGCTTTCGCCGATAGCGCCTGTCGTGGCATTGTTCTCCAGCCAAGCGGGCAGCTCGAAGACCCCTTCCAATTCGGGTCGCAGGTCGATCAGCGACCAGTCCCTTAAGGGTTCCGGAGCGTTGAAAGCGCGATTGTCCGAAACGAAGAAGCCTGACATGGCGAAGCCAAGCCCGATAAGACGATCACGCGATACGGCATGCTCCTTCAGAAGGGACTCAAGTGTTTGCGAGAGTGCTGCAAGCGTTACCCGGCGATCGCTCGGGACCATCTCCAACGTCTGCTGCGCGATGATGTTGCAGCCAAAATCGGCGAGAGATAGGGTTACGGCGTCTGTGTTGACGGAAATGCCGACGGAATAGGCCGCCTCCTTCACCAGCTTGATCGTCGGGCTTGGCTGACCGCGCGTGCCCCTGAGCGGTGCCGCCGCGCGGAGCAAGCCGGCTGCTATCAGAATCTCGACCAAGCGATGCACGGATTGCTGAGTCAGATTGGTGCGCGCCGTGATCATCGCGCGCGCGATAGGCTCGTGCCGACGAACGATGTCGAGGATGAGGCGTTCGTTCTCGCTCGCCAACGGAGATTTCTCAAACGCAGCCATGAATTCAATCCCGATCCCGCCTTAGGTCGTGTGGACAGTTACCTGATCCATAGGACGATTGCTGCGACAGTCACAACAACCTAGTAGTTTTTGGCTGCTTTCTCGAAGCGTGAACGCTTCAAAACAGATCTCTCGAGACGATCCATTACCTCGGCCTCGAATGGTTTGGAAACCTGCTTGCAATCCTATTCAGCTGCCATCGCGTGCTCGTGTCTTCTGGCCATTCCAGGAAGGCAGATCCAGGCAAAACGCATGAAATCGACAGCGCTGCTAGGTATAGCTGCTTTGCTCGTTTCAACATCCTGCACGTCTACCGATTCCATCGACGATTTGCTTGCGACAAGGGTGGAGCTTGGAATCCGGCGTTCTCTTGCAGCAGTTGTAAAGCCTAGGGAATGCAGAAGTCGCGTTGATGCGCGATGTCCGTGACATGTCTAGTGAACGGGAGCGGCAGCGGGCGTCCTGATCTCTAAGCCCAGCCGACATGCTTCTGCTGTACCAGTTTGAGAAACAGGCCGAACCAAAATTGGTACTCGGGGTCGTTACGATCGCCCCAGGTCTCAAACGCACAATAGGCAACCGACGTGGTTTCATCTTCGCCATGCCGGTCGACTGCAACCTCGATCGCTTCGGCTTCGGTCAGGATGTACCAATCCTCAATCACGATGTAGTCCGTGCCCATGATTTGCTTCCTCACTGTCAATCAATCGTTTCCAAGCCGCCGAGGCCTCGCTGCTCTGCTGTATCGTCGCCATCGTCAGCCTCGAGCTTAATCCGGGTAAAGGCGCGGGTTCTGAGCCGCAGCGGGAGACGCACGATTTCCTTGACGAAGCGCCGGCCCTCGCCCGTCGGCAGGTCAGGGAGACGCTCGCCTATTTCGGAAAGGCCGCCCTCCAACGATGCTGATTCAGCCAGCGGTATAGCCTCTAAGAAGTGTGCAAACGGAACGTTCAGGCTGTTGGCTAACTCATAGAGGACAGAGGCAGTCATGCGGCACCCGCCGCTCTCGTATAGCTCGATCTCCTGATGGATCAAGCTAACCTTTTGACCGAGCTCCGTCTGGGACAGGTTTGAATGCATTCTGATGATCCGCAGTTTTTGACCCACATGGTGGTCAATCGGATGGGTCGATTGCGTGTCTGGAGCAGGACCCCTGAAGGACGAACGCCGTTCCGCACCGATACAAACTTTTGCCATTCGATCATGCATCGTTGATTGCTCTCACTTTAAAGAACGACATGATGGTCTCGCGTCGTCAGCAAGATAATAATTTTCGTATAGAATAGCCAGTTATTTTATCTACAACACAATGATCATGTGAGGCGATGACGCCACGTGATCTCCTCGCCTGGAATGTACGCAAGCTTCGTGTCCAGCGGGGCCTCTCGCAGGAGCGTCTTGCACTTGAAGCTGGGCTGGAACGCGTGTCGATTTCTCAACTCGAGCGTAAACGGGTAAATTTGGGGATAGATTCTTTAGGAAAGATCGCGAACGTGCTCGACTGTAAAGTCTGTGAGCTACTAATTGAGCCCGCAGATGGCGAGAAGGCACCCACCAATCTGCGCCGGGGGCGACGTCCGTAGCACTGCCACACCCGAGCTTGCGGTGTTAGCAAGGCGGCTGAGCTCCTTTTCATTCCCCTAACAATCTCGCTTTGATGCCAATCTGATACTCGCTCGCCTTTACAGGATCCGGAACCAACGACTCTGTTGTTACAAACAGCCCTCCTTCTCAATTGCTCAAGTAGCGGACATCGGCTTGGCCTGGATGGAATGACGGCTTTTGAACGCGCAGCTTTTTAGGCAGACCTTGGTTCGCCCCAGCTCAAACATTCCCCCAACCGGTCAGCTTTGCTATTTTATCAATCTCGGTAGGCGATCCCCCTCGGAAGCTGAGCGCCTGGTAGAACTGCGTAGTCCCGGTGAAGCCCGCTTCCTCCAAGCATGCCTCCTCTTCCTCGGGAGGCCGAACGCAAGCGCCTGCAAATGCCACGGCGTGTGCTGACGCGTTCTTTGAGTGGGATGTAGTGGAATACCACGAGGCAGACCGCGCCGTCGAACGGACCTTCGGGTGCAGCGCAGATGTCGCCCTGGTGAAGATCGATGCGGTGCGCGTCCGCAACCGTCGTTTGCCTCGCAAGCAAAAGCATGTCCGATGAAGGATTGACACCGTCGAAAGACCAACCTGGATGTTGTTCCGCCAGCGCCTTCAGTTCAAGGTCGCCACCTGCTCAGACGACAAGGACGCATGCATTTACTGGCACGTGTTCTGCGAGGAGCAGGCCCGTCATCCGATGGAGGCTGTCCAGACCAGGCACGTTACGTCTAGCGCCCTCGATATATCCGGCCTGTGGTCCCACGAACATACTCATGTGGGATAGTTCCGAACATCAATGACCGGTGGGCACTAACGCCTGCGAGGCTCCCATCACCGACAGCGAGCGCGACTGAGGCCATTAGGCGTGCAGAGTCTCCGCATGCGAAGACATCGGGCATGCTGGTTTGCTTCTGCGCATCAGTTTTAATGATGGAGCCAAGAGGCCCCTGTTCCATTTCGAGGCCGAGCTGCTGCGGGATCGACGTCGAGACTTCGAAAGGGGCAAGCGCGAACAAGCCAGAAAAGGGAAGGAGCCGGCCATCGACGAGCTGGACATCGGCGTGGCCTTTTATGGCCTCCACGGGCACACGCTCGATGACGACACCACGGGCTGCGAGCGCTCGAAGCTGGTCAGCATTCGGTTCAAAGGCTTGGTTGAGGAGGAACGTTGTCGGTCCCCAATCGGGAAGCATCAGCGCATGATGCATCGAAAGCTCAGAACCCGCGATGACGCCGATCTTGCCCTGGTCCAGTTCGTAACCATGGCAGTAGGGGCAGTGAAACACGCTTCTACCCCAACGTTCCTTCAGCCCTTCGATCTCAGGGAGGATATCGCGCACTCCCAGCGCCAGGATCAGGCGACGAGACAGGTAAGTGGCTTCTCCAAGCACGACTTCAAAGGTGGCGACCCCAGAAGACACCTCCACTTTTCGCTTTGCGGCGTCCGCACGACCCGAAACCCATTCCACCGTTCGGTACTCCGTCACCTGAGCGCGGGCCTCGGCCGCAATAGCGGCAGGATCGACGCCATCCTGCGTGATGAAACCATGCGAGTGCGAGGCGAACCGGTTACGCCTGAGACCTTCGTCGATAATGAGAACTTTCCGACGAGCGCGCCCAAGTTGAAGCGCCGCCGATAGCCCCGCGTAACTCCCGCCGATGATGATGACGTCGTAGGTCGTGTCGCTCATGAACATTCTCCTGTTTCTCGTAACAACGTAAGTGTCATGATGGAAGAATGTCAATACTCACGACACTCTGTTTGTGTCGAGACCTCCGATCGTGCTATTGCTGTGGGGGTGTCGGTTGAGGAAAGGAACACGAACTTGAGGCAAGACAGCCGGCTTTCGCGCATGTTGCACGTCCTGATCCACATGGGGCAGCACAATGGAGCGATGACATCCGAGATGATCGCGCAGATGCTCGACGCCAACCCTGTCGTGATCCGGCGCACCATGGCGGGGCTGCGCGACGAAGGCTATGTCAACTCAGTCAAGGGGCATGGAGGCGGCTGGACATTGGCCCGTCCTCTTAAGCAGCTTACGCTTCTCGACATCTACCGTGCAGTCGGAGAACCATCCATCTTCGCGGTTGGACCTGCCTACGACATGCCCGGGTGCCTGATCGAACAGGCGGTTAACGCGACGCTGAAGGAGGTCTTCAATGAGGCAGAGCAGCTCTTGTGGAAGCGGTTGGGAGGGATGACGCTTGCTGACGTTGTCAAGGGATCTCCGAACGTGTCGGGCGTACATGATGGCCACGAACGATGCGCATCTCGATGATCGCCCTTAGTTGCGGGGGCAGGATTTGAACCGGCGACCGTCGATTTTGCTTCGAAAAATTCGCTGTACTGTCCTTATCGGTACAAGCGAGCACCATGAGTAATGTGCCTTACCACGATCTTGTCATTTTCCCTGCCCGTGTGCCGTTTTTTATCCGACTCGTCACAACTATTACACTTCATGTGTATTAATAACTAGCGTGCCGGCGCGGCCGAAGGGCATCGAGTCGGCGCCAGAACCAATGGTGTTTGCATTCCTTGGACGACATCAACGCATGCATTGTGTCAGAAGAATCATTCAGTCCACGGAAAGCCACCGTCATGCCCAGCCAGACTGCCTCCTTCTCGCCCCGCCCCGCCGATATTTACGAGCTTCTGTCGCGCGCCAACCCGGACGTTCTTACCATTGCGCATCGTGGATTGTGGACGGCAGCGCCCGAAAACTCGCTGGCGGCAATCCGCGCTGCCGCGGAGCTGGGCGTCGAATTTGTCGAAATCGACACTCAAGCTACCGCCGATGGCACACTTGTCGTCATCCACGACAAAACGCTTGACCGCACCACATCGGGCAAGGGCGTCGTCGGCGCAACCGCCTTCGCGACGGTGCGCGATGCACGCCTTCGCGAAGGCGCAGGCGGCGAGACGGCGCCACTGACCGACGAGCGCATGCCGACACTGGAGGAAGCACTCGAGGAGGCGCGTGGGCGCGTCTTCGTCAATATCGACACGAAATTTCCACGCGAACTGCCGCTGGTGATTGCAACGGTCCGGCGGCTAGGTGCAGAAGGTCACGTCATCATCAAGTCCGATGTCGAGCCGGAGAGCGGCAACTTCCCGGTGCTCGATGCCGATTGGTTCGGCTCCGTCCCCTATATGCCGATGTTCCGCGCCAGGCCCGGCAAGTTCGCCGAGGATCTGAGGCTGATCGAGCCGCTGCGCGCGCCGATGGTCGAGGTGAAATTCACCGATATCGCCGATCTTGCGGCTGGCCGCGAGGAATTGGAGCGTCAAAATATCCGGATGTGGGTCAACACGCTCGACGTCGCCCATAATCTCGATTTCAACGACAGCCGCGCCGTCAAGGATCCGCAAAGTGTATGGGGCGCGCTTGTCGAGGCCGGCGTCGGCGCCATCCAGACGGATACCAATGTCGAGTTCAAGCAATGGCTGGCAGGCCGCCGCGCCAGATAACCGCCCGGTCACCTTGCCGCCAGATACAGACAAGCCCGGCCGATCGAGAGGGATCAGCCGGGCTTGCTGCGTCTTGGGAGACAGGCCTTAGCGAGCGTTGTACTTCGCGTCGACCTCGTTGATGGCATTGACGTTTCCGGCTGACCGTCCCTTCTCGTCGAAGGTCTGCGCCAGGAAGGCGTCGGCGATGGCCTTGGCCAGTTCAGTGCCGATGACGCGGGCGCCCATGGTGATGATCTGGGCGTTGTTCGACAGCGCAGCGCGTTCCGCCGAATAGGTATCGTGGGTCAGGGCCGCGCGGATGCCCGGCACCTTGTTGGCGGAAATGCTGACGCCGATGCCGGTGCCGCAGACGAGGATTGCCTTGTCGTAGGTGCCGTCGAGGACGCCGGAAGCGACGCGGTCGGCGAGATTGGCATAGAAGTCATCCGGGCCGTCCTGCGTGCGCGACACTTCGCTCACCTCGTAACGGTCCTTCAGATGATCGGCGAGAACCTTGGCGAGGCCCTCGCCGGCGCTGTCTCCAGCAATTGCAAGCTTCATTGTCGACTCCTTCAGAGTTTGGCGGCGCACTTGGCGAGGATGTCGAGATAGCCTTCGACGTTCCAGGCGGAGCGCCCGATGAAAAGCCCGTCTACGTTCGGGCAGGATATGAGTTCTTCACAATTTTGCGGATTGACCGATCCGCCGTAGAGGCATGGAATCTTTCGGCCGAGCACCTTTTGCGCGACGGCGATGATCTCGGCCTGGCGCGCATCGGCATAGGACGGCTCGGCGGGAATTCCCTTTTCGCCGATCGCCCAAACGGGCTCATAAGCCAGCAGAATCTGCGCCTGCTTCTGCGTGGCTGCAAGCTTCGAAAGTGCGCCGACCACCTGCTCGCTCAAGATCTCCGTCGCGCGACCGCTTTCGCGGTCGCTCAGCGTCTCGCCGATGCAGATGAGCGGGATCAGGCCGTGGCGAACGGCCGCCTCGGTCTTCAGGCCGACGGTCCCGTTGGTCTCGCCGAAGTGCTCGCGGCGTTCGGAATGACCGAGCTCGACGATGTCGAGATTGCAGTCCCTGAGCATCAGCGGCGAGATTTCGCCCGTCCAGGCACCCTGGTCGGCCCAATGCATGTTCTGGGCGCCGACCTTGACGGAGCTCTCCGACAGGATTGCCTTGACCTCGCGCACGGCAGTGAATGGCGGGATGACGAAGCGCTGGATGCGCGGATCTCTCAGCGCATCGGCGGCACGCAAGGCTTCGGCAAAGGCGCGCGCATCCGCCAGCGTCTTGTTCATTTTCCAACTCGTGCCGATCCAATAGCGAGGCGTATCTGTCATGTCATATCCTGGGTAGCAGCAATGGTGAGGGTGATGCCGTCTCGGCGGAACTGCTCGAGAATTGCGGCATCGGGAGTGCGATCGGTGATCACGGCGTCGAAATCGGCAAGATCGGCCATCACGTGCAGAGCCGTATGCCCCATGCGCTGATGGCTGACGAGTAGGCAGCTTTTGGCAGCCGAAGCGATCATGGCCCGTTTCGTGCGCACGACATTATCGTCCATGTGGTAGGCAAGCCTGCCTGATATGGCTGGAGTCGAAAGGAATGCGATGTCAGCTCTCAGCCGGGACAGCGCCTCCTCGGTGACAACGCCCAAAAAGGCGTTGAATTTCGCGGAATAGATGCCACCAAGCGCGATCAGCGTGATGCCGCTTTCGCTTTTCAGGCGGTCTATGATCGCGGCATTGTTGGTGATTAGCGTCAATGGCCGCTTCTGCAGCAGCATCTCGCCGAGGACGGCCGCCATCGATCCGTCATTGACCATAACGGTCATTCCGGGCTCGACCAGACCGAGCGCGCAGCGCGCCATGCTGAGCTTTTCTTCGTGCCCCTGGCGCTCGCGGAAACGGAAATCGCTTTCGAACTGGGTGCCGGCATCGATCGTGGCACCACCGCGAACCTTGCGCAGCACGCCTGACTGCTCGAGATCATCGAGATCGCGATGAATGGTCATCTTGGACACGGTAAAGCGATCAGCCAGATCGTCGAGATCGACGGTCTTTTGCTCGACGAGCAGATTGATGATCGATTGCTGACGCTCTTCCCGCTTCACCTTACACTCCGGCTTTCACTCGGATGGAACCAAACAGAATATAACATTAAAATCTAACAATTCAACATTCTTTATGTTATGTTGATGCGATCTTGTGTTTCGCTCGGCGTGAGCCAGGGCTAATCCTTCAATAGCGCCTGTGCTGTCCTCTCATCGGTGATCAGACCGAATAGACAGCGGCTCTTCAGAACTGCCCGGATGGCCTCGACTTTGGGCAGACCGCCCGAAAGCGCCACCAGCCGCTCTTTCTTCGAACGCGGCAGCGATGCCGACAGCGTGCGCGCCGTCAACGTCGTCTCGAGAATATTGCCGTCCGCATCAAAGAAGTGACCGAGAATTTCGCCGACACCGCCGGCAGCCGTGACCTCCTTGATCTCGTGCGGCTCCACCATGCCCGAGAGCACGAGTTGTGCATTGGTATCGACCGTGCCCAAGCCGACGAGCTTCAGCTCGGCGCCGTTTGCCAGGTCGAACACTTCCTTGACGCCGCGCTGGGCCAGCAGCACATCCCGATCCTCGCGCGTATTGGCGAAAAACGGCACCGGCATCACATGTGCCTGCATGCCGGTCTTTTCGGCGATGCGATGCATCACGTCATAGGGGTTGGCGGCATAGTTTCTGGTCAGTCCGCCGAGCAGCGAGACGAAGCGCAGATCCTTGGCGCTGACGCGAGACATGTGGTGAACCGCGGACGAGAGCGTGCGCCCATGGCCGAGGCCAATGACCTTGTTGTTGCCGCTCTCGATTTCACGACGCAGGAAGCCGGCGCCGGCCTGGCCCAGAGCGCGGAACGCGAATCCCTCCTCGCCGAGATCGGGGGTAACCTCACAATATTGCAGGCCAAAGCGTGCCGCGAGCTTCGTTTCAAGCTCCACACATTCGACGATGTCGCCATCGATCGTTACTTTCACCACGCCGTCGGCAACCGCCCGCGCGATCAGTCGATGCGCCTTGACCGAGGGCACGCCAAGGCGCTTGGCCACCTCGGACTGCGTCAATCCTCCGGCATAGTGCAACCAGGCCGCCCGCACGGCCAGCGAAGCGTCGGCATCCGTCATCGGCCGCTCCTCCCTACTTCATCACGCATATAGGTCCGCCTGTTCGTTTTCCGATCTCGATTTAACGCCTCTAACATCGCCTCGTGGCAGATTTGGCTGCAGAATCAAGATTCAGCTGTTTCCGCGGCTAGATATGCAAGTCGCCAACGCCCGTGTCGATATGAGGTGCCCAGAAGGCGACGCTTTCGGCAATCTGCGAGATAACCTGGCGATCGTTGGGCTCACGCTCCTTGAATGACAGCTCCAGGCAGATCTCGTTGTCCTTGGCACCACCTTCTGAAAAAGCCTCAAGCAAGGGCGCCGGCTGGATGCGGCCCTTGGCGTTGAACTCCGCAGTAAAGGGCCGGTGGCCGCCCTTGTCCATCAGGCTCTGCTTGATATGGATGATCGGAGAAACCTTGGGGATGGCGCGCGCCCAGGCATAGGGATCATAGTCGTCGGGATTGGCCGAGGTGACATCGCCATGATCGATATCGGCCATCATCCACATCGGCACGGCAAGCCGCGCCTTCGTCAAGCGGTCTTGCAGCGCAAGAGATGCCTCGATGGTCTCGCCGAATTCGCGGCCGATGCTCATCGGCTCCCAGAATACATAGGAAAGACCTGCCGCGCGGGCATGCTCCGCGACCTCACCCCAGCAATCGATCGCAATCTTGATCAGCTCCTCGCGCCGGACCGCATCGTCGTAGTCCTTATAGGAGAAGATAGCAAATTGCGTGCCGACGGAATGGCCGCCGAGATCGGCGGTGATGTCGGCAAAGGTCTTGAACCAATCGACATAATAGCGCCGGACATCCTTATCCGGATGGCCGAAATGGTTGAGGCGACCGTATGGGCCGGTCATGCCCGAGGTCACACGAACGCCGGTGCGCTTCAACGCGGCCTGCATATCGCGCGTCAGGCGGCGGATGACGGGGGCCTGCCAACTCGGATTGATGAACTCGTGCGTCAGCTGCAGATCGCGGATGCGCAGGTCGCGCGCGACCGTTTCGATCAGGTCAGCCGGCTCGGCGAAGCGGTTTACCAGCGGGTTGGTGTTGAGTGAAAGGGTCAAGGGCATGGATATCGGTTCCCGGCAGTGATCGAATGGTTCAGGCGGCCAGCGCCAGTTCGGCGTCGAACCAGGCGGAGAACGCCACCTTCTCTTCAGCCGTCATGCGCAGCCCTTCCTTGGTGCGGCGCATGAGCACATCTTCCGCCTTCTGCGCCCATTCCGACGCCGCCAGATAGCGGGCCTCGGCCTCATAGAGATTGCCGCCGAAATGGCGTCCGAGCCCGGCAAGAGACGTAGCACCCCCGACGATCTGCTTGGTCCGCGCACCATAGAGATGGCCGTAATGGTTCACGAGCGCGCGCGGCATCCAGGGATAGGCCGAACGCAGAGAATCGGCGAAAGCGACATAATCGGCATTCGGGATATCGCCGCCCGGAAGCTTGGCGTCACGCGTCCAGTCGCTGCCCATCTTGGGGAAGAACTTGGCAAGCTTCTGCATGGCGTGCTCCGAGAGCTTGCGGAACGTCGTGATCTTGCCGCCGAAAACGTTGAGAAGCGGCGCGCCGCCGGTCTCGTCGAGATCGAAGACATAGTCGCGTGTTACGGCCGAAGGATTGCCCTTGCCGTCGTCGAACAGCGGCCGGACGCCGGAGAAGCATTCGATCACATCGGAACGACGCAGCTTTTCCTTGAAGTAGCGGTTTACGGCGGCGATCAGATAGTCGATTTCCGTCTCATCGGCCTTCACCTCCTCCGGCTTGCCCTCGTAGGGGATGTCGGTCGTGCCGATCAGCGCCTTGTCGCCTTCGTAGGGGTTGATGAAGATCACACGCTTGTCGTGGTTCTGCACCAGATAGGCCTGCTGCCCGCTCCAGAACTTCGGAACGATGATATGGCTGCCCTTGACGAGGCGGACGCTGCGGCGGCTGTTGGAGCCGGCAACACGGTTGATGATGTCGTTGACCCATGGGCCTGATGCATTCACCAGAACCTTGGCGCGCACCGTGCGCACTTCGCCGGAGCGCTGGTCGCGCGTCTGGACAATCCAGCCACCCTTATCGCGCCGGGCGCTGATACAGGCCGTGCGCGTCAGGATCTGCGCGCCCTTGGAAGCTGCATCGAGCGCATTGAGGACGACAAGCCGCGCGTCATCAACCCAACAGTCGGAATATTCGAATCCCTTGGAATACTGGTCGAGGATAGGTGCGCCCTCGGGATCGCGATGCAGATCGAGCGAGCGCGTACCCGGCAACCTCTTGCGGCCACCGAGATGGTCGTAGAGGAAAAGACCGAGGCGAACGAGCCAGGCGGGACGATCCGTTGGGCTATGCGGCAGCACGAAGCGCATCGGCCAGATAATGTGGCTTGCCGAATTCAGGAGCACTTCGCGTTCGATCAGCGCTTCGCGCACCAGACGGAATTCGTAGTATTCGAGATAGCGCAGACCGCCATGCACCAGTTTGCCGGACCGCGAGGATGTTCCCTCCGCCAGATCGCCTTTCTCGCACATCATGACCGAGAGACCCCGGCCGGCTGCGTCGCGGGCAATGCCGGCACCATTGATGCCGCCGCCGATCACAAAGAGATCCAAGATTTCGGGTTCAGTCATGTCATGCTCCAATGAAAGAACACAAGGGGCAAAACACCAGCATTTGCAGGCTTTTCCTTGGGTTCATTTGTTATTTGACCGGCATTTTCGCCGATCGGCTAAAGGTCTATCTTCCGCAGGACAAAGATGTCCTTCGGTTCTCGAACCATGCTCCAATTCGTGATCCTGATGCCTCTCGGCTTCGGTCACAGAGTGGCGTTCGGCTCCCGGTTTCCCATTCTCCTTGAAGAGCGCAGCCCAGTCCTGCCGGGCTCGCTAGCACGACATCAGGACAACCGGGATATCGTCGACGCGCCTTCCGTGGTGCTGGTGCCGCGCGGCTCGTAAGCGCGCTGGTCACGCAGGATCTGGAAGGCGATCGTCAAAAGCTTGCGCGCAATCGCCACGCGCGCCTTGTTGGTTCCTTTGATCTTCAGGTGGTCGTATTGGGTTCGAAGCTGCGCATCTGTAGCGATGGCGGGAGAAACCGCTTCCACGAAGGCCCAGCGCAGCCACTTGTTGCCCTGCTTGATGATCTTGCCGTGGAAGGTCTTGCCGCCGCTCGAATAGGTCGACGGCACAAGCCCGGCATAGGCGGCAAGCTTCTTCGGGTTACGGAAGCGGGATATATCGTCAATCTCCGCGTCGATCAGCCGGGCGAAGAACTCGCCAATGCCGGGGATTGTCTTCAACACCTTCACATTGGCATTGGCCTTGGTCATCGTCCGGATCGTTGCGTCCGACTGCTTGATGCGCACGTCAATGTCGCCGATGAAGTCGAGGCCACGATCGATCTGGACGCGGTCGATCTCTGAGACGTTGACCTGCGCCAGCTGAATGCGGCCGGCCTTGCCGAACAGATCGCCGAGCTTCTTCAGCTGTGCCGT
>NZ_FMAF01000015.1 GCF_900094565.1 Martinezella lusitana
GGTCGCACCACCCATCACTCCGGCTATGCCGTTAGTCAGCGCATTCGCAAGCGTATCGAAGAAGTGTTCGGCTGGGCCAAGACCAGCGGCGGAATGCGCAAGACCCGCCACCGCGGAAAGGATCGCGTCGGCTGGATGTTCACCCTGACGGCCACCGCTTATAATTTGGTGAGGCTACCAAAGCTGCTGGCGACGGCATGATCGCGCCCGTAATCCGCCCAAAGACGGTGGATTACTATCAAGCACGCCGAAAGGGCCGCTGAAAAAGCATCGTCAAGGCTCGTCTTCGAGCCATCTAGCGAGGATCGGCTGAAAAATTAACGCTATTTCCGCACCTTGCTAAGGGACGGCGCCAGGAAATCCGCCTGAATATCCCGCTGCCATCCGGTGTGTCGAGCCCGAGGACGCAGTGGAGACAGCTGCATCTTGAAGATTGCCCAGGAGGTAACGCCTTGACTGATCGATCCCCGCAGACGGCAGAAATCCGTCTCGCTCCGATGACCGAGGCAAACCGGGCGTTGGTGACGTCCTTGGAGCTTGCTCAAGAGCAGGTGGATTTCGTCGCGAGCAATTCGGACTCTCTGGAAGAAGCCAATGACGATGTGGACGCGCAGCCGCGCGCTATCATGTTGGGGGATCGTATTGTCGGGTTTCTGATGTACGAGGCGCCGGCGGACGATTGCGAGGCGCGAATCTACCGCTTCATGATCGACCGCGCCTACCAGGGTAGAGGTTACGGCAAGGCCGCGTTGCGCGAAGTGCTGGCGGAAATCGGAAGGCTCGGCCACATCAGGCACGTTTCGATCTGCTATGGCCCTGAGAATAAAGGCGCGCGACACCTCTATCGCGCTGCCGGCTTCGTTGAAGAGGGACTCGACGAGGACGGGGAAATGATCGCCGACCTGGTCCTATCTGCACGGGCGGACAATCCATGACACGCCCGCCCTACGCTCCGCCAACCCTGCCCGAGGAAATAGCACTTTTGGAGGCGATGGCTGCCATTGCACCGAAAGGCGTTCGGATTGGATGCCGGAAGATACGCGATGAGGATGAGGCCCACTTGCTGCCGGAGGAAGCACGGGCCATCCCGGCACGCCACCCGGCCATCCGGCGGGCCAGCGGCGCGGCCCGGTGGATCGCACACGGTCTGCTGTGGGACATTGGCTTAAACGACTTCGCTGTCCTGCGTACGTCATCAGGCGCGCCGGTCTGGCCCGACGGGATGACGGGTTCGTTGGCTCACGACAACGAAATGGCAGTAGCGGCGGTGGCGCCTGTTTCCCACATCGGCTCTCTCGGTATCGATGTCGAGCCCGCCCAGCCCCTCCCACACGACATTTTCGCGTTAGTTACAACCCCTGCAGATACGACAGAAGCACTAAATCAAGACCTTACCGGTCGTATTCTCTTTTCAGCCAAGGAAGCAGTCTATAAGGCGGTGTATCCGCTTGATCGCGAGATATTGGGCTATGAGGATATCGCGGTGGACCTCAACGCAGGTCTTGCAGTGACGACGACAGGCCATCGGGTCAAGCTCTTATACTGTGTTGCTCCACGCGTGGTCGTTGTGGCGTTTGTTCGCGGGAATTAGTTCCGGCATTCTGCGGGCACAAGTATCAGGAGCGCAATGATGCCGACCACTGCGAAAACTGCTCCATAGATGAACACGGCCTGACGGCCAAGGTGATCCCAAAGCAGACCGGCGATGACCTGGCAATGAGTTGAGTGAGCCCAACCAGGGAATTGTACCAACCGATGCCGCCGGCGCGCAGTTCCCGGGGTACGAGGCTAGAAGCGAGCGCCTTTCCAGCGGCACGGAAGGTACCCCGATAGGCGCCATAGCAGACGAACACTACGGCCACGATGACGACATTGACCGTGAGCGCAAACCCCGCATAAGCGACAAAGAACACGGCGAACGCCGCGAGCAGAACATCACGGCGGCTGATCCGATCAGACAAAAAGCCCATGGGATAGGAGACTAGGGCAGCGACGAGATCGAACTGGCCTCGATCGAGGCACCTGCGGCCTGCGTTTCGAGGATCAGAAATGCGAGATTATGGTAATGGAGTTGGGGAGTGCCTGCCGAGCAATACCCATGCCGCAAGTATGATGAGCAGCAGGCCTGAGATAAGAGCATTCCATGTAAAGAGGGGATTCTCAGTATATCGAAGAGCCCAGGGTGAGACGATAAGCCAGCCGCCAAGCAGGATATCGGCTCGATCCTCCCAAAGATGGTATGACGCGTAGGCCGCTCCTCCCAGAGCTGCGACGACGAGGCCGCAGACAAGAAAATTCCAAGCGGGCGCGCCAATTGGAAAGGAATCGGGGCCGTAGCTCCCGAATACCCATGGCGAGGCAATTAGCCACATGCCAATGATGAACACAATATGGTCCTGCCAGCGACGCTGCTTCATATCGCTTCTCCTTCATGCAACAAATAAAACTTATCGTGTCTTCAGGAGCCAATCATTGCGTTTGGTCAAATCCAATCGGTGTCTGCTTCAGCGATAAGCCGGCTGCGTACGGAACAGATGCCATAAGCTGCGAGATAGCGTGACGAACGATGCCCCCTGCTCGCAACACGCTCATTCGTACCGGAGCGCCTCGATGGGATCGAGATTGGCTGCCTTATGGGCCGGATAATAACCAAAGAAGACTCCGACCATTGCCGAGAACAGAAAACCTCCTGTCATTGCGGCCACCGAAAGTGGCGCCGGCCAGTTGAAGACCTGTGAAATCACCAGGGAAACAGCAATGCCCATGACAATTCCGGCAATGCCGCCACTGACGCTGAGAAAGATCGCTTCGGCCAGAAACTGCAATAGAACATGTAGGCGCCGGGCACCGATCGCCATGCGCAGACCAATCTCCCGAGTTCGTTCCGTCACCGATACCAGCAGAATATTCATAATGCCGATTCCGCCGACAAGAAGAGAGATCGATGCGACGACCGCAAGCAGGAGGGCCATAATCCGGCTGCTGCTTTTAGCCGCCTCCGCGAATTGGCTGAGGTTACGGACATCGAAATCCTTGTTTTGGGTCGCCTTGATGTTGTGGCGTCGCGTCAGAATATCGTTAATGTCTTTGACCGCCTCGGGTACCTGGTCGGCGCTCTTTGCCTGAACGAACAGCATATTGGCAAATCCCGTCAGGCGGGGTTGCAGATTGTAGGGATTCGGTGCCGGCAAATAGACCCAGTTGTTGGGCGTTTGCACCTGGCTCGGTGCTGCAACACCCAGTACGCGTCGTTCGGCGGTCGTAAACGGGATCATGACAACATCGTCTTGATCTTGTCCCATTGCCGACTGGCCTTTGCCCGCCAGCAGGCCAACGACTCGCATCGGAACATTCCGAATTCTGATCGTCGCTCCGATCGGATTTTCGGTCGTAGCGAACAGCTGACGATAAACCGTCTGACCGATGACGGCGACCAGATCGCCATTGCGTTCGTCTTCGCCGCTTATCGGCGCGCCGGCGGCGATATGCCAATTGGTGATGGCCGGATAGGCTTCGCTGACCCCCTGAATATTCGTTGTCCAATTTTTGCTGCCATATTCGGCCTGGCCCTGCTGGCGGATGAGATAGCCGATATTCGCGACAGCTGTATCCTCTCCGATCGCCCTGGCATCCGCAACGGTCAGCGTGCTTGCGCTGCCATATCCTATCCGCGCGCCACCGCTTGTGAGCGCTCCTGGCAGAACCACCACGACATTCGTTCCAAGGCTCTCGATTTGTCTCGCAACGGCGTTGTTTGCACCTTGTCCGACTGCCACCATCACGATAAGCGCCGCCACGCCGATGAAGACGCCCAGCATCGTCAGTATCGATCGCATCTTGTTGCGACGGATAGCCTGCCCCGCTGCACCGAGCGCCATAAGCCCGAAGGCGAGGCCGCCACTGGATTCCGATCGCACTCTGCCATCATTGTCGGCGCTCGCCACTGGAGACACATTGGCCCGGTTACGTTCGATCTTTCGTTCATCCGCAACGATCTGGCCGTCGCGCATGGTTACGATACGATCGGCATAGGCGGCGATGTCCGCTTCGTGCGTGATCAGCACTATGGTTACGCCTTGGTGGCGATTGAGAGCGACAAGGACTTCCATGATCTCATGCGAGGTCTTCGTGTCGAGGTTTCCCGTTGGTTCGTCCGCCAGAAGCAGATGAGGAGAGTTGATCAAAGCGCGCGCTATGGCGACCCGCTGCTGCTGGCCGCCGGATAGCTGACCGGGCGTGTTGCGTTCGCGATCTCCAAGCCCCAAGCGAGCAAGCGAAGCGCGCGCGTGTTCTACCGCACCGGCACCGTCGACCGTGCCAGCTTTGGCATAGTAGAGCGGCAGGCGAACATTTTCGAGGGCACTCGTACGCGGCAACAGGTTGAAGCTCTGAAAGACGAAACCGAGTCGTTCGCTTCGAATAGCGGCGAGAGCCGGTTCTGTAAGTTTCGCGACATCGACGCCCTCAAAAAGATAGCTACCGCTGCTTGGGCGATCGAGACAGCCGAGAATCGATATCAATGTGGATTTTCCTGAACCTGACGACCCTACGATCGCAATGAATTCGCCCCGCTCGACCTTGATATTGACCCCGCGGATCGCCTTGACCTCCGTGCCGCCGACCACAAAAGTTCTTGTGACATCCTTCAATTCTATAACGGGCTGAGTTTCCTGAAATGTCATGGCAGAACCGCCTTTACAATCTGAGGAGGCGGGAGAGAGCCGACGAATTCGATGATGTACTTTGTCCGACGATGACCTTGTCACCGACGGACAGGTCGCCCGCCTCGATCGCGGTGAAGGACTGGTCGCTTATACCTGTTCTTACGGGCACCAGGGTCAGCACACCGCTGCGCTGCACCCATACATGTGCCGCCTTCATATCTGCGGGGTAGGGTGTTGTGGATGGAATCGAGCCCTCTCTTGGCTGGAACCGCAGAGCCTGGTTGGGAACGCGAAGGACGCTCGTCTGATGATCGGTAACAATGCTCAGCGACGCGGTCATACCCGGTTTCAGGGCAAGATCCGCGTTGTCGACGCCGACGACCGCATCGAAAGTGACGATATTTTGAACGGTTTGCGGCGATTGCCGAACTTGTTTGACTTTACCTTCAAAGGCTCGCGCCGGAAAGGCATCGACACTGAAAGTGACCGGCTCGCCCTCTCGGATAGCCCCGATATCGCTTTCGCTGATGTTGGTATCCACCTGCATTCTGGTTAGATCGGTGGCGATGAGGAAAAGTGTGGGGGTCTGGAAGCTCGCGGCCACAGTTTGGCCCTGGCTCACATTGCGGGAAACTACGACGCCATTAACGGGTGAGCGTATGTTCGTATAGTCGAGATTGATCTGCGCGGCGGCAAGCTCGGCTTTGCGCTGCTCGATTACCGCCTGGTCAAGGGCCACCTGCGCTTCGGCCTGCTCGGCAAGGTTTTTGGCGATATCGACGGTGTCCTGAGAGACTGCTTGAGGCTCTATGAGACGGCGGCTCCTTTCATAGTTCAATTGCGCATAATCCAAATTGGCCTTATCTTTGCTCATCTGAGCATTGGCGACCGACAGATTTGCAGAGTCCTGATTGACTGTGGTCTGGTAGGGGCGGGGGTCGATAGTCGCACACACCTGTCCCGCCTTGACCACGGTATTGTAGTCGCAGCGGATCTCCGTGATCGGGCCGGATACATAGCTGCCGACGATGATGGTGAGTTCCGGATTGACTGTTCCGGTTGCTGTCACCTGCCGTACCACGTCACCTTTAGTCACGAGGGCGATCTCGAAGGACTGAGTTATAGGTTTTCCGATGCGCTGCCAGACAACGATGAATGCAAACGCCGACACGACCGTCATGCTTGCCAGCAACCAAGGCCAAAGCACCCGGCGTTTCCGCGCCTTCGGCGTTGTCGCCGGAGCGGATACCTCACGCAGTAGCGGTCGCGCTTCGATTGAGCCATCCATGCACCATACTCCTTCTGTGCTCCAACTCTGCCATCGCGAGACAGTCTGGACATTGATCTGGCGCAAAGGTCATAGAGTGGACGTGGCGGCTATCGCCTCCAAAACGTCGTGAGATCGATCTCATCTCCAAGAGCGATGCATCTACGGCACGCCGGCTGGGTATCCACGGTTACGAAGGCTGTGCCAGAATGGCTGTGCTCCGCTGCGCCGCAGTAACTCCGCGCAGGCGGGCCACGATTATGTGGCGTGAGAGCCTCCGGTCGGCCAATCCGGAAGCGATGGCGTATCCGATATCGATTGATACGGCCATCCAGCCATCGATCGATCATTACGACGATATCCAGACGCATAAGCGCTAGATCTTGGTATTTACATTCCTCTTGCTGAAACAAGCAAAAGTAGAAATACCTCCAATGATTCCGAAATCAAAAGCTGTTCTCAGCTGTACATGCGAAGATTTGGAGGTTAAGCTAATTTAGCCTTCTGCAAAGACTATGTGAGGGGCGGATGCGACGCTTCATCGTTCGGCAGAATATCGAGCGCTTCGAGCGCCTGCTTAGCGAAGGCTTGGACGATCATGAGCGCTCGATGTTTGAGCAACTGCTCGCTCAAGCGCGCAATGAATTATACTGGCTGGAGAATATTTGGTCACAAACCTGTCCGCATCTCGGTATTTCGGATTCCGCCGGGGCTAACGCCGAAAGATGTCTCGATCGCGTTGTCATGGCCCGGGGCGCCAACTTTGGAAGTTTGCAGCTGTTGGATATCGACACGGCTCATCTCTGCCTTATTGCCCACCACAATTTTGATCGCTCTTCCGTCGAACAGTTTGCAAGGGTGCGGAACGGAGAGGCGACGACCTGCGATGCCGCTCGCATTTTACAAGCATCCGTCTTCGTTGAAGATATCGAGAGTGCCGATGGGTTTGCTTCTTTAAGAGACTGGACTCGCAGGATCGGTATTCGAGCGATCCAGACAACACCGATATTCGGCCATTCCGGAAAGTTCATTGGCGCGTTTTCCACGCACTATGCGAGTCCACGTTCCTTTTCGAGCGAGGAAAGGGAAATGAATTCTGTCAGTTCTGAACAGTTTAGACGCTTGTTCGCTGACATGGGACGAACATAGGTTGCGAACCGGCATTAGTTTCCGATGCCGATGAGAGCGACAAATAGCTGTTGGCTGACGTGGCCAAAATGGCTGTTTTTGGAGATCCGTTCTGGTGGTGCGACTTCCATTTTCTGAAGGATTCCTAGAAATTGAACGCACTCAGCGCTGCTCATCCGCAGTTTGTTCTTCTGAGGCAACGGAGTGATCGCCGGTTAAAATCCCAACAAGAGCCTCACCTGCGTTTATAGTCACGCAGGCATGGCGCGGATAGAGTCAAGGCTTCGGATGCAAGGGGCGGGAAACCGTCGACATGTGCCGGCCGGAGCCTCTCCTCACCCGGACGTCGATCGGCAAAGATGATCGTGCCGTCTTTTAATTAACCTCAGGAACAGCTTTGTTGCCGCCCCCCGAATTTACGCGAGTGGACGGCGTTCTCTCCCGTGACAATCAGAACGCGCTCTTCACAACGCCGCCATCGACCCGCAGTGCCGCGCCATTGGTGGCCGAGGATAGCGGGCTTGCCACATAGGCAACCATGGTTGCGATTTCCTCAGGCGTCGTGAAGCGTTTGATCAGTGAAGTTGGTCGGATTTTCTCGAAGAACTCGGTCTCGAATTGCGCGAAAGTCTTCCCTTCGGATCCGGGCAACGCGGCGACAAAATCGATGACGCCGCGCGACTTCGTTGGACCTGGCAACACGCTGTTGACCGTGATCGCGGTGCCAGCAACGGATTCGGCGATACCGCGCGCCGCTGCGATCTGGGCCGCCTTGGTCACGCCGTAGTGCACCATCTCGGCAGGAATATGCACGCCGCTTTCGCTCGATATAAAGATGATGCGGCCCCAGTTACGCTGGCGCATCGCGGGCAGATAAAGACGGGCGAGACGAACACCTGAAAGCACGTTGACATCGAAGAAATGCCGCCAGTCAGCATCCGGGATCTCTTCGAACGGCTTGGGTTCGAAGATGCCGAGATTGTTGATCAGGATCTCGACATTTGGAAAGAGTTTCGTAATCGCATCGGCGGCTGCTTCAGTTCCGAGATCGCCGGCAAATCCGTCAACGCGACCGCTTCCAATCGCGACAAGTTCGGCGACCGTGCGATCGACGGCATCTTGGGTTCGTCCATTGACGATGACATGGGCGCCCTCACGAACAAGAGTTGCCGCGATTGCATGACCGATGCCGGCGGTGCTGCCGGTAACGAGAGCCAGTTTACCGTTGAGTTCGAGGTTCATGAGAATTCTCCGATGAAAGACACAACAGATCGATTGAGCATGAAAAGCGCGTTACCCGAGAGGAGGCGGCGTCGCATTGAGCTTTGCCACCCTACGGCAGATCCGGTTGGTAGACCAGTTTGCCTTCCTTGGTAACGATGGTCGATCCACAGGGCTCGCGAGACGCGACTGCCAGCGCATCATCGGAGTTCATTGCTGTGTAGACGACCTTTCATCCGCGCATCGACCTTACCTTGCGCTGCAAGTTCGACTGCTCGCGCGGCAGCGGCATGGCTGTGTGCCGTCGTCTCGATCTCGACCCCGTCGAGCGATATGCCGGCGTTGGTCGCCGCGGCGCGAATCTTTGCATTTGGTCCTATCAGCAGCGGGAGATCAGGCCCTCGTCGCGCACCTCCACACCGCCAGGATCGCCTCCGGGCTACAGGAGTGCACGACGGCCGTCCGCAGCGCAGGCGCGGCCCGGCCCCTGGCGATGAAGTGTTCGTAACGGTTATATGGGAGGAAATCGGTCATGGGCCGGCTCAACGCTGCATCACGTAGCTACCAGGCGCATCGCAAAGCGGAGGGTAGCCCTTGATCGGAGCGCCCATGGTGGGCGGCGCGACGGGTTCGCTATTTGTCTGCGCCGACAGCCACGCCTCCCAGGCAGGCCACCAAGATCCGTCGCAAACCGGCGCAACCGAGTACCATTCATCCGCGCTAAGGCAGGGGTCGTCTGGCTTTTTCTCCAGCATTCGGAAATGCCGGCCGCGATGGCCTGGCTCGCTGACAATACCCGCGTTGTGACCACCGCTCGTCAAAACGAAGGTGACGTCGGTATCGGTGAGATAGTGGATCTTATGGACCGAGCGCCAAGGGGCGACATGGTCACGTTCCGTGCCCACGGCGAAGATTGGAACACGAATGTTCTGGATGACGGCAGGTTGGCCATCAACCATATAGCGGCCGGAAGCAAGGTCGTTATGAAGAAAAAGGTTGCGCAGATAGTCGGACTGCATTTGGTACGGCATGCGGGTGGCATCGGCATTCCACGCCATCAGATCATTCAGCGGCTCGCGTTCACCCATCAGATATTCGTGGATCATGCGGGACCAGATCAGGTCGTTGGACCGGAGCATCTGGAAAGCGCTAGACATTTGCGAGGCCTCGAGTGTGCCATGCTGCCACATCATGGCCTCTATAAAGGCGATTTGACTGTCGTCGATGAAAAGTTGCAGTTCACCCGGCTCGGTGAAGTCGGTCTGTGCGGCAAAGAGCGTCACCGAGGCAAGACGATGGTCGCCGTCCTGCGCCATGGCCGCTGCCGCTAAGGTCAGTATCGTTCCGCCCAAACAGTAGCCGGCTGCGTGAATCTTACGATCGGGAACGATAGCCGCGACTGCGTCGAGTGCCGCCATCACCCCGAACCTGCGATAATCATCGAGCGAGAGATCGCGATCTTCCGCCGTCACATTGCGCCAGGAAATGCAAAAAACGGTGTGGCCGCGTTCCACGAGGAAGCGGACCAGGGAGTTGGCCGGCGAAAGATCGAGGATGTAATATTTCATGATCCAGGCCGGCACGATGAGTACTGGCTCGGCTTGAACGGCGTTTGTCGCTGCTGAATATTGTATTAATTCGATCAGATGGTTGCGGAAGACGATTTTTCCACGTGTCACCGCGACGTTCCGCCCGACCACGAAATCTTCCGTCCCGACTGGAGGCTGTCCCATCAGGAGGCGGTGACAATCTTCGGCCAAGTTTCGTGCGCCAAACAATAGATTTAGACCGCCGGTCTCCATTGTGCGCTGGATCGTTTCGGGATTGGCCCACAGCATATTGGCCGGCGATGCCATGTCGAGCCATTGCCGTATCGCAAACGACACGACGTCCTCATGATGCTGGGAGACGCCCGTGACATCGTGCGTGGCGTTGTGCCACCATTGCTGGGTCAAAAGGAACGCCTGCGCCCAGAAGCGATGGGGCCAACGCTGCCAGGCTTCATCCTGAAAACGCTCGTCGCCCGGGAGTGGCTCGATGCACCAGGGTGTGTCGGGATCTAGGATGGACTGTAGCATGTGAGTGAGGAGACGCATCGACTTCTGGTCCGCCTTTACGGCGAGTTCCGTTCGCTTACCCGGCGCTGCGGCGAGATGCGCCCCCCAATCGGCGAAGGCGAGCCAGAAAGCGGTCGGTGAAAACCCAAATGTCGCGCGGGCGATCGACGCACTTGTCATAAGATCGATTGCGCGGAAGCTTTCACCCAGAAACGGATTGCTCATGTCGGGTTCCGACGGCGCGAGGAACTGAGCTTCTGTGGCTTTCATTGGGAGTGTGTTCATAGCAACATTTCCTTTCGCGGCGAATGAACCATCTTCCTTCGTTCTCACGCGGTTTCGTCGCAAAGTGTGGGGCAGCTTTCCGAATCTGAGTCTGTTACCTCCCGGAAAGGGGCGAGTAATCGGGCAATCCTGGGAGATGAGATTTCCCGCGTTACGCTACGACATATATCTACCGCCGTTGATTGACAGTGTTTCGCCGGTAATGAAGCCGGCCTTGTCCGAGACGAGAAAAATGGCGCCGCGCGCGATTTCCTCGGGTAGAGCCAGCCGTCTGGCTGGAACCGCATCGACGATCATCTTCAGGATATCGGGTCGCACGGTCGCGACCATGTCGGTCTTCGTGTAGCCCGGTGCAATCGCGTTGACCGTGATACCGCGCGGGGCACTCTCAAGCGCCAGTGCTTTGGTGAAGCCGATCATTCCTGCTTTGGCCGCTGCGTAATTGGTCTGCCCCGCCTGGCCCATGAGGCCGTTGACCGAACTGATGTTCACAATACGTCCAAAATTTCGCTCGCGCATGCTCTCGATCACGGCTCGGCACATGTTGAAGCATCCACCCAGATCGATATCGATGACAGAACGCCATTGCTCCTTAGTCATCTTGTGCAGCATGGAATCTCGCGTAATTCCCGCATTGTTGACGAGTATTTCGACCGGACCCAGCTTGGCGGCAACCTCAGCAACGCCGTGTGCGCAGGCATCGAAATCGGCGACATCCCAGGCGAATGTCGGAATTCCGTTTGACCGACCGAAGGCCTCGGCCCCTGCTTCATTGCCGAGATAGTTGACACAAACCCGATAGCCGGCCGCCTTCAGCGCCAGGCTTGTGGCGGCACCTATTCCTGTGACACCCCCCGTGACAAGTGCGATACGATTCATGGATCCCTCTAATCTTGTTGAACCAGCCGGGCCGCAAATATCAAGCGCTCACGTCGCCTTTGCTTGTTTGCTCTGGACCAGCATCAATCCGGCTGCGGATCAGACACCATTGGAATCCGACCACGAGCACCGGTTTCGTCCAGCTTCCTTGCGTGCGTGGCGCGAGAAAATGCAATCCAGGAGGTTGTTTATTTCAGCGTTACAACAATGCCGCTTGCGGCAAGGTTGAGCTTCAGGCCCGACGTTTTTGAATGAAAATGGACGATGACCCCGTTTTGGTTTTCGAGCACCGCCACCGAGCCACCGCCGGCGATCGTCGCGCCGGCGCCAGCGGCGAAATAAGTGCCCGCGGCGTCGGCGGGATTCTTCAGATTGTAGACTGTTCCGGCGCCATCAATGCGATCAATGCCGATGTCAACAACGCTCAGTCCCGAAACGGTGAAGGGATAGGGCTTGCCTTTGAACAACAGAGTTCCGTTGCCCCACGTATATCCAACGCCAGCGGCGACACTGCCACCAGAGAATGCAATCGTAGCCGATGGCGCTTCTTGAGCGAAGCTGACAGCCGGTGACGCCAGAAGTGCGATGGTCATCAGACAAGTAGTTGACAAGCGTGACATGCGAACGTTCCTTCTTTGAGATAGAAATTTTGGAAATCAAGAAAACCGGCGTGGGCGCAAAACCGGCCTCGAGAAGCGCGACAATCTCGGAGCCATCGATGGATGCTGAGTTGAGCGTGCCGCCCGCCAATTTCGTGATCGACCAAACGTCGGGTACTTTCCATTGGCATCCCGCTGCTATTTTCTAGCCATCAGCGGGCAAGAAGATTGCGGAATTACCGGTGGTTAAGGAGGCGAGGGCACTCCCTGGCGCGTGACCGCGCTCACGGTTGCAGTGTTAAGCGTTTTTGGCCTCTTCTCGCACGATGCCGGCGGTATCGGACGCAAATCGCGCGTTGATCGCCAGGGTTTTGCTGATTTCTTTCGCATAGTCCGAAACCGCATCGCGCCAATAGTCGCCGATGACATCCAGGGTATCATTGGTTTTTTCCGCAGCTATGACGTCATCCATCAGCTTGATGTCGCGCTGAAAACGGTGTTGAAGGAATGATAGGCCTTCGACCTGATAGCGAAGCAATGTTTTCGCTATCGTTGTCGGTATCTTCAATGCGGACCCAGTCGGGTTGTTGTCATCGCTCAAGGCCAGGAATGACGCCATCGGAAGCTCGAAAGCAGACTTTAGAACTTGTTTCTGCATGACACGTTTTCTCCATTGAACACGCAGAAGCCTACCGCGCCGAGAAGGAAGCCACTTTGATCGAAGTCAAGAACGGATCTTCGGTGTCATCGGAAGCCGGAACCACGGTCGCACGATATTGGATAGAGGATTTCCGGCAGCTCACATCGGTGGAAAGGTTTGTCTCTCGCGGAGATGAGCGTAATAGCCATGGATCGGCGGACGATCCAGCGATGAACCGTGGAGTGGTCGACGTGAATCCGCGCTCGGCCATCATCTCTTCCAGATCACGCAGGCTAAGATTGTAAGCCAGACACCAACGTGCGCACAGCAGGATTACAGATCGGTCGAAGTGACGGCCATTGAACATCGACGAGCTCCCTGAAATGGAAGAGCCTATGCTCCAGCCAACGTTGCCGTGCGGTTTGCGAGAGAGCAGACGCAGGTGCCCCAGGTTCCGGCGGGTGAAACTTTCCGCAAGCGTACCGGTTCGAAAGAATGTGATCTTCCGGCTTTCGCTCATCTGCATTAAACACGCGTCGCAGCTCTAATATTTCCCGGAGCAGCATCAATTTAGCCTCACTCCGGTGGGGCTTTTCTTTGACTTCAATCGTGGCGGTCGTTTCGCGAATGGCGTCCTTGCGCGACATCTTGCAATGTCAGCGCCTTCGTCCTCTGGTCTGATGAAAATCGCTTGGGACTGCATGATGGAAACGTCCCGAGTCGAATCGATGACTTCGGTCGTCCCTGTCCTGTACAGCAATGCATGTTCAACCCCCGAGGTTGGCAATTTTGCAACACCGACTATGTCCGCTAAATTTCGAAGTTCTTATAGATGGACAACGGGAGAGGTTAGCGCTGATATGAAGTCGCAGGGTCCGGTCTTGGTTCGAAAGCAATGCGATGGGATTTTTAAGCTGGTGGCACATGGAAATGATCAGATTGCGCAGCCGGCTCGATACTCGCGCCGTTGCTGGATCATACGAGCCGTGGGCCTGCGATGCGATTGATCGCTTCGAGCGTGAGATCGAGGCTTTCTGTCGACGATCGGGATTTTTCGTCGTGATGTGAGGGTCGAAACTTGCGCAGGCAGCAAATGTTTCAACCCAGACAATAAGTCGGTTGGAACGAGGAGACCAATTACGAAATGGCACTCTGGACGGCATAAGGCAGGTGCATCGAAGATGCTGGTATAGAATTCATTCTGGAAGACGCCGATGGCTATGGAATCCGGATCAAGAAGCCGCAATTGCCGCCATCGTAGGCTCGACTGCAAACAAGCTCGCGCGGCATGGGGACATATGTAGCGAACATCGTTGTCGTATGGCGGACTGCTTTAAAGCAGAGGATGGGGCAACTAGATCTCTTTTGGTTGGGGGACAAAGACGCAAAAGCGGTGGTCAGGCCCGGCCTCGCTCGAATGCGTCGGCATAGAGCGCCTCGATCCGTTCGACCTCGACGTCGTCCAATGCAGCGAACTCCTTCGTGCGTGCTCTCTGCGACAGCCGGCCGTCGTTCCGGTCGAGGAATTTGTGCAGCAGTTCACTTGAGCTGTTGGCATGTCGACGATCATTGCCAGGGCGCTGAAAAATGTCGCAATCAGGCTGGGCGAGCTATTTGGCCCATTGGATAATCTCTAGTGTCGCGACGACCTTCCTCAGACAACCATCGTCTTCGACCCTGCAGACCACACCATGCGATTGGCCAATTACGGCAATTGTACTTGTAATGCATCACGCTAGCACAGACGACCACCTTTCGTCTGTGCCCACCGTTACGTTCATTCCTATCGAACGACGCGCTTTCCGGCGAAAAATCCAAAATAACGCTCTTAATGGAAGCAGGACAGCCGATCACGCCGTCACTTCGGGGCTGCCAGCCTAAGATGCCTGGAGCCGTTCAGCAGTGAGTTGAAATTCCGACCTTAGGAATGATGCAAGCTGGCGAACAGGAAGACGCGGTTGCATCGGCAGAATCATGGCAAGGCGCAGCAGAGGGAGTGTGGGCAGGCCGTCTCCTTCGCCGAGGCGGCGCCAATCGACCGGAACCGCGCTTTCCGGCAGCACTGTCAGAACATCTCCCGAAGCAACTGCCAAGCGAATGCCTGCGATGTCCGACGAGGAGTAAACGATACGCCAGTTTCGGGCCTGCTGGTCCAATGCCGCAAGTATCTGGGGTCGCGCGCGGCAGCCATCGGGAAAAAGTGCAAGGTGAAGATTGGTGGCCGTCTCCGGCGACCGGTTTGGGCCGCAACACCAGACCTGGCGCTCCTCGCGAATGATCTCCCCCTTGGGCTCGGAAACGCTCTGCGTCACGATCGCGACATCTAGGTCGCGCGATTCCACCATCTGTTCCAGCCGATGCGAAAAATCGTGCCGAAGATCGAGGCTGACATTCGGATGGCGAGGCACGAAACGATCCAAAAGGGCGGTGCCGAAAAGGGTGAGGTAGTCGTCCGGCATGCCGAGCCGAACCCGGCTTTCGTTTCGTCCTTCGAGAAGCATCGCAAGCGCCTCGTCCTCGATCGCGCGGATCCTGCGCGCATAGCCTAAGAGCCGCTGTCCCGTCGGGGTTAGTGAAACGCGTCGATGCGCGCGCTCAAAGAGGCGCAGATCGAGCCGCTCCTCCCACTTCGCGACGGCCATGCTGACGGCAGCCTGCGTGCGGCCAAGCCTCTCGGCTGCGGCAGTGAAGCTCCCGGTTTCCGCTACGGCAAGAAACGCAGCCAAGGCATCGCTATCGAGGTTTCTCATGATCTATCGCACCAGTTTGATAGCGTTTCTATACGCCTGATGCAGCCTTTGTGAAAGATCAGTGACGCTTATGGATCAATAAGAAATCTCTGCTTTCGCCTCCGGCTGGCGCGATTATGGTTTCATCCCGTGCTTACCAATCCTAAGAAAAAGGGGAACAACGTGAAACACAAATTCCATGCCACGCTCATCTCGGCACTCCTGTCTGGCGCTGTACTTTCATGCGCCTTTGCCTTTCCGGCCGCAGCGGAAACTACATTGCGGCTCGCGCATGCATCGTCGCCGGACAGCCTGATCAACAAGGCGGTTGAAAAATTTGCGGCGGAGGTGAAGGAGGAGAGCAAGGGATCAGTCGTGATCCAGATCTTCCCGAACGGCCAGCTTGGCGACGAAGGCCCGATCGCGGACGGCGTCGGCGCCGGCGCGATCGACATCGGCCTGGGTGGATCGATCGACGCGATCGATCCGCGTCTCAACGTGCTCTCGCTGCCGTTCCTCTTCAAGGACGCCGCGAATGTGCACAAGTTCCTGGATAGCGAACAGGGGCAGGCAGTGCAGCATTTCGGTGAAAAACGCGGCTATCTCATGCTCGGCGCACTGGATTCAGGCTTCCGCCAGTTTGCCACCAGCAAAGCCATCGAAAAGCCCGCAGACCTTTCGGGCGTCAAGATCCGCACTCCCCCGAACCCGGTCATTCTCGCAACCATGAAGCAGTTCGGTGCTCTTGCCGAGTCCATTCCCTTCGGTCAGGTCTACACCGCCCTGCAGTCGCATGTCGTTGCCGCGGTGGAGCCCGAGATGCGCGATTACTACGATTCCAAGTGGTATGAAGTCGCAAAGCATCTGACCATATCCAACTATATCTGGACCGCGAATTGGTGGTTCATGAACAAGGACCGCTTCGACGCTCTGACACCTGATGAGCAGGCGGCCGTTAAGAAGTCGGCGACCGATACAGTTGCCTGGTACCGAAGCGAACTCGACAAAGCTTACGCCGACACCCAGGCATCTCTCGAATCCAAAGGCGTGACGGTAACGAAGGTCGACACAGCTCCATTCGCCGAGATGGTCAAGCCGGTTTATGCCCAGTTCGCTAAAGAATGGGGCGCCGATCTCGTTTCCGCGGTCGAAAAGTCCGCGGCCTCGAACTGAGGTCTAAGCCAATGGAACGAGTTCACAATTCTGCCTCGCCGCTGCGGCGGGGTCCGTTGACGCGCGCACTGGAGCTTCTGGGCGTTATCGCGTTCGTCGTGATGTTCTTTTCGACCTTGCTGGGCGTGATTGCGCGTTTCTTCGAATTCGGCGGCGTCGAGTGGTCGTTCGAGGTGGCAGGCATCGCCTTCATCTGGATCACCTTCATCGGACTGCTCAATGCAGAACTGCGGGGAGAAAACGTCGCATTTGAAGCGCTCAATCAGTCGGCGCCTCCCGCTTTGAAGCGGGTATTCGACCTGATCTCGATCCTTGCCCTTGTGACCATGGGCGGTGCATTCCTGATCAGTGGCTGGGCCGTCTGGCAGCGTTCCGCGATGGTTCCAACTGCCGTTCTGCGCATGCCGACGGGTGTCATCACAGCAACGGTGCTGATCCTCGGCCTCGGTGCGCTGGTGATTGGCATTAGACGCCTGCTTGTCCTCACTGGTTTCAAGCAACGGCAGGAGGAGCCGGTATGACCGTCGCTGTTCTCATCATCAGCTTTTCCTTTTTGCTCCTGATCGGCGTTCCGATCGCCTGGTGCATGGGCATCGCAAGTCTCATCACAATCTATGTCGGCGGTCTGCATCTTCCGACTGCATGGTTCGCACAGCAGACGCTGCGTGGCGCTGACGCGATCACGCTTGCCGCAATCCCGCTCTTCCTCTTTGCCGGTGAGTTGATGAACCGTGGAGGGTTGACGACACGCATCATGAGGGTCGCCGAGCATATTTTCGGCCGCATCACCGGAGGCCTCGGTCTCGTCAATGTCGCAACCGCTCTCGTCTATGGCGGCATCAGCGGTTCGGCGACGGCCGACACCGGCGCGGTAGGATCGATCATGATCCCCGCGATGGCGCAGCGTGGCTACCCTAAGGCCTTTGCGGCTGCAGTGACGGCCGCCTCCGGTACCCTCGGCATCATCGGCCCGCAGAGTGTGATTCTGATCCTTTACGGAGTCCTGACCAACACCTCGATCGGCGGTCTGCTGGTGGCGGCTCTCATTCCCGGCGCTTTCATCGCCGCAACTTTCATGATCACGTCCTACATCGTGGCGCGACGCCACAATTTTCCGAGAAACGAGGCCCCTGCGGTCTGGGGCGAGATCGGGCGTGACGTTATTGGCGCCCTGCCGGCACTTCTGATGCCGGTGCTCGTGCTCGGTTCGATCATCGGCGGCATTGCTACCGCGACGGAAGCCTCTGCATTGGCGGTGGTCTATTCCTTCCTGGTCGGTATCCTCGTCTATCGCGAGCTACCGCTTCGTTCCCTCTACGCTGCGGCATCCGCGGCAGTCGCAACAACCGGCGTCATTATGATGATCATGGCGTTGGCAACCCCATTCGGTTGGATTTTGACCGTTGAACAGGTTCCGGCCAACGCCGCGGCCTGGATCACAGGGCTCCATACGGGACCGATTGTAACGATCATTCTCGTTCTGGTCCTCCTAAAGGTCGTTGGCTTCTGGCTCGACCTCGGGCCGGCCCTGATCATTCTCGCGCCGATCCTGGTTCCGATTGCGCTGGCCGCTGGCATGACGCCCTACCAGACGGGGATCGTCTTCACCATGACGCTCGGCATTGGCCTTTTCACGCCGCCGATCGGCACAAACATCTTCGTGGTCTGCAACGTGGCCAAGCTCGACATGTGGTCGGTTTCTGTTTGGCTCGTCCCCTATTGGATCGCAAGCATCGTCTGCGTGGCGGGTCTCGTCGCGTTCCCGTCATTGACAGAATGGCTCCCGAAGCTTTTTGGAGTTTAAAAATGCAACATCTCGTCTGTGGGATATCCAGCGCGGGTCGGGTCGTGCCCGATGTGGATGGAGAGCCGTTTCTGGTCGAAAAAGCTCAGGGTCCCTACGTCTGGGACCAGAAGGGCCGAAGGTACGCAGATACGGCTCTCGGTTTCGGCGCGACGTTCTTAGGTCATACCGATCCGGACGTGACCGAGGCCGTGCGGGTTGCCATGGAACGTGGCTCGATGCCGGCCTACGCTCACGCTCTCGAGGAAGAAGCCGCCTCTAGTCTTGCCGCTCATACGAAAGACCTCAGTAAGGTGATCTTTCTAAATTCCGGCAGCGAAGCGGTTCATCTCGCCTGTCGTACCGCCCGTGCAGTCACGGGGCGGCGCAAGATCGTCAAGATGGCGGCTGGATACGACGGCTGGTTCGACGATGTTGCGTTCGGCAACGCCGGATCACAAGAAGCTCTGATGGGATCCAACGTCCGACCGAGCAACGGAGACACACTTCTGCTCCGCTTCAACGACGTTGCGGATGCGGAGCTTCTCTTTTCTGAATGCAACGACGTTGCAGCCATTGTTCTGGAGCCCATGATGGCGAATGCCGGGTGCGTCGTGGCCAAGCCCGGCTACCTCGAACACGTCGTATCGCTTGCGCGCAAGCGCGGTGCGTTGGTCATCATGGACGAAGTGCTCATGGGCTTCCGTCTCCATCCGGGCCTAGCCTCGCACCATCTTGGCATTTCTCCTGATCTTGCAACTGTCGGCAAAGCGATCGGTAACGGCTACGCAGTCGCAGCCTTGGTTGGCCATCCGGACATCATGTCCGCCTTCGAGGACAAGCGCGTCGTGCGCGCCGGGACCTACAACGGCAATCCGGTAGCCTGCGCTGCCGTAAACGCATCGATGAAGGTCGTCGATACGATCGATTACGCTGCCTTGCGACAGGCCGGCGACGCCTTGCGAGAGACCATCCGCGTGTCGTTTGAAGAAAACGGCGCAGATGTTGTTACCAGCGGATACGGCACTGTCTTCACCCTCTGGAGCTCGCGCAGCGCCCCAATCGACTATCGGGAGGCGGTCCAGAAGGCCGACCCGTCGTTTTCCGCCAACATGCATATCGCACTTCGCCGCGCCGGGGTGATGTCGATGTTCGGCACCTATGGCAGGCACTACATCTCTGCACGAAATAGCGCACCTGTCATGCAGCAGCTGGCGGAAGGTTTCGCCTCCGCCGCCCAGCAACTTGCAGTCTGAAGTTGTCGGCCGGAGCAGTTCCGGCCGTCTTTTGCTTTAAGGGAGAGAGAATGCCTGTGATCTATGTCCTCAACGGACCAAACCTCAACCTTCTCGGAAAGAGGCAGCCACACATCTATGGCGGCAAGACCCTGGCCGACGTCGAAACCGAAGTTCGCGGCCTTGCAAGCGAGCTCGGATTCGATATTCGCTTTCATCAGAGCAACCGGGAATATGAGATAATCGACTGGATCCACGAGGCCCGGGAGGACGGGGCCGCGGTCGTGATCAATCCGGCCGCATTCACGCATACTTCGGTCGCAATTCTCGACGCCCTTAACGCCTTTGAGGGGCCAGTCATCGAGATACATATTTCGAATGTGCACCAACGCGAGAGCTTCCGACATCATTCGTTCGTGTCGCTGCGCGCCGACGGCATCATCGTCGGAATGGGGACCGATGGCTACCTGCTGGCTTTGCGCGGCGCGATTTCAAGACTGAATGCGCAGCGTAGCAAGAAATGAAGACGTCGATCGCAACAGTCTCGATCAGCGGCGAGTTTCCGGAGAAGCTCGCGGCGATCGCCAAGGCGGGCTTCACGGGCGTCGAAATCTTTGAGAACGATTTTCTAACCTATGACGCATCGCCGCGTCAGGTCGCAGCCCTGGTCCGTGATCATGGGCTTGAGGTCACACTGTTCCAGCCGTTTCGCGACTTCGAAGGCATGCCTGAGCCGATGCGCGCACGCGGCTTCGAGCGCGCCAAGCGGAAATTCGACATCATGGGCGAACTTGGCACCGATCTGATGCTGATCTGCTCGAACGTGTCTCCGTTCGCGCTCGGCGGAATTGACCGTGCTGCTTCGGATTTTCAACAGTTGGGAGAACTCGCTGCGGCACACGCGGTCAGGGTTGGCTTTGAGGCGCTCGCCTGGGGACGGCATGTCAACGACCATCGCGACGCTTGGGAAATTGTTCGACGGGTGGATCATGTAAACGTCGGCTTGATCCTCGACAGCTTTCATACGCTTGCCCGCAAGATCGACCCCAACACGATTAGATCGATACCAGGCGACAAGATCTTCATCGTCCAGCTTGCCGATGCGCCGTTGATCGATATGGATCTTTTGTACTGGAGCCGTCACTTCAGAAACATGCCAGGCGAAGGCGATCTCCCTGTTGTCGACTTCATGCGCGCCGTGGCGGCAACCGGATACGACGGTCCGTTGTCTCTGGAAATCTTCAACGATCAATTCCGAGGCGGCTCTCCGCGAGCGATCGCAGAGGACGGCCATCGTTCGCTGATCTATCTGATGGATTGCGTTGCGAGGCTAGAACCAGATCTGAGCACTGACGTCCCCGCTATGCCCAATCGGGTTCGTGCCGCAGGCGTCGAGTTTCTTGAATTCACGACGGACGAAGAGCAGAAACTTGAGCTCGAAGCACTGCTGTCGACGCTTGGATTTGCAAAAACCGGAAAGCACATCAATCGCTCGGTCGACCTTTTTACGCAAGCCGATATCCGGATCGTAGTCAATACGGACACGAAAGGGGATACTTTCGCAAGTTCGTCATACGCGGTGCATGGTACCAATGCCTATGCGTATGGAATGAAAGTCGATGATGCGCGAGTGGCCGGCGACCGCGCCCGAAGCCTGGGCGCCGCTACGTTCTCAGAACCGCGATTTGGGGGAGAAGTCGCAGTGCCGGCGATCCAAGGGGTCGGCAATAGTGTAATTTATTTCCTGGACGATTCCGACGATCTGAAAACCATCTGGGATCGGGAGTTTGTTCGGGTACCCGTTGCTGATCCGGCAGACGATGCCCGCCTCACGCGGGTCGATCATATTGCCCAGACCACTCACTATGACGAGATGCTGACGTGGCTCTTGTTCTATACGTCGATCTTCGAGACCAGACGAGCGCCGATGATCGACGTGATCGATCCAGGCGGCCTTGTCAGGAGCCAGGCAATCGAGAGCCTGACCCAGCCGGGCTTCCGACTGACTATGAACGGTGTCGACAATCGCAAGACGTTCGCCGGCAAGTTCCTGGCCGAAGGCTTCGGAACGAGCATTCAGCACATTGCATTTGCGACTCAGGATATATTCGCAACGGCAGCTGCATTGCAGGCGCGCGGATTTCAGCCGCTGCCGATCTCTCGCAATTATTACGACGACCTCGAAGCACGTTTCGGGTTGTCGCCAGAGTTCTCCGACAGGCTTCGAGCGCACAGCATCCTCTATGACCGTGACGAGGCCGGCGAGTACTTTCAAATTTACAGCCGTACTTTGGGCCAGGGCTTCTTCTTTGAGATCGTTGAGAGAAGGGTCGGATACGCCGGCTACGGCGCTATGAACGCGCCGTTTCGCATTGCGGCACAACGCCGTCTATCTCGACCGGATGGTGTGCCAAAGGTGGGAGTGGGAAAAATGCGCGGGTAAGAGTCTTCCGGTACCCGCATGCGACGACCGGATGCCGCCTGGCGATGGAGCAGCTGATTTGCGCAGCCCGGATCGAACTCAGGGATGCGTTACGTGACAGCAAGCCAGATGGAAATTAACCCGGAGGGTCGGTTCACCCCGGCGAACATCAAAGGGTGCAAATATTGGTACTTCGACATCCCGGACGGACACGGCGATACGAAACGTCGTTACGTCGGTCCTGCTGAAGATCCGGTTATCGCGCAGCGCGTAGCTGATCATAAGCGGGACAAGGATGACCTACGCGCTCGCAGGCTCTTGCCGATGGCGGTCTCTTTCGACTCCGGGGTGTTCTCATCGGGACGGTGGCCTTTCAGTGCTATTCGGGACTACTTGGCGTCCGCCTTCCCATGGCGCGGATCCGCTACGCTTTCTCGACTTCCTCATAAGGGAGCCCGGTCAGGACAATGCTGCTCCACCGAGGCGGTGTCCCAGTCGTCGTCCCTGACCCATCCCGGTATGCGGTCCGCAAGCTCATCGTCGCCAGCCGCCGAAACACTGACGGGCAGGGGCCAGCGAAGCGAGAGAAGGACGTTCGTCAAGCTGCGCTGCTCTTTGGGAACGGCCTATACCTCATAAGCTCAACGATCATCCGACGCTGCGGACTTGGCAACCTGCTACGCAAAGTTTGGGACTGATTGAGCGACGATGGTCGCCAAAGGCGTAATCGGCTGTCGCCACATTCAGCAGTCGGTTCAACCACTCTGTCGCTGTTGTCGATGGAAAATTCGCTCGATCTGGGCGACAGCTGTGAAGAATACGATACCCGATAACGACGCAAGGAGCACCGCAGCGAAGAGCCTCTCCGCCTGATAGTTGAATGTCGACTGGATGATGACGGCGCCAAGCCCTTCGTTCGAGCCGATCCATTCCCCGACGATCGCGCCAATGACGCATGTCGTCGCGGAGATGCGCAGCGAAGCAAAGAGGAGAGGGGTTGCGCGGGGCGCACGCAGGCGCCAGAACGTCTCCCAATCACTAGCCGAAAGCACATGCATCAGCTCGAGTTCGTTGGCAGTTGCCAAATTGAGGCCCCGCGTTGTGTTTACCAATGTGGGGAAGAAGCAGAGCAGAGCCGCGATAATAACCTTGGGGAGAATTCCGAGACCGAAGACGAGGATGATGATCGGCGCAAGCGCAAGCACCGGGATCGTGTTGAACAACAACACGACCGGGAAATACGCCGTCCGAAGGCGAGGATTGTAAACGAAAACAATGGCCAAAAGCACAGCGAGGATATTGCCGAGCAGGAAGCCAAGCAGCGCTTCGTACCAAGTCGGAACCGCGTTCAACAACAGAAAACGCCATTCCGTTGCGAAGGTACGCACTACCGCAGCCGGCGTCGGCAGGATGTAGGCTGGAACACCAAGCGCTGGGATTAGCCATTGCCAAGCAGCCAATAGCGAACCGGCACCGATAGCAGGAAGGCCGGTCATTTCGACGATAGAGAGACGGTGCTTTATCATCCGGTCAAGCTCCTCCATCCCGCAACAACTGGCGCAGATGGGTTGCCGTTTCCTGAACCTCGGGGCTTTCACGGCGACAGAACCCATTATCGTCCTTCATCGGCATCAGATCGATCAATGCCTGGACGCGTCCGGGATTGGCAGCAAGCACGAGCACCCGCCCGCCAAGATAGATGGCTTCGGTAATGCTGTGTGTCACGAAGAGGATGGTTGTTCCGGTGCGGTGCCAGATCGCCAGCAACTCATCGTTCAGGCGGTCGCGCGTGATCTCGTCGAGTGCGCCAAAGGGTTCATCCATAAGCAGGATGTCCGGCTCGCACTGCAGCGCCCGCGCGATGGCAACCCGCTGGCGCTGGCCTCCGGAGAGCTGGTGCGGATAACGGCTGCCAAGATCCGAGAGGCCGACGAGGTCGAGCCAGTGGCTTGGCTTCGAATCCACCGATCGTGAAATGCTTTTCTTTCCGACCTGAAGCGGCAGTTCGACGTTTTGTCTGACCGTGCGCCAAGGTAGCAGGGTCGCTTCCTGGAAAACGAAGGCGACTTCCCTGCGCCGGCGCGCATCCGATGCCGTCTTGCCAAGCACCGTCAGCCGACCGCCAACAGGTGGGAGCAGGTCCGCCACTGCACGCAGGAAGGTCGACTTGCCGCAACCGGATGGGCCGAGAATTGTCAGGAATTCGCCCTTGCGGACAACCAGGTCGACGCCGGAGAGAACGCGGACTGTCTCGGTCGATCCTGCATATCCCAGATGCAATCCCTCCGCTTCGATAGCTATCGTGTCCCCCAACCTGTCCTCACGCAATCTTCGGACGGTCCGCGGCCGTCATCTCGAGAATCTTGGTTGAATAACAGTCCTCTAGCTTCGGAGCGCCAGACTTGAATTGACCGATTTTGTCGTAGACGGTGATCTGTTCGGCAATTGCTGCCGGATGGAAGTCACCCCAGCCATCCCTGCCGGTCGCGGCGTCGAAGCTGAGCGATAGTATGCGCGACACCGTCTTCAGTTCGACGGCGAGATCGAGCTGCGGATAGGCCTCCACCGCGAGCTTGACTGCCTCGTCGGGATGTTGATGCGTCCATGCCCAACCCCTGGCAATCGCTCGTAGCACTTTTGCCAACGTATCGGCATGGTTTTCCAGGGCGTCGTCGGTCGCAAAATATACGTTGGCGTAGGAGGGCAATCCCGTATCTTTCATCATGAGATCGATCCTATCTGGTCCGATCACCGAAAGAGCCTGCGTGTTGGTGATCCAGCCGGTTACGGCATCGACCTGACCGGTGGTCAAAGGCGTCATATCGAAGCCAATGTTCGTAATGGTCAGGCTCGCAGGGTCGATGTTGTTCTTGAGAAGAATGGCATCCAGAACATAGCGCGCGGTTGGCTGAATGCCGATACGCTTGCCCACAAGGTCTTGGACTGTACGGATGGGGGACTTGGGAAGGGAGTAGAAGGCAAAAGGCGCCATACGGAAGCCGCAGGCGAAAATCTTGATTGGAACGCCAGATGCACGGGCGAGCAGGAGTTGAGCCGAGTCCGAGAACTGGCCGAGCTGCGCCTGGCCAGTCACAACCGGCGGTACTGTCGCCGAATTGGGGCCGCCGGGAGAAAATTCCACTTCCAGGTCTTCCGCTTGGAACAGTCCCTGCTTGACGGCGACGATGTCGCCGATTTGTCCGTTGCTCATTAGCCAATCATATTTGATGACGACCTTGGCCGGATCTGCCTTTGAAATACGTGGGGTGAAGATGCTAATGCCTGCTGTTGCTGCAGCAAGGGCAAAAGCGCCTCCCTTCAGGACCGAGCGTCTGTCCAGGATCGTTCGCTTTCCATGTTCTGTCATGGCTTTGCCTTTCTCCTCTTATGTTCGGATGGTTTGACGGCATGGCATGTCAGTCGCTCTGGTCGATGTCTCCGACCGGGCCGCCATCGGCCCATGCGTAGATTTCCCAGAGATTGTCGTCCAGGTCGGCAAAATAACAGCAGCGTGCGTTCCAGTTGTAGTTCTGCGGCGGTGCCTGGAAGATCACGCCGGCGGCCTTGAGCTCCGCGTAGGCGGCGTCGACCTTTTCCGGGGAGGGGACTTCAATAGCTGCACAAGCCTTGTGCACACCGGGCGGTGCTTTGCGACCGGAGATGCCTGTATTCTCGGCAATATGGCCGATCTCCCAAAGCGCCAGCGTGATGCCCGCTCCTTTGAAATCGGCGAAGCCCGGAGCGCGACGGCGCGGTTTGAAACCGAGGCGATCGACATAGAAGGCAGAGGCTCTTTCGACATCCTCGACCAGAAAGCAGATGTCCGTAATCGGATTGATTTGCGCAAAAGCAGCCATATGAACTCTCCTGATGCGAAGAGTGTTGCAGGCCGCCGCCGCCAGAGATTTCAAATTCTTGCGATGCTCTTACGCAAAACTGCTAAGTTTGTTTCGCTCATTGGATCAAGGGCGGACCGAGCGCCGATATTCTTTTGGTGTCATTCCCATCAAGCGGCGGAAAACGTTGGAAAAATGTGCTTGGCTGGAAAAGCCGGTCGCGTAGGCTATTCCGGAAAGCGTTTCCTTTCCATCGGCGAGATAGAGCCGGGCCCGCTCGATTCTGCGCTCAAGGATGAAACGATGGGGGGCCATACTGGCAGCCTTCTTGAACTCCCTGCTGAAGTGGAAGGGGCTCATATTTGCCACACCGGCGAGTTCTTCGACGCTGAGATCGGCTCGGCCCAGCAGGCTCTCGATGTAATCGATCACGTGTCTGAGATTTTGCGAGGTCATTGGACGATCGCTCGGCGGAGACGCCGCCCCCAAAAGCTTCACGACGCAGCAGGCGAGCGCCATGCCGAGATGTTCTATCAGCAACGGATCGCTGCGGTCTCTCTGCTCGATGGCGAGGGCGAGGGATAGCGCGACCTGCAATGTCGTTGGGTCCGTCGTCGCGCTAAGTGCGTCGCCGTCCATATGCTCGGGATCGAAATCTCCGTTGACGAGACTGCTATAGAGCTTCGGCGATTGAAAGATGGAGATATAGTCGGCTTCGTCGCCGTCAACTTCAAGAGAAATGGTTGCGGGCTGAAAGCCCAAGGTAAAAGGTGCCCTAGCGATCCTGTGGAAGCTTCCTGTGCCAAGGCGATAGGCATATCTCCCGTGGGCTGTGCGGTTGATGGAGATGCGGTGGAGCGAACCTCTTGAAATCATCTGACCCGCTGAGCTGCGATAGGTCTCGACGATCATGTTGTGCTGAATGAACGCCCGATAGTTCTCAAGCGACGGCCGGCTTATCGAAAATATCTGCGGATCGATGTCGAGCATTCTGTGTTCTCCATCGAGGAGAGAAGCAAATTTCGCGCCAAACTTCCAGCTCGGCTATGTCAGGCTGATGGGACAGTACTACGGGCGCGATGTGGTTTGCCTAGCCAAGCGAGTGTTGGCGCAGAATTCAACGTTGGAATATCGGAGCGATGGCGTAGGCTTATTTTCGATGCCACTGCAGCGCATACAAGTTAGCGAGACTAACTCTTGGCGGAGCGAAGGTTGGCGGGAGTTTGATAAATCGTTAGGCATCGCAACGTTAACCTGTCGGCGATTGGCCCGTGCGATTTTGTGGCATGCACCGACGCTCTCGTGATCGCCTTTATCGCCGCCACCGTTTCCCGGCTGAAGTGATTGGCCACGCCGTCTGGCTGGCTGTCGATCAGGGTGGCTTCGTTCTCCACGTGCCGGTGCAAAGCCGCCGCAATACCAAGGCCGCCAAGCGTCTGATGCGAAAGCTTATCAAAGGCAGGGCCACTCGCCGCGTGTGATGATTACCGATAAGCTGCCATGCTACGGTGCGGCAAAGCGCGACATTACGCCCGGCGTCGAGCATCGCTCGTACAAAGAACTAAATAACCGTGCGGCGAATTCCCATCAACCCACACGACGGCGAGCGCGGCAGGCAAGACATCTCACCCGAGGTCCGTCAACTTTACGATGCCGGGCCGAATGTTCAAATCCGCTTAAGGTGCAAATCGGCTCAGAAGATTCGCCCGCTACTATCAGCGACAACCATAGAGCCAGCCAGTAGTTCGGCAATGGCTTGATATGGCGTTGACGCGACGTCGCCAATCACCGCGTCTCGAGCATCCGCATTAAGCGGCCTCGATAGCTGTCGAGGATAACGGCCAGCACGATGACGGCGCCAATGACGATCGGCTTGATGTTGTCGTCGGCACCCAACAGCTGCAAGCCCGTCGACAGCACCTGCAGGATACAGGCTCCCACCAGCGTTCCGACAATCGAGCCCTTGCCGCCCGAAAGGCTGGTGCCGCCGATAATGACCGCTGCGATGGCATTAAGCTCATAGCCAACGCCTGCAACCGGGCTGCCGACATTGAGCCGAAGCAGATAAACCATGGCTGCGATACCCGCCGTCAGCCCGGAAATCGTGAAGACCGCGATTTTGATCTTTTTTGGCTCATGCCCCGACAGCCGGACCGCCTCCTCATTGGTGCCGACCGCGAAAACAAATCGGCCGAACACCGTGTAGCGCAGGACAAACCAGCCGATGAGGACAACGACGATCGCAATCAGGAAGATCGATGGGAGTATGTCCCAGAAGATAAGGTTGCCGAAATCGACGAAAGGCTGCGGCAGGCCAGTGATGGTGGAGTTATCGCTGACGACGCGCGCCAGGCCGCTTGCAACATTTAGCATGCCGAGCGTGACGATGAAGGAGGGAAGCTTCCATTTCTCGCATACCCACCCGTTGACCGCTCCAAGGACGGCACCTGTGCCCATCGAAGCTAGCGACGCCAGCACGATCGCCTGCCAGGGGGAAAATCTAGGATCGACCATGATCGTCGCACCGATGACGGTACAAAGGGCAAGCAGCGAGCCGACCGAGAGATCGATGCCTCCAACGAGAATGACGAAGGTCATGCCGGAGGCAAGCACCGTATTGATGGCGATCTGCACGAAGATCTTCAGAAAGTTCTCCGGCGTTGCGAAATATGGCGCCGTCACCGAGAAGAATATCAGGATCAGAACGAGAGCGATGGCAACGCCCGCTTCCTTCATCGAAATCCGGATGAGCTTGTCCCAGACGGTGTTCTCTTTCGCCTCGGCCTTGTTTTCAATGTTGCCGGACACGACTGTACTCCTTGTAGGCGAGTGAGAGGATCCTGCTCTCTTCGAATTGGTCCCGGGCGATCTCGCCGGCTATCTTGCCGTCCGAGAAAACGATGATGCGATGACAAATGCTGATGAGCTCGGGAAGGTCGGAGGAAACGACCAAGACGCCCTTTCCTTCAGCGGCAAATTTCCACAGAAGATCGTAGATCTCAGCCTTTGCGCCCACGTCGATCCCCCGGGTAGGCTCATCGAAGATCAGCACCTTTGGGCCGCGGAACAGCCATTTGGCAATAACCACCTTTTGCTGATTGCCGCCGGAAAACGTCCGGACTACCTGATGAACGGACGGCGTTTTTATATGCAGTTCCCGCACGAGGCGTTGCGAATGCTCGTCCTCGATCGTTCGACTGATCAAGCCTCTGCGAGAAACTTTGCCAATATCCGTGATGGTGGTGTTTTCGGCACAGCTCATGTCGAGCATCAAGCCCTGCATCTTGCGGTCTTCGGTTGCCAGGCACAGCCCTGCCGCAACCGCATCCTTAGGCGAATTGATCTGGACCGGCTCGCCATCTATGCGAATTTCCCCGGCCGCTTTCACATCGGCTCCGAATATGGCGCGAACTGCCTCCGTTCGACCACTGCCCACCAGCCCCGCAATGCCGACGATTTCACCCTTGGCGACGGAAAATGACAGTCTCGGGCCGTTTCGTGTCACCTTCAAGCCGGAGACACCGAGCGCTTCGCCCGATACGACGCTGTCGCCGCGAAAAGCACTATGATGCGAGAGCGTTCGTCCGACCATAAGTTCAACGATCTGCGGAATGGCTAGTCCTGCGAGTGACCGTGTAATCACATGCTGGCCGTCGCGCAGGATAGTGACATCGTCACCCACCTCGAAAATCTCCTCGAGCCTATGGGAGATGTAAAGCGTCGTGACACCCCGCGCTTTCAACCGCTTCAGAATTTCGAACAGGCGATCGACCTCCTTGGAGGTCAAGGTCGCCGTCGGTTCGTCAAGAACCAGAAGCTTGCTTTCGTAGCAGAGCGCCTTGGCTATCTCGAGCAACTGCAACTGCGCGATGCTCAAGCGACTGGCAGGCGTCGTCGGGGCTACGTCGAGACCGACTTCTGCCAGGAGTTCCGCCGCCCTGGTGTTCATTTGCGTGTAGTTCACCAGGCCGTATCGGCGAGGCAGATGTTCAAAGAGCAGGTTTTCGGCAACGCTAAGATTGGAAAGAGGATGCAGTTCCTGGTGAATGACGCGGATGCCTGCCTTGAATGCCTCCAACGGAGAGGCTGGATCATAGCGCTCGCCGTCAAATAGGATTTGACCGTCATCAGGCCTGAAGACACCGCCGAGCAGGTTGATAAGGGTGGACTTGCCCGCGCCGTTTTCACCCAGAAGAACATGTCCCTTGCCGCGACCGATGCGTATCGAAACATCCCTGAGCGCCACGACGCCCGGGAATCGCTTGCCTATCCCTTCCAGCTTCAAGATGTAGTCATCTGCCGCGTCTGACACGTCCACCTCATGCATGGTCTATTGAAATGGGAAATGGCCGCCCGCCCGTTACTACGCCAAGGCGGCTCGAAAACCAGCTTTACCCGGCATTCCACGGGAAAGCGATCCGGCAGCGGATAGCGCCGGCCGAGCAGCCGGCGCTTTGTTTAGCCACTAAGCCAATGGCTCGGACTACTTGATGTCCTTGGCGGTAATGAGCGTGACGTCCGTCTTGACCCAGCCGCTGAATTTTTCGCCGGCGTATTCGCGAAGACCATACTTGATACCCAAGGCCGCCATCTCGGCACCGTATTGCTCAACAGTGGCAAGCATTTTTCCGTCCTTGATCAACGGCTTGACAGATGGAATATTGTCGAAGCCGACGACCTTGATTTTGCCGCTCTGGCCGGACGCATCGAGAGCCTTGACGACGCCGAGCGCCATGGAGTCATTTGCGGCCATGACGCCCTGAATATCCTTATACTTGGTCAGGAAATTCGTCATGACGGTGTTGGCTTCTTCCGTCTCCCAATGGGCCGTCTTGCTGTCGAGAAGTTCGAGCTTGCCGTTCTTGATGGAGTCCATGAAGCCCACCTTGCGCTCCTTGGCGTTGTCGGCCTCAGGATTGCCTTCCAGGATTACGACCTTCGCGCCCGGCCCCAGCTCCTTGGCAAGAGCATCGCCCGAAAGCTTGGCGCCCTCAGTGTTGTCCGGCCCGAAGAAAGCAAGATCGACCCCGGCTGCCTTCTTCGCGTCCGCATCCAGGGGCACGTCGATGTTGATGACCTTGACGCCGGCCTTCACTGCCTTTGCAAGCGGAGTGACCATCGCCTTCGAGTCGGCCGGCGCAACGACGATGATGTCGTATTTCTGCGTCACGAAGTTTTCGACGGCATCGACCTGTGAGGCGAAATCACGCTCGTCCTTCATGCCGACGGCCTTGAAGTCGAACTTTTCCTTGTTCTCAGCCGCATACTTGTCGGCGCCTTCCTTCATCTGCTTGAAGAACTCATTGGACAAGGACTTCATGATGAGACCGACCTTGGGCTTGCTAGCCGCGAAGGCGGGCGACACGCCACAAGACAGCGCAAGCATCAACGTGCCTGCAAGGCCAAGCTTCAACGCCGCACGGCGCGGCGCGCTGATCAAGACGGATTCATGCTTTTTGGAATTGGACATTTCTCTCCTCCCGAACGGTCCTGGGCTCAGCTCCACCTGAGTTGTCAACGACAATGAACCGTTTCCAGATACAATTGGGTAGCATGCTCTCAACAATTGTCAAGACGTCACAAATTAGAGCTAAAGTCGGCGTGGATTGCAATTTTCTCCATATGCTGCAGTATATGCGGTGAACCGTTTCCATCAGGCAGATGCGCTTTCCACTGCATGACGTCGCCGGCAGTCGAATTTGGATGCGTCGCTTCGATTAAGACGGTAGAGAGCACTTGCTGAAGCCCCGGATCACGCGACTTTTGGCCGCTGACGGCGAAGATGAAGGACATACGTTTCTGTTATGCCAAAGGTCGGAATTCGAGACGTTGCCAAGCTCGCGGGAGTTTCCACCGGGACCGTTTCGAGAGTTCTGAACAATCATCCCTCGGTCACACGGGATTTGAGGGCGCGCGTCAGCGGCATCATAGAAGAACTCGGCTATATGCCCGATCCGTCCGCAAGAAGCATGCGCAGCAAGGTTAGCCGCCTGATCGGCATCGTCATCCCTGATCTGACCAATCCCTTCTTCTCGGAACTCGTCCAATCAGCCGAGCAGGCCGCCGCAAGACACGGCTATAACATCATCGTCATGACGTCTTTCGATCATGCGGCAAAGGAAGCAGACCGCATCGGGCAACTGACAAGCCGAAAGGTGGACGGCATCATTCTCGTTCCGAGCAACGATTTCCATACGATCAAGCTGCCGAAAGGGCTGCCGATCGTCGTGGTCGACCGTCTTATGCCCGGATATTCGGGCATCGGCTCCGACCACCGCAGCGGCGTTCGACTGGGTGTCGAATACCTTTTGAAACTCGGCCATCGTCGTATCGGCTTCATTTCAGGCCCAAAACATTCGGTCCCCGCCAGTGATCGTTTAAAGGGTTATCGGGATGCGATGGAGCAGAACGGCGGCAAAGTGCAAAATGCCGAACCGTCGCTGATTGCCGAGGCGGCATTCGACTACGAGAGCGGGCGAGCGGCGGGAAACTATCTCCTCGCGCGTGCGCGTAGCGAGCGCCCGACAGCCATATTCGCGAGCTCGGACCAGCAGGCGATCGGTTGCATGCGGGCGGCATATGATTTGGGTATCCCGATACCCGCAGCCCTTTCCATCGTAGGCTTTGACGGCATCCCGCTGTCAAGCATGACAATCCCACGCCTGACGACAATGAAGCAGCCGATCCAAAAAATCGCGGCAGCAGCCGTGGCGGTCCTGTTGAATGAGCGGCCCGCACCAAGCGTCGACCATCCGATCTTATTCGCCTGCGAGCTTTCTGAGGGCGAAACAACTGCGGCTCCTCAACCAGACTAAGATTTTGGCATAGTCGCGCGGCCGCTTTATCGCAAGGAGCGCGATTTCTGACGCTCGCGGGCAGGGCGTCGAGCGTTTCGCCCACGGCAAATTCCACCACAACACAAAGTGAGGAAGCCCCCGTTCAAATGCAAAGCGACCGCGCAACCTGCAGCACCAAGGCTACCGTCCCTTGGGGTGGAAAGGACCGGTCAGCTCAGGCTTTTCTAAGTTCCTCAAATGGAACAACTTGATTGCGGGGTAGGGAGCGCTTGCCCAGCTTGCGAAATAGTCAACGCTGACGTCGTTACCCAAGCCGCGGACATTGCCCTTTGTCAGCCGCGGTTCGGTAGAATTACTTTTTGTCTCTTCGTTTCAAACGGATACTGATTGGACCGCCCTCATCCTGACTGAGCTCGAACTGATTGGTCTTGCGAACAAGGTCGCTGAGTTTTCGAAAGCCGAATGTGCGTGGGTCGAAATCCGGCGCGAGATTCAGGAGCTGCTTGCCAACTGTGCCCAGATTGACCCAGCCGTCCTCGCTGTCCTCCTGCAATAGGACTCTCTTGATCAGTGGGACGGCGGTGCTCGCCGGCTGCAGCGGTTTGTCGGCAGACGCGATGGCCTGGCCGTCCTTGGCCCCGCCGGGCAGCAGGTTTTCGGTATAGATGAACCGCCTGCAAGCTTGACGAAAACTCTCCGGTGTCTTCTGTTCGCCGAAACCGAATACATCCACGCCCTGTTCGCGGATACGAGCGGCAAGCCGGGTGAAATCGCTGTCCGATGACACGAGGCAGAACCCATCGAAACGGCCGCTGTGCAGCAAGTCCATCGCATCGATGACCAAAGTAATATCCGAGGCATTCTTTCCTGTCGTATAGGCAAATTGTTGCTGCGGAATAATAGCGTGCTTTGCCAGCACATCAGCCCACCCTTTCGAGCGCGTACCGGAAAAGTCGCCATAGATCCGGCGGACGCTCGCCTCGCCGATCTTGGCGACTTCTTCAAACAAGCCGTCGGCGATCTTGGCCGATGTGTTGTCGGCGTCGATCAGCACGGCGAGGCGCGGCGAACGTGTTTCAGATGGCATTTCGCTCCTCATAGGTGAAACGGACCCGAACCTCACACAGGGTACTCGTTCGAAACCGACGCGTCAGCCGCTGTCACCAGAATTGGCCGTATTTCGTGCTCTCTCTTCGGCGGCAGGACCATTGGCATAGATGGCGAGACGCTCGTGTCTCGCGTCCGTTGGACGTAAGCCTACAATTTGTTGCTGCTGCTCCACCTGCTTCCATAGTTGCTGCAATATAGGCTAACTTCGGTTCACCAGGTGGTTTGTTTTGCGCCAATCTTCGTACTCTCCACGGGCATCGTCATGCAGCGGATAATATCGCTGCAACGACCCACCCTCCATAAGCTTCACTCGCGAAAACTCCTCCCAATCGTGATGCTTTTGCGACTCTTCGATTACCTTAGAAGCCATTGCGACTGGAAGCACCACCACCCCGTCGTCGTCGGCGACGATGATGTCGCCGGGGATTACCGTGACACCGCCGCAGGCAATCGGAACGTTGACGGCATTGGGATAGATGCTGGTCTGCACATGATAGTTGGGCGTCCAGCCGCGCAGCCATAGGGGGAGATCCAGCTTTTCAACATTGGGCCGATCGCGCATGCACCCGTCGATTACGATACCAGCGCCGCCTCTGCCTTTGAAATACGTCGACATCATATCGCCAAAGACACCCGAGCTCATGTCGCCGCGCGCGTCGACCACGACCACATCGCCTTCCTGCGCGTGATAGAGCACGTGCCGGTGCAACTGCGTCTCCGGATCGGCATATTCTCCCTCGGTGAAGAGGTCGGGCCGCTGCGGCATGAACTGGAGGGTCAGCGCCGGCCCGACGATCGACTTCCCGCGGTTCTGCGGCACGGGACCGACCATGTGCGGATTGCGGAAGCCCATGTGGCCAAGCGTGCCGGCAACCGTCGCGGCGCCGATTTCCTGCAGTGCGTCGATCAGGTCTTTAGGCGGTCGGGTAATATCGGGAGTATGCGTCATTTTAGCCTCCGGTGGATGGAACTACCAGTTCGTAACAGAACCGTCGCGGCGCTTCAGGTGAGGTGCTTCCCAGAAACGAAAACTCTCCGCCTTGACCACCTCTTCGTTGACCTCGACGCCGAGCCCCGGCAGATCGCTCACCGGATAGTGGGGGCCGTCGAGCCGCGGTTGCACTGGGAAAAAGTCGGCATTGTCAAAGCCCAGCTTTGTTTCGGGCGCCCTGGTCTCGAGCCAAGCGAAATTCGGTACCGCAGCGGCGAGATGGATGGTCGCGGCCGTGCAGACCGGGCCGAGGGGATTATGCGGCATCAGGTCTACATAGTGCGCCTCGCTCCAACCAGCGACCTTCATCGCTTCGGTGAACCCGCCAACATTGCAGATATCGAGCCGGTTGAACTGATGGATGCCACGCTCGATGTAGGGCAGGAATTGCCACTTGCTGGAAAATTCCTCACCGATGGCGAACGGGATGTCGGTCATCGTGCGCAGGGATTCGTAGGCCTCCGGCGTCTCGTCTCGTATCGGCTCCTCGAGGAAGTCGAGTACGCCACGACCGAGCTTGTTACAGAAGCTTGCCGCCTCTGCCACCGACAGCCGGTGATGATAGTCGATACCGAGTACGACGTCGTCGCCCAGCGCCGCGCGCGCCTTGTTCAGCATAGTTGCGGTGGCACCAATCGACTCCCGCGGCTCAAAGATGTCCTTGCTGTTTTGCCCGACGGGGAAGAAGCGGATCGCCTGCCACCCCTGTGCGCGTAGTTCGCGGGCTCGTTCGATGGCAACATCGCCCTCGGCCTCGTCGCCGGTCGAGGCGAAGGTGGGAATTCGGTCACGCTGCTTGCCTCCCAGCAGTTCATAGGCCGGCACCCCCAGCGCCTTCCCCTTGATGTCGTGAAGGGCAATGTCGATGGCGGAAATCGCCGCCTGCAAAACGCGCCCGCCTTCGAAGTATTGGCTGCGATAAACTTCTTGCCAGATCCGACCAATCTGCATCGGGTCGCGGCCGATGAGAAACTCGCGATAGTGCTCGATCGCGCCGGCCACGGCCTTCTCGCGACCGCTCAAGCCGCTCTCGCCCCAGCCAAAGATGCCGTCGTCGGTCTCGACCTTGACCAGCATCTGGTTGCGCGTCCCTACCCATACCGGATAGGGTTTGATAGCGGTGATTTTAAGCTTCGCAGTCATCCACACCCTCGTTTCACACGCATCCGCTCTGTCTCAGTTGGCCTTGAGGGCCATTTCTGTTTCGCCATCGAACAGATGCATCCGCTCCTGATCGAATTCGAGCCAAATTGGCTCGTCGGGCGCGACGGCAATGGTCGGCGGGACGCTGACATTGACGATGGCGCCGGACAGGAACGCCTGTACGAAAGTGACGTCTCCGGTCGGCTCCACGGTGTAGGCCTTTGCAGGGACGCTTCCTGGCACCGCACTCTTGTGCAGTTTGATCGTCGAGTGACGTGCGCCGAGCACGATTTTCTTGGTGGTTGCCCGCGCGACCTTCCGGGCGTTTTCTGACGAGAGCTCGAGGCGCCAGCCCTCCGCGCTGGTCAACACTATGTTGCCGCTTGCCGTTGACGCCTCCAGCGGAACAAGGCTCATCGCCGGGCTGCCGACGAAGCTGGCGACGAACATGTTCACCGGATGGGCAAAAACCTGCGCTGGTGAATCGTATTGCTGCAGGTAGCCGCCGTTCATCACCGCCATTCTGTCGGCCATGGTTACCGCTTCGAGCTGGTCGTGCGTCACATAGATGATCGTCGCCTTGAGGTCCTGGTGGAAACGCTTGATCTCCGACCGCATCTGCACGCGCAGCTTTGCGTCGAGGTTGGAGAGCGGTTCATCCATCAGGAATACCGCCGGATCGCGAACGAGGGCACGGCCCAGCGCCACGCGCTGCTGTTGCCCGCCCGAAAGTTCGCGTGGCTTGCGCTCGAGCAGTTGCGTCATGTCGAGCACTCGCGCTGCTTCCTTGACCTTCCTGTCGATCTCGTCCCTTGGCAGTTTGCGCATCTGCAGGGGGAACGCCAGATTTTTGTAGACCGATTTCTGCGGATAGAGCGCGTAGTTCTGGAACACCATTGCGATGTCCCGGTCCTTGGGGTCGAGGTCGTTGACCATCCTGTCGCCGATGACGATGTCGCCAGATGTGATGGGGATGAGCCCTGCCACAAGGTTGAGTGTGGTTGTCTTGCCGCAGCCCGAAGGGCCGACGAGCGCAACAAATTCGCCGTCGTTGACCGTCAGCGAAACGTTGTTGACAGCTTTGAAGCTGCCATAGGTCTTGACCAGATCTTTGAGGACCACGTGGGCCACCGGCAACTCCCCTAGTGCTTGACTGCGCCTTCCGTAAGGGCGCGTACGAAGTATCGTTGCAGTACGAGGAACAGGACCACGACAGGCACGCTCATCATGAAGCTGGCCGCCATCAGGCCCGGAAAGTCCGTTGTATTTTCCGAGAAGAAGCGCTGGATGCCGACCGGCAGTGTCAATTGCTCGTTCTTGGAGAGGAAGGTGTAGGCGTAGATGTACTCATTCCATGCGCCAATGAAGGAATAGATCGCCGTGGCGATGATTCCCGGCGCCGAGAGCGGCATCACGATCAGGACAAAGGCCTGGAACCGCGTTGCCCCGTCGATGCGCGCCGCCTGCTCGAGTTGCACCGGGATGTTGTCGTAGAAGCCCTTGAGGAGCCAGATTGCCAGCGGCAGCCCGAATGTGAGGTAGGTGAGGATGAGTGACCCATGTGTGTTCACCAGCCCGATCGCGCGCATCAGGATAAAGAGCGGCACGAGAAAGATCACTGCCGGGAACATGTTGCGAAGCAAGACGGCGAAGAACAGAAAGTTCCGGCCCGGGAAGGTGAAGCGTGAAAACGCGTAGGCCGCAGGAACAGCCACGATTACCGAAAGGATGGTCGTGGCGGTGGAGACGAAAAGGCTGTTCCAGAAGAAGCGCAGGAAGTCCCGGCCGACGCTGTTTTGCGGATCGAGCAGCTTCTGGTAGCTGGCGAGAGTGGGATGGTCCGGCCACCACTGTGGCGGGAACTGCATGGCCGCGAAGCCGGACTTGATCGAGGTGATCAGCATCCAGATCATCGGCAAAGCGGTGTAAAGCAGCATGAAAACAAGGAAGACGCGTCCGCCCCACCGCCAGCCATCGATGCGCATGCGGCGACGCGCCCGGCCTCGATGAGCAGTTTCGGCGATCGCGCTCATTCGCTTCCATCCTTCTGTTCGTTGCCGCTCAGCGCCCGGACGTAAAAGTAGCCGAACGACATAAGGATCAGGAACAGCAGCACCGAATAGGCCGATGCCACCCCCCAGCGCTGGCGACCGAAGGCAAGTTCATAAATGTGGGTGATCCAGATGTGCGAGGCGTTCGACGGCCCGCCGCCAGTCATGATCCAGGGGATGATGAAAGAATTGAAGTTGGCCACTGCCAGCAGGAGGATCGTCACCGTCGAGACGTTTCTCAGGTGCGGAAAGGTGACGTGCCAGAACCGCTGCCATGCATTGGCTCCGTCGACTTTTGCGGCGCGCAGCAACTGATCGGGAACCGTCTGCAGGCCGGCCATCATCATGATCATGGCAAACGGAAACTCTCGCCAAATATTGACGACGATCAGCGAGGGCAACACTGTGTTGACGCTGTCGATGAAATTCGGCGGCCGGTCGGCCAACCCAAGGCCGACCAGCACCGCGCCGATGATCCCAAAGTCCGAATGGTAGATCCACTTCCAGATATAGGACGCGGCGACCGCGCTGATGACCCAGGGAATGATCAGGATGGCCCGCAGGATGCCGCGGCCGATAAAGTCGCGATGGAGCGCCAGGGCGCAGGCAAACCCCAGGACAAATGAGATGAGAGTGGATCCCAGTGTCCAGATAAGAGTGTTCGAGGTGACCGTCCAGAACACCGGACTTGTGAGGATGGCGATGTAGTTGTCGAGGCCGACGAAAATCTTGTCCCGGAGTTGCAGGCCAGGCGGTGTGTTAAAGAACGACAGCTCGATCGTGTAGTAGATGGGATAGGCAATGACGATGAGCATCACGGCGATCGCAGGAAGCACGTATGCGTAGTCAGCGCGATGCTCCCAAATCTTTCGCAGCACGCCGGACCTGTCGGTCTGCAGTCTTCGGCGCGCCTCGGCCTTGCCAGTCAAGATCGTCACTGTGCCCTGCCCTTATTCTTTGGAGGAAAACCGGCTGCTATCGAGGCGCAGCCGGTCAGATCGGCAGGCTCGGACTAGAGTCCGCCACCCATCAGCTCTTTTACCCTCTTGGCTGCGTCGTCTGCTGCTTGATCGACGGTCATGGCTCCTGTCAGGGCATTCTGCAGCATATCGGGAACGATGATGTTCATGATCTCGGGCGATTGTGGCAGCGCCGGGAACGGGATGCCGTATGGCAGCATCGAGGTCGTGACATCAAGGAACTTGATACTGTCCAGGCGTTCCTTCATCCATTTGGTCTTGAAGCCGTTAAGGTTTCCGGGGTTCGAGCCAGCGTAGGCCATCTTCAGCGACCATTCGGGGCTTGCCCACATGCATCCCAGAGCCTTTGCAGCCGGCTCATCGACCTTGCCGCCCTCGACATATTCGGGCTTCAGGATGTGAATGTTGGAGCCGCCAAACACCACGGCACGCTTGCCGTCGGGACCAGTCGGTATCAGACCGTAGCGCATGTTGTCGATGACGGTCTGCGCTTTGTCCTTGTCGCTGCCCGTCGTCTTCTTCTGCAGGTCGAGCATGACGTTATAGTCGGAAGGGTGCGATACCATCATGGCGAGCTGGCCAGCGAGGAAGAGGGGCTGGTTATCCGCCTGCTGATTGGTGAGTGCCGAAACCGGAACCGACTTGTCGCGAACATACATATCGTACGAGGCTTGCAATGCCGCCTTGCTCTGCGGGCTATCCAGCTCGACCTGCTTATAGGTCGGGCTCGCGGTAGCTTCGTCGAAGACGCCGCCGCCATAGGCCCACAGCTGTGGCATGAAGCGATAGGGCGTATTGCCAGCGTTCTTGCGCGCCACGAGGCCATAACCGGCAATACCGAGCTTGTCGTGGATCTGCTTGGAATATTTGACGACGTCGTCCCAGGTCGCCGGAGCCTTGTCTGGATCGAGGCCTGCACGCTTGAAGATGTCGGCGTTCCAGATGAACGCCATCGTCTCGTTGTTGGTTGGAACGCCGTAGGTCACCCCTTCCCAGGTTACGGCCTTCATTGCACCGGGCCAGAAATCCTCGGTCGAATACCCTACATCCTCAGGTTTGAGCGGCTGCAGATAGCCCTTTGCGGCGAACTCGGTGCCCCCCAGGATTTGCAGGCGCACCGCCATGGGCGCTGCATTGCCCAGAAGTGCGGTCCGAAACTTATCCAGAAGGTCATTATAGGTGAGGGCTTGTTCCTCAAGCTGGATGTTTGGATAGGTTTTGCGGAAGGTCTCGAAGAACTCCTTATAATACTGGCGCAGGAGGTCGGGGTCACCCTCGAAGACCCCCTGATACCAGAAAGTCAGTCGCCCCTTATAGTCGAGAGGGGTGACCTTTGCGCAATCGCCCGCCGTGTCAAATTCCTGTGTGCCGGCAATGGAGCGCACATATTCCGGCGACCACTTGCTCAAGTCGACCGGCGCACCCAGCGCAGACGCTGACATCAAAGATAGCGTCAAAGCGGTGGATAAAGTTCCGCGCACGACGGCACCGCCGAGTGAAATCCTCGTCATAGGTATCCTCCAGGTTCTCTCCCAAGCCGCTCTGCATCGAGGCGAACGGTTTTTGCTCCCCGGCCACGGGACTTTCCACCCAATGTATCCCTTCGACCAGATTATACGTTTTCAGATTGTAGATTGCCTGTCAATTGAAGAAATCGTACATTGTTTACGGAAAATTTGCGTGATATTGGAGCAGTGTGTGTATTAAGTGGGGAAAGTCTTGGCCGAAACGAGCGATTTTAGAGCAAAGCCACCCGAAGGGATCGACGCTATCGGAGCCTCCAGCGAGGGCGCCTCGGTTTATCGACTGATCAGGGACGACATTATCGAAGGGCGGCTCGCTGCCAACGAGCGGCTTGTGGTTACCGACCTCGCCCGGCGCCACGGCACCTCAACCAACCCCGTGCGCGAGGCTCTGCAACTGTTGCGCGGGGAGGGCTTTGTCACCCTCATTCCCAATCGCGGAGCGCGCGTGCGGCCCATAGATCAGGATTTTGTTCGGGACATCTACGAGATCGGAGTCTTGATCGAGCCGGCACTGACGCGATGGTTCGTGAATATGGCGACCGTCGAGGACATTGCTGAACTCGAACGCATCCAAAGCCTAATTGAAGAGAACAACTTCGCCGACACGTTCAGGCACAGCGAGTTGGACACCGCCTTTCATACCGTGATGTATCAAAAGCACTACAACCGCCATGCGGCCGAGCTCTGGTGGAAGCATCGCGAAGTGCTTCGAGCCGTGAGCCGGCGTTTCAACTTCACGCTCGCCCGGCGTGCCGCGGTCCTTGGCGAGCATCGCGAGCTTATCACGCATGTGAAAGCGGGAAATGCGAACGAGGCAGCCGAACTCATTGCACGCCATGTCGAGGGCTCCGGCCGCCACATCCTGGAACATATGCGTGCCCGTAACGCCGCCCGGGCGGGATAGAATACATAGTCTGAATATCTTTATACCGACCACTTCAGCAAAGGCATTTGAGATGAAAATCACCAGCGTCCGGCCGTGGCTCATCAGATCCGATGCGTCCTATTGGGGAGAGTATCTGTTCGTCGAAGTGACCACCGATGAGGGGGTCAGCGGCTGGGGAGAGATCACCACCACGACAAGGCTCGCCAATCGCGCCCTCTGCACGATCTTGCGGCAAATCGGGGTCGCTTTGACAGGCGAGGACCCGGCGCGTATCGAGTATCTGTGGCACAAGATATTCCGCAGCTTCACCTACATGGGCAGTCGCGGCGCGGCAGTCGAATGCGTAAGCGCCATTGACATAGCTCTTTGGGACATCCGAGGCAAAGTTCTTGGCAAGCCGATTTACGAGCTGTTGGGTGGACCGGTACGCGACGAAATCGCGCTCTACACCCATCCCAACCAGGCCAAGTTTACCAGTAATGAAGCTGTGGTCCGGGAAATTCGAGACATTGTCGAGTCCGGCCACACTGCGCTCAAGTTCGATCCTTTCCCCCATCAAGGCCGCGCCGTCGATGGACAGCCTCGCGAACAGCGCGACGGCTACCTCGATGGTGGCATGACCCGCAAGGATGAGCGTGAAGCCGCCGAACTCACGGCTCTGATCCGAGAAACGGCGGGCTCTGATGTTGATATCCTCATCGATGCGCATGGCCGGTTCGACGTTCCCACCGCCATTCGCCTTTGTCGGAGCCTTGAGGAAGCTGCTAAGATCGACTGGTTTGAGGAGCCCTGTCCGCCTGAGAGCCTCAACGCGCTCAAACAGGTCCGTGAGAAGGTCAGTACCGCTATCTCCTGGGGCGAGCGCGGCCACACGAAGTGGGATTTCGTGCCGGTGCTCGAAAACAAGCTCGCCGACTACATCATGCCGGACGTCACCTGGACCGGCGGCATTACCGAACTCAAGAAGATTTCTGCCCTATGCGAAGCCTATTACATCCCGGTTTCGCCGCATGACGCAGCAGGGCCGATCAACGTGGTCGCGGGAGCGCAGGTGATGATGACCGTTCCTAATTTCTACAAACTTGAAACGTCAGAGTGGAACTTGGGCAAATACGATCATCTCATCGACAGGCCACTCGATGTTTCGAACGGCAGCCTCAAGCTTACGCCCAAGCCTGGCCTCGGCGTTGAAATGAACCGCGACTACCTTCAAAACCACGAGATAGAGTTGGCCTAGCCAGCAACACTCTGCGCCGCCTCAGCGTGCGCGACGACGAGCCCGCCGACCAGAACGAGGATAAATCATGGCAGAGGCAAATGGAGCCGACCAGGCGCTCAATCGGGTGAACACGCATTCCAAGCCGTCCGACCTTCGCATCACCGACATGCGGGTAGCCGAAATTGTCGGCGCGCCGTTTACCTCAACGCTACTCAAGATTTACACCAACCAGGGTATCGTCGGGCTTGGCGAGGTGCGCGACGGCGCCAGCGCCACCTACGCACTGATGCTCAAGAGCCGGTTGCTTGGCGAGAACCCTTGCGACATCGATCGCCTGTTTCGCCGGATCAAGCAGTTTGGCGGGCACGGCCGGCAAGGCGGCGGCGTATCGGCGGTTGAAATCGCGTTGTGGGATCTTGCCGGCAAGGCCTATGGCGTCCCTATCTACCAGATGCTCGGCGGCCGGTTTCGGGAGAAAGTGCGCGTCTACTGTGATACCGACGCCACCGTGCCGAGCGGTACCGAGACCGGCAAGCGCCTCAAGCAGCGCATGGAGCTCGGATTCACCTTCCTCAAGATGGATTTGGGATTGATGCAGATCGCGGATGTGCCCGGTGCGGTCGTGTTTCCTGCCGGCTCACTAGAAGGATACCGCGACGGTCCCCGTCGCGGGCCGCTGAAGACCATTGAGGAGCGGCGTGTCCGCAATGCCGCGTACGATTTGCATAACGTCCCGCACCCGTTTACCGGCCTGCACTTTTCCGAGAAGGGCCTCGACCTGCTTGAGCAATATATCGCGGAGGTTCGTGAGGTCATCGGCATGGATGTGCCGCTTGCGATCGACCATGTTGGCCATATCTCTGTGCAGAACGGCATTCGCCTTGCCAGGCGAATTGAAAAATACGTGCCAGCCTGGCTCGAGGATGTGATCCCATGGCAGTATACCGAGCAATACCGACAACTGCAGCACGCCACCACGGTGCCGATTTGCACGGGCGAGGATATATACCTCAAGGAGGGCTTCGAGCCTCTGCTCAATAGTGGCGGCGTCTCCGTTATCCACCCGGACCTGCTCACCAGCGGAGGCATCCTCGAGACCAAGAAGATCGGCGACATGGCGCAGGACCGTGGCGTCGCCATGGCCATCCATATGGCAGAAAGTCCGATCGCCGCAATGGCCGCGGCACATGTCGCGACCGCGACCGAAAATTTCATGGCGCTCGAATACCATTCCGCCGATGTTGACTGGTGGGACGATATTGTCACGGGCCTTCCCAAGCCGCTGGTGAAGAACGGCTTCATCACTGTTCCCGACAAGCCGGGTCTGGGGATTGACGATGTCGTGGACGAGGTGATTTCGGGGCATCTGCAGCCGGGTGTCACCGGCATTTGGCAGCCTACGGATCGCTGGGACGATGAGTATTCCTGGGACCGCACCTGGAGCTGAGACGAAAAGGAACGAAGATGAAGATCGCCGATCTCCGCTGCGCCGTTATCGGTAAACACCCGATCGTTCGCATCGTTACGGACGAGGGCCTCTATGGCTTGGGTGAAGTCGAATTCACTAAGCCCTACCTCAAACCCTTTGTGCTGCATTTCCGCGAGGCGCTGATCGGCGAAGACCCGACCGACGTCGAGAGAGTGATGCTGAAGATCCGTCAACGTGGTTCTTTCAAGCCGTACGGCGCGGCGGTGAGCGCTATTGAGCATGCGCTGTGGGATATTGCTGGCAAGGCCGCGGGCGTGCCCGTCTATAAACTGCTCGGCGGCAAGGTGCGGGACAAGGTTCGCGTCTACAACGGCTCGATTCGCCAAAAACGCATGGGCGACCGGCCGGAGGATTACGCCGCTGACGTCAAATGGATGATGGAGCAGCCGCAGAACTTCTTCATGGTCAAGCAAGGAATCTCGTTCCACTCCAACATGAAGGACACTATCGACGACTTCCACTACGGCGTGACGCAGAAGAAGGCCGGCTATCACGGTGCCATGGATCAGGGCGTGATCAGCGAGCGCGGTTTCAATCACATGCTCGATTGCGTGATCGCGATGAAGGAAGTGCTGGGCGACAAAGTCAGCCTGGCGCTCGACTGCGGCCCGGGCTGGATGCTGCCCGATGCAATCAAGTTCGCTCGGGCGGTCGAGAAGTACAATCTGATGTGGCTCGAGGACATGCTCACCGGCGACTACGTGCCGTGGGTCAATCCGCAAGCCTATCGGGAATTGACAACCTCCACCTCGACGCCAATCCACACTGGCGAGCAGATCTACCTGCGGCACAACTTCAAGGAACTGATCGAGACGCAGGCGGTACGCGTCATCGGCCCCGATCCAGCCGACGTTGGCGGCATCGCCGAGCTCAAATGGGTTGCCGAGCACGCCTACATGCACTCGATCCTGATGGCACCGCACGGCACCGCTAACGGCCTGCTGGGGCTCGGCGCGTTGATTAACGTCTGCGCCACATTGCCGGCAAATTACATCGCGTTCGAATATCCAACCGCCTCCGACCCCTGGTGGGAGGATCTGGTAATCGGCCTGCCGCCGCAGATCGTGAAGGACAGCATGGTGGACCTACTGGAAGCGCCGGGGCTTGGCCTCGATATCGACGCCGAAGGAGCCAGAAGATATCTCAGGGAAGAGGATGCGGGCTTTTTCGACTGAACCCTCCACCTCCCTGCCCATCTTGTCAGGCGCCAGGCAATAGTGTGCGGCCTGACGTATCGTCCGCATTCTGGGCATAGGAAGATAAACCGACGCCTGTATAGCGCTTCTCTGATCGAGCAGTCCGCAACCCGAATTCAAGCGTCCTTCGTTTAGCGACCTCCCGGTGCGGCTGGCGAAAGCAGCATCTGGCTGTTGATGCCGGCAGTGGCGAGATCATCGCACATAGCCTGACAAATCTGGAAACCGGCGGTGTCTCGCAACTGGCGCCGTTGCTTGATCAGATCAATGATGAGATCGACCAGTTCACTGCCGATGGAGCCTATGATGGCCATCCAACCTACGGTGCAATTTTCCGTCATACCATGGACGCAAGGGTCGTCATTCCACCGCCCGCGAACGCGGTTGGACGGCCTAACGCCCAAAAGTCCTGCCAGAGAGATGTCCACATAGAAACCATGCAGTCAGATGGCCGGCTGAAATGGCAGACGTGCATCGGCTGTGGCAAACTGATCGAAACGGCAATGGGTCGATGCAAAGGCGTCATTGGACCGCGTATGCGTGCTCGCTCATTCCTTGCTCAACAGACAGAGGCTGCGATCGGTGTCGAAAGCAGTGCCCGGGATAAGCAGCGCATAGCGAACGCCTATCGCGACGCACGGGCCGTGTAGTGCTCCCGCAAATGTCGGACGCGTACTTTTTAGGTATGCCGTTGCGAGGGTCGCGTCGCGCTAGCTCATCAAAAAGCGGTTCGCGCTGCGCCGTACGGTAGCGTCCTTCGTGCAGCGCTCGCTGGAGCGCTGCCATTTTGTCCTGAGATCAACTTATACAGCAAATCCCGTTTCGGGCTCAATAATAACGATGGTGCCGATAATGGGGACGGTGCCGGTGATGGTCGTACCAACCCCGGTGATAACCACGCCAGTAGTGGCTCCGATAGCTGCGATGCGGTTTCCAATGATGCCGATGATGCCGTGGACCATGCCAATGGCGGTGATGACGATAGTGGACCGTCTGAACGGACGATTGAACTTCCGGCTTTGTCATATTCATCATCGGCGCGGCCGATGCAGCGCCAGCTCCGATAAGCAAGCCGACACCTAGGATTCCAGCAAGTAGCGTTTTGAAGACTTTCATAGTGAACCTCCCTGATATCTTCCTCATCCTGAAACCTAAAGACTGAATGGGGGATGAATGATCGTCGGGCATGCAATTTGACGCGATGGAAGGCCTACTCCTCGTCGGGAGGTTCAGTATCGATGTTGAAAGCGAGCCGCTCGTCCAAAGCTGCACGGTTCATCAACCGGCGTACCGCGACTTTCCGTTCATAATGTTCGCAAGAGCTTCGGCAGTCATGAGTTCACTGCGCGGCATCTCGCTAGAGGCTCGTCAAGGTGACGTCGTCTCACTCCTTGGTGGATACAGCTCCGGAAAATCAACGCTGCTGCGGCCACCGCATGTACACTTATCGAAAATGCAGCCGAAACTCAGCGAACCAAACAAGGCGCTTGCGAGAAATTTTTCGCTCACAGAACTGACGCGGGAACGTTGTGACTGACCTTACTCGCTCAAACCGGACGGCTTTTCGAAGGCTCAGTCTCCGGGCGAGACGACCGGCAAGTCGCCAACGACGATCTCTCTCAGGCTGTGCCGGAGCGTTGCGACGTTGGTGCTACCGTTCAGCCGCTCGAATTCTCGCTGCGCATCCTGCCAGAGAGGAGCCGCTCTCTCATGCAAGCGTCGGCCTTCGTCCGTGAGTTCAATGATACGAACTCGGCCGTCCACGGGTGATGGCTTGATCGTGACGAAGCCGTCGCGTTCCAGAAAGCCAACCATCTTTCCCATCGCCGTCCGCTCGATATCGAGCCGTTCCGCGAGAGCGTTGACAGCGGCACCGTCGGCTTCGTCGAGCGCCGCCAGGGTCAGGAACTGCGTGATACGAAGCCCGACGGGCTCAAGATGGGCATCGTAGAACCGCGTGATCTGACGGCTCGCCTTTCTCATGGCAGAGCAATTGCATTGATCGATCCCCAGCGGTTGGTTCGCCGACAACATCTCGTTTTCCTTTCGAATCCTACTTATCGTCCGCAGGCTATATGGCGCAAAGTCCAAGGCCTCCGCATCACACAGCCTGCGGCTTGGCTGTTTCTCCACCATCTTAGCGCTTAGAACAATCCTGGCGGCGGCGTGATATAACCGGGCACCTCGGCTGAAAGCGTGCTCTTCAGCAGTGTCGTTCCCTGGTCGGCCATGATCTCGCTCTTGCCGGCGGCGAGCGCGTCATAGGTTTGGCGCACCACATCCTGCGGGCTGGCTTTTGGCACATCGATGCCATTGGTCAGGTCGGTATCCACGAAACCAACATGCAGACCGAGAACCTGGATGCCACGATCTTGAAGGTGAAAGCGAAGCTGGTTCGTGAAGCTCCATGCCGCCGCCTTTGATGCAGCATAGGGTGTCAAAATGGGCCGCGGAAGCCACACGATGTCGGATAGCACGTTGATGATGGCAGCACGCGGCTTGGCCGACAGGATCTGCTCGAAGGCCTGCGTGACGCGGACGACGCCATAATAGTTGGTGTCGAACAGACGCTGCGACTGCTCTTCGACATCGGTTGCCAGAGGTCCGTCGATAAGAGCAGCGATGCCCGCGTTGTTGATCAGCAGATCAGTATCCGCCGCCAGTTCCGCTGCTGCGGCGATCGATGCTTTGTCCGTGACATCGATCCGGACGGGGATGATGCCCGGTTCGTCGAAGCCGTTCGTATTGCGCATGCCGGCATAGACCTTCTTCGCTCCGCGACGATGGGCCTCGCGCGCAAACGCTAGGCCCAGGCCACGATTGGCACCGGTGATAAAGACGGTGGTGTTGGTGACATCCATGACAAATTACCTCTCTAAAGCCACAGATCAGGGCATCCAATATCGATACCCGCCTGCGGGCGTTGGGTTTAAAGAAAAAGGTCTTCCGGCAACTGGCCGGACAGTGCCTCGCGAAGATTGGTGGCGAGAGACAACACAGCACCAAGCGGGCTCATCCGCACGCTGACGCGTGGCACCGAACCATCGGGGTTGCGGTCGACAACTACGACGGCGTTCAGGCTCTCCCCGCTTGTCAGGACCGCCTCGTATTCGAGAAAGAGGCGCGAGCCGACAGTCTGGAGAAACGTGGGATTCTGCGAAGCGTAGAAGGTCCCGACTGTGTTGACGGCCAGCTTGATCTCGTCCCGTCCGATGACCGCGCCTCGCAGCACGGAGCTGGTCAGTTCCGCGTCGACGGACAGGTCGTCTAAAAATGGGTGACGTTCGCCTTGAGTATTCGACATTGTTCAAACTCCTTGCCTCGACGGCTTTCACGCAAAGGCGGCACGATTGTTGGCGATGAATTGCTGGACCGAGAGGGCCGGCGTTCCGGTGATTTTCTCGACGGCATCGTTCGTGCCCGCGAAGACTCCATCACGATAGTTCTGAGCGACTTCGACCAGGTGCTGCACGAGGAAAGGCGGAAACTTGTAGAGATTTTCCATCTTGTCCTTGAATACCTCGATCGAGGTTGGCGCGTAGTCGATCTTCGCGCCAAGCACTTCGCTCGTGGCGGCGGCGATCTCGGTGTGGTTCATCTCGAGTGGTCCATGGAGGGGATAAACCTTGCCTTCATGTCCCAGCGGATCGGCAAGAAGATGCGCGATCACCCGTCCTTGATCATCCGTCGCGATCGGTGCATGACGCCCTTCGGCAAAGGGGAACTCGATCTTTTTCGTGGCCCATATCTCATTGGCAAAATGCGGATAGACGAGCCAGTCGGCAAAGAAGGTCGGGCGCAGATGCGTAGTCGGAACACCGGACCAGTCGAAGACTCGCTCGGAAACCCAATGGTCCTGCGCAGCGCGGCTCGCCGATTCACGACGCGCGGAGATCTGCGACATGTTGACGATTGCCGTGACGCCTGCTTCTTTTGCGGCCTGTGCGAAATAGGCCGCAGCACCGATAATGCCTGGCGCGATCGGATGCAGGAAATAGGCCGACCGAATGCCTTCCATGGCGGCGCGGATGTCATCGATGTCGGTGAAGTCCCCGACAGCGATATCAACTCCCCGCTGCCTAAGGGCCGTCGCCCGCTCGTCATCTGAGCGCACGTAGGCGCGCACCGACTTGCCCATCTTCAGTAACTCATCGATCGCCGCACCCCCGGTCCGTCCGGTTGCTCCGCTTACAAGTATCTCAGCCTCACTCATGATCTCGCTTCTTTCGTTTGTGAGAGCATATGCTCCTATACGGACAAAAATAGGAGCATATGCTTTTATCGTCAATAGGAGGCATTTGCATTTTTTGGGAGGCTCGTTTTTGGATCGACTGTGAACCGGCACCGAGGCCGCCGAATGTCCGGCAGTTAAGCTAATTTTGGACACTCTGCGTCATTGGCGTGTCGCAGACCATGCAGCGCGACATTTTTCTTTGATTGAGGAGGAGCTCTGCATGGTTGCTTCTACAAGTTCGTCCATTGCCCGGCGCAGGGTTGTCTACGCGGTCGACACGTGGTCGCTGCATGATGGGTTTTCGCGGGGTGGATATTCCTGTGTTCAAGGCGCAATCTCGATCGAGCTGCGACGGATTCGACGGAATGACCCGACCCACGTCTACAGCAGGGACGCCCAGTGTCTCGTGAGGAGGGCGGCCGCCGCCTCGTAAAGTAACCCCGGTAGCCTGACTGGCGCCTCGTCGCGAGATATGGCCATCATAGTCGATCTCGCCGGACTGATCGGCATATAAAGTACGATGTGGCAGTCGCCAGTCTCTATTCTGTCGTGTTGACCAACCCCAGCCTTATGAGGCTTTCGGCCGCGGCGACGATTGCATCTTCACGTGAGCGTGGCGCCCAACCAAGCAGGCGCTTGGCTTTGTCTCCACTGGCATTCATGTTGACGCCGAGATGCGGCACGATCCCCTTCATCGCCGGATTGAAAAGCGCGACGACGCGGATGAACCAGTTGGGTAGCACGCGGGTGGAGACCTTTTTTGCGCCTTTCCCGAGACGTTGATTCAGCAGCCTGGCGATCTCGACCATCCACAGGCTCTCACCCGATGCGGCGAGGAAGCGCTCGCCGTTGGCGGCCGGATCGGTCATTGCGCGCAGATGCAGGTCGGCGACGTCGCGCACGTCGACAACGCAGGTGTTGATCTTGGGACAGCCCGGCTGACCATCTAGCAGGTTCTTGATGAGCCGGATCGAGTGCGAGTAATCGGATCCCAGCGCCGGTCCGAGAACGGTCGTTGGGTTGACGGTGGCCAGTTCCAGCCCGCTGCCTTCACGCGCGATGAAGTCCCATGAGGCTCGCTCGGCCAGTGTCTTCGATCGCTGATAGGGCGCGACGTTGCCGTTCAGGTCGCTCCAGTCGGTTTCGTCGAAGGGACGGCTTCGCGGCTTGTGGCCGACGCCGATCGCACCGAAGGCCGAGGTGAGCACCACCCGCCTTACACCGGCATCGCGTGCCGCACGCAGCACCCGCAGGTTTCCATCGACCGCAGGCCGGATCCAATCCTCTTCGCGCACCTGATCGCCGGACGGCGTCGGTGAAGCACCGTGGATGATATAGGCGCAGTCTGCGGTAGCCTCCACCCAGCCGTCATCGGCTGTGAGGTCGGCGGCGACAAATGAAAGGCGATCGCCCGGCTCGGCACCCCCACTCCTGAGGTTGCTGAGAACCTCTGCCTCTCGCGACAGTGACCTGAGCGTAGTCCGCACGCGATAGCCCGCCTCCAGCAGCGCCAGAATGCAGTGCTGCGCGATGAACCCGCTTCCGCCGGTTACGAGTACCAGCTCTTCACTCATAATGATCTCCAGTGTTGTTTGTCGCGCATCAGCGGTCGATCCCTGCCATGATCCAGGCGGGATAGCGATTGCCGGAGACGGTGCCGGTCGCCAAAGCCTTGTCGAGTATCTGCATGTCGGCAGGCGTCAGCCGGACAGCGTCTGCCGCCACATTCTGCTCGAGGTAGGCGCGACGCTTGGTGCCGGGGATCGGCACGATAAAATCGCCCTTGTGCAGCAGCCAGGCGAGCGCGATCTGCGCAGGCTTTGCACCATGGGCTTCAGCGATGTCGAACACCGCCTGTGCGGCACGCACGTTTGCGTCGTAGTTCTCACTCTGATACCGCTCGTCGATGCGGCGGGTATCGCCCTCGGGATAATCTTCCGCGCGCTTCACCCCGCCGGCCAAAAAGCCGCGTCCGAGCGGACAGAACGGCACAAGACCGATGCCCAGCTCGCGCAAGACGGGGATCACGTCGGTTTCGAGATTGCGTTCCCAAAGCGAATATTCGCTCTGCAGCGCCGAGACTGGATGGGTGGCATGCGCGCGGCGCAGCGTGGCAGCCCCCACCTCAGACAGGCCGAAGAAGCGCACCTTGCCTTCCTTCACCAACTCGCCGACCGTGCCGGCCACATCTTCGATCGGCACTTTGCGATCGATGCGGTGCTGGTAGAGCAGGTCGATGTGGTCGGTTTGCAGTCGCCGAAGCGAGCCCTCGATCGCCTGGCGGATCGCGGCGGGGCTGCTGTCGGTCTCGGCGCCGAGCTGGCGTCCATCCACGAATCGGAAGCCGAACTTGGTGGCGAGGATCACTTTCTCCCGGCGGTCGCGGAAGGCGCGGCCGAGCAGCTCCTCATTGGTGTATGGTCCATAGCCTTCCGCCGTATCGAAGAAGTCGCAGCCGAGCTCGATGGCTCGATGAAGGGTGGCGATCGACTCCGCCTCGTCCGCCGGACCATAAGACTGGCTCATGCCCATACAGCCCAGGCCAATTGCGCCGACCTGCGGGCCTTGGGTACCCAACTTCCGCTTGCTCAATATCATGGGCCTCATCCTCTTGTGTTCGCATGGTGGCCCTGAACATAGATGCGGCAGTTCGGACGTTGAATGCTTGAGAATACGCAATACTTGCGCGATAATACGAAAATGATCACCGATCCCTTCTCGCAAATTCTCAGACTCGTGCGTGCCGAAACGCTGGTCACGGGTGGCTTCACGGCTGGAGGCCCTTGGGCGATCCGATTCCCGGCCCCGAAGACGATCAAGTTTTTCGCCGTCGTGAAGGGGAGTTGCTGGGTGGCGCTTGACGGCGAGGCGCCCATCCGGTTTGCAACGGGTGATGTAGGGCTGCTCTCGGCGCCGCGAGCCTTCGTGCTCGCCAGTGATCCGGATGTCACTCCCGTCGACGCGATGACGCTGTTCTCAGGAGTTGGGCGAACGACGGCCCAACTCGGCGACGGTGGCGACTTCGCGCATATCGGTGGGCACGTCCTGCTTGATCCGGCCAGCGGCCGCCTGTTGGCGGATGTGCTGCCGCCCTGGATCCACGTGCGGGCGAACTTGCCCGCGGCCGCGACGTTCCGCTGGCTGCTCGATCGGCTCGTCGAGGAGCGTGCTTCCGATCTGCCTGGCGCCGAACTCGCATCCGCTCAACTGGCGCAGTTGCTCTTCATCCAGATCCTGCGGGCTCACCTGGCCGGAGCGCAGGACGAAAGCGGAGGCTGGCTAAGGGCGCTCAGCGATCCACGCATCGCGCCGGCCCTGCGTTTGATGCACCAGGATCCGGCGCGGGCATGGCGTCTTGAAGATTTCGCTGCCGCCTGCGCCATGTCGCGGACGACCTTCGCCGAGCGGTTCCGCAGCGTCGCTGGCATCGCGCCGCTGGCCTACCTCACTGAGTGGCGCATGCGACTGGCCGAGCAGGCGCTCCGGAATGAGGATGGAAAATCGGTGGCGTTGATCGCGCACTCCGTCGGCTACGCATCCGAAAGCGCCTTTAGCAATGCATTTAAGCGGGAAACCGGTAAGTCGCCAAAATCTTATCGAAATAATAATATGCACAAACGCAGTTTGACACAGCTGGAGGATGTCTGATGCGGCTCGGATTTGTTCCAACCATGTGCTTGATCCTGAAAAGACCGGAAATTCATATGCCAATGTTTTGACGGCCCGTAGCGGCGTAGGATCAATCGATCCTGGTTCAGGCTCACATTCTTTCAAGACCGCCGGGTCGAGCGTGACAATCAAGCGGGAAGCCAGGCTCGATGGCATTTGCCGCATTCAAGCACAAAACCTTCGGCGCTCTACCCCTCGAAATGGAACGGCGGCCTTTCACTCCGACAGATATCCTAGAGCCCTGCACCTTTAGCATCACCATCGCCCAGCAGAGCAGGCCTATTTCAGTTGGGAAGCGGTGGCGGACACGGCGCGTCCAATCCGCGAAACGGATCGCGCCAGGCTTCGATCTGATCCAGGCGATCAGACCAGTGTCTTATGGCGGGATAGTCCTCTATCGGAAGGCGCGCAGCGTCGTTGAACGGCAAGAACGTCGCCATGCGAAAATCGGCGAACGAGATTGTCTCGCCAAGGATCCACGGTCGACCGGACAATTCACTTTCGAGAATGACCGCTGCTTTGTGGAATTGACTTAGACCCTCTGCAACCATCGTGTCGTCACACGGCCCAATACCGTAACGCAGCTTCGTGCCGCGCTCCCAATGAACGATATCACATGCCTTCATGAAGTTCTCCTTCGCCCAACTGATCCAGCGGATCATGTCCGGTTCTTCGTCATCGGTTCTCCAGAAGTTCGAGCCGGCGTGCCTGGACAGCCAGCAGGCAATCGCATCGCTCTCCCAAAGCGTTCGACCGGAGTGCTGCAAAATCGGCAAAAGAAGGTTTGGGTTGAGCGGCAGATATCGCTCCGATTGCCCCGGAGCCATCGGTGCGGCGAACTCGAACGAGATATCTGTTTTCAAGAACCGCGCAACGGCAACTGCAAGGCGTGGATTGGGGTTTCTGCTGAAATACAACTTCATTCGGTTTTGCCTCCGGTGTCCTCGTCGTAGAAGACGAACGAAGGCTCATCCTTTCGACAATCGCGGATCAAAAATCTTTCCCGAGGCTCTCGCCGAAGGTCGAACTCTTCGCGCGCCAGATGAGTGACGCCTTACTCAATTCAAACAATCTCCAATGGGCGCTCAGCCGATGGACGCTTGATGACGACTACAGGGAGGTCTAAAGCCTGTGCAATCGTCGCAATGCCGGCAAACCCTACCAGCAGACCAGCCAGCATTTGTCATGAAGCGGATCCATGTGACGGTCGGCGGCGCTCATTTTCTTTGATGATGCCAGCTTCCACGCGTGGGGGCTCCCCATGCTGTCCTTGATTGTGGCCGAAGAGCCGCCTCAGGAAGCTCACCAAGTCATCTACGAATGTGAAGATCGTCGGTATGACAAGCAAGCTCAAGAATGTCGAGGTGAGCAAACCGCCAATGACGACGATCGCCATCGGTTGGCGAAAACTGGAATCGCCACCACTCAGGCTCAAAGCGACCGGCAACATACCTGCGCCCATCGCGATTGTTGTCATGACGATCGGCCGGGCCCGCTTATGGCAGGCATCCACCAACGCGTCAAAGCGCGAGAGACCCTGTCGCCGGGACATAATCGCGTATTCGACCAGGAGAATGGAATTTTTCGACACCACTCCCATAAGCAATATCAGTCCAATAATGGCTGGCATCGAAAAGCTGGTGCCTGTGATGGCCAAGGGAAGCAATGCCCCGCCAAGTGCAAGCGGAAGCGCCATCAGGATCGTGGCAGGTTGGAAAAAATCATGAAACAGGAGTACGAGGACGGCATAAATACAAAAGACCCCTATAGCCATCGCCGTTCCAAAGCTCTGAAATAACTCCGAACTGCGTTGCAGCTCCCCCTGTTCTACCTGATATACACCTTGTGGTAGTTGGCGCAGTGCGGAAAGGGCTTGAGCTTCCTTATTCACATCCCCAAGAACGCGTCCATTGAGTTCTACCGACAGCGTGATATTTCGGGCACGATCGATCCGATCGATTTCGGACGGGCTGCCTCCAATCGTGATCGTTGCTACGCTTCCAAGCGACACCTTGCCATTTGTACCTGCGACCTGCAGCTGCGATATGGCATCGATGTCCCTGCGAGAACGGGGGTCAAATCGCACCCGAATGGAAATCTGTCTCTGTGGCAGATTCAGTTTCGACAGCTCGCTGGAATAGTCTCCATTCGTCGAAACCCGCACCGCCTCGGCGATCGATTCAGACGTGATACCAAGTGCTGCGGCCTTAGTGAAATCCGGCCTTATCTGGATCTCAGGGGCTTGTAGCGAAGCGCTGGACGTGACCGCTCCAACACCTTTGAGTGTTCGCAACTGGTTTTCAAGCGCGCTTGCGGCCTGTTCCAAGACATTGGAATCGTCACTTGCGAGAGTGAGCTCCAGTTTGGTGCCATTGCCTCCGGTCCCGACCTCCACGCGTACGCCGGGCAGCACGGAAAGAGCGTGACGGATATCGTCTTCGATCGCAGACTGTTTACGGCTGCGCTTATTAATGTCTTTCAGGTCGACGACAAGAGTGGCCTTTGTCACATCCGTCGTTGTCGTTGAATCGAGTCCGCTACCGCTTGAAGAGGTTCCGACGGCGCTGAAGACCTGCGTGACATCGGGGAGTTTGGAAATAATGTCGCTTGCGCGCTTCGATATGGCATCCGTCTGATCCAGGGCGCTGCCCGGTTGAAGTGTCAGACTAACCTGCGTCTGAGCATCGTCAGAGGCAGGAAAGAATCCAGTCCTCAGAAATGGAATAGTTGCCAAAGACAAGACGAGTAGAGTGCTCGTGGCAAGCAAGGTCAATTTGCGGTGGTTGAGGCAAGCTTTGACCATCGCAATGTATCCTCGCATGACCAGACCGTCCTCCTTCTCCACATGATGAGGTTTCATCAAATATGCGGCCATCATTGGGGTCAGAAAGCGCGCAACCAGAAGAGAGGACAACACCGCCACGGAAGCCGTTATGCCGAATTGCCGGAAGATGAGGCCGGGAATCCCGCTCATGAATGCAGTTGGGAGAAACACTGCAACCAAGGTGAACGTTGTTGCGATCACCGCCAGCCCGATTTCGCCAGCCGCCTCCAGCGCCGCATTCATGGGTGTCTTGCCCATCTGAATATGACGAGTGATATTTTCCACCTCGACAATTGCGTCGTCCACGAGAATGCCGACAACAAGCGATAGCGCGAGAAGCGTAACCGTATTGAGGCTGTAGTCAGTCAAATACATGACCAGGAACGTCGGTATGATGGAGAGTGGGAGAGCAAGCGCTGAGAGGCAGGTCGCGCGAAAGTCGCGCAGAAATATCCAGACAACGACGATGGCGAGAATGGCACCTTCATAAAGCATGTGCATCGAGCCATCATAGTTCTCGATGACGGGATTTACCGTTGTATAGGCTTCAACAAGCTCGACCTCCGGATGCGCAGATGCGAATTCCTTCATTTTCTTCTGGACGTCATCAGCAACCGCCGTATCGGAAAAGCCCTTTGATCGCTTGATCTCGACGGCTATCACGCGCTCTCCATCGAAATAGGCAAGAGAAGAACGGTCAGCGAAGCTGTCAGTGACGCTGCCTATTTCATCGAGCCGGACGCTTTTTCCGTTGGACAGCGGAATTGCCAACTTTGATAGATCTTCAATGGAGGGAAGAGCACCGAGGGTCCGTATGGTTTGACGGGCAGAGCCGATTTCGCCACGACCACCGGATTTGTCTGATTGAACAGACTTCACGCGGGAGGAAATATCCGAGGCGGTGATACCGAAGGATGTCATGAGGTTGGGATCGAGATCGATGTGGACCTCGCGGTCCACGCCGCCCAATCGATCGACTTCTCCTACGCCCCCCACCGATAGCAATGCCTTGGTCATGTCGTTGTCGACAAACCAGGAAAGCTCCGTCTCGTCGAGGTCTTTGGAGCGCACCGCGTAGGTTACGAGAACGGAAGATTGCACCGTCACCTTGGAAACCGTCGGCGATTCCATTTCGGACGGCAAATCGCTCTTGGCGCTATCAACAGCGTTGCGTACTTCGTTAAGTGCGGTTTCGCTGTTCTTTTCGAGCTTGAACGAGACGCTGATCGATACCGATCCGTCGGTGATCGTCGTTGTAATATGATCAAGAAGGCTGAGAGAGGCGAGCTTGTCCTCAATCTTACGTGCAACCTCAGTTTCAAGCTGGGTTGGCGCAGCACCTTCAAGCGATGCGGAAATTTTGATGGTCGGCAGATCCATGTCGGGAAAATTCTGGACCTGGAGCTTCGAAAAGGCGAGCAAGCCGCAAACTGTCAACAACACAAACAGTAATACAGAGGGCACGGGGTTGCGAATTGACCAGGCGGAAATGTTCATTTTGCCGCCCCTTCAACATTAACAAGCGCGCCTTCCGAGAGGAAAGCCCCGCCAGATCGCACAAGCATCTCATCGCCCGCCAAGCCAGCTGTAATCTCGACGCGGTTCTCTCTTCGGCGACCGACATCAACGCGGATCCGGTGTACTCGGCGTACTTGATCAATGGCAAAGACGTAATTGATACCGTCTCTGAAAACCAAACTGGTTTCCGGCACGGTCAATGCTCTTTTCGTACCAATATCGATGTTACCAGATACATAGAGACCAACACGGGGTTGAGGCTCTTTAGGCAACTCCACATAAACAATCGAACGGCCTGTATCGCTGCTGACGGTTGGTGCGATAAGTCTGACCTTACCCTGAAACGCCTTTCCGCCCGGCTCCGTGACTTCCGCGGGCAACCCTATCTCGACCTGCGGAAGATATTGAGCTGACACTTCAGCCTGCCATTCGACGCGCTGCTGGCGAATAAGACGAAAAAGCTCCGTGCCGGTGGACACGACTGCACCTAGCGAGGCTGATCGCGAGGTGATGATGCCGTCGTCGACGGCGGTGATAGTGGTTTGCTCAAGTTTAATTTGCTGGCTCTCAAGCGTGGCCCGTTCAGAATCAAGATCTGCCTTCGCGGTCTGCTCCGTGGTCAGGTATTCCACTCTCTTCTGGTCGGACAACGCGCCCGATCCTCCGATCGTGCGCGCTCGATCCGCGTCGACCTTCGCCTTTGCTAGATCTGCCTCTTTTGTAGCGACAGCCGCCTCCTCTTTGCGCAGATCGGCCAGCACGGCTTCCTGATTCAGCCGGACAAGAGGATCGCCCTTCTTGACGATGGATCCGACGTCGGCAAGGACCTCTGTGATACGCAAACCGCTCGTTTCAGATTCAATCACGGCTTCATGCCAAGGCTTCAGCCATCCACTCGCCGGGATTGTTTGAGGCCAGTCTTGGAGCGAAGGTTTAACCGTCGCGACAGTCAGTACCGCGGCCCCCTTGGTTTGTCCCTGTTCTTCTGCCGCGACAGGGCGTGTTCCAACCATGCACGTCGATATGACGGCAAAAAAAGCCCCACAAATAACGCGCTTTAGGTCGTCGCGGAGATGGGGATTTCCCAGATAAGTCTTATGTGAAATAGTCATTGAGCGGATTGCTTTGCCTGAAGGTGCGGAGCCTCGTTCACGTCGCGAACGGCCGGCTGTGAAATGTCGATCGGACCGGTCCATCCGCCTCCGAGCGCTTTGTTAAGCGAGATATAATATGTCGCGATATCGGCTTTGGTCTCGATGAGACTTTTTTGGGCCGAGTACAAAGACCGGTCGGCGTCCAACACGTCGAACAGATCCCCTTCGCCGGCGATTTGCAGCTGCTTTGAAAGCTTCGCAGCCGCCCGATAGCCTTCGACCGACTTCGCCAGATCCACCGAGCGCGCCCTCGATCGATTGAGAGAAATTATGGCGTTCTGAACATCCTCTAGAGCGGTGAGGACGGCTGACTGGTAGGAGAAGAGGTACTGATCACGTTGTGCCTTGGCGACATCAACCGCCGCCCTCAACTGGCCACCCTTGAAGATCGGAATCGTAAGCGAAGGGCCAAACGACCATCCGATGGTAGATTTCTTACCCAGATCAGAAATGCTCGTGGCGGAAGAATCAATGGATCCGGTAAGGCTCAGCGACGGGTATCGATTAGCCTCGGCCTCGCCAATCTTTGCTGTCGCTTGGGCCAGTTCACGTTCTGCCTTGCGCACGTCTGGGCGGGTATTCAATATGTCGGCAGGTATTCCGACGGAGATCTTCGCGGGAGGAACGGGAAGCCTTGACCTCTTGCCCAGGAGGCTCTCAAGCAGCAATGGCGACTTGCCGAGCAAGACCCCCAACCGATTGACTGACTTGGCATAGGAGATTTCATAGGATGGAACATCGGCATGGGTGGACGCCGCTTGAGCTTCGGCCTTGGTAACATCGACCAACGACGTACCACCCGCACTATATTGTGTGCGCGTCAGCGCGGCCGTTTGGGCCTGAGATTTTGAAGAATCTTGAGCGAGTTCCGCCAGCTGCTGATATTCGCGTGCCTGAAGATAATAGGTCGCGACATCCCCAATCAGGGTGACGAGCGTATCGCGCAGGTCTTCTTCCGCGGCGTCGACGCCATATTTCGCAGCCTCCGCCGTACGCTTATTGCCCCCAAATAAATCAAGCTCCCAGCTGGCATCGAAACCGGGCTGATAATCATTGTAGGCGGTAGCCGGCGTGCCACCAGACGCGGCCGTGCGGTTGCGTGTCGCGGAGGCCGTGCCCTCGATCGTCGGGAGCAGTGCGCCAACCTGTTCGCGATAGGTCGCGCGAGCTTCCCTTATCTTTGCTTTCGCCGTAGCGACATCGAGATTGGCCGCGACGGCTTGAGCAATAAGGTCATCGAGGATCGGATCCTTCATTTGCTTCCACCACTCCGCAAGTGCTGGTGGCTTGTCCGGATTATCGTGCGCTCTGGTGTTCCAGCTCTTGGGCATGGAAAGCCCCGGCTTCTGGTAGTCTGGGCCGACGACACAGCCGCTGAGCGCACCAGCCAAAAGAAGCAGAGTGCTAAACTGGTGCATATTCAGCCATCGGGCTGAGCTTCGACACCAGCCCTGTGTTGTAGGCGCCAGCTTGCTCCTGCGAGCTCCGCTATCGGTATCCAGTCCCGCCCCCTCTAATGGCACGGGATAAGACTGCCAATGGGATTCAGTTGTCTCAGTCAATACGAGGCTCCAGGGGCAAATTGCCGACGGCCCTCTGATAGCGACTGTGATGTTAAGCGACGTTAAGGAAGTGTAAAGTTGTGTAAAACTTCTTCCGATCGGCGTTGTTGGGTGTATTCGTGCCGAGGAAATGCACACGGAACCTGATATGGCGAAAGTACTTTTGATCGATGACGACAGTGAGCTGACGACCCTTCTCAGCGAATATCTTGTAGAGGAAGGGTTTCAGGTTGAGACGTCGGAAGATGCCCGTGTTGGCATAGCTAGTGCCGCCGACCGACATCATCGTTCTCGACGTGATGATGCCGCGGATGAACGGCATAGACGCTTTGCAACGCATCCGTCGCCTAGGCGATGTACCCGTTTTGATGCTGACGGCAAAGGGAGATGACATCGATCGAATTTCCGGTCTCAATCTTGGCGCGGATGATTATGTCGCAAAGCCGTGCTCTCCCGGTGAACTGGTCGCTCGCATTCGCGCTATTCTTAGGCGAGCAGGAAGCAGGCCCGGTGATGAAAATATTCTTCAGGTCGGTGACCTCGCCTTACATCCGGCCAGTCGAACCGCCCAATGGCAAGGCAAGCCGCTGGAATTAACGGGTGCGGAATTCAACATACTCGAAGTGTTGGCACGCAATGCCGGGCAATTGGTACCAAAGCAGGAAATCTCTCGGCGCGCATTCGGCCGACCTCTTACGCCATTTGACCGTCGCATCGACGTTCATATCAGCAGCGTACGCCAAAAGCTCGGCACCCGTGATGACGGCACGTCCTGGATTCGCTCCATCCGCGGCCAGGGATATCAACTGGTGCAGGAGTACTGATGCGAAAGTTATTTTGGAGGATTTTCGCAATTGTTTGGCTTACAATGGCTCTATCAATCGCGATACTGTTTGCGATCGGTTCTGTCTTTGGACTGGTACCTCCCGCGCAAGAACTCCGCGACCAACGGACATCTTTCGCGCTCGATACAGCCGCTAGGTTATTGGCGACAGGCGGGGTTGACGTATCACAACAATTCCTGTCCGCCGTTGCGCAGACGCCGTCGCCAGTCCATCTGAAACTGACGGTCATCGGCGGACCAATGGAATGCACCATCAAGGTTACGGATAAATTTGAAAGACGTGTCGTCAATGCAGACCATTGCTTTCAACTGAGCGCCGAGGCGACGGAAGTCGGCTTTCTATCACGCAATCTGCCGAGGCTCGTCCCTTGGGCTTCAGCCATGTTTGCTGCTGCACTCGCTGCCTATTGGCTGGCGCAATATCTAACGCGGCCCGTGGAACAATTAAGGGGTGGATTGCGCGCCTTGGCGCTCGGCCAATTCGATATACGAATCGGCAATAAGATCGATCGAAAGAGGGATGAGATTGCAGCGCTTGCTCATGATTTTGATATCACCGCGGCGCGTCTGCAGGAGTTCCAGAATATCCAACAGCGTCTCTTTCACGATATATCTCATGAACTTCGATCACCTCTGTCTAGGCTGCAGGCAGCAATTGGCCTTCTGAACAAGAATCCCAGTCGATTGCATGCAATGACCGAGCGTGTCGAACGAGAAATCGCAAGAATGGATGATCTCGTTGGCGAGATTCTGACTCTCGCCAGACTCACCACCACCGAGATTGAACCACTGGAGCGACAGACCGTTGATCTAGTCGACCTGCTTCGCGAGATTGCCGACGATTGCGCGTTTGAAGGCGCTTCGCGCAACATCACTCTGCTTTACGAGGGAGTAGGATCCTGCGTGACATCCGTTAATGGTGAGCTCATTTACAGAGCGATAGAAAACGTGGTGCGAAACGCTGTCAAATATTCCCCATCAAATACACAGGTCCTCATTCGAACCAAGAGGGAAGATCAGGCCTTCGCGATTACCGTGGTGGATCAAGGTCCGGGCATCCCCAAAGATGTTCTCGAGGCAATCTTTCAACCGTTTCGGCGTGGAAGTGATCTTCCCCCTGGCGCCGTCGGTTTTGGCCTCGGATTAGCGATAACAAAACACGCCTTCGCACGCCATGGCGGCGAAGTACAGGCCGAGCTTCCAGCGGAAGGCGGACTGCTCATGCGTATGATTCTTCCTGTTTAACCACCCATAATTTTGCGAAAGTGCAGGCCATGTTCCACTCGCATGCTTTTTGCATTCCCATGATTCTTGCAATCGGAACCCTCAGCAGCTGCGTCGATACATCCGTAAGTGCACCGGCGGCAGACATGCCAAAGACATTCGTTGGCGCGACAAGACTAACAAGAGCCTCACCGATCAGCCAGGATTGGTGGCGCGCTTTTGCTGATCCTGAACTCAATAAACTCATTGAGCTTGGGAGCGCGAAAAATCCCGAGATATTGGAGGCTCAAGGCCGTGTTGGGCAGGCTCGTGCGAACGTCGATCTTGCATCGGCAAACTTGCTGCCGACGGTCTCCGGCGGGGTCGGCAAAGCGCGGGGTGACAAATACGGATTTGGCACATCGACAAATAGTTATGGTACCGCTTCGGGAAGCTGGCTTGTGGATATTTTTGGTGGCGCGCGGGCACAAAAGCGTGCGGCGGAGGCGCGCTTTGATGCTGCGGTGTTTGACGCCGCCGAAACGAGCCTAAACGTACTTTCGTCAATTGGGTCAACCTATGTGGACCTACGCTACTACCAAGAGCGAATTGCGCTGGCACGCCAGACCGTTGAAAACAGAAAGCGCAATCTATCCTTGATGCGGGACAGTCAGGGCGTTGGACAAAGCAGTGGACTGCAGATCGTTCAAGCCGAACAGCTCGTGGCGAAAGCCGATGCAGAGCTTCCGTCACTCGAGATCCAGCTTGAGAGTTCTATCGCCACTCTCGCGAGCCTGACCGGGGTGCCGGATGCAGAGCTGCGTGCTGAACTTCATGATAAAGCGGCTCAACCGCGCCCGCGATACAAAATCGGAGTTGGCATCCCTACCGATGTCATCCGCAATAGACCGGATGTGCGGCGAGCGGAAAAGAACTTCATCGCCGCCGCCGAAAGCGTTGGAGTTGCAAAGGCGGCCTTTTATCCTTCCTTGGAGCTCAGCGGCTATATTACGCCGACAGCAGTCGTACACACCGGCCATGTCGACATCTGGCAAATGGCTGCCAATCTAACCGCACCCATTTTTGATGGGGGAAAGAACAAGGCAAATCTCGCTTCCGCGAAAGCACAATTGCAACAAGCACAAGCCGCTTGGCAATCCGCGGTTCTGAATGGCATCGCCGAAGTCGAAAAAGCGCTTGCGGCTTATAATAGAGATGGACGCAATATTGCCGCGCAAGAAAAACTTGCCTCGACGTCAGAAGAGACATTGCGACTTGGTAGGGTGAGTTTCCAGCTAGGTGCGAGTGAATTCTTCAATATTCTCGATGCTGAGCGCGACTACCTCGAGGCCCAGCAGTCGAGAGCACAAGCCATCCGCGATCAGGCACTGCACTACATAGCGCTCTGCAAGGCTGCCGCACCAGTCACGCAAGGTACTAGGGCGCGTGGACAAATCGCTGACAGTCCGCCGACCTACCGCTTGGGTTACAAGTGATGTCATACTTGTCCGGCGGTGGCTGCATGATCGGTATCGGCTAGCCGCGTTAGCCGCTATGCGACTAAGAACGCGGTTATTTCATCGGCCAAGCCAGCGAGAAAAGTGTTCCGATCCGGATGAGGTTCCGGCACATTTGGCGGCAATTCGTCCATGTAGGTGAAATGGCCGGCATCGGGATCAACTTGGACCGCCACAGATGCCTGAGCGGCGAGCACATCCATGAGAAAGCGAGATTGAGCCGGCGGCGTGATAGTATCCTTGGCTCCCACCCAGATTTTCATCGGCATCTTTATACGGTGAAGCGCGCCTGGACGGCGGAAGAAGTCCGTTGGCGGAGCCAAGAGGGCCAATCGCTCAAGGCGTGGAGTCGCGCCTGTAATCAGTTGCTGCCCATCAAGGGTTTCGCCCTCGGCGCCTTGAAGGGCGAGCAGAGCTGTAGCTCCAATGGAATGCCCGATGCCAACGATGGGGAGGTTGCTGTAGGCGCAACTGTCTATAGATGCTTCGAGCCTGTGGATGCGCATGTCCAACTCGGCTTTGGTCGGGACACTTGAGGCCAGCATTTCGAAGTGTGGCGCAATGACCGTGCAACTCCTGTTAGCCATGGTCTGCAGCAAATGATGGTGGCGTGCCGGGTTACCACCACGACCGACTGCGAACAAAGCAATGCACTTTGGCTGCTCGGCCTCGATCCGAGTAATGGTAAAGGCTTCCAACTCGTTTGATACGATGTTGGTATCGGACTCAATTCCCATATTTTCCTCAATCATCACAATAGGTTTAGCATCGTCTTCCGCGACAAACGAAGCTCAAAGTATCTCAATCATTGACGTCCCGACCAGTCACTGATTCAAGGCTGCTTTTTGGTGGCAGCATTGAGCCGGGGCGATCTCACTGAAACAGAATGGCGCATTCTGGAGGGTCTGTTGCCAATCGAACCGAAGAACCGGGGTCGAGGCAGACGGTCCAAGAAGAACCGCTCGACGCCCTCGGACGACCGCTCGCCTTCATTCTGACAGGCGGCGAAGCGGCCGATTGCAAAGCATATGATGCCCTAATTAGCTTGCCCGAACGCTCGCCGGGCGCCTTGCTGGCAGACAAAGGCTATGATGCTGAGACCATCCGTGCCGACCTCGCCGAACGGAAAATCGAAACGGTCATCCCCGGCACGTCAAACCGCCGCGTGAAGATCGAACATGACCGGGCGCTCTACAGGCAGCGCAACCGCATCGAGCGCATTTTCGGCCACCTAAAGGTCAATCGTGCCATCGCTACCCGCTACGATCAACTAGCCAACAGCTTCCTCGGCATGGTCTATCTCGCCACCGCCAGATACTGGCTTAAATTTGTCCACGCCGCCTAGTGTCCCAGAGGAAATGGATCCAGCCAGGCGCCCGCTGTCAAGCTAATGCCATCTCCGACACTGATTGATCGGGACCATTTCGCTCGGATAGTTAATTGCCCGCAGGGATCTGCTGCGCCTTAGAAGCGCACTGAAATCCGCGGAGCTGGAGCGCCGCCCTTACTTGGGCAAGCAGTCGGGAGCCAAGACAGCGACAGAATGACATTGGAGGGACAGTGGCTATTCACGAAGGTGATGAGGCCACAGTCGGCGGTCAGGCAGATATTTCCATTTCCTTCGCCCGCGCATTGTTTCATGCGCTGGGAGCGTCGTTAATTGGCACCTTTCGATCGTATCCCGCGACCTGTTGATGGAAGATGCCGATTCCCACGTCAAGGCAGCCGCCCTTTGCCGGCGAGGTGCACCAGCTTAGATGACGAGTAGCCCAGTTAAGCAATTCGCTATCTTTATCGGCTAGTTTATTGAAAATTTACCATGGGGAGGGGCTAAAAATGGAAATGTCTATCAGGACAGGACTGACATCACTCCTTGTCGTGCTTGCGCTCGCCTTCTGCGGCAACGCGCTTGTGTCGTTGGTGGGATTGAACGAAACAAACGCATCCACCATCTCACTCGGCAAGAATATGCTGCCGAGCGTTCGGACCATCGGCGACCTGGAGGCCGCCCTTACTGATAAACGCTTGGCCTATGCACAGCACATCCTATCGTTAACGCCAGAGACCATAGCCAAGGCGGAGCAGCGCATCAATGACGTGAAGCAAAAAGCCGCCCAGCAAATTACCGCCTACCGTGCTCTCGCCGCGTCGGATGTCGAGCGGAAGCTGATTGACCAGATTGAAGCCGGTGTCGCGACTTACGACACTCTCGCAGCGCCAATGATCGAACTGTCGCGCCAAAACAAAAACGAGGAGGCAGCCGCCATCCTCAATGGGGCGATGCGGAATCAAGCGATCAAAAACGGTGAGCTGCTCAATCAACTCAAGGACGTCAACCTGGACGTTGCCAACCAAGCCGTCGGCAGCGCGGCAAAGGCATTCTCGTCGGCAATGGGAATCTCCATCGCGACCATCGTCGTTATTCTCGGGCTGAGCGGCTTTGGCATCTACTATGCGGTCAGGATCGTTTCGCTACCGCTGACCCGGATTACCGGCTCCATGAAGGAGTTGGCAGAAGGCGCCCTTGATCGAGAAATCCCTTATCGGTCGCGTGCCGACGAAATCGGGAACATTGCAGCTGCGCTGGAAGTCTTCCGCGAAAGTGCACTTGCCAATCAAAGATTGGAACAAGAGGTTGCTGCCCAGCGAACGCTCTCCGAGCGGGAGCGCGACCGCATTGCTCAGCTCGAAGAGGTGCGGGCCGAAGCTATGGCCTACGCAACGGCGCAACTCGGGAGGGGCCTGAAGCAGCTGTCTCATGGGGACCTGACCGGCCGAATCACGGAACCATTCGTCGCGGAACTCGAGAGCCTAAGGGCGGATTTCAACAGCGCTACGGCCCAGCTCGCGGAAACGCTGCGAGCGGTTGCCGATGCAACCGGCGCCATCGACGTCGGGACGAGCGAAATCAGCCAGGGCGCGCAGGATCTATCGAAGCGAACTGAACAGCAGGCGGCGTCGCTTGAGGAAACTGCCGCGGCCCTCGATGAAATTACCGTCAATGTATCGAACTCCTCAAAGAGAGCCGATGAGGCCCGAGCTGTAGCCGCGCAGGCAAATGCGGGCGCGGCACATTCGGGCGTTGTCGTGTCAAATGCTGTAAACGCAATGCAGAGGATTGAGCAGTCATCCAACCAGATCGCGAACATCATCGGTGTCATTGACGAGATTGCGTTCCAGACAAACCTCCTGGCGCTCAACGCGGGTGTGGAGGCCGCCCGAGCAGGGGAGGCGGGCAAGGGCTTTGCTGTTGTCGCGCAAGAGGTGCGTGAGCTTGCCCAGCGTTCCGCACAGGCAGCAAAGGAGATCAAGGATCTCATACGCAGTTCGAGCGTAGAAGTGCAGAGCGGTGTCAAGCTTGTTAGCGAGACTGGGGAGGCGCTGAAGACCATCGAAGGCTATATTATTACGGTCAACCAGCATATGGGCGCGATAGCAACCTCAGCGAAGGAGCAATCCGTAGGTCTTTCCGAAGTTAACATTGCTGTTAACCAGATGGATCAGGTAACGCAACAGAATGCCGCAATGGTCGAACAAACAAACGCGGCAAGCGCAACGCTCGCCGGCGAAGCAACCAGGCTGCGAGAGCTGCTCAACCAGTTCCAACTCGGCGTGACAAGAGCGTCGCAGGATGCGCCGCGCCGCAAACCTCCCGCCTCGCCGGTTGCCGTCACCGCTCTCCACAAGCCGGCCATTTCTCCGGCACGCAAAATGGCTAACACCGTAGCCGCAGCCTTCGGCGGAAAGACAGCGTGAGTGCTGGCAGTCGGGAAGAGTTTTGACGATAATCGGGGTTGATCCGTCAACGTTTGGAGTGTCAAACGGCGCGGAGAGCGCGCCGCTCGGGCGGAGCGCAAAGTGCCGATCTTTGAAAATAATTTGAAAAAGAAAGTGGGGCCGCAAACACTATCGATGACGGTTCTATGGCATCTGCCTTTGACATCAGCACCACATCTTTCAGGAGTGAGTTTCCGGTCGCCAACCTGTTTCACAATGTTCTCCGACACGATATCTCGCCTACTTGTTGCGTGACGCCAAATCAGATCAAGCTACAGCAACGAAACCCACGGCCTTGACGGGAGTTTCTCGAAGATTATCGGCGTCCGCGCTCGCAGTCCCGCAGGCTGAAACAGCGCCACCCACGGCGATCAGCACGGGATTTTCGTAGCCGATCTTCTCCATGCCCTTGGCAAGGTTTTTGAGGCTGCCGTGCCATTCCCGCTGGGTAGCGCGGCTGACGTCGGCCATGATTACGGCAGCGGTGGAAGGCGGCAGGCCGTTGGTGATCAGCCGATCGGCAATGAGCGGTGCTGTCCTGCCTCCCATGTAGAACACGGTTGTCGTATGGGGATCTGCGACGCATGCCCAGTCAACGTCTTCCGGCAGTCCGCCATGCCGAGAGTGGCCCGTGACGAAGCGCACGGACTGGGCGTGGTCCCGGTGGGTGAGCGGCATGCCAAGGCAAGAGGCCATGGCGCTTGCTGCCGTGATGCCGGGAATAACGTCGACGGGGATGTTCTCGCGACGAAGATGATCGATCTCTTCGCCGGCACGGCCGAAAATCATCGGGTCGCCCGACTTGAGGCGAACGACTCGCTTGCCGGCCTTGGCGAGCGCCAACATCGTTGCGTTGATGTCCTCCTGCCTGCAGCTTTGGCGGCCACCACGTTTGCCTACCAGCATGCGTTTGGCCTCACGGCGGGCAAGTTCCAGCACCTCCCCGGAAACAAGATCATCGAACAGGATGACATCGGCGGCTTGGAGGGCGCGGACCGCCTTCAGAGTCAACAGTTCGGCGTCGCCCGGGCCGGCGCCCACGAGCGTCACGTGACCGGCAGGGTTAGCATTGCTACGAATTCGGTCTGCATCCGCGATCAGGCCTGGTACCGCATCTGCGTCGGGCTCCTCGCCCGCGAAGGCGCGATCGACGAAACGTTCCCAGAAGTTTCGTCGTTGAACTGAGGTGAGGGCGTCTGTCACATGGGCGCGGATAGCCTGCGCAAGCTGAGCCCAGGATTTGACCGACCGCGGGAGGAGTGTTTCGATGCGCCGGCGGATAGCTTGGCCGAGGATCGGAGCAGCGCCGTCGGTCGAGATGCCAATCACCACGGGCGAGCGGTTAACGATCGAGCCGAACTTGAACTGACAGAATGCCGGCTTGTCGATGACGTTGACGGGAACACCGGCAGCGACAGCGTGATCGTGAAAGCAGCATGCTTCCTCGTCGGTTTTGCAGTCGCCTACCGCCAAAGCAAAGCTCTTGAAGCATGCCGCCTGCCAAAATGCATCGTGGTGGACAAACTGGTCAAGTTGCTTCCGAAAGCCCTCGGAAAGCTCGTCCATGGGGCAGAAGACATGCACCTCCGCGCCCGCTGCTGCCAGAAGTTCGGCCTTCCACGCCGCCCCGTCGCTGCCGCCGGCGATCAGCACGGATTTCCCCTTGAGATCGAAAAATACCGGCAGCGAGGTGAGTGGAGCGATCCGCTCCAGTCTATCATTCCGCGGCTTGACGAAGGCAGCCATCGATAATCCCCTTAATTTCAATGCGGCAAGAGCCACAATTGGTTCCGGCATTGAGCTGTCTGCCGATAGCCTCGACCGTGTGGCAGCCGCCTGCGACGGCGCCTACGATCTGGTTGATGCCGACCGAGAAGCAGGAGCAGACGGTTGCGCCAGGGTCCATCTGATCGGTACCTGGCCGGCCGGCGAGCACCGCAAAGCGCGCGCGCGCAGTCTCCAGTGGTGTGCTGAGTTGCTTGACGGCCCAGTCACGCGATACGGCGACAGGTTCGGGCGCGGCATAAAAGGCGAGCAACAGCCGTTCTCCGTCAAAGAAGCCATGACGTTGCTGTCGCGTCGGGTTGTCGACATAGGCGAGATGCTCGCCACGATCAAAAAGGCCGAACGTATCGCGACACCAGGCTTCGATATCGTCAAGTGCCTTGTCGAAGCCGAATTCCACGCGCCATCCGGCTTCTGTCTTCGCGACCGCCCAATAGGGCGCCTCTAGCCGCTCAGGGCGGAAGGCGACAACTGCAAAACCATGATATGCCATTTCGGCTGGCCGTACCTTGACGCCGATATTCTTGAGCGCGGGCTGGCCGGAGATGGGGTCAGTGTGTGGCGCCAGCAGAGCGGCCACGCGCGCATTTGCAGAATACTCATCGTTCCAGTGCATCGGCACGAAGACGCCGCCGCGTGGCTGCCGCTCTGTGAGCAAGGCTCGTAGCACGACTGAACCGAAGGAATTTTCCACCCGTACCAACCCCGCCTTGTCGATGCCGAGTTCAGCGGCGTCCGCCGGGTTGATTTCGGCGAAAGGTTCGGCGAGATGCGACGAGAGCCGCGCCGCCTTGCCCGTGCGCGTCATCGTGTGCCACTGGTCGCGGATGCGGCCGGTATTGAGAATAAAGGGGGCATCCTTGCTTGTGCGGTCATCGCGCTCAGATTTTACGGAGATGAACCTGGCCTTGCGATCCGGCGTGTAGAACTGGCCATCGGCGAAAAATCGCGTGACGCCTTCGGGAGCACCTTTGCGATGCGGCCATTGGAACGGTGACATAGCCTCGAAGATACCAGGAGAGATATCAGCTTTCGCGCCTATGTCGAAGTCGCGTGTGCCGCCATTTTCGAATCCAGAAAGGGCCGCGTGTTCGGCGAAGATTGTGGCGGGATTGTCGTAGTCAAAGCCGTCGAAGCCCATCCGCTTGGCAACTTCGGCCATATGCCACCAGTCGGGCTTTGCGTCGCCGGGCAGATCCAAGAAATTGCGCTGGCGGGAAATGCGCCGCTCGGAGTTGGTGACGGTTCCGTCCTTTTCGCCCCAGCCGGCGGCTGGCAATAGCACATGGGCGAGTGCGGCGGTGTCGGTGTTCTTTTGAATATCGGAAACGACGACGAAGGGGCAGTTGCTAATTGCTTCGCGCACCCGGTCGGCATCCGGCATCGAAACGACCGGATTCGTCGCCATAATCCACAGGGCTTTGATGCGCCCGTCCGCCACGGCTTCGAACATTTCGACGGCCTTGAGACCGGGCCTTGCAGCCATGGTTGGCGAATTCCAGAAGCGTTGCACACGATCGCGCGCGGCTTCGTCCTCAATATTCATATGCGCTGCCAGCATGTTGGCAAGACCACCCACCTCGCGGCCACCCATCGCATTCGGCTGGCCGGTCAGCGAGAAGGGTCCCATGCCTGGTTTGCCGATGCGCCCAGTGGCCAAATGGCAATTGATGATCGCGTTAACCTTGTCGGTGCCGATCGAGGACTGGTTGATGCCCTGGCTATAGCAGGTCACCACCTTTTCGGTTGTTTCAAACAGACGATAAAAGGCCCGCAGTTCACCGACCGCTAAGCCTGTTTCCTCCGAAACATCCAGCATGCTCCTGGTTTGCGCGGCTTCCAGCGCATCGTTAAAGCCGATCGTATGCGCCGATACATAGTCCTGGTCGAAAGCCGACGATCCTGCGAGATGGGCAAGCAACCCATTGAAGAGGGCAACATCCCCGTCGCTTTTGATCATCAAGTGCATGTCCGCAAGATCGGCGCTAACCGAGCGTCGCGGATCGATCGTGACAATTTTCATATCCGGTCGGCTTTGTTTTGCCGCTTGGATCCGTTGGTTGAGCACCGGATGGCACCATGCGAGGTTCGAACCAACGAGTACGATCAGATCGGCGAGTTCGAGATCCTCGTAAGTGCCCGGCACCGTGTCCGAACCGAAGGCGCGTCGATGACCAGCGACGGAGGAGGCCATGCAAAGTCGTGAATTCGTGTCGATATTGGCCGAACCGATAAAGCCTTTCATCAGCTTGTTGGCGACATAATAGTCTTCCGTCAGGCATTGACCTGAGACATAGAATGCGACCGAATCCGGCCCATGCTCGGCGATGGCTTCACAAAATTTCGAGGCTACGAGATCGAGCGCGTCGTTCCAGTTTGCACGTTGACCGTCGATTTCCGGGTAGAGGACACGGCCGTCGAGATCGATCGTTTCGGCCAGCGCCGAGCCCTTGGAACAGAGCCGGCCGAAATTGGCCGGGTGCCCCGGATCCCCTTTAACGGAAGCCTTTCCGTAATCGTCGACCGTCGCAATAACGCCACATCCGACACCGCAGTAGGGACACGTAGTCTTCGTTTCAGTAGGCACGCTTGGTCTCCCCGATGCTTAGTCGCCGATGGTTTACACCCTCCTCTGACATCTCCCCCTCAAGGGGAAGGATCAGGAGCTCGCCGTGCCACTGGTCTCCACCCACTGAACAAGAGCGATACATGCTTTTCTTGTTCAAACGGGCAGCAGCAAACTCAAACCGATCTTCCGTCTCGAGGGGAAGATGTCTGGAACGAACAGAGGAGGGTACCACCGCGCACACGGACATGATCTATTCCGCCGCCATCATCATGCTGTCGAGAGCGATCGACAGCATGCCGTTCTCATTGCGCACAGGAATGGTCCTGACCGAGCCCTTGTCCGCGCCGAGAGCTTGCCCGGTTTCGAGCGAGATGACCCAGTTGTGCAGGGGGCAGGTGACGGCAGCGCCGTGGACGATGCCCTGGGAGAGCGGGCCGCCTTTGTGCGGGCAATGATCCTCGATGGCGAAGACCTCGTTTTCGGCCGTGCGGAACACGGCGATCTTGCCCTGCGGGGTTTTCACGCAGCGTGCGCCGCGCAGCGGGATGTCAGAGATGTCGCCGATCGGATGCCAGGTGTCTTTTGGCCAGTTCATGTCCATCTCCTTACTCCGCAGCCTGATGGAAGCCGACCGTCGCCATCGGCCGGAATTCGTGCTTGTCCTTGCCGGAAACACGCTCCGACCAGGGATCGACCTGCGCGAATTTCTGGCTGAAGACGAAGCGCTCGTAATAGGCCCTACGCTTGTCGGCATCCGTCATGATCTGGCGGCGGATCTCGTCGAGGCCGATGCGCTTGGCCCATTTGTAGATGCGCTCGAGATAGCGGCCCTGCTCGCGGTACATCTGTGTCAGCGCGACGATATGCTCCAGTGCCTCGTCCTCGGTCTTGACGAGGCCGAGTACTTCCGTACCCTTGATGTCGAGGCCGGCAGCACCGGCGAAGTGGATCTCGAAGCCACTATCGACGCAGATGACGCCGATGTCCTTGCAGGTGGCCTCGGCGCAGTTTCTCGGACAGCCGGACACCGCCATCTTGAGCTTTGCCGGCGTCCACGACCCCCACATGAATCTCTCGATGCGGATGCCGAGCCCGGTGGAATCCTGCGTGCCGAAGCGGCACCAGTCGGAGCCGACGCAGGTCTTCACCGTGCGCAGGCCCTTGGCATAGGCCTGGCCGGAGATGAACCCGGCCTTGCCGAGATCGGCCCAGACGGCGGGCAGGTCCTCCTTCTGGATGCCGAGCAGGTCGATGCGCTGGCCGCCGGTCACCTTCACCATCGGGATCTCGAACTTGTCGACGACATCGGCGATGGCGCGCAGTTCACCGGAATTGGTGACACCGCCCCACATGCGCGGCACGACCGAATAGGTGCCATCCTTCTGGATATTGGCGTGGACGCGCTCATTGATGAAGCGGGACTGGTAGTCGTCGGCATATTCGTCCGGCCAGTCGCAGACGAGGTAGTAGTTGAGTGCCGGCCGGCATTTGGCGCATCCGCAGGAGGTTTTCCATTCCAGTTCCTGCATGACGGCGGGGATGGTCTTCAAACCCTTGGCCTTGATCAGGCGGCGCACGTCGTCATGGCCAAGCTCCGTGCAATTGCACATCGGCTGTACCGCCTTCGGATTATAGGCATCGCCAAGCGTGATCGACATCAGTTGCTCGACAAGGCCGGTGCAGGAGCCGCACGAGGCGGACGCCTTGGTGTGGGCGCGCACATCGTCGAGCGAGGCCAGGCCCTTGGCGGTGATGGTCGAGGTGATCTTGCCCTTGCAGACGCCGTTGCAGCCGCAGATTTCCGCGTCATCCGGCAAGGCTGCAACGGCCGCCATAGGGTCCAGCGGCGACCCTCCCTGATAGGCCTGACCGAAGATCAGCGTCTCGCGCATCCCGGAGATGTCGGTCGCCTTCTTCTTCAGGTCGTTGAACCATGCGCCGTCGGCCGTCTCGCCATAGAGCACGGTGCCGATGATGCGGTTGTCCTTCAGCACCAGCCGCTTGTAGACGCCGCCGGCCGCATCGCGCAGCACGATTTCCTCGCGATCGTCGCCATCGGCGAAGTCGCCAAGGGAAAACAGGTTGATGCCGGTGACTTTGAGCTTCGTTGGCGTGTCCGAATGCACGAAGGCGGCGGAGCGGTCGCCCGACAGATGCGATGCGGCGACACGCGCCATTTCATAGAGCGGCGCCACCAGGCCATAGACCTGGCCGCCGACTTCGGCGCATTCGCCAAGCGCCATGATGCTGCCATCCGAGGTCTGCATGCCGTCATCGACGACGATGCCGCGGTTGACGGCGATACCGGCGTCCTTGGCAAGACCGATATTGGGACGAATGCCGACGGCCATCACCACCAGCGTCGCGGGAATGATGCGGCCGTCATCAAGCTCGATGCCCTCGACCTTGCCGTTGCCGATGATCGCCTTGGTATTGGCCTTGGTGATGACCTTGATGCCGCGCTCTTCGACGGCCTTCTGCAGCAGATAGCCGGCGGCGGGATCGAGCTGGCGCTCCATCAGCGTTGCCATAACATGCAGAACGGTGACATCCATGCCGCGCGAGGCAAGGCCGGCAGCCGCTTCGAGACCAAGCAGGCCGCCGCCGATGACGATCGCCTTCTCGCGTGACTGGGCGGCAAGCAGCATCGCCTGCACGTCATCGAGGTCGCGATAGGTGATGACGCCGGGCAGATCCTTGCCCGGCACGGGAATGATGAAGGGCACGGAGCCGGTCGCAATGACAAGTTTGTCGTAGCTCTCGACGACGCCGTGATCCGAGGTGACGGTCTTGGCCACCCGGTCGATGGCGACGATCTTGTGGCCTTTGTAAAGGGTGATGTTGTTCTTGATGTACCAGCCGTCGCCGTGGATGATGATCTGCTCGTAGTCCTTCTCCCCGGACAGGACCGGCGACAGCATGATACGGTCGTAATTGACGCGCGGCTCGGCGTTGAAGATCGTGACGCTGTAGCGACCGGGTGCCTGTTCGAGGAGGTGCTCCAGCATGCGGCCCGGCGCCATGCCATTGCCGACGATGACAAGTTTCTGGGTCATAGTTCCAAGTCCTTGAGATTAGGTGGCGGCTACAACGGGGGCAGAGGACCCACGGCGCTCGAGTTGCCTTACGGAGAGATGCATCCAGACGAGCGAAATCGCCACAATCGCGAAAAGCAGCAGGAAACAACTGGACCAAAGGCCGGTGATGTCCTTGAGCAGGCCAAAGACGATCGGCAGGATAAATCCGCCAAGGCCTCCCATCATGCCGACAATGCCGCCGACCGCGCCGATGCTCTCAGGGTAGTAGGCGGGGATGTGCTTGAATACGGCCGCCTTGCCGAGGCTCATGAAGAAGCCGAGGACGAAGATGACGACGATGAAGACGGCCGGGGTAATTCCAAATGCCGAGCTCGTTGGTGTGACAGCGGGCAGGGAAAGGACTAGGGTAGCGACGGCCGACACCGCAAGCATTGCATACATCACGCTGCGTGCCCCCTTCTTGTCGGAGAGTACGCCGCCGAAGGCGCGAAAGACGCTGCCAGGAATGGAATAGGCAGCCGCAACCATGCCGGCAACCTCAAGATTGAAGCCATAGGCGCCGACCAGATAGCGTGGCAGCCAAAGCGAGAGGGCGACAAAACCTCCAAAGGCGAAGAAATAGTAGAGCGAGAAGCGCCATACCTGAACGTTTTTCAGCGGTGCGAATTCCTGAAGCAAACTCCTGGATGCAACCCCGCGATCGCGACGAGCGCGGAAGGCCGGATCGTCGGTGGTGGTGAACCAGAAAACGATCGCCATGGCCGCGAGTACCAGCGCCCAGATTTCCGCAACCGCCTGCCATCCCCACGCGATCAGCACGAAGGGAGCGGCAAACTTGGTGACCGCCGCTCCGACATTGCCGGCGCCGAAGATGCCGAGTGCCGTTCCCTGCTTCTCTGGTGGAAAGAACGGGGAAACATAGGCGACGCCTACCGCAAAGGAGCCGCCGGCGAGGCCGACGCCCAGGCCGGCAATCAGCATTTGCATGTAAGTGGTTGCATAGGACAGGAGGAAGGTTGCCACCGCAGCTGCCAGCATTGTGAGCGTGTAGACCAGGCGGCCGCCGTAACGCTCTGTCCATATCCCGAGCAGGATACGAACGACTGATCCGGTGAGCACGGGTGTGCCGACCAGCAAGCCGAATTCGGTCTCGCTCAGGCCGAGTTCCTGCTTGATGCGAATGCCTATGATCGCAAAGATCGTCCAGACGGCGAAACAGATCGTGAAGGCGAATGTGGAAATCCACAATGCTTTCGCCGGTTCGCCGGCGGACATGGGCTGTGTTTTCTTAAGAACAGACATGGCTTCTCCCGGGGCTCGACAAGGTCGTGCCAATCCATCATTGAGGGTCAGAAACACAAAAAGCCGCACCTCAGGGCGCGCGTACGAAAGTACACGGAATATCCTGATCGGCGGCTTTGCCTGAGGCGTCCGTCATTGGACGCTAAAATGCGGCCTTTCGGCTTGCTAGTTTAGAAGCAAGGACCGTGCCAATTCAAAATTGGCCCCCAGTTACGGCGTTCTAAGCAAAAAAGCTTCCGCCGGGCAGGCCATGAAGCGATTAAATCAGCAGTGCGCGCTCCCAATATTTGGGCATTGCTCACAAAGTAGGCATGTCGGTCGTGTTTTTTTGAGCCGCGACATATTCATCAATGCGATCAGGATCAAAAAGGGCGCCGTCGAAAAACCCGTCTGGGCCAAGCGTCAGCATGCCACTTGAGCCAACGGGCGTTTCCATACGCAAGGCGCCCTCGACCTTGGAGCTTGCGGCTGGCATCGCGAGACCCAGCGCCTTCAGAGCGTTCCGGTAAATATCCGGTCGATAAGAGTTGCCGGCGATACGCTGGTGAGATGCGGTGTGTTTGACCTGACCCCAGCGAACCATCTGTGTGTAGAACCAAAGCGCGTGGCTCTTCCACGGAAATGTCGCCGCCTTCGCGTTTGGGACGAAAAAGTCCTTTACGGTTTGAGTGTGCTGGCCACCGATTCTAAGCTCGCCCGTCACTGCGGGCCGCAAAAATTCCACAGACTTGTCGATGTATGCAGGTCCGGAAAGCAATATGGCAAGCTCCTCATGGTTGGCAACATCGGCACACCAGAGTGACGCATTGTAAAGCGCCGTGAGCAATGCGGCGAGGGCTTCGGGATGGCTGTCGCCCCAACGGCCATTCACTCCCAGTACCTTTTCGGGGCTGGATTTCCAGATCGCGGCCTTGACCGTCGCGAGATGCGCACCTCGTTTCAAAACGCCGAACGTATTCCACGGTTCACCGGCGCAATAGCCATCGATGAAACCAGCCTTCAGTGCATTTCCCATATCCGCAGGAGGCAGGATTGCGATCTCAACCTCCCGATCGGGATCGATGCCGCTCGCAGAAAGCCAATATCGAAGTTCGTAGTTATGTCCGGAATAGGGATGCACCACGCCGAAACGGAGCTGATCTCCAGTTCGCTGTGAGATCACCCGCCGCAGCGCCATGCCGCTTGAGCGGGCATCGAGATTGCCAATCGCACCATTCTCGACCATTGCCCGCCACAAGCCACCCGACACCGTGACGGCATTTCCGCCGAGGCCAAGCGCCATGGGCACGATCATTCGCGGCGCCGGCGCCGTGAGTCCAAGGTTACAGGCGATCGGCATCGGCGCGAGGATATGGGCAACCTCAAAGTGCCCGACAGCTAATCTATCCCTGATCGTTGCCCACGAACGCTCGCGCACGAGCGTGAGATCCACCTGCTGCGCTTCGGCAAAGCCCCTCTCTTTGGCAACGACCAGGAGGGCACTATCCACGAGCGGCAAGAAGCCCGCGGTGATTTCGTACCTACTCGTCTTCATGTGTCCCCTCCCGGATCGAGCAGGCTTGCCGCGGTAACGAGGCTTTGAGCAATCTCGACAATTTTCCTGTTCTGGCCCATCGCCGTTCGCCGCAGGAGTGCATAGGCCTCCATCTCCGAAAGCCCGCGCGCGCGCATCAGCAATCCCTTGGCGCGTTCGATCAGCTTTCGGTTTTCCAACTCGCCGCGTGCTTCTTCAAGTTCGCGGCTCAGTCGCGAAAACGCATTGAAACGACTAATCGCCATCTTAAGGATGGGACGAACACGTTCCTGCCTTAGACCGTCGACGATATATGCTGAAACCCCAGCGTCCACAGCAGCTTCGATGGAAGCTTCATCGGACTTGTCTACGAACATCGCGATGGGCCGATTTACGGCACGTGATATCTGAAACATGCTTTCCAACACGTCCCGGTTGGGGTTTTCAAGATCGATGACAATCACATCAGGATTGATCTCGGTGATCCGCCTCGCAAGACCCGTCATATCGGCGATGATTGTTACGTTGTCGTACCCTGCGTCCCGCAAACCTTCTTCAATGATGGATGCGCGAATGCGGTTCTCATCAATCACCAGTACATTCAGACTGTTAGGTTTCATGAGATCGAAGCCACAGGTTATCGGCATTCATTCAATGTCAGGCGCGCAAATAGTGACGGCCGAAACGAAGAGACTCCGCACATGCGGGAAGTCTGCTTCAAAATCAAGCGCTGTCTTGGGTATTGTTGCACGAATAGCGACATGGCAGATATTGAGCGGGTGTCTTCGCTCATTAAACGTAGGGTCACCGCAATCTGGAGTAAAAGATATTACCAGATGTCAGAACTAACCGAAGCAAGCGCGGCGATCGGTCTGGTGATAGCATTGTGGGCGAGCGGAGGCTGAAGGCGGAGGATCCTGGCACATTAGAGTGTCGGCGCTTATCATGCACTGCATTTTCGGGATGAAACCCCTGGTCAGTGATGCTGACGTGGAACAGGCGGCAAAAAGATTCTGTTCGTTATGATTGAGATCCGAAGAAACGGCTTTTTGTCGAACGGAAGCCGAGCCTTTCGGACATCTCATGCGCGGCTTTCAGAAGACTGTCTAGATAGGAGGCACGGTTGCGCAGGCCGTCCTCACGTGGGGCAACTAGGCAGAGAGTGGCGATGCACGAGCCCTCGGCCTGATAAATTGGGACAGCGAAGCAATGAGTGAAATTCTCCACCTCGCTGTTGAAGGTGAAATATCCGTCGTCGGAGGCCTGCCGCACCTGAGCGATGAAATCCGCCGGTTCCAGCTGTCTACCATCCGGCAAGACGAAATCCTCCGGCGGAATGAAATCAAGAATTTCTCGATCCGAAAGATGCGCGACGAGCAGACGTCCGGAGGCTGTCCAGGGAATGGCGACGAGTTCGCCGACATTCGAGGAGATGCGGAACGGACGGATGCCCTCGCGCATCATGGCGACCGTGTATTTATTGCCTTCCAGCAGGCACATCTGCGCGGTTTCGCGGGTCTCCTCTGCCAGAGCGTTCAGCACGCGATCGCATTCGCGCATTAAATCGAATTGTTCGGCATAGGCAGTTCCAAGGAAATAAAGGCGACGGCCGAGAAACACCCGGCCATCGTCCCCTTGATAGTCAAGCATGCCGTGGCCGAGCAAAAGATTGACGAGTTCATAGATAGAGGAGCGCGGTGCGCCGATTTCCGTGGCGATCTCGTTCGGACGCATTGGCTGACGCTTCATCCGCAGAAATTCAAGGATTTCGAAAGCTCGATCTAGACCACGCATGCGTCGCGATACGGTATCGTTCGGTGTGTCGGCCATGCTCTTCTCCGAATATTCTCAACCGGTCGCAACCGGCGCAATGGGATGCAGTGCGGTGGTGGGTTCTTGCCGATTATTCGGCATTGATGCCCGATGGCCCTCAAGGAGAGGCTGCGATAGCATTCGCCTGTGTGCTAACGCAACGCTTGTCCCGCGCCACCTTATCCCTGTCAGTTGAAACTTGAGGTCTTGAGGAATTCGGCAAGCCGATCTGTTTTCGGACGCACAAACATGTCCTTCGGGTCTCCTTCCTCACAAATGACGCCTTGATTCATGAATATGACACGCGATGAAACCTCATAGGCGAAGCGCATTTCATGCGTCACGAGCAGCATCGTCATGCCGTCGGCGGCGAGCCCCTTGATGACCTGAAGAACCTCGCCCACCAGTTCGGGATCGAGGGCTGACGTCACTTCATCGAACAACATCAGCCGCGGCGCCATGGCGATTGCACGGGCGATGGCGACACGCTGCTGTTGGCCACCGGAGAGCTGGCCGGGATAATGGTTGGTGCGGGTTGCAAGGCCAACGCGGTCGAGCCATGTGTCGGCGACGGCGCGAGCTTCCGGCTTCGACATCTTCTTCACCTTGACGAGGCCCAGCATCACGTTTTCGGCTGCGGTCATATGCGGAAAAAGATTGAACTGCTGGAAGGCCATACCCGTCAGCGCGCGTTGACGAGCGATTTCCTTCTCGCTCTTGCGGCGGCGGGTGCTACCGTCGACGTGATAGCCGATCTCCTCGCCATCGAGGCTGATCTTACCCCCCTCAAATTCCTCCAGCATGTTGACGCAGCGTAGCATCGTCGTCTTGCCGGAGCCGGACGAGCCGATAATGGAAATGACCTCGCCCTCCTGTACGCTACAGTCGACGCCCTTGAGGACCTCATTCTGGCCGTAGGTTTTGCGCAGGCCCTGGATGTCTAGAATTGTCTTGGCCATCGGTCGGATCTCCTCAGGACGGCAGTGCGGTCTTGCGCTCGACATATTTGCCGAAACGCTCAATACCGAAGTTGACGATGAAATAGAGAGCGCCAGCGAGAAAATAGAACTGGAGGCTCATGAAATTGCGGGAGATGATCTCCTGTGTGCGTAGGAGCAGCTCGGCAACGCCGATGACGGATAGCAGCGTCGAGGCCTTTACCATCTCGGCGGCGGTATTCACCCAGGCCGGCAGGCACTGGCGCATTGCCTGCGGCCATAAAACCGAGGTGAAAGTCTGGCTGAAAGTAAGGCCGATTGCCTTGGCGGCCTCCGTCTGACCTTTCGGGATGGCCTGAAGCGCGCCGCGCACGATTTCACCGACATGCGACGAGCAAAAGATTGCAAGGGCAAGGACACCAGCAGAAAACGGTCCCAGATTGAGACCTACCGCGGAAGAGACGTAATAGCTTGCCAACACGAGCACGAGCACGGGCGTGCCGCGGATGATATCCGTATAGGCCCGGACGGTAAGGCGTAAAACGGTACCGCCGTAGACGAGCGCCAGACCGACGAAAACACCGAGCAAGGAACCGGCGAGAATGGCCAGCAAAGAGATCGACACCGTCACGCCAACGCCGTTCATGATAACGTAGCGGGCGATCCAGATTTGTTCGAAAAATGTGTGGGACATCCGGTCTTACCTGGGCAGAGCCAGCCGGCGCTCGACGAAGCGCATCAGGGCAGCGATGAGGAAACAGGTTGCGACATAGAGAGCTGACGTGACCAGCCAGGTCTCTATGACGCGGAAACTCTCGACATTGATCTTGCGGGCCGCGAAGGTGAGTTCCGGCACGGCGATGGCGGCGGCGAGAGACGTGTCCTTGAAGAGCGAGATGATCGTCGAGGACAATGACGGCAGCACGTTGCGCAACATCAACGGGGCGATGATGGAGCTGCGGATCTGCATCGATGTCAGGCCGATGGAGAGACCGGCTTCGGTCAGGCCCCTCGGAATTGACAGCAGTCCGGCGCGGAATACTTCCGCCAGATAAGCTCCGGAATACAGCGCAAGCACCAGAACGAAACTCTGCAGCTTGTCGAGGCGGAAGCCCATCTGCGGCAGCGCGAAGTAGGCGAAAAGCACCAGGACGAGGATCGGCAGGTTGCGGACCACCGTGACATAGACCTGCGCCGGCACGACTGCGATACGTTTTTTTGACGTCAGCGCGAAGGCCAAGACGAGACCGATCGCAGAGCCGATCAGGATCGAGACTACGGCGAGGCCGAGGCTGAGCGCCAGACCGCTCAAGAGAAAGTCGAAGTTGCGCCAGACGGCTGCGAAATTCAGCGTGTAACCCATGGCGGGCCGTCCCTTTTCAGGCTGGCGGAGCGGGGAGGTTCCCGCTCCGCTCTGCTGTTACTTGAACTCGACCGGGAAGCCGATCTGCGGAGGGGTAAGATCCTTGCCGAACCAGGTCTTGTAGGACTTGGCGTAGCTATCGAATTCGACGCCCGTCATAGCTTCGTGCAGCGCGGTGTTGACGAAGTTCAGCCAGTCCTGATCGCCCCGCTTGACCGCGCAGGCATAGGTCTGCGGGTTCCAACCGAAGCCGGCATCCTTATAGCGGCCGGGATTCTGCGTCATGTACCAGGCGAGCGACGACTGATCGGTGGCCACCGCATCGGCACGTCCCGATTCCAGCGCTTGATAAATGAGATCGACGGATTCGTACTGATCGACCTTAGCGTCGGGTAGGGCCGCATGGACCATGGACTCTGCATAGACGTTCTGGAGAACCGAAATGGTGATCGAAGAGCCGGCCGCCTTCAACGCGGCATAGTCGCCATATTTGCCGTCAGCCTTGAGCATCAGCCCAACGCCTTCACGATAATAGGGAATAGTGAACGCAACCTGCTGCGCGCGTTCACCAGTAACGGTCATGAACTGGCAGGTAATGTCGACCTTGCCCGTCGTGATGTTCGGGATACGGGCGTCGGACGACTGGTTTACATATTCGATTTTATCGGGATCGCCGAAGAGTGCCTTGGCGATGATGTGGCCCATATCGACGTCGAAGCCCTGAAGCTTGTCGTCCGCGCTCTTGAAGTGCCATGGCGCGTTGGTGCTGCCGGTGCCGAGGACAAGGTGCCCGCGAGCGAGCACTGCGTCGAGTTTGCTGCCGTCGGCGAAGGCAGGCGTGGATGAGAGGAGGGTTGCGGCGACCAGCGACATCACGCCGGCGCGGAAGGAAATAGTCATAGCGTTCCCCTTGGTTAAGCGCTTTTGGATATCCAATATACCGGACATGTGTCTGTTCTCTTGGATGGGCATATCAAGGAGCACGGCTGATGACTTGTCAAGAGTGGCTGATGTTGCCGATCGTTAAGGATGTGAATGTGAGGACGAGTTGGCATCCGTCTTTCCGATGACCTGCTTCGGATCGCGGGCGTCAACGCTTGATCAGGAAGTCCAGAGCTTCGAGGATGTCATGCTTCCGAACCTGACGGCGACGGAGACGAACCCCGCCGTCCGGCAAGCTCGGGCGGTCTCGGATCAGTGTATTTTCAGCAATAAAAAGTGTGAGGCCGGATGATGATCAATCTGTCCGTCGTGATTTGACCCGTCTTTCCGCTTGGCACCGACCCTGCCAGGCGGAGACAGGCCTATGAAGTGCTTCACTATTCTGAAGCAATTGCGGGATCAAAGGTTTGCTCGTTCGGAAAAGCTAAGGTGATGTTACCGTTAAGCGTGCGGCGGCAGGGGAGCACCGGCGAGTTTTGTCTTGATCCAGTCCGAAACGCGATAATAGCGCAGGGTGAGCTTAGGCCCATAGTTCATGTAGAAGGGCGCTGACGTCAGCGGCTCCAGCTTGAGCGAAAGATCCTTCTCGGGCACGCCCCTAGCCCATTCCGCCAGAATGCCGCCAAGCATGCTGCCTGTCGGCACACCGCGGCCGGAAAGACCGGTCAGCGCGACAACGCCGGTTGCCAGGTCATAGAGGCGCGGGACCGTGCGATATTGCATGTCCAACTCGCCGAACCAGAAGTATTCCCAGCGGATCTCCTGTTTGATCTGCGGATGCAGCCACTTCAACCTATCGCTCATGACTTGCCGCGTGTATTCCATGTCGCGGCCACGTCGACCCATTGGAAACATGGAGGCGACGATCCGTCCTTCGGCATTGTATTTGTAAACATAGATATCGCCGCGGCCATCGTGGATGGTGGTGTTTCGCGGCAGGATCGATTGGCGCTCGTCATCGGAAAGCGGTTGGGTAGCGGCGACGAAGACTTTCTGGATTTTGAATGTCTGGTCAAGTTTCGGCCAGCCGCCCACGGTGTAGGCGCCGGTCGCGAAGATCACCTTGTCAGCGATGACCTCGCCCTTGGCCGTACTGATCGCCCATCCGTCGGCCTGGCGCTCGCATCCGGTCACCGGCGAGTTGGTGTGGATGATGCCGCCCTCTTGGATCACCGCCCGCGCGAGACCCCGGGAATAGCCGAGCGGGTTCAGATGCCCCGCCTCCTCATGCAGCCAGCCGCCATGAAAGCGCGGGCTGCCGGTGATAGCCGCCACTTCGTCCTTGTCGAGCGCCCGGGTCCTGGCGCCGACGGCATTGTAGGTCCGCACCTTCTCCTGGATCGTCTTCATCGCGCCGGGGTAGGGAGCGCCCATGACATAGCCGTTCTGCTGCCATTCGCATTGGATCTGATAGTGCCGGATCATGCTGGAAACGCGGTCATTCGCGCGGGTCTGCCGGGCGATCAGCCGCTCGGCCCAGGGCTCGTCCAGCATCGCGCGCAATTCGGGCAGGCTGTAGTGCGTGAAGGTCGGCGTGCAATGCCCGGCATTGCGGCCGGAGCCGCCGAAACCGATTTCTTCCTTTTCGAGAAGCACGACGCTGATGCCGCCGCTGGCAAGCTCCAGCGCCGTCGTCAGTCCGGTATAGCCACCGCCGACGATGCAGACGTCTGCCTTGGTTGTGCCTTCCAACTCTGTGGTTTCGGGAGCCGGCGGTGCCGTCGCGTACCACAATGTCGTCTTGAACGGCGAAAACTTGGCCATAGCGGTTTTCCTCAGTTCAGGTCGCTGCGGGCGTCGAGCGCATCGCGCAAGCCGTCGCCGATAAAATTGAAGCTGGTGACGGCAAGGGTGATGGCAACGCCGGGAACGATCGCCAGCCACGGGGCACTGGCCAGATATTGCTGGGCACCGTTCAGCATGTTGCCCCAGCTTGGCAAGGGCGGCTGGATGCCGTAGCCGAGGAAGCTGACATAGGCCTCAAGCAGAATGGCGCGTGCAACCGTCAGGGTCGCCGCTACGATGATCGGGCCTATTGCGTTCGGCAGCAACTCGCGAAACATGATCCAGCCGTTGGAAAGGCCGAGCATGCGGGCCGCCAGCACAAAGTCGCGTTCGCGCAACGAGCGCACCTCTGCCTCGACGATGCGCGCGACCTCCATCCAGCTCGTCACAGCTATAATGACGGTGATCATGAAAGGGCTCGGCTTGATGAAGGCGGCGAGTGCCAGCAGCAAGAAGATGCTGGGGAATGACAGGAAGGCGTCGACGAAGCGCATCAGAAGCATGCCGAGGCGGCCGCCATAATAGCCGGCGACGACACCGATCGTGGTGCCGATCAAGGTGCTGAGTACCATGGCGAAGAAGCCCACCAGAAGCGAGATGCGGCCCGCCATGAAAAGGCGCACGGCAACGTCGCGCCCGAGCGGATCGGTCCCGAAAATATGGTAGCCGGCCGTAAAGGGTGGCGCGAAGCGATGGCGCAAATCGATGAAAAGCTCGTCATAGGGAAGTAGCGACGGCCCGATCAGGCAGGTAAGGATGATGAGCGTGATCATGGCGACGCCGAGGAGGGCGAGCCTGTGGCGAGCGAAACGGCGCAGCGTGCGGTTCTGCCACCAGCGCGTATGCGCGAATACGGGCGGGGAGAGACTGGTGGGGGAAGAGGAAGACATGGCGTTTCTCCTAACCGAGCCGGACGCGCGGATCGACGAAGGCGACCAGCAGATCCGCGAGCAGATTTCCGATCAGCGCAAAGACTGCCGAGAACATCAGAAGGCCCATGACGACCGGGTAGTCGCTGTAGCCGAGACTATCGAGAAAGAGCCGCCCCATTCCCGGCCAGGTGAAGACGGTTTCGGCCACCAGCGCGCCCCCGAGGATCGTCGGTAATTGCACGCCGGCAAGGGTGATCATCGGCAGCAGAGAATTGCCGACGACATGCCGCATCAACACGCGTCGAGGCGACAGGCCCTTGGCCTTGGCGGTGCGGACGAAATCCTGGTTGATGACATCGAGCGTGGCGGTGCGCATGTAGCGGCTCCACACAGCAATGTTGACAAGGGCAAGCACCAGGCTCGGCATGATCAGGTGGATCGCATAATCACCGAACGAGCCATTGCCGACCGTGTACATGTTGCCGGCCGGCAGCCACTTCAGCTTCAGCGAGAAGATATAGATGGCGACAAGGCCGAACCAGAAGGTCGGGATCGACAGTGCCACCATGGCGCCGATGGTGGCGCTATAGTCGAAGATCGAATAGCGCTTGGTCGCACCCCTGATGCCGATCCAGGTGCCGAGAACGATCGAGATCGCCATCGAGGTGCCCATCAGGAGCAGCGTGGCGAAGAGGTGGCCGAGAATGATCGATAGCACCGGCTGGTTGTCGCGATAGGAATGGCCCCAGTCGCCCATCAGCATGTGCCTCAGCCAGTCGAGATACTGGATGGGCAGGGGACGGTCGAGGCCCATCTGCGCGGCGATCCGGTCGAGAGCCTCCTTGGTCATGCCCGGCGTCAGCGTATATTGGGATAGCGGACCGCCGGGTGCGAGGGTGAGAACGGCAAAGCCGATCATCGATACGAGCAGCAGCAGTATCAGGCTCTGCCAAAGGCGACTGAGGAGATAGCGAAGCATGGCATTCGTCTCCGATGGTGATGAGATGGGAAGCGGCCAGCCCTCCGACCCGCAACGGATCGAAGGGCTGGAACGGGACGGCTAGGCCTTGGCCCAGTACCAAGTGCCGACGTTCCATGTGTCGATGCGCACGTTGACGTTGGGGATGACGTTTTCAACCCCTACCTTGTGCCCGCGCACGGTCGCATATTGGAACAGCGGCAGAAAAGGTAGGTCGTGGCGCATGATCTCCTGGATCTTCTGGTAGACCTTCTTGCGCTCCTCCGGCACGAAGATCTGGCCGCCTTCAGCCAGGAGTTTGTCGACTTCCGGATTGGCATATTGCCAGGAGTTCTGACCGGCTCCGCCTTTGGCGGTGATTGCGGTGGAGCGGAAGTAATCCGACGTGTCGGGATCGGAGCCGGTCTGGAAGTTGATGCCGACGACGACGGAATCGAACTTCGACATTGTCCAATAATCGCCCCACATGACCGCCGGCGGCAGGTTGGAGATGGTGAGCTCCACGCCGATATCCTTGAAGGTCTGCTGCATGAACTGCTGCACCTGCTCACGGATATGGTTGCCGGCGGTGGTGGAGTTGGTGAAGGCGAGCCTGACGCCGTCCTTCACGCGAATGCCGTCGGCACCGGGCTTCCAGCCGGCATCGTCGAGGATCTTCTTGGCCTTGTCGGTGCTGAATTCCTGCTTCGGCAGGTCTGGATTATAGTAGAAGGACTGCTGCGGTATGTAACTTTCGGTCGGCGTCGGCAGGCCATAATAGAGCGCATCGATAATCGTCTGCTTGTCGATCGCGCAATAGAGCGCCTCGCGTACCGCCGGGTCCTTGAACTGGGGGCGCTCCATGTTGAAGCCGACGGATTCGACGGTGGCAGCCGGAACAACGGCGACGGCCTTGCCATCCAGCCCCTTGGCCTCGTCATAGTGATCCGGCGTAATCCATTGGAGGCCAACGACGTCGATATCGCCGGTCTTGAACTGCGTATAAAGCACCGTCAGGTCGGGAATATATTTGTAGACCAGGGTCTCGAGGTAGGGACCCTCCCCGTAATAGTCGGTGTTGGCCGCAAGCGTGATGTGATCGCCGGCGATGCGTTCGACCCATTTGAACGGGCCTGTGCCGATGGGCGCGTTGTTAAAGGGCGCGCTGTTCTTGTCCTTCTCCGCGCCAAGGATATGCTTGGGCACGATGAAGGTGGCGGCGAGGATCGACGGGTAGGGCGCAAACGGCTTTTCCATCCGCCAGGTAATTTCCGTCGGCGAGACGACGGTGAGATCGCGCACCAGCTCGTGACCAGTCTTGCGCCAACTGCGGAAATCCGGATCGACCATGAGTTCGAGAGTGAACTTGACGTCTTCGGCGGTGAACGGAGTGCCGTCATGCCATTTCACGCCGTCGCGGAGTTTGATCTTCCACTTAAGACCGTCGGCCGAGATGCCGCCGTTTTCGACGGTCGGGACTTCGGCTGCAAGCGCGGGAGAGAACTTGCCATCCGGGGTGACGTTGAAGAGCGGATCGAAGACGCTGAAATGGATACCCTCATCGACTTCGATGTGTATCAGGTGCGGATTGAAGACGGTCGGCTCCTGCGAAAAGCCGATGACGAGCTGACCGGTCGGCTTGGCGGGCGGTGCCGCGAAGGCTTCGCCGCGGCCGAGAATATTGGGCATGATCAGCCCGGAAGCGCCGAGCGCCATCATGGTGAGCGCCTGACGGCGGGTGGGTTTCAGGAGGATAGTGTCGTTTGCGTCGGACATGTTGTTCCCCTTTTTGTTGGTAGGACGTTGGCTTCTTCTCTCTTATTGTTTTTGCTGTCTTTTATTGGCGAGCAGGTCAGAAACCGCTGATCAGTTCGATCTTCGAACCGTCGTGGAAGCGGGAGAAACGGAAGTTCTTGGGATCGACGATCGGCGGCTTGCCGGTGACGATATCGGCCATCAGTCGCCCGGCGGCCGGACCGATGCCGAAGCCGTGGCCGGAAAAGCCGGTCGCGATATGGAAGCCTGGAATGCTGTCGATCGCGTCGATCACCGGCACGGCATCGGGCGTCACGTCGATATAGCCGGCCCAGCGCTGGGCGATCTCGGCCTTTTCGAAAACCGGGAAGGCTTTCTTGAGATTGGCAAGCGCCGTGTTCGAAAGCTTGGTCGACGGTTTCGGATCGAGAACGCGGCAATATTCGAAGGGGCTTGCCTCATCCATCGCCCAGCGGTCGGGAATGCGGACCTCGTCAAGAAAACGGCCGGAGAGGCGGAAATTCAGCGAGCGCCATTCCTTTTTGAACGCCGGCAAGAACTTGCCGGCATAGCGGAAGGATTTCGGCACGATGTCGACGATGTTCTCGTGACCGGAGGCGATGGTGTAGCCGCCATCCTGGCGCTTTCGCAAAGCAAAGCCGTTGGCCCAGATCGCCTGCTCGGGGCCGCCTTCCAGCGGCTTGGTGCGCAGTACGGAGTTCATCACCTTCAACTGCGGCAGGTCGAGTCCGAACATGCCGGCAAACAGGCTTGACCAGGCGCCGCCGGCGAGAACGACCGCCTTGCAGGCGATCGGGCCGCGCTCGGTGATGACGCCCGAGATTTTGCCGCCGGCCGTCTCGATGCCGCGCACGGCGCATTCAGTGAGGATCGTCGCACCCTTGTCGCGCGCGGCTTCGGCGATTGCCGGCGCTGCGCGTTGTGGTTCCGCCCGGCCGTCTGACGCTGTAAAGAGCGCGCCTTTCAGGTCTAATTGGGAGCCCGGAAAAAGGCTCTTGAATTCAGCGGCGCCAACCATGCGGCTATCGAGCTGATAGCCCTCGAGATTCCGGTTCCATCGCTCATGATCAGCATATTGCTTGTCGTCGGCGCAGGTAAAGACGATGCCCGCTTTCCTGTAGCCAGTGTCGCGGCCGGTGCGTTTGTCGAGCGTGCTCCAGATGCGCAGCGCCTCCGCCATCAGCGGTACCTCGCGCGGGTCACGCCTGGAAATGCGTACCCAGCCCCAGTTGCGGCTCGACTGCTCCTGGCCGATTCCCCCCTTTTCACAAAGCGCGACACGCAGACCGCGCTCAGACAGTTCGAGGGCTGTCGAGGTGCCGATGATGCCGCCGCCGATGACGACGACGTCGACTTCCTTGGGCAATTCCGTATCCCCATGCACGGGGACTACATAGGGGCCGGGCATACTCAGTAAGACTCCTCTAGCTGGCAGTTGATCGCAAACTCCGCGACGCTTGCTTCGTTCGGCAGCTCGATCAGCATGGAAACGATGCGGGCGAGATCCTGAGGGCTCGTCATCTCGCTATCGGCCCTGCCGCTGATGCCGCGCGCCATGTCGGTTGCGACAAAACCTGGGCATATGGCCGTCGCGCGGATGCCGAGATCGAATCCTGCGTGGCGAAGCGCATGGGCGAGAGCGACAGCTGCGAATTTTGATACGGCATAAAGCCCGGATTTAGCGCTTTTGACCCGCTTGCCGGAAAGCGAACCAATGATAATGACGCGACCTCGGCCGCTTTCGGACAAAGCAGCCCAGGTGGCTTTTGCCAGACGCTGCGGGGCTTTGACATTGACCTCAAACAGCTGATCCATGTCGTTGTCATCAGCCTCGATGACGGTCTTGGGGATCATGATGCCGGCATTGGCAACGACTGCGTCGATGCGTCCGAAGGCATCGATTGCCGCATCGTTCCAGCGTATCCCGGCCTGCGCATCAAACGCGTCATAGGCAAAGATATGGACGCGAGCAGGGTCGGCCCAGGCCGGCATTTCCGGCTGCCGCATGCCGAGCGAAAGGCGCCAACCGCGGGCGGCCAATTCTTGCGCCAGGGCAGCACCGATGCCGCGGCTGGCACCCGATATCAAGGCGACGCGGTCTTCACTCACAGCCTTCTCCAATACTCGGTTCGTCATGATCGCTCCAAGATACGCCGATAGGTCCGGCGCAAGATGTCGAGGACCAGGTCGTGCTCTTCATCGGTCATCTCCGAAAAGAATTCGCGGGACTGCAGCGTCACCAGCCTGCGCACATGCTCTGCAAGCTGGGCACCTTTGTCGGTGATGTAGAGGGCTTGAGCGCGGCTATCCTCCGGTGCGATTTGTCGCCGCAGGAGCCCATGTCCCTCCATCTGATCGACAAGCCGCCCCATGGCCGAACGGTCCTTGAAAATCACCTGGGCGATCGTAGAAGGGCGGATGCCGGGATTTCCATCGACAAGAAAGAGCGTGGTGATCTTGCCCGTACCCTGGGCGACATCGAGACCTTCGAGCTTCTCGTCGAGATCGCGGGACACCGCGATGTTGATGCTGCGGATGTAAAAGCTCAGCGTATCCTCGAGCACATCGATGTCGATGTCCTTAACAGAGGTAGGGCCATTCTTGGTCGGTGTCGTCATGGCACGGGGCTCGCGATGGCAGCAGAAATCCACGCCCGCAATCCGTCAAGAAAGGGGATATCGCTGAGATGAACGACAATGGATCGTTTGAATTTTCAACGATATGAAACGTCGGATAGTGGACAAATGCAACTATTTTTTTCGACGTCGGTACAAATTTTAATCGCGGAAAGTCATTGCCTATTTCATAAGCTTGGTGCGCCGTGAAAAAGGCAACATGATCAGAAACATCCCGTTTTACATCCGCAGCAGTAGAGTCCCGGACAAGCGATCCCCTTTAAGCACTTGCTTCCCAGTCACCGCCGGGAATAGCTGCGACGAGGCGTTGCGTATAGGCGTGAGCTGGCGCCTGGAAAATCTGTGATGGTGGTCCATATTCGACGATCTCACCCTTGTACATCACCGCCACCTCGTCGCAGATCTGGCTTGCGACGCGCAGGTCATGGGTAATGAAGACCATCGCCACTTTGGTATCCTGCTGAATCTCGGCAAGAAGCTGAAGGATCTGCTCCTGAATGGAGACGTCGAGCGCGGACACGGCCTCGTCGGCTACGAGCAGCACTGGGTCGAACATCAACGCCCGCGCGATACCGATGCGCTGTCGTTGGCCTCCGGAAAATTCGTGCGGAAAGCGATCATAGGCGCCCTCGTCGAGGCCGACGCGTTTGAGCAGCCGCAACGCCTTGGCCCTGGCCTCCTGCATCGACATCGCGTGTGCCATCGGCCCGACCGTCAAAATTCGGCCGATCGTATGGCGGGGGTTGAGCGATGCAAACGGATCCTGAAAGATCATCTGGATATAGGGTCGCATCGGCCTGAACGCCTGATCAGACATGGTCGCGATATCGCGACCATCAAACAGAATCTTGCCGCCGTCCGAGTTCATCAGCTTCAGGAGCACGCGGCCGAGCGAAGACTTGCCCGAGCCCGATTCACCGACGACTCCGAGCGTGCGGCCCTTACGAATGGAGAAGCTGACATCGTTCACCGCATGCACAACCCGCGCTTTGGAGAAAAAGCCGCCACCGCTTCGATAGGTCTTGTTGAGGTTTTGCACCTCCAGCACGACAGGCGTGTCGGTGGCCCCCTCCCGATCCCTACCGGTCATTCGAGGAACGGCGGCGATCAGCCTTTGTGTATAGGGATGGGTCGGCTCCGTCAGGATCTGCAATGCGGGCCCCTGCTCGACCATACGACCCTTTTCCATGACGATAACCCGGTCGGCAATTTCAGCGACGACGCCGAAGTCGTGGGTGATGAACATGACGCTCATGTTCTTGCGCCGCTGAATCTTGCGAATGAGATCGAGAATCTGCGCCTGCGTCGTGACATCGAGCGCCGTGGTCGGTTCGTCAGCGATCAGGATATCGGGATCAAGCGCCAGCGCCATGGCGATCATCACCCGTTGGCGCTGGCCGCCAGACAGGCGGAAAGGATATTGATGCTGCAGCATGACAGGGTCGGGCAATCCAACCTCGGACAACAACTCCTGTACCTTTTCCTGCCGGCTCGAAGGGGTGCCGACCTTATGGGTCTCAAGGACCTCCAGGATCTGATCGCCGATCGTCATCAAGGGGTTCAGCGCCGAAAGCGGATCCTGGAAGATAATGGAGACAGCCCGACCGCGCAGCCCCTGAAGTCTTTTCGGATCAGCGCTCAAAAGGTCAATGCCCTGGAATCGGATGCTGCCGCTCGTGACCCGGATAACCGGCGCCAGCAGGCCCATGATGGCGTTCGCGGTTACCGATTTGCCGGAACCGGATTCACCGATAATGCAGAGAATGTCGCCCCTGTGCAGATCAAAGGAGATATCCTCGACCGCATAGGCGCGCTCCATGTTCTTGGGAAGGCTCACAGTCAGTCCACGCACCGAGAGAACCGGATCGCTGAAGGCAGCGACATTCTGGATATGGGATGGGGTCATGGAAACCTTCCTTGCTCTGAACCAGGGACAACACGCCGTCTCAGCGAGAACTCGTGATTGACAGAAGCAAGAAGGATGCCGGCATTACCGGACATGACGCAAGCAGAGAAATTCCTTGAGCGAATATTCAATTTCACGACGTCTGTGGCTTTTCGCAATCGTCCTTTGACGTTCAGGCGCTATCGACATTTCCTAGTGCTTGCTGGCTTGTAGGATTGGGAAAAGCCCGCCGACCATCTCGGCGTGCAATACGGGTCTCTTCAAGTGGGTGTTGCTGAAGAGCCCGGGGATGTCACTCCGTCGGACAGGTCAATTCACAAAGGTCCGGGGCACAAGGCGCCGATGCTGGTCAAGTATCTCAACATCATTGAACAGGACCACCGGTTTATCAAGAAGCTGAGCCGCCCGATGAGAGGCTTCAAATCTTTCTAGTCTGCGTCAGCAACCCTGGATGGCATCGCTGTGGCGCGTATGACCCGCAGTCACCAATTTCCAACCAGTGGCCAATCGGCATTTCAGCAATTCGCTGCACAATTGCGTCCGGCGATAGCTGTTTCTGCGGCCTAAAAAAGTTTGCGACAGCCAGCCCTAATCACGAGAAATTTGCCATTTGACGATTGGGCGAAAACACTGAGGTCCGAGCGCCTGGCGCTCCGCACGACCTCATCATCCACCAGGTCAACATCCTCGAGATGGAACGGCGAAAGCTATCGTCTCGCTCAAAGCCGCGCCAGAAAGGCAGGCTAAGATCCTTTGGGAAATCACTACGCGCGCAAGACGCCCCCGGCTCGGGCTACGCCCTCCCGGCCGTCTCATACGCGCGTAAAGCGTGGCCGACTTTTACTCCGCCGCGTGGCAGGGTTTTGCTCCGCCCTTGACACGCCTCTGAAAGATTTTTGCGTTCCGCGGGGTTGCTATCCGGGCGAAGGGCCTTCAGTAGGTCCTCCTTGAAGAATTGATGCGTAAGACCGGGCTGCGTTTCTTGCAAAAGGTTCAGTGACTGAAGTGACTTTACCGCACTGACCGATCCGCCGATCGCGCGGATGCATTGAATTCTTCAATCCCGATACTGCGCAGTTGTTCATATTCGGGAGCGCCGGGAAACAGCTTCGCCAATGTTACGAGGCCGCCCAGCAAGAATGCTCGATCAGCATCTCCTAGGCCCGCTCTTACGACCATTGCACCTAGCAAAGCCTGCTGACGCCGTTGAGCCGTTTGCTCAGCCGACATGCGGATGTTCCTTAGCCGTTCCAGACCTATGATCCGCCGGTTGAGACGTTTCAGAGGTGGTGAGAGAGGTCTCTTTTGTCTGCCTGCGAAATCGAGCGGCAATCTCGTTAAAGAGTGCGTCGATCTGCGTGTCGGTAATCTCCATCTCGGCCACGCCCGACTTTGTTGCCGCACGTGCAAATCGTTCGGCAGACTTAACTATCAATAATCTTTTACGTTCCATCAGCGCCTGAATTTGAGTGTCGAGATCTAGAACCGTTGATTTTGAAGCCATATTATCCATATCCCCGTGTCGGTGAAGCTAGGTAGATGCCATTATACTGACTAGTAAGAGTTAGTAAAATAGATTATTTTGATCCGATAGAACCCGTCAGGCGAAACAAATGCCTCGCGTTGGCGGTTCCGGGAGCGATTTGACGGATGCATACTGAACTAGACGGAGAAACGACTATTGCCGATCATGTTTGTTAGGGCACAACTGATCAGTCGAGGCGCTGGACGTTGCGTGATTGCCGCCGCCGCCTATCGCCATCGTAGCCGGATGATCGATAAACAGACCGGCATAGCCTACCGTTCTCGGGGCGATACCGCGGAACTGGTGCATGAAGAATTGGCGCTTCCTGCGGACGTGCCGACCTGGCTAAGCAACGCGATCGAGGGCCGATCCGTGGCCGGCGCCAGCGAGATCCTTTGGAATGCGGTTGAAGAGTTTGAGACGAGAGTGGATGCCCAGCTGGCGCGCGAGTTGATCATCGCACTGCCGGAGGAACTCACACACGAGGAGAACGTGACTCTGATGCGCGAATTCGTGCGCGATCAAGTGACAGCGCGCGGCATGGTCGCCGACTGGGTTTATCACGATAAGCCGGGGAACCCGCACGTCCATCTGCTAATGACCTTGCGGCCTCTGGCGGAAAATGGATTCGGGTTGAAGAAGGTGGCGGTCATCGACGATGACGGTCAGCCGGTGCGCATGCCGGCGTTGGATGCCTCGAAGAAGGGCAAGCAGGTCTATCTGAGATGGGCCGGAGACAAGGAAACGATGAGGGAGTGGAAGTTCGCCTGGGCCGAAATGGCGAGCCGGCATTTGGCGCTCGCCGGCCATGATGTTCGTCTCGATGGCCGCTCTTATGAGGAGCAAGGGATCGGCGGACTTGCGCGGCACCATCTCAGTCCGGCTAAGGCAGCGTCGCAGCGACAGGGCGCTCAGATGTTGTTCGCACCCGCCGAACTTGCGCGGCGGCAGGCCATGGCCGACCGGTTGTTGAGGAATCCCGAGCTGTTGCTGACCCAGCTTTCCAACCAATATTCCACCTTCGATGAACGCGACATCGCCAGAGCGCTCAACCGCTACATCGACGATCCCGCAGCCTTCGCAAATATCCGCGCTAAGCTGATGATGTCGGATGAACTGGTGCTCTTGAAGCCGCATCAGGCATATTGGGAGAGTGACGCGTCAACAGAACCTGCAGTCTATACAACGCGCCAGACGTTGCGCACCGAATGGGAGATGGTAAAATCTGTAGAGGTATTGGTAAGAAGCGGCGGCTTCGCGATTGGCGCGAAACGGGTACGTGCCGCAATCGAACGACTTGAACACCGTGATCCCAATCTGTTGTTCCGGTTGGATGCTGAGCAAGTGGATGCGGTACATCATGTTACCGGAGACAGCGGGATTGCGGTCGTCGTCGGCCTTGCCGGTGCCGGCAAGTCAACACTGTTGGAGGCTGCCCGACTTGCTTGGGAAGGTGATGGTCGGCAGGTGGTCGGGGCAGCGCTTTCGGGCAAGGCGGCCGAAGGTCTGGCGGTGAGCTCCGGCATCCAGTCACGCACACTGGCTTCTTGGGAGCTTGCCTGGAGCAAGGGCCGTGATCTGCTTGGGCCCGGCGACGTGCTCGTCATCGATGAGGCCGGCATGGTGTCATCGCGTCAGATGGCGCGGATGTTAAGGGCGGGAGAGCAGGCAGGAGCCAAGGTGATACTGGTCGGCGATGCCATGCAGTTGCAGCCGATCGGGGCAGGGGCCGCCTTCCGCGCCGTCGCCGAGCGCATCGGCTTCGCTGAACTGTCCGATGTGCGTCGGCAGCAACAGCAATGGGCCCGCGCTGCATCGAGGCAATTTGCCGAAGGCGCGGTGGAACAAGCGCTCGATGCCTACGCCGCCCAGGGTCATATCATCGAGACGCAATGCCGCGACGAGGCGATCGACAGGATCGTCGCCGATTGGTCGCAGGCAAGGAAGGAGCGTCCGGACGACCGCAAAATTGATCGCAAACAGAGCCCTACTCGGGACCAGACGGAAGCTATTCTTGATAGCCGCGCTTATCCAGATCCTCATCTAAGGGGCGACCAACTCTTAGTGCTTGCCCATACGAATGAGAGCGTGAAGCGCCTAAATGAGGCGTTGCGTTCGGTGATAAAGGAGGAGGGGTTTTTGAACCATCCTCGCTCATTTCGGACCGAACGAGGCATGCGTGAGTTCGCCGCTGGCGACCGTATCATCTTCCTGGAAAATGCTCGCATACCCGATCCTGGCCGAACAAAGCCGACGATGCAGCCGGTCAAGAATGGCATGCTAGGCACGGTTATGTCGACGACGGATCGGTTTGGCGCTACGCTATTCACGGTACGCCTCGACAATGGCCATATGGTCGTATTCGGCGAACGTCATTATCGTAACATCGATCACGGCTATGCGGTGACAATCCATAAATCGCAAGGAGCGACGGTCGAGCGCAGTTTCGTGCTGGCGAGCGGCATGATGGACCGCCATTTGACCTATGTGGCGATGACCCGTCATCGTCATCGCGCCGACCTCTACGCAGCACGAGAGGATTTCGCGCCGCGGCGGCGATGGGACGGAAAGACACGCGTCGCCCATAGTGCCGGCGTGACCGGCGAACTTATCGAGACTGGTCAAGCAAAGTTCCGCGAGGGAAGCGAGGTTGATCCGACGCCCTATGCCGATCTCAGGACGGACGACGGCAAGCGACATCGAATGTGGGGCGTTAGCCTACCGGCAGCCCTTGCGCAAGCCAACATCAACATTGGTGATAGCGTTACGTTGCGAAAAGACGGAATGGAGCCCGTCACGGTCAAAGTGCCCGTTATCGACGAAGAGACGGGCGCGAAGCGCTACGAGGAGCGGCGGGTCGAGCGCAATGTCTGGACGGCAATTCGGGTAGAGTCAGCTGGGGAGAGACAGTCACGGATTGAAATGCAGAGTCATCGCCCGAAACTGTTCAACGAGCTCGTCGAACGCCTTTCGCGCTCGGGCGCCAAGTCGACGACACTCGACTATGAGGCGGAAGACGGCTACCGGCGATATGCAAGGGATTTCGCCCGCCAGCGCGGGATCGTCTGGCTGGCGGACAAGGTCGGTGCCATCGAGGATGCCGTCCACAGACAATTGGCCTGGTTCGCGGAAAAGAGGGAGCAGCTTGCTGCTCTCTGGGAACGGGCGGGCAATGCGCTATCGTCCGCTATCGAGAAGGATCGGCGTGTAATCTATGGCGACGCAAGGCACGTTTTGCGAGATATCGACTCGGAGGATGGTGTAGTCAGCGCGTTAGCACGCAGGGAGCTGGGACATTCGTCGACCGTTGCCACCGCAGCAATGCAGCGAACCTTGCGTTCAACTGATGCCTCCGCTCCACCAATACTTCCCGCGGTGACCGAGTTCAGGACGTCGATCGAGGAGGAGGCGCGCGATCGGACACTGGCTAAACCTCACTATCATCAGGCGCGAAAGGCCTTGACGCAGGCCGCGGAGCGCATATGGCGTGATCCGGCAGGCGCGGTGCAGATGATCGAAGATCTCGTCGTCAGAGGTGTCGCACCCGGTCGGATTGCCGCTGCCGTGGACAGCGATCCCGCCGCTTACGGAGCGTTGCGTGGCTCGGGCAGGATGTTGGATCGGTTGCTGGCTGCCGGGCGCGAGCGCAGGCAGGCGAGCGAGGCCGTTGCAAACGCCGCGACGCGCCTCTCCTCATTGGCTTCGACCTATGCGTCCTCGTTCGAGACGGAGCGTCAAGCCGTCGAAAACCAGCGTCGGCGCATGGGCATCGCCATTCCAAGCCTGTCGCAAGTAGCCCAACGCGAACTGACGCGAATTATGGCAATGGTGAAGCAGAACAGACAGTTATCGGAGGAGATGATCGCCGGGCTCGATCCGAAAATCCGGGATGAATTTGCCACGGTTAGCACTGCGCTTGATGCTCGCTTCGGACGCGGCGCCGTCTTGCGCAACGACAACGATCTAGTCAGCCTAGTGCCTCCTGAAATACGAAAGACATTCGCCGCAGTGCGAGATAACTTTAAAATCCTACAACAGATCGCTCGTCTCGATGAAAACCAGAGGATTATTTCAGAGCGCAAGGCGCGGGTTGCGGGTCAAACGCGGACCATGGAAAGATAGACCTGGGGCAACGGGTAACCATGCCTTAACATCGAGTCCGAGGAAAGAATACTCATGGTGCCAACCGATAACCACGAGCAAAGTGGAGTCTTCGATGGGGATCTAAAAGCCAGCCTCGCCCACTGTTTTGAGCGCATATAGGACTTGGACTGCCAACGCCGCCCATTTTGATCAATGCTCGGTTATCCGCTCGACGCTGGTTGATCAAGACGCCGGTTCAAAGGCCGGTATGATCGCCGCTGTTGAGACGGACCAGAAGGAGGAGACGCTCGCCGCGGAGACCGGCCAGCTCGAAGAGCCAAAGGCGTCACTGGCGGTCACCACGAGCGATGGAGGGAAGACGGTTAGTACCTCTGTCGCTGACAATGTTCAGAAGGCGGGAGATGCTCACGGCAAGCCGACGAACTGGGACGATCAGCACTCCGATCGATGGCACCATCCGGTCGGCCTCGATCAACAAGCCTATATTCCGAACAGCGACATCGGCTTCGTGTCGGTCGGGCAACCGGCCGTGGTCAAGATCGAGGCGTTCCCGTTCACGCGCTATGGCGTGATCCATGGTCGCGTGACGGCTGTCGCCACCGACGCCATTCCGGAGCCGGATGCCAACCAGCTCGCGGGCGATCCGACCAAGCTGCCACAGGCAACCGTGCCAACGGCGAATGTGCAGCGGGTTCAGAACCTCGTCTTCCCCGTTACCATCAAGCTCGACAGCAGCGTCATGAACGTTGACGGCAATTCGGTAACGCTGTCTCCCGGCATGGCCGCGACGGCAGAGATCAAGACCGGTAGACGAGGGATCCTCGAATATCTGTTCTCGCCGATCGTCGAAGTCACGTCGTAGGCCATGCAGGGACGGTGAATCGAATCCACTCACTAGCGAATCCAATTGTTCCAGCGTTGAAGCAACATTGCATTGTTGGCGTTGATCCAGTCCGCATCCGGCACGACAATGTAATCGCGAACATCCTCAGCGCTTGGCATGGTCTTTCTAACCTCCTCAGGGATCAGTGCAGCCGCCTCGATGCTGGGAGGAGTGCAGGACAGAATAGTGCAGGCCTGTGCCTGAGCTTCGGGAGAGTTTAGCCAGAAGGCAATCAGTTTCAGTGCATTGTCGTGATGGGGCGCACCTTTGATCAGTGCGATGCGATCGCCAACCAGAAAGGATGCCTTATAGGACCAGCCAATGGGCAGACCCTCAGTTTGCATCGCCTTTGCTCGCGTTAACCAGATCTGGCCGAGTGAATAATCGCCATTGCGGAAACCCTGCACGCTCTGATCGCCAGTCTTCCACCAGATCGAGACAGCTGGGCGGATTTGATCAAGCCTCTTCAACGCACGATCGACATCGAGAGGAAACAACTTGTCTCGCGGTACGCCATCGGACAGAAGGGCAGCTGCCATCACCCGCCAGGGATCGTCAAAGTTGGGAAACGCACGCCCACCCGGAAATTTCTTCGTATCCCACATATCCGCCCATGTCTCCGGCAGGGGATCGCCGACCTTGCCAACCCGATAGGCCAGCAGAGTGGCCGTCGACTGAAGAAGAGCGCCGCCGGCCACACAGGCGTGAGGTCCAAGATCCTTGCGGTCGATAAATTGGCGGCAGAACTCGGTGAGATCCTCCGTGACCTCACGATGTGCTTTTGAGGCTGCCTGTATCTCGCCGTCAAGGTATAGATCCCAGGTGACGTTGCCTGTCTTTACCATTGCACTGGCTTTGGCGCGCATTTCAGCATTGGTGGCGACAACCGTCACAACCTCGATGCCTGTGGCCTTGGTGAATGGGTCGAACCACGCCTCCTTAAGGGCCCGGTCATACGCCCCACCGGTTGAGGCGATGATGACTTGTCCTGCAGCTGTCGCCGATTGTGGAGGAGCAAGTAGCCCCAGGAGGCCGGCAGCAGCATAGGCCAATCGCCGGAGTTGGAATTTACGTGTCGGGCAGCTTTCAGATGACATGGAATGTTCTCTTTGTGTGTGTTTTGAATTTGTTGGCTTCGGCGTCATTGACCGGCTTTGCGGGCGGTCAGCAGGTGTGTCGTTCCCATCAGAAGCAAGGAGACGGCGACGAAAACCGCAGACGCAGCGGCAATCACCGGCGTCAGATTGAAATCGATGTCTTCGAACATCTTACGCCCGATTGATTTTCCGCCGGTGTCCGAGATGAAAAAGGCGACAGTCGCCTCGTCGAATGATGCAAGGAAGGCGAAGACGGAGGCAGATGCGATGCCGGGCGCAATATTGGGCAGCACAACTCGAAAGAATGTCTGCAGCCGGTTTGCGCCACAGCTCAACCCCGCAAGCTCCAACGTCGGATCGAGGCGCTGGAGCGATGCCGTAACCGTAATAACGACATAGGGGATGGCAAGCACGGTATGTGCGATCAGAAAACCGATAAAGCTTCCAGTAAGCTGCAACGGTGAGAAGACCAGATATAGGGCAACGCCGAAGACGACATGCGGAACGATCATTGGCCCAACCGACAGGACCTGAAGCGCGTTTTTGAAGGGAAGATCCCCCCGGACGATGGCAAGCGACGCCATGGTTCCTATGATGGTGGCGCTTGCAGTTGTCGCAATTGCGATCTTGATACTAAACCATGTCGCCGCCATCCAGTCCGGATCACTGAAATAGACCTGATACCAGTGCCAGGTCAGTCCCTGCGGCGGGAACTGAATGTAATCGGTTTGGCTCAGCGACATCGGGATGATGAGCAGCGTCGGCAGAATTAGAAAGAACAGGATGCTTCCGACGAGCACGCCAGCACCGATGAGCGCTGCTGCCCTGCCAAGGGGATGCAAAGCCGCGAGCCTGAGCCTGCCGGTCGCAGCGAAAAGTGGTGGCAAGGTGGAAGATTGATCAATGAACACTGCTGAATCCTTTGCTGAAGGAAAGCGCCTTGCGAAATACGACGATGAAGACGATCGTCATGGCGAGAAGAACCGTCGACAAGGCGGCGGCAAATGGCCAGTCGAGTAGAACAGTGGTCTGCTGGCCGATTAGGTTCGCCATCAGCATCGAACCCGGGCCTCCGACCAGAGCCGGCGTGATGTAAAAGCCCAGCGCAAGAACGAAACACATGGTTGCGCCGGCAAAGACACCTGGGAGGCTGAGCGGCAAGGTCACGAAGAGGAAGGTCCGGATCGCCCCGGCTCCAAGATTGCGTGCCGCTCGGGCATAGTCCTGTGGGAGCATTTGCAAGGTGGAAAAGATTGGGACAATGACGAAGGGCAGGAGCACATGCGTCATCGCCAGCACGACGGCACCTTGCGTGTAGAGAAGCTTGAGCGGTCCATCCGTCAGGTTTGTCGCGACGAGTAATGAATTGACGATGCCGTGACGCTGAAGCAGCACGATCCAGGCATATGAGCGGATGAGAACCGAGGTCCATAACGGAATGAAGACGCATGCCGCAATGACCAAGGCCAGCCTCCCTTTGAGGCGGGCCATGGCAAGGGCGACGGGGTAGCCTATGAAAACGCAACTAACGGTGACAGCAGTGGCGATTCCCACGGTATTCGCAAGAACGGCCGCGTAGAGAGGATCATCCAGAAGGCGCCCGTAATTGGCGAATAGGCCTCCGATAAAGCTGAGGGTGATTAACTTGGTCAAAGGATAAAGGAAGCCGATCGCATAGATCGCCAGAAGCGGCAAGACAAGTAGCCAGGAAGAGATGGCTGCATAGTGTCGTGCAGAACCGGGCCGCATCCACGTGGCCGGCCGTAACTGGTTTGTCGCGGTCGAAGGGGAAGCTGGCAAGGTCATGCGGCAAATCCTTCCTTGATCGGGAAGGTTTGCACCCTCGCTTCATCGATCAGGAGATTGACACTGCTTCCTTGTTCGAAGGCCGTCGCTTGTCCGGCGGGCAACTCCACCCGCAGGACAACGCTGGGCAATCTTGTGAGGCGGACAAGCAGGATGTTGGTCGAGCCGAAGAAGACAGATGCCTCTACGATTCCGGCACCCGTACTGTCGCGATTTTGACCTGATGGTGCCAGACTTATATGTTCGGGCCTGATGGCAAGATGAAGCGGCGAACCCTTTACCAAATGGATGGCACTGCCATCCGAAACGGTTGGAGCCCTCAACAGGACGTCTTCCGCTACCTGAAATACATGTTTGCCGCTCTCGGTCCCGACATAAGTACCGGGCACGAAGTTCATCACGCCTATGAAGTCAGCGACGAAGGCGTTGGCGGGTTTGCCGTAAAGCTCGGTAGGCGTTCCTATCTGCTGCAATTCGCCTTGCCGCATGACCGCAACTCGATCGGACATCGCCAGAGCTTCATCCTGATCGTGTGTGACATAGACAACGGTCGCGCCGAGTCGCTGCTGTATGCGTTTGAGCTCGAATTGCATCGCCTCGCGCAGCTTCTTGTCGAGTGCGCCAAGCGGCTCGTCCATGAGAATGACCGGCGGATCGAAGACCAGCGCTCGGGCAACTGCAACCCGCTGCTGTTGCCCGCCTGATAGTTGGTTCGGATAGCGATCCCGGTATTCGGACAGTTGAACGAGTTGAAGTATCTCCTCCAGTCGCGATTTAAGCGGCGCTCCCGAAAGCGCGCGGCGCATCTTCAGCGGAAACGCAATGTTCTGTCCTACCGTCAGATGCGGAAACAACGCATATTTCTGAAAGACCATGCCGATATCACGACGGTTGGGTGGCAGAGGCGTGACGTCTTTGTCGCCAATGCGGATCGTCCCCGCGGTCGGCATCTCGAAGCCGGCAATCATTGTCAGCAGCGATGTCTTGCCGGATCCAGACGGACCGACGATCGAGACGAACTCGCCCGGTTCGATCTCCAGATTTGTGCATCTGACAGCCCAGATGTCTGCATAGCGTTTTTGGAGTTCCGAAAGGATCAATCTTCGGCCAATCAAATCATTACCCTCCTTCTGTTGAGTGAGAATTCCCCATTTTTTTCGCGCTGCCTTAGCCATCCGCGAACGGTGCTAGCCTCTTTTTGGCAGCCCTGCAGATCGCTTGGATGCAGAATTCATTGAACCAGCAACCCGGTGACAGTCACAAAGCGGGCTGCTAAAGCTATTTTGATGTGACAATCGCTTTGCGAAAACTTCACATAATCTTTTTGTTGCATCAAAATATTGGCCTGTCAACAGCGGGAACGGAAAATGATATTAGAACTGGGAGAAGGTGCGGGTTTGGATAGGCAGGCTAGCGGGTTGGGGGATACCGCATATCGGGAAATGAAGGAGCGCTTGATCCGAGGTGTCTATGAGCCCGGCTACAAGATGACGGTACGCGCCGTTGCTGAGGAGCTGGGGATCAGTTCGACGCCTGCTCGCGATGCCATCAATCGCCTGATCGGTGACGGCGCACTGGTTTACGCCGGTCCCAAGACGGTGATTGTTCCTGTTCTTAGGGAGTCGGATTTAAAGGAGATAACCTCGATCAGACTTGCTCTGGAGGGTCTTGCGGCCGAGCGGGCAGCTTTGCATGGGAATAGTCAAGATATTGATAAATTACGACAAATTCAGGATGAAATCAATTCGGCTCTGGAGGTGGGTGACTACACGGCAGCGCTTCGGCACAACAAGGAATTTCATTTCTCGGTCTATCGCATGGCAGACCTTCCTTATCTAGTCTCAATGATCGAAGGGCTCTGGCTGCGCATCGGTCCGTCGCTCTACAACCTCTATCCGGAGTTTGCTGAAGAGAAGTACGGCGTGCGCAATCATGAGATGGCAATGGAGGCACTCGCTGAGCGTGATGGCGCTGCTTTGAGGGCCGCCTTTGAGAGCGATATCCGCGATGGCTATCGCAGCCTGCGGCGCGCGGCGAGGAGAAATTTGCGCTCCTGATGCCAAAATTTTGATGCATTGACTTGACGGCGAGTAATTTTGTTGCAACAAAAATATAAAGGCGGTGCAAAGACACGCGTCTGAACTTGCAACAGAAAGCCTCCTATCATGTTTACGGACAAAGCTCAGGGACGAGGCTGGTCGGCTATTCGAGCCCGATCAGCTCATCTCTTTCGCCGGGGAAAAGGCGTTTTTCCGGCTGGTGTTACACGCTCCACGATCGAGAGGGATCCCATCCCGATCTACGTCGCCAAAGGCGAGGGAGCCTATGTCTGGGATGCGGACGGCAACCGTCTGCTCGACCTCAACAACAACTTTACGACATTGATCCATGGCCACGGTTTCGCGCCCGTCATGGAGGCCGTCGAAAAAGTCTTGAAAATGGGCACATGTTTCGCCAATCCCACGGAATATGAGATCGCGCTAGGCGAACTACTGGTCTCGCGCCTACCGGCGATGGAACAGGTGCGTTTCGTCAATAGTGGTACCGAAGCCGTCATGTTTGCCATCAAGGCTGCGCGGGCCTTCACCCGACGATCAGCAATTGTCCGCTTTGCGGGTTCCTATCATGGCGCCTATGACTGGGCCGAGGCCGGTCAGGGTGGCGTGATCGTAGACGACGCTTCCGGGAGAAATTTGCCTAAGCTCGGTTATCCCGGCGCGCCGCAATCGATCGCCGACAATGTCCTTGTTCTGAATTTTAACGATGTTGCCGGTATAGAGCATTCAATCGCGCCGAGAGCAAACGACGTCGCTGCCATTCTCATCGATCCGATGCCGAGCAGGGCAGGCCTGCTGCATCCGGCGCCCGACTTCATCGCTACAGTATCCGCCGTCGCCCGCAAATACGGCATTCTTGTCATTGCCGATGAAGTTCTCAATCTAAGGCAGGGTTTTGCCGGTGCTTCGGCCCGCTATGGTCTTGAACCGGATCTGATCACAGTCGGCAAGATCATCGGGGGCGGCTTTCCAGTGGGCGCCATTGGTGGCCGCACGGACGTCATGGCTGTGTTCGGTAGTGACGATGAGGCGCCGCTCCTTTCACAAGGCGGTACGTTTTCGGCGAATACCGTGTCCATGGTTGCCGGAAAGGCTGCAATGGAGGCCATGACGCTCGAAGCCTTCGACCGTCTAGAGCGATTGGGGGATGGTTTGCGCAAGGGGTTGGCGGATGTAGTCCTGAAACGGAGCGCCCCGTTTTCAGTTTCCGGAGCGGCGTCTTTGTTTCGCATCCATCCGAGGAGGATCGCGCCGACGAGTTTCCATATGGCGACCATGACATCGGAGGAGAATGACGTCATGCGGGCGCTCTCGCGACATTTCCTGGCATGCGGGATTTTGCTGCCCTTCGGCGCCGCGGCATGCCTGTCGACACCGATGTCTGACGCCGATGTCGAAAGCATTGTCGCAGCATTTGATGACTTTCTGGAAAAGAACAGCAGAACGGATTGGGAGGGACGGTAATGAAAGAAACCTCAATGATGGGTACGGTCGCCGATCGGATCGCAGAAGCGCTCGGACGTCATGGTGTTGAAATGATTTTCGCCCAGAGCCTGCCGTCCGCGCTCATCCTTGCCGCCGAGGCGCGCGGCATTCGCCAGATTGCCTATCGGCAGGAAAACATGGGGGGAGCCATGGCGGATGGCTATGCCCGTAGCTCCGGAAAAGTCGGGGTTGTTGCCGCCCAGAATGGCCCGGCCGCGACCCTGCTTGTGCCGCCATTTGCCGAGTGCCTGAAGGCGAGCATTCCGGTTGTAGCAATGGTCCAGGATGTTGAGCGTGACCAGACGGACAGGAACGCTTTCCAGGATTTTGATCAGATAGCCCTGTTCCAATCCTGCACCAAATGGGTCCGGCGCGTCACAGTTGCTGAACGGGTCGACGACTACGTCGATGCGGCATTCACTGCCGCCACCTCCGGTCGCCCCGGCCCAGTAGCATTGCTGTTGCCGGCTGACCTCTTACGTTCGCCCACGCCCGTCGCCGGAGCACCCCGCATCAGCAATCTCGGACGATGGCCGCTTGATCGAACCCGACCATCGGATCACGATCTGCAAACAGCCGCCGAACGGATCGCCAATGCCCGATCGCCCGTCGTTCTTGCCGGCGGCGGTATCCACTGTGCTGGGGCAGCTGAAGAACTGGCACGTTTGCAGGATGAGGCAGGCCTGCCTGTCTTCACGACCAATATGGGGAAGGGCGCTGTCAGCGAATTCCATCCACTGTCTGCCGGTGTCCTGGGCTCTCTGGTCGGCCCGCGATCCCTTGGCTTCTACAGCCATGAGCTTATGTCAGAAGCGGATCTGGTCGTCCTTGTCGGGACGCGCACCAATCAGAACGGCACTGACAATTGGCGACAGATACCGGCCAAGGCAAGTGTGATCCATATCGATATAGATCCAACGGAGGTGGGCCGAAATTATGAGGCTCTCCGACTTGTCGGCGACGCGAGGGAAACATTGGCGGCGTTGCGCCGGTCGCTTGAAAGCTGCGACCTCGCGCTCAGACGAAACTTGCGCGCGCCTCTCGAAGAGCGGATTGCTTCATTCTGGCGACATTTCGATGAAGCGCGCCATACCCAGTATGCCTCGGTCGATTCTCCCATTCGTCCGGAGCGGGTCATGGCTGAGTTGCAGCCCTGGCTGCAGCGCGATATCGCAATCGTCGCGGACGCCAGCTATTCCTCCATGTGGATTCTTGGGCAGCTGAGGGCGCCACGGGCGGGCATGCGTTTCATCACACCGCGAGGCCTAGCCGGACTTGGATGGGGTTTTCCGCTTGCGCTCGGCGCTAAGGCTGCCGAGCCGCAGCGTCCAGTGGTCGCGGTCGTCGGCGACGGCGGTTTTGCCCATAGCTGGGCCGAGCTCGAAACGATGATGCGGATGCGTTTGCCGGTGACCATCATCGTGCTCAACAATGGCATTCTGGGTTTTCAGCGCGATGCCGAGACTGTGAAGTTCGGCCAATATACCTCCGCGTGCCATTTCGCCGAAGTCGATCACGCCGCGCTTGCGAAAGCCTGCGGATGCCCTTCGATCCGCATTAACGATCCCGCAGCAATCGCAGCAGCTCTGAAACGTGGCATCGAAGGAAACGAACCGCTGCTCATCGAAGTGATGACGGATCCAGAGGCACATCCACCCCTGTCACTGTTCGCTGAGATGGATCGTGCAGCATGACCTCGGCTTCTCGGCAAAAGCTTGCTGTCGTGACCGGCGGCAGCTCGGGAATCGGCTTGGCAACCGCTGCAAGCCTGCTCGCGCATGGCTACAAAGTGGCTATTTTCGGGCAGCGCCGGGACCATGTCGCAGCCGCAGAGCAAATGCTTTCGGCGCGGTTCGGCGCTGAGAATGTCTTTGCTCGGACGGTGAACTTGGCCAAGCCGATACAGATACAACGGTTCTTCCATGCGCTGGAGCGCGAGTGGACCACGGCGGATATCCTCATAAGCAACGCGGGTATATCCCCAAAGGGCGAAAACGGTGCAACACCATTCCTACAGATCACCACCAACGAGTGGCACTCGGTTCTCGCGGTCAACCTGACTGGCGCAATGCGGTGTTGCCAGGCCGTCCTACCGCACATGATCGACCGTGATTTCGGGCGCATCGTGTTCATCAGTTCGATTGCTGGCCGCACGATTCCACAGATATCGGGTGCAGCTTACGCCGCGTCGAAGTCAGCGCTTGCCGGGTTGGCTCGCTCGCTAGTGGCTGCCTCTGCCGGTCACCGCATTACCATCAATCTTGTCGCTCCCGGCAGGATTGCGACGCAAATGGCAGGGGCACCAGACGGTGAGACCAACAGGGCTGCGCTTGCTCGCATTCCACTCGGACGGATCGGGACACCGGAGGATGTTGCGGCCGCCATCTGCTTTCTCGTCTCGGAAGAGGCGGGGTTCATCAATGGTGCCGTGCTGGATGTGAATGGCGGTGAGTTTGCTCCGCTATAATACAAGCCGGAGGAGGAGATATGGATTTTCGAATTCTTGTCCATTCGCACGATGTGCAAATGTTTCTGCTTCTGCAACATCTTCTCGCCATTGACGGGTTTCCTGTCGCACTTGTGCGCACTTTGGACGAAACGGTGCGCGCACTGCGTGACGATAGCGTGCGAGTCGTCATCATGTATGGCGCGTCCTCTGAAATGGGCCCTGGGGGCTTGCGATCTCTCAAGGTCGCACGGCCTGAAATCGCAATTGCTCTCCTTTGCAATGAATTCGACAAATTAAGGGATCCATTGTTCGAAAAGGATGGTGCCGATCTTGTTTTAACGCGCCCCTTTGATCCGGTTCGTCTCATCGCATTTCTTCGCTGCCTCAGGTCAGATGCTCTGATCGAAAAAAGCGGCGTCGCGGCAGAGGCCAATGTGCTTCGCTACGCCGACCTCGAAATGAATTCAGCTACCGCCAAGGTGCATAGAAGTGGTCACGATGTCCCATTGACCGCCTTGCAGTTCCGCCTGCTACGCCATCTCTTGCAAAATCCTGAAGCTGTTCAAAGCCGTGAGACGCTGATTGATGCAGCGTGGCCAGCGGATGCTGATGTTGAGCCACGGACGGTGGATATTCATATAGGTCTCATTCGCAAGGCACTTCGAACGTTGGGGCCGGATCTCATTCGTACTGTTCGTACGCGTGGCTATGCGCTGACCAACTAGTTCAGCCTGCGGCTGAACGCTCCACTCCAAAGTAACGAGGCGCCCCGCGCCTGTTCTTCTGCTCGCCATTGTTGTAGTAGCTTGCCGCCCTGGGTCACAGATTTATACAGGGATTGTTGCATGGCTCCTGCAGGGGAACGCCACGATGCGCCGCCTCGATCAGATCGCTGGATCGAAACCCGTGGAAAAAAACCTCCGGATCCAGACCCGCTCGCTTACAACGTGCCTTCAAGATTGATCCTTTTGCCCCCATTGATCGATACGGCGGAAAACTGGGCCGGGCAACGACCTAGCGCAAGTGCGGTAGCATATCAGCGGAATTTATGACCGGAGCGCCATAAAGGTCGTGTTCCCTGGGGGTACTGACATGCGCTGTGATTTAAGCCGGCTTGGAACAGCGCTTGATCTGGCCCATTCAAGGAGAAAACGGCATATGGCCAGATCTCGGCAGACCCCACCAGTGCTGGGGTGCAATCAAAGCACGACGACCTTTGTGCCCACGGCGACCCGGCCATAGAGATCCATCACATCCGGATTTGCCATGCGGATGCAGCCAGAGGATACCGCCTTGCCGATCGAGTTGGGCTCGTTGGTGCCATGGATGCGGTAGAGGGTGGAACCAAGATAGAGCGCTCTCGCTCCAAGGGGATTATTGAGACCGCCATCCATGTAGTCAGGCAATTCCGGCCGGCGAGCGATCATTTCCTTGGGCGGCGTCCAGGTCGGCCACTCTGCTTTGCGGCTGATCGTCTCCGTGCCCTTCCAGGCGAAGCCCTGCTTGCCGACACCGATGCCGTATTTGAGGGCAGTTCCGTCGTTGAGCACGAGATAGAGGCGCTTTTCCTTTGTGGAGATCACGATCGTGCCAGGATCGTAGCCGGAAAAGGGGACAACCGTGCGCGGGATGGGTGACCGCGCCAGGCTCGCCCGCCTGTCATCTTTGACGCCAGAATTGAGTTGGGGAGAGATCGCGCCCCGATCGATCGAAGCCCGCCGTTGTGGACGGGGTTGCGACGGGAAATCGCCGTTTTCGTCGTCATAATAGCCATAGGGGTCACCCCGATAGTAATAGTCATCGTCGAAACGACGATCATCGCGATAGCGCGGCGGCGCCTCCCGCCCATAGTGCGGAGTAGCATAGCCGCCATCCAGGTCATCGCCATAATCCGGCAAATACCGCCATTCCTGGGCATGCACGGAGACGCTTGTCATCAGCACAGCCAGAGCGGGCAAAAGGATCAATCTTGAAGTCTTCATGTCACAACCAACTTACCGAACAACGCACGGGACTGCGCCCCGCGTCGGCGGGGTATGCGTGCCGCCGACAATTTCGGAAGCGACAGGCATAATTGTGGCAGCGGCGATCGAAAACGAAGATTTGCGGACGGCGTCAGTAGAGCAATCGAGTTCGTATCGTTCCCGGGATCTGGCGAAGCGCATCAAGTATGTCATCGGCTGTCTGGCCGACGCCCTCGGCTTCGATGACCACGTAGCCGGTGTCGCCGTGCGTCTGCAGGAACTCACCGACGATATTAAGTGCGCGGGACGAAAAAATCGCATTCAGACTGTTTAGCATGCCAGGGCGATTTTCATGAACATGGATGAAACGCGTGCCGTTTGGACGTGGCGGCAATTGAACCTGGGGAAAATTGACGGCGCCCAGCGTCGAGCCGACGTCGGAATATTCCACAAGCTTCCTGGAGACCTCTCCTCCGATGCGCTCCTGGGCTTCTTCGGTCGAGCCGCCAATATGCGGCGTCAGTATGACATTGTCCAAACCCTGGAGCGGCGTTTCGAAACGCTCGTTGTTTGATGCCGGCTCCTTAGGGAATACGTCCACGGCTGCCCCCGCGAGATGTCCTTCTTTCAAAACCTTCGCAAGCGCTTCGAGATCCACTACGGTCCCGCGGGAGTTATTGATGAAAAGTGCTCCCTTTTTCATTCTGCGCAGTTCGGTCTCTGTTATCATGTTTTGCGTCGAACTGGTTTCGGGAACATGCATCGTCACGAAATCCGAGATTTCGAGAAGCTCGCCGAGGGTGGCCATCGATTCTGAATTGCCGTGGCGAAGCTTGTCTGAAGGATCGAAATAGCGCACGTTCATGCCCATGCTTTCCGCAAGAACGCTAAGCTGCGAACCGATGTTGCCATAGCCCACGATACCAAGCGTTTTTCCACGCACCTCACGACTGCCGACAGCAGATTTGTCCCATCCGCCCTCATGCGCAGAAGCAGAACGCGGGAAAATCCGCCGCGTCAGCATTATGATCTCACCGATCACAAGCTCGGCAACCGAGCGGGTGTTCGAATAGGGAGCGTTGAAAACTGGGATGCCGCGTCGGCGGGCCGCATCCAGGTCGACTTGATTTGTCCCCACGGAAAAACAACCGACGGCAATAAGTTTTTTTGCGGAGCTGAAAATCTCCTCCGTCAGCTGGGTGCGCGAACGAATGCCGATAATGTGCGCCTCGGCTATATGGCTCTTGAGATCCTTGTCATCCAAGGCCTTCGGCAAATGCGTCACATTGACGTAGCCGGATGACGTAAAATAGTCCACGGCGCTCTGGCTGATGCCCTCAAGCAGAAGGACGGAAATCCGCTCGCGCGGGAGAGAAAGTTGTCGGGTCATTGAATTGCTTTCGATTTTCGAATTCGACGAAGCCGGGGTTGCTTGTCGGCCGTAAAGCTCGCAGATATGGCAAAATCTTTAGCGACCATCCAACGGAAAACGCAACAACAAACTCCACTCCGACGGCAGATAGGGAGGTGTCAGTCTGTCCAATCGCTCCGAAAGATCCGCTAGGAGACGACATTGACGCTGTCGCTTTGGAGGCTCAAAGCCATCACTATCGATACTTGATCAGGACCGATTGAATTGACGAAGACAGCCAGGCTCGCAACGCGGCGGATGTCGGACGTACGGGCTTCCGGCTGGTGCCAGCCAACGATATCAGTGGCCGGATGTAGGATTGTAGCGTGCAACCTTATGTCGAGAGACGGTTACCTGAAAACTAAAAGTTGACAATCCGATACTGGTGGCCTATACGGTGATCGTCGATATTTGCTTGCTGAGCTTTGGTTACCGCGCGTTTGGCACCGCGCCCTGAACGAACCTTCCTTTCAAAAATCGCTACCACCATCCGCAACGCTTTCGTGTTGTGGTTTCTTTATTGCTATGAAAGGGTTCATCATGACCACTGGCACAGTTAAATGGTTTAATTCCACCAAGGGCTTCGGCTTCATCCAGCCTGACAATGGCGGCACCGATGCATTCGTCCATATCTCCGCTGTCGAACGCGCTGGTATGCGCGAGCTCGTCGAAGGCCAGAAGATCGGCTTCGAACTGGAGCGCGACGTCAAGTCGGGCAAAATGTCGGCCTGCAATCTCCAGGCTGCCTAAGGCACCCGGTATCGGCTTTCCCTTGACCACGGATGTACTGGCACTGTTGAGAGCATGATACCAAACCAAGGTCAGGCAGATTGCCTGGCCTTTTTTATTGCCGCATTGACCCGGCCTGAATCAAGGAAACATCATGACACAGACTTACAGCAAATCTCGCCAGAAGGCGGAGATCGCTTTCGGCAATGTCCAATCGCAATTCTTTGCCCGCAACAACGCCGTCGATGAACTCGACTTCCTTGCCCGTTCCCGCGAGGAAAAGACCCTGCGCCTTCGTGAAGCGCGTCTTGCTAAGGAACTGCAGGATCGCACCGCGGCGACCGCTTCCCTCCTGGCTAAACGCGCCAGGAAGCCCTGATCTATTTTAACCCGAATCCCAGGATAGACATTTGAAGAACTCCAGAAACACCGAGCTTTCCGATCGCCGCGCGGCAGCCGCGCAAGCAAAGACGGCTCTCCTGACTGCCTATCGCACGGCGCAGACGGCGGCCCAGCCGACCAGGTTGGCGCGGGAGGCGGAACGCGTGGCCGTGGCCGCGGCCCGGGAGGAGCGGCGTCTTGAACGCGAGCGGGTAAAGCTTGAGGAGCAAGAGCGGCTGGTGGCCGAGGCGACCGAGCGGCAGGAAGCCGTAGTTGCTGCGGCCCGCGCCGAAACCGAAGCGCGTGAGACAGCCGAAAAAGGCCGTGTGGCTCGCCTGATCGAAGATGAAGCCACTCGAAAGGCTGACCGCGATCGGCGGTACGCCAACCGCAAGGCCCGACAAGCTTAGTGGCGACGTCTCTCTAAGGCCGATAATCGACCCACCTCGGTTGTTAATCGGCCTTGCTGCACGACCCATCGGGCCCAATCCTGCGCAAGGTATGTCGCTGCGTTGAATGACGGTCGCCTACGGCATCGTCGCGACTTCAAACCCAGCGCCGAATGAATCGCTACTGAAAGTCTGTCGCCTACGGGAGCTTCCATCGTAGAAAATACGGGCGAGCTTCAGGCAATCAACACGGCCGGGCAGATCGCTATTCAGGAAATCCTGCGGATGGTCATCCGCTCGATGGCGCCCGAGGCAACTTTATGACAACGCCAAGGCGGAAAACTTCGTGAAGACGCTGGGGGTTGAAGCGGTGTATCCGCTGGCGTTCGAAGCCAATGACGATGTCAACGAAGATCTTCCCTACTTCGTCGAAGAGGTCTACACAAACGTCGGCTCCATTCAGCGTTCTGCTTCTTGGGTCACCAACAGTTCGAGCATTAGCACGTCTAGCAGATCAGCAACCTGATCCTTGCCCACCCCAAGGGGACTACTTCAACTTCAGGCAATTCGAGACCATGGTTTGATGAGAGAAGACTTCATTCAATCGCTCAACGAGGAGCTTGGCGCCGACGTTCTCTTTGGCGCAGACATTCCAGCACGTTTCCGCAATGACTGGGCAGGGCTTGAACCTGTCACGCCATTGGCCCTGGTGCGTCCGCGCACGACCGAACAAATATCAGCAACGCTCAGGCTTTGTGATCGTTTCAAGATTTCGGTCGTCCCCCAGGGCGGATTGACGGGTCTTGCTGGCGGCGCCCGCCCGATCGAAGGCGGCGTTGCGCTATCGCTCGACCGCATGAACGGCATTGACGAAATCGACCCTGTCATGGCGACGATGACAGTCCAGGCCGGTACGCCGCTCGGTGTCATCCAGAGGGCCGCGGAGGAAGCGGGGCTTTTCTTTGGGCTTGATCTTGGCGCGCGCGATTCCTGCGTCATCGGCGGAAATCTTTCCACCAATGCCGGCGGCAATCGCGTCATTCGCTTCGGCATGGCGCGCGAACACGTGCTTGGCCTTGAGGTGGTCTTGCCCGATGGTACGATCGTGCGCTCGCTCAACAAGATGCTGAAGAACAACGCCGGCTATGACCTAAAGCAGCTTTTCATCGGCTCCGAGGGGACGCTGGGTATCATCACCCGCGCCGTACTGCGCCTACAGGCGAAGCCCGCGGCGCTCGCCAGCGCCTTGTGCGGCTGTTCCGGTTTTCCGGCCATGCTGGAGTTACTAAAGAGCGCCCGGTTGCGCATGGGTTCGGCGCTGATCGCTTTCGAGGTCATGTGGCCGAGCTTCTATGATTTCATGACTGGCAATCTACCCGAGCTGCGCCGGGCATTGTCCGAACCGCACGGTATCTATGTGCTGATCGAAGCAGGTGGGCGCGACGCGGACGAAAACCGGACGATGCTCGAACATATCCTGTCTGATGCCCTTGAAGAGGGTTGGGTGTCCGACGCGGTCCTGTCGTCCTCGGAGCGTGAAGCCCGCGAACTCTGGGCGGTTCGCGATAGCGTTTCGGAATATGGGCGGCTCATGGGACCTCAGACTGCGTTCGATGTCGGGCTCCCCACCAGCGTTGCCGGCAGCGTGGTGAGCGAGATTGAAGCGGCGATGAAAAACCGCTGGCCCGACGCAATTGCGCTCAGCTACGGCCATATCGGTGATAGCAACCTGCATTTCGTCTGCAACATCCCCTCGCTTGGCAAGTCGCAGCCGCATAAGGAAATCACCGAGCTTGTGTTTACGGCTGTCGGCCGGGCGGGCGGCACGATTTCCGCCGAACACGGGATAGGCCTGCTGAAGAAGCCCTATCTCAAGCTCTCCCGCACGCCGGAAGAGTTGGCGCTGATGGAGCGCATCAAGCGCGCTATCGATCCGAACAATATTCTCAACACCGGTAAGGTGCTGACGATTTGAGCCGATCCGTCTCTGAAGCTAACTCGGTGGACATACCGGCGAAGCAAGCTTCGAGTTCCTGAGCTCGAACCGGACGAGGCCCCCATGTTTTCATCGATAGCGTCCTTGGAGATTACATGAATCACCTCAAGGGCGACAGGAAGGCGGCGGAGAAAAGTCGTAAGAGGCAATCTGTCATGGCGAGTGCGCGAGGCATAGAGGAACCAATCGGGCGCGATATGTTTTAAGTTTAAACTTGTTTTTTACTCTGTATCGCTCGATACTGAAATCTCCGCGGTGGGCTTTGAATGCCGATTTGGCCTGTCACCGTTTTCTAGCGAGTACGGAGAGTTCGACATGGCCTTCGCCTATCTTGCCTTTTTCGAAAGCTCCGACGACGGTGACCTCGCAATCAGCGAAGCCGATCTCGCAACCGTTGCCGCAATCATCAAGACAACTCCCGGCCTTGCATCCGCGAATCTCTATACGCCCGAGACGACCAACGACATGTACAACAAGGTCGAGCGATCGCCGGTTCTTGGACTTCAGCTTTATTTCGATCAACTGACCACACTCGAAAGCGCCATCGGCCCTTCGGGCCATCTGCAGCAGCTCGCGGCCTTTGATGTTCTCACCAGCATAAGGGGTACTAAGGCGACGCAGCAGGCGATGTATGTGCGGCCGTTTCCGGTCGATGACGGCAAGCTGCGCACCGGTGACGGTCAGTTGCCATGCAGCTACGTGGTTCACTATCCCGGCCCCGCCGTGGATATGAATGCCTGGCTACACCACTATGTTAGCCACCATCCGCAGGTCATGCGCACCTTTCCGGATATCCGCCAGATCGAGGTTCTATCACGGGTCGACTGGTGCGGCTTCCTACCCTGGGAGCGCGTCAATCACATGCAGCGAAACCGGGTGATGTTCGATAACCCCGTCGCCCTACAGACCGCCTTGCAGTCTCCCGCGCGCGTTGCCATGCGGGAGGATTTCAAGACGCTTCCTCCCTTTGAAGGCGGCAATTCGCATTTTCCGATGGCGACACGGATCATCGTCCCATAAGCAAAGACGCACCTATTCGACCTGATAACCTGTCTCGGCCAATACCGGCGACCATTCGGCCTGGACGTCGTCCGGCGGCACGGAAGCGAGCAGGCTTTGCGTATAGGGATGCTGCGGGTTGGCGAAGACCGTCTCCGTCGCGCCGCTCTCCACCACCTCGCCGCGATACATCACCAGCACGCGGTCGCAGAGATAGCGCACGACGGAAAGGTCGTGCGAGATAAACATCATGGAGAAACCGTGTTCGTCCCGCAACTTCAATAGGAGATCCAGCAGTTGCGCCTGAACCGAAACATCGAGGCCCGATACGATCTCATCGGCGACCAGAATGCGCGGCACCGAGCAGAGGGCGCGGGCAATATTGACGCGTTGCTTCTGGCCACCGGACAGTTGTGAGGGGAAGCGCATCGCCGCATCCGGCGGCAGGCCGATTTCAGCGAGCAGCTCGGCGGCGCGATCCATGCGCTCTCGCTTGCTGGCGTGGAGGCCACTCGCCTCATTCGCCTGGGTGACGATGCTACCGACCTGGCGGCGCGGATTGAGCGCCGATTGCGGATCTTGAAACACCATCTGGATATGGTCGCGGCGATAAGCCTTTTCCGATGATCCATTGGCGGTAATGTCGCGGCCCGCAAGCGTGAGGCGACCTTCGGTCGCTGTATCCAGCCCGACGACAAGACGGGCGAGCGAGCTCTTGCCGCTACCGCTTTCTCCGACGATGCCAACGAATTCGCCTTCACCGAGCGTGAAATCGACGCCGTTGACCGCCCTAAACTTGGGGTTCCTGTTGAAGGGGCTCCAGGCGACCGTGTAGGCCTTGGTTAGCTTTTCGCCTTGCAGATAGTTCTTCGCTGTTTCGACGTTGCGGGCCGGAGCCAACGGCGGCGGCACGATCTCAGGCGTCTTTTCCGCGCGGATGCAGGCGGCGATATGGTTGGGTGCAATTTCCGCAAGCGGCGGCTCGGCCTCGGTGCAGGCGGCGACGGCATTCGGACAGCGGGAGGCAAAACGGCAGCCGGTAATATCCTTCAACACGCGCAGCCCCGGCATGCGCTCCGGCAGGATGTAGAGGCCGCGACGCTCTCCACTGATGGTGGGATTGGCGAGTTGAAGACAGCGCGTATAGGGATGTGCCGGCGCCGAGAACAGTTGCTTAGCGGGTCCGCGCTCAGCCGGACGCCCGGCATAGAGCACCATGATCTCATCGCTGATCTGCGAAGCAAGCCGCAGGTCATGGGTGATGAAGATGACCGCCGTGCCGTCACGCTTCTGCATCTCGGCGATCAGCTTGACGATACGGGCCTGGATGGTGACGTCGAGGGCCGTTGTCGGTTCGTCGGCGATCAGCAGGCGCGGGCGGCTGGCAAAGGCCATGGCGATCAGGATGCGCTGGCACATGCCGCCGGAAAGCTGATGTGGGTATTTGCCAAGTAGCGCTGCGCCATGTGGCAGGTGCACCGCTTCGAATTCGGCAAGCGCCCGCTGCCGCCAGTGTTCGCCCGGAGCAAGGCCAATTCGCAAGAGATGTTCCCTCATCTGCTGACCGACGGTCAGCACCGGGTTGAGGCCGGACAGGGGCTCCTGCGGGATGAAGGCGATGTCCCGACCGAGCAGATTGCGACGGCGCTCCGACGCCATTGCTACAAGGTCCTCACCGGCGAATTCGAGTGTCCCCTTGGTGACGGCGAAGCCGCTCGGGAGGAACTGCGAAATAGTGCGGCCGATCATCGACTTTCCGGCGCCGGACTCGCCGACGAGGCCGAGAATCATGCCCGGTACCAGCGTGAAATTGAGATCGCTCAGGACGGGAAAGGACTCGTTGCCCCCGAATGAGTCTACGCAGAGGTTTCGTGCGGCTAATATGGTCATGTCAGGTCCTCTCCGTCTGCGTCAGGCGCGTGTCGAGGGATCGGCGCAGACCGTCTCCGAGAATGTTGAAGCCGAAGACGGCAAAGAAGATCGCGAAAACCGGACAGAGAAGATTGAGTGGCGCCTCGTAAATGTTCTGCCGGGCGTCGGCGATCATTTGTCCCCAGGCGGGCGTGTCTGCACCGACGCTCATGCCGACAAAGGAGAGGATCGCCTCGACGATGACGGCGACGCCCATTTCCAGGCTCATGAGCGTGATCAGCAGCGGCAGCGTGCCGGGCAGGATTTCGCGCGTGATCGTGCGCCAATGGGAAAAGCCGACGAGCTGGGCGGCGGCCACATAGTCCCGCCGTCGCAGCACCAGCACCTCGCTGCGTAGCACCCGGCAAAAGCGCGTCCAGTCGACGAGCACGATTGCGAGGATCACATTGCGAATGCCGGTGCCGAGGCCGACCATCAGGATCAACGACAGGATGACGGGCGGGAAAGAGAGCCAGATTTCCACGACGCGCCCGATCAGCCAATCGACCCAGCCGCCGAAATAGCCGGCGATATGCGCCAGGATCGCGCCGATGATCATGGCGCCGAACGAGGCGATGAAGGCGACGGTGAGCGCAACGCGCGTGCCGAAGATCAGGCGCGAGAGGATGCAGCGTCCGAGGCTGTCGGTGCCGAGCGGAAACATCGCGTCGCTGCCATCCGCCCAGGCAGGCGGCGTCAAGATGGACAAGAGGTTCTGTTCATTCGGATCGTTGGGTGCGATCCAAGGCGCGAAAATCGCGCAGACCGCCAGGATGGCGATGATGACGAGGCCTGTCTGAACGCGGCCGGATCTCAACCAGAGCGGAAGATGTTTCATTATCAGCGCGCCGTCAGTTTTGGGTTGAGGATCAGGTAAAGACTATCGACCACGGTATTGATGACGAGGACGGCGACGCAATAGGTCAGGCCCGCGCCCTGAATGATCGGCAGATCGGCATTACGGATCGCATCGACCATCAGATTGCCCATGCCGGGGTAGGAATAGATGAGTTCCACCAGGAGCGTGCCGCCGAACAGAAAGCCGAACTGCACGCCCATCAGGCTGAGTGTCGGTAGGATGGCGTTCTTGAGCGCGTGGCGGATGAGGATGCGTTTCTCCGACAGGCCGCGCAGCCGCGCCTGCTGAATATAATCATCCTGATAGGCGTCGAGCAGGCTCGATCGCAGCACGCGCATGAGCGACGGCGAAAGCGCGATGCCGAGCGCGAGGCTCGGCAGTATCATATGCTTGATCGCGTCCCAGAAGACCGCAATGTTGCCGGTGATGAGGCTATCGAGCAGAAGAAAACCCGTCATCATCGGTCGCTCGAAGCCGGGGCTGAGGCGTCCGGTAAACGGCAGGAGATTGAAGAAGACGCCGAAAATCAGGAGCAGGAACAGGCTCCACAGGAACTCCGGCAGCGACAGAAGCAGGATGGAGAGGAAATCCATCACGGCTTCTGCGCGCGTGCCGCGCACGTAGAACAGGAAAAGCCCGCCGGCGAGGCCGAAGACAGTGGCAACGACCATGGCGAGCACCGCCAGCTCGATGGTCGCGGGCAGCGTCGAGCCGATCAGCGAGGACACGTCCTGGCGGAAATGGATCGAGCGACCGATATCGCCATGCAGGAGCTTGACGAGCCAAATGCCGTATTGCTCGATGAGCGGCCGGTCGAACCCCATCTCCTTGCGCATCGCCTCGATCTCTTCGACCGTCGCATTCGGTGGCATCGACATTGCCGCCGGATCGACCGGCAGGACGCGCAGGATGCAAAAGAGAAGCGCGGACACGATGAGCAGGATCGGTATCGCGGTCAGAAGACGTTTTACCAGCAGTTTGGCGATGGTCACGAACATGCGCATGCCTTGTCTTACGAAGCCAGGAAGGCAGCCCGGAGAGAACCCCGGACCCCATGGTCTTTCAAGCTATGCAGCGCAAACTCACGACCACGACATGGTGTTGCCCAGGATCCAGGCGTTGCCATACTTGGCGTAAGCGAGGTTCTTTTTGCGGACCAATGTCTGGACGCTCTGCAGGAGCGGAATGGTGGCTCCGGTTTCGACGGCTTCTTTTGCAAGATCCCGGTAGCCGGCCACGCGCTTGTCATAGACAGGCTCGGCGAAGAGGTTGAGAACCTTCTGGCCGATCTCCATTCCCTTCCATGCGCCGAACGGCATTTTTGGATTCAGCAGATAGCCGGAGAAGATCTCGGGGTCACCCGTGGCGTTGTCGAAGCTATAGAGGGTCGCCTCCGGCAGTTTGCCGCCACGATTGAGCTCGAAATACTTCGAATATTCGATCTGCTGTATCTCGCACTTGATGCCGACCTTTCCCCACATCTGAACAAGGGCGCGGGCGATGTCGAAATCGCTGGGGAACTGGCCGTTGGTGGCCGCAAGCGTGATGGTTGCAGGCTTGTCGGCGCTGAAGCCGGACTTGGCGAGCAGCTCCTTGGACAGGGCTGGATCGTATTTGAAGCTGTAACCTTCGACGAAACCTGGTGTGCCAGGCGTCGCGGGAACCGAGAGCGGGACGGCCGCACCGCCATAGAAAGCCTTGGAAAGGGCAGCCTTGTCGATGGCGTGGTGTGCGGCAAGCCGGACATTCTCGTCGGCAAAGCCCATGTCGTTGCGGATCTGCAGCAGGATGATGCGGGTGAACGGATTGATTTCGGCGGTGAGCCCCTCCACCTTGCCGAGACGTTCGGCCTCACGGACGGGGATGTTGACGGTGAGGTCGATCTGGCCGGACTGGATGGCGGCGGTGCGCGCCGAAGGATCCTTGATGATTTCGATGGTGACGTTCTTGATCTTCGGCTTTGCGCCGAAATATTCATCGTTGCGCTGAAGGACGATCCGTGAGTTCATCTGGTAGTCGACGAGCTTGTAGGGTCCAGTGCCGACGGGCTTTTTCAGGAACCCATCCTGGCCGACGGATTCCATGTATTTCTTCGGAACGAGATAGCTTCCGAGAAAAGCCAGCCATTGCGGCGCGGTCGGTGTCGGTGCCGAGAATTTCATGATGCCGCTGGTCGGCGACGTAACTTCGATCGCGGTCAGATTGCGCCAGGAATTGGCGATATCGAGCTTCAGGCCGGATTTGATGCGATCGACGAAGGTGTAGCTGAAGTCCTCCATCGTCATCGGATCGCCATTGTGGAACTTGACATCGTTGCGGATCTCGAACGGCATGGAAAGACCGTCGGTGGCAAGGTCCCACTTGGTAATGAGATTGGGGATGAGCTTCAGATCGGGCGACTGATCGAGCGGCTGGTCAAAGACCAGCTTGAAGATCGGCTGCGCATCCGGAACGAAGCGCTGGTTCGGATCCCAGGACGGCACGTCGCTTGGCCAGCCGATGGAGACGCTGTCGGTGTCCGCCGCATAGGTGAAGCTTGCGCGCGCGAGCACGGCGCCGCTGATTGCAGCAAGGCCGAGCATCTGCAGGAGATTTCTGCGGTCTAGTTCAAAAGTCATCACGATCCCTCTGGTGTGCACACCTGGCCTTGCTGCTCTGTGCAGCGATAGGGGGCCGGTGAGCCTGCGGCGGTTGTTGAACGCAAGCCTGCAATCTTGCCGAGGGCTTTTTGGTTTTTGCTATTTTAGCCTCTTTTCGCGGGCTTCCCCTTAGCAATTACGGAGATCGTAGAACGGGCTAAAAATTACTTCAAGCCTAAAATTTATTGATTACTCGAATTTCATTCGGCAAGGGATGTTCCGGGATAGAAGGCGGAAAAATAGGCGTTTCAGGTGGGTGGAAGCGCAAGGCGTCTTTTTCTTTCGGCGCAAGAATGTGGCCAGGTCCGAACGAGGCCGAAAAAAACATTGACGCTCTTTCAAGTTATTTTATGCTTAAAATGTTGTTTGAGCGAATTGATCCTATCATCCCGGCAAATCCGAAGAGGGGACGTTGATGCTAGACCCGCATTGCCATTCAAGCAGCATCAAGGTGGAGCGCCCTGCCGCTCTCGCATTTGAATTGATGTCGGATGGGCTGAAGCAGGGAAGCTGGGCATGGGGCAGCTTCGACCGGAGAGAGGTCGAGCCGGGCCTGTTTTGCGGCACATCGATTTTCTCCGGCAAAGAGACCTATGTCCGCCTCGATGTGGATCGGGATCGTTTGCAGGTCGATTACGAGGTCGGCGGGTCGAAGGAGGCCATGCAGTTTCGCAACATGTCCCGCGTCATTCCCGGCGACCTGTTGAAGATGGGGCAGAACACATGCGTCGTCACGCTGCTGACCTGGCGCCTGCAAACCCAGACCGACGCGGAATGGATCCAATTCGGCACGATCCATGAGGCGGAGATGTTCCTGATCAAAGGTCTTCTCGAGCGCGAATGAAGGACAAGATGACACATTCTCCCCATCTATTGTTTGCAGACCGGGCACGCGCCAACCCCGAAGCAGCCTTGTTGATCGCACCGGCCAGCGCCGGGCTACCCTATGCGCCACTGGGGTTTCGTCACAGCTACGGCGAGGTGTTCGCTGAAGCTGCCGCGCTGAGCCAAAAATTTGCGGCCGCCGGTTACGGCCTTGGCTCGCGGGTGGCTCTGCTTCTGGAAAACCGGCCGGAATTCTTCACCTTCTGGCTGGCGCTGAATGCCATCGGCGCGTCGATCGTGCCGATCAATCCGGATCTGCGGCGTGATGAACTTCTTTTCCAGCTCGATATGGCCGAGGCGCCGCTGCTGATCGCGATTGCCGAGCGGCTGGCGGACCTTGCCGACATCCATCCCGGCAAGGTCACGGTAATCGGGGCGAACGACGACATTCCGCCGTCGCCTGTGAGGCTGACGGCGGAGCCGGGCGGCCCGGACGCGGAATGCGCCCTGCTGTTCACATCCGGCAGCACCGGCAAGCCCAAGGGCTGCATGCTCTCCAACATCTATTTCATCCGCCTTGCCGAGTGGTACACTACTCAGGGCGGCGTTGCTGATATGGCGGAGGGTAGCGAGATTGCGCTCACGCCGCTGCCGATGTTCCATATGAACGCGCTAGGTTGCACGGCGGTTGGCATGATCATGAAAGGCGGCGCCATTGTGCCGCTCGATCGCTTCCATTCCAAGAGCTGGTGGGCCTCGATCGCCGATTCCGGTGCAACCATCATTCATTGTCTCGGTGTCATTCCGGCCATCCTGCTGCAGATGTCGCCAGTCGAGGCCGAACGCGCGCACAGGGTCAAATTCGCGCTCGGCCCGGGCGTCGATGCCCGGCACAAGGTCGAATTTGAGGAGCGCTATCGCATCCCGATCGTCGAAGCCTGGGCCATGACCGAGACAGGTGGGCGGGCCGTCACCACGACGGCGGCCGACGATTACGCGCCGGGACTGCGCTGCATCGGCCGGCCGCGCGCCGGCATGGAGTACAGGATCGTCGACGATGCCGGCAACACGGTCGACCTGGGGACACCCGGTGAGCTTCTGGTGCGGGCGGAAGGGCGCAACCCGCGAGACGGTTTCTTCAGCGGTTATCTCAAGGATGAGAAAGCGACGGAAGAGGCCTGGGAAGGCGGCTGGTTCCACACCGGCGACGTCGTCTATGCCGGCGAGAACGGGTTGCTCTACTTCTTCGATCGCAAGAAGAGCATCGTGCGTCGCAGCGGCGAGAATATTGCCGTACTTGAAGTCGAGGCAGCGCTTGCCAAGTTGCCCGGCATCAAGGCGTCGGCGGTGACGCCGGTGCCTGACGATCTGCGCGGCGAGGAGGTTTTCGCCTTCATCGTTGAGGCTGAGGTTACAGCAGGCGGCGATCTTCAGCAGCGGGCCTCGCGTATCATCGAGGCCTGCGGTGCATATATCGCCTATCACAAACTGCCCGGCTATGTGGTCTTCATCGAGAAGCTTCCCGTCAGTTCCACACAGAAGGTCCAGCGCGGCGAGATCAAGACCATGGCGGCCAAGGCGGTCGAAGACGGCTCGGCGATCGACCTGCGCAAGCTAAAGGCAACGATCCGCAAAGGTGGCTGATGTGGAGCCCTTTCGAAGGGCGAGCGCATCTGTTATACAATAAATCAAAGCTAAAATCCTTTCTAAGGAGATCCGTATGACACCGGAAAAAATTCTCTATGAAACCGCTGTCACCGCTTTCGGTGGCCGGGACGGCAAGGCGCAAAGCGCCGATGGCAGTTTTGTGGTCGATCTTTCCGTGCCGAAGGGGCTTGGCGGGCCGGGCGGGGAGGGCACCAACCCTGAACAACTGTTCGCTGCCGGCTATGCTGCCTGCTTCCTCGGTGCGGTGAAGCTGGTCGCGCGCACCCGGAAAATAGCGCTTGCCGACGACGCGTCGGTGACTGCCAAGGTCGGCATCGGCCCGGTGTCAGTCGGCTATGCGCTCGCGGTCGAACTCACGGCTTCGCTGCCGGGCATCGACAGAGCTCTGGCGGAGGAGATCGTTGCCGGCGCTCACGAGCGTTGCCCCTATTCCAATGCCACGCGCGGCAATGTCGATGTGGTTCTGACGGTGGCCGGATGACGGCTTCGCGCCCCCGCAAATCCTATGAAGGCGTGGTTCTGGCGGTGCCGGTGGCGGTGCCCTATGAGCGATATTCGATCGAGAGCGCGCATTGGTGGATCGGTCGGGCGTTACGAACGCTGGCAGACGGAGCGGGCATCAGCCATCGGGAATTCGACGGCTTTGCGGTCTCGAGCTTCACCATGGGACCGGATGCGGCGATCGCGCTGACGCAGCATTTCGGCCTGACGCCCCGCTGGCTGGATCATCTGCCAATGGGCGGTGCCTCCGGCATCGTCTCGATCCGGCGTGCGGCCCGCGCCGTGCAGGCGGGTGACGTGAATATCGTCGCCTGTGTCGCGGCCGATACTAATCAGGTCGACACGTTTCGCAAGACGCTCGCCAGCTTCTCCCGCTTTGCCCAGGACGCCTCCTATCCCTATGGCGCTGGTGGACCCAATGCCAGTTTCGCGCTGATCGCTCGGGCCTACATGGATCGCTACGGCGCTACACGCGAGGACTTCGGCAAGCTGTGCGTCGCGCAGCGCGACAATGCGCTGCGCTATCCGCATGCGCTGATGAAGAAGCCGCTGACTTTGGAGCAGTACATGTCGGCACGGCCGATTGCCGAGCCGTTTCATCTCTTTGATTGCGTCATGCCCTGCGCCGGCGCCGAGGCTTTCCTGGTCATGCGCGAGGAAACCGCAGTATCGCTCGGCCTTCCTTTCGTGCGGCTGCTGTCGGCGATCGAGCGGCACAATGCTTTCCCCGATGATGCCGTGCAGACCCGCGGCGGGTGGGTGATGGATCGCGACGAGCTCTATGGCATGGCCAGCCTGACGCCCGATGATATCGACTTCGTGCAGACCTATGACGATTACCCGGTCATCTCCATGATGCAGTTCGAGGATCTCGGTTTCTGCGGTAAGGGCGAGGGGCCGGATTTCGTGCGCCAGCACACATTCACGATCGACGGTTCCTTTCCGCACAATACCTCGGGCGGGCAGCTCTCGGTGGGACAGGCGGGCGCTGCCGGCGGCCATCTCGGCATCGTCGAGGCCATGCGCCAGCTTCTGGGCTCGGCGGGCGGCACACAGGTGGCGGACGTCAAGGTCGGCCTCGTGTCCGGTTTTGGTATGATCAACTACGACCGCGGTCTGGCATCCGCGGCGGCGATCCTGGCGAGGCAATCGGTATGACCCGTCCGCTCGCAAAACCACTACGCAAGAACCCGCTTTCCCGCACCAAGGTGCCCTTGCTGCCGCCATCGGCGCGTAGCCGCAAGGCGCAAGGGCTGACGCTTGCAGCCGCCACGGGCCGCTTCATGCTGCAATGCTGCGCCGAATGCGGAACATATGCTTATCCGCCGCGCGACGCCTGCCCGCGCTGCCTGTCGGCAGCACTTCCCTTCGTCGATGCGCCGACAGGCGGTACGCTGCTTTCCAAGACTTCGGTTGAGGTTACCAGTGATCCCTATTTTCGCGAGCATATGCCGTGGCGGGTGGGGCTCGTTCAGCTCGATTGCGGGCCAAGTGTGGTCACGCATCTGCATGGCGATTGTGCCGGCACCGGTAGCCGGGTGACGCTGTCGCTGCAACTCGACAAAAGCGGCCAGGCCGTTTTCTTTGCCAAACCCGTTTCGGAGACGCCGCACATGGAAGACGATCCTCAATGGCGTGAAATGACAGCCGACCCGAAGTATCGGCGTATGCTGATCACCGACGGCCGCAGCCCCATGGCACTGGCTCTGGCCGCCGCACTGAAGAAGGCGGGTGCGTCCACGATTTATGTCGGCATCGCCAACCGCTGGAAGCTATTTGACGGCCAGTTGCAGCTCGAGGCGATCGACGGTGTCGAGATCGTCGATCTCGACCTCACAAGCGAGCGGTCGGTGCAGGAGCTGGCGGCCGATATCGGCGCCAAGGTCGAAGTTCTCATCAATACGGCCGACCATGTGCGGCCTGCCCATCTTTTCGACGCGGGCGCTGCCAATACCGCGCGCGACACAATGGATCATACTGTCATGGGTCTGATGCGCCTTGCCCAATCCTTCGGACCGGTAATGCGGGCGCGCGGCGCGGACGGTGTTGCCGCGGCCGCCTGGGTCAATATCCTCTCGGTGCACGCGCTCAGCAGCGACCCGCAATTCGGCGTGCATTCGGCGGCGCATGCCGCCTGCCTATCCCTCTCGCAATGGCTGCGCACGCAGCTTCGTCCCGGTGGTGTGCGGGTGATCAACGCCTTTGTCGGGCCGCTCGACACGGAGTGGTTCCAGACTGTGCCGCCACCCAAGGTCGCGCCCAAGACGCTGGCCGATGCTATTGTCGACGGGCTGAAGCGTGGGCTTGAGGATATCTATGTCGGCGACGTCGCCAAGGATCTTTATGCGCGGCTTCTCGATAATCAAAAGGCCGTCGAACGCGAGGCGGAACAATGAGCGTCGATATTCTCGAAACTCTGGCTGGTTCGCTTGCCAGCGGTGACATCCGTGTGGTGGATCTCACCCATACGCTTTCACCGGACTTTCCTATCATCGTCATGCCACCGGAGCTGGGCCAGTCCGCACCCTTCCGCATGGAACGTATTTCCCGTTACGATGCCAGCGGGCTGGCCTGGTACTGGAACAACCTCTCCTTCGGTGAGCATACCGGCACGCATTTCGATGCGCCGATCCACTGGTATACGGGCCGTGATCTGCCGCTAAATTCCGTCGATACATTGCCGCCGACGGATATGATTGCGCGGGCCTGCGTCATCGATTGCTCACGCGAAAGCGTCGGAAACGCCGATTTCCTGCTGACGGTTGCCGATGTGATGGTGTGGGAAGAGCAGCATGGTCAAATTCCGCCACGCTCGTGGGTGTTGCTTCGCACTGACTGGTCGAAACGCAATGGTGCAGCTTATGCCAATCTCCTCGGCGATGGTGCGCATACGCCGGGGCCGAATGCCGAGGTCATGCAATGGCTAGTGACCGAGCGCGACATTCTCGGCTTTGGGACCGAGACCATCGGGACCGATGCCGGGCAGGCGGGCCATTTCTCGCCGCCCTATCCGGCGCATCACTATCTGCATGGCGCCGGGCGTTACGGGCTGCAATGCCTTGCCAACCTCGACCAATTGCCGGCGACGGGCGCGATGATTTTTGCTGCGCCTCTGAAGATTCAGGGCGGATCTGGAAGTCCTCTACGCGTGTTGGCCCTGGTTCAGTCGCGCTCGACGGGATGAGGGGCGATCGCCACGCGCCTGGCAGCGGTATCGTAGAAGCTCGTCAAAAGCTCCAGCATTTCGGTCGCATCGCCGAGCCCTTTTTCCGCGTGATCCATTTTCTGGATGAGCGAGATCAGCAAATGCCGGCGCAGGGTGCGGTAGTCCTGCGTCAGCTTGCTGCCTTTGCGTGTCGGCACATAAAGTGTGTCCTTGCGCGACCGGCCCTTCACTCGCTCGATTAGCTGTAGGGCCTGCAATTTCTTGATCGCATATTGAATGTTGGCGGTGTCGTCGCGGCCGAGGAGGCGGGAGATTTCGGCAAGGCCCTTCGGCTTGTTGCGGTAGCGGATCGTATGAAGGACGGCGGTGTCGAGGCCGCTGAGGCCAGACCCGGCAAGCTCGCTGGCACATTCCGACTGCCAGCGCACGAAGGCGGCGGAAATCCGCCAGAGCGACCATTCAAATTCGGTCAGCGCCGCTTCCGCCACTTCCGTCGCCGTCTCGTCGAGTGGAATTTCGTTTGCTGTAGGCGAATTCATTTGGTTCTCCAGAGTGGATATGGCTACGATTAAAGCCTTAAATTCCCGTTTTGACGAGAGCAAAACGACGCGTGACAACGAACAGGACGAGGGAACAATGCGCATATTCTGGCAAAGCTTCATCGACGCCACGGCCAGCGCCACTTACATGCATAAGCTTTCGGACTACCTGAACGGCATCGCCGAGCCCGGTACGACAGTCGAGGTTTTCGGCATCAGTCCGCCGGACCGGCACTTCGGGCGGCTGGCGGAATTCCGTTGCGCGGCGATCGCGATAGACAACGGGCTCGAAGCCGAAAAGCGCGGCTATGATGCGGTGGTTCTCGGCCATTTTCAGGATCCCGGCCTTTTCGAGCTCAAATCGGCGGTGAGCATCCCGGTGATCGGCGCAGGCGAGGTCTCGATGCACTATGCCGCCCGCTTCGGACGGCGCCTCGCGCTTGTCACCCTCGATGACGTCTTTCAGACCTGGCACTATGAGCAGGCTGATCTCTACGGACTGGGCGACCGGGTGAAGCACGTGGTGGGGATGAATTGCGCGCCATCCGATTTCAGCGCCGCCTTTGCCGGCGACGATGAGGCGCGCAAACGTATGCTTGCAGCCTTCAGTGCCTGTGCCGAACCGCTTGTTCGCGATGGCGCCGATGTCGTGGTGCCGGCCGGCATCCTGCCCGGCCTGCTGGTCGGCGGCGAATATGGCTTCAAGGTGCTGCATGCGCCGGTCGTCAATCCAGCTGCGGTGACCTTAAAGAGCGCCGAAATGGATGTGCGCCTGCGGAAACTCAACGGCATCGACGTGAGCCGCGGCCCCTTCTGCTCGCTCGCAACGTCGGAAGCAGTCAAGGATTTCCGCAGCTTCGTCGCCCATGGCCGGCAGACGCCGTTGTTTTCAGACGACGTCTGAATGATCTCATCCGATCGTTGGCGTCAGCGCCCGCACGGCCGAAGCGGCCATGATCTTGCCGGCTTGCGGCATTCAGTCGACTGACGGCGGCGAAGGTGCGGCTTTGTGTGGAATTCCTAGCCACGAGGCTCAAGGTGCAGGCGGCATTAATGCCTTTCCTTGAGGAGCGCTTGCGATAGCATCCGGGATGCTTCTCCGGATTTAACCGTGAAAAGCTGCCAATTGTGCAGCCCCTCGATAAGGTCCTCGGTCGACTGTGTGTTCGCCGTCTGACTGCGTGCAGAAATACGCCATATGCTGGCCACCGTATCGGATCTGCTTCCAGCCTCGTTCAAAATGCCCGATCGTTCCTGATGTCGTTTCCAAGTCGCGCCACGCAACCCTCAATCTTGGCCAGCAGGATCTCGAAATCGATCGGCTTGGTTCCTTCGACATCATTGGATGGTTTCGGCAATAAGCTCTCGTTTACACTGCAGGCGCATTCGCAAACTGGAGAATTCCTTAGACTATTGGTGCTGCATGACGCTCAACCCGCCGTCCACAGTCAGGCAGGTTGCATTCATGAAGGGGCATTCGTCCGAGATCATGAAAACCGCAGCCATGGCGATCTCTTCGGGTGTTGCGATGCGGCCGCCCGGATGAAGCTTCATCGTTTCGGCCTTAGCTTTTTCCGGATCCGGGAAACTATTCCAGTAATCCACGACTTTCTGCGTCGCGACATAACCTGGAGCCAGGGCATTCACGCGAACGTTCTTCGAAGCATATTCGATCCCCAGCGACTTGGTCATTCCCAGAAGGGCGTGCTTGGCGAGCGGATAGGGAAAGGTGTGCGGAATGATCGTGAAGGCATGCGTCGAGGCGATGTTAAGGATCACGCCGCCACCGTTGTCGATCATCTGTGGCAGCACGGACCGGCAGCAGTTCCAGGCCCCCTTGAGGTTGATGTCGAAGCAGCGCTGCCACTCCTCATCCGTTGATTGCAACGGTTCCGCAAATACATTGACGCCAGCATTGTTGACGAGCGCATTGAGGCTGCCGATCTGCTTGTCTGCCTCGGCGATGGCCGCCTTTATAGCGGCCGCGTCGGTAATGTCGGTGGCTTGGTGGCCGAGGATGGCGCCCTTCGCCTTCAGTTCAGTAGCCGTTTGCGCAAGAACCGATTCATCGCGGTCGACAAGGAAGAGACGTGCGTCTTCAGCCGCGAAAGCCTCTGCGATTGCCCGTCCAATTCCCTGAGCAGCGCCTGTGATAAAGACCCTTTTGTCAGAAAGGCGGTTGGGCATCCTGTATTTCCTCTTCAAGCATTGCTGAACATGGTGGGCGGTCAGGATTGGCATTATCCCGGGATTTCGTGGGGTTGCAGCCGGATTGAGCCCTCAAGACCTTCCCCGTGGTGCAGAACCTTCAGATCGCCCAGACCCGGCAGGTTATGGCCGTTGGCCAAATGGGACATTGGCTCGAAGCAGAAGTAGTCCCGGCGAAATTCGGGGTCAAACTTGCTATCCGAAAGAAAAATGAACGTATGCTGGAAAAGTGGGTCCGCGGTCAGGGTGAGGGCCGTGCGGTTTTCCGGCCAGGTGATTTGCGCCTCGCCGCTCCAGCCCTCGAAGCCGTTGTTGATCCAGCGGTTGGGCAAGGGAGACGGCCGCGAAAAGTCGAGCTCGGTCGGAATGCCGGCCGGCTTGCCAGGCAGCCAGCCGGCGGTCTCGGTCCAGTAGCGCTGCGTCTTCGCGCAAAGCGTCGTCTGCTCGGTCAGCGGAAAGAACGGATGCCAACCGAGCCCGAAGGGCAGGGCATCTTCGCCGGTATTCTCCAACCGCATATGCAGCCTCAGCCCGTCGGCAGACAAAGTGATGGTCTGTCTCACGTCGTAGCTGTAAGGCGTCCCCTGTCCTTGGTGGCGGTAACCGATCTGCACTTCGTTGAGGCTGCGGGACAAAAGCGACCATTCGCCCAACCAGCCGTCGCCATGAAGATAATGGGCGTCCCAGGACGTGTTGGGCAAAAGCGAGTAGTTGCGACCCCCGAATGCGAAACGGTTGTTGCGGACGCGATTGCCGAAGGGGACAAGCGGATAACAGGCGGAGGAACGTGCATCGGCAGCGTCCTGCGCGGGTCTCAGAAGCGGGATCTTGCGGCCATCCACCAACCAGGAGAAATCGAGCAACAGGCCGCCCGACGTCGAAACACGGGCCGAAAAAGAGCCCGCCTGCAAGTCGATGAGAGCCATTGAGCGGCTGCCTTTCCCGGGCTGATCCTGAATGCGCGGCACCCTATATTTGGTCGGGTGAAAGTCAATATATATGTACTATTTATTTCTATGGTTCGCTGGATGTATTCCGCTCAAATCCTTTCAATGACAGGGAAATGAGACATTTTCCTCAAGATTGACCGCTAGAAACCGCGCTCATAACCAGAAAAATCATACACAAATATTGACTGGTATGATGTTTCTTTTTATTCAATATCGGCTGCCGATGCGTGGCAGACCGAGATTTTCAGGGAGAGAGACATGCGTTTGTTCAAAGCAGCCATCGTGGCTGGCACGTTAGCCGTTTTGGCGGCTGGCTCCGCTTTTGCAGAGGACGTCAAGATCGGCTTCATCGTAAAGCAGCCGGAAGAGCCGTGGTTTCAGGACGAATGGAAGTTCGCCGACCAGGCCGCCAAGGAGAAGGGCTTTACCCTCGTCAAGATCGGCGCCGAGGATGGTGAAAAGGTCCAGTCGGCAATCGACAACCTCGGTGCGCAAGGCGCCCAGGGCTTCATCGTCTGTACACCAGACGTCAAGCTTGGCCCAGGCATTGTCGCCAAGGCCGCGGCCAATCAGCTGAAGCTGATGACGGTCGACGACCGCCTGGTGGATGCCAACGGCAAGCCGCTCAAAAATGTTCCCCATATGGGCATTTCGGCCTCGAAGATCGGCGAAACTGTGGGGCAGGCAATCGTGGACGAGGTAAGGAAGCGCGGCTGGGATTTGAAAAGTGTCGGTGCGATCCGCGTTTCCTACGACCAGCTTCCGACGGCAGTTGATCGCGTCGAAGGCGCCATCTCCGTGCTGAAGGCAGCAGGCTTGCCGGCTGCGAACATCTATGACGCCCCGCAGGCGAAGACTGATACCGAAGCGGCTCTCAATGCTGCCACGACGGTTCTCAACAAGCATGCCGACGTGAAGTATTGGGTTGCTTTCGGCCTTAATGACGAAGCCGTGCTCGGCGCCGTGCGCGCGTCTGAATCGGTCGGTATCGCGGCCGACAACATGATCGGCGTAGGCATCGGCGGCGCGGATTCGGCGATCAACGAATTTAAGAAGCCTTCGGCTACGGGCTTCTTTGGCACCGTCATCATCTCGCCGAAACGCCATGGCTATGAGACTGCGCTCGATATGTACGACTGGATCGCCAACGGCAAAGAGCCGCCGAAGCTGACGCTGACCTCCGGTTCCCTAGCGCTACGCGGCGATTACGAAAAAGTCCGCAAGGGTCTCGGCATCGAATAATCATCCACACAAGATGATTTTTAATCCCGGCGGCGTCATCAACACCGCCGGGTTCTTCCCCGATGGAGCGATGATGGCCTTCCTCGAATTCAACAATATTTCCAAAGGTTACCCCGGTGTCCAGGCGCTTTCCAGCGTCTCCTTCGACGTGGAGAAGGGGGCGATCCACGGATTGATGGGCGAGAACGGAGCCGGCAAATCCACGCTGATCCGTATTTTGTCCGGCGATCAGGCCGCGGATCAGGGTAGTATTCTCATTGGCGGCGAGGAACAAAGGTACGGGTCGACCCGCGATGCGTTCCATGCGGGCGTCATCGTCATCCATCAGGAGCTTCAGCTGGTTCCGGAGCTCACCGTTGCCGAGAATCTCTGGCTCGGGCGCTTTCCGAGCAAGGCCGGGGTGATTGACAGCAAGACGCTGATCCAAACCGTTCGCGCCAAGCTCGACGAGATCGGCATCGATGTCGATCCTTCCGCCAAGGTTTCCGCGCTTTCGATCGGCGCCCGCCAGATGGTCGAGATCGCCAAGGCGGTGATGCTGGATGCCCGGGTAATCGCGTTGGACGAGCCGACGTCGTCGCTGTCGTCGCGCGAAAGCGAGATTCTGTTTTCCCTGATCGACAGGCTGAAGGCGAAGGGCGCGGTCATCCTTTACGTTTCGCACCGCCTGGACGAGATTTTCCGGCTTTGCGACAGCCTGACCGTCCTGCGCGACGGCAAACTTGCCGCTCATCATCCAGATATCGGCGAGACGACACGTGAGCAAATCATCGCCGAAATGGTTGGCCGCGAAATCACCAATATCTGGGGCTGGCGCGAACGGCCGCGTGGCGATATCCGCCTCGACGTCAAGACTCTGTCCGGTTCAAACTTACGCAATCCGATCAGCTTTTCTGTCCGCAAGGGGGAGATCCTCGGTTTCTTTGGGCTGATCGGCGCGGGGCGAAGCGAGATGGCGCGGCTTCTATACGGTGCCGATCATCGCCATCAGGGTACCGTCACTATTGACGGCGTTACCGTTTCGCCCGGCAATCCGAAGGCGGCGATCAATGCAGGCATGGTTCTGTGCCCGGAAGACCGCAAGTTCGACGGCATCATCCAGGGTCGGTCGATCGAAGAGAACGTCACGATCTCGTCAAGGCGACATTTCTCTCCCTTCGGGATATTGAACCCGAAGAAGGAAGCCTCCGTCGCCGATCAGTTCATCGCCAAGCTCAAGGTTCGCACGCCGTCCCGCAAGCAGGACATTATCAATCTTTCGGGCGGCAATCAGCAAAAGGTCATCCTCGGCCGCTGGCTTTCGGAGCAGGGCATCAAGGTGCTGGTGATCGATGAGCCGACCCGCGGCATCGATGTCGGCGCCAAATCGGAGATCTATGAGATTCTTTATGAGCTGGCGGCCGGCGGAATGGCGATCGTCGTCATTTCGAGCGAGCTTCCCGAAGTCATGGGTATTTCCGATCGCATCATCGTCATGTGCCAGGGCCGCGCCGCGGCCGATGTCGCGCGCGCCGATTTCGATGAGCGCAGAATTCTGACTGCCGCCCTCCCCGATAAGAACGCCGCCGGCACAATTTAATTCAGGAATTATAACGATGAACTCGGTGAAAAAAATCCTTCTCGGCGAACAGGGCCTCGTGGTGATCTTCGCCATCGCCTTTGTGATCGTCTCGATCTTCGTTCCGAGCTTCCTGACGGAGCGCAATATGCTCGGTCTGCTGCAGTCGGTGGTGACGATTGGCATCGTCGCGTGCACGATGATGTTTTGCCTGGCGTCGCGTGACTTCGATTTGTCCGTCGGTTCTACCGTCGCCTTCTCGGGCATGATTGCCGTCATGGTGTCGAACTCGACCGGCTCGATCCCGCTCGGCCTCGTCGCAGCACTGATCTGTGGCAGCATTGTCGGCGTCGTCAACGGAGTCGTTATCGCCAAGTTCCGCATTAACGCGCTGATCACGACGCTCGCCACTATGCAGATCGTCCGTGGGCTGGCGCTGATCGCTTCCGATGGGCGGGCCGTCGGCATTAACGATCCGGCCTTCTATCAACTGGCCCTCTCCCGCTTTCTGACGGTGCCGACGCCGATTTGGATTATGGTCGTCCTCTTCATCATCTTTGGTTTCGCTTTGAACCGCACCGTCTTCGGCAAGAATACGCTAGCGATCGGCGGCAATCCCGAGGCCTCGCGCCTTGCCGGCGTCAATGTCGTCAACGTGCGCATCTGGATCTTCGCATTGCAGGGCCTTGTGTGTGCCATTGCTGGCATTCTGCTTGCCTCACGCATCACATCGGGCCAGCCGAATGCCGCAACCGGGCTTGAGCTTTCGGTCATCTCGGCTTGCGTGCTCGGTGGCGTGTCGCTCGCGGGGGGCAGGGCGGCGATGACCGGCGTGATCGTTGGGGTCCTCATCATGGGTATCGCCGAAAACGTCATGAACCTGCTCAACATTCAGGCTTTCTATCAATATCTGGTGCGTGGCTGCATTCTTCTGATTGCCGTCCTTCTCGACAATTTGCGGTCGTCGGCCGCTGGGCGTGGTGCTCGATTGTGACGAACGATCAGATTCCTTGGGAGAAGTCCGCAGACCTTGCAATTGCGCATTGATGCCGGAGCGTGGCACCGCTCATGATCTTGGTCGGGCCAGCGGAAGGGAGTGCAGGTGAAGAGTACGCGTTTTGGATCTCCGCGAGCGACGCATGTTGATACGCAACCTGCACAGGGAAGGCGTAGCGTGCGGGAGGAGTTGCTGAAGAAATTGATTGGACAGATCGTCTCCGGAGATATTGTCGAAGGTTCCCTGCTTCCCAATGAGGCGGAGCTTTCCGAGGTGTATGGTGTCAGCCGCACCAGCCTGCGGGAAGCCATGCAGTATCTGTCGGCATTGGGAATGGTCCGGTCGCGCACGCGCGCTGGGACCAATGTTCTGCCTCGTGAGAACTGGAACTATCTGGATCCGCTGGTTCTGGATGCGACGCTGGAGCTCAGCAATGATCGTAGCTTTTATGAATCATTGCTCGATGCTCGACAGCTGCTGGAGCCGGCCGCGGCAGCGCAAGCCGCTGCGAATGCCACGGCAAAGCAATTGGCACAGATTGCTGAGGCTTTCGAGGACATGGTAGCCGCAAACGCACGCGACAATGAAGCATGGAGCCAGGCAGACCTCGAGTTTCATACCGCGATCATCAATGCCAGTGGAAATTGGGTCTTTCGCCAATTCGCGACTGCCATCCGGGCCGCGCTGCTTGCGAGTTTCCGACTGACCAACCGCGCCAGCCAGTCGCATGAATATGCGATTGCGCGGCATCAGGACGTGCTGGATGCGATCCGAATGCGAAGGCCGGATGCTGCTCGCATCGCCATGGAGCAGCTAATAGGCACTGCGCGGATTGAACTCAGCGATGCACTGCGCGAGAGTAGGCCAGAGGGAAAATAGGAGCGCAAGCGCCTTAGCCAATTTCCTCTCCTCTCGTCACGCTGTTAAGTCTTGTGTTTTCTTGACCCATTTCGATCGAGTGAACCGCGAGCCAGTTCAAAGCTCCTGCGCCGGATGGGTTAGCAAATGTTGACGAGGGCGCTTTAAACACCGAAAGGCGACGGCACGGTCGGACGCCCCGTTCACTAAAGCGGATCACGCGCGAAACTGGCCATGCCCGTTCATTACACCTTCACATCGACCCTTGGTGACTGTTACCATGCCGTCCGCATGACACATCTTTTTGTTGCATCGCATCATCGAATACTGATTTACAAAAGTATTACTATATGATTTTTTGACTGCGGGCCTGAGAAGATGGGCCTTTGGGAGGATATCATGAAGTTGAAGACTGCACTGATCAGTGCCACGATTCTTGCTACCTGCATGTTCACAGCCGCATCGGCAAAGCAGCTGGTCGTCGGCTTCTCGCAAATCGGTTCGGAATCCGGTTGGCGTGCCGCTGAAACGACCTTGACCAAGCAGGAAGCTAAAAAGCGCGGCATTGATCTCAAGTTTGCCGATGCGCAGCAGAAGCAGGAAAACCAGATCAAGGCAATCCGTTCCTTCATCGCACAGGGCGTTGACGCAATCTTGCTGGCGCCAGTCGTCGAAACGGGTTGGGATGCCGTGCTGAAGGAAGCCAAGGAAGCCAAGATTCCGGTTATTCTGCTCGACCGTACGGTCAACGCGCCGAAGGACCTTTATCTGACCGCCGTCACGTCCGACTTGGTTCATGAGGGTAAGGTTGCCGGCGACTGGCTCGTCAAGACGGTCGGCGACAAGAAGTGCAATATCGTTGAGCTGGAGGGCACGACTGGCTCCTCGCCGGCCATCGCCCGCAAGAAGGGCTTCGAGGAAGCCATCAAGGGTCACGACAACCTGAAGATCGTTCGCAGCCAGACGGGCGACTTCACCCGCTCCAAGGGCAAGGAAGTCATGGAAAGCTTCCTGAAGGCTGAAAACGGCGGCAAGGACATCTGCGCCCTCTACGCCCACAACGACGACATGGCCGTCGGCGCCATCCAGGCGATCAAGGAAGCAGGCCTGAAGCCGGGCAAGGATATCCTGACTGTCTCGGTCGACTCGGTTCCGGATCTCTTCAAGGCGATGGCCGCCGGCGAGGCGAACGCGACGGTGGAGCTGACACCGAACATGGCTGGTCCGGCCTTCGATGCGCTCGATGCCTATCTGAAAAACAAGAAGGAGCCGCCAAAGTGGATCCAGACCGAGTCCAAGCTCTACACGCAGGCTGACGATCCGCAGAAGGTCTATGAGCAGAAGAAAGGCCTCGGCTACTGAGACGAGGGGCGACCGCACCGGGCGAACAATTCAGCCGATGCAGTCTCTTACATCGAATGCCGGCGCATCATCTGTATGCGCCGGCTATCGCTTTCGAATATTGGCTCAACCCAAGGACATTCACGCTTCATGGCTCACGACGTCGAGCGACTTCTGACAGCGACAGGCTTTTGCAAATATTTCCCAGGCTCGACCGCCCTCGATCATGTCGATTTCACTTTGATGCGCGGAGAAGTCCATGCGCTGCTCGGTGAAAACGGAGCGGGAAAATCGACCTTGATCAAATGCATGACCGGCGCCTATCGCCGAGATGCAGGCACTTTGGTTCTCGATGGCACTGAGATTGATCCGCATGATACGCTCGCAGCCCAGAAGCTCGGTATTGGAACGGTTTACCAGGAGGTGAATCTGCTCCCGAACCTGAGTGTGGCGGAGAATCTGTTTCTCGGTCGCCAGCCGAGGCGCTTCGGCTTGGTCAGCAACCGCGTCATGAACGGCATGGCCAGGGATCTGCTGGCGCAATACGGCATAGACATCGACGTTGGCCGTCAGCTCGACCGGTTCTCGGTCGCCATCCAGCAGGTGATCGCGATCGCCCGTGCCGTCGATCTCTCCGGCAAGGTCTTGATCCTGGACGAACCGACCGCAAGCCTCGATACGCAAGAGGTCGCCATGCTGTTCGGCATCGTCAGGCGGCTGAAGCAACGTGGCTTAGGGATTGTTTTTATTACGCATTTTCTCGAGCAGGTTTATGAAATCTGCGATCGAATCACCGTTCTCCGCAACGGCCGCCTGGTCGGCACGCGGAATGCGGAAGGACTTTCACGGCAAACCCTGATTGCCATGATGCTCGGCCGTGAGCTTGCGCAGGCGGAGAGCGCCGCAAAGCAGGTCACCAACGAAAGCGGGCCGGTAAAGTATCGCTTCGCGAATTTCGGCAAGCGCGGCAAAATCAAGCCCTTCGATATGGAGGTGCGTGGCGGCGAAGTGGTCGGCATCGCCGGTCTGCTCGGGTCTGGCCGCACCGAGACCGCCGAGGTACTCTTCGGCGTCGAACGATCAGACAGCGGCGAGGCGACGGTCGAAGGCAACAGCGTTACGCTTTCCAGTCCGCGCGCCGCCATCAAGAACGGTTTCGGCTTTTGCCCGGAGGACCGCAAGACAGACGGCATCATCGGCGATCTTTCCATCCGCGAAAACATCGTCATGGCCCTGCAAGCGCGTCGTGGCTGGGCGAGGCCTCTGGCGCGCAGCGAACAGAACGCCATCGCCGATCGCTACATCAAGGCACTGGATATCCGCACGACCGACCGTGAGAAGCCGATCAGGCTTCTGTCGGGTGGCAATCAGCAGAAGGCGATCCTTGCGCGGTGGTTGGCGACCAACCCAAGCTTCCTGATCCTTGATGAACCGACGCGCGGCATCGACGTCGGCGCGCATGCGGAAATCATCCGCCTCATCGAAGATCTTTGCCAGCAAGGCATGTCGCTGGTGGTCATTTCATCCGAACTGGAGGAACTTGTCGCCTATAGCTCGCGCGTCATCGTCCTGCGGGATCGCGAGCACATTGCCGAGTTGACCGGCAGCGAGATAACCGCCGGAAATATCGTCGAGGCCATTGCCACCACTCAAAATACCCGTGAGGACGCATGATCTCGCAAATTAAGGCATCCCTGTTTCGCTTGATGCCGCAGCTTATTGCGCTGGCGGTCATTCTTCTGTTGAATTTCATTATGTTCCCGCAGTTTTTTCATCTGGAAATTCAAAATGGCAGACTCTACGGGAGCGTGATCGACGTGCTGAATCGCGGTGCGCCTGTCGCGCTGCTATCCATCGGCATGACGTTGGTCATTGCCACCAAGGGGATTGATCTTTCGGTCGGTGCGGTCATCGCGATTTGCGGCGCGGTAGCCGCAGCTTCAATCGTTGCAGGCTATTCGCTTGCCTATACCCTGTTGCTGACGATCGGCGTGGGTTTGGCGTGCGGCCTCTGGAATGGCTTTCTCGTGGCTGTGCTCGATATCCAGCCGATCATTGCAACACTGGTGCTGATGGTGGCTGGCCGCGGCATAGCGCAATTGATTACCGAGGGCATGATCCTCACCTTCAACAATGACGGGCTGATCTTCCTAGGCAGCGGCGCCTTTGCCGCGTTGCCCATGCCCGTGGTAATCTGGGTGCTCGCGGCGCTTGTCGTCATCCTGTTGGTCAGGCGCACGGCGCTTGGCATGCTGGTCGAAGCGATCGGCATCAATCGCCGGGCAAGCACGCTCTCCGGCATCCAGACGCCGGTGCTGCTGATCGCCGTCTATGCTCTGAGCGGCCTTTGTGCTTCCATCGCCGGTATCATCGTTTCGGCCGACATCAAGGGCGCGGATGCCAACAATGCCGGCTTGTGGCTCGAGCTGGATGCGATCCTCGCCGTGGTCGTCGGCGGCAACTCGCTACTTGGCGGTCGCTTCAGCATTGTCGGTTCGTTGATTGGGGCGATGATTATTCAGTCGGTCAATACAGGCATCCTTCTGTCCGGTTTTCCACCGGAGTTCAATCTGGTCATCAAGGCAATCATCGTTATCGTCATTTTGGTCATCCAGTCTCCTGCCCTGCAGTCCGCCACCGCGTTCTTCCAGCGGCGCCGAGGCGAGGGACAGATGGTCCATAAGGAGCAGGCGAAGTGAATTCGAAATATCTTCCACTGCTCGCGACGATCGTCATCTTCATCCTGGCCTATGCGGGTTGCGTGGCGGAGTATCCGAACATGCTGTCGACGCGGGTGGCCGGCAACCTGTTGACCGACAACGCCTTCCTGGGGATTGCCGCGGTCGGCATGACATTCGTGATCATTTCGGGCGGCATCGACCTGTCGATCGGTTCGGTCATCGCCTTTACCGGCGTTTTCCTGGCGATCATCCTGCGGGACACCTCGATCCATCCGCTGTTGGCTTTTGCTCTCGTGTTGCTGATCACTACGATCTTCGGCACCGGCATGGGCGCCATCATCCACTATCTCAGCATGCCGCCCTTCATCGTAACGCTGGCCGGCATGTTTCTGGCGCGGGGAATTGCCTTCGTGATCTCCATCGACAGCATCCCGATCGAGCATGATTTCTATTCGCGGCTCAGCGATCTCTATTGGCTGATGCCGGGCGGCGGTCGATTGACCTTGATCGGCGGCGTCATGCTGCTCGTCTTTGCCGGCGGCATTGTTCTCGCGCATCGCACGCGCTTCGGCGCCAACGTCTATGCTATGGGCGGCGGCGTGCAGACGGCCGAACTCATGGGTGTTCCGGTTGGCCGCACGACCATCCTGATATACGCCTTGTCCGGCTTTCTCGCCGGTCTGTCCGGAATCGTTTTTTCCATTTATACATCAGCAGGATATTCGCTTGCCACGGTCGGTGTTGAGCTCGACGCTATCGCAGCCGTGGTCATAGGCGGAACACTGTTGACGGGAGGCGCGGGGTTCGTTGGAGGAACCCTCATCGGAATCCTGATACAGGGCCTGATTCAGACTTACATCACCTTCGACGGATCGCTTTCCAGCTGGTGGACGAAGATTTTGATCGGCTTATTGCTGTTTGCATTTATTCTGATGCAGAAAGGCCTTCTTCTGCTTTCCCGTTTCAATCGACGTTACGTCTAAGGGAAGGGCGGTGCGGTAACATCAGCGGAGGGTAGATGTGGAATGCGTTGTCACGGACGTTGACTCGCAGTCCGGCGTAAAAAATCCGTTGCCGCTGGTTCGACTCCGCTCGAGAGCGCCGATTGTGGCTTTCTTAGCAGTCTCAGTTCGACAATAGCGATGCCGTTGTGGCTTTTGATCCGCTCGACAAGGCGTTGCGCGAGACCTTTGCGGCGCCTCCGCTGGCTGAAGCTCGAACCGAGCGATGAGGTCGCGGAGATTCACAATTTGTTTGACCAAGCCGTTTGTGGCTACGGTCAATTCCGGGGGCGAGGAAGCAGAGCCTAGCCTTTATCCCACCTCTGAAAGTTCTTTATCCTTCGGGCGGCAAAATTCGATCAACTGCTTTGAGCTCATTGGTCGTGCCAGAGCGTATCCCTGCAGAAAGTGGCAACCAAGATCTCTCAGGATATTCACGTGCTCCATTGTTTCCACGCCCTCGGCAACGATGTCGATGTTCTGCGACCGGCCGATTTCGATAATCGAGGAGACCAGACGCCGTTGAGATGGAGACGCGACAATCGGCTTGATAATTTCCCGGTCGATTTTAAGCCTTCGCGGCTCGAGCCTAAGTAAGCTTATGATGCTGGCATGCCCGGTGCCGAAATCATCGATCTCGATTTCAATTCCAAGCTCTTTGAGAGCTGGAACTATGTGATTGAGAACAGGCTGAAGATCATCGAAGGAGATTGTCTCCAGCAGCTCGAAACATAGGCGACCTCTCGCGAAGGGAAGTTCGGATAGCTCGGCAAGCAGATTTGCATCCACCAGCCGACGCGCAGAAATATTGACCGAAACACGCGGGATGCGCATTCCCAGGCTGTCCCATCTTGTAAGCTCGAACAGAGCCTTCTGCAGGATTAGCCTATCCATGTCGCCGGAACGTCCCAAATTTTCCGCGACAGCGAGAAATTTATCCGGGGCGAGCAGACCGTTTCGCGGGTGATCCCAGCGCGCAAGTGTCTCGACGCCGGCGATATCCAATGTGCTTGCATTGAACTGCGGCTGGAAAAATGCAACCAGTTCGTCGCAATCGAGCGCATGATTGAATTCATCCGCCAATTCCTTCGAACCGATTGCGGCGCTACGAAGCGCTTCGGTGAAAATGGCCGCGCGACCGCGGCCCACCTTCTTCGCCTCGTACAGAGCCAAATCGGCATCCAAAAGCAATTGGCTCAGGTCCTGCCCACGAGCATATTCAGTTTCCCAGGCGACGCCGACGCTTGCGCCGACCACACACTCCGAGCCATCAACGAATAGCGGCTGCTTGAGTGTATCGACAATCTGTTGGGCCAATTCGTTTGCCTTAGGCGCGGGATCGGCGCTCCAGGTTGCGAAGATGAACTCGTCTCCACCGATCCGAGCCGCTACGTCGTTTGGGCCGGCCAAATTGACAAGGCGCGAAGCCACTGCCTGCAAGACCGTATCACCTCCGGCATGCCCTTTCGTGTCGTTGATCTCCTTAAATCGATCCAGATCGATATGAATCAGTATCAGACAATCTTCTGGATCGGGCCTCGGCGATTGCGAGATCATCTGATCAATAAATCGGCGATTGGGAAGCCCCGTTAGTGCGTCATGCAACGACAGGTATTCGAGCCTTTGCCGCGCTCGAACGAGCTTTTTCTTGTGAAGGCGAAGTTTTTCAATGGTTCTTTGGCGTGATTTGGTCAGAAAGCCTACCCAAACAATTGGCGCAACGACACACAAAGACAATAGGCAAGCATAGAGCTCAAAAGTGGCCATGCCGCTGTTTTGGCCCCATCCGCCCTTAGGCACTGCGACAAGGGTCCATCGGCCATAAGTCATATCAACGGATGCCACGACCGGATTCTTCGAAAAAGTTTCCAGGTCGCCGAGAAAAACTTGTTTGGCCAACTTCGGTTCCGCTACGGCGCTGACGGCAATCTCAAGGTCGGTCGATTCAAGGCCACTATCTTGGTAGAGCCTTGGTATGTCTACGATTCCAGAAACAAGACCCCAGAAGATCTGGCTTGTTCTGTCATTGATATAGACCGGGCACCTGACCACGAAAGCCGTTCCGCCCTGCACGAGCTCCACAGGGCCCGTCAAAACGATATTGTGGGTGTTGCGCGCCAGCATTGCGCTATCCCGTTGCTTTTCGTTCGTTCGATAGTCGAGTCCGATCGCTTTTTCGTTTCCCTTTTCTGGATAAACCCACTTGACCACCATGCCGGGGGCTGCGGCGAAGCTTCGCAATTGTGAATCCGGCTGCAAAATCTCCGCGGCGAGTTTGGAGAAAGCGCTTTGGTCCATCGCCGGATTGACTGTGATACCGGCCGCCAGGCCTTGCAACAGTTTCACGTTGCCATTGAGGTTCGTCTGAAGCCGAGATGATATGGTGGCAAGCTCACCGGCAACAATTGAGCGTTCGTCGGCTACCGATCGTTCCAGCCTCCAGTTCGTTGCGACACAGACGACGAATACTGCAATAGTCGTCGCAAATATTGCCGGAGCAAATGCGCTGGTATGGCTTACTGCAGAACTCGCGAAGCCACGCAATATTTTTTGTTTTCTTCGAAACTTCATCAGATTGCCGGTATAGGAAACGGGCCTGCATCCTTACACAGTTTCTTTAAAGCAACGCTAAGTCCGCTAACCAACCTGCTATTGAGGAAAGCTGTGTGTGTTGTTGAGAAAGCGCCGTAAAGTTATCGGCCTCGGGTTAAAGTACCCTCGCAAATTCTCTCGTCCGAACGAGAGCCGCGACGTCGCGTGGGGTAAATATCAAGCTGGCGTGCGATGAGACTCCGCACGCCTTTGCTCGCGCAGACGTTCGAGATCAGTTTCCCAAAAGCATCGTGGCCATTGCGTTTGCGATGGCGTGATCGCCGTAAGGCTTCGAGAAGAATTGGCTTCCCTCAGGAAGGCTGCTCTCTTTGAGGATGGCCCTGCCGGAAGCAACGATCAATTTTACCGGCGGCCATCGGCTACGGATGTAGTGGGAGAGCTTGATGCCGTCCATCGTTCCGGGCATTTCCACGTCGGTGAAGACGAGGTCGATATCGGCCCTCGATTCCAGAATGCGAATTGCCTCGTCGGCGTTGCTTGCCTCGAGCGCCTCGTAGCCGGCGGATCGGACCAGGTCGATGGCGCCCATTCGAATTAGCGCGCTGTCTTCGACCACCAGGATGACCGCCTTGCCATTAAACATATGTCACTCGGTTTTGTGTGAGCCGGGAACCCTGGACTCAGTTGATAACGTTTCGGTGAAAGGTCAGTTCCTATGCGGCCGCTGGGATTCTGGTTCGACGGTCGGCATCCCCGCGATGACTGATGATCACTGCGGTTCCTGGGCTTGCGTCGTTCAACTTAATCTCACCCTGTAGGTTCCGGGCGAGGGCCTCGACGATGCCTGTGCCTAGTCCAGCCTTGGCAGCAACACTGCCATTGGGCATGCCTACGCCATCGTCAGCTACCGAAAGTGTCCAGTCGCTGCCGGTCGAGCGATAGTCGATCGCGATCCTTCCCGTCTGCTGGTCTATAAAGGCGTGTTTGAGAGCGTTGATCACCAATTCGGTCACGATAAGCCCCAGGCTGACGGAGACGTCCGCTTCGACGACGCTGTCATCCACCGTCACCGATATCGAGAACCGGCTCTCGTCAGCAATCATCGATGCGCCGAGGCTCTCGCAAAGCTGGGTGAAATAGCTACGAAGTTCGACATTACCGCCGCTCGATGTCGAGAGTTGTCGCTGAACGGCCGCAATCGACATCACTCGGTGATGGGCGTTGTGAAGATGTCCGCGCGCTTCCTCCGACTGCACCCGACGTGCACTCTGCATAAGGACGCTCGCAATGATCTGAAGGCTATTTGCGACGCGATGCTGGACTTCCTGTATCAGGATGGCTTTGTCCCGGACGAGGTCATCTTTCAGTTTTGCTTCGGCGCGCGCGTCGGTCACGTCGGAGAGGGCCACCAGCAGGCGGATATGGTCCTTGTTGCCGTCGTCAAGGATTTGCGCATTGACGACCAGTTGGCGTGTCTTCTGGTTTGGCCGCATAAGGTCAATTTCGTAGGCCTCAATCATCGCGCTTCCGGCTGCCGTCGCCTTCAGAAGAGAAGTGAGCTTGGGCATCGCCCATTCGCCGTTTCCAAGCTCACTCAGCGCCCTGCCGGGAATTGTCGCAGGATCGATCTCGAAGGTTCGGCAAAACGATGTGCTCGCCGCGATGACCTTCTGGTCTGCAGACAGGAACAGTAACGGCTCGTTTGATGAAACCACGACGGCAAGCGTACTCGCTGCCTCGAAATGGGCAATCGGTTCTTTGGACATGAAAATGGCCCTCATGGGCCGAAAACTCGCGTAGCGAATCATCACTCGGCAGGAGCGCCGTCAATACAAACCTTAGAATGACGCTCTAGCACTACTTTGGCAGAATTGAATTTAGGTTCATTTGGAACCTGATACGGCAGTGTGGACATCGTTGTGGTGGATGGTGGTTTGAGAGTGCGGCTATGACGGCACGCCGGACAGCTGGCAGTGTCGGCTTAGGCGGGCCGTGCCTCTTTCTTTTTTTCCCGCTTTGCCTTGTTGAGGCGCTGATGCTGAAGAAAGGCATAGGCAATCATCGTCATCAACGCGTGTCGGTGTAGGCCCTGCCATGATCGGCCTTCAAAGTGATCGAGGCCGAGTTCTTCCTTCATCTGCTGATGGGCCTGCTCGCAGACC
>NZ_FMAF01000010.1 GCF_900094565.1 Martinezella lusitana
GCCTGACCGCGAGCCTTCTTGTAAAGCCTGGCATCCGGGTCGGTGGTCGACGCGTGGGTTGCGTTGCTGCGCTTCTCGCCGTGGAAATCGCGCTCGGAGTTGCGATCTGCGGGCTTTGGCGGTTGTTTCCCTTCACTGCCAGCGCCGCTGCCGTCGGTGTCGTCACCATCGGTCTCGTCCTTGGGCTTGAAGCTCTTCATGCTGGCCCAGGCTTCTATCAAGGTACCGTCCACCGAGAAGTGCTCGTCCGACAGCAGTGCCTTAACCCGCGGCTGGCTCAGCAAGGCCGCCAGGAACTTGGCAGCGATGTCGCCCGCCAACAGGCGCTCGCGGTTCTTGGTGAACACGGTGACGTCCCAGATCGGTGCATCCATCGACAAGCCGACGAACCATCTAAACAGCAGATTGTAATCCATCTGCTCCATGAGCTGGCGCTCCGAGCGGATCGTGTAGAAAGCCTGCAACAACAGGGCGCGCAGCAACTTTTCCGGCGGGATCGACGGGCGGCCGATCGCTGAATACATCGCCTCGAAATCGGGGGACAGAACTTCCAGTGCCTCGTCCACAATCGCGCGGATCGGCCGCAGCGGGTGGCTGCTTGGAACGCGGGCTTCGCAGCTCACATAAGAAAACAGACCCGCCGTCTGGATATCACTGCCGCGCATGTCCCACTCCTGCCAAGCAATCACCGAGGCATGGAATCACGGCAGTCCGCTCGCAGCAAGCGCCTTTTTCCGCATCCTGTTAAGTCTCCATGGGGGTTAGAAGAGCGATTAGAAGCTCACAGCAAGCGTTGAATTACCGGATTCGCTTGATGAAGGACGCGATCACTTCTGCAGCGTATTCAGGCACCTGATGTTGGGGTGCATGACCGGCTTGCGGCACTGTTATGATGTGAAGCGACTGCCAGAAGTTCGATACCTCGAACCAGTTGTCGACCGGGCAAGCGATGTCGTGGTCACCGCTGATGACGAGGACAGGATGGCGTCCAGCGGCCATGTCCTCCATCTGCTGTCCGTTCGGGTCCGGGAAAATGGTGGTTCGGTCCTTTGCTTCGCTGAGAAGCTTCATGAACGTTGCCTCTTGAATCATGGGCGAGCGGTCATTTTTTCGAGCAGCTATACGCTCGTGAGAAAGTCGAGCAGCCTCTTTGCTCAGAGGAGATTCAGGCTCGAAAAACAGAATTGTTTCGTCGTCAAGGTCGTTTACAGGCTTCATCGCGGTCTTCATGAAAAGAGGGTCCCCGCTGATCTTGGAATGGCCTGGAGGGGCAGTTCCGATCAAAACCAGATGGGACACCAGTTCCGGATACGTCAGGCTGAAGACTTGAGCTACGACACCTCCGAGCGACCAGCCGCCCATCACAACCTTCTTGTATCCAAGGAAATCGATCAGGTCCTTGGCGTCTCTCGCCAGCGAGGCTCGGTCGTAGGTTGGTTCTCCCGTGGATGCACCCAAGCCTGTATAGTCGAAGGTGATAACGGTGAAGTCCTTGGCCAACTCGTCGAGAAACAGGGGGTCCCAGGCATCAAGTGTCCCCCTGAAACGGACTGCAAGAACGAGTGGGGTTCCCTGCCCGATCAAACGATAGGCAATGCGTCGCCCGTCCAAGTCTGCGTATTTCGTCTCGGTGTTTGTAGCGTTTTCCAAGGTCATTGATCTCTGTCCTATTAAATCGATGTCACGCGGCTTTGCGAACAACAGCTGATGCCGATACGTTCGCAAACAGCATATTCAGCCCTTCGGTGATGGTTGGATGGGCGAATATCCCGTCGCGAAGCGTTGTGAAGGGCAGACCACCAAGCATCGCCATTTGAACGACGCTCATTACTTCGCCTGCGTTCACGCCGAGCATGCTGAAACCAAGGATCTCGTCGGAATCGACCGCAACGAGCGCTTTCATGAACCCCTTTCGTTGTGAGAGGGTCCTTGCTCGCGGCACGACATCCATCGGAAGCTTCGCGACGCGGTACTCAATGCCTTCCTTGAGCGCTTCCGCTTCGTTCATCCCGATCCGCGCAAATTCCGGATCGATAAAGACGCAGTACGGGATCATTCGACCCTTTGTGGTTCGGTTGCCGCCCGCCATGGTGCTCTTGACCACGCGGTAGTCATCAAGGGACGCGTGGGTGAACATAGGAGTTCCGGCGACTTCACCCATCGCCCAGACGCCGTCGGCGGTCGTCCGAAGATGGTCGTCAACCTTGATGAAACCTCGATCGTCGACCTCGACACCTGCCAGTTCGAGCCCGATTCCCGCTGTTCGGGGACGTCGGCCCGAGGCCACGAGGATGTGCGATCCCTCGAATACTCGACCATCCGCGCTACGGACAGTGACACTCTCGCCTGAGCGCCCGCTAACGGAGAGGTCGTAGGCGCTGAGCGCCACCTCTATCCCCTCGCCACCGAGGATCTTCAGAATGCCTTCGCTGACGTCTATGTCTTCCCGCGGAGCAAGCCGGGGTCCCCGCTCCAGTATGGCGACCTCTGAACCCAGGCGACGGAACGCTTGGCCCAGTTCCATTCCAATGTAGCCACCGCCGATTACGATCAACTTCGTGGGAAGGTCGCCAAGCTGCAGAGCTTCGACGTGGGTGATCGGGGCTGCGCCCGCGAGACCCGGAAGATCTGGTACGTCTGCTGTCGTTCCCAAATTGATAAAAACTTGTTCTCCCGAAACAGTTCTCGTTCCAGACGCGGTCTCAACCTGAATTGTTTTCGGGGCGATGAACTTACCCCAGCCCAAGACAAGATCGAAGCCGCTTGCGTCGAAACCGGCTTGGTTTGTTGCAACCATCTCCGCCACGACACGCGCGGTGCGATCGCGAACAAGATCGAGACTGCTACGGACGTTGTCGGCCGTGATCCCGAACTCGGAAATCCCCTTCATGGAATGCGCGACTTCGGCGCTGCGGATAAGTGTCTTGCTGGGAATGCAGGCGATGTTGATGCACGAGCCACCGATGAGACCCGCCTCAACGACCGCTACCTTCTTGCCCGCCTTTGCTTGGTCCATGGCCAGCGTCTTGCCAGCTTTGCCACCGCCAAAGATCAAAATGTCGAATTTGTCGACCGAATTCATGGTGCACCTCGTTACGTTGATGCCCCTATGAAGCGGAAATCTCAGAACGCGGTCTTGTAAAATTCGATCTCTAGCCGCGACCAAGCGTTCATAGCCATCAGCGCCGAGACAAGCATACCCTCCTCAAAACAAAAGCCGGATCGTCAAAGACCGGAGCGGGCTCACCTGCGAGTTTGGGGGGAATTCAGTCGCGGCCAAGGCGCCGAAAATGAGGAGCATTCACATGGCTAACGGCATCTTCATCAAAGAAAAAATCGACCACCTGCCCGTCGATGGCCTCTCGATACGATACGTGAAGGCGGGGAAGGAAAATGGCATCCCGTTGCTACTGACAGCTCCATGGCCGGAGAGCATCTTTGCTTTCAATCTCGTTTGGTCGGACCTCTGCAAACTCGGACCCGTCATCGCGGTAGATCTCCCAGGATTCGGTCAATCTAGCGCCCGAGAAGATTTGATGTCGCCGGACGCGATGGGTAATTTCGTGATAAAACTCATGACTGCCTTCGGAATCGAGCGGGCGCACGTTATCGCACCCGATGTGGGTACCTTGGCCACGCTGTTCGCCGCATCCAAGCGGCCAGACCTTTTCGAGAGCATCGTTGCAGGCAGCGGTGGCGCCAGCATGCCCCTGCTGGGCGAGTCGTTGGCACAGGTGGCAGCATCGAAAAAAGCCTCATATGTCGGCTCGGACGGCGGCGAACAGGTCGTGAAATTCGTTTCAGGTTCGGCGAGAGTTACAATTCCAACGGAGATCCTCGAAGACTACCGACTGTCTTCTGAGGGCCAACGCTGGAACGAAGCTGCAGATTTCGTTCGGGCCTATTCCACCGATTTGCCCCGGCTCGAAAAGCTCCTTCCCGACATTCAGACGCCAGTTTTGGTTATTTCCGGCAAAGATGACCCGCTTGTTCCCCTATCAAATGGGGACTTCCTGGCAGGACTTCTTCCCCACAGCCTGGCCGAGATCGTCGAGGCAGGTCATTTCGTTTGGGAAGATGCCTCGGCGGACTATGCACGACTGGTCTCAAGCTGGATCATGGACGGTTACAGGTCGGTATAAATGGAGCGTGCAAGTTTGAGTTGCCGACGTTCTTCACCCACTTTGTAATCCGAATTCCGCGGCGACAGCATCTTACAAGAATGTGGCTAGCGCTCAGTCATTTTGAAGCCAATTGCTCTCAAGGAGAATCCTTATGCAGACTGCGGCAACGCATATCGGCGGAGTTGTGCCAGCGCTAGGCGAGGTACCCGTTTTCGCGCCAGGCGATCGCGTAACGATCGCTACCCGCTCGCCTATTGGGCACTACCGAGTGCCAACTTACCTGCGCGGGAAACTCGGAACCGTAGAGGAAGTCATCCCTACGATGGCCGTTGATAACGAAGAAGAGGCCTATGGACGCAACGCCGGTTCCAAAGGGCACTACTACCGCATCGCCATCCCGATGACGGAGATTTGGTCCGACTATGTGGGCTCGCCCAACGATGGCTTGCGAATTGAGATTTTCGAAAATTGGCTGGAAAGGATTTGAGATGACCGACCACGGCCATGACCACGATCATGATCACCCTCACGAGGCTATCACGGCCGACGAACGTCCTGGATACTACGAGATAATGGAAACCGCTGTCAGAGAACTACTGGTTGAGCGCAAGCTTTTCGGTGCCGACGAGATCAGAAGGCAGATCGAAGTCCTCGACTCGCGAACTCCCACACTCGGCGCCAAGGTCGTCGCCCGGGCTTGGATGGATCCCGCTTACAAGGAACGGCTCCTAGAAAACGGACGCACCGCCTGCGAAGAACTGGGCATCACATTCTACGACGATACGCAACTGATCGTGCTCGAGAACACGGCGGACGTCCACAATCTGATCGTCTGCACCTTGTGCTCCTGCTATCCCCGGCCCGTCCTTGGTCTGCCACCAGACTGGTACAAACTGAAGCCGTACCGAGCTCGCGCCGTCCATGAACCGAGAGCGGTGCTGGAGGAGTTCGGCACCCACATCCCGGACGACGTTGAGATCCGCGTCAGCGACTCCACGGCTGTCATCCGATACCTGGTCCTGCCTTTGCGCCCTGCTGGAACAGAAGCTCTGAGCGAAGACGAGCTCGCCGACCTCGTCACACGCGACGCCATGATCGGCGTGATCCCTGTAAGCTACGAAAAGGAGGCCGCGTGATGGGCTCAGAACTACTCGTCAAAAAGCTACCGAACGATATCGGTGGCGAGTCTGCCGGAAAAATCGAACGCGTTGAGCACGAGCTACTTCCTTGGGAGAAGCGTTGCCATGCCCTGGCCGACGTCCTCGACTTTCACAAAATAATCAACACCGAGGAAAAGCGCCGCGGTGTTGAGGCACTCGGATCTGAAATGGTCGGCAAGCTCACTTACTATGAGCGGTGGATCGCCGCATTTGCCAACATCCTCTTCCAGAAGGGCATTCTGACGCCCGGGGAACTTGCAGTCAAAATGGAAGAGGTCGAAAGGCGTTGGCTCGCAAGTCAGCAATCGGCATCCTAAAATGGCCGAGACCTCTCTTCCCGCAAACGTCCGGTGCTTTTTCGAACGCGACCCCGCCCTGTCTCTTTTTAGGCGGGCTTTTGTGGAGAGCGTGGGAACCGGGCTTCTTGCGATTGCCATGGTCGGGTCGGGCCTCGCGGTCTCGACGTTCGCGAAAGCTCAGCCGTTACCAGCATCGCTCATAATCGCGATTGCGATCGCTGGATCCCTGGTTGGCTTGATCGTTGCCCTGGGGAAGGTTTCCGGCGGCCATTACAACCCGCTAATAACATTCGCACAGTGGCTTGGGGGCGAGCGTAAAGGCGACTGCACTGTAGGCTACGTCATCGCTCAAATTATTGGTGGCGTTGTCGGGGCATTGGTAGCTGGGCAGATGTTTGGAAGCCCGTTTCGGACGGTCTCTCCTGAATTTCCTTCCTTCGGGATGCTCCTTAGCGAGTTAGTAGCCTCTGCTGGACTGATGACAGTCGTCTTGGGATGCGCACGAAGCAGCAGATGGGACACCGGCCCCTTTGCAGTCGGCTCTTGGTTGGTCAGCGCGATCCTCGCCACTCCATCCACCTCTTATGCCAACCCAGCGGTAACGCTAGCTGCCGCCTTCGCTTCGGGGCCTGTTGCCTTGGCGCCCATGACTGCCATCGCTTTCGTCGCAACCCAGGTGATGGGGATGGTCGTGGCGATCGGCATCAATAAGATCGCCTTCGGTTCCACCTCTGAGCCTGCCGGAAACACCGCACTCGCTGGCTCTTCCCAGGAGAAGCTCACATGACCGCCGGATTGACTGTTCTGAAGACCCATACAAACCCAGCCGATACGATGGCGGCATTCGAGCGGGCGATTGTCGCACGAGGGATGAAGGTTTTTGCTCGAATAGACTTCGCTGCCGACGCAGAAGCCGTGGGATTGCATCTTGGCCCCACTTTGCTGACAATTTTTGGCAATCCCAAAGTCGGCACCGAGTTGCTCCTGCTCGACCAGCGGGCGGGCATTGATCTGCCACTGAAGGCGTTGGCGTGGAGCACCCCCGAAGGGCATTGGCTTTCGTACAACGAGCCGTCTTTCGTCGCCGAGCGGCATGGATTGGGTGCAAAAGAGGTCATCCTCAAAATGAGCCAGGCGCTTGCGGGCGCCGCTGATGAGGCGATGAACACCGTCCCGCCCTCGCTAGACAAGAACACCTGAACGCGGTGCCAATCGACCAGCCGGTTCCGGCGCCTTTCTATACCCAGTTCATCAATGACGATGACATTTTCATTCCTAACGAAGCGGTCACCTCCGGAACCACCACGCTCTTGGGAGAACTGCACAAAGGGGGTGGCCCTGAAGCCAATGCGTCAGCCCGCCCGGTAATTCTCGGCCGAAGAAGAAGCGTACCATCAGGTTGCGCTTCTTCACTACATCATGAAAACGGGCGTTGCACCGCGCGGAACGCTCCGATCCCGAGCGAAGTTCGCCGAATAGTGCTGAGCCTCGAAGCCCGCCCGCTGATAATTCCTGAAGCTCGTGCCCAATGGACTATCGACGGTCGCAGGTCGGCCAGTCTCGGCCATTGCGATGACGGCTCCCTTGTCCCTGACATCGCGTAAACGCCGCGCTATCACTGCTGACTGGAGGCCCTTCCCTCTCGCGCTGACTAGTGTTGCATCGACGCCAAACCATGCCCCAGCAGATCCGACAAAAGCCGCTCCTGCTGAGCAAGGCTCATCGTCGGCATACGCGACATAGCACGTCCACCTGTCCCGGCTGGCGAGCGCTTTGAACCACTCGAAAGTCGCGGTTGGAAAGCCATACCCCGCGTTAATCACGTTGGCGAAGTCGCTCGCCTTGCGGTTACCATCAGCTATTTCGATCCTGGGTTCGTTCGGCACAATGTGAGGGACCGCTCTGGAGAAGAATTTTATCCAACCACTGTCCTTCTGTATGACCCCCATTCGGGACAGAGCGGCACTGGAAGCATTGAAGCCCTCCTCGTCAACTTGAATTACCCACGTTTTCGATGCGTTGCGATCCAGCCATCGCACCCCTTCTGCCATCTCCTTATCGTTAGCAGACCACTGCGGTTCAACGGCAAATCCGCGATTGAAGGGGACGGCAGAAAGCTCACGACAGGCTAGAAAGCACGCATTGTCGCTCCGGAAAGTCTCGATCCCCAATTGCTTCCGAACCGACGGCGGCGCGGCATCCAGCATGTCCATCCATGCTTCGGCCTCGATCGCGCGGATTGTCCTCGACAAGTTTGCCTGAATTTCAATTGGCTGGATGTTCATACGGTTCTCTCGCATTCTCTTCTCAGTGAAAAGGAACATATTTCTCAACGCCTTCAAGGTGAAAGCTGGGTCTTCCCGTACTGCAGGCCGCGATTGAACATGCGGCCTGCAGTCCTGCGGTATTACGCAAGTGCCTCGGCAAGCGGTAGGGAGCGAATCCGCTTTCCTGTTGCCGCAAAGATCGCGTTGCCAAGTGCCCCGGCTGCAGCGGCCGTTCCTGCCTCGCCGACACCTCCGGGCGCTTCGCCACTCTTGATCTGATAGACCTCGACCTTGGGTGCCTCGTTGATACGAAGTACCCGATAGGTGTCGAAGTTTGTCTGATCGACAGCACCATCAGTGAACGTGACCTGATTGAACATCGCGCTGCTCAGGCCAAAGATCACTCCACCCTCCATCTGGGCGACAACGGTGTCTGGATTGATCACAACGCCGCAATCAACCGCGATGACCGAGCGAAGGAGGCGCACCTCCTTTTCATCGGTGATCTCAATTTCCAGGATGTGGGCGAGATAGCTTCCAAAAGCCACTTGAAGGCTGATGCCTTTGCCCCTTCCCGGCGGCAATGCTTGACCCCAGCCTGCTTTCTCCGCGGCAAGGTTCAGTACCGCAAGTGCTCGCGGATTCTTCGTGAGCATCTTCCGGCGAAACTCAAGCGGGTCCTGCTTTGTCGCGGTCGCCATCTCATCCACAAAGCTCTCGACTACAAAGAGATTGTGCGATGCCCCGACACCTCTCCACCAGCTGGTATTAACACCCGCAGGCTCGTCGCGAACATAATCCGCAAAAACGGCCTCTTCATCGTAGGGGGTCTCCGACGCGCAATCGACGGCATCAGGATCGATGCCATTCTTGAACGCTGCCGGCGCCCACCGTGCGAAAATGGAGGACCCGGTCACCCGATGCGTGCGGCCAATCAAGCGGCCGTCCTTGTCGAGGCCTGCGGCCACCCGATCGTAGTAATATGGGCGGTAATAGTCGTGCGTCATGTCCTGTTCGCGCGTCCAGACCAGTTTGACGGGGTAGCGGGTGCCCTTCAGGAGTTTAGCCGCCAGCTCGATCGTGTCGACGTCCAACCGGCGTCCAAACGCTCCACCCATCAACTGATTGTTCACGGTGACTTTTTCGACCGGCAGCCCTGTGATGTCGGCGACCGCCTTTTGTGTGCGGACAGGCACCTGTGTGCCTACCCAGACCTCCGCCCGGTCGTCCTGAATATGCAGGGTGCAATTCAGGGGTTCCATCGGTGAATGCGACAGGAACGGCGAGCGGTAAATCGCCGAGAGCTTTGTTGGGGCGTTTGCTATTACGTCAGCCGCTTTATTTTCGTCGCGGATGACGACCCCCGGCTGTTGCGATACCTGGTCCATCTTGGCGACAATAGTGTCCAAGGTGACGGCGCCGTTTTCACCCGACTCCCATTCGATATTGAGGGCGTCCAGGCCTTGCTTCGCCGCCCACATGTGTTCGCCGATCACCGCAACAGCGGCATTATCGGCGGTCACGATGTCGAGGACACCTTTCACGGCGCGAGCCGCAGCTTCGTCCATTTTTTTGAAACGGCCACCGGTCACCGGAGATATCGCCAGCGTCGCATATTTCATGCCGGGGACCCTGATATCCAGACCGTAGACGACCGAACCGTTGACTTTCCCGGGAGTGTCGAGCCTCTTAGCTCGCGTTCCGATGACTTTGAACTGAGAAGCGTCCTTCAATGGAACATCGGCTGGAACGGGCAGCTTTGCCGCCTCGGCCGCAATGTCATAGTAGGTCGACGATCGATTTGAGGCGTCGTGATAGATCGTCCCCTCATGGACCCGACACTGCGCTGGATCGACCCGCCACTTGGCGGCCGCCGCTCCAACAAGCATGGTACGCGCCGTAGCGGCTGCTTGCCGTAGCCGCATCCAATCGGAACGAGTTGACGTCGACCCACCAGTCGCCTGGTCGTACAAGATGGGATCCATATATTTCGAAATGTCCGGCGGTGCTGCTTCCACTTTTAACTGGTCCAGCCGTAGCTCAAGCTCTTCTGCCATCAACATCGCGCTGGATGTATAGATACCCTGCCCCACCTCCGTGTGCGGCATGATCAGGGTGATGCCGCTTTCATCAATTTTCACAAAGGCGTTGGGCGTGAAGGCGACATCTTCAGAGGAACTCGCCGGGCCGCTTGCTCGCCCCATCCGTGGCAGTTGAACCGCCAAGACAAGACCTCCGGTTGCCAGGACGGTGCCCTTGAGGAACCCGCGACGGGAATGAAGATTATTGATCATGTCAGTCCCCTCTATGCCGCTGCCGTGTGGATCGCGTCGCGGATCCGGACATAAGTGCCACAACGGCAAATGTTGCCTGCCATTGCATCATCGATGTCGGAGTCTGTCGGCTTCGCGTTGCTATTAAGAAGCGCGGTTGCCGACATGATCTGGCCGGATTGACAGTACCCGCACTGGACAACCTCTTTTTCGAGCCACGCCGTCTGTATTTTGCGCCCGTTCTCGGTCTCACCGACGCCCTCGATCGTGGTGATCTGTTGAGCATCGATCATATCCATGGTTGTCTGACAGGATCGAACTGCCATGTTGTCTATCAGGACGGTACAGGCTCCACATTGGGCGATGCCGCAGCCGTATTTGGTTCCGGTCATGCCAAGCACGTCTCTCAAAACCCAAAGCAGTGGCATGTCGTCCGGGACATCGACTTCATGTGTTTTGCCGTTGATGGTGATCGTCTTCATTGGTCTAACCTTCCTGGGTCTCTATTGCGCTGTCAGTGTTTTCAGGTAGCTGATGACATCTGCTCGATCCTGGTCTTGCGGGATTGACGCGCTCATGCGGGTCCCCTTGACCAAGGCGGCTGGCGCTTTAAGGAAAGCGTCGAGAGTAGGCTCATCCCATGTGAGACCAGACCCCTTCAACGCAGCGGAATAGTTGTACCCAGCAATGCTTCCAGCAGGGCGACCGACAACATTCAGAAGGCCCGGACCGACCTTGTTTTGCTCAGTCGTCGCGTGACAGGCACTACAGCGGGCAAAGACCTTTTTGCCCTTGTCTGGATCTGCATCGGCTCGGACCGACGAGGCCCCAAGCACGATCATTCCCACGGCAATCATGACGGCCTGCAACTTTTCCATGGTTCCTCCTTTGGAAAACTGGAATGGCGAAACGGGCAGCAATCTCTTGCCGCCCTTGTCGAATTCGATTTTTAAGTGACGCTTCTAGGTTGCCTAATCCTCGCACTCGCGTAGGTAGCAATGAGAAGAGCGATGCCTTCCCCGATCACGCCGGTAATGCCCAGGTCACCGACACCGCCTCGCGAGAGCACGACGGATCCGATGGCGCTGCCCACGGCAAAGCCCAGGTACATGAACGACGTGCTGAGTGAGACTGCGATTGGCACCGCGGGCTGGCCGACCTGAATCAATGTGGCAATCTGTGCTGGATAGAATGCCCAGATCGCGATACCCCAAAAAGCAATAGCAATGACCGTCGGAACAATGGCCTGATCGGGCGTCAGAAATCTTGCAAAGAATATAAGCGAGAGGAAAACTGACACGGCGAGGGTCAGGCTTGCGGCGACCACCGGTCTTGCTCCCATCAGATCATTCAGGGTGCCACCAAGTACGATGCCGATTGCAGCGCCGATCCCCCATACCGAGACAATGGCGCTAATTCCATTTGGGCCAAGGCCATCGACCTGGCTCAGATACGGAGCGATGTAGGTCCATACCGAATAGGTACCGAGCGCCCAGAAGAAGATCACAACCAGTTCCCGGAAGACCTGGGGGCGTTTAACAATCGCGAGGCGCTCGGAGACCGACGCAACGTGCATTTCTGTTCCATCGGTACGAGGCAGTTTTGCAACCAGCGCGACCACTGCGATGATCGACAGGGCTGCGACGCCAAGGAAAGTCACCCGCCACCCGAGGGCGTTTCCAACGAGTGAGCCAATTGGCAGCCCGATTGCGATTGCTATAGTCAAACCACCGTTCAAAATGGCAAGGGCCCGACCGCGTTTCTCTGGCACAACTAAGGCACCCATCAAGGCGTTGGCGTTCGGGGTGTAAAGTCCCGCCGCCATGGCCAGTAGGACACGAGCAGAAAAAATTCCCCAGTATCCTTGGGATGCCCAAGCCACCAGATTAGCCAACGCGAAAGCCGCCATGGTCAGGACGAGCAGACGTTTGCGGTCGACCCTTCCAAACAGGATGGTTAGGAGTGGCGATGTGATCGCCAAGGTAAGGGTGAAGACGGTGACCAGGCTACCCAGTGCCGAGACCGGAAGTGAAAGATCCTCACCCATTTTTGGCAGAAGGGGAACAATCATGAACCCCTCCGTGCCAATAGCAAAGGTGCCTAATGCCATGATGTAGGCTGGCGCCAGCGACTGACCTGCCGCGCGTTCGCTTGAAATGGAAGTCATTTGGATCGCCTCTGCGCCAGCCTGGCAGTTATGATGCTGCCTTGATGAAGGTCATCACGTCAGCGTTGAACTTTTCAGCCTGCGTCTGAGCCAGACCGTGAGGCGCACCCGGATAGACCTTGAGTGTCGCATTCTTGACGATCTTTGCGCTCTTGAGGCCAGCTGCGGCGATCGGCACGATCTGATCGTCGTCCCCATGAATGATTAGGGTCGGCTTGTCGATTTTCTTGAGATCGTCCGTGTAGTCGACCTCCGAAAATTCGCGAATGCAATCGTATTCGCCCTTGATTCCGCCTTCCATTCCCATCAGCCAGAACGTTTCACGGAGGCCTTCGTTGACCTTGGCGCCCTCGCGATTGAAGCCATAGAAAGGCATCGTCAGATCCTTGTAGAACTGAGAGCGATCGGTCGCCGTGCCCTTTCGGATGCCGTCGAAGGCTTCAATGGGAGTGCCTTCGGGATTGGCATCGGTTTTGAGCATCAGCGGCGGGACTGCTCCGACTAGCACCACTTTTGAAACCCGCTTGGTTCCGTGACGGCCAATGTAATGCGCTACTTCGCCGCCGCCGGTGGAGTGGCCGATCATGACCAAGTCCTTCAGATCGAGGTGCTCGATTACCTCAGCGAGATCGTCTGCATACTGATCCATATTATTACCGGTCCACGGCTGATCAGATTTTCCATGGCCACGACGGTCGTGTGCAATGACCCGGTAGCCATTCATGCCGAAATACAGCATCTGTGCGTCCCAGGCGTCACTCGAAAGTGGCCAGCCGTGCGAGAAAAGGATCGGCTGCCCCTTGCCCCAATCCTTGTAAGCGATTTTGGTGCCGTCTTTTGTCGTGACAAAGCTCATGTGGCGGTTTCCTTTTTTTGTTTTGGCTGCAGCTTGGGTCTCTTGCGGCATGCCGATTGCAAACGATGCGGTTAAAGCGGCACCGGCCAGCAGCGTATCGCGGCGGCTGATGAGAAATTCATTGGACATTTTCGTCACTCTCGTCTTGAGATGGGCGCCTTCTAATCAGGCGTTTGCAAATGCATGCAGGTCTGCCGAGCCAAGGCGACGCCACGACGCTGGAGTGTGTTGAGTGGTGCACTTGGCAGCGCTCAGGCGCCGCCACTTGAGCGGGGTGACACCAACCAAGCGCTTGAACACCTTCGAGAGATGCGCCTGGTCACTCAGACCACACGCATGGGCGATTTGGCTCAGCGGCTCGTCTGTCGAAGAAATGAGATATTTCGCGGCATCGACGCGGCGACTTAAAACGTAGTCATAGGGCGAGCGGCCGAACGAGACCTTGAAACCCTTCGAGAACCGACTCGCGCTCAAGCGGACTTGGTCGCCCAACTCCTGGACACGGATGCAACCATCGATGTTCTCATCTATGTAGCGGACCACCTTGTTCTTCTGCCAATCGGAAAGCCCCGCAACGGTCTTGTGGCAGTTCCGGCGGGGGCCGTCCGCCATGTCAGCGAGCCGAACACGACTTTCCGGACGGAGATCGATTGCGGTGTCCTGGGGTCCGAGACCCCAGACGCGTTCACCGCCCGGGCCTACGAGGAATGGAATGAATGAAACCGTTCGTGTCATGGCAGCGTCCTTTCTGCTTCGATGGCTGAAAGGTAGCTGCAGGCTGCCCCGTAACACGAGCTAAGCGATGTTAAGAGATGTTAGGGCGTTAACGACCCGGAGCGCGTTCCGTTAACAACACCGATTTCGCGACCACGGTTGCCTACTACTTGAAGGTTCGCGTGGGCGCCCGATGATACAATAAACGGATCTAGGGCGTGCCTATATGTGAAGCTAGGCAGACAGGGAGCTTCAAGCACCAAATGCAACAGGATGACGTCACTTTCGATGGACGGTCTGATAGGGTCCGGCCCCTGGCTGGACAAGTAGCGCTTTTGACCCGAGCGGATGAAGGGGTCGGCATGGCCACAGCTGCCGCGCTGGCTCAGTGCGGCGCCAATCTGGCATTGACGCTTCTCGACACGGAGGTTGAGCCTGCTTCGCTGGACGAACTCCGTGGCGTCGGCTGTAAAGTCGTGGTGTTTAGAGCACCCACGGATTGTAGTTCGACACAGCATACCCAGCTGGTTCGACAGGTTATCGCGGAATTCGGAAGGATTGACGTCTTGGTCGCGAACTCTGAGTATCGTGTCCAATGGCAAGTCGACGACGATGACCTCGATGAGGATCAGGTTGAGTTGCAATATTCTATGAACGTCAAATCTAACATCGCGCTCATACGAGCAGTGATACGGGTCATGACCAGTGGTGGGCGCGTTATTGCCCTTGGTTCTAGCCTTGCGGATCGTGTCGGAACGCCGGGCCTTGCCGATTTTGCGGCAACTCGTGCCGCGTTGACCGCCTTCTGCAAGGGCGCGGCGCATGACCTGGGACCGCGCGGAATCTCGATCAACGTCGTCCAGATGGGCGCCATCGCTTTCGACGCCGTTGCAGTTTCACCGGACATCATCGAATCCGAACGCGCTTCAACTGCCCTGAAGAGGCTTGGGAGGCCCTCGGAAGTTGCAAGTGCAGTCACGTTTCTTGCTGGTCCGGGCGCGTCTTTCATCACAGGCAGCGTGTTGAACGTCGACGGTGGGTATAGCGCCTAGCCCGCCTGTTCACGCTGAGGGTTATTGAACCCATGAACCAGTTGGTTTATAGACCATTCTGATATCAAGAATGGGCTGAGCATGAGAGTGGCATCCGTACGAGCGTTGGACCTTTCAGCTTCAGCCACTGGTAAAAACGACCGTGTTCTTGTGTTTACTCGGCCGATCAGGTCCAGCGACTAATGACTGTGCTGAGATTTGGTCGTTTCGAACTCGATATCGCTCATCGTAGTCTCTCCGAGTCGGGGAAAATCCTTAACATCGGTGGCCGTGCTTTCGACATTTTGGCCGTTTTAGTTGCGCGAGCTGGGCAGATCATCAGTAAAGATGAACTGATCAAAGCCGTTTGGACGACTACGACCGTCGACGAAGGCGCTCTGCGCGTCCATATGGTGACGCTTCGAAAGTTGTTGGGGGATAGAGAGGCCGGGCGATATATCGAAAATATCCCTGGACGTGGCTACGCCTTTGTCATGCCGGTCCAAACTGTTGAAGATGGCGAGAGCAGCAGTGATGTGCAGCCGGTTGCGGTTCCAAAAGCGAACATCTCAAGCAATCTACCTCGTCTTGCAGGACGTTTGATAGGCCGGGAGACCTTTGTTGAGGAGACCGCACGACTTGTGGCCTCGAACCGCCTCGTCACGATCGCTGGTGCTGGAGGAATTGGAAAAACGTCGGTGGCTCTCGCTGTTGGCGAGATCCTGAGCGAGTCACGGCCAGTCCTGTTTGTAGATCTTGCTGCGCTCACTGACGGGCGGCTCATCATGCCGACACTTGCTTCGCTGCTTGGAGTCACAGTGTTTTCGGACGACGCCGAGCCCGGCGTCTTGCGGGCATTGGAAGATAGCAATGTTCTGCTTGTGTTCGACAATTGCGAGCACCTGATTCTCGAGGCCGCGTCTTCGACCGAGGACATTCTGACTGCTACGCCTAACGTTTCCATCTTGGCTACCAGCCGTGAACCTCTGCGCGTTTCAGGCGAAAGGATCCGGCAACTGCCATCGCTGGTCATTCCGCCGGAAGACGCTACCAACGCTGATTGGTCCTCGTTTTCAGCGATGGAACTCTTTATCGACAGGGTGATGCTCTCATCTGACTTCGAAAGTTTTGATCGGCCTGAGGATTTTGAAACCGTTGCGTCAATCGTCAGGCGGCTCGATGGAATTCCGCTGGCGATTGAATTTGCAGCTTCCCGCGTCGCTCATCTTGGCCTTGTCAATCTTGCTAACTCCCTGGATGACCCGCTGACCGTGTTGCGACGGGGGCGCCGTACCGCCCCACCCCGCCAACAGACCCTGCGAGCCACGCTGGACTGGAGCTTCGATAGCCTGACCCCTACAGAGAAAACGCTTTTCGAATACGTTGCCGTGTTTGCCGGTTCATTCTCGTCGGATGCAGCTTTCTCTGTTAGCGGAAGCAGTCTCTCCGAGGACGATTTCTACGAGGCTTTTGACGGTCTATTCCTGAAGTCTTTTCTATCGGTGAGCGCCGGAGACGGAAGCTATCGACTTCTCGAAACGACCAGGCGTTATGGTCTTGAGAAGCTGGATAAGAGCGGTCAGTCGGATGCGATCAGAGCCGCGCACGCTGTCTATTGTGAGAAGGAGCTGCAAAGCGCGGAAGCCGATTGGACGGTTCTGGCCACTCCGCAGTGGATGCTACGCTACTCATCTCTGATTAATGACGTCCGAGCTGCGATACAGTGGAGTTTCAACAATGAACGCGACGCCGATTTCGCGATCCGTCTCTCGGCGAAGTCAACGGTTCTCTGGGCGCAACTCGGCCTCATGAACGAACAATCGAAGGTGGTCGAGCAAGCCTTGGCCAGACTTCCAGGTTCCCAGCACGTCGGGACGCGCATCGAAATGGAGCTTCGGATATCGAGGGGTGGAGCGTTATTCCACGTCCGAGGCTACCCTGCCGACCCTGAAGCCTTGGAGGAATTCGATCGCAGTGCCGAGATTGCGGAATCGCTGGGCGACATGCCCACCTTCATAAGAGCTACGGCGGGCCGAGCCTCCATTTGGGTTTCAAACGCGCGATATGCTGAAGCTATTGATATGGCGCTAAAACTTGGAGTTCGTTTTCCCCAGATGTCATTGGGATCTTTCAGCCGGATGCTTGAACACGGATACTTCTTCCATGGCAACCTCAAGCTAGCCTCTGAACATGTGAAAGGATCTCTTCGGGATGCTGAAGGGTCTCTGCGACGGACCTTAAACGCTGGTGTCGGTTTCGATCAGCGCATCATTTCCCGAGCGGTACTCATTTTCGTGAAATTCTTGCAGGGTGACACGTCTGAAGCATTTGGAGAACTCGACTCCGCTTTGGAAGAGGCCCGTGCTCTCGATTACTCGATATCAACGTGTTTGCTCTTGTTTTTGACGGCATCGCCGATCGCTTTCTTGTCTGGCGATCACAAGCGAGCGGGTGAGTATCTAGATATCGCGGAGACACTCACCAAAAAGCATGACCTCCACAGATGGTCGCTATGGGTGGCTGCCTATCGGTCCTTTATCTCCGATGGCATTCAACAGCAAGCGACCGAAGAAATTTTCCATTCGGCCGTCGGAATGAGGTTGGAATACCTGCTCGTCCTGGCGGGCGTTCGGGCGCCGTTAGAGGCCTTGGATCGAGGCATAAAAGGAGAAGGCGGCTGGTGCCGTCCAGAACTACTGCGGATAAAGGCCAAGGTATTAAACGAGTCGGACCCAATTCAAGCCCAGTCGCTGATCGAAGCTGCCCTGGATGAAGCGCGTCGGATGGAAGCCCCCTTCTGGGAACTTAGGGCGGCCAATACAGCCTATGAACTGGCGGGGCCTAATCAGGAGATCACGGCGCGTAACATGATCAAGAGCACTCTCGATAAAGTCGACGGAGCCTATTTGACCGCCGATATTGCGAAGGCACGGGAGATTCTCGACGTCGGTGATCTCTGACGGACGGGGCGACCGCCCGCCAGAAACAGGACGATCAGGCTTAGCGCGGAATCGGATTGTCGATCAGGCTTTGGTTGAACTGCGTGAAGAAAACGTGTTCGCCGGAACCGGGGTTGTCGCGCAGCGGTTTGATCATGTCGACGACAATTTCGGGCGACTCGCTCGCAAGCTTCGCCATCGTCTCGTTGATGAAAGCTTCCAGCGGCATCGCCCGAGGATCGCCACTCTTCTTGATCAGATCGGTATCAACCCACGGTGGAGCGATTTCCTGCACCGAGACAGACGTCTCGCGAAGTGCAAAACGCAGCGATAGCGAATAGGAGTGCAATGCTGCCTTCGTGGAGGAGTAAACGGCATTGTAGGCGATCGGCACGTAGGCGAGCACCGACGTGTTGTTGATGATCACGGCGTCTGCCTTAGTCTTGAGATGCTCGACGAGTGCAGACGTCATCCGGATTGGACCGAGAAGGTTGGTGTTTACGATGCTTTCGAGAACAGTTTCCTCGATCGGACGCGCGGCGTCATCAAACGGCATGATGCCGGCATTGTTGACCAGGACGTTGAGGTCTGGGTAGTCCGCAACAACGCGCTTTGTCACCAAGTTGATGCTTTCGACATCGGTTATGTCCAGCTCGTAAGCCGCCATCCCGGGATTGGCGTTGATGACGTCATCGAGATATGACTTTCGGCGCCCTGAAATGATCACCTGGTTCCCTCGCTTGTGGAACGCTTCAGCGAGGCCGCGACCGATGCCGGAACCGCCACCAGTGATGAAAATCGTGTTTCCCTTAAGGTTCATTGCTAGTCTCCTTGGAAAATTGAGCGATACTGCCAGACCCTATTCAGGACCGGCGCAGCGTTGCGATCGACCAATCTGGCGGAGAAAAGGCGCTTAGGTTTGCTGGCCCGTACGCCGTCGCTGCAATCCGTGTTGGCTCGACAACATCAAGATCGAGCAACGGGCGCGAAATTGCGAGTTAAGGCTTGCTAAGAGATATTAGTGTCCTTAGCGCTCGATTGAGCGGGAACGTGCACAATTTCGGAAGCCGGGGCAGGGTCGGCTGAGGTTGCGATTGGAAGGACGATTTCGAATATCGCGCCGCCTTCGCCGTGGTTCCTAGCAGATAACGACCCACCATGAGCCTCAACGATCGTCTTGCAGATCGCGAGGCCCATCCCCATTCCATCACCCTTCGTCGTGAAGAACGGAGTGAACAACTTCGAAATATTAGCTTCATCTATGCCTGTGCCGTGATCCCTTACCGATACCTTTAAAAGCTCTGAGTCATCGCCATGGATTTGCAGGGTGATCTCACGCGATGCGTCAGGCACATCCTTCATTGCGTGAAGGCCGTTCGTGATCAGATTTGCGATGACCTGCTGTAGCTCGACCTTATCGGCGACCACGGCGCCGCTCCTCGCGAAATCAATCCGAACCGTCGTCCCGCTGTTGGTTGTTTCCCTCTCGAGTAAGCCCACGACATCCATGACGAGTTCGCCCAGATCCAGGATCTCAGGCCGCTTGCCGCCACCCTTCAGCCTCTCGCGAGTTCTCTGGATAATCTGGCTAGCCCTGACGCTGTGTTCAACAGCTCTTTCCGCGGCCTTGGTCGCTGCCGCTAGATCGGGCGGGCTCGTTTGAAGCCAACGAACGCACGCTTGGGCGAACATGACAACCGCGCCGATCGGCTGATTGACCTCATGGGCAATCGATGCCGAAATTGCGCCGACAGTTGCAACACGGCTCGCGCGCGCGAGTTCGCCTTGAGCAACCAGCAATGCTTCCTTCGCCTGTTCGCGTTGGGTCACATCGATCATGGCGCAGGCGACACGGTCATATGCCGCGGCATCGTCTGGAAAAGCGATATAAAAAAGCACGATAACTTCACGACCGTCGAGGCGCAAAAGCTTGGTTTCGATCTCCAGATTATGAACCTGGTTCGACATCGCCGTAGTGATTGAAACAGCGAGATCATTGCGAGGCGGTAGGAAACGGTCAATTGATCCCAGAACGTCGTTTCGGGACGCGCAGCCGAGTAGTGGGACCGTTGCTTCGTTAACGTCCACAAAGCGCACCAGCTGTGAGCATTCATTGCCAAAGCCAGGGTCCGACGCGAGAAGTGCAGAGATATCGAACCTATCATTGCGCATTTTTTCGATGCGTTGATATAGTTCGGCGAGATCAACCTCACATAGCGAGACGTGCGACTGTTCAAAGATCGAACGGTAGCGCTTTTCACTCTGCGCGAGCGCGCCAAGAGTACGACGTCTTGCACTGGCATCGAACGCAACCCAGCTCATTCCGCCGGTGATGGCGAGATAAAATCCAACAGCTACGAGGCCGCTGTAACCAGCGAGTGCCTGGGCCGCCACTGGCGAGAAAGCACCGCCGATAATGCCACCAATGTTAAAGGCGATCGACGTTCCAGTGTACCGAACCCGTGCGGGAAAGAGACCTGGAAGCCAAGCTCCCAACGGTCCATTTACGAAGCCCATCGAGAACAGGGAGAAGGCGAGAAACAAGAAAATGACGAAAAGCGATCCGCTGCCAAGCATTGGAGACAAGGCAATACCCGAGACTATCGTTCCGAAGCAGCCGTAGATAAGAACACGCTCAGGCTCCATGCGATCTGAAAGCCAACAAGCGAGCACGATGGCGACGGCCATGAAACCAATCGCGCCCAGCTCGACCATCAGGAAGGTTGGTCGAGAGTAGCCGAGTGTGGATGTTCCGTAGCCAAGCGCGAAGGCTGTTACGGTGTAATACAGCGAAAAGCATGCGACGACGCCGAAAACGCCAGCAACGACGGCGCCCATGTGGTCGCGAAGGACCTCGACCAATGGCACGTTTGCTGGCTGCGCCTCGGCCATTGCCTCCTGGAATTCCGGCGTCTCTACGAGATTGAACCGGACCCAAAGCCCCATTCCGACCAGAGGAGCACTTGCAAGGAAGGGTACCCGCCATCCCCAGTCCACAAACTGCTCTGGTGATAGAGCAAGCGTTAGGCACAGAAATAATCCATTGGCTAGAACGAAGCCGATAGGTGCACCGAGCGGCGCAAACATAGCGAATCGAGCCTTCCAACCAGGAGGCGCGTTCTCCAGCGAAAGCAAAACAGCGCCTGTCCACTCGCCGCCGAGTGCCAGGCCCTGTCCGAATCGAAGCACGCATAGAAGAAGAGGAGCCAGCCAACCAACCACTGCATAAGTCGGCAACATGCCGATCGCCGCTGTGGAGATCCCCATCATGAGCAGCGATGCCATCAAGGTCGTCTTGCGGCCGACCCGATCGCCGAAATGTCCGAAAACAGCTCCGCCGAGCGGGCGGGCAATAAAGGCGATGCCGAAGCTCGCATAAGCGCCTATTAGCTCCAAAGAGCTGACCGAAGCTGGGAAAAACAGCGGACCGAAAATCAAGCTGGCAGCTGTGGCGTATATGTAGAAGTCGTAAAATTCTACAGAAGTCCCGATGAGGCTGGACAGCAAGATCCGGACCGTCATTGGCCGGTCAATGCTCGGATGGAAGCTCCTCGCGGGCGTCAAAATCGCGCTATCGATCATAAAATTGCAAGCCGCTCCTGGAGTTATCAGCAAAATGCATCATTGGTTCCCGTAAGCTCATGATTTTTCGCAGTCAATGTTGGACCCTCAAATCCAATACCAATATATGGGGTTGGCTCGCTACGGTCGGCGGCCATTCATATTGACGGGTTCGATGCGCAAAAGCTATGTGTCGAGTAGGATACAAAAGCTTCTTGAAGGGTTTAACCAATGACGACGCGCCCATTCAAATCGGCGGCGGTTAGCCCGACCGATAATTCCGCCGCGTTGGTTGTCGTCGTCGATGATGACCATGGTATGCGAGAAGGTCTCCGAGAGATCCTGCAATCTGTGGGAATTGAGACCCTTGGCTTTGCTTCAACTGCGGAACTACTGGCAGAAGCACTTCCTGACCGCCCAGGCTGCCTTGTCCTCGACGTCAGGTTGCCGGGCCTAAGTGGGCTCGATCTGCAAACCAAGCTCAATGCATTGGGAAATCAGCTGCCGATCATATTCATGACAGGATATGGGGACATCCCGATGAGCGTCAGGGCAATGAAGGCTGGTGCAGTCGACTTCCTGACCAAGCCCTTTCGTGACCAAGAAATGCTGGACGCTGTGGCGATTGCCATTGAGAAGGACCGGGCCCGACGCTCGGAGATTTCGGCGAACTCTGAAGTTGCCGCCTTGGCCGCAACGCTCACCCCTCGCGAAAAGCAGGTGATGGCGGCCGTCGCCACGGGCCTTCTAAACAAGCAGATCGCTCACGAGCTGGGACTTAGCGAGATCACGGTCAAGATTCACCGTGGAAACGTCATGCGGAAGATGAAAGCCACCTCAATCGCCGATCTGATTCGTAAGGTAGACAGCCTTCAAACCGCCAGCGCCGGTTAGCGGCTATCGTGTGGGTTTTCCGCCTGGCTGTGATAAGATCTTCTACAGTGCTCACGTCGAGGCTGGCTGCGGCGCAGATCTCAACTTCGATGATCGGACGCCAGACCTCTCAATGTTCTGACGGGCGCCGATATCGCCTTTCAATTCCGTCACAGAGGCCGAAAATCCGGCGATCAGTGATGACGCCATGCCGCTACCGTAATGTGGGTTGTAGACAGGCTTAACTGGGATGCCTGATAAGGTGGCAGAGATTTCGTTGTGCCGATGACCCACTACAGCAACAACTGAGCTGGCGCCGCTCCCAAACGCCGCAATTGCTGAGCGGCGAACGAGGGGAACATTGTCAAACTCTGCTTGGAGCTTGTCCTTTCCGCCCTCGCCCATTCTGCTGGCCGTTCCAGCGGCGAGCAGGACAGCCGCGACCGAAGGTAGTTTCAGAAACGTCAGCGCAATGCTCACGCCTTCAGCCTTCGATGCACTTGACGAGGTCATCTGCGAGGATCGGCTTTTGCAGTAGAGCTTGCGCTCCACCCGCAAGCGCCTTCCGGATGATGTTTTCGTCCTTCAGGGCCGTCATCATCACGATTCGCATCTCGGGGTGCTTTTTTCGAACAATGTCCAAAAGTTCGAAACCGCTCATTCCAGGCATGTTGATGTCTGACAGGAGCAAGGTGAGACCCTCTTTTTGATCGAAGTTCAGGAATGCCTCACCTGACGGGAACGGCAACGGCTCGTAACCCATTGCCTCCAGGAAGCCGCTTGTTGCCTCAAGGAGCACCTCGTCGTCATCGACGATCGCTACGGATTTCTTAACGGCAGACACTGAGTTTTCCTTTCATGGCTGCCGATGCAGCGTTGCGGCGAACGTAGGGCTTTTCCGAGCTCTCCGAAATCATACGATGGTTTGTATTTCATGTATGGCTAATGAAGCGTATTCCCGCCAACGGATACGATCCACTCGCGCGGACGCTGATGTATGACAGTTGCACCAGTCACTTCGTAACCGTCATTGTTGCGAGAACGGCTTCCGGCCCGCATGATCTTGCTTCTCTGGAACGGGGATAGAATGCCCTGAAAGACGATCTCGTCGGTGAGGTCTGGACAATGAATAGGGCTGCGCTCGTATGCGGTCTCGGAGGGCTTAGTAAAAGCCAAGCCGCTTTGGTATGCTGCAACTTTTATGGTGCCAGAAGAGCGAGCGATGGTCCCGAGATAGACATTCATAATAAAATTCCTTGGGCTGATTTGTGAATGAGCCAAAGATGCCCTGTTCCAGTCCGGCTTTCGATTGAACAGTGGTTTCGACACCCCAAACCATTGTATGGGCTGATGAAAGCTGATCGTGGGGTCTGCGTCCTCACGTCCCCGCCCTCGTTCAGAACAGAATTCTCATACCCGCGGCAGAAACCTCCCGTTGCGTGGGCTCCGCAGCGACGCCGACCTATACCGGCGTATAGGATGACTGCACCTTGGTTGCGATTGAACCATCCCTGTCATCGGGTAGCCTCTGACGTCATCACCGGTACCGTGATCGCCATTTTGAAACGGTCGCAGATCGACAATGACCTGGGAGAACACAATGAACAGCTCGTCTTTCGGCGAATTCGCATTCGACCTCCAAGCACGACAGCTCACCCATCTGGGAGAGCGCGTGCGCTTGGGGCCACGGGCGTTCGATATCTTCGCTTCGCTTGCGAGCCGCCCGGGCGAGATCATAACGAAAAACGAGATCATCAAGTCGGTATGGGGCAGCACTAATGTCGACGAGGGAGCGCTGCGCGTTCACCTTGTCGCCCTTAGAAAGGCCTTCGACGACAAGGGCGCCACGGGGATCATCCGAAACGTCGCGGGGAAGGGTTACGTTTTTGCCGCCTCTGTGACGCGCAAGCCTCCTTTGGACACACCGGTGCAACAGGCTCAGGAGGGCAAACTGCCCTGGCCAAGCCGACCTTTGGTCGGTCGCGATGCAGTTTTGGCCCGGTGGGCACGTGAGCCTCACCGTTTGGCGACCATCGTCGGCCCCGGAGGGTCTGGAAAGACTGCGGTTGCCATCGCGATTGGGAACCTCCTGCGACTGAAAAAGAAGGTGTTCCTTATCGACCTAACTGAGGCTCGCGACCAAGCAGGCTTACTCTCGGCTGTAGGAAGGGCGCTACTGCAGTACTCGCGCACCACATTGACGGTCGCGAGAATCGCTGATGCGGTACGCGATGACGACATCATGCTTATTCTGGATGGCTGCGAAAACATCGTGGACGACGTCGCGACGTTCGCCGAAGCGTTTGTCGCCAGCACCGCCTCCGCCATGGTTCTCGCGACCAGTCGCGAACCACTACGCAGCCTTGGCGAACGCGTCAGGTACCTAGCCGGACTCGACCTCCCGGGAAATGACGACACGGAATGCTTGGAAGTCTCTCCCGCCCTCACTTACTTTCTAGAAGAAGCCTTGGCTGCGGGCGCTGAGATCAATACTGCTGACCCACGGACAACTAAGCTTGCTGCCAATATTGTCCGTCGATTGGATGGCCTTCCACTTGCGCTCGAACTCGCAGCGCACCGCGTAAGGGACCTTGGCATTTCTGGTCTTGACGCAGCACTACATGAGCCTCTGGCAGTTCTTCGCTTTGGCCGCCGGACTGCGCCCGAGAGACACAAGTCATTACGTGCGAATTTGGACTGGAGCTATAGGTCTTTGACTTCAGAAGAACGGGACGCGTTTTGCGCGCTTGCGGGTACTGAGGCGACTGAACCGCGCCGTCTCCGCATCGGTGATGAGGCGATGGAAGGGTTGATTTCGAAGTCGCTGCTGAAGTTTTCTTCTGGATCTCATGCCTGGTTTCTCTCTGAGGCATCGGCACAATTCGCCGCCGAATTAGTCGCGAAGCAAGATCGTGACAACTTCGGAATGCCGGGAATGCCTGGCCGCAGCCCGCATCCAACGTCTGAAATAGGCTCAGGGCCAAGGCCCAGCTGATTCAATCGGCTCAGATTCATGAACCTGCACCCCTCAATTTTCAGCTACTATTTGCTCGCGGGGCTTGAAGGCTGACGGCTGCGTCCGTATCCCCTTTTGAAAAGGGAGACGACAATTGGCAACGTCTGTGAGGGAACGGATCTTGGCGGCTGGTCTGGAGCGCTTTCACGCGCTTGGATATGATGGTTGTGGTGTCCAAGAAATTTCTGACACCGCGGGAGTTCCAAAGGGGAGCTTCTATAACCATTTCCAATCGAAGGAAGAGTTGGCGATCGCGGTGTTGGAACAATACGCGGCTTCCTCTCACCGGGAAATTCTCTTTGACGCCAACCTCGCACCCTTAGATCGGATCCGATGCCACTTCGAACTTTGCCTGGCGCGTCATCAGCAATACGGTTTTGACCGTGGTTGCTTGATTGCCAATCTAACCGCTGAGAGTTCGACGGCGGTTCCTGCTTTACAAGCGGCTCTGCGTTCGGATCTTGACAGATGGACACAGAGCTTGGCAGCAGCCGTGAAAGCAGCACAAGAAATCGGACAAGTTCGTTCCGATATCGAGGCGAGTGAACTCGCTCGATTTTTGGTGAGCAGCTGGGAAGGTTGTGAACTTCGCACGAAGCTAACCGGCGACCGTGGTCCGCTGGATGACTTCTTCAAAATGGCCTTTGTATTGCTCAGCAATGTGGGTCCACATCAACCCTAGAATCGCCCCAAAATGTTAAACGGTAGCTTGCTCATCGGTGGAGCCGTCCTGGTGGGCAAAGGAAAGTCGTTCTTTGCAATATAGGCTGCGTCCGGCAGCAGCTTGAAGCGCTGGCGCACGATAATTTGCAAGGTCAAAACTCAATAAGCGTCATCTGGACAGCCTCGCCGAGAAAATTCGGCACCTCTTTCGAATAGATTCGAATGCGCAAGCCAGGTGCCAACGCCTCCTCTTTGTTCAGCAATTTAATGGCTGCTCCCGGGTATTTCGACCTTAACATCACTTAATATGCCTTAACTCGCGTGATTGGCACCCGCCAGGCAGTATCTCCTCGGAAACACACACGGCTCGAGCCGCATCACAGAGGAAGGAATACAGCATGTCCGTCACATTAGAGACAGCACCTACCGAATACGTCGAGGCTGGGGGCATACGGTTCGCCTATCGCCGTCTTGGGCCGAAGACCGGCGTGCCGCTCGTCTTTATGCAGCACTTCACCGGAACAATGGACGCTTGGGATCCCATCGTTGCCAATTCACTTGCAGCGGATCGCCCGGTGGTGATCTTCAACAATGCTGGCGTCGGGACATCTGGCGGCACGACGCCCGACAACGTCGTTCAGATGGCGACTGACGCTGAGAACTTCATCAACGCACTTGGCCTTGTTGAAGTCGATCTCCTTGGCTTCTCGCTCGGCGGTTTCTTGGCGCAGATCATGGCCGCCCGTTCCGCTGTCAAGGTCCGCAAAATCATCCTTGCTGGCACCGCACCAAAGGGTGGGGAAGAGCACCTCATGGAGGTCGTCGAGGACGCGTTTTCCAAGAATGCTCCTGATGTGCGCCTCCCCCTCTTCTTCCCGTCGTCAGACGCAAGCCAAGCAGCCGCGAGAGCCTTCGTTGCCCGTGCTACCGTCCGCAAGAACGATCGTGACCCCGACAGCGGCGACGACGTCAGCAATCCTCAGGCCGCTTCAATTATCGGCTGGTGCGCTGAGCAAGACCCGGACCACGCCTCCCTGAAGGCAATCAAACAGCCCGCTCTGATCGTTCACGGAAGCGACGACACTATGTTCCCGTCGATCAACGCGTACGAGATGTTCAAGAACATGAGCACGGCCACCCTGATCATCTATCCGGACTCTGGCCACGGTGCGCTGTTCCAGTACCCCGAGACCTTCGTCGCCCACGTAAAAACATTCCTGGACGCCTGATCGCTTCACATACAAGGAGAAATACCATGAACGTACTCGCACAGAAGATTATCAACGCCCACGGTGGTCTCGATCAGTGGAAAAAGTTCTCTCAGCTGTCCGCTCACCTCGTCCAAGGCGGCGCCCTTTGGACACTGAAGGGCCAGGCTGGAAAGCTTGATGAAACGAACGTCACCGTCGGTCTCGGCGATGAATGGGCATCGCACTCCCCTCTGGGTCCCGAGGCGAAAGTCACACGCTTCGAACCAGGCAAGGTCACCATCAAGGACAACGGCGGGAATATCGTCGACGAACTCGAAAGCCCTCGCGCGTCGTTCGCTGGCCACACCTTGGAAACACCCTGGTCTGAGGAGCAGCTTGCCTACTTCGCCGGGATCGCCATGTGGACCTATCTCAATATGCCGTTTCTGCTCGCGGCGCCGGGAGTTGAAACCGAAGAGCTCGGTGACTGGACGGAGAAAGGCGAGACCTGGAAGCGCCTGAAGGTGACGTTCCCGAAAGAAATCGCGACCCACAGCACCGTCCAGACGCTATACATCGATGAATCCGGTCTGCTGAAGCGTCACGACTACGACGTCGAGATCGCTGGTAACACACCCGGTGCGCATTACATCAGCGACTATACCGAAGTTCAGGGGATCAAGTTCCCGACTGTACGCCGCATCTTTCCGCGCCAGCCTGATGGACAATCGATGGCCGAGCCGTTGGTCGTTTCCATCGATCTCTCTGACATCAAACTAAGTTGATCGCCCGGCGGGCGAGGCACCGCCCTCGCCCGCCCTCAACGGTCGCACGCGGTGTTCGACCTGCAATCGGCCGCTCGTCACAAGCCGCACGAGTCATCACCCTACCCGATCTGACAATCGCGCTAACTGCACCCAGCCACCGCTGGGCGCAGTGGCGCCCCGATCCCTCAACACACTGGATAACAACATGAGTGTCGTCGACCTCTCCCTCGCCAGAGCCATGATCGAAAAAGCCGAACATGCGGCCAAACAGATCGGCGTTAAGTCCACAATCGTCATTCTCGATGGTGGTGGAGACCTGGTCGCCATGGCGCGGATGGACATGGCTTGGCCTGGAGCATTCGACTTGGCGATCGGCAAAGCCCGGACAGCAAGAGCGTTCCGAGCCCCGTCCGCCGTCTTCGTTCCGATGATCCAGCCAGGACAAGCGCTATTCGCCGTCAGCTCGGTCAATGGCGGGACTTACGTCATTCTTGGTGGGGGCATCCCGATCCTTCTCGATGGGAACGTGGCAGGAGCCGTTGGCGTAAGCGGCGGCTCAATCGATGAGGATATCGCGGTTGCTGAAGCCGCGCTGAAAGCTCTTCCAACCCCAAACTAGCAGAAGAAATCCAATGACTAGACGAGACAAGGGAGCCGATATGTCCGGTTCCCGAAGATCGACGCGGCTTCTAACTGCAAAAGAATTCGAAGATTTTGCGGCCCCTCGTTTTGATGAGGGGATTCAAAAGGAGGGGCCGCGACGCGAATGCGGATTGGAGAGCATTCGCTGTGAGGGCCTTGCCCTCACGATCAGCGGCCAGCGGGAGGGCGGATCCCGGGCGGCTGATGAGACGAGTGTATCCAATTGCGCGGCTAATTCTTTGACAATCCGATCCTGTGACTAAGCCTCCTGCCGACTCCCGGCTCAGGCGCTTCGAGAGTTGAAGCATCACCGACGCGGCGGCGAAATCATCCAATATTTGACCCCGTCCGGCGCTTAGAGAAAAACCTATGAAAAACTTTAGCGAAGCGGTCCTCCCACACCTTCCGTCGTTGAGGCGTTTTGCACGAGGCCACTGTCAGGACGTGGATGCAGCGGATGTCCTCGTGCTCACCACTCTTAAGAAATTGCGAGCTCGGTGGCTCTGGATGGCGCACTCAAATGTACGCCTCAGTGCTCTTAGGTTGATGTGTGGCCTGGTGGATGGGCAAGCGTCGCCAACACCGACCGCTGACCATTCTGAGAACTATGGGCAAAAGTTCATCGGACCAGCGATCGCTTTGTCAAAACTGGCGCCGGTCCAACGAAGCTCGATACTTCTGACTTCGGTAGAGCGGCTCCCTCATCGCGAGGCTGCGCAGGTCTTAGATATTTCGGAGGGCGAGCTTCTACGCTTGCTGCCGCAAGCGCGGGAGCAGCTCAGGCTCATTGTCGAAGCCCCATTCCGGCAAACGCTCATCAAAGGGCCTTACCTGCGGAGGGTGAAGTGACAATTCGGGTAATCACAGAAGCAGACCTTCAATGCTTCATCGATCACAGTCTCGCTCCAGAGAAAAAGACTGAAGTCGAGAACTATCTCCATGGCGATCTGAGCGCCGCTCAACGTGTGGGCGCCTATGAACGTCAGGCCGAGGCCCTTCGTCGAACGCTTGGCCCCGTCGGGACTGAAGATGTTCCCGCAAGCTTAAACACCGCACTCCATAGCGCAGGATATCAACTGCCGCGACAGACAGCGCTCGTCCTTGGCGTGGTGGCAGGCATTTTTATCGGGGCCTTAGCCGGGTGGAGCTCCCGCGCGTTGCTAGAAGCAGGCACTTCGGTACAATCCCCCGGTCATTTACAACAGCCAATCGGATGGAGCTCCCGATGAGTACGTGCACCCATAGATCTAGCGTACACAGAGTGAAACCTCGCACATTGGGCTGCGAGGAATGCCTGGAGATTGGACAAGGCTGGGTACACCTCAGGCTCTGCCGGGAATGCGGTCATGTCGGATGTTGCGATGACTCCGTCGGTCACCATGCTACCAAGCATTTTCAGGAGACCGGCCACCCCATAATCGAGGGCTACGATCCTCCCGAAGGTTGGGGATGGTGCTTTGTCGACGAGACAATCGTCGAACTCCCCGACCAGACACCACATCCGGGACCTATTCCCAAATTCTATTGAAGCCGGACCGGCTGGAGCATTCTCATGGCAATTTCGAATAATCGCGCGGAACAGATGTTCCCAGTCCTAAGTGCTAGCCAGATGATATCCGCCCGCAGGTTCGCCAGCGGAGAACCTCGCCACTTCTATGCAGGTGAGATGGTGGTAGATTTCGGCGAAAAAGACGCGCCGGTCTGGCTCGTGCTTGAAGGAAGCTTGGACGTCTTTCGCCACGACGGCCTTGCCCATGAACTAAATGTGGTGACCTATTCGTCCGGCCAGTTCACAGGCGAGGTCAGTCAACTGGCAGGTCGACCTTCATTGTTGAGAGGTGTCGCGGGTGCGGAGGGATGCATTGCGCTACCCTACGACGGATCACACCTCCGGGCGTTGGTTATCGGTTCAGCCGACATTGGCGAATTGGTGATGCGAGCCTTTATCCTTCGTCGCGTTGCTTTGATCGACAACGGAGGGGCTGGTTCGATCCTAATTGGCACCCCTGGGAGCCCCGCCATCACTCGTCTGCAGGGATTTCTTACGCGCAGCGGCTATCCCCACTTGGTTCTCGACGCCTCAGCAGACGAGAGTGGTCGAGACCTCGTCAAAAAGCTTGGCATCTCGGCCAACGAGTTGCCTATCATGGTTTGCCCTAGCGGCAATGTGCTCAACAATCCAAGCAATCAGGAAGCCGCTCTTTGCCTTGGGATCACACCGGACATCAACACAGACGTTGTGTATGACGTCGCAGTCGTCGGGGCGGGTCCCGCTGGATTGGCTACATCGGTCTACGCCGCCTCCGAAGGCTTGAAAGTGATAGTGCTAGATGAACGAGCTGTTGGCGGCCAAGCCGGGGCGTCGGCTCGAATCGAGAACTACCTTGGCTTTCCAACGGGAATATCGGGACAAGCTCTTGCTGGCAGAGCGTTCAACCAAGCCCTCAAGTTTGGTGCAGAGATCGCGCTGCCAATCGAAGTTCGAAAATTTGTGCCCGCATCGGATGGTTATCACTCCTTGGAACTGGATGACGGTCGGTCCGTTCGGGCCAAAACTGTCGTAATCGCGTCAGGTGCTCGGTACCGCCGACCAGCCGTCGCGGACATTGATAAATTCGAGGGATCGGGGATTTCCTACTGGGCCACATCTGTTGAAGCCCGCCTCTGCCAAGGTGAAGAGATCGCGCTTGTTGGCGGCGGCAATTCCGCAGGACAGGCGGTCGCCTACCTCGCGCCGCAGGTAAAGAAACTGCACCTCGTTGCCCGCCGCCCCCTGGAAGAGACAATGTCTCAGTATCTGGTGGACCGCATAGGGCAGCTACCAAATGTCGAAATCCATATGGGCTGCGAGATCGACGCTGTATCTGGCGACACCCGCTCTGAGCTTTCTGGAGCAGTCGTCAGGAACAACGCGACGGGTGAAAAGCGAGATCTCGAGCTGCGGCATATGTTTCTATTTATCGGAGCAGACCCCAATGCCGCGTGGCTCGTCGAGCATGTGAAGCGGGATCGGTCGGGTTTCATTGTGACAGGCCCTGACGCAAGCCGCGGTTCCGACGCTGACATGCGATCATCTCTTGAAACCAGTCTAAGGAATCTATTCGCGATCGGAGATGTTCGTTCAGGTTCCACGAAACGTGTGGCTGCGGCAGTCGGTGAGGGTGCCGCGGTGGTTGCCCAGATCCACGCTGCGCTAAGGGCATCCGCCTAACCGTCGCCCTTGGCCAGGATCACGTCTGAAGCCGTTGGTCACCGAATGCATAGCGATCGCACACCCGCTTCATCGATCTTAATGAAGGCGTTTGGCACGAAGCGCCTTGGCAACCCGACTAACGCATATACGCTACGCGGTGCGCTACCGTCATGATCGCAGCTCTGACTTTAAGAAGACCGTTGCACAGTTCGCAGAACAGTGCTGCAGCTTCGAGACCTTTTTTCTGACCGATGATTTTAAACAAGCGAGACCGGCTGTGACCCGGAGCCGAAGGTTGAACCCTCTTAAATAGGGCGCAACTTATTGATTTTCATTCGTAAATGGATGTAGAGGTGGTGCCACGATCGGCGTAAGTCTTGACTCCATTTTTTGATATCTTCAACGTTTTCAGTTCGTTATCGCGGATTCCGCTGGGGTCAATCCTTGCATGCTTTTTCACATCCACCATACGGATCAGCTTTGAGGGCAGCGCAGCCAATAGCGTTTGAAGGCGGACGGCCCACTGTCGTAGGAAGGAGGCTCCCCCCATGTGTTCTTCGGGCTTTCGACAAGCGTATCATCGTCGATCGGAACAAGCGTAAGCGGCAACGCTGCGGACAACGCCGTTTGGCGGTACCAGCCGATGGCAGTCTGTTGAAGGCGTTTGGCGACTGCGTCGCGTTCCGCGGCAGGTGGAATGCGCAAACGCTCGGGGTGTTCTTTGACCTCGACCATTGGATCGTGGAGCGCCACTCGCATGAGCTCGCCGTCACCGGCGAGCCGCAACTCGAATTCATCCTGCGAAGCCGGTACGGGCCGGTCGTAATCTGAAGTCGTGTCGATGACATGGGCGGTCAGGATCGGCAAAGGCTGATGGTTCGCTTGCATGTCGACACGACGGATTTGGCACAGTTCGGCGACGGTCTTGTCTCGTACCTTGGATTTGGCGAGTTCGTCGACCAAGGTCCAACTGCCCTGCATCTTGCTGACAAATGGAACAGATCCATCGGAACCGTAGGACAAAAACCCGGCTTGCTGAGCCATTGTCTTTACGATCGTGTTCACGATCTGGATATTCCGCGCACTTCTCGCACCGTCCTCGGGCTCACCAGGACACCGCACCCAGAAGCTTGCGCTCGATGGGACCGCTGTATTCTGAAAACCAATGACATCGTCATTCAACGGAAAAGCCACACCTTGCTGCACACTCCTCTGCATGACCAAGCCACGCTGAAGTTTCGCAACGTCTGCATCCGGAGAATTGTCAAGGCCGAGAGCCCGCATCTCGTCTTGAACATTGGCGATCCAATAAAACGCTGCCCCGACAGATAGCCGCAATTCAAACCGCCTGGAGCCTTCCCTGCCGATCCGACCTTCAAAGATCGGATAAGCCGGATCCGTCTGCTTGATGCTAACCCGGTTGAACGAGCACCACTGCTTTAGTTTGTCCGCGGGTATATCGCCCGCGAAAGCCTCCGACGACAACACGGTCCAGTCGCCGGGCAAGATCTTGATGAGAGTTTGCGGGCTCAGATCCGCCCCAAAGCTAAATGCCCGCACCAGCGCGTCTGTTGCGGATTGTACTCTTTCGCCGACGGTTCCCGCGCCAGCCTTTATTGGCGAGGCAGGTGCATTCTGCGCCCGCAGCGACGATGATGCGATCGCGAAGCAAACAAGTCCAACCAACACGGCAAGCGTGATGCTGCTCGGCTTGCAGCCACAAGATCTGCAACTAACTTTCGGCGACATGTCCCACCAATCCATCATTGCAATAGTGGCGAGTGATAGCCGCTGGGCATTAACAGTTCGGCTCACTCGCTCGTCAAATTTAAATAACTCTCCGAGTGCGGCAATCGGCACTCTTGATGGGATCGAAACGTGCGACCACTCCGTCGCCAACTACCTAAAATCCCGCGTCTTCACCTTGATCGCATCCAAATGCAGATAAGCATCCACGACGTCCCGCGCACGCGGCCCCTTCGGAAACCCGCGCGGATCCGGCACAGGCGACCCATGATGAAACTCATCCCCACGCCCATGCGGCAACGGAAAGACGGCATCCCGATCCCCAACACTTGCCAGTTCCCCCGACAGATCAGCCAGCCGATGTGCGACCAGATGCACGACCTCCCCTTCCCGCTGGATGCGGCCATGGACACCGATCATGCCGGCACCGAGCACGACACGGCGATATTTTTCGAAGGTCTTTAGCCAGACGACGAGGTTGGCAATGCCGGTCTCGTCCTCGATGGTGATGAACATCACCCCCTTGGCGGACCCCGGCCGCTGGCGAACCAGCACGAGGCCGACGGCCTCGAGCCATGTGCCATCACGCGCCTGCATCGCGTCCTGGCAGGTGACGATACGGCGCTTGGTGAGATCGGCGCGCAGGAATGAGAGGGGATGGCTGCGCAGGGTCAATCCGACGTGGCCGTAATCCTCAACCACCTCGCCGCCTGACGTCATCGGTCTCAGCGCCACTGTTGGCTCATCGAGCTCCGGCACGGTCGCGTTTTCCCGAGCGGATGCGGCCGCAAACAGCGGTAGCGGTTCGTCCCGCAAGGCCTTGATCGCCCAGAGCGCCTCGCGCCGGGCCAGTTTCAGAGATGGCTGGAAGGCATCGGCTTCGGCGAGTTCAACCAGGGAGGCGGCCGGCACGCCGGCACGGCGCCAGAGATCATCGACTGATGAGAAAGGTTGGTCGGCACGGGCCGCTACGATAGCCGCGGCATCGGCATTGGCAAGCCCCTTGACCATGCGCAGGCCAAGACGGACGGCAAACCGCTCTTCGTCACCCGTCGGTTCCAGGGTGCAATCCCAGCGACTGGCATTGACACAGACAGGCCGCACCTCGACGCCATGATCGCGCGCATCGCGAACAATCTGGGCCGGTGCGTAAAAGCCCATCGGCTGGGCGTTGAGGAGTGCTGTGCAAAAGACGTCGGGATGCCAGCATTTCAGCCAGGAGGAGGCATAGGCGATCAGGGCGAAGGAGGCGGCGTGACTTTCCGGGAAACCATAGCTGCCAAACCCTTCGAGCTGCTTGAAGGTCTTTTCGGCAAACTCCTGCTCGTAACCATTCGCCACCATGCCGGAGATGAGCTTCTGACCGAACTTGGAAACGCCGCCGGTATGCTTGAAGGTCGCCATGGCCCGGCGCAACTGATCGGCCTCGCCCGGCGTGAAGCCGGCGCATTCGATCGCCACCCGCATCGCCTGTTCCTGGAACAGCGGCACGCCGAGCGTCTTGCCCAGCACCTTCTCCAGCTCGGGCTTGGGATAGACGACCTTCTCCTTACCTTCCCGGCGCCGAAGATAGGGATGCACCATGTCTCCCTGGATCGGACCGGGCCGGACGATCGCCACCTCGATGACGAGATCATAGAAGGTGCGCGGCTTGATCCGCGGCAGCATCGACATCTGTGCCCGGCTTTCGATCTGGAAGGTGCCAAGCGTGTCGGCCTTCCTGATCATCGCATAGGTGCGCGGATCCTCGGGCGGGATGGTGGCGAGATCGAGGGTAATGCCCTTGTGCTCAGCCAGAAGATCAAACCCTCGCTTCATGCAGGAGAGCATGCCGAGTGCCAGGCAATCGACCTTCATGAACTTCAGGATGTCGATATCGTCCTTGTCCCATTCGATCACCTGCCGCTCAGTCATGGCTGCCGGCTCGATCGGCACGAGTTCGTCGAGGCGGTCACGGGTGAGCACAAAGCCGCCCGGGTGCTGGGAGAGATGGCGCGGGGCACCCATTAGCTGTCGGGCAAGTTCTAGCGTCAGGCGCAGGCGCCGATCGCCAAGATTGAGATTGAGCTCTTCGGCGTGCTGTTCGCCAACGTCCTCGCCCCAGCCCCAGACATTGGAGGAGAGCATCTTGGTCATGTCCTCCGGCAGGCCGAGTGCCTTGCCGACATCACGTACCGCTCCTTTCGAGCGATAGCGAATGACGGTCGAGCAGAGGGCGGCATGATCGCGGCCATAGGTCTCGAACACCCATTGCATGACGATCTCGCGCCGCTCGTGCTCGAAATCGACATCGATATCCGGTGGCTCGCGACGCTCCTCGGAAACGAAGCGCTCGAACAGCAGGTCGTTTATGTCGGGATCAATCGAGGTGATGCCGAGCACATAACAGACGGAGGAGTTGGCGGCGGAGCCCCTGCCCTGACAGAGAATATCTTTCGAGCGGGCAAAGCGGACGATCGAGTTCACCGTCAGGAAATATGGCGCATATTGCAGTCTCTCGATCAGCCGCAATTCGTGCTCGAGGTTTTTTCGCACCTTGTCCGGCAATCCCTCCGGATAGCGCCAGCTTGCACCCTCCCAGGTCAATTGCTCCAATGTCTGCTGCGGCGTCAGCTCCGGATGGGCGCGCTCCTCCGGATATTGATAGGCGAGCTCGTCGAGCGAAAACCGGCAGCGCTCCATGATCTCGATGCTGCGGGCAAGCGCCTCAGGGTAACGGCTGAACAGCCGCGCCATTTCCTCCGGCGGTTTTAGATAGCGGTCGGCATGCCGTTCCCGCCGAAACCCGGCGTCGTCGATGGTGACGTTGTGGCGAATGCAGGTGACGACGTCCTGCAGGATGCGCCGCTCCGGCACATGAAACAGCACGTCATTGGTGACGACAGTCGCAACACCCATGGCCGTCGCCATATTCGACAGCTCGTGCAGACGCATCTGGTCGTTCGGCCGGCGGCGCAGCGTCAGCGCCAGATAGGCCCGGTCGCCAAAAGCCTCGCGCAGGCGGCGCAGGTTGAGTGCGCAGGTCTCATCGGCCTGGTCGGGCAAGAAGACCGCAATCAGCCCTTCGCCATAGGCGACGAGATCAGCCCAATCGAGCCGGCATTTCGCCTTGCCGCCGCGCTTCTTGCCAAGCGACAGCAGCCGGCAAAGCCTGGCATAGGCGGGCCGGTCCGTGGGATAGACGAGCACCGACATGCCGCCCTCGAGATCAAGGCGGCAGCCGACGACCAACCGGACGCCGGTGTCCTTGGCTGCCTGATGGGCGCGCACAATGCCGGCGAGACTGTTGCGATCGACGATCGCCAGGGCCTCGATACCGAGACCTGCGGCCTGCGCGAACAGTTCCTCACAGGAGGAGGCGCCGCGCAGGAAGGAAAAATGCGAGGTTACCTGCAATTCGGTATATCTTGGTATCGTCATCCGAATATCCCGTGCAGGAACCATTGATGACTGCCGGTCTCGCCGTGTTCGCCGTCGCCAGACCGGAAGATCCAATAACGCTCGCCGGCATCATCCTCGACCTGGAAATAGTCCCGCACGGCTGCAAGCTCCGCATCGCGCTTCCACCACTCGCCGAACACGCGCTCCGGCCCATCAGCGCGTTTGACCCGCCGGCGGATGCCGCGCCAGGTAAAACTGACCGGCGGATGATCCGGCAACAGCGCCATGGTCTCGATCCGTTCGGGATGCGGCAGCAGGCGTGTCGGACGCGGCCAGTGATCGGGCCAGGTCTCACCATTGTCGGGGGTCATCGGCGCCACGCGGGCAACGGAGCGCTCGGGCACGTCGCTCGCAACAGGCGCAAGGCGGTAGAGCCGGCGCTCGCCGATGCGGTTGCCGAGGATGTCGATCAGGCCGGAGACGTCGGCCTCCGGTTCCCCGACCAACGAGGAGATCACCTGGCGTTCGACGAGCGGTTCAGCATGGGTCGCCGTCAGCGACATGATCTCGATGCCGAAACCGGGATCGATGGTCTCGATCCGGTCGGTGAGCAGCCGCGTCAGTCGTTTGACGTCACGCACCGGCGTCGCGGTTCCCACACGGATCGCCTGATAGGAGCTGTCGACCCGGTGAAACAGCAGATCGACGCGGCGAGCGCCAAAGCCTTTTTCTTCCAGCGCCCGACAGAGCTGGACCACCAGCCTGGCGGTATAGCGCGCAATCGTCTCAGGTGCGGCGATCGGTTCGCCGAAGGAACGACGGACTTCGACCAGTTCCGGCGTGCGGACCGGATCGATCGGCTCGGCCACCCGCCCCATTGCCTGGTCGAGACGGCGGCCGAGCTCCGGCCCGAAGCGAAGGGTGAGCGGCGCACGCGGCTGGCTTGCCAGCTCGCCGATCGTGTTGAACCCGAGGACACGAAGACCGGCGACGATGGCCGGATCGAGCCGAAGTGCTGCGATCGGCAGGCCGTGAACAGCGTCGGCCTGAGCACCCTGGGGAATGACAAGCGTCGGGTCGCCCAAAAACCGGGCGCAGGCATGGGCAGCCCCCCAGCTGTCGGCAACCGCCGCCCGCGCGAAAATGCCGGAGGCGAAGAAGCGGTTGACCATGCCCGACAGCATCAGCGCCTCACCGCCATGCAGATGATCCGCGCCGGTCGTGTCGATCACCAGACCATCAGGTGGATCGGCGGCAACGATCGGCGCATAGCGCTGCAAGGCCCAGAGCGCCAGGCGTTCAAGCGCCACGGCGTCGGCGACCGGATCGGCATCCATGACGACGAGGCCGGTCACGAGTGCCTGCGCCTTGGTCGCCGGCATGCCAATGCGCAAGCCGGCGGCAATCGCCGCCGCGTTCGCCGCCAGGACGACGCGCCGGCGCTGCTCGCGGCCGATCAGGACGAGTGGCGTCTCAGGCGGAGGCGCTGCGTCGCCCAGTTTCCGTCTGAGGCGATCCGTGGACCAGCTCGGAAGGAAGAGCGATACGACCCTTGGCATCGGGGGCCTCCACTTCAAAATCGGCACTGTCTCCGGCGCGACATCGGATGAGCTCGAGCAGCCAGCGCGGCCGACCAACGCCTGGGACGGGCAAGGGGGAGGATCGCAAGACAGAAACACGCCAGCGCGTGACGGATGCCGTCGGCTGCCCGAAATCGGATGCCTCGGTCTGTCGGCGCCAACGGCGAACGGCAATGCCGACGGTGCCGGAACGTTCGGCAGCAAGCTGCAATCGGCGCGAGGCGGTCATCGACAGTCGCGCCAGCTCACCGACGACGACACCGAGGCCACCGTGGCGCAGGCCCTCTTCCATGCAGGAGAGGAGTGCCTGTTCGTCGCCGGCCTCGACGTAGATGACACGGCCCGGCAGCAGGCCCACCTGGGCCAGCGCCGGCGCGAACAGGTCCGGCCGCGTCACGCACCAGAGCACCTGGCCTTTCGAGCGAGCGGCAATCGCAGCAGTGAACAGGGCTGCTGCCGCGCCGTCGATGGCGCCATTGCCACCGCCGGCGACTTCATGGAGTGCTGCGAGCGCCAGCCCTCCTCCCGGCAGCCGGCTGTCGATGTCCGTTACCCCGAATGGCAAGACCTCTCGCACTCGGCCGCTTGGGCCTTCCAGCCGCTGTATGCGGTCTCGAAGCTCGGCGACGACGGAACTGACGGCAGGTTCGGGCATTTTGAACAGACGGGCTCCTCAGGGGTTTGCAATATTGCGCCTGGCTGATATGTTCTCTATTTGTTCCTTATCGGGTCATGAGTCAATCGGGTAAGTAAAAGAGGCGGCGGTGATCGCGATCTAGCAGCGGGCAAGGTCGGTGTCTTCGCGCAGATCAACGGAGAATTGCGAAGGCGGCGACACATCCATCCCGAAGCTGGTATGAATAGGCTGGGATGGAGAGGCAGGAGGATTGGGGTTTGTGCAATCTGTACAATGTCACGACGACGCGCGATGCCGTGATGCAGTTCACCAAGGCGTTCAGCGACAAGGCCGGTTGGAACGAGCCCTCGCTCGACGTTTACCCTGGCTACCAGGCGCCGATCGTTCGCGTCGGAGACGACGGACAGCGCGAGATCGCCCGTGTCACCTGGGGCATGCCGTCGCCGCCAGCTTATGTAAAGAATTACGATCCGGGCGTTACCAATATCCGCAACGTCGGCTCGCCGCACTGGCGCCGCTGGCTCGGGCCGACAAGCCGCTGCGTCGTGCCGTTCACCTCTTTCGCCGAGCCGGATCCCGCGAGCAAAGTCGAAGGCGGGCGTGTTCCGAACGCCTGGTTTGCCGGTAATGAGGACCGGCCTTTGATGTGTTTCGCGGGCTTCTGGACGCCCTGGAAAGGCGTACGGAAAGTCAGGGATGGCGAACGCGAATATGAGCTGTTCGGTTTTCTGACGACATCGCCGAATGAGATCGTCGCTCCTGTTCATTTGAAGGCGATGCCTGCGATCCTGACGACACCGGAAGAGGTCGACCTTTGGCTCACGGGATCCTGGGAGGAGGTCAAGCACCTTCAGCGTCCCCTTCCCGGCAATATGCTTGTTATCGTCGAACCGCCTACTCCCTCTCCGGAAGAAGGGCTGCTGTTGTGACAAACCGTTCGATTCAGGGGTCGGCACGCAAAGCCGCCACGCAGGATGTCAGGCGGCCGCGGCCGTCGGCAGGGTGAGCAATCGCCATGGACACCTTCGGTACACCGCGCAAGATTCTGCATGTCGACATGGATGCATTCTATGCCTCCGTCGAACAACGCGACAATCCCGAGCTTCGTGGGCGACCGCTCGCCGTTGGTTATGGCGAGGCGCGCGGTGTGGTGGCGGCGGCCAGCTATGAAGCGCGGAAATTCGGTGTTCATTCGGCCATGCCGTCGGTCACCGCCAAGCGAAAATGTCCTGAGCTGATCTTCGTCAAGCCGCGTTTCGATGCCTATCGCGCAGTGTCGCAGCAGATCCACGCCATCTTCGCTGAATACACGCCGCTGATTGAACCGCTATCCCTGGATGAAGCCTATCTTGATGTGACCGAAAACCTGAAGGGCATGGAGATCGCGACCGAGGTCGCCGAGCAGATCCGGGCCAGGATCAGGGCCGAAACCGGACTGACGGCCTCGGCCGGCGTTTCCTACAACAAGTTCCTGGCCAAGATGGCGTCCGACCTCAACAAGCCGAACGGCCAAGCAGTCATCACGCCGAAGAACGGCCCGGGTTTTGTCGAAGCCCTCCCCGTCAAGAAATTCCATGGCGTGGGGCCGGCGACGGCGGAGAAGATGCAAAAACTCGGGATCGAGACCGGCGCCGATCTCAAGGCGCGTGATCTCGCCTTCCTGCAGCAGCATTTTGGCAAATCCGGACCGTATTTCTACTGGATCGCCCGCGGCATCGACGAGCGCGAAGTCGACCCCGACCGCGTCCGCAAATCGATTGGCGCCGAAGACACGTTTCGGGAGGATATTCATGATCTCGAGGCCGCCCGCGCCGGCCTGCAGCCGCTGATCGACAAGGTCTGGCGCTATTGCGAGGCCAATGGCATTCGCGGCAAGACGGTGACGCTGAAGGTGAAATGGGACGACTTTACCCAGATGACCCGGAGCAAGACCGTCGCCACGCCGGTCGCCAGTGCCGCCGAAATCGCCGAGATCGTGGAATTGCTGCTATCGCCGATCTTTCCCGTTGCGAAGGGAATTCGGTTACTTGGCGTAACGCTTTCCTCTCTCGATGTGGCCGACGAAGGAAGCCAACCCCAGCTCGCCCTTGCACTTTGAGCAATCTACGTCAGTTCAAACGAAAAGCCGGCCGACGAATGAGCTGCGACAGGCTATTCTAAAAGCTCTGATCAACAGCTGTAGAGAAGGCATGGCTCGGTCGACGTTGCGCGACGATCGATCAATTCCCCGGCGCGGTTCCCTCAAACGCCCGGGATACCTTCAGCCGGCTATCCCAATTGGCCGAGAACTGCTTTGCGATCTCTCGACTATCGGTGAAGGTGACATTCTCGGCATTCCGCTTTTGGGCTGCCGCCGTGAAATTATACGAACCGCCAATCACCAGGTGCCCGTCGATCACGATGATCTTGTTATGAGCAATGGTCGGTTCGAAATCGATCCACACCGGGATGCCCGCAGCTTCCAGCAATGTCGCGCCGGAGTATTTCCGTTCATTCACCTTGTCGAGGATCGCCAGAACTTCGACGCCCCTGCCCGCAGCTCTCTGGAGCGCGTGGATGATGGGCAGCGACGTAAAACCATAGGCCTGAACGTAGATGGCAGATCTGGCTCGATCGATCTCCGCGACAATCCGGGCTTCGCACTGCTCGGCAGGCGTGAAGCAGACGCTAACCTCAGCCGTTACCGCCTGACCAGCGTAGAGCGAGCTGGCAAGGATCAGAGCAGCAATGGTGGCAACGGCGATTCTCATATCGTCTCCATAGCATTTCGAGAGCCGACTTGACTCAATCTCTCAACGTGAACATAATAGGAACAAACGAGGCTAAGCAAGCCTGAGTTTTCCAAAATTCTCATGGTTAGAACCGCCATTGATTGGCGGAACGGAGACGTGCGCCATGCAAACGACCGCATATACAATCACGCCCCACGACGCGGAGGTGTTTAGGGATCTCGTCACCTTCCTCGGTGAAGACGTCTTTGACCAGCGGCAGAGAAACGGCGCTATCGCCAAATCGGACGCGTTTCAGAGGCGGATTAGCGAAGCCCGAAGCGTGCTCAAGGGGATCGGCGCCTACGAGGGAGAGAACCTGAAGGAGAACCACCATGGATGACGTGATCTATTTGGAAGCCGATGCTGATCAATGCAGCGACGAGCCCAAGCCGAAGGCCGACATCTTGACCATCAGCGGCGCCGATGCGATGGCGCTCGATGAATTCGTGCGTCACGTGAACTTTCGTTGTTATGACGAACGGTTTAAGGATCGGGGGATGATGAAGTCGCGGGCCTTGCGCGATCAGCTCGACCGCATGCGCGAGATCCTCGGTACCTTGCTGGACTATCCCCATTTCGAGCCGTTCTACTACTCGTCCCCTCCTAGCGACATGCCTGCAGACCAGGCAGAACCGGAATTGATATCGGCAGTCGCGGACCGATCTGAAGTTCAATTTTACTCAGTTGGCATTTACCTCGCTCCTGACAGCATCCCCGTTGGTACGTTGGAAATCGCCATCGACGATGAAGCCGGCGAAGCGTGCGGCATAGTCAGTATGAGGGGTATGACGAGCGCCGCTGCATGGACGAAAACTGGAGCGAGCCTGGACGATACGATCAGTACTTTCGTCAACGCCATTTCGATCGACGACGAGGATGGCGTCGAGCCCAGAAGGTGATCGATGCCCACGAAGCCTGCAAGTCGTACCGACGTCCTGTCAGCTCCCAGGCTATCGTACTGCGTGATTCCCCTCCGCCAAAGCCGACTGCGCGCTCCGTCGGGTGAAGCGCTTTTATGAGAGGGTAGTCGGGGTCTTCTCTATTCGGCGTGCCGAGGTCAAGCGTTGTTACGCGGCGGCCTCGGGGCGCCGGGCCGTACTCCCTCTGCCAAAGAGCGTATCGCTCGCGTTAACCGAATTCCTTTGCAAACATTTGATATGCCTTGGCTAAGTTCGATCAGCAGATAGAAGCGTTTGAAGGAATATTCCGTTGCGATTTTCATTGGCATGCTTCATCGCAACTGCGGTGGTCGCGGCATTGCAGTGGTTGCCGTTCACCGGTATTTTCCTCATGTTTCTAATGGCGCCTCTTTGGTCAGTTGTCCTGATTAACGCCGGATTTCTGGCAATGATATTCGAAGCCACTATGGGAATGGTTCCACGATGGGCGATGGTCATTCCTGTGGTATATTTCGGAGGCTATTACGCCGAAGCGGTTCTCCAGCATTTGGAAGTCAGCCGGGAAATTGCTACCCTAGAATCAAACCCCGCCGATCGCCTCAAATTCGATGCGAATGATGCCGTCATCAACGTTGATCTCCTTGGCGACGAGATAGGACACGATCTCATCGCATTCTATCATGTGCCTGCCGTCATACGTGGCGGGATCGGACAAGACGGGCTTGCCGATGTCTATCGATTGAAGCCAGAATGCAAACTCGCCTGGGAAGGTAATTCTTCCACGCCCAGCCCTAATGGGTTTCTACGACGCTCGCTCAACTTCGATCCGTGTATCGCGAAGCACAGAGAAGTCTATAGCGGGCCGATCGTGAACATTAAGTCGGCTGAGTATGGAGAGAAGGTAACAGACACGGTCGAGGCGGATCGGATCGTTCTTACAAGCCCCGACAGAAATCAGGTCACAATAGACAATGGCTGGTATTCTCCGCTGTCATGGTTTCCGATGCCGATTATCGGCTGCGGTCTCAACGATGAGCCGCCGGCGTGGAAATGCGTTGCGCATTTCAATCGCGACCGAATACCCGTATTGACACCAATTGACGGCGTCTCTGGTCCGGCGGCTGCGGTGGCCCGAGTGCTCGGTCTCGAGCGGAAAGCATAGCGCCGCTTGCGGGCATCACTCGGCGCATTAATTCCATGCAAGCGCTCCAAGCCAAGTATGCATTAACATACCAAATGGATCACCCCGTAGGGCAAGCCTCGACCAGCCGTCGACTTCCTCGGAACACAGCGTAATACCGTTTTGCCGGTCGCGTCACTGACGCGAGTCATTCGCCATAGTGGGAACACCGTCTCTATAGAGAGCTGCAACCTTGGCAATGAAATCATACACTGCCTCATTATTTGGCACATCGAGCGTGTATTGACCCTCTGCGTAGTACCAAACAGGTGTCGCAATGACGTCGGCGCCACCAATTGACAGAGACCAAAATCCGTCCCGTTCGCGAAAGTAAAAATCTTTGCCATCGATTAGGCCGGTCGTCTGAATAGGCTGACTACCGGTCACGCGTTCCATCAGTATGCCGGGCATCAAAGGGCCGAGTTGGATCGGAACGACAATATCTGGCCCAGACGGCACAACATAATAGGTGTGGGGGACACGATTGGCGACCGCGATCTTGATGCCGTCCGGTTTCCAGCGCCAGAGATCGGAGACCTCCGGCAGCCTGATCCGCACTCCCGCTGTATTGATGCCAAAGTAGAAGACTTTCTTGCTGGCTATGCTACCCCACGGCCCCTCGACCACTGGCGTCACATTTGCCAAGGCCCAAGCTCGATCATCCGCATTCTGCTTGGATCGGGCCTGTAGCTGATCCCCCCAGTTCTGATAGGTCATCGGCCCGAGCGATCTCCGGTCACCAGCCAAAGTGAAATGGCGGGAAACAGCGCTGTTCAGATGTATTGTCTGCTGGCTGGTGACTGCGGCGGCGACTGGGTCAGATTGCGACATCACTCCACAAGTGAGCGCAATGACGGTAATATTGATGCGCATCGGATAGCCCTGCTTTTGCATTTTCGCTGAAGACGATATTCATTTCAGCGCAGACTTATCAATTGCTCTAGCGCCAGACGTGGACCATAGGCTCGGTTCCAAAATCTCCCGGCCGCACTAGTTCTGAGACGGCGGTCTTGATGGGAGCTGAACCGTCGGCTCGGATCCGAAGGATGATTGGAGTCTTCCCGCCAGCAGTAACAATTGTCTCACAGTGCCGGCGGGCCGTAAGGAAGACGGCGTGTCCTCAACCGCAAGGCACCAAGCCAACGGTATCACCATAATTCACCGAGCACATTTGCTGGGTCTGAACTGGCGGTGGAGGTGTGCAAATATCTTTTCCCATTGGCGACAGGCATGGATCGCTCTGGACGGCATTAAAGTGGATTGGATGTGCTGCCGCAGACTTCTGATCGAGCTCATTCCTCCGCGCGATAAGAGTATGATATCGTCGCGACCAATCCCGCGCTTTGGCCTGGTCATGCGAGGCGACGATTGCCTGCCCCTCGGGAATCATCTTCGAAAGAGTGAGGTCGATCGGGATAATCTCCGGGGACATCACACCTGCTTTCACCGCCTTCTGATCCATGGCGATAACATTGGCCCACTCATCAGGAGTGATGTTGCCCGCCGACCGATTGGCCATCGGCGCTCCGGCCTGTGATGCAGGCACACAACTTGTCACAACGGCCGCTGCAAACAGCAGGACCGACACTCTCGTCATTACGCTCATGGGACCTCTCGCGTGCGTGGAAGGCACCGCCGCTGGTGCCGGTCGAGAAATTAGATAGAACGATCAATCTATGTTGTCCATATGGAAACTGTTAGACAAACGGATCTAACAATGCCTAATACGGGCCTTAACTTGGCCTGAGACATCAATGAGCCCAAAGAAAGAGCAGCTTATAAAGGTTGCAACCAACCTGTTTTCAAGGCACGGCTTCCATCCCGTCGGCATCGACCGAATTCTTGTCGAAGCCGGCGTCGCCCGCATGACGCTCTACAATCATTTTCCAAGCAAGGACGACCTGATCAGCGCTGTGCTTGAGCGTCGTTATCAAGATATCATGGCCAGTCTTCGCGCATCTGTTGAACCAACGGCGTCGGCGAAAGAACAGCTGCATGCTATTTTTGCGTGGCATGAGGCGTGGTTTGGCGCCCCGGAATTTGCCGGTTGCCTTTTCGAGCGCGCGCTCGCGGAATTTGGAACCGAGTATCCGAAGATTTCGACTATCGCCATTCAATACAAGCAAACAATGACTGAATGGATGCGTGACATACTGAAAACCTTTTTGCCGGAAGGCGCCGCGGCGCGCATCGCGTCGATACTGGTGATGCTGCTTGATGGCGCAACAATTGATGCTCGAGCCTTTCATGACCCAACCGTGGCGACAAGGGCATGGAACGCGGCGGAAGTTCTAATTGAACAGGCAAACACTCGACAGGCTTGAGGCAAAACAACGAGTGGGGCTACTAGAGGGCAAAAGCCCAATCTTCGCTCAATCGACGCTGATTGCGAAATGGGATTTCGTGATTACTCTGGCGGCTTTCTACGCCGTGCAACGACTTCAAACCTCAAAGCGTCATAAGACGGTTGGGTGTGCCGCTCTTCACAATGGGCGCCTTGATGGGATTCGAACCATCCACACTGCTATTCGAAACAGACAAATGTCTAATTCATCTCACATTTGAGACGGAAAGTTACCAGACCCACCAAGAAATTACGGCTCAACCACACATAGCCTCAATGAGCTGATTGTACCCACCTTCCAGGACGAGGTTGAGAAGCTTCTGAAGCTCGGCTTTCTTTGATGCTGACGGTTCCGTGTTTCATGCCAGAAGGATGGCCAGACTGCCCCTTCTGGAACGGCGTGACTACACGCATCCCATCAGGGCGCCTCGCCGCTGCTCCTGATCATAATGAAATATTCACACAATCCTAGTTGGATAGCAAACGATACACTTGCTGAATATCAGTTTGGAAAAAATCTTGTTATCATGACAGGTAAAAATTCGGATCCGCCGAGCAACAGCAACATCGATCAGAATAGAGGCTTTTGGAAGGTTCCGATTCTTACATTATGTGCGGGAATTGCTCTGCTTTCAATAACTTATGCGTTTCCCATCGTCTTTATACTTGTGACGGGTTACAATTTCATTCCGCCCGCAAACCAGCCGAATACAGGTACACTGGACCTGTTCCTAAATTCATCATACATTCTTTGGACAATCTTCCTGACGTTATTCTCCTGGGTCATGCTCCGGGAAGTCAGATCGGTATCCGCACATAATGTGGGTGTGATCGGTCTCGGCTTTTCGTTTTCTTTCTGCCTGGCGATCCTGTTTACGTTCTTTCTTCAGGGGCCGATCAATGCGCTTGACCCCAACTCCTGGGTCACCCATTCCATAACAGATTTCTGGTCGACGGCGCTCGACCCGAGCCTTGAAATCGAGATGATTGCCGCTGTTTTTCTCACTACCGTCGCGCCCGAGCTCATGAGCTACGTCCTTAACGGGATACTATGTTGCGCGTCCCGCCCACGCATTGCGTCAATAGTGACCCATCACGCATCCTGCATCATGATGAAGGCGTTCGTAACGGCTTCAGGGTTTCAGCTCGCTTACGGAATTCACGACTACTTTCATCCCACCTCACTGGATCGCGATCAGCACATACCGTTTACGTTGGCAGTTGCGGTATCTGCACTTAGCATGTTCATATCTGTGGTGTTGGCCTGGATCTATATTGTCTTGCCCGTTGCATCGCGAAACCTGACTGAAAGGCTCAACGACGGGCTCCTCAAATCTATCCACATACATATGACAAAGGTCACCAGAGAGCAGGCTTCTACGACCCCCTAGCAGGATCGAGAGCCGAGGTCCTGCATTATCAGCGCGAATGCCGGGTGACCCCGGACGGAAAGACCGTATTGGCCCCTCTGCCTGTAGGAACCTTGCGTGGCTACAGGTCTTGATGGGAATCGAACGGGTGACATCGATTGATGTCTTGATATCGGTTCAAAATAGGACGTTATTTCAATAATTTGGAATGGCTTGTGATTGGTAAGCTGAATTATGGAACTTTTTGGCTCTCCACGGAATGATCCGGTTTCTTACACCTTAGCAGAGCGGGCCTAGTTGACCCCGCCTATGATGAAGGACCGATAATCCGCCCCAAGAAAACGGTGTTTTACGGCGGCCTGGTACTTGGGACTGTCGTAGAAGGCGCGTGCCGCCTCCATAGTGGGAAAGCTGACCATAACCACGCCTTCCGGGGCGGCCCCCTCGAGAACATCTTGAGGGCCGTGGACGGCGAGTACGGCTCCTCCCGATTCCCCTAACAGAGGTCTTAACAGTTCGACATATGTCTGCATTTCAGCTGCGTTGCGGGTCCGCTCTTGAATGAAAATGGCATAAGCAGTCATGCTAAAAATCTCCTTGAGAGTTCAAGGCCAAGTCGGGTGCAATGACGACCTTGAGACGTTTCTGTTCGAAAACTGATCGAACCTTGTGAAGGGTTCGGAGTCCAAGGCGATGCCGACAGCGTCCGGATTTGGAGCGACGCCAGCCGTCGTTGGGCGATAAGCGGAAGGCGGATTGGGACTCAGAGCATTGTCGCCCTTTTCCGTCATATCCGCCTCCCGCATCGACATCAGTTGGTCCCGACGGTAATGTGCACGTCGATGTTGCCCTTCACCGCGTTCGAATAGGGACATGTCGCATGCGCCGCCCGAACAATTTCCTCGGCTGTTGCTTGATCGAGACCGGTGATCGCGACATCAAGTGCTACTGAAAGCGCAAAACCACCGCTGCCATTTGGCGATAAACCCACCGCGGCTACCACCACGACGTCGGTATCCTTCACCTTGGTCGCTCTATTGCGCGCGACGTGGATCACTGCGTTTTCGAAGCAGGCCGCATAGCCGGCAGCGAACAACTGCTCCGGATTGGTCGCGCCGCCCTTGCCGCCCATCGTCGTGGGCAGCGCCAGCGGAAGATCGAGAACACCGTCTTCACTGCGGACGGTACCGCTGCGGCCACCGATCGCGGTGACTTTGGTGCTGTAGAGCGTGCTCATCGTATTGTTCCTGTCAAAGCATGCTCGACATGCCGAACGCGGTAAGCATGTTGTTCTGGATCGGGCTCACGGCCTCGTTCAGTCGCTGGACACCGAAGTCCATGCCTTCTGGCATCACAACTGTGCGCAAAGGACGTCGCTCCGTGGCCTCGACCAGTTGCGCGATCGCATCGGCCACCCGTTGGGGCCGCGGGGGATTGGCCTCGTCGTGTCCGGCGTTAGCGTTGGCCTTGATCTGACCCGGGATCGACCCGACTTCGCCATAGGAAGCAAGCACGGCCTGATCGGATGGCTCCGGGCTCGACGAGATGAGGTTGCTCGGGAATGGCCCTGGCTCGACGATGACGGAGTCGATTCCAAACCCCTTCAGCTCATACCGATAGGCTTCGGCGAGCCCCTCGAGCGCGAACTTGCTCGCGGTATAGGTGCCGAAGAACGGAAAAACCACCCGACCCATCAGGGATGTCACATGAACGAGCAGTCCGCTGCCGGCGGCGCGCATGTGCGGCAGAACGGCGCGGTCGGCCCGCACGGCGCCGAAGAAATTGACCGCGAATAGCCGTTCGACGTCCGCGACCGTGTAGGCTTCTGTGACCCCGACGGGCATTATTCCGGCATTGTTGATCAGGACATCGATCTTTTTGTGCCGCAAAACGACCTGCTCGATCGTTGAATTGACTGAGGCCTCGTTGGAGACGTCCATTTGAAGGACGTGCAGCACATGTCCTTCAGCTTTCACCGCGTCGATAAGATCGCTCCGCACTTGGGCATTGCGTCCTGCGATGTCACGCATAGTCGCAACCACCGTGTGGCCCCGCCTTGCAAGCTCCAAAACAGTGAGTTTCCCAAAACCACTGCTCGCGCCGGTTACAACAACGACTTTTCCGCTCATCTCAAGACCTTTCTCTGAAATCCATTGGGCGCGATTACCAATAGACAGACCTGTATGTATTTGCAATCCCAAAATTTACAGAATAGTCTGTCTATATGCGAGCGAAGAATCCGAGGTTTGGAAAATGCAAACGCGCAGCGTGCTTGAAATTGTGGATGTGGAGGCACAACCGCTTAACGCCCTCGCTCCGCGAGAACGTATATTAAAGACGGCATCGGACCTGTTTTACCGGTTCAGCATTCACTCTGTCGGGATCGACCGCATCATTGCCGAAAGCGGCGTGGCCAAGATGACATTCTACAAACACTTTCCATCGAAGGCCAACCTGATCGCCACCTATTTGCGCTACAAAAGTGACATCTGGTTTCAGATGCTCGCAGCCGCGACTGAAAGAACCGGGCTATCGCCGCTGGAGCGCGTCCTCGCAATTTTTGACGCGTTAGACGAACCATTCCGTTCGCCTTCTTTCCGCGGCTGTCCGTTCGTGAAAGGTCTGGCCGAATTCGGACCGGAGGCTAACTCCCCTGACGTACAGGCGACCATCGCCTTCTATTTTAAGGGCTTACATGAATTTGTTGCCTCACTCATCGAGCCTCTGGCTTTGAGCGACCCCGAAAAAACCGTGATCCAGATCCTGTCGCTCATCCAGGGCTCGATTGTGATGGCACAATCGACGCCCGATCCTGGACTTGTTAAGACAATCCGCGATGCAGCCAGAGTGTTGCTCGAGGATGCGTTGACCTCGTCGTCTGAAACCTGAAGTTCGCGAGGCGGTGGGGTAGACTGCCCCGCCACGAGCGCAGCTCTGACCTAGTTCACCTCATGGTTCGATTCCAACCGGGGCGTTCGACGCGAGCGCCTGCGTGAGGATCAAGAATAACGGAATTCGACTTCGGGGCTGACGCGTTCGCACCCATGAATGATTTTCATAGGCCGGTGACAGTCGTGCTCGTGACCAGCATCACGATCAGCTTATTTCTGAACCAGCTCCCAAAACGCCTCCGCAAATGCGGTCATCCGCGTTCGGGGGCGGATGAGAACGATCTTCACGCTAACGGCCCATTCATCCGACGCAGCCTTCGTCAGCCGGCCTTTTGGTCCCAGTTCGTCCGCAGCAAGGCTTTCGGGTATCCAGGCCACTCCCTTCCCATCGACTGCCAAGGCTTTGAGCACCATCGCAAGATGGGATGTAAAGACGGTATTGAGATGAAGCTCACCGAGTCTGGACGACAAGTTCGAGGCGAGGATGCGCCCCATGCCGGACTTCTCTTCGAATGCAATCTCGGCAACCGGAGCCTCCTGCGTACCCGGCAGACGATGACGCGCACCACCTTTCTCATCCTTGCCGCTGACAGGAATGAGCCGGTCAGTCGACAGCTCGACATGTTTGAAGTCCGCCGCGTCCAGGCGAATTTTGCTGTTTTCGTGGTAGTGGCAGAGGAGAAACTGGGCACGCCCCCCCAGCATGATCTTCTCGCATTCGTTCATGTTATCGGACAACAGTCGAATAGGCATGGTCGAGGTGACATGCCCGAGGCCCTGTATCCACCTTGGGAAGAACACGAATGACAGCGCGTGGGTCGCGGCGAAGGTCACTGTCGAAGAATCCGCCCGTGTACGATCGAGGTCTTGCCTCACCCGTTCCAGTCGGTTGGCAACATCGTTGGCCGCATCGAGCACAATTTCGCCTGCTGCCGTCAGCTTCAGGCGATGCGTGGATCGATCTATCAATTCCAGCCCACACCATTCTTCCAAGGCTCGGATACGACGGCCGAACGCTGGCTGCGTGACGTTGCGATTTTCGGCCGCACGGGAAAAATTCAGCGTTTCGGCTAGGGCCTGAAGATCGGCCAGCCAAACAATTTCCATCCTATCATACCTCAGTAAGCCATGCCGCCACCGCACCGAGATACATCCAGTTCCCCCACGAAATCAAGATGAATGCTGGCGCCAGAGAGCGATGTTCAGTTTTAACTATGCCAAAACGGCACCAATAGAACCCGTATCGGCATTGGACGAGGAGCCTCCCTCATCCCTATGACATGCCCCTGTGCGGAGGAACGCATTTAAACAGGGAGGAGAGACCAATGGCTAGACGCCTGTTGAGTCAGCTTTACATACAGGTGTTGATCGGCATCGGGGTCGGCATCATCGTTGGCCTTTTCATTCCCGACTTCGCCACGAAATCGCAGCCGTTCGCCGATGGCTTCATCAAGCTCATCAAGATGCTGCTTGCGCCGGTCATCTTCGGCACCGTTGTCCTCGGCATCGCCAAGATGGGTGACATCAAGGAGGTCGGAAAGATCGGTGCACGGTCTCTGATTTACTTCGAGGTCGTTTCGACGATCGCCCTCGTCATCGGGCTGATCGTCGTCAACATCATGCAGCCCGGCGTCGGCATGAACATCGACGCTAGCAAGATCGACGCCAGTACGATCTCAACCTACCAGCAGACCGCCCAGCAACAGGGCGGCGTCATCGAGTTCTTCATGAACGTGATCCCAACGACGATGGTCGATGCATTTGCCAAGGGCGCGATGCTTCAGGTCATCCTGATCGCCGTGCTGATGGGCTGCGCACTTGTACAGCTCGGCGAGAAAGCCAAGCCCGTCATCGACGTCTTCGATTCTCTGCTCCAGGCTCTGTTCCGGATCGTCGGCATGATCATGCGCCTGGCACCGATCGGCGCCGGCGCGGGCGTGGCCTATACGATCGGAAAATATGGCGTCGGCTCGCTCTGGGCTCTCGGGCACCTGATGTTGGGCGTCTACCTGACGTCAGCCTTGTTCGTGATCGTTGTCCTCGGATCGATCGCCCGTTGGTCGGGTTTTCCGTTGCTGCATTTCTTCCGGTACTTCAAGGACGAAATCCTGATTGTTCTTGCGACCTGTTCGTCGGAAGCCGTACTGCCGCGCATGATGGCGAAGCTGGAGAGGCTCGGCTGCAAGAAATCCGTCGTCGGACTGGTGCTACCGACCGGATACACATTCAACGCCGACGGCACCTGCATCTACCTGACGATGGCAGCGGTGTTCGTTGCGCAAGCGACCAATACCCCGCTCGGCATCGAAGGGCAGCTCGTTATCCTCGGCGTCCTTTTGCTGACCTCCAAGGGGTCAGCAGGTGTTGCCGGCGCAGGCTTCGTTACCTTGGCCGCTACCTTGTCGAGCTTCCATGCCATCCCGGTCGCCGGTCTCGTCCTTCTGCTTGGTATCGACCGCTTCATGAACGAGGCCCGCGCCGTCGTAAACCTGATCGGCAATGGCATCGCCACCATCGCAATCGCAAAATGGGAAGGGGCTCTCGACCAGGAGACGGTCAACGCTGTCATCGCCGAGCAGCGCGGCGAGCGTCCCCGAAACATCACCGCATCACCCGCCGAACTGGCGTCCTGATTACAGACAAATCGAACAAGTACCCAACGGAGAATACAATGCGTATCCTTGATGTTTGCGAAGTTACCAAGCCGATCGCTTCGCCCATCCGCAACGCCTACATCGACTTCAGCAAAATGACGGCTAGCCTGGTTGCCGTCGTCACCGACGTCGTCCGGGACGGTCGCCGTGTCGTCGGCTACGGCTTCAACTCGAACGGTCGTTATGGCCAGGGCGGCCTGATTCGTGAGCGCTTCAAGGACCGTATCCTCGAAGCCTCGCCGGAAAGCCTGATGAATGACGCGGGCACCAATCTCGACCCGCACAAAATCTGGGCGACGATGATGATGAACGAGAAGCCCGGGGGGCATGGCGAGCGGTCTGTCGCCGTCGGTACCCTCGACATGGCAATCTGGGACGCGGTTGCCAAGATCGAGGGCAAGCCGCTCTTTCGCATCTTGGCCGACATGAAGGGACGTGAGGCCAATCCGAAGGTCTTCGTCTATGCGGCCGGCGGCTACTATTATCCGGGTAAGGACAACACTGCGCTTCGCAAGGAGATGCGCAGCTATCTCGACCGTGGCTATAACGTCGTGAAGATGAAGATCGGCGGGGCGTCAATCGATGAGGATCGCGGTCGTATCGAATCGGTCCTCGAAGAGATCGGCTCACAAGCCCGGCTGGCAGTGGATGCCAACGGTCGCTTCGATCTTGAGACCGGCATCGCTTATGCCAAGATGCTGTGCGACTACCCCCTCTTCTGGTACGAGGAAATCGGCGATCCGCTCGACTACGCCCTGCAGGCGGCGATTTCCGAGTTCTACGACGCCCCGATGGCAACCGGCGAAAACCTGTTCTCCCACCAGGATGCCCGCAACCTGCTGCGTTATGGCGGCATGCGTGCCGACCGGGACTATCTGCAGTTCGACTGCGCCTTATCCTACGGGCTTGTCGAATACCTTCGGACCCTCGATGTCCTGCGCCAGTTTGGCTGGTCGCCTTCTCGCTGCATTCCGCACGGCGGCCACCAGATGTCCCTCAACATTGCGGCAGGGCTTGGTCTTGGCGGCAATGAAAGCTACCCGGACCTGTTCCAGCCCTATGGCGGTTTCCCGGATGGCGTGAAGGTCATCGACGGACACATCACCATGCCGGAACTGCCGGGCATCGGCTTCGAGGGCAAGTCCGACCTCATCAGGGTCATGCGCGAACTCGCTGAGTAAGATCAACGAAGCGGGCGGAGGGCTTTCGCCCGCTCCAACTCACACTCCTTCAACGCCTGCCACGAAGTGTCCCACCGAAGTCGCTGGACGCTGTTGTAGCGCTTGAGAGATATCTTGATTATGCTGGAGAGATCCGCGCGTGAACCTGCCCCGCGATATACGGCTTACAACGGAAGCGCCTGTCAGCCTCGCGATATATCTGCGTTCAGCCCAGGCGATGACTGACGCATGTCGCGTCGCATGAAAGCCCAGTCGATGAGTTCCGCCATCGATGGGCCTAGGGCAATCCCCATCTCACTGAGTGCATATTCGACCCTTGGCGGAACCTGGGCATAGACGGTTCGAGTGACGATACCGTCCTTCTCCAACTCCTTGAGCTGCTGAATGAGCATCTTCTGGTTCACGCCCTCGACGCGCTTCTCGAGTTCCGAAAACCGAAGCGGGCCCTTTGCGGCGAAAAGCTGGCAGATGATGACGATCTTCCACTTCCCTTCAAGGACCTGCAGAGCATCCCGGGTTGCCGTCGCCCATATCATTTGCTGCTTGGGGTCGTCACAGCGCCAGTCTCGTTCGATTGCCATACTTACCTCAAGGTGAGTTACCCACTTATTAGTCGGTTCTTGCCGTATCAGATAGCTATACCTATTCTTCGGAGCACCACAAGTCACGTCTCCGTCGGAGTGCGTGTGAATTCCATACTCACCGCAAGGAAATGATATGAAGATCGGAATTATCGGCGCGGGGAACATCGGCGCGATACTCGCACGCAAGCTCGGAGCCGCAGGTCACGAGATCAAGCTCGCCAATTCCAAGGGCCCGGAATCGATCCGCGAGCTCGCCGCTGACGTTGGTGCGACGGCCACGACCAAGGAAGATGCCGTGACAGGGGTGGATACTGTGATCCTCTCCATCCCGTTTTCAGCCCATCGCGACCTTGCCGGGTTGTTTGAAGATGTTCCCGACAACGTCGTCGTCGTAGACACTTCCAACTACTACCCGTTTCGTGACGGAGCGATCTGCGACGTCGATGACGGCAAGCCGGAAGCGGTCTGGGTCACCGAGCAGATCAATCGACCCATCATTAAAGCCTGGAACGCGGTGCTTGCCGCGACCCTTGCGGAAAAGAGCGTAGAGAAGTTGCAACCAGGCCGCATCGCCCTTCCGGTAGCGGGTGATGATCCCGAAAAGAAGTCGCGCGTCATGGAACTGGTAGAGGCAACGGGCTTCGACGCCTTCGATGCCGGGGTGCTTGCAACCTCATGGCGACAGCAGCCCGGTACCCCTGCCTATTGTACGGAACTGACGATTGATGAGCTGAGGGGGGCGCTCGAAAAAGCAGACCAGACCCGCTCGGCCGACAACCGCGAAACCTTGATCAAGGGATTCATGGAGAGAGGCGATAGCCTGATCCACGACGAAATTGTCGCCCGCAACCGCGCCGTAACCGCGTGAGAGATACAAGAGACATCATGCAAGTTGGTATAATCGGCGTCGGCCATATCGGAAAAACGCTGGTCCGGGAACTGAGCAAGGCCGGGTATGATGTGAAGGCGGCAAATTCTCGCGGTCCCGACACAATCGATCCAGAGGTGTTTGCGTCAGGCGGGCAAGCTGTCACTGTCGAGCAGGCAGTCGAGGACGCATATATCCTGATCCTGTCGATTCCTTTTAATCAGCTGATCAAAATTGCACCTCGACTAGCTGGACTTCCGAAAGACGCGGTAGTGATCGATACGTCCAACTACTACCCAATGCGCGACACCGAGATCGCCGATATCGAAGGCGGCGAGGTCGAGAGTGTCTGGGTATCCAGACAACTCGGCCGACCGATTGCAAAGGCTTGGAATGCTATCGGTTCGGACTCTTTCGCCCGACTGGGAAAACCTGCCGACCACCCGGATCGGATCGCCATTCCGGTTGCAGCGGATAATGAACGTGATCGATATGTCGCCATGGCGCTTGTTGGCGATACGGGATTCGACGCGGTCGATGCTGGATCGCTATCTGAATCATGGCGTCAGCAGCCGGGCTCCCCTGTCTACTGCACCGATCTAAAGGCCATCGAGATGCCCGATGCACTTGCCGTCGCGGAAAGATCAAGATTGCCAAAGCGACGAGACCTGTCCGTAGCTGCGGTTCAGGAGAGGCTTGGCGATACGAGGATCAATCCCACTGCCGACTATCTCGTGCGGTTGAACAGGGCCTTGTTCATGTAGATCTCAACCTCCTGTATCCGTCACTCTGGCCCCTAGCGCTGATGTGCGGAAATCTTGCGAAGATGGTCTCTTATCATCGCGCGCAACTCCCCAAATGTTCGAAACCCGATGTGCTGTGCAAGTCGGTGAACGGTCGTTTGGGAAACCCTGCAATTGCGCGCAACCGCAGCGGCACTTTCGAAAGCAATCATGTCCGGCCGTTCTATAATCTGCCTCGCGACCTGCTCGAGACTGTTTGGAAAGACGATCTGCCGTTTGGCGATCCGGTACTTCAGTTCCTGCAGCGTCGCGGGAGGACGGTGGTCTCTATCCTGTAGCATTGCGCTTTACCTTCCAAAGAATTGCCTTCCGGCAAACTCAATGCGACCCGGCGCATATCACGAGGCGGAACGTCACCCCCGGCAGCGATGCGGCAGTGTCAGGACATCACCGCATCGCGTCGAAACGTGCTAAGCGACCTGCACCGGCCTCCCCGTCTGCCAGCTCACGGTCGCCGCCTCCGCCAGTTTCTGAGCCTGGAGGCCATCAAGTCCGCCGGGCTTCGGCGAACGGTTGCCGCTGTCGATCGCATCAATGAAGGCATTGATCTCGTTGGCGTAGGCCTGGGCATAGCGTTCCAGGAAGAAATATTGAACGGGATCGCCGCTGACGCCGTTCGCATTGGAAAGCTCGACGCTGGTTGCGTGGATATTCCTCGCCGCAAGCATGCCGGCAGCTCCATGGACCTCGATGCGCTGGTCGTAGCCGTAAGTCGCTCGGCGTGAATTGGTGATGACGGCAATGCGCCCGGACGCCGTCTGCATCTGGACCGCGGCGGTATCCACATCGCCCTCGGCTCCGATCGCCTTGTCGACGAGCGAAGATCCAAGTGCGTTCACGACGACGAATTCTTCTCCCATGAGGAAGCGGGCCATGTCGAAGTCATGGATCATCATATCGCGGAACAGACCACCGGAGGATTTGACGTAATCGGCCGGCGGCGGCGTGGGGTCGCGGCTGGTGATCGTCACGATCTCGATGTCGCCGACATCGCCGCGGCGCAGGCGCGCTTCCACACTGGCGAAGTTCGGGTCAAACCGGCGATTGAAGCCGATCATCAGGGTCGACTTATTCTTCTCGACGACGTCGAGGCAGGCATTGATGCGCTCGACCGACAGGGACACCGGCTTTTCGCAGAGGATGGCCTTGCCGGCCCTCGCCGCCGCCTCGATGAGATCGGCATGGCTGGGTGTCGGCGTCGCAATCAGGATCGCATCGACATTTGAGGACTTGATGACATCCTCGGCGTCGGCAACCTCAGCACCCGTCTGCGCGGCAAGCGCCTCTGCCGATGCCTTGAAGGCATCCGCCACATAGACGAGCTTCGCCTTTGGGTTCGCCGCGATGGTTGCGGCATGCACCTTGCCTATCCGGCCGGCGCCGATCACTCCAAACCTGATCATTGATATCTCTCCATGATATGTAAGTGTTGACTATCGAAATGTTCAAACCGTGAAGGCTTCGCGGAAACGGGCAAGCGCCGTCTCGTCATCGGCGGAGGCCCAGGCCTCCATGCCGATCGTGCCGCGATAGCCCATATCCTTGAGCGCACGGGCGATTGCCTTGTAGTTGATCTCTCCGGTGCCCGGTTCCATGCGACCGGGAACATCCGCCACCTGGATTTCGCCGATATAGGGCAGAGCGCGACGGCACAGCGCGATCAGGTTTCCCTCGCCGATCTGGGCGTGATAGAGGTCGAGATTGAGCTTCAGAGATGGTCGATTTACCGATGAGACGAGAGCAAGTGTGTCTTCCGCCTTGGCAAACGGCGTCTTCGGATGATCGACGGCTTCATTGAGGTTTTCGAGTACGAAGGTGACGCCTTCTTGTTCGCCGAGGTCGGCGATCCGATTAAGGGTATCGCGCGCCTTGAGCCACATGGCGCCCGTCACCTTGTCCGCCTTGACCGCCGGCAAACCCTGGCCATCGAGACCGGTCCCATGCAGGTTGAGGCGCGGGCAGTTGAGCTCCCTGGCGATCGAGATCGATTGCTTCGCAGTTCGCAGTAGTTCGTCGGCGCCCTCGTCATCGGCGAGTGTGCCGGTCACATAGCCCGTCATCGACGAGAAGACCGCTCCGGATTTTGCAAGGGCGGCGATGTCATGTTTCGTCCAGTCCCAGATCTCGGCGTGAAAGCCGAGTTCGGTGATGCGCTTGAGCCTGTCGATGACAGGAAGCGACGTGAAAATCATCTCGGCGCAAACTGCGAGGGTGAAGGGAGATGAGGCATTCGACGAACCGTCGTTCATGACCGTGTTCCATGGTTGATGATTGAGTGAAAGGCGGCGGCCGCCGAGTGCCGATCGATCACCGCCTTGGAAGCGAGCAGGCTAGATCGTGCCGCCGAGCTCTTCCGACAGTTGCTGCAGCTCCTTGCCGCCGGCCATGAGGTTCTGAAGCGCATCCATCTCAATATCAGCCTTGGCAAAGGTGCCGAGCGTCTGGCCGCGATTGAGGATGGTGAAGCGGTCTGCCACCGCATAGGCGTGGCGGACATTGTGGGTGATGAAAATGACGCCCAAACCATTCTGTCGAACCTGGTGGATGTATTTCAGCACCATCGAGGTTTGCGCCACGCCGAGCGCCGAAGTCGGCTCATCGAGAATGAGGATCTTGGCACCGAAATAGACGGCGCGCGCAATGGCAACACATTGGCGTTCGCCCCCTGACAGAGTGCCCACCGCCTGATTGGGATCGCGGATATCGATGCCGATCTTGTGCATCTCTTCACGCGTGACGTCGTTGCAATGCGTAAGGTCGAGGTGACGGAACGGGAATAAACCCTTGCGAGGCTCCCGCCCCATGAAGAAATTGCGAGTGATCGACATCAGCGGGATCATGGCAAGGTCCTGATAAACGGTCGCGATCCCGGCATCGAGCGCGTCGCGCGGACTGCGGAAATTGACCGGCTTGCCTTCGACGAGGAACTCGCCTCCGCTTGGGCGGACAACGCCGGAGAGCGTCTTGATCAAAGTGGATTTGCCCGCGCCATTGTCTCCGAGGAGACAAAGCACCTCTCCGGCCGACACTTGCATCGATACGCCGTTAAGCGCAATCACGGAGCCGTAGTGCTTGATGATATCGGTCACTTCGATGATCGGTATTCGATTATTGACGTCAGACATGATCAGCGCTCCCCGGTAACCTTGCGACGGATGAAATTGTTGAAGAGCACTGCCAGCAGCAGCATTGAGCCCAGGAAGACCTGAAACCAGTCGGAATCGAACTTGGTGTAGGTCAGGCCAATCGAGACGGAACCAAAGATGATCGCGCCAAAGAAGGCGCCGATCGCCGAACCATAGCCGCCTGTCAGCAAGCACCCGCCAATGACGGCTGCGATGATCGCCTCGAACTCTTTCTGAAAGCCGCGTCTGGCGTCAGTCGAGCCGGCATCGAGCACCGTGATGATGGCGACCAGAGCTGCCGCACATGCCGTCAGCGCGAAGAGGCCGGTCTTTACCCTGTGAACCGGGACACCGGAATTTCTCGCCGCATTGGGGTCACCACCCGCGGCAAAGATCCAGTTACCTGTGCGGGTGCGCAGAAGGACCCAGGTCGCAGCCAGGGCGAGCGCAACGAACCACAATACCGACACCGGGATACCCGTGACTTTCGGCATGCCATTGGGAAACTTGTCGATCAGATCGTGATCAGCGAGCCAGACAAAGGCGCCCTTCAGCGCATCGCCGGAAAAGAAGCCAAGCAGCGGACTGTCGCTGACCCGCACGCCGATACCGCGAAGCTGTGTCGAGCCGCCTGTCGCCCATTTCAAGCCGACAAGCGTCAAGCCACGGAGAATGAAGAGGAATGCCAGCGTCACGATGAAGGATGGAAGGCGCGTATGAATGACGATCTGTCCATTGATCGCCCCCATGAACGCCGCAAAGAGCATCGTCATGACGATGGCAACCGAAAGCGGTTGTCCGAAATTCGTGAGAATGACGCCGAAGATCAGTCCCGCAAAGGCGACCATCGAGCCGATCGAGAGATCGAACTCCCCTCCGATCATCAGAAGTGCTGCGGCAATGGCCAGAATTCCCAATTGCGATGCCGGTGCCATGATGGTCATCAGGCCGGAAAGCGAGAACATGGTGCGATCGGCGGTGAGAAAGAAAAACACGATGACGAGAACAAGGCCCGCCACGGCACCAAGCTCGGGCCGCCGCATCATATGCGTCAGAAAACTCACTTGTTTGACGCGCTCATCGGCCTCCGGCGCGATGGCCGTTTTCTGCTCAAGTGAAGCCATAACTCCTCCCAGGGGAACATAATGTAGGGTAGCGTTGGCGCTGCTCGGCAGCGCGCTCAGTCAGCCAAACCTCCTCCCCCATCTAGGGGAGGAGATTCTGGGAGAATGCCTTTCGGCAATTCCGGTTAGCGAATGCCCTTTGCGGAGAGATCCACCACCTGAGCAGCCTTCTCCTTGGTGATAAGGTTCGGGCCGGATGGAACGTTACCCCCCGGGATAAGCCCGTATTTGGCATAGTTGGCCAGGAATACGACCGGCAGATAGCCCTGCAGGAACTGCTGCTGATCGATCGCAAAGGCTGCCTTGCCGTCCGCCACGGCCTTCAGGAAATCGGCCGAAAGATCGAATGTCGCCACCTTGATCTTGCCGGTCATTCCGACATCCTCGACGGCCGCCAGAGACGGCTCGCCGGCCGTACCGGCACCGAGCGCCATGACAGTATCAACAGCCGTATTGGAACTCAGCGCCGCCTTGACCTTCGCGCGGACATCAGCCGGATCGTTGCTGACCGGAAGAACCGTGACCTTGCCGCCGAAACCATCGGCAAAGCCCTTGCAGCGTAGGTCGAGCGAAACGTTGCCGACCTCCTGGTTCACGCATAGGCCTTCCTTGCCGCCCATCTCACGCAGCTTCGCGCCGGCGGCCTTGCCGGCGGTATATTCGTCCTGGCCGACATGCAGAAGCGCTCCCAGTTCCTTGGAAACGTCGGAACCGGAATTAATGGAAATAACCGGAATACCGGCGGCGACAGCCTTCTTGATGGACGGACCGAGCGCCGAGGCATCCGGAATGGAGACGATAAGCCCGTCGGGCTTCTGGTTGACGGCAGCGTCGATGAGCTGTCCCATTGACACCATGTCAAAGGTCTCCGGAGCGCGATAGTCGACGCTGACGCCCATGTCCTTCGCCGCAGCATTGACGCCATTCTTGACGACGGACCAGAAGGGATCGTTCGCCTGTCCGTGAGTGACGGCAACGATGTGAACGTCTGCGGCATTGGCGATTGCCGAAGAGCACATGAGCGCGGCAGCGATGGCTGCGCTCGTGAGAAGCGATTTCAAACCGAATTTCATTTTACCCTCCCAAAACAGTCCGCTCCATCGCGAACCTCCTCTTGCTACCGGTAGCAATCTCCCTTGCACCCGGTAGCAAGCTCGATAAAACTACTTTATTGTCGACAGAAATCAAGCATCCATTCCATTTTTATTTTTTTGTGGAATATTCATTCCAATTGAGGAGGCAACCATGCGCAAACGAGCGACGGCGAAAGAGGTGGCGGAAGCCGCCGGCGTGTCAAAATGGACAGTTATCCGTGCATTCACGCCCGGTGCGTCCATTACGGATGTCAGCCGGCAAAAGGTGCTTCAGGCGGCCGAGGCCTTGAACTATTCGCCCAACCTGCTCGCCCGCAGTCTTGCCACGAACACCACGCATCAGGTCGCCGTCTTTGTCGACGACTTCGCCAATCCGCACAAGCTTCCGGTTCTGGAACTATTGACCGCGCGCCTACAGGCGGAGGGTCTGCTGACCGTCTTGATCAACATCAACCGCCATTTCGATCACGTTCACGCGTTGATCAATGCCGGCCAGCGGCAATTTGACGCCGTAATCCTGTTCGGCACGGCCTTTCGCGAGGAGACGTTGGGAGATCGGAGGCTTGGCCCAGGTTTCCCGCCGATGTTCGTTCTCGCGAGAGACAGCCAAATCCTCGGCGTCCCCGCCATCGCCTGCAATGCTGAGCTCGCTCTTGGCGAAATCGTCGATTACCTGTTCGACAAGGGATATCGCCGCCCCGGCTTTATGACGGGAGCGAGAACCCTGTCGACGGCGCTTGGCAGGCGCCATCACTATATAAATTTCTGGCGGCGGAAAGGTATCGAAGGCGTCGCGGAGCTGGCCGCCGGGAAATACAGCGCGGAGGCCGGCGCGGAGGCGGCCCGCACTTATTTGAGCGCGACTTCGCCCGCATCGCGCATCGACGTATTGATGTGTGAAAATGACATTCTGGCACTCGGAGCGATGGATGTCGCCCGGAGCGAATTCGGTCTTCGAATTCCACAAGACCTGGCGGTCGTTGGCTTCGATAATATCGAGCTCGGCTGGGCTCCCGCCTACGAATTGACCAGCTACGAGCAGCCCACCGACGCAATGATCAACGCGCTGGTAGCGATGATAACCAGCAAGCGCGATGCTGATACGGTTGTCATACCGGGACGCCTTGTGCCAAGATCATCGGCGTAAAATACTTCGAAGAATCGGCCACGAAATACCAGCGGTCGCATTTCTCCTTGAGCCTACCGGATACTCTTGCAATTGAACGTAAGAGGTCCAGTGAGCGAAATTGTCAAGCGGATGAGGCCACGATCGGGCAGGGTGTAACGACTAAGGGTCGCGGAGAGGCTATCTGTACCTTCACCGGCCTGCTCGCTGTGTCAGACGTACGTGATGCCATTGGTCTGGCGAGCGGATGTCTGATGCATTGATATGCTTGAGTTTTCGAATACCACAATCATGACCACAGGATTTTTTGCGCGCGTGATGTCAGCAATCTATCGAGCAGCAACTGTCAGCGATCTCTCTGGCTGTCTGTTACGCGTTGTCGAAGGCGGTCCAGATGATACCGCATCGCAAGTTCGGCACCTTGCATATCTCTTTGCTCGATCGCCCGATAAACAGCTTGGTGCTCGTCGAATACCCTTTTGGCACGTTCTGGCGTCCCTTCGCGCGTAATGCTGAGCGCGACTTTCATGCCGCGCTCGATCAGATCATGAAGCGATTGCAGCACCTGCAAGAACAGCTCATTTCCGCTCGCGGTGGCGACGGCGCGATGAAAGGCAAAGTCTGCGGAGACCGCTAGATTGCCGGTCTCCATTTCTACCCGAATTGCTGTCAATGCGCTCTGAATATCCGCGAGTTGAGAAGCGGTATGTCGGAGAGCCGCCAGCGCGGCAGCCTGGCTTTCGACAGCCATCCGCAACTCGAGGCAACGCAGCATCTCGGAGACGTCGGAAGGTTCGGCAAAGCGCGTCAAGCTTTGCGGCGGTTGTTTTTGAATAAAGGTTCCCGCTCCCTGGCGTGACGCGACAAGACCGTCAGCTTGTAAACGCAACAGCGCCTGACGAACGATCGGCCTTGATACGTTAAATGACTGGCATAACTGATTTTCAGACGGCAGCCGATCGCCTTCGCTCAAGGCTCCCGAGATAATCTGCTCGAGTATTTGGCCATAGAGCCTGTCGCCCAAGCGCTCTCTTTTCTGCGGGGTGAAAATCAGACCTGTCACCTTAGTGCAATCCCTCGCTCATCTCTCCGGTTGCCATCGACGCAATCAAGTCTCCATCGCGCCTTGACTTGTAATCTAACTTGTAAATATAAATTACATGTTAGCAGTCGCCATACACCTTTAGATGGAAGAACTTCACAAACCAAGTCAACACGTCATTGAGAAAAGCGCTGCGCGAGGTGTCCGGCATTCTCGTCACTCCGTTCGACCACGACGATCACATTGCGCCCGAGCGTCATACACCCACGCCTCTAAACCGAATTTCCGGACCCTGGAATGTCGCCTACCGAATGAAACCGCCGGATCCAACGGTACATGGCTACTCGGCGGCCAAACCATGGCGATGCCCATTGCGTGCTCGACCCCTATCTGCCGAAGGACTGCTATTTCTAGTTAAGGCCCGATCGACCGGGCTGGGGCGCCGAGATCAACGAAGAATATCTGGAAACCGACCGGTATGCGCATTGGGAGCGGAAAGTCCCAACAAGGCCGGATGGATCGACAGCCTAAATGTGACGGCAGCGTTCGACACGGATCTTCTGGGAGAGAAGATCATAAATGCCCTGAATGAGGGCTGTATTGGGAGGGAAACACTATGACACCGAGCGAGCCTGTCCGTTCCGGCTACCAACGATTTATCGTCCTTGCGCTGATCACAATCGTCCTGGCATTGAGTACTGGAGACCGGGCGACACTGTCCGTGGCGGGGCCCGGAATTGCGCGAGACCTGGGCATCACCCCGGTCAACATGGGCTGGCTTTTTTCGGCTTTCTCCTGGAGTTATTTTCTTTCACAGGTGCCGTCCGGCTGGCTCGTCGACCGAACGGGAGCGAAGGCTGCCATTCTGGTATCGCTTGCCGGATGGTCGGCGACGGTATTCCTGGTCAGCGGCGTTGGTTGGATTGCCTTTCCCGTCGTCGCCCTTTTCATCCTGCGCCTCATACTCGGAATTCTCGAAGGCCCGGTCGCACCCGCCTCGGCGCGCATCATAGCTGCGTGGTTTCCTTCCGACGAACGAGGGATTGCTGGCGCGATCTTCAACTCGGCGCAGTATCTCGCTTTGGCGGTGTTCACGCCCTTGATGGGCGCTCTCTACCACTATTTCGGCTGGGAATCGATTTTCTCGGTGATGGGCGGTCTGGGCCTCGTCCTTGCCGTTGTCTGGAGCCTGACATATTTCGCACCCAGCCAACATCCGCGTGTTTCTCGGTCCGAGCTCGACTATATCAAGTCGCGAGGCGCCTTGACGGATGTCGGCGCGAAACCGGCAGCCGATGCGCCGCCGCCACTCGCAACCCGTCAGGCCATCAAGCAGATTCTGACAAACCGGATGCTCGTCGGGATCTTCCTGGCGCAATATTGCATCGCTTCACTTTCGACCTTCTTTATCTCATGGTTTCCAAGCTACCTCGTTGAAGCCCGTCATTTTTCGATGCTTCAAGCTGGGTTCGTCGCGTCCTTGCCGGCGATCTTCGGATGCATCGGTGGGGTGACGACAGGCTTCTTTTCCGATTGGCTGCTTCGCCGGACCGACTCATTGAGCCTCGCCCGCAAGATCCCAATCACTCTTGGGCTGGGTCTGAGTGCGAGCATCATTCTCTGCAATTACACCGAGGTCAATTTTATCGTGGTGGCGATCATGTGCGCAGCCTTCTTCGGGAAAGGGTTTGGGGCGCTCGGCTGGACAGTCGTGGCAGACACGGCGCCGAAGGAAGCCATCGGACTGACCGGGGGGCTATTCAATGCTGCGGGCAGCGTCGGCGGCATCATTACTCCCGTCGCTATCGGCTATATCATTCAAGGCACCGGCTCGTTTCACGGCGCGCTGCTGTATGTCGGCCTCCATGTGATTTGTGCCGTGGTCAGCTACTGGCTACTGGTCGGACCTATCGAACGTTTCACGCTTTTGCCATCCGAGGCGGTATCGATGGGCGCGGGCGAAATAACGACGTTGGTCGAAGCCCGAACTGAGTGAAAGACTTAGCACTGTTTCGAGGTCGTTATCTGTTCTGCTGTTGATCGCAGTCAAGGTTTGCTGCGTCAAGTGCTTGAGGTACGTACATCATATTCGCTGTCGCCGATGTCCTGCCGTGAGCGTAACTCCTTGCCAGCAGGGCAGGTATAGAGATCGCGCCTATCGTCGTAGGCAAAGTCGGCTCGCTCGAAGGCACAGTGGCGCTGCTCGGACTTGTTGAAGACCAGGATGTGTATGGTCAACCTGTCGCCAACGCTTCGCAAGATCCCACTCGCTCATCGGCCAGATAGTATGATGTTCTTGTTCGGTCCCCCTTGCTTCATTGTCATGGTCATCCTCAGCGATAAGATCTTTTAGCGGTTCGGGCTCGTCCTCTCCGGCCAGTTCATCCGTCCCCTACAACCAATGCCGGGACGCCGCGCCGTCGGGGCGGCCTTCATTCTCCCATATTTCATAAGCTCGTCGCCGAATCTGCTCGTGCTTATCCGTTCCCAATGGCTCCTCCTCTAACAAGGGCTGCCGGCGTGCTTAAGCAATCGCTTCCTTCGCGACGCCCTGCACCCTAGTAACGGCGTATGGCTGCTATTGTTCCGCTTGGAATGCCGGCTGGCCCAACGTTTGCCATTGCGGTAACGGATACCAGCACGGTCATATCGACTTGGATGCAGCTACCACTGGCTCGGCATGTTGAGGTGTCAGAGACCACTCAATCCCATGAGGGAACCATCGGCTTCATATCCTCGTTTACGGGCTTACAGACGCATGAATGCGCGCCTTTCCTTTGTTGGTGCGCCGCAACCAAATGTAAACCGATGAGTGGCAAGGACCGGACTTCTTTTTTGCATTACCGGCGCGACCTTAAGATGGCGCGATCCCCGGAAGCGTATATACGGGGAACAACCAAGCTATTCTATGAGTGGCTGGACCAACGCGCTGATACCGGCCCCTGCGGGCCTCACATCTGGATCTGCGGAGATTGCCACTTGGGCAACCTTGGGGCGTTGGCCGACCGCGACGGTGACGTTGCGGTTCAGATCCGGGACTTTGACCAGACGGTCATCGGCAATCCGGTCGATGATCTCATTCGCTTGGGCCTTTCGCTCGCGTCGGCTGCGCGCGGCTCGGACTTGCCTGGGGTTACGACTGCGAAAATGTTGGAGGCGCTCATTGCCGGATATGAGACCGCCTCCGTCGAGGCAGACGGAAGCACTCCGCATCTGCATCAACCAAGGGACATTAGAAAACTTCTGCGGCGTTCCACACGGCGGCGCTGGCGAAACCTTGCAATGGAGAATTTCCAGACTAAGCACCCTTTGCTTCCCCGCGGCAAGCGCTTATGGCCGTTACACAGAACCGAGCGCACCGCGGTTCTTGCGCTTTGCAAGCAGACGGAATTGGCAAGGAGTGTCCTTGGACCGGAACGGTTGAGAGGCGGCAAGGAGCGTGTGCTTGATGCCGCCTATTGGATCAAAGGTTGCAGCTCGCTCGGTCAACTGCGATGTGCGGTTCTCGTTCGAGACGGCAAACATGGACCGGTTTCGTTGCTAGACATCAAGCAAGCCGTTCGGACGTGCGCCCCTTCGGCTGCCGGGGCTGTGATGCCGTCCGATCCCGCCGAAAGAGTCGTGACAGGAGCAAAGGCACTTTCGCCCAATCTCGGCGATCGGATGATCGCGTCGCATGTGATGAACAATGCTGTCATTGTTCGAGAGATCGCGCCTCAAGATAAAAAGTTCGAAGTAGGCCGCCTTGCAGACGACGAAATCTGCGCAATTGCCCGCTACCTCGGAGGAGTTGTGGGTCACGCTCACGGTCGACAGATGGATCATCAGACATGGCGATCATGGACTGTCGAACTGAGGAATGCACGCCGAAAAAAGCCAGATGCTCCATCATGGCTTTGGTCGAGCGTAATCGAACTCCTGTCCATTCACGACAAAGCCTATCTCGAGCATTGCAGGCGATTTGCGCTCACGCACCGTTAATGGTCGCTGCCATCCGACTGAAATATTGAGACGGTGGCCTAGCATAAAACAGGTTGCCGGGCTTGGCAGACGGCGACATGAGAACGGGTCTCGATAGCCTTCCACGTGCTCACCGGATTGCGGCTTTACCCGCGCGGTTCGCGATAAAGTGGCTGCGGTAGAGCGCTTGCAGCGCGACATTCGCAATCCTGATGAGCACGCCCTCTAAGGTGCGCCGCGGTGCCGGACGAGGAGCCGGCATAGGGGTACCGCGACGCACCCCGGAGAGGAGGAAGACGGCACGCTCTCCTCCGCTTTCGGAACTCATGGCGACTGCCGGTGTTCCATCCGTCGAGGGCTTTTTCTTCCACTTTTTCGAGGAGACGCCTCGTGAAGCACTCAATGCGCGTCACTTTTCGCGCGCCATGCCGCAACTGAAATGCAATGCCGAGCGTAGAATACGCCAGCCGTTCTAATCCACCGAAGTCGAGTAAACCTTTCCAATAGCTAACAATAACACGCGGCGAAGGCTTACCGCGAACGAAGCGGATCGGGTCCAGAGCTGTTATCAAAGCCGCATACCAAGGTTGTCATTATACGGGAAAGCAACCAGTGCCTTCCGATCAGAGCTCTTCCCAACCGGTGGCCGCCACTACCGCGCTGCCCGTCCCCCCGAAGGCGCCGGCAAGCTTTGCACGGAGCGATCTGGCGGGCGACACTGCGGGAGCCGACTTTTGGGTGGTGGCGACCGGCCGGTGATGGCTTCGAACGTCTTGGAGGGTGAATTGCCCGAGCAGATCGTTCAAGGCCGATACTTCCTTGGCCAGGCTGTAGCTCGCGGCGGTGGATTCCTCGACCATCGCGGCATTCTGTTGCGTTCCCTGGTCGATGCTGTTGACGGCCGTGTTGATCTCTTGCAATCCGGTCGCCTGTTCGCGGGCGGCTTCGACGATCGCGCGGACGTTGCCATCGATTTCCTCAACCTCGTTGACGATCTGCTGGAGCGACTGCCCGGTTCTCGTAACGAGATCGACGCCGCTGTTGACCTGTTGGCCTGATGTCGAAATGAGCGCCTTGATCTCCTTGGCCGCCTTGGCCGAGCGCTGCGCCAGTTCCCGCACTTCCTGGGCGACAACCGCAAAACCCTTGCCGGCATCGCCAGCCCGAGCCGCCTCGACGCCTGCATTGAGGGCAAGCAGGTTTGTCTGGAAAGCAATATCGTCGATAACGCCGATGATGTTGCTGATCTCGCTCGATGACTTCGAGATTGCTTCCATGGCCGCGACCGCCTCGCGCATTACGTCGCCTGACTTCTGCGCTCCGACACGAGCGCGGCCAACGAGTGCACCTGCCTCCTCCGCCCGGCGGGTAGAATCCTTGACGGTGGTGGTGATCTCTTCCAGAGCTGCGGCAGTTTCCTCGACCGAAGCGGCCTGCTGTTCCGTGCGCTTGGAGAGGTCGTCGGAGGCTGATCGGATCTGGTTCGCGCCGGCGGCGATCGCCTGGCCGCCCTGGCCAACCGCACGCAGTGTTTCCTCGAGCTTTGCCATGGATGCGTTGAAATCCGCCCTCAGCTGGTCAAGGTGAGCAACGAAGGGCTTTTCAATGCGATAGACCACGTTGCCATTCGAAAGCTCTGCCAGGCCGCTCGCCAAACCATCGACGGCAAATTGAGTATCAGCCGCATCCTTGGCTTTCTGCGCTTCGCGTTCGAGCCTGTCCTTCTCCGAGAGACTACGGTCGGCATCGGCCTCCTTCTCCAGGCGGATACGCTCGACAGCGTTGTCCCGGAAGATCGCGACAGCGGCGGCCATTTGACCGACCTCGTCCCTGCGCTCGATACCCGAAATGGCTTCATCGGTCTCACCCTTTGCCAGCGAGACCATACGGGCACGCAGCCGCTCGACGGGGGCAGTGATGCCACGGGCAGAAATCAGCACGGCAATCAAGATTGCTGCTGCAAAGATGATACCGAGCGTCATTAAGGTATAGATGATGGTCTCGGCTGTCTGGGCGCCAAGCGTAGTGCTTTTGGCAGCAATGTTCTTGTTGAAGGTATCGAGCCAGTTGCGAACCGCAAGCACTTCTGCTCCGGTCAGAGGATCTGCTTGTTTCAGTAGGCGCGTGGCTGTTTCGTTGTCATCCGCAATTCCGGCCTTTACAGCCTGATCGGTCAAGGCAATGATATTGTTGGCCCGGACAATGAGCGCGTCAATCGCTGTCGCTTCGGCGGGAACAAGTCGCCCGGCTGTCGCCAGACGGTCGAGGAGGACCCTCTTGTTCTCGTCGTAATCCTTGGTAAACTTCGCCATTTCCTGATCTTTCGAGCTGTAGACCAGGATTTGATAGGCGTTGTAGCTGAGTGCAACTACTCGCTGGCTGGCTCGCGCCATCTCCACAGCCGCCGCCTCATCGTTCGAGATGAAACTCGAATAAGTATCAACAGTGCTCTTGTACTGGCTGGATAGGACGAGCAGTCCTCCAATGCCGATCAGACAGATCGGAATAATGATGGACAGGATTTTTGTTCTGATCTTGGCATTCTGTAGAAGTGACATGGCATAGCTCGCGCAACATGATGAGCCGGGAAATACGCGCGATGAAAGACTCGCGTGTGGCGACAATTGTCTGTTTTCCGATTGGAACATCACAGAGAAAGAGCATCCTGCTCATCGCCGACGGCGCTGTACACGAACATAACCACGCCAACCTGACAAAAGATTTAATAGTTTGCATTGGCCATAAGTATTAGCCTTCTCAAAGGCGTATCGGAGCATGTCAAACATCGTTCATCGATGTTGCTCGAAACTCCCATGATTGAGCTTAAGAAAAACAAGATCCAAGCAATGAAGAGAGCAAAGTCGAGGAACAACGCGAGTTCGGCAATCGAGGACGGAGCAAGCATATCCAAAGAAGTAACACGTTATCGTTTAACGGTGGCATTGAAGGACGCTGCGTTATGGCTGCACCTTCGATCCTTCGCGAATGCAGCCCGAAATCATTCAACCGTTCGGTGTCGATTTGTCCGTTACATTGCCAAGAAGCCCGGTCACCGTACATCCGAGATCGGCAAGTAGCCCGTCCTTCAAACCATAGACCCAGCCGTGGATCGCAACATTTTTACCGGCCTGCCAGGCCGCCTGGAGCGTCGGGGTACGGGCAAGTCGTTTTACCTGTGCGGCGACGGAGGCCTCGCAAAGTCGGTCGAGGTCCGCGTCCGTCCAGGCGTTGCATTCCCTGCACTCGAACGCCTGTTCCGCCATCTCGCGCACGGGCTGCAGCCAATGGTCGATAAGGCCGTAGCGCTCTTCGTTGACGGCGGCGCGTATTCCGCCGCAACCATAATGCCCGCAGACGATGACATGCCTTACGCCAAGCTGGTGCACGGCATATTCCACCACGGACAGCATATTCAGGTCGGCGGGGTGGATGAGGTTGGCGACGTTACGGTGCACGAAGACCTCACCCGGCTCCAGGCCGGTGATGACGTTGGCGGGCACACGGCTGTCGGAGCAGCCTATCCATAGATAGTCCGGCTGCTGCAACGTCGACAGCTTCTCGAAGTAGTTGGGCTTCTCAGCCTTGCGCTCAGTAGCCCACACCCTGTTCCTGGCAAAGAGGTCTTCAATCATGACAAAACTCGCCGTTCAGAAACCGAGGCTCCGTGCGCCATCGATCACATGCCTAAACATTGCGGCTCCCCGTGCATTGAGGCAACCCAAGGATTATTGATCCGTAACCGCCTCCGATCGGGCACCAAAATATGGGCGTCGCTCGAGTTCGGCGGTTTTCAGAGAGCTTCTCAAGCGCAACAAGTCCTTGCGGGCTATCAGGCCAACGAGCTTGCCTGTCTGGCGATCCACGATCGGGATACGACCTGTATCGGCGGCAAGCATAAGGTCAGCAATGAACCCCACCGTGTCATCGGGATGACCGACGGGGAGTGAGCTGTCGGAAATACTCTCTCTGAGACTTTGGCCTGCCAGACCTTCGTCCCCCTGCCAGCGCAACACATCGGCGCGAGAGACCACGCCTGCAAGCAGGCCACTCTCTTCCACGACCGGATAGACGCGATGGTTTTTTTCTGGAGACGCAAAGAAGCTGCAAGCTTCACCGACGCTCATATTCGCCGCTAGGGTATCGACTTGCTGGATCATAATTTCGGATGCCCGTGTCAGTTCGAAGGGATCGATACCGTATTCGCGGGTGATGTGCTGGCCGCGGCGCGCAATCTTTTCGGTAAGGATAGAACGGCGGAGCAGCAGAACGGTGACGGCGTAGGCTGTGACCGTCGCTACAAGCAGCGGCACCAGCGTGCTGATGTCGCCAGTAATCTCTATCGCGAAGAAAGTCCCTGTCAACGGAGCGCGCATCGTGCCCCCCATCATGGCCGCCATGCCAAGAAGGGCCCAGAAGCCGGGATCTCCGGGAAAAATCAGTCCAACGAGCCAACCGAGAGCGCCGCCAAGAATGAGGAGTGGCGCAAGCACGCCACCTGACGTTCCCGAGGATAGCGCGACTAGCCAGATCCCTGCTTTAACGAGCAGGATCGCAAGGACTGCTTTGGCAACGATGTGGCTGCCCAACAGATCCGAGATGATGTCGTAGCCGACGCCGAGAGCGCGCGGTTCGATTAACCCACCGAGACCGACGACCAAACCACCGACGGCAGGCCACCACATCCAATGGATCGGCAGCCGCTCGAAGGCATCCTCTATTTTGTAAAGCAACGTCGTAAGCAGCCCGGACTGCAGGCCGGAGACGATGCCCATAGCAACGCAAAGAAACACACTCCACCACGGAAGATGGCTTTGGAAATTGGTCGGGAAGAGCGGGCCTTGTCCGAACAGGAGCGGTCGCCAGTAGATCGAGACGCAAGCTGCCACGGCGACTGGAATGAAGCTGCGCGGCTTCCATTCGAACAACAGCAATTCGACGGCCAGCATGACAGCCGCAATCGGTGATCCGAAAATCGCCGTCATGCCGGCCGCTGCACCTGCCACCAACAGCGTTTTGCGTTCCGCAGCACTCATATGGAAACATTGCGCAAACAGCGAGCCGATCGCACCGCCGGTCATGATGATCGGCCCTTCGGCACCGAAGGGGCCACCCGTTCCAATGGATATTGCCGATGAAAGCGGCTTCAGGAGGGCGACCTTTGGCGACATTCGACTGCCGCCAATCAAGATGGCTTCTATGGCTTCGGGAATACCGTGCCCCCGGATCTTTTCAGAGCCGAAGCGAGCCATCAGGCCGATGACCAGACCACCGATCACAGGAGCCGCCACCATCCAGGCCGATCGTGGCGCATTGGCAAGTGAAGCTGCCTGAGTGCTGAAGTGCCCAAACCACACGACGTTCGTCACGAGTGAGATCAGATTGACCAATACCCAGGCCGCCAATGCGCCGCCAGTGCCGACAATGATCGCCATGCCGATCAGGAGCAGGACGCGTTTGTCCGTGGTGAAGTCGCCAGCCTCTCGTCGAGCAAGCCCGCCAGTGAAGTCATGTTGACGATAGTGTGGTCTGCTTTCCGGGTTTTTCAATGCGTTGTCTCCAGATCACGCTGCTGTCAGCGGAGGAATATTTCTCATCGGCGCTTCGCATATATCGTGATACGATATAAATCAATATGTTTGTGACCGATGGAGTTGGAACATGACCACAAAAACACATGAGGATGCCCTTTCGCCGGGGGATTATGAGGCCCTTGCCGATCTGCGGTACGCGCTGCGAAGATTTACCGAGTTCAGCAATGCGGAAGTTTCGAACCTCGGCATGACGCCACAGCAACATCAAGCACTGCTTGCAATTAAAGGGTTGCCACCCGAAAAGGAGATGACCATCGGCATGCTCGCCGAACGATTGCTAATTGCGCCGCATTCGGCAACGGAGCTCGTGAACAGGCTCTCCGATGCGGGCTACATTGAGCGTCTGTCAAGCAAGGATGATGGCCGGCGTCAGATCGTGAGACTGATGGACAAGGCCGACGGCATTCTGGCAAAGCTCAGTGGTGCGCATCTTCATGAGATCAGGGAGATGGCTCCGGAGCTGATGCAGGCACTTCGCATCCTCCAGGATCGGCGCAAACTGGAGAAAATCGCCTGGATGGCATAGATCTGGGTGGCTAGGGTCGACGCAAATACTGAGATCGTGACGATGACGAAAGAAACTTTGAGTGGTAGCGATTATGAAGCGCTTGCCAATCTGCGCTACACGCTACGGAGATTTATGGATTTCAGCACATCGGCCGCCCAGGAAGAAGGGCTTCCGAGTCAGCAGCATCAGGCTCTGCTCGCGATCAAGGGGCATCCCGTCGATGCCGCCATGACCATCGGATTGCTGGCGAACCGTCTGCTGATCGCGCCACACACGGCAACAGAGCTCGTTGGGCGACTGAGTGCTGCCGATTTGGTGACCCGGCACTTAGATCCGCAGGACAAGCGCCGGCAGACATTGACGTTGACCGCGAAGGCCGACGCGGCCCTACTGCGGCTCAGCGCTGTCCACCTGAAGGAAATCCGGGAAATGGCACCTGAACTGATCGGGATCCTTCAGCGCCTGCAGGCGAAAATCTCTTAGAGACGGCGGCGATTCCATCTGGATATTGAAATATATCGTAATGCGATATATTGTCGAATCAGGAGGATGGTTTAATGGCAGAGACGATCGTCGAAACGAAGACCGATTTAGAACTGTTCGCCGAGCGTCTATCGCGGAGTGGCAAACGGAAGCACCCGCCGCAGCATTCGCCAACCGCCGACGAACTCGCCGAACTCAAAAGAACACTCAATAGGAGGCTGCAATCCGGTCCCATGGACCTCACGCTTCTCGCTTTGGAATGGCGATACGACGTTGCGCTTCTGCTCGATCACATGCGCCATTGGATGCATACGGTTGACCGCGATTTCAACCGGGATCCATAGCCGCATGGACAGGCGGCGCGCTCGGTCGCGACTAACGGATCGATCCAGTCGTTTGAGTGAAGCAAGAACCGAGAACGTTGATGGAAATTCGGGAGACGCTAGATTGAAACATGACTGTGCACATCAAACGAATCTATGAGCCTGCAGTCGAAGGTGACGGTATCCGGATCCTTGTTGACCGGTTATGGCCCCGCGGCGTCAGCAAAAACGACGCTCATATCGACTTCTGGCTAAAGGACATCGCCCCCAGCGCTGAGCTGCGGCGCTGGTTTGAGCACGATCCGAACAAATGGAACGAATTCCGTCGTCGCTACCTGGAGGAGCTCGAGAGGAACTCCAAGACGGTGGACGAACTCAGGGAGAAGATCGGCCAATCGACGGCGACGCTTCTTTACGGAGCGAAAGATGTTGAGCACAACCACGCCATCGTGCTGATGGATTTCATCACCAGGCAGTGAGTCGAGATGGTGTTCGTCCGCGACGACGTGCTTGAACAGAATGTCTGGACGGTGACGACCAAAGCCGCGCCCGCATCAAGATGAGGACGGTCGCGCACTGCTGCGAAGGAAAGTCATCTCCTCGTGGCGGATCTGATTCTCATCGTCTAGAACGACGCGCCATAGTCTATTGCCAAATCGCAGGGACAGGCGCCTCGTGCCTTCATTGTCCGCTGTGCCCACCTCTACTGAGGACGTAATCGAGCCTCGCTGCATATGGCCGCGAAAGTCGCTCAGTGATAGACCGAACCGATCGGCAATCTCCGAGGAGTCTACGATAAAGTCTCCATTTTGCGCACGCTCGACAAACATCGTTGACCCTCTTTTCCCTCGGACGTGAAAACGTTATTCAGCGATATTAGAGAATGATCAATCATTGTCATTCTTAAAATAGAAATTATAGTTGCGACAAGGGAGCAATGTTCGACGGCGTCTGACGGCCAGCAATACCTCCTGCGCTTGCTTGCGACCCATCAATCTACCGGTGACGCGCAACGCCGCAAGCACCAGCTCCAATTCGTGAAAGGCAATTCATTGGTGTCGATCAACAAGGACTTCAGAACGATTGCGGCCGCAAACGGGATCGCCGACGACATCGCCTATGGTGCCGTCACCCCGCCCCTTTACCTCTCAAGCAACTTCGCCTTCCGGCAGTTCGAGCAAGCGCAGGCCTATGAATATTCCAGAACGTCCAATCCGACCCGCGATCTGCTGGCCGATACACTGGCAAAGCTCGAAGGTGGCGCCGGAACCGTGGTGACCTCATCCGGGATGGCCGCCGTCAATCTTGTCCTCGGGCTCCTGAAGCCTGGTGATCGAGTGATTGCGCCGCATGACTGTTACGGTGGGACCTATCGACTATTGGCCGCCTTGCAAGACAAGGGGCATTTTGACGTCGAGTTCGTCGATCAAGGCAACCAGGAAGCCCTGGTCTCAGCCTTGAGCCGCGGCGCGACGCTCGTCTTTGTTGAAACGCCGAGCAACCCGCTTATGCGCATCGTCGACATCAATGTCATTGCCCAGCGGACAAAAGCCGTGCAGGCACGCCTTGTGGTCGACAATACCTTCTTATCGCCTGCACTGCAGCGCCCGATCACCCTTGGCGCCGACTTCGTCATCCATTCGACGACGAAGTATCTGAACGGCCATTCCGATGTCGTTGGTGGCGCCGTCGTCGCGGCAAACTCGAATGACGTGGAAGAATTGAAGGCCTGGGCAAATATGATCGGTGTCACGGGATCGCCATTCGATGCCTATCTCACTCTGCGCGGCATTCGGAGCCTTTTTGCCCGGATCGAACGACAGCAGACGACAGCCATGGTCGCCGCTCGCTTTCTCTCGCAGCACCCGCGGGTCGGTGTGGTCCATTATCCTGGTCTGATATCCGATCCCGGCCACGAACTTGCGGCACGACAGCAATCCGGTTTCGGAGCCATGTTGAGTTTCGAACTGAAAGGGGGGCTTGAGGCGGTCCGCAGTTTCGTGGCGGGGCTGAGGATCTTCACCCTTGCCGAATCCCTGGGTGGCGTTGAAAGTCTCGTTGCGCATCCAGCAAGCATGACCCATGCCGGCATGGGTGCCGAGGCTCGCCACGCCGCCGGCATAAAGGAAGGCTTGCTAAGAGTATCAGTGGGTCTGGAGGCAGAAGAGGACCTGTTGTCGGATCTCGCCTTCAGCCTGGCGAACATCGAGTAGTCGGCCAGTCACATGCGCTCGGGGAAGCCGCCTCGAACGCTTCACGCCTATTTCAAGCAACACTGACGGACGCGGCGTTCTTGTTTGGCAGAAGCCGCGCCATGGCACTCAACAGGTCCGTTTGTGATATCAGACCGAGGATTTGCCGGTCGGCATCCACGACGATCACGGCGTGCGTGCGCCCATCCGTCAGAACAGGCAACAGCGACAAAGCTGGATCCCCGGCATCGGCGATGGCGGGCCGCGAGAGCGCCTGCGCGATGGTGCCATTGCTTTCCGACAGCTCGCGCAAACCGACCGTTCCAAGCAACCGGCCCTCTCGGTCCTTCACCGGCAGCGTGCGGACATTATGCTTCAGCAGAAGTCGCCGTGCATGATCCGGCTCGGCATCCCAGTCGATGCCGATGACATCGCGCGACATGACGTCGGCGCAGCGAATGTCTCCATGCGATCGCACCGCCGCCTGCTGTTCGACCTGCCGCAACAACCGGCTGAGATCTGCCCGGTCGATATCGAAGGTCTCGTCAAGCACTTCCAACGCCGAGTCGAGGTCTTCCTCCTGAAAACCTACGCGCAAAGGCGGCGGCACATCGCGCGTCTGATGGGTATTCTTCGCGGGCTTTGCGACGACATGGGGATAATTGCGTCTGGAGAGCTTGTGGAACAGCAGCCCGAGGCCAACGAGTATGCAAGAGTTCAAGGCAACCGGCACAAATGGAAACAGGAACCCCCAGCCTGCAACGACCGGGCCACCGAGGACGGCTGTCAAGGCGGCGGCACCGCCTGGCGGATGCAGGCACCGGGTGAACGACATCGCACCGATCGCAAGCGAGACGCCGACGCCGATCGCGATGATCGGATCATGAATGAGGTAGGCTGCGATAATACCCATCATGGCGGAAATGGTATTGCCGCCAATGATCGACCACGGTTGAGCAAGCGGACTTGCAGGCACCGCAAAAAGCAGCACCGCGGACGCACCCATTGGCGCAACGATGAGCGGAAGTTGTGGCCCCTGCCCGAAAAGATAGCCGCTGATGACGCCGGTAAGGCCGATGCCGATCAGGGCGCCAAGACAAGCGATCAATCGCTCGCGTAAGGTTGCGCCGGCAAGGATCGGGGCAAACAAGCGGAACCGGCTGGATCCCGCCTTCTGGGAATCTGAATGCTGCATGGTGAAACCAGTTTTGGGAAGGGCAATTCGTCAATGATGGGTAGAACCTCGCCTAGGTCATCATCAGCCGCGGCCCCCTGCCCTTGGCGGTGCCAAGGACTTCATGAAACGCATTGAACGCGCTCGGGCGATCGTTTTTACGATAGATGAGGACCGTATCGACGGTCGCGAGTTGATGCGTCGGCGACGGCATTGGCCAATGCATGAGATCAAGAACCGACTTTGGCATCACGCCGGCCGCATTGCCGGTCGCCACACTAGCCAGGATCGCATGATAGGAGCCAAGCTCGGTGGTTTGCAAAGCGCTCGACTTGCGTGCCCAACCTTCGGCGATCCTTCGATAGGTGCATCCGGGTTCCAAAGCCGCAATTGATCGGACCCGCAAGTCGGCGGCCGATCGGATCGATGGATGACCGGATGGCAATACAAGCAATAGATCCTCGACAAACACCGGCTCGGCCTCAAGCTGTTCGAGTTCAGCATCAAGACCTGCATCTTCATCCAGCATCGCCTTGGGTGGCCAGGCGATCAGCGCGCAGTCTAAAACATCTAGCAGAACATCTCGGGCAAGATCACGGGACGCGCCAAGGGTTAGTTGGAGCGATATATCCGGCCACATCTGATTGAATTGGCTAAGTGCCGCGGGCAATCGGCTTGCCGCTGTACTTTCCATCGTTCCCAAACGCAATGTGCCCGATGGGCGCAAGGGCCTGACCGCCTGACGTGCTTCAAGTGCAAGCGCGGCAAGCCGATTGGCATAAATCAGAAACGTCTCGCCTTCTTTCGTCAGCGTCATCTTCTTGCCGTCGCGGCTGAAGAGCAAGACGCCAAGATAGTCCTCCAACTGCTGGGTCCGCGTCGTCACATTCGATGGCACGCGCCCGAGAGCTTTCGCGGCCCTGGTGACGCTTCGCTCACTGGCGACGGCGAGGAATATCTCTATCGATGAAAGGTCCAACGGAAAGATCTCGATTCAGGAATTAAGTTGCTCTATCATTCCCTATATAAAAATCATTGTCGCAGCTCAAGCATGTTTCGACATCGAGCCATGGAATGGGAGCGTTAAGGAGCGGATGGCAAAATCAGATCAAACGGACGAAATAGCCCACGAATACGCGTCACCCGCCTGCATGCTGCAGGAAGTCGACCCGGCTTATAGCGGTATCTCGTCCAGCGAGGACCGGGTCCCGGATATTTTCGCATGGCGAAAGGTGCAACGGCAAAGGCTGATCGACGAGCGAAAGGCCTTGTCGCTCGCACAACGCAAAGACTATGCGCGCTTAATCGCGGCCTATCTCGATCAGATCGTCACGGATGTCGCTGGCAAGCATGTCAGCCTGTTCTGGCCATTCCTGGGAGAGCCGGATCTTCGAGGATGGATGGCGGCCTTGACGGCCCGCGGCGCGGATTGCCTGCTGCCTGTGGTCATCGCCAAAGCAAAGCCCCTGCTCTTCCGATCATGGAAAATGGATGAGCGGCTTGAACGCGGGGTATGGAACATCCCGGTGCCGGCAGAAGGCAAAGAAGCCGTTCCAGACGTCGTCATAGCACCGCTCGTCGGCTTCGATGCACGCTCATTCCGGCTTGGTTACGGAGGTGGATTTTTCGATAGAACCCTCGCCGCCCTCGACCGCAAGCCTCTGATCATCGGCGTCGGCTTTGAATCGCAAAGAATCGAAACCATTCACCCCCTTGCTCACGATATTCCGATGGATGTGATCATCACCCAGGTCGGAGCGTACTGTCGATGAACTCCTGCGCAATACCTTTTCCACAAGGGCTCTATTCATGCCGGCCAATCTGGTAAACGAGCTGTTGCTGGTTCTCTCAATCGCTTGGAGCTGGAATGCCTTTATTCGGGTCTTCGACCCGAAGGCTCAAACACGACTACTACTATCGTTCAAGACGAGCGTTGCATCCAGTGTAGCCGTCGCGGCAACTGGTTTCGGCTTCCTTTACTATGGTCCAATAAGCGGTAGGGTCGTTTTTGGCTTCGGCATTGGTCTCTCATGCCTTTGGTCTTCAAAGGCAACCGATCCGGCACCAGTCATGCTGTCGTCAATTTCCATGCTGTTGTTTCTCGCAAGGGTTTAAGTCATAGGCTTTCGCGAGAGTGCGAAGCAGAGCGGCAATCGCTCTTAAAATAGGCAATGGCCACCGCCGGCCGCCCGTTTATCTCTTGGGACGTGGTCTTTCTGCTTTGGCATATGAATTGCGTCTTCATCGGAAGGCCGCCTGAAGAGACCATATTCATGTTGCAAATTTTGCCTTCATTGCTTTTGAGCGTCGCGCTTGGCTTGAGCTGGAATAGGTTTCTGCTCACGTTTTCCGGCCGGAACGACATCCTTCAAAACGAGATGCCGATGACGATGGTGGCCGCAGCCGTCAGCCTGTCCGCGCTTGGCCTCTCCATTGCCGACCAGGGATTATTGCTGGGAGCCGCAATTGTCCTACTTGGCTTGGGGCTTGCGGGCATCAGCAAAAGCTTTTCCAGTCCCATTGTCGGACTATCGATCCTCAGTCTTGCCACCTATCTGCAGTTGACACCGCATACCCACTAACCCCCCTGACGTTCGAGAGCCGCGCAAAAAGCACGCCTTGGATGAAAACGAGACCGCTAGCCTCTCCACCAAGTGCAACGTAGTCCGGCTTTCGCCAGCCGTGCCGTACATCAAATGAACGTTTCCACTACGGTAGTCTCTCGCGCCAAAAGCCGCTATCAAACTGACCAGCACAGCGAAGCTGATGGATAAGAAAATTGCGGCACCCTAGAGAAATGCGGTGACCGCCATACCAATCACTGCAGCGAGCATGGCGAGGCACGAAGCCCAACCAAATTTTTTCAAAACGCCTTTGACAACAAACTGCTTCATGACTTTTGGATTGGAGGCGATCAGCATCAGGATCACCATGACGGGGACGGCGACCACACCGTTGATCACCGCACTCCAGAACAGGGCCTTCATCGGCGAGATCGGCGTGAAGTTCAACAGCAGCCCAACCACGGTCGCCAGCCCGATGGTCGTGTAGAAGGCCTTCGCCTCGCTCGGCTCCCGTGACAGCCCCACTTTCCAGCGCGCCGCCTCGCCGACAGCATATGCCGCCGAACCGGCGAGAACCGGCACGGCCAACAGCCCTGTTCCAATAATGCCTGTTGCGAAGATAATCTTGGCGAATTGCCCGGCTAGCGGCTCGATGGCTTTCGCGGCATCGACGGAACTCTCGATGTTGGTCGTACCCGCCTTGTTGAGCGTGGCGGCGGTCGTCGTGATGATAGCGAGCGCGACGACATTGGATGCGGCCATGCCGATCAACGTATCCAGAGTAATTCGTGTATTCGCTTTCTTGGCCTCCTGCGGGTGCTCGATCAGCGCCTCCTCACGGGACTTTTCCTTCAGATCCTCCGCTTCCTGAGAGGCCTGCCAGAAAAAGAGATAAGGACTGATGGTCGTCCCGAAGATGGCGACGATCATCGACCAATAACTCGGATCCATCTTGAATGTCGGCAATACGAGCCCGCGTGCGAAGCTCGACCAATCCACATGCACGACAAACAGCGTTGCGATGTAGGAAAGCAATGCCAGACTCAACCACTTCAAGACAGCGACATAGCGCTTGTATTTGAGAAAGACCTGCAGAAGGATACATATGATGCCGAAAGCGGCGACATAGAGGAGCGCGTAGCCATTGATAAGCAAATGCGCCGCATCTCCCATTGCGCCAAGATCTGCGCCGAGATTGATGATATTGGCGATCAGAAGGGGAACTGTTACGGCGACGCCGACCCAGCCCGGATAGCATTTCGCCATGCTGCCTGCCAGCCCGCGACCCGTGGTCCTTCCGATGCGCGCGCTGATCATCTGTATGGCCACCATCAGCGGATACGTGAATATCAAGGTCCAGCTGGCCGCATAGCCGAACTGTGCTCCGGCCTGCGAATAGGTCGCTATCCCGCTCGGGTCATCGTCCGACGCACCGGTGACCAACCCGGGGCCGAGGATTTCCAAGATTCGTGGTTTTGAAGATTCGACAAGAACACTCCTGTCGTCCAAATCGTAGTCGCTCATGGAGTCTCCCAGCAAACGCCGACACGGCGCGCTTGCGCCGGCCACAGTTCTAATGAATCGCGCTTGCCGCCTGTTTGTTCCAAACAAGAAGGAGACGAAAAACGATATGAGCTCAAGACCTTGGTTCCTGTGGTCGCTCCGTCCCTGCGTTCGCGTTCACACTATTAATCCTCGGAAGAACGTTCGGCTCGCGTCTCAATTTGCGTGTTCGAGAGGAGGCGGATCATCAGATAGCCCGCCTTCAGAAAAGAAGAAACTTCAATGGCCGACAATGAACACAAGAACGAGGGCAAGTGCCGCAAGCGCGCTCACAGAATCTAGGAAGAAGGGCTGGCGGCCCGACGGTTGTCGTCTCGAACATTGGCAATGAGCGGAGGAGGAGCGCGAGCGCGAGGCCAATCCTCCAGCAATCCAAGACGGCAATGGCTCAGGGCGACCGAGCCTTTTCTGAAAACGGGCCGCTTGAATATTCCTCGAGATGGGTGCCGCTATTGACCTCTAGCCTTCGGCATTTCTACGGCAACGTACGAAATCGTCATGGTCAATGCCAACTGCACCACCGGGATCCTGTCCGGCCCAGCGATTTCAACGACGAGCCGTTCCCCGTCTTTTCTTGGAATTCCGTCCGCAGCCATTTCCGCGAGTATCTTCTTTGCCTCATCAACAGCGGCCAGCAGATCTGGAAAGTCCAGACCATTCTCGTCCTCCCAGGCGCTTTCGCTGTCTCGCGTCAAAAAGTAAAATACCGTCATTTCCTGATCCAAAGAGGTGTGGCAGCAACGCACGCAAACAATATGAGGCATTGCATCTTTACGTCCAAGTTGCTTAACCCACTCGATAAGTGTGCCATAGCGGGCGATCTCCTAAGGCTCGATGGCTTGCGCTGACGAGAAATGACCGGCATCGAGCGGGGTATCTTCCATCATCTAGTCGGCTTCGACGATGATCCGCTGGATCGCTTCGCATTTGTTGCTGCCTGCCGCCTTTCCAAGGAGCTCGAAGTCTCGCTCCAGACGTTGAACGTGACCTTAGGTTTGATCCCGATGATGAAGAAGGCCGTCCTTGCCTTCTTTCCCCTGAGCGGCACGGGCCATCTTGGAGAAGAAGCCCGCCGATGCGGGCTTCTTCCGAATTCCTTAAGAATTCTTATGGCTCTGTTGCCCAGCCTTCACATGCTGTTCATGAGAGCCGCCGCGTTCGCCGCCGGACTGCTGGTCCTTTTGCGACGAAGCCTGTTTCGTATCGGTATTCTTGTGGCTCTGTTCGCCCGCCTTGACGTGCTGTTCGTGGGAGCCGCCTCTATTATTGGTCATGGTGTTTCTCCTCTAGCTTAGTTGCGAGACCTCTTTTAGTCTCGCCCTGACCAACAGCCGGACGACGATTTGGTTCCCCTTATCTCCACAATAATCGAATGACGGACGGATGGTTATGGAATGAGGGCTAACCTACCGAATACATCTCCCGTCTCCATCTTGCGATGTGCAGGAATGACCTGGTCCAAGGCGAATACCTCGGCCACGACAGCTTTCAGTTCTTTCCGACTTGCCGCAGCGAATAACTCCGCCACAACTGCACGTCGAGCTGCCGGCTCAACCGTATGTGCGCTAAAGGTGGCAAATGAAAGTGATTTCTGGAAAGCTGCATACATCCCCGCAGCAAAATCCGCTGGAGGAAAACCGGCGATGGCACCAACTGCCACCATGCGACCGTTGGAATTGAGCCGGCTAAAGTAGGATGCGAGTTCCGGCCCGCCAACGATGTCTATGATCACGTCATACCCCGATGGCGAGCCCCGGCCATCGCCAGTTCGATCAAGGACGATGCTGGCTCCAAGTTTGCGCAGGCAGTCGCCCCGTTCGGGCGAAGAGGCGGTGACGGCAATGATACCGGCGCCAGCGCGAACAGCGAGTTGGACCGCCATGACGCCAATGCCTCCAGCTGCTCCACGCACAAGTAACGACTCTCCTGGAACGAAATGGGCGTGACGAATGGCAAAGTGTGCCACGATCCCAGAGCTTCCGAGCGTTACCGAATCCACTGGCGACAGATTAGACGGCAGTATGACAATGTCCTCGACTGGCATCCTCACCTTCTCTGCGTAGCCACCACCAGACCCGGTGAATGCCCACACGCGCTTTCCTATCCATGAAACATCAACGCCAACGCCGGCCGCAGATATTTTTCCTGCCACCTCGCTCCCCGGAATAAATCCTTCCCTGAATCCGAAGGCGGCCAGCGCACCGCTACGAATCATTTTATCGACTGAGCCAACGCCGACAGCCTCCACGGCGATCACGACCTGTCCTTCGGCTGGCATTGGATCAGGACAGCTAATAATCGATAGTCCTTCAGGACCACCGAAATTTTTGACCACAACTGCTCTCATAGGCTGCCTCCATGTGCGACGAGCGTTAAAAGTCGTCGGATCTCTTGCGGACGAAACGTTCGTCAGAAACGTAACGTGCTTTACAGAGCCTGCAAGAATGGACAGTTATGTTCATAGGGAACATCGATGACCGCGCTTGGAGCTTCGAATGACGGATAAAGGGATTGGGTTGAACGAACTTGCCGAACTTGGCCCGCACGGTCAGCAGAGCTGTCTGGCTCACGCGCAAATCCTTCAACGACTGGGCGACAAGTGGACGATCTTGGTCGTTGGTGCCTTGGTTGCAGGACCAGTGCGTTTTAACGCACTTCTGCGAGCAATCCACGGCATCTCGCACCGAATGCTCACTCTGACGCTACGAGGATTGCAGCGCAGCGGCGTGGTTTCCCGCAGGACTTATCCAACGACGCCGCCAAAGGTAGAATATGAGCTAACGCCACTGGGCCACTCACTCGTTGAGCCGCTGCGCCATATCGTTGTCTGGGCGCAGCACAATGAGCAGCGCATCACCGCTGCGAGAGCGATTTTTGACCATCACGATGGGGCGAATGGGTAGCGCGATGAGTGTGGCCAGGCAACCATCCCTCCGATATCGGGCTAGTTGACACTGTCAAGACCTTGCCGGCGATGGAAGCGCTTGGTCGTACCGTCGCCGGCGAGGAGATCTTGAAGAACTCCTTTGCAAACTTCGCGTTCGAGAACTTCGAGATCGCTGCCCATAGGTGATTGCTGAGAATTGTCGAGGCTGACGGATACCGTGCGGCGAAGCCGGGCTGCAGGCGAATCTCGCCGAGGGCCCGTCAACGTCGAGGCGAATAAGGGATTGTGAAATATACAGTCTGAAGCTGTTTCCCGTTCTTCTGCCTTTTAGCGATCGGCGCTCGTCGCCAATCGCTTTTTTTACCATATCCGCAGCCCGCCGCATTAAAATGCGGGGAATTGTATTATTAATTAATGCCACGCGCAGATATATGTGTAACCTTAGATGAGCAGGTCGGGGTCAGGCTGAATTCAATCGTACGTTGAATTGAGCCTAGCGTTAGCCCTGCAGAGTTCGTCCGGGCGGAGCGGTGCAGAATGAACCAGGCAATTGAGGTTCGAGAGCGGGCCAATCAACATATGGTCGGTTTAAATCCTCAAAATGCAAGTCCGCGAAAAGTGGTTATGCCGGTTAGGCTGCTCATTCGAGTGCATTGCGGCGGAAATTTTGAGTGATATTCATCCTTATTGGTTGATACGTTATCCAACATGCATCTGCCTCGTTCCTATGCGAGTCGCATGAAGCAGCCTCCATTGGTCAAGGGAGGCCTCTCTGCGAGAAGCGCTCAACGCGTGCAAGAGCATCTCCAGCGAAATTTTTCGCAAAAGATACTTGTTGCGGAGCTCGCGGCGGTCGCCGGCATTTCGCCGAACCATTTCATCGTGCGGTTTGCCAAGACGTTTGCCATGCCGCCGCATCGGTATGTCATTAATCTGCGCCTGGATTTTGCGGAAAAGCTGCTTGTCGAAGGCCGACTTCCGCTTTCCGAAATCGCCTATTTGGCGGGTTTTTCCGATCAAAGCCACCTGGCAACCACCATGAAGCGCTATCGGGGAAAAACGCCGACGGAACTTCGGTTCATACGTTAAAGGACGCGAATGCAAGCCGCAGAGCCTGATCACTCCTGCAGACATCGCGTGTTGCTATTGACGACCATCCTGCCGGATAGGGCATCACTAACAAACATATAGTCTTCTCAATGACGTAATGCCCTATGATCGAACGGCCGCGCCATCGTTTCGGCGCAGGTGTCAGAAGAACGGTCACCGGAACCCTATTGTGCTGTCAACGTTTAGCCTCTGCAAGCGTGAGGGATGGCCGCGGTGAGCGCTCATTTACTTGCGACGTGCGCGGGTCCTGCTTCCCTCAAGAGAGCCGCCGACGGGAGCCGGAACGGTTGCTCGTCCCAGGCCAAGTAATGGACGACCGGAAAGGCAAGTTGAGGAATTCTCGATGCATCTGACGAACACGAAAGCTACACACGGATAGACTTCTGGAAGGTCGATTTCATCGGCGACCAGGGAGAGCGGGTCACCGTTATTGTACCAGAAGGCGAAGCTTCCCAAGAAGATAGCGCCATCAACCGGGCGAAAGCGATGATGGTCGAATTAACGGCGTTCGGAACCCGTGGCGGAGCTAAAAGCTTGAACAAATACGACGCCATGAGCAACGGAAACTTCGACAACGGAGGTTTGCCCTCGGATCCGCGACATTAGCGCCTGTGGTTCCCAAATGGCGTCCCATCGAACCACTATGGGATCGCTCGGCAGCAAGGTGACAGAGACGACTTCTAGTGGATAGACGCAGAAGTCGGAGCGTTGATCCGCGTGGCCCATACCCCGACATAAGTTCCAATTAGCATGGTAGAAAGGTCTTCAACCGTACGGCAACCACCGTCGAAGAGCTTTAGAGCCGCACTTGTCAAAGTGTTCGACGCTTGCTCGTCCGGTTCGACCGAATAGAATGTGAACCATGCGTTGACGGCCTCGGAAAGCATGCGAAAGTCCGTATCCGATTGCGGGTTTCTCATCTCGCACCTCCTATCAGGTTTTGCAGATAGGGTCCGCTGGCGCTCGGTCAAGCGAGCACGACGACGTAGGACGCTTCCGTTCGGCTAACTCGTAAAACAGTGCTTCCTGTTCCACGGTGTCCGTCGTAAGCGGCCATTGAAATTGAAATAGTAGCGCTTACCCTTTGCCATCTGCGGTCGGCGAAGAGTGCGGCGGTTATAGGAAGGCCATTCTATGGATATCAGACGGGGTGAGATCGTCCATATAGATGCATGGGCCCGGTTGCGCTCCGCTCTATGGCCTGGGCCCCGCTTCAGAAGCATACTGACGAACTACGGGCAATGCTCGATGGAAGCGTCACGGACGCATTCGGTTTCGTGGCCAAGCTTTCCTCTGGCGATCTCGTGGGTTTCGCCGAGGCGTCGCTACGGCGCGACTACGTCAACGGATGCTCTTCTTCTCCTGTCCTGTTTCTAAAGGGGATTTATGTTGACCCCACTTACAGGCGTGCGAAAATAGCACGGGGACTTTTCGAAGCAGTTCGAGCCTTCGGAAAATCATTGGACTGCAGTGAATTTGCCTCCGATGCCGCGTTCGATGAGGTCGACAGCCACGCGCTTCTTCAAGCTCTCGGCTTCGAGGAAACCGAGCGCGTCGTATTTTTCCGCCAGATTTTGTAGTGACCCCGTAAGGCAGACTATTATGCCGACCTCGGCCCAATTCGTTCCTGGTGATACGCATTGGACGTGGATTTCTTTGCCGCCGCGGCGATATTGAGGACGCGCATTCGGGCCTTAAGTTGCTCGCCTCGACGTCGACGAGCATCGCGTCGGTGAGACCATCTAGTTAGCGGTATAAGGAAAGAACGTTGCGCCGCTGTTATTGGCCGATTCTCCTTGTCACCAGTCACATCGTCACATTGAAAGGATCCAAACCCATATTTATGCGTTGATTTGGACGGGATGGCTGGTGCTCGTCGCTGCCAATGTACGCCACGCGTCGGCAACGCATCGATCGAACTAGCTGCAACACCTCCAGGTGATCTATGCGAAGCACTCCTCCATCACATTCGGATCTTTCCTCCACGACCCAATCAGATCGGATGCCCCGCTCGAAGCTTTCGAAGTCATTGACGCTCGCGGCCATGAGCCTTGGCTACGGTGTGGTTCAGCTTGACGTCACAATCGTCAACACGGCCCTGAACAGTATGGGGACATCGCTCGGGGGTGATGTTTCCGAACTGCAATGGGTGGTCAGCACCTATACCGTCGCTTTTGCTGCCTTCATCCTCACTGCGGGCGCCTTGGGCGACCGTATCGGGGCGAAGAAAGTCTTTATGACGGGCTTCGCCATCTTCACCCTCGCGTCGGTAGCGTGCGCGCTTGCTCCGGTGGTTCCTCTGCTGATCGCCGCAAGGGCGATACAGGGACTTGGCGCCGCAATTCTGGTCCCAAATTCACTCGCACTTTTAAACCATGCCTATGCGGATGAAAAAGAACGTGGCCGCGCAATCGGCATGTGGGCTGCGGGAGCGAGCCTTGCGCTGACGGCGGGGCCTCTTATCGGCGGCGGGTTGATCCTTCTGGCGGGATGGCGGTCGATCTTTCTGGTGAACCTGCCCATCGGTCTCATCGGTCTTTGGCTGACCTGGCGCTACGCCCAAGAAACCGCTCGGTCGCCTCAGCGCGAAATCGACCTATACGGTCAGCTTGCGGCAATCGCGGCGCTGGGCTGCCTTGCCGGCGCACTTATCGAGGGTGGTGCGATGGGCTGGGGCAGTCCTTTGATCATCGCGGGTTTCGTTTCGTCCGCCGTGTTGATTATCCTGTTCATTTTGCAGGAACTGCGCGGATCGCAGCCGATGCTGCCGCTTTCACTGTTCAAACATCGTATGTTTGCCCTGACATCGCTCGTCGGCCTTCTGGTCAACGTGGCGTTCTACGGGCTGATCTTTGTCTTCAGTCTGTACTTTCAGCGCCTCAATGGAATGTCGCCATTCGCCACCGGCTTGGCTTTCCTGCCCATGATGGGCGCGGTCTTGCCGGTCAATCTGGCGGCCGCGCGCGTATCCGAACGCATCGGTGCGCCGGCGACTATCGCCATAGGCGCGGTGATGGCGGCCTGCGGATGCCTTGCATTGCTCGGCATCCGACATGGCACAAACTATTGGGCAACTTGCGCGCAGCTTGTCGCGATCGGAGCCGGTCTCGGTTTGCTGGTGCCACCCCTCACATCCGCGCTTTTGGGAAGCGTTGAAAAGGCGCGCTCAGGCATTGCCGCCGGTGTCCTTAATTCGACGCGGCAAACCGGCAGCGTTCTGGGCGTGGCACTGTTTGGTTCGCTGATTGGTCAACCCGACACTTTCGTTACCGGTGCGCACACCGCCTTGGCAATCTCAGCAGGTCTTCTTTTTGCGGCAGCCGTCGCAATGCTGTCCGCTCGTCTCTTCAAGGAAGGGTAAACCGGATGTGGCCGATAGGGTAGTTCCGAGCATCAGAACCGTACCGTGACGTTGACCCATCACGCCTGCCCAGAAACGGTATCAGCCGGCAAAAAAATCCTCGAAAACCGTAGAAAAACAAGCGTCGTGGCCGGGACACTAGCCGAGTAATTCCCTTCGAAAGGAAATTTCGAATTAGAATATGCTACTATGTTCATAAATGTAAACAGAACAAAGAAGACACATTCCATGTTTATACTGCGGCGCAACCGTATTATTCCGCACCTGCGATATACATTCAAGCTTTTCTCCCGTCTATGGTACAATCTGGGCGTGCGTCTAGTTTGTCGAGGCTGGCGAGATCTATGAGAGGAGTGACATAGTTCTGTCTCTCATACGCATGGGTACCTGGATATTCTTGCTGCAAATTACATCCACGCTACCAATCTGCGTGTAAACCAGCACCGAACATTAACCCCTTGGCTCAAAATCATTGTGGAATTCAACACTACCTTCGAGCTGAGAGCGGTTACCTCGACTTTTGGCGTTTGAGGGAATTTGCGCATAGCGAAGATCGGCCGGCATGACCGCGGATAGCTCAATACAATTATTTCAGCGCGGCCATATTGGTTGATTGCCCGCGGTGCGCAGGCAATCTCCGAAACAATGTTAGCATCGAGAGAGATGTTCATTCCCTGGGTCTTATAGGGATAGAACTCCTCTATATTGTTCTGCGTATTGCTGAGGACAATATAGCGGACAGGTTTTTCAAGCAGCTTCAAAAAATTATTGCGAAGACGCTCATATTTTGCCGCAATTCTCTCAACGTCGTCTTGGTTCACCTCATCGCTTAACTTCTAGTGCCAAAACCAAACTTTGAAATCCTCCAACCGCAGGGCTTCTTGAGCATGGACGGGCACATAGAGGGATTGGGCGGTGATCGGCCCAAACAGCAGGCGGTCCGCGACTTTTGCGATATCTGCCGCGCTGACAAAAACCCAATTGAAGAACCCGGACGTTTCGCGCAGCCGATCATCTAAGAGTGAGGAAAGGAACCCGACATGCCGCTGCAGCTGCTGAGCGGTTTGGCAAGAAACGCCGACGCTAATAAAAGCCTGATTTTCGCTGACGACAGACATGTAGATATCCGAAAAGAAAGCGGGTTCGGTTTGTTTGCACAGTTCGTGGCGTTTTGTGAAGAGGGTCTCCGCCTCGATTATGCTACTATTGTCATCGGTGTCCGTGCATTGAAGCCTGATCAGGCGTCTGCCGGTCAGGGGATGCAGCACTACGGAGCTGTCACTCTCGAATATGATCCATACTGCTAACGCCTTTCAACTCCGCAAGCGTTACCGTTCGCCCGATCCATGTGCCTCCGATGCCATGCTTACCCAAAGCCATCCAACGTACAGTGTAGAAAGGCGAACCAAGTCATGCGGCCATTTGCCCAGCGATTGTATCGCCACACTGAAGCACGCTCGGCTTTCCAGTCAACGACCGCGTGGGAGTATCGGGCTCGGCGAAACCATTCGTGCTTCCGACCGTGGCTGAGATCGTCTAAGTCGTGGAGTGTTCCCGTTGGGTGATCCGGGTGTGATGTTAGCGCATGCTTGGGCCGCAAGCATTCAGCTTTCAGATCCAATTCACATCGGATCTCCTGTCGGACGTGCCTGGGCTGAGCGGCTCTGCCGTTCTTGGCGTGAGGCTGCGACATATTTCCGTCGGCTTCAGCGGCAATTCTGCTGAAAGGCCTAGCTCATCTAGGTGTAAGCGCCTCCCCAGCCCGGATGGCACGGGATTGCTCGCAAGCTGAAACCAGAGCGTGATCACGAAAGGTATTTCCATGGCGCGCGCGTTTGGTCACCGGCCCCGGATCGAGCTGTTTCTGTTCATCCTTGCCGTGAGCTGGAATCCTGCGGCCGCTGAAATCGCGCCGATAAGCGACCAGCCCTGCAATACATGCATCCGGATTAGGGTCGGGCTTCCACACGTCGTCCGAGGGCCGGCTGCTGACATGGCTGATAATCGCTTTACCGAGATCCAGATACCCGGTGGAGGCTTTCGTGGCTTTGACGCCCATGGTGATACTCGCGCCATAGATGGACGGTCTCCAGGGGATATGGGCGGCCCCGAGCGTACCGTGCTGCGTCCAGGCAAGCCTGGAACATACGACGCGTGCGGACAATGGCTGAACCACGCCGAACTTATCGGCACCACGGTCATCGGCTTTATCCATGATGAAACCGCATGCAAATACCAGCTGGGCCAAACGCACAAATCCATGTCCCTTGCCGTCTCAATCGATTATGGCCTGACTTGGAACAGCCTTGGACAAATCATCACTGGCACTGACGATCCGACAGCAAACAAGAATACCGGTGAAGGCGATTGCACCGGCATCAATGGACAAGACGGCTATTACTATGCCTATTGCTTCCGCCCGAGAGATGGAGCGCTGATCGTCGCACGCGCGCCGGTTTCCAGCCAACGTCCAGGCAATTGGATGAAGTTCTTCCAAGGCAAATGGGAACAGCCTGGATTGGGAGGAGAAGCGACACGCCTCATGAACGGATCGGGCGTCAGCGCGGCCCGCTGGACGACGACCGGCCAAACCGTGCTGACGGGCTGGGTAAAGGGCGGCCTCGGATTGTTTCTGAGCCGCGATCACACCACGCTCACGCCGCTGCCCGAGCCGCTGCTTGCTGTCGACCCCAGAGAGTGGAAACGTCCCGCTCCATCAGAACTCATCTTCTATCCGGTGATCCTCGACGCCACGACCGGCGCCAATCAACTCGCGAATTCGTGGATGCTGGTCTACGCCTACATGCAGCCCAACGAAGGCAGCAATCGGAAATATCTGGTCTTCCGCGATGTGACCGTGTCGGCGTCCGATACGCCGGGATCCCCACAGGTCGGGGTGCTGCTCGCGCGCTGGTATGATGCAGCCTTACACGACCGCTGGTCCACGACGGCGGCGGTGCCGGGAAATGATACCATCTACAGGCTTGAAGCGCAGTCGGGCTATCTGATGACGGTCGCCCCAACTGGCCAACCATCCTCGGAGTTGGAAGATTGTGTCAGTGCCCACCCCGGACATCTCGATCATCTGCTTGCCAAGAAAGGCTTTTGCGAAGCCCACGCGTATCAGCGACTGCGCACGGCGGGCTGGGTCTATGTCCGGCAGGAAACCAACACCCAACCGCTCTACCAGTGTTACTCCGACACCGAACATTCGCATTTTGCAGCCAATCGACCGGACTGCGACGGCAAAGGCCAAATGGAAACGCTGCTCGGCTACGACCTCATTCAATAGTCGCCAATTGGTGCGGAGATGAAACCATGACACGCTCCCAAAAAACCGTCGCCGGCTTCCTCATGGGACTTGCCGGGGTTCTGGTTCTATATTTGGCTCCAGCAACAGCGCAGGCAGACGCCATTCTGACCGGTATCAACTTCGTTCATCCCACCTCTTTCAGCGTCGCGGATCAGAACGCGGCATTGGCTCATATGAAGGCCGCCGGCGTGCACATCATCCGGTTCGGGATGGAGGACAAAGAAGACGAGAACCTCGATTTTATCAGGCGCGCCCATGCGCAGAACATTGGGGTGGTTCTGATATTCCACGGCAAATACGCACCAGGCGCTGCGGTGCGACCCTATCGGCCGAAAGAGTTCCCGGGCATGTGGGCAGGTCCGCCGATTTCGTTCCTCGCCCCCGACCTTTCCCGCATCTATTTCCAGCAGTTCATGGACAAGCTCGACGCCGCTGGGATCGCCCTGGCCGGGATCGAATTGGAAAATGAGATCAATATGGCCGGCAACAATCCGGACTTTAGCTTGCCTGGCGAGGGACGCGTGCTCGGTCTCGATGATCTTAGTCACGATTCCGAGGGCCAAAAGGTCGCCAAAGGCTATCTGCAATATCTGAGGGTTTTGGCTGCTCTCAAGGATGTTCGGGATCATTCGAGCCTCAGCCGACAAGCGCCGCTATTGCCTTTCAGTCTTGTCGACACCGGACCCGAGGGCGCCTGGCCGACGCCTAAGAATTATGACGGCGTCAGCCCCGGCGCCACCATGACGTTTCTTCGTAACAACGGTTTGGACAAGCTCGTCGACGATTACAATCTTCACACCTACCCGTGGGCTGACGGGCCGGGCGAAAAGGCTTCCGCCATCCATCGCCTGCGACGGTTGCAGCAGCTCGCGCTGCCGCTATGCTCTCCCGCCGGCTCATCGAGCGGCAAACCATGCTGGGTGACGGAATGGGGTTTCCCCAACGATAGCAAGAGTTGCCCGTCCGACGAGCGCGCGCGTAGCCTTCTGGTCCAGGAAATGATGGGGGATTTTCGCCAGCTGACTCAGGAAAAGCGCCTCACCGGACTGATCTATTATTCGTGGCTTGGCGAGGCCCGCTTCGATGTTTACCGATGTGGTTCACTCACGAAGACCGGGCAACTCGCAATTGGGCCGATCACCGCGCATTGAGGAAATGCATGCCCAAGGTTTCTAACCACGAACTATTGTATGCCGGTGCTCCGCATGTTCCATAAGTTGAATTGGCCACATTGGGTCGCGGTGTTCGCGGCCCTGTCGTTTGCTCGCCGGCTTGGTCGCAGCCATCCCCTCACAACGCCCCGGTGCGTTCCGAGAACGGTCTTATCGTGTTGCAAAATTGATAGTCTGTAGCCTTGAACACGCGTTGTCGAATGGGCAGCAATCGCATTTGCCAGTTGCCACGGGCAGAGCTGGTTGTACAAACCCAGACACCCTCCAGAAGACGGATGATCCGTGCGCTGGCGTAGAAAGATCTGGTGCAGACATCTAGATGCCAAGAGGGCGCAATCGGCCGATGCGGTTCGGGACGAACCATACGCTATTCGCCACGGCCTGCGCCGCCCGATCTGAGCAATGCCCTAGAAAAAATAACCCGCCCAAAAATGGTGCGTTGACGGACTTTGCCAAGCACCTGCACAATTCGGTTGCGGCTATTAAACTCGGACAACGACCATCCGGAGACCGCTCAATGTTCACTTGGGGTTTAGACACATGACGTCCAGGAAATCGACTGCAGCGGCTGTCGCGCTGGCCTTCACCCTCAGCACAGGCATTGCTTCCGCTGCGCAATTCGGCGCGATTGCCTATTCGAAAAATACAGGCTCGTACGGCTCTTCCCACAACTATTCTTCGCGGGATGGCGCCGAGGAGGAAGCGTTGTCCGGATGCTCCTCCTACGCCGATGATTGCAGGGTGGTCGTCTACTTCCGCAATGCGTGCGGTGCACTCGCCGTCGGCAGCAACCTGGGCTATGGCTATGGTTGGAGCGCGAGCCGCAACCAAGCACAAGACATTGCGCTTGGGAACTGTGACGCAAATGATAGCGGCTGTCACGTCAAGAGCTGGACCTGCTCGAAATAGCATTCGACACATTTTCGAACCTGGTGTCTCCAAGGGAGAGCGTCATACGGCAGGCGATCCATATGCTCGATCTGGCGTTGAGCCTGACGGGGCCGGTCGAAGGCGTCCTGGCGTTGACGGCGACGACCCGATTATCTAGCGGGACGCGCAACCGACGGTCAGGATATGCACGAATGAGGCCAGAAGCTCAGGATCAAAGTGGCCTTTCGATCCAAGCATTGTGCCAATCGCCTCTGAACGAGACCACGCGCGTTTATATGGCCTTGTGGCGGTGAGTGCAGCATATACGTCGCAGATCGATGCGATGCGGGAACGTCAGGAATGTCCTTGCCCGCAAGCTGGTGCGGATAGCCGGTTCCATCGAACCTCTCATGATGATGGCGACAAATATCCAATACTGCTTTCGGGACGTTGGCGGCGTGGGCAATCATTTGATGTCCCAAGTCAGGGTGCGTCCTCATAGCCATCAGTTCCGCCGCCGAAAATTGGCTAGATTTTTGCAGCAGTCGACCTGGCAGGATCAATTTTCCGATATCGTGGAGCAGACCGCCCAAGCCGAGCAGTCTTACTGTTTCCCGGATGAGGCCGAGATGTCTGCCGAAAGCGATCATCAGGGCGCTGACGACCAGCGAATGATGTTCAATCTTCTCTCCCGCGTATTCCAGATTTGCTATGTTGATCAGCGTGCTGGTGCTTGATGACATAAGTCGTCCAACAATCCTGAGCGTAGCTTCAATACGCACGGCGCGATCAAGCCTTATCGAGGCAAATAGGCTCTCGATTCCTGGTCGCAATTCTGCGGTCAGCCGTTGGGCAAACCTGATCTGTTCTGCCTTGGGCGGCGCATCGAGAGCGCCGACATATGCAGGCAATTCCCCACTTCGAAAGACGTCTGGCTCGAAGCTAAACCCCTTCCGCGAGTCCATAACCCCGTTCAACTCATGACGCAGCATTGCAGCCTCGATTTCCGCGCGCCAGGCGCCACAAAAGTGGATTTCCAGACGATCCTGCCGTCGCCGAGCATTCTATTCTTTGACGAAGGGTGATCCGCCTAATAAATCCACTTATCCGCGTCGAAGATACTGAGATTGCTTCACATTTAAATTGCTTGCGAGCGAATATAACACACGGGTATAACGTTTGCGATAGGAGAATTCATAAAGAGTTATTTGCCAACGAACTGAGATGACCGCAGCAATAAAGCTGAGATGATCAATTTGTATTTAGATATACCTGAGTGTAGGCACGTATTCTCAATTGAAATTTGCTATTTTTGAATTTGATGGCAATTCGCGGATTGAGCTGTCGTCCGGTGCGGTACGGGATAGGGCCTGACGCAATCTCGATGACATCAGGGTGCTCTGACAATACGTGCCTCGAGCAGATCCAGCTTCCTGCGCCCGCACAAACTGCCGCTTGGTGAGTTTAAGCTTGGTGATCTGTCCCTCAGTCTGGCTGTTCGACCACATCGAAGTTATTGCGTTCTGGACCGCTGCCCGGTCGCAGATGACGCCGTTGGCGAATGACGCGATCAGGCTTCTTGCCGCGCCTCGATCTCATGCTCGAAGCGATCAATAGCAATATTGACCCACGGCTCGTACAGACCACCGAGGGTGCCAGCGTTGCGCTGGCTATGCAATCTGAGCATCCCGACGAGCCGCCAGCTTACAAACCCCATCGCACCGCTTTCGAAGCAAGACCCGAACAATGATCTCATATCACCGCCAACGTCCGCTATTGTCCATCCATACGAACTTCGAAAAATACAGGTAGTGGCGGGGTGTTGCAAAATTGATAGTCTCTAGCCTTGAACACGCATTGTCGAATGGGGCGGCAAGCGAATTTGCCAATTTTCGTGGGAAGAGCCGATAGTGCAATCCCAAGCAGCTTCCACTAGGTCGGATGATCGAGGCACCGGCATATAAAAATAGGGCGCAGACATTATTGGAAACCAGGCCCCTGGGTCCGCGCCGGTCAATGACGAGCCGAAATCTTTACGTCGCACCGCATCGCAGCTGCTTTGCTCTCACCATTCACATTCATCGTGCCCGCGCCATTGCGCATAAAAAAATCGGTCCGGGTGCCGCTGCCTGATTTCCGGTAGCGGTGCGGCCTGCGCGATCACCGCTCGATCAAGTGACAGATCCGCAACTTTTACTTGAACTTCTGAAGATCGAGGTTAGCTTTAATCAAGCTCTCACCGCCGCCGAATCGGCTTGAACAAACGCTAGAGTGAACACACATGACAGCTCTGATCGAGGCGCGAGGCGTGAACAAACGCTTCCGGCAGCACAAAAGGTTTCCCGGCCTGTTGGGCGCGCTAAAGACGCTGGTGACCAGCGAATACAACGAAGTTGTAGCTGTTTCTGATATCAGTTTCGACATCGCGGCCGGCGAGGCCCTAGGTTATCTCGGCCCTAACGGCGCCGGAAAATCCACGATGATCAAAATGATGACCGGCATTCTAGTGCCGAGCGCGGGCACGCTGTCGGTGCTCGGCCGGACGCCGCATCTGCAGCGCATAGACAATGCGCGAGAGATCGGAGTCGTTTTTGGCCAGCGCAGCCAGTTGTGGTGGGACCTGCCGCTAATCGACAGTTTTACCCTGCATCAGCGCATCTACGATATCTCCGCCGCTCGCTATGCGGATAATCTGAAGCGCTTCAGCGAGTTGCTGGATTTGACGCCCTTCCTCGACCGTGCGGTGCGCCAGCTCAGCCTTGGCCAGCGCATGCGCGCCGAAATCGTGATGTCACTGTTACACGACCCAAAGATCCTCTTTTTGGATGAGCCGACCATCGGATTGGACGTAGTCGCCAAAGATGCCGTGCGGCGCTTTCTCGCCGAGATTAACCGAGAGCGCGGCGTCACGATCATTCTCACCACCCATGACCTGCAGGACATCGAGACCATCTGCCCGCGACTGATCATGGTCGATCATAGCAGGCTCATTTTCGACGGGGAGTTGAAGAGCTTGCGCGCCGCGTTGGGCTCGGCCCGGCGACTAACCCTCGAATTTGTCAGCGATCCCGGACCGCTACCGTTGCGAACCGCTACACTCGTCAGCGACGAGGGCTTGCGTAAGAACTATCTCATCGAGCGGGAGGAAATATCGCTCGTCGCGGTGCTGTCGGAGGTAGGCAGCGGCCGCGGTCTTAAGGACGTAGCGCTGCACGAGCCCGACATCGAAGAGGTCATCCGCACCTTCTACCAGCGCCGCAACGCCGAGGCCCTGGCATCATGAGCGCCTATTTCGCCTTCGCCCGCAGCGCCTTCCACTCGCAGCTCGCCTACCGTAACGAAGTATGGGCCAACATCTTCGGCAAACTCGTGCAGGTCTTCGCGCGTGTCGCCATCTGGCAGGCAGCTTATGCGGGCGTGAGCGCAACCATGGTCGACGGGGTCTCCCTGCAACAAATGGTGACCTATGCCCTACTGGGCGGCGCTGTAATGGGCGCGACCCGCCCTGAAAGAATCATCGGCGAGATCGGCCGGTCGCTGAAGACCGGCGACGTGGTGGTCTGGCTGCTCAAGCCCCTGTCCTATCCGCTCTATCTGTTCGCCAATGAATGCGGAAGCTTTGGCTATCGCCTAATGACGCAGGTCATTCCAACCGTCGCCTTCACCGCGTTGTTTTACGGCATGCTGGCGCCGGCGAGCTTGTTTCACGCCCTGATGTTCATCGCCTTTTGGGCGCTGTCCTTTACACTGCTGTTCCTCATGTCGGCGCTCTTCGGCCTCATCGCCTTCTGGCTGATGACGAGCTTCTCGCTTGATTGGATCCTGGGCGCCCTGCTGCAATTATTCTCAGGTCTGCTGGTGCCGTTCTGGTTCTTTCCTGAGCCACTGGCCACGGCTGCCCGCCACCTGCCCTTCGCCTGGGTGGTCTATTATCCCAACGCCGTCTATCTCGGCAGGCTTTCCACTGCCGATGTCTGGCTCAATCTCGGCCTGGGCCTTGGTTGGACCGTATTGTTTCTTGTTGGCGTTCTTTGGCTTTGGCGCCTTGCCTCCGGCCGCATCACCGTGCAGGGAGGTTGATCGTGCTGCGTCATCACCTGCGCATCCTTCCGCTGCTGGTCCGGATGTATATCCGATCAAAGATGGAGTATCGCGGCGCCTTCTGGCTCGACCGTTTTGCGCAGATCCTCTCCTATGCCAGCGTCTTCGCTACCATTGGAATCCTGCTTGCCCGCTTCGACACACTCGGCGGCTGGACCTGGCCGGAGCTGGCACTATTGTTCAGTTTCCAACTGCTTGCTTATTCGCTCGGGGCTGCGATGAGCTTCGTGCAACTGCGCGACCTTGAAGAACTGGTGCGGCTCGGCACCTACGACACCTTGCTGGTCAAGCCCTTCAGCCCTTGGGCCTATCTAGTCTTTTCCGGGCTCAATATCGGCTACGCCGGCCACGTCATCCTCGCGGTGGCGTTGATGGGTTGGGCCGTTCTGTCCGTCGACTTCGCCTGGTCGGTTTGGTCCGCGTCGTTCCTCGTTGCCGCGCTCCTCAGCGCGACGCTGCTGACGGCTGCACTCATCACCATTATCGGCGCCACGGCGCTGATATGGGTGCGCTCCAACCACCTGTTCTCGATTTTCTTCGGGTTTTGGGAATTAACGCGTTACCCACTCAACATTTTTCCCGGCGGCATCCAGACCATCCTCATCACCGCAGTTCCGCTCGCGCTCACAAGCTCGGTCCCGGTCGCCGCCCTGCTGCACAAACCGATCCCGATCCTCGGAGACTGGGGTGGGCTTGTGGCTCTCCTCGCTGGCCCGATCTGGGTCGTGCTGGCCGTGGTTTACTGGCGGTATGCCAACAGCAAATACCAAGGCGCCGGCAGCTAATTGATCAGCGGGATAAACATCAAAAATCTGCGCGTAAATCGGCCACAGACGATAGAAACTCGAGCTGCAGGTCTTGAAGAGGATCGAACCAGGGACGTAGATTCACAGCTGCTGGAACGATCGAAAAATGTGAAACGCTTACGTCTCGTTCTCTAAAAGCATATCGGGAAAGTCAACACTCCCGACACCGTCTGCCGTCATTTACCGAGGCTCCTTGAACTCGAATACCCCAGGCACAGCGAAGGCAAATACGGGGAGCACCAAGACAATAATGCCGACCCAGAGGAGAGCCGGTTCCTGACCGATCGCCAACAACAGACTCGGCATCGCGGCAAGCGCAAGTGGCGCGGCCCCATAGGAAACCAGGAAATCGATCGAGGACACCCGCCCCAACATATCCTTGGGGATCTGGTTCTGGATCGCCGTGAACCACGGGATGTTGAACAATTCGATTCCGACGCCACCAAGGAAGTAGCTGATAACAATCAGCGTCGCCGAATGACTATAGAGCGAAAGCGGCACTAACCCATAAAGTGACAGACCAAAGAACGCCAGGATGCCGGGCCGAGACATGCGAAAGCTTCCAACAAGAAGTCCTCCTGCAAGAGCGCCGATGGAATATGCACCCAGCGCAATGCCAATGAAGGCATCGCCGCCAAGGTCGGTCCGGCTGACGACTGGCAACGTCAATTGCTGAATACTGTTTCCAAGCCCAAGCCAGACCAATAACACCGCCAAACCAGTGATGAACCAGCGGTGACGAAAGGCCTCCGCCAGGCCGTCACGATAGTCTGCCAGAAAACTTGTGGAAGCTCGCTCGCCAAACGGCTGTCGACCGGCGAGCCGACGCTGAAGCCCGAATACGATTGCCGCTGACAATGCCCACAGGAGAGACGCCGCCCACAGACCGAACCTTGCCCCAAAACTGGCATGCATGGCCACAGCGAGAAGAGGGCCGGCTGTCAGGGCGATACGGAAACTGAGCGTCGTCAAGGCATTTGCGCTTTGTCGCAGTTCCGGCGGGATCACGTCGGCGATCGTCGCTTGATAGGCACTTCGAAATATCCCCTCGCCGGCGCCCGAGAAAAACAGGCAGCCAGAAATCGCGTCGATCCTGTCATGAAAGAACAATGCAATCGCAAGGGTCGACGCACTGCGAAGCGCCGACGCCGCGCAGAGGACTTTCTGGCGCGGCAGTCGGTCGGCGAAGTAGCCGCCGGCAACGGCACCGACGACGAAGCCTAGTGTTCTGACCGACAGTGCGATGCCGAGATCAGCGATGCCATCGTGCCAGTCGAGGATCATCAAGGTGAGGATCGTCGGCAGGATGGCGGTCGCCGCCACAGAAACCGAATAGCTGACCCAAATGCCGGCAAAGACCGTATTGCGGAGCGGCTGGAGAATTTGCATGGGATGCTCAAAAGACTGAAGGAGAACGGGATATCAAGCGAATGCCGCCGCAGATAGCACCAAGACGACTGTGGCCTCTCGTTCAGGAGGCCTTCAGCACCCGGTCGAGAACCCTGACGCCGAACGCCAACGCGTCAACCGGTATGCGCTCGTTGACCGCGTGAAACAGGCCCCAATAGTCGAAATCAGCCGGTACCCGCATGGGTACAAAACCGTAGCCATGGATGCCGATCTTCGACAGAAGCTTGTTGTCCGTTCCGCCGGGAAGAAGATACGGAATGGCGGTACCGTCTGCGTCTTCCGCCCGGATCGCCGCGCACATTTTCTCCATCAAAGGCCCGTCTACGGGAGATTCGATTGTCCATCCGAAGGTCCATTCGATATCGATCCCCGGTCCAACGAGCTCTGTGACCTGTTGTACGAACTCGTCTTTCGTTCCCGGCAAGACCCGCCCGTCGATGATCGCTTCGGCGCTGGATGGGATGACGTTTCGCTTGTAGCCGCCGTTGATCATCGTCGGATTGGCAGTGTTTCGAAGCGATGCCCTGATCGTGGAGGCGAAGAAACCCAGCTGGTCGAGCTGCTCGTCGATCCTGTCATCCTCGAATTTGGTGTCGAGAAGCGTCTCAAGCCCTTCCAACAGCGCGTTCAGGTGCGGCGTTCGGTGGATGGGAAATTCGTGAGTGCCGATGCGCTCGACCGCCGCGGCAAGCCGCGTCACTGCATTGTCATCATTGACGAGCGCGCCGTGACCCGCCGTACCGCGCGCCGTCAGCTTGATACGAGCTACGCCTTTTTCGGCCGTCGCAAGGGGATAAGCTCGCTTGCCGTTCGGAAGTGTGATGGAGAAACCGCCGACCTCGCTGATGGCTTCGGACGCGCCATTGAACAGGTGCCGCTCCTTTTCGGTGAGCCACGCGGAGCCGTAGACGCTGCCGTTCTCTTCGTCGGCGAACCACATGAAGATGATATCGCGCTTCGGAACGAATTTATTCCGGGCGATTGATCTGACTAGCGCCAGCATGATGCCTGCCATGTTCTTCATATCGACCGCGCCGCGGCCGTAGAGCATGCCGTTGCGGATTTCTCCGGAGAACGGCGGGACCGACCATTCCGTCTCGTCGGCCGGCACGACGTCAAGATGCGCGTGCAGAATAAGCGCCGGCTGGGATTTGTCGCTGCCATCAATGCGGCAAACGACATTGGCTCGGCCGGCGATCGGCTCTATGTAAGTCGAGGCTAGGCCAACTTCGGTCAGTCGATCCCGGATGTAACGCGCCGCTATGGCTTCCCCATCACCCATCGTCTGCGGATCGCCTGTGTTGACCGACCTGATGCGGATGAGGTCGCGGACGAAATCCACTGCTTCCGTCTCTGCGACGCTCGTCGCTGCTTGTGTGGAGACCGAGGTTTGCATGATGTTCTACCTTTCAGATTTTTAAGCGATGGCGCGGTTTCGCCCGGAGCCTCACCGCCTGGTCCAATGGGTATCGGCGTCAGAGGACCTTTGACAGGAAAGCCTGCGTTCTTGGGTTCTTCGGCGCATCGAGAACCTGCTGGGGGCTTCCCGCCTCGACGATCCGGCCCTGATCCATGAACACGACCGTGTCGGCAACCTCGCGGGCAAAGCCGATCTCGTGGGTCACAACGATCATGGTCATGCCCGAGGTCGCCAATGCCTTCATGACGTCGAGGACTTCACCGACAAGCTCGGGATCAAGCGCCGAGGTCGGCTCGTCGAACAGGAGTACTTCAGGCTCCATCGCCATTGCCCTTGCGATCGCAACACGCTGTTGCTGTCCGCCGGAGAGTTGCGCCGGGTATTGATAGGCGCGGTCGGCAAGGCCAACGCGCTCCAGCAGCGCCAGGCCAAGAGGTCGAGCTGCCTTCCGGGGTATGCCTTTGACATGGACCGGGCCCTCCAGCACGTTCTCCAATGCCGTCATGTGCGGGAACAGGTTGAACCGCTGGAAGACCATGCCGATATTGCGGCGCTGCGCGGCAATCGCGCCCGGCTTCAGGCAATAGAGGCGTCCCTGTCTTTCCTCGCAGCCTATCAATTGGCCGTTGACCCGGATGCGGCCGGCACCGATCGTTTCGAGGTGATTGACGCAACGCAAAAGGGTCGACTTTCCTGAGCCGGACGGGCCGATGACCACGCAGACCTCGCCGCGCCGGACTTTGAGGTTGACGTCGAAGAGTACCTGAAACTCACCGAAGAATTTGTGCACGCCTTGAACCTCGACGCAGGGAGACAAGGAAATGTTCGCAGCTGCGGTCATTGGCTTTCCTTCGCCTGGATCTTGATGGTCGTGCGGTCGAGACCGCGGCCGAAATACCGTTCAAGGTAGGATTGGCCCCACATCAGAATGGTCGTGATCGTCAGGTACCAGAGCCCAGCCACAACCAGGAGCGGGATCGGCATGTACAGACGATTCGAAATCGTATTGGCGGCAAATGTCAGGTCGTAGGCAAAGGGGACGGCCAGGACCAGCGACGTGGTCTTCAACATGCCGATGGTCTCGTTGCCCGTCGGTGGAATGATCATTCGCATCGCCTGCGGGATGACGATGCGGAACATGATCTTCATGCGCCGCATCCCCAGAGCCTCTGCGGCTTCGGTCTGTCCGCCATCGACCGCCTTGAAACCGGCCCGAAAGATTTCGGCAAGATAGGCCGATTCGTTAAAGGCGAGACCGGCGATCGCCGCCAATGCGGGCGTAAGGACATCCTTGGTGCGAAGGTCGAACAACGCCCCTGTTACCGGCAAGTTCAAGGAGATGCGGGGATAAAGCACCGCGAGCAGGCCCCAGAAGACAAGCTGCGTATAGACCGGCGTGCCGCGAAAGAACCAGACCCACAGCCAGCTCAGCACGGACAGGACCGGGTTGCCGGAATCCCGCATGATGACCAGCGTGCCGGCGATCGCGATCGACACCGCCATCGCCACCACGGTAATGATCAGCGTCCAACCGACCCCTCGAACAATCTGCTGGTCAAACAGATATTGAATGACAATATCCCAGTGAAAGTTGGGGTTGGTGGCGACACTGTTTGCGACGCCCAGTGCGATCGCGACAAGGCAGGCCGTCAGGACCCATCGACCGTAGTGGCGCACCGGTATCGGCTTGTTCAACTCAATCGCTTCATTCTGGATTTGCGATGTCATGCTGTTATTTCCTTTGTCGCGATCATCCGGAACGGCAAGCGTTCTCCAAGCCGCTTCCGGATCATGCTGGGCGACCTATTCCGAAACCTTCGGGTTGACTTCAGCCTTGTCGACGGCTGCGGATACGATGCCCCACTTCGTCAAGATCTTTTGATAGGTTCCGTCAGCGATGAGTTGATTGATCGCATCCGCAACCAATTGTGCCCAGGCGGTCTGGCCCTTGGCGACAGCGATCCCGTTTGGCGACGGATAGGTGATCGCACCGATCGTTTCGAGCTGCCCGTTGGTCTGCTTGACAGCGTAGCCGATATTGGTCGAACCGGCATAAACAGCGTCGACCGCGCCATTGATGAGGCGGGTCACGAGATCGGTCTGCTTGGGCATGGAGATCAATTCGATCGCCTTCTTCTTGGCGGCGACACAATCGTCGCTAAAGCCCTTAACGGCTTTTTCGCCCGTGGAACCGGTTTGAACACCAACAGCCTTTCCACATGGATCGTCCGGATTGAATTTCGCGGGATTGCCGGCCTGGATCGCCCACTGCTTGCCGGCGTTGAAGTAGCTGATGAAGTCGACCGCCTTGTAGCGCTCGTTGGTGATCGTGAAAGCGGATATGCCAAGATCGTAGCGCGGACCGATGGCCGGCAGGATGCTGTCGAATTGTGCCGTCAGAAATTCGAGCTTGAGGCCGAGCTTCTGCGCGATCGCCTTGGCAAGGTCGACGTCGATACCCTCAGGTGTCTGGCCATCGTCGCCACCCAGGAATTCTGCGGGGGGATAGGTGGTATCGGAGCCGATGGTCAGCACGCCCTTCGCAGCGATCTCCGTCGGTAGTCGCGCGATGAGCGCACTGTCTTTCGAGATGGAAGCGGCGTCAAAGTCGTCGGCGGCGTACGCAAGCGGCGATGCAAGCGAGAGCGGAAGGGCAAGCAAAGCGGGCGCGAGCCTCGCAAAAGTGATGCGTCGGAGTATCTGTTGCATGATCCTGTTCCCTTGTCTGGAGATCCTGCCTTGCCTCGTTGTGTTTTGCCGAGGTCTCGTTGGCATTGCCGCGATAGTATGATTTCGCGCGGACAGAACAAGGCAAGCCACCGCATGACATGATGCGTCAGGATTATGAACTTGAGCGGATCAGCGGGATTCCATCAGCGCCGTTATGAAGTCGCGCACGAGCAGCGACTTGGGCTTGTCCGGTGGCAGGATCAGCAGCGTCTTGACCTCGACGGCGGGCTCAAAGGGACGAAGAACCACGCGCGATTTGTCGAGAGTGCTGACAACATAGGGGCTAACGAGGCCGATACCCACCCCTTCGGTCACAAGGGCACAGACTGTCGACGCATAGATGGTCTCGACGGCGATATTAAGTTTGATGCCGGCATCAGCAACGATATTATCCAGGCGCTGGCGCGCCCGGTCTTCCGGTACATATGCGATGAAGGCATGACCATCGAGGTCGGTTGGCCGAATAGTCTGCTTTTCGGCAAGCGGGTGCCCGGTCGGCATCGCAATCATTGCTTGCGGCGACAGAAATAGCTGATGCGTTACGCCGGTGAGGTCGATTTCATCGGCCGCAAGACCGACATCGAACTGACCGGATGCGACCAGATCACGGACATCGCGAGAAAGCAGGACATGAAAGGTGATGCTGATGTCGGGATGCTTCAGTCTGAAGCGCCCAATCGCCCGCGGAACCAATGTGGACCCCAGCAACGACAGAGAGGCAACCCGGAGTCCGCCCGTTCCCTGATCGCGGATACGGGCCGCCTCCGCGCGGATCGTATCCAAACCCCTATAAGAGGCTTCAATGGACTTGTAGAGCCGCCATGCCTCGGGCGTCGGCACCAACCGTTGGCGGATCCGGTCAAACAGCCGGAAGCCAAGCCCACGCTCCATCTCGGCCAAGGCACGGCTTGCCGCCGGTTGGGTGATGCCAAGCTGATCGGCGGCTTTCGACGCGGTTCCGGCTCGCATGACGGCTGCAAAGATCTCAATTTGCCTGTGGTTCAATGAGGAGGCCCTATCAAGAGATGTGATGCCCAACAGATAGAGCCTCGGCGCGTTCATGTCACGGTCGGGGCGACTGCCTTGGTGCAAATGCAGGCTGCCATAGGAGACCAAACGCGCAACGAGAACACCAGCCTTCGATAAAATCGAAGGCTGGTGTTCTCATAAATTGAATAGAGACGTTATCTATGCCGCAAGCTTGGCAAGCATGTCCGACAGGTCCTTCCAGAGGTCCCGTTCGTCCTCGAGCCCGATGCAAATGCGCAAGACGACACCCTTGGACGTCCAAGGAATGACTGTCCGTTCCTCTTTCAGCGCCGTCGTCGCTATCAGACTGCGGGTTCCGCCCCACGATGCGCCGATGGCAAAGATCTTCAATTCGGTCATCGCGGCTTCGAGATTGGCGTCCGCGCCAGGCTTTAAAACCACACTGAAGACACCGGACGAACCGCCCATGTCCCTTTTCCAAAACTCGTGTCCGGGGCAGGATGGAAGTGCCGGATGCAACACTCTTTCAACGACAGCGCTCTCCTGGAGCGCATGCGCAAACTCCTCCGAGACCTTGCCGACATGGCGAAGTCGAACGCCCATGGTTTCGATCCCTCGCAGCGCAAGCGAAACCTCGTCGGGCGAAACCCCTATCCCCATGTCGCGCAAGACAAGCTTGATCTTCTGTCTGAGCTCGATATCGGAAACGGTGATCGAGCCAAGCAGAAGGTCCGAGTGACCGCCGATATATTTGGTCAGGGCCTCGACGGCAAAATCCGCTCCGTGCGCAAGAGGTTTGAAAAGCAGCGGTGAAGCCCAGGTGTTGTCACAGGCGACGAGCGCACCCTTTGCCTTCGCCGCCTGAATGATGGCCGGCACATCCTGCACCTCCATCGTTCCCGAGCCCGGCGACTCGATCCAGACGAGCTTTGTATGCTCATCGATCAGGTCGCCAATGCCCGCTCCGATCAACGGATCGTAGACGCCATAATCTATGCCGCGCGGTCGCAGATAGTCCTGACAAAAGTAGCGAACAGGCGAGTAGACGCTGTCGGGGATCAACACACGGTCGCCAGGCATCAGAAACGTCAGCAGGATCATCGACGCCGCTGCCTGCCCTGAAGGCACAAGGACCGTTCTGACCCCGCCATGCAGCAGTGTCAACTGTGCCTCCAGGGTTCGCGTTGTTGGCGTTCCATGGAGGCCGTAAGTGTAGCCGTCAAAACCGCGCTTGCTGCGATTGGAAAACGATTTCGCATCCGGATAGACAATGGTGGACGCTCTAAATGTAGGCACTGCGAGACTGGCGAAACCCTCGTGGGAAACGACGGGGTGGTGAACGCAACGTGTCAAATCCTGCATGGGAATTCCTCTCTATCTTGGCGGCAGATAGACCGCATCGCGCAGGGCCACGCAAGCGACCCGAGGGCATGAGTTCATGACCTGAGGTTATAAGTCGCTAGCCGCGAATGCAGGTATGATGGGATGGCCAATACTTGCTCATCCTCATCGATTGGAAGGCGTATTCCATTGACAGCGAATGTGCGGACGCCGCCTCGCATAGGCTACCGCGAAATATCCAATACGGTTCTAGAGCACATTCAAAACGGGCGTTGGGCGGCCGGCCACCGTGTCCCATCCGAGACCGAGCTCATGTCGCTGTACGGCGTCAGCAAGATGACGGCGTCGCGCGCGATGCAGGAGGTCCGCAGCCGTGGTGCAATCGTTTCGGTCCATGGGGTCGGCTGCTTTGTCAAAGGCACCGATCCCGTTCCAGATACGATATTCCGATCAGCCAGTGGGCGGAACTGCGATATTGCGGATGAGGGACAGGTGCGAATTCTCCGCCTGGACGTCGACGGCGCATCGCCGGAAGTTGCCGACCGCCTTGGTGTCCGTCTAGGAGATCCGATACTCTATTTGCTTGCGGTCCGCCCCGGAGAAAGCTCCTGGTCGCAGATCGAGGAGACCTCCGTTCGCTGTGATTGCGCACCCGATTTCCTGAAACAGGACTTTTGTCATGGAACGGCGCTTCAATACCTTCAAGGCATTTTGCCCCAAGGTGAAGTTCGCGCGGAAATCAGCGCGCTTATGCCTTCGTCGTGGCACCGACGGATCGGAGGGTTTCCGTCAGACCAGCCCTGCATCCAATTACAACAGGAACTCCGCATGCGGGGACAAGCCGTACTGCTCGGCCGACTGATTGGCCGTTCCTATCGGTTCGCGAATATATGAGCGGCCGATCTCGTGCCCAGCCGCCATACCGATTGCGCCTTCAAGTCGTACAGAATGAGACTCACGGCCTGCTGGACGGCAGAGCGAATTGACGCATTGCGCTTGCCATGGCTCTGCCCTATGACTGCAGGCCTTATCCGCGGAGGCGGTGGTGGGAACTCGTATGCGCAAGCGGATTTTCGGGACGACACGATGGCTGGTGCGTATTTTATGCGCCATGGCCCTGTTGTCTGTCGGCTTCGCGCATCAGCCGATCGTCGCGGTGGCGGACGAAATATCGCCGATAGAGCTTGCTCAATACAGGCTTCCGGACGGATCCTTTCCCGTACTCTGCGTCACCTACAAGGATGCTGACGGCAAAGTCCACGGAAAGGCCTTTACACCTGGGTGCGAGGCTTGCCGGATTGCCTCGGCGGCCGTTTTACCTGCACCTCCCTCCGACATTTGCGGACGTTTTTCCTCCATACGCGAGGATATTGTCGTTGCAAAATCGGAGGCTTTCCATCGGCAACTTTATCCGCCCAATAGCGGGCCACGCGCACCACCCATCCTCAAGATCATTGGCTAACCGGCGTCGTGGCTGAAGCCGCGATGCCTGTCGTCAATGGCTGCCGCCCGTGCGACCTCTGGTCGTGACGTCTGAGGATGCAGGTTTTTCCAGCGAAGATTGCCGAATGCGCCAAACCAAATGGTTGCGCGGATCGTGCAAGACAAATTCGTCCTGAACTCCCGATCCATCATCGTCACCTCCTCAGATCGACCCTTGCGGTAGCCCATCGATCTTCGGAGGATTTTCATGTCTGCCTTCACCGCTGCAGAGCCCGCCGCCGCAGCAACTCAAAATATCTCGCTTTATCGAGCGATCTGGCGCTGGCATTTTTTCGCCGGCCTCCTCGTCATTCCTTTCATGCTCAATCTGGCGATTACCGGATCGCTGTACCTGTTCAAGGATGAGATCGCCAATACCTTCTATTCGCATCGCTATGTCGTGGCCGACAGCGGTCCAATGCTGGAGCCGCAACAGATCGCGCAGGCAGCGCTTGCAGCCTTCCCGGGGTCCACGGCTACGTCCTATCATGAAGCTTCGGCCGTCGGCCGGTCAGCCTGGGTAACCGTCTCCAAGGACGGACAATCGACCATCGTTTATGTCAATCCGCATGACGGCAGCATTCTGGGATCGGTCGATTCCAAGCAGGAGTTTGGCTGGGTCGTCAAGCGCATCCACAGCCTGGAATATTTCGGGGAGTGGACCAATCGCATCATCGAGATCGTTGCGGGCTTCGCCCTCGTTCTCGTGGTGACGGGCATCTATCTGTGGTGGCCTCGCCAGCAGACCGGCGGCGTGCTGACGGTGCGCGGCACTCCATCCCGGCGCGTCTTCTGGCGCGACCTGCATGCCGCCACTGGCGCAATCGCGGGCATCCTGATCTTCTTCCTGGCCTTCAGCGGTATGCCCTGGTCCGGCTACTGGGGCGCCAACGTCAACGCCTGGCTCACCGCCCACGATCTCGGAACGCCGGCAGCACTCTGGGACGACGTTCCCAAATCGACAAAGGTCACACAAGACGTCGTCAGCCGCGCCGGATGGGTCGTCGAAAACGCACCCGTTCCGCTCTCCGATATCGCCGCGGCACAGTCGGCAAAACCGATTGGCCTCAACAGGGCCGTCGAGATCATGCATGGATTGGGCATGGTTGCCGGCTCCGATCTTGCGATTCCGGCAGACGAAACCGGCGTCTATACCGCGAGCCATTACTTCGGCGACCTCGGTAACGAGCGAACCGTCCATATCGATCAATATTCGGGAAAGCCGCTGGTCGATATCCCCTATGAGCAGTATCCGGCGCTCGGCAAGGCGATCGAATGGGGCATTAACGTCCATCAGGGGCAGGAATGGGGGCTGTTCAATCAGCTCCTGATGCTGGCGACCTGTCTCGCCATCATCCTGTGCTGCGTCACGGCCGTGACCATGTGGTGGAAACGAAGGCCGGCCGGCCGCCTGGGCGTGCCGCCGATGCCGCCACAGAAGTCTGTCTATGTCGGCCTTTGGCTCATCGCTATCGTCTTCGGAGCGGCATTTCCGCTGACCGGAGCGGCCATCGTCGCAATGCTGCTTTTCGATCAGCTCGTGGTTCGCTTCGTGCCGCCGCTTTCGCGCTTCTTTTCCTGACGAGAGCCCGCGGAGCCGGCTGCTCCGCCTGCTCGCCTCCTTTTTTGTAATAAGGATACCGATCGTGTTGAAACGCGCTCTTGCTGTTGCCGTCCTCGGACTGGCATCCCTCATATCATCCGTCGCCGCTGCCGAAGACATCAAAATCGGCAATCTCACAATCTCCGATCCGTACGTCCGCGCCATGGTGCCGGGCGCACCTGTCGGCGGCGGCTACATGGCGATCACAAATACCGGCGACACAGATGATCGGTTGCTCGCAGCCAGCTCGCCCCGCGCCGCAACCGTCCAGATTCATGAGATGAAAATGGACAATGACGTCATGATCATGCGCGAGCTTCCGGATGGTTTGCTCATACCCGCGGGAAAGACCGTCGAGCTGAAGCCCGGCGGCTACCACGTGATGTTCATGAAGATCACTGACCGCTTTATCGAGGGCCAGACGGTCAAAACGACGCTGAAATTTGAAAAGGCCGGATCGGTCGAAGTCGACTTCCCGGTCGGTTCCGTAGCGGCGAGCAAGCCGGGTGCGAACGCGAGCCCCGACGCAGACATGCCCGACATGAAGGGCATGAAGGGCATGAAGGGCATGAAGGGCATGAACATGAATGAAAAGCATTCATCGGGGGATCCGCAAAACGATATCCCCGCCACCTTGAAGGCGATGTTCGAAACCCCGGGCAAGCCGTTGACCATTCAGCCCGTTGTCGCGCACGGAGATTGGGCAGTGGCAGGATGGGTACAGGACGGGCGCGGCGGACGTGCCTTGCTCAAGAAGGGCAACGCCGGATGGACCGTGCATCTTTGCAGCGGCGATAGCCTAAAAGATGCCGACGCCCTTCAGAAGATCGGCGTGGCGCCGGACGACGCACACGCCATCGCGACCGACCTTTCTGTCGCCGAGGCCAAGCTCGATGCGAAGACGCTCGCGCTGTTTTCGAGCTTCGAAGGCATGGTCATGATGGACCGTGCCGATGCCGCAAATGCAGGAGGCGACCATGCCGGCCACACCAAGTAGCCTTATCGACCGAAGCGGCCAAGGCCTGATGAAGGCATTGGTTGCGAACGCAAAGCCCCTCGCCCTCGTTCCGTTCCTGATGCTTGCCGGCTGCAATATGGTCGTTCTCGCCCCATCCGGCGATATCGCCGTGCAGCAGCGCAATCTCATTGCGATTTCCACCATGCTGATGTTGTTGATCATCGTACCGGTGATCGCTTTGACTTTGTTCTTCGCCTGGAAATATCGCCAGTCGAACACGAATGCGACCTATGAACCCGAATGGCACCACTCGACCAGGCTCGAGCTCGTCATCTGGTCGGCGCCACTTGCCATTATCATCGCGCTGGGCTCGGTGACATGGATCAGCACGCACAAGCTCGACCCCTATCGGCCGCTCGACCGCATCGATGCCACGAGATCCATTCCCGCGAACATCAAACCGCTAAACGTGGAGGTGGTGGCGCTCGACTGGAAGTGGCTCTTTCTCTATCCCGATCAGGGTATCGCCACGGTCAACGAACTCGCAGCACCCGTCGATACGCCGATCAACTTCAAGATCACCTCCTCTTCGGTCATGAACTCGTTTTTCGTGCCGGCTCTGGCCGGGCAAATCTATGCCATGCCCGGCATGGAGACAAAGTTGCATGCGGTCATCAACCAGGCTGGGGAATATCAAGGATTTTCCGCCAACTATAGCGGTGCCGGTTTCTCCAACATGCGCTTCAAGTTCCATGGTTTCAGTCAGGCTGACTTCGACGAATGGGTGAAGAAGGTTCGAAGCGAAGGCAACCGTTTCGGTCGCTTTGAATATTTGAAGCTCGAACAGCCGAGCGAGAAGGATCCCGTTCGATATTTCTCCTCCCTCGACCCCAAGCTCTACGACGCCATTCTCAACATGTGCGTCGACCAGTCGAAGATGTGCATGAACGAGATGATGCATATCGACGCCAACGGCGGCGGCGGCATGGAGGGTATCAACAACGTCATTCGCCTTGCGAACAAGTCCGAGCCGTGGAGCAAGCAGCCTGATCGGCCGGCGAAACCCTTCGTGGCTGCGCTTTGCACGCCCACGGGGACGGGACCGGGTGGAAGCCTCGAGACGGCGACCCGCCGGTTTGATGGAACCCGGATCGACTGAGCGGGGAAGTAAGGCGGCGTAGGCCGTCGCCGCATACAACCAGGAGAAATGCCATGTCGAACAAACAAACTAACATCAGGATCTTGGTTGTCTTGATGATCGTGATCGGTGTCGGGGCGATCACCTACGCCACATTGCTGATGACACCGCAGGCAAAACCGATGGCGGGTAATATCGGCTCACCATTTACGCTGACAAATGACCGTGGGCAGCCCATTACCGAAAAGGCACTGTTCGGTCACCCGTCCCTTGTCTATTTCGGCTACACTCACTGCCCGGATGTCTGCCCGACGACCCTCTACGACATGGCCGGCTGGTTCAAGGCGTTGGGGCCACAAGGCGACAGCCTGAAAGCCTATTTCTTTTCCGTCGATCCGGAGCGCGACACGCCCGAGATCATGCATACCTACACCGGCAACTTCACCGATCGGATTACAGGCATTACCGGCGATCCGAAGGAGATGCAGAAGGCGATCAAGGGTTGGCGCGTCTATGCCAAGAAGGTCCCGAGCCCCGACGGCGGATACACCATGGACCACACCGCTTCGGTCTTGCTTGTCGACGCAAGCGGCAACCTCAGAGGCACTATCGCCTATCAGGAGGATGCGGTTGTGGCGCTTCAGAAGATCAAGAACCTGCTCCAGTGAGGGAAATCACGCCGCAAGGCTCGGCGGTGTTCGACACATCAGAATTCCGTCTGGCATGGCCATAAACGGGAAAGCGACGATCTCAAGATCGTCATCGCGCGATCCGCAGGCTTTTTGCGGATCTTCAACAAGAGAGGAAATCGATATGCCCCCGATCAGAAAACTATTGCTACTGGCGGCCGCAGTGAGCGTTGGCTTTGCGAGCCAGGCCCTGGCTCACGCGCATCTGAAATCTGCCGTTCCCGCCACCGATGCCACGGTAAAGGAAGCGCCCTCGGAACTCGACCTGACATTCACCGAAGACCTCAACCTTAAATTCAGCGGCATCAAGGTTACCGGCCCCAAAAAGGCGGCCGTCAAGATCGGCGAAGGCATGCTGATGAACAAGGACACGACATTGATGGTGCCTGTCACCGACAAGCTCGCGCCCGGCAAATACACCGTCGAATGGCATGCACTCTCGACGGACGGTCATAAGACCAACGGCACCTACAGTTTCACTGTTGCACCCTGATGAACACCGAGCCGTCCGCGATCACGCGGACGGCTTTATTTCCAAGCATTCCTTTTCGGAAGATCGCTATGTCCTTTAATCCATTTAAGACAGGCTGGATGCTGGTCCGCCTCACGATCATCTCGTCCGTTGTCAGCCTGTTCGCGGTCGTCACGGCTGCGCATGCCGCTATTGACATTGTCGACGTTCGCGGTCGCCACATCACGCTGGAAAAGCCGGCGGAGCATGTGATGCTCGGCTTTTATTTCGAGGATTATATCGCCATCACCGGTCCGACAGCTATCGATCGGCTGAAGGCGGTGTCGTTGAATTACTGGAAGGGCTACCGACCGGCGCAATATGCCGCTTACCTCAAGGTGTTTCCCAAGATCGCCGATCTGGTTGATATCGGCGACGCGGATTCCGGGACCATGTCGGCCGAAAAGATTATTGCAGCCAGACCAGATGTGGCAATCCTGTCCGATGGGCAATACCAATATCTCGGCGCGGCGGCCGATGCGATCGAACAGGCAGGCATTCCCCTCGTCGTCGTCGACTACAATGCCCAGACTCTCGAAAAACATGTCGCCAGCACCTTGATCATCGGCAAAGTGATGGGAACCGAGGATCGCGCCGAAAAGCTGGTGGCGCTCTACAGGGGCAAAATCGCAGATACACTGCAGCGGGTCAAAAGTGCCGGCCAGTCAGATAGGCCGAAGGTCTATGTGGAGCTCGGCCAGAAAGGCGCCAGCGAGTACGGCAACACCTATGGAAAGGGCATGTGGGCTGGTGTTATTGATTCTGCCGGTGGCCTGAATATCGCGGCAGGGCAGATTGCCGGCTACGGTCCGCTCAATCCCGAATATATACTGACCTCGAAACCTGACGCGATCTTCATCACCGGATCGGAGTGGACCAGCCTTCCCGATGCGGTCTTGATGGGCTTCGGCATTGGAGCGGACGTCACCCGGGCACGCGCGTTGCCATTCCTCAAGCGAGCCGGATGGCAGGATCTGCCTGCCGTCAAAAATGGCGAGGTCTACGCCATTTACCACGGGGGAACGCGAACCCTCTACGACTATGCCTTCCTGCGCTATATCGCCAAGGCCCTTTACCCCATTGCTTTCAGCGACGTCGACCCGCAGGCCGAACTTACCGCCTACTATCATGACTATCTGCCGGTCAAACCGGAAGGCACATTCATGATCCGGATCGGACAGCCGTGATGGCTTACGACAGAGCTGGAGGCGGCACTTCCGATTTGCATGCTCTTTATCGCAGGAGCATGCACCGGCGCATCGTGCTGACGATCGCTGCAGCACTGCTTCTGCTCGCTCTACTGGTTGTCGATCTTCTGACAGGACTCTCCCCGCTGACGGCGCGCGAGGGCCTGACGGCATTGCTGGCGGGGCCGTCTGGCCCCGACCGCACCGCCGCCGTCATCGTCTGGTCGATCCGGCTGCCGATGACGTTGATGGCTGCGCTGGTCGGCATGGGACTCGGCATCGCCGGCTTGCAGATGCAGACCATTCTCGACAATCCGCTGGCAAGTCCCTTCACGCTCGGATTTTCGGCAGCCGCTGGTTTCGGAGCCGCACTTGCCATATTGTTCGGTGCAAGCGTGCCTATTGCCGCCTGGATTCTGGCGCCACTATCGGCCTGGGTCATGACCCTGATCGCCTGCGCCCTGCTATATGTTCTCGCGAAATTGCGCGGCGCCAACGCCGAGATCCTCATCCTCGGGGGCATTACGATCATGTTCATGTTCGAGGCTTGCCAGTCGCTGCTGCAATATCTTGCCGAGCCGGAAGTGCTGCAACAGATCGTCTTCTGGATGTTTGGCAGCATGCTCAAGGCGACCTGGACAAGCGTTGCGGTCATTTTGATCGTCCTGATCGGCACGACACCGATCCTGCTGCGTGATACGTGGACATTGACCGCCATGAAACTCGGCGACGCCCACGCGACCAGTCTGGGCGCTGACGTTCATGCGCTACGACGGTGCACATTCGGGATCATCGCGCTCCTGACCGCAGCCTCCGTCGCCTTCGTCGGGACCATCGGATTTGTTGGCCTGATCGCGCCGCATGCAGCACGCGCCATCGCTGGAGAAGACCAGCGCATCCTGCTTCCCCTGTCGGCTCTCGCCGGTGCAGTGATGCTTGCGGCAGCTTCAATTGTCTCCAAGATCATTTCACCCGGCGCCATTCTCCCCGTCGGCATCGTTACCGCCGTCGTCGGGGTACCGGTTCTGTTCGCTCTCATCATGCGGCGGGGAGCGGGAGAACTCAGATGACGGTTAACATCCTCAGTCTCGACCAGCTCTGTGTCGCCCGCGCCGGCACAAGGATCATAACCGACGTCTCTGCCGATATGCCCTGCGGCGCGATTGTCGGCATTTGCGGCCCAAATGGCGCCGGCAAGTCTACCCTCCTGGCGGCTATCGCCAATGTCATACCCTGCTGCGACGGCACCATTCAGTGGCAGGACCGGCGTCTTACCCCCTCGGACTTCTCATTCATGCCCCAGACCCTTGGCATCCGCGCGAAGCTGTCGGTGCTGGAAATTGTGCTGCTCGGCAGGCTTGATCGCCTGCGTTGGACACTCACGACCGACGATATCGACGCAGCCGGCGAGGCTCTTGAGCTCGTCGGCATGAAGGATTTGGGTGCCCGCCCGATCGGAACCTTGTCGGGCGGGCAGCAGCAGCTCGTGCTTCTGGCCCAAAGACTGATCCGCAGACCGCCTATCCTGCTTCTGGACGAGCCGACGAGTGCATTGGATCTACGCAGGCAGCTGGTGGTCCTGGATATCCTCAAAGCCTATGCTAAAACAAAGAACGCGCTGATTGTCATTGCGCTGCACGATCTCACGTTGGCCGCGCGCTATTGTGACCAATTGCTGCTGCTGCAAGAGGGCAAACTTGCCTGCAGTGGTAAACCCGCCAGCGTTTTGACCCGCGAGACGATTGGCACTGTTTACGGTGTTGACGCCGAGATCCTGGCAACCTCAAACGGTACCCCCGTAATAGCGCCGCTTGCACCTGCTTATCGCACGCCAAGATGACCTCAACCCTGCACCTGTGCTCGACATGCCAGAACTTCGATGTCGCAACGATCTCGGAGCGGCTTGCGCGGCATCTGCCCGCCGCAGCAATCACGATCGAGACCTATCCATGTCTTGGCGGCTGTGGAGTGCGTGGCCGCGCCTCAATCGCGGCTGACGGAAAGTGGAGCTGGTTATTCAACGCAATCAGCACAAGCGACGCACTCGATAGTCTCATTGACTTCATCGTCCTTTGGCAGGAAAGCCCCGACGGTCTGATCGAAAAGTCCAAACGGCCGCGAGGATTGCATCGGCACTTTCTTGGCCGGCTTCCGCCGATTGCTGGTTAACCGATTGACATTCAATGCGGCAATCGCAGCGCACCAACGCATATGGGGTCCTGCCTGGCGGCCAATAGTCAAGGCCGGTGGATACTTTGACGGCCTTATCGTCCGACACTTTAAGGCATTGGGCACAAGTCCCAATTTCAACGGATCACCTCATCGCGAAAATCATAAATCGATCAATGCAATATCTGCTCAAGGAAGAGCTTGGTGCGCTCATGCTGCGGATTGTCGAAGAACTCTTTCGGTGAGTTCTGTTCGACGATCTGGCCCTGGTCCATGAAGATGACGCGGTTGGCGACCTGACGGGCAAAGCCCATTTCGTGGGTGACGCACAGCATGGTCATGCCTTCTTCGGCAAGGGCCACCATGGTGTCGAGCACTTCCTTGATCATTTCCGGATCGAGCGCGGAGGTTGGCTCGTCGAACAGCATGATCTTCGGGTTCATGCACAGCGAGCGGGCGATCGCCACGCGCTGCTGCTGGCCGCCCGAAAGCTGACCCGGATATTTCTTGGCCTGCTCCGGGATCTTGACGCGGGTGAGGAAGTGCATGGCGATCTCTTCCGCCTGCTTCTTCGGCATCTTGCGCACCCAGATCGGCGCCAGCGTGCAATTTTCCAGGATCGTCAGATGCGGGAAGAGGTTGAAGTGCTGGAACACCATGCCGACTTCGCGGCGCACTTCGTCGATCTTTTTCAGGTCGTTCGTCAACTCGGTGCCATCGACGAAGATGTTGCCCTTCTGATGCTCTTCCAGACGGTTGATGCAGCGGATTAGCGTCGATTTACCCGAGCCGGATGGGCCGGCAATGACGATGCGCTCGCCGCGCATGACCTTGAGGTTGAAGTCGCGCAGCACGTGGAAATCGCCGTACCACTTGTTCATGTTGTTCATCTCGACCGCCACTTCGGTGTCGGACATGTCCAACTTCTTTTTTTGAGATTCAGACAAGATCTATTCTCTTTTTTGGCGAAAAGCGGAGCGGGCAAGCCCTCTCCGCCTGGTTTTTTTTCTGACTGATGTTCGGTGCTGGACTATACCCACGAACAAGCGGCTGTTTACGGCAGAGCAACCGTAAACTGGATTTCGACCCTGATATCCGGCAGGCCTAGAACCGCCTGAACGGTTGCACGTGCCGGAGGCTCGTCCTTGTCGATCCAGGCGGTCCAGGCCCTGTTCATCGCGTCGAAATCCTCGATGTCGCGCAGCCAGATGGTCGCGCTGAGCAGCAGCGATCGGTTGGATCCGATTTTCTCAAGAAATGCGTCAGCCTTGGCCAGGATCTGTTCGGTTTGACCGACGGTATCCTTGCTTTTGTCATCGGCCGTCAGGCCTGAGAAATATGCGACCTTCTCATGGATGACGACCCGGCTCAGTCGTTCTGTTTTGGCGATGCGGGTGATCGTCATGATCTTTGTCCCATTCCATTCTTTGCGGCTAGGAAACGATCGGGGCGGAAATCAGTAAGGCTGTCGTGGAGACGCCCGCCGACCACTTCCTGCGCCACGGCTTTGCCCAGATGAGGCGCGATCGATACACCGCTGTGGGTGATGGCAACGTAGTATCCCTCAAAGCCGGGAACCCAACCACTGCAAGTCAGGTTGTCGCCGGGAATGGGGCGCACGATCGTGCGGATGGATTCCATGTCGTCTGGCTGAACCGCAGGCAGAACCTTTCGGACAGCTTGGAGCAGGAGGGAGGCCTCTGCACCCGCGGGATCCAGGGGCTGCATCTCGGTCACGAGAGAGTCGACCGAGATTTTGTGGATCACAAGACGGCCTGCGCCGTCCGGACGCACATCGAGATCGTCCATGTGAAATTGGCGACGAAGCGTGGTCGCGATGGGCAAGGTGAAGCCCAAAATACCCATGTTCGAAGCCATCGGGATGGCGGGCACACCGTCCAGAACATGGGCAGCCCAGCTACCCGTGCAATTGATGATGGCGTCGGCCTCGTAGATTGATCCGTCTACGGTCTTGACCGCCTTTGCCACGCTGTTGCGGACATCGATCGATTTTACGCTGGTGAATGGACGGATATCGGCGTCCCACTTCTCTTTCGCCGCGCGCAAAAGCCAGGCGGCGTAAAGGACCGGGTGCACCCAGCCCTCTTCCGGGTAGTAGACGATCGGCGAATTCTGAATAGCAGAGTGATCGATTTCGGGTTCCAGTTCAGCCAGCCGGCTTTTGCTGATCCATTCGACGCCATAGCCCCAGTCGCGCATCTGGTCAGCATTGTCGAGCTGGGCTGGCCAATCGCTCTCGTTCGAATACCATTCGATGCTGCCGGTCTGGTGGAACCACGGGGCATGACCAAATTCACGCGCAAGGTCGAGATGCGCCCGCATGCCCGCGACGTTCAATGCAAAGTAGGGCTGGGGCCTTTTGCCCGTCGCATTGGTCCACGCAAAACTGGTGGCCGATGCTCCCCCGGCAATCTTGCCGGCTTCGAGCACCGTAACCTCAGCCCCGGCCTTAGCCGCCTCGTAGGCCACGGAACTCCCAACGATCCCGGCCCCTATCACTACGACGCGCATATTGTTCTCCTATTGACATCAGTTCGACCGGCTTTGCTGCCCTCTCGATGGACGGCAGTAAATGCGGTGATGTCAGCATGTATGGGTGACGAAGGACCGGAGGGTCAAACAACCGCAAGAGTGCGGTTTATAAGCAATAGTTATGAAGGTCGGCTGGATCCACGGTGAGCCGCAAGACTATGAGAAATGGGCAGAAGCTTGGCTTTCCAGGTTATCAAGTTTGCCGGCCCCCAGCTTTTCTTTGGTGGTATCTCTTGTCTTGTTTGCCATCAGCCCGAGGCTAGAATGTCTTCACTTCCATCCCGACAAGGATATTCGAACGGCCTTCTGGTCATTGACGGGCCAACCGCCGAGTCTCTGGTTTCCATCGAGGAGGCCATCGCGCTTGCCGACATTGCGTTGAGACGGACATCTGACGAGACAGCACAGCAAGACATCCGGCGGACCTTACCCTTCCCCGGCATGGCCGGGACATGCCTCTCCGTCATGTACGGCTCAGCAAGCGAAGCCGAGCCGTTCGGCGCCAAAGTTCAGTCGGTCTACCCGCACAACTTTGAGCATGGGCTGCCCTCTCACCAAGGTGGCGTTCTGCTTTTCGATCGGCAGACCGGGCGGCCCGTCGCCCTGATTAATGCCAGCGCCATAACCGGTATGAGGACGCCGGCGGCAAGCGCGGTGGCGACGCGTGCGCTTTCGCGCCCCGACGCGTGCGAGCTTGCACTGATCGGATATGGCGAGCAAGCCGAACGGCATATCGCCACGATCAGCGCGGTCCGCGCCATATCCCGTGTTCGCGTCTGGGGTCGAAACCCCGAGAAGGCAAAGGCTTTCGCTGACCATCAGACCAGCAAGGGCATCCCTGCGATTCCCTATGGGACGGCACGGGCGGCAGTGGATGGAGCGGACATTGTCTGTACCGTCACATCGGCCAAGTCACCGGTGCTGATGGGGGAATGGCTGGCGCCCGGAACCCATATCAATGCGGTCGGCGCGAGTGTCGCGGCGCTCCAGGAAGTCGACCTCGAATGCGTTCAACGCTCCCGCATCTGGGTCGATTACATGCCCATGGCAATGGCAGCGGCCTCGGACATCTTCGAGCCGTTGGCTAAAGGCATCATCGGCCCGGCAAACCTGATCGGCGAGATCGGCGCTGTGTTGAATGGTACGATCTCCGGGCGAAACGCGCCATCTGAGATTACGCTTTATCGCTCGCTCGGCGTCCCCGCGCAGGACATCGTGTTTGCCAACTTCATTTTCCAGAAGGCGAGAGATCTTGGTCTTGGCGTCGAAGTATCATTGTGAGGATTGACATGCTTCCCAGCCAACGACACCTGTTTTCGATCCCCGACGATGTAACCTATCTCGATGCAGCCTACATGTCGCCGATCCCAAATGTCGCCGCGGAAGCGGGTCGCGACGGGGTTCTGGTCAAGGCCGCCCCATGGGATATGACCATCAACTCCTATTATGACGAGGTAGAGCGAGCCCGGGGGCTTGCAGCATCGTTCATCGGGGCATCGATCGACGACGTCGGTGTTATTCCGGCAACCAGTTATGGGATTGCCGTCGCCGCTGCGAACGTACACGTCGCGCCTGGCTCGGTCATCATCATGATGGATAACGAGCACACTTCACACCGCTACGCCTGGTACGAGCTTGCGGAAAAGAAGGGCGCCACTGTTTTGACGGTGCCGCGGAATCCTGACGATGACTGGGGCTCCGCACTCGCGGCAGCCATCAAGAACTCGGCAGCTCCGGTGTCGGTCGTGGCCGGCACCATAGTCCATTGGTTTGAGGGCATGAGTGTCGATATCCAGGTGGTCGCCGACGCCGCGCATGCTGTCGGAGCGGCACTCGTGATGGATGGAACGCAATGGGTCGGCGCGGTGCCCTTCGATGTCTCGAAGGTGCGCCCTGACTTCCTGTCTTTTGCGACCTACAAGTTCCTGCTGGGTCCCTATCGCCTGGCCTTCCTTTACGCCGACAAGAAATGGCAGGAAGCTGGCAAACCGATCGAATTTCACTCCTGGAACCGTGAAGGGGGTGACAGATCGGACTTCTACCTTGAGACGATGCCGGACTATCTGCCGGGAAGCCGCCGCTTCGACATGGGCGAGCGCTCGGATTTCGCCGTGCTGCCGATCGCCATTCGCTCGCTCGAGCTTCTTCAGGGTTGGGGACCATCTGCTGTCTTCGAACGCCTGGTGCATCTGAACAAGCTGATCTGGCGGGAGGCAGAGGCACGAGGCTTTCAAGGTCCCCGTGAGGACCTTCGTGCTCCACACATCTCCGTCGTGGAACTTAGTGAACGCTTCCGGCCGGATCTGGCAAAGAACCTGAGGGATAATAAGGCATTTGTTACCGTTCGCGGGACAAAGATGCGCATCACGCCCCACGTCTACAATGACGAACAAGACATCCACAGACTGTTTGAGCTCGTCGATACCCTGACCGCCTGAACGCGTAACATGATCAAGGCGCTAGCGTTCGCCGAGCGCCTTGATCTCCCGGTCGACGATATTCATGTATTCCCGCGTCGATTGGATCAGGTGCTCGATGAAGGTGTCCGCCGCCGTTGAGGCGATGGTGCCCCATGGTCTGTAAACACTCAGATTGATGTCCAAATGCGGCTGGAAATCGCGAATCTCGATCGGCAGATCTCTTGCCATCCATGCCGACAGACGGTCGACAACAGTCACGCCCACTCCGTTAGCCACCAGGTTGATGCAGGTGTTGGACAGTGCGGCCTCAACCTTCAGTGACCGATTGATGCCCCTACTCTCGCACAGCTCATCAAGTTGTTTGCGCATGGGGTCACCCACTCCCAATGAAACGAAATTCAAACCGTCGAGATCGTCAGCTTGAATGACCGAGAGCTTCCCAAGGGGATGGCCCTTCGGCATGACACAAACCGGAGGCGTGGCGACAAGGGCACGTCGGACGACTGACGGGGTGTCGTCGTTGACCTCCGCCGCAACGCCTATATCTAGCTGATTGCGGCCGGCGCGCTGGATGATCGTCGACGAGCTTCGGATATCCAGGGTGACCGAAACATCCGGGTATTGCTTGGTGAAGCTGGCGACGATAGAGGGCAGAAGCGTCAGTCCGAAGGCAGGTAGCGCCGAGATATTGAGCCGGCCACTCCGCAGCTCCCGGATTTCCTTGGCGATCTGAGATATCCCGCGGACCGTCTCGAACAGTCGGCGCACTTCCGCATAAAGCATGTGGGCTTCGGGCGTCGGGATCAAGCGCTGACGATGGTTGCGAAACAGCGGAAAGCCGGCCTTGTTTGTCAGCTGCAGCAGGATCTTGCTGACCGCTGGCTGAGTGATATCGAGGGCATCGGCTGCCTTTGTCGTCGTTCCGTGCGACATGACCGCCGCAAAGACTTCCACTTCACGTGGCGTGAAATCCACATCGCCTGGGATCACCCTAGCCTCCGTTGGCGAGAAACAAAAAGAAGCCCCGATTAGTATCGGGAAGCCATCCGGGTTTCCATATATTTGAAGCCGGAAGTGATGATGAAGGCCAGGACAAAGTAGACCAGTGCGGCCGCAAGCAGCGGCTCGTAGGTCCGAAATGTCTGGGCGCGCACAAGGTTGGCGGCTGCCATCGTCTCGAAAACCGTGATCGCAGCGGTCAGCGCCGTCCCCTTCAATAGTAGGATGTTCTGACCGCCAATCGCCGGCAGCGCCAGCCTGAATGCCTGCGGGAGCAGGATCGATCGGGTGATGCGATTTTTGGACAGGCCAAGCGAGCGACCCGCCTCGTTTTGCCCGGTCGGGAGGCCGAGAATGGCGCCCCTCCAGATTTCCGCGCAATAGGCGGCCGTATTCAACGAAAGCACGACGTAAGCATAGCCGTTTGCACTGCGAAACAGCGGCCAGAAAGCGCTGTATCGGATTGCCGGGACGGTTGCGAGGATCTGGCCGACGCCAAAGTAGAAAATATAAAGCTGAACCAGCAGCGGCGTACCGCGAAAGGCAAGCATGAAGCCCATGACGGGATATCTGATCCAGCCCCGCGTGGATATCCGGCCCAGTGCCACCGGAAGTGCCAACAGATTGCCCGTGAAGGCACAAACGATGAACAGCACGATGGTCGTCTGCAAACCCGTGAGAAGTTCGCCTGAGAGATAAGATCCGAAATCAGACATCTTATGTGCGCCTCCAGGCGTGAGAAGCCTTCACTTCGAAATAATGAAACACAAGCGACGACACGCCAGACATTACGAGAAAGACTACGCCAACCGCTGCATAGAACAGCAGGTAGTGTCGCGTGGCGCCGGCGGCCATCTTGCCGACCAGCACCAGTTCAGTGAAGCCAATGAGGCTCACCAGTGAGCTTTCCTTGAGGACGATGAGCCACAAATTACCCAGCCCCGGCAGCGCCAGCGGCAACATCTGTGGGATGATCACCAGGAAGAACGTCTGTTTGCGCGTCAGCCCCACTGCAAAGGCTGCTTCGGTCTGGCCGCGAGCCACGGCGACGATTGCGCCACGAAGCACTTCCGTGCTGTAGCCGCCCTGGACCACGCCAAGCGCGATCGCGGCTGCGACAAAGCCATTGAGCTGGAACTGGACCGACAGGCCGGACATGCTCAACAGGTAGCTTAGGGCATCGGTCGCCGAGTAGTAGATCAGAAAGATAACGAGAATGTCCGGCACAGATCGAATGACGGTCGTGTAGGTGCTGGCAACAGACCTGGCGACGACGCTCTTCGACTGTTTGGCAATGGCGCCGAACAGTCCAAGGATCAATCCGATGAGATAGGCGCTTACGGAAATCTCGATGCTGAGCCACGCGCCTTTCAGCAGCTCGTCGCTCCAGCCTTGAGCGCCAAAGCCGAGTAAAGATAACCAGTTCATACTTGCATCCATGTCGCTTCAATTCGCCGTGTAAGGAAAAGAGCCGGCCACGAAGTGCCTGCTCCAAACCCAGACCCGATCATTATTCGCCATAGATGTCGAAGTTGAAATAACGCTTGGTTATCGCGTCATATTCGCCGCTCGCATGTACGGCCTTGAGAGCGGCATTCAGCTTGTCCTTAAGCGCGGTATCTTCCTTGCGCAGGCCGCCGCCGTCGCCGTCGCCGAACATCGTCTCATGCGGCAAGGTCACCTTGATCTCGTAGGCCTGGCCCTCGGGCTTGTTGAGGAAATCCTGGATCTGTATCCCTGCGGCCGCCATGAGATCGACGCGGCCCGCCTGCATGTCGGCGATCTCGTCATCGAGCGTCGGATAGAGTTTCAGATCGGAGATGCCATTGAATTTCTGCTGCATATAGGTGGCCTGTAGGCTCGAGCTCTGTGCGGCGACCGCAATTCCCTTGAAGCTGTCGGGCTTTGCCACATCGAAGCTGCGCGTGTCAGCCTTTGCCCCGACCAGGACATTGGGCGAGTAATAATACTTGTCGGTGAAATCGATGACCTTCTTGCGCGCGTCGGTAATCGACATGGAGCTCCAGATGACATCGAACTTCTTGGCAAGCAGTGCCGGGATGATGCCGTCCCATGCGACGTCAACGACCTCGCACTTCGCCTTCATCTGCTTGCAGACGGCGTCCATCAGGTCGATCTCCCAGCCCTGCCATTTGCCGCTTGCGTCCTTGACCGAGAAAGGTGCGTAAGGTTCAGCGGCCACGCCGAAACGGATGACGTCGTCAGCAGCGGAGGACGACTTGGCCACGCCGAACGTTGCAGCGATGACGGATAGTACGATTGCAATCTTTTTCATGTTTTTATTCCCCTTTTTTGTGGATGTTGGATTCAATAAGCCGAGCCGGTCCCCAATCGGCTCAGAGCACTGCACACGGAAAACAGGTAGTCGTCCGTGTCTTGAGGTGTGGTGATCTGCATGGATGCTGGAAGCGCGCCTTTTGTCGGCACTGGCATTGCGAGCGTCGGAACACCGAAGAAGTTGGCCCAGCGACGGAAGTGACCGCCCGCCAAACCATAGGGCACGAACTCGTTTCCCACTGCCGTCATTTCGTCCGACAGTCTTGGTGCAAAACCGGGAACGACTGGTGTTGCCAAAACGTCGACCTCCGACATGAGGTTCTGGAACTCGCCCTGGATTTGCGCCCGGTAGGCGAGCGCTGATCGATAGCCAGCTTCTGAAATCGGGGCGCCCGTCGATAGGAAGTTGCGAACTGCTGCCCCTACCCGCTCCGGCTGCGCTTCCACGAGCCGGCCATAGTGAGTTCTGAACTCATACATCAGTATCGTTAGCCCTGCCTCGCGGACCTCGCGGGCGAACTGGAATGGGAGGGCCTGGATTTGAGCGCCCGCCATTTGTGCGGAAGCCAGAAAGGCGTCATGTGCGGCTATGGTCGCGGGATCAACAGCTGCTGCGTATAAATCTGGGCACACACCGATCCGAAGGCCCGACACCGAAACGCTTCTCTCGTCCGGTGGATCCATGCCGACCATCGCATAATGAAGCAAACGGGCGTCGGCCACGCTGGCAGCAATCGGGCCGATCGTGTCGAATGTCGGTGCGGTCGGCAGAGTGCCAGTCGGGTCAATGACACCGTTGGTCGGTTTGAAGCCCGCGAGCCCGGTCGCGGCGGCAACTGATCGGTTTGATCCGCCGGTATCTGTGCCAATGGCAGCGACGCAGAAGCCTGCCGCCACCGCAGCCGCAGACCCGCTGCTCGTTCCGCCAGTGCCTCGCTCCGGATCGATGGGGTTGACCACCTTGCCGTACCAGGGATTGTCGTGATTGCCGGCAGTCAGCTCATGGAGATTTGTTTTGCCGATGATGATCGCGCCTGCCGATCTCAGGTTCGCCACGCAACGGGCGTCGCTCACGGTATCGTCGCTATCAAACAGGCGGGACGCAGCGGTCGTTTGCCAGCCACGAACATCGATCACGTCCTTCACGGCGATCGGGATGCCATGCAGCGAGCCGAGGCGTTTGCCCGCTCGAATTACTGCCTCTGCCTCTCGGGCCTCTTCCAGTGCTTCATCACGCGCGACGAAGATCATCGCCCGATTTTTGCCGTTTAGCTCATCGATCCGGCGCAGGCAGTCTTCAACCAAGGTCACAGGCGACATGCCGGCAGCGAAGCTGACATGTATCTGTGCAATCGTTTGGGGAAGGTGCTTCGCCATCAGGTCTTGTTGCTCTCATGTCGCGCTTTCTGCTAGCTGGACGCTAACAGGTCGGCCCCGAGCTTCCTAATTCCTGCGGACGGTTGGTTGATTACCAATAGTTATGACTCTCGACGTGGGGCGCCCAATCCACCCGCGCCGCAACGCCGTGATGTTGACAGGAAGCGTTGCACAAAGATTCGACAGAGGGCTGCGCCTAAGTCAGAAAGGTCCCTGGTCTTGATAGGAATCGAACCTTCGGCTTCTCAGGCTTCTGGGCACTAAACTACGGAACAATATGAATTTAGACGTTCGCGCCAATTTTCCGCCTTGCCGAGGAAACGAAGTATTGTCGCTTCGAAGATGGCCGCGCAGCGAAAAAGAGAACGCGTGAACGCCCCAGGTTTCTGGACCAGCTGAGGCTGGAGTATTCCAGCTTCATACTTCTCATGCGGAGATGGTCATCGGTTCCATGAATGATCGGGTCGATATCCACGAGGCATCGGATGGGTCATCGTTTTACCGCATGGAATAGGCATGGCCTGCGTGCTTCAATCAGGTGCCGAGTCATCGTGGCACAAAAGTATGTGCGTGCCGTCATCGCTGCCCAGTTGATCCGGTGGCCTCTTCAGCAACGCCTGCAGTGCCGCCCGCAAGTCGTCATCATCAATGCTCTCAACCACGGCGCCATGACGCAGCAACGCATGGGCAAGCAAAGCGTCGCCGGCCCCTGCGGCGCGCCCTAGCGACCCGCCATGGCTGCTATGCGCGGGCACAGCACCGAGTCTCGCCAGCGCATCCAGCATGGCTTCGAGTTGTCCGATCCAGACGGCGCTCGGGCTGTGTTCGATCCACTCGTCGAAGGATGTCCAGACCTGGTCCTGCTCATTGTCACTGCCGACCCTGACGCCTTGCTCGCCGAGCCAACGCAAGGCGTCGATGGCCCCTGAGCGCACCGCCGCACTGGTGACACTGTCGAAGGCGACCTCTGCAGGAGGGTTCTCGTTCATTGGCTGGTGCGGGTTTGCGCCATGTGCGATCAACGCGCGCATGGTGTCTACGTGGTTGCCGAAGGCGGCGCCGGCAAAGGCTTCCTGCACCTGATCCCGGTCCCATTGCGGCAGAAACCGCTCGATCACGGCCATGTTGCCACTGGCACCCGCCCGCCCTGGCAGGGCGAAATAGCCTTCGTAGTAAGCACCCTCCTTGCAGATACCCATGAGGTAAGCTCTGTTCAGAAACTCTTTCTCATAGGTTCGCTTGGTCGCACCCTCCAGCAGCACGCCGAGGATGCGTGGTGCCTGCGCGACGATGGCCTTAGGTAGCCATTCCCCACGCGGGCAGGATTTCCCGCAGATCTTGTATGCCTTGGCGAAGCTTGCGTCGTCGTCATGGAATAGCGCGGCCTGCATGACGCCCCGGGGCTCCTTGGCACGTTGCTCTTCTTCGTAATCCCAAGCCTGCTGGCGCTGGCGCTGCCAATCTTCGAGAAAGCCCGAGGCGACGCTCATGCCGATTATCCCTATCGCCAGCACTTGCAGCCAGAAGAACCAGGAACGCGGGAACGGACGCTTCCATGGTTTGTCCAGCACGGCATAGACGACAAGCATAATCGCACCCATGGGACAGGCGACCATGGCCAGTTCCACGACCGCGACTGCCGCCGAGTAGCCGCCCTGGCCGCTAACAAGCGCAAGAAACAGCAACGGCCCGAACAGGCAGAGGGCCGCCGCCGTAAGCAACAGGGCCAGCAGCGGATGCATCGGTTTTGAACTCATTGCTTCGCTATCCATGCTTTTTCCTAGGGATGCTTCCGCTTCGGCTGTCCAGTGCGCCAAGCAACGAGCTTAAATCGATCAATCGATGGGCAATCAAGTGACCGACCCCATCAGCCCGCTCGCAGCGTCCATCCACGCCCAGCAATCGCGCCTCCAGAAAATACGCGATTGGCGCTCAGCGACCTGGCTCCAGACGGCGACACTGATGGGACCGTACGGCAGATAGGCTTCTAAGCTCATCCACACTGCTCTCGTAGCACCGTCGCCAGCATATCCGCGAATGAATCGAAGGTTTCAAACCGCTCGTCCGGGAACCCCATATTGATCGTATGAAACTGCCGATCCCGTCGATCGAAAACGAACTGTGCCATATTCCCAGCGTGGCCAAGAACAATAACCTCGGCACTTTCCAGGTCCAGATTCTCAGGCACAAGGTCCTCTGCCGTTTTGAAGTATGCGCAGTTGATCTGTATCCCGTTCGTTAGTCGGAGCAAGGCGACATACGCCTCCGGCACCAACTCGTCTAAGTCCCGCCGAGCAGCCACCTGCATCTGATCGAGAGCGTCTTCTTCCGCTACGGGATTGAGGTAGACACCCGTCATTGGGTTGCGACCCAATTCGATCAAAGTTTCCAATGCGTCAATCTTGTCTGTCATTCCATTTCCGATGGCCGGATCAATCTTAAGCACGCACCTTAAAACAACGCGCGGCCACACTGCACGAAGTGAAAACGCTGTTCTCAGGCAACGGCGTGGATCAGCACCGAGGGCTCACCCCTTAACGTTGCCGCGCAAGACACTGAACGGAAATTCAAAGTTGAAACCGCCCGGCGTCATGATCGGCAATGATGACCCTAAACAGGTTACAAATTTTCTTGCAAAGTCATGCACTTGTTTCCTTTCTGTTTGGGGGGGAAATCTTCGGCATTGATTTACAGGTAGCGATCTCTAACCGTGCTGGAGCAACAAGAAAACAGCGATAATTGCCGACAGGAAAAGTCCCGCCCCGGCCGCTGCTATACAAAAGAGAGTGAGCCATGTCCGCGCATTGCGAGGGCTTGGCCGCTGACCGTCAGCCATCCTGGTGATGAGATACGAACAGGCCGCGAGGACAACCGGCGTGGTTCCCCCGATCATCATCGCCATTGTTCCTTCTTGGGCGGAAGTTCGCCAGATCATCCCGCACAGGAAAATACCGGCAATCGTTCCCGCGATCAATGAACCAAGAATGAGAAGAATGCGCATTGTGTGCCTTTCGACTTGCACAGGAGATGTCGTTATTATCTGTTGTTTGATAGGGCTTCGGAGCTTATGGCAATGGTTCTGGAAGCAGATCATGATGGATAAGCGAGCAACCGGGATGGTGTTTTCCGCGCATTATCAGTTTGCCGGATCGTCGACGGTGATCTCTTCGAAATCCAGGATGCCTGCTTTTGGGTTGGGCAAGATGGCCAGCGTCGGCTTTCATCTGATCGGATTGCCCGATGTGCTGATCACGGTCGTCCAAAAAGATGATCAGCAGCCGTCAATCAATGCCGAACAACTCGAGATCGCTGCTCTGATTGATGATATCGCCGATGAAATGACGCGGGAAGGCGTTGAAGCAGCCCTGGCGGCTCGTCACAACACTCGATACGAAGAAGACCAATACAAATTCAATCCGTTCGAAGTGGCAAGCATTCAAGAGAAAAAGCTTTGACGAAGAGACTTTTGAAACTCCCTCTCATTTTGGTGGTTGCGATCATCGGAATTTCCTTTCTGGTTCCGACCTATCCCGATGTTCCTGTGGAAACGAACGAAGCTGTTGTCGCGCTCAACGTCAGCAATTCGGGTGAGCGCCTGCTTTTGCGAACGCTCGTCCACGATTATGATTTCACTCTGCCTCCAAACCGTCTGAACGAGCTGTCATCGGCACGATATGATCGCCTCAGTTCGCTCGGTGGAACCCGAGCCTATCTCGACAAAATAAGAGTGCGGTCGACGGGCATGGCGACAGCCAAGATCAGCATTATGCTTGGTGGCTATGATTCCAACCTCAGCAAAACAAGAAAAGGCATATTGCCTGACGATCTCAGAGCTGACCTGGTAACTCTTGGCTTCGTGCCTTCCAACGGAAATGTTGTCGGTGATTTCGACACACCGCTGTACATGATCTGGAGCACTGAATTGTCAGGACGGCAGTACCCCGCAAACAGCCGCGAAGCGTATACCGGGGTCGATCTGACGACACCAACTGTCTCTGAAACATTGGTTGTTTCAGATGATGAGCCGGCACTGGAACGGAACCGGCGGCTCAATACTATGTTGCGACCATTGACGGCCTTGAGAGACGGGGTCGAGACCGGGGCTCTCGTGCTTTTTATGATCATCATCGGAGCAAATCCAGCTCCCGGCGGATAGGTGTGAAGAGCATCCAAGGGCGACCCCATGAAGAGTGGCTTAAGTTATTGGCAATATATTACGTTCTTTACAGAAAATAGAGAACATACCGGCGCTGGCCGTGATCCCATGAACGTTCCGATTTCCCCATAAATTTCAAACTGTTGCAGAGGATCCCAACGGGGTCATTGTTCCGAGCCTGTTCACAGCCAGCGACCTTCAATGCCCGCAGGCCTAGCCTCCAAAGCTCGCGGGAAGTTGGGCGGCGAGCACGTCGATCGCCAGCCTGGAGCGAAGCGGCAAGTACTGGGCTTCACGATCCAATTTCTGATTCGTCATCATTGCCGTCGCCGCCCTTGATGGATTCCCCGAGACGGCGGATACACTGCGTCGTCGATTGAAGGTTCTCCAGATTGAAACTCGTGCCAATTTCGTGTGTCCAAATGCGCTGACGCCACTCAACTTCTTTATATAACTGGCGGCCTCGTTCTGTGAAAACGAGAAGTTTTGCTCGCTTGTGGTCGGGGTTGTTGACATATTTGACAAGGTTATCCTTTAGCAAGCTACGAACAAGCCAAAGCACGCCTTGCCGGCTCAGTTCGAATTGCCGGGCGATTTGCGCGACTGTTCTTGGCGTATCCTTGATCGCTGCTAGGACTTGCCAACGAGCGCCCCGTCAGTCCCAGGTCGCGAAGCAAAGCATCGCCGGCCCGTATGATCCGGCCATTGGCCAAAAAAATTGCGTGGATAAATTCAGCTATTGCTGCTCCTTCGAGCGTGGGTTTCGACATCTTTGAATGGGTCTCCCCTGGCATCGGACGGTGATCAGTGGCGGTGTGCAGAGGCGCGGATTCGTCACGACAACTTCGCAGGTCACGCTATCCGAGCGCTAAACAGAATCAACTTGTACAATAAAACTTGCATCGCCATAGGACATCCGCGTTGCGACAGCTATCCATCAGTCGAACGAGAGGTCATGTCCCTCCAAGATCGATAAGGATTTGGTTGCTGGAGCGCACAAGAACTGTAACGCCTTGGCGACCATGTCCTCCAACCATAAATCAGCCAGATCGGTCAAGCATCGGAACGAACCCTGTGCCGTCGGCGCCGGTGTCGGAAAACGTGTGAATCGGCTCAGAATATTCACCCCACGAGTGTCCACGACAACCATTTGGAAGCGCTTAGAAAATTGATACATTGGCTAGGGTCAACTAATTGCTGGCGCTGATCCGCAATGCCGCTAAATTACTAGGTGAACTCAATAGCTTAGATGTCATCCGAAAGGGGTGAATGTTCTGAGCCGTTTCACAAAAACGACGTGGAATTTAACATCACTCCTTCGTCCCGCCGCCGACTCTGGTGTCCACCAGGACAAGTCTGAGGTTTCACATCGCTGTCATTGGCCGGTGTTAGCGCTCTTGTGTGAAGTGATGATGAGGAGGATAGAGCCGATGAGGAAATTTTTCCGCGCGATGCTGCTGGGTGCCACTGCGATGATGCCAACGTTTGGGATGGTTCAAGCTCAGGCTGCTCCGGCAAGTTATCAGCATGTTTTGCTCATTAGCATCGATGGCATGCATGCCATCGATCTGGCAAATTACGTCGCAGGTCACCCGACGAGCACTCTCGCTCATCTTGCCCAAACCGGTCTATTTTATCCCAATGCACTAACGTCCAATCCATCTGACTCCTTTCCAGGCATGGTTGCGCAAGTGACCGGCGGCTCCCCGGCGGTCACCGGCGTCTTTTATGACGACAGCTATGACCGGACTTACTTCGCTCCGGGTTCGAACTGTCAGGGCGCCCCTGGTGCAGAGGTCGCTTTTGCCGAGAACATCGATGTTGACTCTACCCGACTTGATGCGGGCGGCAAGCCAGGGCTGCCGATGACGCAGATCGACCCAGTGAAATTGCCTTTGGCGATGGTGAACGGCAAATGCACGGTCGTCTATCCGCATGATTTTGTGCGGGTGAACAATGTGTTTGAGATCGTGAAGAAGCATGGTGGCCGCACCGCTTGGTCTGACAAACATCCGGCTTATGAATGGCTTGCCGGCCCGTCGGGCAAGGGTCTGGATGACCTTTTTGCGCTGGAGCAGGATTCTGTTATCCCCGGCACAAAAGTGAAGACAACCGGCAGCTTCAAAGCCGAGCGCGATTTTGACGACGCCCGCGTCAAAGCTGTGATCAATGAGATGCATGGCTTCGATAGCACTGGCACAACCAAGCAGGCGGTTCCAACCCTGTTCGGCATGAACTTTCAAGCTGTGAGTGTTGGACAGAAGCTACCGAAATCCGGCCCTGCTGACGATGCCGGCCTTGTCGGCGGGTATTCCGACGCATCGGCTGCGCCGAACAATGGTTTGGCTCTGCAACTTGACTACGTCGATACTGCGCTTGGTCAACTCGTATCCGCGCTTCGCGACAACAAACTTGAAGCAAGCACATTGATAATCTTGGCGTCGAAGCACGGCCAATCGCCGATTGATCCGACCACCTTTCAAGCGCTGGACGATGATCCATATACTAAAACGCCTGGTTATGGCTTCCACATCGCCGACGATGCCGCGCTGATCTGGCTAAAGCCGCAGGATCGTGAAAAAAATACTGCCGATGCAACGGCATATCTTGATAAGGCGGTGAAAACGCTTGGCGTTGGGCAAATCATGACGCCAAATCAGATGGCGATTGCCTATCAGGACCCCTCCAAGGACAGCCGTACGCCTGATTTTATCGTCACTGTAAATCCGGGCGTCGTTTATACGTCTGGGACAAAGATTGCTGAACATGGCGGCAGTAACGCAAATGATCGAAATGTTCTTCTTCTTCTAAGCAATCCGGCGATAAAGGGCCAGGCAATCACTGCGCAGGTTCAAACAACACAGGTCGCGCCGACAATATTGCGTGCGCTAGGCCTCGATCCAGCAGAGCTGCAAGCCGTCATGGAGGAGGGCACACAGCCACTGCCGCGCTCTGGTTTCTAGGCCTCGATAGCAGGTTCTGGAGCGCTGCTTGGCTCCAGGACCGTGCCTGACAGAATTGGTAAATGGATCAAAATTCCACGTTTTCGCTCTATGCGACTGCGATCGAAAATAGTCCTTCACAGGTCGTTCGCAGCCGCATGGGCTCTACCGCAGCGGCAGGCAAAATACCGTGTCGTACCCACCCCACACCTCAAAGGTTATACAGAGGAAGGAATTCGCCTTTGGCGACCCTGGATTCCGCGACATCCGCGCGTATCGCCTTGTTGACGCCGGACTCCACCTTATTCAGCGTGTATTCGCGAGCTTGATTGATCTGCCTGCGGGTGTACCAGCTAGTGGCGGAGCCGCATGGCGACAGGAACGGCACAAAACTTCCTCATTCTGAATGAGATCTATCCGGTCCTCGCCGCACCGGTAGAGAGCATCGACCGCGGCGAGTCTGTCGGAAATGTCTTGAGCATACGACATAATGGTTCGCCTGTTTGACGCTTAGATACGGATGCGGCTTCGAAATGGCCGAACCGGTTTCTGGTCAAAGCTCCCGCCCATGCGATGTAGCTCCATTTCCGATTTCTGCTCCGCCCGCGAAGGGTGATGATACGTTTTCGCCCAGACCTTACCGATCTGTATGAAAGCGGCCATTACGCCGAAAGCTTTGTCATTTAGCTTCAACCCTTCCTGAAAGACAGAGATCACTTGCAGCTCGGGTGGCTCTGGTCGTGCGTGTCTGTTTCGAAGGCTAGAGCCAACGGAGAGAGGCAATTGAAAAAAGAAGCGTCGAATCAATAAATTAGAGAGTGGGAGGCAGCTTGACCATCCCTGAACATCATTCCATGACAAACAATGAGAAATCGCCGCCGGCTCTGATTGGCAAGCTGATATCCGCCTTGAAGCCAATTTTTTCCATGGCCATTGGCGTCCCCATTCTTGTCGTTCTGTGGGCCTCCTTCTCCGGATTGGTGCAAAACGTCAACTTCGAGGATATAGTCGCCAGTGTTTTTAGGACACCACCATACGACGTCGTCGCTGCGGCGTGCTTTACGCTGTTGAGCTTTGTTTGCCTCAGCATTTATGATTTTTCGGCTCTGTGGCACCTACGGCTTCGGATTCCTAGTGCCGACGTCTTTCGCACATCATTTTGCGCATATGCCGTGGGCAACTTTGTCGGCTACGGTCCGTTGTCAGGCGGCGCGATCCGTTATCACCACTATCGCCGGCTTGGCCTCAAGCCCGCCGATATCGGAAACATCATAGCCTATATAACGCTGGCTTTTGGCCTCGGCGTCGCCGCAGTGATGGCCGTTGGACTCGTGTCGAACCCGGCGGATATCGCCGGATCGATTAATGTTTCTCCCCAAGCGCTCACGATGATCGGCGGCGGGCTCCTGATCGGCCTGGCGGCTGTGTTCACGCTGTCCGCATCCGGCCGCTCTGTGCCCCTATGGCGCGGCCGTTCAATGGCGCTTCCGCGGCCCAGAATCATGCTCGTTCAGTTTGCCGCCACGGTTGCCGACGTTGCAAGTGCTGCGGCGGCCCTCTGGGTTCTCCTGCCCCATATGGACATCGGCTTTCCTGCATTTGTCGCCGTTTTCTCCGTTGCGATTGCATTGGGCATCGCAAGCCACGTCCCGGCGGGCCTGGGCGCGTTCGAGGCCGTGATTGTCGCCGTGTTGGGAGGGACGTCCCCAATGGGTGACGTAATCTCCGCTCTCCTTCTTTATCGATTGATATATTACGGCCTCCCCTTCCTCCTGGCGGCCGGACTGATAGGCACGGCTGAGTTCCGCCGCGGCAGAATGGCGAAGCGAGCGTCATGGTTGGCCAGAGTCGGATTGCGTCTGTCACCCAATGTTCTTTCCGCACTGACCTTTGCGATGGGTGTGGCACTGATCGTTTCCGGCGTGACGCCAGCCTCGATTGCCAGGCTCGACCTGCTTGCAAAATACCTTCCGCTGTCGATCGTCGAGAGTGCTCACTTCCTCGAGAGTGTCCTTGGCCTCGGATTGATCGTGATAGCGCGAGGGCTGGCGCATCGCTTGGATGGCGCCTGGTGGGCCGCGAGCGCAAGTGTCGGCGCGGCGATTGTCCTTTCGCTTCTGAAGGCGATCGCACTGAGTGAATCAGCCATACTGCTGCTGTTACTCGCGGCCTTGATCGCCTCACGACGCCAATTTTCCCGACCCGCATCCTTGATGCATCAGCCCCTCTCAACATCCTGGCTTGTGGCGATCGCGACGGTGCTGATGAGTGCCATTGTTGTGCTCTTCCTCGTTTACAGCGACGTCGACTACCAAAACGGATTGTGGTGGGATTTCGAGTTCACCGACGAGGCGCCTCGCAGCCTTCGTGCATTGCTTGGTCTGCTAATCGGAGCGGGAGCGCTTGCTGGCTGGACACTGTTGCGACCCGCGAAGGGCAAGGCGTGTTACCCCTCCAAGGCGGAGATCGATGAGGCGATAGCGATCGTCGCAAGCCAACCTTATCCTGATGCCAACCTCGTACGGATGGGCGACAAGATGGTCTTATTCTCAAACGATCGGAGAGCTTTCATCATGTTCAGCCGCCATGGTCTGTCCTGGGTCGCCCTCTTCGACCCTGTCGGACCACGGGATGCATCCGCGAGCCTCATTTGGCAGTTCGTCGAGATGGCGCAGCGCGCGGGCGGCAGAGCGGTGTTTTATCAGGTCCAGCCACAGAATCTCTCCCTATATGCCGACGCCGGCCTGAGGGCCTACAAGATCGGAGAGGCAGCCCACATCGATTTGAAATCATTTGATCTTGGTGGAGCGAAACGAGCAAGCTTGCGGCATGCCGTCAATCGCGCGCAACGAGATGGATTGTCCTTCTTCCTCTTGGAACCTGATGAGGTAGCGGATGAAATCCACAGCCTGCGGGAAATTTCCGACAGCTGGCTTGCAGCGCAGAAATCACGGGAGAAAAGTTTCTCGCTTGGTGCCTTCGACGCCGATTACGTCTGTGCACAGCCAGTCGCAATCATCAAACGTGATGGTAAGATCATCGCTTTCGCAACGATCTTGCGCACATCGCTTAAAAACCAGGTGACCATAGATTTGATGCGTTCGATGTCAGACGCCCCGTCTGGAACGATGGAGTATCTCATCGTCAGTCTGATACTTCACCTGAAAGGCAAGGGCTATCTCTCGTTCGATATCGGCATGGCCCCTCTTTCCGGGCTCTCGAACAGCCCTGCCGCACCATTTTGGCATCGCATCGCGCGCGTCGTCTATGAGCGTGGAGAGCGCTTCTATCATTTTATCGGTCTAAGAACCTTCAAGGCAAAATTTCAGCCGCAATGGCAACCGCGATATCTGGCGGTTTCGAACGGAACCAGCCCGCCCCTCGCCCTTGCCGACATCACCGCATTAATCAGCGGTGGCTTTAAGGGTATGGTGCGCAAGTGAGACGATATATCCTGGTTTTTCTGGCGCTTTTCTGGTGCGCTGCGGCGGTGTTTGCGGACAGCAATCCCGCTTTATCAAATGTCCCGATAGACGCGGGCCTTTTGGGCAAACCCCGAATTATTTTGCCGACCGGCCCCGTCCGAGGTGAAGTATTCCTGTTCTCCGACAAGGAGGGCTGGGGAGCTGACGAGGATATTCTCGCGGCAAGTCTGCAAAGCAAGCAAATGATCGTCGTCGGCATCGATACGAAGACACTTCTGGCGACGCTGAATGCACGCCCTGCCAATGACTGCATCTATCTTGTTTCCGATATCGAAGCCTTGAGCCGCCAGATACAGCGGGCCATTGACGACACCCATTATCAGTCGCCGATCATTGCCGGCATGAGAACAAGCGGGGCTCTTGTTCTCGCCATCGCCGCCCAAACTCCGGATGCCACCATCAAGCAGACGGTGGCCATCGATCCGACGATAGCACTTCCATTGGTCAAGCCGCTCTGCACGGATGCGCCACGTGTTTCGGTTAGCGGCGGCTCGATTTATGGGTTGTCGCCACACGGCCTCAGGAACCCGGTTGATGTCGGTTACACAGCCGCCGCTTCGACCGACGGTCGCACCCATGTGCTTGAGTTGAAGAAGCAAGGCTTCGCGATCCAGACGAAGGACCTTACCGAAAACCCCCATCAGGCGGTGCTGTCCGCCGTCGACCGAGCGCTCAGCGTGGCGGTCGCGAGCGATCACTCCGTCGGCGATTTGCCGCTGATACAGTTGCCCACTGCACCGAGCTTTGGAACGATGGCGATCATTTATTCGGGAGACGGCGGCTGGCGAGATATCGATAAATCGATAGGTGATGTCCTTCAGAAGGACGGCGTTCCCACCGTTGGTGTCGATTCGCTTCGATATTTCTGGTCGAAAAAGAAACCAGATGAGACGGCGAAGGACATGGCGCGCATCATCGATACCTATACGAAGCTCTGGGGTGCCGAGCACGTCATTTTGGTGGGCTATTCTTTTGGAGCCGATATTTTGCCGAAAGCCTATGACCTGCTGCCGGTCGGCGACAAAAAGAAGATCGTGGAGATATCGCTTCTCGGCGTCTCAAATACAGCAAACTATCAGATCTCCGTGGGGGCATTTCTCGGCAACAGCTACGGCGACGCTCCGACCTTGCCAGCCCTGGGGAAACTACAGGCGCAGATGATACAGTGCTTCTACGGGGAATTGGAAACGGACAGCGTCTGCCTGAAGCTTCAAGGAACGGGAAGCGAGCTCATCAAAACCTCCGGTGGCCATCATTTCGATGGACGCTACGATGTGCTGGCGCATGACATTGTCAATGGCGCCAAGCGGCGACTTGCTGTTGCAGGAAATCGAGACAGCAATGTAGCCGCTGAACGCTACTAGGCGGCGGTGTGAGGTGGCGGCTAGAAGCTCGACGGCAAAGTCGGCCTGATTGGGGCTCGGCAACCCTAACATCGATCGGCATGGTAGTCGGGATGACGGCGACTGCGACCTTTTTGAAAGACCAGGGGGAGGATTGGTGCTTTGCTGCCCGTATTCTCTCGGAGAGTAAAAAAGAGAGCACCTCTGTTCAGAAAAAGGAGAACCACGTTTGAGATCAACGCTTGTGAAACCCATACGCCGCCACCTTCTTGGACTGCTTGCCAGCAGTTTATACCTGCCGCTCCTTGGCAAAGTTGCTGCGGCCGCATCGGCAACGCTGATGGTCTCAGCTTCCGACGAGCTGGTTCAAACGGCCTTGAAGAAGGAGGTAGACCCCTCCTTCAGGCGCCTGGCGGCCGCCGAAGTCTTGAGTGATCGCTCATTGAGTATGAACATGGCCGATCGCTATCTCGGAACCGAGACCTTCCATAGTTGGGCCGACGTCATTTGCGCGCGCGACTTTGAAATGAAGCAGCTGGCTGGCTTTGGTGAGTTCAACGAACTGAATTCAAAGGATATCCCAAGGCTGGCCGCTTCTGTCAGGCACGAGGTGGGCGCAAGGAAAGCCCTGATCATGCGGTCACCGATCGCGATCATGTCTACTCCCGCAGCGCCCCGCACGCCGACCTCTCTTGCGGACCTTTGGGATCGGCCTGTGGCCAAGCGTCTCGGCATTGTCACTTCGGACATAATCGACGCTGCGCTCATTGCATCTGCCGCGCATGGCGGTGCTCGGGGGCGCGTCAGTCACGCTGACGCCGGCTTTCGCGCTTGGCGCGATCTTGGTGTCCATGTTTATGAAACACCGGATGCCGCGATGTCCGCGATGAGAACAGGCGAAATCGCTGTCATGTTTGGTCCACTCACACGGTATTTCGCGTTAAAGAAGCTCGGCCTCTCACTTCAGAAAAACGTTCCCGACGAAGGGACTTACTATCTGAACGTCGAAGCCGCCGTGCCGGCTCATTCAAGAAACCGATCCAGCGCTCAGAAATACATTGACGCGGTGCTCTCAAGGCAAGCGCAACAATCAATCGCCGAGACGTTTGGGATGGCCCCCGTCGTATCGGATGTCGAACTCAATTCAGATCTATCGAGCCAGATCGAACTGGTAGGCCATGAGGCGGAGAACCTATGGGACCTAAATGCCCCCGAAATTTTGCAGTCTCTGCCCGACATACGAAAACTGTGGGCTCTCCATTTAAAATCCTGACCGAAAATGGAGACGCGCCGGGTTCGGTGCGCTATGAGCTTGGATTGATGAAAATGTATGATGTGGGCGCGAAGTTTATAAAGCCCTCGTCTTTGAGAAGATTAAAATTGAGCGTGCTTTCGTGTCGGATCTCGGTGATTAACGCAAGAAGGAAAAGATCATGCGAGCAATCGTTGGTCTTGGAAAAGGTCTTGATATCCTCACGACTGCCGAAAGACCTGTTGAGCGATCTTATGGCCATGGGCTGTAATCTCGGCCAAGGCTGTCTCTTTGGCAAGGCGCTACCGGCAAAAGAAGCCTTTCGTTTGTTTGATGGGAAGCTTGTCGGATTTCCCCTACATGCTCCGCGAACGAGCGCCTGACGCAAATCCTATTTTGGGCGGATCAGACCCTTCTTAAAAGCAAGGTCCTCTTCCGTGCATACCCGTATGCCTGCTAGCCCCCGGCGGACGAGCCTGCATCGAAATCATCGTTGAGCCGTAGATCTTCTTGTCATGGCGGCCGCCGGGATTTCACACTGCCGCAGTATGCAACAATCTGGATAGCGACCTAATAAGGTTTCGTCGCGGCACTTTCGGCTTTTACGGCGCTGTTCGCAAAAAGACGTTGGAGGCAGGACGTGAACGTCGCATGCATCGGATAGATACGGGATGTCGGGATTATCCAGTCGGGCTCGTTGCCTTGAAACGAAACCTGAAGGTCTGCCATTCCGGCAAGTGCAGAGCGAATAATTCCGTGCACGCCGTCGGCGTTCGAATTCTCCGCAAGATTCCAGATGCGAAGACTTTTGCCGCCCGCCCCTGCAGCCGGCACTTCTATTGAGTTGCTCCTGCCCTTGATTGCCACGTGGGTGGCCAAATGCTCCGGCAAAGACCACGCTTCATCCGTAATGATCCATGTGGCATCTTTCAGGGTTTCGCGAAATTCGACTGTCTTTCCTGTTTCACTATCCCATAAGAGCGTGCAATAGCTTTGGGAGCTATCTGATACGTATCCGATAGACCATTGGCTTGCTGAACCCAGCCATACTGCAGCGGCGTTGGCTGTGAACGGTTGCGCTGCGGCGAGGAGCGCCGCGAGGAGTGTTTTCATCGGCGGACAGACCGAGATTTTCATGTGCCCTCATCTAGTGGCAATAGCCGGTATGATCTCTTCTGCCGACCTGATCGTTCAAATCTGGAATAAAATGGTTTCAATGCCATGAAGATGCTCAGCGGGTGGAAGAGCAGTGCAACGCCTGATGCGCTGAACGGCAGGTATAGGTGGCCGCCTGTTGAATTTCGCTTAAAAATTTAGCTGGAGCGCGTCCATTGAACGCGGAATCAGAATTTGGGTGACAGGCTCAATTGGCCGTGATTTCCTTCCTTCGAATCAGGAGGTAGGGATGTCACGTGCATTAAGTGATGATCTTCGCAGCCGTGTTCTTGCGGCTTCCGCAGACCGGATGTCCGCACGCTCGGCGGCTGCGCGATTTTGGATTGGGATTTCGACAGCGATTGCCTGGATCGCCAATGCGCGACAGGGTCAATTGACAGCAGGCAAACAAGGCCGACGTTCTGGCTCCAGGCTGGATGCGCATGAGGCATTTATCATCGGTCTGATTGATGTGGAGAAAGACATCTCGCTCAATGAGATGGTCCTGCGCCTGAGCACGGATAAATCCGTATCGATCGGCCGTAGTGCTCTTGACGTGTGGCTTCGCAAGCGCGGCTGGACCTTTAAAAAAGACCACCCATGCGTTGGAGCAGGAGCGAGACGACCTTTTGAAACGGCATCAGGACTGGTTTGAAGGTAAGCTCGATCTTGATCCTGCCAAGCTCGTCTTCATCGACGAAACCGGCCTTTCCATGAAGATGGCTCAGCTGCGCGGACGATCCCTATGCGGTGAACGCTGTCGTTCGGCCGTTCCCCACGGACACTGGAAAACGACCACCTTTACAGGTGTACTGAGGCTTTCCGGCATGACGGCACCGATGGTGCTCGACGGTCCGATGAACGGCGCAGCATTCTTGGCCTACGTCGAGCAGGTTCTTGTGCCAACACTCAGCACGGGCGATACTGTCATCATGGATAATCTACCTGCGCATAAAGCCGACGGTGTTCGGCTGGCTATCGACCCCGTTGGCGGCAAGCTGCTCTATCTTCCGCCCAACAGTCCCGACTTCAACCCCATCGAAATGGCCTTTTCCAACTCAAAGCCCTTCTGCGGGCAAGGGCCGAGCGCTCCGTTGAGGCCTTGTGGCATACCGTTGGCAAAATCGTCACGGTCTTCAAACCGCAGGAATGTGCCAACTATTTCGCAGCAGCCGGATATGACCCGGATTAAAATGGACGCGCTCTAGTTTGCCATTTCGCGATGGGCCACGATCAGTTCGAAATAGTGAAGCAGTTCATAGACCAGCCTCCGCACGGCCGGGTCGGCGCCCAGCAGAAAGACGGCTCAGATCTCGGTGGAATTCAATACGCTAGCGATATCGACTGAAGAGCGATTGCTGTTGTGACCAACCTCGTTTCCTATCGCCCTGGCGTGGTGACAGACCGAAACATGAATTGCGCTCGGTCTTTGTGTCAGCTCAACAACAGTCGATAAATCCCAAGAAGCTGATCAGGATCGGTCATCCATAGAAACCCTCAGATCTTCGACCGTCTCCCAGTCTCATTCGTCCGCCTCCCTACTTATTCGCTCCCCTCGAAGAGGCAATCATCAGCCGCTGCTGGCAGCCGCCATGCTTTCACCAGCCCTTAGAGCACGGGAATGATGACGAGGTCAGCAGTGGGACGACAGTGATGGCATCGTCAAAAGATGAAGAATGCAAATGGCAATACCGGCCTTGGCTCGATGGCGTTTGGGGCGGCGGCCAGCGGCGAATGAAGACATGGTATAGTATGGTTCAATATGTTTTGCCCAGCGTGTTTAGTATGGGTCCTTGCGCAGTCTTTTTACAACGACCCCCGCTGTGCAACGACATGTCCTGCACCACAATTCCCAAGAGTTGTGATAGGACTTAAGCGACAGTCCGCTGCTATGGTCGCAGCGGAATCTTACACGGCCTGAATCAAGCGTCGGGGGCTCGAATGTGGCGAGAGATTGTGACATTGTTCGGAAGAAATGTAGTGGTGGTGCTGGCGGGTAGTCTCACCGCTCTGGCTATCGTAGCCTATAATATGAGCGAATGCTCGAGAAATATCATCCAAAGCTGGTGGAGAATATTGATTACGCGATCGCAGCCGTCATCCTCTTTGGCATTTTCTATCTCGCCGTCCTACTTGTGCGAGCCGCATGGGCTTATGGTGAGGAAGACGACGACTGACAGGGGCCTAAGTATCGAAGGCGACAAGCAGACGTCTTTCACGCATTGCCACGTGCGTGAATCCCGCCGGGCTTTTGACAAATTCATCCACATCGCTTTATTTTTGAAATATCCATGTGGCGAGAGACGACTAAAATTTCGATTATTCAAGGTTAATCCCTTTTACGTGCCTTTCGATCTACCGCGGTATCGGGGCCGGGTCTTTTGGTCATGCTGGCAGACACAGATGTCGGTAACGTCGTCACGGCAGCGCAAAGCGGCGCCAAATGCGGCTACCGGCTTTTGCCTCCGTTAATTGTCGTGATCCCGCTGCTCTATATGGTCCAGGAACTGACCATCCGTCTAGGGATCTATACGGGCCAGGGGCACGGCGAGCTGATCCGCAAGGAATTTGGCACAGGTTGGTCGTGGGTTGCGGCGGTTGGGCTCGTGGCGGCAACGGCCGGACGATGGTGACGGAAATCATCAGTGTCGCCAGCATCGATTAGCTATATGGTTTGTCCAGTAATGTGACTTCGGCGATCGCCATAACGGTATCCTCGACCATTCGCAGGCCATGCGAAGAGCGCAGGTGGAGGCATACGGCGTGGGAAATGACTTCAGCAGTAAAACGACGAGGGCGATAGAGCGGATCACGCGCTGCCTGGTCATACGAAATCATCGCAGATCAATGGCGACCTGGATAACGCTACAATGCTCGTGCCGGCCATCGCCAACGGAGCATTGGCGCGCAGACGGACGCTTACAAATCCCGCAGATATTCTGCGTCATGCCCTCGTGGCGGTCTTGCCGCCAGAACTGCCGTGACGACGGCTGCAACCATCAAAAGCAAGACCATACCGATATAGTCCAAGGGTATCGACAGAGCTTCGGGTGGCGGATCGAACACGCCGGTCAGCAGCTTCACCAGCATCCATGCCGTCGCTATCCCAGACAGCATGCCGAAAAAGATGCCTCCGGCAATGACGAGAAGGCCTTCACTCCATAGAAATGCCGACAGTTGCGGCCGGGTAGCGCCGATGGCACTTAGAATGGCAAAATTCCGGCGCCGCTCGATGAGGCCCAGCGCCAGCATTAGTCCGCCTGCTGCAGCAGCCATCACTACGGCGAATACCAGCTCTATCGTCGTCAGACCGGCCAGATCGATGGCGGTCAGGCTCGAACCGATAAGATGCGCGGCCTGGCCGACGTTCGTGATTTTCATTGACGGATCGGACGCAAAGAGGGTCGAAGCCTGTGCGGAGAGCTTTACCGGGTCGCCCTTCGCTCGCATCAGCACATATTCCGAGGCTGCCGAACCGGTCTTTTCGGCGATGTAACTGGCGTTGGCCACCAGGAAGGAATCCTTCGGCGCGGTCGGAAACTCTCGCGCGACTCCGATGAACTTAAACGGCAGCGGATGATATTGATGGTCGCGGGTGTTCATCAGACGCAAGTTGATCGTGTCGCCCTGCTCAAGCTGGAAATCCTGAGCAGTCTCTTCCGACAGCAGTACACCGTCTCGTGTCGCGGCCAACTTAGCGAGTGTGGCTGCGGCGTTGCCGCCGCTGAAATAGGCGTCTGAAAGACTAGTGGCACGCCCGATGCGCAGAGGATCGATGCCGTAGAGATCCTGAAGGTCAGCACCGACGTAGGCGAAGCGATGTTGCATCGGTTCGGCGGCGGCCGTATCCGGCAAGGCGGCGAGCGCGGTCAGATGGGCATCGGCGGGCTTCTCGGACGTGCCGAATACGGTGACGTCGGCTCCGTTGGTGAGCTCGGCGTCCACACGCGACTGTGCATTGTAGGTAGCATTGAAAATTGCAGTTGAGACGGCAAACGAGATTGCTAGCGCAGTCATCGCGATGCCTGCGGTGAGCCGGCGTGTTTGCCGGGACAACGCGGCGGCCACAATCGGCGTGAGCACACCACAGGCTGGCCTTATGAGAGCTCGAAGAAATGAACCGTTGCGCGCAATCACGCTGTTCGACAATCGCAGTGTCAGCAGTGCCGTCCCAAGCCAGAATAAGGCGGGCGCGATAAACGCCTTGTAGTCCACGGCCGTCGCCGCCACGCCTTCCGGTGCGAGCACGATCTGGTATCCAGTGCTTGCCGATTGCCAGAAGAACAGGCTCGCCGCCAGAAGCAGCAGCGCGTCCAGCCACAAGCGCTGCCAAAGCGGCCGTGCGACCTCGTCTACAGAGCGCCGCGCCGCGCTGACCGTGCTCAACCGCATGTCGCGCCAGGCAGGATAGAGATAGGCGACAAAACCCGTGACGAGCCCCACGGCGGCCACGAGGCCCAGGATCGGAACGGTCACGCCTGGAATCATGTGCAGTCCCGGTACCAAAGGGCTCGACCACAACGCCAATGCAACTCCGCACACGGTGCCGGCCACCGCGGCGACCGTTGCCTCGGCGGCGGACAAGGCAAGGATCGTCCGCGAGGCGGCACCACGAACGCGCAGCAGCGCCCGCTCGACGCGACGGCGTGCCGCGCCCGATGACGTTACCGCGAAGGTCAGAGCGAGCGCCAATGCAACACCGGGTAATCCGAGGAACATAAACAGGACGGATGCGTACCGCGCATCTTCGCGTATCGCGTCGAGGCGGGAGCCCAAATTGTCCGCTACCAGTGCCTGTCCCGCGACCTTTGCTTCCAGGTTCCTTGCGGCGCCAGTGACGAAAGTGAAGGCCGGCACGGGATCCGGCGGCAGGGCGTCGTGAGCGAGCCTGACATGCAACTGCTGACGGGTGGTGTCGGGACGCGCCTTCGCCTGTGGACCGAAGATCTGCTCCCATTCGGCCGATGGCAGGATGAGCACGTTATCCGGAGGCGCCTGCGGAGCTGTCTGGGGCGGCTGGCCGACGGCCTGGAACAACGCATCGGCGTCGGGAAGATCGACCACGCCGTCTACCTTCGCAGTCAGTGGCGGCAAGTCTATCCGCTGGATCGTGACACTGTCTCCAGGCCCGACATGCAGGTTGGCGGCTGTCTGCTGCGCGATGAGGACGCCGTCGCGACTTCCGGAAAGGAACCGGATTTCCATGGGAAAATCGCGCAGATAATTTTCGTCGAAGGCGATCACCTGTCCCGGTCCTGTCGTCTGGGCAGTGCCGCCGGTGCTGGCTTCGAATCCGGCGACGTTGGCATAGCGGACCCGATGCGTCGTCTGGATAAGCGCTGTTTGCTCCAGTGTCTTTTGTATCGAGTCCTGATCAGCACCCGGCACGAGCTGGACCTGCCAGTCGATAGGCACGGCCGATATCGCGCGGGAGGTCATGGAAGCCCCCGCGCTTACCAGGAACAGTGCCAATATGGCAAGAAGCGCCACCGTGAGTGCGATACCGACCGCTGAACCCGCAACACGGGCGAGCCGATGGGCAAGGACGCCTCGGATCCACAGCACAAACATCATGTTCCCACCACTTTCATTTTACCGCAAATCAACCGGCCATGATCCACCGTCCAGCGCGTGGCCATCCGGGTGGCAATCGCTTCGTCATGCGTGGCAACGACCAGGGCAGCCCCAATTCCTTCCACGTGCTCCAGCACCGCATCCATGAAGGACCGGGCCGTAGTGCCGTCCAGCTGTCCGGTGGGTTCGTCGGCCAAGACGAGTTTCGGCCGAAGGGCCAAGGCGCGTACCATTACGACCGTTTGCGCCTGGCCTCCTGACAATTCCTCAGGCAGCTTGTCCGCAAGCTCGCCAAGACCGAAGTAGGACAGCAGGTTGCGGCTGTAGCCGGGTGTTGTCTCCACACCGGCGAGGACTGCCGGGAGGTCGACATTCTGTGCCGCCGTCAAGGCCGGAAACAGGCTAGGCGACTGGAACACGAAGCCGATCCGACGGGGACGAAGCTGCTCGATAGTGCCCAAGGACGGCCATTCGATCTCACCGCTTGTTGGGCGGTCCAGTCCACCAAGAATATGTAGCAGGGTTGTCTTTCCCGAGCCGGATGGGCCGGCCAAGACAATGCGATCACCTTCACGGATTTCGCAGTTTATGTCTTGCAACACGGAGAGATGTTCGCCGCCGCTTGAAAATTTCCGGCCGATATTCCGGCAGATCGTCAGTATGTCAGTCATCCTCCACCCTCCCATCGTGCAGCCGGATGATCCTGTCAGCCTTTCGAGCCAATGCCGTGCTATGGGTTGCAAGCAAAGTGGTGAGACCGGCGCGGCGCCTTGTTTCGAAATGATCGATCAGTCGCGATTCCGTGTCAGCGTCAACCTCGGCGGTAGGTTCGTCGGCGACGAGGATCGGCGGATTGGCGGCAAGAGCGACTGCGAGACCGGCACGCGCCGTCTCCCCGCCGGAAAGCTGTGTAGCGAAGGCATGCGCGCGATGTCGCAACCCCACCATCTCGACCAGCTCATCAACGCGCGGATCGTCCGTCCTATCGGCCAGCCTCATCTGGAAGCGGATGTTCTGCTCCACGCTGAAATGCGGGAACAGATTACCGGACTGAAGCAGGATACCGAAATTTCTGGCGCGGATGCGTGCCCGTGCCGCCTCGGATCGTCGGGTCAGCCGCATGCCGTCCACCAGGACGTGGCCACCATCCGGCTCGTCCAATCCCGTCAGGCATGCCAGCAGCGTGGACTTGCCGCTGCCGGAAGGTCCCATCAAGGCAACGAACTCGCCCTGCGACAGGCATAGACTAACACCGCGCAACGCGAACGTCTCGTCCTCGCCTGTGTGGAAAAATCGGTAGAGTTCATGCGCGACAAGCAAGGACATCTGAGCCCAGCCCTAGTTCCAGCGGAACGATTTCGACATCAATTGCCATTGGTCGACATTGTCCGCGCCCTTTGGTGCGTAGAGTTCGACTGTGACCAGCTCGCCATCCTTGAAATAGAGATAGCGTTCGTTCTCCAGACGAACCTGCTTGTCGGTCACCGCATTCGGCTCCGAATTGGAATTGTAGACGATGCGGATCGCCGGCCCCGCAGGCAGCTTCACGGCTTCGACGGATGCTATCGTCACCGCCCGCCCGGCGGTCTTGAGGTTTGGGACCTCGTTGGTCTTGACGCTTTCGATGGTCGGCGCCGTCGCCGCCTTTGAGACCGAGACGATCACACCGTCCAACTTGTCGACGAAACTCGCACCATCGGCGCGGTCAGAGCGCGCCCAACCTTCGGGAACCTTCATCATGAAGTGATGCGGAGACGCGTAGTCGATGAAAACCTGCGTGTCAGGAATGTCGCCGGGAGGGTTCTTTTCTGCCTGAATGACCTTTTCGGCGGAAAAGGCTGGCGAACTCTCGGCAAGAATGGAAATCGGGCCAAAGCAGGCTAGCGACGAAACAACGGTTGCAATGACCGTCCGGCGCGTATTGGTGGCAATGTTTTCCATTGCTGCGATCCTTTCATGTGAAGAGATGCACCAATGTAGAATGGTTAGGTTACGAACGGTTCGCTGGAAGTATACACAATCGTAAAGTTTCTCAAAAAGGTCAGAGCCAACCAACAATCGACAGACGGGATTTATGGTGATCCTCACCTTGTGTGCGGACGCAACGGTGACCGCGGCCACCGAAACGCTAACTCCAGAGCGGGCAGAATATCGAAGGGGCCTCCTCTTGGCGCGCTCATTAGGATTTGCCGGCTCCCACTCAACTATGTTTTCACCTAGGGGGCTGTGCCTCTCGTCTCACACCTCACTACATAGCAATGACGACAAACATCCGGCTGGCCTCCGTGATCGCAATAGTGCCTTCCTTCCTGACCAGCCGTCTCCTTCGCGGCAACGAAACAAAATCGTAATATCGCCTTGTGAGATTCCCGCACACTGAAAGCTGACTGAAAGGTTGCTCGTGCAAGCGTGTCTGGCTTCGTGGAGGAAGCTTATGCCAAGGCGGCGACCAGGTGTTGCCGCGGCATTCAAACAGGAGGAGACTTTCATGCGTTCATCGCGCGCGCTTTTTCATACCGTAGCCCTTTCCCTCGTCATGACCGCTGGCTCGCTGGCGGCAACGGCAGCGCATGCGGCAGACAAGATTTCGATCATGGTGGGTGGTTACGAGAAACAAATCTACCTACCGGCCAAGCTTGCCGAAGCGCTCGGCTATTTCAAGGAACAAGGGCTCAACGTCGAGCTTCTCAACGAGCCTGCCGGCGTCGATGCGGAAAACGAGATGCTCGCGGGCGCCGTCCAGGGCGTCGTCGGTTTCTACGATCATTGCATAGATCTTCAGGGCAAAGGCAAATTCGTCGAATCCGTGGTGCAGTTTAGCCAGGCGCCGGGCGAGGTGGAGCTGGTGTCCAGCAAGCACCCCGAGATCAAGTCGCCGGCCGATTTCAAGGGCAAGAGCCTCGGTGTTACCGGTCTCGGTTCCTCCACCAATTTCCTGACGCAATATCTCGGCGTCAAGAGCGGCCTTAAGCTCAGTGACTTCACCTCGGTTCCGGTCGGCGCCGGACAGACCTTCATCGCCGCCTTGCAACAGGACGCCATCCAGGCCGGAATGACCACCGAGCCGACGATTTCGCACCTGTTGAAGACCGGTGAAGCCAAGGTTCTCATCGACATGCGCACAATGGCCGGAACCAAGGCGGTCCTTGGGGGCACCTATCCCGCCGCCTCGCTTTACATGCAGGCGTCCTGGATCAAGGACCACAAGGAGGAAACGCAGAAGCTGGCGAACGCCTTCGTCAAGACGCTGCATTTCATCAACACCCATTCCGCCGCCGAGATCGCCGACAGGATGCCGAAGGATTTTTATGTCGGCGATAAGGAAGGCTACGTGAAGGCGCTCGAAAACGGCAAAGCGATGTTTACGCCGGACGGCGTTATGCCTGAAGATGGCCCGAAGACCGTTCTTGCCGTTCTTTCGGAATTTTCCAAGAATGTGCAGGGTAAGACGATCGACCTGTCGAAGACCTATACGACGGAATTCGTCAAGAACGCCAAGTAGGCAATCTGAACAGCCGCCTCCGGGATCGATATCCCGGAGGCGGCTTTTATGCTGGATCTCCCGCCTCGACCCCCAGGTAAACGTGCCAATCCGAATGAAGCTATCGCTTTGTGGGCTTCGATTTCACTAGTGGCTCTGAGTTGCAATAGCGACCGGGAAGCCCGGTAACAGGCTGATCCGGTGCGTCAACTTTTCCAGGCGAAAGGGCTTGATCAGATAGTCAGCAAGCCCCCCAATCGCTTCGCATCGAGCCGATCTGGCAACTGGTCGAAGGCCGACATGATGATCGTCGGGCATTGTGCCAATCCGCGACGCAGCAGGTCGAACCCGTCGCAGTCCGGAAACCGCCGGTCAAGACAAATGACATCGAACGACATAGAGAATGTTGTCTTCCACGAGCAGTATCTGCAACCCAGTTCTCCATTCGTGCGGACACCATTGCTCCGGTCTATTGATAGGCACATGAATCTCGCCAAGCGCATGCATCCCTGACCGCGCCAGGATTGGTTCCTTGAACCGATCGATGGAAACATTCCGGATTTACGGGGCCGGAAATCCGACGGTCACGAGAAGGCCAGGTCCGTCGTCGCGGTTGATCAGTTTCAGGGACAAGCCATAACGGTCGCATATGGCTTCGACGATCGCAAGACCGAGACCGGTGCCCTCGCCCCTGCCCGAGCCGCGATAAAATCGCTCCGTAAGTCGCGGCAATTCATGCTCCTGAACGCCAGGGCCATTGTCCGAGACGATCAGTAACGGGGAGGCTCCGCCTTTAACCGTAATGTCTACCGCGCCCCCGTTCGGGGTGTAGCGTACGGCGTTGTCGACGATCGTCTCGATCAATGTCTTCAGGTCGTCGCTATCGATCCGAACCCAGGCCCCATCAGCCAGGGCCGCAAAGCCGAGATCGAGCTGCTTCTCCTCGGCGGCGACCAAGAGCCCGGAAACCACGTCCTTGACCGTCTCCGTCAGGTCAAATACCTGCGTCGGAGCTGCAAGGGGCTCCCCCTCATATCTGCTGATCTTGAGAAGCTTATCGGTCAGCGCGGAGACGCGTCTGGCGCCCGCGCGCAGCTCGGAGAGCCGTTCCTCAAGATCGGGACCCCTGCTCTGCGAAAGATTGCCAATCTGCAATGTCAATGCCGAAAGCGGGGTCCTCAATTCGTGTGCGGCATCTGAAAGAAACATCTGTTGCTGCCGTAGCGCGACGGCAAGACGGGCTATAAGCTCATTCATCGAACGGACGAAAGGCCAGACCTCGCGAGGCATTGTGCTTAGATCGACTGGAATTGCGTCCATGGTTGCCTTCAAGGACAATTCTTTACCAAGATGCTCCAGGTTGCGAAAAATACGCCCTGTTACGAAGGCGACCAAGAGCCAGGAAAGAGGAATAGCCACCAGGAAGGGAATGGTAGCCCTTGCCGCGGCATCGGTGGCCAACTCCTTGCGGACAGCCATCTGCTGGGCCACTTGTACGGTTCTCTCTGGTGTGATTATCGAAAAGACCCGCCATTCCCTTTTTCCATCCGAAAATTCGGAAAATCCGGTCTCCGCGCGGTCTGGAATAACGATGGATTGGTCCGAGCTTTTGGCAACGCGACCATCGGCATAGCTCACTTCTATGACATAATCGTCTTCGCTGTCGTGAGGAGGCAGGGCTGCCCGATCGGGTGCGATGAACGTCAAGTCGCCGACGTAGCGGGCGATCTGACGCTGTTGGAGGTCGAGAAAATCGCCGCTTTCATTCATCGTGAACAGGTAGGATGCTGCGCCAAAGACGACAGCGATGATGGTGAAAAGGATCGACAGCGAGCTTGCCGTTGCGGTCCGAAGCGAGATCATGACTTTGGAACCATCCAACCAGCACCACGGACGTTCCGGATGACTTGTTTGTCAAAACGCCTGCGAATGTAGAAAATCAGAACCTCAACGGCATTGCTTTCGACTTCCTCTCCCCACCCGTAGATTTTTTCCTCCAGTTGCGATCGTGACAGGATTACACCGGGCCGCTCAAGGAGTGCCCGCATGAGCGCAAATTCACGGTAGGGAAGAACTTCCGTCACGCTGTTGTAGGAAAGTTCGTGTGTCGCAAGATCGAGAACAACGCTTGAGGTTCCGATCTTCGACGTGGCATGGCCCGCCCGACGCCGGATAACGGCGCGGAGTCGGGCAATGATCTCCGACGGCTCGAAAGGCTTGAGCACAAAGTCGTCCGCCCCGAGATCCAGTCCCTTCAGCCTGACATCGAGGTCGTCGCGTGCGGTGATGACCACGATCGGCACGCTCGACCCTCGAAAGCGCGCATCGCGCAACAAAGTCAGGCCGTCGGGTGCGGGCAAAGACAAATCCAGAAGAACTGCCGCGTGCGAATCGTGTCTCATCGCCTCCTCGGCCAATCGACCGTCCGCGACCCAATCCACCGACATGCCGACATCCGTCAACGCGCGTCGCAAGCCGAGTGCCAGCATGGGATCATCTTCCACAACGAGAATTCTCATCCGCTCTCAATCTCCCGCGCACTTTCCGAACTCATGAATTCGAGTATTTGGTTCGGAGTTGGCACCGACCAAAATCACTAAGTCGCATCTAAGAATCGGATGCAACTTTTCCCCCGCTTGCAACCCGATGCAAGGCTTATACCACAATGTTCGCGCAGCTGACTTGAGCCTCTGCGCGTAACGCCTTGCTGGTGAAGGACTTATCGGGGAGACAGGGCGCGCGTCGCGATTAGCGCGGCGACATGCAACGCCTTTGGATCAGCGCTCAATTCATTTGGAGCCGGCGCCATGCGGCCGGATGTTGCTGGGATGCGGTCGACGGCAAACGTGATGTGCCGGCAGACCCGCCGGGACCGTTCGCGCTGGTGCTCTCCGGTGATCGGGCAATAGCGGGCGGCGCGGACGATGGGGAAATTGCTGCACCGATCGTCTCGCGCCGCCATTCATCCGCCCTGATGAGCTCAATGGAAGCGCGTGCAAGCGGGCGAGCGGCAAATTTCGATTCATGGATAGGTGACCAGGAAGAGAGCTATGACAACGCCGACGACGATAAGTGCCGGATACCAAGGAGCATGCCTACGAGCGTGGCAAATGCGCGCATTGCCGACACGTATTGATCGCCGCGTCTCGGGGAGCGTCCATGTCTATCAACATAATAGCGATGAATCCGATCAGCTGCCATTGCAACCTCCATCTGGTTGCTAACAGGATGCAGCGCAAAACTTACCCTGGAATTATGTTTGTCAAGGCGCGCCCTACCTGTGAGTAGGCCTAAGTCTGCGCTAATTATCCGGAGTAAGCATGCCCTTTGCATTGACGACGGAGATCCGAACCGGCTTATGACTGTGAATGAATTAACGACCGGCGGATCGGGCTATAACAGCCTCCTGAGAAGACGAGAAGCACTGCGAGAATTGTTGAGAAATGACCTTTCCAGAGTGCGCTCCTCGCGCAGAAACATCAGTTTCTCAGGGCAGGATGTCGTCGTCGAGTTATTATCCAGACCGGAGCAATGCTTATTTGCCCTCGGGAATCCGTCAAGCGGACCCGGCTCGTTCGGCTTGCTAAGAAAAACAATCGCAGAGCGTTGCGCCGAATTGCAATTGCCCGAAGAGGTCACTGCCTCTGCACAAGCCGATTCAATATACCTTCTCAATGAAGCTTTGAATTGCCTCTTCAAAGCCAGGATCTGAATATGGATGAAATTGTAACGCGTTGGATCAACAGCTGGGCCGGATCAAATTATATCCTCGATGCGGTGGTTATAGCGGTGACACAATTCGGCGCTCCGCTTCTCGTGCTATTTGTCGTCCTGCAATGGTGGTCCGGCAAAGATAGAGACCATGTCCGGCATGCCTGCATAGCCTGCGGCCTGGCCTTTTTGCTTGGACTTGGTTTAAATCAGATTGTCATTCTTTTCATAGATCGCTTGCGACCTTATGAGCTTGGGGTCACTCATCTCATCATCGGTCGGAGCACCGACGCTTCATTTCCATCCGATCATGCCACAGCGACATTCGCAATTGCCTTCTCCCTCCTTGCAGAGGGGCTAAGACGACGGGCAATCGTCGCCATGATGGTGGCGCTATTTATCAGCCTGTCCCGGGTTTATGTCGGCACCCATTATGTTTCCGACCTGGTGGGTGGAGTTTTCATGGCTCTGCTATCGACCGCGCTCGTTCAAGCCTTTTATCGTGAAGACACGAAATTCGATCGCATGGTTAAGTCGATTCTCTAGTCGAGTTACAGGGCGAAGAGTCGACGACAACCCCGGATCTCGCGGCGAATTATGGCTCGCGAAGAAGGCAATTATCATCGTTCGGCTGGCTTTTGCCGCGCCCGTCGCATCCCTCCTACCGGCGGCCCCGGCGATTGCCGCCGCCTCACAGACGCTCGGCGACCTCGCAAAATTCGAGCCAATCGCCGGCAAAGCGGATCTTCCAGACCCTCAGTGGCGATCCGGGTCGCAACCCTCGTTACAAGTATAATGGCCGACCGGGATTCCTTGTCGACCATCTTGCGCAGCGTTCACTATCTTCAAGTTGGAAGGCTCCCCCACCGACTTTCCGCAAACGCCGACCCACCTTAGATGACGATCATTCGCTGTCGAGGACCAATGATTCATCTTTGCTGCGTCGGCGATTGATGGTCATGTAGGCGACGATCAGGACGATGGCACCGAGAAAGAGAAGGCTGGTGATCGTGGTGCCGAACCCCAATCCTCCGTACTCCCTGGGTTGCGAAAGCAGATCGCCAAACGATGCGCCAAGTGGCCGGGTAAAGATATACGCCAGCCAAAAGGCGAGAATGCCGTTGAGCTTGAAAAGGTAATATCCCAACGCCACGAGAGCGATAACCCCGGCGAAAATATAGCCCGTGGTCAAATAACCGAGATCGAACCGTTCAGCCACAAGATCACCTGATGAAGTCCCCAGCGCGAATGTAAAGAGGATCGCAAACCAATAGAAGATTTCGCGCCTTGTCGTGAAGATCGTGTGGATGGATAGCGTGTTCTCGCTCGCGTACCAGGCGCAGAAAGTAACCGCGAGAGCGATGCCGAAGCCGATCGTTGTCGTCTCGAGCGCGATCCCGAAGTTATCGACGAGATTATCGCTGACCAGCGTGCCAACGACACTGATCATGACGACGGCAAGCCAATAGGCCCAGGGCACGTATTTCTTCTGCGCGAATTGCAGGATGAGTGCGACCGCCAGCAACCCGCACATGATGGCCGATGTCATCGGCAGGCCGAGGCCGAGATTGACCGCCAGATAGTCAGCCGCCGTTTCGCCCATGGTGACCGCCAGGAGCTTTATGATCCAAAAATCGACCGTTACATCGGGAACGCGATTGGGTGCCGGGTCACTTGAGGTCGTTGATGAAGGCATAGCCTCCTCCTTCTTTCACGTGGATCGAGCAAACGTCACTTGCCCAGGATCTTCATCGCCTGGCTGAAGAATTCATCGGCGCGTTTGTCGTCATCAGCGTTGCAACGCTCGACACCCTTTGCTTCCAGTTCGGAAATCTTTGCTTTGTCGGCATCGCTCGGCTTCGCTGAGGCTTCTGCCGCGCGTAACTCCTTCAGCGCTTCCTCGCATGGCACGTTCGCAGCCTGCGCCGCACTTGCCGCATAAATGCCGGCCGCAAGCACAATGATTGGCAAAATGAGATTCTTCATCGGATTTGTCCTATTGATCGATATTTGTGAGAGGCCCTAAGACGCCAGGCCCGGTCACTGCTAACCTCCAATTCTCGCCCGCACCTGTCTGTCAGTTTACAGTTTCGTAAAGTGGCCAAGGCAGTCCATAGGCGCGACCCATGTCTTTCGATCGAAGAGAACCTGTCTTCCCGAGCGTTGGGCTCGGATTGATGTCATAGTGCGGGACCGCTCCCCGGTCCGTTTCGCTGATTTATCTCTCCCCAACGCCATCACCTGAGAGCACTTCGGACTGGGCGCCCAAGGCTCTCTGCAAGAACGCCGACGCAACCTGCCAATGGAACGACGTTGGCTGCACGAGCCCTGTTGGGTATCCCTCCTTGGTCAGCATTCTGTGCAGTCTATTGACAAAAATGGGAAGATGTTGGGGAACAGCCTTATAGCGGGGCGGCTCGCCTGCTGTCAGGATAAAGCCGAGATAACGTTCTTGACGCTATGTTCCTTCCATCGACGGAACAAACATGGAGAGGATTTCATTTGCCTTAGCGTTCATCGATTCTTCGCCACGAGCATCCGACGCGGGAGGCAACGCTGGTGACGGCGTACCTCTTGCCCGCATTCAATCTTTCGAAGGCGCTTGTGGCCTGCAACGGACCCAAATGCTCCAGAGCAGAAGCGACCACCCTGCCCCCATGCCCCATCCCCCGATAACGTCGGTTGGAAAGTGAACGCCGAGAAAAACGCGCGAAAAGCCCACCAAGCCCGTCATCACAATCGCCAAGCCCAGAAATGCCCGTCGTCCTGTCCTTGACTGCAGCCGCGAGGCAAAGAGCAACGCGAGGCCAATATAGACTGCGGAAGAGAGCGTAGAGTGACCGCTGGGAAAGCTCTGTCCGCTTGCGGTCACCAAATGCGAAACAACATCAGGCCGCGCCCGACCTATCAGAGGTTTGATACCGTTGCCCAGCAGTTCTGCGCCACCGAAAAGGAGCCCGATGAATGCAGCCTCTCGATATGCTGCGTTTGCGAGCAGAAACATCGCCAATGCTGCTGCGACGAACCCTGTGACCGCTGAACTGCCAAAATTGGTGAGATTGATCATGACGTCGGGCAGCCATGTTGGGCCGATAGGAAGCTGCGCATCCGCGCTCCTACGCAGGGCAAGGAGAACTTCGTTGTCGAGAGGCCAAGTCTGACCGCTCATGACGCCCACGGCAAGCGCGCAAGCAATACCCACGCAAATCACAGCTGCTATTCTTACCAACGCCGGAGCGTTGCCGGTTCGACTGTCTCGATACACTGATTTCCTTGCCGATCTACCAATATCGATACTGATATGCGCGACATCGCTGACAAAGCCCTGAAGGATTGGCGAACAGGACCGGGCTATACGTGCCCGGTCCCCGGCGAGATCGCATTGCCATGCAACCGCCTTTGAAAGCACCGCCTACTTTGCGGGAGTCACCTTTGAAGCCTGTGAGACGCCGGATTTCTGGACCGCGTATCGGACCGAGACCTTCTCGCCGACTTTGAACGACTCGGCCTCAATGTTCTCAGGCAGTTTGACCGTTGTCCCCGTGGACAGCGTAATCTGGTCCGCCTTGACGTCGATATTGGTGATCGTTCCAGTTTCATTACGGGCCATCGCCATTCCCGCAGTGAGGGTCGAGGTGGCGATAACAGCGATCGCCAACGACTTCTTCAGCATAATTCACTCCTTTGATTTTACAGGACTCACTATTGCAGCCTTGAGCGGCCTTAGGCCGGCATCGCCAACCGCCCGCGAAATCTAAGCTGCGATTCTTCTCGGCACTTTGCCTAATTCTTACAAATTGGATATCGCATGAGATATCGAGTGCCATTGGCTCGCGGAGCGATTTTCCGTCAGATCGAACCGACCGCGGCCTGCAAATGCGATGGCTGAGTCGCACGCCTTCCCTGCAGTTTGTCGAACGCCAGATAGATCACCGGTGTCGTAAACAGGGTCAGCGCCTGCGATACGACAAGCCCGCCAACAATCGCAATACCGAGAGGTACGCGCAATTCGGATCCAGGCCCGGTTCCCAATGCCAACGGGACTGCCCCGAACAATGCCGAGAACGTCGTCATCATGATGGGCCGGAACCTCAGCATGCAGGCTTGGCGTATGGCATCTTGTGGCGCCAAATTCTGGGTTCGTTCGGCGTCCAGGGCAAAGTCGATCATCATGATCGCATTCTTCTTGACAATCCCGATCAGCAGAATGATTCCGATCATTCCCATGATCGATAGATCCAGATTGGCAAGCTTCAGAGCCAACAGCGCACCGAGGCCTGCAGAAGGCAGCGTGGAAATGATCGTGAGCGGATGTATCGCGCTCTCATAGAGAATACCTAGCACGATGTAGACTGCCACGACGGCCGCCAGGATCAGCCAGGGCTGGCTTTGCAGCGAGTCCTGAAAGGCCTGTGCTGTTCCTTGGAACGAGCCCATCACCGTCGCTGGCATGCCTGCGCTGGTCTCGGCCGATTTGATAGCTGTGACGGCGTCGCTCAGTGCATTGCCGGGTTTGATATTAAAGGAGATCGTCGTTGCCGGCATGGATCCTTGATGATTTATGGATACGGGCAAAACGCCAGTTTTCAGCGATCCGAGCATGCTCAACGGTACGAGTTTACCGGTGGTGGACGATTTCACGTAGAGATGCGATAGCGCCTCGGGCGACAGGGCAAATTCTGGCGCAAGCTCCATCACGACATGATATTGACTGACCTGTGTATATAGCGTCGCGATCTGCCGCTGCCCAAAGGCATCATAAAGCGTCTGATCGATTTGAGAAACGTTTACACCCAGACGCGAGGCTGTCGAGCGATCTATATCGAGCGTGGCGCTTGTGGCTGCCTTTTGCTTATCGGAGATCACGTCTTGAAGCTCTGGCAGGCTCTTCAGCACCTTGGTCATCGTCGCGGCCCATTTGTCGAGCTCCGCTGTATCCGGATCCTGAAGAGTGTATTGATACTGCGAGGCCGACGCGCGCCCGCCGATCTGAATGTCCTGGCGAATCTGAAGACCAACGGTCAAACCTTCCAAGCCCGCCGTTGCCGCTCGCAGACGCGCCAACACCGCTGAGGCGGGGTCTCGTGTGCCGATTGGTTTCAGGTTTATTTGAATCTGGCCGACGCTTGCCGAGGGGCTCGGATTGATCCAATAGGCAACGTTGTCGACGGCGGGATCAGCCATCACGACCTGTGCAAGCGCCTGCATCTTGGTCGACATATCCGCGAAAGAAATGTCTGTGGCCGCCTGCGCCTGCCCTTGAACCCATCCGGTGTCCTGTTGTGGGATAAATCCCTTTGGTATGGAAACGTAAAGCCATCCGGTGGCTACCATGGTCGCCAAAGCGACGGCCAGCGTGACGGCGCGGTAGCGCAGGACGACATCGAGCACCTTGCCGTACCCCGCCGTGCACCTTTCAAAGAAGGTTTCCGACCAACGGAAAAGGGCACCATGCGGCTGATTATGGTCGTGCTTGATCAGCCAGGCGCACATCATCGGCGTGACAGTCAGCGACACCAGCCCCGAAATGATGATCGCGACGCTGATCGTCACCGCGAATTCGCGGAAGAGTCGGCCGACAATGCCACCCATCAGAAGAATGGGGATGAAAACAGCCACCAGGGAGACGGTCATGGAGACGATGGTGAATCCCACCTCCCGCGACCCTTCGATAGCCGCTTCGAGCGTGGACTTTCCTTCTTCGACGTGACGCATCACGTTCTCAATGACAACGATGGCATCGTCGACGACAAACCCGACTGCGATGGTCAGTCCCATCAGCGACAGATTGTCGAGACTATAGCCTGCAACATACATGATGGCGAAAGTGCCGATCAAAGACAGCGGAATGGTTGCCGCCGGGATGATCGTCGCCCACAGATTCCGCAGGAAGCTGAAAATCACCAGCACCACGAGCCCAATGGTGATCAGGATCGTTGTTTTCACGTCATCCACCGAGGTCTGGATCATGCCCGACCTGTCAGCAACGACCGAGAGTTTGATGCCCGCTGGTAGCGCCGCCTCCATCTGCGGCAGCTTGGCTTTGATCCCTTGTATGGTGTCCAGCACATTCGAGCCCGCCATTTTATGAACGTCGAGCATGACCGAACGGGTATCCTGCAACCACGCCGCCTGGTTGACATCTTCCGGACCGGATACAACAGTCCCGATGTCGCCAGCTCGGATGGGCGATCCATTCTTGTAGGCGATCACCATCGAACGAAACGCCTGGACGTCCATGATCTGGTCGGTTGCATCCAAGACGGTGGTCCTTCCATTGCCGACCAGTTGCCCCTTGGGCTGGTTGACGGTCTGAGCGCCGACAGCGTTTCGGACGTCTTCGAGCGTCAACCCGCGCGCGGCGACCTTGTCCGGATCGAGCTGAATTCGGATCGACGGCCGCTGCGGCCCGTGGTAGTCCACGAGCCCGACGCCATTCATCTGCGAAACCTGCTGGGCGATGATGTCTTCCGCATAGTGATCGAGTTCGGTCGTCGGGATTCGATCGGACGTCAGCGCCAAAGTGAGAATCGTCGCTTCCGCCGGATTGCTCTTGTGGAAGGTCGGAGCAGCGGGGAGATCCTTGGGTAACTGACCGCTGGTCGCACTGATTGCCGCTTGAACGTCCTGTGCGGCGCTGTTTATATCCCTGTTCAGATCGAATTGCAGCGTAATCGAAGTCCGCCCGGACGAGCTCGTCGACGTCATTTGAGATACACCCGAGATCGTCGAAAGTTGGTTTTCCAATGGTGTTGCAACCGAAGTCGCCATCGTTTCCGCGCTTGCCCCAGGAAGAGAGCTCGAAATCTGGATCGTGGGGAAATCGACCTGCGGCAATGACGCGACAGGCAGCAAGTTGTAAGCAATGGAACCAACGATCAGAAGGCCTGCGGCCATCAGGCATGTTCCGATCCTGCGGTTTATGAAAATAGCAGAAATGTTCATTGGACCTTCTCCTCGCCGACCGCTGCCAACTTTTTGCCGTCAGCATTCTCGGTCGAGACGAACGTTCCGTCTGAAAGCCTGGATTGACCGGAGGTTACGACCGTTTCGCCGCTTGCGATGCCCTGCGTTATCGCGACGAGACCTGAATAGGCGCCGCCCGTGGCCACCGATGCGGTCGAGACCTTGTTATCGGGCTTCACCACGAAGACATACGGTCCAGTCTGGCCATTCTGAATCGCCGAAGACGGCACGACTGTCGCATTCGGATCAGTACGCAATCTTATGTTTGCGGTTATCAGCTCACCCGGCCAAAGTGTTAGGTCATCATTGGCAAATACGGCCTTTAACTTCACCATGCCAGTCGAAGAGTCGACCTGACTATCGACCGCGCTTAGTTTCCCATCAGCCAGGTGTTTGGCGCCGTCGCGACTGAATGCTTGTACGAGCAACGGCCCCTTCGCCTGGCCCGCGATCAAATCGGGAAGATCATCCTGCGTCAGCGAGAACTCGACAGCGATGGGACGCATCTGCGTGACGGTTACCACGCCGCTCGTATCAGTGGCATGGAGGATGGCGCCCTCTTGCTGCTGGCGCAAGCCTACTCTGCCGCTGATCGGAGCCGTGATGGTTGCGAATTCAAGATTGAGTTTCGCGGTATCCAGTACCGCCTTTCCCGAGGCTGCCGTGGCATCCATGACTTTGACCTGAGCCGCCGCGGTTTGGGCGGCCTGGGTCGTGCCGCTGCCCGTCGTCGTGAGCTTCCGCGCTCTGGCGTCATCGATTTTGGCCTGTTCCAGCTGGGCGAGTTCCTTATCATAGTCGGCCTGCGCCTGCGCCACCGCCGCTTCATAGGGCCGCGGGTCGATCGTCGCCAAAACGTCTCCGGCTTTGACGTCCTGCCCCTCGGCGAAGGCTATGCGTTGAAGCTGACCTTCGACCCGGACCTTCACATCGACGGCAGTCAAAGGTGAGACCACGCCCAGGCCACTGCGCATGACTGGCAAATCCCTCGTAGTCGCTTTGGCTGTCTGTACCGGAACCGGCGCGCGCTCGACGGCAGGCGCTCTGGTTTTGCTCAGACCAGGCTGCGGCCAAGAGACCAGATACGCGGCAGCCGACCCGACAACCGCGACAGCGCACATCCCCAGGAGATACAATCTTTTACGTGATCCATTTGACCCTATGCGGGGATGATCCACTGCAATACTCCATCAAGCGTTTAGAAGTGCTCGGCGGGACGACAGCCCTCCGAGGGTTGCTCTGGAATTTGGCGGATTGCAAATGGCGGGTAATTCGCGCCAGCATGAATTTTTTTTTATGTTTCGCCGCGAATACGTGTCAAGGCTTGATGAGGTACCCGGCACCTGGGACCGTGGTGATCATGCTCGTCATCGCCCCCATGTCGATCTTCTTGCGCAAACGGTGGACATGCATATCGACGATGTTGCCACGGGGATCGAACGCATAGTCCCAGGCTGCTTCCATAAGCATGGTACGAGTTACCACCGAACCCGCATTTCGCATGAGGGTTTGCAAAAGGAGGAACTCTCTGAACTGAAGATCGATAACGCGTTCCTTCCTGCGAGCAATCCGCCGCCTGATATCCAGAGACAGTTCGCCGACGACCAATGTGCTTTCATGACCTTCAGCTATGAAGCGCTTGGTAATCGCTTCGATGCGGGCAAGTAGCTCCGAGAAGAAGAAGGGCTTGGCGAGATAGTCATCGCAGCCGGCACGCAGCCCTTCGACCCGATCCATCGAACTGGCCAATGCGCTGACCATGATCACAGGCACATTGACCTTCATCTCTCGAAGACGCCTGACCAGCTCGACGCCGTCAAGCTTGGGCAGGAGCCGATCAACAACCAGCCCGTCATAAATCAGCTCCATCGCGAGCGCGAGACCGAGCTCGCCATCGGTTGCCACATCCACGACGTGGCCCGCCTCCGAGAGCCCCCGCTTCAAATAGGCCGCACTTCGGTCATCATCTTCCACTACCAGCAGGCGCATTCAATCCTCATTATAGACAACACGTCATTCCCAGCGCTTGCGAAGATGAAATTGATTTAATGTCCGGGCGAACCGGCATTCACGATAGGTTGTTTATCTGGATAATGCGGGGAAGGTAGCCAGCGTTCTTGGAGGAAATGTGTCGAAGATACTCGTAGTGGAGGACGATCAGGGAACAGCATCGGAGATCGAGGCAGCACTTGTCGATCACGGCTGCACCGTCATGCGGGCGATCGATGGCCACGATGGCCTCATCAATGCCATTTCTGGCACATTCGATGCGATCGTGCTCGACCGGATGCTGCCCGGTACATTGGATGGCCTTGGTTTGCTGGCTGCCTTGCGCGCGGCCTCTGTACAGACGCCGGTTCTGATCCTGAGCGCGCTCTCTGCTGTCGACGAGCGTGTACGCGGTCTCAAGGCGGGTGGCGACGACTATTTGACAAAGCCATTTGAAGCGCTCGAACTCACGGCGCGGCTGGACGTCCTGATGCGCCGGCGGACGAATACGACCCAGGAAACAGTTCTGAGAGTTGGCGATCTTGAGATCAATCTACTGACGCACACCGCGAGCCGGGCGGGCCGCGCCATTGATCTTCTCCCTCGAGAGTATCAATTGCTCGAATATCTGGCACGGCATTCCGGCCAGATCGTCACGCGCACAATGATGTTCGAAGAGGTTTGGCATTATCGCTATGGTGAAGCCACCAACGTCATAGACGTCCATATCAGCAAACTTCGCAAGAAGCTCGATCTCCCGGGTTTCACCCCTCTGATCCGAACTCTGCGTGGTTCAGGTTATGTTCTCGATGCGGCCAATTGAACTTTTTCGGACAAGCGGCTTCCGATTGGCGCTAGCTTTCCTGCTTGTTTTTGGCGCGGCCGCGAGTGCGTTGTTCCTGTTTGTCGACTGGCAGATGCGCGACTTTCTCGATCAGCGAAGCGATGAATGGCTCACGCGCGAGATGCAATCGCTCCAAATCCTTCCCACCGACGAAGTCGTCTTGCGTCTATCGGCGCGAAGCCAGGATTCGACAACTATCGAGCGGCCGTTCTCGCTCTTCGATCAGAGCGGAAAGCTGGTCGCGGGAAACAAGCTTACCTACCCGGAGAAACCGACGTTTGAGGCCCCCTTCGATTTTGTTGACCATGGCACATCAAGAGGAGCCCATTACAGGGGCTATCTGCATCGGCGCCCTGATGGCGGCTCTATTCTCGTCGCGCAAAGTCTGCATGAGCAACGCGAATTTCGCGAACGGCTCGAAAATGCCACACTATTTGCCTCGCTGGCGACAGCCATCCTGGGACTCGTTGGCGCGATCGCCGTTGGGTTGGGCGCGGTTCGGCGGCTGGACGAAATATCCGGCGCTGCCGTGCAGATCATGAAGGGTGACCTCAAGCGCCGACTGCCGACAGGTCGCGCCGGGGGCGATATCGATCGTCTTGCCAAGGTTGTTAATGAAATGCTCGACGAAATCGAGCGCCTGATGCAGGAAGTGAAGGGCGTTTGCGACAACATTGCCCACGACATGCGAACGCCGCTGACGCGCCTCTTGGGTAGCTTGGAGCGCGCGCGCCGGCGCGCCACCAGCATTGATGAGTATCATGGCTATGTCGACGAAGCGCTCGAGGAAATTCGCGGTATTCTCAAAACGTTTGGCGCGCTTCTGCGGATATCGGAGGTGGAGGATGGTCTGCGGAGATCTGGCTTCATTGATATTGATCTCAAGGCGATCGCAGGCGATGCAGTTGATCTCTTCGAGCCGGCTGCCGACGAATGCGGCGTCACACTGACATGCACCTCAGGCACGGAAGAGCCTGCAATCATCTCTGGCGACCCTAGCCTGCTCTTTGAAGCGATCGCCAATCTGATCGACAATGCGATCAAGTTCACACCGAAGGGAGGGCGTGCAACCGTCCACGTCGACGGGACCGGTCACCTAGCAACGGTGACTGTCGAGGATACAGGCATAGGGATCCGCGCTGAGGACGCCGAAGCCGTGCTTCGCCGGTTTTACAGAGCCGAAAAAAGCCGACACGCCCCTGGCAACGGGTTGGGCTTAAGCCTTGTCGCGGCAATTGCCAGGCTCCACGGGATGCGCCTGGAGATCACGACTCCGGCGATAGGAACGCGTGTCCGTCTTACCTTCCATTAGAAAAATCAGATTGGGATAGCTCGGGCCTTGAACCAGCGATCTGCTCGCAGGCGGCAAGAGGATCGCTCGCTGTTGGCGCGGCGCATATTTACCTGAAAGGAACCTGAAGCCAATCGCAAGATGCTGGAATTAAATATCCGGCCAAGGCAAATAAAATTCTTGAATATAATAGTCAACAATGAGATTTGTAGCTCGAAGATCAACCGATTGGGGGCCATAAGTCAATGAAATCTCTTAGCTTTGTCACACGTACTCTATTTGCTCTCACGACAGCGCTTGCCGGGACAATCCTCTCCTCCAGCGTGGCCAACGCTGTCGAACCCACGGGCATCGTGGTCTATAACGCCCAGCACGAGACGCTGACGCAGGCATGGGCCGACGGCTTCACCAAGGAAACCGGCATCAAGGTTACCATTCGCAACGGCAGCGACATGCAGTTCGCCAACCAGATCATCCAGGAAGGCGCCGCTTCCCCTGCAGACGTCTATCTGACGGAAAATTCGCCTGGCATGACGCTGGTCGATTCCAACAAGCTCTTTGCGCCAGTCGATGCCGCGACGCTCGCTCAGGTGCCGGAAACCTTCAAGTCAGCCGATGGCAATTGGGTCGGCGTTGCCGCACGCTCGACGGTTTTCGCCTATGACAAGACCAAGCTGAAGGAAGCCGATCTGCCGAAGTCGCTGCTCGATCTGGCCGATCCGAAGTGGAAGGGCCGCTGGGGCGGCGCTCCGGCTGGCGCCGATTTCCAGGCGATCATCAGCGCGCTTCTGGAGCTGAAGGGCGAGGATGCTACCCGCTCGTGGCTGAAGGCGATGAAGGCAAACGCCAGCTTCTACAAGGGCAACAGCGTTGCCATGAAGGCTGTCAATGCCGGCGAGATCGAAGGCGCGGTGATTTATCACTATTACTGGTTCGGCGATCAGGCCAAGACCGCTGAAAACAGCAAGAACGTTGCCCTCCACTACTTCAAGCATCAGGATCCGGGCGCATTTGTCAGCATCTCCGGCGGTGCGGTTCTGGCCTCCAGCCAGCATCAGAAGGAAGCCCAGGCGTTTCTGAAGTGGATCACCGGCAAGGGCGGCCAGGCCGTTCTGCGCGATGGCGACTCCTATGAATATGCCGTCGGCAATGGCGACGCTTCCAACCCGAAGCTGGTGCCGCTGACGGACCTGCAGGCACCGAAGGTCGAGCCGTCCAAGCTGAACAGCAAGAAGGTTACCGACCTGATGACGGCGGCAGGAATCCTGTAACCGCTAAGTCGTGTGATTAAACGATAGACTGAAAGTCTCTGGCCGCTCTTCTCGAGGGCGGCCTCATCGCTCGTAAATAGCAACGATCGTGGCTACAATTGCCTTACCAACCCGTAGCCCAGCAACGCGACGACAACCGCCACCGCCGAGATGGCGAATATTGATGAGCGTCTTTTCTTGATGAACGTCAATGCGACTGCCCCATAGCGCTGCAGCAAAGCGCCGAGCAGAAAGAATCTTGCGCCTCTCGCGATTGTTGCCAGGCATATGAAAACGAGCAGATTTACGTGCACCACGCCCGATAGGATTGTCACAACCTTGATTGGCGGGAAGTGTGTAAATCCAGAGCTCAAAAGAAGCAAGGCAATCCATCGGGTGTCGACATAGGAGCGCAGATGTTCGAAGGCCTCCTGCTTTCCATAGAAAGCAAGCACGGGTCGAGCAATTGCTTCATAGGCATAAAATCCCATGAGCCAACCCGCAATTCCGCCGGCGACTGACGCAATCGTTGCGACAGCGGCCAGTCGGTAGGCCCGTTCAGGGCGAGCCAATACCATCGGGATAAAAAGTACATCGGCGGGAACCAGGAAAACGGAACTTTCGACAAAGGCGATCCCGGCGAGCCAGGCTTCCGCTGATTTGCTGGTGCTTAGGCCGGCTGCCCACGCATAGAGTCGATGTAGCATTTTTTTCTTTCGGCATATTCGTGGTTTGGTTGCCTTTGGGTGCTGCTGATGAAAAATAAGCTGCGATACCTCAAGGAATTCAGGCGATTTGCCTTTAATCGCGGGATGATATTGTGCAAACTGTAGAGATGCCTGCCATACTGCGTACTAAGCACGCGGGGCAGCAAGTTCCGGCGACGCTATGGCACTCTCCTTACGAGATCTTTGCCTGGAACTTAATGTTTCGTAAGAATGGCTTATGACCGCACGGCGATCTTACGGATTTGTAAGATGCCGTTCAGGTTGTGGACACTTTCTTAGGGCACATCTTGTCGATAGAGCAGTCGCGTAGATGAGGGGCCCAACAGGTCATGAAGATTCTCTTGGTGGAAGACGATCCGAAAACCGCGGACTATATCGCGCGCGGGCTCAACGAGGCCGGCCATAGCTGCGAAATTATCAAAGATGGTATCGATGCGCTTTTCCAGATAACCAGGGAGCCATACGACATTCTCGTCGTCGATCGGATGATCCCCGGCCTGGATGGGCTCTCGCTGGTGAAGGCCGCAAGGGCGGCAAAGATCAAGACACCAGCCCTCTTTCTGACATCGCTGAGCGGCGTCGATGATCGGGTCGAGGGACTTGAGGCCGGTGGCGACGACTATCTCACAAAGCCATTTGCTTTTTCCGAACTCATCGCACGTCTCAATGCACTGGCGCGCCGACCGCCGGTTCAGGACCAGAAGACCGTTCTAAAAATCGCGGATCTGGAGCTCGATATCGCAAAGCGCCAGGTCCATAGACAAGGAATTTCCATTGACCTCCAACCCCGTGAGTTTACCCTCCTAGAGGTTCTCATGCGCGGCGAAGGGCGGGTTTTGACACGAACAATGCTTTTAGAGCGTGTGTGGGATTTTCATTTTGATCCGAAGACCAGTGTCGTCGAAACCCATATCAGCAGGCTGCGGGCGAAGATCGATAAACCGTTCGAGGAGGCCCTTCTCCACACGGTCCGAAATACCGGATACTGCATACATGCACCGCGGTAGGTTGTTACGCAGTACGCCTTTTCGGCTTGCGCTTTCCTTCGGGCTCTTCTTCATTGTCGCATTCCTCATTACCGGACTGGTTGCCTACGGTCTTATGAAGCGCGAGCTCGCAAGGTCGCTCGACGTGTCGATCAAAGATACATATTCAGTCGTCGCATCGACTTTTTCCGCCAACGACCTCGAAGATCTCGTTGCAGCCGTGTCTACCTATTCGACCCTGAAGCGGCCGGAAGATCAGGTTTTTCTCCTGCTCGATCCCCAGGGGGAGAAGCTTGCAGGTAATGTCAGTGCAGCCCACATCGAGCCGGGACTTTCGGCCATACCCGCGGCGCAGCTGGGCTTGGAAGAAGAAGATCCGATTAGGGTCATGGCCGGCAGCGTCGGTGGCAACAATCTGGTTGTTGGTCAAAGCTATCGCGAAATCGATCGCATCGAGCAAATTGCGCTGATGAGTTTCTCGTGGGCGGCGATTATCATAGTGGCAACAGTGGTTTTTGGGGGAACCTTGCTGGCGAGACGCACGCAACGACGGCTTGATTCCATAGAGCAAACCATGATTGAAGTCTCAGCCGGAAATCTCTCCCGGCGCATTCCCATCGTTGGTAGAGGCGACGACATCGACGTTGTCTCCACACACATGAACCAGGCCCTTGCGCGCCTTTCCGGACTTGTCGAAGGTATGCGGCAGGTCAGTGCGGACATCGCCCACGATCTGAAGACGCCGCTCAATCGGCTCGGCTTAACGATTGAGCAGTCGCTTCAACGACTGGACGAATCCAAGGATGTCGAAGATCTCATGTTCGACGCCAGGGATGAGATTGCCAGAATCAATGCCACTTTTGAGGCTCTGCTTCGGATTTCACAAATTGAAGCAGGCGCGCGAAAGACCCGTTTCAAAGCGGTCGACCTCTGGGAGGTGATGACGTCTGTCGCTGAGATTTACACGGACGTTGCGGAAGATAACTTTCAGACGCTGAAATTGGCACCCCTTGTCGCCCGTCCCTGCATAATCAATGGCGACCGAGAATTGCTCACCCAACTCTTCGTCAACCTCGTCGAAAACGCGATAACGCATTGTCCTCGCGACACCACGATTATCATGTCGCTCACCTATGAAGCGGGCTTTTATCGCGCGTGTGTCGCTGACAGCGGAATAGGCATACCTGAAGAGGAGCGCGAGCTTGTCTTCCGGCGCCTCTACCGACTGGACAAGAGCCGAACGACGCCAGGCAACGGATTGGGCCTCAGTCTTGTCAAGGCGATCGCCGATCTTCACGCGGCCCGCATTGCGCTTGAGGACCGTAGTCCAGGACTGCGGGTTGCATTATATTTTCCAAAAGCTTGATCCCACCCGTGACGAATTCCACTCGAGGTCACCCCCGGAGTCACAGAGCGTTCAGACACGACGTCGCAGGTCTCGTTGACCGAAACGAGTTGAACCGTCACTGCCTCTCGGTGAGGATGAACAAGAAGGTTTCAAGAAAGGGCGGCGTCGATGGCCTCGCGTATCAAAAATTGGCAAGTCACCCTGCGCCGCCAGGTAATTATGGAGCTGGAAAGATAGTTCCAGCCGACACCAATGACGGCTCCCGCTAGGCCGACGGGTCACCACTACAGCTTCTGATTGTAGAAGAGTGACGACACTCCTGCCTGCGACGGCGGCGATCACTATATGTGAAGGCATAGTTGAGGTTTTGGTGCAAGGCTCTGCAAGTGGCCGCTATTTAGTCTTTGATGGGGTTGGTCACATCGATGTCGCCGTCACTGCCTTGCAACGAACAGGTCTCGGGCGTATGCAGGCGAGCATTTGGTTGAGAGCGGCAACACCCACAGCAGCCTCTGTCTGGTGAGTGCGGAATGAACGGGCACGCAAACGCTGAACGATGATCCCCATGTATCGACCCATCGCCGTTTCTACCAAAGCCCGCTTGCCGTAACCGGTGGTCGCCTGCCTTTTCAGCCGACCACCAGCCTGGATGGATGCGACATGACAATCCCGTTGGTTTGGCGGCGCAGCGTCCTGTGTTGTCACCGCCGTTGAGCGCGGTGGAATGAAGTTCTTTGATCGCACGCTGTGGCGCAGGACCGCGTTGTAGCTTGAATCCAAATCATCGGCGCCATCGCCAGTGAACTGGCCAATCTCATCTTCAATTTAAGCGAGCAACGCTGCACCTACGAGCCATCACTCGTGTCCTGATCCGTCAGCCTATGAGCAATGATCTCGCCACTGCCGGCATCCAGCGACAGATTCAGTTTGCGCCAGCTAAAATGAGACTTCGCAACATGCTTTTCTTCCAGCCATCGGCCTGCGTCATAGATCTTGAGCCCGGTACTGTCGACCAGTATGTAAAGTGGACCATACGGCAGAGGCTGACGATTGCTACGCCTGACGGGCGGACTCCAGGTTCTTGCCCGACGGCTGAGTGTTCTGTGCTCAGGCGCCGGCAGATCCAACCCATCATCGCAAGTACGGAGCTCAAAAATCCTTCGCTCTGCTGCAGCCGAAGTCCGAACACCAAGCCCAGCGTCAGGGCCGTATCGATGGCGAGATCCGAATAATGCGGCCGGTTTCCTCTTGTCTTGCGTCGTGGCGCGCACCCAGCCGCGCGGACCGCCGGATGCGACCGCGACGAACCGGGAGACGGCTTCATGATCCGGCATGGCATGGTCAAGACTTCAGCCGCAGGCGCCTCCGGCAACCGACCCACATGCGTCCGTGGTGATCATTGCCGCCGACAGGGTCGCGGCGAGCATGGTGCCGGGCCTGGGAAGCCGCGCGGGCGCGCAACGAAGTGAGCTGTCCGCATCCAACATCCCACTCCGTGACTGCGATCCTGCTACCGCGCACATGAGCCGCAGATTGAAATCGCCATAGCCTTCGACTGTGGTCCGCGGGTTCCTTCCTCGGGGACTTTCGTACGCCTCACGGCGCCCGAAACTCTTCACGGAAGCTGACATGCTGCTTCGAAGCCTCAATCCAAGATAGCTGCCGTTCAGCAGCACATCGGCCAAGAGCGGCTTCCTACCTCATGTCGGTCGTTCGAGTGGAAACTTGCACGTCCTTAAAGCTGCCATTCAGCGAGCCATTGCAACCCGGCCTAATCGGCTCGAGGGCGGCCGCGTGGGCAGCCGGGAGAGACCGAAGCGGGAGCGCAAAGCCGTGATTGAATACATTCATCACAGTTCTATCGAAAGCGACCAGTGAAGCATCGAATTTGAACAGGCCGGTTTGCCGGTTTAATTGCGAGGAGGCGGGCGCCGATCTCTGCGAATGAACCGCGACTGAATAGTGCCTTCAGCTTCCGTTCCAGAGGGAGCGTCTAAAAGAAAGACGTTCAACCGCGGTCTATCCGCCTGAGGAGACACAGTCATGATCCGCACGTCTTTCATTGCAACCGCACTCGTCGCTCTCGTTGGCCTCGCCGCCGCAGCCCCCGCCATGGCCAACGATGTGCGTATCGAACAATATGGCTGGTCGAACTCTGCCGGTGGTGCGCAGGAGGGGTACGGAAACCGGATCAGAACCTACCAGAACGGTGGCTACAATCGGATTGTCGGCCATCAATATGGTCGTCATAACCTTTCGGCTGTCGGTCAGGAAGGCAATGACAACTATGGCGCCACCTATCAGAGCGGCGACCGCAACGTAGCCGGCATCGGCCAGTTCGGCTCCAACCACACAAGCATCCTCACTCAGGACGGCAATGGCAACATCGCGGCTGGCGTCCAAGTCGGCCATGGCTGCAACGCCAATGTCAGCCAGGGCGGCAACGGCAATGTCGCGGCCTTCGTCCAGGCCTGCCCGTAAGCAGCTGCGCGATGACGTAAAAGAGGTCAAGATCGCAGCAGCAAACCATTAGGGAGACGACCCATGCCAAATAGCGTCAAGCATCCACGTCGCCTGATGGCGATCCTCGCGCTGGTCCTGTTTCCCGTCGGCGCCGTTGCGGCAATGACGACTGCCAACCAATCTGACGAGACGCTGCTTTGCGAAATCAAAGTAACACCTGGAGCAGGTATGGTGAGACTGGATGCGCTCGTCCACGCCGACAAGCATGTCGGCGGAACTTACACCTTCCATGTCGACAAATCAGGAGACAGTGGAAGCTCCACGATCAACCAGAGTGGCGATTTTGATGCCATAGCGGGACATGCGGCAATCCTCAGCTCAGTCACGCTCGACTCCAAAAGAGCCGAATACAAAGCCACACTGGATGTCGTGATCGAGGATAAGAGCTTCAGCTGCACGAAGCAGATCGGCGGCGACTAATCGGCCTCTACACTCCGCAAATCCCTTAAAAGGACGCCGGTTTCTGGCGCCCTTTTGCTTTCGATCAGGCCGAAACGACTGAACGACAACTGAACGGGCAATTCCGACAGGGTTCAGCTTAAAGATGCGAAAGTTGATCATCGGCCAAGGCAGCCGGCAAATGGAGATCAGGATGACCCGCAACGTGTTTAAGATCCTTACCGTCACTCTTCTTGCCGGGAGCCTTGGGCTGGTAGCCTTGTCTGCTCCAGCCTATGCCGGCGGCCGGATCTCGTTCAACCTCGCGCCGGACAATGCCGAGGACGCGGGTCTTTTCTCAACCGGACTGCGCGTCTATTCGCTCTACCGCGGTCTGAAAGACGCCGACATCCGGCAGCTGGGTCGGGGTAACGCGGCTGGCATTGCCCAAGCTGGCCGAGGCAATCTCGGCTTCATCCAGCAGCGAGGCAATGGTCATTCCGCAACATTGCGGCAGAACGGCAACAACAATGCCTATGGCATTTTCCAGTATGGGCGAAATACTGAAACCGACGTGGTGCAGGATGGGGATAACGGCAGTGGTGCTACCTTCAGCTATGGCTGGTAAGGCTGTTCACATTAGCCCCGAATGAGGTGCACCCCGAATTTGGGCCAGCGGGAGCTGGAATTTTCCGGGGTTAAGGCTCAGCTCGGCGGGGGTGCCGATGAGCCGTTCATCAGCGAAATCGGCACCTTGTTACCGATCGCGCTGTGTGGCCGGAACTCGTTATAGTCTCTACGCCAATCCTCCATCTTCGAGCGCGCGTCGTCAAGGGACATGAACCAATGAGCGTTCAGGCACTCGGCGCGAAACTTGCCGTTAAATGACTCGATGTAGCTGTTGTCTGTCGGCTTTCCTGGCCGGGAGAAGTCGAGAACGACACCCTTGTGGTAAGCCCATAGATCAAGGTCTCGGGAGATGAATTCGCTGCCATTATCGACACGAATGGACGCCGGATAACCGACTTGCCGGCACACCCGCTCAAGCGTCTGCACCACGTCTTCGCCCTTGTAGTTGAAGCGGGCGTCGACTGCCGGCGAGAAGCGCGAGAAGGTGTCGACTACCGTCAGCACCCTGATCTTGCGACCCGTGGCCAATTGGTCGTGAACGAAGTCCATGGCCCAGACATGGTTGGAATGGGTGGCTTCCGTGCGATCCGCCCGCAACTTCGCCTTGACCCGACGCTTGGGAACCTTATTGCGAAGCTGGAGGTCCATCTCCTTGTAAAGGCGATAGATTCGCTTCGGATTGACGGGCCACCCGTCGCGCCGCAGCAGCACGTGCACACGACGGTAGCCGTAGCGCACCCGCGTCTGGCAAATGTCCTTGATCCTCAGCTTCAGTTCGGCCTGCTCGCCGCGCCTGGACTTGTAGACATACAGCGACCGCTCGACCTTCAACACCGAACATGCACGCCGGATCGAGACCTTCCAGTCCGCCTTGACCGTGTCGACAAGCTTGCGCTTGCGGGCAGGCCTCAGAGCTTTTTTGACAGGACGTCCTGAAGCATGGCCTTGTCCAGTGACAGATCCGCGACGATCCGCTTCAGCTTCGCATTCTCGTCTTCGAGTTGGCGAAGGCGCTTCATCTCCGAGGGCATGAGACCAGCGTATTTTTTGCGCCAGTTGTAAAACGTCGCGTCCGAAATGCCTGCCTTGCGGCAGACCTCGCCGATCGGCGTGCCATCCTCTGCTTGCTTCAACACGAACGCGATCTGCGCTTCCGAAAACTTCGAGGCCTTCATCGAATTCTCCCTTTCTTCCCATCAGGGATCATAAGTGGAAAATTCCAGGTCTGAATGGCCTAATTTAACGGGGGCACGTCACCGAACGCGATGTCACGTTGTTTCATCAATGCCTTTTCGCCGCCTTTTCCGCCAGCGAACACAATGTGGAAACAGGCTCGGAACGCTCGATGCTTATTCACAAGGTTATCGTCGATGAGGTCATTTCAACCGAATTATCCGCCACCCGTTAAGTTGCCGACAACCTGATATCGCCAGTCAAAGCAATTGGAAACTGCAATCGGCCTTTGTTTCGATACTCGATCCTGTGCTACCCCTTAAAGTCCACATACCTTGGGGCTGTCACTGGGACGCGTATAAATTTAGCGAGTTTACGGGGTTCATGAGAAGTTCAGTCCGTTTCTGCCGCTGGGCGACTATCTTACTGGCGCTATTAGGTATCACCATCTCATATGTTGCCATCACTCCAGCTGCGCATGTCACGCGATTGAGATTGACAACCAATTTTCTTAGCTATTTCACGATCCAGGCCAATATTCTTCTTGTCATGGCGCTGCTATCGGCGGAAATCGTGCCGTCATCTGTGCTTGGCCGATGGGCGAGGCGCTCGTCGACAACAGCCGCTCTTTTCATTTATGTGGGTGTTGCGGGCGGCGTCTATGCTTGGATGCTGAAGGAGGTTTGGCATCCTAGTGGCTGGCAGTTGCGAGGAGATCAGATACTCCACTATTGCATCCCTTTACTCAGCGGGTTGGATTGGATGTTTCTAGCTGAACGTGGAAAGCTTGCTTGGCGCGATGCAATCTGGTGGCTTTCCTTTCCGGCACTCTATTCCGTATATTCGCTTGTGCACGGTCATTTCTCCGGCTTCTATCCCTATCCTTTTCTGGATGTGGGCGACATTGGTCTTCGCGCTACTCTGATCAACATGGCTCTTTTGGGAGTGATATTCTTGGTGCTCGGAGGGGCAATCCTTCTTCTTGATCGCATCGCGGCTAGACTTTGTTCCCTGTTGTGAATGAGAATCGAGATGGAGATTTTTGTTGAGCCAGTGTCTGATGGTGGTTGGTGTCGCGGCAAAGGATCAGGTTCACGTTTTTTGCTACGCGCAGATTCGTCCCTATCGGGACAGCGATCGCTACCCGGCACCAAATTTCCCGAAGAACACGACGTCACGCGCGACAAGCCGTGTGTCCTCCCGTCAGGGGGGCTTTGCAGTGCTATACTGGGAGCGACCGCTTACATACACCGAGGCGGCGCAGATAGCGGACCTCTCTACGGGGCGCTTAGCCGTCCCCGAGGATTGTCCAATCGGACCTCGCACCACGCTCGAGGGTCGCCGTTCCCAAAAAAAATTATCCTGAACGAGGAAATGGCAAACTCTCGATCAGCCGCAATTCGTGCTCGAGGTTCTTCCGCACCTTGTCCGGCAATCCCTCCGGATAACGCCAGACGGCCCCTTCCTAGGTCAGCTGCTCCAATGTCTGCTGCGGGGTCAGCTCCGGATGGGCGCGCTCCTCCGGATATTGATAGGCGAGCTCGTCGAGCGAGAAGGGGCAGCGCTCCGCGATCTCGATGGTGCGGGCAAGCGCTTCCGGATAGCGAGCAAGGCAACGGCACTCTTATCTAACTAATCGGAACAAAACGACAATCTGTTGCTTTTTGCTTGTTGAGGTCGCGTGCTGTGTCAACCGGACGTGACAGGGATGACGAACGCGATGGTTTTTCCGGTTTCTCGTCGCGGCCAACGAAATGGCAGTCGAGCGTCCAACCTGTCCGGCCCGTGCCTCATCCCGTCTTCATCCGAGGCGGGAGGCGGATTTACCGGGGACTGCCATGGCCAGCGACAAACTCTCGACCTACAAACAAAAACGCGATTTTCAGAAAACGCAGGAGCCGAGCGGCGCAGCGAAGCTGAAGGCGTCGAACCGCGGGCGCTTCGTCATTCAGAAACACGACGCGACGCGGCTGCATTATGACTTGCGGCTCGAACTCGATGGCGTCTTCAAGTCCTGGGCTGTCACCAAAGGACCGTCGCTGGATCCGCACGACAAGCGCCTGGCTGTCGAGGTCGAGGACCATCCGTTGGACTACGGCGACTTCGAAGGTACCATACCGAAAGGCCAGTATGGCGGCGGCACGGTCATGCTCTGGGATCGAGGCTACTGGGAGCCGGAAGGCAACAAGACGCCCGAACAGGCGCTCGCCAAGGGTGATTTCAAGTTTACACTGGTGGGAGAGCGGCTGCATGGCAGTTTCGTGCTGGTGCGGATGCGCAACGATCGTGACGGCGGCAAGCGCACAAATTGGCTGCTGATCAAGCACCACGACGATTACTCGGTCGAAGAGAATGGCGCTGCCATCCTTGAAGACAATGCAACCTCCGTTGCATCCGGCCGAACCATGGAGGCGATCGCCGCCGGCAAGGGCAGGAAGCCAAAACCGTTCATGGTGCAGAGCGGCGACGTTCAGGCGGCCGTTTGGGACAGCAATCATGGATTGGCGGCGCAGGAACGTGGGAAGACAAAGCGACAACCAGCACCGAAAAGACCGGCAAAGTCCGCGATGCCGGAGTTCATACCGCCGCAGCTTTGCGAAACGCTCGACCGCCCGCCTTCAGGCGATGGCTGGATCCACGAGATCAAATTCGACGGCTACCGCATTCAGACGCGCATCGAAAACGGCGAGGTGACGCTGAAGACCCGCAAGGGCCTGGACTGGACCACCAAGTATCCGGCGATTGCGACATCGGCCGCAAACTTGCCTGATGCCATCATCGACGGGGAGATCTGCGCGCTCGACGAACACGGTGCGCCGGATTTCGCAGCACTTCAGGCGGCGCTGTCGGAAGGCAAGACCGACGCGCTGGTCTACTTTGCGTTCGACCTCTTGTTCGAGGGCAATGAGGATCTGCGAAAGCTGCCGCTGACGGAACGTAAGGAAAGGCTGGAAAAGCTCTTGAGCGATACCGGCGAGGATCCACGCCTTCGTTTCGTCGAACATTTCGAAACCGGTGGCGACGCCGTCCTCAAATCGGCGTGCAAGCTGTCGCTGGAAGGCATTGTCTCGAAACAGGCTGACGCGCCCTATCAATCGGGCCGCACCGAGGCTTGGGCGAAGTCCAAGTGCCGCGCTGGCCATGAAGTCGTCATCGGCGCCTATGCCAAGACCAACGGCAAGTTCCGCTCCCTGTTGGTCGGTGTCTTCAGGGGTGATCACTTCGTCTATGTCGGCCGGGTTGGAACCGGCTACGGTGCCAAAACGGTCGATACGATCTTGCCGAAGCTTCGGGAGATCGAGGCCGAGAAATCACCGTTCACGGGCATCGGTGCGCCTAAGAAGGATCCCAACATCGTCTGGGTCAAACCCGAACTGGTCGCCGAGATCCAGTTCGCCGGCTGGACAGCGGACGGACTGGTCCGTCAGGCGGCGTTTAAGGGTTTGCGTGAAGACAAGCCTGCAGCCGAAGTCGAGGCGGAAAAGCCGGCGTCGCCGGCTAAGACCGACACGCCGACGCCGGCCGTGACAAAGCCATCGAGACCTTCGCGCGGCAAGAATGCCAAGGCCGAGGTGATGGGCGTGATGATCTCCAGCCCGGACAAGCCGCTCTGGCCCGATGCCAATGACGGAGAGCCGGTGACCAAGGAAGATTTGGCCCGTTATCACGAAGCCGTTGGTCCATGGCTGATCGACCATATCAAGGGACGGCCATGCTCGATCATCCGAACGCCTGATGGCATCGGCGGCGAACAGTTCTTCCAGCGACATGCGATGCCGGGCACGTCGAACCTGCTCGAACTGGTTAAGGTGTTTGGAGACAAGAAACCCTATCTGCAGATCGATCGGGTGGAGGGCCTTGCCGCCATCTCCCAGATCAGCGGCGTCGAACTGCATCCGTGGAATTGCGAACCGGGCCAGGCGGAGGTGCCAGGCCGTCTCGTCTTCGACCTTGACCCAGGTCCGGACGTCCCCTTCTGCAAGGTCGTCGAAGCCGCTCGGGAAATGCGTGACCGGCTGGAAGAACTCGGCCTCGTCAGTTTCTGCAAGACCACCGGTGGTAAGGGCCTTCACGTCGTCACGCCACTGGCGTCAGCGAAAGGCAAGAAGCTGGCCTGGCCGGAGGCAAAAGGGTTCGCGCACGATGTCTGCCTGCAGATGGCACGCGAGAATCCTAAGCTCTATCTGATCAAGATGGCAAAGAACCAGCGCAACGGCCGGATCTTCCTCGATTACCTGCGCAATGACCGGATGGCGACGGCGGTCGCGCCGCTGTCGCCACGTGCCCGACCGGGCGCCACCGTATCAATGCCGCTCACCTGGAGCCAGGTAAAGACGGATCTCGATCCGAAACGCTTCACAATTCGAACCGTCCCGCCTTTGCTGGCGAAAACGACGGCCTGGCAGGATTATTGCGATGGACAGCGTTCGCTGGAGCAGGCCATCAAGCGGCTGGCGAAGTCGATGAAACAGGCCGCATAAGAAGCCAGACATCAGAAGCCGTAGCGCCGATCAAGTGCTCTGAGGGCAGCCTGAACCTCATCGATGGAAACCGGCTCCGGCGTTCCGGGAATATGACGGAACGCCGGCTTCGAGTCGACCGCGTAGAGGTCCGAGGCCCATGCCGCCAGGATTGTCCGTTTGTCGTCTGCGGAGAGTGCGGTCGCTTTAACCACGTCAAGCGGCCGCTCAATCTGCATGCCCTGAAGCAGGATCGTCGGACCCACCGCAGCGGCACTGCTTGCCGCCTGCTGCAAAATCTCGTGCATGTGGGCCTCCTTAGCGAACGTGCGGATCTTTGTCATGCCGGCGACGGGAGGCGGCGATCACATTGGTTTCCGGCGCCAGCAGATCGTGCTTCTCAGCGAAGGCGGCAAACAGGCCGCGCGCGGTCTCGGCTTCGATCTCACCGCGTAGCGCGGCACTGCATGCCTTGAGCGCGACGGAATGCGCGCCATCCCTCTGTGAGGCCGGCCAATCGACGAGGTGCCGGTAGGCGTCCATGACACTGCGGACCTCTGCCGGAAAGCCGAGGCCAACAAGAATGGAAACAGGCTGTTTGAACATATCGGGTTTCATCGCTCTCTCCTTTCCAACCCGGAATGTCGATGGGCGCCGTCGCAACGGCGCCCTCTTTGAGCGGACAATGTCGATTAAGCCGCCTTCTGCGCTTCGATCTGCGCCGGAGCAGCAGAGGTCAAAGTCGGGCCGCTCTCGATGGTGATTTTCCGCGGCTTCATTTCCTCGGGGATCTCACGAACCAAGTCGATCGACAGCAGACCATTGCTCAGATCCGCTCCGTTCACCCTGACATGATCGGCCAGCTCGAACCGGTGTTCGAACGGACGGCCGGCAATGCCGCGATGCAGGTAGCCTTCGTTTGCAGCTTCCTGCTTCTTGCCGGTGACGGTCAGCAGATTCGACTGGAAGGTGAGGTCGAGATCGCCCTGGGCGAAGCCCGCCACCGCAATCGAGATCCGATAGCTGTCATCGCCGGTCTTGACGATGTCATAGGGTGGCCAGTCGCTGATCGAGCGGCCGCGCTGAGCGTTTTCGAGAAGATTGAAGACCCGGTCGAAGCCGACGCTCGAACGGAAGAGCGGTGCATAGTCGTAAGATGTTGCCATAGCCATATCCTCCTTGAAGCAACATGGGGTACGGAAGCGCCGAAAGACGGCGCCTCCAGCAAGGCCAGCCCTTCATCAGCGGCTGGCCGCAATCGATTTGGTTTTTGAGAATTTAGGATTCAAGAGCGCCGTCCGAAAAAATTTAAGGCCGCGCCGACGGGCTGAAACCCATTGCTCAGTCGAGTTCATAAACAGCGGCATTGTCCTGGATATCGCGCAGCCCTTTGTAAGATGCGTGCCGCAGATTGCCGTCGTCGGTCCAGCCGCGGAATTCGATCTCGGCGATCAGCGTCGGCTGCGCGAAGACGTAGTTCTTACCCTTCAGCGGCACAACCGGCGTCCTCGTCTTCAGTTTGTCGAGCGTCTTCTTCAGATACGCCGCATCTTTTTCCTTGAAGCCCGTGCCGACGGCGCCGACATAGACCCAATCGTGGTCGCGGCGAGCTGCCAGCAGCAGGCTGCCGATCCCGCCGCGGGCAACCGCCGACTGCTCGTAGCCGACGATCATGAAACTTTCACTCTGAATGCATTTGATCTTCAGCCAGTCGCCGGTACGGCCGGATCGGTATGGACTGTCCCGGTGTTTGGCGATGATACCTTCCAGTCCAAGCGAGCGGGCGTTTTCCAGAAGCTCGGCGCCGTCACCCGCCACCTCCTCGGACAACTGTATGGCACCGACCTCGCCTCCGAGCAGATCCTCGAGCAGATGGCGACGGACCGATAGCTCGGTCCGGGTCAGATCGTGGCCATCGAAGTAAAGAAGATCGAAGGCGAACAAGACGGATTCCGTCGAAACACGCTTACCGCCGCGCCCGCCAAGCGAACGCTGCAAGGCTCCAAAGTCCGAGCGTCCCTCGCCGTTCAGAACCACGGCCTCGCCGTCGAGGATGGCTGTCGAAACGCCCAGGTTTCTGGCGGCCTCAGCAATCGTCGGGAAGCGATGCGTCCAGTCATGGCCTCCGCGTGTAATGATCCGCACGTCCCTCGGCTCGATGTGGATCGCCAAACGGTATCCGTCCCATTTGATTTCGTAAGCCCAGTCAGGGCCGGTCGGTGGCGCAGCCTTCAGCAACGCCAGGCAAGGCTCGACGCGGTCTGGCATCGGTTCGAAGGGAAGGTTTGGCTGCGCCGGGTTTCTTTTGCGTCGCGGTTGGGATTTTGCGGTAAGGCTGCCGTCCTGCAACAGGGGCTTGGCGTGTCTACTCATTTGCCCGTCCGAGTTTCGGCGGCGACCGACTTCTTCAAGGCATCCATGATGTTGATAACGTTGCTCGGAGCAGGCGCTGACGCCGGCGCTTTGGCTTTGGCCTTCGATGGCTTCTTCAGCGCCTTTTTCTTCTCGGCGATGATGTCGAGGAGCCGGTCCTGGACCGGATCGATGACCATCTTCGGGTCCCAATGTTGCGTCTGCTTTTTGATCAGTTGCTGCACCAGAGGCATCATGTCCGAATCCGCTTTTTTGTCGCCGATACCTGCAAAATAGGTGTCCTCGTCACGGACTTCATCCCCGTAGCGCAATGTCCAGAGCACGATACCCTTGCCGCGTGGCTCAAGCATGACGGCGCGCTCCCGGCGGGCGATGACCAGCCGGGAAATGCCGACCATGTCCTGGGCTTCCATCGCGTCCCGGATGACCGAGAATGCTTCCTGGCCAACAGGATCGTTCGGCGACAGATAATAGGGCGTATCGAGCCAGATCCATTCGATACCGTCACGCGGCGTGAAGATAGAGATATCGATGGTCTTCGTGCTGTCGAGTGCAACGTTTTCGAGTTCCTCGTCTTCCAGCATGACATAGTCATTCTCGCCGCGCTGGTAGCCCTTGACCTCGTCCTCTTCCTTGACCTCCTTGCCGGTGACGGAATCGACATAGTGGCTGACCACGCGGTTTTGGGTCTCGCGATTGAGGGTATGGAAGCGAACCTTGTCGTTTTCGGAGGTTGCCGGCATCATCTGCACCGGACAGGTGACCAGTGACAGCTTGAGATAACCTTTCCAGTGGGGGCGAAGAGCCATGGTATCCTCCAATCAACTGGCACGGCGGGCAGTTGCAGCGGCCCGTTTCGCCTTGGTGGCGGCTGCGGGCTTTGTCGCCTTTTGCCGGCTGGCACTTTTATTGGCGTTGGCGGCAGTGGGCTTCGATCCCGTCTTGCCGCCGATACCGGCGCTCTCCCGAAGAGCCTGCAGCAGATCGCTCGGTTTCGATGCGACCGGCGCTTTCTTCTTGGGCAGCGACCGCCCTTCGATTTTCGCCTTCACCAGCTCGGCAACGGCCGCCTCGTAGCGATCGTCGAATGTGCTGGCGTCGAAGCTGCCCTTTTTGGTGCCGATGATGTGCTCGGCGAGCTCCAGCATTTCGCCCTGGATCTTCAAATCCGGGAGCTCCTCGAATGCCTCGGTCGACGATCGAACCTCGTAGTCGAAGTTGAGCGTCGTGGCGATCAGGCCCTTGCCGTGCGGCCGGATCAGCACCGTGCGCATGCGACGAAAGAGGACAGTGCGCGCAATGGCGGCGACTTTCGCTTTTTTCATGCCGTCCCGCAGCAGCAAAAAGGCTTCAGTGCCCATCTTGTCGGGCGCCAGGTAATAGGGCTTGTCGAAATAAACGTCGTCGATCTCTTTGCAGGGGATAAAGGCATCGACCTTGAGGGTTTTATCGCTGTCCGGGACAGCGGCCGCCACCTCGTCCGGCTCGAGAATGATATACTGGCCATTTTCGATCTCGTAGCCTTTGACCTGATCGTCACGTTCGACAGGATCGCCGGTCTCGGTATCCACGAACTCGCGCTTCACCCGATTGCCGGTCTTGCGGTTAAGCGTGTTGAACGCAATCCGCTCCGACGTTGATGCCGCTGTGTAGAGCGCCACCGGGCAAGCAACCTCTCCGAACTTGATGAAGCCTTTCCAATTCGCTCTCGGGGCAACCATGACGCCAACTCCTGACACAAACCATGCGATTCAAGCGAATCAGCAAGGAATTGTTCCATGTCGAAACGAATCATTTTTCAATGGCTTAGCCCCTCGGACGCTCGCCTCTTGCGAGCCGCATCTAGACGCCTGATTTGCATGCATCTTTTGGAAGCCACGCGCGTTTAGCCATGCAGCAACGAGAAGGACTCCTGCCATGACCAAGCGCAAACTGATCGACACCGGTACCGACAAACGCTACGTCCGCCGTGATAAGGGCGACCACAAACGCTGATCAAGCCGGTGAAGCTCGCCACCTACAATGTCAATGGCGTCAACGGCCGCCTCAACGTGCTGCTTCGGTGGCTGGACGAGGCGAAGCCGGATATTGTCTGCCTGCAGGAGCTGAAGGCGCCAGACGAGAAGTTTCCCCGGCGCGAGATCGAACGTGCCGGCTATGGCGCCATCTGGCACGGCCAGAAATCTTGGAACGGCGTGGCAATCCTCGCCCGCGATCGGGACCTGCGCGAAACCCGCCGCGGACTTCCCGGCGACCCCGACGACAGTCACAGCCGCTACATCGAGGCGGCGATCGATGGCATCATCGTGGGCTGTCTTTATCTTCCGAACGGTAATCCCGCGCCAGGCCTGAAGTTCGACTACAAGCTCCGTTGGTTTGAGCGCTTGCAGTCGTACGCTGCGGAGCTGTTCGAACTCGATGTGCCGGTCGCCCTTGTCGGTGACTTCAACGTCATGCCTACCGATCTCGACGTTTATGCCCCGGAGCGCTGGCGGGATGATGCCCTGTTCCGGCCGGAAGTACGCGCCGCCTATGCCGAACTCGTCGCCATGGGCTGGACCGATGCTATCCGATCACTGCATCCAGACGAGCGAATTTATACTTTCTGGAAGTATTTCCGGAACGCCTTCGCCCGTGATGCCGGTCTGCGCATAGACCATTTTCTGCTGAGCCCTTCCCTGCGCGAACGGCTGATAGCGGCTGGCGTCGATAAGTTCGCGCGTGCCTGGGGGCACACGAGCGATCACGCGCCTGTCTGGATTGACCTCGATGATCGGTAGCTTACACCCTACGGTGATCCCGAGCTTAGGCGTGAGCTGAGCGGGAACCTGTATATGTTCAACCTCGGGCGCAAAGATTTCAAAAGGAGTGGCGCAATGCCTGCCGAACAGGACTTCGATGCCGGGCGGATTCCCACATTCCGCCCGACGCGTAGCGCCAGCCCGTTCACTGGTGACAGCTCTGCTTTAATGTGGAACGGCGCGCGTGGGAAATGACAGGCCAATCAAATGTACTCGCGTCGAGGAAGCAAGGAACTATTCGAAGCTGCGCCCGTTAAGTCTGCGCGAGTCATTAATCCCTTCCGGTCGACTCGCTCCCACAACTTCAGCCCGGGCCCTTTTTTTCGGAGAATGCCGTTGGAAAGAGGTGACGCTGAGGGTGAGAACTTCAAGCGCTGGACCGCAAACGAGGCACCTGTTCGGACAGAACAGGGTGTTCGTTGCTTGTCACACGTCCCTCCTGATCATGCAACGCCCTTTCCGCCGGTAACGCCATAGACCTCGCCATTGATGAAGCTCGCCTCTTGAGAGGCGAGAAGGACAAACACAGGCGCCAACTCCACGGGTTGGCCAGGCCGACCGAAATCGCTGTCCTTGCCGAAGTTCTCGACCTTTGCGTCGGGTTGGCCCCCACTTGGCTGAAGTACCGTCCAGACTGGTCCGGGTGCGACTACGTTGGCTCGAATACCGCGTTCGATCAACTGCTTGGCAAGCGCTTTCGTATAGGCGACGATGCCGGCCTTCGTGGTCGCATAGTCGAGCAAGATTGGCGATGGCTGGTATGCTTGGATAGAGGCGGTCGTAATAACCGACGCGCCCGAAGGCAAATGAGGCACTGCAGCCTGCGCAATCCAGTGCAGCGCATACAGATTGGTCTTCATCGTCTTGTCGAAGTCCTCTGTCGACAGCTCCTCGATCGTTTCGCGGTATTGCTGCCGGCCAGCGTTGACGACCAGGATATCGAGACCGCCCAAATCTGAAACCGCCTTCTCAACCAAATCGCGGCACCAGGCTTCTTGCTTGATGTCGCCTGGGAGCGCGACCGCCTTGCGGCCTTCTGCCTCGATCAGCTGGATCACCTCTCTTGCATCCGACTCCTCATCTGGGAGATAGGAGATAGCGACGTCGGCGCCTTCGCGGGCAAAAGCAATCGCTGCCGCGCGACCAATTCCGGAATCGCCACCAGTCACCAGGGCCTTTCGGCCAACGAGTTTGCTGGAACCCCGATAACTCTCTTCACCATGGTCGGGAACGGGCTCCATCTTGCGAGCAAGGCCGGGTGCTCCTTGTGGCTGGTACGAGAAAGGGGGTGCCGGATAGAGTTTGCGAGGGTCGTTTAAAGTCGTTTGGTCCTTCATGATCCACCGATTTCTGTTGCTGTTTCCTCAGGCTGACATGTTGGCGAACGCGCGCGATCACGGCTTGTTCCCTGCACGCCGCGGTTTGGGAACAAAGCTTCCCCACGGCCGTTCGTTCTCAAGATCAAACAGAGGAGGAAATGCCATGCCTCGTGGCGATAAATCCAAATACACGGACAAGCAGGAACGCAAGGCCGATCACATCGCTGAAAGCTATGAGGATCGGGGAGTATCGGAGAAAGAAGCAGAGCGGAGAGCCTGGGCAACCGTCAATAAAGACGATGGCGGCGGCAAGAAGGCCGGCGGAGCCGGACAAGGCAAACGCACCGGCCATCCCGCCGCGCACAAAGGCGGCGAAAAAGGTGGCAAGGCTGCTGCGGCGCGCACCGCCGCCGAGCGTTCAACGTCGGCGAAGAAGGCGGCGGCGACCCGCAAGCGCAATGCCGCCCATCACGCGCACCACTAGGAAGTTTGCTCGGCGGACGGCAACTGCCGAGCGGAAACAGGTTGAGAGCAATCAGCATTCAATACGAAATCAAACGGAGGAATAACCCATGGATCACAGCAATCACATACGACTAACTGAAGATGAACTCACACAAGCCAATCTGGAAGGCACATCGATCTATGGAGCCGATGACCACAAGGTTGGTACGGTTGATCACGTGCATGGTGCCGGCATTGGCAGCAGCGTCGTGATCGACGTCGGCGGCTTCCTTGGCATCGGGGCAAAGCCGGTATCGGTTCGAGTGACCGATCTCGATTTCATGCGCGACGAAAGCGGCGAGATCCACGGCGTGACATCTTGGACCAAGGATCAACTAAAGGCGATGCCGGAGCACCGCGATTAGAAAGCCAGATGGGAACCGGGCGCAAACGCCGGGTTTCCGTTGGCCAGACACACCGTGGCCAATCGTTAGAAGTGCTGCGTCCGGTCGAGATCGGCGGCATTTTCCTCAGCGATAGGGCGTCTGCAAGCGGAGCCATCACACTATAAAGGTCAATCGTCATGCTCGACCATATTTTGCCGTGCGCACCGGCTCGGTTATTCTCCGGCGGTCCGGGCTGGGATGATAAGGGAACCACTCGCATGCGCTAAAGTTTACCTCAAGCAGCCCACGAAGGAGATGAGGGATCAAATGAAAAACGCATCGAAAAACCTTGCTGAAGAATATCTGCGTCTCGGCGGTCGTCGCCTCGCCGTAATCGACGACAACCTTGGCTCGTCGCGCGATTGGAAAGGAGATCCTCCAGAAGCCGCCAGGTTCTGGAAAGAGCAAATCGCCTGCCTATCCGACCGGGAAAAGCGCGACGTCCAGACTTTCCTGCCGTCGATCAATGACGAAAGAGACGAGCCAGCATCTAAATGACGAAGAAAATCTCAATCGGTGCAAGCTCATCACCCAGACTCATGGAGGAAAGTCCTGCATGAATATCGAGGAAATCATCTTTCCGCCGAGTGGCTGGGTACCGAACAACCAGCGGTTCCCTGTTTTAATTTACAGGGATGCTTTGCCGACCGGAGGATCGTCAGCAGATTTCGAGACCCTGTTCGCCATGAACGGATGGACTGGCATTTGGAGAGACGGCGTCTTTGATTATCAGCATTACCATTCCGGAGCCCACGAGGTTCTGGGTGTCGGATGTGGCAGCGCCACTTTGCTGATCGGCGGCCCGGAAGGACAGCCGATCGAGGTCTCAATGGGAGACTGCTTGATCCTTCCCGCTGGCACAGGCCACCAGAATCTTGGCTGCTCCTCAGACTTCGAGGTTATCGGCGCTTATCCGGAAGGTCAGCATGCCGACATTCAGACCGACGCTGCCACGACCGACATCCTGGCTATGATTTCGTCATTGCCAGCGCCGGTTACCGATCCCATTCAAGGTTCGTCAGCGGGGCTCGTCGAGCGCTGGCATTGAATGCCGGGGGCAGAATCCGGTCAAAGATGGGCTTTTAGTCGTTGATGCTTTGTCGGAGCGTAGTGTTTCGGTTGTGACAAGGGAGAACGACACTACAAAAGGCATTTAGATCGGGCGAGCGCAGCAAAATAGCGCGGAAGCTCGCTTCGGAATATAATCCCGCCCGGTTGGTGATTTGCCCACCGGTTGGAGGGATGCGGTCAATGAGCGGCGCAATCCCCAGGCAAAGGCCGGATGCGAACCGTTGAATGCCAACAGACGCCCAAAGCAATTGTTTATACCAAAATAAGCGCTACCCGCCGATGGCATCGAAGGGCGCCGACAGGCGGATGCAGAGCCCATCGGGTAGCCATTCGCGCGTGATGTTCAGATTCAGGCTCTGTCCCATTATCTGCTCAAGCCTGGCCCCGAAACCAGTCGCGCCACGCTCGGCTCCATCCTGTGGAGGCGAATTACTCTCTAGCCAGACGATGTTGACAGCCTCTCCTTCGATCGTAACCGTGATGGACAATCTTCCATCTTCAATTGATAGCGCGCCATATTTTGCCGCGTTCGTCGCGAATTCGTGGAATAGAAGCGCGAGGTTGGTGATTTTCTCGCGGCTGATCTCGACATCGCGTCCGTAGAGCTGCCACTGATCTGAGCCCTCCTGGCCATAGGGCGCGAGAATATTCGACAAAAGCTGAAACAGAGTAGCCTGCCTGTCGCCGACCCTATCCTGGTGGCCCAGTGCAGGCAGCGTCATCTCGTGCGCCCGCGACAGAGCCATCAACCTGTCCCTCATGCGCGTGGCCAAATCGGCGGGCGTTTGCGCCGACCTCGCTGCAAGACCAATGAGGCCGCTTGTTATGGCGAATAGGTTCTTCACGCGATGATGCATCTCGCGGAGGAGAAGTTCCTGGTGCTCAGCGGCCCGCTTTCTTTCGGATATGTTTCTGGCGATCTTCGAGGCGCCGATAACCTTTCCGTTGCCATCCCCTATTGGCGAGATGGTAAGCGATATATCGATCAAGCTGCCGTCCTTGTGCCTTCGTACCGTCTCGAAATGGTCAACACGTTCACCTGCACGGATTCGGGCCAGGATTGCGGGCTCCTCGTCGAGCCTGTCGTCGGGGATAACTATTGTGATCGGCTGGCCGATCGCCTCTTCTGCCGTGTAACCAAAAAGGCGTTCCGCGCCCTTGTTCCAGGTCGTGATGATTCCGGAGAGACTTTTGCTGACAATCGCGTCTTCCGAGGATTCCACGATCGCGGCGAGGAAAGCGGCCGCATCATGTTCAGGCTGGACCGGTTTCCCAACAGATTTTGGGTCGGCAAGCCGACCTTGGGCAAATCTTGATTGCCCCTCACCACTAGAAACTGACATTTTGACCCACCCCGCACGGTAGTTCAGAACTGGAAACAATGTATCAGCGGGCCACTATAGAACATAGCTTCTTTCGCTCGCAATAATGCCGGGGCCTCACTGCGCAGCTACAAAAGCTTGTCGGGCGCTGTAAGTAAACCCTCCTCCCGGATAGCCAGCACGTTTAACAGCGAATGCGGTCGTTCGATCCTTTGGCCGCTTATGTCTTATATATGCCACGGTGACCCAAAGGCGAACGCCGTCTCGAAGAAATGAGTTGGCCAGGGTTGAAGGTGACCGCCTTGAAGGGACTCGAACCAATGGCGTGCGCTCCGCTGAAGTCCTAAGAGGTTGTTTATGTTTATAATATTTGATCTCGCGAGCAGCGCGGTGGCTGAAGTGCAACGCACCGCAATCATCAGTTACGCTCAAGCTTCAAATGCTCTTTGCGCTAGCAATCGATAAGGGCAAACGACGATGCGCGCACAAGAGACCGAAACCATCTACGTCCTCGACACCAATGTCATTGTCCGTAACCCAGAAATTATGGCGAGAGTCGAGCCGTCACGACTCGTGTTTCCGTCCCCGGTCCTGCGAGAACTTTTTTTCCGCCGAGACCGAGGTGGCCGCGAGGAGTTGTTGGCTATCATCAATCGACTGATATCCAAAGGCGCACGCCAGATTGGTCTCGACCCTGAAACGCCTATGCCGTCTGAGCTTCTAGACAGTTCCTTCCGACTTGATACGGCTGATATCGAAATCGCAGCGATTGCAAAACACTTAGCCGATCGCAGTGCGGCTAAGGTCGAGGTTGTGACTGCCGACCAGCCTTTGCGTGCAGCGTTGACCAAGATCGGCATTCAATCCCAATCCCCAGTCGATGTGATTGCCTTGCTTCGGGAGATACCGCCGGACCCACAAACCGAAGAGACCGTCCGTAGAGTCGTCTCGGCGGATAACGCTTATGTCTGGCGGAGCGTTATTGCGGCAGTGGTTTGCGCCGCAGCGGGTGCTTACTACGCTTGGAATTTTGTAGCGTTTACCAAATACCTTCCAGCCGTCGCGACCGTGGTAGGGATACCAGTTCTTGGGGTCTTATTATTTTGGCTACGGGAACGCTTTAGGCTAACATATGGTATCGCCGAATTCTCGTTTGGTGTCTTTGGTGCAATCGCTGTTTTCCTTCCCAGTTTCGACTATTCCGCGCTCGACCAAAAGTCGGCTCTGCAGATTGCAGGTAGCTTGTACGTTATTGTTCGGGGGATGGATAACGTCGGCAAAGGCTTAGAAGGAACGAGATGGAACGGCTTCTGGAAATCAGTCTTCCGGAAGGGCTGACGATCAGGTTCAGCCAGCAATCTTCGTTTTGACGAATGGACAGAACCTTGGGTCCGAGCGTCTTACGGCGCGCTGCCCGATCGCTTCGCCCGCATGCCCCCGCTCGCGCTTCGCGCTACCGCGGGTCCCATGCGAGCGCCGCAAGTCGCCTGGCTTTGCTCCGCCAATTTGCTTGAATTTACTCCGGCGTTGACACCGTCTTGGTCTTGAAGCAGACGATATCGATTTCTGGAGGGAGTATCTTTAGGTCGGGGACGAAATTTTGAGTTGCTTCCGTCATAGGTCAATCGGCGGCATGCGGCACGATCACGTGTGTGGTTGCATAGCCAACTTCTGCAAGAATGAAGAAGCGGACCGAGCCAGGATCAGTCTTGCGTCTAACAAGGTGCGGAAATAGCGTTAATTTTTCAGCCGATCCTCGCTAGATGGCTCGAAGACGAGCCTTGACGATGCTTTTTCAGCGGCCCTTTCGGCGTGCTTGATAGTAATCCACCGTCTTTGGGCGGATTACGGGCGCGATCATGCCGTCGCCAGCAGCTTTGGTAGCCTCACCAAATTATAAGCGGTGGCCGTCAGGGTGAACATCCAGCCGACGCGATCCTTTCCGCGGTGGCGGGTCTTGCGCATTCCGCCGCTGGTCTTGGCCCAGCCGAACACTTCTTCGATACGCTTGCGAATGCGCTGACTAACGGCATAGCCGGAGTGATGGGTGGTGCG
>NZ_FMAF01000002.1 GCF_900094565.1 Martinezella lusitana
AGGAAACACTAGAGCGAAAGTCGTCGTCGCCAGCAGCGCCGCCGCCCTCGTTCAGTGAGTGGGCTTATAATCCCACCCAACGAACCAAGTCAACACACCAACTGTAAAAATTCTGACATTTTTGTAAGTGATTGATTTGAAACATTAATTTTAAAAGATGAGGCGAAAGCTGGGAAATTTGACCCGATCGAGCGCCATTTCCGGATTCATTTTACTTCCTTGGACGGAAACACCCAGGAAACGGCTTTCAAAGAGGCAGACTCAAGCTCCCATGGGGTCGCCGAAGGGCCTGCATTGCCAGTTTCGCGCCCAGGACCTAATAGAAACCGAGCTATTGAAGGAGTGGAGAATGCTGGTCCTCGACGAAGAACAGACGCGCGCAGCACTTGCATGGCCGGCGCTGATCGATGCGATAGCGGCGATGTTTGCCGATGGTTGCGTCATGCCGGTCCGACATCATCACGATATGGAGGTTCCCGGCGAAAGTGACGCGACGCTGCTCCTGATGCCCGCCTGGCTGCCGGGACGCTATATGGGCGTGAAGATGGTTTCGGTGTTCCCGGGAAATGCGGCGCGTGCCCTGCCGGCCATCTTCGGAACCTATCTTCTTTCCTCGGGCCAGACGGGAGAGATGCTGGCGGTGATCGATGGCGGCGAGCTGACGGCGCGGCGCACGGCGGCGGCCTCGGCGCTTGCTGCCCGATATCTTGCGCGCGAGGATGCCGAGGAGTTGCTTGTGTGCGGCACCGGACGACTGTCGCTCAATCTGATCCAGGCACATGCCACGGGCCGGCCCTTGAAGCGGATCGGCATATGGGGGCGGGACCGCGAGAAAGCAGCGGGCATCGCCAGGGAGGCGCAGGCGCTCGGCCTGGCCGCGGAGCCCGTCGCGGATCTGCAGGCCGCGGCTCGCAGTGCCGACATCATTTCCTGCGCGACACTATCGGGTGCACCGCTGATCCAGGGGGAATGGCTGAAGCCGGGCGCGCATCTCGATCTCATCGGCGGTTTCAAGCCGGATATGCGCGAGGCCGACGATACGGCGATACGGCGGGCGCGGGTGTTTGTCGACACGCGTGCCGGCGCGATGAAAGAGGCCGGCGACATCACCCAGCCCCTGAAGAATGGCGTATTGGCAGCCGACGACATCCGGGCCGAGCTCCGCGAGCTGGTGAACGGGGCGCATCCCGGACGGACCGATGACGCGGACATAACCCTGTTCAAATCGGTGGGCGCGGCGCTCGAGGATCTCGCCGGCGCGATCCTTGCCTATGAATATGTACGGGGCCGGCAGGCGTGACGCATACAACGCCCTCATTGCCCGACCTGCCGGTCTCGCATGTGCTCGCCGATATCGGCGTTGCCCTTGCAGAGCATCGGCGCGCCGTCCTCTCGGCACCGCCCGGCGCCGGCAAGACGACGCTGGTGCCGCTCTTCCTGTTGGGGCAGGCATGGCGCGATGACGGCAAGATCATTGTTCTGGAGCCGCGGCGGCTGGCGGCAAGGGCAGCGGCGGCCCGCATGGCATCGCTGCTCAACGAACAGGTCGGCGACACCGTCGGCTACCGCATGCGGCTCGATAACCGCGTCTCGGCCAAGACCCGTATCGAGGTGGTGACAGAAGGCGTGTTCGCGCGGATGATCCTCGACGATCCCGAATTATCGGGCGTTTCCACTGTTATCTTCGACGAATTCCACGAACGCTCGCTGGATGCGGATTTCGGCCTGGCACTGGCTCTCGACGTGCAATCGGCGCTGCGTGAAGATCTGCGCATCCTTGTCATGTCGGCAACGCTCGACGTGGAGCGTGTCGCGACCCTGCTCGACCATCCGCCCGTCATCGAGAGCATGGGCCGCAGCTTTCCGATCGACATCCGTCATCAGGACCGACCGCCGGGTGAGCGGATCGAGGATACGGTGACGCGAGCGATCCTCGACGCGCATGCGTCGGAACAAGGCTCTATCCTCGCCTTCCTGCCGGGACAGGCGGAAATTACCCGCACGGCGGAAAGGCTGGAGGGCCGGTTCGGCACTGCCACGATGATCGCGCCACTTTACGGCAATCTCAGCCAGAAGGAGCAGGACGCGGCGATCCGGCCGGCGCCGCAAGGTACCCGCAAGATCGTGCTGGCGACCTCGATCGCCGAGACGTCGATTACCATCGACGGCGTGCGCATCGTCATCGATAGCGGCCTGCAGCGGCTGCCCGTCTTCGAAGCCTCGACCGGCATCACGCGGCTGGAAACGGTGCGGGTATCGCGCGCCTCGGCCGATCAGCGGGCCGGCCGCGCCGGGCGAACCGAACCCGGTATTGCCATCCGGCTGTGGCACCCAGGCCAGACGGCGGCGCTGCCCGCCTTCACGCCGCCGCAGATCCTCTCCAGCGATCTGTCCGGCCTTGCGCTCGACCTCGCACATTGGGGCGTGCAGGATCCGGCCGCGCTCGCCTTTGCCGACCAGCCGCCGGCCACGACGCTTGCCGAGGCGCGGGCGCTGTTGCGGCAACTGGGTGCGCTCGACGCGGAAAACGGGCTGACGGCGCGGGGCCGGCTGATGCGCGAGCTGGCACTGCCGCCTCGGCTGGCGGCGATGGTGATCTCAGCCGCCGATTTCGGCCAGGCGCGCGAGGCCGCATTGCTTGCCGTGCTGCTGACCGAACAGGGACTTGGTGGACAGAGCATCGACCTGGAAGAACGGCTGCGGCGCTTCAAGACGGAAAAGGGCGAACGCGCCGAGGCAGCGCGCCGGCTGGCCGGAAGGCTTGCCTCGGCGGCCAGCGGCAAAGGGACTGCCGGCTTAACGCCACTGTCTTTGGCCGGCTCGCTGCTGCTGCATGCCTTTCCCGATCGCATCGCGCTGCAGCGCGGCGGGCGTGGGCGCTTCGTCATGGCGAACGGGCGCGGCGCCGAACTGCCGGAAACCGAGCGCCTTGCCGGTTCCCAGATGCTTGTCATCGCCGATCTGACCGGCCGCGCGGCACAAGCGCGTATTCTTGCGGCAGCCGAGATTTCCCGCACTGATGTCGAAGAGCATCTGCCGGGCGAGATCCGCACCGAGGATCAGAGCTTCTTCGACAAAGCCAGCCGGCAGGTACGGGCGCGGCGCGCCACGCGGCTCGGCGCGATCATCTTTGAGGAAACGCCCCTGCCGCGCCCATCCGGCGAGCAGGCGGCAAAGGCGCTGGCCGAGGGTATTCGCGAACTTGGCATCGGCGTGCTGCCATTTTCCAAGGAAACGGCGCAGTTGCGCGCGCGGATAGGCTTTCTGCATCGCACGATCGGCGAGCCTTGGCCTGATATGGGCGACGACGCCTTGCTCGCGCGGCTGGACGAGTGGTTCACACCCTTCCAGGCCGAGGCTCGCGGACTTTCCGACATTTCCGCCGGCGGGCTTTCCAACGGGCTGATGTCGCTGGTGCCGCATGAGCTGCAACGCGATCTCGGCCGGATGGCACCCACGCATTTCGAGGCGCCGACCGGCCAGCGCCATCCCATTCAATATGATGGCGAGGAGCCGCTGTTGACCATCCGCGTCCAGGAGCTGTTCGGGCTGAAACAACATCCTGCCATCGGCGGCGGCCGGTTGCCGCTGGTGTTGGAGCTGACCTCGCCAGCCCATCGCCCGATCCAAACGACGCGCGATCTGCCCGGCTTCTGGGCCGGATCCTGGCGGGATGTGCGCGCCGACATGCGCGGCCGCTACCCGAGGCACCCCTGGCCGGAAGATCCGGCGGATGCCTTGCCGACGACGCGCGTCAAGCCAAGGGGAACCTGACGATGGCACGCTTCTTCCGCGGACTGGAAAAACTTTCCGATGCAGAGATAAAGGCGCAGGACGACCACCATAGCAGCCGGCGACTGAGGTTGCAGACGCTGGTTCGCCTGCGCTGGCTTGCCGTCGGCGGCCAGACGGCGACGGTGACGATCGTCGCCTTCTGGCTGAAATTCCCGATGCCACTCTTGCCATGCTACGTGCTGATCGCCTGCCTTGCCTGGATCAACTTCTTCCTGACCCTGCGTTTTCCACCGACGCACCGGTTGGAGCCGCCGGCGGCGTTTGCGCTGCTTGGCCTCGATCTTCTGCAGCTCTGCGGGTTGCTGCTGATCACCGGCGGGCTGACCAATCCTTTCTCCGTGCTGGTCTGCGTGCCTGTCATCATTTCCTTCGCCTCGCAGCCGATCCGCTACAGCATGACGCTGATCGTGCTGGCGATGATCTGCATCACCGGCCTTGCCTTCTCGCCCTTCCCGCTGCCCTGGTATGACGGGGTTGCCACGAGCGTGCACAGCGTGATGCAGCTGGGAGTCTGGTGCTCCATTGCCTCCACCATGGCTTTTGCGGCCTTCTATGCCTATCGCGTCTCCATGGAAGCCTCGCAGCTTGCCGACGCGCTGTCGGCGACGGAGCTGGTGTTGCAGCGGGAAAAGCACCTGTCGCAGCTCGATGGGCTGGCGGCGGCGGCGGCGCATGAGCTTGGCACGCCGCTTGCGACCATCAGCGTCGTCGCCAAGGAGATGGAACGGGAGCTCAAAGAGGACGACCGTTTCCGCGAGGATGTGGCGCTGCTGCGCAGCCAGAGCGAACGCTGCCGCGATATCCTGCGGCGGCTGACCACGCTCTCCTCGGAGGACGAGGCGCATATGCGGCGGCTGACCCTGTCGTCGATGATGGAAGAGATCATCGCCCCGCATCGCGAGTTCGGGATCACGCTGCAGCTGATCGAAAAGAGCCCGCGAGCCGGCGAGCCCGTGCTGAACCGCAATGCCGGCATCATGTACGGTCTCGGCAACCTTATCGAGAACGCCGTCGACTATGCCCGCCAGACGGTGACCGTCACGGTGGAGTACACCGCCGATACGCTCACGATCGTCATCGAGGATGACGGCAACGGCTATTCGCCGGAGATCCTGACGCGGATCGGGGAACCTTACGTAACGACGCGGCAGCGCGACGACACGGCTGGCGGCCTCGGGCTCGGCCTCTTCATCGCCAAGACACTGCTGGAGCGCTCCGGCGCGGCGCTCGCCTTCGGCAACCGCGATCCGGAAACGCCGGGCGCGCGCGTGCGCGTCGAATGGCCGCGCATGTTGATCGACAGTAATTCGACAAAATGATTTTCACGGCTTAAAACAGCGGTCGTCAAATTGGTGGAATATGCAGGCGGATGGTCGCCGGGATAGAAGATAGAATGACGGATAAAGAGCTTGCCGCCTCGCGTGCCGGGGACAAGGATGCCGCAGCCCATATCGGCACGGATGCGACACTGCTGATCGTCGATGACGACGGCCCCTTCCTGCGCCGGCTGGCGCGCGCGATGGAAATCCGGGGCTTCGTGGTCGAGACGGCGGAATCGGTGGCGGAAGGTGTTGCCAAGACCAAGGCCAACCCGCCGCAATATGCAGTCGTCGACCTCCGGCTCGGCGACGGCAACGGCTTGGATGTCATCGAGGCGATCCGGCAGCGACGCGACGATACGCATATCGTGGTGCTGACCGGATACGGCAATATCGCGACGGCGGTCACGGCCGTGAAACTCGGTGCGCTCGACTATCTCGCCAAGCCAGCCGATGCCGACGATGTCTACGCGGCGCTGACGCAGCGCCCGGGCGAGAAGGCGGAAGTGCCGGAAAATCCGATGTCGGCGGACCGGGTGCGCTGGGAACATATTCAGCGCGTCTACGAAATGTGCGAGCGCAATGTTTCCGAGACGGCCCGCCGCCTCAATATGCATCGTCGCACGCTGCAGCGCATCCTCGCCAAGCGCGCACCCAAGTAGAAGGCCCTTCGCTTACGCTCCGCGTGCTCGACGCTAAAGTTCCTCGCCCCCATCATCCGCCCCTGGATTGATCGAAGGGCGGTCACCTTCTCCCCGAGGGGAGAAGGTAAAATCCTTGCCCGTTGCCCATTCAGCCAGCATCAGACGCTGGGCGGCGGTGCGGGAGAAATTCAACGTCACCGACTTGCGCGTCGCCGGGGGCAGCCGATGCTCCGGCGCCTCGCGGATCATGTGGGCGCCATAGCCGTCCGACAGGAAGAGCCCGCAATCTTCCGGGAAGATATCGAGCGGAACGTCCTTGTGCGTCGCAAAGAACAACCGGTCGCAATGCAGGCGGTAATCGGGCCATTTGCGGTCGACGCGGAAATCCTCGATCGAGGTCTTGATCTCGATGATCCAGATTTCGCCCTTTTCGGAAAGGCTGACGAGGTCGGCCCGGCGGCGGCTCGCTAGCGGCAACTCCGGCAGGACGGCATGACGCATCTCGTGCAGTAATAATTGCACGCCCTTGCGTACAAGCATAGCTCGTTCCGACTGCCTGCCATCTATTAACGGATTGTTATTGTAAACGTTCAAAATCGTCATGAATTGCCTCAGGGACGGGGCAAGCATTGTTGCAAAAAAACCATGTCCCTCTAATTTGCGCGCCGGAGCTATTTTTGAGCCCAACAGCAGCTTGCAAAGCTTAGTTTAATGGAAAATAAACCGTAGACAAAGATGATTGATAGTCATCCATCCCCTGCCACGAAATTTCAAGAGTCCTCCATGCGCATCCGTAATGCTATGACCGCACTCGGCCTTGTCGCAATGCTCGCGTCGGCTGGCTATGCCACCACTGCCGCAGCCGCGCCGTCCGCCACCGCAAACTCCGCAGCCGATACCATCAAGACGTTCGATGGTGACTACGGCATCACCAATGACAACGGCTTCGAACTGCCGGCGATCCCGATCCAGAAGGTGAAGCCGCAGTTCCGCCGCCAGATCGTTGCCTATAAGTCCGACGAGGCTGAAGGCACCATCATCGTCAACACGCGCGAGCGTCATCTCTACTACATTCTCGGCAACGGCGAAGCGATGCGCTATGGCATCGGCGTCGGCAAGCAGGGCTTCTCCTGGTCCGGCACGGCCTATGTAGCCTGGAAGCAGGAATGGCCGAATTGGCATCCGCCGAAGGAAATGGCGGTCCGCCGTCCGGAAATCGCCAAGTATGTCGATGGCGGCATGAATCCCGGCCTCTCGAACCCGCTCGGTGCGCGCGCCATGTATCTCTACAATGACAAGGGCCAGGACACGCTGTTCCGCCTGCACGGCACGCCGGAATGGGCTTCGATCGGTACCGCTGCTTCCTCGGGCTGCATCCGCCTGATCAATCAGGACGTCATCGATCTCTATAGCCGCGTTCTGCCGGGCCGCAGCACCAAGGTCGTCGTCATCCAGTAATCATTGCCGGCATTCGAATTGAAAAAGGCCGCCGGATATCCCATCCGGCGGCCTTTTTTGTTCGAGAAAGCGGAGTGATACTATGCCGTCCCACCCGCCCTCGTCCTTCGAGGCTCCGCCTTCGGCTGCGCACCTCAGGATGAGGACTGATCTTTTCCGCTGGCCATAGGACTCTCCCCACCTCATCCCGAGGTGCCTTGCCGTCAAAGCATCAGCGCAGACGACAAGGCCTCGAAGGATCGAGGTGGCCTCTGAGGAAGAGACGGTATCACCCTGCCTGCCTTGCCTTCAGCTCGATACGGCGGCGATGCAGCACCGGTTCCGTATAGCCGTTCGGCTGCTCGCGACCCTTGAGCACGAGATCGAGCGCCGCCTGGAAGGCGATCGAACCGTCAAAATTGCCGGACATGGCGACATAGAGCGGATCGGAGGCATTTTGCTGGTCGACGACGGCGGCCATGCGCTTCATCGTCTCGACGATCTGGGCCTCGGTGATGACCTTGTGGTGCAGCCAGTTGGCCATGTGCTGCGCCGAGATGCGGAGCGTGGCGCGATCCTCCATCAGGCCGATATTGTTGATATCGGGCACCTTGGAGCAACCGACGCCCTGGTCGACCCAACGGACGACATAGCCGAGGATACCCTGACTGTTGTTGTCGATCTCGCGCTGGATTTCCTCCGGCGTCCAGTTCGGCCGCGAGGCGACCGGCACCGAGAGGATATCGGAAAGCTTGGCGCGGGCGCGGCTCTTCAGGCTCTTTTGGACATCGGCGACATTGACGCGGTGATAATGGGTCGCATGCAGTGTGGCGGCCGTCGGCGACGGCACCCAGGCGGTGTTCGCTCCGGCCTTCGGATGGGCGATCTTCTGTTCCAGCATGGCCGCCATCAGGTCCGGCATGGCCCACATGCCCTTGCCGATCTGAGCGTGGCCGGAAAGGCCGCATTCCAGGCCGATATCGACATTCCAGTTCTCATAGGCCGCGATCCAGGCGGCCTGCTTCATGTCGCCCTTGCGGATCATCGGTCCGGCTTCCATCGAGGTATGGATTTCATCGCCGGTGCGGTCGAGAAAGCCGGTGTTGATGAAGACGACGCGCTCGCCGGCGGCGCGGATGGCTTCCTTGAGGTTGACCGTGGTGCGGCGCTCCTCGTCCATGATGCCCATCTTCATGGTGTTGCCTGGCATGCCGAGCACAGCCTCGACGCGCGAGAAGATCTCGACGGCGAAGGCGACTTCTTCCGGTCCATGCATCTTCGGCTTGACGACATACATGGAGCCGGTGCGCGAATTCTTGCGGCGACCGTTCGGACCGATATCATAAAGCGCGATCAGGCCGGTAATGACAGCGTCCATGATGCCTTCCGGAACCTCGTTGCCATCGCGATCGAGGATCGCCGGATTGGTCATGAGGTGGCCGACATTACGTATCAGCATTAGCGAGCGGCAGTGCAGATCGAACGTGCTGCCGTCCGGAGCCGTGTAGGCTACGTCGGGATTGAGCCGGCGTATGAAAGTCTTGCCACCCTTGGCGACTTCCTCCGTCAGATCGCCCTTCATCAGGCCGAGCCAGTTGCGGTAGACTTCCGCCTTGTCCTCGGCGTCGACGGCCGCGATGGAATCCTCGCAGTCCATGATCGTGGTGATCGCCGATTCCAGGCGGACGTCGGAAATATTGGCCGGATCGGTCTTGCCTATATCGGTGCCGGCGTCGATGACAACTTCGATATGAATGCCGTTCTGCTTCAGCAGGATATGCGACGGGGTGGCCGCATCGCCGAGATAACCGGCAAAATGGCTAGCATCCGCCAGCGCTGCGACGCCGCTCTTGGTCGTGATCGCCAGAGCGCCATTGTTCACGGCAAAGCCGGTAACACCCTTCCAGCTTACGCCGGCAAGCGGCACGGCGGCATCGAGGAAATCGCGCACCCAGGCGATGACCTTTTCGCCGCGCTTGGGATTATAGCCCCGGCCCTTCTCGGCGCCATCGGTTTCGGGGATGGCATCTGTGCCGTAAAGCGCGTCGTAGAGCGATCCCCAGCGGGCATTGGCGGCATTCAGCGCATAGCGGGCGTTCATGACGGGAACGACGAGCTGCGGGCCGGCAATATGAGAGATTTCCGGATCAACATTGGCGGTCGAGACCGTGAAGGCCGGGCCTTCCGGCACGATATAGCCGATTTCGCGCAGGAAAGCCTCGTAGACGGCGATATCGACCGGCGCGCCATTCTTGCGATACCAATCGTCGAGCGCCGCCTGCATCCGGTCGCGCTTGGCGAGCAGCTCGCGGTTCTTCGGCGCGAGATCGTGGACGATTTTGGAGAAGCCGGCAAAAAAGGTGTCGGCATCGATACCAGAACCCGGCAATGCCTCCTTGACGAGGAAATCGTAAAGTACCGGTTCGATCTGCAGCCCGTTCTTCTCAATACGGCTCATGCCAAATACTCCTCAAGGCCGTTTCACGGCTCAATTTTCACATGCTGCCACTTTGCTCACGGTTTCGCTTTCCGTCAATTTGGCAATAGTTAGAAAGATTTATGCGCCGTCGGAAACAATCAGTCCATGGCAATGCGAGGACGCCCGCTGGCGGTTGCGATGAAACGTGCCTCGATCAGCTTGCGGCTCCCCTCGACCTCCGGTGCGTCGACCTGCTCATCCATTGCCACCACGAGATCCACGGCGCCATTGAGCCGCGCCTGCGCCATCGCAGCCTCGACGGCCCGCGCCCGCGCGTCAGCAAAGCTCCTGTCCTCATCGGTGAACCGCAGACTTTCGCCGGCTCCGTTCAAAACGTAGATACCATCTTCCGGCATGGTGACGAAGACGGTGGCGCTGGCTCGCACCTGGCCGACAACGGCGCCGACCGCATTGGCCACATCCGAGTGAGCAGGAATGGTGGTTTCGCTCCCCAGCATCGCGGCGATAGCGGGATAGTAGACCGGTGCCGAAGCGCCGAGCCCGATAAGGGGGCGGTCAAGCGAAACAGCGAAGCGAGCAATGCCCGAGGCGCGGCGAAGGGCGCGATCGATCGAGATCGACCTGGCCGGATCCAGATCGGCAACGCCGTCCTCGGCAAGACAGGCGGCAAGAATGACCTCGGCCGATTGGCGGGTAAGGCGATCGACGATTTTCTGTGCCAATTCCTCGATGGAAGAGGCGATGGCGCGTCCGGAGCCATCCTTCAGCCGCATCGCCAGGGCCAACCCAAGCTGCGCAGCTTCCGCATTCCACTGGTTCTGCCGACCCAGCACATGCATGGCATCCGACGGCGTCAGACCACTCAGATGCACTAGCCCCCGCGCCACCAGCCGGTCCAGAGTAGCCTTCTGCGAGGTTACGGTCAGAAGCTTGTCGAGTGCCAGGGGAGTATTGCCAATCCTGTCGAATAGCGCCTGTTCGAGCGGCGTGAGGCCGCTCGCCAGATGATCCGGCACGCCGGTGCGCATGGCGAAGCGGCCGGCATTGCGGGCAAGATGCGGCGCACGCAATTGCTGCTCCAGCACGTCAAGCACGGCCTCGCCATGCGCATGGGCGGCAAGGCTGAGCGGCAGCAGGCGACGCGGCCCGAGTTCGAAGCCGGCGACGAGGCCGCGATCGTTGATCTTCACCTCCGAATCGCCGCCAAGGCCATAGGTGCGCATCGCGACGGCCTCGACCATGGTGCGATAGCCTCCGACAACAGCGCCATCGGCGTCGAGCCTCGGCCGGCCGGCATCCATGATGGCAACGTCGGTGGTCGTGCCGCCGATATCGGAAACGACAGCATCGTCGAGGCCTGTGAGATAGCGCGCGCCGACCAGGCTCGCGGCCGGGCCGGACAAAATGGTCTCGATCGGCCGAAGCTTGGCCTCGGCAGCCGAAATCAACGCTCCATCGCCACGAACCACCATCATCGGCGCAGCGATGCCGCGCGTTGCCAGAAACCCTTCGCAGGCACCGACGAGACGATCGATCATCGATACCAAACGGGCATTGAGCAGCGTCGTCAAAGCCCGTCGCGGGCCTCCGAGCTTGGAGGATAGCTCGTGGCTGCAGGTAACAGGCAGATGCGACAATTCGCGGATACGATCGCGCACCCTGATTTCATGAGCCGGATTTCGCACGGCGAAATAGCCGGCAATGGCGAAGGAGGAGACCGTCTTTGCCAGTTCCGGCAGTGCGTCTTCCAATGCCGTCAGATCGAGCGGATTTTCGTTGCCGTGAACATTGTGGCCGCCCGGCAGAAACAGCACGGGATCGGACCCGAGCGCTTCCGCCAGGCCATCGCGCTTCAGATCATCGGGACCGAAGCCGATCATGACCAGCCCGGCGCGACCGCCCTGCCCTTCCACCAGCGCATTGGTGGCGAGCGTCGTCGACAGCGAAACAAGGCCGATCGCCGTAACCGGAACGCCGGCATCGGCAATGACGGCATCAACGGCGCCGGCGATGCCGACGGCCAGATCGTGCCGCGTGGTCAGCGATTTCGCCTTGGCGATCACACCATCGGTTTCATGGAAGAGAACGGCATCGGTATAGGTTCCACCCGTGTCGATGCCGAGCAGGAAATGAGACGTCACTGATCAATTCATCCTTGGGGATTGAGGTCGAAGCGGCAAGCGCGAAACCTATCTCGCCCTTGGCGGGCGAGAAAGCAAAAACTTAGGATTAGGCAGGGGCTTGTCCGCCGTGTAATTCTTAGTTTTTGCAAGAGAGGGGGCAGGTGGGGCGCGGAGAATCTCGACAATAGGCAAGATACGGACCCCCGCTCTTGCAATTTCAATGGCTTAGAAATTGCACCGAGATTTTGAACGTATAGAACTCCTGTTTCGCAATTCCTAAACCAGTGAAATTGCTTTCTCGCCGCCAGGGGCGAGATAGGCCCCGCATTCTCAGCCGCTGGCCCTTCGCTTCCGCTCCGGGCGTTCGTCACTGCAATCGATTCACCGGATCGATTGCTTCGGCTATGCCGAACCGTTCCTCACCGTAACCCGCATCGGCAAACCACCGCGCGGCTGGGTCGTCAGCTTCTGCACCGGCCAGGGATCGGTCTCTTCAGTCGTGTCGAAGCGGAAGCGGCGCATCATGACCGCAAGAGCGATAACCGCCTCCTGGAGGGCGAAGGTGGCGCCGATGCAGACGCGGGGACCGGCGCCGAAAGGCAGATACTGGAAACGGTTGATCTTGCCGCGGTTCTCCGGAAGAAAACGCTCGGGCATGAAGGCGCGCGGCTTTTCCCAATAGAGCTCGTGGCGATGCAGCGTCCAGGGCATGATCAACACGGTGATCCCCTTCGGGATCGTCACGCGCTCGCCCTTCGTGCTCATCCATTCGTCGTCGGCAATAGCGGCCCGGTTGATCGAAGGCGCCGGCGGATAGAGGCGCATCGCCTCTTCGAAAGCGGCACGGACATGCGGCATCAGGTCGAGCCAGGCGACGGGCTCGGCATCTGTTGCCAGCACCCGGTCGATTTCCTCTTCCATGGCTTCGCGGATATGCTGGCTGTTGGCAACGCAGTAGAGCGTCCAGGCAAGCGCGCGGGCCGTCGTCTCATGACCTGCGCCGATGAAGGTGAGGATATTATCCTCGATCTCCTCCATCGTGAGCCCGTCTGGGCCGGCCTTTTCCAGAAGCAACGTCAGGAAATCATCCGGCGCGCTGGCGCGATCCCTGCGCATCTTGTCGAGACGCAGGTTCATGGTATTGCGGACGATGCCGCGAAACTTGTCGAGCATCTTCTGGCCGCCGATGCGGGTGACGCGCGGCACCCAGGCGGGCGCGCGCAACAGATCCATGGGATCGACGCGCCCCATGCGATGCAGCAGCTCGTTGACATCGTCGGCAAAATGCTCGCTTTCGGTGACGATCTCACCGGAAAACAGCGTCTCGGCCAGAATGGCGAAGGTGAGCTCGGTCATATCGGCGGCGATGTCGAAAGTCGCGCCCTTGTCGCCGACACCTTCGTATTTGTGCACATATTCCAGGCTCTGACTCAGCATCTGGCCGGCAAAGCCCTGGGCGTGGCGTGGCGTGAACACCGGGGCAACAGCCTTGCGCGAGCGTTTCCAGACGGGGCCTTCGGCGGTCAGCAGCCCATCGCGCAGGATCGGCCGGAGCACGAGCTGGCGGATATCGGCCATGCGGTAGTTGGCGGCGTTGTCGACCAGGATATGCTTGATCAGGCCGGGATCGTTGACGATCAGCGTCCGCTCGTTGAAGAATTTGGTCTTGATCCAAGGCAGCGTATAGGAAGGCTCGCCCCACAATTCGAGCGGATTGCGCAGGATGGTACGGATGATCGTCAATCGCGATGGCGGGACGGTGCGCGGGACCGGCGCGGGCGGAGAAAAGGCTTCCGGGATCATGTCCATGAGATCAATTCTCCTCGAAAGCCGGGCTCCTGCTTGGCCCATGTGGCCTGAGCGGCATCAGACACCCGATATGGTGAATGCCGCCAGCAAAATCTAGAGAAGCGACTTCAGGTCACTCAGCTTATCATTGATAAGCCAGCCATAGTAATTTTCCTCCGGCCAGACCGGCTGCGCGGCGCCGCGGTTCTTTGCGGCAAGTGCTGCGGCGCGCTTGCGGGTGTTGCCGAGATTGTAGAGCGTCGCGGTGATGCCCGGATTGCCTGATATGTCCATGCCGGCGATCGAGCGATAGTCGTCGATGGACTTGCGGATCGATGCGGCAACGAAGGCCAGCGACAGGTCCGGATCCATGATGGCCTTATAGACGCCGCCGGCATCCTTCTCATCCAGCTTCGGAATGCCCGAGGTGCTGCTGACCAGATCGGATAGTTCAAGTGCCGTCAGCGGATTGACCTGGCCGAGGCCGAAGGTCTGACCGGCATAGAAGGGCTGGAAGAAAACCGCGCTGAAGCGATTGTCAGGATAGGATTTGCCGCCGACCGTCTTGCCGCGGAAATCGTCTTCCCAGACATCGTCTCGGCAGGTCCAGAGGCTGTAGGAGTCCCTCTTGCTCTTGCAGACGTCGAATTGCGGCCGGGCGATGAAATCGTCGACACTTTCGCCGTCATAGGCGAAGCGGAAGCTCTGGCCGGCATAGGAGGCAGCCTTGACGTAATAGGACTGCAGACCGTCATACGCATCGACGTTGTAGGTGTGCTCGCCGACGAGCGCGCCGATGATATGGATCGGATCGATGCCATAGGCGCGCGCCGTCGACTTGATCTTCGACATCAGCTTGGTGTCGGTCGCCAGCAGCTCGCGGACTTTCTGGTACTTGCGGTCGAAGGTCGAATTCGTGCCTCGGGTGCGGCGCACGGAGGCGCCGGGAACCGGCGGCTGCTCGGCATTTCGGTTACCGGGCGGCACGGCGACTGCCGCTTCCGCAAAGGCGGGCATCCAGGAGAAGCTGGCGACCGCCAGAAGAAATATGATCAGTATGCGTCGCAAGATGGCTGTCCTGTCGAAGTTTCAACCGATGTTTCCGTGCGGCTGCCTGACGGATAAACTTGGCCGAATAAAGCCATCCGACACAAAGAAACGGGCCCCTAACTAAAAAGTTAACGGCCCGCTGTCGAGTGCTTACTGTTTTAAATCGCCTCTGCCAGCCTGCTACAGAATGAAGCGGGAGAGATCGGTGTTATTGGCGAGATCGCCGACATGCTCGCGAACATAGGCAGCATCGATGGTCACCGATACGCCGGCGCGGTCCGAAGCGTTGTAGGAGATCTCATCGAGCACGCGCTCCATGACCGTCTGCAGGCGGCGTGCGCCGATATTCTCGACTGTGGAGTTCAGATGCACGGCAACATCGGCAAGTGCGTCGATGGCGTCGTCGGTGAAATCGAGCTTCAGGTCTTCCGTTTCCATCAGCGCCTTGTACTGGCGGATGAGGCTGGCTTCCGGTTCGGTCAGGATGCGGCGGAAGTCTTCCTTGGTCAGCGGCCGGAGCTCGACGCGGATCGGCAGGCGGCCCTGCAGTTCCGGCAGGAGATCCGAAGGCTTCGACACGTGGAACGCACCGGAGGCGATGAAGAGGATATGGTCCGTCTTGACCGGGCCATACTTCGTCGAAACCGTCGTGCCTTCGACCAGCGGCAGCAGGTCGCGCTGCACGCCTTCGCGGGAGACGCCGGCGCCTATGCCGCCGTCGCGGGCCGCGATCTTGTCGATTTCGTCCAGGAAGACAATGCCGTCATTCTCGGCGGATTGCACGGCTTCGCGCTGGATCGCCTCGTTGTCGATCAGCTTGTCGGATTCGTCGCGCACCAGTTCCTTGTAGGAATCCTTGACCGTGGTGCGCACCTTCTTGGTGCGGCCGCCCATGGCCTTGCCGAACATTTCCGACAGGTTGAGCACACCGATATTGGCGCCGGGCATGCCGGGGATTTCGAAGCCGCCGGGCATGCCGGAACCGGTGTCGGCAACTTCGATGTCGATTTCCTTGTCATCAAGCTGACCGTCGCGCAGCTTCTTGCGGAAGCTGTCGCGCGTCGCCGGCGATGAAGTCGCGCCGACCAGGGCGTCAAGAACGCGTTCCTCGGCGCTCATATGCGCCTTGGCCTGAACCTCGGCGCGCTTCTTTTCGCGCACCAAGCCGATGCCGACTTCGACGAGATCGCGGATGATCTGTTCGACATCGCGGCCGACATAGCCGACCTCGGTGAACTTGGTGGCTTCGACCTTGATGAAGGGCGCGCCGGCCAGCTTGGCGAGGCGACGGGAGATTTCCGTCTTGCCGACACCGGTCGGGCCGATCATCAGGATGTTCTTGGGCATGACTTCGTCGCGCAGATCGGGCTCGAGCTGCTGGCGGCGCCAGCGGTTGCGCAGGGCGATCGCCACGGCGCGCTTGGCCTCATGCTGGCCGACGATATAACGGTCGAGTTCGGAAACGATCTCGCGGGGGGAAAAAGTGGTCATTTCGTGTGTTTCCCGTCAGGGCTAGAAACTATCAAGAGAGGAAATTAGGCTTCGGCGTCGAGCGTTTCCACAATCACGTTGTGATTGGTGTAGACGCAGATGTCAGCGGCGATATCGAGGGCGCGGCGGGCGACATCCTCAGCGGATTTGTCGGTATCCATCAGCGCACGGGCGGCCGCGAGCGCGAAATTGCCGCCGGAGCCGATCGCCATGGCGCCGTGTTCCGGCTCGAGCACATCGCCGTTGCCGGTGATGGCGAGCGTCACGCTCTTGTCGGCCACCAGCATCATGGCTTCGAGGTTGCGCAGATATTTGTCTGTGCGCCAGTCCTTGGCGAGCTCAACGGCTGCGCGCATCAACTGGCCCGGATATTGTTCCAGCTTCTTTTCAAGGCGCTCGAGCAGGGTGAAGGCATCGGCGGTCGCGCCGGCGAAACCGGCGATGACATCGCCCTTGCCGATGCGGCGAACCTTGCGGGCATTGCCCTTCATTACGGTCTGGCCAAGGCTGACCTGGCCATCACCGGCCATCACGACCTTGCCGTTCTTGCGAATAGTCACAATTGTCGTCATTTAACACCTGTTTGCCCCCGTTCCGGCGGGCTTTCTGCCGGGCCGCGTTTCGGCCCCGTCAGCACCTATGTAAGAGGGCTTTTGACGATTGCAAATGGCAGCCAAGCCGGATCAATGCAGACGAGCCGGCTAAAGACGCAAGCCCGCGCGTAACTTCTGGATATTTCTCGATACGCCTGATAAGGAACCCGCGTATTCCGATGGAGCAGCCCATGGCAGAGACCCCAGCGAGCCGCACGGCAAGCGTTTCCCGCAAGACCAACGAGACTTCCGTCTCCGTGTCCGTCAATATCGACGGCAGCGGCAAGTCGACGATTTCGACGGGTGTCGGCTTCTTCGACCATATGCTGGAACAGCTTTCGCGACATTCGCTGATCGACATGGAGATCGACACCAAGGGCGACCTGCATGTGGACGACCATCATGCGGTCGAGGATACCGGCATCGCCATCGGCCAGGCCATCGCCAAGGCGCTGGGCGACCGGCGCGGCATCACGCGCTATGCCTCGATCGACCTTGCCATGGACGAGACGATGACCAAGGCGGCCGTCGATCTCTCGGGCCGGCCCTTCCTTGTGTGGAACGTCAGCTTCAGCGCCCCGAAGATCGGCACGTTCGACACCGAACTGGTGCGTGAGTTCTTCCAGGCTTTAGCGCAGAATGCCGGCATCACACTGCATGTTCTCAACCATTATGGCGCCAACAATCACCATATAGCCGAGACATGCTTCAAGGCCGTTGCGCGCGCATTGCGTACCGCAACCGAGATCGATCCGCGGCAGGCAGGCCGGGTGCCCTCGACGAAGGGCACGCTCGCCTGAACCCCAACCTGGGGAAGTGAAGAAATGGCAAGCTATCTGATTTTGACTCCACCCGGAGCGGCGAACCGATCCGAAGTATCGGACCGGTATCGCGACGGTACGCGATTCATCCGCGACGGCTTTTCCTGGAAGGCCTTCCTGTTTCCGGTGCTGTGGATGCTTTTCCATCGTTTGTGGCTGCATGCCGCCGCCGCTTTTCTGTTGCAAGGCGTTGCCTTGGAATTGATGCGCCAGCCGGGCCTGTTTGCCGCCGGCGCAGCCATTCTGCTCGGCGTGCATGTTCTGGCAGCCCTCGAGGGCCCGTATGCGCTCGGCCAGCGGCTTATGGACCGCGGGTGGAAAATGGAAAATCTCGTCTCAGCGCATGATCTGGCGACGGCGGAGCAAATCCATTTTTCCCACATCGAGGACGAACCGCAGCAGGATATCCATTCGAAAAATTGGGATATCTCGGCTAACAACAGCAATTCCAGCCGTTCCGGTCCGAGCTTCGGTCTTCCCGGCTATGACGGAGGACGCTGACGATGCGCGTCGCAATTATCGACTATGGTTCCGGCAATCTGCGCTCGGCCACCAAGGCTTTCGAGCGGGCTGCCCGCGAAGCCGGCATCGATGCGGACATCGACCTCACAAATGATGCCGAGCGCGTCGCTACCGCGGACCGTATCGTGCTTCCGGGCGTCGGCGCCTATGCCGATTGCCGTCGCGGGCTCGATGCCGTTTCCGGCATGGCGGAAGCCTTGATCGATGTCGTGGAACACAAGGCCCGCCCCTTCCTCGGAATCTGCGTCGGCATGCAGCTTATGTCGTCGCGCGGGCTGGAAAAGACCGTTACCCAAGGGTTCGGCTGGATCAAGGGCGACGTCAAGGAGATGACCCCGAACGATCCCAGCCTGAAGATCCCGCAGATCGGCTGGAACACGCTGGATATCCGGCATCCGCATGCGCTCTTCGACGGGATTCCGACCGGGCCGGACGGGCTGCACGCCTATTTCGTCCATTCCTATCATCTGGCCGCCGACCATGGCGAAGACGTCATCGCCACCACGAACTATGGCGGACCAATGACCGCCTTCGTCGGACGCGACAATATGGCCGGCTCGCAGTTCCATCCGGAAAAGAGCCAGAAACTCGGCCTCGCCCTGATTGCCAATTTCCTGCGCTGGAAGCCGTAAGGCTCGCGCTCCAAGGACAGAAATCATGATTCTTTTCCCTGCTATCGACCTAAAAGACGGCCAATGCGTGCGCCTCAAGCTCGGCGACATGGAGCAGGCGACCGTCTACAATCCCGATCCGGCGGCTCAGGCGAAAGCCTTCGAGGACCAGGGCTTCGAGTGGCTGCATGTGGTCGATCTCAACGGCGCCTTCGCCGGCGAGACCGTCAACGGCGCTGCCGTCGACGCCATCCTCAAGGCGACGAAGAACCCGGTACAGCTCGGCGGCGGCATCCGCACCCTCGAGCATATGGAAAACTGGCTGTCGCGCGGTCTGACCCGCGTCATCCTCGGCACGGTCGCCGTGCGCGATCCGGCGCTTGTCGTGGAAGCCTGCAGGCAGTTTCCGGGCCATATCGCCGTCGGTATCGACGCCAAGGGCGGCAAGGTGGCAGTCGAGGGCTGGGCGGAAGCCTCCGAACTCGGCGTCATCGAGCTGGCGAAGCAATTCGAAGGCGCCGGCGTCGCCGCCATCATCTACACCGACATCGACCGCGACGGCATCCTCACCGGCATCAATTGGGCTTCGACACTGGAACTGGCCGAAGCTGTTTCCATCCCGGTCATTGCCTCCGGCGGATTGGCCTCGCTTGACGATATCCGCCGCATGATCGAGCCTGACGCCCGCAAACTGGAGGGTGCGATTTCCGGCCGCGCGCTCTATGATGGCCGCATCGACCCTAAGGAAGCACTGGCACTGATCAAGCAGGCCAGGGAGGCAGTGCAATGACCCTGAAAGCCCGCGTCATCCCCTGCCTCGACGTCAAGGACGGCCGCGTCGTCAAGGGTGTCAACTTCCTCAATCTCGTCGATGCCGGCGACCCCGTCGAGGCGGCCAAGGCCTACGATGCCGCCGGCGCCGACGAGCTCTGCTTTCTCGACATCACCGCCTCTTCCGACAATCGCGAAACCATCTTCGATGTGGTGGCGCGGACGGCGGAGCAATGCTTCATGCCGGTGACTGTCGGCGGCGGCGTGCGCGCTATCGCCGATATCCGCAAGCTGCTGCTCTGCGGCGCCGACAAGGTGTCGATCAATTCGGCAGCCGTCAATAATCCGGATTTCGTCGCCGAAGCGGCCGACAAGTTCGGCAACCAGTGCATCGTCGTCTCGATCGATGCCAAGCGGCGGCGGACCGAGGCGCTCGGCGGCGACAATATGAGCGCCTGGGAGATCTATACCCATGGTGGCCGCAACGCGACCGGCATCGACGCCGTCGATTTCGCGCGCCGGATGGTCGAGCGCGGCGCCGGCGAGCTTCTCGTCACTTCCATGGATCGCGACGGCACCAAGGTCGGCTACGATCTGGAGCTGACGCGGGCAATCGCGGATGCCGTGCGGGTGCCTGTTATCGCGTCCGGCGGCGTCGGCGACCTCGACGATCTCGTCGCCGGTGTCAAGGAAGGCCATGCGACGGCGGTGCTCGCCGCCTCGATCTTCCACTTCGGCACCTATTCGGTGGGCGAAGCAAAGCGCTACATGGCGGAGCGCGGCATTCCCATGCGGCTCGATTAGGAGGCAGCGAACCAATGAGCGGATTTACCCTCTCCGACCTCGAACGAATTGTCGAGGAGCGTTCCAAGGCCTCGCCGGAGGAATCCTGGACCGCGAGACTATGCGCCGCCGGCCAGCCGAAAGCCGCGAAGAAACTGGGCGAGGAAGCGATCGAGGCCGTTATGGCGGCGGTCACCAACGATCACGACAACCTCACCTATGAGGCCGCGGACTTGCTTTATCATCTTATGGTCGTATTGAAGATTGCAGGCATTCCGTTGCAGAATGTCATGGGTGAGCTCGAAAGGCGCACCGCACAATCCGGCCTTCAGGAGAAGGCGCGCCGGTAGAGAGCGATGACGATAGCGACCAAGTCCCCATCTGTGCCCGAAACGCTCGATATTTTTCAGGCGAAAGCCTATTCGCCCTATTATTTCTTTTCTTCGGAAGAGTGGGCGAAATTCCGGGCCGACACACCGCTGACGCTGACGGCCGACGAAGTGACGCGGCTGCGCTCGATGGGCGATCCGATCGATCTCAACGAGGTCCGGCGCATCTATCTGTCGCTGTCGCGCCTTTTGTCCTCGCATGTGGAATCCTCGCAGATCCTGTTCGAGCAGCGCAACCGGTTTCTGAGCCTCTCGAATGTCGCCAAGACACCGTTCGTCATCGGCATTGCCGGCTCCGTCGCCGTCGGCAAGTCCACTACGGCCCGTATCCTCAAAGAACTGTTGCGCCGCTGGCCGTCGAGCCCGAAGGTCGACCTGATCACCACGGACGGCTTTCTCTATCCGAATGCGGAACTGCAGCGCCGCAACCTGATGCAGCGCAAGGGTTTTCCGGAAAGCTACGATACGGCAGCGCTGCTGCGCTTCCTCTCGGCGATCAAGGCAGGACAGCCGGATGTGAAGGCGCCCTGCTATTCGCACCTCGTCTATGACGTGCTGCCGAATGAATTCAAGACGGTCGACCGTCCGGATATCCTGATCTTCGAGGGCATCAACGTGCTGCAATCGCGGCATCTGCCGGCCGACGGCAAGATCGTACCGATGGTTTCAGATTTCTTCGACTTCTCGATCTATATCGACGCCGACGAGGAGCTTATCCATACCTGGTATGTCGCCCGCTTCATGAAGCTGCGCGAAACCGCCTTCCGCGATCCCAATTCCTTCTTCCACCGCTACGCCTCGATCAGCGGCGAGGAGGCCCTGGCCATCGCCGAAGGGCTCTGGAAGAACATCAACCTCAAGAACCTGCGTCAGAACATCCTGCCGACCCGCCCGCGCGCCGACCTCATCCTGCAGAAGGGCAAGAACCATCTGATCGAACAGGTAGCGCTCAGGAAGCTTTGACGTTCAGGGATCAACTCGCCTTAAAGTCAGGTTTATCCGCCCGCCATTCTTCAGCAATATCGACGTGGCCGGATAGATACGGTCGACGCCATGGAAGCAGAGCCTGCCCTCGCCGCCGAGAACGACGATATCGCCACTGGAGAGCTTGAAAGATAGCGTGCGATCATTGCGGCTGAGACCGCCGACCCGGAAGAGGCAGCTGTTGCCCAGCGAGATCGACAGGACGGGTGCGGCCAGATCCTGCTCGTCGCGGTCCTGATGCAGCCCCATGCGGGCATCGTCGGCGTAGAAATTGACGAGGCAAGCCTGCGGCGGCTTTTCATAGCCAGCTATATCATTCCAGAGATCGAGCAATTGCGGCGGCATGGCCGGCCATGGTCGGCCGGTGACGGGATGCGTCGGCTGATAGCGATAGCCGCGCTGCTTGTCCGTCACCCAGCCGAGCGCACCGCAATTGGTCATGCGCACCGACATTTCCTTGCCTGTCCCGGGCATGGCGGGCGTGAACAGCGGCGCTTCGGCCACGATTGCGCGGATGGCCTCGACCAGGCCTTCCTGTTTGGGGCGATCGAGATAGTCGGGGAGATGGCGAATACCGTTGGGAAGCAGCATTGATGTTTTCCTGATGGTGCCGGCCAGGTGAATGTGCCGTCGTCGCAGGCACCGGTAGCTGCCGCGAAATCAGATCGCCCGACAATCCGCATTCTAATCCCGCCAAACCAAAAGCGCAGCCCGAAAGCTGACTTAATCGCCGCCAGGCTTGCCGCGCATCTTCTTGACTTCGGAGCGCCCGGATTTTTCCTTCAGCCGGCGCTCGATGGAACCCTTCGTCGGCTTGGTCTTCCTGCGCGGCGGCGGCGGCGGGGCCGCGGCTTCGAGGATCAGTTCCTTCAGGCGTTCGCGGGCATCCTCGCGATTGCGATCCTGGCTGCGGAAACGGCTGGACTCGATCATCAGCACGCCGTCCTTGGAAAGGCGCCGCCCGGCAAGCCTCGCCGCATTAGCCTTGACGCGCTCGTTGAGCGACGGCGAATTCTGGAGGCTGAAGAAAAGCTGGACCGCCGTCGCAACCTTGTTGACGTTCTGGCCGCCAGGACCGCCCGCCAGAACGAATTGTTCCGTCAGTTCCCAGCCGGCGATGGTGATCCGGTCGTTGATATAAAGCGCTTCGCTGGCCATGGTTTTCTCCGCGCCTGTCTATCCCACATCGGAGCGCGGTTGAAAACTACTGCCGGGCAAAATGAAAACCCGGCGAACTGGTCGCCGGGTTTCACGTGAGTCATTCCCGTTCTGGATGTTTATTCTGCTGCGACGGGCATTCCCGGCGCCGCGTCGCGGACATTGCCGTCGACGTGATCCTCGAACTTGGCGAAGTTGGTCACGAACATCTGGACCAGCTTCTTGGCCTGCGCGTCATAGGCCTCGCCATCGGCCCAGGTGGAGCGGGGGTCGAGGATGGCCGTGTCGACGCCCTCGACGGCAACCGGCACCGCAAAGCCGAAATTCGGATCGATGCGGAATTCGACATTGTCGAGATCGCCCTTCAGTGCGGCGGCCAGCAGGGCACGCGTCGCCTTGATCGGCATGCGCCGTCCCGTGCCATAGGCGCCGCCGGTCCAGCCGGTATTGACCAGCCAGCAGCTGGCGCCGTGGCGGGCAATCAGTTCCTTGAGCAGATTGCCGTATTCGGCCGGATGGCGCGGCATGAAGGGAGCGCCGAAGCAGGTCGAGAACGTGGCTTCCGGCTCGACGACGCCCTTCTCCGTGCCGGCGACCTTGGCGGTGTAACCGGAGAGGAAGTGGTACATCGCCTGTTCCGGCGTCAGCCTGGCGATCGGCGGCATGACGCCGAAGGCATCGGCCGTCAGCATGATGATCGTCTCGGGATGGCCTGTTAAGCCGGATTCCGAGGCGTTCGGGATGAAATGCAGCGGGTAGGCGCTGCGGGTATTCTCCGTCAGCGAACCATCGTCGAGATCCGGGCGGCCATGCTCGTCCAACACGACATTTTCCAGCACCGTGCCGAAGCGGCGGGTCGTGGCGTAGATTTCCGGCTCGGCCTCGGCCGACAGGCGAATGGTCTTGGCGTAGCAGCCGCCTTCGAAATTGAAGATGCCGTTTTCGCCCCAACCATGCTCGTCGTCGCCGATGAGCGTGCGCGTCGGATCGGCTGAGAGCGTCGTCTTGCCGGTGCCCGACAGGCCAAAGAAGATCGCGGCGTCGCCATCAGGGCCGACATTGGCCGAGCAGTGCATCGGCATGACGCCGCGTTCCGGCAGCAGATAGTTCAGCGCGGTGAAGACCGATTTCTTCATTTCGCCGGCATAGGACGTGCCGCCGATCAGAACGATGCCGTTGACCAGATCGCAGGCAATCACCGTTTCCGTGCGGCAGCCGTAACGCTCCGGATCGGCGCGGAAGCTCGGCAGGTCGATGATCGTCAGCCTGGGCATGAAGCTTTCGAGCGCCGAACGTTCGGGACGGATCAACAGGTTGCGGATGAACAGCGAATGCCAGGCGAATTCGGTGATGACACGCGTCGGCAGGGCGTAGTCGCGATCGGCGCCGCCGATGAGATCCTGGACGAACAGGTCCTTGCCATGCGCATGCGCCAGCATGTCTTCCTGCAATAGCGCGAAGTGCTCCGGCGACATCGGCTTGTTGTTGTCCCACCAGATCTGATCTTCGGTGGTGGCGTCGCGCACGACGAACTTGTCCTTCGGAGAACGGCCGGTGTGCTGCCCGGTCAGCGCCCTCAGCACACCATCGGCGGTGAGATCAGCTTCGCGGCGGCGAATCGCCTCTTCATAGAGGTGGGCCTCCATGAGGTTATAGCGCACGCTGGCGGCGGCTCCCAGGCCGATCGTTCCCAGTTCGGTTGCGGGATTACGGACGCCGAATTGCTCCATCACTTTTTTCCTCAACAAGGCCTTGGCCGTTAGAACTTTCTAAAGCGTAGAGACGTCTTTTTAAAAGCACAAGAGCAAAAAACAAAAAATCTTTAATGATATCAGTTATTTAATCGATTTAAATAAACTTCGATAATTTTAAATCGTTTGAATTGACAACACCGGGACGTTTCGTCGCACAACCTTTGAGCAAGCGCGTCGCGGTTCGACAATCCACCCCTTTATCTTTGCCACAATTTGTTCCACCTTTATCCCCATAAGCGCGCCAGGTTACCGCCGACCGAGCTGGCAAACCGCCTGGGCTGGATTCCAAATCCGGGAGACGCGCACTGATGACGGAGACGAATACCATGTTGACAATCGCGCTCGTTGACGACGACCGCAATATCCTGACTTCCGTGTCGATTGCCTTGGAAGCAGAGGGATATAAGGTAGAGACCTATACGGACGGCGCGTCCGCGCTCGATGGTCTGCTCGCCCGGCCGCCGCAGCTGGCGATCTTCGATATCAAGATGCCGCGCATGGATGGCATGGAACTTCTGCGCCGCCTGCGGCAGAAGTCCGATATACCGGTGATCTTCCTCACCTCGAAGGATGAGGAGATCGACGAACTCTTCGGCCTGAAGATGGGCGCCGACGACTTCATCACCAAGCCTTTCTCGCAGCGCCTGCTGGTCGAGCGCGTCAAGGCGGTGCTCCGCCGCGCTTCCGCCCGCGAGGCCGCGAACGCAGCTGGCGGCAGCGCAGCCGCCAAGCCGGGTGCCACGCAGCAGGCCCGCTCGCTGGAGCGCGGCCAGCTCGTCATGGACCAGGAGCGGCATACCTGCACCTGGAAGGGCGAGCCGGTGACGCTGACCGTCACGGAATTCCTGATCCTGCATTCCCTGGCGCAGCGCCCCGGCGTCGTGAAGAGCCGCGACGCTCTGATGGATGCCGCCTACGACGAGCAGGTCTATGTCGACGACCGCACGATCGACAGCCACATCAAGCGGCTCCGCAAGAAATTCAAGATGGTCGATCTCGATTTTGATATGATCGAGACGCTGTATGGCGTCGGCTACCGCTTCCGCGAAGCTGCCTAGAGCCGGATGATTTTAGGTCGGATCGACCTAAAATCTGAATCCGCTCCGGAATCAGAAATAGGGCATGACGTCGTCCGAAATCCCCTCACACCTTTCGGCATCATGCCCGAATAGTTAACTGGACCATACAGCGGGCAATGGAATAAGAGCATGCGGACGGGACCGCGATCCCGTTCTTCGAAAGGGCCATTGGATTGGCACAGCTGGTGCAGGACAGAGATATAGATGACGCGGAAAGCCCGAGCGGCGCTCGACCTGCGCGCCGCCGATGGACTCATCCGTTCACGCTGATCCGCCGTATCTTCGGCAATGCCGTCTTTTCGAGCCTGACGCGGCGCATCCTGTTCTTCAATCTTGCCGCCCTTGTCGTTCTTGTCGGCGGCATTCTCTACCTCAACCAGTTCCGGGAAGGCCTGATCGACGCGCGCGTCGAGAGCCTGCTGACCCAGGGCGAAATCATCGCCGGTGCCGTTTCCGCCTCGGCATCGGTCGACACCAATTCCATCACCATCGATCCGCAGAAGCTGCTCGAGCTGCAGGCCGGCCAGAGCATTACGCCTGTTCCGAACGACGAGGACCTGGAATTCCCGATCGATCCGGAAAAGGTGGCGCCGGTGCTGACCCGGTTGATCTCGCCGACACGCACCCGCGCCCGCATCTTCGACGCCGATGCCAATCTGCTGCTCGACAGCCGCCACCTCTATTCCCGCGGCCAGGTGCTGCGCTATGACCTGCCGCCTGTTGACGACGAGAAGCAGAGCTGGTCGGACTGGTTCAGCGGGTTATTGAACAAGATGCTGCAGCCAGGCAACCTGCCTGTTTACAAGGAAGCGCCCGGAGGCGACGGTTCGATCTATCCGGAAGTCATGAACGCACTGACCGGCGTGCGCGGCGCCGTCGTCCGCACCACGGAAAAGGGCGAACTGATCGTCTCGGTCGCAGTGCCCATCCAGCGTTTCCGGGCTGTGCTCGGCGTGCTTTTGCTCTCGACCCAAGCCGGCGACATCGACAAGATCGTCCATGCCGAGCGCCTGGCGATCATGCGCGTCTTCGGCGTTGCGACGCTGGTCAACGTCGTCCTGTCGCTGCTTCTGTCGTCAACCATCGCCAATCCGCTGCGCCGGCTCTCGGCCGCCGCCATTCGCGTGCGCCGCGGCGGGGCGAAGGAGCGCGAGGAAATTCCCGATTTCTCCGCCCGCCAGGACGAGATCGGCAACCTATCGATCGCGCTGCGTGACATGACGTCGGCGCTCTACGACCGCATCGATGCGATCGAAAGTTTTGCCGCCGATGTCAGCCACGAGCTGAAGAACCCGCTGACATCCCTGCGCAGCGCCGTCGAGACGCTGCCGCTGGCCAAGAGCGACGATTCCAAGAAGCGGCTGATGGATGTGATCCAGCATGATGTGCGCCGCCTCGACAGGCTGATCAGCGATATCTCCGACGCCTCGCGTCTCGACGCTGAACTCGCCCGCTCGGATGAAAAATCGCTCGATCTGGAAGTGCTGCTGCGCGACATGATCGATATTTCCCGCCAGGTCGGACACAGCAAGAGGGCAGTCGAGATTGAGTATTTGGTCGACCGCAAGCCGGCCAACAAGGCGAAGTTCACCGTCGTCGGTCACGACTTGCGTATCGGCCAGATCGTCACCAATCTCATCGAAAACGCTCGATCCTTCGTCCCGAACGGCACCGGGAAGATCACGGTGAGGCTGACGCGCACGAGGACGCGCTGCGTCATCTACATCGAGGACAATGGCCCCGGCATCCAGGCCGAGGACATCGACCGCATCTTCGAACGTTTCTATACCGACCGGCCGGATTCGGAGGAGTTCGGGCAGAATTCGGGTCTCGGCCTGTCGATCAGCCGACAGATTGCCGAGGCGCATGGCGGATCGCTCCGCGCGGAGAACATTATCGACACTGACGGCACAACGCTGCTGGGCGCCCGCTTCATCCTGTCTCTGCCCGCCGAGACACCGGCATGAGCGGCCGCATGACCGTCGAAGCAGCCAATATTCACGCGACAGCGATCGTCATCGGCAAGACCGGCCTATTGTTCCTGGGGCCTTCGGGCAGCGGCAAATCCTCGCTCGCCTTTTCATGTCTGACAGCCGCCAAGCCGCTCGGGCTCGCCGCAGCGCTGGTCGCCGACGACCGGGTGTTGATCACAGAGCACGATGGTTCCATTTTCGCCGAATGCCCGCCTTCGATCGCCGGCCTGATGGAAATCCGCTACACCGGCATTGTTCGCCTGCCTTACGTTCAGAAGGCCGAAATGCACTTCGCCATCCGTCCGGTCGATCCAGCGACGGCGGAAAGGCTGCCTCCCGAGGACGAGCAGATAAACGTGACCGGCTCCATCCGGCTGCCGCTGGTCCGCCTGTCTGCCAACTCGGTGAATCCGCTCGCAACAATTATGGCGAAAATCGCTTCCAGTTTGGAATAATCGGCCTTTTAAGCCTTCACAGGCGTTCAAATCCTGTATTTTAAGCTTGCACTTCGTCTTTTCATCGCCAAGATGTCCCCCCAACCGGTGGACGACATTGCTGCATTGCGATATTGGCCACCTGTTTGCGTAATGCGATGGGAGCAGTAATATCATGATCGGACTTGTGCTTGTCACTCATGGCAAGCTAGCTGAAGAGTTTCGGCATGCGGTCGAGCACGTCGTTGGTCCGCAGAAGTTCATAGAAACGGTATCCATTGGTCCCGAAGACGACATGGACAAGCGGCGACAGGATATCCTGCAAGCCGTCGCCGGCGCGGATGATGGCCACGGCGTCATCATCTTGACCGACATGTTCGGCGGCACGCCCTCCAATCTTGCAATTTCCGTCATGAATAGCGGCCATACCGAGGTCATCGCCGGCGTCAATCTGCCGATGCTCATCAAGCTTGCAGGCGTGCGCGGCGACAACAACATGGAGAAGGCTCTGGTTGAAGCTTCGGAGGCCGGACGCAAATACATCAACGTAGCCAGCCGTGTGCTCAGCGGCAAATGACGGACAGCACCGCCTCTATGACCGAGCTTTCCAGGGAACTCCTGATCATCAATAAGCGAGGCCTCCACGCCCGCGCCTCCGCCAAATTCGTCCAGACCGTCGAAGCCTACGACGCCGCCATCACCGTTTCCAAGGACGGGACGACGGTCGGCGGCAATTCGATCATGGGCCTGATGATGCTGGCGGCCAGCCCCGGCTGCAGCGTGCTGGTGACGGCGAGCGGCAATCAGGCCGCCGAAGCGCTCGAGGCGCTGGACCTGCTTGTGGCCAACAAGTTCGGCGAGGAAATCTAAGTTTTCCTCTTGGCTGCCGCCAGGATATAAAGACATAAAGACTTCTTTATATCATTATTGATTTCCAGCCTGAAGCCTGCTACACGGCATCATCCCACACGCTGTCAGCGTGCAATTCTTGTTGCATTCGGCCGAGGCGTTTTGCCCACGGCGCGGTTGCATCGTTCAGGCTGGAGATCTTCATGAGCACTGAAAAAGACTACGTCGTCGCGGATATCGGCCTTGCCGACTTCGGTCGCAAGGAAATCACGATCGCCGAAACCGAAATGCCGGGCCTGATGGCCTGCCGCGCCGAGTTCGGCGAAACGAAGCCGCTGAAGGGCGCGCGCATCACCGGCTCGCTGCACATGACGATTCAAACAGCCGTTCTCATCGAGACGCTGGTGGCGCTCGGCGCCGAGGTTCGCTGGGCATCCTGCAACATCTTTTCGACCCAGGACCATGCCGCTGCAGCGATTGCTGCTTCCGGCGTGCCGGTCTTCGCCATCAAGGGCGAAAGCCTCGAGGACTACTGGATCTACACCGATAAGATCTTCCAGTGGACCGATGGCGGCCTGTCCAACATGATCCTCGACGACGGCGGCGACGCCACCATGTACATCCTGCTCGGCGCCCGCGCCGAAGCCGGCGAGGACGTGCTCTCCAACCCGCATTCCGAAGAAGAGGAAATCCTCTTCGCGCAGATCAAGAAGCGCCTTCAGGCTTCGCCGGGCTGGTTCACCAAGCAGCGCGACGCCATCAAGGGCGTGACCGAAGAAACCACCACGGGCGTCAACCGCCTCTATCAGCTCAGCCAGAAGGGCCTGCTGCCCTTCCCGGCGATCAACGTCAACGACTCGGTCACCAAGTCGAAGTTCGACAACAAGTACGGCTGCAAGGAATCGCTGGTTGACGGCATCCGCCGCGCCACCGACGTCATGATGGCCGGCAAGGTCGCTGTCGTCTGCGGCTATGGCGACGTCGGCAAGGGCTCTGCCGCTTCGCTTTCCGGCGCCGGCGCCCGCGTCAAGGTTACGGAAGTCGATCCGATCTGCGCGCTCCAGGCTGCGATGGACGGTTACGAAGTCGTTCAGCTCGAAGACGTCGTCTCCAGCGCCGATATCTTCATCTCCACGACCGGCAACAAGGACGTCATCCGCATCGACCATATGCGCGCGATGAAGGACATGGCGATCGTCGGCAACATCGGCCACTTCGACAACGAAATCCAGGTTGCCGCTCTGCGTAACCTGAAGTGGACGAACGTCAAGCCGCAGGTCGACCTGATCGAGTTCGCCAAGGGCAACCGCATCATCCTCTTGTCGGAAGGCCGCCTGCTGAACCTCGGCAACGCCACCGGCCATCCGTCCTTCGTCATGTCCGCTTCCTTCACCAACCAGACACTGGCGCAGATCGAGCTCTTCACCAAGCCCGGTCAGTATCAGAATCAGGTCTACGTGCTGCCGAAGCACCTCGACGAAAAGGTCGCCCGCCTGCATCTCGCCAAGCTCGGCGTAAAATTGACCGAGCTTTCGGACGAGCAGGCCGCGTATATCGGCGTCACGACCCAAGGTCCTTTCAAGTCCGACCACTACAGATACTGATTTTAAGATCAATATCCACAACATCTTGTGGCCCCGGCATTGACAAATGCCGGGGCTTATTTTTTGGCCAGCTCCCTTCCCGCAGATTCCCTTAGGCAGTATTGTTTTTGAACTTGATTCGTGACGAACCGGCGCGCCCGGAGCCATGAAAATGGGATGTCTTGTCAGGATGCGGCACAGTAGAGCCGGATGATGTTGGGTCGGCTCGACCTAACATCTGAATCCGCTCTCCAATCAAATAAGTAGAGCATGATGTCGTCCGAAAACCGCTTACACTTTTCGGCATCCTGCTCTGAAGGACGGAGACAGACCTCTTATGTCTGAAGGGGAAGACAACTTGCATCAGCCAGCGCTACGCGGAGCGGCAGCGTGGTTGCGGCAGGGCGGTGCATATATGTTTTTACCGCGGACGAAGCGAGGGAATGACAAGGGTCGGCTGGCCTCGCTGACCCGTCTGTTGCGGCTCAGCGTGTTCGGTGGCCTCGTTACCGGCCTGGCGGGTCCTGTTCTCGCGCAGAGCAACATCGCGTCGCAGGCGACCGTGCGCCTCTTCACCTCTTCCGAAATGGCTGTTTTTTCCATCATCATCGGCGTCATTTCCGCCGCTCTGCTGTCGACCGTGTGGATGGTCCGGCAGCGTGGCAATCTGGAAAACGAAAGCCGCGAGATCCGCACGGCGCTGTCCGATGCCAATCAACGCATTTCCCAGTATCAGGCGCTGATCGCCGACAAGAACCGCCGTATCGTCATCTGGGATGGCCAGAATGCGCGCCCGGAGCTGCTCGGCCAGCTCCCGGTCGAGACCGGCGCGCCCCAGGACAACGAATTCCTTGCCTTCGGCCGCTGGCTGAAGTCGTGGTCGGCCGGCGAGCTGGACAAGGCGATCGACAAGCTGCGCGGCAACGGCCAGAGCTTCGACATGGTGGTCGAGACCAACCGCGACGAGATCCTCGAAGCGCAGGGCCGCATTTCCGGCGGCCGCGCCTTCGTTCGCTTCATCGCGCTCAATAATCTGCGCGCCGAACTGGCCGAGCTGAAGATCGAGCGCGACCGGCTGATGACGTCGATCTCCGCCTTCCAGAATCTGCTCGACGCCATCGACCTGCCGGTCTGGCAGCGCGATGCCGAAGGCAAGCTGACCTGGATCAACCAGGCCTATGGCGAAGCTGTTGAAGCCGTCTCGACGGAAGAAGCCATCCGCGAGGGGCGCGAATTCCTGACGACCGTGGCCCGCGAGCGCATTCGCGCTTCGGCGACCCCGGAATCGCCCTTCCACGACAAGATTTCGACGGTCGTACACGGCAACCGCACGTTCTTCGACGTCATCGACGTAAAGTCTCCGAGCGGCTCCGCCGGCATCGCCATCGATGTTTCCGAGGCGGAAGCGGTCCGGGCCGAGCTGGCGCGTACGCTGAAGAGCCATGCCGAGACGCTCGATCATCTGGCGACGCCGGTTGCGATCTTCGACGGCGACAGACGGCTGCAGTTCTACAATCAGGCTTTCGTCCAGCTCTGGGAGCTCGACATCGCCTTCCTCGAGAAGCGACCCGATAATAGCGAGATCCTGGACCGGCTGCGCGGCGCCAAGAAGCTGCCCGAGCAGCTGAACTGGAAGACATGGAAGGACGGCGTCCTTTCGGTCTATCGTGCGCTCGATACGCAGAGCGACCTCTGGCACCTGCCCAATGGCCAGATTCTGAGGGTTTTCGCCACGGCGCATCCCCAGGGCGGCGCCACCTGGGTGTTCGAGAACCTGACCGAGCAGGTCGACCTTGAGACGCGCTACAATACGCTCGTCAAGGTGCAGGGCGAGACCATCGACCACCTATCCGAAGGCGTCGCCGTCTTCGGGCCTGATGGCCGTATCCGCCTTTCGAACCCGGCCTTCCGCATTCTGTGGAACATCACGGAGGCGCAAGCCAAACCCGGCACGCATATCCAGGCGCTGGCCGAGGCCTGCACGCCCTCCTACGACCGACCGGACGGCTGGAAGCGCTTTGCCGAGCAGATCACCAGCTTCGATGACGAGCGGCCGTCGTCGCAGGGCACGCTGGAGCTCTATTCAAATCTGGTGCTCGATTACGCCGTCATTCCGCTGCCGAATGCGCAGACCATGCTGACCTTCGTCAACAAGACGGACAGCGTGCGCGCCGAACGGGCACTGACCGAGAAGAACGAGGCGCTGCTGAAGGCGGACGAACTGAAGAACGACTTCGTCCAGCATGTCTCCTACGAACTGCGCTCGCCGCTGACCAACATCATCGGCTTCACCGATCTCCTGAAGACGCCCGGCATCGGCTCGCTGAACGATCGGCAGGCCGAATATATCGACCATATCTCCACCTCGTCGTCGGTGCTGCTGACGCTGGTCAACGATATTCTCGACCTGGCGACGGTCGATGCCGGCATCATGCGGCTGAACTATTCCGAGATCGTGCTCAGCGATCTCCTAGACGAAGTATCGATGCAGATCGCCGACCGGCTGCAGGAAAGCGGCGTGACGCTGGAAATCACCGTACCCGCCCATCTCGGCTCCATTGTCGCCGACCAGCAGCGGCTGAAGCAGATTTTGCTCAAGCTTCTGACCAATGCCGCCAATTTCGCGCCCGAGGGATCAACCATCGCGCTGACATGCGGACGCGAAGGCACGGACTTCGTCTTCTCGGTCGCGGACAACGGCCCCGGCATATCGGAAGATCTGATCCACACGGTCTTCAACCGCTTCGCTTCCAACGGCAAGGGCGGCAAGCGCAGCGGCGCGGGCCTTGGCCTTTCCATCGTGGAAAGCTTTGTCAGCCTGCATGACGGCCAGGTCTCGATCGAAAGCGAGCCGGGCAAGGGAACGAAGGTGACCTGCCGTATTCCGTCCGCCGGACTGCCCCACTCCGTCGCAGCAGAATGACAGCAACCGACACCAGCATCTCCCTCTTCCTCGCAGATGATACGGCCACCGCCCAGCTTGGGGAGGATCTGGCTCTGGCGTTGAAGGCGGGCGACTGCGTGGCGCTATCCGGCGACCTCGGCGCAGGCAAATCATCGCTCGCACGCGCGCTGCTGCGTGCCATGGCCGACGACGCGGAACTCGACGTACCAAGCCCGACCTTTACGCTCGTGCAGTCCTATGAGCTGCGCATCCCCGTCTCCCATTTTGACCTTTATCGCCTTGGCGATCCCAGCGAATTGATGGAACTCGGCTTCGACGAAGCGCTGCAGACCGGCATCTGCCTCGTCGAGTGGCCTGAAATGGCGGAAAGCGAGCTGCCGAAAGAGCGCATCATAATCAAACTGGAACATGAGGGCGAAGGGCGGCGGGCAACGATCATGGCGCCGGCCAGGCAAATGGCGCGCATACGGCGCGTGCTGGCGATACGCGCCTTTCTCGATGCTAGCGGCTATGCAGGCGCCCGGCGCCGCTTCCTGACCGGGGACGCCTCGCTGCGGGCCTATGAGTCCATCTATCCGCGTGGCGAGGGCAGCCGTGTGATCCTGATGGATTGGCCGCCACTACCGGAGGGACCGGCGGTGCTCGATGGCAAGCCCTATCCGAAGGTCGCGCATCTCGCCGAGAATGCCTATCCCTTCGTGGCTCTCGCCGACATTCTCCGCGAGAACGGCTTTGCCACACCCGAAATCTTCTCCGTCGACTACGAGCAAGGCATCCTGCTGATCGAGGATCTCGGCACCGATGGCGTGCTCGACGAGCATGGCAGGCCCATTGCCGAGCGCTATCGCGCCAGCGTCGCGTGCCTCGCACATCTGCACAACCTTACCATTCCCCACGATATTCCGGTGACGCCGGATCATACCCATCACATTCCGGATTTCGACCGGACCGCCATGAAGATGGAAGCGCGGCTGCTTCTCGACTGGCATCTGCCCTGGAAACGCGGCACCCCGGCCAGCGACGCCGAACGCGCCGATTATCTGGCGATCTGGGATCAGCTCATCGACCAGCTTGATGACGCGGAAAAAAACCTGCTGCTGCGCGACATGCATTCGCCCAACATCATCTGGCGGGCGGCGGAAAAGGGCATTCAGCGCATCGGTCTCATCGATTTCCAGGACGCGATGATCGGGCCTACGTCCTATGATCTCGCCTCGCTCGTGCAGGATGCGCGCGTGACGATCGAGCGCGATCTGCACGATCAGCTGATATCGGACTACCTCGCACTTCGGCATGCCCAAGGCGGCTTCGACGAGGCCAAGTTCCTGAAAAGCTGGGCCATCATGTCGGCGCAGCGCAACTGCAAGCTCGCCGGCCTCTGGGTGCGGCTGCTGCAGCGTGACGGCAAACCCGGCTACCTCAAGCACATGCCGCGCACCCTCGCCTATCTCGCCGTCGCCTTCGAGCATGAGGCGCTGGCTCCCTTGCGCGAATGGTGCGAGAAAGCCGGTATCGGCGGGGCATAGCAACCGAAGACCCGGCGACGGCTTTCCGGCCTTGTGCTAAAGGAAAGCAAGCGACCGAATCACGAGTTCGAGACGAGATGACCATCAAGCAAGCCATGGTATTGGCCGCGGGGCTCGGAACCCGCATGCGGCCGATCACCGACACCATCCCGAAGCCGCTGGTGAAGATCGCCGGCAAGCCGATGATCGACTACGCACTGGACGCATTGGCCGAAGCCGGCGTCGAGCGTGCAGTCGTCAATGTGCATCACCATGCCGACCAGATGGAAGCGCATCTGCGTAGCTATCGCGGGCTCGAGATCCTGATCTCAGACGAGCGGGACGCGCTGATGAACAACGGCGGCGGCCTGGTCAAAGGCTTCAAGCTGCTGAGCCGCGACCCGGTTTTCGTAATGAATGCCGATCTGTTCTGGATCGGTGAACGGCCAGGCGAACCGACGAACCTTGAGCGTTTAGCCGGATTCTACGACGCCTCCCGCATGGATATGGCCATGCTCTGCGTCGAGCTGGAAAAAACGACGGGCCATAACGGCAAGAACGATTTCAGCATGGCTGAAGACGGCCGGCTCCGGCGCTATCGAGACGCGCCGCATGATGGCGTCGTCTATGCCGGCGCCATCGCGATGGATCCGTCGCTCCTCGACGACGCACCGGATGACGCCTTCAACATCAATATATACTTCGACAAGGCCATTGCCCGCGGCCGGCTCTACGGTACGATGCTCGAAGGTCACTGGCTGACTGTGGGGACACCCGAGGCGGTCGGCGAGGCGGAGGAAACGATCCGGACTTTCCGGGCGTTTGCGTGAGGCCCATGGCAGGCGGCCACCGTCAACGCATCCTGACGATCCCGACAGGCCTGCCCTTCCTGAAGACCCTTGCGGCCGCTCTCTGCGACGGCCGGCTGACCGAGCATTTCCGCCATGATCCGAACGATCCGCTGTCGCTCGCCAGGGTCACCATCTTCCTGCCGACACGGCGCGCGGCGCGTGTCCTGCGCTCGGAATTCGTCGATCTGCTCGGCGGTCGTTCCGCCATCCTGCCAGTCATTCGCCCGCTCGGCGAAACCGATGACGACAGCGGCTATTTCGAGGAAACCCTGCCTGATACGGCCGATCTGGCGCAGCCGCTTGCCAATACGTCGCGGCTTCTGGAGCTGGCGCGGCTGATCCTTGCCTGGCGCAACAAGCTGCCGCAGATCGTGCGCGACATCCATTCCGATTCACCGCTCGTCGCCCCCGCAAGCCCGGCCGATGCCATATGGCTGGCGCGCAATCTCGCCGAGCTTATCGATTCGCTTGAGACCGAGGATCGCGACTGGAGCGAGCTTGCCAGTCTCAACGCCGAAGAGCATGCGCTCTGGTGGCAGCTGACGGCCGAATTTCTGCGGATCGCCAGCGCCTTCTGGCCGGCGCGCCTCGAAGAGCTCGGCAAGTCCTCCGCCGCCCGCAATCGCAATGCCATCCTTCGCGCCGAAGCACAGCGGATTGCCGCAACGCAGCATCCGGGACCGGTGATCGTCGCGGGTTCGACCGGCTCGGTGCCGGCAACTGCGGAGCTGATCGCGGCCGTCGCCTCGTTGCCGCAGGGGGTGATCGTCCTGCCCGGACTCGATCTTTCGATGCCGGAAGAGCACTGGCAGCTCGTCGCGCCGGAAACAGTCGCCGGCGAAAGGTCCGATCCGACCACGCGCAGCCATCCGCAATACGGCCTTTCATTGCTGCTGAAGCGCTTGTATGCCACCCGTCACGATGTCGAAACCGTTGCCGAGGCGGCGGAGAGCATGCAGATGCGGGCGCAGATCCTGTCGCGCGCTTTGGCGCCGGCAGAGGCGACGAGCGGCTGGGGAAGCTGGCACAAGACGCTTGCTCCTGATGCCATAGCCGGCGCCTTCGCCGATGTCGCCCTGATCGAGGCGGCAAACGAGCGCGAGGAAGCGACGGCAATCGCAATCGCATTGCGACTGGCGCTGGAGAAGCCGGGACGCAATGGCGGCGAAAGCCAGGCCGCCTTGATCACGCCCGACCGCAACCTCGCAAGGCGCGTGACCGCAGAGCTATCCCGCTTCGGCATCACCGCCGACGATTCGGCCGGCACGCCGCTTTCGGCCATGCCGCAAGGTACGCTGCTGCAATTGCTGCTCGAAGCGACGCTCCGCCCTGGCGATCCCGTCTCCATCGTCTCGCTGCTCAAGCATCCCCTCGCTCGCTTCGGCTTGCCGTCGCAGACGCACCGGCTCGGCGTCGACGCGCTGGAAATCCTGGCGCTCAGGGGCGGAGTCACCCATGTCGATATCGGCACGCTGGAAGCGCTGCTCGATATCAGGCTCGCCGAACAGGCGAACGACCGCCACGCGCCGCAATGGCGCAAATCGCTTCCCCCCGAATCGGTGGAGCATGCACGCGAGCTGGCGAGTAGGGTCACCAGGGCATGTGAGCCGCTTGTGACGGCACTCTCCTTGCAGACGGCCGACGGCTTACCTACCCTTTCGGAATGGGCCGAGCGCACCGGCCGGACGCTCGAAGCCGTCGCGACCGACGAGCGCGGTGATCTGGCGGCGCTTTGGTCCGGGGAAGCCGGAGATACGCTCGCCAGCCTGCTGAAGGAAGTCATCGATACCGAAGGCCAGCTCGAGGCGGACGGGCCGCAATGGATCGACATCATGACGGCCCTCTGCGTGGGACAGGCGGTGAAGCCGCGGGCTCTCAGCCACCCGCGCCTTTTCATCTTCGGCACGCTTGAAGCGCGCCTGCAGAGCGTCGACACACTGATCCTCGGCGGCTTGAATGAAGGCTCATGGCCCGGACAGACGGCGAACAATCCCTTCATCTCGCGCACGATGAAGACGGAGATCGGCCTTGAGCCGCCGGAACGGCGCATCGGCCAGCTTGCCCACGATTTCGAAATGGCAAACGGCACCCGTGACCTCATCTATTCGCGCGCGCTGCGCCAGGGTTCGACGCCGACGGTCGCCTCCCGGTGGCTGCAGCGGCTGATCGCACTCGGTGGAGAAGACCTGGAAACCGTATTGAAGGCACGCGGCGATCAATACCGCCATTGGGCAGGCCTGATCGACGAAGGCGACAATCAGGCCCCGGCATTGCGGCCGGCGCCGAAGCCGCCCGCTGAACTGCAGCCGAAAAGCTATTCCTTCAGCGAGGTGGGCCGCCTGCGTCGCGACCCTTATGCCATCTATGCGCGGCGCGTGCTGCGGCTCGATCCGGTCGATCCGTTCAATCGCGATCCCGGCCCGGCCGAGCGCGGCACGCTCTATCACAAGATCATCGACCGCTTCGTTCGTGAAGGCCACATTGCCGGCACACCGGATGCGACGCTGGCTATGGATCGCATCATCGCTGAGCTGTTCGATGCACAGCGGCTGCCTGACCATATCGACAGCGTCTGGCGGCCGCGCTTTCGCGAAGTGGCTCGCGCCTTTCTCTCCTGGGAAGCGGAACGACGGCCGGAGGTTCGCAAGACGGCGACGGAAGTGCCGGCCGGTGTCGAGATCGAGCCCATCGGCGTCAGGCTGACTGGCGTCGCCGACCGCATCGACATCAAGAGCGACAAGGCGGCCGATATCATCGACTACAAGACGGGCTACAATCCCTCGCCGCCGCAGGCCCGCGCGCTGCTCGACCCGCAGCTGGCGCTGGAAGCCTATGCGCTCAGACAGGGTGCCTTCCGCAATATCGGCGCGATGGTTCCCGAAAACCTGCTTTACGTGCGGCTGCGGCCGGGCGATCGTTTCAGGGTCGATCAGGTCAACAACGAACATTCCAGCCGCGGCGGCAAGACGGAAACAAAGTCGGCTATGGACCTGGCGCAGGAAGCGATGGACCAGTTCGTCAAATTCGTTTCGCTGCTGCAATCCGGCGAGAAGGGCTTTTCCTCGCGGCTGATCCCCGCCCAGCAGTTCGAATATGGCGGCGATTACGATCACCTCGCCCGCGTTTCGGAATGGTCGACGGCGGAAAGCGAACAGGAAGGCGGCGGCGATGAGTGAGCTTTCCGCCAGCGAACCAGCCGGCCTGCCCGACAGCGACGACCCCGGCGTCTGGATCAGCTGGACGACGATCCAGCAATCCATCGCCTCGGACCCCGAACGCTCGGCCTGGGTTTCGGCCAATGCCGGCTCGGGCAAGACGCATGTGCTCACCCAGCGCGTCATCCGCCTGCTGCTATCTGGCGCCCGGCCCTCGGCCATCCTCTGCCTCACCTATACCAAGGCCGCCGCTTCCGAAATGTCGAACCGCGTCTTCGACCGGCTGGCAACTTGGGCGACGATGCCGGACGACGAGTTGAAAACGCGCATCGCCGATATCGAGGGCGCGGAACCGGATATCTTCAAGCTTGCCGAGGCGCGTCGGCTCTTTGCCAAGGCGCTGGAGACGCCGGGCGGGTTGAAGATCCAGACGATCCATGCCTTTTGCGAGGCCTTGCTGCATCAATTCCCGCTCGAGGCGAATGTCGCCGGGCATTTCTCCGTTCTCGACGACCGTGCGGCGGCGACCCTACTCGAGGATGCGCGCCGCGCGCTGCTGGCCTCCGCGACGCCGCACGGCGATGCCGAGCTGGCACAAGCCTTTGCCTATGTGCTCGATCTCGGCGATGAATCGGGCCTGGAAACGCTGCTCGGCGATATCGTCGCCAAACGCAACGCCATCCGCCGCTTTACCGAAGCGGCGGAGCGACAGGGCGGCCTTGAAGCGACGCTGCTGGCGCGGCTCGGACTTTCCGCCGACGACACGGAAGCCGGCATTGCGGAACAGTACTGGCCGCTTCCCGGCCTCTTCGGTGCGACGCTGGAGCTCTATCTCACGCTCGCCGATCAGAAGGGCGGTGCAAAAGCACAGGAGATCGCTTATGCGCTGCGCCTCGCCAAACGCGAGGCGGATGCTATCGCCCGCGCCGAGATACTCGAAAAGGTCATGCTGACCGCGAAAGGCGAACCGAAATCGGACAGCCAGTTTTTTGTGAAGGCGATGCTGGCGGACGCTCCGGCACTTTCCGATGCAGTGGCGGCGGCACGCGCTCATGTCGTTGCCTGCCGCGACCGGCTGAAACTGATGCGGATGTACCGGGCGACCCGCGCTGCCCTTATCCTCGCCGACCGGCTGAACCGAGACTATGAGGAGCTGAAGAAGCGGCGCAGCCAGCTCGATTTCGAGGATCTCATCACCCGCACGGCGGACCTTCTCAACAAGAAGGGCGTCGGGCCATGGATTCACTATAAGCTGGATAAGGGTATCGATCACATCCTTGTCGATGAGGCACAGGATACCAGCCCGATCCAGTGGAGCGTCATCCAGTCGCTAGCGGAGGATTTCTTCGCCGGCGAAAGCGCGCGGCCGACGCTGCGGACGATCTTTGCCGTCGGCGACGAGAAGCAATCGATCTATTCGTTCCAAGGCGCGCGGCCGGAGCGCTTTTCCGAGGAAAGCGATCGCACCCGCCGACGGGTGGATGCCAGCGGCCTGCGGTTCTCGTCGATTCGGCTGCCGCTGTCCTTCCGCTCGACGGCCGATGTGCTCGGCGCCGTCGACCATATCTTCACCAGCCCGGAGAACGCTAGGGGGCTCAGCGCCGTCAACGAGCCGGTGGTGCACCGCTCCAGCCGCATCGGCCATCCCGGCGCCGTCGATCTCTGGGAGATGATCGCGCCGGAACCGGCTGCCAAGGAGGAGGACTGGACGGCACCTTTCGATTCGACGCCGGAAAGCGCACCGCCCGCCATCCTGGCGCGGCGGATGGCGCAGACGATCGGCAACCTCATCGGGCGAGAGACGATCATCGAAAAAGGCAAGGCCCGCTTCATCGAAGCCGGCGACATTCTCGTGCTGGTGCGCAAGCGCGACAGCTTCGTCAACGCGCTGACCCGCGCCCTGAAACGGCGCGGCAACATTCCCGTCGCCGGTGCCGACCGGCTGGTGTTGACCAGCCATATCGCCATTCAGGATCTCCTGGCGCTCGGCCGCTTCCTGCTGTTGCCGGAAGACGATCTTTCGCTTTGCGCACTGCTGAAAAGCCCGTTGTTCGACCTCAGCGAAGAGGATGTCTTCGCGGTCGCGGCTTATCGTGATGACCACGAGAGCGTCTGGAGCCATCTGCAACGGTTCGCCGAAGACGGCCATGACCGCTTTAGCCGGGCCGTCGAACAGCTGAAGACCTTCCTTGCTTTGTCGAAAAGCCTGGCGGTGCATGACTTCTACGCTCGCGTGCTCGGCAGCTTCGGCGGCCGGCGGCAGTTTCTGGCGCGGCTCGGCACCGAGGTCAGCGACATCCTCGACGAATTCCTGACCTTCGCGCTGGATCACGAGACGGGCGGCCTGCCCGGCCTGCAATCCTTCATCTCGACGTTGGAACTGGAAGCACCAACCGTCAAGCGCGAGCAGGACAAGGGCCGCAACGAAGTGCGGATCATGACGGTGCATGCATCGAAGGGGCTGGAAGCGCCGATCGTCTTCCTCGTCGACGGCGGCGGCAAGGCCTTTACCCATACGCATCTGCCGAAGATGCGGCTGATCGAAACCGGCAAGGACCAGATCCCGCTGCCGGTCTGGGTGCCGGTCTCCGCGCTTGCCAATTCGCTGACGCAGGCCGATACGGCGCGGCTGCAGTCGCTGACCGAGGAAGAATATCGTCGCCTGCTCTATGTCGGCATGACGCGCGCTGCCGACCGGCTGATCATCTGCGGCTACCGCGGCATCCGCGAAAACAGCGATACATGGCACGCGATGATTTCGGCGGCGCTGCGCCAGGACGAGCAGCATTGTACGTTGAGGACTTTCTCCGGCGCTGATGGTGACTGGCAGGGCTTGAGCTGGCGAATTGCGCAAGTGAAGCTCGATTTCGAAATCATGCCGGAGCCGGAGAAACTGATGGAGCGCGCGGGCTTGCCTGCGGGACTCAGCCGACCACTGCCGCCGCAGAGGAACCTTCCCCGGCCGCTCAGCCCCTCTGGGGTCGGCACCGTCATCGACGATGAGGCCGACAATCTGCTCGTCACTTCGGCGCTTTTCGGCGAGAAAGCGAAGTCCGACCACGCTCTGCAGAAGGGCCGCTTCATCCACCGCATGCTGCAGACACTGCCTGATATCGCGCCGGAGGATCGCGCCGACGCGGCGCGGCGCTACGCCGAACGCGCCGCGCGCTTCTGGCCCCAGGCCGAGCGGGAAGCATTGATCGGCTCCGTCATGGCGCTACTCTCGCACCCGGACCTGCAAGGCACCTTCAGCGCGCATGCCCAGGCCGAAGTCTCGATCATGGGCACGTTGACGCTCGGCAGCCAGTCCTACGCCGTCTCGGGCCGCATCGACCGTCTGGCGGTACTCGACGACCGCATCGTCATCCTGGACTACAAGACGAATCGCGTGCCCCCGGGCAGTGAGCGGGACATTCCCTTCGCGCACAAAGCGCAGCTTGCTATCTACCGCTCCGTCCTTTCGCCGCTCTATCCGGGAAAACGCATCGATTGCCTGCTGGTCTATACCGAAAACGCTTCGATCTATACGCTGTCCGACGACGCCCTTGCATTGGCGCTTGCGGAGCTCCAGACAAAGTGAAATATCGGACATTGAAATTCAGGCGCCGCCCCCTCACATACATAGCAACCGCAAATCCTGGTAAAGGAGCAGCCTATGGCTACCGTTAAAGTCGATACTTCCAACTTCACTGCTGAAGTCCTGCAGTCCGCAGAGCCCGTCGTCGTTGATTTCTGGGCCGAATGGTGCGGTCCGTGCAAGATGATCGCTCCGGCTTTGGAAGAGCTCGCCGTACAGTTTGAAGGCAAGGTCAAGGTCGCCAAGCTCAATATCGACGAAAATCCGGAACTGGCCGCCCAGTTCGGCGTTCGCTCGATCCCGACGCTTGCCATGTTCAAGGGCGGCGAAGTGGCTGACATCAAGGTCGGCGCCGCTCCGAAGACCGCCCTGCAGAGCTGGATTTCCAGCGCATCCTGATAGGTATCGACTGAATAGAATAAAAAAGCCCGGCTCGACCGGGCTTTTTTATTGATCCTGATCCAATTTATCGAGGCGGCGTGCCGTTATCGGCAAGAACGTCGCCGACCAGATAGAGGGATCCACCGATCAAAATGCGCGGAGCGGGTGAATTCGGCACAACGAAGGCCTTGATCGCATCCAGCGCCTCGCCGACATCAGACATCGGTTCCGCCACCAGGCCGGCATCATAGGCCGCGTTCGCCAGAATGACCGGATCGATCATCGCGTCGCTGGCGCGGATCGGCACGCAATAGACCTTTTCCGCAAGACCGGCGAAGGCCTTGAAATAACCGACCGGATCCTTGGTGTTGATCATGCCGATAATCAGGAACAGAGGGCGCGGCTGGCGCTCCTCGAAATTGGCCATGGCTTCGGCGATGACTTCGCCGGCGCCGGGATTATGGCCACCATCAACCCAGATCTCCGCGCCTTCGGGTGCATGCGACATCAGATTGCCTTCCGTCAACCGCTGCAGGCGGCCCGGCCATTCGACCGAGGTCATCGCCTTTTCCATCATCGCTTCGGTGACGACGAAACCGGCGGCCTTGACGGCGCGGATGGCGGCGGCGGCATTGGCATATTGATGGCGGCCCGGCAGGCGCGGCAGCGGCAGATCGGCGAGGCCGAACTCGTCCTGGTAGACCAGCTTGCCATATTCTTCGTGGGCGGAAAAATCCTGGCCGAAAACGGCCGTCGGGCAACGCAGCCGCTCGGCCGTCGATATCAGCACGTCGAGCGCCGCATCATATTCCTGGTGGCCGATGACAACAGGATGGCCTGATTTCATGATGCCAGCCTTCTCGGCCGCAATCAGCTCGACGCGATCGCCGAGATAGGGCTGGTGATCGAGCGAAATCGGCATAATGACCGACACGGCCGGATCGGAAATGACGTTGGTGGCATCAAAACGGCCGCCGAGGCCGACTTCGATGACGGCGGCATCGGCCGGATGCTCGGCAAAGAGGATGAAAGTCGCTGCCGTCAGGATCTCGAAGACCGTGATTTTCTGGCCGCCATTGGCGTCGGCGATGCGCCGCAGCACATCAGCGAACACGGCGTCGTCGACAAGCTTGCCGCGGCCACCCTTGACGCCCATGCGGTAGCGCTCGTGCCAATTGACGAGATGCGGCGAGGTGTGAACGTGGACGCTGTAACCGCCGGCTTCGAGCAGCGCGCGGCAGAAGGCCGTCACCGATCCCTTGCCGTTGGTGCCGGCGACATGGATCACCGGCGGCAATTTCCTATGAGGGTTACCGAGGATATCGAGCAGCCGGGTTATTCTCTCCAGGGAGAGATCGAAGCCCTTGGGGTGCAGCCCCATCAGCTTGTCAATCTCCCGTGCTGCCTCGCTCATTGCGGATTGATCCATAGCCGTCATCCCGCACCTCCGCCATCGATGATATCAGGCGCTCGCCGCTATCGCCAGCGCAGCACCATTCTTGCTCTTGGCGGACACGTCGTTTGCCGGCGCCTTGGTCAGGATCTTCAGGAGCGTGGCCAGGGTATCCGGAATGTCGTGACGCTTGATGACCATGTCCACCATGCCGTGTTCCAGCAGGTATTCCGAGGTCTGGAAGCCTTCCGGCAGCTTTTCGCGGATCGTCTGCTCGATGACGCGCTTGCCGGCAAAGCAGATTTCCGCGCCCGGCTCGGCCAGATGAATGTCGCCCAGCATGGCGTAGGAGGCGGTGACGCCGCCGGTCGTCGGATTGGTCAGAACGACGATATAGGGCTGGCCGACTTCCTTCAGCATGTCGACGGCAACCGTGGTGCGCGGCAGCTGCATCAGCGACAGGATGCCTTCCTGCATGCGCGCGCCACCCGAAGCCGGGAACATGACCAGCGGGCATTTCTCTGAAATCGCCCGCTCGAATGCCTTGACGATGGCCTCGCCGGCAGCGATGCCGAGCGAACCGCCCATGAAATTGAACTCATGCACGACGGCAACGAGCTTGACGCCGCGAACCTTGCCGACGCCGGCAAGGATCGTGTCTTCCTGCTCGGTCTTGATGCGGCTGTCCTTCAGGCGGTCGGTATATTTCTTCGAATCGCGGAACTTCAGCGGGTCCTGCGCGACCTTCGGCTGCGGCAGGGCTTCATACTCGCCATTGTCGAAGAGATCGGCAAGGCGCGCCTTGGCCGGCATCTTCATATGGAAGCCGGAAGCGGGGATGACCCACTTGTTGTCCTCAAGATCCTTGTGGAAGACCATTTCGCCGGTCTCCGGGCACTTGATCCAGAGATTCTCCGAAATTTCGCGACGGCCCAGCATGGAGTTGATCCGCGGGCGAACGTAATTCGTGATCCAGTTCAATTCGAAACTCCTAATCGACCATATCAATCGATATCGTAGTCGTCACCTAATGCCCATAGGCCATGTCTTCAATTCGCAACGATTTGAAGACATGGCCTATATGGGGAAACTATTCGGCGGCAACAAGGCGCGCCGAGCGGGTTCCCGTCGACAGGCCCCGGACAAGCGTCGCGACGGCCTGGATGGTGTCGGCGCTGGCCTTGCCATCCTTGGTGAGGCTGGTGGCGATCTGGTTGACAATGGCGGTGCCGACGACCACGCCGTCTGCAGAGCCGCCGATTACCTTGGCATGCTCTGCCGTTTTGACGCCGAAGCCAACGCAGATCGGCAGGTCGGTGTGCTGCTTGATACGCTTAACGGCGCCCGACACCAGCGACGGATCCGGCAGAGCCGAACCGGTGATGCCGTTCATCGAGACATAATAGACGAAACCGGACGTGTTCTTCAAAACGGTCGGCAGGCGCTTGTCATCGGTGGTCGGCGTCGCCAGGCGGATGAAGTTGATGCCCTTCCTGATGGCGGGAATGCAGAGTTCGTCGTCCATTTCCGGCGGCAGGTCGACGACAATCAGGCCATCGACGCCGGCGACAAGGGCGTCATCGAGGAACTTTTCGACGCCGTAAATATAGATCGGATTGTAATAGCCCATCATCACGATCGGCGTATCGGCATCCGTCTTACGGAAATCGGCGGCGAGCTGCAGCGTCTTCTTCAGCGTCTGGCCGGCCTTCAAGGCGCGCTGGCCGGCAAGCTGGATCGCCGGGCCGTCGGCCATGGGATCGGAAAAGGGCATGCCGAGCTCGATGACGTCGGCACCGGCTTCAGGCAGCGCCTTCATGATGCCGAGCGAGGTGTCGTAATCGGGATCGCCACCCATGAAATAGGTGACGAGTGCCGGGCGGCCTTCAGCCTTCAGAGCGGCGAAGCGTTTGTCCATACGTGCGGTCATGGCGTCTAACTCACATTCCCAGAATCTTGGCGACGGTGAAGATGTCCTTGTCGCCGCGGCCGGAGAGGTTCATCAGGATGATCTCGTCCTTGCCCATCTTCGGGGCGCGCTTGATGACTTCGGCGAGCGCATGGCTCGGCTCCAGCGCCGGAATGATGCCTTCGAGGCGCGTCAGCGTCTGAAAGGCTTCCAGCGCCTCATGGTCCATGATCGGCACATATTCGGCGCGACCGATATCGTTCAGCCAGGAATGTTCCGGGCCGATGCCGGGATAGTCGAGGCCGGCCGAAATCGAATGTCCCTCTTTGATCTGGCCGTCATCGTCCTGCAGCAGGTAGGTGCGGTTGCCGTGCAGCACGCCGGGCGAGCCCGCGGTGATCGAGGCGCAATGCTCGTCGCCCTCAAGGCCCTTGCCGCCGGCTTCGACGCCGACGATCTTGACGCCTTCATCATCGAGGAAGGGATGGAAGATGCCGATCGCATTCGAACCGCCGCCGACGGCCGCGATAACGAGATCCGGCAGGCGGCCTTCGGCCTCCAGCATCTGCTGCTTGGCTTCCGTGCCGATCACAGCCTGGAAATCCCGAACCATTTCCGGATAGGGATGCGGGCCGGCGGCCGTTCCGATCAGGTAATAGGTGTCGTCGACATTGGTGACCCAATCGCGAAGGGCTTCGTTCATGGCATCCTTCAGCGTGCCGCTGCCGGCCGTCACCGGAATGACCTCGGCACCCAGCAGCTTCATGCGGAAGACGTTCGGCGCCTGCCGCTCGACATCGGTCGCGCCCATGTAGACGACGCAGGGCAGGCCAAAACGGGCGGCAACGGTCGCGGAAGCGACGCCATGCTGGCCCGCGCCGGTTTCGGCGATGATGCGGGTCTTGCCCATGCGCTTGGCCAGCAGGATCTGGCCGATGCAGTTGTTGATCTTATGGGACCCGGTGTGGTTCAGCTCTTCGCGCTTGAAATAGATCTTCGCGCCGCCAAGTTCGGCCGTCAGGCGCTCGGCAAAGTAAAGCGGGCTCGGGCGGCCAATATAATGCGTGCCGAGAGATTTCAATTCCGCCTGGAAGGCCGGATCGTTCTTCGCCTTGTTCCATTCCTCCTGCAAATCCAGGATCAGCGGCATCAACGTTTCGGCAACGAAACGGCCGCCATAAATGCCGAAACGACCGTCCTCATCGGGGCCGGCGCGGAAGGAATTCAGTTTTGGCGTCTGGTTCACTCTCTACTCCCTGCTGCCGGTTCCGGCAGACATGCTTCTGCAAATGCGTCGAAAAACTGGTCGATCTTACCCAGATCCTTCACACCCGGCGCGCTTTCGACGGCGGAGGAAAGATCGATGCCCGTGGCCTTGGTGGATGCCAGCGCGAGCGCGACATTATCCTTGTTGACGCCGCCGGACAGCATGTAGTCGACCCGATCGTCGAGCCAGCTCATCAGGCCCCAATCGAAGGACACGCCGTTTCCACCCGGCAGCTCCGAGCCGACAGGCGGCTTAGCATCGAACAGGAAGCGGTCGGCAATGCCGATATAGGATTCGACCCGCTTCAGATCGTCGGCGTCACGCACCGACATGGCCTTCATGACGGAGACATTATAGACCGCTTTGATCGTCAAGACACGCTCCGGGCTTTCATTGCCGTGGAGCTGCAATATATCCGGCTGCACCAGCGACATGATCTCATCGAGATCGTCATTGGTGGGATTGACCGTGACGGCAACGATCTTTGCCTTGCCGCGAGCGCGCTCGGCCAGCCGGCCGGCCAGATCGGGCTCGATATAGCGTGGGCTCTTCTCGAAGAAGATGAAGCCGATATGGGTGGCGCCGCGCGCAAGCGCACGATCCACCGCTTCCGGCGTCTTCAGACCGCAAATTTTGACATCGGGGTTCATGGCAGCGGAGTGACACGAAATTTCAAAAGAGTCGAGCCTAAAGGCGACAGGCGGGGGAATTTTGCGCTGCCGAAGGCGACGGCGGGCAACAGTGCTCTTTGGCCTGAAACCTATACAATGGCCTTCATGTGGCAAAAGTCCTCACCGCACCGCGATGACGACTTTGCCCCGAGCACGGCCTGTCTCGACGTAGGCCAGCGCCTCGTTGGTCTTTTCGAACGGAAAGACCCGATCGACGACAGGTCGTATGGCTCCTGCCTCGATCAATGAGGCGATCTGCTCGAGCTGCCCGCCGCTCGGCTTCATGAAGAGGAACGAATAGCTGACGCGATGGCGTTTGGATTTTCTGCGGATGCTAAAGCTCAGCAGGCGCATAGCTTGCCGAAGCAGCCAGCCGGAACCGCTTTCCCTGGCAAACTCCGGATCTGGCGGACCGGAGATCGAGATCAACTTCCCACCCGGCTTCAGGACGCGGAGTGATTTTTCCAGCGTATCCTTGCCAAGGCTGTTCAGCACGACATCATACCCCTGCAGGACGTTTTCGAAATCGTCCTTCTTGTAGTCGACGACGACATCCGCTCCGAGACTTCTGACCAGATCGACATTGGCTGTGCTTGTCGTCGTCGCCACGGTCGCACCGATATGTTTGGCAAGCTGGATGGCAATCGCCCCGACGCCGCCCGAGCCGGCATGGATCAGAATCTTCTGCCCCTTCTTCAGGTTTGCCCGGTCGACAAGCGCCTGCCAGGCGGTCAGGGCGACGAGCGGCACAGATGCCGCCTCTTCCATTGTCAGGTTCTTCGGCTTCATCGCAACGTCGGCCTCGTTGATCGCAATGAACTCCGCGAATGTGCCGATACGGTCCTTGGCCGGGCGTCCATAGACTTCGTCGCCGGTTTTGAATTTCCGGACTTTAGATCCGACCCGAACCACGACGCCTGCCGCGTCATTGCCCAGGATCAGCGGCAGGCGGTATGGCAGCACAAGTTTGAACTCGCCGTCCCTGATCTTTGCATCCACCGGGTTTACGCTGGCAGCATGGATCCGGACCAAAACTTCGTCTTCCCGCAACTCCGGCTCGGGGACCTCGCCCAAGCGCAGAGCAGCACCTTTCGCATAGCGATCGATCAGGAATGCCTTCATGATACTGACTTTCTTTTCCTAAGGTTGCGGCGCTAGCGGCTCAGGCCGGAAGCCTGTTGAATTTCCGAAGATTTTTGTCGACGAATGACTCAGGCAGGAAGCGGCGTATGAAGCGGACCTGGCCTGCCATCTTTCCTGCGGTGTAACGTCTCTTCGGTGATGCCGCATTGGCCGCCTTAACGAGCATGTCGGCGACGATCTCCGGTGCATCTCCCGTCTCGACGATCTCCCGCATCAGCTTTTCCGCATCGGCGCGAATGGTGTCGTAGATGGGAAGCGGCTGATCAGCACGCGTGAGATTTTCCTCGAAAGACGTGCGGGTGACGCCAGGCTCGACCAGCACGACGCGAATGCCTTGCGTTCGCACCTCGTGGTCGAGCGATTCCGAATAACCCTCGATCGCATGCTTGGTCGATGCATAGAGGGCGTTGAAGGGGGCGGGTATGAGACCAAGGATGGAGCTCATGTTGATGATCCTGCCCTTTCGCTGGCGTCTCATAATGGGCAGCACCGCATTCGTCAGACGCACGACGCCGAAGACATTCACATCGAACAGAGCCTTTGCCTGTACGGCAGAAGACTCCTCGGCACCTCCGAGCAACCCGATCCCGGCATTGTTGACGAGAAGATCGATTCGTCCTGCACGGATCACAACATCTTCGACCACACTCTGCACCGAACGATCGTCAGTGACGTCGCAAACCAGCATCGTCACGCCATCGGAGGTGTCGGCCATCGGCTTGCGGCTGGTTCCGAACACCTGGTAACCATTGCGCCGCAGCGCTCGTGCGGTTGCCAGCCCAATGCCGGAGGAAGCGCCTGTAACCAGGGCGACGCCGCGTTCTTTACCGCTCATCTGTCTCAGCTTTCATTTTTATCGTGGAACATCGATGAAAACTAAGTTACTATCATTTCGAAACTAAGTCACTATCAAAAAGATACTAACATGCAGAATCTTTCAGACCAATCATGCCTGATTGCCCGCAGCCTCGCGCTGGTGGGGGACGCATGGAGCATGCTGATCCTAAGGGACGCCCATGCCGGGCTCACCCGATTCGATGAATTCCGCAAGAGCCTCAGCATCGCCCCGACGATCCTGACCCGTCGGCTTGCAGCGCTCACGGAGGACGGGCTGCTGGAGAAGCACCGCTATTCGGAGCGGCCGCCGCGGGATGAGTACATATTGACTGCAGCGGGCCAGGACTTCCTGCCTGTCCTGTTTGCGATCGGCGCGTGGGGGCGAAAGCACCGCAATGCAGACGGTGTAACCCGGTTCTTCGACGCCGAGACCGGGACGGAGATCGATCCCGTCATGATCGACCGTGCAACCGGCGCTCCGATCGGCACACGGCCGATTCGCATCGCTGCACCCGAATGAGCCACATCACGCGAAAGGGGCCAGAAGCCTTTAGCCGATAACGGCTGCTCAATCAAAATCGATCGCGTGCAGCTGGCTGCCATGGCGCTTCAGCCAGGCCTTGGCATCGTCCATGCCGGGGCAGAGCTTGCGGCAGAGCGCCCAGAAGCGCGGGCCGTGGTTCATTTCTCTTAAGTGCGCGACCTCATGGGCGGCGAGATAGTCGATGACCAGCGGCGGCGCCATGACGATACGCCAGGAGAAGCTGAGGTTTCCCTGGGAAGAGCAAGAGCCCCAACGGCTGCGGGTGTCCTTCATGGTGATGGAGGAGACAGGCGCGCGGATCGTTCCGGCGTGCACCGCCACGAGCTTTTCGAGATCGGCGCGTGCCTCCTTCTTCAGGAAAGTCGCGATGCGGCGGCCGGCATGTTCCGGCAGACCGCTGACACGCAGCACCGGCTGGCCGTCCACGATGATGGCTTCGGTGAGACCGCGCAGGGTACCTGTGTGCTCGATCCGGTGACGCACGCCGCGCAGAAGGATTTCGCTGCCGCTGCGCAGGCTGCTGTCCGTCGTGAATTTGGCGAGCTTTGTCAAAAGCCAGCCCTGATGCCGGTCGAGGAAGGCATTGACCTCGCGTGCCGCAAGACCGCGCGGAATGGTCATCTTCAGCGAGCGTCCGCCCGGCTCGATCCGAAGCGTGATGCGCGTCGCCCGCTCATGCTGGCGGATCGTCAGCGGCATCAGACGGCCGGCGACGTTCAGGGTGCGCGTTTCCGGCGCGGGTGGTTCGGCAGACGCTCTGCGGGATCTGGATAGAAGCGGAAACATGGAAGGCAGTTTTATACGATTCGGGCTGATATCTGGCAAAGAAAAACCGGCATCGCCCGATGCCGGTTTCGATTGCGTTACAGGGCCTCGGTCACGGCGTCTGGAATTCGGTCGCCGGACCGCCATTGTTGTCATTGCGCTTGACGCTGTTGCGCTCGCGCATGAAGCGGTCGAACTCGTCCTGATCCTTGGCGCGGCGCAGCTCGCGCACGTAGCTGTCGAATTCGGCGCGCATCTCGTCCAGCTTGCGGCGCTCCTGCTCGAGGCGCTCAAGTTCCGCCTTGCGCCAGTCGTCGAAGGCGACGTTGCCGGTGGAGAAGGAATGACGGTGACGGCCGCGATGGCGGCCGCAGCCGGCAAACATGCCGTCGGCCCTTTCATTCACATCCCTTTTGAAATCCCGCAAACGTTCCCCGAAGAGAATATAGGCGAGCATGGCAAAGCCCAGCGGCCAAAAGACCACGAAGCCAAGCACCATCAGGGCAATAGTAGCCGGAGTCCAATCCGGGCGTAGCAATGCAGATTGGTTCATCGTGAGGTATCCTCGCACGGCGCATCGCCCCTCGACCAACACCGATCGACGGAAAGGCTTCTGCGCATTTTTTAAAGCTCTACTGCATCTCAGCGCGTTCCAAGGACGCGCGGCGCGGTAAACGGCCCGATCATCTTCGAAACCGCTGGAATCGAGATGGTAACCTCTTCGTGAGCCTTCAATGGCATATTCAAGCGGAATCGGACAAGCCCTTGAATCCGCGCGGATAATTCAACAAAAGCTAATAATTTGCGCTGCCAGAGCGTGATGACGTTCTTTTCGGACGTCATCACGCTCTGACTATTTGATTTTGCATGATCTTCATCCAAAAATCGCTGCGCCTTTTTTGGATCATGCTCCTCAGGCGGATTTCCCGCCCTTGATCACCCGCTTGACGACCGGCCGGCCGGTGCGGGCATGCTCGCGGGCAAAGGCTAAAATGCGCGGCGCGATCTCGCGGCGGAAGCGCGAGCCGTTGAAGACACCGTAATGGCCGACGTCCGGCTGCAGATAATGCATGCGCATATGATCGGGGATGCCGGTGCAGATGGTCTGCGCCGCCATGGTCTGGCCGACGCCGGAGATATCGTCATTCTCGCCCTCGACGGTCAGCAGCGCGACATTGCGGATCACCGAAGGATCGACCGGCCGGCCGCGATGCATGAGTTCGCCCTTGGGCAGCGCATGCTTGATGAACACCTGGTCCACGGTCTGCAGATAGAATTCCGCGGTCAGATCCATGACAGCCAGGTATTCATCATAGAAATCGCGGTGCTTCTCCGCCGGCTCGCCGTCGTTCTTGACGAGATGCACGAAGAAGTCCTTGTGGGCGATCATGTGCCTATCGAGGTTCATCGACATGAAGCCGGAAAGCTGCAGGAAGCCGGGATAGACGGGCCGCATGAAGCCCGGCTGCGGCCAGGGGACATTCATGATGACATTGTCGGCAAACCATTCGAGCGGCCTGTCCTTGGCCAGCTTGTTGACCGCCGTCGGATTGATGCGCGTATCGATCGGGCCGCCCATCAGCGTCATCGACGCCGGCACCAGAGGATCGCCGGCCGCCTCCATCACCGCAACGGCCGCGAGAACCGGCACGGACGGCTGGCAGACGGCAACGACATGCGTGTCCGGCCCGAGATGGTGCAGCATCTCGATGACGTAATCGATATAATCCTCCAGATCGAAGGTGCCTTCGGTCATGGGCACCATGCGGGCATCGATCCAGTCGGTGATGTAGATATCGGCGCCCGGCAGAAGGGCTTCCACGGTTCCGCGCAGCAGTGTCGCATAGTGGCCCGAGATCGGCGCGACGATCAGGATGCGCGGATCGATGCCGTGACCGGCGGGCAGGCTGCGCTCGAAATGGATGAGATCGCAGAACGGCTTCTTCCAGGCGATCTTTTCGTGCACCGAAACCGGCTTGCCGTCGATCGTCGTCTCATGAAGCCCGAATTCCGGCTTGCCATAGCGCCTGGTCGTGCGCTCGAAGACTTCGAGGCTTGCCGTCAACGTGCGGCCAAGCATGGTATGCGACAGCGGATTAAGGGGATTGGCAGAGGCCAGGCGCATCATGTCGGCAGCGGCGCGGAAGGGTGCGAGGGCGGCATGATTGAGTTCGTAAAACTGATAAAACATTTGGGGGCGTCACCTTTCGAGATGCCGGCGCGCGAACTTGCAAATCACATAGATTTTCAAAAGCTCATGCGCCTCATATGTCGCTGCTTTCATTGCGGCGCTCCTCCGGTTGCGCTGCGCAGCAGGATGATTGCGGCTCCTCAGGCGCAATCTCCATCCTTTAAGCTCTTACTAACCAGTCTAGCAGTTTTTGTTGGGGGGCAACATAACTGCAGAGAGTTTTACCTATAAAAACGCCGGAGAATCGCTTCTCCGGCATCAACAATGATCTCAAAAGATTAAAGTTCCTGAGCCTCAAGGCCTCATGCGTCTGCGAGGAAGGTCTGGCGCTGCGTGCCGAGGCCTTCCATGCCGAGTTCGACGACATCGCCCGGCTTCAGATATTGCGGTGGCTTCATGCCCATGCCGACGCCGGGAGGCGTGCCGGTGGAGATGACATCACCCGGATGCAGCGACATGAACTGGCTGAGATAGGATACGAGGTAGGCAACACCATAGACCATGGTCTTGGTCGAGCCGTTCTGCATCGTCTTCCCGTTGACCTTTAGCCACATGCCGAGGTTCTGCGGGTCGGCAACCTCGTCCTTCGTAACCAGCCACGGGCCGATCGGACCGAAGGTGTCGCAGGACTTGCCCTTGGTCCATTGTCCCGAACGTTCCGTCTGGAAAGCGCGCTCGGAAACATCGTGCGAAACGCAATAGCCGGCGACATAATCGAGAGCATCGGCTTCGCTGACATATTTCGCCTTTTTGCCGATGACGACGCCGAGCTCGACTTCCCAATCGGTCTTTTCCGAGCCGCGCGGGATCAGCACGTTGTCATTCGGGCCGACGATGGCCGAGCTTGCCTTCATGAAGATGATCGGCTCCGGCGGCACGGTGGCACCGGTTTCCGCGGCATGGTCGGAAAAGTTCAGACCGATGCAGATGAATTTGCCGGTGCCGGCGACACAGGCGCCGATGCGGCCTTCCGCCAGTTCCGGCAGGCTCTTCGGATCGAGAGCGGCGATCTTCGCGAGACCAGCCGGCGAAATGGCCTCTCCACCAATATCGGCGACATGCGCGGAGAGATCGCGGATCTTGCCGTCGCTATCCAGAAGTGCCGGCTTTTCCTTTCCGGCTTGCCCTACACGCAACAATTTCATGGATTTTCCTTCCCTGCATTTTTCAAAGACGAGATTGCTTTCAAAGCCAAGATTGGTGACACCATATATGAACGAATTATTTACCAGTGTCATCAATCGATTTCAGAGCATAGCATGCTCCGGCGTTCCGCGTGGGAACAACAGTTTTTCTAGACCGGGGGCAATGCTCTGGCGATTTCGACGATGACAGCAAAAGCCATATCGATATCTTCCGCTGTCGCTTCGAACTGTCCGGCCTGAAAGCGAATGACCAGGCGGCCGGCAACGCGGGTCTGCGTTAGATAGATGCGGCCGTCATTGTTGATCGCGGCAATCAGGCGCTGCGTATGGCTTTCCTGATCGGCGCCCGCGGGCGCCTTGTGATCGAACGAAAACAACGACAGAAACGGCTGGGTGACAATCTCAAAATCGGGTTCGGCCACCAGGCGCTTAGCCAGATTCTGCGACCATGCGACGTGATTGCGGATCATCCCCCGCAGCCCTTCCAGGCCGTGATAGCGCAGCAGGAACCAGAGCTTCAACGCGCGAAAGCGCCGGCCAAGCGGCACCGACCATTCCGAATAGTTGATGATGCCGTCATGGCCATGGGTACGCAGATATTCGGGCTGGATCGCCAGCGTCCGCACCAGCGTTTCCGGTTCGCGAACGAACTGGACGGAGCAATCGAATTGCGCGCCAAGCCATTTATGCGGATTGAAGACGACGGAATCGGCCCGCTCGACGCCTTGCCACAGCTCACGGAATTCCGGGCAGATCATGGCGGAGCCCGCCCAGGCGGCATCGACATGCACGTAAAGTCCGTGGGCATGCGCCACATCGACGACAGCAGCGATATCATCGCAGGCGCCGACGCTGGTGCCGCCAACGCAGGCGATAACACCGGCCGGCAGCAATCCGGCGGCGCGGTCTTGCTCTATCGCAGCGGCAAGCGCCTGAGGATCCATGGCCTTGTTCGGACCGGCGGAGGGGATGCGCACTAGGTTCTCCGCGCCGACGCCGGAAATCCAGATGGCGCGGTCGATTGACGTATGGACCTGATCGGTAGAATAGATCCGCACCGCCTTGTTTGCAGCGAGTCCGTGGCTGTTGCCATGCCAGTCCAGCGCCCGCTCGCGCATGACCAGAACGGCGGCAAGAGTTGCGGTTGAAGCCGAATCCTGGATGACGCCGGTGAAACTGTCAGGCAGGCCGAGGGCTTGACCCAGCCAGTCGACCACCTTGGTCTCCAACTCGGTGGCGGAAGGCGAGGTCTGCCAAAGCATGCATTGCGCGGCAATGGCGCTGACCAGATATTCGGCGATCACCGAGACCGGGGCGGCATTGGCGGGGAAATAGGCAAAAAAGCGTGGATGCTGCCAATGCGTCATGCCGGGAACGAGGATATCCTCGAAATCCTTGAAGATATCCTCCATCGCTTCGCCGGATTCCGGTGGGGAATCGGCAATATGCGCGGATATTTCGCCAGGAGCCGTCTGCGCCCGCACGGGCCGGTCCCGGAGCGATGCGCGATAATCCGCACCCCAATTCGCGGCCTTTTCCGACCAGCGCCGAAACTCCTCCCCATTCATAACGGTCCTCCCAATTCCATCAAAACGAGGCGGACCTTAGACGGGTTTTTGGGGGCGGTCGAGTATCAGAACAGCTCTTCGAGTGCAGGGCCGAGCGGCACGATACCGCTCGGATTGAGCGCCGTCACCGAATAGTAGCCGCGCTTGATGTGATCGAAGCTGACCGTCTCGGCGATCCCAGGCCAGTCGAACATGCGGCGGCAGAAGGACCGGAGATTGGCATAATCCGACAGCCTGCGGAGGTTGCACTTGAAGAGGCCGTGATAGGCGACATCGAAACGGACGAGGGTGACGAACAGCCTGATATCGCTTTCGGTCGGATGGTCGGTAAAGAGGTAGTCCCTGCCCTCCAGCTCGGCCTCAACCTGATCGAGACATTTGAACACGCCATGGAAAGCTTCCTCATAGGCGACCTGCGTCGTCGCGAAGCCGGCGCGATAGACGCCGTTATTGAGGGCCGGATAGATCCGCGCGTTGAAGCGGTCTATATCCTCGCGCTTGCCGGTCGGATAAAGATCGATGTCGTTCTGGGCGAGATCGCCGAAACCGTCATTCAGCATACGCAGGATATCTGATGATTCGTTGTTGACGATCGTGCCGGTCCGCTTGTCCCAAAGCACCGGCACGGTGGCGCGGCCCGTGAAGAGCGGATCGGCCTTGGTGTAGATCTCATGCATATAGGTGGCGCCGTTGACCGGGTCGTCTGTCGCGCCGGGATAATCTCCGAAACGCCAGCCCTGCTTGGTCAGCGCCGGTTCGACCACCGAGACGGAAATGACATCCTCAAGCCCCTTCAGCTTGCGGCCGATCAGGGTGCGCGACGCCCAGGGGCAAATCAACGCGACATAAAGATGGTAACGGCCGGCCTCCGCCTTGAATCCGCGCTCGCCCGTCGGTCCCGGTCGGCCGTCGGGTGTTATCCAGCTGCGGAAACTCGAGGTCTGGCGGACGAAGCCGCCCTTTTCATCCTTGGCCTGGACCGGCTGCCAATCCTCAGTCCATTTCCCGTTCACCAGCAAGGTTGCGTCTCCAGTCTCGAGTGTTCTCTTCCGCGACAGCATAGCGAAACAGGATTTCGCCGAAATAACGCAAACTTGAAACAGTCTGTCTACCTGGCGAATGCGGAAGGATCTATGTATGGAAACACGTGTCTTCTGTTCAAGTTTACTGGAGCATCCCATGCCCGCATCCGTCTCGTCAGTGAAAACAGAGCATGCCAGTCGCTATCTGCAGCAGCTCTGCAAGCACTGGAGCCACCGATTTGAGGTGGAATTCAATGAAACGGCCGGGAAGGTGCCTTTCAGCGCCGAAGCCTCTCTTGGGCTGGCGGCCAATCCCACCAACCTGATCATGACGCTGAGTGTCGAAAAGCCCGAGGATCTCGAACGCATGCAGGCAGTTGTTGCCGATCACCTCAAGCGTTTTGCATTTCGCGAAGAGCTCGATGTGATCTGGACTGCCGACGAGAGCCGAGTATAGACACGCCTCATATGTTGATGGCCAACCACGAAATCCCTGCAAAAAGACCCGCAACTGGTTCCCACTGATGGAAAGAAGCCCCAATGACATCAAGCAACAATCGCGAATCGCAGTATCCGATCGATAAGATCTTCCTCGATCGCTGGTCGCCGCGCGCCTATTCCAATGAGACCATGCCGGAAAAGGATCTGCTGACCATTCTGGAGGCTGCCCATTGGGCGCCATCCGCTTCGAACCTGCAGCCCTGGCGCTTCGTCTATGCCCTGCGCGGTTCGGAGAACTGGGACAAGTTCCTCGATCTTCTGATCGAATTCAACCAGGGCTGGGCGAAATCCGCTGCGGCGCTGCTCTTCGTCATCTCGCGCACCCATAGCGGCGAACTCGGTTCCGCCGAGCAGAAGCCCAGCTACAGCCACTCCTTCGATGCTGGCACTGCCTGGGGCTTTCTGGCGATGCAGGCACATCTAGCCGGCTATGCAGCCCACGGCATGGGCGGCTTCCATGTCGAGAAGTCCTACGAGGTTCTCGGTATTCCTGAAGGGTTCCGCGTCGAGACCGCTGTTGCGATCGGCAAGATCGGCGACAAAAACCAGCTGCCGGAAAAGCTGAGGGAGCGCGAAGTGCCGAACCATCGCAATCCGCTTTCCGAGGTTGCCTTCAATGGCACGTTTATCGCCAAGTAATTGATATCAATTGAAAAGGCCCGCCAGATGTTCTGGCGGGCCTTTTTGTTTCTCGTGACAGAGATCAGATGTCGAGATTGGCGACGCTTAGCGCATTTTCTTGAATGAACTCGCGCCGGGGCTCGACCTCATCGCCCATAAGCCGGGCAAACAAGCCGTCGGCATCGTTCGCATCCGCGACCCTGACCTGCAACAACGAGCGCGCATTCGGATCCAGTGTCGTTTCCCAGAGCTGCTCGGCATTCATTTCGCCAAGGCCCTTATAGCGCTGCATGGTAAGACCCTTGCGGCCGGCGGTGAAGATCGTTTCCAACAGTTTGCGCGGGCCGGAAATCTCGGTTTCGCCATCGCGGCGCACGAGCTTCGGCGGCACGATGTAGGTTTCCTTGAGCCGGACGCCGAGCTGGTCGATGAGGCGTGCATCCTGCGAACCGATCAGCGCCATGTCGAGAAGCACGACTTCCTTGACGCCGCGCACCATGCGCTCGAAGCGCAAACCGCCCTCATCCGTCACGAGGCCGGTCCAGCCGCGTTCGGTTTCCTCGGCGATGATATCGAGCCGCTTGGCGACGTCATCAACGAGCACCGCGGCCCGCGCCCGATCGCTGACCAGTTCGGCATTGAGCGCGCCGGCAATCGCCGCCTGTTCGACGACATCGCGGTTGTAGCGCGAATGCAGATTGTCGAGCAGCGTGCGCAGGCGCAGCGCATCGAAGATAACCTCGCGCAGATCTTGTCCTGCGCGCACCTCGCCATTGCCAAGCCTGAGGCTCGCATCGTCAAGACCCTGCGCGATCAGATATTCTTCCAGCGCCTTCTCATCCTTCAGATATTGCACCGATTTGCCGCGCGTCACCTTATAGAGCGGCGGCTGGGCAATATAGAGATGGCCGCGTTCGATGAGATCGGGCATCTGCCGGAAGAAGAAAGTCAACAGCAGGGTACGGATATGGGCGCCGTCGACGTCGGCATCCGTCATGATGATGATCTTGTGATAGCGCAGCTTGTCGGCGTTGAATTCGTCCTTGCCGATACCGGTACCGAGTGCGGTGATCAGCGTGCCGATTTCCTGGCTCGAGAGCATCTTGTCGAAGCGGGCGCGCTCGACGTTGAGAATCTTGCCGCGTAGCGGCAGGATCGCCTGATTTTCGCGCGAACGGCCCTGTTTGGCCGAACCGCCTGCCGAATCGCCCTCGACGAGGAAGACTTCGGACTTGGCGGGATCGCGTTCCGAGCAGTCGGCGAGCTTGCCGGGCAGCGAGGCAATATCGAGAGCGCCCTTGCGCCGGGTCAGCTCGCGCGCCTTGCGGGCGGCCTCGCGGGCGGCAGCGGCTTCGACAACCTTGCCGACCAGTACCTTCGCATCGGACGGATGCTCTTCGAGCCAGGTGCCGAGCGCTTCGTTTACGAGGCTTTCGACCACCGGGCGGACTTCCGAGGAAACCAGCTTGTCCTTGGTCTGCGAGGAGAATTTCGGATCGGGAACCTTGACCGACAGCACAGCCGTCAGGCCTTCGCGGCAATCGTCACCCGTCAGCGTCACCTTTTCCTTCTTGGTGATGCCGGATGACTCGCCGTAGGAGGTGATCTGGCGCGTCAGCGCGGCGCGGAAGCCGGCCATATGCGTGCCGCCGTCGCGCTGCGGGATGTTGTTGGTGAAGCAGAGCACGTTTTCATGGTAGCTGTCGTTCCACCACATGGCGACTTCGACGGTGATGCCGTCCTTCTCGCTGCGGATCGACACCGGCTTTTGGACCAGCGGCTTCTTGGCGCGGTCGAGATAGGCGACGAAGGCTTCCAAGCCGCCGTCATAGAGCATCTCTTCCTGCCTGATGTCGGAATGACGCTTGTCGGTCAAAAGGATGCGCACGCCGGAATTCAGGAAAGCAAGCTCGCGCAGGCGATGCTCCAGCGTGCCGTAATCGAATTCCGTCATGGTGAAGGTGTCAGAGCTCGGCATGAAGCTGACTTCGGTGCCGGTCTCATTGCCGGCATCGCCGGTTTCCTTGAGCGGCGCATCGGCCACGCCGTGGCTGAAGCTCATTTCATTGATCTTGCCCTGGCGGCGGATCTTCAGCTTCAACCAGACGGACAGTGCGTTGACGACGGAAACGCCGACGCCGTGCAAGCCGCCGGAGACCTTGTAGGAATTCTGGTCGAACTTACCGCCGGCATGAAGCTGGGTCATGATGACTTCGGCCGCAGAAACACCTTCGCCGGTATGGATATCCGTCGGGATGCCGCGGCCGTTATCGGTTACCGTCACCGATCCATCGGGATTGAGGGTGACCGTGACGATGTCGGCATAGCCGCCCAACGCCTCGTCGATGGCGTTGTCGACGACTTCGTAGACCATGTGATGCAGGCCCGAACCGTCATCCGTGTCACCGATATACATCCCGGGTCGCTTGCGCACGGCATCAAGGCCCTTCAGAACCTTGATGCTGTCTGCGCCATACTCGGCGTTACCGCCGTTTTCGGTTACGGATATATCGGTCATTTTATTGAAGTCTTTCCAGTGTTTAGAGAATCTCGCCGATCACTGACGAATCAGCGGTTTTTCTTTCCCTGAATATAGGATGTTTCACCCCGAACTTCCAAACGGAAGGCCCCTAAATCAGGTATAAAACAGGGGATTGAGGCGCTTTTCAGCCTGATTTGCCGCCATTTTCGAGAACTCGAGATAGCTCTTGTATCGTTGCTGCGTCAAGATTGCGAATCTTGCCGGCCAAGTGGTTGACGAAGGCCGTATATTCAGGTGCAAGCCCCGACGTGTCGACGACGATGCGAGGGTCGGAAAAGCGCGCCAGCAGGAACAATTCCTCGGCTTCGTCCCAGATGATGTTGAAATATCCGGCGATGCGCTGCAGCAGATCAAAGGTCGGTGTCCCGCGCTTTCCGTGTTCTAAGGCGGATAAATAAGCCGGCGTCACATTCAGCGCGGCCGCCATTTCCTTTTGCGAGACGCCCTTGCGCAGCCTGAGCTTTCTCACCGCTTCGCCGAAGGGGGTCAAGGCTTGTCCCCCTTCAGGCGCGACAGGCGGATATAGAGCGCGCCGTCGCCACCATGATGTTGCGCCGCCGTCTCGTAGGAAGAGATCAGAAAGCGAAATTCCGGCTTGGAAAACCAGAGCGGTACCGCGCGCTTGAGCGCCCCTTCGCTGCCCATGGAGCTGCCCTTGCCTGTTATGACAAGCACATGGCGAAGCCCGCGGCCATGAGCGCGCAGGAGGAAATCCAGAAGCATGCCATGCGCCTCGCTCTGGATGAGGCCGTGAAGATCGATCCGGGCCTCCAGCGCCAGCCGCCCCTTGGCGATCTTGCGCTTGACCGGACGTTCGAGCTGGTGGTGGCGGCCGGAAGGCTGTTTGGCGGGCGTCGGCACATTTTGCGGGTCGGTTGGCATCGGAGCCGTTCCCGCCTTTGCGGCGTGGGCCTCTTCCTCGCTCTCCGCTTCGGCTGCCAGCGCTGCTTCGAAAGCCTCCATATCGGCCATTCGGCCGGCCATGGGCCGGGTGCTCTTGGCTACCCTGCCCCAGAGGATGCGGTCCTCCGCGCTGAGCTTATGCTCCTTGTTCTTTCGTTCCGAGGCCATCAGCCGAACCTTCGCGCCGCCGCCTTTGGAATGAATATATAAAAATCGGCGTCATTGCGCACTGTGCCGGCGAGCTCCCCGGCATCATAGCCCGAACCGGTAAATATATCGCCGCGCGCCGGCCCGACGATGGCGGAGCCTGTATCCAGCGCCAGCATCAGCCGCGCGAAAGGCTTGCCGGCATCAAGATGAGTGAGACTTTCCGAGCGGATGAAGAAGGGAAAGCCGAAGGTATGGATCTGGCGATCCACCGCAAGGGACCGGCCGGCAAGCAGAGGCACCTTGGCGGCGGCAATCGGACCGAGCGTGGGGTCGCTGACATCGGCCTCGCGGAAGAAGATATAGGACCGATTGTGCCAGAGAACCTCGTCGACCTCCCGTGGGTGGGCATAGAGCCAGTCGCGGATCGTCTGCATGGATATCGTCGCGCGGTCGAGCACACCCCGCTCGATGAGCAGGCGCCCGACCGCCGAGAAGGGATGCCCGGCCTTGGCGGCATAGGTGATGCGGCCCATGCGCCCATCCGGATAGCACAGGCGAGCAGCCCCCTGCACGTGCACGAAGAAGACGTCGACCTTGGATTTCGCCCAGGCGATCTCCAGCCCCTTGCCCTCAAGATAACCGCGATCGATCTCGCCGCGATCGGGATAGGCTGAAATCGCACCGTCGCGGAGGCGTCCGAACATATAGGACGGGTCGAGATCCGCAGGCCGATTGGTGTCGTCCAGGTCGATCAGATCATCCGGTCGCCGGTAGAAGGGATAGCGATAGGTTTCGTCCGGTGTGGCCGAAACCTCGATCTCCGGCTCAAAGAATGCGGTTACGAACCCTTTGGCGCCATCGCCACGGCGAATGAAGAAGGGCCGGCAATGCTCTTCGAAGAAGGCACGTGCCTCGGCCGCATCGCGTGGTTCCCAATCTTCGGCCGCATCGAGCAGAACCAGAAGTTCATCGGCGGTCAGCCCGGCAGCGCCGGTGCGGTAGGGCTTTACGTCGCGGATATGGTTTCGACAGTCCTTCATGGCGCGAAAAAGGCTGGAAGGATCGTCGTCCTTCCAGCCCTTCAGATCGGCGAAGGTTGCCGGTTCCAGTCTGAAATCCTGCAATGGGCTCGTCATTGTTCAGATTCGGTCGCCACAAGTTTCCAGTTCGGATCGCGGGAACGGGTGTCGCGGGCGAAAGTCCAGAGGTCGCTGACCTCGGCCACGGCCTCGGCGTCGCCGTCGATCAGCGTGCCGGCCTTGTCGTAGGTCGCCGAAATCATCTGGCTGACGATGCGCATGGTGACCAAGGCTTCGGTTCCCTTGATCTCGGCGCTGAGAATATCGGCCTTATCGATGCCGACGAATGTCGATTTGACCTTTTCACCCTTGGCCTCGCGATCGGCGATTGCTGCGTCGAAGCCGTCATAGACCTCGCGCGAAAGCAATCCCTTCAAGGCCTTGCGATCGCCATCTGCAAAAGCCATGACGATCATCTCATAGGCCATGCGGGCGCCATTGACGAATTCCTTCGGATTGAAGGCGGGATCGGTCTTGCTCACTTCGCGCAGAGAATCATTGAGCGGCGTGCCGGCCGGGGTGAAGGCGTCGACGGCGGCGAAGCGATCCTCCTCTTCCGCCGTGTCGCGACGCGGCAAGGTCACCACCTTGCCGGCATCCGGCGGCGTCGGGCCATTCACCGGATCGGCGGAACCATAGAGATCGCGCGGCGGCTTCTCATTCCCCGTGCGGCGGCCAAGGACACTGCGCAACTGAAAGAAGATCAGCACCGCTGCCACCAGGAAAAAGATCGTCACAAAGTCGTTTGCACCCATCTCGTATCGGAACCACCGTTAAAATTAAAGTTTCAATCCCCATATAGTCTGCATCCATCTATCATTCAAATAGCGGACCAGTTTCTTTATTATGCGCGTTCAACTAACGCTTATGCCGAGAAACCCGCGTTCAGGACCAGGATAACATGCGCCTATCGCTTCTACCTATCTTCGTTTTTCTGATGCCGCTCGCGGAAATCGCCGGCTTCATCGTCGTCGGAAAGATGGTTGGCGTCTGGGCGACGCTGGGGCTGGTGATCCTCAGCGCCCTCCTCGGTGCGGCACTCTTGAGAATTCAGGGGATCGGCATTCTCCAGCGCATCTCGACCGAGAGCCGCAACGGCGGCGATCCCGGCCGCGAGATGGTGCATGGCGCCATGATCGTTATCGCGGCCTTCTTCCTGATGCTGCCGGGCTTCATCTCCGATATCATCGGCCTGCTGCTTTTCATTCCGGCCGTGCGCGATCTCGCCTGGAGGATCCTGCGCAACCGTATCGTCGTCGTCGGCAATTCCCGCGCCTTTCGTCGCGGTCAAGGACCGGGCGCCGGTCCGCAGGCTCAGCCAAGCAAACCCGGAACGGTCGTCGATCTCGACGAAACCGATTTCCATCGCGAGCCTAAGCGCAACTCGCCCTGGTCCGATCAGAAGCGGCTCGAGGACTAGAACAGCGGTCCAAAAAGCGCCGGGGCATAAGGGTTGTAAGCCCCAATTCGAAATGCTAGATGGCGACACCTATTGACGTGAGAGGACACCCCCATGGCCAACGAGACCAGCGGCAACGGCGCAGCCAGCCCGAGCCTTAGCATCCTTGCTCAGTACACCAAGGATCTTTCCTTCGAAAATCCGGGTGCTCCGCGCTCGCTTCAGGCCCGGGAAAATGCTCCCGACATCAATATCAATGTCAACGTCAACGCCAATCCGCTGTCTGATTCGGATTTCGACGTCGTATTGACGCTGAATGCCGAAGCCAAGGATGGCGAGCGCGTTCTCTTCCATACCGAGCTGGTCTATGGCGGCGTCTTCCGCGTCACCGGCTTCCCGCAGGAACACATGCTGCCGCTGCTCTTCATCGAGTGCCCGCGCCTGCTGTTCCCCTTCGCGCGTCAGATCATCGCCGATATCACCCGCAACGGCGGCTTCCCGCCGCTGATGATCGACCCGATCGATTTCGCGCAGATGTTCACGCAGCGCATGGCCGAAGAGCAGGCCCGCGCCCAGGTTTCGGCCGTTCCGAACTAAGCCTTCACCGCCTATCATCGATAGAAAAGAAAATGCCCGGATCAATGTCCGGGCATTTTCTTTTGGTGCCTCGAAATGCGCTTCTATTCGGAAGCGCGATATTTGGACCAGATCCCCTTCGCGCCGAGCTTGGCAATCAGCGCCGCATGGGCGGACAGTTCTTCTTCGCTCACCCTGCCTGGCAAAGGCTCGGGCCGCACGAAGACATCGACAACAATCTCCTCCCCCTCGTCATTCTGACGGGAGCGCGCCGATGAACCGTTGCTGCTGCCGAGGCCGAGAGCGGTCTGCCGGCCACCGATCATCTCGATATAGACTTCGGCAAGCAGCTCGGAGTCGAGAAGCGCTCCGTGTTGAGTGCGATGTGAGTTGTCGATGCCGTAGCGCCGGCAGAGCGCATCCAGCGAGTTCGGCCCCATGGGATGCTTGCGGCGCGCCATGGCCAGGGTGTCGATCACCATATCAGGCAGGATCGGCGGCCGGCCGAGCCGGGCGAATTCGGCATTGACGAAGCCCATGTCGAAGGTGGCGTTGTGTGCGATCCATTTGGCGTCGGCGAAGAATTCGAGGATCTGATCGGCGACATCGGCGAAGGGCGGCTTGTCCTTCAGGGACTCGTCGGTGATGCCATGCACGGCGAGTGCGTCCGGATGAACCTTGCGATCGCCTGGATTGATGAAGAGGTGCAGCGTGTTACCGGTCGGGAAATGGTTGATGAGCTCGATGCCGCCGATTTCGATGATACGGTCCGCCCTGTTGTCGAGCCCGGTGGTTTCCGTATCGAAAATGATCTCGCGCATATCAGGGCTCTCCGCCTTTTGATTCGTCAGTCGGCGGCTTTTGCCGCAGGTCCGCTATGATCTCTTTTACCTGTTCGCGCGCCGCATCGATGCTCCGGCCGGTATCGATGACATAATCGGCGCGCGCCCGCTTTTCCGCGTCCGGCGTCTGGCGAGAGAGAATCATATCGAATTTTTCCTCTGTCATGCCCGGCCGGGCAAGCACCCTTTGCCTTTGAATCTGTGGATCGCAGCTGACGACGACGATCTTATCCACCCTTTTGTCCGCCCCGGTTTCGAACAGCAGCGGGATATCGAGCACCACCATATCGACGCCGGCTTGCCGTTGGCGCTTGAGGAACAGGCGCTCGCGCTCGCGCACCAGCGGATGGACGATGGCCTCCAGTCGCTTGAAGCCGGAGGGATCACCCGAAAGCTGGCGGCCAAGCTCCTGCCGATCGACCATCCCATTCCTGGTCGAACCGGGGAAAGCAGCCTCGACCAACGGAACCGCCCCGTTGCTGTAGAGATCATGCACCACGGCATCGGAGTCGTTCACCGGAATACCGGCTTCGGCGAACAGTTTCGCCGAGGTCGACTTTCCCATCCCGATCGATCCCGTGAGGCCGATTCTGATCATATGTGCCTGTCCATGTCGGCGATGATTAAAGCCCTTAGAGCCTCATCGACCACCGGGCGTTTTCCGAACCATTTTTCAAAGCCCGGCACCGCTTGATGCAACAGCATGCCGAGACCGTCGACAATGGCAAAGCCCTGATCTTCCGCCTGGGTCAGAAGCGGCGTCTTCAGCGGCACATAGACAATGTCCGTCACGACAGCCCCATCCGCAAGGGGCGAGAAATCGATCCGCGGGGCAGCCTCGCCATCCATGCCAAGCGACGTGGTGTTGATAAACAGGCCTGCGTTCTGCATGACTTCGCGAAGTGCGGCGATAGGATGTGCGTGAACCCGGTCGCCGAAGCGATCCGCCAATTCCTGTGCCCGCTCGACGGTGCGGTTGACGACGTGGATCTCCGGGAAGCCGCGATCGCGCACTGCCTGTATGACGGCGCGGCTGGCGCCGCCCGCTCCGAGGATCACGGCGCGCTCGCTGCGATCCCAGCCCGGATGGCGTTCATCGAGATTTGCCGTGAAGCCGCGACCATCGGTGTTGGTCGCGTGAAGCAGCCCCTCCTCAAGCCATAGGGTATTGGAAGCGCCAAGCTCCTCAGACAATTCGTCCGGCCGGTCCGCCAATTTGAAAGCCGCCTCCTTGTGCGGGATCGTCACGTTGCCGCCGACAAAACCGCCGGAGCGCTCCTTGAGCGAAGCGATGAACGCCGGAAAGTCTTCCGCGGAGACTTCATGCGCACGGTAGCTGCCGGCAAGGCCGAGCTGGCGCAGCCAATAGCCGTGGATCAGCGGCGAGCGGGAATGCCTGACCGGATAGCCCGTGACGAAGGCTTTCGGAGATTGTGTTTCACGTGAATCATCCATCGATCGCTCCCAATTCACGCAGCTGCTGGAGAAGCGGCAGCATCGGCAATCCCACTATGGTAAAATAGTCGCCGTCGATCTTGGAGAAGAGTTGGATGCCCTCCCCCTCGAGCTGATAGGCACCGACGCTCGACAACGCCTTCTCGCCGACACGGGTGAGATGCCGATGGATGAAATCGGCCGATAGCTCACGCATCGTCAAGTTGGCGTGTGACACATGTTCCCAAATGATATCGCCGTTGCGCACCAGAGCGATGGCGCTGTTGAGCCGGTGTGTCTGGCCCGACAAGATCCGCAGATGCTCTTCGGCATCCGCGATGGTCTTCGGCTTGTGGAAGACCCGGCTGCCGAGCGACATGGTCTGATCCGAGCCGATGACGAACGAACCGGGAAAGCGATCGCTCACCTCTTTCGCCTTCGCCTTGGCCAGCACCAGGGCTACGGCATCCGGACCGGCGCCATCGCGTTCCAACGGCGCTTCGATTGCGCGCTCGTCGATATCGGCGGCGATGGCTTGAAAATGCAATCCGGCATTTTCCATCAACATCCGCCGGAACGGGCTGGACGATGCAAGGATAAGGGGCACGGTCATGACGGCTGCCTTTGAAATAGCGATGTGCAGCGCTTAGCGCAGCTTGGGGCGCAGGGCAACAATGGCGGCCGCAGTCTCTTCGATCGACCGACGCGTGACGTCGATGATCGGCCAATTGTGCCGCGCGCAGAGCGAGCGGGCATATTTCAGCTCTTCGGAGATGGCGGCGCGATCCGTGTAGTCGCCACGATCGAAGCCGGGCGTCGTGCCGAGAATGCGGTTTTCGCGCACCTGCGAAATCCGATCCGTTGTTGCCACCAGGCCTACGATCAGCGGCTTCGTCGCCCTGGCCAGGCTTTCCGGCAAAGGCATGCCCGCCACGATCGGAATATTGGCGGTCTTGATACCGCGGTTTGCAAGATAGATGCTGGTCGGCGTCTTCGAGGTGCGGCTGATGCCAATAATGACGACGTCGGCATCGTCATAATCATCGGGCATCTGCCCGTCGTCATGATCCATGGTGAAGTTCAGCGCTTCGATGCGCGCGAAGTAGTCGGCATTCATCACATGCTGCGCCCCGACCCGGCGACGCGATGCCGTGCCGAGATAGGTCTGAAAGACATTCATGACCGGCTCGAGAACATTGACGCAGGGCACGCCCATCTCCCGGCAACGCTCGTCGATGAAGTCGGCAAGCTCGCGATCGACGATCGTATAGAGGACAATGCCGGGACTGTGATCGATTGCTTCGAGTACAGGCAGAAGCTGCTTGCGATTCCGAATCAGCGGATAGACGTGCTCGATCGGCTGCGTGGCATGGAATTGAACGGATGCGGCCCGACCGGCCGAGATTAGAGTCTCTCCCGTTGAGTCAGAAATCAGGTGAAGATGAAAGAAGCTTGTTCGGTTTTCCACGCTACTTTCCATCGCCTGTTAATATCCCGGGAAAAAAAGAGGTACGAGAAGCGGCCTGTCCTGGGCAAGGGGAAAACTGCCGAGTTTTCCACATTTGGGTTTTTCGTCCGGTCGCTTCCGCGTTGCCTGTGGGCAATGTGGACAAGGTGGGAAGTTCCGCGCCTCTCCCCAACTTATCCCCAGAAGGCTTGAGAGTGCAATTCACGGCAACCTACTCAAAAGATTAGAAGATCTGCTTTGCTTTCCGCATATCCCCATAGCCGCGCGTAAATTCCTGAAATGTTGCTGGCGAGGCGCGACAAATTGGATAGGCGATGAATGAACTTTAATCCTTGATAGTCACCGACTCTAAGAAATAGAAACCTTAAGATATATATTTGATTTTATATGGGATGATGTCTTTGACCGGTGAACGTCGGAAGATTATAAGGGTGCTGGGTGGAGAAACGGTGAGCCCTCCCCCTCTATGGCTGATGCGACAGGCCGGTCGTTATCTGCCAGAATATCGCGAGACGCGCGCCAAGGCCGGAAGCTTTCTCGATCTCTGTTATACGCCCGAATATGCTGTGGAAGTGACGCTGCAGCCAATACGCCGCTACGGTTTCGACGCCGCCATCCTGTTTTCCGACATCCTCGTCATTCCTGACGCATTGAAGCGCAATGTCCGCTTTACCGAGGGACATGGCCCCGAGATGGATCCGATCGACGAGACAGGCATCCTGACTTTGAAGCCGGAAGGCGTGATTGCCCATCTTGCGCCGGTCATGGAGACGGTGCGGCGGTTGCGGCGGGATCTCCCCCCCGAAACGACGCTTCTCGGCTTCTGTGGCGCGCCTTGGACCGTTGCGACCTATATGATCGCCGGTCACGGCACGCCGGATCAGGCACCCGCCCGATTGTTCGCCTACCGTCACCCGAAGGCGTTCGAACATCTTCTGACGCTGCTCGCCGACATATCCGCCGACTATCTCGTGGCGCAAATCGATGCTGGTGCCGATGCCGTGCAGATTTTCGATTCGTGGGCTGGTGTACTCGGCGAGAAGGAATTCGAGGCCTTCGCCGTCAGGCCGGTCGCAAGGATGATCGCGTCGGTCAAGGCACGCCGGCCGCAGGCGCGGATCATCGCATTCGCCAAGGGTGCGGGCTATCAATTGAAGACCTACCGGCAGAAGACCGGTGCGGATGCGATCGGTCTGGACTGGTCGGTGCCTCTGGCTTTCGCCCGGGAGCTGCAGCAGGAGGGCCCAGTGCAGGGCAATCTCGATCCGATGCGCGTCGTTGCCGGCGGCAGGGCTTTGGAGGAAGGGATCGATGATATCCTGCAGCATCTCGGGAACGGCCCGCTGATTTTCAATCTCGGACACGGGATAACGCCGCAGGCGGACCCGGCCAATGTCGCCGCACTCGTCGAGCGCGTGCGGGGATGGAGAGGCTGATGACGACGGAGAAGCAGACGGACAAAGCTCCGGGCCGGAGAGCCGGGCGACGTGCCTATTTCATGATCCTGATCTTCGCAGCCCTGGCGATCGGGCTCTTCGCCTGGCATCCGGCCGATCTCTATCTCTGGATCAAGGCCCTTCACATTATCGCGGTGATCTCATGGATGGCCGGCATGTTCTACCTGCCGCGGCTTTTCGTCTATCATACCGATGCCGAACCTGGTTCGCAGCAATCCGAGACGTTCAAGGTGATGGAACAGCGCCTGTTGCGCTACATCATAACGCCGGCGATGATTTTGACCTGGATTTTCGGGCTCTATCTTGCCTGGTCGGTTTATGATTTCCAGGGCGGCTGGCTACATGCGAAGATAGGGCTGGTTGTCGTGCTATCAGCTGTTCATGGTCACTTCAGCAGCGCGGCGCGCGCCTTTGCCCGCGATGAGAACAAGCATTCGGCGCGTTATTGGCGTCTCATGAACGAGGCGCCGACGCTGTTGATGATCCTGATCGTCATACTTGTCGTCGTGAAACCCTTTGCGTGAGATGGGTCTTTTTTAGCGGCGGAGTTAAATTTCCTTCATTTTGCCTGCCCCCCTTGCGGGCCATAGACTGAATCGCTATTTTCCCGCCATCTCTTCTTCGTGGCATGTATCCATTCTGTCTCCCGCGAACGCCCCTATCGCGGTTCTGAATTCGAACAACATTGCCTTTCCCCTCATAAAAAAACGAGTAATTCCCTTCATGGCTGAAATGAAGCTTCAAGAACTGAAAAACAAATCCCCGACCGATCTCCTGGCCTTTGCCGAGTCGCTCGAGGTCGAAAACGCCAGCACGATGCGCAAACAGGAACTGATGTTTGCGATCCTGAAGGTGCTCGCAAGCCAGGACGTGGAAATCATCGGCGAGGGCGTCGTCGAGGTTCTGCAGGACGGCTTCGGTTTCCTTCGCTCCGCGAATGCCAACTATCTTCCCGGCCCGGACGACATCTACATCTCCCCTTCTCAGATCCGCCGCTTCTCGCTGAAGACGGGCGATACGGTCGAGGGGCCGATCCGTGGCCCGAAGGAAGGCGAGCGCTATTTCGCGTTGCTGAAGGTCAACACGATCAATTTTGACGATCCGGAAAAGATCCGTCACAAGGTCCACTTCGACAATCTGACGCCGCTCTATCCGAACGATCGTTTCCGTATGGAACTCGACGTTCCCACAACGAAGGATCTTTCGCCGCGCGTCATCGATCTCGTGGCGCCGCTCGGCAAGGGCCAGCGCGGCCTGATCGTCGCTCCGCCGCGGACCGGTAAGACTGTTCTGTTGCAGAACATCGCCCATTCGATCACCGCCAATCACCCGGATTGCTACCTGATCGTCCTTTTGATCGACGAACGTCCGGAAGAAGTCACCGACATGCAGCGCTCCGTGCGCGGCGAAGTGATTTCGTCGACCTTCGATGAGCCGGCCGTCCGTCACGTCCAGGTCGCCGAAATGGTGATCGAGAAGGCCAAGCGGCTTGTCGAGCACGGCCGGGACGTCGTCATCCTGCTCGATTCCATCACCCGCCTCGGCCGCGCCTACAACACGGTTGTTCCCTCTTCCGGCAAGGTCCTGACGGGCGGTGTCGACGCCAACGCACTGCAGCGCCCGAAGCGCTTCTTCGGTGCCGCGCGTAATATCGAAGAAGGCGGCTCGCTGACCATCATCGCGACCGCGCTGATCGATACCGGCAGCCGCATGGACGAAGTCATCTTCGAAGAATTCAAGGGCACCGGTAACTCGGAAATCGTTCTCGACCGCAAGGTCGCCGACAAGCGCATCTTCCCGGCCATGGATATCCTCAAGTCCGGTACGCGCAAGGAAGACCTGCTGGTTCCGCGCCAGGATCTCCAGAAGATCTTTGTCCTCCGCCGTATTCTGGCCCCGATGGGTACCACCGATGCGATCGAGTTCCTGATCGACAAGCTGAAGCAGACGAAGAACAATCCGGATTTCTTCGAGTCGATGAACACATAATCATTAGCCGGATTCATCGGCGGCGCCATTATGGTGGCGCCCACAATGTGATATCATCGGGTCGCCTTGGGCGGCCCGATTTCTTTTGAGGCCGTACCCCAGAGAAGGATAATGAGCCTCCACTCGGAATCGATTCGGATGCGGACCAAATCCATGCAGGTGACCAGCGACACGATCTACGCACTCTCCAGCGGTGGCCTTCCCTCCGGCGTCGCCGTGATCCGCATGAGTGGCGCTAAGGCTCTGGAAGTCACAGAATCGCTTGCCGGATCGTTGCCGGCCGCGCGGCAAGCTGTTTTGAAAACGATTCGGACTCGTAACGGTCTTGTTCTTGATCGCGGTTTGGTGCTCGTTTTTCCCGGGCCGAACTCGTTTACGGGCGAGGATTGTGCGGAGATTCATGTTCACGGCGGTAAAGCTGTCGTTGCCGCGCTGCTGGCTGAGCTTGCGACGTTCGAACAATGCCGCCTTGCGGAACATGGTGAATTCTCTCGCCGGGCATTGGAAAACGGCAAGATGGATCTTGTCGAGGTCGAAGGTCTAGCCGATCTCATCAGCGCTGAGACGGAGATGCAGCGGCGCCTGGCGATGGAACATGCGGCCGGTGGTCTGTCGCAGCTCTATGACGGATGGGCGGATCGCCTGACGCGCGCCCGCGCGCTGATCGAGGCGGAACTGGATTTTGCCGACGAGGAAGATGTGCCGGGCTCGGTTTCGGATCTGGTCTGGAGCGACATGGCCAAGCTCCGATTGGAATTGGCGGATCATCTTGCGGGAGCGGATTTCGGCGAGATCATTCGGGACGGATTGAAGGTGGTGATTGCCGGTGCTCCGAATGCCGGCAAGTCGAGCCTGATGAATGTGCTGGCGCGCCGCGAGGTGGCGATCGTTGCCGAAATTGCCGGGACGACCCGTGACGTTCTGCATGTCGATCTCAATATCGATGGCTACGCCGTTAAGCTCTACGATACTGCGGGTCTGCGCGATACGGACGAAGTCGTGGAGCGTGAGGGCATTCGGCGTGCGCTGAGGACGGCCGCTGATGCCGATATTGTCCTTTCGCTGGCGGAGATCGGTGAACGGGCTCAACTGGAGTTTCCGGGATTTACCGGCAGAGTCGTCAGGATCGGTACCAAATCCGACATTTATCCCGATGAAGCTGACGGCGACTATGAACTGCGCATCTCGTCCGCCACGGGAGCTGGTCTTGCCGAGTTGCATGCGTTGCTGCTGGAGGATCTGCGAGGCCGCTCCAGTTCCCTCTCTCTGGCTTTGCCGAGCAGAACGCGTCATCGTACGCTTCTTTCGGATAGCTTAGAGGCGCTGACGGCAGCGGTCGCCTCCATTTCGGCCGGCCTTGATATACGGGCGGAATATCTTCGACGGAGCGCAAATAGTCTCGGTCGGATTACGGGCCGCGTGGATGTTGAGGATTTGCTGGATGTCATCTTCTCGGAATTCTGTATCGGCAAATGATTCACGTGAAACAGCGCGATCGGCACACCAGAGATAACGTTTCACGTGAAACCTTCTTGACTCCTGAAATCGCTGTGCCAAACAAGCGGCATTACGAGGACTTTGATAATGCTCGTCAGAACATATGATGTGATCGTCGTGGGCGGTGGCCATGCGGGCAGCGAAGCAGCTGCTGCGGCTGCGCGCCTGGGCGCGCGTACGGCGCTTATCACCCACAAGCGTAGTACAATAGGTGTGATGTCGTGCAACCCGGCGATCGGCGGCCTTGGAAAAGGTCATCTGGTCCGCGAGATCGACGCGCTTGATGGCCTGATGGGGCGAGTGGCTGACGCGGCCGGCATTCAGTTTCGCATGCTGAACCGGAAGAAGGGGCCAGCCGTCCGCGGTCCGCGAACGCAAGCTGATCGTAAGCTCTATCGCCTGGCTATGCAGGCGGAGATCGCCGTGATCGAGAATCTCGATATCATCGAAGGTGATGCATTCGATCTCGCCATCGAGCATGGGCGAGTTTCCGCAGTCACCTTGAAGGATGGCAGAGTGATCCCCTGCGGCGCCGTGGTGCTGACGACGGGGACTTTTCTTCGCGGCTTGATCCATATCGGTGACAAGAAAATTCCAGCTGGCAGGGTCGGGGAAGAACCGTCGATCGGGCTATCCGGCACTTTGCTGCGTCATGGCTTGGCGCTTGGTCGTCTGAAGACCGGCACACCGGCACGCCTGGATGGCACGACGATCGATTGGGATTCGGTCGGCCGCCAGGGTGCGGATGAAGATCCGACGCCTTTTTCCTTCATGACGGATTCCATCGTGAATCCACAGATCGAATGTGGCGTCACCCGCACGACGCCGGCGACGCACAAGATCATTGCCGACAATCTGAAGCGCTCGGCCATGTATTCCGGCCAGATCGAAGGAGTTGGACCGCGCTATTGCCCGTCGATCGAGGACAAGATCGTCAAGTTCGGGGAACGTGATGGCCACCAGATCTTTCTTGAGCCCGAAGGGCTGGATGACACGACGATCTATCCCAACGGTATATCGACGTCGCTCCCCGAGGATGTACAGGAAAGCTTCATCAGAACCATTCCGGGTCTGGAACGAGTTCGGATTCTACAATGCGGCTACGCCATCGAGTATGATCACGTCGATCCTCGCGAGCTGAAACTGTCCCTGGAAGTGGAAAAGATTCCCGGTCTTTTCCTCGCCGGCCAGATTAACGGCACAACTGGATATGAGGAAGCCGGCGCGCAGGGCCTGGTTGCGGGCCTGAATGCCGCGCGTTTTGCCTCTGGTGGTCAAGCAATTGAGCTCAGCCGCACCGAATCCTATATCGGTGTGATGATCGATGATCTTACATCGCGCGGTGTCGCCGAGCCCTATCGCATGTTCACGTCGCGCGCGGAATACCGTCTGTCGCTGCGGGCGGACAATGCTGACGTGCGCCTGACGCCGGTTGGCCTATCGATCGGATGTGTGACCGCTGCACGTGGCGTGCGGTTCAACACCTATCTGGAAAAGCTGGGGCAGGCTCGCAACCAGTTGAAGCAATTGAATGTGACGCCGAGTGAGGCCGAGAAGACGGGGCTGCATCTGAACAAGGACGGCCAGCGGCGCTCAGCTTACGAGCTTCTTTCTTATCCCGGTCAATCCATCGAATCGCTGTCCAAGCTTTGGCCGCAACTGCGTTCGATTGAGCGAGGTGTTGTCGAGGCCGTGGAAATCGAGGCCGCTTACGCCGTCTACATGGACCGGCAGACCGCTGATATCGTTCAGACGCGGCGCGAGGAAGAACGCCTTATCCCTGCGGAGTTTGATTTCGCCGTTCTGTCCGGCTTATCCAATGAGCTGAAGCAGAAGCTGAGCCTGGCCCGACCGAAGAACATCGCCCAGGCCTCGCGCATTGACGGAATGACGCCGGCAGCAATATCGTTGTTGCTGGCTCATCTGAGAAAGCTGGGCAGTGTTGATGAGCGGAAGCTCGTTTCCTGATCCTGCAAGGTTTGAGAGTCCAATTATGGAATTAAACGGTGTACGTGTTTCACGTGAAACACAGGAACGTCTGCAGCATTTTGCGGAACTCTTTCAAAAATGGGCTAAGACGATCAATCTGGTTGCGCCGTCGACGGTCGATGACCTCTGGCGACGACATATCGCCGATAGCGCGCAGATCTTCCAGCTACATCCAAAACCTGCTCACTGGGTCGACCTGGGCAGCGGGGGCGGGTTTCCGGGCGTTATTACCGCGATTTTGCTAGCCGAGCAGGGTGAAGGCCATGTCGATCTGGTCGAAAGCAACCAGAAAAAAGCGGCCTTTCTCAGGGTTTGTCTACGTGAATGCGGCGCTCGTGGCACAGTTCATGCCGTCCGAATCGAAGAGGCTCCAGCGACTATTCAGAACTGCGATGTGATCTCCGCGCGCGCCCTTGCGGAACTGGACATGTTGCTGGACTACGCCGCCCCGTGGGTGGAGCGCAACGAAAATATACGTCTCTTGCTCCACAAAGGCCGGGATTACGAGCGCGAGCTTCAGAAAGCCCGTGGTCGTTGGGGATTCGATCTGTTAAAACACCAGAGTGTCGTTGAGCGGGATTCTGTTATTCTGGAGTTAAGCCGCCTTCGGCGCCTGATTTAACCATAAATTGGATGTGCGGCAGATGATCGGCGAGCGAAATCGGATTATTACCATCGCAAATCAGAAGGGCGGCGTTGGCAAGACGACGACCGCGATCAATCTGGCCACGGCCCTCGCCGCGATCGGCGAGCGCGTGTTGATCGTTGATCTCGATCCGCAAGGCAATGCCAGTACCGGCCTGGGCATCGAGCGACGAAATCGGAAGCTTTCATCCTATGACATTTTGACCGGTACGCATACGATCCTGGAAACCGTCCTGGAGACTGCTGTACCGAATCTCTTTATCGTGCCATCGACAATGGACTTGCTTGGCGTCGAGATGGAAATTGCGCAACAGCCGGATCGCGTCTTTCGGCTTCGACGTGCGTTGTCCGGTTCGGACGCCCTCGCCTTCTCTTATATATTGGTCGATTGCCCGCCCTCTTTTAATTTGTTAACCATGAATGCCATGGCGGCCGCGCACTCGGTGTTGGTACCGCTGCAGTGCGAGTTCTTCGCTCTTGAAGGCCTTAGTCAATTGCTTGAGACGGTGGATCAGGTTCGGCGTACCGTCAATTCATCGCTCGACATTCAGGGTATCGTGTTGACAATGTTCGATTCCCGCAACAATCTCGCGCAGCAGGTCGTGAACGACGTTCGCACGCATTTGGGTGAAAAGGTCTACCATACGTTGATTCCGCGCAACGTTCGCGTGTCCGAGGCCCCTTCTTATGGCAAGCCGGCAATTCTCTACGACCTGAAGTGCGCGGGCAGCCAAGCTTATTTGCAGTTGGCTTCGGAAGTGATTCAAAGGGAGAGGCAGCGTAAGGCTGCAGCCTGATATAATATTTGTTCCAGGGTGAGTATCGGCGATGAATGATGATCTTTCGAAACGGCGTCTCGGGCGCGGATTGGCGGCTCTTATCGGAGAGATGGACCAGCCGACGCCGGTGGACGTTGGAAGACCGCCGGTCAATCCGGATCGTATGGTGCCGATCGAATTCATCGCCCGCAACCCGCGAAATCCCCGTCGTTATTTCGACGAAACAGAGCTGCATGATCTCGCCAGCTCCATTCGCCAGCACGGGATTGTGCAGCCGGTCGTCGTTCGCCCCGTTTCGACCGATCGTTATGAAATAATAGCCGGCGAAAGACGTTGGCGCGCGGCACAGCTGGCCGGCCTTGTCGAGATCCCGGTCATCGTTCGTGATGTTGACGACAAGACCGCGCTGGAAATTGCCATCGTCGAAAACGTTCAGCGTGCGGATCTCAATCCGCTCGAAGAAGCGCTGGGCTATGAGCAGCTGATTGCCGAGCACGGCTATACCCAGAATGATCTCGGCGAGATCATTGGCAAGAGCCGCAGCCATGTCGCCAATTCCCTGCGTCTTCTGAAGCTTCCCGATCAAGTGCGCGATATGCTCGCCGCCGGTAGCCTTTCCGCTGGTCATGCGCGCGCGCTGGTGTCGACCTCCGACCCCGCGACCCTTGCCCGCACGATCGTTTCCAAGGGCATGTCGGTCCGTGATGCCGAGCGTCTGGCGCAGAATGACATCAAGGCCCAGAACGATCCCCGTCCCGCAGGAACCCGCAAGGACGAGAAGGATTCCGATACGCTGGCGCTCGAGCGTACCCTGTCCGATGCGCTCGGACTGGATGTCGCGATCAACCATCGCGGCAATGGCGGTCAGGTAAAGATATCCTACAAGACCCTCGAGCAGCTGGAAGAGATTTGCCGGCTGCTGGAACGGCGCTAGAGCGGTTGCGGGAAAAGTCCGCAACGGTTTTTCGTCTTGAATTGCATAGAAAACAATAGGTTAGCCCGCATAAGCGATCCCATGAAGCGCTGATGTGCGCGGAAACATGTTTCCCGTGAAACATCAGCCCTTGCGGGCGGATTGCAGCGTCGTTGCCAGCAGGGTCTGGGTGGCGATCGTATCCTCCAGGCTGGCGCGCTGGCGCGTCTGCAGGACGGCGGATTGCAGCCTGTTCATTTCGCGGGCAATGGCTGGCGCTGTCCAACTCTTGAGTGCCTGCTCGATGATCGGCTTGCGGCGAAAATGCAGGTGGCGCCCAAGTGTCTGCATGACTTGCGCTGGCGCCAGTCGCTTTTCGTCCATTTCGGCCCGCATCGTATCGAGCAATTGAAATTGCCTCAGGCAGCCCTGCAGCACGAGAAACATCGGCGTTTTCGAGGTGGCGATCTTCTGCATGGCATGCAGCAACGCTTCCGAATCACCCTTCAGGATGGCGTCGACGGCGTCGTCCGTGGAGATCGCGCTGGCATCGCCGATGATATCGGTAACATGCCCTTCCTCGATCATACCCTGCCCGCGGCAATAGAGCGCCAGCTTGCGGACTTCGTTGCGCGAGGCAATACGGTCGCCGCCGAGAAGCTCCAACAGCACCTGGCGGGCCGCGGCCGTGATGCGGAGATTTTCATTTGCCAGCTCAGTATCGATGAGACCGTTGAGCGCGCGAATGTCGTCTGCGTAGCAGGGAATTGTCGCGACCGCGCGAGACGGTTCGGCTACCTTGCGCAACCCCGACCCCTTCTTGAGATCGCCTGCCTCGATGATGACAAAACTCGCATCCGGCGGGCTATCAGCGATGATCTGCAACGAATCGACGAGGCTTTTTTCGTTGGCGGCGCCGCGAATCCAGACGAGCTTCTCGCCGCCGAAGAGGCCGATGGCATTGACTTCGTCAAGCAGCCTGCCTGCATCGCTCTGCAGGTCGGCAACATCGAACTTGATAACGGAAAAAGGATCTTTCAGATCGACGCCGGTCTTGGCCGCGATTTGGGCCGCGCGTTCGGAAACCAGGCCGCGATCCGGGCCATAAACGACGAAAATCCGGTAGTTCCGCGCGGCATTTTGGAGGAATCCGTCAAATTCGTGAGACTTGATTTCCGCCATGCCGCGCTCTTGATCAGCGGCTGAGCGCGGCAGCGATGTCGGCAGCCACCATTTCGGCGACCTCGCGGGCAGCGCGATCTTCCGAATCGCGGATCGCACGCTGCTTGGCGAATTCCTGCGACGGGAAATCCACCAGCGATGTGACCGAACGGCTGCCGGACTTCAGTACCTTGCCGTTGCTGGCATCCTTCAGCGTGAAGGATGCAGTGACGGTCGTACGGCCAGCTCCCGACGTATCGGAGGACGGCAGGTAGATAACGCCGCCCGTGCCCGAGCTGACGCCCAGATCGACGGTGTATTTCGGTGTCTTGGTCTCGCCGGCGCCGCGCCCGGCGATGAAGATCAGCTGGTTGCGGACTTGCTGGCCGACGCGCGAAGTGGCGTCTGAGAAAGAGACCTCGGACAGCTTCTGCGTCACGCCGGTGCTGACGGCATAGAGCGGCTTGACCTGGCAGGAGGACAGAAGGCCGGCAGCGGCCATCAGAGATGCTACGCCGGCAATGCGGGCGAATTTGAAAAGATTATCAGACGACAATGTTTACGATCCTCTGTGGAACGACGATGATCTTCTTTGGCGCCTGATCATTCAACGCGCTTTTGACGGCATCCAGGCCAAGCACGGCCTGCTGGACGGCATTCTGATCTGCATCGCGCGCGATTGTCAATTCAGCGCGTTTCTTGCCGTTGATCTGAACGGGATAGATGATCTCGTTCTCGACGACGAGCACCTCGTCATAAGTCGGCCAAGGGCTGGTCGCGATCATGTGGCTATTGCCGAGTGCTGCCGAGCATTCCTCGGCCAGATGCGGCGTAATCGGCGCAACCAGCGCAATCAGGATCTCGACGGCTTCACGAACGGCGGAGCAGTACGCGGCGTCGGCCTGGCCAGTCGCAACCTTGCCGAGCGGCGCAGCCAGCGCGTTGACGAATTCGTAGATGCGCGCCACGGCCTTGTTGAAGGCGAGCTTGTCGTAATCGCCCTGAACGGACTTCAGCGTGCGGTGCGCGATCTGTGAAACCGCAAGCGCCTCGCCCTCCTTAGCCGGAGTCGGCTCGACGGACTTCAGAGCCTCGGCCGCTTCGGAGACCAGGCGCCACATGCGCTGCGTGAAACGGTGGGCGCCTTCGACGCCCGCTTCAGACCAGATGACGTCGCGATCGGGAGGCGAATCGGAAAGCACGAAGAAGCGCGCGGTATCGGCACCGTAGGACGCGATGATGTCATCGGGATCGACGACGTTCTTCTTAGACTTCGACATCTTCTCGATGGAGCCGATGGCGATGTTCTCGCCGGTCGACAGCAGCGTTGCCCGGCGCTGGCCGTCCACTTCCTCGATGCTGATATCGGCCGGCGATACCCATTCGCGCGTCAGGCCTTGGCCGCGGCTGTAGGTTTCGTGCACCACCATGCCCTGCGTGAACAGGCCCTTGAAGGGCTCTTTGACGTCAAGATGGCCGGTTTCGCGCATGGCGCGGGTGAAGAAGCGCGAATAGAGCAGATGCAGGATCGCATGCTCGATGCCGCCAATATATTGATCGACCGGCAGCCAGCGGTTGGCTGCTGACTGGTCGGTCGGCTGGTTTTCCCAAGGTGCGGTGAAGCGGACGAAATACCAGCTCGAATCGACGAAGGTATCCATCGTATCGGTTTCCCGACGGGCATCCTTGCCGCATTGCGGGCAGGCGACGTGCCGCCAGCTGGCGTGCCGGTCGAGCGGATTGCCCGGCTGGTCGAAAGTCACGTCGTCAGGCAGCTTGACCGGCAGATCCTTCTTCGGCACCGGCAGCACGCCGCAGTCATCGCAATGGATGACCGGGATCGGGCAGCCCCAATAGCGCTGACGGGAAATGCCCCAGTCGCGCAGGCGGAAATTCACCTTGCGTTCGGCCTGCGGCGTGTTGCCGAGGCTCGTCTCAGAGAGCTTCGTCGCCACCGTCTGGAAGGCTTCCTCGGTGCTCATGCCGTCAAGGAAGCGCGAATTGATCATCACGCCATCGCCGTCATAGGCGACGTCGCCGACGGTAAAGCTCGCAGCATCGCCATCAGCGGGCATGACGACGGGAACGACCGGCAGGCCGTACTTGCGGGCGAAATCCAGGTCGCGCTGGTCGCCCGACGGGCAGCCGAAGATGGCGCCCGTGCCATAATCCATCAGCACGAAATTGGCGATATAGACCGGCAATTCCCAGGAGGGGTCGAAGGGATGACGGACGCGGATGCCGGTGTCCATGCCCTTCTTCTCGGCGGTTTCGAGTGCTGCCAGCGAGGTGCCGGCGCGGCGGCACTCCTCGCAGAAGGCTTCGATGGCCGGGTCCTTCGCAGCGGCTTCCTTGGCCAGCGGATGATCTGCCGATATCGCCAGGAAGGACGCGCCAAACAGCGTGTCGGGACGCGTCGTGTAGACCGTGATCTCGCGATCGGCATTGGGCGCGGTTTCCGGCACGATCTCCCAGCGGATGGACAGGCCTTCGGAGCGGCCGATCCAGTTCTTCTGCATCAACCGTACTTTTTCAGGCCAATGGTCGAGCGTGTCCAGGGCATCAAGCAGCTCCTGGCTGAATTCGGTGATCTTGAAAAACCACTGCGTCAGCTCGCGCTGCTCGACCAGGGCGCCGGAGCGCCAGCCGCGCCCGTCGATGACCTGCTCATTGGCAAGAACGGTGTTGTCGACCGGGTCCCAATTGACCTTGGATTTCTTGCGATAGACCAGGCCCTTCTCCATCATGTCGATGAAGAGCATCTGCTGGCGATGATAGTAGTCGACGTCGCAGGTGGCGAATTCGCGGCTCCAGTCCAGCGACAGGCCCATGGCTTTCAGCTGTGTGCGCATCGAGGCGATGTTCTGGTAGGTCCATTCCTTCGGATGCACCTTGTTGTCACGGGCGGCGTTTTCCGCCGGCATGCCGAAGGCATCCCAGCCCATGGGGTGCAGCACGTTATAGCCGCGCGCCCGCTTGTAGCGGGCAACGACATCGCCCATGGCGTAGTTGCGCACATGACCCATGTGGATGCGGCCCGACGGATAGGGAAACATCTCTAGAACGTAGTATTTCTCCCGCGGATCGGCGTTGTCGGTCACGAAGACCTCGTCCTCGTTCCATTTCTGCTGCCAGCGAGGCTCGGCGTCGCGCGGATTATAACGTTCGGTCGTCATCTGATTTTGTATTCCGGAAAATCATGGGGATTAAGGCGTGACCTTCACCACGAAACCACCCAAGCGTCAAGTTTAGCAGGCGCGGCAAGTGCCTTATCTTGCAAAGCAAAGCTGGATTCCGGCGCATTCGCCCTTGGCAAAGGCCGCTCGCCTCATTACTGCAAAGTCTGAGAAGCAAGCGTGAATATCGAGGCGAAAAGATGGAACTTCAAGAGCGCCTGAACGAAGTTCGTTCCCACATCGCGGCGGCGGAGCGTCAGGCCGGTCGGCCTGATGGTGCCGTGCAGCTCGTTGCCGTTTCCAAAACGTTCGATGCCGCTGCGATCCGGCCGGCAATTTCGGCCGGTCAGCGCGTGTTCGGCGAGAACCGCGTGCAGGAAAGCCAGGGCAAATGGCCAGAGCTGAAGGCCGAGACGCCTGGGATCGAGCTGCACCTGATCGGGCCGCTGCAATCGAACAAGGCCGTCGATGCCGTGGCGCTGTTCGATGTCATCGAAACGATCGATCGGGAAAAGATCGCCCGTGCGATCGCCGATGAAATGAAGCGGCAAGGCAAGACCGTCAGGCTCTATGTGCAGGTGAATACCGGTCTGGAGCCGCAAAAGGCTGGGATCGCACCTGACGATACCGCCGCCTTTGTCGATCTCTGCCGCAAGGAGCTCGGACTTTCGATCGAAGGCCTGATGTGCATTCCGCCGGCGGACGAGAATCCGGGGCCGCATTTTGCCTTGCTCGCAAAGCTTGCCAAAAAAGCAGGCGTGGAAAAGCTCTCCATGGGCATGTCAAGCGACTATGAAATTGCCGTCGCCTTTGGCGCGACAAGCGTTCGCGTCGGCTCAGCGATTTTCGGGGCGCGGTAGATCCAATCGAAAACAAAGGCAACGCCGTCATGGGTCGGGCAGAGATGCGTGTGGTCGTCCACCATTCGCCCTCGTGGTTCGAGGCTACGGCCCCTTCGACAAGCTCAGGAGCCTACGCACCTCACCATGAGGCGCTAACCTTCTGCGCACGGTCGTTGTATAGAACTTGGTTCTATCGAGTATGGCCCGCGGCTGCTCAGCAACAAAAAGCCCCGGATTTCGACGGGGCCTTCGTATTTGCAACCGATAATGCCGGATCTCAGAACTGATCGTCGTCGTCGTCGCGGGTGGTCGACTTCAGCGATTTCAGCTTGGCGAAGACGGCGTCGGCGTCGATTTCCTTTTCCTTAGGCTCGTCACGCTCATAGCTGAAGCCGAGCTTTTCGGTTTCCTGGGCGGGCTGCAGCGTCGCGCCGAGTTCGGCGGCGGTCGGCAGCGGACGGCCCTTGGAGGCCTTTTCGACTTCCATGTCGAGGTCGATCTGGCTGCAGAGGCCGAGCGTCACCGGATCCATCGGTGCCAGGTTGGCCGAATTCCAGTGGGTGCGCTCGCGGATCTGCTCGATGGTCGACTTGGTGGTGCCGACGAGGCGGGAAATCTGCGCATCCTTCAATTCCGGATGGTTGCGCACCAGCCAGAGAATGGCATTCGGGCGGTCCTGGCGCTTGGAGACGGGCGTGTAACGCGGGCCGCGGCGCTTCGATTCGGGCACGCGAACCTTCGGCTCGGAGAGCTTCAGCTTGTGGTTCGGATTGGCTTCGGCGCGGGCGATTTCCTCGCGCGAAAGCTGGCCGGTCGAGATCGGGTCCTGACCCTTGATGCCCTGTGCGGCTTCGCCGTCGGCAATGGCTTTCACTTCGAGCGGATGCAGCTTGCAGAACTGCGCGATCTGGTCGAATGACAAGGCTGTATTGTCGACAAGCCAGATGGCAGTTGCCTTCGGCATGAGCAATTGTTGAGCCATAGATATAGTCCTTCTGTCAGTCCGCGCCGGTGTCGCGGTCCGGGGTGTAACACCACATTGTCCGGGAAATATTGCCCTATATAACGGTAGTGTCGCGGAATTGCAATTCTTTGAGTATGAAATGCACTTTGTCCAATTGCTGTCGTAGTTTGACCTGCTATTGATTGGGCGGAAAGAGCACCCATAATTGCGACAGGGGTGCCGGAATTCGAGGAGGAGACTATGTCGGAAAAGATTCACCCGGTGACGAAACCGGTCAAGGCGCGTGCTTTGATCGATAAGGCGAAATACCAGAAATGGTATCAGCAGAGCGTCGAGGATCCCGACAAATTCTGGGGCAAGCATGGCAAGCGCCTCGACTGGTTCAAGCCTTATACCAAGGTCAAGAATACGTCGTTTACCGGCAAGGTCTCGATCAAATGGTTCGAGGACGGCGTGACCAACGTCTCCTACAATTGCATCGACCGGCACCTGAAGAAGCACGGGGACCGCGTCGCTTTCATCTGGGAAGGCGACAATCCCTATATCGACAAGAAGATCACCTATAACGAGCTCTACGAGCAGGTCTGCCGACTGGCGAACGTCTTGAAGAAGCACGGGGTCAAGAAGGGCGATCGCGTCACCATCTATATGCCGATGATCCCGGAAGCGGCTTACGCCATGCTCGCCTGCGCCCGCATCGGCGCGGTGCATTCGGTCGTCTTCGGCGGCTTTTCGCCCGAGGCGCTGGGCGGTCGTATCGTCGATTGCGAATCGACCTTTGTCATTACCTGCGACGAAGGCGTTCGCGGCGGCAAATCCATTCCGCTCAAGGAAAACACCGATAAGGCGATCCAGATCGCGGCCAAGCAGAAGGTTGCGGTCAAGAATGTCCTGGTCGTCCGCCGCACCGGCGGCAAGGTCGCCTGGGAGGCCGACCGCGATCTCTGGTATCACGAGGCTATCGCCAAGGTGAAGGCGGATTGTCCGCCTGCGAAGATGAAGGCGGAAGATCCGCTCTTTATTCTCTATACGTCGGGTTCCACCGGCAAGCCGAAGGGCGTGCTGCACACGACGGGCGGCTATCTCGTCTATGCGGCGATGACGCATGAATATACGTTCGACTATCACCCCGGCGATATCTACTGGTGCACGGCCGATGTCGGCTGGGTGACCGGCCATTCCTACATCGTTTATGGGCCGCTCGCCAACGGGGCGACCTCGCTGATGTTCGAAGGCGTACCGAATTATCCCGACCAGGGCCGCTTCTGGGATGTCATCGACAAGCACAAGGTCAATATCTTCTACACCGCACCGACGGCGATCCGCTCGCTGATGGGTGCCGGCGATCATTTCGTCAAGCGTTCGTCGCGCTCAAGCCTGCGCCTGCTCGGCACGGTGGGTGAGCCCATCAATCCGGAAGCCTGGGAATGGTACTACAAGGTGGTCGGCGACAGCCGCAGCCCGATCGTCGATACCTGGTGGCAGACGGAAACCGGCGGCCATATGATCACGCCGCTTCCGGGCGCGACGGACCTGAAGCCCGGTTCGGCCACCCTGCCCTTTTTCGGTGTCCAGCCGGAGCTGGTCGATAGCGAAGGCAATGTGCTGGAAGGTGCGGCCGACGGCAATCTCGTCATCGCCGACAGCTGGCCCGGCCAGATGCGCACTGTTTATGGCGATCACGAGCGCTTCATCCAGACCTATTTTTCGACTTACAAGGGCAAGTACTTCACGGGTGACGGCTGCCGGCGCGACGAGGACGGCTATTACTGGATCACCGGCCGTGTCGATGACGTGCTCAACGTCTCAGGCCATCGCCTCGGCACGGCCGAGGTCGAATCGGCACTGGTATCGCACAAGCATGTTTCGGAGGCGGCTGTCGTCGGCTATCCGCATTCGATCAAGGGCCAGGGCATCTACTGTTACGTGACGCTGATGGTCGGCCAGGAAGGTTCGGACGCGCTGCGGCAGGAGCTGGTGAAGCACGTTCGCACCGAAATCGGCCCCATCGCCTCGCCGGACAAGATCCAGTTCACCCCAGGCCTGCCGAAAACCCGCTCCGGCAAGATCATGCGTCGCATCCTGCGCAAGATTGCCGAGGACGATTTCGGCGCGCTTGGGGATACGTCGACGCTGGCCGATCCGGCTGTCGTTGATGATTTGATCGCCAACAGGCAGAACAAGGCCGATGCGGCTTAGGTGAACCCCGCGCTGCTTCGGCTGGTAGGGAGAATCCCTCAGGATTAGACGAGGCTAAATCCTCGTCTAATTTTCAAGGCTCATCCGGAAGCTCTGAAAAAGGTAATCGCGGAGCGAGCGACATGATCGTGTACGCTTCTTCGCTGCAAACCGGAGTCATAAAATATCTCCGGCGACGTCTTTATGCCTTGCGGCGTGGGTTCTGGTAAAAAGGTGTAATGACCTACTCCTCCCTGGGGGATCTCAAGGGAACTGGGTCGGATCTTTTCGTGAAGCCAAACGCAGCATTCGTTCGCGGGAGCGATGGTATCCGCATCGCCTCCTATAATTTGAACCGGCGCATTTATTTGTTCGAGGCTGTCCTCGGCAAAGCCGAGAACCGAGCGGCCAGGCGCAATCGCCAGCCCGTTCACAAATCTTTCGTCCTTGAAGTTTTCCCTTCGCCGATTCCACGACTCCAGAAAAATTCTGTCATGTAGAAGTGAAGGGATATGCTTGGCCAAATCAGGGAATTCCCTTGGGCCTCGCACTGGGCTCTTTCGAGGATTATCAGGTTCAAACTGGGAGTATGCCACGCGTGCTCCCAAGAGCAGCAGCGTCGTATAAGCACCGGCGGAGAAGCCGGCGACGTGGGCGCGGTTCTCGAATGTCGCTCCCAGAACCTCTTTCCAATCATCGGCGTCGAACAATGCGCTTAAATCGCTGGCCCGTTCCCAGAGACACAGGAAGCCTTCGGGCCTGTAGGGCTCGGAGCCCGTGTGACCATGATGGTTTATCGCCAGGGCAACAAAGCCGGATTGCGCCAGACGATGCCCAAGCCAGCTCAAGCCGCCCGCGACGCCGCCCGAGCCGTGGGACAACATGACGACCGGCAGCGGATCGGACGTCAGCTTGATCGGCGCATCGTACGCGACGGCTTCCTGCTTAAACCATGATGGCGCCAATGGTGGCGTCTCTATCGCTTCATCGTTGGCCGGGTACCAAACAGACCAAGCGAGTGGCCGGGGGCCTGTACCATCCCAATTTGTTCGGCTCTGATCGAAGGACAGTCCCTGGGAGAAACCTACAGGCATCATTTCCCCTCTGTTTCCCCACGATAGCAGTATCGGCTATTGGGCGTAGTGGCTCCTTCTCATCATGGTGATGAGCAATGTGTCTCAAAAATCAATTGCCCGCCCATTGATCTCCCAATCGCCGAAACGGGCGGGATCGGCGCCGCCGCGGCCGCCGATTTCGGGGGGGAGTTCGGCCTGCGCCTGAGCTTCCTGCGCCTTGCGGCGCTCTTCCGCTTCTGCCAGCGCGCGCCTGGCGGCGGGCGAGAGCGGCTTGCGGGTGATTTCACCGGCTTCGGTGTCTAATTTATTGTCGTTATCTGCTGTCTGCATGAGGCGATCGGTCCGGAACCGTTGAAATAGGCGGATGAATAGCCAAATCATAGTGCGTCCGGCCGTAAAGAAAAAGGTTTGGACGACAGATGTGTTGGAGACCCCTCGATGAATCTCATGCGTACCGCCATGCTGCTTGCCTTCATGACCGCCCTGTTCATGGGCGTCGGCTATCTGATCGGCGGTCAATCGGGCATGCTGATCGCATTTGTCGTCGCCGCCGGCATGAACTTCTTTTCCTATTGGAATTCCGACCGCATGGTGCTTTCCACCTATAATGCGCAGGAAGTGGACGAGCGCAGCGCCCCGGAATTCTACCGGATCATCCGGGATCTCGCCCGCAATGCCGGCCTGCCGATGCCGAAGGTCTATCTTTACGACAGTCCGCAGCCGAATGCCTTCGCCACCGGCCGCAACCCGGAAAACGCCGCTGTTGCCGCCTCGACCGGCCTGCTGCATGCGCTGACGCCGGACGAAGTGGCCGGCGTGATGGCGCATGAGCTTGCGCATGTGCAGAACCGCGACACGCTGACCATGACGATCACGGCGACGCTTGCCGGCGCCATTTCCATGCTTGGCAACTTCGCCTTCTTCTTCGGCGGCCGCCGCGACAACAACAATCCGCTCGGCATGATCGGCGTCCTGTTGGCGATGATCGTCGCCCCTCTGGCGGCAATGCTGGTGCAGATGGCGATCAGCCGCACGCGTGAATATTCGGCCGACCGCCGTGGCGCCGAAATCTGCGGCAATCCGCTGTCGCTGGCCTCGGCGCTCGGCAAGATCGCCCGTGGGGCGGAGCATATCCCGAACGAAGCGGCCGAAGGCCATCCGGCGACGGCGCACATGTTCATCATCAATCCGCTGTCGGGCGAGCGCATGGACAATCTGTTCTCGACGCATCCGAACACGGAAAACCGCATCGCCGCATTGCATGAAATGGCGCGCTATGGTGGCGGCGGCGGCCCTTCGGCCAGGGCGCCGTCCGGCTTTGGCTCGACGGGACCGGTCTTGACTGCTAATCCGGAACGCAAATCGCGCTCCGTACCGAATACGGGTCGCGGTGGTTCGCAACCGCCGAAGGGACCCTGGTCTTGAGTTCTGACAAGAAAAACAAAGCTTTCAACAAGGACCGAAGAGGATCGGGCAAGGGGCCGGCTGAGGCTCGCCAGCATGATTCGGCGCCTGCAAAGCCCGGCTTTGCCGCGCGCGCGGCCGCAACGAAGATTCTGGCTGCCGTCATCGACCGCAAGACACCGCTCGACGGCATGCTGGATGCGGAGGGCGGCAATCCAGCCTACAAGGCGCTCGGCGATAGCGATCGGGCGCTAGTGCGCGCCATCCTGAACAGCGCGCTGCGGCATTTGCCGCGCATCGAAGCGGCGATATCGTCTCTGCTCGATGCGCCGCTGCCGGAAGGCGCTCGCGCCCTGCATCACGTGCTGGTGGTCGGTGCTGCGCAGATGCTCTATCTCGATGTGCCGGATCATTCCGCCGTCGATCTTGCCGTCGAGCAGGCCAATCGCGATCCCCGCAATCGCCGCTTTGCCAAGCTGGTCAACGCCATTCTCCGGCGCATCGGGCGGGAGAAGCAGGTCATTCTAGAACAGGTCGCAAGCGTGCCGGCGATGCCGGCCTGGTTTCTCTCCCGCCTGGAATCAGCCTACGGGGCGCAGGCTGCACTCAAAATTTCGGACACGCAGCTTGAGCCGGCGGCGATCGATCTTACGGTGAAATCCGATGCCGAAGGCTGGGCGAAACGCCTCAATGGCGTGGTGCTGCCGACCGGCGGCGTGCGGCTCGCCGCTTTCGAAGGGCCGATTCCCTCGCTTGAGGGCTTCGATGAGGGCGAATGGTGGGTGCAGGATGCCGCCGCCAGTATTCCGGCGAAATTGTTCGGCTCGCTCGCCGGCAAGCGGATCGTCGATCTCTGTGCCGCGCCCGGCGGCAAGACGGCGCAGTTGATCCTTGCCGGCGGCAAGGTCACGGCTCTCGATCAATCCGCCAATCGTTTGAAGAGGCTGTCGGCCAATCTGGCGCGTCTCGGGCTGGAGGCGGAGACCGTCGTTGCCGATATGAACAAATATCAGCCCGACGCGCTTTTCGATGCCGCCCTTCTCGATGCCCCCTGCTCCTCGACGGGAACCACCCGCCGTCATCCCGACGTGCTCTGGACCAAGGGCCCGGAGGATATCGCCAAGCTTGCCGCCTTGCAGGAGCGCCTGCTTCGCCATGCCCTGACGCTGGTCAAGCCCGGCGGCCTGGTGGTCTTCTCCAATTGTTCGCTCGATCCCGAAGAAGGCGAGGATCTGGTTGCCCGTCTTCTCGCCGATACTGATAGTGTCGAGCGCGTTCCGATCACGCCCGGCGACTGGCCCGGCCTCGAAGCAGCGATCTCACCTCTCGGCGCTTTCCGTACCACGCCGGACATGCTGCCGCTGACCGGCGGCTTTGCCTCCGGTCTCGACGGATTTTTCGCCGCCATGCTGCGACGCACGCGTTAGTCGCACTCTTATCGCATCTTTCGCGCATCAGTTAAGAATCCGGTAACATGTCCTTAATTGGTATATGTGTAACCTCTTTTTAACTACGGGTAACGAGAGTAAGCAGAAGCGAATATGCAGGTCTGCGGCAGGGTTTTGTGAGTTCATACATGCGGGAAGCATGGCGGCGGATGTCGCGCCGCGCGGCGTTGACGCGATTGCGTCTCACCCGCCACACCATGCGTGTGCCGGAACGCCTGATCGTGGCGCCGACCGACCTGCGCAGCGTCGATCCGTTTTTTGTCGAAGAACTTCTGAACGGCCGCATCCTGCTCGCCGGCCGGGTTCTCGAACTGCAGGGCGCCTCGCCCTTTTCCCTGGAGCTGCCGTCGCGGGCCTTCGCCGCGCGTCTGCACAATTTCCGCTGGCTGCGGCATTTGCGGGCAGAGAAGAGCGACCAGGCTTCGGCTTTAGCGCGTTCCATTCTGAGCGATTGGATCGCCGTTCACGGCCGCCGGCTGCATGGCCTTGCCTGGTCGCCCGACATCGCGGCGCAGCGGCTGATCGCCCTGTTGTCGCATTCGCCCGTGCTCCTGCATGGGACGGATAGCGGCTTCTACCGCCGCTTCATGCGCATGCTCGTCTTCCACGTGCGCTATCTGCGCCGAATGGCGTCGACGGCAAGGGACGGCACGACGCGGTTTCGTGTGCGCATCGCGCTGGCCATGTCCTCTGTTGCCATGCCCCATAGCGCCCTTGCGCTGAAGCGCGCCGGTCAGGCGCTCGATCGCGAGATCGACCGGCAGATCCTGCCCGATGGCGGTCATATCTCCCGCAATCCGCGGGTGTCGCTGGAGCTGCTCCTCGATTTGCTGCCGTTGCGCCAGACCTATGTCAATCTCGGCCATGACGTGCCGATCCGCCTCATTCCCGGCATAGACCGCATGTATCCGGCGCTTCGCTTCTTTCGCCATCAGGACGGCGATCTGGCGCTCTTCAACGGAGCGACGTCGACGCTTGCCAACGAACTGATGTCGGTCCTGCGCTATGACGAGACGGCCGGTCAGGCGTTCAAGGCGCTGCCGCACACGAAATATCATCGGCTGGCAGCCGGCCAGGCCGTCGTCATCGTCGATGTCGGCGCTCCCGCATCGGTCGATCTCAGCCGCACGGCGCATGCGGGCTGCCTCTCCTTCGAAATGTCGTCGGGCAAGAGCCGCTTCATCATCAATTCCGGTTCGCCGGAATTCGCCGGCGAGCGCTACGCACAGGCCGCGCGGGCGACCGCTGCGCATTCGACCGTCACCCTCAACGATACCTCGTCGAGCCTGTTCTCCAAGTCGAAATCGCTGGGGCCGATCATGGTCGGCGGCGTGAAGAAGGTCATCGTCGAGCGCGCGGAGACGGAAGATGGGCGCGATTATGTCCGGGCTGCGCATGACGGCTATCTCTCTACCTTCGGCTATGTTCACGAGCGCGAGCTGAGCCTCAATGCTAGCGGCACGATTCTCGCGGGACGCGACCGCTTCCTCGTGCCGGAAGGCAGGAAACAGGCGCCGAAAGGCGAAGGTATCGCGTCGGCCCGCTTCCATATCCATCCCTCGATCAGCCTTTTGCAGACCGAGACGGATAGCGCGCTGCTGATCGCGCCTGACGGCGAGACCTGGGTCTTCTCCTCGCCGGGTAACGAGGTGCTGGTGGCGGAGGATATCTTTTTCGCCGACCCTTCCGGTATGCGCTCCTCCGATCAGCTCGAGATCGTTTTCCAGATCACCGAAAAGCCGGAAATCCGCTGGTTTTTATCCCATCGGCCATAGGCTAACCGCGTCAGCTATGCTAACGGGGCGGCATTATCGTCCCGCGCCCTTTCCGCCGGACATCTCCTCATGCCAGAGCGTTTTCGCTCTGTTTTTGTTATCTCGCAATTCCGGACGGAAAACTGCTGCGCCCTTTTCCTGGAATTGCTTCAGACCGGAGAAAGCCCATGGCCGTCGTTTCCAAGAAAATCCCTGCCCCTGACAAAGTGAAGGTGAAGACCGCGCTTCTGTCCGTCTTCGACAAGACCGGCATCGTCGAGCTGGCCCGCGCGCTCAGCGAACAGGGCGTGCGGTTGCTGTCGACCGGTGGCACGCACAAGGCGATTGCCGCGGCAGGCCTTGCCGTCACCGATGTCTCGGAAGTCACGGAGTTTCCGGAGATCATGGACGGCCGCGTCAAGACGCTGCATCCGAAGGTGCATGGCGGCCTGCTCGCCATCCGTGACGATGCCGAGCACCAGGCTGCGATGAAGGAGCACGGCATCGAAGGCATCGACCTTGCCGTCATCAATCTTTATCCCTTCGAGGACGTGCGCAAGGCTGGCGGCGACTATCCGACGACGGTGGAGAATATCGACATCGGCGGCCCGGCGATGATCCGCGCCTCCGCCAAGAACCACGCCTATGTGACGACGCTGACCGATCCGGCGGATTATGCCGAGCTGCTGGCGCAGCTTTCCGCCGATGCCGGCCAGACCACCTACGATTTCCGCAAGCGCATGGCCGCCAAGGCTTTTGCCCGCACTGCCGCCTATGACGCGATGATCTCCAACTGGTTTGCCGAAGCGCTCGATATCGCCACGCCGCGCCACCGCGTCATCGGCGGCGTGCTGCGCGAGGAGATGCGCTATGGCGAAAACCCGCATCAGAAGGCGGCCTTCTACGTCACCGGCGAAAACCGTCCCGGCGTTTCCACGGCAACGCTGCTCCAGGGCAAGCAGCTTTCCTACAACAATATCAACGACACCGATGCCGCCTACGAACTTGTGGCCGAGTTCCTGCCGGAAAAAGGTCCGGCCTGCGCGATCATCAAGCATGCCAATCCCTGCGGCGTCGCCACCGGCCCGAGCCTGGTCGAAGCCTATAAGCGGGCTCTCGCCTGTGATTCCGTTTCGGCCTTCGGCGGCATCATCGCGCTGAACAGCCTGCTCGATGCGGAAACGGCGGAAGAGATCGTCAAGCTCTTCACTGAAGTCATCATCGCACCGGCGGTCAGCGAGGAAGCCAAGGCGATCATCGCCCGCAAGCCCAACCTCCGCCTGCTGTCGGTCGGCGCTCTGCCCGATCCGCGCGCAGCCGGCCTGACCGCCAAGACCGTCTCCGGCGGCCTCCTGGTCCAGAACCGCGACAATGCCTTGGTCGAGGACATGGAGCTGAAGGTGGTCACCAAGCGCGCGCCGACGGCGCAGGAGCTTGAGGACATGAAATTCGCCTTCCGTGTCGCCAAGCACGTGAAGTCGAATGCCGTCGTTTACGCCAAGGACGGCCAGACGGCCGGTATCGGCGCGGGACAGATGAGCCGCGTCGACTCCGCCCGCATTGCCGCGATCAAGGCGGAAGAAGCGGCCAAGGCGATGGGGCTAGCCGAACCGCTGACGCGCGGTTCCGCCGTGGCCTCCGAAGCCTTCCTGCCATTTGCCGACGGCCTGCTGTCGGCGATTGCCGCCGGCGCCACCGCCGTCATCCAGCCGGGCGGCTCGATGCGCGATCAGGAAGTCATTGACGCCGCCAATGAGCATAATGTCGCGATGGTCTTCACCGGCATCCGCCATTTCCGCCATTAATGGCTTTACCCTCGCCCCAGCGGGGAGAGGGTCGCGCGCAGCGCGGGGTGAGGGGCGTTGCCGGAAGTTATATATTGTTCGCAACGATATAGGCTGGTTCCGAATACGCCGGGGGACCCCCTCATCCGCCCTTCGGGCACCTTCTCCCCGCTGGGGAGAAGGGTATGAGCATATCCCTCAGCGAAATGGGAATATCCCTATTTCGCCTTGTCAGCCGGATAGGGCGTCGGCAGCAGAAGCAGCAGGCCGCCGGCGAGGAAGATGACCAGCGTCGCCATGCCGAGCCGCGCCGAGCCGCTCCAATAGGTCACCAGAGAGAAGAACAGCGTCGCCATGAAGCTGGTGGCGCGGCCTGAGAGTGCGTAGATGCCGAAATAGCGGCCGGCCTCGGCAAGGCTGACGCTGCGCGCCAGATAGGAGCGTGACGAGGCCTGCACCGGGCCGAAGGCGATGCCGATGAGCAGGCCATAGCCGATATAGGCCTTTTCCGCCGCCGTGCCGAACAGGCTGCCGGTGCTGACGGTCGAGAGCGGAACGAGACCGAAGAGCGTGAAGCCAGGCCCGGTCGAGATGATGCCGAAGGTCGCGACGAGCAGCAGCGTCAGGCTGATGACGACAGTCGTTTTCGAGCCCAGCCAGCGGTCCACATAGCTGGCCGCAAAGCAGCCGAAAATGGCGATGACGTTGAGGATGATACCGTAGATGCCGATCTCGATCGTCGCCCAGCCGAACATGCCGGCCGCAAAGGTGCCGCCGAGGATCAGCAGGCCGTTGACGCCATCCTGATAGACCATGCGCGCGACGAGGAAGAGGCTGATGCCGCGCCGGCGCTTCAACTCGCCGAGCGTCGTTCTGAGCTCCCGCAGGCCCGAGCGAACTGCGGTTCGAAGCGGCAGGCCGCGTGCGGCATCGGGCGTGAAGAAGAACATCGGCAGGATGAAGAGGAAGTACCACACGGCGGAAATCGGACCGGTGACGCGCGCATCCTCGCCGAGCGTTGCGTCGAGGCCGAAGAGCGGCATCAGGCCGAAGATGGTCTTGCCGGTTTGCGGATTGCCGGCGAGCAGGGCGACGACGGTGATCAGCACGATCATGCCGCCGAGATAGCCGAGACCCCAGGCGGCATTCGACAGCTTGCCGATATCGTCCTTGCCGACCAGCCTCGGCATCATCGAATCGTTGAAGACGATCGAGAATTCGGCCGAGATCGAGGCGAGGATCATGAAGATGACGGGATAGATCACCGGCGAGCCCGGTGCCGCACCCCAGAGACAGAAGAGGCTGGCGATCTTGATGACGGCGAAGAAGGCGATCCAGGGTTTGCGCGCGCCCGATTGATCGGCGATCGAACCGAGGACCGGCGACAGGAGGGCGATGATCACCGAGGAGATCGTCGCCATATTGCTCCATGTCGTCTGCGCCGAGACCGGATCGGCCGTCAGCCGCGCGACGAAATAGGGGCCGAAGATGAAGGTGGTGACGACGGTGAAGAACGGCTGTGCCGCCCAGTCGAAGAACATCCAGCCCCAAATGCCGCGTGCCGGCACTTTTGCCGGCACGTCGTCGCCAATCCCGGTCGTCACCAAATCCAGCCCCTGATTCCCTCACCCGCCTGCCGGGGTCGGGGCGGACTGTGTCACCTTGCCCGGCCGTTCGCAAGATCGCTCAGCAGGCCTGCGGCAACGGTGATTCGCGCGAGGTTGGGATCACCGCTTTCGCTCAGGCTGCCAAGCTCTTCGGCGATGCGGTTGATGCGGATGCGATCTTCCGCATGCCACGCCTGGATCGGCTGTTTGTCCTTCGGATGGTTTGCCAGGGCCGAGATGACGATATCGCGACGGGCGCCGGCGATCTGGTCGAGGCTGCGGGCCAGGGCAAGGCTTTCATAGTGATCGCCCGTGACGATCCGGCTGCCGGCAAGCAGCAGGCGGCCGACGCGGAAGGTCTGCGACACGGTGAAGTAGCTTTCGGCGGCGCGGTTCAGCGTGTCACCGGTGCGCTCGGCGATCTGCATGATCTCCGGAACGAGGACGAGCGCATAAATCGTGGCGATTTCCGAAGCCAGCTTTTCCGGCAGGCCGGCAGCCTGGTATTCCGCCTCGCGGGCGGCAATCTCGGCTGCGAAATCGGCCGGGATATGGCTGAGGAAGACCGGCCGCAGCTTTTTCAGCGCTGCTTGAAGCCGGCTAACCGTCTCCTCGATGTCGCCCTTGGCTGCGCCGGTTTTCAGAAGCAGGCGGGTGAGCACCGTATAGACCTCGGTGATCTCGCCATAGACGCGGTTCTGCATCTGGCCACCAACCTTGCCGTCAAGCGCGTCCGTCTCGTTCCAGAGGCGATCGAGATCGAAGCCGTCGCGGGCGACCACGGCCGCTTTGACGACTTCGGCTGCCGATGCCGCCGTCGCGTCCATCATGCTCACAGCAAAGCCCGGACCGCCGCGATTGATCGCCTCGTTGGCGAGCGCCGTCGCGATGATCTCGCGGCGCAGCCGGTGGCTGTCGATATCGGTGGCGTTCGAACGCTGCATCTTGGCTGGGAAATAGCGGCTGAGGGTCGCGGCGAAATAGGGATCGTCAGGCAGATTGCTGGCAATAAGCGCGTCGAAGAGGACGATCTTGGCATAGGAGAGCAGCACGCCGATTTCAGCGCGCGTCAGCGGACGCCCGTTGGCATAACGCTCGGCGAAGGTCTGATCGTCGGGCAGCGTCTCGACCTTGCGGTTGAGCTGCTTGGCCGTTTCCAGCACGCTCATAAAGCGGCTGAGTTCCAGGCCGTTGCCGGTGCCCTTGCGCTCCGTCAGCGAGATCGCCAGGGATTGCAGATAGTTGTTCCGCAATACCAGAGTCCCGACTTCGTCGGTCATCGATGCCAGCAGGATATCGCGTTTGGCACGCGTCAGGCGGCCGTCATGCATGGCATTGGCGAGCGCGATCTTGATGTTGACCTCGACGTCCGAGGTGTTGACGCCGGCCGAATTGTCGATGGCGTCGGAGTTGCAGCGTCCGCCCTTGAGGCCATAGGCGATGCGACCCTTCTGGGTGACGCCGAGATTGGCGCCCTCGCCGATCACCCTGGCGCGAACCTCTTCGGCGGTGATGCGGATCGGATCGTTGGCACGGTCGCCGACATCCGAATCCGTTTCCGACGGCGCCTTGACATAGGTGCCGATGCCGCCGAACCAAAGCAGGTCGACGGGAGCCCTAAGGATCGCCGTCATGATCTCGAAGGGCGTGGCGACCGATTTGTCGATGCCGATGGCAGCGACTGCTTCCGGCGTCAGCGTCACCGACTTTGCCAAGCGCGAAATGATCATCGCACCCTTCGACAGGACCGACTTGTCGAAATCCTGCCAGCTGGAGCGCGGCAGGTCGAAGAGGCGCTGACGTTCGGCAAGCGTCCTTTCCATGTCCGGATCGGGATCGATGAAGATGTCGCGATGGTCGAAGGCGGCCAGAAGGCGGATCTTCGGCGAGAGCAGCATGCCATTGCCGAAGACGTCGCCGGACATGTCGCCGACGCCGACGACGTTAAAGGGCGTCGTCTGGATATCGATATCCATCTCGCGGAAATGCCGCTTCACGGTTTCCCAGGCGCCGCGGGCGGTGATGCCCATCTTCTTGTGGTCGTAGCCGGCCGAGCCGCCGGAAGCGAAGGCGTCGTCCAGCCAGAAGCCGGCTTCCTGCGCCAGTGCATTGGCAGTGTCGGAGAAAGTGGCCGTGCCCTTGTCGGCGGCAACGACGAAATAAGGATCATCGCCATCGAGCCGCACGGTATCGGCCGGCGGTACGATATCGGCGCCGGAGATATTGTCGGTGATCGACAGCAGCGTGCGGATGTAGGTCTTGTAGGCTTCGCGGCCGGTATTGAAGATCTCGTCGCGGCTGCCGCCGACGGGGAGTTTCTTCGGATAGAAGCCGCCCTTGGCGCCGACGGGCACGATGACGGCGTTCTTGACCTGCTGCGCCTTCACCAGGCCGAGCACTTCGGTGCGATAGTCCTCGGCGCGATCGGACCAGCGCAGGCCGCCACGCGCCACTTTGCCGAAGCGCAGATGCACACCTTCCACCTCGACGCCGTAGACGAAGATTTCGCGGAAGGGACGCGGCTCGGGCAGGCCGTCGAGAAGCTTCGGATCGAGCTTGAAGGCGAGCATCGCCTTCGGCGTACCGTCGGCACTCCTCTGGAAATAGTTGGTGCGCAGCGTCGCATCGATGGCGTTGACGTAGCGGCGGAGAATCCGGTCGTCATCGAGGCTTGGAACGTCGGCGAGCTCGGTTTCGATGGCGGCGTGCAGCTCGACAAGCTTCTTCGTACGGCTCTTATCGTTGAGCTTCGGATCGAGCGTGTCGTGGAACAGGCGGAAGAGCGATCCTGCAATGCGCGGATACTTGTCCAGCGTCGCGGCGATATAGTCCTGCGAATAGGCGATGCCGGCCTGGCGAAGGTAGCGCGAGTAAGCCCGCAGCACATTGGTTTCGCGAGCGGAGAGATCGGCCGAAACGATCAGCCGGTTGAAGGCGTCATTGTCGATCGTGCCGCTGAAGGCGGCGAGGAAGGCTTCCTCCAGCGCGGCACCATGGCGGGCGAGATCGATCGTCAGGCCACCACGAGCCTCGAGTTCCATGTCATGAAGCACGACATGACCCGCCCCGCCATCCTTGGCCGTGACATAGATATCGAAGGTCCGCTCGCTGATGACGTTGAAACCGAGATTTTCCAACAGCGGCACGCGGCGCGACAGCGCCAGATTGCCTCGCCCGTGGAAGATCTTCAGCGAAAGGATGTCGCCTGCCTCGTCCTTGCGGACATAGAAGCCGATGCGGATCGGCTCGGCGCCGGCCGTTGCCGTAATATTGGGCAGATCAGCAAAGGCGTCTTCCGGCGAGAAGGCTTCCTGGAAAGCCTGGCTGACGGATATGCGCGGCGCTTTCGGGCCGGCGAGCATGACGAAACGCTCGTCCCAGCGGGCGGTTATGGCGCGGATCGCTTCTTCCAGCTTGGCTTGCGGAATATGCGGCGTCTTGCCGGCGCTGCGGCCGATGATGAAATGCACGCGCGCCACGCCGCCTTCCGGGAAGGCCGGGTAATAGGCAGAGACGCGGCCGTCATAGACGGTTTTCAGATAATTGCCGATCTTTTCACGGACGACGGAATCATATTCTTCGCGCGGCACATAGACGATGACGGAGACGAACCGATCGAAATGGTCGATGCGTGGCAGCGCCCGCACGCGCGGCCGGTCGGCCAGATCGTTGATCTGTTCGGCGAAGCTTGCGAGCAGCGTCGTATCGATCTGGAAGAGGTCGTCGCGAGGATAGGATTCCAGCGTATTTTCCAGCATGCGGCCGGAATGGCTTGTGGGGTCGAAGCCGAAATGATCCTTGACCTTCTGCACCTTCGAGCGCAGCAGCGGCACTTCGGTGGCAGCGCTGGTGTAGGCCGTCGAGGTGTAAAGGCCGACGATACGCAGCTCGCCGGTGACATTGCCGTCGCTGTCGAAGCGCTTGACGCCGACATAGTCCATATAGGCGCGGCGATGGACGACCGACTTGACGTTGGCCTTGGTGACGATCAGGAAATCCGGCCCGTCGAGGAAGGCGAGGATTTCCGGCGTCGTGGTGACGGCGTCCTTACCCTGGCGCAGCACGCGGACATCCGGATTGGAAAGAATGCCGAGGCCGGCGCCGCGATCGCGCTCGACCTTGGCGTCGGCGCCCTTGCCGGAATAGACATATTCGCGCATGCCGAGGAAGGTGAAATTGCCGTCGCGCAACCAGGCAAGGAAGGCAAGAGCCTCGTCGCGATCGCCCTTGCGGCGTCCCGCGGCCTCATATGTGGAGAGTTCCGAAATGACGATATCGAGGCGCGCCAGCATCGGCTTCCAGTCGGAAACGGTGAGATGCGTCTGATCGAGCACGGCCTGCAGCCGCTTGATGAGATCCGTTGCCTGCGCTGCCGTCAATGGCGACAGATGAAGCTGGATATGGCTGACGCGATGGGCGGGATTGCTTAACTGATCGGCGGAATAGAGACTGGGCTGCTTGCCCTCCTCGATGACCAGGATCGGGTGCACGGCCATGTAGAGATCGCGGTAGGTGCTGCTCACCTCGCCCATGATCGATTCGTAGAGGAAGGGCATGTTGTGGTCGGTGATCGAGAGGATCGACACCGCGACGCCATCAGGCTCGATATTGGCGACCTGTTCGATGTTGACGCGCGGAGACGTGCCGTTCCAAGCTGCCAACTCTCGCGCGGCGTGCACCGCAGCATGGGCCAGCATTTCCGGACTGTAATGCTCCATGTCGTCATTGCTTGCCCGGCCGAACAGGATTTCGGGATCGAGATGCGCCTTGCCCGTCGTGGCCGCGATCTTGCGTACCGCTTCGAGCTGCTTTTCCCGTTTCGGATTGGTCCTGGACGCCATGAAATTCCTCCCGATTTTCGAAATTTGACCACAGTAGCAGAAGGTTTAGCGAAAAAACTGGCAAAATGAATGCAAATTAGATTGCTTTTCGACCGATTTGGCCGCGAATTTTTAGAAATCTTGCCGAAAGGTGGATCTCGCCCCAAAGCAGATGGCGTTGACGTGAAATTGCCGAACCCGGCTATTCAACAGAGGTTTTCATGAGTTTGTGAAGCGCGGTTGACAGAGTGGCGCGAAAGGGATCATCAACGGCGCCATTGCAGTTTGAAGCCCTGAACTGGAAGTTATTATCATGTCGCAAATATCGGCCGGCGCCGTTATCGTCATCTCCAGCCATGTCGTCAGAGGTTCCGTCGGCAATCGTGCCGCGGTCTTTGCGCTGGAAACGCTCGGCCATCCGGTCTGGGCGCTGCCGACCATCGTCCTGCCATGGCATCCGGGCCACGGTCGTTCGACGCGATTGACCTTCAACGAGGCGGATTTCGACCGTGCGATCGACGATCTGATCGCCGCGCCGTGGCTGCCTGAGGTGAAGGCTGTCCTGTCGGGATATTTCGGCAATGCAGCGCAGGTGCATTCCGTTGCCCGGCTGGTGGCGGCCTTGCGGGAGAAGAACCCCGATCTCCTCTATGCCTGCGATCCGGTCATCGGCGATGCCGGCGGGCTCTATGTGCCCGAAGCGACGGCGGAGGCGATCCGCGATCATCTGATCCCGCTGGCGTCGCTGGCAACGCCAAACCGCTACGAGCTTGCCTGGCTCGCCGGCGCGCCGCTCGAAGACAACAATGCCATCATGGAGGCCGCACTCGCCCTCGGGCCGTCGCGCATGCTGGTGACGTCGGCGGTGCCGATGATGGCTGGCGGTATCGGAAATCTCTATCTTAGCGGCCGCAGCGCCTTGCTTGCAGAGCATCGCAGCATCGAGAATGCTCCGAACGGGCTCGGCGACCTGCTGTCCGCCTTGTTCTTGTCCCGCCTTGTGTCCGGGATGGACGAGGAACGGGCGCTGCAGCTTGCCACGGCCAGCGTTTATGAAGTGCTGGCGCGCGCCGTCAAGCGCGGCAGCGACGAGTTGACGCTCGCCGCGGATGCGGCCAGCCTATCGACGCCGATGGCGATGGTACAGCTGCGGCACCTCATGCATCCGGCGCAGCGGCGGAAAAAATAGCAGCCGGGAATGCCGGGCGCTTTTTGCAGCGCAATAGTTGCCATCGGCCGATGTGCGCTGTAATTCAATATCCATGCAAAGCTTTCCCGACACCCTTTTGAACGGCTATCGCAATTTCATGAGTGGGCGTTACGTCGATGAGCGCGAGCGCTATCGCACGCTCGCCGATCTCGGCCAGAACCCGTCGACGCTTGTGATTGCCTGTTGCGACTCCCGCTCGGCACCGGAGATCATCTTCGATGCCGGCCCGGGAGAACTCTTCGTCATCCGCAACGTCGCCAACATGGTGCCGCCCTATGAGCCTGATGGTAATTTCCATTCGACCTCGTCGGCGCTCGAATTCGCGGTTCTGTCGCTCAAAGTCTCCGATATCGTCGTGATGGGTCACGGCCGTTGCGGCGGTATTCGCGCGGCACTGGATCCGAACGCCGAGCCGCTTTCGCCCGGTGATTTCATCGGTAGGTGGATGGGGCTGCTGAAGCCGGCCGCCGAACAGATCCAGAGCAACGACATCATGACGCCGGCGGAGCGTCAGACGGCGCTGGAGCGCATCTCGATCCGCAATTCGCTCGACAATCTGCGCAGCTTTCCGGAGATCAAGGCGCGGGAAGAAGAAGGCAAGCTGCGCCTGCATGGCGCATGGTTCGATATTTCCACAGGGGAATTGTGGGTCATGGACCCTGAAACCCGGGATTTCATCCGGCCTGATGTCTAGGAGCTGAAATTAGCTCAAATAAAAAGCGCTGTGAACCATCCGGTCGCAGCGCTTTTTTCGTTTTGATCCAGCTTATCTGCCGTCGATCTGCTGACCAATATAGGCGATTGCCTGCTGATAGACCTTTGCGTCGTTCCAGCCGGCAATGGCTGAGAAGTTCGGTTCGCCAGGCTGGTAGCCGGCGCCGGGTTGCCAGCCATGACCGCGCAGGAAGTTCGCCGTCGAAGCAAGCGCGTCTGCGCGCGATCCCACAAGGTCGACCCTGCCATCGCCATCTTCATCGACGCCGAAGGCAACGACGTTTTTCGGCATGAACTGCGTCTGACCGATTTCGCCGTGGGCAGCGCCACGGGCCGACGGGCTGAGGTAGCCCTCGCCGACAAGCTTGAGGGCAGAGTAGAGCTGCTCGGTGAAGAATGCGGAACGGCGGCAATCATAGGCAAGGGTCGAGACGGCCGAGAGCGTATGCTGATCGCCCATGAAGCCGCCGAAGCCGGTTTCCATACCCCAGATGGCGATAATCGGGCCTGGGGGCACGCCGAAGTGCTTCTCGATCTTGGAGAAGAGCGCGGCATTGGCCTGCTTCATGCTCTTGCCGCGATTGATGATCGACTGGCCGCCGCGCTTCTTCATGAATTCCTCGAAGGAAAGCTTGAAGCTCTTCTGGCCGCGATCGGCCCGGATGGTGGGCTGATTGTAATGGACGTTGGCGAAGGCCCGATCGAGGACCGACGGGCTGACGCCCTGTCCTTGCGCTTCCCGCTTGAATTCCTGCACCCAGTTCTCGAAGCCGGCGGAAGTGTTGCCACAGGATGCCGCATTCGCGGCAATCGGCGTCGCCAGCAACAACCCGCCCGCCACGAGAGTTGCCATTCCAGACTTTGTGATGCGCATTCAGTTTCCCCGAATTCTTACCGCGCCGCAAACGCGGTAACCGTTTTTGAATGGCGCATAAGCCCTCCAATCCGGGCTCGTGCGCGGTCTAGTCTTCACTGGACCATGCCAGCATCCGACCGTCCTGTCATTATCACATTTTAGCGACCGATGTTTTCGCTTCACGGGAAGCATCGCCGCCAAAGGCATTTGCAAAAGCCCCGCCTTTCGGTCCGAAATGGCGAGGCTTCCATTTTAATCCTGCTTAGCTGGCGAAGATTTATAAACCGTAAATTGGTTTAGGAATGCTTATGCAGCCTGCTTACGTGGCTTGATCAGGCCGCGGTTGATGAGCAGTTCGGCAATCTGAATGGCGTTCAGTGCCGCACCCTTGCGCAGGTTGTCGGAAACGACCCAGATGTTGAGGCCGTTTTCGACGGTGGCATCCTCGCGGATGCGCGAAATATAGGTCGCGTCTTCGCCGGCGCACTCGTAAGGCGTGATATAGCCACCGTTTTCGTGCTTGTCGATGACGAGGCAACCTGGCGCCTCGCGCAGGATATCGCGAGCCTGATCGGCTGATATCTCGTTTTCGAACTCGATATTGACCGATTCAGAATGACCGATGAAAACCGGCACCCGGACAGCTGTGCAGGTGACCTTGATCTTCGGATCGAGCATCTTCTTGGTTTCGGCCAGCACCTTCCATTCTTCCTTGGTGTAGCCGTCTTCCATGAAGACGTCGATGTGCGGAATGACGTTGAAGGCGATGCGCTTGGTGAACTTCTTGTTCTCGATCGGGTCGGCGACGAAGACGGCGCGGGTCTGGTTGAACAGCTCGTCCATGCCGTCCTTGCCGGCGCCGGAAACGGACTGGTAGGTCGAGACCACGACGCGCTTGATCTTGGCGAAATCATGCAGCGGCTTCAGCGCAACGACGAGCTGCGCGGTCGAGCAGTTCGGATTAGCGATGATGTTGCGCTTGGTGAACTGCGTGATGGCATCCGGGTTCACTTCCGGCACGATCAGCGGCACGTCGGCGTCGTAGCGCCATGCGGACGAGTTGTCGATGACGACGCAGCCCTGGGCGCCGATCTTCGGCGAGTACTTCTTCGAGACATCGCCTCCGGCCGACATAAGGCAAATGTCGGTGTTGGAGAAATCGTAGTTCTCCAGGTTGGAAACCTTCAGCGTCCGGTCGCCGAAGGAAACTTCGGTTCCCTGCGAGCGGGCCGACGCGAGCGCCACGACCTCATCGGCCGGAAAACCGCGTTCGGACAGGATATTGAGCATTTCGCGGCCGACATTCCCGGTCGCGCCCGCTACTGCAACTTTGAAACCCATTTCTCAAGCTCTCTTTCTCTTCTCTCCTCTTTGGCGAGGGGGGAACTGCGGCCATGACGACCGGTTCCTGTCCCCGACCGAGCCGGGGAGAGAGCGGCAGGCCAGAGACGTCAGACGGTTTTCGTCGTCGTTTTGGCCTTGGTTTTGGAAGAAACCGGAAAATAGACATCCAGCCCGGCATATTCCGCCAGGTGACTGAAGCCGTCGATCTGCTCGAAGCGAACCATGGAAGTCTTCCTTTTCCGTCGCCGGTTCTAAGAGGTTTTCCACAGGAGTCAAGGATTTCCTCGTTTCCGCAGAAGCGGGAGCGAGGAAATCGAGATTATGGCATCCATCGCGGTCGTTATGTCCGAAGGCGGGCAGTGCCGCGGTTAGCGGTTGGTGTTGCGCGTGGATTCGAACAGGAACCAGGTGCGGCGTTCCGTCTCGTCCAGCCAGTTCTCAAGAAGGCTGGCGGTGGCGATATCGCCATATTCGTCGCAGACGTCATGGGCCGCGCGGATTTCGGCAGCAAGCTTGAGGTTGTTATCCGCCAATTCGGCGAGCATGTCCTGGGGATCGACATATTCGGCGTCGTTGTCGGGGATGCGCTGCAGCCTGGCAATATTGCCGATCGACCGCAACGTCGTTCCGCCGATCTTCCTGGCTCGCTCTGCCATCGGGTCGGTCATGGCGAAGATCTGATCGCCCTGTTCGTCCAGAAGCAAGTGATAGTCGCGAAAATGCGGGCCGCTCATATGCCAATGGAAATTCTTGGTTTTCAGATAGAGGGCAAAGACATCCGCCAGCAGCGCGTTCAGCGCTGCGGAAATATCGCGTGTCGCTTCTTCACTGAGATTGGTGCGGGTACCCAGTTTCGATTTGGTGTTAGCGGTATTCATAAAGTCGTCCTCCGTTTTGATGTTCGCGACAGTGATCGCCGGCGGATCTTGAAGGAATTCGATGACATTCGCTGTTGCGTGGGATCGCATTGCAGACAGGAGCTATTTTGAGGTTTCGCGGACGAGATGTCGCTTCGCGGCACGGTCGACTGCGATGCTGTGCGGAAAACCCGAACATTTGCAGTAAATAGGAAAACGGGGTCGTTTTGCAATCGTTCGCTAACATATTGGCTCGGCGCCACAGCCGGCCGTATAAAGCCGCCCTCCTCCTGGAGAGCGGCTTCGCCGTGAAGCCTATTTCAGGCCGCCGCCGGCATAGAGGGTTTCCCCCGTCAACCAGTTCGAATCCTTCGAGGCAAGGAAGACCGCGATCGGGGCGATGTCGGTCGGCTGGCCAAGGCGGCCGAGCGGCGTCTGCGAAACCATCTGCTTTTCGAAGTCGCTGCCGATGACGCCGGCCGCGATGACGCCCTCGGTCTCGACGCCGCCGGGCGAGATGGTGTTGACGCGGATGTTGCGAGGGCCGAGTTCCTTGGCAAGGATCTGAGTGATCGAGGTCACGGCCGCCTTGGTCGCCGTATAGACCGCGGTGGTCGGCAGATTCATGGTGACGGCGGTCGAGGCGATGTTGATGACATTGCCGCCTTCCGGGCCGAAATACTTCACCGCTTCCTGCGTCGTCAGCAGCGTGCCGAGGACGTTGATGTTGAATTCACGATGGAATTCCTCCTCGGTGATCTCTTCCAGAGACGCGAATTTGTAGACGCCGGCATTGTTGACGAGAATGTCGACGCCGCCAAAGGCCTGCTTAGCCTCTGCAAAGAGCCGCTTTACGTCTTCGGATTTTGATACGTCGCCGTGGACGGCGAGCGCCTTGCCGCCCTTGGCGGTGATTTCTGCCACCACCTTGTCGGCGCCTTCGCGGCTCGAGGCATAATTGACCACGACGGCCGCGCCTTCCTCGCCCATCGCCTTTGCGATGCCTGCGCCGATGCCCTTGGATGCTCCGGTCACGATCGCGACCTTGCCTGTCAGCTTGCTCATATTAGCTCCTGTAGAGAATTGTTAGACGATTTTACAATTGTCGAACTATTGGGCGTATGCGACCCGAAAACCGATCGGCATCGTCCGTTTGATATTTAGATAATCATCTAACTGATACAAGGGCAGGCGCCGACGACCGCAGACGAAATTGTCAGATTCTGGAAAGCTCCGCCATGTAGGCGGCCAGGATGTCGCGTCGCAACACAAGGTTTGCGAACTTGCCTTCACGCCGGATCTCGATGAGACCGGCGTTTTCAAGTTCCTTGAGATGGTGCGAAATCGTCGCGGCGCTGACGGTGTGGCACTGGTTGAGGACGCTGCAGGCCATGGGCTCGGTTCGCTTGCCGATTTCCTTCAGGATCTGCACGCGGCGCGGCTCGGCCAGCGCCCGGGAAATCAATCCCAGCTGCCTTTCGCTCAAACGTATCGGACCGGCATCCATGGTTTTCATCACAGTGGAAACGAAATCGGGTTGACCGCTTTGTGCGGCGGCTGTCCTCCCAGATATATGAATGCCCGATGACCTTGGCAACCTTTGCGATGCGCCAGGCATGAAGGCGCGTTCAGGCGAAAGGGAGTGCCCTGTCCCGCCTGTTCTGTGCGGAGACCGATCCGGTGTTTCGACGGAGATGCCGCAGGCGGCGCAATAGCCGCAGATCGATTTCAGATCAAAGGCTTGCTGGTCTTCAGCAGTGGCCATCTCGGTGTCGGCCAACCGGCATTGTTGATGCGGAAGAGCAGGCCGTAGCGGGAATAGACGATCGCCGTCATGAAGGAGAACCATCCACCGAGCGCCAGGCCGGCCATGACGTCGCTTGGATAATGCGCGCCGATCATGACGCGTGTGATCGCCAGCCAGAGGGCACATGCGGCGAAGATATAGCGATAGCGTGGGAGGAGGAAGGCAAGTGCCACGAACAGCGCGCCGATGGTGGTCGCATGGCCCGACGGGAAGCTCTCGAAGCTGGCACGGCCGTTGAACGGCGAGAAGCCGAACGGCCCCCAATCCGCGAAATGCATCGGGCGGGCGCGGCCGATGGCGCGCTTCAGCAGATTGGCGAGGAGACCTGAAAGCACGATGGTGGTCAGCAGATAGCCGCCAATCTGGCAGATACGCAGCGCCTGGCAGCGACAGCGTTGCGAGTGAAGCAACCTGCTGCCGGCCCAGCCTTCGAAGAACAGGAAGGCGCTGATGAGGATGATCCAGCCGGAATCGCCGAAATCGGTCAGCATTCCACCGAAGAAGCGAATGGATGGCGACAGGTTCTTGAGGGTTGCGCCGACGGGCCAGTCGAACAGCAGTGCGGAGAGAAGGACGATATTGGCCGTCAGGAAAAGACAGATCTTCCAATGGGATGGCGCAAGCCGTGCGTCGCTTCGCCGCCAACGTCTGTCGAGAGACGTCAAGATCGCCTGCATGTCCACCGTCCGTCGTCGAACTTCCACCAAGTCAACGATCAAGCCTAGCAGGCTCTTGTAACAGTATTTTTAAGGTGGCCGGCCATAGCTGCGCTGCCCGGAGGCTCGACGAAAAACCCCGCACTGCACAAGCAGAGCGGGGTTTCGTGTTTCACGTGAAATATATCAGGCGATTTATGCGGACAGGGCCTTGAATTCGGCGAGGATGGCGTCGCCCATCTCGGCGGTGCCGACCTGGCGGCTGCCTGCCGACATGATGTCGCCGGTGCGGATGCCGCTGTCGAGCACGTTGGCGATCGCCTTTTCCAGCGCATCGGCATCAGCCACGAGGCCGAAGGAGTAGCGCAGGCACATGGCGAAGGAGGCGATCATGGCGATCGGGTTGGCGATGCCTTTGCCGGCGATATCGGGCGCCGAACCATGTACCGGCTCGTAAAGCGCTTTGCGCTTGCCGGTCTTGGCGTCGGGAGCGCCGAGCGAGGCCGAAGGCAGCATGCCGAGCGAGCCGGTCAGCATGGCGGCGACGTCGGACAACATGTCACCGAAGAGGTTGTCGGTGACGATGACGTCGAACTGCTTCGGCTGGCGAACGAGTTGCATGCCGCCGGCATCGGCGAGCATGTGCTCGAGCTGGACGTCGGCATATTTTTCCTTGTGCGTGGCGGTAACGACCTGATTCCAGAGCACGCCTGATTTCATGACGTTGCGCTTTTCCATCGAGCAGACGCGATTGTTGCGGGTGCGTGCCAGTTCGAAGGCGACGCCGGCGATGCGCTCGATTTCATAGGTGTCGTAGACCTGGGTGTCGATGCCGCGCTTCTGGCCGTTGCCGAGATCGATGATCTCCTTCGGTTCGCCGAAATAGACGCCGCCGGTGAGTTCGCGCACGATCAGGATGTCGAGACCCTCGACCAGTTCCGGCTTCAGCGACGAGGCCGATGCCAGCGCCGGATAGCAGATGGCCGGGCGCAGGTTGGCGAAAAGCTGGAGATCCTTGCGCAGGCGCAGCAGGCCGGCTTCCGGGCGCACTTCGTAAGGCACCGCATCCCACTTCGGACCGCCGACGGCGCCGAAGAGAACGGCATCGGCGGCCATTGCCTTTGCCATATCGGCATCGGAGATCGCCGCACCGTGCGCATCATAGGCACTGCCGCCGACAAGGCCTTCGTCGGTGACGAAACCGGCATCCTTCGCCTCGTTCATATAGGCGATGATCTTGCGGACTTCGCCCATGGCTTCGGGGCCGATGCCGTCACCCGGCAGGAGGAAGAGATTGCGCACTGTCATGGGAAAGCCTCCGCGAAAGAAATAGGTTGCGGGTTCTTAGACCTGCAAATGCGGCTTTTCAAGCGAGGAAGGGCGCGAAACGGTACGGTTTTCGGGAGTTTGGGGTGCCATCTGTCGACCATCGCATCTTTCGACGTCGGCTTGTTCGGTCAGGGCTTTCTATCTATAAATGGCCATGCATAAACAAATACGAGCAATTTTTACTGACACTACCATCCGGGTTTATCAGGCTTATGGCGATCAGATCGCCGATATAGCGCTTCGGCAGGGCACTTTTGCAGCGCCGTTCAGTTTCTCGCGAATGACCTGGATCAAACCGTCTTTTCTCTGGATGATGTATCGCTGCGGCTGGGGTCTCAAGGATGAGAACCAAAAGCGGGTGCTGGCCATCGATATCGATCGCGCCGGTTTCGAGCGGGCCTTGTCGATGGCATGCCTGAGCCACTTCGACCCGGAGCTTTATACCAGCGAGACGGCTTGGAAGGAAAAGCTTCAGGTCAGTATGGTTCGGATTCAGTGGGATCCGGAGCGAGACATCTTTTTCCGACCTTTGCCCCATCGGTCGCTTCAGATCGGTCTCAGCGGCGATACCGTACCGTTATATGCCGAAGAGTGGATCAAGAAGATCACTGATGTCACTGAGCAGGCTTTGCGCCTCAAGAAGGCGGTTGACGCAGGAGATCAGACCTATCTGGACACGCATCTGCCGCAAGAGCAGCCATATCCGCTGCCGCGTTCAATTGCCTTGGCGATTGGCGCAGTGGTCGATTGATGGACCTGACCGCTGCGGCGATGTGTGACGCATAGCTAGCCGGCCTCTGGCGCAAGACCAGAGACCGATGTCATCTGTTCCGTTTACTCAGCCAGGCCGAGCGAGGCCAGATAGGTAGCCGATGCCGGGATCTTCGACTTGTCCTTGATCTCGATGATCAGGCGCGGGTTATTGTTAAGCTTGGCAAGGGCGGCAAAGACGGCACGCCAGTGAATATTGCCTTCGCCGAGGCTCCAGTGGCGATCGGCATAGCCATCGGCATCCTGCAGGTGGACGTGCTGCAGGCGGTTGCCGGCGGCGTGGACATAGTAGTCGACCGGCGGCGCGCCGGTGTAGCCATGGGCGTAATGGGCATGGCCGGTATCGATCGAAACGGCGACGGCGGGCGAATTGAAGCTGTCGGCGAGGCCGACGCGGATATGGGGATCCTTGTCCTCGATGTTTTCGATGACCATGGTCAGTCCGATGTCTTCGGCGCGCTTCACCGCATCCTTGAGCGTCAGATGCGTATATTCGATGATCTTCTCGCGCTCGCCCTTGTTGTTGTCGAGGTTGTTGTAGGACCAGGACGTATAGGGGCTATGGATGACCATCTGCGTGGCGCCGATATTGGCGCAGACGTCGAGTGCCTGCAGCAGCCGCTTGGAAACGACGGCGCGGATCTCCGGATCCTGCGAGGCGATGACGAAACCCCAGAACGGGCCGTGGATGCCGAGGCGGCCTTCATGGCCGTCAAGCAGCTTGCGGGCGCGCTCGGCCAGCGGCTGCCAATCGCCATTCAGGACTTCGGCTTCGACGAAGCTCTGCAGTTCCAGATCGCGCGGCTTTTCGAGCAGCCAGTTGCGATGAGTTTCGACGTCGGAGAGCGTCATGGCGGCGCCGACAATAGGGAGGGAAGTCATGGAGAGGCTCCATTGCGTGGAGAGGAATTAGGACGGGAGGAGAGGCCGCAACGGCCTCGGCAGGCTTATATGGACCCCCTTCTTGTCGATCATATTACAGCGGGTGGAAAAGATGGTGCCCGATCCGTTTTCCGAGATTTGCGTTCCCCGGTTCTTGAGCGTGTAATTGCGGGACAGTCCCCTCTCCCGCTTGCGGGGAGAGGGAGTCCTCCGCATGAAAAAAGCCGGGCTGCAAGGCCCGGCTTCGAAGTGCAAAACAATGATGAAATCGATCAGGCGGCCCAGGGATGAGCGGCGGCGTTCGACTTTTCGAACTTGTCGATCGCAGATGCCTTTTCCAGCGTCAGGCCGATATCGTCGAGGCCGTTCAGCAGGCAGTGGCGCTTGAATTCGTCGAGTTCGAACTTGAGCGAGCCGCCGTCCGGGCCGGTGATTTCCAGGTTTTCCAGATCGACCGTCAGAATGGCGTTGGAGCCGCGCGAAGCGTCGTCCATCAGCTTGTCGAGATCTTCCTGGCTGACCTTGATCGGCAGGATGCCGTTCTTGAAGCAGTTGTTGTAGAAGATGTCGGCGAAGCTGGTCGAGATGACGCAGCGGATACCGAAATCGAGCAGCGCCCAAGGAGCGTGCTCGCGCGAGGAGCCGCAGCCGAAATTGTCGCCGGCGATGAGGATCTTCGCATTCTGATAGGCCGGCTTGTTCAGCACGAAATCCGGATTCGGCGAACCATCTTCGTTGTAGCGGGCTTCAGCGAACAACCCCGTACCGAGACCGGTGCGCTTGATGGTCTTCAAATAATCCTTCGGGATGATCATGTCGGTGTCGACATTGACGACCGGGAGCGGTGCTGCAACACCGGTCAACTTCACGAACTTGTCCATGGGGTCCTGCCTTCATTTTCGTCTAAGCACGAATTATCCTGCCAATAGAGCAAATCCGGCCCGAAATGAAGGAGAATCTTGGAGATGCTCTAAAACCGGCGCTTTGGTCGCAATCCGCCTTCAGGAACATGCCTGGGATTGGTGCGAGCGCATTCGACAGTGGGCAATAGGCTGCCCCCTGCCCTGTGTTCGACCTCAGAGATCGATAATCGTGCCGCGACCGTCGTTCCAGATGCGCATTTCGCGCTGGCTGTTCGTCTTGGCGCGCACCGGCGCAGGCTTCATGCGAAGCGAAATCGCGCGGGCTGCCATGAGCACGGTCAGGATACCGCCGACGGCAAGCGTGAGCGAAACGGTAAACAGCGCCATGGCTGCAAACACGGTGATACCGGCAAGAGCAATGAACAGGGAACGGATATTCTGCATGGTCGAGACCTCTCTACTTACGGCAATGTGGTCCTCTTCCTTTCCATCTGCAAGAGGAGCGTGGCTTTTTGTTGGCTTGCCTGCCGATTAAAAGCGCGGCAAAACGACACTATGAGCCAATCATCCTTCTCTCGTCCCGCCCGCCTGCGCCGCTCGGTGTTGAGCGTTCCCGCTATCAACCGGCGCGCTCTGGAAAAGCTTGATAGCCTCGATTGCGATGCCGTCATCTTCGATCTCGAAGATTCCGTCTCGCCGGAGAAGAAGGCCGAGGCGCGGGATAATTTACGGAGATTCTTCGCCGCCTCGCCGCTATCAGGCAAGGAGCGGGTCATTCGCATCAATGCGCTTTCCTCCAATTTCGGTGCCGACGATCTGGACCTGGTTCAGGCGCTCGAGCCGGATGCGGTGCTGTTGCCCAAGGTGGACGAGCCGCAGGACGTGATTGATGTCAGCGACAGGCTGGCCGAGGCGGATGCGTCGGAGAGCCTGCGCATCTGGGCGATGATCGAGACGCCACGCGGCATCCTGAATGCGGCTTCGATCGCCGAGGCCGGGCGCACGTCGGGCAGCAGGCTCGATTGCTTCGTTGTCGGTCTCAACGACCTCAGGAAGGAAACCGGCGTGTTGCCGCAGCCGGGCCGCGCCTATCTCGTTCCCTGGCTGATGCAGGTGGTGCTGGCCGTGAGCGCCTACGGGCTTGAGGCCCTCGACAGCGTTTTCAACGATTTCAAGGATATGGAGGCGTTCGACGCCGAATGCGGCCAGGGCGCCGCCATGGGCTTTTTCGGCAAGATGCTGATCCATCCGAGCCAGATCGAAGCCGCCAACCGGCATTTCGGTCCGGATGCAACAGCCATTGCCGAGGCTGAGGCCATCATCGGCGCCTTTGCCGCGCCGAACGCTGCTGATCTCAATGTCGTGAACCTCGGCGGGCGGATGGTGGAGCGGCTGCATCTTGTCCAGGCAGAGAGACTGGTTCATAAAGCTCGCCTGATCGCAGCACGCCATCACCCTTCGACACGCTCAGGGTGAGGGCTGATATCCTATGAAAGACGCTTTGATGAAACTCTACCGCTTCCTCACCGGGCCCGACGACGCTTCCTTCTGCCACAAGGTATCAGCGGCGCTGAACAAGGGCTGGGAACTGTCGGGCTCGCCGACCTACGCCTTCAATGCGGCCACCGGCCAGATGCAGTGCGGCCAGGGTGTCGTCAAGGAAGTCGCGGGAAAGGATTACGATCCTGAGATGAAGCTTTCCGAGCAGTAAGTACCGGGTACCTCGTGCCCTTCCCCTGACCGTCCTGCGGTCGGGGTCTGATGTCATCGATCCGTCGCTTCTTCCGCGCTTTCCTCGATGCGCTCCATGTCCTCGTCGCTCAGGCCGAAATGATGGCCGATCTCGTGGATCAGGACATGGGTGATGATGTCGCCGAGGGTTTCCTCGTTTTCCGCCCAGTAATCGATGATCGGCCGACGATAGAGGCGGATCTTGTTGGGCATCTCGCCGGTCTGGGCGGTGAAGCGCTCGGATATGCCGCGACCCTCGAAAAGGCCGAGCAGGTCGAAGGGCGTTTCCAGCGCCATGTCCTCGAACACATCGTCATCGGGAAAATCCTCGATGAGGATGATGAGGTTGCCGGTGAGCGAGCGAAATTCGTCCGGCAAGTGGCTGTAAGCCTCCATGGCCAGAGATTCGAATGTGCTGATTGAGGGCGCGTGGCGGTCCCGCCAATCCTCGCTCTGGTCAATGCGAGCCATGAATGCTTCCTTCCTTCGCTGGTCATATAGAGCCTTTGCGCCGCTTTTACGAGTGCGGATTAAGGCAAAGGAATATTTTCTTATAAATTGGTGTTGACTCTTTTTCCGACCTCTGGAATCCATAAGAACATAACAGGAACATAAATGATCTGGAGATAACGTCATGGCCGAAGCCGCCGTGGCGCGGGAAACGTTTTTTGCCCTGCGTGAAACTATTGCCCGACTTGAAGGCAGGCCTATACCGGCGCTGGCCGCGGCGGCGCGCGAAACGCTGGCGGAGAAGGCGAGACCCGGTTCTGCAGGTGTTGCCCAGCCATTGCTTGCGACCGGCGTCGACGACCTCGATGCGGCGATGCAGGGCGGTGTTCCCCTTGATGGTCTGACCGAGGTCCGCTCGCTGGGCCTGCGCGATGCGGGGGCGGCCAGCGGCTTTACCCTTGCTCTTGCCGCGCGGCTTCATGCGCAAGCTGCCGGCACAGGTGCTGCCGTATCCCCGGTTCTATGGATCGGCGATACGGTCGCCACGATGGAGGCGGGCCTGCCCTATGCCATCGGTATCGGAGATTTCGGACTGGAGCCGACGGCATTCCTGCAGGCTTCGCCACGCAAGCTGGAAGATGCGCTCTGGCTGGCGGAGGCAGCACTTGCCAGCGCCGCCTTTGCGGTCGTCATCCTGGAGGTGCGCGGCAATCCCGCCCGCTTCGGGCTGACCGAAAGCCGGCGGTTGGCGCTGAGGGCCAAGGCGGCGGAGCGGCCCTTGTTTCTGTTGCGGCAAGGAGGCGAGGAGGAGGCAAGCAGCGCCCTCTTCCGCTTCTCTGTCGAACCCGCGCCGGCGCAGGCGCGGCCCCTGCCGGACGGATCGGTGCTTGGCGGCAGCATCGGTCATCCGGCCTTTCGTCTGACCTTGGAAAAGAGCCGTAACCCGGCGCCTCTTTCCATAACCCTGGAGTGGAATGCCCATGACCGCCGCTTTGCCCTTGTCCCCGATGCTCAGCACCCTGCCCTTCCCGGCGAACACGCAGCGCATTCTGGCGCTGACCTTTCCGCATCTGCCCACCGACCGGATCGCCCGCAAGCGCTGGGGCCTGTCCTGGCGTTCGACAGGCCGGCTTGAAACGCCGCCGCTGGTCTGCGCCGGCAAGCTGAACAATGCCATGCGGCTGACCGCGCTCAACGAGCGGGCGGAGATGATCGGGCTGAAGCCGGGCCAGGGCGTGGCCGAGGCGAGGGCGATCTGCCCGACCCTCGATGTCGTCGAGGAGGAACCCTCGGCGGATCGCAAGCTGCTGGAAGCGATCGCCGATTGGTGCGATCGCTATACGCCGCTGGTGGCGATCGACGGCAAGGATGGGCTGTTTCTCGATATTACAGGCTGCGCTCATCTCTTCGGCGGTGAGGAGGCGCTGCTCGAGGATATATTGATCCGGATTTCCCGGCTGGGGCTCGACGTGCGCGGCGCCATTTCCTCGGCGCCGGGCCTGTCCTGGGCGGTCGCCCGTTTCGAGGAAAGCCGCATCGTTCCCCCAGAAGCCATGGAGGAGGCGTTGGCGCCGTTGCCGGTGGCTTCGCTGCGGCTCGGCGAGGAGACGATTGCCGCGTTGCAGAAGCTGGGGTTGAAGCAGGTGGGCGATCTTCTGGCCGCACCGCGCGCACCGCTTGCCCGCCGGTTCGGCGCGCAGCTGCCGTTGCGGCTCGATCAGGCCGTTGGGCTGGTCGAAGAGCCGATTTCGCCGCGCCGGTCGGTCGCGCAATTGTCTGTCGAGCGCCGGCTTGCCGAACCGGTACAGGCGGAAGCCGATATTCTGCAGCTCGCCCGCCAGCTTGCCGAAACGCTGAAACCGGGGTTGGAAGCGCGTGGTGTCGGAGGCCGCTCCTTCGAGCTTTTGCTGTTCAGGGTGGATGGGGCGGTATTCCGCATTGCCGCCGGGGCATCGCAGCCGCTGCGGGAGCCGAGCCGAATCGCCAGCCTGTTCACCGAGCGTTTTACCGCCATTCATGACGATCTCGATGTGGGATACGGCTTCGAGATCGTCCGCCTGAATGTCCTGCAGCATGCACCCTTCGAGGCGATGCAGGGTGATTTCGTTGGAGAAGGCCGGCAGGGCACGTCGCTTGCTGCCTTCGCCGACCGGGTCGCGGCGCGGCTGGGACCGGATTGCCTGCAGGGTTTCGAGCTCAGGGAAAGTCATATTCCCGAACGGGCCGCCCGACCGGTGCCCGCCATGGAAATCCTCGCCGCCCATAGGCGGACAGGCAGCGACTATGCCGGCCACGGCTTTTTCCGGGGTGAACGGCCGCTACGGTTGTTTCGCATGCCGGAACTGATCGAAACCGTTGCTGCCGAAGTACCTGACGGGCCGCCCCGGCAATTCCGCTGGCGGCGCGTCATGCATCGGGTAAGCCGAGCCGAAGGGCCGGAGCGGCTTTCGGCGGAATGGTGGATCGAGGAGGAAGAAACGCCGGCCCGCGATTATTTCCAGGTCGAGGACGAGGAGGGCCATCGTTTCTGGCTGTTCCGCAAGGGTCTCTATGGCCGAGGCGAGACGGCGCCGGACTGGTACATGCACGGAGTTTTCGCATGAACGCGCGTCCGAGCTTTCACGAGCCTGTGCCCTTCTTCGAGATCGGAGTGAGAACGAACTTCTCCTTTCTCGAAGGAGCCTCGCATCCGGAGGAGATGGTGGTACAGGCCGCCCGCCTGAAGCTTTCCGGATTTGGGATTGCCGACCGCAATTCGGTTGCCGGCGTGGTCAAGGCACATGCGCATACCAAGCTTCTCCAGACGAAATATAAGGAAACTATCAAGGAGAATCTGGAGCTTCGAGCCAAAGGGAAGCCGGAAAAGCCGCTCCTGAAGCCGGTCGCTTTCCAGCCCGGCGCTCGCCTGGTCTTTTCGGACGATACGCCCGACATTCTTGCTTATCCGCAGAATCGCAAGGGTTGGGCGCACCTTTGCCGGCTGTTGAGCGCCGGCAATCTCAAGGCTGAGAAAGGCTCCTGCACGCTTGAAGAAGCCGACCTGATGGTATGGGGTGACGAGATGATGCTGGCGCTCGTTCCCAACGCTGAGAGCGTGGAGACGCCGGAAGGGCAGGAGAAGCTGGAGCAATGCCTGGCGCGGCTATGGATGCGCTTCGGCAGGAAGCTCCATATGGTGCTGTCGCCTGCCTATGACGGGCGGGATCGGCTGGTCTTTGCCACACTCTCCATCATTGCATTGCGCAACGGGGTGCGGCTGATCGCCAGCAACCAGCCGCTCTATCACGCAACAGAACGCAAGCCGCTTGCCGATATCGTCGTTTCGATCCGCGAGCATGTGACAATCGCGGAAGCGGGCTTCAGGCTCGCGGCCAATGCCGAGCGCTATCTGAAGGGTGCTGCCGAGATGGCGCGCCTTTTCAGGGATTATCCGAAGGCCGTGGCCAATACGCAGAAATTCTTTAGTCGGCTGTCTTTTTCGCTCGATGAGCTGAAGCATAATTATCCCGACGAAAGTGTTCCGGGCGAGGCGGTTTCTGAAACGCTGGAGCGGTTGACGCGGGAGGGTGCGAAATGGCGCTATCCCAATGGAATCTCTGAAAAGGTCGCCAAACAGATCGATCATGAGCTCAAGCTCATCCGCGAACGGCAATATGAGCCTTATTTCCTGACGGTGCATCGCATCATGGAATATGCCCGCAGTCAGAATATCTTGTGCCAGGGGCGCGGCTCTGCCGCCAATTCCACAGTCTGCTACTGTCTTCGAATTACCGAGGTCAATCCGGAGATCACGACACTTTTGTTCGAGCGTTTCATCTCGACGGAGCGCGAGGAGCCGCCGGATATCGATGTCGATTTCGAGCATGAGAAGCGCGAAGAGGTTATTCAGTTCATCTACCGGCATTATCATAAGGAGCATGCCGGGCTGACGGCGGCGGTGACCAGCTATCGGGCACGCTCGGCCGGTCGCGAAGTGGCTAAGGCCTTCGGCTTGTCGGAGGATGTGCAGTCAGCTCTTGCCAGCGGTGTCTGGGGCTGGTCGACGGAGGAACTGTCCGAACGCGAGGCCAAGCTTGCCGGTCTCAATCTCACCGACAAGACGACACGGAACGTCCTTTCCTATGCCGCGACGCTGATGGGGTTTCCGCGCCACCTGACTCAGCATGTCGGCGGCTTCGTCATCACCAGGGATCGGCTGGACGAGGTCGTGCCGATCATGCACACGGCGATGGACGATCGCTACATGATCGAGTGGAACAAGGACGATCTCGACAATCTCAACATATTGAAGATCGACGTCCTGGCCCTCGGCATGCTGACCTGCCTTGCCAAGGCTTTCGACCTGCTGCTGCTGCATTACGACGTTAAGAAGGAACTCGCCGATCTCGGGAGTGGCGAGTATCCCGACCGCGTACCTGTCTATGACATGATCTGCCGTGCCGACACGATCGGCGTCTTCCAGATCGAAAGCCGGGCGCAGATGAGCATGTTGCCGCGTCTCAAACCCCGCAGATTCTATGATCTGGTTATCGAGGTGGCGATTGTCCGGCCCGGTCCTATCCAGGGCAATATGGTGCATCCTTATCTCAAACGACGGGATGACGTTCTTCAGAATCGGCCGATCGATTACCATCGGCCTGAATTGAAGGCGGTTTTGGAAAGAACGTTAGGTGTTCCCCTATTTCAGGAACAGGCGATGCAGATTGCCATTACAGCAGCCGGATTTTCGGCGGCAAAAGCTGATCGTTTGCGCCGGTCCATGGCAACGTTCAAGCGGACAGGAAAGGTTGACGAATTCAAGCAGGACCTGGTTTCGGGCATGGTCGCGAACGGTTACCCTCAAGACTTTGCCGAACGCTGTTTTAGCCAGATTGAAGGTTTCGGCGAATATGGTTTCCCCGAAAGCCATGCGGCTTCGTTTGCCTTGCTCGTCTACGCCTCTTCCTGGCTGAAGACCTATTATCCCGATGTCTTCTGCGCGGCGATCCTCAATGCCCAGCCTATGGGCTTTTATGCACCGGCGCAGCTGGTGCGCGATGCGCGCGAACATGGCGTCGAGGTGCGGCCGGTGGATGTCAATCATTCCCGTTGGGATTGCCTGTTGGAGGAGGCGCGCTTCGATCAAGACTCGGTCGAGCCCCGCCATGCGTCGATGCGCGGCCACATCAAGACGAAATGTGCCGTCCGTCTCGGCTTCCGGCAGGTCAAGGGCCTGTCGGATGAGGAGATGGAACAGCTCGTCGAGCGTCGCGGCGATGGCTATCGGTCCGTGCGCGATCTCTGGCTGCGCTCCGGGCTTGCCAAGTCGCAGATCGAGCGCCTGGCGGATGCCGACGCTTTCGGTTCCATCGGCTTGAGCCGGCGTGAGGCGCTATGGGCGGTTCGGGCGCTCGATGCCGGCAGCGCTGCGGAAACACTTCCCCTCTTCGATCTCGGCGACCATACGGACCTGCAGCTCGAGCCGGCGGTCGCACTGCCCGAGATGCTGCCCGGCGAGCAGGTCATCGAGGACTATCGCTACCTGTCGCTGTCCCTGAAGGCGCACCCGGTTTCGTTCCTGCGTGCCGACTTCGCCAACATGGGCATCGTGCAGAACCGGGATCTGCCCAATGTGGCGAATGGGCGGATGGTGACGATCGCGGGTCTGGTGCTGGTACGCCAGCGGCCGGGCTCGGCGAATGGGGTGATCTTCATGACGCTGGAGGACGAGACGGGTGTCGGCAATGCAATCGTCTGGCCGAAAATGTTCGAAAAATACCGCGCCATCGTCATGGGTGCGCGGCTGGTGAAGATTCGCGGCCGCCTGCAGAGCGAGAGCGGTGTCATCCATGTGGTGGTCGACTATATCGAGGATATGACCGCGGCGCTCGGTATTCTGCAGCGCGAGGCGCGGCGCTTCGGCGTCAGCGACCGGGCGGATGAAGCGCTGCGGCCAACCATGGACCACCGACAAAAGAAAAGACGTGTATCGCCCGACCCGCTGGAGCACGAGGCCGGGGCAGCGACGGAAGGCCGCACCGATATTGTCGAAACGGCGAAGGTGATGCCGCGAGGCCGCAACTTTCATTGAAATGCAGAGGTTTGCATCCGGGGCCCATAGGCCACCGGTGTCGCCTGCCGATCAAAATGAATCGTTTCTTTCTTGACAAAGAGCGTCTTCTTTAGCAGATAACAAGACAGCAAGTGTCATGTTTGACGGGCTGAGCGAAGAATGCTGGTTTGTAGCTGTAATTACATCACCGACAAGGAAATCCGGGACGTCATCAACGAGTTCCTGGATGAGGACTGTTGGCAGCTCATCGTCCCCGCCAAGGTTTATCACGCCATGTCGAAGCGCGGTCGCTGCTGCGGATGTTTCCCGAATGTCGTTGATATCATTATACAGACAACCGAGGACTATCATGCCCGTCGTCACTCGACGGAAGCAGAAATATTTGATTTCATGTCCCGCTTGAAAAAATTTCATGAAGACAGCAGGAGAGCGGACATTGAAAGGCGACAAAAAAGTCATCGAGCGGCTTAACGAGGCACTGTTCCTCGAGCTTGGCGCAGTTAATCAGTATTGGGTCCATTACCGACTTCTCGAAGATTGGGGCTATACCAAGCTGGCAAAGAAGGAGCGTGCGGAATCCATAGAGGAGATGCAGCACGCAGATCGCCTCGTTGCTCGCATCATCTTCCTCGAGGGACATCCGAACCTGCAGACGCTGGCACCGCTGCGTATCGGCCAGAATGTCAAGGAAGTACTGGAGGCCGATCTCGCCGGCGAATACGACGCCCGCACGGCCTACAAGAAATCGCGCGACATCTGTCATGACGCCGGCGACTACGTCTCGATGAAGCTGTTCGAAGAGCTGCTGATGGATGAGGAAGGCCATATCGACTTCCTGGAAACCCAGCTCGAGCTGCTCGGAAAGATCGGCGAAGCCAAGTACGGCCAGCTGAACGCCGATTCTGCTGACTCAGCAGAATAACTGGTATCACGAAGCCGGCCGCTTTTTGAGCGGCCGGATCCCCCCGTTCAGTCTTCGGCCTGCAGACCCGCCAGGTGCTCGAATTCGGCGACCACCTGTTCGTAGACCGATCGCTTGAAGGCGACGATAAGCTCAGGCAGCGTTGCCATGGGCTTCCATCCCCAGGCGTCGAATTCCGGTTCATGGCCGCCCGGCGGTGGGTTGATGGCGATTTCGCTTTCGTCGCCGTCGAAGCGGAAGGCGAACCAGCGCTGGGTCTGGCCGCGGAATTTCCCTTTCAGGCCGATGCCGATCAGTTGCGAAGGCAAATCGTAGTTGATCCAGTCCTTCGCTTCGGCCAGTAGGCTCACCGTTTTCATCCCGGTTTCCTCATAGAGCTCGCGATAGGCGGCCTCCAGCGGATCTTCGCCCGCGTCGATGCCGCCCTGCGGCATCTGCCAGAGCTGCGGCGAGCCGTCATACTCGGAATTGCCGATCGGAATGCGCCGGCCGGCCCAGACCAGGCCATCGCGGTTGAGCACCATGATGCCGACGCAAGGGCGGTAGGGCAGGTCTTCGGCCTTCACGGGCGCGTGGGGCTTGCTCATCATTCTCTCCAAAGATCAGGGGTGCTTGGGGTCGTCGGCAAGCGCCGAGACCGCGACGATTTCGATGCCGCGCATGGCGGCTTCCTCACTCCACTTGCTGATGGCGTCGACGCTCTCGTCGAAGGCGGAGGCAACGCCGATCGCCGAGCCGTTGCGCCGGGCGATGCGCTCGAGCTCGTCGAGTTTCTTCATGACCGCATCCTGCTGCAATTCTCCGTCGAGCTGTACGTCAGCAAAGGCATGCGGTACCTCCAGCGTCTTGGCGAGCATTCCGGATTTCGATTGCGCCGAAGAGCCGTCGTCGAGGAAAAGCAGACCGCGCTTGCCGATGTCGCGCAGTACCGGCTCCATGGCGCTGGTATTGGAAAGGAACCGGCCGCCGAGATAGTTCATCACACCGGTATAGTTGGTGATCTCGCCCATCGCCTTGTGCAGGTTGTCGATATTCTTCGTAGCGGATAACGATGTCAGGAGGGTGTCGGGACCCGGATTGTTGCCCGGGTAGTCGAAGGGTTCGAAAGGCACCTGAATCAGGATCTCGTGGCCGCCGCGCCGCGCATCCTGCATCCAGCGCTGCAGGCTGTTGCCGCTGGCCGCAAAGGCGAGCGTTATCTCTTCCGGCAGTTTCTCGATGGCGCGCTGCGTGCCGGTCTGGCTGAGGCCGAGGCCGCTGACGACGATGGCGACGCGCGTGCCGCGTGCGCCGGACCAGGGTCTGGCATATTGATCCATCGGCCTCAAGCCGCTCGGCCCCGTGATCGGCAACTTGCCGAAGGGCGAATCCTCCAGCAGGCTGTCGTTCGGCGTTGCCGCCATGCGGGGGTCCTGGCCGATCTGATTGGCGTTGATCAATACCGGGCCGTTGCCATCGCGATTATTGGGGCTGAACATCGTGACCACGGAGCCGTCGCCGGTGACGATGCGCGTGGTATTGGCGCCGGATTGCGGATCGACCTGCGTCAGGCCCGTTGCCGCCGGCTTTTCTTCGACAGCAGGCGCGGGTTCTTCCTTCTTGGCGGTCTCGATCGGCTGGGTTTTCTTGAGATCGTCGCGCAGCAGCGCCGAATAAAGGGAAAAGCCGGCGATGGCGATCAGACAGAAGCCGCCAAGAATGCGCCCGAAGGGCGGCAGTCTCCGCTGACGGCCGGGGCCGCGATTCTGTCCCAGCGGTGCATGCAAATCCGTTCCCAAAGTCCGTATCCGCCCCAAACGGGAAATTGTTCCGGCCCTGAGCATTCCGCTTTCCAGCGTTGTCACGCAACGGAAAACCGCGCCTCAGGCTCAAAGTGTCAAAACATGAACGAAACAGCTTTTGAACGAGCCCATACTCGTTCGATCGGGGAGAGCGGAACGATACGCGAGTTCCGCTCCCTCCTTATGAAAGCGCCGGGTCTGTTTCCAGCCCGGCGCCATTTCCTTATTTGGAGGAAACTGCCTTTTCCGGGTTCGGCGGGAAGGACGGATCCGTCTTGGCGCCACGCAGCAGGTCGAGCGCGTAGTTCAGCTGGATATCGTCCTTCGGATCCGGCGGCACATAGGCCGACGAGCCGGAACCCTTGTCGGTTTCGCTCTGGCCCTTGATGTGGCCCGGCAAGCTCGATTCGCCTTCGGTTGTCAGCTTGCCCTTCAGATCGTCCGGCAGCGGCTGGTCGACCTTGACGTCGGGCGTAATGCCGGTGCCCTGGATCGAGCGGCCCGACGGCGTATAGTAGAGCGCCGTCGTCAGGCGAAGCGCGCCGTTGCCGTCTCCCAGCGGGATGATCGTCTGGACGGAGCCCTTGCCGAAGGACTGGGTACCGAGGACTGTGGCGCGACGCAGATCCTGCAGGGCGCCCGCGACGATTTCCGAAGCCGAAGCCGAACCGCCGTTGATGAGCACGATGATCGGCTTACCGTCGGTCAGGTCGCCCGGGGTGGCGTTGAAGCGGCGGGTCTCGTCCGGATTGCGGCCGCGGGTCGACACGATTTCGCCACGCTCGAGCACATCGTCGGCGACGTTGATCGCCTGGTCGAGCAGGCCGCCCGGGTTGAGGCGCAGGTCGAGGACATAGCCCTTCAGCTTGTCGGCGGGGATATCCTTCTTGATCTTGGCGATCGCGGATTCGAGGTCGGGCGTGGTCTTTTCCGTGAAGGAAATGATGCGGATATAGCCGACATCGCCGCCTTCTTCACGCGACTTGATCGCGGCAACAGCGATCACGTCACGGACGATAGTGAGCTCGATCGGCTTGTCGGCACCCTTGCGCATGAGCGTCAACTTGATCGGCGTCTTGACCGGGCCGCGCATCTTCTCGACGGCGTCTTCCAGCTTCAGGCCGCGCACGGACTGGCCGTCGATGGCGGTGATGTAGTCGCCAGCGAGGACGCCGGCCTTGGCGGCGGGCGTGTCGTCGATCGGGGTGATGACCTTGACGAGATCGTTGTCCATCGTGACTTCGATGCCGAGACCGCCGAATTCACCCTTGGTCTGGGTGCGCATGTCTTCGGCATCCTTGGCATTCATGTAGCTCGAATGCGGATCCAGTGAGGACAGCATGCCGTTGATCGCGGATTCGATCAGCTTGTCTTCCTGCGGCGGCGTCACGTATTGGGCACGAACACGCTCAAAGACATCGCCGAAAATCGACAATTCCTTGTAGGTGGACGCGCCAGCGGCTTCCGCCGGCACGACCGCCGTGTAGATAACGCCCATCGCAGTCGCACCCATCAATGCGCCAACGAGAACAAGAGAAGCCCTACGTATCATTGCGTGCCTTTCCAGTGTCTTTGGAGGTCCACCAGGGTCGAGAATCGACCGGCTTCCCATCTTTTCTGAATTCAATGTAAAGCGTTGGCCGATCCGTTTCCAGCGCCAATGCAGTCGCGCTCGCGACTCTTTTTTGGCCCATCACGGCGAGCGGCTCGCCGGCGAAGACAAATCTGCCCGGACGCGTCTTGATCGCGTCCATTCCCGACAGCACCATGTGGTAGCCGTCGCCCGTATCCAAAATGATCATCTGGCCGTAGCTGCGAAACGCGCCGGCGTAAACGACCGTGCCATCGGCGGGAGCTGTGACAAGCGCATCGGGGCCGGTCGCAATGGTCGCTCCCATCGCCGTGTGGCCCGTGCCGTCGTCGTCGCCGAACTGGCGGAGAATATCGCCCGCCACAGGCAACTCCAACTTCTGTTTAAGATCGGAGAAGGGATATGCGGGCGCAATGCGGTTTTTATCGGGCACGCCGCTCTCGGCCAAAGCCTTTGCCTGCTCGCGCTGCTGGTCGGTCAATTGCCCCCTGCGGACCTCCTCCGCCCGGGCAGCGGCCGCTGCATCCCGGACCGAGCCGATCTGGCTTTCCAGCGAAGCGACGAGCCCTTCGAGGCTGGTCGCCTGGCCTGCAAGCTCCTCGGCACGCTTGCGTTCGGCGTCGAGCTGGGCGGCATTTTCCTTGCTGTGCTTGTCGTTCTCGGCGACCAGCAGGTCCATGCGCCGCTCCTCCTCCAGACTGTTCGTCATGGTGGCGGTGAGGCTCGTCTTTTCGGCGGCGGCGTCGGCATGCAATTTGCTGAGATCGGTCAGGTCGGCGATGAGCTTGTCCGTCTCCTTGCGCATTCCGGGCACGACTGCACCCAGAAGAATGGCGCTGCGCACCGAGGCGAGCGCATCATCCGGTGTGACCAGGAGTGCTGGCGGCGGATTGCGGCCCATGCGCTCCAGGGCCCCCAGAACCTCGGCCAGCAGGGCGCGGCGCTCATGCAGGGAGCCGCGGATCTTGTCCTCCTTGATCGCGAGATCCGTCAACGTCTTCTCGCTCTGCTGGATCTTGCGGTCCATTTCCTTGCGGCGGGCGGCGCTGTCGATCAATGCCTGGCGCAGGCTGGCGGTGCTCTTGTCGAGGGATGCGATGCTGTCTTCCAGCTCTTTCGTCTTGTCGGAGGAGAGGTTGATCGTCTTCGACAGCGTCTCCAGCTCGGCGCGGGTTTCGTCGCGCTTGCGGGCGAGTTCAGCGGCCGGGTCGGGTGCCTGTTGCGCCGGCGCTGTCGTCGAAGGACGTTCGTCGGGCGCTTGTGCCGCGCCGGCATCGGCCTCCTGCGCCAGGGCCATGTCCATGAGAGAAATCGGGCTTGCCATATAGACGCCCACGCCAAGGCATGCGGCCAAAGATGGCAGCAGAAGCCGGGAAAGCATGGGCGGGGCTTTTCTCATCCAGTCGGTTCGGGCCTGGTCCCTTCGGATCGCGTGAAAATAAGCCGATTTGCCGCGATCAGCTAGGAAGCATCGTCATTTTTGAAGCAGGAATCAAAACACGCCTGTGTGAGCGTTTCGTTAACGCAAAATGACCGAAAGCCAAACTGTTTTCGAAGGAGGCACGTTGTCGCGATTGGAGGTCAGACCCGGTGATAGGGATGGCCGGAAAGGATGGTGACCGCGCGATAGAGCTGTTCGGCAATGAGGATGCGCACGAGCTGGTGCGGCCAGGTCAATTTACCGAGGCATATAGTCATGTCGGCCTTGTCGTAGAGAGACGGGTCGAGCCCGTCGGCGCCGCCAATGGCGATCGTCAGGTCGCGCTTGCCCTGATCGCGGAATGTTCCGAGCATGGCGGCGAAGGCTTCGCTATCAAGCGCCTTGCCGCGTTCGTCGAGCAGGATGAGGACGCCGCCTTCCGGATGCGCCTTTTGCAGCAGAGCCGCCTCCTCGCGCTTGCGGGTCTCGCCGTTGGAGGCGCGGCTTTCGGCAACCTCGGTCAAACGCATCAGCTCTAGGCCGATTGCCGGCCCGGCCTTGGCGAAACGATCGAGATAGCGAGCCGCAAGATCCTTCTCAGGGCCGGTTTTCAACCGTCCCACGGCAAAAAGACCTATCCGCATTCCCGCTCCCAAGCCTATCCGCCATGATGGCGGCAAAAAACCAAACTCTTGCCGGACAGTCATATCCGGCGATATGAAGCTGCCAGCCGGGGCCGGGAACAGCGCCCTTGGATCGGCTAGTGCAGCGTGCCTTCGTCGAGGTCAGGCGCGGCCCACATCTTCTCGATGTTGTAGAACTCGCGAATCTCAGGACGGAAGACGTGAATGATGATGTCGCCGGTGTCGATCAACACCCAGTCGCCGCCATCCAGACCTTCGACGCGGGCGTTGCCGAAGCCCTCGTCCTTAAGGTCGGTCATGACATGATCGGCAATCGCCAGGACATGGCGGCTCGAGCGACCGGAGACGACGACCATATGGTCTCCAAGCGCGGATTTGCCAGCAATGTCGATGGTAACGATATTTTCGGCCTTGGAGTCCTCGAGGCTTGCGAGGACGGCTTGCAGGGCGCGGGCAGCGGCATCGGCGCCACGTTCCGAGCTCTTCGGGATAACGACAGGCGTTCTCCCCTTGGCGTGTACTGTTGTCAGTGCTCTTCCTTCCTTGAGTAACAGAACATGCTCATACGCGATCTGAGTCGATCACGCTACAAAGATAGGCATCAAAGCATTAAGGTTTCAAGACGCACGCGGCCATCTATCGGCTGCGAAGACAAGGATTTGTATCAAAATCCCGCGCATTCGCACCATATATGGGCAAATGATCGCTTTGACGGCGTCCTCGCTAGCTTTCCTGGCTTATTCCGTCGAGAAGAATGAGGTTTCGGCTCAGAGCCCGATCACGAACTTCGAGAGCAAACGCGTATTCGGGAGAACGATACCAAGTTCTGGCCCGTTCGATGTCCGGAAACTCCACGACGATGATCGCTCGCGGCGCCCAGTTTCCTTCCAACTGTTCGATCGGGCCGCCACGCACCAGATAACGGCCTCCATAGCAGGCTATGGAGGCAGCGGCGCGGGTCCGGTAGATCTGGAAGGCGTCGGCATCCTTGGCGGTGACATCGGAGATGATATAGGCTGACATCTGTTTCCAATCCCTATGCAAAACGCAGTTTCTCGTTGCCGATATTGTCGGCATCAATGCGTCGTGAGGCTGAAGATCAGATAGGCCTGTGCCGTCGCTTGTCCATTCTAACCGCCATGTACAGGCGCGCGAAGGCCGCGTATACACGAAGGCAGACCAAAACGCCCAGATGCCATGACCGACACTCCGCAGCCATCGTTGAAGCCTATTCTCCGCATCAGTTTTTCTGGGCAGGATAGACTCGGGCGCGGCAAGATGGAACTTCTCGAGCATATTCGTGACACCGGCTCGATCTCGGCCGCCGGCCGCGCCATGGACATGTCCTATCGTCGTGCCTGGCTGCTCATCAGCGAATTGAACCATATGTTCCGGGAGCCGGTCGTCGAATCGCAGCGCGGTGGCCAGAAGGGTGGCGGCGCTGCCCTTACCCCGTTCGGCGAAGAACTGTTGCAGCGCTTTCGCGGCATGGAAACGACCTTGCGCGCGGCGATAGCCGCCGATCTGCAATGGCTCGAAGCCAATCGCAGCGCGGCGGAAGCTTCGTCCAGAAAGTCTTGATCAAGCCCTATTGTTCGAGCGCCACGGTCTTGATGACCGCGTGGACCGGCAGGCCGACCCGCAGACCCAGCCTTTCGGCCGAGAACTGCGTGATGCGGGCGAGCACAATATCGCCGCCGCAATCGACCTTCACCTCCACGGTTCCATCGGCTGCAGCGCTGATATCGCGCACTTCGCCTTCGAGAATATTCAGCGCGCTGAGGCCTTCGGGCCTGGCTGTTGCCAGCATGACATCGCGAGCGGGGATATGGACGCGCACCGTCTTGCCGAGGGAGGTCGCCTGGCCGGGCACGAAGAGTTTCGCCGCCTTCAGGGCAACGACGGTCAGCCGATGCCGATCCTCCATATGCTCGACGCGGCCTTCCAGCAGCACGCCCGCCTCACGCCGGTCGATCGCCAGCGGGCCGGAAAGCTGGCTGAAGATATCGAGGGCGGGGCCGATCGCCTCCACCTTGCCGTCACGCATGACGACGACGCGGTTTGCCAGCCGCGCCACCTCGGCGATAGAGTGGCTGACATAGATGATCGGGATCTTCGTCTCGTCACGCAGCCGCTCGAGATAGGGAAGGATTTCCGCTTTCCGCGCCTCGTCGAGTGCCGCCAGCGGTTCGTCCATCAACAGCAGCCGTGGCGAGGACAGGAGTGCGCGGCCGATGGCGACGCGCTGTTTCTCGCCGCCGGAAAGCTTGGCCGGCCTGCGGTCGAGCAGTGCGGCGATACCGAGGAGATCGACCACCCCGTCAAAGCTTTCGCTGCGCTCGTTCCTGGGCGCGAACCAGCGGCCGTAACTGAGGTTCTGCCGCACCGATAGGTGCGGGAACAGGCGCGCCTCCTGAAAGACATAGCCGAAGCGGCGGCGATGGCGCGGAACGAAGACCTGCCGGCCGGTGTCGGCAAGGACGCTGTCGTCAAGGCTGACGCGGCCATGATCGGGCCGGATGAGACCGGCGATGATACGGATGATCGAGGTCTTGCCGGAGCCGGAACGGCCAAAAAGGGCTGTCACGCCGCCGTCGGAGGTGAACGTGGCCTCAAGCGAGAAGGCGCCCAGCCGGTGGCGGATGTCGACGGAGAGCGTCATTCGAAATCCACCCTTCTGCCGGCGAGATGGGCGAGGAATTCTGAGGCGAGCAGGGCGGCCATGGAAATGACGATGGCGACGATCGTCAGCCTTATCGCGCCGGCATCGCCACCCGGCACCTGCGTGAAGGTATAGATGGCCGAAGACAGGGTCTGCGTCTCGCCTGGAATATTGGAGACGAAGGTGATGGTGGCGCCGAATTCGCCCATGGCCTTGGCGAAGGACAGGATCATGCCGGCGATGATGCCGGGCAGGATCAGCGGCACGGTCACTGTCAGGAACGTCCATAGGGGGTTGGCGCCCAAGGTGCCGGCCGCCTCCTCCAGCTTGCGGTCGACGGCTTCGATCGACAGGCGGATGCTTCTGACCATCAGCGGAAAGCCCATGACGCCGCAGGCGAGTGCGGCGCCTGTCCAGCGAAATGAAAAGACAATGCCGAGATATTGCTCGAGCAGCGAGCCGATCGGCCCCTTGCGGCCAAAAAGGATGAGAAGGATGAAGCCGGTCACGACTGGCGGCAGGATCAGTGGCATATGGATGATGCCGTTCAGGATCGATTTGCCCCAGAACCTGCCGCGGGCGAGCAGATACGCGGCGGCGATGCCGAAGGGCAGGCTGACCAGCATGGCGACAATGGAAACGCGCAGGCTCAGCTCGATGGCCGTCCATTCATCGCTGCTCAAACCCAATGCGTCCAAATCCCGCCCCTTAAAACATCTTAGGCCCGCCATGGGTCGGCGAGCCTGGATCGTTGAACTTCTATGCCCAATATGCGGTGAGAATGCTCACCGCTTCAGGATCGTGAAGCCCTCATGCTCGAAGAATGGAACAGCCTTAGCCGATTTCAGATAGTCGAAATAGGCTTGCACATCCGGATTGGTGCTGTTGCCGGTGATTGCGATCGGATAGACGATCGGCGGATGGCTATCTGCCGGAAAAGTGCCGACGACGGCAACGCCGGGATCGGCTGAGACGTCGGTCTGATAGACGATGCCGTAGGGCGCTTCGCCGCGCGAAACGAGCGCGAGGGCTGCGCGTACGCTTTCAGCGCCGGCGACCTTCTTTTCAACCGAAGCCCAGATGCCGAGCTTTTCAAGCGCTGCCTTGCCGTATTTGCCGGCCGGCACCGATTCCGGCTGGCCGATCGCCAGGCGACCGTCGCCGAGAAGGCCGGCCAGATCCAGGCCATGCTTGATCTCGACCGGCTTGGCCTTGTCCTTGGCGGCGACGAGAACGAGCTTATTGCCGAGGAGGTTGGTGCGGCTGTCATCCTTGATCAATTTCTTGCCCGCGACATAGTCCATCCAGTTGGTGTCGGCGGAAATGAAGACATCGGCGGGGGCGCCGTTTTCAAGCTGCTTGGCGAGCGGTCCGCTCGCGGCATAGGACACGGTGACTTCCTTGCCCGTTTCCTTGGTGAAAGCGGCATCTGCATTGTCGAGCGCGTTTTTCATGCTGGCGGCAGCAAAAACCACGATCTTGTCGGCGGCGAGAGCCGACGTCGGAATGACCGAGAGGCCAAGCCATGCCGCTGATAGTGCGGCGGTTGCAAGCTTGATCCATCGGCGTCGGCTGGTTGCCATCTTATTTCTCCCCAAAGATATCGACATATTTCGAGAGATATAACGATGCGCGAAGCTTGGCTAGGGATGTATCTCGAAAAATATATCGCATTGTTGCTATGTAACCCTACGAATTTTATGGGTTTTCTTTTCAAAGGCGCATATGAGTGGATTTTGCTACGTCAAAAACGCATGACTGGATTCGCCCAGTGGTTTGGCGAACGCTCACGAAACAAGACGTAACGTTACGAACCGTGGGTTCTGGCGCTTTTCCGCTCCGGCTTCCGGAGTCTGGGTGACGTTAAAAAATCAGACAATTCGCAAAAGAAGCGTTTTTTGGGCAGGAAATTTTCAAAGATATGCGTTAAGTGCATTGCTGCAATGCGCAATCGGCCATTTATCTATCGGTGAAATCTGCTAAAACACAATCATCGAAGCGGCGATCTCCTCCTCCCAATGCCGCTAGATATGGATCGGCAACTCTCCTCCTCCCAGTTGCTGATCAGGTTTAAAGCCCGACGGATCCTCCTCCCCCGTCGGGCTTTTCATTTCTGGGAGTTTTCCTGAAAATTCAGTCGGTTATTGTGCCGCGCGCAGGGCTGTCGAGCTGAGCGCCGAACGCGGTCCGTGGATGAAAGTCCAGGCCGGTGCACGCTTCTTCCAAAGCACCCGGGCATCATCCTCGTCGACGCGGGCATAATGAAATGTCTTGGCCATCTTCGCGGAAAGGTAGGACAGCGTCGATCCCGGCCGATCGATGACGGCGATCGGGAAGGTGCGGGCGATCTCCTCCCATTTCTGCCAGCGATGGAACGTATTGAGGCTGTCGGCGCCCATGATCCAGATGAAATGCACCCGGCTGTTGCGGGCTTTCACGTGAGCCAGGGTATCGGCCGTGTAGTTCATGCCGAGCGCCTGCTCGAATGCCGTCACCTTGATGCGCGGATCGCGGGCAACCATTTCGCTGAGCGCGATGCGCTCGGCAAGCGGCGCAAGATGATTGTGGTTCTTCAGCGGGTTGCCCGGCGTCACCATCCACCAGAGCTGATCGAGGCCGAGCCGGCGAATGGCGATCTCGGCCACAAGCGCGTGGCCACGGTGCGGCGGGTTGAACGAGCCGCCGAAAAGACCGACCACCATGCCGCGCTCGGCATGGGGCATGCGCAGATAGCGTTGATCGATCTCTTCTCTCAGCACGTCAGGGCCGTATCTGTCCGGTGCCGCGCACGCGATATTTGAAGGAGGTCAGCTGTTCGACGCCGACCGGTCCGCGAGCATGCATCTTGCCGGTGGCGATGCCGATTTCCGCGCCCATGCCGAATTCGCCGCCATCGGCGAACTGCGTCGAGGCATTGTGCAAGAGGATCGCCGAATCGATCTCGGTGAAGAAGCGCTCGACGACCTCGGGATCCTCGGCAATGACGGCTTCGGTATGGTTGGACGAATATTTGCCGATATGGGCGATCGCGCCGGAAATGCCGTCGACGAGCGCGACGGATATGATCGCGGCCAGATATTCCGTCGTCCAGTCTTCTTCCGTTGCCGCTTTCAGGCCGGGCACGAGCTGCAGCACCTCGGCGGAGCCGCGAATTTCGCAGCCTGCTTCGGCAAGCCCGTCGAGCAGCGGCTTCAGATGCGTGGATGCGACCTTCGAATCGACCAGCAGCGTTTCGGCCGCGCCGCAGATGCCGGTGCGGCGCATCTTGGCGTTGACGACGATCGCTTTCGCCATGTCGAGATCTGCCGAAGCATCGATATAGATGTGGCAAAGGCCTTCGAGATGGGCAAAGACCGGCACGCGCGCTTCGGTCTGCACGCGGGCGACCAGGCTCTTGCCGCCGCGCGGCACGATGACGTCGATATTGCCTTCGAGGCCGCGCAGCATGGCGCCAACGGCGGCGCGGTCGCTGACGGGCACGAGCTGGATGGCATGTTCAGGCAGACCCGCCACCTTCAGCCCTTCGACCAGGCAGTCGTGGATCGCCTGCGACGAGCGGCGCGAATCGCTGCCGCAGCGCAGGATCACGGCATTGCCTGCCTTGAGGCAGAGTGCGCCGGCATCGGCTGTCACGTTCGGCCGGCTTTCGAAGATGACGCCGATGACGCCGAGCGGGGTGCGGACGCGCTCTATCTTCAGCCCGTTCGGACGGTCCCAGGCGGCGATGACCTCGCCCACCGGATCCGGCAAAGCGGCGATGGCGCGAATGCCGTCGGCCATTTCTGCGACGCGCTTGTCGTTCAGCGTCAGGCGATCGACGAAGGAGGCGAGCATATCCGTGCCCTCCACATCCTTCAGATCCTTGGCGTTCTCGGCAAGAATATGATCCTTGCGGGCCAGAATTGCGTCTGCCATGGCGCTCAACGCCTTGTTCTTGCTCTCTGTGGAGGCGAAGGCCAACGGTCGCGACGCAGCCCGGGCCTTGCGGCCGATATCGCTCATCAGCGCTTCGATGTCGGGGCTTTGTGCGACAGTATCAAGCATGGGCTTCATCCCTCTTCAATTTCTCCGCCTTCGTCTTGACGGACGCGGTCATGACGAGGTCGTCGCGGTGCACCATGGCGGCGCGGCCGGCATAGCCGAGGATGGCCTCGATCTCCGCCGACTTGCGGCCGGTGATCTGGCGCGCCTCCTCGGCGTCGTAGCCGGCTAGGCCCCGGGCGATTTCGCGACCGGCAGGGCTGATCACGGCCACGGTATCGCCGCGGCCGAAATGGCCGACGACATTGCGCACGCCAGCGGGCAGCAGGCTCTTGCCGGCGCCGAGCGCGGTCACCGCGCCCTCGTCGACATGCAGCTCGCCAGCCGGCTGCAGCTGTCCGGCGATCCAGGTCTTGCGGGCGGTGACGGGCGTACCCGACGGTGCGAACCAGGACGAGCGCGCGCCGTTTTCAATTGATTTCAGCGGCCGATCGGTCTTGCCGGAGGCGATGATCATCGCGCAGCCGGCGCCGGTGGCGATCTTGCCGGCATCGATCTTGGTGCGCATGCCGCCGCGCGACAGTTCGGAGGCGGCGCCGCCGGCCATGGCCTCGATATCAGGCGTGATTTCGGCAATCGTATCGAGGAATTGTGCCTGCGGATCGAGATGCGGCGGGGCGGTGTAGAGCCCATCGATGTCGGAGAGCAGTATCAGAAGGTCGGCGCCGGTCATGGTGGCGACGCGGGCGGCGAGGCGGTCATTGTCGCCATAGCGGATTTCGCTTGTGGCGACCGTGTCGTTCTCGTTGATGATCGGCACGGCGCCGATCTTCAGCAGCTGGTTGATGGTGGCGCGGGCGTTCAGATAGCGGCGGCGCTCTTCCGTGTCGCCGAGCGTCAGCAGGATCTGGCCGGCGACGATATGGTCATGTGACAGGCTTTCGGACCAGGCGCGGGCGAGCGAAATCTGCCCGACGGCTGCGGCGGCCTGGCTTTCCTCCAGCTTCAAGGCGCCGGAGGGCAGGTCGAGCACCGAACGGCCGAGCGCGATGGCGCCGGATGAGACGACGAGGATGTCGATGCCCTTGGCCTTCAGGGCGGCGATATCGGCGCACATGCCGTCGAGCCAGGATTTTTTCAGGCCGGCCTTGCGATCGACGAGAAGAGCCGAGCCGATCTTGATCACGATCCGGCGATAGCGGTCGAGCGGCTTGCGGGCGGTCATCCCTGCTGCTCCTCGTGATCGTCGTCCCCCTCATCCACGTCGTCGGAGGCCTGCAGGTCGCGATGGCGTATCTTATGCGTTTTTGCCGGCTTGTCCGCCTCGCCGGCATTGGCTTCGACGATGACGTCGCGCAGCGCGCGCAGCACTTCGGTCATGCCGCGGCCGGTGATGGCGGAGATCTGGAAGGGCGTCTTGCCGCAGGCTCGTGCCAGCTCGCGCGTCTTCTTTTTCAGCGTTTCCTCGTCCACCACATCGATCTGCGATAGCGCGACGATTTCTGGTTTGTCGGTTATGTTGTTGCCGTAAGCTTCAAGCTCGTGCTTGACCGTCTTGTAGGCCTTGCCGACCTTCTCTTCCTGGGCGGAAACCAGATGCAGCAGCACGCGGGTGCGCTCGACATGGCCGAGGAAGCGATCGCCGATACCGACGCCTTCATGCGCGCCTTCGATCAGGCCGGGAATGTCGGCCAGCACGAATTCCTGGCCATCGATGGTGGCGACGCCGAGATTGGGATGCAGCGTCGTGAATGGATAGTTGGCTATCTTCGGCCGGGCACGGCTGACAGAGGCAAGGAAGGTCGATTTGCCCGCATTCGGCAAACCGACGAGGCCGGCATCGGCAATCAGCTTCAGCCGCAGCCAGATGGTCTTTTCTTCGCCCGGCAGGCCGGGATTGGCCCAGTCCGGCGCCTGGTTGGTCGAGGATTTGAAATAGGCGTTGCCGAAGCCGCCGTTGCCGCCCGGCGCCAGGCGAAAGCGCTGGCCTTCCTGCGTGATGTCGCAGATCAGGGTTTCCCCGTCTTCTTCGAAGATCTGCGTTCCCACAGGCACCTTCAGCGTCACGTCTTCGCCCTTGGCGCCGGCGCGGTTCCGGCCCATGCCATGCGTGCCGATCGTCGCCTTGAAATGCTGCTGATAACGGAAGTCGATCAGGGTATTGAGGCCGTTGACCGCCTCGACCCAGACATCGCCGCCGCGACCGCCATCGCCACCGTCCGGTCCGCCGAACTCGATGAACTTCTCGCGCCGGAAGGAGACGCTGCCGGCGCCGCCGTCGCCTGAGCGAATATAGACTTTTGCTTCATCGAGAAATTTCATCTTACGTCCGTCACCCGGTGTCGGCGCATATCCCTTCGGATCGAATGGGATTTAGAAAAGCCTATGCGCTCTTTAATCGATTTCAGCCGCCCTTTGCGCATCCATAGAGACGCATCGGCCGGCCATTTACCCGTCATGTCGCCTTCGATATAGGCGCTTCGGGCTGAGGTCAAAGAATATCGTGCGCTCGACGTGCCATAACATCAAGAACAGCGCGATTGGTGTGGCGTCATCGCCGGCGGCCGGCGATGACTGGATTTCAGGGCTTCACGCCGCCTGCGAGAGCCGCAGTGCGCCGGGCTTCAGCACGGTTTCGATATGCGGAACCATGGTGTTGCGGGCAAAGCTGTAGATCTCCGAGCATCCGGTGATCTCGAAGCCGAGCTTCTGCTGCAGCTTCAGGGATGCCGGATTATCGGCGAAGGCGCCGGAATGGACGGCGACCTCGGGCATGCGGCGGCCAAAGCGCTCCAGAGCTGATGTGACCGCCTCGGTCATGATGCCCTGCCGCCAGTAATAGCGGTTCAGCCAGTAGCCGAGATGCCACCGGCCATGCCTGAGCTCTATGCCGACACAGCCGATATGGGCATCATCCCCTTCGGTGATGGCCAGTTCCCAATCGATGCCGAGGCCAGAGGTGTGCTGGACCAGCCAGTCCAGCGCATCCTGCCGGTCATAGGGCGCGGGAACCCGGGCCAGCATGCGGGTGACGGCGAAATCGGACAGCGATTCGGCGATCGCGTCGGCATCGCCGAGCCGGTGCGGGCGCAGCGTCAGCCGCCCGGTCTGGATGACCGGCGACGGCCCCGGCATCAGCATCCTGTCATTGCGGCGGTTGAGAGCAAGCGCGTTCATCTCAGACCTCCCCAGCTGCGCAACGATATCCAGGTCTTGCGGTCGAGCCTGTACCATTCGACCGGCACGGAGCTGCCGAGCGCCAGGGATGCGGCAAGGCCGGACCCCTGGAACTGGAAGCCGCACTTCTGCACGACCCGTCTGGACGCGACGTTCATGACCCGGCAACGGGCATCGATCTGGCCGACGTTTTCGCGCGTGCGGAAGACCATGTCGATCAGGGCATGGGCGGCTTCAGTCGTATAGCCCTGGTTCCAGTGCGGTTCGCCCAGCCAGTAGCCGATCTCGACGGTGCGTGGATCGGCCGTCGGCTCGACGCCGCAGCATCCGAGAAAGGCGCCGTTATCGGCTTTGGTAATCGCATAGACGCACTTGCCAATCTCGCCAAGCTTCGTGCGTCGCACGAAATCGGCGGCATCATTGGTCGTATACGGGTGCGGCATACGCGATACCATAGTAGCGACATTGGCGTTGTTGGCGAGATGGGCAAGGGCGTCGATGTCTTCTTCGTGGGGCGCGCGCAGAACGAGCCTTTCCGACAGTAAGACAGGGCAATCGGTCCTTAACCGCTCCGGCCTCAGCCGTTCTTCGGGAGACCTTGATTGGTCTTCCCTTAACAATTCGCCTTGCATGGTTCAGTCCTCCTTGGTTGAGGGTAAAGAAAAAGGGGAGATGGCGCCCCATCTCCCCTTTTTTCTTGACTGAACCTGATGCGCTCAGCCGGGTCGATGAGACGCCGGCTGTTTTAGAGCGCTACCGGCTTATTCCGCTGCTTCCGCTTTCGGCATTACAGACACGTACACGCGGCCATTGGCCTTCGTACGGTAGTTCACGTTGCCCGCGGTAAGCGCAAAAATCGTGTGATCCTTGCCGAGACCAACGTTGGTGCCCGGATGCCACTGCGTGCCGCGCTGACGCACGATAATGTTGCCTGCGACGACGTTCTCGCCGCCGAACTTCTTCACGCCAAGGCGCTTGGATTCGGAATCGCGACCGTTGCGCGACGAACCGCCAGCTTTTTTGTGTGCCATTGGAGTTCTCCTTTAAACCCTGATCCCGTTACTTACTTGGCAGCCACGATGTCCGTGATACGGACGACCGTGTGATGCTGGCGATGGCCGCGCGAACGCTTCGAGTTCTGACGACGGCGCTTCTTGAAGGCGATGACCTTCTTGCCGCGGTTGTGCTCGACCACTTCGGCCTTGACGGAAGCGCCCTTGACGAAGGGAGCACCAATCGCAGCGTCGGCGCCTTCGCCGATAACGAGGACTTCGGTGAATTCTACGATGTCGCCGGCGGTGACTTCCAGCTTTTCGATGGTCAGCACGTCGTCGGCTGCCACACGGTACTGTTTACCGCCGGTCTTGATGACTGCGAACATTTTTTGTCCTTTCATGTTCGTTCCGGCTCTCTTGCCAACAAGGACAAGTGGCCGTCTTTTTATCAGTCGAAACTTAGCAGGGATTCCAAAGGCTTGAGGCCCTCAAGAAGATCTGCCGGTGAAACCTCGCGCAAAGCAAGGCTGGCAAGGTACGGACTTATCCACACCTATTGCGTCGCACGGGATATATAAGCGCCCCTGATCTGTCAAGGCAAAAGGATGAAAAGCTTTCATATTCGCCCTTGCCATCCCCCCCGTCTCTCGCTATGAGAACGCCGCGCTCAAACGCGCCGACCAGCATAACCGGAGAGGTGGCAGAGTGGTCGAATGCACCGCACTCGAAATGCGGCATGCCTGCAAGGGCATCGTGGGTTCAAATCCCACCCTCTCCGCCATTCTTGGGCCTTGGTTGCCTATGTTTCTCAGATCGCGTGCCAGATAAGAATCGTCTTGAGATTGGTCAGTTTTCCGGAAAGCGATAGATCACGTCCGCAAAAGAGCCGGTCGGGAAGACGTAGAAAAACTTCAGATCTGTGCCCGATTCGTTGCGGATGCCGTGTTCGGCGTTGCCGGGAATGAAGACTGTCGTGCCGGCCTTGACCGTCGTTTCCTGCCCGTCGATCCGCACGATGCCTGTCCCCTCGAAGATGAAATAGATTTCCGACGGGTCATGCCGGTGAGGCTTGAGCTCGCCGCCGGGGGCAAGTTCCGCAATGCCGGCGCTCATGCTGTCGGTGGGGGTGATGTCGCTGCTCAGCAGCGTGTGCCAGGATATGCGGCCATGGATGGGGTCGTCCCATCCGTCGCGCGGGCGTTCTTCGGCCGTGGTGATAACTGCTTGCGATCGTTTTGTCATTTTGCCTCAAAACGGTGTTTCAGCAACAAGCCGAAACGGTGTCACACCGGCGGCGAATGTCAATTGCCCGGGCGTGGGAATCCGCGTCTTCGGGCTGCTTCGATCTATTCGGCGATCAGACCGCTGCGACGCAAAAGCGCGAGGAAGGCCCAGGCATATTTGCCGCCGCCCATATCGACCGATCTGTTCTCTGATGTCCATAGTTCGGCCAAGACCGAACTCTTCCATGTGCCTGTTCGGCTACACTGCAGCTCAATAAGGAGAGTTTGCAATGTTGATGAACACAGCCTTATCCAAGTCCGTCGAGAGCGATCGCGAACATATCGTCATCAAGCCCAGCATGCTCTATGTCGGCACGCCCGTCGTGCTGGTTACCAGTCTCAATCCCGATGGCACCACGAATATCTCGCCCATGTCGTCGGCCTGGACGCTCTTCGACCGCGTCGTTCTGGGCCTGACATCGACAAGCAAGGGTCGGGAGAACGCCATGCGGGAGCGGCAGCTGGTGTTGAATTTTCCCTCGCCTGACCTGTGGCAGAAGATCGAAGCGATTGCTCCGACGACGGGTCGCGATCCGGTTCCTCCCCACAAGGAGAAGATCGGATACCGGTTCGAATCCGACAAGTTCGATGTCGCCGGCTTTACGCCGCAAGCTGCAGAGCTTGTCGGTCCGCTGCGCATAGCGGAGTGCCCGATTCAATTCGAAGCCGAGGTCGTGGCGTCGCACGAACCCGGTGGCGAATGGCCCTCGGACCGGCCTGAGAATTTCCGGATCATCGAAGCGAAGGTGGTCCGCGTTCATGCGCACCGGAGCATCGTCATGCCGGGTAGCAGTCATATCGATACGACGAGATGGAGCCCGCTTCTCTACGTGTTCAGGCACTATTTCGGCCTCGGGCCGGATCTCGGCCGCACGTTCAAGGCCGAGGCGTGACGTGTTCCGCGCTTGGGTCGACTATCTTGCGGGACCGAGATCCGCAGAACCAACTTTGGAGAATAGCCGGCTATCCGGCGCAACCATGGCCGCGGGGCAGGGCCATGGCCGCATCGGTCTTCGTCGCGTCAATTCGGCGAATCGTCCGGCTCGGGTTCCTTGACCTTGCCGAAGAGGCTCTTCAGCGCACTGGTCTTGGCTTTCACCGCCTTGTTGGCCTTCATGGCGCGTGTGGCCGCCTTGGCCTGTTCCAGCATCATCTCGATCTGGATCTGCTGGATTTCGGTGAGCCGCTCCCATTGGCGATTGAGGAGATGGTCGACCTTTTCATGCAGGTGGCGGATTTCCAGTTCAGCTTTCAGGTTGACCTTGTAGTCGTTGAGCGCGCGCAGCCGGTCCTTTGCTTCCTGCCGGCGCTGGCTCATCATGATGATGGGAGCCTGCAATGCAGCGATCGTCGAGAGAATGAGGTTCAGCAGAATGAACGGATAGGCATCGAAGGCCTTGTTTTCGCCCATGAGGGCATTGATGCCCATCCAAACGGTCAGGAACAAACAGAAGGAAATGATGAAGGTCCAACTGCCGCCGAAGGACGCGACGATGTCGGCCATGCGGTCGCCGATGGAGCGGTGATCCTCGTAATCCTCTTCGATATTCTCGGCCAGTGTATCATGCGTCTTCAGGCTTTCGACGACTTCGTCTTCGAGGTTCGAAAGCTCGCCGCGCTCATCGGTCAAAAGCTCGGCGATATACTGGGCGCGATAGTCGTCCATCGCCTTGCGGCTGATATAGTCGTCGGCGCGAAGTTCGGGATGTTTCAACCGCATGAAATCCGCCAGCGAGGGGCGGAGGTCGTCGACGTGCACGGCATCTTTTTTCTTGAGCGTCTGGCCGGTGATGGCATCGACGAGCTTGACGGACTTTGCCTTCGCCTGGGCAAGGCTCTTGGTATAGTCGTCCATCTCCACCACGGTTGCGGCTTCGCCTTCGCCGGCATCGAAGTCGACTATCCCGTCCGCCGGGTCAAAGGTCTTCGTTTCTGTCATATACGGGGGCCTTCTTTCACGTTTTCCGCTCGTTTAGCCAATAATGCGAACAGGATTGTGACGGTTGGAAGACTGTCAAAATCGTAGCCGCCATCAAACTTTGTTGCCGCGAGGTCTCGATCCTGTCGTTCGGCTTGCGCTTGCCAAGTGTTTAATAGCGCCATTGTCCTAAGCAACGGCAAATGAAATGTCCCGTTCATGCGTCCGGCTACGCTGTTTTCGGACCGGAGGCCGTGAAAACAACCGGCCCGTGCGCTTTCGTAAGCATTTGCTAAATCGCAGCGTGTTTATGCGAAAAATTCTACCGTTTAAATCAGGATTGTGATTTTCCGCCCCCTTGACCGGGGTCCACCGGCTTCTATTTGCCGCAGTGCAGCAGAGACCCCCGCTGCAGCGAATAAATGTTTATGTTCAAAGAATTACATCAACAGGATGTTGGGCCTGTTGCGTGGCTTTTGCACATGTGCGGAAAGGATAGCTATGCACAATCCCCCGGCAAAAGACTTGGAGTCCATTGCCCGGCAAGGCGGTCGCTTCAAGCGAATGGCTGTCAGGATACCCACCTACCTGACCGATCTTCGGGAAAATCCAGCCTGGCTGCCGATGTTCCTCCTGGCGCGAACACTCCCGTTTCGGCGCATGCATTGGTTTGCCACCAGGCAAGCCGTCACGCTTCCCGTTTCCGGTGCTTCCATGTTCACCGAGCTCGAGCGTGGCACTGTCGTCAACGCATTGCGGACGGATGGCATCTATTCGGGCCTGATGCTCCCGGACCATATCCATCGCGAAATCACAGAATTCGCGCAAACCACCGGCTGCTTCGGCAATTTCAACAGGAAGCTCGAATTCGTCGCGAGCGAACATAAGCAGGCGGAGACCCGCTTCGCCCGCCCGATCCTCAGCGGGCATTTCTTCGAGCGCTCGCTCGATTGCGATGCGGTCCTCGCAGTTCAACGCGATCCGCTGTTGATCGACGTCGCCCGGCAATATCTCGGTGGGCAGGCAAAGGTGATTACCACGCGCATCTGGTGGAGTTTTCCGACGCAGGCGTCGGAAGCGGACAGAAGCATGGCTTCGCTCGACAAATTCCATTTCGACCTCGACGACTGGCGGATGCTGAAGTTCTTCTTCAACTTGGTCGACGTGGACGAGGGCACCGGCCCGCACGTCTTCGTCAAAGGCAGCCACAAGCGGAGGCGTGTCAAACATCAACTCACGCTGCTTGTCGGACATTCGGCAGACGAAGTGCTCGATTATTATGGGCAAGCGAGCACCTTAACGCTGACGGGCAAGGCCGGCTCCGGCTTTGTCGAGGATCCTTTCGGCTTCCACATGGGCACCGTTCCCACGCAAAAGCCGCGCCTGATGATGGAAGTCGGCTTTGGCGTCTCGAAGCCGTCGCAACGTCGCTTTCATGGGGAACCCGTGCTGCGATAGGGCGCGGATTATTCTGTGGAAGCCATGCCGTGGAGCGCCGGCGACCGGCGCTCCTGCCGCTTCGGCATTATGACGATCGGCCGAACCGCTTGGCGATGAAATGATCGAGCGCGATCCGGCCCGGACCGCCGGCGATGATCACCAGAAAGCAGGTCGCCCATGTGCCGTGCGTCGGCCAGGCGTCGGGGTAGACGAATATTTCAATGACAAGCGTCATGCCGAGCAGTGCCAGTGCCGACAGCCGGCTGGCCAGGCCGATCACCAGCAAAAAGGGAAAGAAATGCTCGCTGAAGGCGGCGATGTGGGCGGCGATCCAGGGATCGACGAAGGGCAGCTTGTATTCCGTCTGGAAGAGGTAGACGGCATTATCGGTAACATGCCACCCATCCACCTTGGTCTGACCGGACTGCCAGAAGACGGCGGCAATCGACAGGCGCGCAACGAGGGCGATCAGATCATGCGGAATGCGGTCGAGAAGCCTGAGGGCGCCGTGGAGCCTTTGCGGCACGGTTTCGCGTTCGGCCATGGCGGCCGTCATCATCTGGTCTTGCATATTGGTTCTCCCTGGCGTTCAGCGAACGGCCGTGAATGCGCCGGCCGCGAGCGCGCCGGCAAGGTTGGCGGAAAGATCGAAGTCCGAAGTTTCAGCAAGAGCCGTCTCGAAGGCGCTGCCCAGATCGGCGCCGGCAATGAGCGCTTCGAGAAAGGCGGCGCCGCCGACCGGCAAGCGGTGCACTTCCACAGTCATCCGCGGGCGAACGACGAGCGCATCCTCACCCGTCCAATCTTCAATGTCCGCCAGCTCGATCTCACCGACGTTCATCGCCCAAATGGTGACCGCCGGAAAGGCCGAGCGAATGATCGACGCGGAGGGATGTGCCACGAAGCTTAAACCTGCCAGCCCTTCCGGCTCGATCGTTGCCAGCAAGGCGGCGTCGAGCGGCGTTGAGTCGGTGGCGTGATAGGCCCTGCCGCGTGCAGTCTCCAGTCTGATGACATCGGGCAGATAGGGAATTTCGCGCGCGGGTTCGAATATCGCGACGAAATCGGCAAAGCCGTCGCCATAAGCCAGCAGCAACGGCGATCGCGGCGGATGCTGCCGGATGAATTCGTGCGCCATGGCGGCGAAGAATTCCTCGCCGACAATCTTTTCGGCAGCCGGAAAGCGCGAGGCGAGCGCGCCGATCAGGCCGATGGCGACGTTGTTGCGGTAGACGCCGAAGCGTCGCTCGGGGCGGGGACCGTTCCAGGCCGCGAGGCCCTCAGGAACGGACCGGTCGGGATCGACAAGCGCTGCGGCGAATTCGGTTTGCGTCGAGAGAGACATCACTCCTCCTCATGCCGCCCAGCGTTCGGCGGCACGCCGCAGGATGGTGCCGGCGGCCTCCGCCTCGGCCCTTAGAACCGGCCATTGCGGGACATCATTGTCCCACTCGACCAGGCTGGCGATCGGTCCCGTGCGGGTGATCAGCTCCTCATAGAGTTCCCAGACCGGATCCTTCACCGGCGTGTCGTGGCTGTCGATCAGAAGCGGCGCGCCGGCATCGTCGGTGGTTTCCGAATGGCCGCTCAGGTGGATTTCGCGCACCTGCTGCACTGGAAAACGTTTGAGGTAGTCGCGCGGATCCAGCCTGTGATTGGTGGCGGCGACGAAGACGTTGTTGACGTCGAGCAGCAGGCCGCAGCCGGTACGGTGGGCCACCTCTGAGAGAAAATCGACTTCCTCGATCGTGCTTTCCTCGAACAGCAGATATGTAGCCGGATTCTCGAGCAGCATCTGGCGGCCGAGCAGCGTCTGCACTTCATCGATATGGGCGCAAACCTGGGCGAGGGTCGCTTCGGTATAGGGCAAAGGCAGGAGATCGTTGAGAAAGGTGGTGTCGTGGCTCGACCATGCCAGATGCTCGGAAAAGCTCTCCGGCTCGTAGCGGTCGCAGACGATCTTCAGGCGGGCGAGGTGATCGGCATCAAGCGGCTGCATCGAGCCGATCGAAAGGCCGACGCCGTGAATGGACAGGGCATAGTCCTGACGGAGCTTGCCGAGTTGAGCATGCGGCGGTCCGCCGGCGCCCATGTAGTTTTCGGCATGGACCTCGAAAAAGCCGATCGGTTGGCTTACGGCGTCTATGGCGGCGAAATGCTCCGGCTTGAAGCCGACGCCGGCGCGACGGGGAAGTTCTGACGGTTTCATTGCAAGCCTCCATTTGGATATGCTTGATCTTGGGAGGAGGGCGGCGCGCGGGAATTTGCGCCGCCCTGCGTCACCGCGCTTGGGTCAGACAGGCGCCGGACCCTGCATCAGGGTGCCGTGGCCGTTCGGTGTCTTCATCGTTTCGCAGGTTCCGGCGGGAACGAGCTTCCACGAGTTGCGCTGGTAATCGACTTTCGATGTACCGGCGCAGGTCGTGCCGGGACCGGCGGCGCAATCATTCTGGCCCTTGAGGGCGACGCCGTAGCATTTTTCCTTGGCATCGGCGGCCGAGGCGGTGGTGACGCCGGCGACCAATGTCAAAGCCGTCGCGACCGACGCGGCCAAGGCGACTGCGGAAATCTTGTTCATGCCATGCTCCTTACATCCTGTGATTGGATCGGTGATCCGGGTTAGGGTCAAGCCGGGGTCAGCGTGCCGTGGCCCTTCGGGGTCTTCATGGAGGTGCAGGTGCCGGTCGGAACGAGCTTGAAGGACATCTTGTCGTAGCTCATGGTCGACTTGCCGGCGCAATCATGCTTGCCTGCGGCGCAATCATTTTGACCCTTGAGGGCGACACCGTAGCATTTTTCCTTGGAGTCGGCAGCCGCAGCGGGAACCGCGACGGAGGCAAGTGCTGAGGCGATCGAACCGGCAATGGCCAGGGTGATGAGGCTGTTCTTCATGGGACTGTCTCCTTGATGGGGTGCGAGCCGTCATTGGCTTGCATCAAGGTCTACGGAGCTGTCCGAGCGGATGTTACAGGCGGTGCGAATTTTTTTTGAACGTCATTACGATGTCATGCGCCGGCTACGCGTTTAGCCTACCTGCTCTGAGTGTAGCGAATGATGCTCTAATCGGAAGCGCGCAAGCGGGCGAATAATACCGTTCGATCACGGCGCCGTCGTCTTAGATCGAAGCCTGTTCCGAAAAGGCTTGAAAAAGAATGGCCGTTGCCGGTAACGAAAGCCTGCGGTCCTGCGTAGAGGAGATGTCGGGTGAATCATTCGGCGCGCGAAGAGCAATGGGCAGTCTGGATGCGTGCCGCCGTCAACGGCGACGTGCAGGCCTACCATCGTTTTCTGTCCGCAGTGACACCGCATCTGCGCGCCATGGCGCGCCGGCGTTGCGAACAGTTCGGCGCGCCGGTAAGCGAGGCCGAGGACGTGGTTCAGGAAGTGCTGCTGACCATCCATCTGAAGCGCGGAACCTGGGACGCATCGCGCCCGATCGGCCCGTGGATATCGACGATCGTGCGCAACAAGCTGATCGACGGCCTCAGGCGACGTGGACGACATACGAGCGTACCGATCGATGACGTGATCGATATTCTCGAGGCGGAAGACCAGACGGACGCCTTGGATCGGTTAGACGTCGATCGTATGTTGGAACAATTGAAGGATCCGCAGAAGACCATCGTGCGCTCGATTTCCGTCGAGGGAACCAGCGTGCGGGAGACGGCGGATCGGTTGCGGATGACGGAAGGTGCGGTGCGTGTTGCACTGCATCGTGCTTTGAAGGTGCTTGCGGCCTTGTACCGGAGTGAGACCAGTGAAAACCGATGACCTCATCAATCTTTTGGCGCAGGATGCGCCGGTCCGCACGCGGATCGGCAAGGTCCTGGCCCTGTCGGTCATCGCGGGCATCCTGATCAGCGGTGGCATTTTCTTTGCGATGATCGGTTTCCGCGCCGATATAGGCAGCGCGATCGAGACCGTTCGTTTCCTGTTCAAATTCGTCGTCACGATCGCTCTCGCCGCGACGGCCTGCGCCGTCGTCTTCCGCATCGGCCGGCCAGGCGTCTCCTTGCGCATCTGGGGCTGGACGCTTCTGGCCGCGCCGCTATTGCTGCTGGCGGCGGCGGCCGTCGAGATGGCGGTCATGCCGGCGGATAGCTGGAGCGCACGGATGATCGGACACAATGCCCGCTTTTGCCTGACGCTCATCCCATTATTGTCGATCGGCCCGCTTGCCTGCTTCCTCTTTGCATTGCGTCATGGGGCGCCGGAGCGGCCGGGTTTGGCCGGCGCCGTCGCGGGGCTTGCCGCCAGCGGCATCGCCGCGACCTTTTATGCATCCAACTGCACGGATGACAGCCCGCTTTTCGTCCTGCTCTGGTATCCGATGGCAATCGCCATGGTCACCGCGGTAGGTTATGTGATCGGCCGACGCATCTTGCGCTGGTAAACCGGCCGAAATGCTGGTCTTGAGAGACGCCGGTTATCCCTGATCAGCTGTCATGGGCGACGCGGACGGTGATATCCGCAGAATCCCCTTGAAGAACGCGCATTCGCCGGCCATCCCGGATTTCAGCTTTTGGCTTTCAAAAAATTGCATTTGTCCGCGTTAAACTATTTGCATCTGCGGCGAATTCTATTATAGAGGCGCAGCCTTCGCCGCGAACGATTTCATCGCTAGGCGGCCGTTGGGGAATAGTTCAATGGTAGAACGACGGACTCTGACTCCGTTAATCTTGGTTCGAGTCCAGGTTCCCCAGCCAATTCTCGGCTTCCAATCAATAGAAGTAGCAGCCTTGGCTCGAGCCGGGTTACTCTAGTCGCTTTCGAAGCCGGTTGACGCTTCCGGATCGCGCTGAAGTTCAGTTAATTTTTTTTCAAAGGAGTTGCGAATCTCAACCATTGCTTGTCACGGTATATTGTGTTTGGTGGTGTCGCCGGATAATAAGGTAGCCTGATTTAGCCAATTGCCGCCGCACATGAAGAGCTGCGTCGTTGTTCCTATGCGAACATTTCAAGAAGGGATGATTGTCTCCCGCCAAATGGAATTGATTCCAGCCCAAGCCCATAGTGGTTCTCCGGCGACGGTTCTGCGTACAGCGTCCTCAGGGTGACCTGGTGAGACCGGCGGATCGGTCCCGGCCATCTTTTGTACGCCGCCCACCGTTCTCCAGTATGCTCGAGCAGGCTTCAGGTGGCGGGGACATTGCCAACGCTGTTTATTTCTCGGTGCTGCAGGCCTCGGCTGCAGTTTTATAAAAAATTTCGGCAAAAATGGAATTTAAATGACGATATTGGTTTCCGGAGGAGCCGGCTTTATTGGCGGGAATTTCGTTCTCGACTGGCTCAGGCAGGGTGATGAAAGGGTCATCAACCTCGACAAGCTGACCTATGCCGGCAATCTGGATACGCTGAGGGGATTGAACGGCGATAATCGTCATGTGTTCGTACATGGCGATATCGGTGACCGCGGACTGGTCGATACGTTGCTTGCGACCCACCAACCCCGCGCGGTGATCAATTTTGCCGCCGAAAGCCATGTCGACCGATCCATTCACGGGCCTGGCGATTTCATTCAGACGAATGTCGTCGGCACGTTCAATCTGCTGGAGGCGGTTCGTGGTCACTGGGATGGCTTGCCGGGCGACGAGAAGCCGGCCTTCCGCTTTCTCCATGTCTCGACCGATGAGGTCTACGGTACGCTGTCCAAGGACGACGCGCCGTTCAACGAGCTCAATCGCTATGAGCCGAACAGCCCCTATTCGGCCAGCAAGGCTGCATCGGATCATCTCGTTCGCGCCTGGCATCATACCTATGGGCTGCCGGTGCTGACGACGAATTGCAGCAACAATTACGGCCCCTATCACTTTCCGGAAAAGCTGATCCCGCTGGTGATCCTGAATGCGCTTTCGGGCAAGAACCTCCCGATCTATGGCGACGGACAGCAGATCCGCGACTGGCTTTACGTCAGGGATCACTGCAGCGCCATTCGTCGCGTGCTGGAAGCCGGCAGGGTCGGTGAGACCTACAATGTCGGCGGCTGGAACGAAAAGCCCAATCTGGATGTGGTTCATACCATCTGCGCCATCCTCGATGAGCTGCGGCCGAAGGCCGATGGCACCCGTTACCGCGATCAGATCGCCTTTGTGAAGGACAGGCCCGGTCACGATCGCCGCTATGCCATCGATGCCCGCAAGCTCGAACGCGAACTGGGCTGGAAGCCCGAGGAGACGTTCGAGACGGGCATTCGCAAGACGATCGAATGGTATCTCGGTAACCAGGATTGGGTGCAAAACGTCACCAGTGGCGCCTATCGCGAATGGGTCGGCAAGCAGTATGAGGTGCAGCTGTGAGCACAATTCTGGTGACGGGCGCCAACGGACAGGTCGGGTTCGAATTGCAGCGCTCGCTCGCAGCACTCGGCGACGTGGTGGCCATGACCCGCGGGGAGATGGATCTTGCCAATGAGGCAAGCATTCTCTTAGCACTGCAGGCGCACAGGCCGCGCGTCATCGTAAATCCGGCCGCCTATACGGCTGTTGATCGTGCCGAGAGCGACGCGGAGCAGGCGATGGCCGTGAATGCCGCGGCGCCGGGGATATTGGCGCGCTGGGCCGCCGACAACGGCGCCTGGCTGGTCCACTATTCGACCGATTATGTTTTCGACGGCACAAAAGCCGATGCGTATGTGGAGAGCGATACGGCCAATCCGCAATCGGTCTACGGCGAAAGCAAATGGCTGGGTGAAGAGGCCGTCCGCTCCGCCGGCGGTCGCCATCTCATCCTTCGTACGAGCTGGGTTTACGGCCATCACGGCAACAACTTCCTGAAGACCATCCTTCGGCTCGCGCAAGAGCGCAGCTCCTTGAATGTTGTTGCAGACCAGGTGGGGGCGCCGACATCGGCGGCCCTGATCGCCGATGTCACGCGCACGGTCATCGAGCGTATCGCCCGTCCGGATGCGTCGGATTTGTCGGGTACCTATCATCTCAGCGCGCAAGGCAACACGTCGTGGCATGGCTATGCGGCGCATATCGTCCGCCAGGTATCTGCCAGGGACGTCAAGCTTGCGCTGACCATCGACGCGCTCAAGCCTATCCCGACCGCCGAATACCCGACGCCTGCAAAGCGCCCGCACAATTCGAGACTGGATTGCACAAAGCTTATGGATGGCTTTGACCTCAGTCTTCCTGCCTGGCAGGAGGGTGTCGAGGACGTCATCGACAGGCTGAAGCCTTCGACGCATTGAAACTGGCAAGATCTCATGAAGGCTTGTGGTCACCCTCCATGGCCTGACGGAACGAGAACGCGATAGAGACGAGACGCTGGACCATGAACAAGGCACGCAAAGGCATCATACTCGCTGGTGGATCGGGAACACGCCTCTATCCTGTTACGCTGGCCGTCAGCAAGCAGCTCCTGCCGATCTACGACAAGCCGATGATCTACTATCCGCTGACGACCTTGATGCTGGCCGGCATCCGCGAAATCCTCATCATCTCGACGCCGCAGGATACGCCCCGTTTCGAGCAGCTGTTGAAGGATGGCAGCCAATGGGGGATCAAGCTTGAGTACGCGGTTCAGCCGAGCCCGGATGGTCTGGCGCAGGCATTCCTGATCGGCGAGAAATTCCTGGATGGAGCACCGTCCGCCCTAGTGCTCGGGGACAATATTTTCTATGGACATGACTTCTCGGGGCTGCTCCATCAGGCGGGCGACAAAGAGGCCGGAGCAACTGTCTTTGCCTATCACGTCCAGGACCCGCATCGCTACGGTGTGGTCGAGTTCGATGAGCAGGGCAGGGCGATCAGCCTGGAGGAAAAGCCGGCGCTGCCGAAGAGCAATTATGCCATCACCGGGCTCTATTTCTATGATGCGAGCGTTGTCGACGTGGCGAAATCCATACGCCCTTCGCCGCGCGGCGAACTGGAAATAACCGATGTCAACATGCATTATCTGAACACCGGACAACTGGATGTGCAGACAATGGGGCGTGGCTATGCCTGGCTCGACACCGGCACGCACGAATCCATGCTGGAGGCCAGTCACTATATCGCCACCATCGAAAACCGGCAGGGCCTGAAAGTCGCCTGCCCCGAGGAAATCGCCTATCGCAGCGGCTGGATCGATGCATCGCAGGTCGAGGCGCTGGCCCTTCCGCTGAAGAAGAACGGCTACGGGCAATATCTTCTCGGAATGCTGCGCGAGCGGATATTCTGACCGCGCCGTGACATCTCCCGCAGCTTGCCTCCGCAATGCGATCAACTGAAGCAGGAAGACGAATGAAAGCCATCGATACCGCCATTCCGGATGTCAAGATCATCGAACCCACGGTGTTTGCCGACGACCGTGGCTTCTTCTTCGAAAGCTTCAGCAAGGCCAAGTTCGAGGCGGCGATCGGGCGAAGCGCCGATTTCGTGCAGGACAACCATAGCCGGTCGGGAAAGGGCGTCTTGCGCGGTCTGCACTATCAGTTGCCGCCGCATGCCCAGGCCAAGCTCGTTCGGGTCGTAGTTGGCGAAGTCTATGATGTCGCTGTCGATATCCGGAAATCCTCGCCGACATTCGGGCAATGGGTGGGGGTTTTGCTGTCGGAGGAAAACAAGCGCCAGCTTTGGATCCCGGAAGGATTTGCCCATGGGTTCCTGACGCTAAGCGACCATGTCGAATTCCTTTACAAGACGACGGATTATTATGCGCCGGAGAGCGATCGCGGAATTCGCTGGGATGACCCGCAAATCGCCATCGACTGGAAAACCGCCGACGTATCGACACTTTCCGCCAAGGATCAACGCCAGCCGTTGCTCGCGGACGCAGAACTATTCGATTGAGACGATATCGGGGCCGCTCGCCGGCGAAGCATGCATGCAAGGCAATGCGACTCGTCATGTGTTTTTGACAGGCCAAACGATGCCGTAGGTGACGCCGCCATCGCTTTTCGATACAGGAATAGCATGCGCGTTCTACATTTCTTCAAAACATATTGGCCCGATACATTTGGTGGTGTCGAGCGGACGATCCATGCGATTGCCAAAGGGACTGCCATATACGGCGTCGAATCCGATGTTCTGTCACTTAGCAAAAAGCCCAGCGAACACAGCGTGGAATTCGATGGCCATATGGCTCACAAGGCCAGACTCGATTTCGAATTCGCCTCCACCGGCTTCTCGCGCGAGGTGTTCGGACGTTTTCGCGAGCTGAGCAGCAGGGCTGACATCGTCCACTATCATTTCCCCTGGCCGGTGATGGATATCGTCCATCTTGCGGCCCATACCGACAAGCCGACGGTCGTCACCTATCATTCCGATATCGTGAAGCAAAAGGTCCTGCTGCAATTCTACAAGCCGTTGATGTCTCGCTTTTTGAAAAGTGTCGATCGCATCGTTGCGACGTCCCCCAACTATCTGGCGTCGAGTGACGTCCTGAAACGGTTCGAATCGAAGACGACAGTCATTTCCTTGGGTCTCGACGAGGCGGACTATCCAAGGGCTGATGAGGCGACCCGTGCGCGGTGGCGCAACCGCTTTCCCGACCGCTTTCTCCTGTTTGTCGGCGTTCTGAGATATTACAAAGGTGTCCACATCCTGCTGGAGGCGGCAAGGAGGAACGGCCTAAGCGTCGTCGTCGTCGGCAGCGGGCCGATGGAAGCGGAGTTGAAGCAGTCGGCCGAACAAGGTGTCCACAATGTCCACTTTGTCGGCGCCCTGCCGGATCCCGACAAGATCGCCCTGCTCGAACTCTGCGAGGCGCTGGTTTTCCCGTCCCCGCTCCGTTCAGAGGCTTTCGGACTGTCGCTCGTCGAGGCTGCCATGTTCGGCAAGCCGATGATTTCCTGCGAAATCGGCACTGGGACAAGTTTCGTCAATTTGAACAACGAGACGGGATTCGTGGTACCGCCGAATGACATTGATGCCCTATCGGATGCGATGAAGCGCATCTGGCAGGACAGGGAGAAGACGATCGCGATGGGTGCCGCGGCCCGGGATCGCTATCTCTCGCATTTCACAGCTGAGAAAATGTGCTTGGCCTATTATGGTCTATATCGCGAACTGGCGGGCGAATTGCCGATCCAGAGCGAGCGCGTCTAGGGAAAATTCGATCGCGGAAGTCTTCAATTGAGCTCGTTCGGCCTATTATGACACGGTCTGTCTTCGGTGCCCAATTGCGGCCGACGAATGCGGCGGCTCCAGAATCCCCAAACTTGCTGCCCAGTCCGATTTTGACATGGAACGAACGATTGCAGTATGGACTTCCTCATAGGTGGTTTTTTGTTATCGATAATGCACGCGATGAGGGAGCTTGTCGCCAGTCGTTGTCATTGGCTCACATAACGGCTAAATGGCGCTGGAAAATCGGTGCCCGGACGTAACTATGTGTTCGGCAAAAAGCGGTGCCTTGCTGTAAGCAATTTGGTCAAATGCGGCGAGAATGGAGATATAAGTGGCGAAGAAAGCACTGGTAACGGGGATCACGGGTCAGGACGGCGCCTATCTGGCGGAACTATTGCTGAAAAACGGTTATGAAGTCCACGGACTTGCCCGTCGTTCAAGCACTTCGGATGTCAATCTCAGTCGCCTGCAATGGCTTGGCATCGAGCAAGACGTCCGTATCGTCGACGGTGACTTGATGGATCTTTCCGGTCTCGTCCGTACCGTAAAGGACGTTAAGCCGGACGAAGTCTATAATCTCGGTGCTCAATCCTTCGTCAAGTCCTCCTGGCAGCAGCCCTATCTCACCGGCCAGGTAACGGCTCTCGGCGTGACGAATATCCTGGAGGCCATCCGTCTCGAGCGGCCTGAGGCTCGCTTCTATCAGGCGTCTTCCTCGGAAATGTACGGGCTCATTCAGGAGCCGATGCAGTCGGAGCTGACGCCCTTCTACCCGCGCTCGCCCTATGCGGTCGCCAAGCTCTACGGCCATTGGATCACGATCAACTATCGTGAGAGTTTCGGCCTGCATGCGTCGAGCGGCATTCTCTTCAACCATGAATCTCCACTTCGCGGTATCGAGTTCGTCACGCGCAAGGTGACGGATGCGGTCGCTCGCATCAAGCTTGGCCTGGCAAACGAACTTCGGCTCGGAAATATCGATGCCAAGCGCGATTGGGGGCATTCGAAGGATTATGTTCGTGCCATGTGGCTGATGCTGCAGCAGGACGTCGCTGACGACTATGTCATTGCGACCGGTCGGACGACGACCGTGCGCGACATGTGTGCCATCGCCTTTCAGCATGTCGGCCTGCAGATGGAGGATCATCTGGTGATCGATCCTCAACTCTTCCGACCGGCGGAAGTGGATGTGCTGCTCGGCAACCCGGAGAAGGCTCGCAAGACGTTTGGGTGGGAGCCGAAAATCAGCCTCGAAGAGATGATTGTCGAAATGGTCGAGGCCGACCTCAAGCGGTTGGACAAGTAAGACTCTCTAGCGGATGGCGAGGCAGCTCATGCCGAGGGAACATCGAATTCTTGTAACAGGCGCGAGCGGCTTCGTGGGCTCGTGGCTGTTGCATGAGCTCAACAAGCGACGGCTGGAGTTGGGTACGGAGCTGACCGTTCTGACCGCCGGTCAAAGCGATGTATCGGACTGGAAGACCGAAATTGCGGATCGGGAGCAGGTGGCGACCTTGATCCGCGATTGCCGCCCGACGACCATCATCCATCTCGCTGCCATCGCCGCCCCGGGGGATGCGCGAAAGATGCCACAGCGGGCCTGGGATGTGAATTTCCAGGGTACGATGAATCTCGCCTATGCCGTGATGGAATATGCGCCGGAGGCCCGGTTTGTCTTCGTCGGCAGCTCTGAAGCCTATGGCGCCTCGTTCGTTGACGCGGCGAAGGTGCCGATAAAGGAAACCGCGGCGCTCAAGCCGATGAATGTCTACGGCGCGACGAAAGCGGCGGCCGATATTTTGATCGGCCAACTTGCCTATGATGGATTGAAAGCGATCCGGTTTCGTCCGTTCAACCATACCGGACCTGGCCAGACGGTCGACTATGTCGTACCCGCTTTCGCGAAGCAACTCGCCGAAATTGTCTCGGGTGTCGGAGTTCCTCGTATCAGCGTCGGGAATCTTTCGGCATACCGCGACTTTCTCGACGTTCGCGACGTCGTGCGCGCCTATGCCGATGCCGCGCTGAACGACGTGACATCCGAGGTTCTGGGTGGAGTCTTCAATCTATCGTCAGGCCGGCCGGTGCAGATTCGGTCGATACTCGATATGCTGATCGAGCTGTCCGGATCGGATGTCGACGTTGAAGTTGATCCGAAGCGGTTGCGCGGATCGGAAATTGCCGTCGCCGCCGGTGATAACAAGGCGGCCTTCGAAGCCCTGGGCTGGAAGCCGGAAATAGACCTGCGTCGCACCCTTGGCGACGTGTTCGAGGACTGGAAGATCCGGATCGCGCGCTGATAATGTAGACCAGCGCGGAGCTTGCGCGTCAGCAGAGGACGATCAAATCTGCGATCTGGAGGACGCTGCCCGGGACGCGAGCAGTCCGGAGAGTGTTCCTCGCCATCAACTCGAACAGGTGCACAATAGCATTTCATGATGTTTTACTCGCCCGCTTCGGGCAGGAATTCGAAAGCTACTGGAGATGAAGAGGCTACTGAAACGTATCGTCGCTGTCTTTCTGGAAAGGCTCCTGGGTTGGCTTGCCAAAAGGCCGCGGTTAAAGGATGCCTGCCTTCGGTCGGCGCAGCGCTTTCCAATGTTAAGGGGAAGGCTTGCGGCATTCGCAAGAGCCCAGGGATATGGAGTTCCAACGCTCGAATTCCTGGACGGCGACCAGGAGGGGCAATGGTTTATCGATGCACCGAAGGGCGCTGTGACCAAATGGAACATGTTGCTTCAGGGCATCTCAAAATCGAAATGAAAGATCGTCTTTGATGCGATTGTGGATTGATGGGCAATGCTTTCAGACAGCGAGCAAGTGGCGCGGAATTGGTCGATATGTACAGGAACTGCTCCTGGGGATCATCGATAATCACCCGGAGATCGATCTCCTCGTCTCGCTCAATGCCGGTATGCCGCAGGATGCGCTTGCTGCTCGTGACCATCTTCAACAATGGATAAAACCCGCCAACATTCTGATGTGGCATGGCGTTGCCGAGGGTGGGGAAGGGATCGACGGCTATTCCGAGCGACGGCGGCTCAGCGAGATCGCGCTCGCATATCATGTGGCCTCGCTCAATCCGGACATTGCCCTCTCCGCAAGCCCTTTCGAAGGTTTCAGGGATAAGGCCATTCCCCTTCTTCCCAATGGTATTTTGAAAATTCCTGTCGCATCCATATTCTACGATGCGATACCTCACCGTTACCCCCAACAGTATTTGCTGACGTCGGCGACGCGTACCTGCTATGAGCGGCGCCTTGCCCTTTATTCACAATTCGATCTCAATCTCTGCATTTCCGAATATTCTCGCAGCGAGTGCGTCGAAATCTCGAAAAATTCTCATGCCATCAATATGCTCGCAGGAATATCGAAAGATTTCAGGGATGCGATCGACCATGCTGATGGAAAGTTTCCCAGGCCAACGGAGAAGCGTTTCATCCTTTATGTTGGTGGCCTGGATTGGCGAAAGAATGTGAAATCCGCCATCGCGGCGTTTGCGCGGTTGCCGGCAGATCTGCGAGCGCAGTACAGTTTCGTGCTGGCCGGTGATCATCCGAAATCGCCCCTCAAAGAAGAAGAGGAGAGATGGCGGAAGCTGGGGCTTCCCGCGCGGGACTTTGTAGCGGTTGGACATGTGACCGACAGCCAACTTGTAGCACTCTATAAGGAGGCTGACCTGGTAATCCAGCCTTCTCTACTGGAGGGTTTTGGCCTGACGGCGCTGGAAGCGACAACTTGCGGCACCCCCGTGATAGCGTCGAACACCGGCGCCTTGCCCGAAGTCATTGGAGATCAAGAATTTCTCTTCGACCCAGCCGATGTGACTGACATAGCGCGGGTCATGCAGCATGCGCTGAGCGACCGCGAGGCGACAAGAGTTGCGGCCGAGAGGCAGCGGAGCCATGCTCTGGACTTCAGCTGGACGAGATCCGCCGCCATCGCCGTTGCCGCATTGAAGGATGCCGTTGCGACTGCCCGGAGCAAAGGCAACGCTGAACCGCTTTCAACGGCTCAGCAAGCCGTTTTGCACCAGGTTCAAAGTATTGATCTCCCGCCGGACATGGTTTCGGAGGCGCTTGCGCGCGCGGAGATCATAAGATCGACAGCGTCGCGGCTGATCATCGACGCCACATCCACATATCGCGTCGATCACAAGACCGGGATTCAGCGGGTCGTCAAGAACATATGCGCCAATCTGCCTGAGTTGCAGGATGCAGACAGCCAGCTTGTCGAGCGGATCGTGGCCTATAGCGATTCCCCCGATGGTTGGTTCGCTATTCCGAGGACGCTGGAGAAACCCAAGGGTGCGACTGCATTCGCAGAAGATGCGCGTCTGGAGTTTTCCGCGAGTGACCGCATCTTGATGCTCGACAGTTCCTGGGAGTTTTTCAGGCATCACTATAAAACACTGCGCACCGCGCGGCTCAGAGGCGCGACAGTCATTTCGTGTCTCTACGACACGGTTCCGTTGAGATTTCCCGGCTTCTGCGATCCAGGCATGCCTCCCACCTTCTCGGCATGGTTTCAGACGGCACTTGCTTATTCGAACGCATTTGTCTGTATTTCGAAGGCCGTCGCCGATGAGCTGATCACGATACTCGAGGCCATCCAGTTTCCGCGAGAGATGAAGATAGGCTATTGGCATCTCGGTGCCGATTTTGGCAAAGCGGCCGTTTCCACAAGCATCGCCGCTGATCGCCAAAACGAGCGCCCCGCCTTCCTTATGGTCGGGACACTCGAGCCTCGTAAAGGCTATGCGATCGCCTTGGACGCTTTCGATCGATTGTGGGATGAGGGTCAGGATGTCGGGCTGACGATCGTCGGGAAGCCCGGGTGGGGCGTCGAGCATCTTGTTCGGCGCATCGAGCAGCATCGTGAATACGGAAAGCGCCTCGTCTGGCTCAATGGCATTTCGGATGAAAAGCTGCAGCAGGCCTATGCGAGCAGCAATGCGCTGATTGCGGCTTCCTATGCGGAGGGTTTCGGTCTTCCGATCGTGGAAGCGGCGCATTTCGGGAAAGCCGTGATCGCGAGCGATATTCCCGTTTTTCGCGAAGTCACGGCGAGTGACCAAAATTGTCGCTTCTTCACCAGCGGTTCCGCCGATTCTCTTGCAGCAACGATCCGTTCATTCGTGAATGCTTCCACCGATAGCGTCCTCTCTTCCTCTTCGCAGCCGATGGTGAATAGAGGGACAAGCTGGAGGGAAAGCGCCGAGGAATTGCAGCGGGTCGTCCTCGCTGACGACTGGTATCGGATATACAAGCCAGCTGCCGACAAGACCTATGTCCCGATTACCGATATCGGCAACACGAAAATGTCCGAGCCGCTTGCTCGCGGGGACACCCGGCACAAGATCGAGCTGGTCGAAGGACCGATCGCAACCGACAGCGGGAACCTGAAATACCTCGTCCGAGTGACAAATCTCTCGCCAAAATCATGGGCGGGCGCCAGCACCGCCGATGGTTCGTTTGGAGTGGCGGCGAGTTATCGCATCCCGTCGAAAGATGGCGGCTTTATAGGTCCCGACAACTATGAATCTCGTATTCCGCTCGTAGTGCCGCCCGGCGATAGTGTCTATTTGGCGATCGATATCCCACTGGAGTTCAAGCGACGGGGTGCTGCCTCTGCCGAGATAGGCATGGTTCAAGAGTCAGTCGGCTGGTGGAGCAATCCGCTGAGGGTCCCGTTGTGATGACAAGATCGCGACACATGTCGGCGCAGGGGTGATTTCCAAATGAAGATCGGTATCGACGCGCGCAATCTGGTAACGAGCATGACCGGAATTGGCCGGTATGTGTTGGAAATGAGCCGGCATCTCGCGCTTCTTGGCCATCAGCTCTATCTCTATTTTCCGCAGGAACCTCATGGGGACGTAAAGGCTCTGCCCCCCGCGGAGCTGCGCGTCGCGCGCTTTCCGGGCGGTGTGAGGAGAATGATCTGGGCGCAGACGGAGCTGCCACGCCGCGCGGCACAGGACGGGATTGACGTCTTCTGGGGGCCGGCGCACCGTCTGCCGTCCTTTCTTGATCGCCGGATCGCGCGAGTCATCACGATCCATGACCTCGTCTGGAAGGACATGGCCGCAACCATGCGCTGGCAGACATGGATGGGCGATCGTTGGCTGATGAAGCCGGGGATTGCAGTTGCGGATGAAGTCGTTGCCGTTTCCGCCGCCACGGCTAATGTGCTGAAGGCTCAGTTTCCGGCATGCGGCGAAAAGCTTAACGTGGTCTATCCCGGTTTGACGGCCATCGGCGGGACGACCGAACCCAAGCCTCTGTCGTCTTTTGGCGTCGATCGCCCCTATATTCTATTCGTGGGGACGCTTGAGCCGCGCAAAAATCTGCTGCGGCTGTTGCAGGCCTACGCGTCTTTGCCGGAAGAGATACGGCAAGAGTTGCTGCTCGTGCTCGCCGGCGGCCAAGGCTGGAGGCTTGGTGATCTCAAGGAGCACATCGCGACCCTGCAGATCGAGCCGTTCGTTCGGCTGACCGGCTATGTATCCGATGCCGATTTGGCGCAGCTCTATGGCCGGGCCCGATTTCTGGCGATGCCGTCGCTTTATGAAGGTTTTGGATTTCCCATCATCGAAGCCAATGCGATGGGCATACCTGTGATGACATCAAATACATCATCCATGCCGGAGGCTGCCGGGGAGGCGGGTATCCTCGTCAACCCCAACGATGTGCAATCCATCCTTGGCGGTCTGGAAAGCCTTGCGACCGATAGCGAGCTTCATGCGCGCCTTGCCGAAAAGGCAAGGCCGAATGCCGCTCGCTTCGATTGGATGGAAAGTGCGCGGCAATTGGAGCGCATCTTCGAAAAGGCGATCGCTAAGCGCCGCGGCTGATGAACTCAAGCGCTGGATGTGGCGCTCTGCAGCACCGGCTTCGACGCCGCCAGATATTCGCCTTTGGTGCGCATGTGGCACCAGCAGGCGAAGGCGGAGCTTGCGAAGGCGAAGCCTTCGCCGATGGCGAGACGGTTGTTGGAGTTGCTGAGCAGCGTCAGCGAGAAGAAGAAAATGCATACGATATAGGCGTGCCATGCGGCCCGGGGGATGATTCCCGCCTTGCGGGCGCGCCAGACGGCCCGGATGAAGACGCCGAGCATGAAGGCCATCACGACGGCACCGAACAGGCCGTAGCGCACCAGGATCTCCAGGTAGCCATTGTGCAGCAGCGTGTATTGAATGTGCGAATAGCGCGTCTCGGCCCAGCGCTCGAGCCATTTGCTGCCCCAGCCGAAAACGGGCGCGGAGGAGAAGACCTCCCAGCTGTTCGACCAGAGCTGCAGGCGCTCGTCCATCGATACCGGGGTATTGGTGGAGCTGATGGTGCTTGAGACCACGCCGCCCAGATCGTGACCGCCGGTGACATTTTCCACCATGGCAAGAGCCGCCGATACGGTCGGACCTGCCGTCTTGTCGAGATTGTGCCGCACACCATAGACGCCGGCTATCAGCAAGGCCGCTACGGCGACGATGGCGATGATGCCGCTCTTCATGCGCAGATAGGTCAGCGTGATAAGCGCCATCAGCGGTAGGGTAATGCCGAGCGCCAGCCAGACGCCCTTCGATTTGGCACCGTAAATGGCGATGAAGCAGAGAGCGAAGATGAAGGGCGAAACGATGTAGGCGAAGCGAGCAATCCGTCGATCGCCGGATTTTTCCGTCAGGTAGTGCAGCAGCCAGAACAGCGTAAAGATGACGATCATGCCGCAGGCGACGGCGCCGTGGATCTGATTGTTCATGATCAGCGGGCGGATGGTCTCGCCGGCAAAAACCTCGCGGAAATGCTGCGTGGCGATCAGCATGATGAGCGCCATGGCGAAATAGGCCGCCACGATCTTTTCCATCAGCTCTTCATAGATCAGGAAGGCGACGCCCATGATGGGAAAGAAGAAGGGAAAGGCGTAGAGCCAGTCCGATGCGCCGATATCATGCTGCGGCGTCAGCCAATAGTTGATGCCGAAGCGCGCCATCACGTAGAAAGCCCAGCCCATGCAGAGCCAGCCGATCCAGTCCGTGCGCGGCCGCACGGGCGCTCTCATATAGTAATAGAGGGCGATCAGCGAGAGGAGCGCCGCCGCATAGCGATAGGCGTCGCTTTCGACGACGGTCGGAGAAGCCAGGAAAAGCCAAAGCAAGCCGCCGATGATCGCCACAGCTTTCGGCATTGTGCTCGCTGCTTTGGCGACGCCAGGAGTTTCGGCCGCGAGATCAGCATGCAGGTTGTTCATGCGCGAGTCGTCCAATGTCGTCGTCCGCCTTCGTCCACATTCGATTGAATATCCGGCATTCCGGAACCCGATGACGGCCCCTAGGGTCGCAAAGGGGCAGGAATACGGCATTTTTGCGCACCACTCCCTCCGCCACGGCGATTTCCGTCCGATGCTTGCCAAGGTGCCTGCTAATGGGTCACTCCATCGCGTCGAACCACCTTCAATGCCGTCAGAATGATAATCTTGAGATCGAAGAGAAAGGAGCGCTGGCGCAGATAGTCCTCGTCCAGGGCCACCTTCTGAGGAATAGGCAGTTCGTCGCGACCATTGACCTGCGCCCAACCGGTAAGGCCGGGCAACAAGGCATCGACGCCGCGCTCGGTGCGGAGCGCGATCAGGTCGTGCTGATTGAAAAGAGCGGGGCGGGGGCCGACGATGCTCATTTCTCCCTTCAGGATGCACCAGAGCTGCGGCAGCTCGTCCAGGCTGGATTTACGCAGGAAGGAGCCGATCGGCGTCAGATAGATCTTGGGATCCTTCAGCAGGTGCGTGGCGACCGCGGGCGTATCCGTGCGCATGCTGCGGAATTTCGGCATGCCGAAAATCTTATTTCCGCGGCCGACCCGATCCGACCAGTAGAGGATGGGGCCTGGCGATGTCACGCGAACGGCGATGGCGACGATCAGGATCGGAATGGAAAAGACGATGGCCGCGGCAAGAGCGGCAAGAAAATCGAAAAGGCGCTTGGCGATCGTATAGAGCATCGTCTCGTTGAGTTGCATCGGCACCGGCTTTGCGGTCGCGATGATAGCCATTGTTCCGTTGTGCATCTCATATCGCGGATTGGCGCACAACCGCCCTGCTCAAAATTCCTCGGGCTTGTTCTCAGCCGATGTCCTATGCAAAGCATGTCCGACAAAACGAACAGACGAACGAATAGAGGCAATGGACGCATGATCCTGGTCACCGGTGCGACGGGCTTTGTCGGACGGGCGCTTTGTGCCGAGCTTTCCCGGCGGCAGATGGAGTATCGGCCGGTGAGCCGCGCGCCGAGGCCGGGATTCGTCGCCATGGGCGCGATCGATGGCGGGACGGATTGGTCGGCTGCGCTTGCCGGTGCCGACGTCGTCATGCATCTGGCCGCCCGCGTTCATGTCATGAACGAGAGTGCAGCCGATCCGCTTGCCGCATTTCGCGCCGTCAATGTCGATGCCACGGTCAATCTGGCGCGGCAGGCGGCGAGAGCCGGTGTCAGGCGCTTCCTCTTCCTGAGCTCGATCAAGGTCAATGGCGAGGAAACCGCGCGGGATAAGCCCTTCAAGGCCTCGGATGTCCCGCACCCGGAAGATGCCTATGGCCGCTCGAAGCTGGAAGCGGAGGAGGCACTGCTGGCCGTGGCCGCCGAGACGGGCATGGATGTCGTCATCATCCGGCCGCCGCTGGTCTACGGACCCGGCGTCAAAGCGAATTTCGCAAGCCTGATGACATGGGCCAAGCGGCCGTTCCCCTGGCCGTTCGGCAATGTCGTCAATCGGCGGTCTCTGGTGTTCGTCGGCAATCTCGTCGATTTCATGCTGCTCTGCGTTCGTCATCCGGCCGTCGGAAATCGTGTGTTTCTGATCAGCGACGGCGAGGATCTTTCGATCGGCGAATTGATTGCCAGGCTGTCGTCGGCCACGGGGCGGAAAGCCCTCATGCTGCCGGTGCCACCGATTTTGCTGGAAGGACTAGCAGCGCTCCTCGGGCGCCGTGCGGCGGCACAGCGTCTTCTTGGCTCGCTTCAGGTCGATATCGGCGAGACGAAAGCGATCACCGGCTGGTCGCCGCCCTATTCCGTCGAGGAGGGACTGGCGCTGACGGTCGGTGGTTCCGACGCGAAAGACGGTTGATCGGCATCGGGCCGGGGTCTTCCGCCAGACCCCTAGAGGCTCCAGACCGAGTGGCTCTGTAGCAAGGGATTGCGGGGGTCGAGTGCCGCTTTCACGTCGACGACCACGGCGTTCTCGGTCAGCAGATCGAGAATACCGGCAGCACCCTCGGCCAGATAGGATTTGTGCGGAACGGCAAGAACGAGGGCGTCGAGCTTGCCGAAATCCTTCAGTTGCGCCAGGCGTATGCCGTATTCCTCTTCCGCTTCCGGATGGCTCGCCATCGGATCGTGCACCAGCGGCTCCAGGCCGAACTGGTGCAGCTCGCGGATGATGTCGGGCACGCGGCTGTTGCGCAGATCGGGCACGTTTTCCTTGAAGGTCAGGCCGAAGATGCCGATTCTGGCGCCATTGATAGGCTTCTTTGCCGATACCAGCATCTTGATGAGCTTCTGGGCGATGAAGGCGCCCATGCCGTCATTGATGCGGCGGCCGGAAAGAATGACCTCCGGGTGATAGCCGAGCTCTTCCGCCTTGGCGGTGAGGTAGTAGGGATCGACGCCGATGCAATGGCCGCCGACGAGACCGGGGGTGAAGGGCAGGAAATTCCATTTCGTCCTTGCCGCCTTGAGCACGTCGGCGGTGCGGATATCCATCTTTTCGAAGATGATCGACAGCTCGTTCATCAGCGCGATGTTGACGTCGCGCTGGGTGTTTTCGATCACCTTGGCGGCTTCGGCGACCTTGATGCTGGGCGCGCGGTGAATGCCGGCCTCGACCACGGCGCCATAGACGGCGGCGATCCTGTCCAGCGTTTCCTCGCTGTCGCCGGCGACGACCTTCACGATGCGCTCGAAGGTGTGTTCCTTGTCGCCGGGGTTGATGCGCTCAGGCGAATAGCCGACATGGAAATCCTCACCCTGCCGCAGGCCGGAAACTTCTGCGAGCACCGGGCCGCATACCTCTTCCGTCACGCCGGGATAGACAGTCGATTCGTAGACGACGACTGAGCCCTTGCGCAAAACCTGGCCCACCGTGCGCGAGGCGGAAATCATCGGCCTGAGATCCGGCTGCCGGTTGCGATCGATCGGCGTCGGCACGGCGACGATGAAAATATCGCGGTCCCGCAGGTCCTGCAGGTCGCTGCTGATGCGCAGCCCGCTCGCTTTCAGCCTCTCAGCGGAAACCTCGCGGGTATCATCGTCACCCGCCTTCAGCGCGGCGACGCGGGAGGCCTTGATGTCGAAACCGACCACATCATGAAATTTTTCGGCCAGCGCGATCGCGACAGGCAATCCCACATAACCCAGGCCGATGACGGCAATTTTTTCGTTCAACACACCATACCTCGAACAAGCCACCTGAATTAGCCCAAATCCATGGCCCGTGTCAGCGCCAATATTTGCCTTCAGCCTGTTTCAGGTGCAGGTCGCGTGAATGTGAATATCGGATGAGGGCTTTGCAATAGGCGGGGGATACGGTGTTACAGCGTGTTGCGGAAGCAGTTTTGGCCACGCGCCTGACATGTGCATCGAAACTTTCTGGTCTCCAACCTATTTATAAGGGTGAGACTTATTTTATCGAAAGCGTGGTTCGCAATGCGAAACAGCCATCTCAAACATCTCCACGTCCAGCGCGAGGAACTCGAGGCCAAGCTTGAGCTGCATATAGCGCGCTATTGTTTTGGCGAAGGTGACGTCGAGGACGGCACCGAAGCAGAGCTTCAGCAAAGGATTACGGAAATCTCCGACGAAATCGCCGCACTCGAAAGCGAGCGCGGCGAATAGGCGCGAGCGGCGATTAGCTGGAGAAATCGTCACAAGCTTGTACAGCGTGATTGCGCAATTATCTCGACATCGGCGATTGTTCGGCGCGATAAGATCGGAGGCGATCAACGCGAAGACGAGGAGCCGATGAAGCCGAGCCTGCCCACCCTCCTGAGCATCAATGGCGGCTATGTCGATACCGCCGGATTTCTTGCCTTGCACGGACTGTTCACGGCGCATGTCACAGGCAATTTCGTGACCTTCGGCGCGGCCATGGCGCTCGGAACGTCCGGCGCTGCGGCCAAGCTTCTGGCGCTGCCGGTCTTCTGCGTGGTCGTCATTCTCGCGCGCCTCATTGGCAGTGATCTGTCGCGGCGCAACCTGCCGACATTGCAGATCATCCTGTCGCTGAAATTCCTGCTGTTGGTGCTTGCCGCCATTTTCGCCATCCGTTTCGGCCCGTTCGCCGATGGGGATGGCTGGCAGGCGATCCTCACAGGCATGACGCTGGTCTCGGCGATGGCGATCCAGACGGCGGCTCATCGCGTCCATCTCGGCTCGACGCCGCCGACGACGATGATGACGGGGACGACGACGCAGATCATGATCGATATCGCCGATATGCTGCGCGGGGCCGAGCCGGAGGCGCGGGCGGCAATGACCGCCCGGCTTGCCCGCATGGGAGCTGCCGTCGGCGGTTTTGCCCTTGGCTGCGGCATGGCCGCCGCACTTTTTCTGTTCGCCGGCATGCAATGTTTCTTGCTGCCGCCGGTTCTGGCGCTTGTCGGAATTCTCATGCACACCAGTAAGGCTGCGGCGAAGCCGGCTTAGCTTTTCGTCCCGATCCTGCCAATCTTGCGCCTTTCTCCGGCCTTGCAAGTCGGCTACAGCTCTCTAACTCTACGCGTCGGATCGAATACGGTCCCCCGCGCTTGGGCTAGATGTCGTTGAAGGTTGAGAAGAGGTGATTATGGCAGGAGAAACGGTGCTTGTGGTAGGCGGAGCCGGCTATATCGGCTCGCATACATGTCTGGATCTTGCGAACAAGGGATTTCAGCCAGTCGTTTATGACAATTTCTCCAACGGCCATCGTGAATTCGTCAAATGGGGTCCGGCCGAGGAGGGGGATATCCGCGATCGCGCGCGCCTCGACGAGGTGCTTGCCAAACACAAGCCAGCCGCCATCCTGCATTTCGCCGCGCTGATCGAAGTGGGCGAGTCGGTCAAGGATCCCGTTTCCTTCTATGAAAACAACGTCATCGGCACGTTGACCCTGCTTTCGGCGGCGCAGGCGGCCGGTGTCGGGGCCTTCGTCTTTTCCTCCACCTGCGCGACCTATGGCCTGCCGCAGAGTGTGCCGCTCGACGAAAGCCATCGGCAGGTGCCGATCAACCCTTACGGCCGCACGAAATATATCGTCGAGCAGGCGCTTGCCGATTATGATCAGTACAAGGGGCTGCGCTCCGTGGTGCTGCGCTATTTCAACGCCGCCGGCGCGGATTTCGAGGGGCGCATCGGCGAGTGGCACACGCCGGAAACGCATGCCATTCCGCTCGCCATCGAAGCCGCGCTCGGTCGCCGCCAGGGCTTCAAGGTGTTCGGCAGCGACTATGACACCCGCGATGGGACCTGTGTGCGCGATTACATCCATGTGCTCGACCTCGCCGACGCGCATGTCCGGGCGGTGGAATATCTGCTGCGCGGCGGCGAATCCGTCGCGCTCAATCTCGGCACCGGCACCGGCACGACGGTGAAGGAATTGCTGGGAACGATCGAGACCGTGTCGGATCGGCCGTTCCCGGTCGAATATGTCGGTCGCCGCGAGGGCGATTCGACGACCTTGGTCGCCAATAACGACAAGGCCCGCGACGTTCTCGGCTGGTCGCCGAAATATGATCTGACTGAGATCGTCGAATCCGCCTGGAATTGGCATGCCAAGTCGAACCAGCACTGAGCAGCGTTCCTCTCTGAATGGTGTGGGCAAGCGCCCAAACGTGCTGTTGATTTCGGCCGATCAGTGGCGGGGCGATTGCCTTTCCGCGGTTGGACACGATTGCGTCAGGACGCCGAATGTCGATGCGCTGGCGCGGGAGGGCGTGCTGTTCCGCCGGCATTTTGCGGGGGCTGCGCCCTGCTCGCCGGCGCGGGCGACGCTCTATACCGGCCTCTATCAGATGAACCATCGCGTTTGCCGCAACGGGTCGCCGCTGGATGCCCGTTTCGACAATCTGGCGCTTGCAGCGCGCCGGGCCGGCTACGATCCGACGCTGTTCGGCTACACGGATACCGCGCCCGATCCGCGCAGCAGGGATCCTCACGATCCGCATCTGACGACCTATGAGGGCGTGCTGCCGGGCTTCACGGCGCGGCAGCTTCTGCCCGAGCATGAAAAGCAGTGGCTATCCTGGCTGCGTTCGCGCGGCCATGCCGATGCCGTCAGCCGCGAAATCCATATTCCCGTCGGCGCGAAGCCCGGCGAGATTTCAAGCAATGCGCCCACCTATTCCAGGGACGAGACGCAGACGGCTTTCCTCGCCGGCGAATTCATCCGTTGGTTCGGCGAGCAGGATGCGCCCTGGTTCGCGCATGTTTCCTTTCTGAGGCCCCATCCGCCGTTCTCGGTGCCGGAACCCTATAATCGCATGTTCTCGGCGAGTGATGGCCCGACTTTTGCGCGCGCCGCCAACCGCGAGGCGGAGCAGGCAGCGCATCCGCTTCTTGCCTTCGCCCTGCCGCTGATCGACAAGAGCGGTTTCATCTACGGCGGCGAAGGTCCCATCGCCGACTGGACGTCGCAGGATCTGTCGGCGATCCGCGCCATCTATTACGGCATGATTGCCGAGGTCGACGCACAGCTCGGGCGGATCTGGCAGGCGCTCAGGGATGCCGATGCCTGGGATGACACCTTGATCATCTTCACATCGGACCATGCCGAAATGATGGGCGATCACTGGATGCTCGGCAAGGGCGGCTTTTTCGACGGCAGCTATCATGTCCCGCTTGTTATTCGCGATCCGGGCCGGCCCGTTGCCCACGGTCGGGAAGTGGAGCATTTCACCAGCGCGGCGGATATCTTCCCGAGCCTGTGCGACCGGCTCGGTATCGAGCCTCGAAACCATGTCGATGGTGAGACGCTGTTGCCTTTTCTCGCGGGCGCGGTGCCGGAGGGTTGGCGCGAGGCGGCATTCTGGGAGTTCGATTTCCGCGATATCGCCAATGGCGAGCCTGAGCGGCATTTCGGCCTGAAATCCAATGCCTGCAACCTCGCCGTCATCCGGGACGAGCGCTTCAAATACGTCCATTTCGCCGGCCTGCCGCCACTGCTGTTCGATCTGGCGAAGGACCCGATGGAGCTTTCCAATGTCGCTGCTGATGGAGCCTACGCGGCAACCCGGCTTGCCTATGCCGAAAAGCTCCTGTCCCTGCGGGCACAGCACCTGGACCAGACGCTTGCCTATACGGAGCTGACGGAAGAAGGGCCGGTTTCGCGCCGGCCCTGATCGAGATTCAATGGCAGGCTATCAGGCAAACGGTCCGAGATAGGTCATCTTGCCGACGGGCAGGCCACGGCTGCGCAATATGCCGTGTGCCGTGGTGATGTGGAAGAAGAAGTTCGGCAGCGCGAACTTTGCAAGATAATCCTCGCCCTTGAAGACCGTCTTGTTGCCTCCCGGCGAGATGGTGACTTCCCGCTCGGCGCTGCCTTCCATAGCCTCCGGCGTCACCGTCGCGAGGAAATCCTGCGTTTTCTTCAGGCGCTCGCGCAGGTCGGCGACGGTCGTCTCGTTGTCCTCGAAGCGCGGAGCATCGATGCCGGCGAGCCGGGATATGGTGAGCTTTGCGGTATCGGAAGCGCGCTGGAACTGACCGGAAAGCGGCAGCATGTCGTCAAACAGACGCGCCGCGATGAGTTCATTCGGCTCGATACCTTTTTCAGCGGCATAGGCTTCGATCCTGTCGAGATAGGCGGAAAGATTTTGCAGGCCGCGCTGAAAGACGGGGACCGAGAAACTGTACATCGAAGGCATGCTTGTTCTCCGTTATGGCCGGCCGGGCGGCCGGTATCAATGGCATTCTACCCCGTTCATATGGCGATGGAACGTCGGTTCCACCTGAGGGGTGCCCGTATGTAGGTTCGATCGTCGATTCTTGCAGTATCCGCCCTGAGAAATCCGTCATCGCCGGCTTCTGCGATGCGGTCAGAAAATAGTATTGACCTTTGTGTGGAAAAATGGAATGAATATTCCGCATAGAGAATTTTACGGTTTGTTTGTTCCGTTTTTCAATGTGGCCGCCATGGGAGTGACGGCCGAATTGATTGTAGGTCCTGCGGTCGAAACCGGGGGCTCCGGCATTTAGGAGGGGTGCGGCCGGGCACCGTATCTGGGAGGAAAAACATGAAGAAATTCATCCTTGGCTCGGCGATGGCACTTATGCTGTCGACTGCGGCCCATGCCGAAACAATCGGCGTCTCGATGGCGCTGTTCGACGACAACTTCCTGACCGTTCTGCGCAACGGCATGCAGGACTACGCCAAGACCTTGAAGGGCGTGAACCTGCAGGTCGAAGACGCTCAGAACGACATCGCCAAGCAGCAGAGCCAGATTCAGAACTTCATCGCCAGTAAGGTCGATGCCATCATCGTCAACCCGGTCGATACCGACGCGACGGCTGCCATCTCCAAACTGGCTGCCGATGCCAAGATCCCGCTGATCTACGTCAACCGCGAGCCGGCGAACGTCGACAGCCTTCCGGACAAGCAGGCCTTCGTCGCATCCAACGAGCAGGAATCCGGCACGTTGGAAGCCAAGGAAGTTTGCCGGCTTCTCGGCGGCAAGGGCAAGGCTGTCGTCATGATGGGTGAGCTGTCCAACCAGGCTGCTCGCATGCGCACGAAGGACGTGCATGACGTTATCGCCACCGACCAGTGCAAGGGCATTACCATCGTCCAGGAGCAGACTGCCAACTGGCAGCGTACCCAGGGCGCCGACCTGATGACCAACTGGCTTTCCAGCGGCATCGAATTCGATGCCGTGATCTCCAACAACGACGAAATGGCGATCGGCGCCATCCAGGCGCTGAAGGCTTCCGGCAAGTCGCTCGACAAGATCGTCGTCGCCGGTGTCGACGCGACGCAGGATGCCTTGGCTGCGATGCAGGCCGGCGACCTGAAGGTCACGGTATTCCAGGATGCCGCCGGTCAGGGCAAGGGCGCCGTGGATGCCGCGCTGAAGCTCGCCAAGGGTGATAAGATCGAGAAGAAGGTTTACATTCCCTTCCAGCTCGTGACGCCGGCAAACGTCAAGGACTTCGTCAAGAAGAACTGACGGTGCGATGATCGACGGATGCGGGCGTTTGAGCCCGCATCCTCATAAATCCGAGCTGCCCGGGAGGAAAAAATGGCTGTCAGCCCATCCACCATGGCTGCGGTACGCGCCAGCGGCGCCGTCCCCAACGCCGCCTACCTGCTCAGCGCAGAAGGCATCCGCAAGGAATTTCCGGGCGTCCTGGCCCTCGACGATGTTTCCTTCCGTCTGAAGCGCGGCACTGTGCATGCGCTGATGGGCGAAAACGGCGCCGGCAAGTCGACGCTGATGAAGATCCTTGCCGGCATCTATATTCCAGACCAGGGCGAAGTGCGCCTCAAGGGCGTCGAGATCCGGCTGAAATCGCCGCTGGATGCGCTGGAAAACGGCATTGCGATGATCCATCAGGAGCTCAACCTGATGCCGTTCATGACTGTTGCCGAGAATATCTGGATCCGGCGCGAGCCGAAGAACCGCTTCGGTTTCGTCGATCACGCCGAGATGAGCCGCAAGACCGAAGAGCTTTTCCGCCGCCTCAACATTTCGATCGATCCCGAAATCCAGGTCAGCGAGCTTTCGGTTGCCAGCCGGCAGATGGTCGAAATCGCCAAGGCGGTCTCCTACGATTCCGACGTGCTGATCATGGACGAGCCTACCTCGGCGCTGACCGAGCGCGAGGTGGCGCATCTGTTCGAGATTATCCGCGGCCTGCGCGAACAGGGCATCGGTATCGTCTACATCACCCACAAGATGAACGAGCTGTTCGAGATCGCCGACGAATTCTCGGTCTTCCGCGACGGGAAGTATATCGGCACGCATGCGTCCACCGATGTCACCCGCGACGACATCATCCGTATGATGGTCGGTCGCGAGATCACGCAGATGTTCCCGAAGGAGGAGGTGCCGATCGGCGAAACCGTCCTTTCGGTCAAGGACTTGAGCCTCGACGGCGTCTTTTCGAATGTTTCCTTCGATGTCAGGGCCGGCGAAATCCTCGGTGTTGCCGGACTGGTCGGCTCCGGGCGATCGAATGTCGCCGAGACGATCTTCGGCGTGACGCCGGCATCGTCAGGCACGATCGAGCTTTTCGGCAAGAAGGTCGAGATTTCCTCGCCGGCGGCGGCGATCCGTCACGGCATGGCGTTTCTGACCGAAGACCGCAAGGACACCGGCTGTCTGCTGATCCTCAGCGTGCTCGAAAACATGCAGGTCGCCGTGCTGCACGACAAGTTCGTGCGTGGCGGCTTCGTGCAGGAGGGCTCTGTGGAGCAGGCCTGCGAGGAGATGGCGCGCAAGCTGCGCGTCAAGACGCCGAACCTTGATGAGCGGATCGAAAATCTTTCCGGCGGCAATCAGCAGAAGGCGCTGATCGGCCGGTGGCTGCTTACCAAGCCTCGCATTTTGATCCTGGACGAGCCGACGCGCGGCATCGATGTCGGCGCCAAGGCGGAAATCCATCGCCTGGTCACCGAAATGGCGCGCGACGGCGTCGCCGTCGTCATGATCTCGTCGGAAATGCCCGAGGTACTCGGCATGAGCGACCGCATCATGGTGATGCATGAGGGACGGGTCACCGGATTCCTGGATCGAGCGGAAGCAACTCAAGTGAAGGTGATGGAGCTGGCGGCGCAGTGACGCCGTCAATCATCGCAAGGGAGGATTGAACCATGGTTAGCAAAGTTGCAGAGGCGGCCGCACCGGCATTGACGCGTCCGAGACGTCGCCGTGTTCCGCCCGAACTCGGCATCTTCCTCGTGCTGATCGGCATTGCACTCGTCTGCGAAATCCTTGGCTGGATCTTCGTCGGGCAGAGCTTCCTGATGAACGTGCAGCGCCTGAAGATCATGATTCTGCAGGTCTCCGTCATTGGCATCATCTCCATCGGCGTGACGCAGGTCATCATAACCGGCGGGATCGATCTGTCGTCGGGCTCCGTCGTCGGCCTGACCGCCATGATCGCTGCGAGTTTTGCCCAGTCCTCCACCTGGGCGCGGGCCGTCTATCCGGCGCTGACCGACATGCCCTTCTTCGTTCCGATCGGCGTCGGGCTTTTGATCGGCCTGCTTGCCGGCTATATCAACGGTCAGCTCATCACCCGGACGAAAATTCCGCCTTTCATCGCCACGCTCGGCATGATGGTCTCGGCGCGCGGCCTGTCGAAGCTCTACACCAAGGGACAGCCGATCTCCGGCCTCACCGAGCAGTTCAATTTCATCGGTTCCGGAATCTGGCCCGTCATCGTTTTCCTGATCATCGCGGTCGCGTTCCATGTCGTGCTGCGCTACACCCGCTACGGCAAGTTCACCTATGCGATCGGCGCCAACATGCAGGCAGCGCGCGTGTCGGGCATCAATGTCGAGGGGCATCTGGTCAAGGTCTATGCAATTGCGGGGCTTCTGGCCGGGCTTGCCGGCATCATCACCGCCGCCCGCGTCCAGACGGCGCAGGCCGGCATGGGTGTGACCTATGAATTGGACGCGATCGCAGCCGCCGTCATCGGCGGTACCTCGCTTACCGGCGGCGTGGGGCGCATCGCCGGCACGGTGATCGGCACGGTCATCCTCGGCGTGATGATTTCCGGCTTCACCTTCCTGAACGTCGACGCGTACTACCAGGAAATCGCCAAGGGCGTCATCATCATCGCCGCCGTCGCCATCGACGTCTACCGCCAGAAGAAGCGGGCGAAACGCTGAAACGCCTGAAACAGGATCGATGATCCGAGGCGGGGTTTTGCCCCGCCTTTTTCATTTGCATCCGGCATTCCATGCAAATGCAAATTTTTTTCATTTGGGTATGGCGAATCCCGCCAGCTTTTCTATTCTGGCCGCTTTCCATCTGCTCCGCATGAGCTTCACCCAGGATAGACAATGCAGTCCGTATTCGATGGTCATAATGACGTTCTGTTGAGACTCTGGCATCACGAGCGCGATGGCGCCGACCCGATCGCCGAATTCAAGGATGGGATATCGAGCGGTCATATCGATGCGCCGCGCGCCAAAGCGGGCGGTCTGGCCGGCGGTCTCTGCGCCATCTACATTCCATCAGGCGACCTCGTCTTCGCCGATCCCGATCGCAACGGTCATTACGCAACGCCGCTTGCTGCTCCCCTGGAGCGGGCGCCGTCGCTCGATATCGCGCTGGAAATGGCGGCGATCGCGCTGCGGCTCGATCGCGCCGGCGCGTGGAAGCTCTGCCGTACCACCGGAGAAATTCGCGATTGCATGGAGAAGGGCATTTTCGCAGCCGTGATGCATATGGAGGGCTGCGAAGCCATCGATGCCGACCTCGTCGCGCTCGAAACCTTCTATGCGGCGGGGCTGCGTTCGCTCGGCCCCGTCTGGAGCCGCAACAATGTCTTCGCCCACGGTGTGCCTTTTGCCTATCCGAGCTCTCCGGATACCGGCCCGGGCCTGACGGATGCGGGCTTTGCGCTGGTGCGCGAATGCAACCGGCTGGGTATCCTCATCGATCTCGCCCATATCACCGAGAAGGGCTTCTGGGATGTGGCCAAGACCTCGGATCAGCCGCTTGTGGCCAGCCACTCCAATGCGCATGCGCTGACGCCCGTTGCCCGCAATCTCACCGACAAGCAGCTCGGCGCAATCAAGGAAAGCCGCGGCATTGTCGGCCTGAACTACGCGACGGCCATGCTGCGCGAAGATGCCCGCTCTGATGCCAATACGCCGATCGAAGCCATGGTGCGTCATGTCGATCATCTGGTCAGCCGCGTCGGTATCGATTGCGTCGGCCTCGGATCGGACTTCGACGGCGCGACGATTCCCGAGGAAATCAGTGATGCGGCGGGTAACCAGAAGCTGATTGCCGCCCTTCGGAACGTTGGTTATGCTGAAGCCGATCTTGTAAAGCTGTGTAGGGAGAACTGGCTTCGCATCCTGGCGTCCGCTTGGAAGGAAGGCAGCGCAACACGCGCGTCGCAATATTGATAAAAGCTCAAAGAAGGGAACGAAAACAATGATGATTACCAGAATGAACCGCAGCTTCCGCGTCCTTACGGCCGGTGTTGCTCTCTCTATTCTGACAATGGCCGTGCCGAGCGCTTTTGCCGCAACGCCGAAGGACACGCTGGTCGAAGGTTTTTCCTTCGACGACATTCTGAGCATGGACCCGGCGGAAGCCTATGAACTTTCCGCTGCCGAAATCACCGGCAACAGCTACAGCCTGCTCGTTCGCCTCGATATCAAAGACACCTCCAAGATCCAGGGCGATCTTGCCGAGAGCTGGTCGGTTTCCGATGATCATCTGACCTATACGTTCAAGCTGAAGCCCGGCCTGAAATTCGCCTCCGGCAATCCGATCACCGCCGATGATGTGGCATGGTCCTTCGAGCGCGTCGTCAAGATCAACAAGAGCCCGGCCTTCATTCTTACCCAGTTCGGCTTGACCGGCGACAATGTGACGGAAAAGGCCAAGGCCACCGATCCGAATACCTTCGTCTTCACCGTCGACAAGCCCTACGCACCGAGCTTCGTGCTGAACTGCCTGACCGCGACCGTCGCCGAAGTGGTCGACAAGAAGCTGGTGCTGCAGCACGTCAAGCCGGTGACGCCATCGGCCGACAGCAAATACGACAACGACTTCGGCAATGGCTGGCTGAAGACCGGTTTTGCCGGCTCCGGCCCGTTCAAGCTGCGTGAATGGCGCGCCAACGAAGCCGTCGTCCTCGAGCGCAACGACAATTACTACGGCGAAAAGCCGAAGCTCGCCCGCGTCATCTACCGCTTCATGAAGGAAAGCTCGGCGCAGCGTCTGGCGCTGGAGAACGGCGATATCGACGTTGCCCGCAACCTGTCGCCGACCGATCTCGCAGCCATCGAGAAGAACGCCCAGCTTGCCTCCACCAACGCGCCGAAGGGCACGATCTACTACATCAGCCTCAACCAGAAGAACCCGAACCTTGCCAAGCCGGAAGTGCAGCAGGCGTTCAAGTACCTTGTCGATTACGATGCCATCGGCAAGACCCTGATCAAGGGTATCGGCGAAATCCATCAGACCTTCGAGCCGAAGGGCCTGCTCGGTGCGCTGGATGAAAATCCGTTCAAGCTCGATATCGCCAAGGCCAAGGAACTGCTCGCCAAGGCCGGCTTGCCCAACGGCTTCTCCGTGACCATGGACGTGCGCAGCATCGAGCCGGATACCGGTGTCGCCACATCGATCCAGCAGACGCTCGGCCAGGCAGGCATCAAGGTGGAGATCATCCCCGGCGACGGCAAGCAGAAGCTGACCAAATATCGCGCCCGCAATCACGACATCTATTTCGGCAACTGGGGCAACGACTATTGGGATCCCCATTCCAACGCCGATACCTTCACGACCAACGACGACAATTCTGACGGCAGCTCGAACAAGACGCTCTCCTGGCGCAATACCTGGACGACGCCTGAGTTGGAGAAGGAAACCAAGGCAGCGCTGTTCGAGGGCGATGCCGCCAAGCGTGCCGCCATGTATCAGGACATCCAGAAGAAGTTCCTGGATGCCAGCCCCTTCGTCATCCTGTTCCAGCAGACGGAAGTTGCCGGCTATCGCAAGGACGTGAAGGACTTCAAGCTCGGTCCGACCTTCGACACCAACTTTGTCTGGCCGGTGTCAAAGTGATAATCCGGCAGGATTAGTCCTTTGAGCACTGTCGAGCGGAAAATGCAGGTGCGGCCCAAGAAGGGCCGTGCCGCTCCTTTTTTCATGGGTCTGCTGCGATTCCTCGTCGTTGCGATCACGACCTATCTCGGCCTTCTGGCCGTCACCTTCTTCATCGGACGGGTGATCCCGATCGATCCGGCGCTGGCGATTGCCGGCGATCATGCGCCTGCGCAGGTGATTGATCGCCTGCGCCGCGAAATGCATCTCGATCAGCCGCTGTACCAGCAGTTCTACTACTATCTGGTGAGCGCGCTTACCGGCGATTTCGGCACGTCGGTGCTGACGACCAATCCGGTCATGGACGACATCAAGCGCGTCTTTCCGGCGACGATGGAGCTTGCGACCGTCGGCACGATCATCGGTGCGATTTTCGGGGTTCCCTTCGGCGTGCTTGCCGCCGTGCGCCGCAACAGTTTCATCGACCAGATCGTCCGCGTCATCGGCCTCGTCGGCTATTCCGTGCCGGTCTTCTGGCTGGCCATGGTGTCGCTGGTCATCTTCTATGCGAAGCTGAATTGGGTGGCCTATCCCGGCCGCATCGACATCGCCTACGAATATACCTTCACGCCGATCACCGGCTTCTATCTGCTCGACAGCGCTCTGCAGGGGCAGTGGGACGTCTTCTGGGACGTCTTCCGCCACATCATCCTGCCGGCGTCGTTGCTCGGCTATTTCTCGCTCGCCTATATCAGTCGCATGACGCGCAGCTTCATGCTGAACGAACTGGGCCAGGAATATATCGTCGCTGCCCGCGCAAAGGGTCTTTCGGAGACGCGGGTGATCTGGGGCCATGCCCTGCGCAGCGCAGCGGTGCCGCTGATCACGGTGATCGCGCTGTCCTATGCCGGACTGCTGGAGGGTTCGGTGCTGACGGAGATCGTGTTCTCTTGGCCGGGTATCGGCTTCTACATCACCAGTTCGCTGCGCAATGCCGACATGAACGCCGTTCTCGGCGGCACAATCGTCGTCGGCACGGTCTTCATCGGCATCAACCTGTTCTCCGATCTGCTCTATCGGACCCTCGACCCAAGGACGCGACGTAAATGACGGCGACCGCTGAGACCACCCACCTCGGCTGGCGTGACTGGCTGCTGTCCGACCGGCCGCAGTCGCGCCGGCAGGCAAGGCTCGGGCGTGCCTATGTCACCTGGCGGCAATTCTCCGCCAATCGCCTGGCCGTTGTCGGATTGCTGATCATCATTGCGCTCGTGCTGGTGGCAGCGCTTGCCGATGTCATCGCGCCGCATTCGCCCGTCATCGGCGATCTGACCAATGCCTATCTGAAGCCTCCGGGCACGCCGGGCTATCTTCTCGGCACGGATGATCTCGGGCGCGACATCCTTTCCCGCCTCATCTACGGTTCGCGGTGGACGCTCTACATCGTCGTGCTGGTGGCGATCATATCGGCGCCGATCGGGCTCATCATCGGCATGGTTTCCGGCTACCTGGGCGGCTGGGTCGACACCGTGCTGATGCGCATCACAGACATCTTCCTCGCCTTCCCGAAGCTGGTGCTGGCGCTCGCCTTTGCCGGTGCGCTCGGGGCGGGCATCGAGAACGCCGTCATTGCCATCGCGATCACCTCCTGGCCGCCCTATGCGCGTCTGGCGCGGGCGGAAACGATGACGGTGCGTCACTCCGATTATATCGCCGCCGTGCAGCTCATGGGCGCCTCGTCGCTGCGCATCATCTTCCGCCACATCATGCCGCTGTGCATCTCCTCGGTGATCGTGCGTGTGACGCTCGATATGGCCGGCGTCATCCTGACCGCGGCCGGTCTCGGCTTTCTCGGCCTCGGCGCGCAGCCGCCCCTGCCGGAATGGGGCGTCATGATCGCAAACGGCTTCAAATATTATCTCGACCAGTGGTGGGTGGCGGCCATGCCCGGCATTGCGATCCTGATCGTCAGCCTCGGCTTCAACCTGCTCGGCGACGGTCTGCGCGACGCGCTCGATCCGAAGGAGAGCGGCCAATGACGACGATGTTGACCGTAGAAAACCTGAGGGTTCGTTATCCGACGCGCACGGGCGTCATCGAAGCGGTGCGCGGCGTGTCCTTCACGCTCGGCCGCGAAAGGCTCGGCATCGTCGGCGAAAGCGGCTCCGGCAAGTCGCAGACGGGCCGGGCTATCATGGGCCTGACGCCGCCGCACGCTCTCGTCAGCGCCGACACGCTGAATTTCAGCGGTATCGAGCTGCTGTCGGTCTCGGCCAAGGAGCGGCGGTCTTTGCGCGGCAAGCGCATCGCCATGGTGCTGCAGGATCCGAAATATTCGCTCGATCCTGTCATGCCCATCGGCCGGCAGATCACCGAGACGCTGCGCACGCATGAGAAGGTGGGCAGGGGAGAAGCGCGCGACCGCGCCATGGCGATGTTGGAGGCCGTGCAGATCCGCGATCCCAAGCGCGTCTACGACCTGCATCCGCATGAAGTATCGGGCGGCATGGGCCAGCGTGTGATGATTGCGATGATGCTGATTGCCGGGCCTGAGCTTCTGATCGCCGACGAGCCGACATCCGCTCTCGATGTCACCGTGCAGCTCGATGTGCTCAGGATCATGGACAAGCTGGTGTCGGAGCGCGGCATGGGACTGATTTTCGTGTCACACGACCTGCGGCTGGTTTCCTCCTTCTGCGATCGCGTGATCGTCATGTATGCAGGCAAGGTCGTGGAGGAAATCAAGGCTTCCGAGCTCAATAACGCCCAGCATCCCTATACGCGCGGTCTGCTGAATTGCATGCCGGTCATCGGCGAGAACCGCCATCCATTGCCGGTTCTCGATCGCAAGCCGGAGTGGGCGGCATGACGGTGGCGCTCGCGGTTGACGGCCTCAGCGTCGTCTATGATGGTTACTACGCTCTCGATGCCGTCAGCGTCGAGGTGAACAAGGGCGAATCCTTCGGTCTGGTCGGCGAATCCGGTTCCGGCAAGTCGACGCTGCTGCGCGCTGTCGCGGGCCTTGCGCCCGTCAGCGATGGCAGGATCCGCATCGGCGGCGAGCAGTTGAAGGGAGCAAAACGCAGCAAGGCTTTCTATCGCCAGGTGCAGATGGTGTTCCAGGACCCCTATGGCTCCCTGCATCCGCGCCAGACGATCGATCGGCTGCTGCTGGAGCCGCTGGTGATCCATGGTATCGGCGACGGCGAAAAGCGCATTGCGAGGGCGCTCGATGAAGTGGGTCTCGGAACCGGCTTTCGCTTCCGCTATCCGCACCAGCTCTCCGGTGGCCAGCGTCAGCGCGTCGCCATTGCCCGCGCTCTGATCGTCGAACCCTCCATCCTTTTGCTCGACGAGCCGACGTCGGCGCTGGATGCTTCGGTGCAGGCCGAGGTGCTCAATCTGCTCGAACAGATACGCAAGGACCGCCATCTGACCTTCGTCATGGTGAGCCACGATCTCGGCGTCGTCACGCATATGTGCGAACGTCTCGCTGTCATGCGCAACGGCGCCGTTGTCGAGCGGCTGAGTGCAAAAGACCTGGCGGCGGGCGACGTGAAGGAAGACTATACGCGCAATCTGATGATCGCCAGCAAGGGCTTCGTCCGCACCTGATCGGACGGTCTCCAGACCCCGCGCGCTCGTTAACGAATGGCCCATCGAAACACGACCAATCGTATAGACTATTGACACCCGCCGCAATTATGTCATGATCTCGTTAATAGCAGTTAACTTTCGTGATCCCGATCAAGGGTCAGACGTTAAGTGGAGGCAGGCATGTTTTTCATGGGTGGCATGACCATGGGCTATCTTCATCCGCCGGTGCCGGCGAAAGAGGAACGCGTAGGGGCCGCCGCTCTTTCGGAAGAAAACAGCCGCCGCCGGACAGGTCCTGCCGAAGAGCAGGTCGCTGATGCAAGCGCCATAGAGCGCAGTTTGATTTGGGCTCGCCGCATTCTCTGCTGATTTTGGCTTTGCCGATCTTTCGGGCCCCTAGCAGTCCAGTGGTTTAATTTTTCTCAGACGGAGTTCTGGACGGAAATTCATGTCTACCTAATTGATAGGAAATATATGAATATCCGCCTTGGGCTTGGCCCATGAGATATAAATAAAAAACGAACGGAGGCAACACATGGCGAATTTGGGTATATCGAATACGCATGTGAATCAGTTCGATGGTTCCAAGCGCGCCGCGAAGACGCGGCACAAGATACAGATGGCGATTCATGTCGTTCTGTTTTCCGCGGCGTTTCTTTTCGTCGCGGCCATTGTTTGCGGCATCGTTGTTTAAACACGCTGTTCGCGAGGCGGTTGGCGTGACCGCCATCTGCGACGATGCAGACCATTCCTATAATATAAAGTGCTGACAAGCGTGGCTGACTGCGATGTCGAGCCGCGTCGTTTGGGTATGCTGCTTTTCAAACCTCCATTTCCACTTGGGACAATTCCTCTCCATCCGACTCACTGAACTTTGCCGGACAAAGAAAATTTGCCCGACCCGATGGTATACGCCTCGTGAAAACAGTAAGCTTCCCGCAAAGATGAGAGAGATTTCGGGAGGCGGCCGGGCGCAATCAGGCGTTTGGCGGCATGTAGAATGCCAAGTAACCCTTGCGCGCAGGTGCGTCGCGCTTCCCAGGCTCGAAATGAGCGTGACTTTGTCATCGCGGGATGGCGACGAGTAGGTTTTGCGGTGTCTCCGTTTCAGGCGGTAGCTCGCTTATGGTCAGCCAATCGGCCTTAATCGCTTCCGGAGCCGATGCGTCCCGAAAGGAATTTGCGAATCTTTTGAGGGGGTTCAGTTTAAGTTCATCTTCTGCGGGATATTGAGGGTTCAATATGCCGAACCATGCTGAATTTCCGCAATTGGATGAATCAGCCCAAGGAGAATGCCTCATGACCTTGATCGATTGTCGTTGACGTGTGCGGATCGCGGCCGGAACCATTTAGCCGCATATCCAGTTTCACGGACACTTCCTTTGGGATGATGGAAATCGCCATTATTCTCAAAAACCGCCCGTGAAAATCTTCGCCTCTATATGTTTGTTCTAAGCTGTCACCTCGAATTCACCCCCTTCGCCCGCCGGGAAGCGAAGCAAAAGGGTCCAGATGCGTGAATTCTTGTGTCAGGCAGGGCAAAAACGATAAAGGCGGCAATGCCACTCACTCTGTTTGGACCCAGAACCCGAATCCATGACATCTCAAAATCTCTCCACCGTTACGCCGCGCGATTCTGAAGCCAAGCAGATCGATCACAACGATGCGATCCGCGCGACCTATTTCTCCAACGAGCAGATACGGGAATGCGGCGCGACCTTCGCCCGCAATGGCGCCAACACCAAGCTGCCGGGCTTTGCACCGTTCGACTTCTTTGCGCGACACAAGGAGAACGAAAAAGAGATTCTGCGCGTCTATCGCTCGGCCAATGCCGATGTCGACGCCGGTGAATCGATCACGCCGGCCGCCGAATGGCTGCTCGACAACCACTACATCATCGAAGAAGCCATTCAGGAAGTCCGCCGCGATTTCCCGAAGAAATTCTACGATCAGCTGCAGACGATCACCCTCGGCGGCATGGTCATGCCGCGCACGATGGCGCTGGCCTGGCTCTATGTCGCCCATACGCACAGCACGGTTTCCGGTCCGGGCCTGCTGGCGCTGGTCGAAGGCTTCCAGTCGGTAGAGATGCTGAAGATCGGCGAGCTCTGGGCCGTTCCGTCGCTGGTGCGATATATTCTCGTCGACAATCTGCGCCGCATTTCGAGCCGCGTCGAGCAGAGCCGTCTCACGCGCAAAAAGGCCAATGCCGCCGTCGACGAGCTGATCCGCCTCAACGACGAGGCCAAGGTCGCCGAATTCCTGAAGACACTCGAGCCCTATACGTCGGACAATACCTTCGCCACGCAGTTCCTCTATCGCCTGCGCGACGGCTCGCACACTTCAGGCCTTGCCGTCACCTGGATGGAAAAGCGGCTGACCGAAGCCGGCACCGACGCCGAAAGCGTCATGATGGCCGAGCACAATCGGCTGTCATCAGGCAACGTGACGATGGGCAACATCATCAAGAGCCTGCGCCTGATCGACGACACAGACTGGTCGGTCTGGGTGGAAGACGTCAGTGCGGTCGACAAGCTGCTGTGGGACGAGACCGACTATGCCAAGCTCGATCCGGGCTCGCGCAACAGCTATCGCCGCCGCATTGAAAAGCTTGCGCGCCGTTCCGAAAAGACCGAAATGGAGATCGCCCAGGTCGCCATGGCGATGACCGCGGCGGCGACGGCGTCCGGCGAACATGAGCCCCATGAGCCGAATATCGGCGATTTCATCATAGGCCAGCAAACGGAGAAGCTGGAGAAGGCGATCGGCTATCGTCCGCCGATATCGACGAGCTTCGTGCGCCAGTGGCGCAAGCTCAACTGGCTGGCGATCGCGGCGCCGGTGCTGTTTCTCACCGCCGTGGTGCTAGGCGTCGTCGGCTATTACATGATCCAGGCCGGCATGGGCTGGGCTGAAACCGTCATCCTGCTGCTGATGTTCTCGCTGCCGGCCTCCGAGGGTGCGACCGGTCTCTTCAATTTCGTCGTCACCATGTATCTGACGCCGGCGCGCCTCGTCGGCTACGAATACAAGGAAGGCATTCCGGAAGAAGCCCGCACGCTTGTGGTCGTGCCGACCCTGATCGGCAATCGCGACAGCGTCGACGAGCTCGTCCGCAATCTCGAGGTTCACTACCTGGCCAATCCGCGCGGCGAAGTCTATTACGCGCTGCTCAGCGACTGGCCTGATAGCCAGGAGGAAGAGAGCGAGCGCGATCTGGAAATCCTGGACTACGCCCGCCGCGAAGTGGCTAATCTCGCAGCCCGCTACGACGAGGACGGCAAGCAGCGCTTTTACCTGCTGCATCGCCGCCGTCTCTATAATCCGGCCGAAGGCGCCTGGATGGGCTGGGAGCGCAAGCGCGGCAAGCTGCATGAGCTGAACATGCTCCTGCGCGGCGACCGCGACACCACCTTCCTGCCCGGCGCCAACACGGTGCCGAAGGATGTGCAATATGTCATGACGCTCGATTCCGATACGCGTCTGGTGCGCGATACGGTCACCAAGCTCGTCGGCAAGCTGCATCATCCGACCAACCGGCCCGTATTCGATCCCGACAGCAAGCGCGTCGTTCGCGGTTATGGCGTGCTGCAGCCGCGCGTCACCCCGTCATTGACGACGGGCAAGGATGCGTCGGTGTTCCAGCGCGTTTTCTCGGTCAATCGCGGCCTCGACCCTTACGTCTTCGCCGTTTCCGACGTCTATCAGGATCTGGTCGAGGAAGGCACCTTCACCGGCAAGGGCCTCTATCATGTGGACGCCTTCGAGGCCTCGCTGAAGGGCAAGATCGAGGAGAATGCCGTTCTCAGCCACGACCTGCTCGAAGGCTCGATGGCGCGTTGCGCGCTGGTCACCGACTGCGAGCTCGTCGAGGATTTTCCGATCCGCTATGAGGTCGAAGTCTCGCGCCAGCATCGCTGGGCCCGCGGCGACTGGCAGCTCCTTCCCTATCTCTTCAATCCGAAGCGCGGCGTGACCGGCCTCGGCCGCTGGAAGATGGTGGACAATCTGCGTCGTTCGCTGACGCCGATCGCCTGGTTCTTCGCATCCGTTCTCGGCTGGTATTTCATGGGACCGCTTGCCGCGCTTCTGTGGCAGATCCTGCTGATCTTCTGCCTGTTCGTGGCACCGACGCTGTCGCTCATCAACGGCATCATCCCCCGCACCAGCGATATCATCGCGCGCGCCCATCTCTATACGGTCTGGACCGATATTCGCGCCGCCAATGCGCAAGTGGCTCTGCGTATCGTCTTCATCGCCGACGGCGCCTGCATCATGGCCGATGCCATCGGCCGCTCGCTCTACCGCGCCTTCGTCAGCCGCAAGCTGATGCTGCAATGGCGCACGGCCGCCAGCGCCCAGGCCGCCGCGCAGACGACGATCCTCGGCCATTATCGCGTCATGTGGCATGCGCCGGTGCTGGCGCTGCTGGCCCTCGCCTTCGCCTCGCTTTCCGGCGACAACGCCTTCTTCGTCGGCATTCCCTTTGCGCTGCTCTGGATGCTGTCGCCGGCGATCGCCTGGTATGTCAGCCAGTCGGCGGAAACCGAAGACAGGCTTGACGTGCCGGAAAGCGTCTCGGCCGAGCTGCGCAAGATCGCTCGCCGCACCTGGCGTTATTTCGATACGTTCGTGGTCGAGCAGCAGAACCATCTGCCGCCTGACAACGTGCAGCAGACCCCGAATGCGGTTGTGGCATCGCGCACCTCGCCGACCAATATCGGCGTCTATTTCCTGTCGATCATCTCCGCGCGTCATTTCGGCTGGATTTCCTTCGAGGAAACCATCGATCGCATGGAAAAGACCATGGCGACCGTCGAGAAGCTCGAAAAGTTCCGCGGGCACCTGTGCAACTGGTATCACACCGATACGCTGAAGCCGATGGGCGCGCGTTATGTCTCGGCTGTCGACAGCGGCAATTTCGCCGGTCATCTGATCGCGGTGTCCTCGGCCTGCCGCATCTGGGCGGAAGCGCCCTCGGCGCATATGCAGGGCAACCTCGACGGCATCGGCGACGTCGCCGGCATTCTCGCCGAGACGCTTGCCGAGCTCCCGGACGACCGCAAGACCGTGCGGCCGCTGCGCCGCCGCCTGGAAGAGCGCATCGCCGGCTTCCAGAACGCGCTCGTCGCTGTCAAGCGCGAGCATGAGTTCGCCTCCATCCGCGTCATTAACCTCTCGGTTCTGGCGCAGGATATCCAGAAGCTGGCGGGCAACCTCGATCACGAGGTCAAGTCTCCGCAGAGCGGCGAAGTGCTCACCTGGTCGCAAACGCTGGTGAAGGTCTGCGAAGGCCATATCGCCGACAGCATTTTCGATCTCGCCAACGTCGATTCGCTGCGCCAGCGCCTGACGAAGCTGCGCGACCGCATGCGCGAGATCGCCTTCGGCATGGAGTTCGGCTTCCTCTATCGCCCGGAGCGGCGCCTGCTCTCCATCGGTTTCCGCGTCGAGACCAACGAACTCGATGCCGCCTGCTACGATCTGCTGGCTTCCGAAGCCCGCCTCACCAGCCTTTTCGCCATCGCCAAGGGCGATCTGCCGACCGAGCATTGGTATCGTCTCGGCCGCCAGGTCGTGCCTGTGGGGTCGCGCGGCGCGCTGGTATCCTGGTCGGGTTCGATGTTCGAATATCTGATGCCGCCGCTCGTCATGCAGGAGCGTCAGGGCGGTATCCTGAACCAGACGAACAATCTGATTGTCCAGGAACAGATGAACTATGCCAAGCGCCTCGGCACCGGCATCCCCTGGGGCATTTCGGAAGCGGCCTTCAATGCCCGCGACCATTATATGCACTACCAGTACACCAATTTCGGCGTGCCTTCGCTCGGCCTGAAGCGCGGCCTCGGCCAGAATGCCGTCATCGCGCCATATGCCTCGATCCTCGCCAGCCAGTATCGCCCGGCCGCCGCACTGGAGAATCTGCAGAAGTTGCGCAAGGTCGGCGCGCTCGGCATCTACGGCTTCCACGACGCCGTGGACTACACGCCGACCCGTGTTCCCGAGGGCAAGAAATGCGCTGTTGTCTACAACTACTATGCGCACCATCACGGCATGTCGATCGCCGCCATTGCCAACGTCGCCTTCAATGGCCGTCTGCGTGAACTCTTCCATGCCGATCCGGTGATCGAAGCTGCCGAACTGCTGCTGCAGGAAAAGGCTCCGCGCGATATTCCGGTCATGGCCGCCAAGCACGAGAGCGACCAGCCGGCCAACATCCAGGAAGATCTGCTGCGTCCGGAAATTCGCAAGATCGCCGATCCGGCCACGCAGGATCGCGAACTCGCCTTCCTGTCCAATGGTCACTACTCGGTCATGCTGACGGCGACCGGCGCCGGTTATTCACGCTGGAACAGCCTGTCGGTCTCGCGCTGGCGCCCGGATCCGACGGAAGACCGTTGGGGCACCTTCATCTTCCTGCGCGATACCGCTTCCGGCCAATGGTGGTCGGCAACCGCAGAGCCGCGCAGTGTCGAAGGCGAAAAGGTCAAGGTCACTTTCAGCGACGAAAAGGCTGAGTACAGCAAGACCGTGGGCGACCTCACCAGCGAGGTCGAGTGCATCGTTGCGACCGAACACGATGCCGAAGGCCGCCGCGTGACGCTGCTCAACATGGGCGCGGAGGACCGCTTCATCGAAGTCACCTCCTATCTCGAGCCGGCCATCGCCAGCGACGATGTCGATTCGGGTCATCCGGTCTTCGCGCGCATGTTCGTGCGCACCGAGATCGGCGGCAAGGGCGACATGATCCGGGCGGAGCGCAACAAGCGCGACTATAACGAGCCGGATATGTCGGTCGCCCATCTGGTCGTCGACAATGCCGGCTCCGAACGCCCGACGGAATTCGAGACGGACCGCCGCAAGTTCCTCGGCCGCGGCCGCACGCTTGCCGAAGCTGCGGCTTTCGATCCGGGCGCAACGCTCTCCGGCACGGACGGCTTCACCATGGACGCCTGCCTGTCTCTGCGTCGCGTCGTGCGCGTTCCGGCCGGCAAGAAGGTCAGCGTGATCTTCTGGACGATCGCAGCACCCAGCCGCGAGGACGTCGACAAGGCGGTCGACCGCTATCGCAATCCCGATACTTTCGGGGTCGAGCTCACGCAGGCTTGGACGCGCACGCAAATGCAGATGCGCCATGTCGGCGTCACCTCGCAGCAGGCGGCAGCCTTCCAGAAGCTTGCCCGCTACCTCGTCTATCCGGACATGCACCTGCGCGCCGACGGCGCCACCGTGCTGGCCGGTCTGCATTCGCAATCGGCGCTCTGGCCGGTGACCATATCGGGTGATTTCCCGATCTTCACCCTGCGCATCAACGACGACATCGATCTCGAAATCGCGAGAGAAGCGCTGAGTGCGGCGGACTATCTGCGCTCGCGCGGCATCAACGCCGATCTTGTCATCGTCAACGAACGCACCTCGGATCATGTCCAGGAGATGCAGAGCGAGTTGGATAAGCTCGTCGAGCACGTCCGTCACAATCAGGGCGACGGGCTGCGGCCGAATATCTTCTCGGTTCGCAAGGATCTGATCGAGAACGAGACCTACCAGCAGATCCTCGCGGCCTCGCGCGTGATCTTCCACGCACGAAACGGCAAGCTCGTCGACCAGATTGCCCGTGCGGCGACGCTGTTTGCCTCCTCGCAGTCTGACGGACCGGTGCCGGTCAATCGACTTGCAGTGCCGATGGCGCCGCAGAAGTCGGTCTTTGTTGCCGATGCGCTCGAAGCGCAGGACGATCTCGATTTCTGGAACGGCTATGGTGGTTTCGCCAAGGATGGCCGCGAATATATCGTCCGGCTCGCCGGCGGACAATCGACGCCGCATCCGTGGATCAACGTCATCACCAACGAGCGTTTCGGCTTCCACGTGCCCGCCGAAGGCGGCGGCTTCACCTGGAGTCACAATTCGCGCGACTACCAGCTGACGCCCTGGACCAACGACATGGTCCTCAACCGCCCGGGCGAGGCGCTCTACGTGGCCGATCTCGATGGCAACAGGGTCATGACGCCCTATGCGGGCCTGTCCCGCAACCCGAAGGTCCGGTACGAGACCCGTCACGGCCTTGGCTATTCCGTCTTCTCGAGCGAAGAGGATGGCGTGGCGCTGGAGCTGACCCAGACGGTCGATCGCGAGCGTCCGGTCAAGCTCTTCCGCCTGCGCCTCAGCAACAAGGGCGCGGGCAGCCGGCGGCTGCGGGTATACAATTATGCGGAATGGGTGCTCGGCATCAATCCGCACAAGACCAAGCCCTTCATCCTCTCGTCGCTGGACGAGGGGACGGGCGCGCTGTTTGCCAACAACCCCTACAGCATCGATTATTCCAAGCGGATCGCCTTCATGGCGGCAAGCGAGGCGCATTCGAGCTTCTCGGCAAGCCGCCGCGAATTCATCGGCCGCCATGGCACGGTGCAGTTGCCGGAGGCCGTCGTCTCCGGTGCGGCACTCTCCAATTCGACCGATCTGGACGGCGATCCCTGCGCAGCTCTTGCCTTCGATCTGACGATCGGGGCCGGCGAGCAGAAGGAGATCTGCTTCTACATGGGCGACACCGCTTCGCTCGAAGAGGCGCGTGCATTGGTGGCGGATATCCGCAAGGCCGACTTCGATGCGGTGCTTTCGGCGAACCGCGGTTTCTGGGATGATTTCACCGGCCGCGTGAAGATTTCGACGCCGGACAAGGCGATGAACAACATGATCAATGCCTGGCTGCCCTATCAAAGCCTCGGCTGCCGTATCATGTCGCGCACGGCCTTCTATCAGGCGTCAGGTGCCTTCGGCTTCCGCGATCAGCTGCAGGATACGCTGGCCTTCCTGATGCATGCGCCGGAACTTGCCCGCAAGCAGATCCTGAATGCGGCACAGCGCCAGTTCCGCGAGGGCGACGTGCAGCATTGGTGGCTGCCCGGCAGCGGCGCCGGCGTGCGCACGCATATCTCCGATGACGTCGTCTGGCTGGCCTATGCCATCAACCAGTACTGCACAGTCACTAACGACAGGTCGATCCTGGACGAGGAGCTTCCCTTCGTCGAGGGTGCTGCCCTGATGCCCGGCACACATGACGTCTTCTATCAGCCGACCGTCTCTGAGGACAAAGCCAGCGTCTACGAACATGCGGCCTTGGCGCTCGATCTCGCGATCAAGCGCAAGGGCGGCAACGGCCTGCCGCTGATCCTCGGCGGCGACTGGAACGACGGCATGAACCGCGTCGGCATCCAGGGTCGCGGCGAAAGCATCTGGCTCGGCTGGTTCCTGGCCGGTACCCTCACCGCCTTCCTGCCCTATGCGGAAGCTCGCGGCGACAAGGAGCGCGTCAAGCGCTGGTCGGATCATCTGCCGGAACTGCGCAAGGCGCTGGAAACGGCGGGCTGGGACGGCGGTCATTATCGCCGCGGCTATTTCGACGATGGCAGCCCGCTCGGCTCCAGCGAGAATTTCGAGTGCCAGATCGATTCGATCGCGCAGTCCTGGAACATTCTCTCCGGCGAAGGCGATAAGGCACGCGGCGAGAAGGCGATGAATGCCGTTCTCGACAAACTGGTGGACGACGACAACCGGATCATCCGGCTGTTCACGCCACCCTTCGCCAAGTCGGCGCGCGATCCGGGCTACATCAAGTCCTATCCGCCGGGCGTCCGTGAAAATGGCGGTCAGTATACGCATGCGGCCACCTGGGTCGTGATGGCGCTGGCGGAAATGGACCGCGGCGATGACGCCTGGCATTGCTTCGACATGCTCAATCCGGTCAACCATGCACGCGATCGTGATCAGGCCGATACCTATCGTGTAGAGCCCTATGTCGTTGCCGCTGATATTTACGGTGAAGGTGAATTGACCGGCCGTGGCGGTTGGACCTGGTACACAGGATCGGCCGGCTGGCTGTATCGCGTAGCAATCGAGGGCATTCTTGGCATTCGCGTCAAAAACGGCAGACTGTATGTTAGGCCGGCGCTGCCTTCGACATGGGACGGCTTTGGGGCGGACCTCGAACTGCCGAGCGGAAAATACCGTATTTCCGTCTCAAAAGCGCCCGATGCTGAGGGATACTCGGTCACCATAAATGATAGGGCAATCGCCCATCCCGAAGAGGGCTATCCGATCGGACAGTAGTGCTTTCCGCACTGTTTTGCTTCGACGATCGGGGCCAAAGGGGGAACTCTTTGGCCCCGATCGCATTTGATTGTCGGAACAGGAGAGTTTGATGAACTCGAGGGTGAATATCGACGCGGCTGCGGCAAAACGAATGAGTTTGCCAAAGCCTGCGGCGATGCGGGACACTCGGTTGGATGTCCTCAGGGCCTTGGCCCTGATCATGATCTTCATCAATCATGTGCCGGGGCAGTTCTTCGAGCAACTGACCACGAAAAACTTCGGCTTTTCCGATGGAGCGGAAGCTTTCGTTCTGATCTCCGGAATCTCCGTCGGCCTCGCCTATGGAACGAAGTTTCTCCGCGGCAATCGGCTGGCAATGATGTGGAAGGCGGTCAAGCGCGCCTTCACCCTCTATACCGCGCATATGATCACCACCTTCGTGACGCTGGTACTGTTCATCTGCGGCGCGTGGATCTTCCATCAGAAGGGCCTGTTGTGCGAGGTGAATATCCTCGCGCTGCTGATGGATCCGGGTCGTGGCATTCCGGCGCTGCTGACGCTCGGGCATCAGATCGGCTACAACAATATCCTGCCCATGTATGGCGCCCTGTTTCTGATGCTGCCGCTGATGATGCTGCTGGAGGCCAGAAATCCCCTGCTCCTGCTTCTCGTGTCCGCCAGCGTCTGGCTTGTTTCGGGCATCTATTACATCGCGCCGCACACGACACTGCTTGACGGATTCTGGTTCCTCAATCCGCTGTCCTGGCAGTTCCTGTTCGTCATCGGTTTCGTTGCCACCATGCATGTGAAGCGTGGCGGGCGGATCCTCGTTCATCCCGTGCTGATCGGGCTCGCTTCCGCCTATGTGCTCCTGTCCTTCATCTGGGTGACCGACAAGCTCTGGGTGATCGGCGATTATCTTGCGACATTCGGCCTGCCGACAGTCGTCACCGGCTTCGACAAGACGTTCCTGTCGCTGCCGCGATTGCTGCATGTGCTGGCGCTGGCCTATCTGATCATCAGCATACCGTCCTTATCAGCGCTGCTGCGGCGCTCGGCGAACCATCCGTTGACGATCCTCGGGCGGCATTCGCTCAGCATCTTCGTTGCGGGCACGATCCTTGCCATGGCCGGCCAGGTCCTTCTCTATGTGACCAACAAGAGTCCCACCGTCGGCGCGATCTATGTCGTCATCGGTATCGCCGCACAGTTCGCCTATGCCTATCATCTCGAGCACAAGCGGCTTCAGGCGGCTGGCCAACGTCCTGTGAAAGCGCCGGCCGCAGCGATTGCAATGCCCGTGCATTTCGGAAAACGCCGCTGAACGTTTTGTAGAGGCGCGCTTTATGCGCGGCTCAATTGTCTGATTTTTCTTCATAACTTTGTTTGTGATACTTTCGCGAAGGAAGTGTGACCGACTCGCAGTACAATTATTACATGGGCTATGCCGGCAACGTCATCAACGACGACGTCATCTATGACGGCCCGAAGGAACTCAACCAGCTCACCTACAAGTATGATGCCGGCAACGGCTTCACGGCCATTATCTCGCTGGAAGATTCCAACTCCTCGGGCGACACCTCGTCCTATGGCGGCGCATGGCAGACCGGCAAGGGCAACCACTATGCTCCGGACGTCGTCCTCGGCGCTGGCTACACAACGGGTGCCTGGTCGCTGAGGGTCATCGGCGGCTATGATTCCGTCGTCGAGGAAGGTGCCGTCAAGGCCCGTATCGACGCCGACTTCGGTGCCTTCAAGGCCTTCCTCATGGGTGGCTGGAATACGGACGGCGACAAGCTGAACAAGTATGCAGGCTCCTACCTCAACAGCAACCGTTCCGCCTGCCCGACCAACGGCGCGGATTGCAGCTGGGCGATTGGGCCTTCTGGACCGGCGCCAGCTATCAGCTGACCCCGAAGCTGCAGGCCAATGCCCAAGGTGGCCTACACCGACTCGAAGATCTTCGCCGCTACCGCAAACGTCGCCTGGCGTCCGGTCAAGGATCTGCTGATCGAGCCGGAAGTCTCCTACACCGATTGGGATGCCGCCGACCGCGACCAGTGGGCCGGCGTATTCCGCTTTGAGCGCGGGTTCTGATCCGATCTCCGTTGGGCGCCGATGTTAACTCCTGGTAGCGCCCAACCGAATTGACCTCCGATCAGAAACGCGGAAAGGCCCGGTTTTCCCGCCGGGCCTTTCTTTGTTTTTGGTTGGCTGTGGCTTCTGGATGTAGGCGTCCCCACAGGCGGGGAGAGGGGATCTGTTCGTGTTTGCGGCACCTGTGGACGGGGGAAAAGGTGCTGACTTTGTTGCGGTAAGCTCCTTCTCCCCGTTTCAACGGGGAGAAGAGGGTTGGGGTGAGGGGCCAGGCGCAGATTGCGGTGGCATCGCGCTTGCCTGACAAACGTCGTCCGGCCGGAAGTTCGGCAGCAAAAAGCCGGGAGAGCAGTGCTCTCCCGGCTTCGATCTTGGGCCCCTTGCGAATATCAGGCGGCTTCGTGTTCCGTCGTGTGCGCCTTGCGGACTTCCTCGTCCGTCAGGATGCCGCTGGCGCGCAGCAGGGCGGCAAAGCGACCGTTACTCTGGCTGAGCTCGCTGAAGCTGCCGTTCTCGATGACGCGGCCGTTGTCGAGGAAGAGGACGATATCGGCCTCGCGTACCGTCGACAGACGGTGGGCGATGATGAAGGTCGTGCGGTTCTGGCGCAGGTTGTCGATCGCCGCCTTGACCCTGTTCTCCGTTTCGACGTCGAGCGCGCTCGTGGCTTCGTCGAGCACGAGGATCGGTGCGTCCTTCAGGATGGCGCGAGCGATCGCGATACGCTGGCGCTCGCCACCGGAAAGCTTGTTGCCACGCTCGCCGACACGGGTTTCGTAGCCGCTTTCGCGGGTTTCGATGAAGTCGTTGGCGGCAGCCGCCTGGGCAGCGCGGATCATCTCTTCCTGGGTCGCGCCTTCACGGCCGAGGCGGATGTTGTCGCTGATCGAGCGGTTCAGCAGCCCGGCATCCTGGAAGACGGTGGCGATGTAGCGGCGCAGCGACCGGCGCGTCACCTTGGTGATGTCCTGGCCATCGACCAGGATCTGGCCGCCCTGCGGGTCGAAGACGCGCTGCAGCAGGTTGACGAGCGTCGTCTTGCCGGCGCCGGTCGGACCGACGATGGCAACGGTCTGGCCGGCCTTCACCTTGAAGGAGATGTCGTGCAGGCCCTGGGAGGTGCTTGCAAAGCCGAAGGAAACGTTGCGGAACTCGACTTCGCCCTTCACGTCCTTGATTTCCGCCAGGCCAGCCGGCTCTTCGCGTTCGCGAACCGAATCTTCCAGCGTATAGAAGTCAATCAGCTTGGCGCGTGCCTCGAAAATCTGGTTGGCGAAGTTGCGCAGCTGTTCCAGACGGCCGATCAGCACGTTGGCGAAGGCGATGAAGGTGATCAGCGCGCCAAGGCTCAGGCTGCCGTCCTGGACGAGCACGGTGCCGATCATCAAGATCGCCATCATGGCAACGGTCGAGGCCGTGCGGTTCAGCGCGCCGGCAAGCGCCCACCAGTCGAGAACCGGATACTGGGCGGCAAGCAGACGTTCGGTGAACGACTTCAGCGCCTTGGTTTCGGCTTCGATGCGGTTGTAGCTATGCAGCACCGAAACGTTGCTGATCGAGTCGCTGACATGCGAGAAGACCGTGTTATAGTGACTTTCGACCGAGGTCTGGCCGTCCTTCGTGCGGTTCATGACCATCTGGCCGATGACCCAGTAGAAGATACCGAGTAGGATGAGCACTGCCGAGAGGCGCAGGTCCATAGCCATGGCAGTCGGGACCATGACGACGAGCGCTACGGCCGTCGTCAGGTGGTTGCGCATGAATTCGAGCCACAGGCCGAACAGCGCTTCGCAGGCGCGCAGCAGCGTGTTCAGCGCACTCGCCGTGCCGCGCTGGCTGTGCCAGGAGAGCGGCATGGAAATGATGCGGCTGAAGGCCTCGGTCAACAAGGACGCGCGGCGTCCATGCGCGAGACGATCCGCCTCGCGGGACACGACGATGAAGGCGACAGCGCTGAAGACGGCAAAGCCGGCCCACAGCATCATGGTCGGCGTCACTGCCTGTTTCTTGGCAATGGCGTCGAAGATGCGGCCGAACAGAACCGGTTCGTAAATGGTCGTCATCGCCAACGCGATGTTTGCGATCACGACCATCCAGACGCGGTAGCGATACGCGCCAAGATACTTCAGGGCTCTTGCATAGACTTTGAACAGCGACACGTTGGGCACCCTCTGTGCATAAGCAGAACTAGGAATGTTGCGATGCTACATATCGCTACCTGAACCGGCGATTAACGGAATCCAACGCTGTTTTTTCACGGGAATTTTCACGTGCCGCGCGCACTCGCGCGAAGGTGACGCTATCGGTCGCCGCAGAAATGTGACAATTTGAGAATGGTTTCGCCACCACGCTGTTGCGTCGTGCAAATACATCCATTCCAGGTTGAAAGATAAAAATTTCGCCAAAGGCGTTCAATTTTGTGCCGAGCTGAGTATGTTGCCGGCGATCGAGCGGGTTGCGGGCTTAAGCGGATATCGACCGCAATGTCCGGCCGCCAACAATTCGGGCTGTAAAGCCAAGGGGTGCATGTGACTATCCATTCGTTATTGCAATTGCTTGTGGTCATTGAAGAATGCAAGCTTACCAAGAATGTCGTGGTCGAACTCGAGCTGGTGCTCCGCTCCTACAAGTTCGACTTCTATGGCCTGTTGAGGCAGCCGCGGCCGAATGTCGATATTGCCAACTTCATACTTGCGGGTCGTTGGCCCGATAATTGGCCGCGGACTTACGCCAGCAAGAGATATCTGCTCGTCGACCCGGTGGCGCGCCATCTCGGCCGGGCGCAGCGGCCCTTCCGTTGGCGCGATGCCATGATTGCGCTGAAGGGAGACCCTCTGCGGCGGCGGATGGAGCAGATGATGGCGGATGCCCGCGCCAACGGGCTCGTCGACGGCTATATCTTCCCTATTCACGGACGCAACGGCCTGCTTGGAAGCATGACGATCGGCGGCGATGCCGTGGACCTGTCGCCGACGGAGCTTTCCCTTTTCGATGCCGTGGCAAGAAAGGCGTTCTGGAGGCTTCTGGAGCTGCGCGACGAGGCCCAATCGCTGGAAGAAGCCGCCAAGGGCGACATCAATCTGACCAAGCGCGAAATGGAAGTTCTGAATCACCTCGCCGAAGGCATGACGTCGATCGAGATCAGCAAGCTTCTGAAAATCTCGAACCATACCGTCGACTGGTACACGAACAGCATCCAGGACAAGCTGAAGGCCCGGAACCGGCAGCATATCGTCGCGATTGCTTTCAGAAACGGACTTATTCCGTAATTGAACTTCTCGTGACAAGAAGTTAAGAATTCTCTTCGCGGGTGCAGCATTGCCCGTTTCGATGCCGTGAGGAGACTGCATTGCCCATTTCCAAAATCCTGGTTGCCAACCGTTCCGAGATCGCCATCCGCGTCTTTCGCGCCGCCAACGAGCTCGGCATAAAAACAGTCGCCATCTGGGCCGAGGAAGACAAGCTGGCATTGCACCGCTTCAAGGCGGACGAGAGCTATCAGGTTGGCCGCGGCCCGCATCTGGCCCGCGACCTCGGTCCGATCGAAAGCTATCTGTCGATCGACGAGATCATCCGCGTTGCCAAGCTTTCCGGCGCCGACGCCATTCACCCCGGCTACGGGCTGCTGTCGGAAAGCCCGGAATTCGTCGACGCCTGCGATGCCGCCGGCATCATCTTCATCGGTCCGAGGGCCGATACGATGCGCCAGCTTGGCAACAAGGTGGCGGCCCGCAACCTCGCGATCTCGGTCGGCGTGCCGGTCGTGCCCGCCACCGAGCCGCTGCCTGATGATATGGCCGAAGTCGCGAAGATGGCCGAGGAGATCGGTTATCCGGTGATGCTCAAGGCCTCCTGGGGCGGCGGCGGTCGCGGCATGCGCGCCATCCGCGATCCCAAGGATCTCGCCAAGGAGGTAACGGAAGCCAAGCGCGAGGCCATGGCCGCTTTCGGCAAGGACGAGGTCTATCTCGAAAAGCTGGTCGAGCGTGCCCGCCACGTCGAAAGCCAGGTGCTTGGCGACACGCACGGCAATGTCGTTCACCTGTTCGAGCGCGACTGTTCGGTCCAGCGTCGCAACCAGAAGGTCGTAGAGCGCGCGCCGGCACCTTACCTCACCGACGCGCAGCGCCAGGAGTTGGCTACCTATTCGCTGAAGATCGCCGGCGCGACCAGCTATGTCGGCGCCGGCACCGTCGAATATCTGATGGATGCCGATACCGGCAAGTTCTACTTCATCGAAGTCAACCCGCGCATCCAGGTCGAGCATACGGTGACCGAAGTCGTTACCGGCATCGACATCGTCAAGGCGCAGATCCATATCCTCGACGGCTTTGCCATCGGCACGCCGGAATCGGGCGTTCCGAAGCAGGCGGATATCCGCCTCAACGGCCATGCCCTGCAGTGCCGCGTGACGACCGAGGATCCCGAGCACAACTTCATTCCGGATTATGGCCGCATAACAGCCTATCGCTCGGCTGCCGGCTTCGGCATCCGTCTCGACGGCGGCACGGCCTATTCCGGCGCCATCATCACCCGTTTCTACGATCCTCTGCTGGTCAAGGTGACGGCCTGGGCGTCTACGCCTGCAGAGACGATCGCCCGCATGGATCGTGCGCTGCGTGAATTCCGCATCCGCGGCGTGGCGACGAACCTGACCTTCCTCGAAGCGATCATCACCCACCCGAAATTCCGCGACAACAGCTATACGACCCGCTTCATCGACACGACGCCGGAACTGTTCCAGCAGGTCAAGCGCCAGGATCGAGCGACCAAGCTGCTTACCTATCTTGCCGACGTCACCGTCAACGGCCATCCCGAAACGCGCGGCCGCCCGACGCCCTCGCCGAAGGCGGCGGAGCCGGTCTTGCCCTATATCGACGGCAAGGTGCCTGACGGCACCAAGCAGCTGCTCGACACGCTCGGCCCGCAGAAGTTCGCCGAATGGATGCGCAATGAAAAGCGCGTGCTGATGACCGACACGACGATGCGCGACGGCCATCAGTCGCTGCTTGCCACCCGCATGCGCACCTATGACATCGCCCATGTCGCCGGCACTTATGCGCGGGCGCTGCCGCAGCTGCTGTCGCTGGAATGCTGGGGCGGCGCCACCTTCGACGTTTCGATGCGCTTCCTCACCGAGGATCCGTGGGAGCGCCTGTCGTTGATCCGCGAGGGTGCGCCGAACCTGCTTCTGCAGATGCTTCTGCGCGGCGCCAACGGCGTCGGCTACACCAACTATCCCGACAATGTCGTCAAATACTTCGTCCGCCAGGCGGCCAAGGGCGGCGTTGATCTCTTCCGTGTGTTCGACTGCCTGAACTGGGTGGAGAACATGCGCGTGTCGATGGATGCCGTTGCCGAGGAGAACAAGCTTTGCGAGGCGGCGATCTGCTACACGGGCGATATCCTCAACTCCGCCCGCCCGAAATATGATCTGAAGTACTATACCGATCTCGCCGTCGAGCTGGAAAAGGCCGGCGCTCATATCATCGCGCTGAAGGACATGGCCGGCCTGTTGAAGCCGGCTGCCGCCAAGGTGCTGTTCAAGGCGCTGCGCGAGGCGACCGGCCTGCCGATCCACTTCCACACGCATGACACCTCAGGCATTGCCGCTGCGACGGTGCTGGCCGCCGTCGACGCCGGCGTCGACGCGGTCGATGCGGCAATGGATGCACTGTCAGGCAATACATCGCAGCCCTGCCTCGGCTCGATCGTCGAGGCGCTGAAGGGCACGGAGCGCGATCCCGGCCTCGATCCCGAATGGATCCGCCGCATCTCCTTTTATTGGGAGGCTGTCCGCAATCAGTATGCTGCCTTCGAAAGCGACCTCAAGGGACCGGCTTCCGAAGTCTACCTGCATGAAATGCCGGGCGGACAATTCACCAACCTCAAGGAACAGGCCCGCTCGCTTGGCCTCGAGACCCGCTGGCACCAGGTGGCGCAGGCCTATGCCGATGCCAACCAGATGTTCGGGGATATCGTCAAGGTGACGCCGTCTTCCAAGGTGGTCGGCGACATGGCGCTGATGATGGTGAGCCAGGATCTGACGGTTGCCGACGTCGTCAGCCCGGATCGGGAAGTCTCCTTCCCTGAATCCGTCGTCTCCATGCTGAAGGGCGATCTCGGCCAGCCGCCGTCCGGATGGCCGCAAGCCCTGCAAAAGAAGGCGCTGAAAGGCGACAAGCCCTATACTGTACGTCCGGGCTCGCTGCTGGCCGAAGCTGATCTCGATGCCGAGCGCAAGGCGATCGAGACCAAGCTGGAGCGCAAGGTCGATGACTTCGAGTTTGCCTCCTATCTGATGTATCCGAAGGTCTTTACCGACTATGCGCTGGCCGCCGACACCTACGGCCCCGTTTCCGTGCTGCCGACACCAGCCTATTTCTATGGGCTGAAAGAAGGCGGAGAGCTGTTCGCCGAGATCGAACGCGGCAAGACGCTCGTCGTCGTCAACCAGGCGATGACGACGACCGACGACAAGGGCATGGTGACGGTGTTCTTCGAGCTCAACGGCCAGCCGCGCCGCATCAAGGTGCCGGATCGCGCCCATGGCGCTTCCGGCAGCGCCATCCGCCGCAAGGCGGAAGCGGGCAACTCAGCCCATGTCGGCGCGCCGATGCCGGGCGTCATCTCCACCGTCTTCGTGGCCCCCGGCCAGGCCATCAAGGCCGGTGATGTGCTCGTTTCCATCGAGGCCATGAAGATGGAAACGGCGCTGCATGCGGAGAAGGACGGCACCATCGCAGAGGTGCTCGTGCGCGCCGGCGATCAGATCGATGCCAAGGACCTGCTGGTCGTCTACGGCACCTGATCGTCGCTGATGAAATAAGGAAGGGGCGGCTCTCGGGCTCCGCCCCTTTTTTTGAGTCTGGATATCGAGGTGGAATCGTATCGATGACGAGCAAATTCCGGCATTTCGGGCAATATGACGTCATCCTCCTGCACGACGGCGTTTTCGAACCGTCGATTGATGTGCTCATCCATGCCGATGGCAGTGTTGCAAGGCAGCGTGTCATCGAGGCTTGGGGCAAGCCGACGCTTCGAGTGGATGTAAACTGTTTCGCCCTGCGGGGTGCCGATGGCATCATTCTCGTGGACGCCGGTACGGGCACTTCGTGGGGACCCAATTACGGTCACGCGCGATCTGCATTGCGTGAGGCGGGAATCGCGCCGGAACAGGTCCAGCACATATTGATCACCCATCTGCATGGCGATCATGCGCTCGGTCTGTTGGATGGAGACACCCCGTATTTCCCCCATGCCGATGTGTTCGTGCCGGACAGGGATCTTGCCTTTTTCACCGATCCGGCCGCTCGGGAGGCAACACCGGAGGCGCGGCGCGGCGGCTTCAAGGTGGCCGAACAGCTCCAGCGAGTCTATGGGTCGCGAGTCCGACGGATCGAGGAAGGCCCTGTATTGGCCGGCATAGAGGCGCGGTCTCTGCCGGGCCATACCCCCGGTCACACCGGTTATCTGGTTCGCGGCGAAGACAAGCATCTTCTGATCTGGGGCGATGCCTTGCATATGGGGAATCTTCAACCCGGTGATCCGAAGATCGGGCTGATCTTCGATCTCGATGCCGAGATGGCGTTGCGAACGCGCCAAGCCGTGCTGGAAGATGCCGCTCGCGAAGGCTGGATCATCGCCGGCGGCCATATCACCGGCTTCGGCCGCGTGCGGCGTGCCTCCGAAGGCTACCAGATCGTGCCGGTGTAAAACACCCGGCTCGTTGCGGCTTGCCGCACGCTATCAGACCGATTTGCGCATATGGACGATGAAGCCGCCCTTGAACGCCTCCTCACGGTCGATCGCATAGCCATTCTTCAGATAGAGCCGCACATTTTCGGCAAAAAGCTTGTTGGTATAGAGCCGGATTTCCCTGTGTCCCAGCGAGGCCGCGACATCCTCGGCGTGCGCCAGCAGCCTGCGGCCGATGCCCTGCCCCTGATGTGCCGGCGATACCGCGACATTCTCGATCAGCAGATGGTCGGCGCCCGGAACCATTTCGATCAGCGCGGCGAGCCTGCCTTCGATCTCCACGAGGTCGATGCGGTGCTTGCGAACGGCCTCCGCATAGTCCGCAACCATCGGCAGCGGCTCGCGACCGATGACGGGCACCCATTTGGCATAGGCTTCCCGCGTCAGCAGGCGAATGGTCTCGGCATCGTCGGCGGTCGCCGCGCGCAGAAAAAAGGGTTGCGTCACTCTCGTTGCCTCCGGCGAGCGGTCCGATCCTCAAATATCGTAGCTGTGACCGGCATTCAGCGTCGAGATGAACTGCTTGGTGCGCTCCTGCGACGGTGAGCCGAAGATGCTGCGGGAGGAACCTGTCTCGACGATGTTGCCCGCCTCGAGGAAAACCACATTGTTGGCGATCTTCGAGGCAAGCCGCAGATCATGTGTCGCCATGACCATGGTTGTGCCTTCGTTGGCGAGCTTGCCGAGGACATCGACCACTTCGGCCGCGAGTTCCGGATCGAGCGCCGAGGTCGGCTCGTCGCAGAGCAGCACGCGCGGCGAGGGCGCAAGCGCCCGGGCGATCGCGACGCGCTGCTGCTGCCCGCCCGACAGAGTCGAGGGCCACGCATCCATCTTGTGCGCCATGCCGACCTTAGTCAGCAGTTCGACGGCGCGGGCGCGGGCCTTGTCCGCCGGCCAGCGCAGCACGGTAGTCAGGCCCTCCATGACGTTCTGGATCGCCGTCTGATGGGGAAAGAGCTGAAAATTCTGGAAGACCATGCCGGTCTGGCGGCGGATTTTCTGGATCTCCTGCCAAGTGGGCCTCTTGCCCGGGAGGAAGGTGGCCGTTTCCTCGCCGATGCGGATGGTGCCGGCAGTCGGAATTTCCAGAAGGTTGATGCAGCGCAGAAGCGTGCTCTTGCCGCCGCCAGAGGGGCCGACCAGAGCCGTCACGGTGCCTTCCGGGATCAGCAGGCTGATATCTTTCAGGATGACATTGTCGCCGAAGCGTTTTTCGATATGCGACAGCTCGATCATGCCTGCGCCTCCAGCGTGCCGCCGGAGCGGGCGAAACGGCGTTCGAGATAGCCCTGCAGCGTCGAGAGGAACGTGCTGAGCACGAGATAGATGATGGCGGCCTCGATATAGAGGATCAACGGCTCATAGGTCGTCGCCACGATGCGCTGCGCGGCCTGGAACAGCTCCGGCACGGTGATCGCGGCGGCAAGCGAGGTATCTTTGACGAGCGAGATGAAGGTGTTCGACAGTGGCGGCACGGCGACGCGGGCGGCCTGCGGCAGGATGGTGCGGCTCATCGCCTGGCGCCAGTTCATGCCGATGGAATAGGCCGCTTCCCACTGGCCCTTGGGCACCGAGGAGATGACGGCGCGGATAATCTCGGACGAATAGGCGCCGACGTTCAGCGTGAAGCCGATGATGGCGGCCGGGAAGGCATCGAGCAGGATGCCGAGGCTTGGCAGGCCGTAGAAGATGACAAAGAGCTGCACCAGAAGCGGCGTGCCGCGGATCACCCAGACGTAGAAGCGCGCGACGGCGACCAACGGCCGCGGGCCGAACAGCCTGACAACGGCGGTGACGAGCCCGAGCAGCAGGCCGAGAACGAAGGTGATGAGGGTGAGCGGGATAGTGAAGACGAGCCCTGCCCAAAGCAGCGAGCCCAAAGAGTCCCACATCAGTTGCAACCAGTGCTCCAAGGAGAAGCGCCTTTCGATAAGAGAATGCGTCCGGAGATGACCCCGGACGCATCTTTTTCACAAATTGGTGTTTCTGCCTATTCCCACTTACTTCGAAACGTCCTGTCCGAAGTACTTCTGCGAGATCTTGGTATAGGTGCCGTCGGCCTTGATATCGGCCAGTGCCTTGTTGATGGCAGCCTGCAGCTCCGGCTCGCCCTTGCGGATGATGGCGGCGGAATAATCGGCATTGGCCTGCTGGGCGACGATCTTCACCGGCGCGTCGGGCTTGTGCTTCTTGAAATCGAGGAAGGAGAGGCTGTCATTGATCGTCGCGTCGGCGCGGCCTGTCAGCACGAGCTGGATCGACTGGTCGAAGCCGTCGGTGCCGACCAGTTCGGCGCCGGACTGCTGGGCGAGCTTGCCGAAATTGCTGGTCAGCGACTGCGCTGATTTCTTGCCCTTGAGGTCGGCGAAATCCTTGATGTCCTTATTGCCTTCCTTGACGATCAGCACGGCTTTCGAGGCAATGTAGGGATCGGAGAAATCATATTTCTGCTTGCGGGCATCGGTGATGCCAACTTCGTTGATGACCGTGTCGTAGCGGTTGGCGTCGAGACCGGCGATCAGGCCGTCCCACTTGCCTTCCAGGAACTGCGCCTTGACGCCGAGCTTGCCGGCGATGGCTTCGGCGATCTCGACATCGAAGCCGGTGAGCTTGCCGCTCTCGTCGTGATAGGTGAAGGGCGCATAGGTGCCTTCCGTGCCGACCTTCAGCACGCCGGCGGTCTGGATCGCCTTGAGGTTGTCGCCGGCATGGGCGGGCAGGAGAAACGCAGCCTGCACGAGGGCGGCGGCAGCAACAGTCTTCAACCAGTTCATAATTTTCTTCCGTTTCTTGAGAGCGGTTTCAATCAATGTCGCATACATCGCAGAAAAATTGCATCACGGAAGCGTAGAAAACTGCGAAACGATTGGGCAATTGCGAATATTTTTCTCAAAGAACAGCCGATCTAGCCGTCAGGAGAGCCGAGGCTTCCGTCTCCGTCGATAATTGCTGACTGATGTGGCAGTGCAGCATGGTGACAATTCTGAATGTTGCCCTACTTCTCCCGGTGTTGCTCCATTTCTCTCAATGTTGCCCGTTGCGTCATGTGATTGTTGTTTGGTGCGGCATCGTTCACGCAGGGCGTGCGCCATGAATGTCTCCTGGCGGCTTGCCGGGAGACGCCGGCGGCAATCGAAATGCGTTTCTACTACGAAGTGAAGTGCAGGAATTGATCTGACACAGCCCGAAGAGGTGACGAATTGCCCATCATTGCGTGCTGGCGGCCTTGGCCGGTTACTAGGCTTGTTGTCGTGGCTGCGTCTTTCCTTCTGGGTTTGTCTACTTTCATGCCGGCCTTTGCGGCGGAAACGACTGAGCGGCCATCGAAATGGATCGGCCGCGTTGCTGCTGATGACGCAGCTTTTGGCTGGCCTGGCAGCGGTTTCGCGCTTCGTTTCGAAGGCAGATCGCTCTCCGTCACGCTCGTTGATACCGGAAAAAACAGTCTGGTGATCGAAGTGGATGGCGTTCCCCAGCGCCTCGATCTGCAGGCGGGGAAGCACCAATACCAGCTTGCCGACGGGTTGCAGCAAGGCGTCCATGATGTTCGCGCGACGCGCCGCACCGAGGGATGGATTGGCGATACCATATTCGTTTCGGCGGAAACGGACGGTTCATTTCTCCCACCGTCAGCCCCGAGGGATGAACTGGTGGCCATAGGGGACTCCATCACCGCCGGCTATGGCGTCGAGGGCGTCGGCCCCGGATGCAAATTCAGCCCCGAGACGGAAAATCAATACCTGACATATACCGCCGTAGCAGCGCGTAGTCTGGGAATGGAACTGACGACGCTCGCGGTTTCGGGAATCGGTCTTTCGCATGCCGGCAAAGGCACGAAAACCATGGCTGACGTGATGGATAACGTGACGCCGTTGAGACATGGCGCACCCAGCGCTCCCAATGAACGCGTTTCCGCGGTGGTTATCAATTTGGGAACGAACGACTTCTCGGGCAACAAGAATCCCAGCGATTTTGTCGATGAATACGTCAAGCTCGTCGCCAGGCTGAGGCATCAATTTCCGAAGGCGTATCTATACGCCGCACTCGGTCCGATGATGTCCCAGAAGGATTTCGACGTGGCGGAGAAAGCAATTGAACTCGCCGTCCAGACGAGCGCCGCGAAAGGCGAAAATCGTCTGCGCTATCTGAACTTGCGGGTCAAACCGACAGATTTCGGATGCGATTGGCATCCAAGCCGCAGCACCAATGCGGCAATGGCAACAGTGTTGGAACAGGCAATCAAAGCGGATCGGGGCCTTCATGATTAACGAACGCGTACTGTCAATTCGGCAATCAAACTCGAAGCATTTTGAATCTCTCCAGGTACTTCGGTTCGCGGCGGCTTTCGCGGTCGTTCTCTTCCATTTCGGAAGCGGTCTCACGATACAATATCATCTCGATCGCAACTATCTTGGCATGGGCGCAGCCGGCGTCGACGTTTTCTTCGTTCTGAGTGGATTTATCATCAGCTACTCCTCCGATCCGGCACGTGGGGTTGCTTATTTCGCACGCAAGCGACTTTCCAGAATCGTTCCGCTCTACTGGCTGCTGACGTTCGCGATTATCTTGATTGCGCTTGTGAAGCCCAACCTGCTCAACTCGACGATCGTGAGCGTGGAGACTGTGGTTAAATCTCTTCTTTTCATCCCTTATGAGAAAAGCGGAGGCGCGATACAGCCGATCCTGTTTCTGGGTTGGACGCTCTGTTACGAGATGTTTTTCTACATGATTTTCGGTGCCTGCCTGCTGTTTGGCGCCAAGGCGACATGGTATGCCTGCGCAATCGTCCTATCCCTGGTGGCACTGGGTGCGATCTGGCCGCACGGGTCTGTCGAATGGCGTTTCTACACAAGTCCGATATTGATCGAGTTCGCTCTCGGCATGATGCTTCACAAAGCATACTCCGCGTCCAGCGCCTTCAGGAGTGGATCGAATACCGTCGCGGTTGCTCTGGTTATTTTAGCGTGCGGAGCCCATTTCCTCATCACGACACTCGCCGGCCCCAATATTTTCGCCTCGAGCCTGTTGGCTGTCCTTCTGGTCTCGGGCTTCCTGCTCATGCGGCTGCCTGCCGGAAAAATATTGGCTACCCTGGTTCTCCTCGGCGACGCTTCCTACTCGCTTTACCTCATACACCCCTACACATTGCAGCTTCCGATCAAATTGCTGGGCGACCACTTTTCCATATCCTTTGTGACGGGAATATTGGTCCTGGTTACGCTTTGCACGATTGGGATCTCTGTGATGCTTCTGAAGTTTTTTGAGCGACCGATGCAGGCTTTTCTGATGAGGCGTTCGAAACCTATCGGGCAGCCTGTCGTTCAGGCGGAATAAAATCCCGGCTATCTGGCGGCGGTTGAAGGGATCTCTTGCGAGGCGCTCCCTGGCTTGCGCCTGGCGGGTGCCGGCAATAGCGGATTTGGCCCGCGGCGGATATTGATCTCGAACCGGCTTCGCAGCTGCGGAGTATCACAGAATTCCTCTGGAGTGAGCTCGTCGTCGCGTTCGTTGAGCCCTGCGGCTGCGACTTCGCCTGGACAAGTCCTTGCCCGGCTTCCCACATGAAACTGCTCGCCATCCCAACCCGAAGAGGCGCTTGATATCAATTCCATAACAGTTTATATAACAAGTTATGTAAATTGTTATGGAGGACACCTTGGCTGAGGATATCGTGAAATCGCTGGGTTTCCTTTGCCTGGGCAGCCGCTTTCGCCGTATCGGCGAACGCCTTCAGGCGGATACGCAGCAGATCATGGTGGAGTTCGGCGTCTCCCTCCAGTCGGCCCAATATCCCTTCCTCGCGGCGATCGACCGCGCCGGCCCGATGACGATAGGCGAACTTGCCCAGGCCGTCGGCATCACCCAGCCGGGTGCCACGCGCACCATCTCGCAGCTTCTGGAGCTGGGTTACGTCGACATGCAGGCCTCGGCCGAGGATCAGCGCCGAAGGCTGGTTTCGCTGACGCCAAAGGGCCGGGAACTCGTCGATTATTCGAAACGATCGGTCTGGCCGCGCATCGAACAGGCGGTGACCGAGCTTTGCGGCGATCTCTCCGGACCGATCCTGCAACAGCTCGCCGCGATCGAGGACGGGCTTGCCGAAGCGCCGCTTGCCCGTCGAGGTGTCGATAAGGAGCAGAAATCATGAGTCATATTCTCGACCGGCCGGCCTGGAATGCGCTGCGAACCGCCCATGCGACATTGGCCGAAGGCAGTGAACGCGCCCGCCGCTATCCGCCCTCGATCGTGCCCTTCGCGGCCGCTGCCGATGATACGGCGGAAAGCCTTGAGGCATTGGAGAACCTGCCTGCCGCCGACGAGGTCATGGCGCTCGTCGAAGCCTGCCCAATCACGATCCCGCAGGGCTTGACGGTCCTCTCCGAAAGCAGGCTCGTGCAGATGATCGCCGAACGGCCCCATGAGCGCATCTCAGACAGCCGGATCGCGCCGCTGACGGAAGGCGATGCAGCGGAGATGCTCGCTTTGGCCACATTGACCAAGCCCGGTCCCTTCACGTTGCGCGCCCAGAGCCTCGGCACCTTTTGGGGTGTCAAGATCGATGGCCGGCTCGTTGCCATGGCCGGTCAGCGCATGCGCCAGCCCGGTTTTGCCGAGCTCAGCGGCCTTTGCACCCATCCCGATTTTCAGGGGCGAGGCCTCGGCACCCTGCTCTTCCGCTTCGTTGCCGGCGAGATCTCGGCGAGGGACGAGACCGTCTACTTGCATGCCTTTGCCGCGAATACTCCGGCCATCTCGCTCTACAAGACGCTTGGTTTCCGCTTGCGCACCGAAATGAATCTCAGCGTGGTTACGCGCCGGCAGGCGGCGTAATCATCCCTTCGGCCAGCCTGAATCCGCCTCAGGCCGCCGCGGCGCGCCGCTTCATCCGTTCGCTGATAATGATGATGAACCCGGCGCTGAGGATCAGGATGGCCCCGATGAAGGTGTTGGCGCCGGGGATGTCTCCCCAGATCAGGTAGCCGAGCAGGAAGGCCCAGACGAGAGACGTATATTCGAAGGGTGCAAGCACGGAGACGGGTGCTTGCCGCATGCCTTCGAAGAGGGCCAGCTGGCCGGCGCCGGCGATGACGCCGGTCAGCGCAAGCAGGACGATCTGGAACGGCGTCGGCGTGTGCCAGTGCGCAATCGCCATGCCGGCGGTGAGGATGATGAACATGATGTTGGAGACGGCCATCTGGATATGGCTCTTCTCATGCAGCGCCGTCTTGCGCAGCAGCACCATGCCGCTTGCCCAGAGGATGGCGGCCTGCAGCGCCAGATAGACCGGCCAGGAGATCGACAGTCCCACGGGATTGGAGGCGATCACCACGCCGCAGAAGCCGACGCCCACCGCCATCCAGCGGGCGAAGGTGACCTTTTCGCGCAGCACGATGGTGGCGAGAATGGTGCCGACGATCGGTGCGGCATAGTAAAGCGTCGTCACCTCCGCGAGCTGCAGGTAGGAGGCCGCCGAATAATAGGAAATCCAGGCAATCAGGATGATGATGCTGCGCACGATCATCGGCTTGATGATCGGCGAGCGCGCCACCTTGCGGACCAGCGACGGGCCTTCGAAGACGAAGCAGCCTGCAAGGATGGTGCAGCTTCGAATGAACAGGACCTGCCAGACCGGAATGGAAGCGACGAGCAGCTTCACAGCCGAATCATGGGCAGTGAACAGCATGTAGGCAAACACCGTAAGCAGGATGCCATAGCTGATGGGGTTTTTCACGGAAGCACCAAAGGGATGGCCGACAAAAAATGGTCGACTCGGGCCGACTGAAGAATCTTTCAGGCCTCAACCGATAGGAGCCTACTTTTTCGCCGTCAATAGGACATTTTGCCAATGCCGTGCACATATGAATGATTTATTCGAGGTTGTGGCGTCTTTGCCTCCGCTTTAACAGAGGGAGACGAAATGTGACCGTGTCGGCCGTTTTCAATCGTTGCGATTTCAATCGATTTAAATAGAGTGCGGCACCGATCCGGAGGATTTTTTATGGACAATATGACGAGATCGGAGGGTCTTGAGGCGCGAAGGAGCGGGTTTTTCACAAAATCGCGCGCGGCCGTCTCCCTGCTGTTCTTGATGAATGGCTTCATGGTCGGCTGTTGGGCACCGAAAATTCCGGAGTTCGCCGAGCGGCTGCAACTGTCTAAATTCGAACTCGGCCTGATGATCCTGGTCTTCGGCGTCGGCTCGCTTGTCATGATGCCGCTGGCCGGCGCGCAGATCGCCGTTCGCGGTTCGAGGGTCGTCGTCAGGGCGTTCGGGGTGCTGCTGGTACCGATGCTCCTGGCTCTGACGTTGGCACCAAATGTTTGGACGGCGGCCGTTGCGCTGTTCTTCTTCGGCGGCTTCATCGGCGCCATGGACGTGGCGATGAACGCCAATGCCGTGTCGGTCGAGCAATCCATGCGCCGGGCGATCATGTCGTCCTGCCATGCCTTCTGGAGCCTGGGCGGCCTGCTGGGCTCGGCGATCGGCGGCTTCCTGATTTCGCACTGGGGCGTTCTCGGCCATGCTGAGGTTTCGACCGTGCTGGCAATCTTCTTCCTGGTCGTCGCCTGGCCAATGGTGCTCGGCGATCAGCCGCATCCGGACGAGGCCAAGCCGAAGGCGCGGCTTCCGATGATCCCGCTGCCGTGGCTGCTCGGCATCGTCGCGCTGTTCTGCATGGTGCCGGAGGGTGCCGTGCTCGATTGGAGCGCGCTCTATCTCGGCCAGGAAAAGGGAGCATCGGTCATCTTGTCGGGCTTCGGCTTCGCCGCTTTTTCCGCCACCATGGCGACGATGCGCTTCGCCGGCGATTTCGTGCGTGATCGGCTCGGTGCGGTAAGGACGCTGCGCGTCTGCACGATCTTTGCCATCGTCGGCATGCTGACGGCGGCGCTGGCGCCGAATGCGGAGATCGCCATTCTCGGCTTCGCGCTTTGCGGCATCGGCATTTCGAACATGGTGCCGATCGCCTTCTCCGCGGCGGGCAATATTCCGGGCCTGCAGCCCGGCATCGCCATCTCCGTCGTTACCACGCTCGGCTATTCCGGCATGCTGGTTGCGCCTTCGGCCATCGGCTTTGCCGCCGAACACATCGGATTCTCGCCGGTGCTGATGGCGCTGCCGGTGCTGCTGCTCGTCGTGCTGGCGCTGTCGTCGCTGGCGCGCTACGCTGACGGTATCGGTGACAGCAAGCATTAATTTTGTCGCTTTTGCTCGCTATCGGCTTGATCCTGTCCGATCAAAAGAGATACCCGGAGCGGTTGACAACGACCGCTCCGTGATCCACCTGAAAGGCACCAGTTTCAAAGGCCTGCGAGAGCTATCCATGTCGTCTGCCAGTGATTTCGACCCGAAACCGCGCCGTTCCTCCGTTGCCGTCGATGTCGGCGGTGTGATCGTCGGTGGCGGTGCGCCCGTGGTCGTGCAATCCATGACCAATACCGATACCGCCGACGTCGATTCGACCGTGGCGCAGGTGGCGGCCCTGTTCAAGGCCGGCTCGGAGCTCGTGCGCATCACCGTCGACCGCGACGAAAGTGCGGCCGCCGTGCCGAAGATCCGCGAGCGGCTGCTGCGGCTCGGCATGGACGTGCCGCTGATCGGCGATTTCCATTATATCGGGCACAAGCTGCTCGCCGATCATCCGGCCTGCGCCGAGGCGCTGGCGAAATATCGCATCAATCCCGGCAATGTCGGCTTCAAGGACAAGAAGGACAAGCAGTTCGCCGAGATCATCGAGATGGCGATCCGCTACGACAAGCCGGTGCGCATCGGCGTCAACTGGGGTTCGCTCGATCAGGATCTTCTGACCGCGCTGATGGACAAGAACGCCGCCGAGGGTTCGCCGTTGTCGGCCCGCCAGGTGACGCGCGAGACGATCGTGCAGTCGGCGCTGATCTCTGCCGATCTCGCCGAGGAAATCGGCCTGCCGCGCAACCGCATCATCCTGTCGGCCAAGGTCAGCCAGGTGCAGGATCTGATCGCCGTCTATTCCATGCTGTCGGAGCGTTCCGACCATGCGCTGCATCTCGGCCTCACCGAGGCCGGCATGGGCAGCAAGGGCATCGTCGCCTCGTCGGCCGCCATGGGCTACGTGCTGCAGCATGGCATCGGCGATACGATCCGCGTGTCGCTGACACCGGAGCCGAATGGCGACCGTACCCGCGAGGTGCAGGTGGCGCAGGAGCTGTTGCAGGTCATGGGTTTCCGCCAGTTCATACCCGTCGTCGCGGCTTGTCCCGGCTGCGGCCGAACGACCTCGACCGTCTTCCAGGAACTGGCGCAGAACATCCAGAACGACATCCGCAAGAACATGCCGGTCTGGCGCGAGAAATATCCGGGCGTCGAGGCGCTGAACGTCGCCGTCATGGGCTGTATCGTCAACGGTCCCGGCGAAAGCAAGCATGCCGACATCGGTATTTCCCTGCCAGGCACCGGCGAAACGCCGGCAGCCCCGGTCTTCATCGATGGCCAGAAAGCGATGACGCTGCGCGGCCCGAACATCGCTTCGGACTTCGAAGCGCTGGTTGCCGACTATATCGAGAAGCGGTTCGGCCAGAAGAGCGTCGCGGCGGAGTGATCCGCCACCCTCACGCTAGATATTGCTCGTCAGCAGCTTGATGCCGGCGAAGCAATAGAAGCCGGCCATGGCGCCTTCGATCCAGCGGCGCGCGTTCCTGTAGATCTTCAGCGCATGCGGCGTCGAGAACAGCATCGCATAGCCCATGAACGCCACGAAACCTGTGACGCCACAGACGATGATGATCAGCACCGCCACGGAGGCGGGCGCGCCCTGCGGCATGCCGAGCGCGATGATGGCGAGCCAGGCGAAGATCGCTTTCGGATTGGTGACGTGGATGCCGTAGCCGCGCAGGACCAGCGACTTGAAGGTCGGTGCCTTTGTTTCCATGGTGGCGGTTGGCACGTCGCCGCTTGCCCGCACGGCGCGAAATGCCTTGTAGGCAAGATAGAGCAGATAGATGCCGCCGAAGATCTTCAGCACCTCCAGCGCCATCGCGTAGGTCTGCAGCAGGGTGGCGAGGCCGGCAGCAGCGGCGATCGCCCAGGTCAGCGAGCCACCGAAGATGCCGAGCGAGAGGGTCATGCCCGCCTTGCGGCCGTGCGTCATCGATGTGCCGATGATAGCCATGATCGCCGGTCCAGGACTGACGACGGCGATGATATAGGCGATATAGGCCGGCAGGATCTGCGGCAGATAGGCAAGCGTCTCGCGCATGGAGAAAATTCCCGGGGGGCCTTGGCTGGCGCGGACAATTCCGCGTCTGCGGGCCAATTCGGTAGGGGAATTTGTCATAAAGCGCAGCGAAAATCACCCTCCGCTGCGGAGATTCTTGTCATGGTGACATTGGGCTGTTTCGAAAGGCCCCTGCAACGGGGTGCTCTGGTGCAAGGCAGGCCGCTGCGTCCGAGAGAGTTCAGTTCCTGCGGTTCGCCACGAACCGCGCCGTTTCGACAAGCACATGCGCCTTGTCGCCGTAACCGGACAGCAGATCGGCCGCTTCGGTGACCAGCCTTGCGAGCGTCGTCTCGGCCCATTCCTGGCCGTGCAGGCCCACCAGCGTGCCCTTGCCGCGGGCGGCATCCTTGCCCGTTGCCTTGCCCATGGTGGCGGCATCGGCTGTCAGGTCGAGCAGGTCGTCGGCAAGTTGGAAGGCGAGGCCGATCTTTTCGCCGAAGGTCCGCAGTCGCCTTCGGTCTTCCACGCCGGCGCCGGCGATGATCGCGCCTGCCTCGCAGGCGCAGCGGATCAGCGCACCTGTCTTCATCGCCTGCAGCGTCGTGATGCCGTTTTCGTCCGGCGTCTCTTTTTCCGCCGCGAGGTCGAGTGCCTGGCCGCCGGCCATGCCGCCGATGCCGGATGCTCGCGCGAGCGCAAGCACGAGCGCCATTTTCCGATCGGCCGGCAACTCCGTTTCGGGTGCGGCTATGATATCGAAGGCGTAGGTCAGCAGGCTGTCGCCCGCCAGGATCGCTGTCGCGTAGTCGAAGGCGATATGCACGGTCGGCTGGCCGCGACGCAGGTCGTCGTCGTCCATGGCAGGCAGGTCGTCGTGGACAAGCGAATAGCAATGCACGCATTCGAGGGCTGCGCCGACCCTCAGGGCGGCACCCGCATTGCCGCCGAGAAGCGCTGATGACTCCATGACGAGAAAGGGTCTCAGCCGCTTGCCGCCATTCAGCACGCCATGGCGCATCGCGCTCAGAAGCCGGGCGGGACGAACGATCTCGTCGCCGAGGCTGGCATCGCCGAGAAGCCGGCTCAACGTCGCCTCGATCTTGCCGGCATTGTCCCTGAGGCGCTGTTCGAATGAGGAATGGGTGCTGTCCATGGCCGCTGTTTGGCATGAGAGGCGATGGCTGGCAACGAGAATTGTCAACAGCCGGTTGGGGAATTGCGTCGCACTCTGGTCATCGCTTTGTGTAGACGGTATGACGATTGCAGCATTCTGAGCGTTTCCCGGATGCGTGAAGAGTGTTCCGGGATGGAGCGATCGTGGACGTCAGGCAATTGGACATATCGACGGACAATGAGGAGGAAGCCGATATGCCGCAACGGTCCTCGTTGTTTGCGCGCTTCAAGGACCGTCCGCTTTGGCAACGCATCGTCCTCATCCTGATCGGCTTGTTGCTGCTGCCCTATCTCTTCATCCTCCTCTACGTATTGCCGTTCGTACACCCGGTCTCGACCCTGATGCTGCGCGATGTGGTCACGTTTCAGGGATATGATCGCCGCTGGGTTCCGCTCGACCAGATAGCGCCGGTGCTGGTGAAATCGGTCCTGGTTTCCGAGGACGGGCAGTTCTGCTTCCATGGCGGGGTCGATTGGGGCGAGATGCGGATGCTGGTCCAGGAGACGCTCCAGGGCAAATCCACGCGCGGCGGCAGCACCATCCCGATGCAGACGGTGAAGAACCTGTTTCTCTGGAACAGCCGTTCCTTCGTGCGCAAGACGCTGGAGCTGCCGCTTGCGGTTTCGGCCTCCTTCGTCTGGCCGAAGCGCCGGATGATGGAAATCTATCTGAATGTCGCCGAATGGGGGCCGGGCATATACGGCATCGAGGCGGCGGCGCGATATCATTTCAAGGTGCCCGCTTCCAAGCTTACTGCGCGCCAGGCCGCTCTTCTTGCGGTCTCGCTCCCCAATCCGATCGATCGGGTGGCGAGCAAGCCGGGGCGCGGCCTCAGCCAGCTCGCCTCGTTGATCCAGCGGCGTGCGAGGAATGCCGACGAATACATCAAATGCCTTTATGATTGAGATCAGAACTTGTCGTTCGATCGGCTTGTTGTCATCTGCCATTCTTGGCTATGACCTAAGGGCGGATGATCTGCCAACGACGATCGGACATGCCATGGACTTCTCCGCCTTTTCCCCCGAGCTGCTGCAATATGCCAAGAGCCTGCATCCTGAGCCGCCGCGCCATCTCGGTACGCGCTACGATCTTTCCGGGGTCTTCCAGTACGAGCCTGGCAATACGATCGTCTGCCATGTGCCTGAGGGCTCGCAAACACAGCGTGCCATGGTAGTGGCAAGGCAGAAGTACCTGGAGATGCCGGAAGCCCGGCAATTTACCTTCACGCCGGTTTCCAGCCTTCATATGACGCTGTTCCAGGGCGTCATCGAATATCGACGCACGCAGCCTCATTGGCCTGCAGATCTTGCGCTCGATACGCCGATCGACGAGATGACCGAGATCATGCGTGAGCGGCTAAAGGCCTTCTCCATGCGCGATCCGTTCAAGGTGGCGGTGATAAAGGCGCGACCGAGCGGCCTCTTGGTCGATGGCGCAACGGAAGCGGACCGCAAGACGATGCGGGAATGGCGCAATGTGCTGGCCGATCTCCTCGGTTATCGCCATCCCGATCACGACACCTATGCCTTTCACATCACCTTCACCTATGTCATCGAGCGGCTGGCCGACGAGGCGCTGCCGCGCTGGCAGGCGATGCTGGACGAGGTAGCGGCCGAGCTTCGTGCCGAGGTGCCCGTTCTTGAGCTGCGGCCACCGGCCTTCTGCTCGTTCGATGATATGAACCATTTCGAGGAACTTCCCGTCCTGGAATTCCGGAACTAACAAGGGAGCAGGGATCATGGACAAGCTGATCCTTTATATCGGCAACAAGAACTATTCCTCCTGGTCGTTCCGGCCATGGATCGCGCTGGAGGGTTGCGGCATCGCCTTCGAAGAGGTTCTGATCCCCTTCGATTTTCCGGCCGGCAATCCCGACATTCGCGAGGTTTCGCCGACGGGCAAAGTACCGATGCTGGTGCATGGCGGCTTCAAGGTCTGGGAATCGCTTGCCATCATCGAATATGTGGCCGAGCTTTTCCCCGATGCCGGCCTGCTGCCCAGGGATCGGCAGGCGCGAGCGCTGGCACGGTCCTACAGCATGGAGATGCTGTCGGGTTTCAGTGCCCTGCGCAATGCATGCCCGATGAACATGCGCCGTCCGGTGAGCCGCCCCGACCGGCTGGAAGGGGTCATGGAGGATGTGGCACGCATCGAGACAATCTGGCGCGAGGCGCGGTCCCGCTCCGGCGGTCCTTTCCTGTTCGGAACGTTTTCTGGGGCAGACGCGATGTTTGCGCCCGTCGTCAGCCGCCTCGAGCGATACGATATCGCTACCAATGCCGACACAAAGGACTATATGGCTTTCATGAAAGGCTTACCTGCCTGGAAGAAGTGGGAAGAGGCGGCGCTGCAGGAAACATGGATCGTGCCGGAAGACGAGGATTGAACCTCGATCGGTTCCGATATGCCGAATCAGCTGCTGCGGGCAAAAAATGCTGGAAGGGACTGGTCAAAGCCCGATAAGTCATGTACAAGCCCGGCCAAATTCCGAAATTGATGCATGTCTATTTCGGCCGCCTGGCTGGCCGTAGATATGTTTCGTCCGCAAATTGGAGTACCGAAAATGGCTGTACCGAAGAGAAAAACAAGCCCGTCCAAGCGCGGTATGCGCCGTTCGGCTGACGCACTGAAGGCTTCGACCTATGTTGAAGACAAGAACTCCGGCGAACTGCGCCGTCCGCACCATATCGATCTGAAGACCGGTATGTATCGCGGTCGCCAGGTCCTGACGCCGAAGGAAAGCGCATAATTTCAGCGCTGCCTTGATGGCATGAATTAAAAAGGCTGGCGGTTCGCCGGCCTTTTTCCGTTTTGATCTGGTTGTATGGGTGGAAGAAAAGCGGCCTGTTAGGGGGCCGCGCCGCTGGGTATGCACTCTCCGTAAATTCAAGGCCGGCGCTCATCCCGCATCCGCCCTCTGGAGCGTTGAAGGATGGCGGGCACCTTCTCCCCGAGGGGAGAAGGGTAGATTTCACAAGCTATCCAGCTTGCTCTGCATGGCGCGGAGCTGTTCCTTCAGCTCGTCGATATCCTTGGCCTCGGCCTTGCGGCTTTCCTTCGCCGGGGGCTTCATGAAGGGCGAGAACATCTGCATGGCCTGCTGGAACATCTCGGTGTTGCGGCGAACCTGTTCCTCCACCATCTGGATCGGTAGTTGCAGGTTCTTGCCGAGAGGCGTTTCGCCGAAGGCCCGGTTGATCTGCTCGCGCATCTGCACCTGTTGCTCTGTGAACGAACGCATGGAATGCTCGAGAAAACTCGGTACGACCATTTGCATCTGATCGCCGTAAAAACCGATCAACTGGCGAAGGAAAGAAATCGGCAGCAGCGTGTTGCCGGTCTTCGATTCCTGTTCGAAAATGATCTGCGTCAGGACCGAATGCGTAATATCCTCACCGCTTTTTGCATCCTGGACGGTAAACTCCTCGCCCTTTTTTACCATCTCCGCAAGGTCGTCCAGCGTCACGTAAGTGCTGGTTCCGGTGTTGTATAGGCGGCGATTGGCATATTTCTTGATTACGATCTGGCCCTCATTTTTTGCCATTATCAGTCTCCTGGCCCCGTCTGATTGTATGGAATACTCCTCCACCCCTAAGTGTAGACGCAAAAGAAGCTTGGTGACAATCGCTTTGTGCGATGCGGCAAGACCTTTCCTTTGATTGCATTTTTTGAAGGCAGTGACAGCTTCGCGAAATGTGCGCGATGAAAATTCTTGCTGTTTGACTCAGGCGCAAAGCTTTGACAGTTTCGCCTCATATACTGTCCATTCTGTGAGGAGGCATCCATGAGCAGTTCATCCATCGTCGTCGCCAGCGCGGCGCGTACCGCCGTCGGCTCTTTCAACGGCGCTTTTGCGGCCGTTCCCGCGCACGAGCTTGGCGCCACCGCCATCAAGGGCGCACTGGAACGCGCCGGCGTCGACGCCAAGGAAGTCGACGAAGTGATCCTTGGCCAGGTGCTGCAGGCCGGCGAAGGACAGAACCCCGCCCGCCAGGCTGCGATGAAGGCGGGCATCCCGCAGGAAGCGACCGCCTGGAGCGTCAATCAGCTTTGCGGTTCCGGCCTGCGTGCAGTCGCGCTCGGCCTCCAGCAGATCGCGACCGGCGACGCGAAGATCATCGTTGCCGGCGGGCAGGAATCCATGTCGATGGCCCCGCATGCCGCGCATCTTCGCGCCGGCACCAAGATGGGCGACATGAAAATGGTCGACACGATGATCAAGGATGGCCTGATGGACGCCTTCCACGGCTATCACATGGGTATCACGGCGGAGAATATCGCGCGCCAATGGCAGCTTTCGCGCGAGGATCAGGATCAGTTTGCCGTGTCTTCGCAGAACAAGGCAGAGGCAGCGCAGAAGGCCGGGCGGTTCAAGGACGAGATCGTTCCCTTCACGATCCAGTCGCGCAAGGGCGACGTCACTGTCGATACCGACGAATATATCCGCCATGGCGCGACACTGGATGGCATGGTCAAGCTCAGGCCCGCCTTCGACAAGGAGGGCACGGTGACGGCCGGCAACGCTTCCGGCCTCAATGACGGTGCGGCCGCAGCCGTGCTGATGACCGAGGCCGAAGCCTCGCGCCGCGGCATCCAGCCGCTCGCGCGCATCGTTTCCTGGGCAACGGCCGGCGTCGATCCGCAGATCATGGGCACGGGACCTATCCCGGCGTCCCGCAAAGCGTTGGAAAAAGCGGGCTGGTCGGTCAACGACCTCGACCTTGTCGAGGCCAACGAGGCTTTCGCCGCTCAGGCATGCGCCGTCAACAAGGACCTCGGCTGGGATACGTCGATCGTCAACGTCAATGGCGGCGCCATCGCCATCGGCCATCCGATCGGCGCTTCCGGCGCGCGCATCCTCAACACGCTGCTGTTCGAAATGAAGCGCCGCGGCGCCCGCAAGGGTCTCGCCACGCTGTGCATCGGCGGCGGCATGGGTGTTGCCATGTGCTTCGAGGCATTTTGAAGCATCTCGAGCGCGGGGGCGCTCGAGATCCCGAGCAAAGTTTTCCAGAAGAGGCGGTGAAGGCGGAGCAGGCGACCTGATGAGCGGTCGTCTCGTCTCCGCAGCAACAAAGGGGAGTGGCACATGAGCAGAGTGGCATTGGTAACGGGGGGTACGCGAGGAATCGGAGCGGCCATTTCAATGGCGCTGCGCAATGCGGGCTACAAGGTGGCGGCAACCTATGCCGGCAATGAGGAAAAAGCGCGGGCCTTCCACGAAGTGACAGGCATTGCCGTCTACAAGTGGGATGTGACCGACTACGAGGCCTGCGGCAAGGGCATCGCCAAGGTCGAGCACGATCTCGGCCATGTCGAGGTTCTGGTCAACAATGCCGGCATTACCCGGGACGCCATGTTCCACAAGATGACGCCACAGCAATGGCAGGAGGTTATCAATACAAACCTCACCGGCCTGTTCAACATGACGCATCATGTCTGGCAGGGCATGCGCGACCGCAGCTTCGGCCGCGTCATCAACATCTCGTCGATCAACGGTCAGAAGGGGCAGATGGGCCAGGCAAATTATTCCGCCGCCAAGGCCGGCGACCTCGGCTTCACCAAGGCGCTCGCGCAGGAGGGGGCTGCCAAAAACATCACCGTGAATGCCATTTGCCCGGGCTATATCGGCACGGAAATGGTGCTTGCTGTGCCGGAAAAGGTTTTGAACGAGCGCATCATTCCGCAGATCCCCGTGGGACGCCTGGGCCAGCCCGAGGAAATCGCCCGCGTCGTTGTCTTCCTTGCCAGCGACGATGCCGGTTTCATCACGGGATCGACGATATCAGCCAATGGCGGGCAATTCTTCGCTTGAAGCCGATCTTCGTTATCGGTGGGATTGCCGGGCGAGCCCGGCAATCATCCTCGGCCTGAATTGGCCGATTGCTGCCGTCGCGGCTTGAATTCCAGGACGACGGCTTCCAACGGCATCCGCCGCTTTTCCTTGTCACGCGCCCTTGTCGCGCAGACGAGCGCATAAAAACTGGTGCCAATGAGCGCGAACGCTGCAATGCTTGCGATGATTGCGGCCATGATGCCGTTCCTTTCTCAAAACACTGCTCCCTTCCCGCGATCGGTTCTCGCGGGAAGAGGATTGTCCTACAGGAGTTGCTCTCCCCGGGGGGGCGGCGCAAAGAGCCTGACGATCATGATCGACCGTCAAGGGCAACCGGCCATGAGGCGTCAGCCTGCCTTAGCGGCAACGAGCCTCGTAACGGTGACCATAGCGGTCGCGGTAGATGCAATAGCCGCTACGTTCATGCGACCGTCCGATAAGGTTGCCGACGACACCACCGGCGACAGCGCCGACCGCGGCGCCACCCCAGCTATGCGTGGCCACGCCACCGATCAGGGCGCCTGTACCGGCGCCGATGGCTGTGCCTTTCTCCGTGGCGGTGCACGACGCTAGTGCGCCGACGAGCGCGATCGCGACGATGATCTTCTTCATGGTTAGCTCCCTAGTGTTTCGAGGTTTTCAACAATGGTCTGAGGATCAGATCCGACCCATCAATAGCAGAATAAGAACGATAACGAGAACAAGTCCGAGGCCGCCTGATGGACCATATCCCCAAGCCCGGCTGTAACCCCAGCTCGGAAGTGCGCCGATCAGTAGCAGAATCAGTATGACGAGCAGTACCGTACCAAGCATGATGCGTCCTCCATGTGCGTCGCTCGAACATTTCGCCGGCACGGGCTTGTCGCCCGGCCAACAGCATATTCCATGCGGCCCCGCTGGTTCGTTTGTGGGGAACTAGCGGAGTTCCTTGCGTTGCTGCCGTAGAAACTTTCTTCCGGGAAAATTGTTCCGGCTAAGAAATAAAAATACGCGAGTGCAATGGGCTCGGTGTCCGGCAAAGGGTTAACGCGATCATGTGATGTGATGGCGAACCGGCCAGGCAGGACTTATGCCTATGGTTAAAATTTGCTGAAAATACAATATGTTGCGGTGAACGAAACGGGAAGGCGATCATGTCTGTGATTCGTCTGCGATTCGTTCTGCATATGGCCTTGGTTAACGTTGGGGTCGGCGGGGAAGGCGCTTGCGCTTGAGGCTCGAGCGGGAAGGAGCCTGGGCGGCTCGCCGGAAAGTGGTGCGTCGCAGGTCCGATTGGTTAATGGGGACCAGTTTGCGCGTTGGCCGGCGGGCGCGTGCCGTTCTTCATCTCGCGATGCATTTCTGTCCAGCTACTAGATATGGCCGTGAACAAACGAAATACGCGGACGAATCAGCGATTCGTCTCCGATTCGTTCCGGCTTTGGTCGAAGCGTTAACGGATACAATTACAGGGTGTATTTATTGATTCATTATATCTGGGCTCGCTGAAAGATTAACCGCAATCCAAGATTCGGGCCGAATCGCGGTCTCAACCATTCAGAGTCCTGCGTGCTTTCGACGAAAAGCCGCTATATATTGTAGAGAACAAAGGCAGAAACTGCCGGAATCAGCGATTCGTCGCTGATTCGTTCCGGCTTTGGCCCGATTGTTAATGCGACGGCGGGCACCTCGGGAAATCCGGTATGTTTACAAATGATTAACCGTAAATCCGTGTGAAATTTCGCCTCCCGCGAATTCATTGCTTGACTCCCCTTTCCACGAAAAAGGCCATGAAAGTGCGATTCAGTATCTGGTGGGATTCTGTGAATCGAAATCCATATATAGTAGTGAACAAATGAAGAACATCGCCGAGTCAGCGATTCGTCGCCGATTCGTTCCCAAGCTGTTCCCCAGTCGGGGGGACTCGCATGGGATGCAGGGATAATGTATCTTTTGGTTGAGACTGCCGTTTATGAAATCAGCTGTTGCGGCCGCTGTTTTTTGATTCAGGTCTTGCCTTTGTCACATATGGTCGTCATTTGTTCTTCTCTTCAAGGAGGAGCTCGCTGATCGGAAGACGGTAGTTTCTCGCCCATGCACGGACCCATGACTCAAATCTCGCACCCCATGATCCTGAGCGGACGCGGCGTGACCGCAGTGCTCGGACCTACCAATACCGGCAAGACCCATTATGCCATCGAGCGCATGGTGGCGCATGGCAGTGGCGTGATCGGCCTGCCGCTGCGGCTGCTCGCGCGTGAGGTCTATACGCGCGTCGTTGAGAAGGTCGGGGCCCAGCATGTTGCGCTGGTGACTGGTGAGGAAAAGATATCGCCGCCCAATGCGCGCTTTTCGGTCTGTACCGTCGAGGCCATGCCGCGCGAGACGCGTGCTTCCTTCGTCGCCATCGATGAAGTGCAGCTGGCCGGAGATCTGGAACGCGGCCATATCTTTACGGATCGCATCCTGCATTTGCGCGGCCGGGACGAGACGCTGCTGCTCGGCGCCGGCACGATGCGGCCGATTCTCGAGCAGCTTCTGCCCGGGATTACCGTCATCGAGCGGCCGAGGCTGTCGCATCTCTTCTATGCCGGGCAGAAGAAGATCACGCGCCTGCCGCAACGCACGGCGATCGTCGCCTTTTCCGCCGACGAGGTTTATGCCATCGCGGAGCTTATTCGCCGCCAGCGCGGCGGAGCCGCCGTCGTGCTCGGCGCGCTGAGCCCCCGCACCCGCAATGCGCAGGTGGCGCTCTACCAGGAAGGCGATGTCGAATATCTGGTCGCCACCGACGCCATCGGCATGGGCCTCAATCTCGACGTCGATCATGTCGCCTTTGCCCAGGACCGCAAGTTCGACGGCTATCAGTTCCGCAATCTCAATCCCGCCGAGCTCGGCCAGGTCGCAGGCCGCGCCGGGCGCCATCTGAAGGACGGCACTTTCGGCGTAACGGGTCAGGTCGATCCTTTCGACGACGAGCTGGTGCGCCGTATGGAGGGGCACGAATTCGACACGGTGAAGGTGCTGCAATGGCGCAGCAAGGATTTCGACTTCGCCTCGATCGCCGCGCTGCGCGCCAGTCTCGAAGACGCTCCGCGCGTGCAGGGCTTGACGCGGGCGCTGCCTGCGGTAGACCAGCAGGCGTTGGAATATCTGTCACGCGATCTGGAGATTGCCGATCTTGCCAGCAGCCCGGCGCGGGTCGAAAAATTATGGGAGGCCTGTGCGCTTCCCGACTATCGGCGTATCACGCCCGCCCAGCATGCCGATCTTATCGCTACCCTCTTTTCCGATCTCGTGCGCTATGGCACGGTGAAAGAGGATTTCCTGGCCGAGCAGGTGCATCGTGCCGATCGGACAGATGGCGAGATCGACACGCTTTCGGCGCGAATCGCGCAGATAAGGACTTGGACCTATGTGTCGAACCGGCCCGGTTGGCTTGCCGATCCGACACACTGGCAAGAAAAGACGCGGGAAATCGAAGATCGATTGTCCGATGCGTTACATGAACGGTTGACGAAACGCTTTGTTGATCGCAGGACATCTGTGCTCATGAAGCGCCTGAGAGAGAATGCGATGCTGGAAGCTGAAATCAGTGTGAATGGGGATGTCTTCGTCGAGGGGCATCATGTGGGGCAGTTGACCGGATTCCGGTTCACGCCAATCTCCGGAACGGAGGGGCCGGACGCCAAGGCTGTCCAGTCGGCTTCGCTGAAGGCGCTTGCGCTGGAGTTCGAGGCGCGTGCCGCTCGCATGCACGCGGCCGGCAACAGCGATCTTGCGATCAGCGCCGATGGTCTCGTGCGCTGGCTCGGCGATCCCGTGGCGCGCCTGTCGGGCAGCGATCATATCATGCGGCCGCGTGTCCTCCTGCTCGCCGACGAGCAGTTGACCGGCAATGCGCGCGATCATGTCGCCGCCCGCATCGAGCGCTTCGTGAACCATCACATCAGCACGATCCTGAAGCCGCTCGACGACCTCCAGCGCGCTGAGGATCTGCAGGGCCTCGCCAAGGGGCTCGCCTTCCAGCTGGTGGAAAATCTGGGCGTGCTCTTCCGCCGCGATGTCACCGAAGAGGTGAAGTCGCTGGATCAGGACGCGCGCGCCTCCATGCGCCGTTACGGCGTTCGCTTCGGCGCCTATCACATTTTCGTGCCAGCGCTGTTGAAGCCCGCTCCGGCCGAGCTCATCAGCCTGCTCTGGGCATTGAAGAACGATGGCCTGGACAAGCCCGGCTATGGCGATCTCATTCCGGTGCTGGCCGCCGGCCGCACCTCTGTTGTCACCGATCCGAGCTACGAGCGCATGTTCTACAAGCTCGCCGGCTTCCGCTTCCTTGGCAAGCGCGCGGTGCGCATCGACATTCTCGAGCGGTTGGCGGATATCATCCGCCCGCTGCTGCAGTGGAAGCCCGGCCAGGCTTCGCGCCCTGAAGGCGCCTATGACGGCCGCCGCTTCACGACGACGACGGCGATGCTCTCGATCCTCGGCGCGACGCTCGAGGATATGGAAGAGATCCTCAAGGGTCTCGGCTATCGTGCCGATCCCGTGAAGGCGGAGGAGGCGACAGCCTTCCTCGCACAGCAGGATGCAGTGGCGGCTCCGGCCGGGCAGGCGACGGAAGCTGCTGCCGAAAAGGCAGACCACGACGATGCCGACGCTGCCGGCGACGAGCCCGCCAAGGAGGCCGAATCAACCTCCGAGGAACCAGCTCCGGCTGCGGATGCATCGACTGAGCCGGTGGTTGCGGCGACCGAAGCTACCGAAGCCGAGGCCGTTGCAGCCGAGCCGGTGGAGCCGAAGCCGGTTCTGCTTTGGCGTCTTGGCGGTCGCAGCGATCAACAGCAGCGTCAAGGCGGGCGTGGTCACGGTGATCGCCGTGGCCAACAGGGCGAGGGCCGCGCTCAGAACGGCAACCGCCGCGCTGGCGAGCAGCAGCAGCCGAGCGGCGAAGGCAATCGCGAAGGCCGTGACAAGCGCGACGGTCGCGAAGTCCGTGGTGCCGACAAAGGCCCGCGCGGCAATAATCGCGATGGTGGCCGTCCGCCGCATCAAGGGGGCCGTCCCGAGCGCAACGACCGCCAGGAACGCGGCGATCGCAATGACCGCAACAATCGGAACGACCGGAACAATCGCGGCGCGTCGCAGCCTTTGCGCTTCGAAGCCAAGCCGCCGCGCAAGGAAAAGCCGATCGATCCGGATTCTCCTTTCGCAAAGCTCGCTGCGCTTAAGGAGCAGATGAAGAAATAGGCCATGAAGGACGAGGGACAGACATTTTCCGGTTCGCGCCAGCGCATCGACAAATGGCTGTTCTTTGCCCGCATGGTGAAATCCCGTTCGCTGGCGCAGGTCTATGTGCAGAATGGCAGCGTGCGGGTGAACGGCGAACGGGTCGTACAGCCGAGCTATGGCATCAAGGCAGGCGACCGGATCGAGCTGTCCCTCGAACGGCGCGATTTGGTCCTCGTCGTGCGTGCACCCGGCGAACGCAGGGGACCCTTTGAGGAAGCCAAGCTGCTCTACGAGGACCTGACGCCTCCGCCAGATGAGACAAAACGCCTCACGGCGTTCGAACAGGCCTTGCGGGCGCCGGGCAGCGGCAGGCCGACGAAACGCGACCGGCGCGCCATCGATCGCCTGACCAAGGACGGGGATTAGAAAACTCTGTCTGCCCCGGATGGTTTTCAAGATTGTTTGTCCTTGAAATTGGCTTACAAAGTCGATACCTCACCATCAACCTGCCGGTAACCAGCCGGACGGCACGCGTGCTCGCTTGGCATTCGTCTGTTCGTTCGGCACCGCGGGAGGGCGCGACGTTCCAGGTTGCGCATCCGCGGAAAACTAGAGACATTCCTGGAGTGCTTCATGACATACGTCGTGACCGACAATTGCATCCGCTGCAAATACACCGATTGCGTGGAAGTCTGCCCCGTCGACTGCTTCTACGAGGGCGAGAATTTTCTCGTCATCCATCCTGACGAATGCATCGATTGCGGCGTCTGCGAACCCGAATGTCCTGCCGAGGCGATCAAGCCCGATACGGAGCCGGGTCTCGACAAGTGGCTGAAGATCAATACCGAATATGCGTCCATCTGGCCGAATATCACGGTAAAGCGCGATCCGCTTCCGCAAGCCAAGGAAATGGACGGCGAAGAGGGCAAGTTCGAGAAGTATTTCTCGGCGAACCCGGGTGCGGGCGACTGATCGAAAGCCGTGACAGGCTGCCGATAAAGGTGTAGTCGATATCGCACGGAACGAATCATTGCCGTTGGGCCGCATGGGCTGTCAACGTGGCCTTTTTGGCGCGCGTGAAGCAAATTATTGATTTCCTCAGATTTTTGTGATAGCTTACCTACACTGATCCACAGCGGCATTTCGCATGCCCAAAACCATCACGAAAGCAAATCACCAATCCGTACGCGGTTTCCTTGACATATCAACGTTTTGAGTTGTCGGGTCTGGGATCGCGATGGAGGGGTTTCTTTTGCATGAGTCTGGCTGGACCAGGATGAAGTCACCCGACGGTGCTTCCGTCTCATCCGGGCCTGACTGACCCGGCGCCGGCCTTTACCGGTGCGTAACAGGGAGTTTTTGAAAAGAATGACGACCCAGCAGAAAAAACCTTCAGCAGCACGCCATGGCTTCAAGACTGGTGAATCGATCGTATATCCCGCTCACGGGGTTGGTACGATCACCGCGATTGAAGAGCAAGAAGTCGCAGGCATGAAGCTTGAGCTTTTTGTGATCGACTTCGAAAAAGACAAGATGCGTCTGAAGGTGCCCGTGGCGAAGGCCATGAGCATTGGCATGCGTAAGCTTTCCGAGACGGATTTCGTCGAGCGTGCACTTAAGGTCGTCCAGGGCAAGGCCCGCGTCAAGCGTACCATGTGGTCGCGTCGCGCTCAGGAATATGATGCCAAGATCAATTCCGGCGATCTGATCTCTATCGCTGAGGTGGTTCGCGATCTTTATCGTGCCGAGAATCAGCCGGAACAGTCTTATTCCGAACGTCAGCTCTATGAAGCCGCGCTCGATCGCATGGCGCGCGAAATTGCTGCCGTAAACAAGATGTCGGAGACCGAAGCCGTTCGCCTCGTCGAGGCCAATCTCAACAAGGGTCCCAAGCGCGGCAAGGTCGTCGAAGAAGACGATTCCCAGGACGAAGCCGCATAAGGCCAGTGTCAGATACTGCTTCAAAAAACCCGGCCCTCGTGCCGGGTTTTTTCTTTGGAACCTTTTTCCGTCTGCCGCGTTTAAAGCTCGTGTTGGCGGTCGGTGCGGGTTCCTTCCTACGGGTGAGTTGTCTCGACTGGCTGTTTCATTGATGTTCACGAGGACCGGCCTATGCGTTTTCATTCGAAGCTCCCCGGCGATCTGAAGATGCTTCAATCGTCAGATTCGTTCGCTGATATCGAGTTAGACTAGTCATCGATTATCCGGCGAGCCGGAGATTGGTCTCCAATTGCATTTCATTCATTGATTTTCATCCGAGCAGGGATGTTCGGAAACGACGCTTGCTGCCCTTTTCGTCGACCGCGGCACAGAGACGACTTGAGGCCGAACCCAGGAGATGCATATGACGAATATGTCTGCAGATCGGCGCATGATTAAAGTTGCGATGGCTGCTCCATATCTAGATCGTGACGAAGAACATGATCTCGCCATACGTTGGAAGGATCACGACGATCGCGGCGCCCGCAATCAGATCGCAACCGCCCATATGCGCCTTGTCATTTCGATGGCAGGCAAATTCCGCAATTTCGGACTGCCGATGAGCGATCTCGTGCAGGAAGGTTACGTCGGCTTGCTGGAAGCTGCCGCCCGCTTCGAGCCGGAGCGGGAGGTGCGCTTTTCGACCTATGCCAGCTGGTGGATCCGCGCGTCGATCCAGGATTATATCCTGCGCAATTGGTCGATCGTGCGCGGCGGCACGAGTTCGGCGCAGAAGGCGCTGTTTTTCAATCTCCGCCGTCTGCGCGCCAAGCTCGCAAGAAGCAATTCGAGCATTACCGTTCAGTCTATCCACGAGGAAATCGCCGTCACGCTCGGCGTCAGCCTTGCCGATGTGCAGACCATGGATGCGCGCCTTTCCGGCAGCGACACCTCGCTGCAGGCGCCTTCGATAGCAAGCGATTCGGAGAGCGCCGAACGTATCGATTTTCTCATCAGCGACGAGCCGCTTCCGGATGAGCAGGTTTCCGACATGATCGATGGCGAACGTCGTCGCATCTGGCTCGCATCGGCGCTGAAGCACCTCAATGAACGCGAGATGAAGATCATCCGCGCCCGCCGCCTTGTCGAGGATGGGGCGACGCTGGAGGAGCTTGGCGCCGATCTCGGCATTTCCAAGGAACGTGTGCGTCAGATCGAAAGCCGCGCGATGGACAAGCTCCGCAGCGCGCTGGTGGATGCCGACCCGCGTATGGCAACCTATGCCTGAGAGACACCTTCTCCCGAGCGGGGGAAGGTAAACCCGCCGTTATTCCGCAATAATCTTGACCTTGTCGCCCGGTGCAATGTTTGCGCCGGTGGGCAGGGCATTGATCAGTTTGAACAGGTCGAGCTTGCGGTCGGTGCCCATCATGCGGGCAGCAAGCGTGGTGATCGTATCGCCGGGCTTGACGGTGACGACGCGAACCCGCAACGGCTTCAGCGATGAAGCCTCCTCCGGCGTCATATGCCGGAAGCTCGACCGCAGCACATTGGCCGTCTGATCGAGCTGGGCGAGGTTCCCCTTCGGCACCGCCGTCAGGAAACGGAAGATCTGCGTGCGGTCGCGGATGACGGTGACGTCGAAATCCCAGCGATCGGCAGAAGCGCGCGCGGTGGCGGCCGGCATGCCGTTGACGGTGATCGATTGGATCGACGAAGGATCAAGGCCGGTCACCCAGCCGCTGGAAATATAATTCGTGAGGTTCTGGTTCTGGGTATCGGCAACGCCGTCGAAGCGAATGGCGATATCGCCAGGACCGGTCGCCATGACAGCCTCGACCTTGTTGTCGATACGGAAATCAGGCGGCACGTCGAAACGAATGCCAAGGCCGCCATGCAGGAAGGTCTGGCCGCGCACATAGCCTTCCTCCGGGCTGTCGCCATAGAGCAGGCCGTCGATACCGTTCAGGTAATAGTCGCGGCCGGTGTCGCCGACCTTGCCTTCCTCGCCGAATTCGCGGGCGTGTGCCTTGGCGAGGTCGATGCGCTGCGGAGTGCTCGGATGGCTGGACAGGAAGTCCAGGCTCTGGTCGACATCGGAATTGGCCGTCATGAAGCGGCTGTAGTCTTCCATGGCGTTCAGGAAGCGTGCAGCGGCGTAAGGGTCATAGCCTGCCTGGCCGAGTGTGCGAATGCCGATCTCGTCGGCCTGCAGTTCCTGCTGGCGGGAGAAGGCGGCGAGGCGCAGCTTGCCGCGGGCCAGCGCCTGCTTGCCGGCGAGATCGCTCGACAGGACCTCGGCGACGACGCGGCTGGCGATGACCTCGGCCTCTTCGCGCTTCTGGCGTTCGATGCCGTGATTGGCTGTCACGTGCGCCATTTCGTGCGACAGCACGGCGGCAACTTCCGACGCATCGTTGGCAAGAGCAAGAAGGCCGCGCGTCACATAGAGATAGCCGCCCGGCAAGGCGAAGGCGTTGATCGACGGCGAATTCAGAATGGTGATGCGATAGGATTGCTGCGGGTTCTCCGACACGCTGGTCAAGGCGCCGGCGATGCGGGCAACGAGACGTTCGGTCTTGGCGTCCTTGTATTCGCCGCCGTAACTCGCGAGAATGCGTGGATGCTCGCGCGCGCCCATCTGCGCGCGCGGATCGTTTTTCTGCACCTCGGACACGATCTGCGGATTGGCTGAGGGCGAAACGCTCGGCTGATAGGACTGATCCATCACCGTTTGGCAGCTGTTCAACATTGCCGCGGCGACAAGAAGAGAAGCCAGGCGGCGCAAACGGGCTGCGACGGGCACGCTGATCCTTCGTTTTGCTCGTTCGCTCTGCTTCAGTACCTGTGTCTCACTCATTTCGCTGCCATGCCGGCTCGGCGCCAAAATCCGGTTGATCGTTACCGGGCCGATCGTCGTCGCGCGCCGATAAAGGTTGCTTTCACCCCATCAATCCGCGTTTACCGGACGGTCTCCACCCCTTGCTCTAGCCGATTTTGGCACCGGTTGCATAGCGAGACTCCGTTTAAATGTGGCAGCGTTGTATTTTAGCAAGCATTTCTCTCAGGACTTTCAGCCGTTTGGCTGGACGAAATTAAGGCAAAACCGGCAACAGCATGCTGCGTCGCATTCAATGCTGCAAAAATGTGGTCAGTGCCGGAATGCCGCCCTCCTTCAGGAAGGCTTCGATGGGCGCGGAAAGCCGAATCGTGCCGCCGTCGATGAAGACCGCATGGTCGGCAAGACGCCTGACCTCGGCCGGATCGTGCGAGACGATGAGGACCGTATTACCGCTTTCGTGGTGGAGAGCCTTCAGCAGCTCGACCATGCCGGAGCGCAGCCCAGGATCGAGTGCGGCGAAGGGTTCGTCCAGGAGCAGGATCGGTTTGTCGCGCACCAGTGCCCGGGCGAAGGCTGCGCGCTGCCGCTCTCCGCCGGAAAGCGTTCCCGGCTTGCGCTTGTCGAAACCAGGGAGCCCGACACGCGCCAGGGCTTCCGAGACCCTTTGACGGTCCCGGGCGGAGAGTTTCAACGACGGGCTGATGCCAAGGCCGACATTGGTGAAGAGATCCAGATGGGCAAAGAGATTGTTGTCCTGGAAGACGAGCGATACCGGCCGCTCGGCGGGATGCTTGCCGGTCACATCCTGTCCGGCAAGCAGGACGCGGCCGCGATCGGGCTGCTCGAAGCCGGCCAACAGGTTGAGGAAGGTCGACTTGCCCGAGCCGGAGGGGCCGGCAATGGCAATGATCCTGCCCTCCGGCAATGCGCAATCGAAGCGGAAATCATGCGTGCCGAGGCGCAGTTCTACGCCGGTCATCGCGATGCTGCGTTCGATCATGTCGCCGCGGTCAGTCATTTCGCCTGCCTTCGTCTTCGCGGGTGCCTTGGCCCGCCGTGCCGGCGATGGTGAGGAGAAGGCATACCACGCCGAGGATCAAGGCATATCCGTCGGCATCGTTGGTGCGGTAGCTGCCGAGCTTGCTGTAGACCAGCCAGGGCAGGGTCATCAGGCTGTCGGAGCCGAAAAGAGCGACAGCGCCGAGATCGCCGAGCGAAAGCGCGATGGCGAAGGAGAGCGCCGTGAAAAGCGGTTTGCGCAGGCCGGGCCAGTCGATCAGGCGCAGGCGAGAAATCCCCTCAAGGCCGAGACTCGCCGCCAGCCGCTCGGTGCGGCGTCTATGAACCACGTAAGCCGGCTCGAGGACGCGGATGACAAAGGGCAGCGCCATCAGCGCATTGATTGTCACGATCAGGACGGCGGCGAAGCGGCTGGGATCGCCGAATGGCCTGAGCGCCAGGAACCAGCCGGTTGCCAGCACGATCGGCGGAACGAGCAGGATGAGGGAGGAGGTTCCACTCAGAGCCGTCGCCAGGCCGCGCAGGCTGAAGGTCTTGTTGCGGTCGGCCGAGATCACCGAGCGGGCGCGGATGATCGCGAACGATATCGCCACGGCCAGAAGGCCGGCGGCGAGTGCGATGGCGAGGCTCGTGACAGCCGCCTGCAGGAAGATCGTCTGACCGGCGAGCTTGAGAAGATCGGCTTCGAGGCCGGCGACGACGACCGAGGCAAGCGGCAGGCCGATGAAGAGGGCAGCGCTTGACAGCAATACAGCATCGACCCATCGCGCGGCGCGCAGCTGCCCGTCGATGCGCCGCAGGGCGCGGCCGCTCGTCAGCCCATGATCGTCAGGCGAGGGAAACAGCGTCATCGCGCCGAGGATTGCGGCTGTGACGACGATCTGCAGCAGCGACAGCAATACGGCACGACCGGGATCGAAATCGAAGCGCAGCGCCTGGTAGATCGCGACTTCCAGCGTGGTTGCGGCCGGGCCGCCGCCGAGGATCAGCACCAGTGTGAAGCTGGTGGCGCAGAGCATGAAGATCAGACCGGCGATGCCGGGAATGAGGCCGCGCAAGACAGGCCATTCGATGAAGCGAAAGACCGAGGCGGGTCGCATGCCGAGGCCTCCGGCAACAAGCCAATATTCCGCCGGCACACGCTCCAGCCCGGCGAGCATCAGCCGGCAGGCAAGCGGCATATTGAAGAAGACATGCGCCAGCAGGATGCCGGCAAGGCCGTATATGCTGACGGGCTGCGACAGGCCAAGTGCCGTGAGGGCCTGATTGAGCAATCCCTGGCGCCCCCAGATGCCGAGCAGACCGAGCGCGCCGATCAGGACAGGCAGGCCCATGGGCACGGCCATCAGGCGGATCAGCCACAGCCGCCCGGGAAAGCGCGGCTGGCGCGCCAGGGCGCGGGCGACGGGGATGGCAAGCACGATGGAGAGCAGCGCCGACAGGGTCGCCTGCAGCAGCGTGAACCGCAGCACGCGCAGCAGATACGGATCTGCGAGCGTGGAGTCGCCGCCGGATTCGATGCCGGCGGCAAGCAGGACGACGACGGCGATCCCGACGAAAAGCGCGATGCCGGCGAGGCTGAGCGCCCCGCCGGAAATGGCGCGTCTTCTTTCGAGTGCCGTCAGCATAGTCGCGATGTCAGTTGCCGCTGGTGGCGGCCAGCCATTCGTCGATCCAGGCCTTGCGGTTCTTCTCGACGACTTCAGGACTCATGAGGAAGGTCTTCGTCGGCACCACGAGCTTGCTGAAGGCGTCCGGCAGCGGCGTCGATGTAGCGGAGGCCGGCATCATCCAGTTGCTGGTGGGGATGATGTCCTGGAAGGCCGGCGACACCATGAATTTCAGGAAATCGCGGGCAAGGTCCTTATTCGAAGACGATTTGACGAGGCCGGCGACCTCGATCTGGATGTAATGTCCTTCGGAGAAGGCAGCCGCCTGATAGCGGTCGGTCTTTTCCTCGATCATGTGATAGGCCGGCGACGTGGTGTAGGAGAGCACCATCGGCGCTTCGCCCTTGGTGAAGAGATCATAGGCCTCCGACCAGCCGGGCGTCACCGTCAGGATGCGGCCCTTGAGCTTGGTCCAGGCATCGGCTGATTTGTCGCCGTAGATCGACTTGACCCAGAGCAAGAGGCCGAGGCCCGGTGTCGAGGTGCGCGGATCCTCGATGACGATCTTCTGCTGGGGATCGCCCTCGACGAGATCCTTCATGCTCTTCGGCGGGTTCTTGACCGTCTGCGTGTCATAGATGACGGCGAAATGGCCGTAATCATAGGGCACGAAGACATCATCCTTGAAATCGCCGGGAACCTTGAGCGCCGATGTGTCGACGCCGCTCGCATCGAACAAGCCGGTATCCTTGGCTTCATTGACAAGATTGGTGTCGAGGCCGAGAACGATATCGGCCTTGGTGCCGGCGCCCTCGAGCTTGAGGCGGGACAGAAGCGCCACGCCGTCGGTGACGCTGACGTAGTTGACCGTGCAGCCGCATGTCTTTTCAAAGGCGGCCTTGACCTTGGGGCCGGGACCCCAATCGGCGGTAAAGCTCTCATAGGTGTAGATGGTCAGCGTCTTGTTGGCAGCCTGGGCGGCCTGGGCAGTAAAAAACGTCGTGCCGGCGGCGAGAGCCAGGCCGGCGAAGAATGACAATAGCGATCGGTCGTGCATGACAGCGCCTCCTCTTTGGTTTCGTCTTGAAGGGGAAAAGGGCGCTATGATTTGGTCACGCGTCTAATCCCTCCGCCGGTGTTAGCCGGATCAGGTTCCGCGGGTTGGCCTGTCAAAGCCTCTCAGCCAAATATCCCAAAGGACATAAGGCACCCCGTTAGAGCATCGGCAGATTTAGCCTTGCGACGAAGGGATGACAAGGGGAATGATTCCCCCGTCGATTGCAGGCCGCACGATCTATTCGGCGGCTTCGGCGGCAACCGTGTTTTCGAATTTCTTGGTGGCGCCGGGCAGCTGCACGTTCTTCAGCGTGAGCGCTGTCAGAAGGCCGAGCAGGCAGATGCCGGCTGCCGTCATGAACAGGGGACTGAAGGCACTTGCATAGGCATTGGCGACGGCTTCGCGGGTGGCTTCCGGCAGGGCCGCCATCATCTTCGGCGTCAGTTCCTTGATGTCGGAAACGCCTGAAATCGAGACACTGACATTGCCGAGCTTGGCGGCGATGATGGCGCCATAGATGGAGATGGCGATCGAGGCGCCGCCCATCCGCGACAGCGTCACCGCGCCGGTAGCAGCACCGACGTCGCGGCTATTGGCGGCGTTCTGCACGCCGATGACAGGCACCTGCTGCGCAAGGCCGATACCGATGCCGTGCAGCAGCATCAGGCCGCCGATGACGGCGATGGGCGTGCCGGCATGGACGAAGGCGAGCGAGCCGAAAGCAATGGTGCTGCAGGCGGCGCTGGTGACGGCAAAGGGTTTGTAGCGGCCTCTTGCCGCGATCAACCTGCCGGCGGAAAGCGAGCCGCAGACGATGCCGCCGGTCAAAAGGATGAACAGCAGGCCGGCCAGCGAGGGCGAGAGGCCCGTCGTCGTCTGCAGGAAGAGAGCGAAGTAGTTGACCATGCCGATGGCGACCGCACCGCTGGTGATCGAGATGATGAGGAGCAGGCCGAATGTCGGATTGCGGAACAGTGTCATCGGCACGATTGGTTCGGGCGCACGCCGCTCGATGAAGACCCAGGCGATGGCGCAGATGACACCGAAGGCGATGATGCCGAGGCATTGCGGCGACAGCAGCGATCCGAAGAGCTCGGTGCCGTCTGCGGCGAGCACGATGCTTGTCGTCGTCAGTGCAAGAACAAGCGCGCCGGCATAATCGATCTTCGGCCGGCGGGCCGGCTTGCGGTAGGGCAGCATGGTGGCGAGGCCGGCGAGCACGACGAAGCCGATCGGCACATTGACGAGGAAAATCGAGCGCCAGCCGAACAGATCGCTCATCGTGCCGCCGAGGACGGGGCCGATGGCGCCGGACGCCATCAGCACGAGGCTCGAATAGCTCTGGTAGCGGGCGCGTTCGCGCGGCTCGAAGAGATCGGCGTTGACAGCGAAGATCGACACCATGATGCCGCCGCCGCCGAAGCCCTGCAGCACGCGGGCGGCGATCAGCGTGTTCATCGACACCGCGAGGCCGCAGACGGCGGAGCCGACAGTGAAGATCGCGATCGCCGTCATCATCACATATTTGCGGCCGAAGAGGTCGCCGAGCTTGCCATAAACAGGCATCACGGCGGAAAGGGAGAGAAGATAGGCCGATCCGATCCAGCCGAAGCGTTCCAGATGCCCGAACTCGCCGACGATGGTAGGGAGTGCCGTCGATACGATCTGATTGTCGAGCGTTGCCATGAACATGGCGGTCATCAGAAACAGGAAGAGAATAAGCCGCCGCCTGGGATCCGTCACGAGCGGCGCGAACGTTGTCTGCATGTCCATGGAGCAAGATATCCGAGCTTGTCCGAAACGCTGCGCAGTCGAGCGAATGCGCGGGGCGCCCCGGTTTCATATAGGAAACATATGTGCTGTTAGCATATAATTGTCAATGACAGGTGAATGCTGTTTGCATGTTTTATTTCTTTTCCGCCTCTGATATGGTGGAAAAATGACATCAGCGATGAATACACGTGAAGTTGAAGGCCCGCCGCTGACCGAAGACGCGAATCTCCTGCTGATCGGTCAGGCGATGACGCGCATGCGCCTGCTGACAGGCCGCCGTATGATCGGCAGGCTCGCCATTCAGAACGTCGCCCCGGGGCTTGAGCTTTCGCATCTCGATGTGCTCGACGTCGTGAGGCGGGCAGAGGCCACAGGCGAAGTCACCGTCGGGACGATTGCGGACATCCTGCGCATCGATCCGTCGCGGGCGAGCCGCATCGTTGCCGATATGGTGGCGCGCGGTGTCTTGCGGCGAAAGGCGTCCCAGGCAGATGCGCGGCGCATCGTCGTCGTGCTCACCGCGCTCGGGCAACGGTTGCTGTCGGAAATTCAGGCGCAAAAATACTCCGTCATCGGCGGCATCTTTGCCGATTGGTCGGCTGAGGAAATCAAGAGTTTCTCGTTGTTGTTCGATCGCTATGTCACAGGCTATGAACGCGTTATTGAGGCCCGCCTCAAGGAAACGACCGACTGAGCGGCCGACACGGGTCGTTCTTGCGAACGGCGCTCTTCCCTAGGGATACGACTTTGCGCTATGGGCTTGGCGCATGAGCCAGTCCACCACCTTCACCATCCTACTCGGCGGCGAGCTTCGCATGACGGATCGGTTGCGCGCCGCGGTTTCCGGTAGCCGTTTCATCGCGGCCGATGGCGGCATGCGCCATGCCGTGGCGCTTGGCGTAGAGCCGGAGCTCTGGGTCGGCGATTTCGACTCCACGCCCGCGGACCTCCTCGCGGCGTTTCCCAAGGTGCCGAAGCAGCCCTATCCGGCGGCGAAAGCGGCAACCGATGGCGAGATTGCCGTATCGGAGGCAATCGATCGTGGGGCGACCAGGCTGATCCTCGCCGGGGCCATGGGTGGCGAACGGTCTGATCATGCGATCCAGCACCTGCTCTACGGCGTCCAGCTCGCCGAAAAGGGCTTTGATGTGCTGCTGACCTCCGGTGATGAGGAAGCGGTGCCGCTTCCGCCGGGAGAGCTGATGCTTCAGCTACCGGCCGGATCGCTGTTTTCGGTTCTCGGTTTCAGCGACCTTACGGGGCTTTTCATCGACAATGCCCGTTATCCCTTGCGCGATTTCCATCTGCCCTTCGGCACGTCGCGCACCATTTCCAATGTGGCGGAAGGCGCTGTGCGCGTTTCGCTCGGCAGCGGCAGGGCGATCGTCCTTGCCCGCCCTTATGATCTCAGCGGAGTCTGATCTTGGCCCCTCCCATTCTGAAACTCGACGACATCTTCCTGAGCTTCGGCGGAGCACCCCTGCTCGCCGGCGCCGGGCTGCAGGTGGAGCCGGGTGACAAGATCTGCCTCGTCGGCCGCAATGGTTCGGGCAAGTCGACTCTTTTGAAGATCGCAGCCGGCATGGTCGAGGCGCAGTCCGGCGAAGTGTTCCGTCATCCGTCGTCGACCGTGCGCTATCTCGAACAGGCGCCGGATTTCGCCGATTACAAGACGGTGGCCGCCTATGCCGAAGCCGGGTTGGGGCCTGGCGACGATCCCTATCGCGTCACCTATCTCCTGTCGCATCTCGGCCTCACCGGCGAAGAAGATCCGAAGAACCTTTCGGGCGGCGAAGCGCGCCGTGCGGCTCTTGCCCGCGTTCTGGCGCCGGAGCCGGACATCCTTCTGCTCGATGAGCCCACAAACCATCTGGACCTGCCAACCATCGAATGGCTGGAAGGCGAGCTGCAGAAGACCCGCAGCGCGCTGGTATTGATCTCGCACGACCGTCGTTTCCTCGAAAAAGTCTCGACGGCGACCGTCTGGCTCGATCGCGGCACCTCGCGGCGGCTCGATCGCGGCTTTGCATTCTTCGAAGCCTGGCGCGATCAGGTGCTGGAAGCCGAAGAGCTGGAGCAGCACAAGCTCGGCAAGGCGATCGAGCGCGAGGAGCACTGGCTGCGCTACGGCGTGACCGCGCGGCGCAAGCGCAACATGCGTCGCCTCGGCGAATTGCACGACATGCGCTCGCGCCATCGTGGCCACAGGGGCGCGCTGGGTTCCGTGCAGGCGACCGCCGCGTATGCGCAGGAGAGCGGCAAGCTGGTGATCGAGGCCGAGAAGATTACAAAGGCCTATGACGAACGCGTCATCGTGGCGCCGTTTTCGATCCGCGTGCATCGCGGCGATTGCATCGGCCTCGTCGGTCCGAACGGCGCCGGCAAGACGACGCTCCTGAAGATGCTGACCGGCCAATTGGCCCCGGAGAGTGGCACGGTGAAGCTCGGCACCAATCTGGAGATCGCCACGCTCGACCAGAAGCGCGAAGAGCTTGATCCCGAGGACACGCTTGCCAACTACCTGACCGACGGGCGAGGCGAAAACCTGCTTGTCAACGGCGAGCAACGGCATGTAACCGGCTACATGAAGGAATTCCTGTTTCAGCCGGAGCAGGCCCGCACGCCGATCAGGAATCTTTCCGGCGGCGAGCGCGCCCGGCTGATGCTGGCGCGTATCCTGTCGCGGCCGACCAATCTGCTGATCCTCGACGAACCCACAAACGATCTCGACATCGAGACGCTCGATCTGCTGCAGGAAATCGTCGCCGGCTTTTCCGGCACGGTCATCCTCGTCAGCCACGACCGCGATTTTCTCGACCGCACCGTGACCTCGACGATCGCGCCCGCCAACCCGGAAGATCCGGACGGCCGATGGATCGAATATGCCGGCGGCTATTCGGACATGCTCACCCAGCGCAAGGGCGCGATGGAAGAGCGCAAGCGGGCGGAAAAGGCGGCTGAAAAGCCGAGGGCCGCAGAGACTGCGTCATCCGCCGCGGACGCTTCGAAAGGCAAGGCCAAGCTTTCCTACAAGCAGAAATTCGCATTGGAAAACCTGCCCAAGGAAATGGCCAAGGCGGAAGCGGAGATCGCCGTCCGCGAGAAGAAAATGGCCGATCCCACTCTCTTCACCAAGGATCCCGCTACGTTCAATCGTCTTGCGGCAGAGATGGAAAAGCTGCGCGAAAGCTTGATCAGGATGGAAGAGGAATGGCTTGAGCTTGAAATGCTGCGCGAGGAGCTGGAGGGCTGATATCTCTGCCAGCTCGCCCTATGCGCGTCCGTCTATATTAGAAAAAACAATCGGTTGCGCTCGGTCGCGGCCGCTTCATTCCCTGTTGTCGAATCCGATAAACTGTTTATACATTAACGCATGCTGCCGGACGATGAGCCGGTTGATACCCCCGGGCCGGCGCGGCCCGTGGCGCATGTTGGGGAAGTCCGAAGAGACTTGATTGGATTTCGCCTGATGGCGACAGGTCCTTCGTAAAAGTTGCAGGCAAATATCGTAGACGTTTAACGCGGCGGCGCTTATTGCCGTGTGCGGTTTTTCGAGGGGGCCTTCATGCCGATGCTGCCGCGTGCCATTTTGTTCAGCTGTGTAATCACCGTTTTCTCGAGCGCCCAGGCGCTGGCGCAAAGCGCGCCGGCTGCGCCCGTCACGGTCGCCAAGCCCGTCGTTCGCGATGTCATCGACAGCGACGAGTTCATCGGGCGCTTCCAGGCGGTCGACGAGGTCTCCGTGCGCTCGCGGGTCGGCGGTTATCTGCAGGAGGTGCATTTCAAGGACGGCACCATGGTCAAGCAGGGCGATCTGCTCTTTGTCATCGACCAGCGGCCGTTCATCACCACCTTGAACGAGGCGACGGCGTCGCTGGAGGTGGCGAAATCGTCGCTCACGCTTGCCGATGCGCAATTCAAGCGGACGGAATCCCTGTCGACGACGGGCAGCCAGTCGGCCTCGAACCTGGACGACCGCCGCCGCGACCTGATCTCGGCACAGGCGAATGTGCGTGGGGCGGAGGCGGCCGTGGATCGCGCCAATCTCGACATGGATTTCACCAAGATCACCGCGCCGCTCAGCGGCCGGATCGACCGCCGGCTGATTTCCGTCGGCAATCTCGTGCAGGCCGATCAGACCATCCTCACGACCATCGTGTCTCTCGACCCGATCGATTTCTATTTTGACGTCGATGAGCGCCGGCTGCTTTCCTATGCCGACGAGGCGCGCAAGAACGGCAGCGCCTTGCAGCAGGGCGGCGGCGGTCTCAACGTCACCGTGACGATCGCCGACTCTCACCAGAAGTCTTTCAAGGGCAAGCTCGACTTTGCGGAAAACCGTGTGGACAATCAAACGGGTACGATCCGTGTTCGCGCTACCTTCCCCAACCCCGATCTCATTCTCCAGCCCGGCCTGTTTGGGCGCATCCAGGTGCAGGGCTCTAACAGCTACAAGGCGATTCTGGTGCCCGACGAAGCCATCGGTTCGGATCAGAACCAGCGTGTCGTCTATGTCGTCGACACGGCCGGCAACGTGACGCCGAAGTCGGTGCGGGTCGGGCCGAAGCTTTATGGCTACCGGGTGATCCGCGACGGCATGACTGGTGATGAGACCATTATTGTCAACGGCCTGATGCGCATCAGGCCCGGCGTCAAGGTCGCGCCTCAGCTGATCGAATTGCCGCAGGAAGCGTCGAATGACGAGCCGCCGGCTCAGGCGGACGCACAGGGGACGGATCAATGAGGTTTTCCCATTTTTTCGTCGACCGGCCGATTTTCGCGTCGGTTCTGTCCATCGTGCTGCTGATCGTCGGCGGCATTGCCTATTTCCAGCTTCCGGTGGCGCAATATCCGGAGGTCGCGCCTCCCACGATCGTGGTGCGCACCTCCTATCCGGGCGCCGATTCCCAGACGATCGCCGATACGGTGGCGACGCCGATCGAGCAGGAGGTCAACGGCGTGGAAGACATGCTCTACATGTCCTCCTATTCCAGCGCCGACGGCTCGATGTCGCTGACCATCACCTTCAAGCTCGGCACCGATCTTGACAAGGCGCAGGTGCTGGTGCAGAACCGCGTCGCCATTGCCGAACCGCGCCTGCCCGATGATGTCCGCCGCATCGGCATCACCACGGTCAAAAGCTCGCCCGACCTGATGATGGTCGTGCATCTGCTCTCGCCGAGCAACCGCTACGACCAGCTTTATATCTCCAACTATGCCCGAACGCGCATCCGCGACCTTCTCGTCCGTCTCGACGGTGTCGGCGACGTGCAGCTCTTCGGCGAGCGGCAATATTCGCTGCGCATCTGGCTCGACCCGGAAAAGCTCGCCGCCTACGGCATGACCGCAGGCGACATCGTCCAGGCGTTGCGGGACCAGAACGTGCAGGTGTCCGGCGGCTCGATCGGCGGGCCGCCGGTTTCGGGCACCAACGCCTTTCAATATACGGTGACGACCCAGGGGCGTTTTTCCGATGCGCGGCAATTCCGCTATGTCATCGTCAAGGCGACGGATAGCGGCCGGCTCGTGCAGCTGCAGGACGTGGCGCGTATCGAGCTCGGCGCGCAGGACTACGTTACCAACAGCTATCTGAACGGCAAGCCGGCGGTTGCGCTCGGCATCTTTGCCCGCCCCGGCACCAATGCGCTTGACGCCGCCGCAAGCATCCAGAAGACGATGCAGAGCCTGGCGCAGGATTTTCCGCAGGGCCTCGAATATCGCATCGTCTACAATCCGACCGAATTCATCGCGGAATCGATCTACGAGGTCTATAAGACGATCTTCGAGGCAGCCGTGCTCGTTGCCATCGTCGTGCTGGTCTTCCTGCAGTCGTGGCGGACGGCGATCATTCCGATCGTCGCCATTCCGGTATCGCTCATCGGCACCTTCGCCTTCCTGCTTGCCTTCGGTTTCTCGCTGAACATGCTGACGCTGTTCGGCCTGGTGCTCGCCATCGGCATCGTCGTCGACGACGCGATCGTGGTCGTCGAAAACGTCGAGCGCAACCTGGCGCTCGGGATGACGCCAAAGGAGGCGTCGCATGTGACGATGAACGAGGTCGGCACTGCGGTTCTGGCGATTTCGCTGGTCCTGATCGCCGTCTTCCTGCCGACGGCCTTCATTCCGGGCATAACGGGACAGTTCTACCGGCAGTTCGCCGTGACCATTTCCATCGCAACGGCGATTTCCTGCCTGAATTCGTTGACGCTCTCGCCGGCGATTGCCGCCATCGTGCTGCGTCCACACGACCACAAGAAATCCAACAATATCGTCTCGCGTTTCGGTCGCGCTCTGGGCGATGAGTTCAACAGGGGTTTCGAGTCGATGAGCAGGGGCTATTCCTGGGTCATCCGCCATCTCGTCACCACCTGGGTCGCGCTTGGCTGCGCTCTTCTCGTGTTCGTCGGGCTGCTCGGCGCGACCTGGTTCATGGGCAGGATCGTGCCGCAGGGCTTCGTTCCCACAATGGACCAGGGTTATGCCATCGTCGTCGTGCAATTGCCGGATGGAGCGTCGCTGGCGCGCACCAATGCCGTCATCGAGAAGGCGACCGCGATCATCAACAAGACGCCTGGCGTGGAAAACGCGGTTGCTTTTGCCGGCTTCAATGGCGCGACCTTCACCAATGCCTCGAATTCGGGCGTCATCTTCACGCCCTTCAAACCCTTCGAGGAGAGATTGAAGAGCGGCGAGACGGCCATGAAGATCATCGGCCAGATCTATGGTAGCCTCCAGGGCATTCAGGAGGCCTTCATCATCGCCATTCCGCCGCCATCGATCCGCGGCGTCGGCAATTCCGGCGGCTTCAAGATGCAGATCATGGACCGCGAAAATCCCGACATGCGCCGGATCCTGCCGCTGGCCTATCAAATGATGGGCGCTGCCGCACAGAATAAGGGTGTCAGCGGCGTCTTCACCACCTTCTCGGCCAACAGCCCGCAATATTTCCTGGCGATCGACCGCGACAAGGCGCGGGCGCTGAACGTGCCGATCCCGAACATCTTCGAGACGCTGTCGATCAACCTCGGCACGTCCTACGTCAACGACTTCAATGCCTTCGGCCGCGTCTATCAGGTGCGGGCGCAGGCCGACCAGCAATATCGCATGGACCGGGAGGATATTCTGGCGCTGAAGGTTCGCTCAGCCACTGGCGCGCTGGTGCCGCTCGGCACCCTCGTCGATATCCGGGATACGACCGGGCCGACGCTGGTGCAGCGCTACAATATGTATGTGTCGGTTCCCATCCAGGGCAATCCGGCGCCGGGCGTCTCCACCGGTACGGCCCTCGACACCATGGAGGGGCTGGCGAAGAACCTTCTTCCGACGGGCACGACCTTCGAATGGACGGAGCTTGCCTATCAGGAAAGGAATACCGGCAATACGGCGGTCTATATCTTCGCCCTGTCGGTCATCTTCGTTTTCCTTGCGCTTGCGGCCCAGTATGAAAGCTGGACGCTGCCGCTCGCCATCATCCTCATCGTGCCGCTGGCGGTGCTCGCCGCATTGATCGGGGTGCATCTGAGAGGCATGGACAACAATATCCTGACGCAGATCGGGCTCATCGTGCTGATCGGCCTTGCGGCCAAGAACGCGATCCTGATCGTCGAATTCGCGCGTCAGGCGCAGCTCGAAGGAAAGAGCGCGGTGGAGGCGGCGATCGAGGCCAGCCATCTGCGTCTGCGCCCGATCCTGATGACGGCCTTCGCATTCATCTTCGGCGTCGTGCCGTTGATGATTGCGACCGGACCCGGCGCGGAAATGCGCCAGTCGCTCGGCACGGCCGTATTCTCCGGCATGCTCGGCGTGACGCTGTTCGGCCTGTTCCTGACGCCGGTCTTCTACGTCGTGCTGCGCAGGCGGCGCAAGCAGACGGAGGCAGTGGTGGAAGAGCCGTCAGCCTCAGACGCGGCGGCGCAATAACATCAATTGGAGCGGCTCAGCTTTCCATGGGATCGCTGAGCCGCTCCAATCGTTTGCTTTCATGCAATTCCGGACTGAAAACCGCCGCGCGTTTCTAGAGATGCGGGTTGCGTGGCCGATATTTCTTCACCAGCCGCTGATTGGTTTCCTTGGCGCCCGGCATGTTGGCGCTGAGGTAGACGGGCGGTTCGCCGTCCTTGCAAAGCTCGGCGGCGACATCGGCAAAGATGGCGTTCAGCACCGTGGTGCCGATGGCCGTCGATGCCGGCCCGACCTTCAGGTCGGTGCCCGGCAGGTCGATGATGGCGTCGCCCGGCGGCAGGCCGTTGTCCAGCACGATATCTGCGATATCAGCAAGCCGCCTGCGGCCGTTGGCGATGGCGGCCGAATAGGCGAACGAGGTGATGGCGATGACGGTCGCGCCGATTTCTCGGCCGAAATCGGCGGCCTCGATCGGCGCGGCATTGACGCCAGAATTGGAGGCGATGATCAGCACGTCGCCCGGCTGCATGCCATAGCGCTCGAAGATCGGGCGGATGAGGCCCTCCGTGCGTTCATAGACCGAGCTGATGACGGCGCCTTCGTGCAGCATGGCGGATCCCACAAGCACCGGGATGGTGAAAGCCAAGCCGCCGGCGCGATAGTGCACCTCTTCCGCCAGCATATGCGAATGGCCGGTGCCGAAGACATAGACGCGGCGATCGGCGCGCGCTGCCGTGCTGATGGCGGCGGCGGCCCTCGACATCGGTTCCGCCAGCGCTTCGCGCAGGGTTTCCAGCCGGCCAATGAGGGCGGAGAAATAGCTGTCTGTGATTGTGCTCATGCCGTGCCTCCTTCTCGATTGTTTCAAGCCGAAGGCTGGCCCGAAATCCATGTTTGAGTGACTTCGATGTCGTCATCGATATGGACGAGATCGGCGCGAGTTCCAGGCGTCAGGTGTCCGCGATCGCCGAGGCGCAGGAAGCGGGCGGGATAGGAGGTCGCCATACGCAACGCTTCGGCCAGCGGCAATTCAAGGACATTGACGCCATAGCGGATGGTGGAAGCCATATCGACATCGGAGCCGGCGAGCGTGCCGTCGTCCAGCGTCAGCTTCGAGCAATAGCCGCCCTTGGTGCGATAGACCGTGCGGCCGTTCAGCGTGAAGCTCGGAAGATCGGTGCCGACGAGCGACATTGCATCCGTGACGAAGAAAAGCCGGCCCTCGCCGCGCTTGGCGCGCAGCCCGACGCGCAGCGCGATCGGATCGACATGGTGGCCATCGGCGATGATACCGCACCACGGGGCAGGATGGTCGATCGCCGCGCCGACCAGACCCGGCGCGCGATGGCCCATCTGGCTCATGGCGTTGAAAAGATGGGTGACGCCGCGGGCGCCGGCATCGAAACGCGCATTTGCCGCTTCTGCCGTGCAGTCGCTATGGCCGATGCTGACGATGACGCCGCCTTCGGCAAGCGCCTGCACCTGCCGCTCCGTCACCTGTTCGGCCGCCATGGTGACCAGCAGCGTGCCGATCGCCTCACGGGCGCGGATGAAGGTTCTGACATCGCTGTCCTCGACCGGACGCATCAGCTCGGCCAGATGCGCACCCTTGCGGGCCGGCGCCAGATGCGGGCCCTCGAGATGCAGGCCGGCGACGCCGCGATTGGCCTTCACGGCCTCGACTGCCGCTTCGATTGCAGCCGTCGTCGCGGCCGCGACATCGGTGATCAGCGTCGGCAGCAACGAGGTGGTGCCGTAGGGCCGATGTCCCTCGGCGATCATATACATGGATTCGGCCGAGGGCTCGTCATTCAGCATGCGGCCGCCACCGCCGTTCACCTGAGCGTCGATGAAGCCCGGCGACAGGACGCCGCCGTTCAGCTGGACCGTTTCGGCGTTGTCGGGCACGTCGTTGGCACTGGTGATCGCGTGTATGCGGCCGTTGCCGATCACCAGTGCACTGTCGTCGTGAAAGCGGTCGCCGTCGAAAATTCGGGCGCCGGTAAAGACCTTGTAGTCCATCACATGGTCTCCGTGATCTTGAGAAGGTTAGCCGGCTTGTCAGGATCGAAGCCCTTGCGGCGCGTCACGGACTCGATGAGGCGGTAGTAGCAAAGCAGCGATACCAGCGGATCAAGCAGGCCGTTCCCGGTGGTCGGCATGCGCAGGTTGATCCCGGCAAGCGGAGCGGTCGAGAAGGAGACGGCGGTTGCGCCGAGCTTCTGCAGTCGCTCCAGCGCCCGGGCATTGTTGGCGAAGGCCGCGTCATCGGGCGAGAAGGCGACGATGGGGAAGCCTGGCTGCACCAGCCGCATCGGGCCATGCATCAGTTCGGCCAGCGAAAAGGCTTCGGCGTGCAGGCCGGCGGTTTCCTTGGCCTTCAGCGCGGCTTCAAGTGCGATGGCGAAGGCGGGGCCGCGTCCGCCGGTATAGAGCGAGGAGGCGTTGAAGAGCACGTCTTCGGCAGCCTTGCCGTCGATGCCCGAGGTGGCCCTCAGTGCTTCCGGCAGCCTGGCTAGGCCGGCGAAGAGGGCTTGGTCCTGCGAGATCGTTGCGGTGACGCCGGCAAGGGCGGCAACGGAGGCGATGAAGGATTTCGTGGCGGCGACGCTCTGTTCCTTGCCGGCATTGAGGCCGAGCACGATGTCGGCCTCGTTGGCAAGCGGGCTGTCGGTGACGTTGACGACGGCGATCGTGGTAGCGCCGCCCTTCTTGGCGGCGGCCTGCATGGCGATGATATCGGGACTGCCGCCGGATTGCGACACGGTGAAGTGGATGCCGCCCTTCAGGTGGAGCGGAACGCCATAGACGGAGGCGATCGACGGGCCGACCGAGGCGACCGGGATGCCGCAGGATATTTCCAAGAGATATTTGAAGAAGGTCGCGGCATGGTCGGAAGAGCCGCGCGCGGCTGTCGTGACCAGCGATGGGCGCGTGGAGGAGAAGAGCTTCGCGATTTCGGCAAAGGCGGGCTTTTCCTTGTCAAGCAGCGTTGCAACCACGTCCGGCGACTGGCCGGCTTCCGTCAGCATCAGGGATTGGGTCTCGCTCATAGGTCATCTCCAATTCTCAATTCGGCTACAAAATCATAGGCATCGCCGCGATAATGCGAGCGGGTGTATTCGACGACGCGCTGGTCCGCGAGGCGTGACACCCGTTCGATCAAAAGCGCCGGCGCTCCGGCCTTGACGGTCAGGATCGATGCGGATGTGGGGTCCAGCGTCACGGCCGTCAGCCTTTGCTGGGCACGCACGGGCTTGAAGCCCTTGGCAGCGAGCGCATCATAGAGCGAACCCTCGGATACCGCGTCCTCGCCGAGGAATTTGATGGGGACGACGGCGCGTTCGATGGCGAGCGGCTGGCCGTCGGCCAGGCGCAGGCGGTCAAGCCGCAGCACAGGTTCGTCAAGGCCGAGGCCGAGCAGGAAGGATTCCTCCGGCGCCGGCGCGCTGATGGTGCGCGACAGGATGCGGGCTGCCGGCTCGCGGCCGCGTGAGCGCATGTCGGCGGAGAAGGAGGAGAGGCGCCAGAGCGGCTGCTCGATGCGCTCGACATGCTGCGAGACGAAGGTGCCGCTGCCGTGGCGGGATTCGATGACGCCCGAAGCGAGCAGGTCGCGATAGGCCGTTCGCACCGTGACACGGCCGATCTGCAGGGCGCCGGCAAGATCGCGTTCGCCGGGCAGCGCGGTGCCCGATTTCAGCAGTCCCTCCTGAATAAGGCCCGTCAGCGCCTGCGCCAGGCGCTTATAGAGCGGCCCACTCCCGGTCCCCTCGCTGAGGCCGCGGCTGTTCAATTCTGCGATCAAACTGGTTCTATCCATGATGTGCATATAGAACCTATTTAGAACCAATTCACAAGGCGAATCTGCCTGCGGGCCTAAAAAGAATCGGCCGGGCGCTTTGGACGCCCGGCCGAATTTCAAGAGAGCGGGGCATGCCCCGATCAGTTCTTGGTGAAGATGTAATCCGTTTCCTGCCGCAATACCTCGCCCGGGCGGAGCACGGCATTGGGGAAGCCTTCGTGATTGATCGCGTCGGGCCAAACCTGCGTTTCCAGGCAGAAGCCGGCGAACGGTCCGATCTTGCGGCCATCATGGCCGGGAACCGGAACGTCGAGCTTGAAGCCGGTATAGAACTGCACGCCGGGTTCGGTGGTGCGCACCTCCAGCGACACGCCGGAATTGACGCTGCGGGCCAGCACAACGGAACGCTTGGCAGTGCGCTCGGTCGAGAGGCAGAAGTTATGGTCGTACAGCGCCTGCTCCGTTCCGTCGAAGCGCTTCATCGGCGCCATCTCGCGGAAATCGAACACAGTGCCTTCGACGGTGCGCACCTCGCCCGTCGGCACCTGCTTGTCGTCCGTCGGCGTGTAGTGATCGGCGGCGATCATGATGTCGTGGCCGAGGGCATCGTCGCGGCCGTCGAGGTTGAAATAGGCGTGCTGGCAGACATTGGCGAGCGTCGGCTGGTCGGTGGTCGATTCGTAGGTGACCGACAGTTCGCCGTTGCCATGCACTCGATAGGTCGCCTGTATCGTGCAGTTGCCGGGATAGCCGGCGCGCCCGTCGGGATCGACGATCTTGAGGACTACGCGGTCGGTGTCGTGCTCAACGATCGTCCAGTTGCGCTTGGCGATATTGTCCTTGCCGCCGTGCAGGTGCGTGACGCCCTTTTCGTTGAGCTCGAGCTGGTATTGCTTGCCATCCAGCGTGAAGCGGCCACCGCCGATGCGGTTGGCGCAGCGGCCGGGCGTGGCGCCGAAATAGGAGGAGTGGGCCGGATAGTCAGGGAAATTGTCGAAGCCGAGCAGCAAGGCCGGCTCATGGCCATCAAGCCGGAGATCCTGGATGACCGCGCCCCAGGACATGATATGCGCCGTCAGGCCGCCGCCAACGATCTTGACGCGATAGACCGTTTCGCCGCTCGGCGTCGTTCCGAAAACTTCCCGTTGCAAAGTATTTTCCATCATATCAGCTCATCCATACCTATCTAAAATGCGAGGCCAGACCCTGCCCCCATTCGGGCCGTTCCGCAACCGGTTCGATTGTGAAATTTAGAGGCGGGCGGAGGGGGATCAAGGCTCGACCGGGCTTTCTCTCATCGGCTTCGGAACGTTAAACTGCGCTGCAAATGTGCAGTACGCACGACAGGTGTGTGCATTTTGCTTCGGTACTTCGTAACGAGCGCCGCCAGCGCGATCTTCCTGCTTTGGCCCGGCGGTTTGTTAGTGAGGCGGTGCCATCAGCCTGGTGATCTGCGGGCTGACGATTGTGCTGAACAGTCCCGGATCGCTGAAAGCTCGCACGGAGAGCATTGCCCCATGAACCGATGCCATCAGCATTTGGGCTTCCTCTCCCGGTTGTTTGTGAAGCCGGAACAGGCCTTGCTGTGCTCCAGTCTCCAGCACCGACGTAAGCCACCCGGCGAGACTATGGAAATGGGCACGGACGCGTGATGCGACCTCTTCCGGCAGCATCTGCATCTCGCCAGCGAGCATTGCGCAGACGCAGAAGGGCAGCGAGGCATCGCGAATGCATGTTTGCCAGAAATTCAGATAAGCCTGCAGTTGTTCGGCAGGGCTTGGGAACTGCTCACGAAGGGAATTCAAACCTACTTCCACTTGCTGCCTGTAGCGATCGACCAACACCGCGACCAGCTCGGCCTTTGTCGGAAAGTGATGGTGGATACTCGCCTTCCTTATGCCGATCGCAGCCGAGATGTCGGCATAGCTGAAGCCGTTGTAGCCTCCCGCGACGATGAGAGACTGCGCAGTGTCGAGGATTTTTCCGGAAGTCGAAGCTATCGATTTCATGCTGCTGCCTACCTTCTGGTAGGTCGTTTGTCAAGATTGCTTCGATGCTTCCGCTTCTCACAAAGAGGTGTTCGGGTGACGAGTTGACAGAAAAGTTTTGTCTTCCTACTAGTTGGTAGATTTCAACCCGGAGCCTTCCAATGCAAAACCAATCCTCTCGCCAGTCCAGCTGGCTGCGATCCTATTATTTCGCACGTGCCATATTCTCCATCGCCTGGATTGCCGCTGCCATTCTCTTCGGCGGGCAATCCAACCCGATCGCGCTTCTGCTTGTGATCTACCCAGCATGGGATGCCCTTGCCAATCTCGTTGATGCACGGGTCAATGGCGGCCTGAGAGCTAACTCGTCCCAAGCATTGAATGTCGTGGTGAGCACGATAACCGCGCTCGCCGTGATCGTCGCAATCAGCGACAGCACTTATGCCGTTCTGGCCGTATTTGGGGTTTGGGCAATCCTCTCGGGTCTGCTGCAACTCTACACGGCGGTAAGGCGCTGGCGTCACTATGGCGCACAATGGGTGATGATCCTGAGTGGTGCGCAATCGGCCCTCGCCGGTGCCTTCATGATCAGCCGATCTCTCGGCACCGTGGCGCCGACGATTCTGGATATCGCCCCCTATGTCGGGTTTGGCGCGTTCTACTTCCTGCTTTCGGCAATCTGGCTTGTCGTCACGGCTTATCGCAACGCCGAAGCGTAGAGGTTGCCCGATCTGGCGGCGGCAAGGTGAAAATCCATTTTTTGCCGCCGAAAGGGCGGGCAGCACCCGTTCTTCGCAGCAGCTTTAGCGACTTGGTCAATTCTCTTGCCGTGGGCATCAATTTGTCGCGCTGATACCATTCAACGCGACAGCTCCCGCGTCGCCTTCTCCAACCCGCCGAGCGTCAGCGGATACATGCGGTCAGCCATGATGCGGCGGATGAGAGAGATCGAGGTCGTATAGCTCCAGGAGTCTTCCCGAACAGGGTTGATCCAGATGCATTTCCGGAAATGGCCGGTCATTCGGGCGAGCCAGGCCTCGCCGGCCTCCTTGTTCCAATGCTCGACCGAGCCGCCCGGCTGCGTGATCTCGTAAGGGCTCATCGCGGCGTCGCCGACGAAGACGACACGGTAGTCGGGACCGAAGGTGCGGATCAGATCCGTTGTCGCTGTCACATCGACACGCCGGCGACGATTGTCCTTCCACACGCCCTCATAGAGGCAGTTGTGAAAGTAGAAATACTCCATGTGCCGAAACTCGGAGCGGGCGGCGGAAAACAGCTCTTCCACCCCACGAATGTGATCGTCCATCGAGCCGCCGACATCGAAGAACATCAAGAGCTTGACGGCGTTGCGCCGTTCCGGCCGGGTCTGGACGTCGAGATAGCCGTGTTCGGCGGTGGAGCGGATGGTGCCGGAGAGATCCAGCTCGTCGGCCGCCCCCTCGCGCACCCAGCGGCGCAGGCGCTTCAGCGCCACCTTGATGTTGCGGGTGCCGAGCTCGACGCCGTCGTCGAGATTCTGGAAGTCACGGCGATCCCAGACCTTCACCGCCCGGCGATTGCGCGACGTCTCTTGGCCGATGCGCACGCCTTCAGGGTTATAGCCATAGGCGCCGAAGGGCGATGTGCCTGCCGTGCCGATCCATTTCGATCCGCCCTGATGCCGGCCCTGCTGTTCGGCCAAGCGCTGGCGCAGTGTCTCCATCAGTCTGTCGAACCCGCCGAGCGCCTCGATCTGCTTCCGTTCTTCTTCGGTGAGATGCTTTTCCGCCAGCTTGCGCAGCCATTCGTCGGGGATGGCCGTTGCCTCCACCGCGTCAGCATTGGCCCCGATCGCCTCCACGCCACGGAAATAATCGGCGAAAACCTGGTCGAAGCGGTCGATGAAGCGCTCGTCCTTGATCAGCGTCGTACGGGCCAGATAGTAGAAGGCCTCGATATCGTAATCGGCTATCCCTTCTTCCATCCCTTCGAGCAGCGACAGGAATTCCCGGAGCGTGACCGGCACCTTCGCTTCCTTCAGCTTCAGGAAGAAGGGAATGAACAAGGCTCAAGCCCTTTCTTGGCCGATCTCCTCCAGATCATAAGGCGTGGTCTGGTAGATTTCGTTGATCCAGTTGCCGAAGAACAGATGTGCATGGCTGCGCCACCGGTTCTGTGGCGGAATCTCCGGGTCGTTATGGGGGAAGTAGTTATGCGGCATCTTGATCGGCACGCCCGCATTCACATCCCGGAAATATTCGTCCGCCAGCGAGGTGGAATCATACTCCACATGATTGAACATGTAGAGCCGGTTGCAGGCCTGTTCGTGCACGAGACAGACGCCCATTTCGCTTGAATCCATCAGGATCTGCAGGCCAGGCACCTTTTCGATGTCGGCGCGGCGCACTTCCGTCCAGCGCGAGACCGGAATGGCGAAATCGTCGGAGAAGCCGTTCAGGTAGACAGATGACGGTGCAAGGTTCTGGTGGCGATAGACGCCGAAGGCCTTCTCCTTCAGCGTATGCTTCGGCACGCCATGGAAATGATAGGCGGCGGCCATCGCCCCCCAGCAGACATTCATCGTTGAATGGACATTGGTCGCCGTCCAGTCGAAGATCTGCCGCATCTCGTCCCAGTAGGTGACCTCTTCATACTCCAGCAGCTCGATCGGCGCGCCGGTGATGATGAAACCGTCGAATTTGTGATCCTTGACCTCTTCCCAGGTCTGGTAGAAGGAAAACAGGTGTTCCTCGGAGGTGTTCTTGGCCTTGTGGCCGCCGACGCGCACCAGCGAGAACTCCGTCTGCAGCGGCGATGCGCCGATGAGGCGCGCCATCTGTATCTCGGTCTTGATCTTGTTCGGCATGAGGTTGAGAAGCCCGATCTGAAGGGGGCGGATATCCTGACGGATCGCCACCGTTTCGGTCATCACCCGCACGCCCTCGTTCCGGAGGGTCTCAAATGCGGGCAGCGTATCGGGAATCTTGATGGGCATTGTTTTCACTCGACCAAATACAAAAAAACCGGCCGCGATCATGAATCGCTACCGGTCCGCACGCGGCCCTTTAGCGACTTATTTAACGTGGCTGCAAGCCGGCCGGCCAAATCACCACAGAAGGAATTTCATAAACCTGCTGTTCCTGCTGGTCAATGGGCAAGCTTTGCGGCGGCTGACGGCCGCGCTCTGATGTCGGTTCTCACTTACAAATGTTCAAGAAGCGCCGCCATACCATAGCCGAGACGCTTCCGCGCCTTGGCGAGCGATATCCAGAAAAAGCGGAAGCAGATGGGTGCGCTGCCATCGAACGGCGTCATCTCGAAGTGGCGCCAGGTGGCCGGTGTCGTCTCCGGGAGGATGCAGCGGAAAAAATGCCGCTGATGGTGACAGGTGCGACCGCTCTTCTCGAACCGGTAATCGTCGATGCCGAGCGGATGCAGCGCGTTTGCTGTGAGCCCGGTTTCTTCTTCGAACTCTCGTGCTGCCGCTGCCGCTATGTCTTCGCCGGCCTCGACGGTACCGCCGGGGACCTGCAGTTCGACCGCCGGAAAATCCGGCTCGTCGAAAACAAGCAGGTGGCGCTCCCGAACGGCGTAGATCAGGACCTTAACAGCATCCGGCTGCATTATTTTCCCTGCCCACGCGCCATGAAGGCCAGCCGCTCGAAGAGGTGCACGTCCTGCTCGTTCTTCAGCAAAGCACCGTGGAGCTTCGGCAGGGCGTTTTTCGCATCGCCGCGCAGCGTGGCCGGATCGACATCGTCGGCGACGAGCAGACGGATCCAATCGAGCGCTTCGGATGTCGAGGGCTTCTTCTTCAGGGCCGCCACGTCTCGGATCTCGAAGAATTGCGTCAGCGCCGCATGCAGAAGCGTCTGCTTGATGCCGGGATAGTGTACCTCGACGATGCGCTCCAGTGTTTCCATGTCGGGGAAGCGGATATAGTGGAAGAAGCAGCGGCGCAGGAAGGCGTCCGGCAGCTCCTTTTCATTGTTTGATGTGATGATAACGATCGGCCGGATGGCGGCCCGGATCGTTTCGTCGGTCTCGTAGACATGGAATTCCATGCGGTCGAGTTCCTGCAAGAGGTCGTTCGGAAATTCGATATCGGCCTTGTCGATCTCGTCGATCAGCAACACGCATTTCCGCGGCGAGGTGAAGGCCTGCCAGAGCTTTCCCTGTCTGATATAGTTGCTGATATCATGAACGCGTGCGTCGCCGAGCTGGCTGTCGCGCAGGCGCGAGACGGCATCGTATTCGTAAAGGCCCTGCTGCGCCCTGGTGGTCGATTTTACGTTCCACTCGATGAGGTCCAGGCCGAGAGCAGCGGCCACCTGTCGCGCCAGTTCCGTCTTGCCCGTGCCCGGTTCACCCTTTACGAGAAGCGGACGCTCCAGCCGGATGGCTGCATTGACGGCGACCATCAGATCCTTGTCGGCGATATAGTCGGCAGTTCCTTGAAATTGCATCGGAAGGCTTTCTCAATCTTTCCAGTGCAAGCTAGTTGCTGACCTTATTCGGTTCAAGGCGTGAAACCGTGTATATAGGAACGTGATCGCACCAATCTGTTGCAAGGGTGGACATGAGGGCGGGTCTTGATTAACTGACGGGACGTGCGTCGCAGGGAAGTGCTGATGGCAGTTGAAGCGCAAGCCAAGCCGAATATCCAGGGAAACGAGCAGGTCGGTTACGATTTGAGTCTTTTCTTTCGGCTGAGGATGATGTTCTCGGCTTTCTGGAATTCGCCGGTACGCATCAAGATCATTTCGCTGACCGTAGCGCTCTTCCTGATTATCCTGGTCACCGCCTATGTCCAGGTGCTGCTCAACAGCTGGAACGCTCCTTTTTACGATTCGCTGGCAAGGCGCGATACCTCCGCCTTCTTCCACCAGCTTGGCGTCTTCGGCATCATTGCCGGCTCGCTTCTGGTCCTCAACGTCATCCAGGCATGGCTGAACCAGATGACCGCGCTCTATATGCGCGAGGGCCTGGCAAGGGATCTGGTGAACCAATGGCTGCAGGCTAAGCGTGCGCTTCGCCTTGCCTCCTCCGGCCTGATCGGCGTCAATCCAGACCAGCGGCTCCATGAGGATGCCCGCAATCTCGCCGAAAGCACGACGGGTCTGGCGATCGGCCTGGTGCAGGCGACGATCCTGCTGCTGAGCTTCATCGGCGTGCTTTGGGAACTGTCGAGCGGCATGGTCTTCCATTTCAGGGGCGCAAGCTTCTCCGTCCCAGGCTATATGGTCTGGGCGGCGATCCTCTATGCCGGTTCGGCATCGTTCCTCAGCCAGTTCGTCGGCCGCCGGCTGGTGCGGCTGAATGCCGATCGCTATTCGAAGGAAGCCGAGCTGCGCTTCGCGCTCATGCATGCCAACGAACATATGCCGGCGATCACCATTGCCGGCGGCGAAGAGAATGAACGCCGGCGGATCAATGTCGATATTTCCGCCGTGCTCGCCGTCATCCGCCAGCTTGCGATCGCCAATACCAATCTCACCTGGGTTTCCGCCGGCTATGGCTGGCTGGTGCTGATCATCCCCATCCTCGTGGCTGCGCCCGCCTATTTCTCCGGCGGGCTGACCTTCGGCCAGCTCATGGTGGCGGTCGGCGCCTTCAATCAGGTCAATTCGGCCCTGCGCTGGTATGTTGCCAATTTCGGACCGATCGCCGAATGGCGCGCCACGCTGATGCGCGTCACCGATTTCCGCAAGGCACTGACGGAGATGGACGACAAGACGCCGATGCCGCACACCCTCGTCTTCGAGAAGGCCGCGCCCGGCACGATGGTATGGACCGACATGGAGATCTCCACCAGGACCAGCGACGAGGCGACCGAGAACGGCTTCCGGATCGCCGAGGGGACGGTCACGATCAATGCCGGCGAACACATCATGGTCAACGGCGATCACGGCGTGAACCGCCGGCTGTTGTTCGAGGTGCTGGCGCATCAATGGTATAGCGGCTCCGGCACCGTCAGCCTGCCGCCGATGGAAGACGTTCTGTTCATGCCGCACACACCCTATGTGCCGAGCGGCACGCTCAGGGAGGCGATCTGTTTCCCTGAGGATCGGGATGTCTACGACGAGGCCGCGGTCGAGGCCGCGATGGACAAGGTGAGCCTTGGTCGCCTCAAGAGCCGTCTCGACACGCAAGCCCGCTGGGACCGGCTGCTTGATATCGAGGAGCAGAAGGCCGTCGGCTTTGCGCATCTGCTGTTGGCGAAGCCGAAATGGGTAGTCCTCGACGACGCCATGGAAGGGCTGGAGGCGGAAATTCAGGCGCAGTTTTCAGCGCTGCTGGCGGAATTGACCGACGTGACCGTGATCTATATCGGCCGCAACGAAGCCTATCTTCATGCCATGTCCCCTCGCGTCCTGCATCTGCAGGCACTGGTATCGCGCGACGAGGATGATGTGGCCGCAGCCACGCCACCGGCGGCCGTACCCGCAGAGGCAACGGTCAGGGATACGAAGAAGGCCAACGCGCCGTAACTTTGCTTCGGAGACGTGCATGTCCGGCCATGGCGACGCCAGCCGCTGAAACTAAAACGCCCCGTCTTGGCGACGAGGCGTTTCTCATGCAAGCAAGCGGCCGAGGCTCAGTCCTTGGCGCGCTCGACGTAGGAATTGTCTTCCGTGGCGATGACGACGCGGGTGCCGGCGTTGATGTGCGGCGGCACCATGGTACGCACGCCGTTCGACAGGATGGCGGGCTTGTAGGACGAGGATGCCGTCTGGCCCTTGACGACCGGTTCGGTCTCGGTGATCTCAAGCGTGACATGGCGCGGCAGCTGGAGCGCGAGCGGAATGCCTTCGTGGATCGACAGGACGCAGGTCATGCCTTCCTGCAGATACGCTTTCTGGTCGCCCATGGTCTCGACATCGACGACCACCTGATCGTAGTTGGCCGGGTTCATGAAGTGGAAGCCTTCGCCGTCTTCATAGAGGTACTGGAAGTTCACGTCTTCGACGAAGGCGCGCTCGACCTGCTCGGTGGTGCGCCAGCGTTCGGACACCTTAACGCCGTCAACGATGCGGCGCATATCGACCTGGGTAACCGGCGTACCCTTGCCCGGATGAAAGTTCGCGGCGGTGAGAACGACGTAGAGCTTGCCGTCGACGTCGAGAACGTTGCCCTTGCGGACCGAAGAGGCGATGACCTTGACCATAAGACTTCCTTGTAACGCTGTGTTTTGCGTCGTAGAGGGACTGTCTAAATGCTCTCCGAGACGCAGCAATTGTTTGCTTGGGGGCGCAACTACCCTAAATCAATGGAAATTGCCACCCCCAACGCGGCCTGCGCCCTGAAGAAAGCTAGGAATGAAGCCAACAACGAGCAAGGCGTCTCCTTGGTGGACCCGCAATGTCCATGCGGACCGGCGGCCGTTTCTCATTGGCCGTAACGCCATCCAGGCGGCTCTGCGGGGTTTCTTCGCGCGCAACGACTTCATCGAGGTCGATACGGCGACGCTGCAGGTGTCGCCCGGCAACGAGGCGCATCTCCATGCCTTCGAGACCGAGGCGCTGACGACGGACGGCAAGGCATCACCTCTCTATCTTCATACGTCGCCGGAGTTTGCCTGCAAGAAGCTGCTCGCGGCCGGTGAGGAGCGCATCGCCTGTTTTGCCCATGTCTATCGCAATCGTGAGCGGGGCCCGCTGCACCATCCGGAATTCACCATGCTGGAATGGTATCGGGCTGGGGAAAGCTACGAGGCCCTGATGGCCGACTGTTCTGTGCTGCTGGCGCTGGCAGCCGAGACGGTCGGGGCAAAAAAGCTGACCTATCGCGGCGCCGAGACCGATCCTTTCCTCACGCCGGAGCGTATCAGCGTCGCAGCGGCTTTCGAACGTTACGCCGGCATCGATCTTTTTGCCTCCATCGGCATGGACGGATCCACGGACCCGGAGCGCCTGGCGGCGGACATGCGGCGGGTCGGCATACGGGTCGCCAAAGATGACGTGTGGCCCGATCTCTTCAGCCGGGTGCTGGTCGAGAAGGTTGAACCCAATCTCGGCTTCGGCCGTGCGACGATCCTCGATGAATATCCCGTCTCCGAGGCCGCGCTTGCCCGGCCCTCCGCTGGAGACCACCGTGTCGCCGAACGTTTCGAGCTCTATGCCTGTGGAGTCGAGCTTGCCAATGCGTTCGGTGAACTGACCAATGCCGACGAGCAGCGGCGGCGGTTCGAAATCGAGATGGCGGAAAAGCAGCGCGTCTATGGCGAAACCTATCCGCTCGACGAGGATTTTCTGGAGGCGCTTGCCGTCATGCCTGACGCAAGCGGCATCGCGCTCGGCTTCGATCGGCTCGTCATGCTGGCAACCGGGGCCTCGCGGATCGAGCAGGTGCTCTGGGCGCCGGTCGCGGAGTTCGGCGTATGAATTCGATGCGTCCGATCAGGAATATCAGCGAACTCGAGCGTGCCGGATTGATCGATGCCGATCAGGCAATTTCGCTGGAGGCGGTGACGGAGCGATATGCGGTGGCGCTGACACCGACCGTTGCGCGGCTGATCGACCGCACCGATCCAGCCGATCCCATTGCCCGGCAATTCCTGCCCGACATGGCTGAACTTGCCGTAACGCCGGAAGAGCGCGCCGATCCGATCGGCGATCATGCCCATAGCCCCGTCGAAGGCATCGTCCATCGCTATCCGGATCGCGTGCTGCTGAAGGCCGTGCATGTCTGCCCGGTCTATTGCCGCTTCTGCTTTCGCCGCGAGATGGTCGGGCCACAAGGTCTCGGGACGCTCGACGGCGAGGCGCTCGATGCCGCCTTTGCCTATATCCGCGGTCACAGCGAGATCTGGGAGGTCATTCTCACCGGCGGCGACCCGCTGGTTCTTTCGCCGCGCCGGCTCGAAGAGATCTTGCGGCAGTTGGCCGATATCGATCATGTGAAGATCGTCCGCTTCCACACGCGCGTTCCCGTTGTCGATCCCTTGCGGATCGATGCGGCATTGATCGCGGCACTGAAGGCGAGCGGCAAGACCATCTATGTGGCGCTGCATGCCAATCATCCGCGGGAACTGACGAGTGAGGCGCGCGCTGCCTGCGCCCGGTTGGTCGATGCGGGGATCGTGCTGATCAGCCAATCGGTGCTCCTGAAGGGCGTCAACGACGATCCGGATGTGCTGGCAACCCTGATGAAGGCTTTCGTCGAAACGCGGGTGAAGCCCTATTACCTGCACCATCCCGATCTGGCGCCCGGCACCAGCCATTTTCGCCTGACGATCGCCGAAGGCCAGGCGATCGTTTCGGCTCTGCGCGGCCGCATTTCCGGCCTCTGCCAGCCCACCTACATTCTCGATATTCCCGGCGGCCACGGCAAGGCGGATATCGGCAAGAGTTCGGTTCGCGAGGTCAGCGAGGGTTGCTACTCGATTTCGGATTATCGCGGAGGCGAGCACGTCTACCCGCCCGATCCATAGATCCGGGGCTGCCGTTTTACTCTGCCGCTATGCTTGTTATGAGATTTTTTGAATAAAACGTATTGGCGAAGTTGGCACATTAACCTTATTGCCGGTGGCGCCTATTCACAAATCGAATACGCGAAAATATTAGAGCATCTTAATATTTGCCTGTAAACGCTGCCTTGCATGGCTTACAGATGGTAAACTTCATTTAGAAAAATGTTGAATATGCGAATTTTCTAGAAGTATATCCCAATTGTATTTACCACGTCGATTAGCGGAATGTTCTATTTTGCCCGTTACTTCTTGGCTGACGATAAGACTGCGTAACTGCAGTTATGCTTGCCATTGCCAGAAGGGACAAGATTATGAATAAGACGATTCGCGATTTGCTGACCAAATTCGGTGCGCTTCCCGTTGCTGTCGATGGGATTGCCGATGATGCCGATCTCTATGTCACGGGATTGTCCTCATTTGCTTCCGTACAGCTGATGCTCGGCATCGAAGAGGCTTTTGACGTTGAGTTTCCCGACAATCTGCTGAACCGCAAGTCCTTCGCCAGCATTGCCGCCATCGAAAAGACTGTCGGTATGATCCTGGACAGCCGGAAGGTTGCATGATGAGCGTGGCGGTCGCTTTGCTTGAGGTTGGGACGGGAGACGGACCGGCGGTACGTGCCGCGCGCGTCGCCGCGATCGCCAGCCAACACGCCGATGCCGTCGATGCCGAGGGCCGGTTCCCGCGCGAAGCCGTCGACGCGATGCGCGCTGAGAGATTGCTATCCATCCAGATCCCGGCCGCTCTCGGCGGCGAGGGCGCATCGATCACTGAAATCGCCGAGCTTTGCTCGATCCTCGGCCAGGCCTGCGCGGCCAGCGCCATGGTTTTCGCCATGCATCAGATCAAGCTTTCGAGCCTGGTCGAGCATGGCGCCGACAGCAATTGGCACCGTGATTTCATGCGCCGCATTGCGAGCGAGCAGCTGTTGCTGGCCTCGGCGACGACTGAAGGCGGCATTGGCGGCAATCTGCGCAACAGCATCTGCGCCATCAAGGTCGAGGGCGATACCTGCTTCCTGGAAAAGGATGCGACCGTCATTTCCTATGGCGCCCATGCCGATGCGATCCTGATCACATCCCGCAGCCACGCCGAGGCGGCTTCTTCCGACCAGGTGCTGACGGTTTTCCTTAGGGATCAGTATAGGATTGAACGCACGGTCGAGTGGAACACGCTCGGCATGCGCGGCACCTGCTCCGACGGCTTCCTGTTCAAGGGCGAGGCGCCGGCCGTGCAGATCCTGCCGAAGCCGTTTGCCGAGATCGCCGCGCAATCGATGCTGGCGAGCTCGCATCTGCTCTGGAGCGGCGTCTGGTACGGCATTGCGGCCGATGCAGTTGCCCGTGCTCAGGCTTTCGTGCGCGCAGCGGCCCGCAAATCGCCGGGCACGCAGCCGCCGGGTGCATTGCGGCTGGCGGAAGTCTCCAGTCTGCTGCAGATGGTGAAGTCGAATGTCGTTGCCGGTCTTAAGGTTTATGAAGAGGCCAAGGTCGATGCCGATCGGCTGTCTTCGATGGCCTTTGCCGTGGCGATGAACAACGTCAAGATCGCGTCGTCGGAGATGATCCTGCCGATCATCAACCACGCCATGCTGATCTGCGGCATCATGGGCTACAAGAATGGCACGCCCTACAGCCTCGGCCGCCATCTGCGCGATGCGCACTCCGCTCAATTGATGATCTCGAATGATCGCATTCTCGGCAACACGTCGACCATGCTGCTCGTCCACAAACAAGATACAAGCCTGTTGGGGTAATCGTAATGGATATGAAATCCTCGTTTCTCGATCGTCTTTTTGATTCTGGTCTTCTGATCGACACCGGCGTTGACGGTCTCTACGGGCGCAGCGGTCAGTTCGAAGACGTCATTGCCGCCTTCGAGCGGCTGATCGACAAATTCGGCGGCGCCGATGGCGCCGAGGCCATCCGCTTTCCGCCGGGCATGAACCGCGCCTTTTTCGAAAAGAGCGGCTACATGAAGAGCTTCCCGCAGCTCGCCGGCACGGTGCACAGCTTCTGCGGCAGCGAGCTCGACCATATGAGCCTCTTGAAGTGCATGGAAGTCGGGGACGACTGGACGAAAGACCAGCAGGCGACCGATATCGTGCTGACGCCGGCGGCCTGCTATCCGCTTTATCCGACCGTTGCCAAGCGCGGCGCTCTGTCGGAAAGCGGCGCGCTCTTCGATCTGCAGTCCTACTGCTTCCGTCACGAGCCATCCAAGGATCCGGCCCGCCAGCAGCTCTTCCGCATGCGCGAATATGTCTGCATGGGCACCGACAAGCATGTGACGGATTTCCGCCAAAGCTGGATGGATCGCGGCATCGAGATGATGAAGGCCGTCGGCCTCGACGTGACCATCGACGTTGCCAACGATCCCTTCTTCGGCCGCGCCGGCAAGATGCTCGCCAACAACCAGCGCGACCAGAACCTGAAGTTCGAACTGTTGATCCCGATCACCTCGACAGCCAACCCGACGGCCTGCATGAGCTTCAACTATCACCAGGACGCCTTTGGGACGAAATGGGGTTTGAACTTCGCTGACGGTAGCGTTGCGCATACCGCCTGCGTCGGCTTCGGCCTCGAGCGCATTGCGCTGGCGCTCTTCCACCACCACGGTCTCGACGTCAAGGAATGGCCCGAGAGCGTGCGCAAGACGCTGTGGGGCTGATCGCTTCCATGGCTGCCGTTTTCCAGGGACTGGATCCCGCCACCTACAAGCCACATGCGTTGCACGACAGCGAACGCATGTGGCCCGAGACCAATTGCTACATCGATCTGTGGATCGAAGTGCTCTCGAGCCTGAAGCTTCAGCCGGAAGCCATGCTTGGCTTCACCCTGGGCCAGGATTTCGAGGGCGACCAGTTCACCTTCTTCAAGGTGCCGCTCGAAGATCTCGAAGCGCTCTACGGCATCCGCTGCACGGAGCTTGCGATCTACGACAAGGTCCAGCATCACGTCGCCGAGCAGATCGGCCGCGGTCGGCTCTGCCTGGTGGAGATGGACTCCTTCTTCATGCCCGACACGCAGGGCGTCGGCTATCGCCGCGAGCATGGCAAGACGACTGTCGCGATCAACCGGCTCGATATGGACGGCTGCACGCTCGACTATTTCCACAATGGCGGCTTCTTCCAGCTTTCAGGTGAAGATTTCGACGGGCTGTTCCAGCTGCAGCTGACGGAAGACGACCTGCCGTTCCTGCCCTATACGGAATTCGCGAAATTTCCCGACAAGACACCGGGAGAATCCGCCGTCCGGCAAACATCGCGGCAGCTGCTGTCCTTCCATTTCCGCCGCCGTCCGCAGGCTAATCCTATCCGCGCCTTTGCCGAGGTCTTTCCCGTGCAGGTCGAAGCGGTTGCCGAGCGGCCTTTCGGCTTCTTCCATAAATATGCCTTCAACACGCTGCGCCAGCTCGGCGCCAATTTCGAGCTCGCGGGCAGCCATCTGGACTGGCTGACGGCGGATTTCTCCGACGCTGCCGTCGAAGCGCGACGGATTTCCGAAGCGGCGAAATCGGTGCAGTTCCAGCTTGCCCGCGCCATTACGCGCAAGAAATTCGAGCCATTGCGGACGGCGCTTGATCCGGCGGCCGATGCGTGGGATGCCATGATGGGGCTGCTTGAACGGAAGCTCTGACCGGCTGCCGTTCGGTTGCGAAACGGCTCGGCGATTTCGGGATAGATGTGGGGCGGGGAAATCCCCGGAAAGATGTCATGGGCGGGCGCTTGGCTGATATCGGCGGCGGAATGCAGCTGAGCGAAGGATGGAATCTGGTGCTGACGGATGCGGGCACCTGTGCCTTGCCTTCCGACGTGCCCTTTTCGGCCGGCTTGATCCCCGCGCCGGTGCCGGGCACCGTGGCCGAGGCGCTGGAAAAGGCCGGGCTCTTCGACCGCGCGAAACCTCACATCCTCAACGACCGGGATGCCTGGTATATTTGTCGCATGGTGGATGTGGATGCCGGCGATGCGGTGCTGCGGCTGGAAGGGCTGGCGACACTCTGCGAGGTCTTCCTCAACGGTCAGAAAATCCTCGTCTCCGAAAGCATGTTCGAAGCCCATGATATCGCCGTGAGGCTGCTCGGCGGCGACGAGCTGGCGCTGTGCTTCCGCGCTCTGGCGCCAAGGCTTTCGGAGCAGGGTCCCCGCGCCCGCTGGCGGCCGCAGATGATCACGCCGCAGGGCCTCCGGTTCGTGCGCACGACATTGCTCGGCCACATGCCCGGTTGGTGTCCGGAGATCCATGCCGTTGGCCCATGGCGACCGGTTTCCCTTCTGCGCCCGAGCGCGCCTGTCGTCCGCGATCTCTCCCTGCGGCCGGACTTGCTCGATGATGGCGAAGGCCGGCTCTATGCATCGCTTTCGATCGAGGGCGATGCCGGGGAGATCGTCCTGCGCTGCGGTGAGGTCGAGCAGGCTTTCGAGCTGGACAGTCCCGGCCGCTACAACGCCATCCTGAAAATTCCCGGTGTGGAGCCATGGTGGCCGCATACGCATGGCGCACCATACCTATATGACGTCGCGCTTGTCATCGACGGTGCGGAATATCCCCTCGGAAACACCGGCTTTCGACGGCTGTCAGTCGATCGTGGCGCCGATGGGCAGGATTTTGCTGTTGTCATCAACGGCGAGCGGATTTTCTGCCGCGGCGCGGTCTGGACGACGGCCGACATCGTGCGCCTGCCCGGCGGCCGCGAGGATTACGAACCCTGGCTGCGGCTGGCGGCGCAGGCCGGCATGAACATGATCCGCATCGGCGGCACGATGGCCTATGAGGCGCCGGATTTCTTCCGCCTCTGCGACGAACTCGGCCTGCTGGTCTGGCAGGATTTCATGTTCGCCAATTTCGACTACCCGAAGAACGACAAGACTTTCAACGCCCATGTCGAGGCGGAGGTTGCGCAGCTTCTTGGCCGTACGCGCCTGTCGCCTTCGCTTGCCGTTCTTTGCGGCGGCAGCGAGATCCATCAGCAGGCGGCGATGATGGGCCTGCCCGAACAGTTCTGGAAAAGCCCGATTGTCGAGGACATCATCCCGCCGGTCGTACAATCGCTTCGGCCCGATGTGCCCTATGTCGTCAACTCGCCGTCCGGCGGCGCCATGCCGTTTTCTCCGAATGCCGGCGTGACGCATTACTACGGCGTCGGCGCCTACATGCGGTCGCTTGCCGATGCGCGCCGCGCCGATGTCCGCTTTGCGGCCGAGAGCCTGGCATTCGCGCATGTGCCGCAGGCCCGCACGCTCATCCGGCATCTGCCGGTTCCGGCTGTTCATAGCCCGCTATGGAAGGAGCGCGTGCCGCGCGATCGCGGCGCATCCTGGGATTTCGAGGATGTGCGCGATCATTACCTTCAGGAACTCTACGGCTTCGAGCCCAACCGATTGCGGCGGGAGGACCCCGATCTCTATCTCGGCCTTTCCCGCGCGGTGACCGGCGAGGTCGCGGAAGAGACCTATGCCAAATGGCGGCGGCAAGGTTCGGGTTGCAACGGCGCGCTTGTCTGGACGCTGCAGGACCTGCTGCCCGGCGCGGGTTGGGGTGTGATCGATTCGACCGGCGAGCCCAAGCCGATATGGTATGCGTTGCGCCGCGCCTTCCGGCCCGTGCAGGTGCTGTTGACAGACGAGGGCACCAACGGCCTTGATGTGCATGTGATCAACGAGAGCGATGCGGCGCTTGATATCGCGCTCGAGGTTTCCTGCCTGCGCGATGGCCGTCAGAGGGTGGTGGGCGGTAGCCGCGAACTGGTAGTCGAAGCCCGCTCCAAGCAGAAGATTGCCTGCACGGATCTCTTCGGCGCCTTTTTCGACACGAGCTACGCCTTTCGCTTCGGCCCGCCGTCGCATGATGTGACGGTGGCGCGGCTGACGGCACCCGGTACCGGCGCGCTGATTGCGGAAGCGTTTCATTTCCCGCTCGGAAGGGCGGCCGCATTCCACGACGCCGAGATTGCAGCATCGGTCCTGCAGGAGGGCGAGGATTGGTTTCTGGATCTTCGCAGCGATCGGCTTGCGCAATCGGTGCAGATCGATTTCGAGGCCTATCGGGCAGAGGATGACTGGTTTCATCTCCCGCCGGACGGCAGCCGGCGTGTTCGGCTTCACCGGCGTGCGGGAATACCGGCCGACGCCGTTCCGATGGGTCAGATCCGCGCTGTCGGTAGCCGGCGAATCGTCGAAGTGTGACCAAGGTGCGGCGAATGCGGAGCCCTATCTCGCCCCTGGCGGGCGGGATAACCCCTGCGCGCATCAGCTTCCCTTACAGCGTTGCGCCATCCGGTCCGAACAGGTGGCAGCGTTCGGGATCGATGCGGATGTTGACCGTTTCTCCGGCGCGGATGGCCTGCTGATCTTCCAATGCCACCGTCAGCATCTGGCCGCCTTGCAGCGTGGCGTAGAGGATCGTCTGGCCGCCCAGATGCTCCACGAGATCGACGCCGGCGGTGCCGAGCGCCAGACCGCGATCGCCGACGTTCAGATGTTCGGGGCGCGCGCCGAGTGTCACGTTCTCTCCGGGCCGGATGCCGCCCAGCCGGCGCGGCAGGCGAACTGTCTGGCCGTGGAGGTCGATGACGGCGGAGCCATCGTCGGAGGCGACGATCTTGGCGTCGAGGAAGTTCATTTTCGGCGAGCCGATGAAGCCGGCCACGAACTTGTTCTTCGGCTTGTTGTAGAGGTCGAGCGGTGCGCCGACCTGCTCGATTTTGCCACCGTTGAGCACGACGATCTTGTCGGCCATGGTCATGGCCTCGGTCTGGTCGTGCGTGACGTAGATCATGGTGTTGCCGAGCCGCTGGTGCAGGCGGGCGATCTCGACGCGCATCTGGACGCGCAGCTCGGCGTCCAGGTTCGAAAGCGGTTCGTCGAAGAGGAAGATATTGGGTTCGCGCACGATGGCGCGGCCGATGGCGACGCGCTGGCGCTGGCCGCCGGAGAGCTGTTTCGGCTTGCGTTGGAGAAGCTGCGTGATCTGCAGAACCTCGGCGGCCTTTTCGACGCGCGGCTGGATGTCCTGCTTCTTCATGCCAGCCGTTTCCAGGCCGAAGGCGAGGTTTTTATAGACCGACATATGCGGATAGAGCGCATAGGACTGGAAGACCATGGCGATGCCGCGCTTGGAGGCGGGAACATCGTTCATGCGGCTGCCGTCGAGATAAAGACCGCCGCCGGAAATCGGCTCCAGCCCGGCAATCATGCGCAGAAGCGTTGATTTGCCGCAGCCGGATGGGCCGACGAAAACGGTAAATTCCCCCGGTTCGATTTCCAGATCGATGCCGTGGACGACCTGGAGTTCGCCATAGCGCTTGATAACCTTCTGCAGCGAGACACTTGTCGCCATGGGCGCTTCCTCCTTGTTCGTCCTGATGGCTGACGGGGCAACGTTCATGACGGCCTCCAGCTCTTGTATTTTGCGCTTTCCGGTCCGACAGGAAAGCGGACTTCGGTGCGCGTTTCCGATGATTCATAGAATGCCGTGACCAGTTCCAGCGCCTGGCGGGCATCGGCTGTCGTCACCGGCAGCGGTCCACCTGACATTAGCGCCTCGTGGAACAGCTTCATCTGCGAGTTGAAGCGGTTGGGAATCGGCGTCCAGTCGGTCAGCAGCGCATCGATCTTCGCGGCGATTTCGTCATTGGCCGGGATGATCTTCCAGGGGTCCTGGCCGGGGCTGTAGGGCTCGTGGTTGCTTTCGATCAACACATTCTCGAAGGCAAGCCGCAGGCGGCTGATCTGCTCCTGCGAGCCGAGCGTGGCGCTGATGGTGGCGAGCGCGCCGTTTTCCATCAGCAGGCTGGCGCTGGCGCAATCCTCGACCTCGATGTCGTTGACCCTCGTCGCGACGCGGCCGAAAAGGCCTGCGATCGGTCCCATCAGATAGGTCAGCATGTCGTGCAGATGGATGGAATGCGTCATCAGCACGCCGCCAAGCTCCGTCGCCCATTTGCCGCGCCAGGGGACGGCATAATAATCGGCGCCACGCACCCAGTGGGTTTCGGAGGTGGCGACATAGGCCTTGCCGGCGATGCCGGCGTCGACGATGCGCTTGGCCTTCTGGATGCCGTCGCCGTAGCGATACTGGAAGATCGGCATCAGCTTGCCCTTGGCCGTCTTCTCGGCGGCGATGACGGCATCGACATCGGCGAGCGATCCCACAAGCGGCTTTTCGCAGACCACATGCTTTCCGGCTGCGAGCGCCTGCATGATAAGCTGGAAATGCGAGCCGGGCGGCGTGCAGATATCGATAATGTCGATATCGGACATATCGAGGACTTCGGAGAAATCCTTGACACGCTTGCCGATGCCGAATTCGTCGCCGACCGCGTTCAGGCGCTCCTCGTTGAGATCGCAGAGGACGGCAACTTCGAAGCGATCGGAATGGGGCAGATAGCCTTCGACGATGTGGGAGCGGCCGATACCCAGACCGATGATCGCGACTTTCTTTATGTCGGACATATGCGGATTACCTTTGGATGCTGTTGAGCGATGTTGCTTCGGCAAGCGCCTGCGCCTTTAGCGCCAGCTCCATGGCCTTGAAGCAATGGTCCTGGCCCATCGCCGTTTCGGTGCGGTCCCTGATGTCGGCTACAAACTGCCGCCCGTAGGGCAGATCGAGGCCGGCGCAGTCGATATGCTGCATGCCCTTGCGGTCGGTGAGGAAGAGATGATCGGTGCCGGGGCGGCCGGCAACGTCGATATATTTGCGCAGCTCGATCGTGCCTTCGGTGCCGACGATGAAGAGGCGGCCGTCGCCCCAGGTGGAAAGGCCGTCCGGCGTGAACCAGTCGACGCGGACATAGCCCGTCATGTCAGGCGTGCGCAGGTGGAAATCACCATAGTCCTGCAGCCCGGGCGTCTCGGGATTGGCGCGGTTGGACACGGTTGCCGACAACACCTCGGCCTCGAGCGAGCCGGCGAAGAACAGGAACTGCTCGCATTGATGCGAGGCGATGTCGGTGATGATGCCGCCGTAGCGCTTGCGGTCGAAGAACCATTCCGGCCGGGTCGGCTTGCGTAGCCGGTGCGGCCCAAGGCCCGTCGTGTGGATGACCTTGCCGATGGCGCCGGCCTTGACCAGCTCGCCGGCCTTGACGGTCGATGCCGTCTCGAAATGCTCGGAATAGAGAATGGAGACGATGCGCTTGGTTTCGGCCTGCACCCTGCGCACCTCGGCGAGCTGATCCAGCGTCACCATGCCGGGCTTGTCGAGCATCACGTCCTTGCCGTGGCGCATCACCTCGATGGCAAGGCCCGCCCGTTCGCTGGAAATCGCCGCGCTGACGATCAGCGCGATGGAGCGGTCCTCCAGGATTTCTTTTCTGTCGGCAACGCGTTTCGCCTGCGGAAAGCGCTCGGCGAAGACGGCGGCAAGGTCGTCCTCGATGGCATGGAATGCGACCAGTTCCGCGCCGGCCCGCAGCATGACGTTGACCTGGCCGTAAATGTGATCGTGATTGAGGCCGATGGCGGCGAAGCGCAGCGCGCTCATGCGACATTTCCTTTCGTAGGTTTGTTGGTTCGCCGTCCCGAATCTTGGGTATTCGGGGCTGCGAGGTTCATAATCAGCGTTTGAGGCCGGCGGTCGCGATGCCGTCGATCAGCAGCCTCTGGAAGAAGAGGAAGATCAGGAAGACCGGGATCAGCGAGAGACTCGACATGGCGAACAGGCTGCTCCAGTCGGAACTTCCTGTGGAATCCACGAAGGAGCGCAGGCCGAGCTGCACCGTGTAGGTATTGATGTCGGAGAGATAGATCAGCGGCCCGAAGAAATCGTCCCAGGTCCAGATGAAGGAGAAGATGGCGGCCGTCGCCAGAACGGGAAGCGACAGCGGCAGCATGATGCGCCAGTAGATGCGCCAGGGGCTGCAGCCGTCCATCATGGCGGCCTCGTCCAGCTCGCGCGGGATGCCGCGGAAGAACTGCACCATCAGGAAGATGAAGAAGGCGTCGACAGCGAGAAATTTCGGCACGACCAGCGGCAGCATGGTCTTCACCCAGCCGAGCTTGAGGAAGAGGATATATTGCGGGATCAGCGTGACGTGGTAGGGCAGCATCAGCGTGCCGAGCATCAAAGCGAACCAGAAATTCTTGCCCCAGAATTCCAGCCGCGCGAAGGCATAGGCCGCCAGCGAGCAGGAGATCACGTTGCCGATGACCGAGAGCACGGCGATAACAACCGAATTCCAGACGAAGGTGCCGAAGGTGACCTGACCGCCGAACCAGCCGCGGGCATAGGAGCTGAAGTCGAAGTGTGACGGGATCAGCGATGCCGTGCCGAAGATCTCGTTCTGGTCCTTGATCGAGCCGGAAAGCATCCACAGCAGCGGATAGAGCATCACGATCGACGCGGCGACGAGGGCGATGTGGATGAGGACGGAGACGAACCAGGGACGCTCGCGCGGCGGGTTCATATCCTCGGCAAAATGGGTGAGCTTCGCGTCAGTCATCGTAATGAACCCAATAACGAGCGGAGAGGAAGGAGAAGGTGGTGAAGATCGCGATGATGATCACCAGGATCCAGGCGAGTGCGGCGGCATAGCCCATGCGGAAATAGCCGAAGGCTTCCTGATAGAGGTAGAGTGTATAGAACAGTGTCGAATCGATCGGGCCGCCGGTGCCGGAGGAAATCACATAGGCCGGCGTGAAGGCCTTGAATGCGTCGATGGTCTGAACCACCGCATTGAAGAAGATCACCGGCGTCAGCAGCGGCAGGGTGATCTTGAAGAAGATCCGCCTCTTGGAGGCGCCATCGAGGCTGGCGGCTTCATAGAGATCGGTCGGGATCTGCCTGAGGCCCGCCAGGAAGATGATCATCGGCGAGCCGAACTGCCAGATTGCCAGGATGATCAGGGTATAGAGCGAATAGTCCGGATTGGAGATCCAGCTCGGGCCGTTGATGCCGAAGACATACCAGAGCAGGGTGTTGATGATGCCGTCGGCATCGAAGATCTGCCGCCACAGGACGGCGATGGCGACGCTGGAGCCGAGCAGCGACGGCAGGTAGAAGATGGCGCGATAGACGGGAAGGCCTCGAATGCCGCGGTTGAGCAGCAGCGCCACCGAGAGCGCGAAGGCAAGCTTCAGCGGCACGGAGCAAACCACGTAGAACAGCGTCACCTTCATCGACGACAGGAACTTGTCGTCCGCCGTGGCGATGCGCACGTAATTATCCCATCCGACCAGGTTCGGAGACTGGAGCAGATTGTAGTCGGTGAAGGACAGGTAGAGCGACGCAATCGCCGGTCCGAGGGTCAGTCCGAAGAAGCCGATGAACCATGGCAGGAGAAAGAGATAGCCCGGCGCGTTGCGCGAAAATGCGCTCGGCGCCTTGTAGGTGGTTTCCACGCGCATCGGCGCGCGCACGCCGACGGCCAAGCCGCCGGCAACGCTCTTGCTGTTTGTACCCACGGTATCAGCCTCGCGTAACGTTTGCTGCTGCCTGTTCGGTGAACTTCGTCCCGGCGTCCTGCGCGCTGGTCTTGCCGAAGGCCACTTCCTCGGCGATCTTTTTCAGCAGGAATGCATTCTCGCCGGCGCCGTTCGGCGGAGACGGCGGCAGCGCTCCGACATGCGGCGTCAGTCGGCCGATATAGTCGACGACCTGCTTGCTCGTCGCATCGAGATCCGGGGTCAGGAGATCGCGGATCTTTGTCGACGGCGGAACGCCGCGCTCGACGCCGAGTGCCTTGGCGCCCTCCGGATCCTCCACCAGGTAATTGATGAAAGCGACGGCAGCGTCCTTGTTGGCAGAGGTCGCCGAAACCGACATCAGCATCGACGGCTTCAGATACTGGCCGGGTTTGCCGTCAGCACCGGGGACCGGATAGGAAACGATATTGAGCTTTTCCTTGACCAGACCCTGAATGGCGACGAACTGGTTGGAATGGGCGTAGCTGACGGCTGCCTTCTTGGTCACGAGCATGTCGGTTTCGAGGGTCTGTTGGTCGAGCGCCTGCGCATCGGCCGGAACGCAAGCGCCGATCTTGCGCATATGTCCCCAGAAGTCGAACCATTCGGTGGCATCCTTGGCCTCGAAGGCCACCTTGCCGTCGGCGGTATAGAGCGCCTTGCCGCGCTGGCGCAGCCAGCATTCGAAGGCCGGCTCTCCGCCGCTCGCATCCGCCGTGCCATAGAAGCCGCGGCGCTTCTTGGCTGATGTCACCTTGGCGCAGGCATCGCCGAGCTGTTCCCAGGTCATGCCGTCATGCGGCGGCTCGACGCCGGCTTCGGTCCAGGCCGCCGCATTGACGACGACCATCGAGGAATTGACGCCGAGATTGACGCCGTAAATCTTGTTGTCGACCTTGCCGGAATCGATATTGGCCGGGCCGAAATCCTCGATCGCGAGGCTCTTGCCGAGATAGGGCGTCATGTCGAGCAGCGCGCCGCGGCGGGCATATTCGAAGATATAGCGATAGTCCATCTGGATGAGATCGGGCGCATTGCCGCCGCCCGTCTGCGTGGCGAGACGCGTCCAGTAGCTGTCCCAGCCGAAGGACTCGCCGGCGATGGTGACATCGGCATTCTTGGCCTGATAGGCCTTGACGGCTGCGAATGTGCGATCGCTTCGCTCCTTCGATCCCCACCAAAGAAGGCGCATCGCCGTTGCCGCATGGGCGCGGGAAAGTCCGATACTGCTGAAAGCTAGCGTAGCTGCCATGCCGGCAATGAGCTGCCGGCGGTCGATCGTCAAAGTCATCCTGGTCTCCTCCCCAGTAAACCGATGATTTACGAACTGCTTTGCATGATATAACTATTTGGTTACAAGTTGGATAGAAATGCGACCGCTGTCAAGCGTCAATCGTGTCACAATCAAAACGACGTCTGCGAGAGCCGGTGGCGCCCCTCGCGGGAAAGATCGATGCGAGAGGAGGTTAGTCATGACCGCCAGGGAGAGGCAAGAGACTGAAAAGTCACCGCAAGCCGGGATCGGCGAGGCTGTACGAACACGGTCGAAAAAAGTGTCGCGCAATCCGCAACGGACCCATGCCGCGATCCTGGAAGCTGCGACGGAAGAGTTTGCCGCGCATGGCTTCGGCGGCGCGCGGGTGGATGCGATCGCGGCGCGGGCGCAGACCAACAAGCGGATGCTCTATCACTATTTCGGCGACAAGGAGGGGCTCTATCTCGCCGTACTGGAGGCGACCTATGCGGCGATCCGCAACGCCGAAAGGCATCTCGATCTCGCCCGCCGCGACCCCGAAGAGGGAATGCGGGAACTTGCGCTGTTCACCTGGCGGCATTTTCTCGCGCATCCCGAGTTTCTAAGCCTGCTCGTGACCGAAAATCTGCATCAGGCACACTATCTGCAGCGATCGGACAGGGTGCTGGAGATGCATTCGCATTTCATCGATGAGCTTTCAGATGTGTTGCGCCGCGGTGAGGCGGCCGGCGTGTTCCGGTCCGCCGTCGATCCCGTATCCGTCTATCTGACGATCGCGGCACTCGGTTTCTTCTACCTGTCCAACCGTCACACCTTGTCGACGATTTTTGCCCGCAAGTTGACCAGCCCGGACGCGCTCAATGCCTGGGGCGAACATATCGTAGAGGTGACCCTTGCTTCCATCCGAGCGTAGCGTATCCCGAGAGCCCATGGCTCTCCAGCCTTCAGAGAAATTTTCAAAAGGCGGTTGACAAGGCCGGAGTGATCGCGCGATCTTGTAACCATATGGTTACATTGCTTGAGCGACCAAGCATTTGCTTTTCCTGATTCTGGAGGGAATCGGGCAGGGAGGAGACATCATGAAGGGCGTTGGCATCATTCTCGATATGATTTGCCACCGGCGCTACCTGCTCGATAGTCTCTTCGGGCCGGCTCAGGCGCTCGGTAGCCTGATGCATTGTTGGATACAGCATCGGACCAACATGTCGAAGCCTGTCTGGAGTGCCGGTCAGCCGCAGACGATCGATTTCTTCGAAGGAAGCACCCAACCATCATGACAGAGTCATTGAAGATCAGGCTTGTCGAGGCCGAGGCATTCGAGCGCCCGGTCAAATTGCGGCTTCCCTTCCGTTTCGGGGCTGCGACCTTGCGGGAGGCGCGGCAGATTTTCCTGCGGGTGCGCATCGAGGATGCGAGCGGCCGTTCGGCTGGGGGGATGGCCGCCGAGCTGATGGTGCCGAAATGGTTCGACAAATCGCCTGAGCTTTCCAATGCAGACAATGAAAATCAGCTGCGCCGTTCGCTGGCTCTGGCACTCGATGCCCTGCGAGGCGCGGGCCTTGGAATGGCGTTTGGGCTGCATGCCGCCGTCGAGGCTACCCATCATGCGCGGGCGGCGGCTGAAAAGCTGAACGGCCTCGTCGCCTCTTTCGGTCTTGCGCTTGCCAACAGGGCGATCCTCGATGCGCTCTGCCGGCTGGAAGGGCTGACGGTTGCGCAGGCGATCAGGGCGAACCGGCCCGGCATCGACTCTTCGACAGCGCACGATCTTTCCGGTTTCGATCTTTCCGGCTTCCTGTCGACATTGGAACCCGCCGGAAGCCTCGCTGCCCGCCACACCGTCGGTCTGGTCGATGCGATCGTGCCGGACGATATTCCGGTAGATGACCGTCTGAACGACGGCCTGCCGGAGAGTTTCGAGGAGGCGATCGACGCCTATGGCCTGACCTTCTTCAAGGTCAAGGTGTCGGGCGCTCCCGATGCCGATATCGACCGCCTCTGCCGTGTTGCTGCTGTCATCGACGCCAAGCTGCCTGCATACTCGGTGACGCTCGACGGCAATGAGCAGTTTTCATCCGCCGAGGCGGTCGCGGATCTGCTCGCCCGCATAAAGGAGGAGCCGAGGCTGGCGCGTTTCGCCGCTTCGATCCTGTTCGTCGAGCAGCCGATCGCGCGTGCCTACGCTTTCGAGAAGTCGGTAAAGGCGCTTGCCGCATTCAAGCCGGTGGAGATCGATGAATCCGATGCCGATATCGATGCCTTCGTTACCGCCCGAGGGCTCGGTTATACCGGCATTTCCTCGAAGTCCTGCAAGGGTTTCTATCGCTCGCTATTGAACCGGGCACGCGTCGCCAAATGGAGCACCGAGGACGGCATACCCTATTTCATGTCGGCGGAGGATCTGACGACGCAGGGCGGCCTTGCCGTGCAGCAGGACCTGGCGCTCGCTTCGCTGATCGGCATGACGCATATCGAGCGCAACGGCCATCACTATGTCGATGGCATGGCCGGCGCGCCGGACGCCGAGCAGGCGGCTTTCGCCCGGGCCCATTCCGATCTCTATCGCGTGAGCAACGGCCGGACGCGGCTGCGGATCGAGAGCGGTCAGGTCGCCATCGGCTCCGTTATCAGTGCCGTCGGGCTTGGTTCGTCCGTGGAGCCGGACTGGACGGCGATGGAGGCATCGCTGACATAGGACTCTGGTTAAGGTCAGGCTCGTTTTGTCTTTGATGCAGCGCCCAGGCAGCAAGGTGCGGCCAAACCCGGACTAGCCTGACCATCGCCATCACAGATTCTGGAGGAGCAGATGCAGTCATCGAAGAAACGCTACGTTCTGGTCGGTACCGGCAATCGCGGCGCGACCATGTGGGGCAAGGATCTGGTCGAGCGCTGGAGCGACGAGGTCGAACTCGTTGCAGTCTGCGACCTCAACGCCATGCGGGCCAAGCGGGCGCTCGACTATATCGGCGCGTCGGTGCCTGTTTATACCGATTTCGATGAGCTGCTGCGGGTCGAGAAACCGGATCTCGTCATCGTCTGCACCCGCGATTCCAGCCATGACGATCTGATCGTCAAGGCGATGGAATCCGGCGCCAACGTCATCAGCGAAAAGCCGATGACGACGACGGTCGACAAGATCAAGCGCATTCTCAATGCCGAGGCGCGCACCGGCAAACGGCTGGATGTCTCCTTCAACTATCGCTTCGCGCCGACGGCGGCAAAGATCAAGGAGCTGATCAATTCCGGCGTTATCGGCGATGTCACCTCAGTCGATTTCCATTGGTATCTCGACACCAGCCACGGCGCCGACTATTTTCGCCGCTGGCATGCATTCGTCGAAAATTCCGGCAGTCTCTTCGTCCACAAGGCGACGCACCATTTCGATCTGCTGAACTGGTATCTGGATTCCGATCCGGAAACGGTCGCAGCCTTTGCCGATCTCAAGCATTACGGCCGCAAGGGTCCGTTCCGCGGCGAGCGCTGTCGTAACTGTCGCTACAAGGAGGAGTGCGACTATTATCTCGATATCGGCGCGACACCGCTGCTCGAAAGCCTCTATGAGGATCCGTCCACTGTCGACGGCTACGTGCGCGATGCCTGCGTCTTCCGCGAGGATATCGACATTCCGGACACGATGGTCGCCTCGATCCGCTATCGTAACGGCGTCAACGTTTCCTATTCCTTGAATACCTACATGCCGATCGAAGGGCACCACATCGCCTTCAACGGCCACAAGGGCCGGATCGAGCTGCGGCAATACGAGAAGCAACACTGGACGACACCACCGGCGGATGAGATCGTCGTCATGAAGAATTTCGGCGATGTCGAGCGCATATGGGTGCCGCATTCATCCGGCGGCCACTATGGCGGCGACGACCGGCTGCGCAACATGCTGCTGCGCTCCGGCCCGAACGACGAGCTCAAGCAACGCGCCGGTTCGCGCGCGGGTGCGATGTCGGTTCTCTGCGGCATCGCGGCGCTGGAGAGCAGCCGCACCGGCCAGCAGGTATCGATCGCCGACATCTGGGGCGAGGATGGCGGCTTGAACCTCTTGGAGCCGCGGCCTTAGGCCCGCAGCTACGTGTATTGCGGAAATTGCTCCGAAGTCGACCGCGCGATCAGCTGCAGCTCGGCAGCTGCTGCGCGTAGATCCTGGTCATGCCGTTGAAGCGCTTGGCGCCGGACAGTGCGGCGGAATTGCCGCGCCATGCCCCCTGCAGATAGCCCTTCGGGCCGGAGTAGTAGGCGAGATAGAGATCGTAGGAATCGTTCAGGGGAATGCCGGTCTGCAGATGCGTCTGGTAGTGATACCAGCCGACGAAATCGATGGCGTCGGCGAAGTTGGTGCGGCTCGCGGTCCAGTTGCCCGTCTCGCGCTTGTATTTGTCCCAGGTGCCATCGAGGGCCTGCGAATAGCCGTAGGCGGTCGTTGGACGCTTCCAGGGAATGAAGCCGAGCAGGTATCGCCTTGGCGGACGGGCGCGTGGCCGAAAGCCGGATTCGGTGTAAATCGTCGCCATCAGGATCGGCACCGGCACGCCGTATTTGCGCTCCGTGCGTTCGGCTGCCCGCTGCCAATTGTTGAACCAGCCGTCCCGCTGGTCGAAGATCGCGCAGATGTTGCGGGTGCGCGAGGGTGCGGTTGCGCAACCCGCCAGCACGCCGAGCAGCAACACAGCCAGAATGGAAAGCACGCGGGTACGCATAACTAGAACCTCTTCGATAAGAAGATTGCTAGCGCGGAATAATTAAAAACGGGTTGTTCGCCTGTGCCGAAATGGGGCGATTTCAGGGAGTTTTCATGGATTTGCTGCGTCGCATCATGCCATGCGCGCCATGTCCTCGCGGCGGATCGCGTGGAGCAGCGGCCGACCCTCGATGAAACGAATGGCTTCTTCGACTGCCATCTTGCCGAGGCGGGTCCGCTCGAGGCCGACGGCGCCGGCGATATGCGGCGTCAGGAAGATATTCGGCAGGTCGTAGAAGGCGGAATCCGCCTCCGGGATTTCCGGATCGGTGACATCGATGATCGCATCGATGCGGCCGGTCTTCAGCGTGGCGATCAACGCCGCCTCGTCGACCAAGGCACCGCGCGCGGTGTTAATAAAGGTCGCCCCCTCTTTCATCAGCGAGAGGCGCCGGGCGTCGATCATGTGCCGCGTCGCCGGCAGGGACGGCGCGTGCAGCGAGATGATGTCGGCTGATGCCATCAAGGCGTCCAGCTCGGTCTTCTCGGCGCCGAGGCGCGTGGCTTCTGCCTCATCGACCATGGGATCGTAGAGCAGGACCCGGTAGTCGAAGGGCGCGAGCAGTTCGATCACCCGCCTGCCGATGCGCGAGGCGCCGATGATGCCGACCGTGCGGCCATAATTGCCGATGGCTTCCGCCTGGATCGGCTGCGTTCGTTTGCGGTTGCGGTCGGCGACATAGAGATCGCGGAAGCGAAAGATCTTCTTGCCGGCAAAGATGATGGCGGCAAGCGTGAATTCGGCGACCGGGAGGGCATTGGCCTGCGCCGCATGGCTGACCGATATGCCGCGATCGAACAGGCTGTCTCCGAGCAGGCCCTTCACTGTACCGGCGGAATGAGCCACCAGCTTCAGATGCGGAGCCAGCGCCAGCGCCGCGGCATCGATCGCCGGCGAGCCCCAGCCGGTGATCAGGATTTCGGTTTCGGCGAGCAGTTTGCTTGCGCGGTCATCATCGAAGCGCTGCATCGGCGTTGCATCCAGCACGCGGCCGACCGTATCGAGGTGCTGGATCAGCACCTCCGGCAGGACGTGTTGCGTGCGGGTGGGTTGCATCGCAAAGGCAATGGCGGGACGTGTGGAGACGAATTGCGTCATGGCAGGCGACCGGGCGCCTCGATGGCGCTGACCGTGATGCCCTTGTCGGCCACGAGCGCGCGCAGGGCATCGATATCGGGCCTGGCGGGCGGCTTCGTCCAGATGCCGCCGACGGAGGAGGGATCCTTTTCAGCCAGAACTGCGGAAACGAGAATGGTTTGTCCTGAGGGGATCGTGGCGCGCAGCTGCGGCACCAGCGTCTTGGAAGCGATCAGGTTGGTGTTCGGCGGCGCCTTCTGCGCCAGCCCCTTGCGCTCGATCGTGGAGCCGAGATCGAGGATGCCGCTGAAATCCTCCTCGCCGATGACATAGGCCGCACCCGTCTCGGAGGAGAGCGTATCGACCTCGAAATCGCGCCGCGCGATGGCAAAGCCGCCTTCCGCCGTCTGAAGCGGCCGAGGCGTAGTGATCCTGTGAAGGCGGATGTGCCAGGGCGAGGCGGGGATGAGCCATGTCTCCACTGTCACATCAGCATAAGGCGACCATTTGGCATAGAGCGTGTCGCCGGCAAGTTTCGCCTCCTCGTTGGTCTCGCGGACGCGGTAATGCAGACCGTCGTCGCTGAAGGCGAGCATGCTGTCGAACGCACCGCCGGCAAAGATGCGCTCGTCGCTCTCGACGCTGAAGCCGTAGCGGGCCGAATAGGCGAACTTCGCGTATTTTTCGGCGCCGAAGCGCATCTGCTGGTTTTCCTGGCCGCTGGAGAGCGCCACGACATCGGCCTTGCTGCGCATCATCACCATGCCGGGATGCTTCTGCGGGACGATAGCCGGCTCATTTTCCAGCGGCTTTTCTTCTGCTGTCCAGAAGGGATGTGTTTCGGGAAGCGCCAAAGGCAGGAAGGCCTTGAAGGCCCAATAGGGTGAGCCGGCGGAATTGTAGTTTTCCGACATCAGCAGGTTGGGATAGGCAAAGCCGATCGGCAGGGTGCCGTCGCGATTGGCGATCGGCTTGTCGGCCCACCAGCGCAGGTGCCGTAGGCAAAGCCCCTTGATCTCGCCCCAGGGCAGCGCCTCGACATCGGCAAAGGCGAGCGCCGACCAGAAGCCGGCGCAGGCGAAGCGATAGGTCAGGCTGCGGCCGAAGGGGATGGTGGCGCCATCTGGCGCAAACCAATGGCGGAAATCTTTGGCGAAGAGCATGGCGCGTTCGCGGTAGCGCTCGGCGCGGTCGTCATTGACGAGCTTGGAATAAATCAGCCCGTAGAAGTGCATCGCGAAGGGAACGTAATGGTCGATGCGCCTGATATCGCCGTCGCGATACCAGCCGTCGGCGATATAGAAGCCATCCAGCTCTGTCAGATAATTCTCCGTCAGGCTGCGGTCGAAGGAGGCCCCGAGCCGGTCGAGCGCGATATCCACGAAGATGCGGAAGAATTTCCAATTGTTGTCGGCATAGTCGAAAGTGCGAGCATGCTTGAGATAGGCGATGAGATTGTTCCGCGCGCGCGCATCGAGCGGTTCCCAGATCTTTTCGGGCACCAGCGCGAGCGCAAAGCCGAGCGCTGCAAGCTCGACCATGCGCTGATCGCGACCGTTGACAGTGCCCCAATATTCCGGATGGTCGGGATCGACGCCATTGGCGAGCCCCTCGGCATAACGGTCCCAATGACCGAAATCGCCGCCGCCGGCGCCGAATGGCGCAAGGCCCCAGAGCGGGCGGGCGAATCCTTCGAGATCGGCGGCCGCCCGGTCGAAATGGGCGCCTGCCGCGTCGATGCGGACACGGGCATTGCCCTCGGAGAAATAGGGCAGGAGCGGATCGAACAGGTCGGTCAGCGCCCGCCGCATGTCGGTGAGGTTCTTCAACGGGTTGCCGGCAAGCGGATTGGTGCTGGCGGGGTCGTAGATCATCGGTGTGGCTCTCTCGATTGGTTCCGCTGCGGGGAAGGCTCAGGTTTCGGGTGGGAGGGTACCGCCGGCGACCGGTATAACGCCGTGGCAAACGTGGCGTGCCGGCGCATCGCGGTCGCGGAAGCGGGCGATCATCAGGCTTATGGCCTCGCGCCCCAGCGCTGCGCGGTCGACACGCATGGTCGCCAGCCTGGGATTGGTCATCAGCGCGCAGGGCAGGTCGTCGAAGCCGACGATGGCGAAATCCTCCGGCACGCGCAGGCCGGCTTCGGTCACGGCGTCGAGCACGCCGACGGCAATGAAATCATTCATGCAGAAGGCGGCTGTAAAGCCCTCATCCGCAGCGAGGATCGCGGCTGTTGTATCATGGGCCTCCTGGCTGGAGCTGCCCCGGAAGTTCATCGGCACGATACGGCCATGCGCCCCCTCGACGGATGCGATCGCGGCTTCGAAGCCACGGATGCGCTCGCGGATGGTCTGGCGATGAGAACCGGTCAGGTGCAGGATGTGGCGGTGGCCGGCATCGAGCAGCCGCCGCGTCGCGTTGTAGGCGCCGAAGAAATTCGAGGGTGAAACCCCGTCGAAGCGCAGTTTCGGGTCCGTGCCGTTGACGAGAACGGTGGGCGTGCCGCTTGCCTCGAGCCATCGGCACAGCTCCTCGGAGGGATCTATGCCGACAAGGAAGAGGCCCTCGGCGCCGGCAGCCTGCAGATATTCCATCACCAGATTCGGTTCGGTGCGGGCCTCGCGGATGAGGCGAATGTCGAAGCGCATGCCGCGTTCGGCGGCGCCGGCGCGCAGGCCTTCCAGAATGCCTTCGTAGAAAACGCTCAAACCGCCCGTAACGCTATCGCTGGCGATCAGCGCTAGGCCGCCCGCCTCCGCCTCCACAGCCGTCTTCAGCGGGTAGCCGAGATCACCAGCCACCTTGAAGATATGCTGGCGGATCATGTCGCTGATTCCGGGTTCATTGGTCAGCACGCGCGACACCGTCGAAACGGAGACGCCGGCTGCGGCAGCAATATCGGCTTGCCTGATACGTTTGGATCGAACATCGCTCATATCGCAATTGTTATGCAAAATTGTGCAAATTTGCAACAAAGAGTTTTTTATTGCGTAGCGCAATGAAGTTGCATATCTTCGCTCGGAATTGTCCGCTGAAGACGTCGGGAGACCGTCGCGGATGACAACGCAAGAGAAGGAGGAATCTCATGCGCATGAATCGCCGCTCATTCATGATCGGAACTGCCGGAGCTGCTGCGGGTCTCGCGTTCGGGGGAGGGGCGATGCCGGCCTTCGCCGACGCCACGCAACTGCGGGCGATGTGGTGGGGCTCGCCCGATCGCGGCAAGCGCACGGTCGCCGTCGCCGAACTGTTTCACAGCAAGAATCCCGATCTGTCCGTCATCGGCGAGAGCATCAGCGGTGACGGCTACTGGGCCAAGCTTGCGACTGGCATGGCCAGCCAGAACATCGCCGATGTCTTCCAGCTCGAGCCGAGCACGATTTCCGATTATTCCAAGCGCGGCGCCTGCATGCCGCTCGATCAGTTCGTGCCCTCGACGCTGAATGTCGACAGTTTCGGCAAGGATGTGCTGAAGCTCACGACCGTCGACAGCAAGCTTTACGGCGTCGGCCTTGGGCTCAATTCCTTCGCGATGTTCTATGACGAGGACATGTTCAAGAAGACCGGCCTGACGCCGCCCGGCCCCACCACGACATGGGCAGACTATGCGGATCTTGCCGTTGAGATGACCAAGGCGGCCGGCAAACGCGGCTATTGGGGCGGGCCTTATGGCGCGCGCTACAATTATGTTCTCGATGTCTGGCTGCGCCAGCGCGGCAAGAGCCTTTTTACCGAGGAGGGCGGGCTCGGCTTCGGCGTCGACGATGCCAAGGAATGGTACAGCTACTGGGAAGAGCTGCGCAAGCGCGGCGGCACGGTCTCCGCCGATGTCCAGACGCTCGACCAGAACGTCATCGAAAGCAATTGCCTGGCTCTCGGCAAATCGGCCATCGGCATGGCCTATTCCAACCAGCTCGTCGGCTATCAGCTCGTGGTCAAGAGCAAGCTCGCCGTCACGATGCTGCCGCGCGAAAAGAAAGACGGCCCCTCCGGCCATTACTATCGCCCGGCGCTGATCTGGAGCGTGGGCGCCACCAGCAAGAACGGCGAAGCGGCGGCGAAATTCATCAATTTCTTCGTCAACGATGTCGAAGCAGGCAAGATCCTCGGCGTCGAGCGCGGTGTGCCGATGTCGCCCGCCGTGCGCGCCGCCATCCTGCCGACGCTTAATCCGGTAGAGCAGCAGACGGTGCAATATATCGAGCTGCTCAAGGATCAGGTCGGCACCTATCCCGTGCCGGCGCCGCTCGGCTCCGGAGAATTCGACCAGAACGTCGCGCGTCCCGTCGCCGACCAGCTCGCCTTCGGCAAGATCACGGTCGCCGAGGCGGCCAAGAGACTGGTGGAGGAAGGTGCGACGAAGCTGAAGCGGAAGAGCTGATTGAAGGCCGGCTATGTGAGTGGATGACGGTGAGGCTGGTTCGGCTTTGCCTTGATTCTGTGCCTGGCCCCTCACCCCAACCCTCTCCCCGCAAGCGGGGCGAGGGAGTTTTCATGCCTGACTTAGCTTCAGTCTTCCTGAAGACCAGCGGTTTCTCGATCGTCCCTTCTCCCCGCTTGCTGGGAGAAGGCTAGGATGAGGGGCCAGGCACTAAGGTTCCACAGACTTGAACGTGCCTGACAATCACCCTCGAACGACGGCTACTTCCCATCCCAGGGCTTCAGCGCATCCTGCTTCATCTGCCGCTGCTTTTCAGGCGGCAACTTGTAATCCCCCTTGTAGGGGGCGCTCTCGAACGAGCCGTAGGTCGGGTTGGCGATGGCGATCCAGTCATGGCCGAAGTGGGCGGAGTTGGCCTCGAAGACCTTCTGGCGCTCCTCGACCGAGCCCTTGTAGTCGTCGGTGAAGTCGCCGAAATTGTCGCCGAACATCAAGAGGATGCGGTAGTTCTTGGCGATGAAGGCGCGGCGCGTGCCCTTGGCGGAGCCCCAATCGGGCTGTTCCTTGGCGCTGAGGAAAGTGTCGACATTGTCGCCCATCGGAAAGCCGAAGCGCTTCATTTCCTCGACGGTCGGCTTTTCTTCATCGGCAGTGCGGTTGGTGACGTAGAAGACCTTGACGCCCTTCGAGGCTGCATATTGCGTGAAGTCGACCGCGCCCGGGATCGGCTTGTCCTGCTGGGCATTCACATATTTCGTCCAGCTATCCGGCGTGAAGCTGGTGCCCGCCGTGATGTTGTGCGCCTGATAGGGCGAGGTATTGAGCACGGTGTCATCGACATCGAGGATGATGGCCGGCGGGAAATCCTGGAAACTGCCCGTTTGCTCGACCGGTGCTGCCGTCCAGTTCTTGTCGGCAAGCGCTTCGTCAAGCCGGAGGCGTGCGAGCGCATAGGCGCCAAGCGCATTGGCCTGGGCTTCGACCGAGGTTTGATCCCAGAGAACGGCGTTGAGATTATCGTCCGGCATGGCGGCCGGCACATCGGCGGCAAAAGCAGGCACGGCTGCAGCGAGGCCGAACACGAATGCCAGGCGTCCAAAGTATCTATTTCTCACTCCGTTCTCCTTTATGAAATTCTGTAAAATCAACGGGTCGCATCAACGATTTCAAACAGGCGTGAAAGTCTTGATCCGGGTAAGGATAGTTTGCGCGCGGATGGAATGTGTCAAGCATATGACAACTGGTTGCACCCCGATTCGGCTGATTTTGGTTGATGACCCCGCCCGAGCCCATCGCCGGGGTGCCGTACGAAGGTCCCGTTGACGCGCGCCTGAGAAGTGTTTGGGCTGGGAACAGCAAAATGCCGGGGCCTTTTCAGACCCCGGCACAGCCGCATCTCCTCAATCGATCGATCGGGTTTATTTGGCCGAGTCGGCCCAGCTCTTCACCAGTTCGTCGTAGTTGACGGTGACCGGCTTTTCCTTCTCGGTCGCGATCTTCAGCTGCGGAGCGAGATGGCCGTTCTTGACGGCATCGGCGTTCCAGTAGGCGAGATCGTGTTCCTCGGCGAGCTTCGGGCCGATATCGCCCTGAACGCCGGCGCGTTCGATGCGCTGCATCACCTTTTCCTGATCGGCGCAAAGGGCGTCCATGGCGCCTTGTGCGTCCTTGGCACCCGATGCGGCATCGCCGATCGCCTGCCACCAGAGCTGTGCCAGCTTCGGATAATCAGGAACGTTCGTGCCGGTCGGCGACCATTGCACGCGTGCCGGCGAGCGGTAGAATTCGATCAGACCGCCGAGTTCCGGCGCACGCTTGGTGAAGCTCTTGTCGCGGATGGTGGATTCACGGATGAAGGTGAGGCCGACATGGCTCTTCTTCACGTCCACCGTTTTCGAGGTCACGAACTGCGCGTAGAGCCATGCGGCCTTGGCGCGGTCGACCGGCGTCGATTTCATCAGCGTCCAGGAACCGACGTCCTGATAGCCGAGCTTCATGCCGTCTTTCCAGTAGACGCCATGCGGAGACGGTGCCATGCGCCACTTCGGCTTGCCGTCGGCGTTCATGACCGGCAGGCCGGGCTTGACCATGTCGGCGGTGAAGGCCGTGTACCAGAAGATCTGCTGGGCGACGTTGCCCTGCGCCGGAACCGGACCGGATTCCGAGAACGTCATGCCCTGGGCTTCCGGCGGTGCATAGGCCTTCAGCCAATCGAGATATTTCTGGATGGAGTAGACGGCAGCGGGGCCGTTGGTGTCGCCGCCGCGGGCGACGCAGGAGCCGACAGGGCGGGAATTGGCATCGACCTTGATGCCCCATTCGTCGACGGGCAGGCCGTTCGGCAGGCCCTTGTCGCCGTTGCCGGCCATGGAAAGCCAGGCATCGGTGAAGCGCCAGCCGAGCGATGGGTCCTTCTTGCCATAGTCCATATGGCCGAAGACCTTCTTGCCGTTGACGTCGCGGCCGGTGAAGAACTGGGCGATATCCTCATAGGCCGACCAGTTGACCGGCACGCCGAGATCGTAGCCGTACTTGGCCTTGAAATCGGCCTTGTTCTTCTCGTCGTTGAACCAGTCGTAGCGGAACCAATAGAGGTTGGCGAACTGCTGGTCGGGAAGCTGGTAGAGCTTCTTGTCCGGAGCGGTGGTGAAGCTGGTGCCGATGAAATCGGGGATATCGATGCCGGGATTGGTGACGTCCTTGCCCTCGCCCGCCATCCAGTCGGTCAGGTTGCGCACCTGCTTGTAGCGCCAATGGGTGCCGATCAGGTCGGAATCGTTGACCCAGCCGTCATAGAGGTTCTGGCCGGTCTGCATCTGCGTCTGGATCTTTTCGACGACGTCGCCTTCCTGGATGACGTCATGCGTGACCTTGATGCCGGTGATGGCGGTGAAGGCCGGTGCCAGAACCTGCGATTCGTACTGGTGGGTCGTCAGCGTTTCCGAGACGACCTTGATCTCCATGCCCTGGAAGGGCTTGGCCGCGTCGATGAACCACTGCATTTCCTTTTCCTGGTCGGCGCGCGAGAGCGTCGAGAGATCGCCGATCTCCTTGTCCAGGAATGCCTTGGCTTCGTTCATGCCGGCATGAGCCGTGCCGGCCAAGGCCAGCAGGGCGACTGCCGTCGTCGTTAAGAGATGTCTTCGCATAAATTCCTCCCTACAGGTTGCGAGTATATTCCCAGGCGGCCAGACCCCGGCCTCCGTACCAGTTTGCTTCAGACCAGACGGAAGACGCCGATGGCGTAGACCACGGAAAGAGCAAGAGCCCACCACAGGCTGGGGCCTCCCAGGCCCAGCCAGCCGATGTGGATGAAGGCGGCGCCGAGCAGCGAGATGAACAGCCGGTCGCCGCGTGTCGTTTCGAAATGCAGGATGCCGACGCGCGGATTGCCGCCGGGCGAAACATATTCCCAGACCGCCATGCCGATCAGCAGCACCAGGATCGTCGAGAAGAACAGCGCTGTCGGCAGCGTCCAGGCCATCCAGGAAAAATCTGTGTTCATGGCGGTTTCCCTTCAGACGCGGCCGAGCGCGAAGCCCTTGGCGATGTAGTTGCGGACGAAATAGATGACGAGCGCGCCGGGGACCAAGGTCAGCACGCCGGCGGCGGCAAGCAGGCCCCAGTCCATGCCCGAGGCCGAGACCGTTCGCGTCATGATGGCGGCGATCGGCTTGGCGTCGGTCACCGTCAGCGTGCGGGCAATCAAAAGCTCGACCCAGGAGAACATGAAGCAGAAGAAGGCAGCGACGCCGATGCCGCTGGCGATCAGCGGAATGAAGATCTTGATGAAGAAGCGCGGGAACGAATAGCCGTCGATATAAGCCGTCTCGTCGATCTCCTTCGGCACGCCGGACATGAAGCCTTCGAGGATCCAGACCGCGAGCGGCACGTTGAACAGGCAATGCGCCAATGCCACTGCGATATGGGTGTCGATCAGGCCGAAGGCGGAATAGAGCTGGAAAAAGGGCAGCGCGAACACCGCCGGCGGCGCCATGCGGTTCGTCAGCAGCCAGAAGAACACGTGCTTGTCGCCGAGGAAGCGGTAGCGCGAGAAGGCATAGGCCGCGGGAAGGGCGCAGGCAACCGAGATCACCATGTTCATGACGACATAGGTGATCGAGTTGATATAGCCCTTGTACCAGGACGGATCGGTGAAGATGATCGTGTAATTGCGCAGTGTCGGCGCGTGCGGATAGAGCGTCAACCCGTTGACGATCTCCTCGTTGGTCTTGAAGCTCATGTTGACGAGCCAGTAGATCGGCAGGAGCAGGAAGACGATGTAGATCGCCGGCACCAGCCAGGACCATCGGCCCTTCTCGCTCTGCCTACGCGCAACCTGCGCGCCGGCAGCGGCGGCATTGCCTGTTGTCGCGCCGGAGACTGCCATCTTGTGCAGCGCGGCGTCGTCGGCCGTGGTGGACAGGGGTTTGCCGCTCATTGGCTTGCTCCCGCATCGTAATTGGTCATGACGGTGTAGAAGACCCAGGACAGAAGCAGCACGATAAGGAAGTAGACGAGCGACATGGCCGCCGCCGGGCCGAGGTCGAACTGGCCGAGCGCCATCTTCACGAGATCGATCGACAGGAAGGTCGTCGAGTTGCCGGGGCCGCCGCCGGTGACGACGAAGGGTTCGGTATAGATCATGAAACTATCCATGAAACGCAGCAGCACGGCGATCAGCAGCACCCGGTTCATCTTCGGCAGCTGGATGTAGCGGAAGACGGACCAGCGCGAGGCGCCGTCGATCTTGGCCGCCTGGTAGAAGGCGTCGGGAATGGAGGCGAGGCCGGCATAGCAGAGCAGCACGACGAGGCTCGTCCAGTGCCAGACGTCCATGAGGATGATCGTCGCCCAGGCGTCGACCGGATCGGAGACGTAGTTGTAGTCGATGCCGAGGCCGACGAGGACATAGCCCATCAGGCCAATGTCGCTGCGGCCGAAGACCTGCCAGATCGTGCCGACGACGTTCCAGGGAATCAGCAGCGGCAGGGCCATCAATATGAGGCAGACCGGCACGCCGACACCCTTCTTCGGCATATTAAGGGCGATGAAGATGCCGAGCGGCACTTCGATCGCCAGGATGACGAAGGAGAAGATCAGGTTGCGGAACATAGCATCCCAGAAACGGCCGGAATGCAGGATCTGCTCGAACCAGCTGGTGCCCGCCCAGAAGAAGACGTTGTTGCCGAAGGTATCCTGCACCGAATAGTTCACCACCGTCATCAAGGGAATGACGGCGGAAAAGCCGACCAGCAGCAGAACGGGAATGAGCATGAACCAGGCTTTGTTGTTCCAGGTCTTGTCCATCGTCAGGCTCCCATCTCGATGCGCCAGGAGTCGGCGTAGATATTGATGCCGGCGGGATCGAAGGCGATATGCGGCTCGGCCGGCACCGCCTGGTCCTCGCCGATGACAGCGACGATATCCTGACCATCCAGCTTAGCGCGGACCACCTTGCGGCGGCCGAGATCCTCGACCTTGGTGACGGTGGCGGGAATGCCCTCGCGGCCGATGCGGACGAATTCCGGACGGATGCCGAGTTCGGAGCGGCCGGCGCGTTTTTCCAGCAGCGCGCCGGGCAACATGATCGTACGGTTGCCGAGGTGCGCGTTGCGGCCTTCGATTTCGACCGGCATGACATTCATGCCCGGCGAGCCGATGAAATAGCCGACGAAGGTATGGCGCGGGCGTTCGAACAGGTCGTTCGGCGTGCCGATCTGCACCACCTCGCCATTGTACATGACAACCACCTTGTCGGCGAAAGTCAGCGCTTCCGTCTGGTCGTGGGTGACGTAGACCATGGTAAAGCCGAAGCGACGATGGAGCTGTTTCAGCTGCGAGCGAAGCACCCACTTCATATGCGGGTCGATGACCGTCAGCGGCTCGTCGAAGAGGATGGCGTTGACATCGGAGCGCACGAGACCGCGGCCGAGCGAGATCTTCTGCTTGGCGTCAGCCGTCAGCCCGCGCGCCTTGCGATGAGCGCTGTCGGAAAGGCCGATCATTTCGATGATCTCATCGACCTTGCGCTTTACGTCGGCTTCCGGAACATGCCGGTTGCGCAGCGGGAAGGCGAGGTTGTCGTAGACGGTCATCGTGTCGTAGACGACCGGGAACTGGAAGACCTGGGCGATGTTGCGCTCCTGGGTCGATAGCCGGGTCACGTCCTTGCCGTCGAACAGGATGCGGCCCTCGGAGGCCTGCACCAGGCCCGAGACGATGTTGAGCAAAGTGGTCTTGCCGCAGCCGGACGGTCCGAGCAGCGCATAGGCGCTGCCGTCTTCCCAGCTATGGTTCACTTCCTTCAGCGCGTAGTCCGCATCGGATTTGGGATGGTCGTTGTAGGCGTGCCTGATGTGGTCAAGATCGATACGTGCCATTGGCGATGTCTCTCCTCAGGCGGCTTGTTGCAGGTCGGGAGCGACGGCGGCGCCATCGGTGTCGAAGACCATGATGTGGCGGGGGTCGATATAGACATCGATCGCATCATCGACGTCGATATCCTGGACGCCTTGGGTCAGCATCACCCAGCGCCGACCGGAAAAATCGAGATGGATGAAGCTTTCCGAGCCGGTGATCTCGGTTACCATCACTTTCGCCGGCGCGGCGACGGCTTCCGGCGTCTGCGGTGCAAGGGCTAGGTGATGCGGCTGGAAGGCGATGGTGTAGCGGCCGTCCGGCTGGCTTTCGAGGCCTTGCGGCACGGGCAGGTGGATATTCTCGTCCAGCACGAATTCCCTGCCGCGCTTGTTCAGAATTATGGTGTTCAGCGGCGGATCGGCGAAGGTGGTCGCGGTGATCAGGTCCTTCGGATTGCGGAAGACTTCGATCGTCGATCCGAACTGTGTGATGCGTCCCTCCGATAGGGTCGCGGTATTGCCGCCAAGGAGCAGCGCCTCGGAGGGCTCGGTGGTGGCGTAGACGAAGATGGCGCCGGATTCGGCGAAAATCTTCGGCAGCTCGGCGCGCAATTCCTCGCGCAGCTTGTAATCGAGATTGGCGAGCGGTTCGTCGAGCAGCACCAGCCCTGCCTTCTTGACGATGGCGCGGGCAAGCGCCGTGCGCTGCTGCTGGCCGCCGGAGAGGCTGAGCGGCAGGCGATCGAGGAAGGGGCCGAGCCGCAGGATGTCGGCGGCCTTCTTCACTTCCCGGTCGATGGTTGCCGCATTCGCGCCGCTGAGGCGCATGGGCGAGGCGATATTGTCGTAGACGGTCATGGCGGGGTAGTTGATGAACTGCTGGTAGACCATGGCGACGTTGCGGCGCTGTACCGGCAGGCCGGTGACGTCGGCGCCGTCGACATGGATCGTGCCCGTGGTCGGCTTGTCGAGGCCGGCCATCAGCCGCATCAGCGATGTCTTTCCCGAAAGCGTCGGCCCAAGAAGCACGTTCAGCGTGCCGCGCTGCAGCGTCAGGTTCGTTTCCGCAATATGCGTCTCGCCGGTGACCGACTTCGAGACGCCTTTGAGTTCAAGCACGATAGATTCCCTCCATGCGTCGCAGGCCGATGCCGCCACGAGGATTTCAAGAAGACTGATCCGTCCGGATCGGGCTATGCCTTCACCGGGTGCCGTCTATTGCCGAGGCTATGGTCGTAGAAAGAATTGCATCGATCCGCCTGCGCTAACGTCGCGGCAGCGAAAACCAAGGTGCGCGAGGTTGATGGCGGCGGTGCGGCTTGCTGTGCCGTACTTCGTGCCATTTCCGATGCGGATCTGATGTCTGGACAATGATACCTCCCCCGTTTCGATTTGCACCCCTCACGCGAAAACCGAAACAAGAATGACGATAAATGAAGATAAAGGAATGTCAAACGAAAACTGGTCGCGTTTCAGTTTCGCTTCATAAATCTCGCCCAGGTCTTATTTTAGCAAAAAATAACAAAACGGATAACCGATTGATCGGGATTGGAAATATAAGGAAACCATATTTCAGACCCGAACGGCGGGTGGAGGGTTTCAGGCTGCTCAGGCACCTTTGATCGCCTGGCCAATGCTCCGCTCGTCGGCCGGGATTGCCTGCTGCCTATTCGAAAGGATTGCCTGCGCCATGGGCTTGGCCTAACCGAGAGCCGGGCGTTAAAGCCAGTTGATGCGCTTCAGCACCCAGAGGGTGGCGATCGATGTGATCGTCACGAAGAGGACGATGACGACGAAGGCCCAGGTGTCGTTGACGCCGGGAATGCCGCCGACATTCATGCCGAACAGGCCGGCCACCACGCTCGGCGGCAGGAGCAGGGCAGCTAGGGCGGCGAGGCGGTTGGAATTGCGGGCGATGCGCTCGCTGATGACGGTCGACAGGTCGTCATGCAGGATGCTGGTGCGATCGCGGATGGCGTCGAGATACTCGATATAGCGCATCAGCTTGTCGATGACCTCGCGCAGGCGCAGCTTATCGCGTTCGGCAAGCCAGGGCGCGTCGTCATGTTCGATGCGGTTCAACGCATCGCGTTGCGGCGCCAGGTAACGGCGAAGCTGCACGGCGCGGCGGCGCAGCAGCTTCAGGCGTTCGCGCACCTGGCCGGCCTCGCCGTGAAAGATCAGCTCATCGAGCTCATCCACCTCTTCGTCCATGGCGTCGAGCACGGGTTCGAGATCGCGCACCAGCTTGTCGGCGATCAGGGCGAGCAGCTCACCGGAACGTTGCGGCCCCTTTTTCTTCTCCAGCGACAGGCGGATATCGCGCAGCGCCGTGATGTAGTGGCCGCTGTCGCGCAGGGAGACGATGCGATTGCCATCGACCCAGAGATGCAGAGGCACCAGATCGATATCGGCGGGCTTCTGCGTCGTGCCATCGGGCGATGTCGCGCAGACGCCGCGCAGGATGATCAACAGTCCGTCGCCTACCGGTTCGACACGCGGACGAGATTCTTCTTCCAGCAGCGCCTCGACCACGAAAGGATCAAGATTGCTCCTGTGGGTGATCCAATCGGCGGTCGCCGGATGGTCGCGCTCAAAATGCAGCCAGGTGACGCCCTCTCCGGGCTTGCAGGAACCGACCTGATCCATGCTGAGCTGCCTGCAGCCACCATGCCCGTCGAGCAGGGAGGCGAAACGCAATCCCGGTTCGGTGCCGTAGCTGACCGACGAGCTGTTGGGTGCTTCCATGGCGCCTTGATCCATCCCACCCCCATGGCAACGAAAAGCGCAAGCAGCACAAGAGTTTGTGGCTTGCTGGCGGTATTTTATCAGTTCGGGTCAAGGTAGCAAGGTGAAGGGTGACCGGCTTCTCATGCCGGTATGAGGTATGGGGCCACTAAAGTTCCTGAAGCCTCCTGGGCCCCTCATCCAGCCTATCGGCCACCTTCTCCCGGTCGGTACGGGGAGAAGGGGATGGGGCACCCGCAGCCTTCCTTCCAGCCCATTACGAGACGAGGGACTGAGATCGTCCCTCTCCCCGCGCGCGGGGAGAGGGCTAGGGTGAGGGGCAACTCTTGCTCGCATTAAATGAGGGGCAATCCTTGCCAGAAAGAGGCAGGCGCCCTCAGCGCGCCGCCCAGTTGGCGCCGCGGCGGAAGATCGTTTTCATCTGAGGCACGTCGAATTCCTTGGCCTGGTGGCCGAGCGAGGAATAGAAGACGCGGCCCTTGCCGTATTTGCGCTTCCAGGCCACCGGCATGACGACGCCGTCGATCCAGTAGGCGTGCTCGCCGGTGAAGGTCGTGGTCGCCAGCACCTCGTTCGACGGATCGACATGCATGTAATATTGCTCGGACGTGTAGGGGAAATCGGTGATCCCTTCCATGATCGGATCGTCCGGGCGGGTGACGTTGACGGTATAGTCGATGATGTTGCCGGGATGGGCGACCCATTGGCCACCGATGATAAACTGGTACTCGACGCTCTCTCGGAATGAGTCGCCGGCGCCGCCGTGATAGCCGGCGATGCCGACGCCGCTCTCGATCGCGGCGGCAAGGTTTTTCACCTCTTCCTTCTCGATCTTCGACATGGTGACGATCGGCACGATCAAGCTGAGATCGTGGATCGAGGGATCGGCAAAGGCTTCGGTGCTGTTTTCGAGATAGACCTTGAAGCCGTCCTCCTCCAGCATGTCGCGGATGATATGAGCGCATTCCTGCGGCTCGTGGCCGCTCCAGCCGCCCCAGACGATAAGTGCTTCACGCATGATATTCCTCCTGAAATTGTGCGGTTAGCGGCCGATTTTTCCGTCCACGAGGGATTCGGACAGCGGGGCCGGACGTTCCGTTTGCGTCGTTATGGTAACCGTGCGCCCGCTATCGGACGCGGTCTGGAAGGCTTCCATGACCTCGAGCACGTGCAGCGCCAGGCTGCCATTGGCCCGGTGCGGACGGTTCGAGCGGATGGCATGCGCCATATCGGCGACGCCGAGAGAGCGGTAATTGCCGTCGGCATAGGGAGCCGTGATTTCGCGCTCCGCGAACTCGCCGCCTTTCTTCAGGAACTCGACGGGGCCGCCGAAGCGATTGGGGTCGGGCACGATCAAAGTGCCCTCGGTGCCGTAGACTTCGAGCGGCACATGCTTGTGGCCGGCGACGTCGAAGCTCATGCCGATCTGCACGACCGCGCCATTGGCAAAGGCCATGACGCCGGCGACGTGGGTCGCGACATGCACGGGGATGTGCTCGCCATTGCGCGGCTCGCTGGTGATGATGCGCTCCTTGCGCGGCGTCATGGCAAAACCTGCGACCTGTGAGACGGGGCCGAGCAGATTGACGAGGTCGGTGATGTAGTAGGGGCCCATGTCGAGCATGGGGCCGCCCCCGACTTCATAATAGAAGGCCGGATTCGGATGCCAGCGCTCGTGGCCGGGACACATGAAAGTGGCGGTGCCGCCGACCGGGATGCCGATTGCGCCTTCGTCGATGATGGCGCGGGCCGTCTGATGGCCGCCGCCGAGAAAGGTATCGGGCGCCGCGCCGATGCGCAGACCCTTGGCGGCAGCCGCGTCCGCAAGCTTCTTGCCTTCGGCGAAATTGATGCCAAGCGGCTTTTCCGAATAGGTGTGCTTGCCGGCATCCAGCGCCTGCAGGCCGACCGCGACATGCGCCTTCGGGATGGTCAGGTTGACGATGATCTCGACCGTGGGATCAGCGAGCAGGGCTGCGATCCCAACCGCCTTCAGGCCGAATTCGGCGGCCTTTGCCTCGGCAAGCTCGCGATTGAGGTCGGCGACGCCTTTGATGTCGAGAATGGGAAAGGATTTCATGGCGGTGAGATAGGCGCCGGAAATGTTTCCGCAGCCGATAATGCCGATGCCGACCTTGTTCATAGACTTCCTCCAGATAATTGTCTTTGCCTGTCCCCGAGGATCAGAGGGCCGGTGCCGGCCCTGTCGTGCCCCAGGGCGATTCGTAGAGTTCGCGCAGTGCGACGACGGCTGCGCCCTGCGCCCAGGTCTCGTCGGTCGATTGGTCGAATACCAGTTCGGTCACCCCCTTGATCGACGGCGGGATTGCCAGTGAATAGGCCTCCCGCAGGCTGTCGAGGAAGGGCTGGCCGAGCGCCAGGCTCGATCCCACAAGAATGACGCGCGGCGGGGCAAACAGCGTGACGATATTGGCGAGCGCCGTGCCGCAGGCTTCGCCGGCGCGGACCGCCGCGCCGATCAGCGTATTGTCTTCCGCCGCAATCAGCGTCTTGGCATGCGCCATGCCCTGCCCGAGACGGATCGCCTCGGCGAAGCGGCCGCTCGGCTGATCGCCGAGAATGGCGCTCTCGCCGGCAAGGCTCGCCAGTCTGACCGTGCCCTGCGGCCCGATGCCGAGAACGAGGTCACCGAGATTGTGGCTGAGGCCGCCGGCACCGCGAAAGAGCTGGCCGCCGTGCAGTACGCCCAGCCCCAGTGTCTGTTCCAGCGACACCAGCACCATGTCGTCAAGGTCTCGTGCCTTGCCGAACCAGTGATGGGCGAGCGTGATGGCGTGCGCATCGCTTTCGACGATGGTGGTGACGCCCAGCCGTTCGGACATTTCCGTGGCGAAATCGACTCCGGTTTCGCGGAAGATCGGGCTGGTGCGCACATGGCCGGTGCGATGTTCGACGACGCCGGGCAGGCCGAGACAGACCGAATCGATTTCATCAAGCGCCAGGTTGGCGTCGACGACACAGCGGCGTACGCCGTCCTCGATCAGATCGGCGATGACGCCGATCGGCTGCCGGTCGACGCGGAGCGCCAGCGTCAGCGTCGAAAGCACTTCGCCGCGAAAATCGGTGACGACGAAGACCATGCGGTTGGCGGCGATCTTCGCGCCGACGACGCGGGCGGCGTCCGGATTGAGTTCCAGCATGACGCGGGGCCGGCCTCGGGCGGCGGCCTCGCGCAGGTCGCCCTCCGTGCGCGCCAGGATCAGGCCGTCATCCAGCAACGACGCTGTTATCGCCGAGACCGTGGTGGTCGAAAGCTGGGTGCGCTCGCTGATTTCGATGCGTGCGATGGAGCCCGCCCGCCGGATCGTATCCAGCACGTTGAAGCGGTTTATCGCCCGCATGAGTTCGGGATCTGCTGTTTTCATGAGAATGGTGCCGGATGTCTGACCCGCTCGGCGGCGGCCTGGTATTTTTAACGGAATGCGTATTAAATAACCTATGCCCATTGCCCAATGTCAAGCCGTTTTACCGACGATCTGCCGAAAATTTAGCGATGGTGGTTGACATTTCAGCAAAGCTCCGTTGAATTAATCCGCATAAGGGAAAAAATATTGAGGCTCTTGGTTCCCTTGGGAGGAGAAAATCATGATCCATCTACGTGGGGCCAAGGCCCTTCGCATCGCCGCTATTGCCGCAACGACCGGATTGGCGATTCTGGCCGGCGTGTCGAGCGCTGCCGCCGACACCGTCGTCAAATGGCTTCATCTGGAAACCGATCCGACTTATGTTGCCGTCTGGCGCAAGATCGCCGATCAGTATGAGGCCAAGCATCCCGGTACGAAGATCGAGATGCAGTTCCTGGCCAACGAGGCCTTCAAGGCGAAACTGCCGACACTATTGCAATCGAAGGACGCTCCCGATTTCTTCTTCAGCTGGGGCGGCGGCGTGCTGAAGCAGCAACAGCAGACCGGAACATTGCAGGACCTCACTGCGGCCATGAACGCCAAGGACGGTGCGTGGTCGAAGAGCTATAATCAGGCCGCCGTCAAAGGCCTGACCTTCGACAGCAAGATCAGCGCCGTGCCGTACAAAATGGGCACCGTTTCCTTCTTCTACAACAAGGCGCTCTTCGCCAAGGCTGGCGTCGACGCGAGCGCTATCAAGACCTGGGATGACTATCTGGCCGCGGTCAAGAAGATCAAGGCGGCCGGCATCGCGCCGATCGCCGGCGGCGGCGGCGAGAAGTGGCCGATTCATTTCTACTGGAGCTATCTGGTGATGCGCGACGGCGGCCAGCAGGTCTTCAGCGATGCCAAGAACGGCAAGGGCAACGGCTTCAACGATCCCGCTATCATCAAGGCCGGCGAGCAGCTCGCCGAACTCGGCAAGCTCGAACCATTCCAGCCTGGCTATCTCGGCACCACCTGGCCGCAGGCGCTCGGCGTCTTCGGCGACGGCAAGGCTGCCATGATCCTCGGGTTCGAGAATACCGTCGCCAACCAGCGCACCAATGCCGGCGATGGCAAGGGCCTGGCGAACGACAATGTCGGCCGCTTCGCCTTTCCGGCCGTCACCGGTGGCGCTGGCCTTGGGACCGATACGCTCGGTGGCCTGAACGGTTGGGCCGTCACCAAGAAAGCTCCGCCCGAAGCGCTCGATTTCCTCGCTTATCTGACCAATGCGGAGAATGAGCGCACCATGGCGCAGGCCGGCATGATCATCCCGGTAGCTGTCGGCGCTGAAGACGGCGTCAAGGGTCCGCTGATGCATGAGGCTGCCGACCAGCTGGCGCATTCGACCTGGCACCAGAACTTCTTCGACCAGGATCTCGGCCCGTCCGTCGGTCGCGTTGTCAACGACGTGGCTGTCGGCATCGTCTCGGGCCAGATCACTCCGAAGGATGGCGCGCAGCAGGTTCAGGAAGCCTTCGAGCAGGATCAGCTTTGATATCTTAGATCTTCGCCCCAACGGGGAGAAGGTGGATCGAGACGCTGAGCGAAGTGAAGCGGTGAGAGACGGATGAGGGGGTGCGGCATATTCTTTGCGGCCCTTACGGTGCAACGCCCCCTCAACCTGCCCTTCGGGCATCCTTCTCCCCGGCGGGGAGAAGGTGAAACGTGCCCTAGCGCCAATTTATGGAATTCATCTGAATTTTGGCGCGACAATTGATCGGGTGAGCCGGCTCCTAATACCGGCTCGCCATTCCAAAGACGACGTGTGCTTCCCTGGAACTTCAGGGGTCAGGATTATCTATGACCGATGTCAGCGCCACGACCGCCATGCCCTCAGTTGTACGGGCGAAGCCCGCAGCGAAGCGAAAGTCGCCCGCCGCACGCGGCCGCATGCCGGTCATCCTACTGTTCCTGCCGCCAGCGCTTCTGCTTTTCACCATCTTCGTCATCCTGCCGATGGGGGAAGCGGCCTGGTACAGCCTCTATCGCTGGGACGGCTACGGTCCGCCCACTGAATTCGTCGGCCTGCGCAATTTCCAGGTGCTATTCAAGAACGGCGCGTTCCTGACATCGCTCAAGAACAATGCGCTGATCATCGTGGTGTCGATCGCCATTCAGGTGCCGCTCGCGATCTGGCTGGCAACGATGCTCGCCAACCGCATCCGCGGCGTCGTGCTCTTCCGGCTGATCTTCTTCCTGCCCTATGTGCTGGCCGAAGTCGCTGCCGGCCTGATCTGGCGCTTCGTCTATGACGGTGACTACGGCCTCTTCGCCGCGATCGCCCATTTCCTCGGCACGCCCACGCCTTACGTGCTCGCCGACAAGGATCTGGCGATGTACGCGGTGCTCGGCGTGATCGTGTGGAAATATTTCGGCTTCCACATGATGCTGTTCATCGCCGGCCTGCAATCCCTCGACAAGAGCGTGCTGGAAGCCGCCGAGATCGACGGCGCCACCGGCTGGCAGAAGTTCCGTTACGTCACCCTGCCACTGCTCGGCTCGACGCTGCGTCTCTCCGTGTTCTTCGCCGTGGTGGGATCATTGCAGCTCTTCGACATGATCATGCCGCTCACCGGCGGCGGACCGTTCAACTCGACGCAGACGATGGTGACCTTCCTCTACAATTTCGGCGTCACCCGCATGCAGGTCGGCCTCGGCAGCGCCGTCGGCGTCGTGCTGTTCGTGATCTGCGTCACCCTCGCCTTCGGCTACAAACGGATATTTATGCGCAATGACTGATATGGCCACATCCGTTCGACTGAGCACCGGCACGAAGATCTATCTCTATGTGTCGCTCACCATCATCGCCGCCATCGTGCTGATCCCGCTGCTGACGACCGCGCTCGGCGGCTTCAAGTCGCTCGGCGATCTTCGCACCAATCCCTTCGGCCTGCCGACCGAGTGGCATTTCGAGAATTATGCCGGCATCCTGTTCGGCGACCGCTACTGGCGGCAAATGATGAACTCTTTGATCATCGCCGTGTTGACCGTGTTCCTGACGGTATCGGTCTCGGCGATGGCAGCCTTCGCCTTCGCGCATGTAAAATTCTTCGGCTCGAACTTCCTGCTGAACTATTTCCTGATCGGCCTGATGTTCCCGGCCGCGACCGCCATCCTGCCGCTGTTCATCCGCATCCGCGATCTCGGCCTGCTCAATACCTATTGGGGCGTCGTGCTGCCGCAGGTGGCTTTCGGCCTCGGCATGAGTATCCTGCTTTTCCGCAATTACTTTCGCAACCTTCCGGAAGAATTGTTCCAGGCCGCCTTCGTTGATGGCTGCGGCTATATCCGCTTCTTCTGGCATATCTCGTTGCCGCTCTCGCGGCCGATCATCGCAACCGTCAGCATCATCTCTTTTGTGGGCAGCTGGAACAGCTACATCCTGCCGCTGATCATGCTGAACTCGGATTCGATCTATCCCTGGCCGCTCGGCATGATGGTCTATAGCGGCGAATTCGGCACGGAGTGGGAGCTGGTGCTCGCCTTCATCACGCTGACCATCCTGCCCACCATCATCGTCTTCTTCCTGGCGCAGAAGCATATCATCGCCGGTCTCACCGCCGGCGCGGTGAAATCCTGAGCCCTATCGGAGCAAAAAGCATGGCATCCGTCGAACTGCACAATATCCACAAGGCCTATGGGGCGCTCACGGTCATCCACGATATCTCGCTGGCAATCGATGACGGCGAGTTCATCGCCCTCGTCGGCCCCTCAGGCTGCGGGAAATCGACCCTTTTGCGCATGATCGCCGGGCTTGAGGAAATCACCGACGGCGATGTGTCGATCGGCGGGCAGGTGGTCAATGGCATGACGCCGCGCGAGCGCAACATCGCCATGGTCTTCCAGTCCTATGCGCTCTATCCGCACATGACCGTCGCCGAGAACATGGGCTTCAACCTGAAGCTCTCGGGTGAGCCGAAGCCGGTGATCGAGCAGCGCGTCAACGAAGCGGCGCGCATGCTCGATCTCACCAAGCTGCTCGACCGCAAGCCGGCGCAGCTGTCCGGCGGCCAACGCCAGCGCGTCGCCATGGGCCGCGCCATCGTGCGCAATCCGGCCGTCTTCCTGTTCGACGAGCCGCTGTCCAACCTCGATGCCAAATTGCGGGTGCAGATGCGCTCGGAAATCAAGGCGCTGCATCAGAAGGTGCAGACGACGTCGATCTACGTGACCCACGACCAGATCGAGGCGATGACGCTTGCCGACCGCATCGTTGTCCTGAACCAGGGCAAGATCGAGCAGCAGGGCACGCCGATCGAGCTTTATCGCAAGCCGGCCAATCTCTTCGTCGCCGGCTTCATCGGCTCGCCGGCGATGAATTTCCTCGACGGTGTGGTCGATGGTGTCGATGGCGCCCCGGCCGTGCGGCTGAAGGATAGCACGTCGGTGCGCATCGCCGGCGAGCGCAAGGTGAAGCCGGGCCAGAGCGTGAAGATCGGTCTGCGGCCCGAGCATCTGAGCCTTGCGAGCGGCGGTTCGCCGCTCAGCGGCCAGACGCTGCTGGTCGAGCCGACCGGCGCCCAGACGCATGTGCTGTTCGACCTCGCCGGCGAGCAGGTGACGGCCGTCGTCGATGGCGAGGCTCCGGTGCGCTATGGCCAGCCGCTGAATGTTTCCGTCAGCCCGGACCTGGTCTACGTCTTCGATGCGTCGAGCGGTCTGGCGCTTTAGCTGATGATGTCGATCACGTCGACGCGATCAGGGTAGAAGGCCATGTAGGCCTTGATCTGGCTGACCGAGGGATAAGGATTCTCATAGGTCCAGATCGCGTTCACAGAACGCTCGCCGCCGGCGGGGATGCTGTAATAGGAGCAGTCGCCCTTGTAGGGGCAGTAGGTTTCGTGGCTTGTTCTTTCCAGCAACGACAGGTCGACATCCTTGCGCGGGATATAGAGCACAGCCGGATAGGATGCCTCCTTGAGGGACAGCGCTTCGTGGGTGTCGGCGATCACCTTGCCGGCGACGGAAACGGTGACATGGGCATGCTTCTCTTCGATCGTGATGGGATGATCGGGACCGGGTGTTTTGACTGGCTTTTGCGACATCACGTGGCTCCTGGGTTGAGCGATGGTCGGGTGTGTCCGCCGATGTGGCACTTTATGCTTGGCCCCTCACCCCAACCCTCTCCACGCAGTGCGGGGAGAGGGGGCTCTACAATGCTCGACACCGAGCCTTCTTAAATGGAGTGGCCGATTGCCTTGCTCTGTCATCCCCTCTCCCCGCTTGCGGGGAGAGGGCTAGGGTGGGGGGTCAGGTACAAAGCCGCGGCAACGGCGGAGGGCCTGACGATTTGCGTTCGGAAAGGGATATAGGAAGCGCACCGCCGATTGTCAGTGCTCGGTCGTAAATCTGCGCAACTGCGTCCGCAAACAGCCGAGCGCGCGCGACGGAGGCTTAAGGTGCGCCGAAGTGCTTCGGTCCCGGGCCGCCAGGCCCAGGTCCCGGCTCAAAGCCCGGGAAGGGCGGTGGCGGATCGTCGCGCGCCGGCGGCACGTCGAGATAGCTCATGATGTTTTCGACGTGGTTGACCTGCGAGCGCAGGCTGTCGAGCGATTTGCCCGTGAGATTGGTGCCGGCGGGCAATTGTGCCGTCAGCGGATTCTCATAGCGGCCGTTGACGCGCAGTTCATAGTAGAGATGCGGGCCGGTGGAGTAGCCGGTCGAGCCGACATAGGCGATGGTCTGGCCCTGGGTGACGCGCTGGCCGACGCGCAAGTCCGACGGTGTTGCGGAAATATGGGCATAGGTGGTCTCATAGCCGCCGTCGTGGCGGATGCGCACATATTTGCCGTAGCCTGTTTCCCAGGAGATCTTTTCGACGACACCATCGCCGGCGGCCTGGATCGGGCTGCCCATCGGTGCGCGGAAATCGACGCCGTTATGGAATTTCTTCACGCCGAGAATGGGATGGATGCGCCAGGCGAAACCGTCGCCAAGCGTGCCGTTCGGCACGGGACGGTGCACAAGCGACTTGGCGATCGAATGGCCGCCTTCATCGTAGAATTCCGAGGGCTCTTCGCCGCTATTCTTGTGCAGATAGAAGCGGTGCGTGTCGCCGTCGGCATGGAACTCGATGAACATCAACTCGTTCTTGCCTTCCTCCGCCTTGCGGAAGAGCAGATCGACGCTGTCGGGCGCATCTTCGACGCTCGTCAGCGAAATGCCCTTGGCCTTGGCAAGCTTGACGAGCTGCGAGGCGCATTCTCTGGTCAGGCCTGCCTTCTCGAGCTTGGCGCTGATTGTCGTCTCGTCGTTCCCGTCAACGTCCTTGAGGTCGACGGCAGCTACCTCCGTCGAGGCAGGCAATTCGGCCTGGCTTTCGCTATAGAGCGTGGAAAACAGCTGGTCATTGGCCATCGGCACAAAGCTGTCCGCATCGTCGCGCGCGACGACGCGCTCGGGCGTCTTGTCGCCGCTGAGGCGGGCCATGATCAGCTTCGGGCGTGCGTTCGGTCCCTTCTTCTCCAGCAGCAGTTCCAGGCTGTCGCCGGGGGAAACCGTGTCGGTCTCAAGCGCACGTTGCAGCTCATCGCCGGCGTCGCTGCTGAGGCCCGCGGATGCCAGGATGTCCTGCAGATCCTGCTTGTCCTTCGGCATGGAGACGAGCTTGTGGAACTCCCGGCCAGACTCGCCCGTGGTTGCCCTCGAAACGCTGACATTCAGCGGAACGCCGCGAACGGGGAAGCGCGAGCGCCGAACAGCGTCATAATGCGTCGTCTGCGGATAGATACCATGGCGGATATCCGACAGCGACGGCGGCGAGAACACTACCTCCTCGGCACGTTCGCCGCCATAAGAGGCGTTGATGGCACCGAGATTGCCGTCTGAGTTTGCGGATTCCGCCGATTTGAAAACCAGCGTCGTGCGGTGATAGGTGAAAATGCGGGTTTCGCCGCTCGAGGTTTTCTCTGCCACCTGCGCGAAACGGGCACCATCGAAACGCTGTTTTGCAGCGGCGATGCGGGTGCTCTTGCGCAGCGCCGGCTGCGGGCGCGCAAGTTGGGCGGTGCGCATCGGCACGGCCTGTTCGATGGTATGATGCGCCAGCAATGGATAGAGCACGCTTGCGAGGAGGCCGAAGGAAGCGGTGCCGGCCAGGCTGATCGCGATCAGATGGCGAAGATGTGGAGAGCGAGGCAGAAACGGAATGTGAAATTCATGATGCGGCCGCGCCTGCATCGCAGCTTCTGCAGGAAATTGGACGCGCAATGGACTTTCGACCATGAAGTGAGGAACCCTGCAGACTGCGGTGGGCCCAAACTAGGGCAAATCATGGCGAAATCTAGGCAAATATTACGAGTCTGTTAATTGCCGTGATCGTCCACAGGTCCAGATTCGCGCGTTCCGGATGATTCGTCAACCGAAGATGGTGTCGTAGAGAAGCTTGAAGTTCAGCACCAGAATGATTGCCGCGACCAGCCAGGAGAGAATGGCAATACTTCTCGAGACGACGAATTTGCCCATTTTCTCGCGATTCGTGACGAATTGAACCAGCGGGATGACAGCAAAGGGCAGCTGCATGGACAGGACGACCTGGCTCAGCACGAGCAAATTGGCAGTGCCTTTTTCACCATAAATAGCGGTCACGAACACAACCGGAATAATTGCGAGGCCGCGGGTCAAAAGTCGCCTTGCCCAATGCGGAATCCGCAGGCGGAGGAAGCCTTCCATCACGATCTGGCCCGCGAGCGTCGCCGTAACGGTCGAATTGAGCCCTGAGGCGAGCAGCGCGACGGCAAACAACGTGGAGGCGATGCCGAGGCCGAGCAGCGGCGACAGCAGTTCGTATGCCTGACCGATCTCGGCAACGTCGGCATGGCCGCTGGTGTGGAAAGCGGCGGCAGCGACGATCAGGATCGCGGCGTTGACGAAGAGCGCCAGCATCAGGGCGATGGTGCTGTCGAGGGTTGCCCATTTGATGGCGTCGCGGCGGCCTTCGTCATTGCGCTTATAGGCGCGGGTCTGCACGATCGAGGAATGCAGGTAGAGATTATGCGGCATGACGGTCGCGCCGATGATGCCCATGGCGATGTAGAGCATCGCGGGATTGGTGACGATCTCGGGCGAGGGGATGAAGCCGTGGAGGATGCCTGCGACCGGAGGCGCGGCAGCGACGATCTGCACGGCAAAACAGGTGGCGATGACGACCAGCAGCGCGATGACGAAGGCTTCGAGATACCGGAAGCCCTTGTTCATCAGAAGCAGCAGCAGGAAGGCGTCGAGCGCGGTGATCAATGCGCCGCCGATCAGCGGAATTCCGAAGAGCAGCTGCAGAGCGATCGCCGTGCCGATGACTTCGGCGAGGTCGCAGGCGATGATGGCCAGTTCGCAGGCAAACCATAGAGCTAGGTTGACGGGCCGCGGATAGTGATCGCGACAGGCCTGGGCAAGATCGCGGCCGGTAACGATGCCGAGCCGGGCCGACAGTGCCTGCAGCAGGATCGCCATCAGGTTGGACAGCATGATGACGGCAAGCAGCGTGTAGCCGAATTGCGAGCCGCCCGCGATGTCCGTCGCCCAGTTGCCGGGGTCCATGTAACCGACGGAGATCATATAGCCCGGTCCGAGGAAGGCGATCAGGCGCCGAACCCAGGTGCCGGTATGGGGAACCTTGATGGTGGAATTGACTTCGGGAAGGCTTGGGCGGTCGTCCTCGTCGGCGCTCGCGAATTTCCATGCGCGGCCTTGCGCGGCGGCTTCCTGAATTTGCGTCATGCGGACTCCGGGAGGATCGAATTTTGAAGTGACTAAACAAATATGCTGGATATCAACATTATGCAATAGGCTATATTTCATGGTTTTGGCATTTTATCGGGCAGCAAAGCACCTTGCCTATGCCGTTGCCGCCGGAGTTGACGTCGCTGTTATTGTGGGGAGGAGAGGTTTCACGCTCGTGGAAGGAGGGTCCGCCGTCGGAAAGATCGTCGTCGACTATAGGCGATAACGACGCGCCTTGTGAGGAGGGACACATATCGCGCCAACCCCACTGTCGCGCTTGTGCGCGGGCAATGAAAACCTTCCGTCGCGTGACGCCGCGCGGCGGAAGGTTGCTTTCGGCCGTCGCCTATTCGGCGGCGTCATGCTTGGAAATGGAATCCCGGACCACACCATATTGGCTGCCCCAACGATCGGTCATCTCAGCGCGGATATCCCAGAGATCGGGAAAGAAGCGGTGACGGGCGCCGGCCTGCAACAGGTCGACCGGCCGGCCTTTCAGGGATTTCGAACCGAGCCCGATGGAACGCTGGATGAGATAGATGTGGTTGGCGCGGAATTTCTGGAACAGTTCGTCGAATTCCACCAAGGCTTCCGCGACCACGTAGCTGTCGCCGTGATCGTATTTGCCGTCGTAGATATCCTCGATCGTCAGTCCGGCGGCATCGAGATAGTGCGCCTTGAAGGCGTGCCAGAGATCTGGCGGCATGCGCAGCAGGAACTTGAAGCCGGGCGATTCCTGGCCGCTGCCATTGCCGAGCTGCAGGCGGATTTCCTGGTATTCCTTTGGCGACATGGTTTCCAGGAGGTCGAGCTGGGTCGTCATCATGCGCATGAGCCGATGCACGCGGCCCATGAGGGTTACGACGCGGTGCGTGTTGCGCTCCTCCATGAAGCCGATGACGTCGACCAGCGTGTAGGCGATGAGCTTCATCCAGAGCTCTTCCACCTGGTGAACGATCTGAAACTGCAATTCATCGCCGTTGACCATGCCGCTCAACGGCTTTTGACAGGCAAGCAGCTTGTCGCATTGCAGGTAGACGCCGTAGTCGCGCATGTCGGGCGCTTCGATACGGGCGTAGTATTCTTCCTTTTGCATCTTCGTTCCCTTTTCATCCGGCCCGCGGCCGCCAAGCATGTTTGCTCCTATCGAAGGATACGAAATTTCAGCTTGAACATTGTTCCAATTTGTCACCCAAAATTGGAAAACAGGAGTACGATCGATCATTTTCAGCGATATGGAAAGAACGATGAAATTGGACGCACTGGATCACAAGATCATTGCCGCGCTGGAGGCGGATGCCCGGATCTCGTTTGCCGCTCTCGCCGAGCTGGTCGGCCTCAGCAAGACGCCGTGCTGGAAGCGGGTGAAGGCGCTGGAGGAGGCGGGCGTGATCAGGGGGTACAGGACGGCGCTCGATCCGGCCCGGCTGGGTTTCGGCCTGGAGGCTTTCGTGCAGGTCTCGATCGATGTCGAGCGTTTCGATGTCTTCGAAGCCGCCGTGCGACGCCATCCGCTGATCTGGCGCTGTCATGCGACCACCGGCGAGGCCGATTATCTCCTGCATATTCTGGCCACCGACATGGCGGCGCTCGACTGGCTGCTGCGGCAGGAGCTCAACAGGCTGCCCGGCGTGCGGCACACCGTGACATCGATGTCGACCCGGGAGATCAAGTCGGACATCTCTCTTGCCGAAGCCATGCGGCACGCCCGCGAATAGTTACCGGTCTTGGCTGCGCCGCATCGAGCCGATCAGGCTGCGCACCAGCTTCTCGCCGACATCGACCACCGGAAACGACTTTCCCGATCGCAGCCATTCGGCAAAAAGACCGTTCATCGAGCATTGGAAGGCGCGGGCGGCGGTGTCGACGGTCCAGCCGCTCGCGAGCTTGCCTTGCTGGTCGGCCATGTCGATCAGCTTCTGCAGCTTTTCGTACATTTCGGCGTTGGCGGTGATGATGCGCTGGGCAGTCTCGGAGGGATCCTCGGTGAATTCGCAGCCGAGGATCATAATGGCAAAGACGCGCTGCTGATGCTCGTCATTCGCCAGGATATGCACGACCTCGATCGATGCCTGCTCGATCAGGCCCAGAGGATCGTCGTGGCCATGTTCCAGCGCATGATCGACGATCGCCTCCTGCGGCAGGCGGATTTCGCTATGCAGCGCCGTCAAAACCTCGGCCTTGTCCTTGAAATGCCAGTAGATCGCGCCGCGTGTTACGCCGGCACGCTGGGCGATCTTCTCGAGGCTGGAGCCGCTTACGCCGTTTTCATAGAAAACCGCGGCGGCGGCGGTCAGGACTTCCTCTCTGGTCTTGGCGGCATCTTCCTTGGTTCTGCGCATGCTCCTCCTCGAAGCTTCCTTGAGGCGAAAGGGGGTCATTCGCCTCATTCCATGTATTTGATTTCATACGCTAATATCTAAGCGCCAATGCGCGGCACACGATATCGAGCAAAAAGTCACGTCGATTTGATGTTTACAATCATTCATGGATGTTTGTATATTGCGGCGCAACAAAAATGTCTGAGATCGCGGTGATTTTCCATGACGATGCATATTTCTCTCCTCCTGCGCAGCAGTCTCGCCGCAGCCGGACTATTCATTTTCGGCGCATTTCCCTCCCTCGCGCAGCAGGCCGGACAGATGCCGCCGCCGCAGGTGACGGCAATCGAGGTCAAGCCCCAGACCGTATCGCTCTCCTACGAATATGCTGCGCGCATCTCCGCCTTTAGGCAAGTCGATGTGCGGGCGCGCGTGGGCGGTATCCTGTTGAAAAGAAACTTTGTCGAAGGTGCCGAGGTCAAGGCCGGCGATGTGCTGTTCCTAATCGATCCGGCGACCTACCAGGCAGCGCTCGCCCAGTCTCAGGCGCAGCTTCAGCAGGCGCAGGCGCAGCTCACTCAGGCTCAGCGCGAGGAAAAGCGCAACATCAACCTGTTCGACCAGAATGCAGCGACACAAAAGGCTCGTGACGACGCCATTTCGGCGCGGGAGCTGGCGGAAGCGGCGGTCGCGGCCGCGCGGGCACAGGTTCAGACGGCGCAGCTCAATCTCGACTATACCAAGGTGACCGCACCGATCGGCGGCATCACCAGCCTGGAGCAGGTCTCCGAAGGAAGCCTGATCGGCACCACGGGCGATACCGGCCTGCTCACCAACATCACCCAGCTCGATCCGGTCTATGTCAATTTCTCCTTCTCGGATTCCGAGGCTGCGGAAGTGCGCCGGCTCGTCGACATGAAAAAGGCCAAGGGCGAGGCGCCCAATCTCGGCGTCAAAATCTCTTTCGGCGACGGCACGAGCTACGATCATGACGGCGTCGTCGACTTCACCTCCTCCACGATCGACGTGTCGACCGGCACGCTGCAGGCCCGCGCCGTGGTCGACAATCCCGATCGCCGGCTGCTGCCGGGCCAGTTCGTGCGCGCGCGGGTAACGGGCGTGTCGCTCGACAACGCCATCACGATCCCGGAAGTGGCATTGATGCAGAGCCCGCAGGGGCAATTCGTCTACACGATCGACCAGGACGGCAAGGCGCACGTCAATCCGGTAACGCTCGGCCAGAAGGTCGGCAACAGCTGGCTGGTGCTTTCGGGCCTCAAGGCCGGTGACAAGCTGATTACCGAAGGCATCATCAAGGTGCGCCCGGGCGCAGCTGTGCAGGCGACGGCGGATGCAACGCCCAAGGACGCGAAAAAGGTGGCGCAGAACTGATGTTGGGCAACAGATTCTTCATCGATCGCCCCGTTTTCGCGGCGGTGATCTCGATCGTCATTCTGCTTGCGGGCGCCGTCTGCATACGCATTCTGCCGATCGCGCAATATCCCGAGCTGACGCCGCCGCAGGTGGTGGTCACCGCGACCTATCCCGGCGCCAGCGCCGAGACGGTGGCCCAGACCGTTGCAGCTCCACTGGAGCAGCAGATCAACGGCGTCGAAAACATGCTCTACATGCAGTCGACGAACTCCAACAGCGGCGCGATGCAGATCACAGTGACCTTCGCGCTCGGCACCGATCCGGACCAGGCTGCGATCAACGTCAACAACCGCGTGCAGCGTGCGGTCTCGACCCTGCCACAGGACGTCACACGCCTCGGCGTCGTCGTCACCAAGCGTTCGACCTCCATCCTCGGCTTCGTGGCGATGTATTCCACCGACAGCCGCTACGACCGCACCTATGTCGGCAACTACGCGCTTCTGAACGTCATCGACGATCTCAAACGCATTCCCGGCGTCGGCGACGTCAACCTGCTCGGCGATGTCGATTATTCGATGCGCATCTGGCTGCGGCCGGACAAGCTGGCGCAATATAATCTGACGCCGAGCGATGTCGCGACCGCCATCCAGGAGCAGAATTCGCAATTTGCCGCCGGTCGCTTCGGCGACCAGCCCAGCAACAATCCGCAGGCTTTCACCTATACCGTGACGACACAGGGGCGCTTGCCCGATGTCGACGGCTTCGGCGAAATCATCCTGCGTTCGACGGCCAATGCCGCGACGCTGAGGCTGAAGGACGTGGCGCGCATCGAACTCGGCACCAAGAGCTACTCCATCCAAAGCAGCCTAAACGGCACACCGGCAGTTCCGATCGCCGTTTATCTGCAGCCGGGCGCCAATGCTTTGAATACGATGGCGGCACTCAAGGGCCGTCTCGACGAGTTGCAAAAATCGTTCCCGCATGGGGTCGCCTATCAGATTCCCTACGACACGACGAAGTTCATCCAAGTATCGATCGAGGAGGTGGTGCACACCTTCATCGAGGCGATCCTTCTCGTCATTGTCGTCGTCTTCGTCTTCCTGCAGAACTGGCGCGCAACGCTGATCCCTGTCATCGCCGTGCCCATCTCGATCATCGGCACCTTTGCCGGCATGTATCTGCTCGGCTTCTCGATCAATCTCTTGACCCTGTTCGGATTGGTGCTGGCGATCGGCATCGTGGTCGACGACGCCATCGTCGTGCTCGAAAATGTCGAGCGCCTGATGTCGACGGAGAAGCTGTCGCCGAAGAAGGCGGCCATCAAGGCGATGGGCGAAGTCACGGGCCCGGTCATCGCCATCGTGCTGGTGCTCTGCGCCGTGTTTATCCCGGTCTCCTTCATGGGTGGGCTGGCGGGCCAGATGTACAAGCAGTTCGCCGTCACTATCGCGATCTCGGTCACCCTGTCCGGTATCGTGGCGTTGACGCTGACGCCGGCACTCTGCGCGCTGATCCTGAAGCCCGGCCATCACGAGCCGGTACTGCCCTTCCGTATCTTCAACCGTGCTTTCGAGCGGCTGACGCAGGGCTATGCGGCCGGTGTCGCCTTCTTCCTGAAGCGCGTCATCGTCGGCTGCGTGCTTGTTGCCGGCCTGCTCGGCGTGACCGGCTATCTCTTCTATACGCTGCCGGGTTCGCTGGTGCCGGACGAGGACCAGGGCTCGCTGTTCCAGATCGCCATCCTGCCACCGGCGGCTTCGCTGACGCGCACCCAGGCCGTCATGGATGAGGCGCTTGCCAACACCGAGAAGCTTCCCGGCGTCGAGAACGTCTTTGCGGTCTCCGGCTTCGACCTGCTGTCGGGCGGCCTGAAGAGCAGCGCCGGCGTTGCCTTCGTGACGCTGAAGGACTGGAGCGAGCGCAAGACGCCCGAACTCGACGCCCGCAATCTCGCAGGCCCGATGATCGGCGCCAACATGGGCCTCAAGGACGCCATGGTGCTTGCCTTCAACCCGCCGCCGATCCAGGGCCTGTCGACGACAGGCGGCTTCGAGGTCTATGTGCAGGACCGCAGCGGCAAGGGCGTCGCGGGGCTTTCGGAGCAAGCGCAGAAGCTTGTCGCGGCCGCCTCCAAGCGGCCGGAGCTTGCGGCGGTGCGCACCACACTCGACACCAACGTCCCGCAGTTCCGCGCCGATCTCGACCGTGAGAAGGCCAAGGCGCTCGGCGTGCCGATCAACTCGGTCTTCGATGCCATGCAGGCGACCTTCGGCAGCCTCTACGTGAACGATTTCACGCTCTACGGCCGCAACTATCAGGTCAATCTGCAGTCGGAGGCGCCCTTCCGCGAATCGCCTGACGATCTGCGCCAGGTCTTCGTGCGCTCCGACAGCGGCAAGATGATCCCGCTCGATGCGCTCATCAAGGTGTCGCGCGTCATCGGGCCGGACCAACTCGAACGCTACAATGCCTTCAACGCCGCCAAGATCACCGGCAATCCGGCGCCGGGTTATACATCAGGCGATGCGATCAAGGCCATGCAGCAGGTGGCGGCCGAGACCTTGCCTGAGGGCTTCCAGATCGCCTGGACGGGCTCTGCCTATCAGGAGCTGGAGACCAGTGGTGCCGGCACGCAGGCGATGATCTTCGGCGTCATCATGGTGTTCCTCATTCTTGCCGCGCAGTATGAAAAATGGAGCCTGCCGCTCGCCGTCATCACCGCGATCCCCTTCGCGCTGTTCGGTGCGCTGCTCGCCACCTATCTGCGGGGGCTCACCAACGACGTCTATTTCCAGATCGGCATGGTGACGCTGATCGGCCTCGCGGCAAAGAACGCCATCCTGATCGTCGAGTTCGCCGTGCTGAAACGCAAGGAAGGGATGAGTGCGGCTGACGCGGCACTCGAGGCGGCGCGGCTGCGCTTCCGCCCGATCGTGATGACATCGCTTGCCTTCATCCTCGGCGTCGTCCCGCTCGCCATCAGCACCGGCGCCGGTTCGGCCAGCCGTCATGCAATCGGCACCGGCGTCATCGGCGGCATGCTGGCGGCAACCTTCATCGCCACTTTCTTCATCCCGATGTTCTACCGCCTGATCGCCTGGAAGCAGCCGAAACCGGAAGAAGACGACGACGAGGGCGAGGCGATCGATCATCGTCCGCATGCGCAGGCGGCGGAGTAGGGCTTCCTGTTCCGCGCTTAGGTCGGTGGACTGATGAGCGTGACCGACTTGAAGTAAGTCTGGAAGCGCTTCGTGGCGCGGGTCAGCAGGGACAGGCCGCTAACGGCCGCATGAGCACCAATGAAAAAATCGGGCGGGACACCGCCGCGTGTCCCGCCCGATTTGCGATATTGGGTGAAAACCTTGGCTGCGAGGAAGAGCGCTGCCCGCGGGATGGGCATGATCTCGATGCCGGTTTCCGCGAGCATGGCGTCGAGATCTTCTATTCTATCGTAGCGAACCGAGATCTCGGCATAGACGACATCGTTGACGCAAAGAGGGCCGAGAAGGCTTGCGCCATCAAGCTGTGCCAACGACCAATCTAACCACACCGGATCATTCGTGATGATATCCAGGAGGACGTTGGAATCGACAAGGATCACGTCAGCCATCGCCGCGCGTCAATGCCATGATCTCGTCGGTGCTCATGCCCTTTCCGGCATGCCCGCGAAACTTGGCAAACCGGCTGACTTGTTTGCCCGCATCCACCGGTACGACGACGATGTTGCCGTCGGCCGTCCGGCGAAAATCGACCTGGCTGCCAGATCCGATTCCCAGCATGTCGCGAACGGCCTTGGGAATCGTGACCTGTCCCTTTGCTTTTACAGTCGTGCTCATGCGCGCCTCGGTAATGATCTCTGAAGCAGAGGTCCTACTTTTGGAGGCCGAGTTCAAGGCAGTCGCGCAGTGTGCCGGTTCTCCTGGCGATCACATCGGCGGCACGGTGCCGTTGAGGCCGACGGCGACGCGGTCGGCTGATACGGTCGTAGCGTCAGTTTGCTCTCCGGTGATGAAAACACCGGCACCGGGCTTCAGATCCGCTTTCGTGGCGGTTGCCAGCGTCACGACGGGCGTGCCCTTGGGAATGTTGATCTTGCGCTGTCCGCCCTTGTAGGTGAGCGTCAATGTCGGGCCATTCACCGAGGTCACGGCATTGGCGACCGTCGCATTGGTCATGGAGCTGTTCGGCTTTGAATCCCAGGGGCGATCGCCCTCTCCCGTTCCCTTCAATGCTGCCGGGAAGATGACGACTTCTATGGCGCCGTTGATGCCGCTGTCAGTCGGCTGCGAAGCGATGCCGACGAAATCGCCCGGCTTGATGTCATCGACGGCTGCCTGGACGACGCCGCTGACGTTCCAGCCGGATTTCAGCGCAACCGTCACGTCATTGCCGTCACGGGATTTGACCTTGAGCGTGTCGCCATCGAGGCTTTCGACGGTGCCGCGTACCCTGACGCGTTCGGCGGCATCAACGCTTTGCAGCGCGGCGAACATTGCGACGGTGAGCGTCAGCGCACCCGTGATCAGGCGTTTGCGATGCATGGCAGTGTCTCCTTGAGATATCGGCCGAGCGGTGAGCCGGTCGTGTTTGATGCGATGCTGAGCCGGCCAGTGGGATATCCTTGCGGGGATTGGCGGGCGGGGCCATCGACACAACGATCCTATGCGCCGGCTCTGCCGTTCGCCATTCAAACAAGCGTGAGATGAGGGCTATGTTCCGCCCGAGAATTGATTGGAAAAACCGGAATAAGTGCGGAAACATCAAACTTTGCTTAACGTTTGACGTTAGACTGGGGTGGTTGTCTCGAAATCCCTGTCGCGCCGTTGCGCTGGGCTGGGGAGGTTGGAGAACCGATATGACCGCGATTCGTCCACTTCTGATCGGTATCATTCTGATTCTGGCACTGGTGTTGATTGCGCTCAGCATCCTGCTGGTCGATCCCGCTCAGCCGCTGCGCCAATCCGACAGTCTCATACCCATGCAGACCGAGCCTACGCAGCAGCGGCCATAGCGGGCGGTGTCGGTCAGCTCGACGGGGTAAAGCGCGCCACCAGGCTGTGACGATCGCCGGGATAGGTAAGGCGGACATGGGTTATCGGGCCGGTGGAACTCCATGTGCGCCGTTCGACGACAAGACAGGCGGTCCCCTTGGGAACGTCAAGGCTCGCGGCGGCCTCGCCCTCGGCGGATATGGCACGGATTTGGTGTTCGGCGGTGCTCCATGGCACCTGGTTCAGCAACCAGGGGCCCGGTGGCAAGGTCGCGAAGTCGGCTTTGGCCGCCTCCGGCACGGCATCCAGGTTGATGACACGATCTTCCAGACAGAAGGGTCGCGGGCCGGCATAGTGAATGCAGCTGATTTCGAGCACTGGGACGGAGCCTGCAAACTGCAGCCGCCGCGCGTCCTCCGGCCGGTCGCGCCGCTCGGTGCGTTTCACGAGTTTGTGCGAATAGGGCAGGTTGAGCGACTGGACTTCCGATTCGATGTCGTGGATTTCCAGCACGGCCGATTGCGCCAGCGGATGGGTGACGAAACTGCCCGAGCGCTTTCTCCGCTCGATCAGGCCGGCACGGGCAAGCTGGGTCAGCGCCTTGTTCACGGTCATGCGCGAGCAATCATATTGCTCCGCCAAGGCCAGCTCGAAGGGGATGCGATGACCCGGCGGCCAGGCGCCCGAGACGATCTGGCCCTCGATATCGCTCAGGATACGCTGATGCAGGGTCGCCTCTTTACCCGTGGTCATGCCGCCTGCCATCTCCGTGTAAGACATGGGAATTCCCGTGAATTATTTAAGGGCCAATCGGCGGGAGGAAAAGTGGTTTCTCAACCGATCAGCTCGGCCATTGCCTGCCGGAACCGTGCGGAGATCGTCTCTCTCTTGATGTGGCGACCGCCTTCGACCTGCTTGCGGCCCAAAACCCAGACGCTGTCGACCGTGACGCCACCGGCAAATGTCCAGTGATCGAGAACGCGGTCGCCGGACAGATACGGCACGGCGCCGGCATCGAGGGAAACCATGTCGGCGTAGTTGCCGACGGCAAGCCCAGCCGGCGCTTTCAGGGCTGCGCCGCCGCCTGCCAGCGCGCCATCGAACAACATCCGCGCCGTCGAGCCGCCTGTTGAGGCGATGACGTTGCGGGCGCGCAGTGCCAGTCGCTGCGAATATTCCAGTTGCCGCAGTTCTTCCGGAACGGAGATCAGGATGTTGGAATCCGAGCCGATGCCATAACGGCCGCCTTCCCCCAGGAAGAGAGGGGCGGCGAATGCGCCATCGCCGAGATTGGCCTCGGTGATGGGGCAGAGGCCGGCGATCGCGCCGCTCTTTGCCATCCGCCGGGTTTCATTCTCGGTCATATGGGTGGCGTGGATCAGGCACCAACGGTCATTGACCGGAGCATTGTCGAGCAGCCATTCCACCGGCCGCGCGCCGGACCAGGCAACGCAATCCTCGACTTCCTTCACTTGTTCGGCGACGTGGATATGGATTGGCCCGTCACCGGCCATCGGCACGAGCTTTACAAGTTCTTCCGGCGTCACGGCTCTCAGGCTGTGCGGTGCGATCCCAAGTTCGGCGCCGGGCAGGCGGCTTGTTACCGAGCGGCAGCCGGCCATCAGCGCCTCGAAGCTTTCGAGCGAATTGATGAAGCGGCGCTGGCCGTCGATGGGGGCCGCGCCGCCGAAGCCGGAATGGGCGTAGAAGACTGGCAGCAGCGTCAGGGCAATGCCGGTTTCGGCGCTGGCCGCGCCGATGCGCTCCGCCAGTTCGGCGATATTGGCATAGGGGCTGCCATCCTTGTCATGGTGCAGGTAATGGAATTCGCCGACGCGGGAGAAGCCCGCTTCGAGCATCTCCATATAGAGCTGCGCGGCAACGGCCTCGACATGATCGGGGGTCATCGACAGCGCGAATTTATACATGACGGTGCGCCAGCTCCAGAAGCTGTCATTTGCCGGGCCGCGGACTTCGGCAAGGCCGGCCATGGCGCGCTGGAAGGCGTGGCTGTGCAGATTCGGCACCGCCGGCACGAGAATATCCTGCCTGTTGTCGCCGCCTTCGGGCGCGACATCAACGGCGATATCGGCAATGCGGCCGCCTTCGAGGGTCAGCCGCACATTTTCGTGCCATCCGTCGCCAAGCAATGCCGAGCGTGCGTGAAGTGTCGTCATGGTCTCACCCTTTCCTTTCGGACTTGGAGTCCAAAATCCCTCTTGTCAGCCTTTTTAATATGTATATACATTATGAGCCAACGATGAAAGGCGTAAAGCTGATGCGTGGGAACAATTTTTCCGAAGATAGCACGGCAAGCGACGGCGCAATCCGCGTCTGGCGCAATGCCCGTTTGGCGACCTTGAAAGAGGGCTCGGCTCGGCTTGGTACGGTCGAGAAGGGTGCGATCCTGACGAAGGATGGCCGCATCGTTTTTGCCGGCAGCGAAGCCGATCTGCCCGATGTCTCCAACGCTGATGCTATCGATCTCGAGGGTCGCTGGGTCACGCCCGGTCTGGTAGATTGCCACACGCATATCGTCTATGGCGGCAATCGCGCCCGCGAATTCGAGATGCGGCTGGAGGGTGCTAGCTACGAGGAAATCGCCCGCGCCGGCGGTGGCATCGTCTCCTCCGTCAACGCTACGCGTGCGCTGTCGGTGGATGAGCTTGTTGCCGTCGCGCTGCCGCGGCTCGATACGCTGCTGGCCGAAGGTGTCACCACGATCGAGGTGAAGTCCGGCTACGGCCTCAATATCCCATCCGAATTGAAGATGCTGCGGGCCGCTCGCCGGCTCGAAGAAGTTCGCCCGGTCCGGGTCGTCACTTCCTATCTCGGCGCGCATGCGACGCCGGCGGAGTACAAAGGCCGTAACGGCGACTATATCGACGATGTCGTGCTGCCCGGATTGAGGCAGGCGCATGCAGAGGGTCTCGTCGATGCCGTCGACGGCTTCTGCGAAGGGATTGCCTTCTCGACGGCGGAAATCGCCCGGGTCTTCGATCTTGCCCGGTCGCTCGGCATTCCGGTGAAGCTCCACGCAGAGCAGCTTTCCAATCTCGGCGGCGCCAAGCTTGCGGCCTCCTATGGCGCACTTTCCGCTGATCATGTCGAATATCTCGACGAGGACGGCGTCAAGGCCATGGCTGCGGCGGGAACGGTTGCCGTGCTCCTGCCGGGCGCCTTCTATGCCATCAACGAGAAGCAGAAGCCGCCTGTCAAGGCTCTGCGCGAGGCGGGCGTTTCGATCGCTATCGCCACGGACTCCAATCCAGGGACGTCGCCCCTGACGTCGCTGCTTCTGACCATGAACATGGCTGCCACACTTTTCCGCCTGACGGTCGAGGAATGCATCGCTGGCGCCACCCGCGAAGGCGGGCGTGCCCTTGGCCTGCTGTCCGAGACGGGGACGCTCGAAGCCGGCAAGTCGGCCGATTTTGCTATCTGGGACGTCGAAAGCCTTGCGGAGCTGGTCTATCGCATCGGCTTTAATCCGCTCCATGCTCATGTCTTCAAGGGAAAAAGGTTCAACCGATGACTGTCGTTCTCCATCCCGGCTCCGTTTCGCTGCAGCAACTGGCGACGATCTATTGGACCGGTGAGCCGGCTAAGCTCGATGCCTCCTTCGATGCGGGCATCGCCAAGGCCGCCGCCCGGATCGCCGAGATTGCCGCCGGCAATGCGCCTGTCTATGGCATCAACACCGGCTTCGGCAAACTGGCATCGATCAAGATCGACAGCGCCGATGTCGCCACGCTTCAGCGCAATCTCATCCTCTCCCATTGCTGCGGCGTCGGTCAGCCGCTGCCTGACAATGTCGTCCGTCTCATCATGTCGCTGAAGCTGGTTTCGCTCGGGCGCGGTGCTTCGGGCGTGCGGCTGGAGTTGGTACGGCTGATCGAGGCCATGCTCGACAAGGGTGTCGTGCCCGTCATCCCGGAAAAGGGTTCCGTCGGTGCATCGGGCGATCTTGCTCCGCTCGCGCATATGACCGCCGTCATGATGGGCCATGGCGAAGCCTTCTATGCCGGAGAGCGTCTTTCCGGTGCTGCGGCACTCGAAAAGGCAGGCTTGAAGCCGGTCGTGCTCGCCGCCAAGGAAGGGCTGGCGCTGATCAACGGCACGCAGGTTTCGACCGCGTTGGCGCTTGCCGGTCTCTTCCGTGCCCATCGCGCCGCCCAGGCGGCCCTCATCACCGGCGCCATGTCGACGGATGCGGCCATGGGCTCCTCCGCACCGTTCCACCCCGATATCCATACGCTGCGTGGCCACAAGGGCCAGATCGATACCGCCGCCGCCCTTCGCGGGTTGCTGGCCGGCTCGGTGATCCGCGAGAGCCATATCGAGGGCGACGAGCGCGTGCAGGATCCCTATTGCATCCGCTGCCAGCCGCAGGTCGACGGCGCCTGCCTCGATCTCCTGCGCTCTGTGGGACGCACGCTCGAAATCGAAGCCAATGCAGTCACCGACAATCCGCTTGTGCTGTCTGATAATTCCGTCGTCTCCGGCGGTAATTTCCATGCCGAGCCGGTCGCCTTCGCCGCCGACCAGATCGCTCTTGCCGTCTGCGAAATCGGCGCGATCGCGCAGCGCCGTATCGCGCTGCTCGTCGACCCCGCGCTCAGCTACGGCCTGCCGGCGTTTCTCGCCAAGAAGCCGGGCCTGAATTCCGGCCTGATGATCGCCGAGGTGACCTCGGCGGCGCTGATGTCGGAAAACAAGCAGATGTCGCATCCGGCTTCGGTCGATTCGACGCCGACCTCCGCCAACCAGGAAGACCATGTGTCCATGGCCTGCCACGGTGCGCGCCGCCTGCTTGGCATGACTGACAATCTCTTCGGCATCATCGGCATCGAAGCGCTGACCGCCGCCCAGGGTGTCGAGCTGCGCGCGCCGCTGGCGACCAGCCCGGAACTGACCCTTGCCATCTCAGCGATCCGCACCGTCGTGCCATCGCTCGAAGAAGACCGCTACATGGCAAACGACCTCAAGGCCGCCAGCGACCTCATCGCTTCAGGCGCGCTCAATGCCTCGATTTCAACCGACATCCTGCCCTCCTTGGAGATGTGACATGACAAACCCACGCCATAATATCCGCGAAATCCGCTCCCCTCGCGGCCCGGAGCTCAACGCCAAGAGCTGGATGACCGAAGCGCCGCTGCGCATGCTGATGAACAACCTCGATCCGGATGTGGCCGAAAATCCGAACGAGCTGGTCGTTTATGGCGGCATCGGCCGCGCCGCCCGCACCTGGGACGATTTCGACCGCATCGCCGCGACGCTGAAGACGCTGACCGAGGAAGAGACGTTGCTGGTGCAATCCGGCAAGCCGGTCGGCGTGTTTCGCACCCACAAGGATGCGCCGCGCGTGCTGATCGCCAATTCCAATCTCGTGCCGCACTGGGCGACCTGGGATCACTTCAACGAGCTGGATAAGAAGGGCCTTGCCATGTACGGCCAGATGACGGCCGGCTCGTGGATCTATATCGGCACGCAGGGCATCGTGCAGGGCACCTACGAGACCTTCGTCGAGGCAGGCCGCCAGCATTATAACGGCAACCTCAAGGGCAAGTGGATCCTGACCGGCGGTCTCGGCGGCATGGGCGGCGCACAGCCACTGGCGGCCGTCATGGCCGGCGCCTGCTGCATCGCCGTCGAGAGCGACGAAACCCGCATCGATTTCCGCCTGCGCACCCGCTATGTCGATGAAAAGGCAAAGACGCTCGATGAAGCGCTTGCCATGATCGACAAGTGGACGAAGGCCGGCGAAGCCAAGTCCGTCGGCCTGCTCGGCAACGCCGCCGAAATCTTCCCCGAGTTGGTGAAGCGCATGAAGGCCGGCGGTCCGCGTCCCGACATCGTCACCGACCAGACCTCGGCCCACGACCCGTTGAACGGCTATCTGCCGCTCGGCTGGACCGTGGCTGAAGCCAAGGCGAAGCGCGAGAGCGACCCGAAGGCCGTTGAAGCTGCCGCCCGCGCCTCAATGAAGGTTCATGTCGAGGCCATGGTCGCCTTCTGGGATGCCGGTGTGCCGACGCTCGATTACGGCAACAATATCCGCCAGGTCGCGCAGGACGAGGGCCTCGAAAACGCCTTTGCCTTCCCCGGCTTCGTGCCCGCCTATATCCGCCCGCTCTTTTGCCGCGGCATCGGTCCGTTCCGCTGGGCTGCCCTGTCCGGCGATCCGGAGGATATCTACAAGACCGACGCCAAGGTGAAGGAACTCACCCCCGGCAACACCCACCTGCATAACTGGCTGGACATGGCGCGCGAGCGCATCGCCTTCCAGGGCCTGCCGGCGCGCATCTGCTGGGTCGGCCTCGGCGATCGTCACCGCCTCGGCCTTGCCTTCAACGAAATGGTCAGGAACGGCGAGCTGAAGGCGCCCGTCGTCATCGGCCGCGACCATCTGGATTCCGGCTCCGTCGCCTCGCCGAACCGCGAGACGGAAGCGATGAAGGACGGCTCGGATGCCGTTTCCGACTGGCCGCTCTTGAACGCGCTGCTCAACACTGCTTCCGGCGCCACCTGGGTGTCGTTGCACCATGGCGGCGGCGTCGGCATGGGCTTTTCCCAGCACTCCGGCATGGTCATCTGCGCCGACGGCACGGATGATGCCGCCCGCCGTCTGGAGCGCGTCCTCTGGAACGACCCGGCGACCGGCGTCATGCGTCATGCCGATGCCGGCTACGACATCGCCATCGATTGCGCCAAGGAGCAGGGCCTGCGCCTGCCGGCCATCCTGGGGAACTGAAGATGAAGCTGCTGCGCGCCAGTGACCACAAGCGCATGCCCTGGAAGAACGGCGGCGGAGAAACGGTGGAAATCGCCGTTTCGCCCGACGGCGTCGGGCTTGCCGACTTCGACTGGCGCGTCAGCATGGCGACGGTTGCCACGGATGGGCCGTTTTCGGTCTTTCCCGGTATCGATCGCACGCTATCCATTCTCGAGGGAGAGGGAATGACCCTCTTCATCGAGGGCCGCGAACCGGAGCGTCTGACGCAGGCAAGCGATCCGCTATCCTTCGCGGCGGATGCGCCGACTTCCGCGACTTTGATCGACGGGACGATCACCGATCTCAACGTGATGACGCGGCGGGGACGCTTCACGCATTCGGTGCGGCGCATTTCGGTTGAGGGAAATGGCAAGGTTGAGCCTAAGAGCGAGACCGCATTGATTCTTTGCCATCGGGGAACTGCCGAAATCAATGGCGCGGTCCTGATTGCAGGCGATTGCCTAGCCCTCTCGAACGAGGCTTCCACGCAACATCCGATTTCGGGTTCGGCGCAATTGTTCCTCATCGAAATCGAGGCAATATAGTCGGCTATCGGCCGCTCTTTGACTTGACATGGGCATGGCCCGGTTATCCTATTTCCGCGCAGCAGAGAGGGTACCCCGATGAGCGACGATCAGATCCCCGCCGATAGCAAGCTCACAACCTCCAAGCGCCGCTGGGCGGCGGAGGGCAAGTTTCTGACCGGGCGCATCAGCCGGCCTGAGACCGAGCGGTTGCCGCCGGGTCAGCATCTCGTCAAGAACTGGCCGGTGCTCGATCTCGGGCAGCAGCCGCAGGTTTCGCTGTCGAGCTGGCGGCTCGATGTGTTCGGGTTTGTGGAAAGGCGGCTCAGCCTTGATTGGACTGGCTTTCAGGCGATCGAACAGAGCACCCGCATCAGCGACATTCATTGCGTGACGACCTGGTCGCGCTACGACAATCGCTGGGAGGGAGTGGCGACTCGCGATCTGCTCGATCTCGCCATGCCGACGGCCGAGGCGCATCATGTGCTGCTGACCAGCTATGACGGCTATACGACGAACCTGCCGCTGTCGGATTTTGCCGCGGAGGATGCGATCCTCGCAACAACCTGGGAAGGCCAGCCGCTGACGCGCGAGCATGGCGGGCCGATGCGTCTCGTGGTGCCGCATCTCTATTTCTGGAAAAGCGCCAAGTGGCTGAGCCGCATCGAGTTCATCGGCGCCGACAGGGCCGGCTTCTGGGAGAAGAATGGTTATCACATGTATGGCGATCCCTGGCGTGAGCAGCGTTATTCCAACGATTGAAGCCTGCTCGATGTTGGAGGGCAGAGGGTGCCGCCGAAGCAAATCCGGCAGAGATCGCGGTTTCTTATGTCACCGTGTCAATTTTTGATGGCTCCCGCATGGGTTTGCGGCTTTGCAAGCGGCAATGATGGGCGTATTCAATGATCGTATGATTGCCGTCGGCGGAGTCCGACCACGCCCTGAACCCCATTCTTTGAAATTCCATGCAATGACCGTTGTCCGGACCACAGAGCATCCTTCCGAGACCAGTTTCGGCCGGCAATCCCGCATTATCGCCTTCGTCGTCGCCGTCGCCTTCTTCATGCAGATCCTCGACGGCACCATCGTCACGACGTCGCTGCCGCAGATGGCGAGCACATTCGGCGTCGAGCCGGTGTCGATGAGCATCGGCATCACGGTCTATCTGCTCACCATGGCGGCCTTCGTGCCGCTTGCGGGCTGGGCGGGCGACCGCTACGGCGCGCGGCGGGTGTTTCTGGCATCGATCACCATCTTCACCGTGGCATCGCTGTTTTGCGCCCTTTCCGGCAACCTCGCCGAGTTCGTCATTGCCCGCGCCGTTCAAGGTATCGGCAGCGCGCTGATGACGCCTGTGGGACGCATCATCGTGCTCAAAAATGCGCGCAAATCCGATCTGGTGCATGCGATGTCGATGATTACCTGGCCGGCGCTGACGGCGCCCGTCATCGGTCCGGTGCTCGGCAGCTTCATCACCACCTATCTGAGCTGGCACTGGAACTTTCTGATCAATATTCCGATCGGCATCATTGGCTTCGGCCTCGTGCTGCGCTTCGTGCCGGATCAGCGCGAGGAGAGGGTTGCGCCGCTCGATTTCATCGGCTTCCTGCAGTCGGCAGCGGGATTGACCTTCCTGCTCGCCGGTCTCGAATTCGTCGTCCAGGGCACGACCGCTGTCGTGGCCAGCGTCGGGCTGATCGCCGTCGGCGTGGTGTTTTCCGTCATCGCTACCCGGCATTTCATGCGGGTCGATGCACCCCTGCTCGATCTCTCCGCCTTCAAGGTCCAGACTTTCGCCATGTCGACGCTGTCGGCCGGTACGGCGAGCCGGGTGGCGATCAACGCCACGCCCTTCCTGCTGCCGCTGCTCTTCCAGGTGGGCTTCGGCCAGACCGCGATCAACGCCGGCACTTATCTCCTGTTCTACTTTGCCGGCAACCTCGGCATGAAGGCGATCACGACACAGATGCTGCGAGCCTTCGGCTTCCGCAATGTGCTCGTGGTCAACGGTCTGATCTCGTCCCTATGCATCGGCGGTTTCGCATTTCTGTCGCCATCGACGTCGAACTGGCTGATCTATTGTCTGCTGCTGGCGGCCGGCCTGTCACGATCGATGAATTTCACCGCGCTGAATACGCTCGGCTTTGCCGATATCCATGCTTCCCAGCGCAGTTCCGCCTCGACCCTGTCAAGCATGCTGCAGCAGGTTTCGCTGCTGCTCGGCGTTGCCGTTGCCGCGGCTGTTCTCAATCTCTCGCACACCATTCATGGTGGCGCCACGCTCTCTCCTGTCGATTTTCGCTGGGCTTTCCTCGTCGTCGCCTTGATCGGCGCCGTCTCTTCGCTGCGTTTCATCAGCCTGCCGCACGATGCCGGCGCGGAGGTGTCGCGGCACAAAATCAACACGTCGTCAAAACCTTCAAACTCTTAACGATATTGAGATACAAGCCGCTGTAAATCGGTTAACGAGTTCCCATATAAATGGAGCTTTAACCCCCCACAGGAGGCAGTCTCATGCTGCTCAAAACTCTCGCTATCTCGGCCCTCGTCATTGGCATGTCCAGCGGCGCGATGGCGGAACAGGTGCATAAGCATCACCCCAAGAACCTCAAGGTCGAGGCGCTTCAGACCGACGTCGGCAATGTCGACCACTCGAAGGACGCTATCCTTCCAGACGGCACGATCAACACCGACCCGTCGGTGACCGGCCCGATCCGCGCCGGCGATTCGATTTCCCGACTGCAATGCGCTGCCGCACCGAACTCGGTCGGCGCGCGCTCGAACACCTATTCCTCAGGCTCGGCCTCGCTTTGCCCTTGACGGCAGCATCGCATCGGGTGGCTCAGGCCATTTCGATATCGGTTTGATTGAACCGGCCGCTTTTCGACAATAGCGGCTGGCGATAATAGTGGGCGCAGGCATAGGTCATGCAATCGTCGAGGCTAAGGCGCCCCGCGCGGCCGCCCTCGCCGTAGCGCTCATATGCCTTTGCCGCCAGAAAGGCGACACGGGGCGGAACGGCGAGAATCTGGATGTTCATGAGCTGCAGGAACGCGCGCACCGCTTCCGCAGACTCGGTTGGCGAGAGCCCCAGGATGGTGGAGATCTCGATTGCCGCCCGCGCTGCCGCAAGCGGTGAGGTCATCCGCGCTGTTGCCGGCTGCATGCGGATGGCAAAGGCCCGCGCCTCTTCCTCGTCAGTCATCATTGCCGACAATACCGAAGCGTCGATAAACATCAGGCTTCTCCCGTCGTATGATCGCCCTCTGCTTTGGCTGTCGCCTTTCGCTTGAGGTTGCGGCAGAAGGCGACGGCGACATCGGCAAGGACGGGTTTGGTCAGCTCCTCATCCAGCGCCTTCTGCAGTGCGAGCCTCACGGCTTCGGTCTTGGTCGACGCTTTCGTCAGCGCTTGGTAGCGCCGAGCCAGCCGGTCGATTGTGTCGTCCTTGATGTAAAGTGGCATGAGATATCCATTTCGCTATGCTGGGATATCCATAGGATATGTCTCCAACGAGGGCAATCGCGCCTTTATGCCATCAGCGTCGAGGCGATTTTGGCGAGTGATATTTTCGCGATTTTTAGATGACGAACATCATCTAACGTGCTAGCAATGAGTTAAAGCACATCGTTTTCTGACCGTGAGGAGATGTCATGCCCGCTATTGATCCCGTTGTCATCGTTTCGGCCACGCGCACGCCGCTTGGTCGTTTTCAGGGAGAGTTGTCGTCCTTGCAGGCGACCGAGCTCGGTGCGCACGTCATCCGCTCGGCACTGGAGCGTGCCGGATTGTCGGCTGACAGGGTGGATGAAGTTCTGTTCGGCTGCGTGCTGCCGGCAGGGCAGGGGCAGGCTCCGGCCCGACAGGCGGCACGCGGCGCCGGCTTGCCGGATGCGGTAGGCGCCACGACGATCAACAAGGTCTGCGGCTCCGGCATGAAGGCGACCATGCTGGCACATGATCTGATCCTCGCCGGTTCGGCCTCGATCGCGGTCGCCGGCGGCATGGAATCGATGTCGAATGCGCCCTATCTGCTGGCGAAAGCACGTGGCGGTTACCGCATGGGTCATGACCGCATCTTCGATCATATGATGCTCGACGGGCTGGAGGATGCCTATGAGAAGGGCCGCTCCATGGGCGACTTCGGCGAAATGGCAGTGGAGGCCTATCAGTTCAGCCGCGACGATCAGGATGCTTATGCAGTCGAAACGCTGTCGCGCGCCCGCGCCGCAAGCGAGAACGGCGCCTTCACGGCCGAGATCACCCCGGTTTCGGTCGCGGCAAAGAGCGGGCCGGTGACGATCGCCAAGGACGAACATCCGCAGAAGGTCTCGCCGGAAAAGATCCCGACACTGAAGCCCGCTTTCCGCAAGGACGGGACCATCACGGCGGCCAGCGCCTCGGCCAACGCCGATGGCGCGGCTGCGCTGATCCTGACGCGTCGCTCGGTTGCCGAGCGCGAGGGGCTGCCGATCCTCGCGGAAATCAAGGCGCATGCCACCCATAGCCAGGAGCCGGCCTGGTACACTACCGCGCCGATCCCCGCCATCCGCAAGGTGCTCGATAAGACCGGCTGGAAGGTCGGCGATGTCGATCTCTTCGAGATCAACGAGGCCTTCGCCGTGGTCGCCATGGCTGCCGCTAAGGATCTCGGCATTGCGCGAGACCGCCTCAACGTCAATGGCGGCGCCTGCGCCCTCGGCCACCCCATCGGCGCCACCGGCGCGCGGCTGATCGTGACCCTGCTGCACGCCCTCGAACGCCGGGGCGCGACGCGCGGCGTCGCCGCACTCTGCATCGGCGGCGGCGAGGCGACGGCAATTGCGGTTGAGCGGGTTGGGTGAGTGGAATGATGTGGGAGGCAGGTCAGGCGCGCTTGCCAACGCCGCAATGAAGTGCCTGGCCACTCACCCCAACCCTCTCCCCGCAGGCGGGGCGAGGGGGCTATCCCGTACCTCTGGCTATCCTCTTCTCAAACCGGCTGTTTTGCGCGGTCGTCCCTTCTCCCCGCATGAGCGGGGAGAAGGCTAGGATGAGGGGCCATGCCCGCAGACGCGGCAGCGGCAGGCGCGCCTGACCTGCCGCCACAATAAACTCACCCCTCCGACAGCTCCTCCAAAATCGGGCAATCCGGCCGTTCGTTGCCGTGACAGGCATGGACCAGATGTTCCAGCGTGCGGCGCAGTTCCGTCAGTTCGCGGATCTTGCGGTCGATCTCTGTGAGCTTCGCGGTGGCGATGTCCTTGACGTCGGCGCTGGCGCGGCTCTTGTCCTCGTAGAGCGCCAGCAACTGCCGGCATTCCTCGACCGAGAAACCGAGGCTGCGCGAGCGATGCAGGAAGCGGAGCTTATGCACGTCGCCGGCGCGATAGTCGCGATAGCCGTTGTCGCTGCGGTCGGGACGGATGAGGCCGATATCCTCATAATAGCGGATCGTCTTCGCCGGCAGGCCGGAGCGGTCGGATGCTTCGCCGATATTCATGTGCATTCTCCCTATCTTGCCAGCCGCAGTCTGAGCGCGTTGGCGATGACCGAGACCGACGACAGGCTCATGGCGGCCGCCGCGATCATCGGGGACAGAAGCAGACCGAAGATCGGATAGAGCACGCCGGCTGCCAGCGGCACGCCGAGCGCATTATAGCCGAAGGCAAAGGCAAGGTTTTGCCTGATGTTGCGGATCGTCGCTTCCGACAAGCGCCGGGCCCGGACGATGCCGTTGAGATCGCCCTTCACCAGCGTGATGCCGGCGCTTTCCATGGCGACATCCGCACCTGTGCCCATGGCGATACCGACATCGGCGGCGGCGAGCGCCGGCGCGTCATTGACGCCGTCGCCGGCCATGGCGACGATGTGGCCCTTCGCTCGCAGCTCATCGATTAGCGCCTTCTTGCCTTCCGGCAGCATGTCGGCGCGGACCTCGTCGATGCCGAGCTGCTTGGCGACAGCGTCTGCCGTGCGGCCGTTGTCGCCGGTTGCCATGACGATCTTCAAGCCGCTTTCATGCAGTGCCTTGATCGCGGCCGCGGTCGTCGGCTTGATGCGGTCGGCAACGGCGACGAGGCCCGCCAGCCTGTTGTCGATGGCGACGAACATGACAGTCTTGCCCTCGCCGCGCAGGCGCTCGGTCTCGGCTTTCAATTCGTCGATCGAGATGGCGAGATCAGCCATCATGGCAGCGTTGCCAAGCGCAATCGCGGTATGGCCTGCACGGCCTTCGACGCCCTTGCCCGATGTTGCCGAAAAGCCGGAGACCTCGACAAAGCTGGCTCCGCGCTCTTCGGCGCCCGCAACGATCGCTTCGGCGAGCGGATGCTCGGAGCCGCGCTCGAGGCTGGCGGCGAGCGACAACAGATGAGCTTGCTCGATACCGTCAGCCGTGACGATGTCGGTGAGATTCGGTTTGCCTTCCGTCAGCGTGCCGGTCTTGTCGACGATCAGCGTATCAACCTTGGCAAAGCGTTCCAGCGCCTCGGCGTCGCGCACCAGCACGCCTTCCTGTGCGCCGCGGCCGGTGGCGATCATGATGGACATCGGCGTCGCCAGTCCAAGCGCACAGGGGCAGGCTATGATCAGCACCGCGACGGCGGCGAGCAGCGCATGCGCCAGTCGTGGCTCCGGTCCGACGAAGGCCCAGACGGAAAACGCGATGATGGCGGCCGCGACCACGGCGGGCACGAAGACCGCGGATACGCGGTCGACCATTGTCTGGATCGGGGCGCGCGAGCGCTGCGCCTTGGCGACAAGCTCGACGATGCGCGACAGCGTCGTGTCGGCACCGACCTTTTCGGCCAGCATGATCAGCGAACCGTTCCTGTTGATCGTGCCGCCGGTCAATGCATCACCCTTGGCCTTTTCGACCGGCAGCGGTTCGCCGGTGATCATCGATTCATCGATGGTGGATTGTCCTTCGACGACCGAGCCGTCCACGGGCACGCGCTCGCCGGGGCGAACACGCAGCCGGTCGCCGGCCTCAATCTGGTCGACAGGCACATCCACTTCGTTGCCGTCGGCGCCGATGCGTCGGGCCGTCTTGGGCGCGAGATCGAGCAGGGCGCGAATGGCAGATCCCGTGCGTTCGCGCGCTTTCAGCTCCAGCACCTGGCCGACGAAGACCAGCGCGATGATGACCGAGGCGGCCTCGAAATAGACGGGTATGGCCTCGCCATGACCATGAAAGCTCATGGGAAACAGGCCGGGCGCGAGCGTGGCGACGAGGCTGTAGAGATAGGCGGTGCCGACGCCGAGGCCGATCAGCGTCCACATATTCGGGCTGCAGTTGACGAGCGAATTCCAGGCGCGACGGAAGAAGGGCAATGCCGCCCAGAGCACGACCGGCGTTGCCAGCACGAGTTCGATCCATGTGGCGGTGGGTTCGCCGATCCAGCCGCGTACGGGCAGGCCGAACATCGGACCCATGCTGATCACCAGCAGCGGCAGCGACAAGGCTGCGCTGATCCAGAGCCGGCGCGTGAAATCGACGAGTTCCGGGTTAGGTCCTTCATCGGCGGAGGGGACGCCCATGGGCTCCAGCGCCATGCCGCATTTCGGGCAATCGCCGGCATGGTCGCTGACGACCTCGGGGTGCATCGGGCAGGTATAGAGCGTGCCCCTCGGTACCGGTTTCGGCGAGGGCTTGTTGCCGTCGAGATAGGCTGATGGATCGGCTTCGAATTTGCCCTTGCAGCCGGCGGAGCAGAAATAGAATTTCTCGCCTTCGTGCTTCAGGAAATGACGCGCGGTGGCGCGGTCGACGGTCATGCCGCAGACCGGGTCCTTGGCGGAGATATAGCTTTCCGGTGCGGCTTCGAACTTCTTGCGGCAGCCGTCGCAGCAGAAATGGAAGGTGCGGCCCTGATAATCGAGCGACGGCTTGCCGGCGGGATCCACAGTCATGCCGCAAACGGGATCGCGGGTGATCGTCTCCTGCGGCTGTCCGTCGTGGTGGTGATGATGACCGTGGCCGTGATGGCTGTGATCGTGTTCGTCGTGCAATGCCATATCAAACTCCATTGCTCCATGGGAGCGTCGGATAGCTTATGAACCTTCCTGTCACTGGAAGGTCAAGGCATAAAATGGGGATTGTCATCCACAGTTCACAGGGGTCTCTTCCTATCCCGCCGGATGCGGCGATGATAAGTTCCGTAAGAATGATTCAATGATGTGATTCCAATGCGATATGATCTGACCACCCTCCCGCTGACGACGCTCCTGGCTGCCATCATCAAGGCGGAAGACATGCTGGCGCGGCTGGACGAGCGTGTCCTCAGGCATGCGGTGGCGGACGGTTTTCGCGAGCGCGGGCATTTTTTCGACGCAGCGGGCGCGCTCTGGGTCGGTGGCGAGCTGGTGCATGTGGAGGATCTGGTCTTGCACGATGCGCGCATGGATGCGCGCACGCCGACACATGAGCTGACCATCGCCCACGCCGTGCTGCGGGTCAGGCGTCGTCTGTGGAGCGCGGAGCCCTCCTGGGGGTTGGAGGCGGCCGGACTTGCCGCATTGCGGGGCGATATCGGCGAGGCCAAGGACGTCATCCAGCTGCGTCCGCCGCCGCTCGGTGAGCCTAATGACGGACAAGAGGATGGGGGGGATGATTTCGGCGTCGATTTCGCCGAGATCGACGCCATTCTTGCCCGATCCGACAAGATCCTGAACGGCGGCGTCCCAGATGCCAGGCCGGAGACGATCGACGATCCGCTTGCCCTGGTTCGCGACGAGGATTGGGATGAAGGCGAGCGGCTGGAGAGCTGGCGCGCCCTGATCCGCGAGGCCGATCTGTTGCCGCCGGTTCTTGGCGCCGCCGTGCTTTTCGACGCCTGGGAGCGGATCGAGCCGCTGCGGCGGCAGCATTGGCTCGGCGGCCTGCTGGTCAGCGCCTATCTGCGCAGCCGCGGCAAGGTCACCTCGCATCTCTTCTGCCTGAATGTCGGCCTGAAATCCGTGCGGCACGAGCGGCGGCGTGCGTCGGATCGCACCACACGGCTGTTGGCCTTCCTGGACGCCATGGCGCTTTCGGCCGATTCGGGTCTCAAGGAACTCGATCGGCTTTCGCTCGCCAAGCTGCAGATGGAATTGCGGCTGAAGGACCGGCGATCGAACAGCAGCCTGCCGGAGGTTATCGATATCGTGCTGTCGCGACCGATCGTTTCGGCGAAGATGATCGCCCGCCATGTCGGTGTTACCCCAAGAGGCGCGCTCAATCTGGTGGCTGATCTCGGCCTGCGCGAGATGACCGGTCGCGGGCGCTATCGCGGCTGGGGGGTGCTGTGATCACAGGGGACAGCGTGCGCTTGCGCAGCCGCTGATCTTTTGCAACTACAACCCTAGTTTTTGTCCAATGTTACAGTTTGTTACGCTAAGTCGCGCTAAAATGGACAAAATTTAATGGCCATACCAAATTCCTAAGTGGCGCGATGCAAGCTAGAGTCGCGCCCTGTGATGCTGGCGGGTCGTGAACCGTCGAAGGCTTTGAAGGAAGGTATGTTGATGGCTCGGACCTTTCGGGTCGTAATGTCGCTGGCGGTAATCGGTGCAGTGGCCTATGGCGCCTATGCCACTCGCGATCTCTGGCTTGGCAGCGCCGAGCGGCTGCTCGGCTATCAGAATGCGTCAGCACCTGCCCAGCAAGCTCAAGGTGAGCGTCGCAACGGCCAGGGCCAGGGGAGTGGCGGCAGCGGAAGACGGCGCGGCCTCTCGCAATTCAGCGGTCCTGTTCCGGTGCTTGCGGCCGACGCGAAGGCGGCCGATGTGCCTGTCTATATCGATGGCGTGGGTTCGGTGAAGGCCCTGAACACCGTGACGGTGCGCGCCCAGGTCAACGGAAAGATCGTGGAAATCGATTTCGACGAAGGCCAGGACATCAAGAAGGGCGACGTAATCGCCCGTATCGATGACGGCGTCTACAAGGCGCAGCGCGACCAGGCGGTCGCCAAGAAGGCGCAGGACGAAGCCCTGCTCGCCGGCGCCCAGCGTGACCTTGCGCGCTATCAGCTGATGGTGAAGAGCGCCTCGGGCACGCAGCAGCAGGTCGACACCCAGCTGTCGCTGGTGGCGCAATATACGGCGCAAATCCAGGTCGATGTGGCAGCCATAGAAAGCGCCCAGGCGACGCTCGACTATACGACGATCAAGGCGCCCATCGACGGGCGCACCGGCATCCGCAACGTCGATATCGGCAATCTCGTCAGCTCGTCCGACACGACCGGCATCGTGACGCTGTCGCAGATCCAGCCGATCTCCGTCCTCTTTTCCATTCCGCAGCAGCAGCTTGCACGTGTCAACGCGGCCAGCCTGGCCGGAACGCTCGCCGTCGAGGCGCTGGGGAACGACGGCCAGACGGTGGTCGACAATGGCTCGCTTGCGGTGGTCGACAACCAGGTCGACTCCACGACAGGCACGATAAGGCTGAAGGCCAATTTCCCGAACGACAAGCTGGCGCTTTGGCCGGGTGCTTTCGTCAATGCGCGTCTTCTGGTCGAGACGCTGAAGGGCGTCACGACCATTCCGAGCGCCGCCGTGCAGCGCGGGCCGAACGGCACCTTCGTCTATATCGTCAACCAGGATGAGACCGTTGCCATGAAGGCGGTGAAGGTGCGCCAGCAGGATGACACGCTGGCGGTCATCACTGACGGTGTGTCGCCCGGCGACAAGGTGGTGACGACCGGCTTCGCGCGGCTTCAGGATAAGTCGAAAGTCCAGATTTCAGCCAGTCCGGTTCAGTCAACGCCGAATGCGCCGGCAGCGAATGATCAGGGGCAGCCGGTCGCGGAGAACGATCCGCAAAGCGGCCAGACCAACAATGCCAATGATGGTGAGCGGCCGCATCGTCGGCACAACGGTGAGGGCGGCAATGGCAGCCATCGCGGCCAGCATGCCGCCGGCGCCGGCCAGGGTGCGGATGCCAGTGGCAGCGCTGCCCCCGCCACGTCGCCCACAACGCCGACACAGCAACAATGAATGTTTCGTCGCTCTTCATCTCCCGGCCCATCGCCACCTCGCTTCTCGGGGTCGCGGTTCTCCTGGGCGGCATTCTCGGTTTTCTCTTCCTGCCGGTCGCGCCGCTGCCGCAGGTGGATTTTCCGACGATACAGGTGACGACGCAGCTTCCCGGAGCCGATCCCGATACGATGGCCGCCCTGGTGACGGCGCCGCTCGAGCGACCGCTCGGACAGATCCCGTCGCTGGCGTCCATGACCTCGTCGAGCGCCTTCGGCATCAGCCAGATCACCCTGCAATTCGATCTCGGCCGCAATATCGATGGCGCCGCGCAGGATGTGCAGGCGGCGATCAATGCCGCCGGCTCGACGCTGCCGCGCACCTTGCCCTATCCACCGACCTATTCGAAGGTGAACCCGGCCGATACGCCGATCGTGACGCTGGCATTGCATTCCAACAGCTATTCGATCCGCGAACTCAGCGACTTCGCCGATACGATGATGGCGCAGCGGCTGAGCGAGGTTTCCGGTGTCGGCGACGTCAACATACAGGGCGGCGTCAAGCCGGCCATCCGCATCCAGGTCGATCTGCCGCGTCTCGCCTCCTACGGCCTGGCTCTGGAGGACATACGCTCGGCGATCACCAATGCCAGCGTTGCCGGCGCCAAGGGTTCGCTTGACGGCACCCAGCAGAGCTTCACGCTTGCGGCCAACGACCAGATCGTCGATCCCAATGTCTATAAATCCGTCATCATTGCCTATCGCAACAGCGCACCGGTGCAATTGAAGGACGTGGCAACCGTCGTCGAGGGGCTGGAGAACAATCGCGTCGGCGCCTGGTATCAGGGACAGCCCGCCGTCATTCTCGATATCATGCGCCAGCCAGGCGCCAACGTCATCCAGACGGTCGAAAGCGTCCTGCAGCAGTTGCCGAAGCTGAAGCAGGCGCTGCCCGCCGGCATCTCGCTCGACATCGTCAACGATCGCACCGAGACGATCAGGGCTTCGATCCACGACGTGCAATGGACGCTGGTGATCAGCATCGGTCTGGTCATTCTCGTCGTCCTGCTTTTCCTGCGCACGGTGACGGCGACATTCATCGCAGGCGTCGCCCTGCCGCTGTCGTTGATCGCGACCTTCGGCGTCATGTGGTTTGCCGGCTTCAGCCTCGACAATCTCTCGCTGATGGCGCTGACCATCGGCACCGGTTTCGTCGTCGACGACGCCATCGTGATGATCGAGAACATCGCCCGCCACATCGAGGAGGGCGAAAACCCGATGCAGGCGGCGCTGAAGGGCGCCGGCGAGATCGGCTTCACCATCATTTCGCTCACCGTCTCGCTGGTTGCCGTCTTCATTCCCCTGTTGTTCATGACCGGGATCGTCGGGCGCATGTTCCGCGAGTTTGCGCTGACGCTCACCATTGCCGTGGTGGTGTCGGCAGTCGTGTCCCTGACCCTGACTCCGATGATGTGCGCCCGAATCCTGCGAAAGCCCAGGGAGCGCAAGGGCGGTATTCTGGCCGGAACCGACCGTTTCATGGAGCGGCTTGTCGAGGGCTACAGACGCAGTCTCGTCTGGGCTGTGGACCGGAGTGCCCTGATGCTGTTGGCAACGGTGGTGACGCTGGCTGCGACCATCGCGCTTTATGTCGTCATTCCCAAGGGCTTCCTGCCGGCGCAGGATACGGGGCTGATCACGGCCGTCATAGAAGCGGAGCCGACGACCTCCTTCGAATCCATGACGACGATACAGGCGACCGTGGCCGACCGGCTGCGCAAGGATCCGGACGTGAAGGGCATCGGCTCCGTCATCGGTGCCAGCGCCAGCAATCTGACGCTGAACACAGGCAATCTCAGCCTCGTGCTGAAGCCGAGGAACCAGCGCGACGTTTCCGCCGATCAGATCATCGACCGGATGCGCGGTGAAGTCGACGGCCTGCCCGGCATCCATGTCACCTTCCAAAGCGTACGCGACATCTCGATCAGTACCCGGGCAAGCCGCGCACCCTATCAATACACGCTGACCGGGACGGATACGGCCACGGTGGTCGACTGGGCCGCAAAGCTCACTCAGCAGCTGCAGGAGAGCCCGAAGCTCATCGACGTCACGTCCGAGGTCGAAATGGGTGGCGGCCGCATCTTCGTCGATGTCGATCGCGAAACCGCCTCGCGGCTCGGCGTGTCGATGCAGGCCGTGAGCGATACTTTGAATGACGCGTTCGGCCAGCGCCAGATCGCCACGATCTACGGCCAGGCGAACCAGTATCGCGTCATTCTCGAGGCCGCGCCGCAATACCAGTCGGATCCGAAGTCGCTCAACAAGCTCTACGTTGCGGGCGCCAGCGACACGCAGGTTCCCCTCAATGCGTTCACCACAGCGACATTCACGACGGCGCCCCTGGTCATCAGCCATGACGAGCAGTTTCCGGCCGTGACGATCAGTTTCGATCTCGCCAAGGGCGCTTCGCTGAGCGAGGCAGTTGCCGAGGTCAAGGCGGCCGAGCAGGACATCGGCATGCCTGATAACATCCAGCGCAAATATTCGGGTGATGCGGAAGAATTTGCCTCCTCGCTCGCGGGCGAACCCTGGCTGATCCTCGCGGCCATCGTGACCATCTACATCGTGCTCGGCCTGCTCTACGAAAGCGCCGTGCATCCCGTTACCATTCTTTCGACGCTGCCTTCGGCCGGCGTCGGCGCGCTGCTAGCACTGATGCTCTTCGGGCAGGACCTGTCGATCATCGCCTTGATCGGCATCGTGCTCTTGATGGGTATCGTGAAGAAGAATGCGATCATGATGATCGACTTCGCGCTGGAGGCGGAGCGCAAGGAAGGCCTTCCGCCGCGCGAAGCCATTCTCAAGGCCTCTATCCTGCGTTTCCGCCCGATCATGATGACGACACTGGCGGCACTCTTCGGTGCGCTGCCATTGGCCCTGGCGCAGGGCACGGGTGCCGAACTGCGCATCCCGCTCGGTATCACCATCATCGGCGGCCTCGTGCTTTCCCAGCTTCTGACGCTCTATACGACGCCGGTGATCTATCTGGCTTTCGAGAGCCTGCGCGCCCGCATCGTCGGCCGCACCAGCGGAACGCCGAGTCCAGAGATGAACGAACTGGCGGGTGGTGAGACATGAACCTCTCCGAGCCGTTCATCAAACGCCCTGTCGGGACGACGCTTCTGGCGATCGGGTTGATGATCCTCGGCATCGTCGCCTATCGGTTCCTGCCGGTGGCAAGCCTGCCGACCGTCGATCTGCCGACGATCGTCGTCTCCGCCGGCCGGCCGGGCGCCGATCCCGCCAGCATGGCGGCAAGCGTCGCGGCGCCGCTCGAGCGCCATCTCGGCACCATTGCCGGCGTCACGCAGCTGACCTCGGTCAGCTCCCTCGGCTCGAGCACCATCATCGCGCAATTCGATCTCTCGCGCAGTGTCGATGGCGCGGCGCAGGATGTGCAGGCGGCGTTGAATGCGGCGGCAATCGACCTGCCGGGCGATCTTCCGACATTGCCTTCCTTCCGCAAGATCAACCCGGCCGCGGCTCCTGTCCTCATTCTGGCGCTGACATCAGACAATGTCGCGCCGAGCGCCATATATGATGCGGCCGATACGGTGGTCGTGCAGCGTATCTCGCAGGTGGATGGCGTCGGCGGTGTGACGGTCAGCGGCGCCGATCAGCCGGCGGTGCGCATCAGGCTGGATCCCGACCGTCTCTCGGCCATGGGCCTATCGCTCGATGCCGTCCGTACGGCGATCGTCAACGCCAACGTGCTCGGTCCCTTCGGCTCCATCGACGGCGCCAGCGGCGCCTTCTCTCTTGCCGTGAACAGTCAGCTGCGGACGCCGGAAGCCTATGGAAGGCTTGTCGTGCGGAGCGGCGACGGCACGGCCGTCCGCCTCTCGGATATCGCCACCGTCGAGCCGGGCGTGCGCAACAGCCGCTCCGATGCCTGGTACGACGGCAAGCCGGCCGTGCTGCTCAACATCACCAAGCAGGCGGATGCGAACGTCATTGCCACCGTCGATGGCGTCAAGGAGCTGATCCCCGAGCTGCAGAGACTCATCCCCGCCGGCGTCAAGATAGCAGTCCTTTCCGACCGCACCACGACGATCCATGCCAGCGTCAACGATATGCAGTGGACCCTGCTCGCCACCATCTGCCTGGTCATGGCCGTGGTCTTCGTCTTCCTGCGGCGCGCGACGCCGACCCTTGCAGCCGGCGTCACCGTGCCGCTCTCATTGGCCGGAACCTTTGCCGCGATGTGGCTGTTCGGACTGTCCATAGACAATCTTTCTCTCATGGCGCTCGCCGTCTCGGTCGGCTTCGTCGTCGACGATGCCATCGTCATGATCGAGAACATCTATGCCAATCTGGAAAGCGGCATGAAGCCGATGCGGGCGGCGCTCGAGGGGGCGAGGCAGATCGGCTTCACGGTGGTTTCCATCAGCCTGTCACTGCTCGCCGCCTTCATACCGCTGTTCTTCATGGGCGGCATCGTCGGCCGCTTCTTCCAGACCTTTTCGCTGACGCTCGGATTCACCATCGTTGTCTCAACGCTGGTGTCGCTGACGCTGACGCCGATGATCTGCGGCCATCGCCTTCGTCAGCACGACATCGATGCGCGGCCAGGTCCGTTCGGCCGCATTATCGAAGGCACGCTGGGCGCGATCATCGGATTTTATGGCCGTACTTTGAAAGCGGTGCTGCACCACCGCGTGCTGTCCGTGCTTGTTATCATCGCCTGCGTCGTCATGTCGGGCTATCTCTACGTCAAGGTTCCGAAGGGTTTCATTCCGCAGGACGATACAGGCTTCATCCAGGGTGGGACGGAGGCTGCGACCGATATCTCCTATCCGGCCATGGTCAAATTGCAGCGGCAGGCGGCTGATATCGTCGCCCAGGACCCTGCGGTCTCGGGTCTTGGTTCTTCCCTGGGCGGCGGCGGCTTTTCCAGCTCCATCAATCGCGGGCAGCTCCTCATTTCACTCAAGCCGGAATCGGAGCGGGCACCGACGGCCGACGTCATCGACCGGCTTCGCAAGCAACTCACGGCCGTTCCAGGGCTCAGCACCTTCCTGTTTTCGCCTGGTGACATCCGCGCCGGGGCTCGCCAATCGCAGTCGCAGTATCAGTTCACGCTCTGGGGCGCGAATTATGACGAGCTGGTGTATTGGGCGCCGAAGGTGCTGGAACGCATGCAAGCTCTTCCGGGGCTGAAGGATGTCGCGACCGACAGGCAGCCCAACGGCCTGCAGGCGACCGTCAATATCGACCGGAGCCTCGCTTCCCAACTCGGAGTCAACATCCAGTCCATCGATGCCGCGCTGAACAATGCCTTCGCTCAGCGGCAGATCTCGACGATCTATACGCAACGTAACCAGTATCGTGTCGTGCTGGAGGCCAATCCGAACTACGCCCTCGATCCGCACGATATCTCCAAGCTCTATGTGCCGGCCTCCGGTGGCACGCAGGTCCCCCTCAGCGCCGTCGCATCGGTCGACCGGACGCTTGCGCCGCTGGTGGTCAATCATCAGGGCCAATATCCGTCCGTCACCATTTCCTACAATCTGGCGCTCAACACGCCGCTGCAGGTGGCGAACGACGCCATCCAGAAGGCGGTGCTCGACATGCACCTGCCGGACACGCTGCACGCGGATTTCGCCGGCGACGCGGCAAGCGTCACGCAGTCGTCCAGCAGCCAGCCGCTCCTGCTTCTGGCAGCGCTTCTGACGGTCTACATCGTTCTCGGCATTCTCTATGAAAGCCTGGCGCATCCGCTGACGATCATCTCGACGCTACCATCAGCCGGCCTGGGCGCCCTGCTGGCGCTGGTCATCAGTGGCACCGAATTGACGATCATCGCCTTCATCGGCATCATCCTCTTAATCGGCATCGTCAAGAAAAACGGGATCATGATGGTGGACTTCGCCCTGCAGGGTGAGCGTGTGCTCGGCCTGTCCCCGGAGGAGGCGATCTATCAAGCCTGCCTCAAACGCTTCCGTCCGATCCTGATGACGACGCTGGCCGCATTGATGGGCGCCATTCCGCTGATCATCGCGACCGGCCCAGGTTCGGAGCTTCGCCGTCCGCTCGGTATCACCATCGTCGGCGGACTGGTCGTGTCGCAGGTGCTGACGCTTTACACCACGCCGATCATCTACCTGATGCTTGCCAAGCTGCATGCACGATGGTCGCCGAAGCAAGAGCCGGCACCGCCGATGTCTTCGCTATCAACTTGAGTTGGCGGCATTTGGATCGGATCACTCCCGATAGTTCCACGGATTGACGATCGCTATTCCGGTGTCCAGGAAATCCGGCGCGTTGCGTGTTGCAAGCGTCGCTCCTCGCGACGCCGCAATTGCGGCGATCTGAGCATCGAACTGGTTGATTGGCCTGCCCGCCCGCCGCGGCGATGTTGCAAGGAAGGAATAAGCTCCCGCAGCTTCGCCATCGAAGGGGAGAACTCTTCTGGCGAAATCCTCTTCGAATATCGGGAGAATGGCAGCTTCCAATTCGCTTCGGCGTCGGCCCTCGGGCAAGAGCCGGAGGCCGTAAGAGGAGGTTGGGCGGCGAGCCATGCTTCAACCATTGGCGATGGTGATCGCGCCCGTCGTTCCGAAATGACATTGGTGTCGAGAATGATCATGGATCGAGATCGACCGGGCGGATTGGTTCACGTGGGGCAATATCCAGCACAACCCCACCGCTTGCAGCCATGCGACGACGAATTGTCTCGGCCAAATTGGGCTTACGCTTTTCTTCGGTCGATAAGGCCGCCCGCAGAATGTCTCGCGCCTCATCCTCCATCGATCGCCCGTGTGCGGCGGCGCGAATGCGCAGCCGGGTCTTTAGATGATCATCGATATTGCGGATCGTCATACTGGCAATACAAATATTCTGTCATCAATGATTGCATATTAATCATTGATGACAGATTGGGCAAATCAAGCCGAAGCAGCCGATCCGTGATCGAGGTCTCGACCGCCCGCTCCTTTTTTCGAGAGCGAGTGAGAGGCCTTAATGCGCCACGTCAGGGTTGGCGGCCTCCGGCGCTGCCGTCGATCGAACATTGCCCTTGAAGATGCGGCGGACCGAAACGAACAGCAACGGGATGAAGAAGACGCCGAGCACGGTCGCCGAGATCATGCCGCCCATGACGCCGATGCCGATCGAGTTCTGGCTGCCCGATCCCGCGCCATTGGCAATCGCCAGCGGCATGACGCCGAGAATGAAGGCGAGCGAGGTCATCAGAATCGGCCGCAGGCGCTGGCGAGCGGCCTCCAGCGTCGCCTCGATCAGCCCCTTGCCGTGGTTTTGCTGCTCAATGGCGAATTCGACGATCAGAATGGCGTTCTTGGCGGCCAGACCTATCGTCGTCAACAGGCCGACCTTGAAGTAGACGTCGTTCGACTGGCCGAAGATGGTGGCGGCCAGCAGCGCGCCGAAGATGCCGATCGGAACCGACAGCATGACGGCGAGCGGGATCGACCAGCTTTCGTAGAGGGCCGCCAGCGCCAGGAAGACGACCAGGATGGAGATTGCATAGAGCTGGGTCGCCTGGTTGCCGGAGAGCTTTTCCTGGGCCGACAGGCTGGTCCACTCATGACTGAAGCCGGGGGGCAGGGTCGCCATGATCTTGTCGATCTCGTTCATGGCATCGCCCGACGAGACGCCCGGTGCTGCCGCGCCCTGGATTTCAACGGCCGACGAGCCGTTATAGCGCTCCAGCCGCGGCGAACCATAGGTCCAGTCGCCGCTGGCGAAGGCCGAGAATGGCACCATATCGCCGCCGGAGTTGCGCACGTACCAGCGGCCGAAATCCTCGGGCTGCATGCGGAAATTCTTGTCGGCCTGTACGTAGACGGGCTTGACGCGGCCGCGATCGATGAAGTCGTTGACATAGGTGCCGCCCCAGGCCGTCGACAGCGTCGAGTCGATATCGGACAGGGTGATATTGAGCGCGCTCGCCTTTTCCTGATCGATGTTCACGGAATATTGCGGCGTATCTTCCTGGCCGTTCGGGCGAGTGCCGAAGAGCTTCGCGCTTTTGCCGGCTGCGCCCAGCAACTGGTTGCGGGCCTGGATGAGCGCGGCATGGCCGGCGCCGTTGACGTCCTTGATGAAGAAGTCGAAGCCGCTCGAACTGCCGAAGCCCGGAATCGCGGGCGGTGCGAGCGCAAAGACGCTGCCGTCCTTGATCTTCGAGAAAGCACCCATGGCGCGACCGGCGATCGCCTGCGCCTTCGATTGCGGCGTCGAGCGCTTGTCGAAGTCCTTCAATCTCACGAAGACGATACCGACGTTCTGTCCCTGACCGCTGAAGCCGAAGCCCGCCACGGCGAATGCGCCGTCGACATAGTCCTTCTCGGTGTTGAGATAATAGTCCCTCACCTGATTGAGCACAGCCCAGGTGCGGGAATCAGTGGCGCCGGGGGGAAGCTGAATGGCGGTCAGCAGAATGCCCTGATCCTCCTCCGGCAGGAATGAGCTGGGAAGACGATTGAACAGATAGGCGACGGCGCCGCCGATCAACGCGAACACCAGCAGGAAGACGATGGAGTAGCGGATCATGCCGTTGATGCTGCGCTGATAACCTCGTGTTCCCCGCTCGAAGTTGCGGTTGAACCAGCCGAAAACACCGCGCTCCTTCGAGCCGTGTGCGGGCTTCTTCAGAATGGTGGCGCAAAGGGCCGGCGTCAGGATCAGCGCGACGATGACCGAGAGCACCATCGCCGAGACGATCGTCACCGAGAACTGGCGGTAGATGATGCCGACCGAGCCGGAGAAAAAGGCCATCGGGATGAACACGGCCGAAAGGACCGTGGCGATGCCGATCAGCGCGCCGGTGATTTCCTGCATCGACTTGATCGTCGCCTCACGCGGCGACAGTCCCTCTTCCTCCATCACGCGCTCGACGTTCTCGACGACGACGATGGCGTCGTCCACCAACAGACCGATGGCGAGCACCATGCCGAACATAGTGAGCGTATTGATCGAATATCCGAACAGCGACAGCACGCCGAAGGTGCCGAGCAGGACGACCGGGACGGCGAGCGTCGGGATCAATGTAGCGCGGATGTTCTGGAGGAAGACGAACATGACGATGAAGACGAGCACGATGGCTTCGAACAGCGTCTTGACCACGTCTTCGATCGACAGCTTGACGAACGGCGTCGTGTCATAGGGGTAGACGATCTCGACATTCGGCGGCAGGGTCTGGCTCAGATTGTTGATAGTCGATCTGACCGCCTCCGCCGTGCTGATGGCGTTGGCGCCGGAAGCGAGCATCACGGCAAGACCTGCCGCGGGATGGCCGTTATAGGTGCTCGACGTGGTATAGGACGACGCGCCGAGCTCGACGGTGGCGACATCGTTCAAACGCACCAGCGAACCATTGGACTGGCTCTTCAGGATGATATTTTCGAACTGCTCCGGCGTCTGCAAGCGGCTCTTGGCCGTAACAGTCGCGTTGAGCTGCTGACCCTTGCGTTGCGGCAGCGCACCGAGCTGGCCGGCGGAAACCTGCGAGTTCTGCGCCTCGATCGCGCTGGTGACATCGCTGACCATCAGCTGATATTTGGCGAGCTTGTCCGGATTGACCCAGATGCGCATGGCGTAGCCGGCACCGAAGATCTGGGTGTTGCCGACGCCGTCGATGCGCTTCAGCGTATCGTTGAGCGTGCTGGAAACATAGTCCGCCAGGTCGTTGGAGTTCAGCTTGTTGTCTGACGAGACGAAGCCGACGACCATGAGGAAGTTCGACGTCGATTTTGAAACGGTTATGCCGGTCGATTGCACGGTCTGCGGCAGCTGTGCGGTAACGAGCTGCAGCTTGTTCTGCACCTGCATCTGCGCGACGTCCGGATTGGCCTTGTTGGTGAAGGTCACCGAGATCGAGGCCTGGCCCGTCGAGGTCGAGGTCGACGTCATGTAATCGAGATTGTCGATACCTGTCATGCCCTGCTCGATGACCTTGGTCACCGAGTTTTCGACGGTTGCGGCATCGGCGCCGGGATAGGTGGCGCTGATGCTCACCGTGGTGGGCGCGATTTGCGGATATTGCGAGATCGACAGTGTGAGGATCGACAACGCGCCCGCAAGCATGATGACAATGGCGATAACCCAGGCGAAGATCGGCCGGTCAATGAAAAAACGAGACATCGTCTAATCTCACTTCTGAGCGCCGGAGGCGGCCTTGATATCGGTTTTTTCCAATTCGGCCTGCTGCTGTGCCGGCTTGGCGTCGGCTGCTGCCTGCTTCACCTCGCCGGTCGCATCATCGATGGTCACGGGAGAGACGTTGACTTCCTGGCCGTCGCGGACACGCTGGCTGCCTTCGACGATCACGCGGTCGCCGTCCTTCATGCCCTCATTGACAAGCCAGCTGTTGCCGATGCTGCGCTGTACCTTCAATACGCGCTGCTGCACCTTGCCGTCGGCGGTCACGAACATGGCCGTAGGCTCGCCCTTGGTGTTGCGGAAAACGGCGCGCTGGGGCACGAGGAAGCTGTTTTCGGCAATGCCCTCCTGAATGGTGGCGCGCACATACATGCCGGGCAGCAGAATGCGGTCCGGATTGGGGAAGACGGCGCGTACGGTAATCGTGCCGACGGTTTCGGCCACCGAGGCTTCAGCAAACTCGAGCTTGCCGGCTTCCTTATATTGGCTGCCGTCTTCGAGCGTCAGATGCACCGAGACGTTGTCGCCGCTGGTCTTCAATCTGCCTTCCGCGACGGCGCGACGGAATTCAAGCAGGTTCGTGCTCGACTGCGTGACGTCGACATTGATCGGATCGAGTTGGCGGATGGTGGTCAGTGCGGTCGTCTGGTCCGCGGTGACGAGAGCGCCAACGGTGACTGCGGAAGCATCGACACGGCCGCCGATCGGCGCGCGCATCTTGGTGTAGTCGAGATTGATGCGCGCTGTTTCCAGGGCCGCTTTGGCGGATGCCACGTCGGCATTCGCCTGAGCCAAAGTGGACACAGCATCGTCCAGATTTTGCTTGCTGACCGCGTCCTGTGCCGTGAGGCTCTTATAACGATCCACCTTCGACTGAGCGCTCGGCAAGGCCCCTTCCGCCTTCTGCAAGGAAGCGACCGCGCTGTCATAGGATGCCTGGTAGGAGGCCGGGTCGATCTCGTAGAGCACGTCGCCCGCCTTCACCTCGCTGCCTTCCTTGAAGTTACGGCTGCGAATGATGCCGCCGACCTGCGGTCGCACTTCGGCGACGAGATAGGCGCTGGTGCGGCCGGGCAGCTCGGCGGTGATTGCCACCGATTGCGGATGCAGCGCCATGGCGCTGACTTCGATCTTGACGGCCGGCATACCGCTTTGAGCACTCTTCTGCTCATTGCAGCCGACAAGCAGCATCGTGGCAGCGACCCCCGCAACGATCATCGCGCTTCGGGTGGCCAGAAGGCGGCTGGATATCGCAGGATATGTGGATTCGGAGGTGAAAGAGGCAAGCTTTCGCACGTTGCTATTTCCTGTTGCCTTATTTACAGTACGATGTCGTACGGAAAATATTTGTATTGCTCCAAATGTCAATCTCATTCGGCTGTTGAGGTCAAGATGGAAGTGCGGACGAAGGAACGGGGAGGCAACGCGGATCAGGCTGCGATACGCCGCCCGCGCGGTCGTCCGAAAACCGTGAACGACGATACGCGGCGCGCGGAGATCGTCGGCGAGGCTCGCTCGACATTCTACGAGCTGGGATATGGCGGAACGACGATGGATCTGGTTGCCGCCCGATGCAGGATCTCCAAGCAGACCCTTTATCGATTGTTTCCGCGCAAGACCGATCTCTTCATGGCGATCATCGCCGACCATCGTGCCTCGATGCTGGCCTTGCCGCGTGACGCGGATGAGAATCTGCCGCTCGGCGAGACGCTTGAACAGATCTTCATGATCGATATCGACGAGACCAAGGAGCGCGAACGCGAGGCCTTCATTCATCTCGCCATCAGTGAATCGCAGCAATTTCCGGAGGTTGCAACACTGATGCACACATACGGCGCAAAGCAATCGCAGCAGATGCTTGCCGATTGGCTTAGCCAGCAGCAGCAGCGCGGTCTTATCGAGATTGCCGATGTTGCAAGCGGCGCGCGCATGCTGATGAGCATGATCTTCGGTGCCATGATCTCAAAGCCGGGCCATCCGAATGACTGGCCCGATCGGGAAACGCGCTTGCGACACCTGCGTCAATGTATCGCGATCTTCGTGGCAGGTGTGCAGCCGCGCACGAGCGGTGGTTAGCTGGAGCATTTCCAGGAAAAGTGCGAGGCGGTTTTCCGTCTGGAATGCGTAAAGAAACAAAACGCTCCAGGTTGGTCTTGCTCTCTGCTCCTCAACAAAAATGCCGGCATGGCTTGCTAACCATACCGACATTTTCTCGGGTCCCCCGCCGAAACCCGCACCGGTGCGCTCAATGCGCAACGGCCATGTTTGCCCTGTCCGTGCCCTCTTCGAACAAAGGCATCTGCAATCCGTTTGCATACATTTCCTGCAACACGGCCCCGAGCGCCAGATCCAGGCACCAGACCGGGAATTCCGCGTTGAGATTTTTGGCACTTTGCCGCGCATAAGTGATGAGTCGTGCGATCGACGCCAGTTCCTTAAGTGAATCCGGATCCTGGTTTGTCATTTCGATCGAAAGTACTGCAGTCATTTCACACCCTCTATTGCCCCCTGTTCGCGGTGGTGAATTGCATCCTGCCGAGAACATGAGCAGACCTTAACTTATGTTCCTGGAGTTGGCGCGTGACATGCAGCGTGACACGAGGCGTGATTGTGCAATAATCCTACCTATGCAATTTCAGGACGTTAGAATGAAGAAATGCGCCGGTCAGCGGCCGGAAATATCAGGTCTCCAAGCTCGATTTCCGGGCATATGCATCGTCACAGCAGATGCAGGGATTTCGAAAGCGCCCTGTGGCCGTATCGGCGCTTGCGGTTGCCCGGTGGGTTTTCGAGCTCTGGTATCACGATCTTTGCAACCGAGAAGGGCAAGGAAGTGTGCGCCAGAGGAAGCGCTATTGCAGAGGCGATGCCTGCGTGGCGCATGTGATCGATCGTCAGCTCCAACAAGGCTTCGGCGCCTTTCGGCAAGGGGGCATCGAGCCTTGATGCGGGTTTTGGGGCAGCGTCGAAGCAGCTTCGGATGCTATCAGGCAGTTCCCGGGTAAAAGTTTCCGGCTCTATATCGTCGCGGCCGCCGCTGATGAAGGTGAGCCGCGACTGCGCGGCTTCCGTCACCGCGCGGATCACTGCCCGGAGCGGCGATGGATGTGCGCCGCTGCCGACCGTGACATCGAGATAGCGCACGCGTCTCGCCGCGGCGATGTCGCTGGGACCGAGCAGAGCGGTGACGGCGGGGATGCCGATATCGCTGGTGATGTCAAAGAGGCGCAATGTCAGCCCGGCGGAATCGATCCTGGCCGTCAACTCGTTCAGCACCGGATCGTGGAAGGAGGCAGGGTCGATGCAGGCGTCCATGCGCTGCTTCAATGTGGAGATGTCCCAAAGTACCACGGCGTCGCGCTCGATGCGCTCCAGCACGCCGTGCAGGATGGCCTCGGCGAAGGTGTTGCCGGAAGCCAGCCCGTCGGATGATTGCCAGAAACGTGCAACTCGGATGGTGCGATCGAGTGCTACGGCTTCGACGGGGATCCAGACGGCCTCTCCACTAATGAGATCGTGACCCTCGGCCCAGGCGATGTCCTCGTCATCGGCGATATCGGCCTGGCCGCCGGCAATGAGCTGCGGCAGAGTATCGGTGCGGCGTCCGTCGGCCATCAGCCGCTCGCAACTGGTGTTTACGGTTTCCAGGGCGGGCGTACTGGCCGTGGCCCGTTCCAGTGCCTCCATCGCGGCCGAGACTTTGGCATCGAGATCGGTGACGCCCTTGCCGTTGTGGACGACGATCGAGCGGGCGTTCGGGCTGATTGCCTGCCAAACGGGAATGCCGAGCCTGTCGAGCCCCGTCAGGCGCGCGAGACGGGTGACGCCGTGGGCCAGGAGACACGGCTCGATCCGCCGAAAGGTTTCCCCGGCTGAGCAGGCGCGATCCGAATAAGGAGATGCGGCGAGCGCGGATGCCTTCCGGCCCGAATGTCCGGCAAGAAATTCGGCTGGGGAAGGATCCACGGTCATCATTGCCGCCGAAGGGTTAGATCATTGACCGGCCGGGTATCACAGCCTCCCAATTGCCCATGCCACGCGCCGGCTTTCGAGGGGAAACAGCGTCAGCACACAGCGCAACTGCGACTGTCGAGGCGACCACCAGCGCTTCCGTTGGGTTCGCGCCTCGACCATGTTCGATGCGGCAAGGCTAAAGGTCAGTTGCGAAGGCCTATCGATGCGTCGGCCGCTTGCGGCACATGGCCCGCGAGCGGTTCGGAGGCGTTTGACAATGACTTGATCAGTGTCAGCACGGACTGACGTATGCCGGGATCGTTGATCTTCATAAACGCCTTGTTAAGGCTCAGACCTTCCTTGGAGGTCAGAAACTCCGACAGATCCTCCAGGCCGTTGATCGCGCCCAGACCATCCGTGTTGAGCGGCTGCGTATTGTCTTGCTGGAAGAAGAAGGCGACCGGTACGGCCAGAACGTTGGCTATCGCCTGCAGCCGGCTGGCGCCGATGCGGTTGGTGCCCTTTTCATATTTCTGCACCTGTTGAAAGGTGACGCCGATCTGTTCAGCAAGCCGCTCCTGGCTCATGCCGAGCATCAGTCGACGTGTGCGAACACGGGAGCCGACATAGGCGTCGATCGGATTCGGTACTTTTGCACTCACTGCGCAATCTCCTTTTCAAACAGGGGACCAGGCGGATGCCACCTTAGCTGTGACACTATAGGGGCAGGGAACCTTCGTCCAATCTGCCCGTACAATGTGTGTTAAATATGGGTAAAATTCAACCAAAAGTCTTTTTTGTAAAGTTTTTGTGGCAGTGAAGGCCAAATAAACGCAGAAAGACGCGGCGCGTCAATGCGGATTGAAGACGGAAGAAGATCTGCAATTATGGACTGGGCATTGCGGGTTGTCCCTGGTCGGCACGAAGGTGCGGGCCGCATAACCACTTATGCCGCATTGCGCGTCATCGGAGACATACCGGTCATACAATATAATGCGGCCGTCACTCGAGGGATAACGCAATATGACGGCGCGTTCGCCGGCAATGAGCTGCTGCACGGATGCGCAGCTTCGGCTCAGCGACTCGTAGCGAGAGATGGCCCAGGCCGGCCCGGCGGTTGCGATCGTCGTTAGAATCAGCGCTGCGGCTACGCTTCTCATCCGTCATCCCCCAATGAACATACGATGTTCTAGATATGTCGCTATAGTAGAAATGCCAGGATCGGAAGATGCTTCCCCGTTGCAAGGGGCGATCGCAACGGTATCTTGACGATGGCGGCAACCGCCATTGTCCCTGTGCCGTTTTTTCAAGCGCGCGCCAAAAGCCCTTTCAGCTCATTGAAATAAAAAAAATTGTAATGTCGCCTTTTGAGCTTGCGCACTGAAAGCTGACTGAAAGGTTGCACGCGCTAGGTTCGTCGAGCTTCGTGGAGGAAGCAGATGTTCTGCGGCGTCGGGCGACGCAAGCACCAAAACAGGAGGAGACATTTGATGCGTTCATCGCGCGCCTTTTTTCATACCGTAGCCCTTTCCCTCGTCATGACTGCTGCTTCACTTGCAGCCACGGCGGCACAGGCCGCCGACAAGATTTCCATCATGGTGGGCGGCTACGAGAAGCAGATCTATCTACCGGCCAAGCTTGCCGAAGGGCTCGGCTATTTCAAGGATGAAGGCCTCGCGGTCGAGCTTCTCAACGAATCGGCCGGCGTCGATGCCGAAAACCAGCTGCTGGCCGGTGCTGTCCAGGGTGTCGTCGGCTTCTACGATCATTGTGTCGACCTGCAGGCCAAGGGCAAGTTCATCAAGTCGGTTGTGCAGTTCAGCCAGGCGCCCGGCGAAGTCGAGCTGGTCTCGGCCAAGCATCCGGAAATCAAGTCCTTCGCGGATATGAAGGGCAAGAGCGTCGGCGTTACCGGCCTCGGTTCTTCCACCAATTTCCTGACGCTCTACATGGCATCCAAGGCCGGCCTTTCGCCTGCCGACGTGACCCCGGTTCCGGTGGGTGCCGGCCAGACCTTCATCGCCGCCATGCAGCAGGACGCCATCCAGGCCGGCATGACCACCGAGCCGACGATCTCGCGTCTGCTGAAGACGGGCGAGGCCAAGGTTCTCGTCGATCTGCGTACGCTCAAGGGCACCGAGGAAGCGCTCGGCGGCACCTATCCGGCCGCATCCCTCTACATGGATGCCGCATGGGTCGATGCCCATAAGGAAGAAGTGCAGAAGCTCGCCAACGCCTTCGTCAAGACGCTGCGCTTCATCCACACCCATTCCGCCGCAGAGATTGCCGACAAGATGCCGAAGGATTTCTACGTCGGCGACAAGGATGGCTACATCAAGGCCCTGGACGCCGGCAAGGAAATGTTCACGCCGGATGGCGTAATGCCGGAAGATGGCCCGAAGACCGTTCTCGCCGTGCTCTCGGCGTTCTCCAAGAACGTCAAGGGCAAGACGATCGACCTGTCGAAGACCTACACGACGGAATTCGTCAAGAACGTCAAGTAAGCAGTCACAATGCCGCTTCCGGCTGGTGTTGGAAGCGGCAGTTCACCGGGCTTTGCGTGCACGCCCTAAGGCACGCGTGAGGATCAGCACCATGCAACAGGATGGACGCCGGACATCGGCGATCGAGCTCATCAATGTCAGCCGCCGTTTCGTTTCACCGACCGGCAAATCGCTGACGGCACTTCGCGATTTCAACATGACCGTCGAACGCGGCGAATTCGTCGCCGTCGTCGGCCCGACGGGCTGCGGCAAGTCGACGACGCTCAACCTCGTCACCGGCCTTGCCAGGCCCAGTGCCGGCGAAGTCCGCCTGATGGGCGGCCCGGTCAACGGCATCGACCCGCGTGTCGGCTTCGTCTTCCAGACGGATGCGCTCTTCCCCTGGAAGAACGTTATCGACAATGTCATGTCCGGCCCGCTGTTCCGAGGCAAGTCTAAAGCAGAGGCCGAGAAGAGCGCCAAGGACTGGCTTGCCCGCGTCGGCCTCACGAAATTCCTGCATCACTATCCGCATCAGCTCTCGGGCGGCATGCGCAAGCGCGTCTCGCTGGCGCAGACCTTCATAAACGAGCCGGAAATCCTGCTGATGGACGAGCCGTTCTCGGCTCTAGACGTGCAGACCCGCACGGTCATGCATGAAGAACTGCTGAAGCTCTGGGCTGAACGGCAGGCTTCCGTGGTGTTCGTGACGCACGATCTCGAAGAGGCTGTTGCACTGGCTGACAAGGTCTATGTGCTGACGGCGGGACCTGCGACGGTGAAGTCTGTCTACAAGATCGACCTGCCGCGTCCGCGCGTCGTCTCGGAGATCCGCTACGAGCAGAACTTCATCGATTATTGCAAGACGATCTGGGATGACCTTCGCGAAGAGGTCGAAACCAGCTATCGCCGTGCCGCCCAAGCGGCATAAGGGGAGGATTGATCATGGCAAACACAGCCCTTGAGACAGGCAATGCGCCGATCTTCCGCGCCGGTACCTCGGATGCGGAAATCGAAGCAGCAGCGATGAAGGCAATGTCACGCCGCAAATATGTCGTGCTGTTCTGGCAGGTCGCGATCCTCGTGGCGATCCTTGGCGTCTGGCAGCTTGCTTCGGATTTGCACTGGATCGATCCGTTCTTCTATTCCAGCCCGACCGCCATCGGCTACAGGCTCTATGATTGGGTCACGGAAGGCACCGAAAACGGTTCGCTCTGGTATCATCTCGGCGTCACCATGGAAGAAGCGTTGATCGGCTTCGTCATCGGTTCGATCACCGGCGTTCTCGTCGGTGTCGCTCTTGGCCGCAACAGGCTGGCCTCCGATATCCTGTCGATCTACATCAAGGCGATCAATTCGATCCCGCGCGTCGTGCTGGCGCCGATCTTCGTGATGATCATGGGTCTCGGCCTGCCTTCCAAGGTGGCGCTCGCCTTCATCATGGTGTTCTTCGTGGTATTCGCCAATGCCTTTCAGGGCGTGCGCGAGGCCGACCGCAACATGATCGCCAATGCCCGCATCCTCGGCGCCTCGAACTGGCAGGTCACCCGCAACGTCATCCTGCCGTCGGCGATGAGCTGGATCTTCGCAAGTCTGCACGTCTCCTTCTCGTTTGCCATCATCGGCGCGATCGTCGGCGAATTCGTCGGCTCGCTGGCCGGTGTCGGCTACCTGATCTCGATCGCCAAGGGCACCTATGACGCTGCCGGCCTCTATGCCGCGATCATCCTGGTGATGCTGGTGACGCTCGGCGCCGAATATGTGATGACCCTGGTGGAAAACCGCATCACCCGCTGGCGTCCGCAACAGCATATGGACGCGCAATAAGCCGCGACTTTTCTGGCGCCTCCCAAGGCCGAGGCCGGGCATCTTGCCCGGCCCTTTTTGTTGCGCTGGCGTGAGAGACCCCCTCGCCCCGCTTGCGGGAGAGGGGACTATCCCGCAACTATCGCATTCCAGAACCAGGGATCGCGACGTAAATTCCCGACTTAACTTCGCAGTTCAAACCGCCGGCAGCCGCACGCTGACCAACAGCCCGCCGCCGGCCGCTTCGCCAAGCGCGACCGAGCCGTCGGCGCCGTCGACGACCTCGCGGACGATGGCTAGTCCAAGGCCGCTGCCTTCGGGTTCGGTGCCCATGATGCGATAGAAGCGCTCGAACACCTGGGCACGCTCGGCTTCCGGAATGCCCGGACCGTTATCCTCGACCCATAGGAGGGCCGTATCGCCTTCCCGTCCGATGCCCACCGTCACACGCCCGCCTGGCTGCGTGTACCGCAAGGCATTGTCGACGAGGTTGACCAGCATCTCGCGCAGCATGGTGCCGTCTCCCTCGATGCGCACCGGCATTTCGCCGGCTTCCAGCCCGAGGTCGATATTGTGCCGCAAGGCCTCTTCGGCAAGATTTTCCAGCACCCGCCGGGCGGTATCCGCAAGGTCGATCGTGTCGTCCCGTGGCCGGCGGCTGCCGGGTTCCGCACGCGCGAGGGTGAGAAGCTGGCTTGCAAGCCGGGTGACCTGCCGCGTGCTCGAACGCAGCGCCTGCAAAGCCTCGTCGCGCCTGGCGCTATCCGTCTCGCGTGCGGCAACGCTTGCCTGCGTCGAAATCAGAGCGAGCGGCGTGCGCAACTGATGGGCGGCATTCGAGACGAAGCGGCGTTGCGCCGCCATCTGGTTCTGCACGCGCTCCATGTGATCGTTGAGGGCGTGAACGAGCGGCCGCAGCTCGTTCTGCACCATATCGGGCTCCAAAGGATCCAGGCGCTGACGCCCGCGCTCGCGCACGGCGTCGCGAAGTCTCAGCACCGGCGTGAGGCCGCGCTGCAGGCCGATGATGGTCACCAGGCCGGCGACCAGGACGAGAACGAGCTGCTTGGTGAAGTCCGACAGCCACAGCCTGCGGCGCATGGCATATTGGCTGTTGTGGGTGACGGCGACGGTGACGGAAACCGGGCCGTCCTGGTTGAGGCCGACGACGGGATGGCTCAGCATCAGGGCCCGCATCCCGTCGGCCCGAAAGGTCGTGTCCTCGCCGACCTGCTCCCGTTTCGGGTGGGGCAGGTCGGGATAGCCGGCGATGAGGTTTCCCCACGCGGTCACCACCTGGTAGAAGACACGGTCGCCATAGCCGGTATCGAACATTTCAAGCGCCGCCGGCGGGATATCGATCTGCACGGTGCCGCTGCCATCGACATGCACGGCTTCGGCGATGACGCGGGCCGAGGCGAGCAGCGTGCGATCGGTGACGAGATCGGCCGTGGCGTCGGCCGAGCGGAAGCTGAGATAAAGGTTGATGCAGATCGCCCCGATCAGCGTCAGGACCACCCAGGCAAACAATTGTGCCCGCAGGCTGTTCGTCAGCGCGCTTACGGTGCGGCCCAGGCGTCCTTTCGGCGAGGGAGCGTCCTTATTGTGCATGGCGGAGGAGATAGCCCAGGCCGCGCAGCGTCGCGATCTGCACGGTGCTGCCCTCGAGTTTCTTGCGGACGCGATGCACGTAGATTTCGATGGCGCTGGTATCGGCGAGATCGTCGAAGCCGAAGACGCTTTCCGACAGCGTGGTCTTGGTCACGGTCGTGCCGGCCTTCATGACCAGGTGTTCGAGCACGGCATGTTCGCGCGGCGTCAGCGCCAGGGCCTCGCCGGCGAGATAAAACTGCCGCGTTCCGCCATCGAACAAAAGGTCGCCGACGGCGATCTCCGGCGCAGCGTGATCGTGGCCACGGCGGACGGCGGCGCGGATGCGGGCTTCCAGTTCGGCAATCTCGAAAGGCTTGGCGAGATAATCGTCGGCACCGCTATCGAGGCCGGCAATCCGGCCGTCGAGGCTGGCATTGGCCGTGAGGATGATGACCGGCACCTTGTTGCCGCTCTGGCGCACGTGCTTCAACAGGGTCAACCCGTCCATTTTCGGCAGCGACAGATCCAGGATGACAGCGGCATAGGCTGCGACCCTCAGCATGTGCTCGGCGTCCTCGCCGTCGTAGGCGATGTCGACGGCATATTGCGCCTGACGCAGCGCCTTGCCGAGCCAGGACGCCAGTTCGCGGTTGTCTTCGACGATCAGCAGCCTCATGCTGCAACTATACAACAAGTGCCGGATATGGCGAGTATTTCCGGCTGACGTTACGGTCAGATTTCATCGCCTGCCGAGCCTCAATCCCATCTCCCTGACCTCTCGCAGATACACCTTGCGCGCATAGGGCGGGGTGAGATTGTGGTCTGCCTCGGGGATGATGGTGAGGCGGATGTCCGGAAAATGCTTCAGGCCGGCGGCGTTTTCGCCGAACTGCTCGTGGAGGTGATCGAGGCCGATATCATGGGCGCTGTAGATCAGGGAGATGTCGACCCGGCGCTTGGCGAGCGCGTGGAAACCGCTGATGACGGGTTCGCGCGCACCGGCTAAGAAGGGAAAGAGACTGAACAACGGACGGCACAATCGCACCGCGCGCCTGGCGAGCACGATCGCCATGTTGCGTATCGCGCTTCCAGCATCGATCTGGCCGCCATAGAGCCGCTTCAGCGTTTCCAGCTGCAGGAATTTCCGCCCGTAGGTTTCGAGCGACCGTGGCGCGAATCGTAGGGCTTCGTCGACCGATCGGGTCTCGTCCCAGAAGAAATTGTAAGGGTTGGCAGTGATCAGGCCGTTGCACCTGATGTCGCGCAAGGCGGCTTGGAAGGCGAGATAGCCGCCGCTGCAACGGCCGACGACAAACGCCGGCAGCAGGTTTCGCGCTTCCAGCAGGTCGAGCGCGTCGGCGACATCCCGTTGCTGGTCGCGCGAATACAGCACCTGCTCCGGAGCATCGGGAAGCGGTGGGCTGTCGCCGACATTGGCCGTGTCGAAGCGCAGGGAAGCGATGCCGTCGTGGGCAAGCGCGCGTGCCATGGCAACCGACATCCGGCCCCAGCCGGCATGGCGGTCGTAGGCGGTGGTCAGGAGCAGTGCCGTCGCGCCGGTGCGAACGCCCATGGGTTCGCAGAGCACACCGTAAATGCGTTCGCCGGCGCCGAAACGCACCGGCGTCTCGCGAAAGCCGTCACCGACGAGCGGTTCGGCATCGGGCCTCATGAGATTGATAGAAACCGCCGCTGTGGGCTTTACGACAATCGACTTCACCCACTCGAGGATCCTGTGGCCCGCAACGGTCGGCATGACGGCGACGGTGGGGTTCGACACCAGGTCGTCGTAACCCTCGTAGGGAGCCTGCTCGACATGCGGGGCGAGCGTCTCCAGGTGGCGGTAAAAGTCCGCGTCTCCCGGCCGGCCGGGCCGGGTCAGCACGAGGCCGTTCGGCGCGCCGAGCCCCGAGAGCGTCATCAGATTGAGCTTCTTGACGGCATCAGCGATGCTGTCCGGCATGCGCAGGCTGGCAACGGTGACACCTTCGGTCTGACGCTGCGCCTCCGCAAGTCCCATGCCCTCGTCGATCATCTTCGACCAGACGGTCAATTCACGCAGATAGGCACGGCCGGAAACGACCGGCGCGAGGAAGGCGATCCCATCTACATCGGACAGGCGCTCGGCGAGCGTGGCGGCTATGCTGCCGCCGAGGCCCTGGCTGATGAGAATCAGCCTCTCGAAGCCGGAGAGCGACTTCAACGTGGAGACGGCGGCGAGCGCGGTTTCTTCCCACAACACCAGGCCCCGGCCGTCATCGGCGACGTCAAGCGCATCACCGGTGCCGGCGTAGTCGAAACGCAGACTGGATACGCCGATATCGGCAAGATCCTCCGCCAGGATGCGCCAGAACTTGCGGACGCACATTTCCTCGAAGCCCCAAGCGCTGAGGAACAGCACGGCAGTTGCGCTTGGAGATACAGCAGCCGGCGTGAACAGGCCAACGGTACCCGCGAAGGTCACCGGCACGGCTGCCGCCTTCATGCGCTTCGATTTATCGTGTTGTTCGGCGGCTCCCCAACCAGCCATGACGGTCTCCTTATATTCGGCGGGGCGCCAGTAACGCCAGAGCTTGAACGGCAATCGGATTGATGCGGGCGGGCAATCGCGCCGCGATTTTCTGCAGGACGTCGACGTCCTCCGTGGGCACGGCTTTCAGCAGCCTGAGCGCGATGCCATAGGTCAGAGCGCCGGCGATGACGGCGCCCGCCAGGCCCGCGACGCCGGATAGGGCTTGAACGAAGCCATAGGCGGCGGCGGCACAAAGAATGGCCGCAGCCGTCACCTTGGCGAGGTTGACGAGCATGCCCCGCGTCGAGCCCTCGAATTCCATGCGACGGACCATCAGGAGGCACATGACAGTGAAGACCAGCAGGCGAACCAGCGCGGCGCCTTCGCCGCCGTAGAACGGCACCGCGATCAGGCAGCCGACCACCATGACGACGCTGGCGATCCCACCGATGATAGTGCGTTCGCGCGCGCGATCGAGGGAATAGAGATATTGCGTGCAGATCTGCATGACGACATAGGGCACCGCGGTTAGCGACAGCAACGCCACCATGCTGCCGCTCGGAGCGAACGGCGTGCCGAAGATCGTCACCACCAGCTCAGGCGCGATGGCCGCAAGGCCGAAGCTCATCGGCAGGGTGATATAGGCTATGCTGCGCGCCACGCCCGCGAAGACGTGAACCGGCAGCTTGTCGGATGCCCGCGCATGCATCTGTTCGGAATAATAGGGCAGCAGGCTGCCGCTCAGTTGCACCGGCAGCTGCAGCGCCAGATTAGCGAGCGACAGGCCGACGGCATAAAAGCCGACCGCTTCGATGCCCCAATAATGCTGCAGGAAAAGCAGCTCGATGCGGTTGAGGAAGATCGAGCTGTTGATGAGTTCGATCGAGAGGACAAGGGATGAACTGATGAGAGAGGCAAGGCCGACGCCGCAGTTGTTTTTCCGCGCGATGGCGATCCTGAGGGTTGCGATGAACATCGGCAACTGGCCGATGGCATAGCCGGCAAGCGCGCCGCTGACGCCGAAGAAGATGGCGCCGGCGAGCACGGCGGCGAGCTGCAGCGCCGAACTTGTCACGGTGATGCGCAGGAACGTGCCGAGCTGTTGCTCGCCGATCAGGTAGTTCTTGCTATAGGCGCCGAATGACTGGAGAACGAAAAACACGCCGGTGATGGCGATGACGGCGGTCGCGTTGCCGGCCCAATGCAACCGCCCCGTATCCCAGTAGTAGGCAACATAGCCGGCGAGCAGGATCAAGGTTGCGAGGATGGTCGGCTGCAGGAGATAGGCGGCAAAGCCCAGTCGTTCCTCGGCCGAATAGCCCCGTCCCTTCAATTGCGGCAGGATGCGCAGCAGCGTGACGCCGGCGCCGAGTTCGGCGATAAGCGCTCCCGTCGTCGTCAGCCACAGCGAGAAGGCGATGATGCCGTTGGCTTCCGGGCCCAGCAGGCGTGCTGCAATGATAGAACAGGCAAAGCCGGTCGCGAGCAGGGTCAATCCCGCCGCCGCGTTCAAAACCGAATTTGCCATGATGCTCTTCGTCATGAAGACAGACCGTTCCTCAATTCGCCGAAACCAACGCACATATCGGCTCTTCGTGGAGATAACGTCTGCTCTATTTCATATGCCTTAATATTTAGCGTTTAATGCTGCTGTAAGTTGATTTTTTACTTCGGCTAATATTCATTCCTTCTGATGTTGGCCGTCTGGGGCTTGTCCGGAGGGTTTCATTGTTCAGCCTCATCGTCTGCACGATCGATCGTTTTGACCAGCTGGAGCGGTTGTTCCGGTCGCTGGCCGAACAGCGCTACAAGGATTTCGAGGTCGTTCTTGTCGATCAGAACGCGGATGATCGACTATCCGGGCTCATCGGCCGTTTTTCGCCTCTCTTCGCGATCCGGCATATCCGCTCGCCCAAGGGGCTTTCGCGGGCGCGCAACAATGGCCTGGCGGCAGCCACGGGCGACTATGTCTGCTTTCCCGACGATGATTGCTGGTACGAAGCCGATACGCTTGCCGCTGCCGGGACGCTGTTTGCCGCGCACCCCGAACTTGCGATCGTCACCGGCCGTACCCTCGACGCCGAGGGGCTGGCCTCCGTCAGCCCGACCGGCGAGACGCGGCGTGCCCTCACGCGCTGGAACTATCTGAAATGCGGCAACTCAAACGGCATCTTCGTGCGCAGCGCGGCGCTTGCCGATATCGGCGGCTTCGATGAAAACCTCGGCGTCGGCTCGGAATCACCCTTCCAGAGCGGCGAGGAGGCGGATTTCCTGCTGCGCGCGCTTGCCGTCGGCAAACGGGCGATGTTCTTCCCGGAGCTGATCGTCCATCACGATCAGGTCACGAGCGAATATGGTCCGCGGCAGGTGGAGCGGGCACGCAAATATGGCCGCGGCTTTGGCGCCCTGATGCGCAAGCAGGCTTTCCCGCTACCCTATGTCTGTTATCGGCTGTTCCGGCCCGTTGCCGGCTGGCTGGCGGCGCTCGCCAGATTCAATCCCGATGCGGCGCGCTACAAGCGCGCCTGGCTTCTGGGCATTCTGGAGGGTTATGCGACCTGGCCGCGCTGGCGCAGGAGCTGAGGCGATTTGCCCTTGGGCGTGATGGTTTCGGCATAGACATCCATGTAGCGCTGAGCGACCTCATCCCATGCATAGGCGCGAGCGTCGCTGAGCAGCTCCTGCCTCAAGCTCAGGTCATCGGCCTCAAGGCGCTCGAACGCCGCGGTGAGGGTATCGGCAGCCGTTTCCGGATCGGAGAAATCTGAAAGCATCAGCGCCGGGTGGGTCTCGGCCAGGGCCTTGTAGGCGTCGTTGGCATTCAGCACCGGCAGCAGGCCGGCGCTCATGGCCTCGATCGCCACCAGGCCGAAACCTTCGTATTCGGAGGCCGAAGCGAAGAGCGAAGCGCGGGCGATGATGTTGCGGATCGAGCCGTCATCGATCGCCACATGCAGGGAGACGTTTCGTTCGAGGCCGCGTGCGGCAATTTCCTTCTCCAATGTCGGCTGATCGAGATCCGACACGGCGCCGATGATGTCGAGATGCCAGTCTGCATGGCGCGCCGCGAGCGCCTTCATCACGTCGAGCATGCGGTCGAGCCGCTTGTTGACCGAGAAGCGGCCGATGGTGACGATGCGGCGGCGGGCTTCCAATGCGGCGCAATTGGCGAACTTGCTGACATCGGCGCCGTTTTCGATCAGGCGGACGCGATTTCTAGCGATATTGGAAAACAGCCGCGCGTCGGACTGGCTGCAGCAGATGAGATAGTTGTAGCCTAGCGCCGATAGTCGTGTAGCGGTATTGAACCAGACTTTTTTGATGGCGGCATATTTCGGCGTGTGGAAGAAGCCGCCATGCGTGGTGGCAACCATGGGGCGCCCGTGCATCAGCTTGCCCCAGGCAAGCGCATCGAAGAAGAAATCGACGGCGTGGACATGCACGAGATCCGCATCGGCAACATGGCGGAACACCTGCGGCGCCAGCGGATAACGGCTGGAGCCGGACCAGGGGATACGCACGACCTCGATGCCATCGATCGTTTCGGTCGGCGGCAGCTGGCGGCCCGGGTCTGAAAACAGGCTGTCGCAGGTGACGACGCGCACGTGATAGCCGCGGGAGATCAACTGCCGGCAGAGATTGGCGACGACGTCTTCCAGGCCGCCCTTGTTCGGCAGGAACTGGCGCACGACATGCACGATCAGCGGTCCGGCCTGCTTGTTTGCCTGATTGTCAGCAATAGCCGATGTCATCGATCCACCTTAAACCCCTATGCTGCGCCAAGCGACAGCAATCCGGCGCTACGGCGCGCCGCCCGTTGATCAGTCGGCGAAGCAGATCATCCGGTCGGTTAAAAAAGGCTTAATCGCGGGTCGAAAGCCAAGCGGCTTTAGGCAAGAGGGTTAATATCGGAGCGTTGCGCAAGGGGATTGTGCTTGTCAGGCGAGTGTGTTGATGCCGGATTACAGTGCGTGGCGCCTCACCCTAACCCTATCCCCGCAATGCGGGGAGAGGGAACTGTTCCAGTGTTTGCCGTGCGATCGTGCCCGGGCCACAAAACGCAGTGAACTCTCTCTCCGTCAGAACGGGGGGAGGGTTGGGTGAGGGCAATCCTGCGAATGCAGCTTTAACCGTGGCGCATGCTGATCCGAAATCTGGATCTCTCAAAACGCTCGGAACGTCAGCGTCGTCAACGAGCGGACAATGCCGGGGATATGGGCGATGTTATCGTTGATGAACTTGCCGATATCCTGCTCTTCCTTGATGTAGACCTTCAGCAGCAGGTCGTAGTCGCCGCTGGTGGAATACAACTCCGAGACCAGCTCCGTCTGGTAGATTGCGTCGGCGACCTCGTAGGTCTTGCCGGGAGCGCATTGGAGCTGAACGAAAATGGGCTTCATGAGACTGTCCTGCTTCTGTCCGCGACCGCGATGGCGGCGTGCTTTTACCTGCAACCGCGATGGCGGTCGGCATTTTTTCTATAGTGGCCGAAAGCACCATGGCCATGCAAGTTTTTCTCTGTCCACCGGATGTCGCTCTTGCCGCTTCCGCAAGTTCGAACGTGGCGCTAGATTAGCGGGATTGCCTTCATCGATTGGACCGATCTCATGCTGAATGACCCACGTTCCCACGGTCTTTGGGAAAAGACCGCCCCGCCACCGCCGGTGACGAAGCCGCTTGCCGGCGAGGTTTCCACCGATGTCGTGGTGGTCGGCGGTGGTTATACCGGATTGTCGGCGGCGCTGCATCTCGCCGAGGCAGGTAGCCGTGTCGTGCTGCTGGAGGCCAATGAAATCGGCTTCGGCGGTGCCGGGCGCAATGTCGGCCTGATCAATGCCGGCATGTGGGTGATGCCGGAAGACCTGCCGGGCGAGCTCGGCCCCGTTCATGGCGAGCGGCTCCTCGATCTACTCGGCAATGCGCCGAAGCTTGTCATGGAGCTGATCGACAAGCACGGCATCGCCTGCGAGCTGGAGCGCAATGGCACGCTGCATTGCGCTGTCGGCCCCGAGGGCTTGAAGGAGATCGAGGAGCGGGCGCGGCAATGGAGCAAGCGCGGTGCGCCGGTAACGGTTCTCGACGCGAACGAGACAGAGCGGCGCGTCGGCAGCTCGGCCTATGCCGGGGCCTTGCTTGACATGCGCGCCGGCACCCTGCAGCCGCTCGCCTATGCGCGCGGCCTGGCGCATGCCGTGGTCAAGGCGGGTGTTGCGGTTCACACCGGCAGCCGCGTGACATCTACGGAAAGGAGCGGCGCGAAATGGGTGGTTTCGACCGATGGCGGCAAGGTCAGCGCCGACTGGATCGTCGTTGCGACGGACGCCTACAGCACCGGCCCCTGGGAGACGGTGCGAAACGAGCAGGTGCATCTTCCCTATTTCAATTTTGCCACCGTGCCGCTCGGCGACAACTTGCGCAAATCCGTCCTGCCCGGCCGGGAGGGGGCATGGGACACCAAGGAGGTCCTCTCGTCCTTCCGCATGGATCAAGCCGGTCGACTCGTTTTCGGCAGTGTCGGGGCGTTGCGCAATACCGGCCTTGCCGTGCACAAGAACTGGGCGCGCCGGTCACTGAGAAAGCTCTTCCCGCAGCTCGGGGACATTCCCTTCGAATGCGAATGGTACGGCAAGATCGGCATGACCGACAACGCGCTGCCGCGCTTCCATAGGCTTGCGCAGAATGTCGTCGGCTTTTCCGGCTATAATGGTCGCGGCATCGCGCCGGGCACGGTGTTCGGAAAAGTGCTTGCAAGCCATATCCTCGGCCAGATCTCCGAGGCCGAGCTGCCGCTGCCGGTGACGGATATCGTGGAGCCCGGCTTCAGGGCCGTCAAGGAAATGTGGTACGAGGCCGGCGCCCAAGCCGCGCATTTTGTCGGCGCAAGAGTTTAAGGCAATTCCAGGAAAAGTGCGCAGCGGCTTTCCGTCCGGAATTGCGGAAAAGCAAAGAGATAGAACGGCAACCGAACCATCATTACAGGAAGAGGAAACGAGATGACCGCGACACTCGATCTTGTCGCCGAGACCAAGGCGATATTGACGGAACTCGGTGTTGCAGCCGATCGCTATACGGGCGGAACGCTCGCCGTCACCTCTCCGGTGACCGGCGCCGAAATCGGCCGGCTCAAGGAGCATTCGTCCGAAGAGGCGAAGGCTGCGATCGACAAGGCGCATGAGGCGTTTCTCGCATGGCGCGACGTGCCGGCCCCGAAGCGCGGCGAGCTGATCCGCCTGCTCGGCGAGGAGCTGCGCGGCGGCAAGGCGGCGCTTGGCCGGCTGGTTTCCGTCGAGGTCGGCAAGATCACCTCCGAGGGCCTCGGCGAAGTCCAGGAAATGATCGATATCTGCGACTTCGCCGTCGGTCTCTCGCGCCAGCTCTACGGCCTGACCATCGCCACCGAGCGCTCAGAACACAGGATGATGGAAAGTTGGCATCCGCTTGGGCCGATCGGCATCATCTCCGCCTTCAATTTCCCGGTGGCCGTCTGGTCGTGGAATGCGGCGCTTGCCATGGTCTGCGGCAATTCGACGATCTGGAAACCCTCGGAAAAGACGCCGCTGACGGCGCTTGCAGTGCAGGCTCTATTCGAAAAGGCGCTGAAGCGTTATGTCGCCGAAGGCGGGGAGGCGCCGGCCAATCTCTCGACACTGATCATCGGCGGTCGTGACCTCGGCGAACTGCTGGTCGATCATCCGAAGGTTCCTCTGGTCTCGGCGACCGGATCGACGGCCATGGGCCGCGCCGTCGGTCCGCGCCTCGCCGGCCGGTTCGCACGCGCCATCCTCGAGCTCGGCGGCAACAATGCCGCGATCGTCTGCCCGACGGCTGATCTCGATTTGACGTTGCGCGGGGTTGCTTTCTCGGCCATGGGCACCGCCGGCCAGCGCTGCACGTCGTTGCGTCGGCTCTTCGTCCATGAGAGCGTCTACGATCAACTCGTGCCGCGCCTGCAGAAAGCCTATGGTTCGGTGACGATCGGCAATCCGCTGGAGGCGGGAACGCTTGTGGGTCCGCTGATCGACAGACATGCCTTCGACAGGATGCAGGCGGCACTCACTGAAGCCAAAGCGGCCGGCGGCAAGATTACCGGTGGCGAACGTGTCGAGAGCGGATCGGCCGAAGCCTTCTACGTCCGTCCGGCGCTGGTCGAGATGCCCGAGCAGACCGGCCCGGTCGAGCAGGAGACCTTCGCGCCGATCCTCTACGTGATGAAATACAGCGATTTCGACAGCGCCGTGGCGCTGCATAATGCCGTGCCGCAGGGCCTGTCGTCCTCGATCTTCACCAATGACATGCGCGAGGCCGAGACCTTCGTTTCGGCGCGCGGTTCGGACTGCGGCATCGCCAATGTCAATCTCGGCCCCTCCGGTGCCGAGATCGGCGGCGCTTTCGGCGGCGAGAAGGAAACGGGCGGCGGCCGCGAATCCGGGTCGGATGCCTGGAAGGCCTATATGCGCCGGGCGACCAATACCATCAATTACGGCCGGACCCTGCCGCTGGCGCAGGGCGTCAAGTTCGATGTGGAATAGCCAGAGTTTTGTTGCATTGCGATGAGGAGGGCGAAGGCGTAGAAAGTCTTCATCCTCCTCATTTGTTCTCAAGGTCTCGTCTCATGCATCTGTCGCTTGCCGAAGCTGAAACGCTTGTCGTGGAGGCACTGCAGCGAAGCAGCGTGAGCGCTGACAACGCCCGCTCCGTGGCCGTCGCGCTCGTTGCGGCGGAGGCTGCCGGGCAGAGCGGTCACGGCCTGCGGCGCGTCCTCGCCTATGCCGGGCATGCAAAGGCGGGCAAGACCGATGGTTTCGCCGTGCCGCAGATGAGCCGGCCCTTTCCCGCCGTTCTGCGCATCGATGCCGGCCATGGCTATGCTTATCCTGCCCTCGATCTTGCCGTCGGCGAGCTTCCGATCATCGCACGCGAGCAGGGGATCGCGCTTGCCGCCATCAGCCGCTCTCATCATGCCGGCGTGATGGGCCTGACGGTGGAGCGCTTCGCCGATCAGGGCCTAGTGGCGTTGATGGTGGCCAATGCCCCGGCGTCCATGGCGCCCTGGGGCGGCAAGACGCCGGTCTTCGGCACCAATCCCATTGCATTTGCCGCGCCGCTTCCTGACGACGACCCGATCGTGATCGATCTGGCGCTATCGAAAGTGGCGCGCGGCAAGGTGATGGCCGCGCGGCAGACGGGTGCATCCATTCCCGCCGATTGGGCTTTCGACCGCGAGGGCAGGCCGACTACCAATGCCGAGGAGGCGCTTGCCGGCACGATGATCCCTGCCGGCGATTCGAAAGGGGCGGCGCTGGCGTTGATGGTGGAAATTCTCGCCGCCGGTCTCACCGGCGCCAACTATGCCTTCGAGGCTTCGTCGCTCTTCGACGACAAGGGTGCGCCGCCGGGGCTCGGCCACACGATCATCGCCATCAATCCGGCGGCGATGAGCGTTGCCGACACGGCACAGCGGCTTGCACTGCTGGCAAGCGAGATCACCCAAGATCCCAACGTCCGCCTGCCCGGGCGGCGCGGGCAGACCTCGCGACGCGAGGCAATCGCCAATGGGATTTTGGTTGAGGACGAGGTAATCGAGGCGATCAAGGGGCTTTGAAGCGCTGAAGATGATGGTCAGGTGAATGCGTTTCGGCCGCGCTCTTACGCTAAGATGAATTGGTGCAAGGAGGCAACCCCTTCTCCCCGGGGGGAGAAGGGGTTGCGCAGCAACGTTGCCATGTCGACGAGGATACCTGATGGCTACCGGCGATCAAAATCAGGCGATCGCGGGCGTCGCCTGTTTCTCGTCGAGCCAGCCGCCGGTGAAGCCCGCTCGTTCCAGGCCGTGGCGAAGGATCGGCGATTGCCGCATGAGGTTCCAGATCAAGCCGGTGCGGGCATTTTCGATCATCATGACCAGCAGGCCCTGGTCGATGGCGACCGAGCGGTCGTCCACCCAGCCTTCCGGGCCTGGGCCTTTGACGCTCGGATTGAAGCCGCCGGGAAAGCGGCCGTCGAGCAGCAGGCTGGGATAGGTCGAAAGCAGCGCCTTCGTGCCGTCGAGCGCAGCCTGACGGTCGAAAGGCAGGCAGGACAGCGGCCCCCAAGGGGCGATCGTGCCGTCGTCGGGGCCGAGTGGCGCACCGCGCGCGGCATAGCCGAAAACTCTCTGGCCGTGTCGCCGGCTATGTTTCGTTCCGGTCGGGTTGGGGCCATCGCAGGCCGAAAGCCCCCAGATATCCTTCGCATAGCCGAGGAAATGGCCGGGATTGCGGTCCGTATAGTCGCGCTGAACGGCGATTGCCGTCTGCGTGTTGCGAAAATAGTCGATGTCCTTGTCGGCCACGTGCTTGTCGCGGATGTCGCGAAAATCGATCCAGGCATGGGAGAACAAATGGATGAACAGCGGCCCTGCATAAAGGAAAGGTGTATCCTTGAACATCATCCAGGTGTAGGTCGAGGCGAAGGCGTCGTAGCTCGAGGACGGGATGGGATGCGTGGGCGAGGCGAGCGCCATGACATAGAGGAAGATCGCCTCGTCATAGCCCTGGTAGCGCCAGCGCAGGAAACCGCTTGCCGGTTTCCAGCCCATGCTGATCGTCGGTCCCTTGTTGAGGGCCCAACGCCAATCGCAGCGCTCGTAGAGAAAGGTCGCCTGTTTGCGGATGTCCTGTTCGGTCTGGCTGGGGCCATCGAAGTAGGCGGCGGCCGTCAATACGCCGAGCAGCATCAAGCCGGTGTCGATCGTCGAAAGCTCGCTGTTCCAGGCGCGCTTGCCGGTCTCCATGTAGAGGAAGTGGTAGTAGAAGCCGCGATGGCCAGTGGCGCCGCGTTCGGTGCCCTGCTGGCTGTCGGCGAAGAAATCGAGCGTGGTCAGCACCCGTGTCGCTGCCTCGGCGCGGTCGATCCAGCCGCGCTCGACGGCGACCGGATAGCTCGACAGCGCAAAACCGACGGCGGCAATGCTGCAGTGGCTTGTCTTGATTGACGTATCGGCCACCAGCCCATTTTCCGGATTGGTGTGAAGCATGAAATAATCGAACGCGGAACGTTGCAATCGATCGATCAGCGCGTTGTCGGTGTCGTTTACCTGCTGCAGCATCTTCTACCCATCTCCTGGATGCTCCCATTCCCTGCTGATGAGCACAGGAGCTCGGATAGTTGCAAATCAAACATGATTAACGCTGCCACGCTTTTATGGAGGATTATTTAAGATCAGCGCTTTGGCGCGCAACTCATCGTTAATATTGATGGCGGAAGGCACCGTTTCTCGGACATCGCGCAATAAGATGTGAACCCCCTGCGTCAGGGTCAAGGCGCTGTCGCCTATCAAGTGATTCGCGACGCGGGGCTTTTTATTCGACTGCCGCTCCCAGCCGCTCCTTCAGCCGCGCCAAGGTGCGGCCGAAAATCGCATCATCCCCAAGCGCCCTTGCCAGCGTCAACGCACCCTGGATGCCGACCACTGCTTCCTCGGCAAGCACTCTTGCTTCCGCAGCAGCCAGGCCGGCTCTCGTCAAGGCGCCGGCGAGTGCTTCGATCCAGCGCAGGAAATAGTTCTGAATGGCGCTCGGGAAGCGATCGCGCGTTTCGTCCAGCGCGAAGGCTCCGATGAGGCAGACACGGCGGCCGGAGCGGAAATAGGTGTCCGTCGTCTCCCACATACCGAGGATGGCGGCGCGAGGGTCATCCTCTTCGAGCGGCCTGAACACTTCCGTGACGAACCAGGCATCGATATGGGCCATGATCTCGGCCGCCATCTGTTCCTTACCTCCGGGAAAGAAATGATAGAGGCTGCCCTTCGAGAGTTTGGTGCGCGCCGTGATGCTGCTCATCGACGCGCCCTCGTAGCCGAGCTCGCGAAAGACCTCGGCCACAAGGGCAACGGCATCGGGCTTTTCGAAGACGGTGCGCGTCATTTCAAAGGCCGAGATCCGACAGGCCGGGGTGATCGTCGGGGCGCCGGCCGAGCGGCCAGTGGAACTTCCGCTCGTTTTCCTTGATCGGCATGTCGTTGATGGAGGCAAAACGGCGCTGCATCAGCCCGTCGGCATCGAATTCCCAATTCTCGTTGCCGTAGGAGCGGAACCAGTGACCGCTGTCGTCGTGCCATTCATAGGCGAAGCGGACGGCGATGCGGTTGCCCTCGAAGGTCCAGAGTTCCTTGATCAGCCGATAATCCAACTCCCTTGCCCATTTGCGCGTGAGGAACTCGACAATCTCCTTGCGGCCGCGCGGGAATTCGGCGCGGTTCCGCCATTGGCTGTCTTCCGTATAGACCTTGGAGACGCGCTCGGGATCGCGGCTGTTCCAGCCGTCTTCTGCCATGCGGACTTTGGCGATCGCGGTCTCGCGGGTGAAGGGTGGGACAAGCGGGGTCGGCATGATGTGCTCCTTCTAAACCGATTGGTATTTTATAGACCAATCAGTTTAGAAGATCAAGCCGGCACACGGCCGTCTGATACGAGCGCCTCAGCGCGCGAATTTCCGGGCGCCGGCGACGCAGGCGACGACAGCGATCGTTACAACGAGCATGGACCAGCTGACGCTTTCCTTGAGCAATGCCGCCGCAAGCGCGAAGCCGAAGAATGGCTGCAGGAACTGCAACTGGCCGACGGCTGCGATGCCGCCTTGCGCCAGTCCGCGATACCAGAAGACGAAGCCGATCAGCATGCTGAACAACGAAACATAGGCGAGGCCGATCCAGGCCGGGCCGCCGATGCCGTCGATAGTATGCGGCATGGTGGCGATGCAGAGCGCGACGGTGACCGGCAGGGACAGAACCAGAGCCCAGCAGATGACCTGCCAGCCGCCGAGCCGGCGCGACAGCACGGCACCTTCGGCGTAACCGAGTCCGCAGACGAGAATGGCTGCGAGCATCAGCAGATCGCCGACCGGCGAGGCCGATACGCCCTGCGTAAGGGCATAGCCGCTGACGAGGGCGCTGCCGATGGCGGAGAATATCCAAAAAGCCGGCCGTGGTCGTTCGCCGCCGCGCAGCACGCCGAAGATGGCGGTCGCAAGCGGCAGCAACCCGATGAAGACGATCGAATGGGCCGATGTGACATGCTTGAGCGCCAGCGCCGTCAGCAGGGGAAAACCGACGACGCAGCCGAGCGCGACGATCGCTAGTGACCCGATATCACTGCGGGCGGGGCGTTTTTCCCGAAAGGCAAGCAGCAGGCATAGGCCCAATAGGCCGGCGATGACTGCGCGGGCGACGGTCAGGAACACCGGATCGAAGTCCATGACGGCCACCCGCGTCGCCGGCAGCGATCCGCTGAAGATCACCACCCCTATCAGCCCGTAGATCCATCCTATCGTTGCCTTGTCCATTGCGCATGCTCCTTCTTGATGCCAGCGGTATCGGCGAAGCCGACTGGCTATTCCAGAGACAGTGCAGTACAATTTAAGGGAACTGTTATGGTATGAGGTGCAGTACGGATGGACGATGCATTGGCTGTGAGCGCGGTCGGCGGCACGCGTATCGAAGCCGTGATGGCTGCGATTTCCGATCGAATAGCCACCCGTAGCCTGATGCCCGGCGCACGGCTTCCCTCCGTTCGCAGCCTCGCCAAGATCATGCAGGTATCGGTCTCCACCGTGGTCGAGGCCTATGAGCGTCTTGCCGCCGAGGGGATGATCCGTTCGCGGCCGGGCTCAGGATTCTATGTGTGCGGCCCCCTGCCGCCGCTTTCATTGTCTGAGGCCGGCGCAAGATCGGACCGCAACGTCGATCCGTTGTGGATTTCGCGGCAATCGCTTGAGATGGGCGACGATGTCTTGAAGCCCGGCTGCGGCTGGCTTCCCGCATCCTGGTTGCCGCAGGCGGCGCTGCGCCGTGCGATGAGGACGCTGGCGCGCGGAGACCTCGAAACGCTCGCCAATTACGCCACGCCGCTCGGCTTGCCGCCGTTGCGGCAGCTGCTCGCCAGGCGGCTGGGCGAGCACGGCATCACCGTGCCTCCAGACCAGATCATGCTGACCGAATCCGGCACGCAGGCGATCGATCTTCTCTGCCGTTTCCTGCTGGAGCCCGGCGACACCGTGCTGGTGGACGATCCCTGCTATTTCAATTTCCATGCGCTGCTGCGTGCGCACCGGGCCAATGTCGTCGCCGTGCCCTTCACGCCGACGGGGCCGGATGTCGAGCTGTTCGGCCAGGCGCTCGAACGGCACAAGCCCCGGCTCTACATCACCAACTCCGCCATCCATAATCCGACGGGTGCCGTGCTGTCGCCCGTGACGGCGCATCGCCTGCTGAAGCTGGCGGATGCGTCCGGCCTGGTTATCATCGAGGACGATATCTTTTCCGATTTCGAGAATGTCCCGGCACCGCGGCTTGCCGCTTATGACGGGCTCGAGCGGGTGATCCATATCGGCAGCTTTTCGAAGACGCTCTCGGCCTCGGTGCGGTGCGGCTTCATCGCCGCACGGCCGGATTGGATCGACGGACTCGTCGATCTCAAGGTTGCCAGCAGCTTCAGTTGCGGACAATTATCGGCGGAGCTCGTCTATCTGGCGCTGAAGGACGGCAGCTATCGCAAGCATGTCGAGGCGCTGCGCGTCCGGCTTGCCAAGGCCATGAGCGAGGTAACGGCGCGGCTGGAGGCTATCGGCATCACGCCCTGGCTCGAGCCGCAGGCGGGCATGCTCCTCTGGTGCCGGCTGCCGGAGGGCCTGGATGCGGCGGATGTCGCCCGCGCCGGCCTGGCGGAAGGCGTCATCCTTGCTCCCGGCAATGCCTTCAGCGTGGCGGATAATGCCGGCAGCTTCATGCGGTTCAATGTCGCGCAGTCGACCGATGGCCGGATCTTCGACGTGCTGGAAGCATCCATGCGGAGGCTGAGCACGGATCGTCCGACTGTCGGCGGAGCTCGCGGTTCTTCGAGGACGTAGGAAAACCCTGCGATATGAGCGTTCCGCCATTCATGGGCGCTCACATCGCGGGGCTTAATGCCTTACTTGGCAAACAGGCTGTTGATGTCGGCGAAGGCCTTCATCTCGATGGCGTTTCCGCTTGGATCCTTGAAGAACATGGTCGCCTGTTCTCCAGGCTCGCCCCGGAAGCGGATATAGGGCTTGATGACGAAGTCTATGTTGGCCTTGGTCAGCTTCTCGGCCGCCGCCTCCCATTCCTCCATCGACAGAACGACGCCGAAATGGCGCACGGGAACGCCGTGACCATCGACGGCATTCGCCGCCACTTCGCCGGTTTCTCCTGGAGCCAGGTGGGCGACGACCTGATGGCCATAGAAATTGAAATCGATCCAGTCGGGGGAGCTCCGACCTTCGGGGCAGCCAAGAAGGCCGCCATAGAACGTGCGGGCCGCCGCAAGATCGTTGACGGGAAATGCGAGATGGAAAGGGTGAAGAGGTGCTGCACTCATGATCGTCTCCAGATGTGCGAACTCGATGCAGCGATCAATAAGGTACATTATTTCCTATGAAAAATTGTATATTATAAGGCTGAGTCATAGGAAAAATTATGCATCATGATACCCGAACTGAAAACGCTTGTTGCTGTCGCCCGCTTCGGGACATTTGCGGCCGCTGGTGATCGGATCGGACTGACGCAAGCGGCCGTCAGCGGTCAAATGAAGCGTCTCGAGGAAAGGCTCGGCGTCCAATTATTCGAGCGAACCGGCCGTTCCGCCACATTGAATGCCGCGGGCTTGCGAACGCTGGAACGCGCCAAGGGCATCATAGCGATGTTCGAGCGCATCGCCGATCCGGCCGATGAGGTTTCGGGCGGCCAACTGCGCATCGGCGCCATTGCCTCTGTTCAATCGACGGTGCTTGCGCGTGCGCTCGTGCCGTTCCGCCAGCGATTTGCGAACCATCATGTTCATATCGTTCCGGGTGTCTCCCTTCATTTGCTCGATCTGCTCGATGCCGGCGAGCTTGATCTGGCGGTACTCATCGAGCCTCCCTTCGGCATACCCAAGGATCTTGTGTGGCAGCCCCTGCTGCGGGAGCCCTATGTGCTGGCGGTTCCCGAGCGGGTGGAGGGCGATGATTGGCAGACATTGCTGCGGGAGCAGCCATTCATCCGCTATGACCGCAGCTCGTTTGGCGGCCGGCAGGTTGATCGGTTCCTGCGGTCCCATGCGATAGCGCCCAACGAATCCGTAGAGATCGATGACATAGCCGCGTTGCTGGCTCTGGTCGGGCAAGGGCTCGGGGTGGCGCTTCTGCCGATCGTCGATGGCGGCCCGCCCCTTATGCCGTCCGTGCGTGCGGTGTCGCTCGCTGCGTCGACATTCTATCGCGAGATCGGGATATTGCGGTCGCGCGACGGCAACCCCGCGAGCGCGTACCTTGCCGATTGCCTGATCGCGTGCGGCTCTGAGGTTGCCTGACGGGGCGATTTCATCCTTCCGAACCGGCAGCGCAACCTTCGGGAGGGTGATGCACTCCCTCGGCTCTTGCCAAGCGGAAATGATCCGTCATAGCTTTGCCACAAGGTCGCTCCAATTGCGGCTCACATCGGCTATGAAATTTTCTCGGCTACATGGGGTCGATCGTGCGCGTTCTGCTTGTTGAAGACGACAATATCCTCGGCTCATCGCTGAAGAAGGCCCTGGAAAAACATGCCTACGGCGTCGACTGGATGCGGGACGGCGAATCCGGCCTCGAGGCAGCCGAGCATTCCCATTTTGCGGCGATCGTTCTCGATATCAATTTGCCGCAGCTGAGCGGTATGGAAGTTCTGCGGCGGATCCGGCAGCGTGGCAACGCGGTGCCCGTGCTGCTGTTGACGGCGCTCGATTCCGTGCGTCAGAAGGTCGAGGGGCTCGATGAGGGCGCCGACGACTATCTGGTCAAGCCGTTCGATCTCGACGAGTTGCTCGCCCGCTTGCGCGCGCTCATCCGCCGGCGCGACGGCCGCACGGAGAGCGTCATTCGATGCGGCGATGTGGAGGTCGATCCTTCCGCCATGGTCGCTCGAAAGGGAAGCGCGCAGGTGCATACTACGGCCAAGGAGTTCCATCTGCTGAAGCTCCTCATGGAGCGCAGCGGCCGCTATGTGACGAAGAACGATATCGAGTACGCGCTTTATGACGCCGAAAACACCGTCGAGAGCAATACGATCGAAGTCACCATCTACAATCTGCGCAAAAAGCTCGGCACCGACTTCATCAAGTCGATCCGCGGTGTCGGCTACATGATCGAGCGATGAACAACTCAACGCTTACCCGCAAGCTGTTTCTCCGGATCGCCCCGGTCGTCGTGGTGACGATCGTGGTGATTGCCGCTTTTGCGTTCAACAGCGCGACTCGGGAGATCAACAATATCTATGATGCCCAGCTTATCGATGACGCGAACGTGATCTGGAGCCTGCTGCGCCGACCCCTGGAAAAGGCGCCGGACCGCGCGGCAAAGCAGATCGACGACATTGATTTCAACATGGACAATCAGCTGGCCTTCAACGAGGACGCCGACGATTATGCCGAGGCGCATATGTTTCGCGCCTGGGTCGACGGCAATATTCGCTTCTACAGCAGCACGGCCTTCCCTTCCGACGTACCGCAACAGAAAGTTGGGTTTACGACCCTGACATATGGCGGTGAGGACTGGCGCGTCTATTCGCTGCCAATCCCGAACACGAGCATCGTGATCGAGCTTGGCGAGAAGATCGCGCTTCGCGAAACGCTCGTCTCCAACATACTCCTTAATCTCTTCTTCCCGCTGCTGATGCTCGTGCCGGTCATCGGCTTCCTTATCTGGCTCGGCATCAACAGCGGCCTGCGAACGATTCACGGGCTGGTGCGGCAAATCCGCACCCGATCGCCCGAGGATCTCTCAGCCATTCCTGTCGAAAGCTTGCCGCGAGATCTCCTGCCGCTCGGCCGCTCGATCAACCAGCTGCTGGAGAAGCTCGGCCAGTCGCTGACGCTCGAGCGGCGCTTTTCCGATCTTGCCGCGCATCAGCTGCGCACGCCCCAGGCCAGCGTGAAACTGTTGCTGCAGATGCTTGGAAACAGCGACAGCGAGCATGAACGGCAGGCGATCGTCGCCGACCTCGTTGCCAGCAACAACCGCGCCATTCATCTGATTGAGCAGCTGCTGCGGCTGGCAAGGGTCAGTCACCATCCCCTCAATCCGACGTCGGTGACGCTCTATCATCTGGTGGCGTCGGTACTTGCCGAATTCGGCAATATCATCACCAGCCGCGAGCTCGACGTGGTGCTGCAGGGAGACGAAGCACTGCAGGTCCAGACCGACGAATCGCTGATCCGCATGATGGTCAGCAACCTCCTGGACAATGCCATCAAATACACGCCCGTCGGAGGGGAGATCAAGGTTTCGATCACGTCGGAAGACGGTTTCGGCCGGATTTCGATCAGTGACAGCGGGCCGGGTATTCCGCCCCAGGAAAGGGAGGCGGTGTTCCAGCGCTTCTATCGGCTCAATACGCTTCACACGGAAGGCGCAGGCCTCGGTCTCGCCATCGTCGCGGATACGGCAGATCGGCTCTCGGCGACGGTCGAGCTTTCAACGCCGCGTTGGAGCAAGGGTCTCCAAGTCGACCTCAGATTGCTCGCAAGTTAAAAATCAACTTCCTGTCTGTTTTCATTTTCGCATCATTTTCAGCTCATGCCTGGCTCATCCGCGGTTGTTAGACGCAACTAGGGATATGGTGAAAGGGTATTTCATGCAGGTGTTTTGCGATTTTGATGGAACCATATCCATCGAAGACGCGACGGATATGGTGTTGTCCCGTTTCGCCGGTTCCGAGTGGGAAGACATAGAGCGGCTCTGGAAGCAGGGGCAGATCGGTTCCGGCGAGTGCATGCGCCGGCAGATCGCTCTCATTCAGGCAAGCAGGGCGGAGCTCGATCAGTTTCTCGACACGGTGTCGATCGATCCGGGTTTCGAAAGCTTCCTGTCCTATTGCCGCCGCGATGAATTGCCCGTGACCGTCGTCAGCGATGGCGTCGACTATTTCATCCGCCGCATTCTGGCGCGTCATGGCATCGAAGGTCTGCCGATCGTTGCCAACGTGCTCACCTGCAGCTTCGGCCAAGGCGCTGAGTCCTATTCGCTGTTCCCGCCGTTTACGGCAACGGGCTGCGTGTCCGGGTCGGGCGTCTGCAAATGCCGCGTTGTCGATAGCGCCGATCTGCAGGTCTACATCGGCGATGGGCGAAGCGATTTTTGCGTTTCCGACAAGGTGGACCTCGTTTTCGCGAAGGCCAAGCTTGCCGACTACTGTGACGAAAACGGCATTCCCTATGTCGCTTTCGAGGACTTTTCCGATCTGCTTCCAAAAATGGAAGCCGTTCTTCCAAGCGTCGTACGGCGCCCCCGTGTGCTGCCGCATTCCAAGACAGCATGAATCTGACTGAGAGGCATTGAATGAAAACGAATGTAGCCGAAGCCTTCAGTGGCGACACGCAAGCGCCCGTCCGTTCCGAGGAGGAGTTGCGTGTCCTCGAAGAGACCTACTGCTCGCACGGCGACACGGTCCACTACACGGACAAGCCCAAATTCTTTGAAGAATGCGAAGGCTCCTTTGTCTACGACCGCACAGGAACACCGTTTCTGGATCTGCAGATGTGGTATTCCGCCGTCAATTTCGGCTATCGCAACGAGCGCCTGAACAACGCTGCGCATCGTCAGCTCGATCGGCTGCCGCAGGTCGCATCGCAATATCTGCATCGTGAAAAGGTGGAGCTTGCGGCGATGATCGCCCAGGATGCCGAACTCAAGTTCGGGCACAAGGGGCGCGTTCACTTCAACGTCGGCGGTTCGCAGGCCGTCGAGGATTCGCTGAAGCTGGTGCGCAATTATACCGGCGGCAAGAGCCTGATGTTCGCCTTCGAGGGCGGCTATCACGGCCGCACTCTCGGCGCTTCGGCGATCACCTCGAGCTATCGCTATCGCCGCCGCTACGGTCATTTCGGAGATCGGGCGCAGTTCGTCGAGTTTCCGTATCACTTCCGCGGCCCGAAGGGCATGTCGAAGGAAGAATACGGGCACTACTGCGTCCAGAAGTTCGCCCGTCTGTTCGAGAGCGAATATAACGGTGTCTGGGATCCGAAGGCGGGCAAATCGGAATATGCCGCGTTCTATATCGAGCCGATCCAGGGTACGGGCGGCTACGTCATTCCGCCGATGAACTTCTTCGTCGAGCTGAAGAAGGTGCTGGACGAACACGGCATCCTGCTCGTCGTCGACGAAATCCAGATGGGCGTCTACCGCACCGGCAAGCTCTGGTCGATCGAGCATTTCGGTGTCTCGCCCGATATCCTGGTTTTCGGCAAGGCCATCACCAACGGGCTCAATCCGCTTTCCGGCGTGTGGGCAAGGGAGGAAATGATCAATCCGACCATCTTCCCGCCCGGCTCGACGCATTCGACATTCGCCAGCAACCCGATGGGGACCGCCGTGGCACTCGAAACGATGAAGATGTTGGAGGAAGAGGATTTCGGCGCGGCCATCATGGCGAAGGGCGCCTATTTCCTCGACGGGCTGAAACAATTGCAGAAGCGCCATGCCATCGTCGGCGAAGTCGACGGGCTGGGCCTAGCCCTGCGGATGGAAATCTGCAAGGACGACAGCTACACGCCCGACAAGGCCACGATGGACTGGCTCTGCGATGAAGGCATGAAGGGCGACCTGCAGGTCGGCGCGAAGATGTACGGCCTGGTGCTTGACGTCGGCGGCTACCACAAGAACGTCATCACCTTCGCGCCCAATCTGCTGATCACCCGCGAAGAGATCGATCTGGCTCTTGCCCTGCTCGATCAGCTTCTAACGCGCGCCGCCCGGAGATAAGACGGTGCAACTCCTGCTTCTTCATCTCGATGATGCGTTGGAGTTGCAGCCGGATTTCGTGCGCGCCTGCAAGTTTGCGGGCGCGTACCAATATTTCGACAAGGATACGGGCCGAGAGATTCGGCTATGGGGCAAGCAGAAAGCTCTTGCGGAGCTCGGCCGCAAAATCGTCAAGAATACGCCGGCGCCGGCCAAGGGTCCGCAGCTCTGCTTCATGGGATCCGGCGATTTCCATCACATCACGGCGATGCTGCTAGCCGGCGCGTTGGAGCGGAAATCCGGCGCGGCGACGTTGATCCATTTCGACAATCATCCGGATTGGGTTACCTTCGACGGCGGCATGCATTGCGGCTCCTGGGTCAATACCGCCCTTGCCAATCCCGGTATCCAGAAGGTCATCACGATAGGCGTCTGCAGCCACGATCTTCGCAGCCCGGAACGCAAAGGGGCGAACCTGCACTGGCTCGGTGAAGGCAAGCTCGAGCTCTATCCCTACGAACATCCGCCGAGCCGCGTGCTGACCGATTATGGCAGCGGCGCCAGCTATCGGCAGGAAAAGGGTGCGCTGCACTGGAAATCGATCTCGGAGATCGGCGAGGAAAATTTCATCGACCGCATGCTCAGCCGTATTCGCACCGAGGCTGTCTATGTTACCATCGACAAGGATGTCCTTGCCGCCGACGATGCCGTCACGAACTGGGATCAGGGCCGCATGCGGCTGCCCTATCTGCTGGCACTGATCAGCGAAATCGGCAGCCGTCATCGCATCATCGGCGCGGATGTCATCGGTGACTATTCCGCTCCGAGATATGCCGGCAGCCTCAGGACCCAGCTGATGAAGCGAGCCGAGATCTTCATCGATCAGCCGCGCGTCCGGCAGGGAGCTGAAACGACCAGAAACATCAACAGCGCGGCCAATCACGCGCTGCTGGAAGTGCTGGCGGAGTACATGCAATGAGTGGCATCCTGACCCTTCCCATGCTTGGGCTCATACTCTTCTGCGTGCTGGCAGAGACGGCCCGCGAGGTTTGCTTCAAGCAATCGGCCAGCGAGCATACGCTGCTTTCAGCAATGGCGAAGCCGGTTACCTGGCTCGGTATCGTGTTCTGGGCCGTGGAGCTTTTTGCATGGACGGCCGTTCTGGAGCACGTTCCGCTCACCATCGCCTTTCCCCTTATGGCGTTGAGCTATGTCGTCATCGTGTTCGCCGGTGCCGTGATCTTCAAAGAAAACATCAACCTACGCCATGCAACGGGCGTGTTCTTCGTGACCGCCGGCGTGGCCTGTGTGGGAGTTACCGGACTATGAAAATTTTCGCGCACACCAGATGGGATGTGGCGCCGGTTCTGGCCGCCGTCGCGCATCTTGCTTTCGATGTCTATCTGATCGTCGGCTTCGAAAACCGTCCCCTGTGGCTCTCGGCGGTTCTCGGCTGCCTGTATGCCGTATCGATCTCCTGGAACATCAACAGCATATCCCACAATTTCATCCACACGCCCTATTTCAAGCCGCGCTGGATGAACTACGCCTTCAGCCTGCTGGAGTCGGTCGCGATCGGCTTTTCGCAGACCTATTATCACTGGGTGCATATGCGCCATCATTCCGGCAACAGCGACAGGCCGGACGAAAAGGGCGATACCATCGATCTCTTGTCGATCTATCGCCACGGTCGTAACGGACAGCCCGAGAATGTGTGGTCCTACACATTTATGAGCTTCTTCCGCGACAGTCTCGGCGATATTCATAAGGCTATCTCCCGCAACCGTCCGTTCGATGCGGCCTGGGGTCGGTTCGAGCTCTTTTTCTTCCTCGGCCTTGCAGCCATCGCGCTCCTCTATGACTGGAAAGCGGTGCTGTTCTTCGTGCCATTCTATTATCTCGGCAATTGCCTGTCGTCCCTGAACGGCTACTACGAACATCTGAACGGCGATCCGGACGAGCCGATCGCCTGGGGCGTTTCCAGCCACAAGTCGTTCTACAACTGGCTGTGGTTCGGCAACGGCTATCATGCTGAACATCATTACCGGCCGCGCACCCACTGGACGAAACTGCCGACACTGCACGAGCAGATCAAGGAAGAGCAGGAAAAAGCCGGTACGCATGTCATCAGCACCTGCCACGCCCTCGGCTTCATGGCCAAGGAGAACCGGCAGTCGGAGCTCTCTCATGAAAGCTGATGAGTTGAGCTTCTTCATGGAGGGCTCAAATGGAAAAGGCGTGCTTCTTGTACACGGACTGACGGGCGCACCGGCGGAAATGAAGCTGATCGCCCGCCAACTCAATCGCAAGGGTTACAGCATCTATGCACCGTTGCTGGCCGGCCACGGCGTCGATGCCGGCACGCTGCGGCGCACCCGCTGGGAAGATTGGCTCGATAGCGTCGTCGAAGCCTCGGCGTTGCTCGCCACGCGAACGCAGGAGGTTTTTGCCGCCGGCATCTGCGTCGGCGGAAAGCTGGCGCTGCTGGCCGCCGAACAGCAGCCGAAGGCGATCGACGCGGTGGCTATCTACTCGCCCTGCTTTCACTATGACGGCTGGGACGTTCCCTTCTATTATCCGTTATTGTCGTCGCAGATAGGCTGGCTGTCCCGTATTCCTTTCCTCGATCGCCTGAGCTTCAAGGAGACGGCCTCCCTCGGGATCAAGGACCAGCGGATGCGCCGGCTGATCGAGGGCATGGCAGGCGAGGGCATTCTCGAGAAATTCCCCGGCAAGGGGCTGGTCGAGATGCATCGGCTGGGCAAGACCCTCCGCGGCATGCTGCCGAATATCCAGACGCCGACGCTGATCCTGCACGCCGAGGACGACGACCTCAGCAGTCCGAAACACGCACGCTACATCTCCGATCACATCGGCGGCCCGCATGAGCTGAAATGGATCAAGGACAGCTATCACATGATCCATGTGGACCGACAGCATCGCCAGGTGGCCGATTTCACTGCGGATTTCTTCGAGGCGCGCCATGTCGCAGCCGCTGCTTAAAACCGTGCCCAAACCGACGGGCAATCCGGTGGCCCAGGTTCACTTCAGCATCCGTGCGATCGGCCGCGATGCCTGGAACGCCTGTTTTCAGGGTCAGGTCGAGGATTACGATTGCCTGCTTGCCATCGAGGAAGCCGGCATCGAGGGCTTCGAATGGCGCTATATCACCGTCGTCGAAGATGGACGGATGAGCGCCGCCATGCCGGCTTTTCTCTGCCTCTATGCGTTGGACACAACGCTGGAAGAGGGCTTCCTGCGTAGGTCCGTGCGGCGCGTGCAGCGCCATTTCCCGAATTTTCTGAAGCTGCGCCTCGCCTGCCTGGGGTCACCCTGCACCGAGACGGGCGCGATCGGCTTTCACCCCGACGTGCCGGACGAGCGCCGTGCCGTGCTGTTTGCGGAGATGCTGTCTTTCTTCGAGCAGTTTGCCGTCACGGAAGATTGCGCGCTCGTCGGTCTAAAGGATATTCCGGAACAGGTTTCCGCCGAGCTTGGCGATCCGCTTTCCGCACATGGCTATGCCTCGATCGGCGCTTTGCCGACGGCGTGGCTCGACATCGATTTCAAGACGATCGACGACTATCTCGCCAAGCTTTCCTCCGGCACCCGCAAGGACATGCGGCGCAAGCTGAAGTCCTTCGAACAGGTCAGAGTCGAGATCAGGACGGATTTCGGTGCGTTCCTGCCCGAGGTGATGACGCTCTATCACGACACGCGAAACCGCAGCGACTGGCAGTTCGAAGAGCTCACCCCCGAATATTTCGAGGGAATTCTCACCCGCATGGGCGGCCGTTCCTACTGCGCCTTCTACTTCGTCGAGGACCGGCTGCTCGCCGCCAATCTGATCGTGCATGACGAGCATGTCGCCATCGACAAGTTCTTCTGCATGGATGGCGAAAAGGGGCGGCCGTACAATCTCTATTTCCTGAGCTGGTTCACCAACCTGCGCTATTGCCTGGATCATGGCATAAGCCGCTATCAAAGCGGTCAGGCCTATTATGAAAACAAGATCAGGCTTGGCAGCAAGCTGACGTCCAACGCCATGTTCTTTCGCCATCGCAATCCCGTCCTTCAGAGACTGCTGCGGCTGGTGTCGCCGCTGTTCTCGACAGATGAGGCGGGTGCGTGATGCCGATGCGTTTTTCCTGGCTTGCCGTGCCGGTGCTCAACACGCTGTTCCAGTTCTTCATCAAGCATGGGGCGGAACAATTGGGCGATGGCGGCGCGGAGGCATGGTTGTGGCAGGCGCTTTCCTCCTACTGGATATTGGCGGCGATCGCCGTCGAGATAGCCTGCTTCTTCATCTGGATGAATGTTCTTTCCGAGCTCGATCTCAGCCGGGCCTTTCCGCTTTCTGGTATCAGCTACGTGCTGATCATCGCGACCGGCTGGTTCGTCTTCGGCGAACGGATCGTTGCCCTGCAGGTGATCGGCAGCGGCTTGATCCTGACGGGCGTCTGGCTGATCGCAAGCGCCAACGTGGAAGCCGAGGATCACGGCGACTGGAACGCGAAGCACGACGCACCGCGCACCGTTGCCGGCAAGGATAGATGATGTCCAACCCGCAAGCTGAAAATCGCCCGAGGGGCAAGGGTTATGCCGTTTTCTCCAGCCTTGTGGACTGGTGCCTGAAACGCGCTCTTTCGTCCATCGTCACGCGCGGCGCGCTGACCGTGACGACCGCAAGCGGTCGTGTCTTCACATTCGGCGATGGCACCGGCGAGCCGGTGCGTGTCCGTTTCACCGATGACCGGGCGCAATGGGCTCTCCTGATCGATGCCGATAAGAGGCTTGGCGAACTCTACATGGACGGCCGTTTCATCGTCGAGCAGGGCTCCCTCTACGACTTCGTCGCCATGATGCTGCGGGAGGCGCAGAACAGCACCCACCCGCTGATCGCGCGCGTCATCGATCATGCCCGAACCAAGCTGCGGATTTTCCGTCATCGCAATCTTCCGGGTCGTTCAAGGGCCAATGTCGCGCATCATTACGATCTCGATGGCCGGCTTTATGAGCTCTTCCTCGACCCCGACCGGCAATATTCCTGCGCCTATTTCGAACATGCCGACCAGTCTCTCGAAGAGGCGCAGATCGCCAAGAAAAGGCATCTGGCCGCCAAGCTCGTGATCGAGCCCGATAACAGCATTCTCGATATCGGCTGCGGCTGGGGCGGCCTCGCGCTGCACCTGGCCGAACATGCGCCTGGAGGTTACGTTCTTGGTGTCACGCTGTCCGAAGAGCAGCACGCCTACGCCTCCAAGCGCGTGGCCGACAAGGCCGGTGGAACGCCGGCGGAAGTTCAATTCGCGCTCAGAGACTATCGCAGCCTGACCGGCCGCTTCGACAGGATCGTCTCGGTCGGCATGTTCGAGCATGTCGGTCTCGCCTCCTACCGCACGTTCTTCCGCAAGTGCGCCGAACTGCTCGAGGATGACGGCATCATGGTGCTTCACACCATCGGCTGCTCGGCGACGCCCGGCTTCACCACGCCATGGCTCGACAAATACATCTTCCCCGGCGGCTATATTCCCGCACTTTCTGAGATCGTGCCGGAAATCGAGGCGGCGGGTCTTGCGATCACCGATGTCGAGGTGTTGCGGCTGCATTATGCGAAGACGCTCGAAAGCTGGCGGGCTCGTTTCATGGCGCGCTGGCCCGAGGCCGCGCAGCTCTATGACGAGCGCTTCTGCCGCATGTGGGAATATTATCTTTCGACGGCGGAGGCTGCCTTCCGCTATGAGGATCTTGTGGTCTTCCAGATCCAGATAGCCAAGCGCAACGACGTCATTCCGCTTACGCGAAACTACATCGCCGATCATGAAGCGCGCAGCGCCTCAAAAATTGACGTTGAAGGTTCTGTTGAGGGTAAAGCCGATAATATTCTGATCGGGTGAGCCGAACTTCGAGGTGATCGGGCTGTCGGCAGCATCGCCCACCAGACGGTTATATTTCTCGTAGACCTGCACGCTCCACTCGGGCGAGATCGTATAGGTCGCAGCCACCGTGAAACCGACAGATTTCACGCCGGCACCGGCGTCGAAGGCGCTGACATGACCGTTCCTCGCGGCTTGACCCGCCGAGATGCCAAAGTTGCTGCGCATGTAGATGGAGTTTGCCAGCGATAGGCGAGGCCCGGCGGACAGGAGCCATTTGTCGCCGACGGGCTGAAACCAATCGAGCGCGAGATCACCGACCAAGCCATCGCCGCCCCAAAGGGACTGGCGCACTTCCGTCCGAAACCGAAGCTGATTTTGCATCAGCCAATATTGTGCGAAGCCGCCGGCATCGAAATTCCAGCGCACCCTGCGCTGGCTCCGCAGCTGCAAATTGTTGAGGTCAAAACGGTCATCCCTCAAGCCGACCACAGGCCCGATTTCGAGGCCGTGGAAGTCGAAGAGAGTATAGTCGAAATTATCGTCCGGAGCGCTGTATTCCGTGGCCTCGCCGAGGCGATGGAAATCGAAAGAGGGCAAGGCGCCGAAGGTGTAATGCTTCGATCCTTCGTAGCTCGGACCATACTCCACGGTAGCGCCGAGCGTCACGACCCAAGTACTTGATGAAGGCTTTGCGGCATCCTCGGCCATGGATGATGCGGGAAACGCGCCGATGGCTGATGTCATCAGCACCCCCAATCCGGCCATCGCCAGCAACCGGGCGGAGAAAGATGTCCCAACACTTAACACTCTGACTACACCCGATCCCTGATCGCCCTTGCGGGACTATTATCACAGCTCAACGTTCCGAAAATAGCAAAAATTTTTGCGGCAATCATTGTGCCAGGATGACGGCCGAAACGTTTTGCATCGTTTGTGGAAGATGGGTCGCGGCGCTCATGAGGTTTCATTGCTTGCCACCGGGAATCTCGATCCTTGGCCGCGAACCGGTCTTGGCGCTGTTGTCGTGTTCCCTTGCGGGCAATCGAGATGCACCTCGTCATGAACGAATAAATCCCCTGTTACCGTCGGCGATTGTAGAGCGCGCGGACGAGAATAGAGGCGCAACATGTCATGAACCTGAAACGCCCTGGCGCCAAACGTGGCGTGATTGTTTTTTCCCCGCGGTTGGAACCTGCCGATTTTATCCCTAGATAGCCATCGTCCCGTTTCGGAAAGAACTCCGGTCCGGACGTTTTCAGGACGACCGGCTTTCGGTGCGTCACGGTTGTGCAAGCCGAGGCTTTTCGATTGGTGCGGAGCTTGGGCCGAAGATAGATTTCTTTCCAGATATGGAAGAGGCAACGTGAAAATGCGACAGGCAGGCGATACGGCATGAACGATCAACGGTTTCGCAAACCAGGCATAATGGGATGGTTGAGCCGCTTTGAGCCCCTGCTGCTCGTGATGTTCGCCGCCCTTTCGGGCGGAGTTCTTCTGTTCGTCTCTCTGACGGGCGAGGTTCTTGAGGGAAGTACAAGGGGGTTTGACGAGGCGATCTTGCTGGCGCTTCGCCAGCCTGGTGACCTGTCTATTCCCATAGGACCGAGCTGGCTGACCCATGCGGTCAAGGACATCACAAGTCTCGGCGGCATCACTGTCCTCATGATGATGACGGTCCTGGTGACGGTCTATCTGTTGCTCGACCGGCAGCGCGCCGTTGCCATCCTCGTATTAGCCTCGGTGCTTGGCGGATGGGCGCTGAGCACGACGTTGAAGCTCGGCGTTGCGCGGTCGCGGCCGGATATCGTGCCGCATCTGGTCGAGGTTCATGATCTAAGCTTCCCGAGCGGCCATGCGATGGTATCGGCGGTTACCTATCTGACGCTTGCAGTGCTCATTTCCGGTACGCGACGCTATCGCTCGACGCGCATCTTCACCATCGCGGTCGGCATCCTGCTGACATTGATGATCGGCGCGAGCCGGGTCTATCTCGGCGTGCACTATCCGACCGATGTTCTCGGCGGCTGGTGTGCCGGGGCGACCTGGGCGCTCGGCTGCTGGATCATCGCCCGCCGCTATATCTCGCTATCCCGAGGCATCGAAGGTTCGGCGCGAATCGATGCCGGCTCGCCTGATTAAGGTGATGGCGTCAGGCCGGGGGCAGGCCCTCGCGCAGCATCAGCACTGAACTTCCAGCCTCGTTGCCACGAGCAGCGAGTAGTCCGTGCCCTTCGGATCACTGAAGAACATGCTGGTGAGGGCTGCCTGGTTCTCCGCCATGACTTCCTTGGGGTTGGGCCTCACAACCTTGCTTTTGCAGCGGCCGAAGGCTGCTCCGGACGTCGCTATATCGTTGTCGGTGGCGAAATCGACCGCCGTGTAGAGCGTCTTGTCATAAATCCCGAAGATCGTGGTACCCTTGAGAAAGGTCTTCTGCTCGGGCTTCAATGAAAAGGTAAGGCTCAGCGAGCCGTCCTTGTAGTCTGCCTGGATCACGTCGGGCTTGGCCATCGGCACCGCTTTGCCGTTGCTGGTGACGTTCGTATAATAGCCGTACTGCGCAAGCGAATCCCGGACCGTCTTGCCGACGGCCTTAAGTTCGCTCGCGCTGAGCGTCTGGTTGCCAGCCTTGTCGTAATCCATGAGGACCGAGGAGGAAAACACCTCGTCGAAGCTCCAGACGTTGCGCAGCTCGCTGATGGAGCCGTCGGGCGCCGCCACGACCTCGAACTTGGCATCGATGAAGATATGCGGATGGGCAAGGGCGGGCACAGGCAGAAGCGCCAGCATCGCGATCAGCAGGGGCGTCTTTCTTTTCATGCGAGCAATACCGCGTTCTGTCCGTCAATTCGAGGTGCAGACCTGAACGTCAATTGAGACTGATTTGAGACCCGCATCCCCTAGTGGCTCAAGGGACGATCGGCAAGGGGCGAAGCATGTCTGCGGTTACAGCACCAGGCGAGATAGCCGTTGGCTCCTATCCCCGGCCGATGGTTCCCCGTTGGCGAAAGGCGATGGGCCGGGCGCAGACATGGTACCGCCGCTGTGGACGATGGTCGGGCTGGGCTTGGGATCTTCCGAAATCGAAGTGAGCCAGGGATTCCAATCCCTTTACGGCGACGGCACGTGAAGAAATGCATGATGCCTCTCTCATCTTCAGCACATTGATGAATCGGGCACATAAGTCCTAGCAGAAATAGGCCAATAGTCGGCAGACGGCAATTCTCTAGATGATGTCTGTCACCGGACAAAATTGCAGGCCGGCAGGCCAGGAGAAATGCCGTATGGCATGGGAGAAGGAAAGGCTCAAGCAAATCGCCGAAACGGACGATCTGCATATATCGCCGTTCAGAGATGACGGCGCGACCTATGGCACGCCAACATGGATCTGGTCGGTCGCTGTTGAGGGCGGCCTCTATGTTCGCGGATATAGCGGCGCGAGATCTCGGTGGTATCAGGCAGCAATCCACCAGAAGGCAGGCCGGATCACTGCGGCCGGCATGGTGATCGAGGTTCTGTTCGAGGCCGCAAAGGGCGAGATCAACGACAAGATCGATGATGCCTATCGCACCAAATATTCGAAGAGCACTTATCTGGCTCCCATGATCGGGGAGCGTGCGCGTGCAGCGACCGTCAAGATCACGCCGCGCGATTAAAGGAGAATACCGACATGCAAAAACGCACGCTGGGCCAGGGCCTCGAAGTCTCGGCACTTTCCCTGGGCGCCATGGGATATGGAGCGGCTCGAGAACTGCCTGACCGAGACGACATGATCAAGCTCCTGCGGACGGCCGTCGAAAGGGGCATGGACTTCTTCGACACCGCCGAAGTCTACGGTCCGTTTACGAATGAGGAGATGGTCGGCGAGGCTCTCGAGCCTCTTCGCGATCAGGTCAAGATCGCCACGAAGTTCGGTTGGGACGTCGATCCGGATACGGGCGTCAATAGCGGCAATGTCAACAGCAGGCCGGATCACATACGAAGGGCGATCGAAGGCAGCCTCCGGCGGCTGCGAACGGACCATATCGACCTCCTCTATCAGCATCGGGTCGACCCCGACGTACCGATGGAGGATGTGGCTGGTGTCGTGAAGGATCTCATCGCGCAGGGTAAGGTCCGTTGGTTCGGTCTATCCGAGGCTGGGGCGAATTCCATACGCTGTGCCCACGCCGTCCAGCCCGTCGCGGCCCTGCAGAGCGAATATTCGCTTTGGACCCGCGAGCCGGAGGCCGAGATACTTCCAGCGCTTGAAGAGTTGGGCATCGGCCTCGTCCCCTTCAGCCCGTTGGGTAAGGGATTCCTCACCGGCAAGATCGATGTCGATACCTCCTTCGACAAGTCGGACATGCGTAACAGTATTCCTCGCTTCGCCCCCGAAGCAAGGGAGGCGAATCGGAAGCTTATCGATCTTATTGGGCGCATCGGTGGTCGCCATGGCGCCACGCCAGCCCAGGTGGCGCTTGCCTGGCTGCTTGCGCGGAAGCCCTGGATCGTGCCGCTCTTCGGGACGAGAAAGCTCGAGAGATTCGAGGAAAACGTCGGCGCAATCGACGTGCATCTGACGATGGAAGACTTGAACGAGATCGAAGCCGCGAACATCGAGATCCAAGGTGCGCGGTATCCGGAGGAACATATGAAGCGTGTCGGGATTTGACGCGCTGCCCTCATGATCAACGTCGTCGGTTGCGAGAGCATCGTGTCCTCTGCGATGCCGGGGCCGCTCATGTGCCAGGCCCATAAGCCCTATCAGCAACGGACATCTAATCCCTGAGATGTCGGCACCCATCTGTCAGCATGGGTGCCGAACGTTTCGGCCCAGTCTCGCTGTCGAAAAGGATAAGGATATGAACAAGCTTACCGCGACTGCCCTGTCAATGACGCTGGCCGCATCAACGCCAGCCTTGGCCGAGGACGACAGGAAAGGGCTCGCCTCCGCACCCATCACGATGGGTGATGTCCAGGCCGTCTCGCCTGCGCTTGCAAAATACACGCAAGACGCACTGCTCGGCGACCTCTGGAAGCGTCCGGGTCTCTCGCCTCGTGATCGCAGCGTCGTGACGGTGGCGGCGCTGATTGCCCGAAATCAGCCGATCGAGATGCCCTACCACTTCAATCTGGCGCTCGACAATGGCGTGACGTCCGCGGAACTCTCGGAGATCATCACACACCTCGCCTTCTATTCCGGCTGGGCCAATGCCATCACGGCTGTCGCCGTCGCCAAGGACGTCTTTGCCGCCCGCGGCATCGGCGCGGAGCAGCTACCCGAAGTGTCGCCAACCCCTCTGCCGCTGAACGAGGTGGCGGATGCTCAACGCGCTGCGAGCGTGGAGCAGAACGTCGGGCCGGTCTCGCAAGGCGTCGTTCAATATACAAACACTCTGTTGTTCAAGGATGTCTGGCTGCGGCCTGGCCTCGCTCCCCGCGACCGCAGCCTCATCACCGTCACGTCGCTGATCTCCTGCGGCCAGGTGGCGCAGATTACCTACCATCTCAACCGGGCCATGGATGCCGGGCTGACAAGGGAACAGGCGTCCGAGCTGCTGACGCATCTGGCCTTCTACGCCGGTTGGCCGAACGTCTTTTCGGCCGTTCCTATCGCCAGGGACGTGTCCGAAAAGCGGGAAAGCTGAGGGCACAATAGGCTCGCGGCGCCTGTTTCCATCAAGTTGGGGCGGGCGCGATCGAGACAGGAAGCCGGGTTGCTACCCCCGGTCCCGCAGCGCATCCACGACGACATTAAATGCCGCTGACGACTGCCGTCGGCTGGGGTAATAGAGGTGATATCCCGGATAGTACGGGCACCAATCGCCCAGAACCTGAACCACGCGTCCGGCGTCGATTTCCGGCTTTGCCAGACCCTCCGGAACGAATCCCAGCCCATAGCCGTCAACCGCCATCGTCAGGATCTGCGTGATGCCGTTGCAGGTCAGCTGGCCGTCGACCCGCACCCGCAGCTCCTCGCCGTCCTTCTCGAACTCCCAGGCGTAGAGACCGCCACGAGTCGGCAGCCTGAGATTGATGCAATTATGCCTAGGCAGCTCCTGTGGCGTCACTGGGGCCGGATTTCGCTCGAGGTAGTCCGGGGAGCCGATGACGATCATGCGCTGTTCCGGGCTGATACGGACGGCGATCATGGCCTGCGACACGATCTCGCCAAGGCGTACACCTGCGTCGAAACGTTCCGCGACGATGTCGGTCAGGCCATAGTCGATGACGAACTCGACCTTGATATCCGGATAATTGTGCAGGACCTTGCGAAGCTTCGGCCACAGGACATGGTCGATCGCGAAATCTTCGGCAGTGATGCGAATGGTGCCGGCCGGCTTCTCCCTGAGATCGGTCAGCGCGATCAGTTCACCTTCGATCTCTTCGAAACGCGGACCGATCGTCGTCAGCAGACGCTCGCCTTCGGGCGTCGGCGCAACGCTGCGTGTCGTGCGTGTCAGCAGCCGAAGTCCGAGGCGCTCTTCGAGGCCGCGAATGGTGTGGCTTAGGCCAGACTGCGATATGCCGAGCTTTGCTGCCGCTTTCGTAAAGCTTCGCTCACGCGCGACGACGAGGAAGGCGAGCAGATCGTTAACGTTTTCGCGAAGCATTCATGGACCTCTCGCATAAGTGCGAGGGTATTCTAGCACAGATTATGGCTGCGGAGGCATGCAATTCATGTCTACAGCCCATAAGTCTTTGCGGGATTTTGCTCTAATCCTGCTGAATGGGCGCACCTATGTTCTCGCAGAATAGGAAGCCGAAAGGAATGAACCATGGAAATCACCAGAAACGGTAGCAGCCCCTCCGGCAAGTGTCCGGCGAGCTGGTTCACCGGCACCGTGCGCGTCGATCTCTTGTTTGCCGCCAACGAGGCACGGCGCGGTTCGGCGGGCACCGTGACATTCGAACCCGGAGCCAGAACAGCCTGACGGCGCGGCTAGACTCGTATCGCCAAATAGGACGAACGAATAGGTGAGATACCGGCCGTGACGCGCATTGCGGGCCGTGTCTTACTGAGGTCTGGCCCATGCAAACTCTGGATAGGACAGGCCGTTCCGACACAAATGAGTTGCCAGTGATTTCCGCTTGGTCCACAAGCGTTAAAGGATTATCGGAAGGCGGTTATGCGGTATCTGAGGACAGGGCCGCGGCGGGCACAGGTTCCCCTCACGGACATCAAACGCGGTAAGACGGTCGGTCTGCGTTCCGGCGAAATTGCCGACCGAAACATCCGCGTCATCCTGGAAGCGATAAGGCGTCACGGTCCTCTGACGCGGCTCGAGCTTGGGCAGCATTGCGGACTGAGCGGTCCGGGAATCACCAACATATTGCGCAGACTCGCTGATGATGGCCTGATCAGCTCCAACAGGCGCAATCATCATGTTGGAGGCGCGTCGTCCTCCGAGTTCGCCTTGCGGCCGGAAGGGGCTTTTTCGATAGGCATCCGCCTGCGCCCGTCGCACGGCGAAATCGTCCTGATCGATCTTAGCGGCCAGGTGCACGAGCGCCGGACATTCAGCGTGATGGACACGGCCGTCGATACCGCAAAGACCGCCGTTGACGATCTCATGCAAGGCGAAGCCAAATCCTTGCGGATCGTCGGGCTCGGCATTGCCGCGAATGGCTGGACCGACGAGCAGACCGACCGGCTTGCCGCCATGGTGACGCTGCCGCGCATATTCGTCGAGAACGAATGCACGGCCGCCCTGCTTGCGGAGCGCACGATGGGCAATGCCGTGCCGCTGGACGCGCTGGCGATGATCATCATCGATGAAGATGTCCAGGCTGGCTACCTCATCCGCGGAATACCCTTTTCAGGCGTTCACGGCAGAGCCGGCAGCATCGGCGAAATGCACACCGGCGCCGACAACGTTCCCCTCAATGGCGCTGTCGGTTTCGGCGCCTTGAGGGCGGTGTTGAGCCAAGAGGACTTCGAACGCACGCGCGAGGGACGCGAACTGCCGAGATCGCCGGCGCTCGACAAATGGGTTCGCAGCGCGGCCGGCCATCTCCTCGACCCGATCCTCGCCATTGCCGGCTTCATTGCGCCCAGCACGATCATGATCGGAGGGGATTTGCCGCGCGGCCTCATCGAATCCCTCATTCATCAACTGTCGATCGAACGCCGGGATACCACCGTCCGCCCGTTTCTGACCCCCTGGATTTCGCCGATGAAACCCGCAAGTTTCAGTGGCGGCGGTATTGCACTGGGCGCCGCCCTTTTGCCCTTCCTCGATACATTGCTGCCGCCGCCGGCGGCAGGCTAGGGCATGCGAAATTGAAGAACCGGAGCGTGGCGACCATTCGAACAAAAGACCATCACGCTCCGGTGGTTACAAGCTTGGTCGGCGATGTCAGGCAAGCGCCTTGTCCGCATGGCTGAGATCGGAGGCGATCGCTTGGTCGAGAACCTTCTGGATATTGGCTGCGCGCCGGAAGGACGGCTCCTGGGTCTTGCCCGCCCGCACGGCCTGGACGAAACGCTGATAGTTGGTCTCGACCGGGTCGAACGCGACGTCGCGCCATGTCGCCGTGTGAACATCGTCTCCAAGGCAGGCGCGCAACGTCGATTTGCCGGTATCGTATATGATCTCGATCGAGCCGGTCTCGCCGTAGACGCGCAGCCGTAGCTGGTCCATCTGGCCGGCAGCCGTCCGTGTCGCCTGGATCGTGCCGATTGCGCCACTGCTGAAATCGACGTTCATGGTGAAGCTGTCGTTCGCGTCGAGATCATATTCACCGATCTTGTTACCCGGGGCCTTGTTGAATGTCTTCAGCCGGGCGAAGACATGCGCCACGTCGAGCCCGGAGCCGTAGGACGTGAAATCGACAATGTGGATGCCGATGTCGCCGAGCGCACCGTTCGAGCCATGCTTCTTGCTCAATCGCCACAGCCATTTGCTTTCCGTCTTCCAGTCGCCCCAGTGCCGGCCGACCAGCCAGCTTTGCAGATGCGAGGCTTCGACATGCCGGACTTCGCCGATTTCTCCCGCCAGTACCATCTGGCGTCCCTTCTGCAGGGCCGGTGAATTGCGGTAGGTGAAGTTGACCATGCCGACCTTGCCCGAACGCTCCATCGCGTCGGCCATCTCCATGGCTTTGACGGCATCCGTTGCCAGCGGCTTTTCGCAGAAGACGTGCTTGCCGGCGGCGATCGCCTGCAGGGTCGTCGGATGGTGAATGCGGTCCGGCGTTACGTTGGCGACGGCATCGAATTCTCCCCACGCCAAGGCTTCCTCCAGCGAGCCGAAATGATTGGGAATGCCGTGCTGCGAGCAAAATGCCGCGAGACGTTCGGGGTCTATGTCGACACCTCCCACGACGCTGACACCGTCAATTTCCTTGAATCTTGTGGCATGCTGGTTGGCCATGCCGCCGGTGCCGAGAATGAGCAAACGCATAATGTCCTCCTGGATCTAACAGCCGGCTATCGTCGTAGCCGGAGGAACAACATCTCCGTCGCGACCGCAGCATCCGCGGTTGCGTGTTTCGCTATCTGGGAAAGGGCATTCGTCCCTTCAGCTCGTGTTGAAAGCCGCCATCCTTCGATCCTCCATCCCACGGCTCGACATCAAATCCTTGACATCAAATCAAAGTAACTTAATCTATTTAATGCAGCATGGAAATGAGGAGAGGTCAACCGACCACCAGGCTGCATCCATTCACAATGGGGAGGAGACCCATCATGATCAGAGCAACCGTCAGCGCGCTTGCGCTGGGTTCAGCGTTGTTGTCAGTGCATGCCGTCTTCGCACAGGAATTGGCGACGAAAGACCGGATCGGCCTTGCCGATGCACCCAAGACGCTCGTCGTCCGTCTGACGAACGATAGCCCGAACAATGCCGACCCGGCGATTGCCGACGGCTATCGGAAGCTGTTCGTCGATTTTATCAAGAAGCATCCGGACTGGAAGCTGCAGCTGCAGTTCATGTCGACAGACATCGGCACCGAGCAGGCGAAAATGCTCGAGCAGGCCAAGGCCGGGAATGCGCCGGATTGCGCTGCGGTCGATTCCTTCGTCCTGTCGCAGTTCATGGTCAATCACGTCCTCGCCGATTTCACGCCGTATTTCTCAAAGGATGAAGTCGCCGACCTCTTCCCCTTCGTCCGCACCGGTATCCTCGACAAGGACGGAACGATCCGCGCCTGGTGGTGGGATACGGATCTTCGCGTGCTCTATCGCAACAAGTCTATCGTTCCCGATGCGCCGCAGACCTGGGACGGCCTGAAGACAGCGGCGCTCTCCTCCGTCAAGCAGGGAATGGAAGGCGTCCTTTTCAACGGCGGCCGCTACGAGGGAGCCACTTTCGATTGGCTTGCGAACTACTGGGCCCTTGGCGGCAAGCTGGTGGATGACAGCGGCAAGCCTGTGTTCGGCGAGGGGGAGAACAAGCAGAAATTTCTCAAAGCTCTAAATTACTACAAGGATCTCGTCGCTTCCGGTGCTGCGCCGAAACGGGTGACCACCATTGCCAACTATGATGATCTGAACGCTGCCGCCGCTGCGGGCACGACTGCGCTCTTCATCGGCGGCAACTGGCAATATGCGCAGCTAAAGGCAACGCTGGACGAGGCCGATTTCAACAACTGGACGTTCTCGCCGATCCCCGGCCCGACCGCGGATCACCGCTCTACCGGTACCGGCGGCTGGACGATTGCCGCCTTCAGCAAGGACAAGGGCAAGGTGGAGATGTGCGCCAATCTTGCTCGTGACGTCTATATGGGCCCGGCAAACGCATTGCAGCAACAGCTTCCGACCAGGAAGTCGCTATTCGATAAATATCCGGTCTTCGCCACGGATGCGAACAAGACCTTCTCGCAGGCATTGGCCGACGGGCAAGCGCGCCCTGGTGTGCCGATCTATCCCGAGATCTCCAATCAGATCCAGATCATGATGGGGGATGTCCTTTCCGGCACCAAGCAGCCGGAAGAAGCGCTCGATGGTGCCTTCAAGGCGACAATGGAGGCTTACAAGCGTCTCTAGCCGAAGCAATTCGGACGAAAGCGCAATGCGGCTTTCCGACCGGGATTGTTTGATGAAGGGATCGGCTCTGCGACCCGGTGATGGTTCGAGCCGATCCAGCCGCGGCGATGTCTCCTTGGGCGTCGTCAATCGCCATCAAAACGCGGATAGAGAAGCTCATGAGTCCCATCGCAATTGAGGCAGCAAGTCCGTCTCCCAGCAGATCGTTCGCGCGTCGCTTTGCCGGTGCGCCGCTGCCGTGGATGATGCCGGCAATCATCGTCATCGGCCTGTTTTATCTCTATCCGGTGTTCGACATCTTCCGCCTGTCGCTGACCAATGCCACCCTTATCGGCGACAGCCAGCAATACACGCTGGACTCCGTCGTCAACACCCTGAGCTCCCCGCAGCTTCCCGACATTCTCTGGGCGACCCTCGTCTTTGTCGGCGGCAGCATCGTAGGGCAGCAGGTTCTCGGCCTTGCAGTCGCAGTGGTCGTCGTTCGCGGCGAACACCGCGGCCTGTTCGGCACCGCCATCCTCCGGACGACAGCGCTGGTCGCCTGGGTCGTGCCGGGGATTGCCGGCGGCATCATCTGGCAGATGCTGTTTTCCGAGGCGCCTTATGGCGCCCTCAACAGCATCCTGCGTCTCATGCATCTGCCCGCCGTCGCCTGGTTGTCCGATCCGGCGATAGCGCCCTGGTCGGCGCTCTTGTCCAACATCTGGCGCGGCACGGCATTCTCCATGGTGGTCATGTATGCGGCGTTGAAGGCCATCGATCCCTCGCTCTACGAGGCTGCGGAAGTCGATGGCGCGACAGGGTGGCAACGGTTCATATTCGTGACCTTGCCGCAGCTGCGTTCGGCCATTCTCGTCAACATGATCCTCATCACCATCATGACGGTCAACACCTTCGATGCCATCATCACGCTGACAGGCGGCGGGCCTGGACGGGCAACGGAAGTCATCTCGCTCTACGTCTTCAACATCGTCTTCAGGAATTATGATCTGTCCGGGGGCAGCGTGCTTTCGGTGCTGATGCTGTTCATCAGTCTCGGCCTCGCCCTTGTCTACGCATCGTTTCTGCCCAAGGAGGAACAGCAATGAGTGTCAGAACGGGCAGCCGTCTCGGCGATGTCATCAGCTATCTCTTCATGCTGGTGATGTTCGTCTTCTTTGCCGGACCGCTTTCCTACCTGCTGTCGATGGCGATGCGTGACCGTCGGGAAATCTATCGCGGCGTTGCGAGGTACATCCCGAACAATCCGACCTTCGAGAATTTCGTGACCGTGCTGAACAACAGCTATTTCCAACTTTATCTCTGGAATGGCCTGAAGCTTGCGGCCTTAAGCGGCCTCGGCGTTCTGATCGTCGCGCTTCCGGCTGCCTATGCCTTTTCCCGCTTCCAGTTCCGCGGCAAGGGCCTGTCGATGATGGGGCTGTTGATGTTCCAGATGATCTCGCCGCTTGTGATCATGGTTCCTCTCTATCGCTATATGAACCGGCTCGGCCTGCTCGACACGCATTTCGCCGTTGTCATGGTCTATGTCGCGCTCGGCGTGCCGGTGGCGACATGGTTGTTGAAGAATGCGGTGGACAGGATACCGCGCAGCCTCGACGAAGCGGCGATGATCGATGGCTGCAACAGTTTCTCGGTTTTCTGGCGCATCATTCTGCCGCTGTCGGCACCGGGGATCGCATCGGTCTTCATCATCACCGTCATCGCGGGGTGGTCGCAATTCCTCGTGCCGTTTCTGCTTCTCACGCAGAACAATCTGATGCCGATCGGCGTCGGAATCTTCAATTTCAAGGGAATGCAAACCGATTCCTCCGTGCAGTTGCTGGCGGCGGCCTGCCTGATCTCCGTTGTACCCGCGATCATCGCCTTCCTGTCACTGCAGCGGCTGATCCTTGGGGCGATGACCAGCGGGGCGGTAAAGGGCTGATGATGCTGACTGAAGGCATTCCAGGAAAAGCGCTTGAGCGGTTCTCCGTGCGAGATTGGAAACAACAAGGAGCAGTTTTGAGATTTCGTGACGAGCCGAACTGCCCTAACGGATTGAGTAAGGATTTCGGACGAGGGAATATTCAAACATGACGCAGACCGACGACGGGAACATCTTTCTCAACCTATCCGGCGCAAATGTCGGGGACGCCGGCGAGCACAACCGGGCCGTCGTGCTTCGCTGCATTCACCGCCAGGCACCGATTTCGCGCGCCGAAATTGCCCGCCAGACCGGCTTCACCAAGCCCGCCATCGCCCGGATCGTCGATCGGTTGCTGGATGAGGGCCTGATTATCGAGGCGCGCAGGCGGCACGGCCTCAGGGGCCAGCCGGCCATCGAGCTGGAGATCAATCCCGACGCCTATTTTGCGATCGGCGTCAACATCGATCGTGATCATCTGACCATCCTTGCCGTCGATGCGGTGGGCAACGTTCGGGCGCGCGTCCATTATGAGAAACGTTTCATCCTCCCTAGCGAATTCATGCAGCTCACGGCCGATGCCATCTCCCATTTCCAGCGGAGCCGGCTCATCGACGAGGCTCGCTTGGCCGGGATCGGTCTGGCCATGCCCGATTGGCTCGGCGAAATCTCGCTGCTTGGAAAGCCGCCGGAATACGAGGAATGGACGGCGTTCGACGTACGCGCCGCGCTGGAAGGATTGACGCCGCATCCGGTTTTCATCGAAAACGAGGCCAATGCCGCAGCGCTCGCCGAGTTGGAATACGGACTTGGTGCGGAGAGCAGCAGTTTCTTCTACATCGCCATCAACGCCTGCCCCGGCGGCGGCCTCGTTCTGGACGGCAACGGCCATCGGGGCGCGATGGGTCTGAGCGGAGAGATCGGCTGGTTGCCGATCGTCGATTCCACCCATAGCAGCGCCACCCGGGTGCAGCTTCTGGGTCAGATTTTCTCGCTGTTTTTTCTCTACGATTTTCTGGAAAAGCACGGTGTGCGGGCCCGCACGCCACAGGATCTCGTTGCCCTCGATTCCGACGGGCGGCGGCTGGTCTCGCAGTGGCTGATGGAGATGAGCGTTCATCTTGCCGTCGCCGTCAAGCATATCGGCGCGATCGTCGATCCGGATGCTGTCCTGGTCGGAGGCAGGCTGCCAATCCGCATGGTCGATGAATTGCTGCGTTACGTACACGAACATCTGCATCGATCGGACGCCAATCTGCCCTCGATCCACCGCGCCTCGCTGGGGGAGGATGCGTCGGCATTGGGAGCCGCGGCAATGCCAATGGCCACAGCGCTGATGCTTGCTTCGGCAAATCCCGCGCAGCGCACCCGTTCGCCGCTCAAGTTCATGGACCGTCTGACCGCCTAGGACCATTCAAGATCATTAGGGAGGATTTCGATGAAGATCGGCTTTTACACATCAACATTCAATGATCGGCCTTTGGAGGAGGTTGTCGACTTTGCGGCGGCCGCGGGCTTCGATGCGATCGAGATCGATGTCAGAGGCCATATACAATCGCCGGAGAAAGTGGCCGCGGCCGTCGCGCTGGCGCGCGGCCGCAATCTCTTCGTCTCATCCGTGGCCTATTTCGGCAACCAGCTCGATCCCGACCCATCGAAACGGGCTGAGCTGCATGCCATGACTGCGGAGTTTGCACAGGCGATCGGCGAGGCGGGCGTTCCGATATTCGTGATCTTTCCGGGGCGCGACGATACGGCAAGCGACGCCGAAAACTATGATGCCTTTGCGGAACACGCCAACGGGCTGATCGCGGCGACGCGATCGAGCGGGCTCATATTCGCGATTGAGAACTGGCCGGGTCCGCACGACAATTTCGTCGGCACGACGCCAAGTGGCTGGAGGGAGCTTTTCGACAGAATTCCCGATCGCCGCTTCGGCCTCGAATTCGATCCGTCGCATCTGATCCGCATCGGGATCGACCCATACAAGGCCCTGGAGGAGGTCCTGGATCGGGTTGTCATCCTGCATGCCAAGGACACGGCGATCGATGCGGCCGCGCAGCAGGCCGTCGGTTACCATTGCAAGGGATGGTGGCAATACAAGCTGCCCGGCAAGGGCGTGCTCGACTGGCCGCGGTTCCTGCGTCAGGCGCGCGCCGCGAACTTCGATGGAACGCTCTCCATCGAACATGAGGATGCCGCTTATGGCTGGCCGGGCAAGGATCTCGAAGCCCGCAGGGAGGGGGAGCGGCAGGGCCTCGCTTATCTGCGAGGCGTGATCGGCGCTCTCTAATCGCCTGCAACCCGGGAGGATGAATGGCAATGGCACATGTCTTGGTCAACAATGCGCGTAAGGACTATGGAGCGTTCAAGGCGATCAAAGGGGTGTCCGTCGACATAAAGGACGGCGAGTTCGTCGTCCTCGTCGGACCGTCCGGCTGCGGGAAGTCGACGCTCCTGCGCATGATCGCCGGCCTGGAAGGTATCACGTCGGGGGAGATCCATATCGGCAAGCACGTCGTCAACGAACTGGCACCGAAGGACCGGGACATCGCCATGGTCTTCCAGAACTATGCGCTCTATCCGCATATGACCGTGGCTCAGAACATGGGATTTTCGCTGCGGCTGAAGCGGATGCCGAGAGCCGATATTGCCGCTCGTGTCGGCAATGCCGCACGGATCCTGGGGCTGGAAAGCCTCCTGGAACGATATCCGAAGCAGCTTTCGGGCGGACAGCGCCAGCGCGTCGCGATGGGGCGCGCCATTGTTCGCGATCCCGCCGTGTTTCTGTTCGACGAGCCCTTGTCCAATCTCGATGCCAAGCTGAGGGTTCAAATGCGCTCGGAAATCAAGGAGCTTCATCAGCGCCTGAGAACCACCACCATCTATGTCACCCATGACCAGATCGAGGCGATGACGATGGCCGACAAGATCGTTGTCATGAAGGATGGCCGCGTCGAGCAATCCGGATCCCCGCTCGACCTCTACGACCGGCCGGGCAACCTCTTCGTTGCGGGTTTCATCGGCTCGCCGGCGATGAACTTCATCAACGGAACCATGACGCCCGAGGGATTCCGGACGGCAGACGGCGTGGTCTTGCCAAGCGACAGAACGATGGCGGAGGCGGTGACGTATGGGATTCGCCCCGAAGATATCCGGCTCGATCCGGCGGGTGTGCCTGTCTCGATCGTGGTGGTCGAGCCTACGGGATCGGAAACGCTCGTCGTGGCCAAGCTGGGTGAACAGACCATCAGTTGCGTGTTCCGGGAAAGGATCAAGGCGAAGCCCGGGGACCTGCTGCACGTTTCGCCGAACCGGCCGACGATCCATCTCTTCGACAGGGAAGGGAGCCGTCTCGGGGCGGGCGAGGCCGTGACATCCTATTGAACGTCTCTATGTCGCTGCGCGAGGCACGGCGCGCAGCCGGCTGCCGGCTTATACGCGCAGTTCATCGTTCCGTTACCCGCCGAACCGGGCCGTTCGCTCGAAGGCCGACGGTTACGGATATTGTCAATTCGACGCGCGAACGGCAGGGTTTGGAGCCGCGGCTGCGATCAGGCATTAATGATCTGGGCTATATCGATTTGGAACGGCGGACTTTGCAAACCATCGACAACCGGTTCGGCACGAGGTCGTCACCCCTGTCTCAGGGGACAACCGTTATCTATGTCTTCGTATAGACAAAAGAGAAACTGGAGCGGGCGAAGGGATTCGAACCCTCGACCCCAACCTTGGCAAGGTTGTGCTCTACCCCTGAGCTACACCCGCTCATCTCCGCAGTGGTCCGGGGTAGTGTGTTGGACCGCTGGGCGTCGTCTTGCGGCGACGGGCGCTATATGGCCTAACCGTTTTTCAAATGCAACAAGGAAATGACGAGTTGGCGAAGAAAAATTGCGGGTTCTTTTCGGTAGCTGCCGGAAAGCCCGGAAACGCCGCTCTTCGTCGTCTGGAAGATTGCAATGGAATTGTGGGCGACGTATCAGGGGCGGAACCATTTCCATTGCGAGACGCCATGACCGAGACCAGCCCGAAAGACCGCGACGATCTTTTCCTCTTCCTGGATAGTCTCGGCATTGTCCACAGCACCAAGGATCATGCCCCGGTCTTCACCGTCGCCGAATCGGTGTCGCTGCGCGACGAGATTCCCGGCGGCCATACGAAGAACCTGTTCGTGAAGGACAAGAAGGACAATTTCTTCCTGTTGACCGTCGAGGAAAACGCGACGGTCGATCTGAAGACGGTGCATACGCTGATCGGCGCCGCCAGCAAGGTCTCCTTTGGCAAACCGGAAAAGCTGATGGAATATTTGGGCGTTGTTCCCGGCTCGGTGACGGCGTTCGGCGCGATCAACGATACCGAAAAGAATGTCACCTTCGTCCTCGATGCCGATCTGATGGCGCATGACATCGTCAATTGCCATCCCTTGTCGAACGATGCGACGACGTCGATTGCCAGCGCCGATCTCTTGCGTTTCATGGAAGCAACGGGTCATGTGCCGCTAGTCTTGAAAGTGACGGGCTAACGTACGATTTTAGCGCTAAGATCAGAGCGATCCGACTTCTCTTCGAATTGTCCGATCGCTTAGGCTATTTCATCGAGCGCGATGCCATGCAAAGCCGGTCGGCTTGCATGAGGATCATGCTTCCAAAGTTCAGGATGCCGGCAGGCGGGAGATACTCATGAGCGGTCCGAACAATCCCTACAACGCTTCCTTCGGCGGACAGATGTCGGCCTCGGCTTCCTACGGGGCTGCGCCAGCGGCATCCGGGACTTCGCCGATCAAGGACACCACGACCGCGACCTTCGCCAAGGATGTCATCGAGGAGTCGCGCAATCAGCCCGTGCTCGTCGATTTCTGGGCGCCCTGGTGCGGTCCGTGCAAGCAGCTGACGCCGGTTCTCGAAAAGGTCGTCAACGAGGCCAATGGCCGCGTCAAGCTGGTCAAGATGAACATTGACGACCATCCGTCCGTCGCCGGTCAGCTCGGCATCCAGTCGATCCCGGCAGTCATCGCCTTCGTCGATGGCCGTCCGGCCGATGGTTTCATGGGTGCGGTTCCCGAAAGCCAGGTCCGCCAGTTCATCGATCGTCTCGGCGGTCCCGCGGGCGGTGCCGACGATCAGGCAGCCGAGATCGCGGCCGTTCTCGAGGAAGCCGGCGGCCTGCTCGCAGCCGGCGACGTCAATGGGGCGGCCGAACTGTTCGGCGCGGTGCTGCAGGCCGATCCGGAAAACCCCAAGGCGCTCGCCGGCATGGCGGAATGCATGATCGCCGCCGGCCAGAGCCAGCGGGCGCGCGAAGCATTGGCGGACCTGCCCGAGACGCTTGCCAACGATGCCGGCATACAGGCCGTGGTGAAGAAGCTCGACCAGATCGACGAAGCCCGCAAGCTCGGCGACCCCGTCGCGATCGAGCATGAGCTGGCGACCAATCCCGACAATCACGAGCAGCGCATCAAGCTCGCCAAGATCCGTAACGTCGAAGGCAAGCGGGAGGAGGCGGCCGAACATCTGCTTCTTATCATGCGCCGAGACCGCAGCTTCGACGACGATGGCGCCCGCCGCCAGTTGCTGGAGTTCTTCGACGTCTGGGGCCCGAAGGATCCGGCAACGATCGCTGCCCGCCGCAAACTTTCATCGATCCTGTTTTCCTGAGCGTGCAATGCTTGCGCCAAACCTCCCTTACGACAGTTCGCCAGGCGGTGGTCGTGGGTGGAGGGGAAGCGGGAGGTATCGCCGTTTTGACTCGAAATACTCTTGTGTTTTCGGCAGATAGGGCCACATTGTTCACTGGCGCGGCGTGAGATGGGGCGCGGCCGCGACTGTGTGTCGTTCCTGCGCGGCCCACTGCGGCGCGTGGCGCAGTGATCTAGCGGGATGGAAAACATGCAAGTCGGAAATGCCAGATATCTGAAGCCGAGCGATCTGCCTGAAACCGTGGTCGTCTTTCCTTTGTCTGGTGCCTTGCTGCTGCCGGGCGCGCAGCTGCCGCTTAATATTTTCGAGCCGCGCTATCTCGCCATGTTCGACTCGGCCATCGCCGGAAACCGGTTGATTGGAATGGTGCAGCCGGCGCTGGGCGAGCCGGCGGACTCTTCCAATCTATCGCATGTCGGCTGCCTTGGGCGCATCACCTCGATCGCGGAAACCGGCGATGGCCGCTATATTGCGTCCTTGACCGGGATCTGCCGCTTCCGGCTGATGGATGAAGTCATCGGCCACCAGCCCTATCGCAGCTTCCACATCACGCCCTTCATTTCCGACCTCAAGTCGCGCGACGAGGAGGATACCGTCGATCGGGCCGAGCTGCTGTCGGTTTTCCGGGCCTATCTGGACGCTAACAAGCTGGAAGCGGATTGGGAAAGCGTGGAGCGGGCGAGCAACATGATGCTGGTCAATTCACTGGCGATGATGGCGCCCTTCGATCCCGCCGAGAAACAGGCGCTTCTGGAGGCGCCTGACCTGAAGACCCGGGCCGAGACCTTCATCGCGATCGTCAAGATCGTACTTGCTGGCTCGGGCGAGACCGATTCCATGCTGCAATAGGAGTGGTGTGATGGATATCACGGTCAGCAAGGTGGATCCGAAACTGCTCGAACTGCTCGTCTGCCCGCTCACCAAGGGGCGGCTCAGCTACGATCGGGAAAAGAACGAACTGATCTCCGAAAAGGCGCGTCTCGCCTACCCGATCCGCGACGGCATTCCGATCATGCTGATTTCGGAAGCGCGACGCATCGAGGATTGACGTCCGCACCATGGCGCCTCAGCCGCGCCGCGCTGCTTCGATCACCCCGACGTCGATCTTGTTCATGGTCATCATCGCATCGAAGGCACGCTTTGCCTGATCGCCTCCTGCCGCGAGCGCTTCAGTCAGGACGCGCGGCGTGATCTGCCAGGATACACCCCATTTGTCCTTGCACCAGCCGCAGTTGCTCTCGCGGCCACCATTGCCGACAATGGCGTTCCAGTAGCGGTCGGTTTCTTCCTGATCGTCCGTTGCGATCTGAAATGAGAAGGCTTCACTGTGTGTAAACGCGGTGCCGCCGTTGAGGCCGATGCAAGGAATACCGGCAACCGTGAATTCAACGACCAATACGTCTCCCTGCTTACCGTCTGGATAGTTTCCGGGTGCGCGGATGATGGCACCGACTGCGCTGTCGGGAAAGGTCTCGGCGTAGAAGCGAGCAGCGGCCTCGGCGTCTTTGTCATACCATACGCAGATCGTGTTCTTTGCCATTGCATGGTCCTTTCGCTCGTCGGGTTCCCAATTCCCTGCTTAAATAAGAGGCAAACTGTCTTTCTCCAGTCCATGGAAGCGATTTTACACCCTTAAAGTGCTCGAGGTGCCCGCTTCGGGCCGACGGAAGGCATGCCGATGGGGATTTCGGCTTCGGCCGTTCAGATGGCCTCTCCGGCGAGCAGCCGTGGATTGTCCTTGGCGGCCGTGCCGGCGGCCTGGCCCATGAAGAAGGACTTCAGGCTCGGCAGCCGGTCGACGATCCCAAGCCCGAAATCGCGGGCGACGCGCAATGGCGTGATGTCGTTGGAAAACAGCCGGTTCAGGGCGTCGGTGGTCACCCCCATGCGGAAGGTGTCGAAGCGGCGCCAGGTCTGGTAGCGCTCGAGGATGTTGATCGAGCCGATGTCGAGGCCGAGGCGGTCGGCTTCGACGACGGTTTCGGCAAGGGCTGCCACATCCTTGAAGCCAAGATTGAGGCCCTGGCCGGAGATCGGGTGGATGCCATGGGCGGCGTCGCCGGCGAGCGCGAAACGCGGCGCGACGAAGGCACGGGCGAGCGTCAGGCCGAGCGGAAAGGCACGACGCTCGCCGACGGCGTGCAGCGCACCGAGCTTGTGGCCGAAGCGGCGCTCCAGCTCCTCTTCGAAGACGAGATCGTCCGAGGCGACCAGCCGGTTGGCATCGGCGGTGCGCTCGGTCCAGACGAGGGAGGAGCGGTTGTTCTTCAGCGGCAGGATGGCAAAGGGGCCCGACGGCAGGAAATGCTCCTCGGCGCAGCCGCCATGCGGGCGCTCATGCTCGACGGTCACGACGATGCCGGACTGGCCGTAGTCCCAGTTGACGGTCTTGATGCCTGCCATGTCGCGCAGCTTGGAGCGTACGCCGTCGCAGGCGACCAGCAGGCGTGTTTCCAGCACGCTGCCGTCCGAAAGGGTCAGCGCGACCTTGGCATCGTCGGTCACGAATCCGGTGGCGCTGAGGCCGTGGCTGATGGTGATGTCGAGGCGTTCGCACGCGCGGCGCAGCGCGGCGACCATGGCAAGGTTCGGCACCATGTGGGCAAAAGGCTGGCCTTCGGCCACTTCGCCGTCAAAGGTGAGGAAGACGGGACGCACGGGATCGCTGGTGCGCGAATCGGTGACGATCATGCGGGTGATCGGTTCTGCTTCCGGCGCGATCTCGTCCCAGACGCCCAGGACTTCAAGCATCTTCGAGGCGGCAGCGATGACCGCCGAGGCGCGCATGTCCTTCTTCCACGCGGTTTCCGGAGCGGCTTCCACGATCATGACGTCGAGATGGGGGGCTGCCTGCTTGACGGCCACCGCAGCGGCAAGACCCACATATCCGCCACCCACTACCAGCATGTCCAACATAGCGCTTCCCTGTGTCCCACTGTCATTTCCTGTTCTATATAGAGCATCCTGTTCATGGTTCCTACCATCGGAGTTCAACCAAAATGTCGCGAGAGAGCGAGAAGCCGACCCCCATGGAAGCCGTGCTTGCGACGCTCGATCTGGAAACGATCGAGATGAACCTGTTTCGCGGCAACAGCCCGCAGGTGGGCTGGCAGCGCGTGTTCGGAGGGCAGGTCATAGGCCAGGCGCTGATGGCGGCGCAGAGGACGGTGGCGGACGATCGCTTCGTGCATTCCCTGCATGCCTATTTCATGCTTCCGGGCGATCCCGCGGTTCCGATCCTCTACCAGGTCGATCGGCTGCGCGACGGTTCCAGTTTCAACACAAGGCGCGTGCTGGCCGTGCAGCATGGCAAGGCGATCTTTGCGTTGACGGCCTCCTTCCAGTTCGACGAGCCCGGCTTCGAGCACCAGGGCGAGATGCCGCAAGTCCCTATGCCGGAAGAGCTGATGGATGAGGAGCAGGTCAAGGAGCGCTATCTCGCCCATGCGCCCGAGAACGTGCGCCGCTATTGGGAGCGTAAGCGGGCGGTCGAGATCCGGCCGGTATCGATCGAGGGCTATTTCTCCCGCTCGCAGCCGAGCCAGCGGCAGAATATCTGGGTGCGCCTGACCGGCCCCGTGCCGGACGACCGGCTCTATCGGAACGCCGTGCTCGCTTATCTTTCGGATATGACTTTGCTCGACGTCGCGCTCAACGCGCATGGCACATCGGTTCTGGATCAGGGCATCCAGGTTGCGAGCCTCGACCATGCCATGTGGTTTCACCGCCCGTTCAAGCTCGACGACTGGCTGCTCTACAGCCAGGAAAGCCCCAGCGCCTCCGGCGCGCGCGGGTTCACCCGCGGCAGCCTGTTTACGCGATCCGGTGTCTTGATTGCGTCTGTCGCGCAAGAGGGGCTGATTCGTAAAAAGGCAAATGATTAAATAAGGTGCAAATTTATAAAAATGCACTTTATTTGTGCAGAGGCCACGCCGCGAACTGCCGCTTTATTGGGTTTATTCGATAAATCTGTTAGATTTCAATATGTTATAATTGTGTCACGAATCTGGCACGCCCCTTGAATGTGTACCCACAGTCGCTGCTGAAACATTCGTCGGCGGCAAGGAGAGTCGGCTCCATGCCGAGGGTAAACAAAGGATGGGAAACCAGATGAAAATTGTGATGGCCATTATCAAGCCGTTCAAGCTCGATGAGGTCCGTGAGGCCCTCACGGCTGTCGGCATCCAGGGCCTGACTGTGACCGAAGTGAAAGGCTACGGGCGCCAGAAGGGGCATACCGAGATCTATCGCGGCACCGAATATGCCGTCAGCTTCCTGCCGAAGCTGAAGATCGAGGTCGCGGTCGCATCCGAAATCGTCGACAAGGCTGTCGAGGCCATCGCGTCGGCCGCCAAGACCGGCCAGATCGGCGACGGCAAGATCTTTGTCTATTCGATTGACCATGCCGTGCGCATCCGTACGGGCGAAACCGATTCAGAAGCGCTGTAAGACACGGCTGATCAGGGAGTTATTTGCAATGACATCTACCAAGCTTTCCTCCACCTTCGCGCGGGTGGGTGCGCTTTCTGCGGCCTTGCTCGCGCCGGCGATCGCTTTTGCGCAGACCGCCGCTCCGGCTGCGGCAGCCGCTGCGCCGGTTCCGGACAAGGGCGACACCGCCTTCATGTTCATCTCCACCATTCTCGTGCTGTTCATGCTCGTGCCGGGTCTGGCGCTGTTCTACGGCGGTCTCGTCCGCGCGAAGAACATGCTCTCCGTTCTCATGCAGTGCACGATGATCGGCGCCGTCGTGATGATCATCTGGGTCCTCTACGGCTACTCTTTCGCCTTCGGCGGCGGCACCAGCCCTTATTGGGGCGGCACGGCCAAGATGTTCCTCTCGGGCGTCTCGACCTCGACCACGGCTGCGACCTTCTCCAAGGGCGTTGTCATTCCTGAATTCATCTTCATGCTGTTCCAGATGACCTTCGCCGCCATTACGCCGGCCCTGATCATCGGCGCCTATGCGGAGCGCATCAAGTTCGGCGCATCGGTTCTCTTCTGCGCACTGTGGGCGACCTTCGTCTACTTCCCGATCGCTCACATGGTCTGGGATTCGAACGGCATGCTCTTCAAGATGGGCGCTCTCGACTTCGCAGGCGGCACCGTCGTTCACATCAATGCCGGTATCGCTGGCTTCGTCGGCGCTCTCCTCGTCGGCAAGCGCGTCGGCTTCGGCAAGGACATGATGGCTCCGCATTCCATGACGCTGACCATGGTTGGCGCCTCCATGCTCTGGGTCGGCTGGTTCGGCTTCAATGCCGGCTCCAACCTCGAGGCTTCCGGCGGCGCGATGCTCGCAACCGTCAACACCTTCATCGCAACTGCAGCCGCCATCATCTCCTGGTCGCTGGTTGAAACCTTCACCCGCGGCAAGGCCTCCATGCTCGGCGGCGCTTCGGGCATGGTTGCCGGCCTCGTCGCCATCACGCCTGCAGCCGGTATCGCCGGCCCGATGGGCGCGATCGTCATGGGCCTGATTGTCTCCCCGCTGTGCTACTTCTTCGTGTCCGTCGTGAAGAACAAGTTCGGCTACGACGATACGGCTGACGTCTTTGGCGTCCATTGCGTCGGCGGCATCTTCGGCGCCATTGCAACCGGCATCTTCGCCAGCGCATCGCTCGGCGGCGTCGGCTATGCCGATGGCGTCACCATGGGCAGCCAGGTCATGGTTCAGCTGACCGCAGTCGTCACCACGATCGTTTGGTGCGGCGTCGGTTCGGCGATCCTCTACAAGGTCGTCGACATCATCATCGGTCTGCGTGTCACCCCGGAAGCCGAGCGCGAAGGTCTCGACCTCGCTTCCCACGGCGAAGCTGCCTACCACAATTCCTGATCAGAGCTTGCGATGCCGGAGCAAGGCCTCCGGCATCGCTAAACATCCCGTCGCGGCGTATTTCATCGCAAATAGGCCGCTCTTGGCCCGAACCTTGGTTCGGGCCCTTTTTGTTTGGGGTAATATCCGGCTGCAAAAGCTGTTGATTCGCCAGGCCTGGGCGCATGGTTAACATGCCATTAACCCTCCTCTGATTAGGTAGGGCTAACCTGCCGGCGAGTGGGCATAGACCGATTCGCTTGGGCTTTCGACAAGGAACGGGGCTGGATATCATGGGCAGAAGCAATTCGGCGGCGTTGAGCGGTCGCCCCGACCGTTTTTCGCTTTCGGCTGTGGTGTGGCGTCAGATCAAGGGTCTGGCGGGCTTTGGGCTGCTGTTCCTGCTGGCGCTGGCCGTCGCGGCGCTGGCGACCTGGAACGTCATGGATCCGAGCTATTCCTACGCCACCGGCAATGCGCCGACCAACCTGCTCGGTTTTCCCGGTGCCGCCTTTGCCGATATCATGATGCAGGCGCTCGGGCTTGCCTCCCTCGTCGCGCTGCTGCCTGTCGCCGCCTGGGCCTTTGCTTTCATTTCCAACCGCAAGCTCAATCGCGTGCCGTCGCGCCTTGGCGCGTGGCTCGGCGGCTGCGTCGTCGCGGCCGGCTCCATCGCCTGCTTTCCCGCGCCGCCGACCTGGCCGATCCCGAACGGCATCGGCGGGGTCGTCGGCGATATCCTCCTGCGCTTTCCCGCCCTTTTCATCGGCACCTATCCGAGCGGCGTCGTCGCCATCGTGATCGGTTCGGTTCTGGCTGTTCCCGCGATCTGGCTCATGCTTTTTGGCGCGGGCGTGATCGGTGAAAGCCTGGTGGAGGACGACGAGGACGAAGACGATTATGAGAACACACACAGCCGCGCTCGTCGGGTAGGCGATGAAGACGAGGACGACGATCGCACCGGCTTTTTGGGCAACTTTATGGCCTTCGGGGCGGTCATGCATGCATGGTATAATGCGCATGCTCGTCTCCGCCGCCTGTTCGGCATGGGTCCGCGCAAGCGCCGCGACCACGCCTTCGATGCGCCTTATGATTTCAATGATGACGAATTCGGCACGCTGAACGAGCCCGTGCGCGCCAAGACGCCGATGGCCCGGGGCGATCGCGTCGAGCCTTCGCTCGGAGGCTCGGCCGCGCGCCGTGTCGTTTCCGCGCCCTCCATCAGCCTCAGCGATGACGACGATGAGGACGAGGATTCGTCCTATGAGCGCGATCCGCGGCGCCCGGCCGATATCCTGCCCGATGATGAGGACGAGGATGAGTGGCCGTTGCGTCCCGCTTCGCCGAAGGCGGCAGCCGGCCAGCGCATCATCCCGCCGGCCGCGCGTCCGAAGCCCGGCGTGCGTGCGGAGCGTGAGGCACAGACCTCGTTCATACGGCCCTATGGCTTCCAGCTGCCAGCTGTGCATTTGCTCGCCGAGCCGAAGACCGTCACCCGGGATACGACGCTTTCCGCCGATGCGCTGGAGCAGAATGCCCGCATGCTCGAAGGCGTGCTGGAGGATTTCGGCGTCAAGGGCGAGATCATCCATGTCCGACCCGGCCCGGTGGTGACGCTCTATGAACTGGAGCCTGCACCCGGCATCAAGTCCTCGCGGGTCATCGGCCTCGCCGACGATATTGCCCGCTCGATGAGCGCGATCGCCGCCCGCGTCGCCGTGGTTCCCGGCCGCAACGCCATCGGCATCGAACTGCCGAATTCCACGCGCGAGACCGTCTATCTGCGTGAACTTGTCGCCAGCCGCGATTTCGAGACCTCCAAGGCCAAGCTTGCCATGGCGCTCGGCAAGACGATCGGTGGCGAACCCGTCATCGCCGATCTCGCCAAGATGCCGCATCTGCTCGTCGCCGGCACCACCGGCTCGGGTAAATCCGTCGCCATCAACACCATGATCCTGTCGCTGCTCTATCGCATGACGCCGGAGCAGTGCCGTCTGATCATGATCGACCCGAAGATGCTGGAACTGTCTGTCTATGACGGCATTCCGCATCTGCTCTCGCCTGTAGTCACCGACCCGAAGAAGGCCGTCGTCGCGCTCAAATGGACCGTCCGCGAGATGGAGGAGCGCTACAAGAAGATGTCGAAGATCGGCGTGCGCAACATCGACGGGTTCAACATGCGTGTCGAGCAGGCCGTTGCCAAGGGCGAGGCCATCAGCCGCACTGTCCAGACCGGTTTTGACCGCCAGACCGGCGAGGCGATCTACGAGACGGAAGAGTTCGATCTGAAGCCGATGCCTTACATCGTCGTCATCATCGACGAGATGGCCGACCTGATGATGGTCGCTGGCAAGGATATCGAAGGCGCGGTGCAGCGCCTGGCGCAGATGGCGCGCGCGGCCGGCATCCATGTCATCATGGCGACGCAGCGTCCGTCCGTCGACGTCATCACCGGCACGATCAAGGCGAACTTCCCGACGCGTATCTCTTTCCAGGTGACGTCGAAGATCGACAGCCGCACCATTCTCGGCGAACAGGGTGCCGAACAGCTGCTCGGCATGGGCGACATGCTCTATATGGCCGGTGGCGGGCGCATCCAGCGCGTCCACGGTCCGTTTGTCGCCGACGGCGAGGTCGAGGACATCGTCGCCTACCTGAAGACGCAGGGTTCGCCGCAATATCTCGATGCCATCACCGCCGATGATGATGAGGACGATGAGGGCCATGGCCCTGCGGGGACCTCCAATCTCGCCGATTCGGACGATCCCTACGATCAGGCGGTCGCTATCGTTCTTAGCGACGGCAAGGCCTCGACTTCCTATATCCAGCGCCGCCTCGGCATCGGCTACAACCGCGCCGCCTCGCTGATCGAACGTATGGAGGAAGAAGGCGTGATCGGCCCGGCCAACCATGCCGGCAAGCGCGAAATCCTCGTTCCCACCAAGGCGGACATTCTGGATCGCTGAGGCGATCCGCCTTTCCGTGTCACATATCCCGCCTATGTTCAGGGAAATTTGATCGCGGCCCGCAGCCGAACCCGGGCCGCCGCGCCATGAAGACGCCGATTTTGCGCGCCATGGACAAAGCATGAAGGAGAATTCGATGAAAAAGATTGATGCGCAGCCCATGAACCGATTTTCACCGACCCGCCGGCATTTCCTCGGCGCCGTGGTCGCGGTCGGTGCGGCAGGCGCTCTACCGGTTTCGGCTCTTGCGCAGGCGCAGGCTGCCGCCCTCAATCCCAACATTGCCCAGGCCATCGCCGATCACTTTTCGTCCATCAAGACGATGAAGGGCGGCTTCCTGCAGATCGGGCCGCGCGGCGACCAGATGAGCGGCTCCTTTTTCATCCAGCGGCCCGGCAAGATGCGCTTCAACTACGATCCGCCGTCACGCATGCGCGTCATCTGCGATGGCAACAACGTCCAGGTCATCAACGACCAGACGAATACGAAGAACATGTACCAGCTGTCGAAAACGCCGCTGAGCCTGTTGCTCGCCAACAAGATCGACCTTTCCGCCGACATGGTGCGCAATGTTGATTCGCAGCCGGATCTGACCAAGATCACGCTCGGCAACCGCACCGTCTTCGGCGATTCCACAATCGCGATGATCTTCGATTCGAAGAGCTACGACCTGCGCCAGTGGACCGTCATCGACCCGCAAGGCAAGACGACCGACGTCATCATCAACAACGTGAAGACCAATGTCGCCTTCGATGACAGCGTTTTCCGCATCGATTATACGCGCTGATCGTCGTCTCCATTTCTGGCAACGGGAGAAGCGCCGAATGGCGCTTTCCTTTCCGTCGCAGCCGGTCTAAAGCCTTACCCTGACTAGAGCGCTTCACGGAATCGCTGAACCGCTCCAGCTGTCTGTTTTGACACAATTCCGGACGGAAAACCGCTGCGCACTTTTCCTGGAATTGCTCTCAGGGAAAGGCTTGGGCATGGGATTTTCGATTGCGACCTGGAATATCAACTCGGTGCGGCTGCGCATGCCCATCGTCGAGCAGTTCGTGATGCAGGCCCGGCCTGATATTCTCTGCCTTCAGGAGACCAAGGTTCCGAACGAGCTTTTCCCGCATGCGCCGCTGAGGGCGCTCGGCTACGAACACATCATTATCCATGGCCAGAAGGGTTATCATGGGGTGGCGATCGCCTCGCGTTTTCCGCTGACCGAGGATCATCGGCAGGATTATTGCAACGTCGGCGATAGCAGACATATCTCGGCGATCTTCGAGCGTGGCGGCCGGCGCATCCGGCTGCATAATTTCTATGTTCCGGCCGGCGGCGACGAGCCCGATCGCGCCATCAATCCGAAGTTCGGCCACAAGCTCGATTTCATCGAGGAAATGAAGCGGCTGCATGCAAACGCCGAGCCCAACACCTCGGCGATCCTGGTTGGCGACCTCAACATCGCGCCGTTGGAGCATGACGTCTGGTCGCACAAGCAGCTGCTCAAGATCGTCAGCCACACGCCGGTCGAGACCGATGGGCTGATCGAGGTGATGAAGCGGGGCGCCTGGCTCGACCTGATGCGCCAGCAGGTGCCGGCCAATGAGAAGCTCTATACATGGTGGAGCTACCGCGCCAAGGATTGGGAGGCTGCCGATCGCGGCCGTCGCCTCGACCATATCTGGTCGTCATCCGATCTTGGCCCGCACCTGCAGCGCATCGAGATCCTGAAGGCGGCGCGCGGCTGGGATCGCCCATCCGACCATGTGCCGGTAACAGCGCATTTCAATCTCTAGAGCGTTTTGTTTCTTTACGCATTCCAGGCGGAAAACCGCTTCGCACTTTCCTGGATATGCTCAAGAGCATGTCGCGCAAAAGTGCGCGGCGGTTTTGCGATAACGCATGCGAAAAACCAAGGGCCTAAAGCGCAAGGAGCGAATCTGAAAGATCGCGACGCGCTTTAGAATGATCTGGCTAAAACCGGATCGCCGCGCGGGGTCAGGAAAACCGGCCGAGAAGCGCGGCTGCCTGCCTGGCCAGTGTCGCGAAGTTCTCGCGGATCCTATTCTGGATCAGCAGGCCGGCATCGGGATATTCTTCGATCAGCCGATGGAAGAGGGCGCGCGTGATGCGGATCACGTCGGACTCTTCGGCCGCGACGGCCGTATATTTCCGCTCCACCAGCGTCACCAGAGCCAGCTCCGAGAGCATGGTGCCGGCCTGTATCACCGCTTCCACCTGCTTCTCCCCGGCATTGTCTATGGTGCTGAGTTCGAAGCTGCCGCGCGCGACGACATAGGCGCATTCGGCCGGTGACTTCTCCCTGAACAGGGTCTGGCCTTCGGCCACGTGGCGGCGGTCGGCGCCGAAGGCAATCAGCCGCAGCGGCTCATCGCCCATGCCGTGAAACAGCGGCAGTTGCGACAGCAGGCGGATATCGTCGTTCAGCGCCATGTCTGTTCCCTAGGGGATGATCTTGTAGCCGCCGTTTTCCGTGACCAGGATTTCGGCGTTGGAGGGATCGCGTTCGATCTTCTGTCGAAGGCGATAGACGTGGGTTTCGAGCGTATGGGTGGTGACGCCGGAATTATAGCCCCATACCTCTTCGAGAAGGATATCGCGGGTCACGACCTTCTGGTCGGCGCGATAGAGGTAGCGGATGATGGCGGCTTCCTTCTCCGTGAGGCGGATCTTCTGCCCGTCTTCGGTGGTCAAAAGTTTCTGGCTCGGCTTGAACAGATAGCGGCCGACGGTGAAGGTCGCGTCCTCGCTCTGCTCGTGCTGGCGCAGCTGCGCCCGTATGCGGGCAAGCAGCACGGCGAAGCGGAAGGGCTTGGTCACGTAATCGTTCGCGCCGGCTTCGAGGCCGAGGATGGTGTCGGAGTCCGTGTCATGGCCCGTCAGCATGATGATCGGCGCCTTGAAGCCGTTCTTGCGCAGCAGCTTCACGGCTTCGCGGCCGTCCATGTCGGGCAGGCCGACATCCATGATCAGGAGATCGACAGGCACGGTACGCGCGGTCTGCACGCCTTTTCCGGCATTCACCTCCTGCAGAACGTTGAATTCCTCGTAAAGCGATAATTGCTCGACCAACATTTCGCGCAGGTCGTTGTCATCGTCCACCAGGAGAATGGTGCGTGCGGTCATGCCGTTCGGATCCTCGTTCTAATCCCTTCTAAGTCCTACGCCAAATTGCATTTTTAGCAAGTCGCGACGCGGCTCAGGCTTGGTGGTTTGGTTGAACCTGCTATGATTTCAAATGAAATCACGTGCAAAGCAAAAACATGTGAGGAAAATGGAAAAGACAAGGGCAGGGGCCAAGCGGGCCGCTTTCACGGTCGTCGTACGTCCTGCGCCGGGTAAGAAGACGCGTGCGCTGGTGCGGGTCGGACCGCTAACCGTGCCGGCGGCGATCGGCCGATCCGGGCGCAGCATTTTGAAGCGCGAGGGCGACGGCGCGACACCGATTGCCGATATGAAGCTGCTTTATGGCTTCACTCGCGGCGACCATGTTCGCTTCCTTCGCACCGCCCTGCCGATGCGGCGCATCGGCAGGGATATGCTCTGGTGCGATCAGCCTGACAATGCCAATTACAACAGGCTGGTGAAGGCTCCCTTCACGCCGAGCCACGAGGAAATGCGGCGAGGCGACGGCCTCTATGACATATGCCTGGTGCTTGACTGGAACATCCGCTCGCGACGGCGTCACCGTGGCTCGGCGATCTTCTTCCATCTGATCAAGCCCGGCTACGAGCCGACGGCCGGCTGTGTCGCGGTCAGCCTTCGCGACATGCGGCGCATACTTCCAGTGCTCCGAAAAGGTACGGTGCTTCGGGTTGTCTGAGATGTCGCTTGGGGTTAAAGTCCCAATATTCTCCACTATATAGATTTTCGACCGGCGCTTCCCGCGAGCCAGGCCGGAACCTTTTCTTTCCGGATTTGAATCACGCTTTCACCCCACCATCCATCATCTGGAGACTTATCGTGACCACGCAACCGACAATTACGTTCAACGACGGCAATTCCATTCCGCAGGTCGGCCTCGGTGTCTGGCAGACGCCCGAAAACGTTGCCCCGATGGCGGTCAGCACAGCCTTGAAAGCCGGCTATCGCCATGTCGATACCGCAGCCATCTATGCAAACGAAGATGGTGTCGGCGAAGGCATGCGCCAGTCCGGCGTCGCCCGCAAGGATATCTTCCTGACCACAAAGCTCTGGAACGAGGCCCAGGGCTTCGATTCCACCCTCAAGGCCTTCGATGAAAGCCTGAAGCGGCTCGGTACCGACTATCTCGACCTCTATCTCATTCATTGGCCGTCGCCGCACCGCGACCGCTACCTCGACACCTGGAAGGCCTTCGTGCGCCTCAAGGAAGAAGGCCGCGCCCGCTCGATCGGCGTTTCCAACTTCGCTAAGGAACACCTCGACCGCATCATCGGCGAGACCGGCGTCACGCCCGTCCTCAACCAGATCGAACTGCACCCGACCTTCCAGCAGAAGGCGCTGCGCGACGTGCACGACAAGCTCGGCATCAAGACTGAGTCCTGGAGCCCGCTCGGCCAGGGCAAGCTCCTCACCAACGCCGCAATCGGCAAGGTCGCCGCCAAGCATGGCCGCACGCCGGCGCAGGTCATCATCCGCTGGCATATCGAAAACGGCCTGATCGTCATTCCGAAATCGGTCACGCCGAGCCGCATCGAGGAAAATCTCAAGGTTTTCGACTTCAAGCTCGACAGCGACGATCTGGCTGACATCGCCAAGCTCGATTCGGCCGGCGGCCGTATCGGCCCGGATCCAGTGACGGCAACGTTCTGATTCAACTCGCCGGATTGCATTGTACAGGAGGCTCGGAGTGAAAGCTCCGAGCCTCCCTTGTATCGAGCAGGCTGCATCGCCCCGGCGTCACGACGCCTGCTCGGAAAGTGCAGTGCGCTTCGCGATGGCGAAACCGGTAAGCGCGACGACGAGTGCTGCGACGATCAGCAGGGCGGCGATCGCGAAGGTGACCTGCATGCCCGTTGCAATGGCCTCGGGGCGGGCCGCGGTGATGCCTGTGGTTCCCGATGCCCGCGTGAAGACCGCGCCCATCACGGATGCGCCGGTGATCAGCCCGAGGTTTCGCGACAGGCTTAGCATGCCGGAGATGACGCCGCGTTGGTCCGGACGGATATTGGTCATGATCGTGGTGTTGTTGGCTGCCTGAAACAGGGCGTAGTTCGCCGTCACAAGGGCAAGCGGCCCGATATACCCGACGACACCGAACCTGCCCTGCATCGCTGCTACCAGGAACAGGCCGATGATCATGGCCACGAGGCCGGTGATGGTCATACGGTGAGCGCCGAAGCGATCGACGATGCGGCCGGCCGGCACGCCCGTCAGCGCCGCCACCAGCGGACCGGCGGACATCACGGCGCCGACATGGGCGGCATCGAGGCCGAGCGCGCGGGAGAGATAGAAGGGCCCGACCACCAGCGTCGCCATCATGACGGTCGAGACAAGGGTGCTCATGGCAAGGCCGACGCTCAGCGCCGAATCGCGGAACATCGTGAGGCGCACCAGGGGCGATTTCACTTTCGCCTCGGTAAAGGCGAAGAGCGCGGTGCCGAAGGCTGCGGCCAGCAGCAGGCCGATGTTCAGCACACCGAAGCTGCCATGCCCCATCGTCATGGCAAGCGCGTAGGCGGCAAGCGTCAAGGCCAGCAACAGCGTGCCGATCGCATCCGGGCGTCCCTGGCCCGCTTTTCGGTTGGGGCGATCCACTGGCAGGAAGCGTGCGGCGAGAAGGAAATTCGCGATCCCGAGCGGCACATTGACCAGGAAGATGGTTTCCCAGCCGAAGCCGGCAATCAGGACGCCGCCGAGCGACGGGCCGAGGGTGGTTCCGATGGCGGACATGGTGCCGAGCAGGCCCATGGCGCTGCCGGTCCTTTCCTTCGGGACTGTCTCGCCGACCATCGCCACCGTCAGCGCCATCATCATGGCGGCGCCGAGGCCCTGCAAGGCTCTGGCAGCGATCAGCAGCCACAGCGTCGGTGCTATCCCGCAGAAGAGCGAGGCGAGGGTGAAGAGGCCTATTCCGGCGAGCAGCAGTCGGCGGCGACCGACGATATCGCCCAGCCGCCCGACGCCGACGATCAGCGCGGTAATCGCGAGCAGATAAGCAAGCACGATCCACTGCACCTGCTGGAAGGAAGCGCCGAAAGCCTCTGCCAGCGTCGGCAGGCCGACATTGGCGATGCTGGTATCGAGCGAGGGCATCAGCATGGAGAGCGAGAGGCTGGCGAGCGCCCATCGGATCGAAGGTGTGGCTTTCGTCCGCCCGGCTTCGGTCTTGTCCGGTCTTTCAATAATTGGTTTCAACATGAGCTCCGTTTCTGGCGACGTTTGAGAAGTCCTGGCAGAAAGGTAGCTCTTTGCCTGATATGGCGGAACGCGCACCATTTGCATCTTATTCGTGCGTTTGACGCTATGCTTCGGCGAAATCGTGTTATGGTCGCGTCATGTCGACGCCCGATCTCAACCTGCTTGTCACTCTCGATGTCCTGCTTGCGGAAGGCAGTGTTGCGCGTGCAGCTCGCCGGTTGGGGCTGAGCCCGTCCGCCATGAGCCGGGCGCTGGCACGCCTGCGAGAGACGACGGGCGATCCGTTGCTGGTCAGGGCCGGCCGCGGGCTTGTGCCGACACCGCGGGCGCTGGAATTGCGCGAGAGCGTCGGCCGGCTCGTGCAGGAGGCGGAGGCGGCCTTGCGGCCATCCGAGACACTCAACCTGAAACAGCTCGTCCGGATTTTCACATTGCGCACCCGCGAGGGCTTTGTGGAGAATTTCGGCCCCGAGCTGATCGCTCGCATTGCGGAACAGGCGCCCGGCGTGCGGCTCTACTTCACCCAGAAGCTGGACAAGGACAGCACACCGCTGCGCGACGGTACGATCGATCTCGAGACCGGAGTCGTCGGCGACGATACCGGGCCGGAACTACGAGCGCAGGCCTTGTTCCGGGATCGCTTCATCGGCGTGGTGCGACGCGGCCACTCGCTGAGCGAGGGTGTGATGACGCCGGCGCGCTATGCCGCCGGCCAGCACATCCTCGTCTCCCGGCGCGGCTTGAAGAAGGGGGAGATTGATGAGGAGCTGGAAAGGCTGGGACTGGAGCGGCAGATCGCAACCATTGTCGGCAGCTTTTCGGCGGCGCTGGCTTTGGCCCGCGCTTCCGACCTGATCGTCAGCGTGCCGGAACGCTATACGGGCAACCTGCGCGTTGACATGCATAGTTTCGCGCTGCCGGTGCCGACGTCGGATGTGGCGATCTCGCTGCTCTGGCATCCGCGGCTGGACGCCGATCCGGCGCATCGCTGGCTGCGCGGCTGCATTCGCGATGTTTGCGCGGAGCGGCGTGCGGACCTGTCAGCGAGATTCGAAGCTGGCTAAATAATTGCGCAGCAAGCCGTCGAGGGCAGCTCTTTCCTCTTGCGAGAGGGCGGAAACAAGCCGAGCCTGCGTTTCGACATGCGCCGTCACGGCCGCGTCGATGAGCCTGAAACCTTCCGGGGTCAGGGAAATCAGGAAGCTTCGGCCATCATTCGGGTTCTGGCTGCGGGCGACGAGACCGGCCTTTTCGAGCTGATCGATGCGGTTGGTCATCGTGCCCGATGTCACCATCATCGTATCCATCAGGTCGCTGGGGGAGAGGGTGTAGGGCTCGCCCGAGCGGCGCAGGGTTGCCAGCATATCGAAATTTGCCGCGTTCAGATCGAAGCGCGCAAAGGTCTTCTCCATTTCGCGTGAGAGATGGAGCGTGAGGTTGCGCATGCGCCCGAACAGGCCCATCGCCGTCGTGTCGAGATCGGGCCGCTCGCGGCGCCACTGGTCAAGAATTTTATCGATGCGATCCATGTCGGGATATCGCCACCAATTTATCTTGACGTCAAGATATTTCAGTTTATCTTGAGGTCAAGATAAATTTTGGGGCCAAGGCCATGAGCCGCAATGTCGACCTTCTGCTGACAGCCATCGCGCCGGCGATCTGGGGCAGCACCTATCTGGTGACGACGCAGCTCTTGCCTGCCGGCTATCCGCTGACGGTCGCAACGCTGCGTGCCCTGCCTGCCGGGCTGCTGCTGCTCCTTATCGTGCGGCGGCTGCCGCACGGGATCTGGTGGATCAAGTCCCTTGTTCTCGGGGCACTCAATTTCTCGATCTTCTGGTGGCTGCTGTTCATTTCGGCCTATCGGCTGCCCGGCGGCGTGGCCGCTACGGTCGGTGCCGTCCAGCCGCTGATCGTCATCGTGCTGGCGCGACTGCTGCTCGGCTCGCCGATCCGCAGCCTTTCGATCATCGCCGCGATCGCCGGCATCGGCGGTGTCGCCCTGCTGATCCTCACGCCGAAGGCAACGCTCGATCCCATCGGTATTGCCGCCGGCGTCGCCGGCGCCTTCTCCATGGCTGGTGGAACCGTGCTCAGCCGCCGCTGGCGGCCGGATGTCTCGCCGCTCACCTTCACGGCGTGGCAGCTGACCGCGGGCGGTGCGTTGCTCCTGCCGTTCGCCCTCTTGCTCGAGCCACCGCTTCCGCATCTAACCGGGGCCAATATTATCGGCTTTGCCTATCTCGGGCTGATCGGCGCAGCACTCACCTATATTCTCTGGTTTCGCGGCCTCTCGCGGCTTGAGCCATCGGTGGTTTCGCCGCTCGGCTTCTTGAGCCCGACGACTGCTGTGATCTTGGGATGGTGGGTGCTCGGCCAGCAACTGAGCCCGATGCAGATCTTCGGCATCGTCGTGGTGCTCGGCAGTGTCTGGCTCAGCCAGCGGGCGCAGCAAGGTCAGCCGGCGGTTCAAGCCCCTTCTCCCCGAGCGAGAGAAGGGTTTTTCGTGCAGTGACTTCATTTCCCATGCAATTGCCTTACCCACAAACAAAAAGGGCGGCCGTTCGGGCCGCCCTTTGCTATTCATGCTTTAAGCGGATCAGTTCCACTCGCGGATATCGACGAAGTGGCCCGCGATCGCGGCAGCTGCGGCCATGGCCGGCGAGACCAAGTGCGTGCGGCCCTTGAAGCCCTGACGGCCTTCGAAGTTGCGGTTCGACGTCGATGCGCAGCGCTCGCCCGGCTTCAGGCGGTCGTCGTTCATGGCAAGGCACATGGAACAGCCGGGCTCGCGCCAGTCGAAGCCGGCGGCCTTGAAGATCTTGTCGAGGCCTTCGGCTTCCGCCTGCTCCTTCACGAGGCCGGAGCCCGGAACGATCATGGCGTCGACGGTGGAAGCCACCGTCTTGCCTTCGACGACCTTGGCGACGGCGCGCAGGTCTTCGATGCGGCCGTTGGTGCAGGAGCCGATGAAGACGCGATCGACGTTGATATCGGTCATCTTCGTGCCCGGCTTCAGGCCCATATAGTCGAGGGCGCGCCACTTGGAGGTGCGCTTGTTCTCGTCCTGGATCTCGTCCGGGTTCGGGACGATGCCCTGGACGGAGACGACGTCTTCCGGCGAGGAGCCCCAGGAGACGATCGGCGGCAGGGCAGCGGCATTAAGCGTGACGATGCGGTCGTAATGCGCACCTTCATCCGATGTCAGCGTCTTCCAGTAGGCGATCGCCTGTTCCAGCGCTTCGCCCTTCGGCGCGCGCGGCTTGCCCTTGATGTATTCGAAGGTGATCTCGTCCGGCGCGATCAGGCCGGCGCGGGCGCCGCCTTCGATCGACATGTTGCAGATGGTCATGCGGCCTTCCATCGACAGCGCGCGAATGGCTTCGCCGGCATATTCGATGACGTAGCCGGTACCGCCGGCGGTGCCGATCTCGCCGATGATGGCGAGAATGATGTCCTTGGCGGTGACGCCTGGTGGCAGCTGGCCATCGACCTGCACCAGCATGTTCTTGGCCTTCTTCTGGATCAGCGTCTGCGTGGCGAGCACATGCTCGACCTCGGAGGTGCCGATGCCGTGCGCGAGCGAGCCGAAGGCACCATGCGTCGACGTGTGGCTATCGCCGCAGACGATGGTCATGCCGGGCAAAGTGAAGCCCTGCTCGGGGCCGATGATGTGGACGATGCCCTGGCGCTTGTCGTTTTCGGAGTAGTATTCCACGCCGAATTCGGCGGCGTTCTTGGCAAGCGCCTCGACCTGGATGCGGCTTTCCTCGTTCTTGATGCCGAGGTGGCGATCGGGCGAGGTCGGAACGTTGTGGTCGACGACAGCAAGCGTCTTTTGCGGCGCGTGGACCTTGCGACCTGTCATGCGCAGGCCTTCGAATGCCTGTGGCGATGTCACCTCGTGAACGAGATGGCGGTCGATGTAGAGAAGACAGGTGCCGTCGTCTTGGGCGTCGACGAGATGATCATCCCAGATTTTGTCGTAAAGTGTGCGTGGAGCGCTCATGGCTACAGATCCATATTGGCAGTGTCGAAAAAGGGGGTGACGGATCAGGACCGCCGGCCTCGGGTGTGATCAGCGAAGTCGGCTGTTGAGCGCGCCCGAAATCATCGCAAAGAAGCGTGCCGGCAGGCGCTTATGGTCCTGCAGCACGAAAGCCGTGACGTATCGTCCGTCTTTGCTCATGATCTTACTCATGTCCATGCTCATATCAATTTTCAAAACCTTCGGCAATGGCGAGCGTTTCCGGGGGTGGTAAATCGCGCCAGATTAACAGAAGCCAAAACTACCGCGGCCGCAACCACATCTGCATAGCCGAATTGCCAAGGCTAAAATCTGTCAGTTAAACCTATCACCAAACCTCACTTGCATTTTTCAAAGCTGCGGATCAGATTGCATTTCCGTCTGAAATAAAAAAGCAAAGATATATATGCGGACAATGCTATGTACGTCTTAATGAAAGGCTGCGGCATTCTTGTTGGCTTATCTCTAGTTTTCACGGTTTCGACCGTTTTTATCCCGTCCACAATTCAGACGAAGGCATATGCCGACGAAGGGTTGGATCTATATAATGCGGGAGATTACCAACGCGCGCTGGCGTATTGGCAGCCCTTGGCTGAGCGTGGGGATCCTCAAGCCGAGTTTGGTTTGGGGCTGCTTTATGAAGCCGGGCAAGGCGTTGCGCAAAACTTCGATACGGCCCAACGATGGTATCGAAAGGCGGCAGAGCAAGGCTTGTCTGACGCACAAAACGCATTAGGGGCTATGTACGATGTTGGTCGGGGGTTTGCCAAGGATGATGTGCAAGCCACGGAGTGGTATCGCAACGCGGCGGAGCAAGGAAATGTCCGCGCAGAAGTTAATTTGAGCAATATGTACCGATTCGGGCGTGGCGTTCCTCGCGACATAAACCTTGCTATCGCTTGGCTTCAAAAGGCGTCCGACGCTGGTAACCCCGCTGCTCAATCCAATTTGGGCGGTATCTATATTTCAGAGGATGGGGTCAAAGATTATTCCAAAGCGGCAATTCTGTTTCAAAAGTCTGCAGATCAAGGTGACCCAGGAGGGCAAAATGGTCTCGGCATCATGTGCTTTCTTGGGTTGAACAGACCAATAGATCTTGCGTGTGCCGCAAATTGGTATCGTAAAGCGGCGGGGCAGGGTGACCCATCAGCGGAGGTTAATCTTGGTAGCGCCTATTATAATGGCTCCGGGATCGAAAAGGATATCAGCCTGGCGATATTCTGGTATCGAAAAGCCGCGGAACAAGGAAACGTCCGGGCGCAAGAATATCTCCAATACATAGCTGAGCATCGACCTATCCTCAAGGGATAGGTCATAAGGGTGAATGGCAATCAAATCGCAACGATCACACCTGCGCTCCTGGCGGCTGGCCCGCCGCCAGACGGGGGAAGGCGGAGCGGTCGCTGCCGGAGCGCCGGCGCATCCAGGCTTCGAGTTGCCTGAGCAGCAGCGACAGGCTGATCGTCAGCAGCAGGTAGATGAAGGCGAGGATCGACAGCGTTTCGAAATAGCGAAAATTGGCCGAGTAATAGAGCTTGGCGAGCTGGCTGATATCGGCAACACCGAGGACCGAAACCAGCGAGCTGTCCTTCACCATGGCGATGAAATCGTTCGACAGCGGCGGCAGGATGACGCGGATCGCCTGGGGAAAGACGACGAGGCGGAAGCGCTGGAAGCGGCTGAGGCCGAGCGCCTTTGCCGCTTCGATCTGGCCCTGGTCCACCGCCTGGATGCCGGCGCGGAAGATTTCGGCGATGAAGGAGGAATAGGCGATGGTCAGCGCGATGATCGTGCGCCAGACGAAGGGCACGTCGCGGGTGACGAGCGGGCTTGCCCAGCCGGCGGAGATCAATGGCGAGACGACGCAATTATAGACGGCGACAAAGGCCGGCGTTCCGACGAATGCGATGTAGGAAAGCAGCACCAGTATCGGGATGCCGCGCACGATCTCGATATAGAAGCGGGCGACCTGCCTGAGCACGATGAAGTCCGACAGGCCGAGCAAAGCGAGCCCGAGACCGAAGAGCATGGCGAGCGTGAAGGCCACCAGCGTCACGAAGATCGTGACGCCGACGCCATTGAGCAGAAGGGAGAAGATCTGGGCGTAGAGGCCGTTCGCCGCGATTGCGATGGAGACGACGATGCCGAGAACGGCGAGTGCGACCAGCCACCAGGGAAAGTCATCCTTGCCTTGGTGCCCGCCCGGGCCTGCGAGCAGGGCCATCAGAGCGGGCTTCCCATATGTCGATCTAGGGAGTTCATTGGCCCATCTTGTAATCGAGGAACCACTTCTTGTTCAGCGCCTCGAGCGTGCCGTCAGCCTTCAGGCTGGCAATGGCGGCATTGACCGGAGCGACGAGATCGGAGCCCTTCTGGAAGATGAAGCCGAAATCCTCGGAGCCGAGCGGGCCGCCGATCAGCTTCAGGCCGCCGTTGGAGGCATCGACATAGCCCTTGCCGGCGGTGCCGTCGGTCAGCACCAGATCGACGTCGCCGGTCTTCAGTGCCTGTACGGTCGCGCCGAAGGTTTCGAAGGTCTTGATGCGCGGGTTCTGCTCGTTGCCGTCGAGAACTTCGTAGACTGCGGTGTAGAAGGGGGTCGTGCCCGGCTGGGCGCCGATCAGGCCTTCCTTGAGGGCGGCGAAGCTCTTGGCGTCGGTGAAGCGTTTCTCGTCGCCACGCACCAGCATGAACTGCTCGGAGCGCATGTAGGGATCGGAGAAGTCGACCTTCTGCTTGCGGTCTTCCTTGATGGTGATGCCGGTCATGCCGATGTTGTACTGGCCTTCCGAGACGGCCTGGATCATCGCGTCCCAGCTGGTGTTCTGGTACTCGACCTTGAAGTTCAGACGCTTGGCGATTTCGTTCATCGCGTCGTATTCCCAACCGATCGCCTTGCCGGATTTGGCATCGACGAATTGCAGCGGCGGGTAGGCGTTCTCGGTGACAACGACGACAGTCTTGCCTTTGAGATCAGGCAGGTCGGCGGCGAAGGACGCGAAAGGTGCAAGCACGAGGGCGCTGAGGCCCAGTAGGAACGAACGACGGAATGCCATGGAAATCTCCCCGATTAGCGCGCGGAAAAGTGTCATATTTGGAAAGCAGATGGCAAGGCCGTTGCCATGGCCGCGAGCGTAAAAGCGGAAAAGTAACTCTAAAATAAGCGGTTCGCGGCGGAATTTTCTTTCTGCCAAGCTGTCTTCGGCAGGCAGCAAAAAGGCGACCCGAAGGCCGCCTTTAAGCGTAGCGATCCGGATGGATCGAAATTTACTCGGCTGCCGGCTCTGCGGCGGCAGCTGCTGCATCGGCGGCTGCCTTTGCTTCGGCTGCTGCTTTTGCTTCAGCGGCTTCGGCGGCTGCCTTCTCGGCTGCGAGAGCCTGGGCTGCTGCAACCTTCTCGGCTTCGATGCGAGCCTTCTCATCGGCGAAAGCCTGACGCTCAGCGTCGTTGAGCTTGCGGGCGCGAGTGCCGGTGTTCTCGACGATACGGGCAGCCTTGCCGCGCAGGTCGCGCAGATAGTAGAGCTTGGCGCGACGGACCTTACCGCGGCGAACGATTTCGACGCTTTCGATCATCGGCGAGTAAACCGGGAATACGCGCTCGACGCCTTCGCCGTAGGAGATCTTGCGGACCGTGAAGTTTTCGTGCAGGCCGCCGCCGGAGCGAGCGATGCAGACGCCTTCATAGGCCTGAACGCGGGTACGGTTGCCTTCCGTGACCTTCACGTTGACGCGGACGGTGTCGCCGGCGGAAAATTCGGGAAGCGTGCGCTTGGCTTCGATCTTGGCGGCCTGTTCGGCTTCCAACTGCTGAATGATGTTCATAGTATCAACCTCGTTGTTGCTTCAACAGCCAGAGCGCCCTGAGCGATCTATCCTTGGTCGGACCCTGAAGGTCTCGCCTCGGATATATGCCTGTGAAGGCAGGGGCGAATACGTCTGCTTTTCTTTGGTAGTTGATGGGAAATTTCCCATGCCCGGCGCGCACATATCCTATTGTCACAGCTTTGTCACCCCTTGGCGGCGAATTTGTTGCAGCGCAAGCGGCTTTCAATGACGGTTTGTGGTCCGCCGCCACCCCGAATTCTGTTCAGGCTTTCTTCGGTTTTTTCCGCGTCGATATATTCAGTGCCGCTGCCGCACGAACGAGCGCCTTCAGCGCCTCCTCATCGATATCTTCGTTCTCCCGGATATCGATGGCCCGTCTCGTATTGCCATCGAGGCTGGAGTTGAAGAGGCCTGACGGGTCCTCCAGCGAAGCGCCCTTGGCGAAGGTCAATTTAACGACACTCTTGTAAGTCTCGCCGGTGCAGATGATCCCGCCGTCCGACCAGACGGGAACGCCCCGCCATTTCCATTCCTCGACCACATCGGGATCGGCCTGTTTGATAAGGGTTCGGACTCGAGCGAGCGTCTGGCCCCGCCAATCGTCCAGTTCCTTAATTCTCCCGTCTATGAGATTAGAGGCAGAGGCTCCCTGCTCGTCCTCCGTCGCGCCGCTTTTTGCCATCCTGTGCGTCCTCCCCGCCGCTGTCGTTCCATCGCCCGTTGCGTTTTATCGCTGGATATCATTTGGCGCTATCGAAATCGACCTCGACGGCGGTATCCTGCCGTCCGCAAGGCTGTGAGGACCGGCCCCAGCCCCGAACGTCGGCGCAGCATATCCCTGCTTGCTCAAGTCCCGAAGCGATCCTGGCGAGGCCATCGGAATTCTTGAATGGCATTCGGCCGATTCCCCCTTAATGGCGAATGGCGGTTGATCTAACTCGTCAACTTGCCGCCGCCCGGTTTCCCGATGCTATTTCCTTGCCTTCTCTTCCAATAGATCCGGCCGGCGTTGCCGCGTAAGCTCTTCGGCCTGTTCTCTCTGCCATTTGGTGATGGCGGCGTGGTTGCCCGACGTGAGCACGGCGGGGATCTCGCGGTCTTCCCAGATCTGCGGGCGGGTATAGTGAGGGTGTTCCAACAGGCCCCCCTCAAAGCTTTCGTGCAGGCCGGAAAGATCGTTGCCCATGACGCCGGGCAGGATGCGAACGATGGCGTCTAACAGGATGAGTGCCGCCGGCTCGCCGCCGGACAGGATGTAGTCGCCGATCGACACTTCTTCCAGGTTGCGCCCGTCGATCACCCGCTGGTCGACGCCTTCGAAGCGGCCGCAGACGATGATGACGCCGTCGCCGCTTGCAAGCTCGCGCACGCGCTTCTGCGTCAGCGGTGCGCCGCGCGGGCTCATCAGCAGGCGCGGGCGGCTGTCGTTTTCGCTGGCATGGTCGATGGCGCGGGCAAGCACGTCCGGCTTCAACACCATGCCGGCGCCGCCGCCGGCGGGCGTGTCATCCACGGTGCGGTGCTTGTCGGTGGTGAAATCGCGAATCTGCAACGTGTCGAGCGCCCATTGGCCGCGCTCCATCGCCTTGCCGGCAAGGGACGTGCCGAGATGGCCGGGAAACATCTCCGGATAAAGCGTCAGAATGGTCGCCCGAAAACTCATGGCGCAGTCACTTCCAAATGAGGATTATTTCTTCGTCTTGCCTTCCGGCTTCGGCGGTTTCGGCGGCTTGCCGACAAGGTCTTCCGGATTGTCGATCAGGCCAGCGGCCATTGGATCGATCAGGATCTTGCCGCCTTCGAGATCGATTTCGAGCACGGCCGTTTCGGAGAAGGGGATCAGGACCGGACGCTTGCCCGGGCCTTTCAGCTCCAGAAGGTCGCCGGCGCCGAAATCATAGACACCGCTGACCGTGCCGTAGCCGGTGCCCTTGTCGTCGACGGCTTCGAGCCCTTCGAGGTCGGTGTAGAAGAATTCGTCATCGTCGAGCTCGTCGTCCGGCAGGTTGTCGCGCTCGATATAGAGCTCCAACCCGTTCAGCGCCTCGGCGGCGTCACGGTCATTGACGCCGCGGAAGCGCACCACCACCACGTTCTTGGCCTCACGGATTTCCAGCACCTCGAAGCTGCGGCCGTCCATGCTGTACAGGTGGCCGTAGTCGCCAAGCGCCGCGGGGTCAGACGTATAGGCGCGCGCGCGCACCTCGCCCTTGAGGCCCTGTGCCGCGCCGATTGTCGCCATCAATACCGGGTTTTGCAGTTTCGTCATGGTCTCTTCGCCGATTGCCGGATCACCGCATAATTCCTTAAATCGGAATCGATTTAAGGAATTATGCAGCAGATCTAAAGTGCTTCAGCGACCTTTGCGCGTCACATGTGACGCGCGGCGCTGTAGTTGCGTTCTCTCATAGGATGAACATCCCCCGATGGGAAATAAAAAACGGGCGGCATGTCGCCATGCCGCCCGTTTTTCGATGATTACGAGGGCCGATTATTCGGCAGCGGCGGCGTCAGCAGCCTTCTGTGCCTTTTCGGCAGCGCGCTCCTGAGCCTTCTTGCCCGGCTTTGCCTTTACCGGGTTGCTCTTGACGTCGCGCGTGGCAACGCCGGCTTCGGCGAGGAAGCGCAGAACGCGGTCGGTCGGCTGGGCGCCGTTGTCGAGCCAATGCTTGATGCGGTCGGCGTCGAGTTCAACGCGCTTGGCGTCGTCCTTGGCGAGCATCGGGTTCCAGGAACCGACCTTCTCCAGGAAGCGGCCGTCGCGCGGCGAACGGGCGTCGGCGACAACAACGTGGTAGTACGGGCGCTTCTTGGAACCACCGCGGGCGAGACGAATTTTCAATGCCATGTTTCTTACTCCTTAGGCTTTTTGTGACCGCTTGATTTTGGCGGCGTGTTTATTTGCTGTTGCTGTTTTTGTGTGTCGCATGATCTCTTCCGAAACCCGCTTCACACATTTCGGGATCATGCTTTGAGATCGGCGGCGATCTGTTCATGATGCCGGATGACTTCCTTGATGACGAAGTTCAGGAACTTCTCGGCGAAATCCGGGTCCAGATTGGCGTCCTTTGCCAGGCGGCGCAGGCGTTCGATCTGGAATTCCTCGCGCGCCGGGTCGGCCGGCGGCAGATTGTACTTGGCCTTCAGCACGCCGACCTCTTTGGTGCAGCGAAAGCGTTCGGCCAGCATGTGCACCAGTGCGGCATCGATATTGTCGATCGACTGGCGGTAGTTGCCCAATTGGGCCTTGACGTCTGGATCAATCATGGGGGTCAACGATCCTTTTCACTTCTTCTTCGGCAAACCGGGCAGGCCCGGGAATCCACCGCCGAGGCCCGGCAGCTTGGCGCCGCCCAGACCAGGCAATCCACCACCGCCAAGGCCGGGCATGCCGCCGGGACGGCCGAGGCCTGCGGCTTCCGCCTGCTTCTGCAAGGCTTCGAGCTGCTTGGGGTCCATGTTCGACAGGTCGGGCATGCCACCCATGCCGCCACCGCCGAGACCCATCTTGCCGGCGAGGCCACCCATCAGCTGCTTCATCATGCCGCCCTTGCCCTTGCCGCCCATCATCTTCATCATGTCCGCCATCTGGCGGTGCATCTTCAGAAGCTTGTTGATGTCGGAGGCGTCGGTGCCGGAGCCGCTAGCGATGCGCTTCTTGCGGGAATGTTTCAGGAGGTCCGGATTGGCGCGCTCGGCCTTGGTCATCGAGGAGATGATGGCGAGCTGGCGGCCGAAAAGCTTGTCGTTGAGGCCGGCGGCGGCCATCTTGTCCTTCATGCCGGCCATGCCCGGCATCATGCCCATGATGCCGCCCATTCCGCCCATCTTCTGCATCTGGCTGAGCTGATCGGCAAGGTCGTTCAGGTCGAACTTGCCCTTGGCCATCTTGGCGGCCATGGCGGCGGCCTTTTCGGCGTCGATATTCTCAGCCGCCTTCTCGACCAGCGAGACGATGTCGCCCATGCCGAGGATGCGGTCGGCGATGCGGCGGGGATGGAATTCTTCCAGCTCGCCCATCTTTTCGCCGACGCCGATCAGCTTGATCGGCTTGCCTGTCACGGCGCGCATCGAAAGGGCGGCACCGCCACGGCCGTCGCCGTCCATGCGGGTCAGCACCAGGCCGGTGATGCCGACGCGGTCGTCGAAATTGCGGGCGAGGTTGACGGCGTCCTGACCGGTCAAGCTGTCGGCGACCAGCAGGATTTCGTGCGGGTTCGACCGCTTCTTGATATCCGCCATCTCGACCATGAGCGGCTCGTCGATATGCGTGCGGCCGGCGGTGTCGAGGATGACGACGTCATGGCCGCCGAGCTTGGCGGCCTGCACGGCACGGGCGGCGATATCGGTCGGCGACTGGCCGGCGATAATGGGAAGCGTATCGATGTTGGCCTGGACGCCGAGCTGGCGCAGCTGTTCCTGCGCTGCAGGACGCCGCGTGTCGAGCGAGGCCATCAGGACCTTCTTGCGGTCGCGGCTCATCAGGCGGTGGGCGATCTTCGCCGACGTGGTCGTCTTGCCCGAGCCCTGCAGACCGACCATCATGACGACGACCGGGGCCGGCGCGTTAAGGTCGATGCCCACGCCTTCGCCGCCGAGCATTTCGATCAGCTCGTCATGGACGATCTTGACGACCATCTGGCCGGGCTTGATCGACTTCAGGATCCCGGCGCCGACGGCCTTCTCGCGGACTCGGTCGGTAAAGGAGCGCACGACATCAAGCGCCACGTCGGCTTCGAGAAGCGCGCGGCGAACCTCGCGGAGTGCTGCGGAAACATCAGCTTCCGAAAGCGCGCCGCGGCCTGTCAGTCCATTCAGAATGGAACCAAGACGGTCCTGGAGGTTTTCAAACATCAATTCTTCCTTATCGATCGCTTTGGGCTTTAGATTTGCGCCTATTCCTTATCTTCCTCGGCTTTGCCTCGAAAGGGAGATGCGCGGATCGCCCGAAAACGTCGTGCTTTTCCATGACGAAAACAAGACGCAAAGCCAAAAAGCACCCGAGGGCGCGTCGCGCTGTCGGGTGTTGACCTCCGGGATCTCTTTATACCTTTATGGGTCCCGGTCGGTGGCTCGGAGGCTTGTGCTCGTCGCAGATTGCGGGCGATAAACAGGAAAAGGCCGCCAAAGTCAACCCGAGGCGGTGGAAATGCCTGGGATGCATGCCCAATATCGCTATATGAACGTCGTTTTACCGCCAATAGGCTCCTCTAGTTATTGTATTGATCCCCGCCAAATCATGTTTCCCCGAGACAGAACTGAATGAACGATGCAGCCCTGACCAATCTTCTTGCCGCGTGCCGCAGCTATGCCGGCGGCCGGGTCGACGCGCGGTTCAACGCCGCGGCGCAGGCCTTCTATGCCGACGCCAAGGTGCAGCCGAAAATCGTCACGCGGGCAGCGCGCGAGTTGCGCAGCCTGCCGCCTCCCGGTGCCGCGATCCTGGCGAATATGCTGGGTACCGTGGTCGAGACCGGGGGTTCGGTGGAGCGTAGCGGTCCCGCCGTGTGGGAGCTTTTTACGACCTGGCTGCCGCAGATCCATCGCGGCTTTGCCGGCCGCAAGGAGCTGAGCCCGCGGCAACAGCAGCTGCTCGAAGCTTTCCAGTTGCTCGGTCAGTCGGTCGTCTCGCACCTCGCGGCGATGCCGAAGGAGCGTGCGCTTGCCGCCGGTGATACCAGCCTGATGGCGCAGCTCGCCGAGCTGCAGGATTATACGCCGGGTGCGGCTTGGGTGCGCCATATGCTTCTGAGCCGCAGCGACCTCTTGCTTGTCCTGCATGTGCCGAGCCGTCGAGGCTTCCGCCTGCGCTATGAGAATATCGTCAACTGCTTTCATCTCTTCACGCTGATCCAGGCGGCTTTCGGGGAGACCCTGCCAGGCGGCCGCTCGCCAAACAGGTTCATCATCGACATGGCGCGTTGCGTAACGGTGGTGGAGAACGGTAACGACGAGCCATGGTGGCGCTATGAAACGGTGCAACCTAATCAGTCTGGCACTGTGGAGATATCGGGCGAGGCATCCGTCGATACCATTACCCGCATCGATGGCACGCAGGTCATCCTGCTTTCGCCTCCTGTCGAAGGTGCTGCGCTGTGGGACACGAGCTTCTTTACGCCGCAGCTTTTCGTTATGCCGGCCAATGTCGTGCTTGAACGAACGCTGACGGCGCGCGAGGTCGAGGAGTGGCTGGCGAAGGCTGGCTTGCCTGACGAAGGGGAAATGATGGGTGAGCGAGGAGCGGACAAGCCATGACAAGCGCATCCGGCTCCGGCAAGAAAAAGAATCCCTATTATCAAGGCCCGGCTTCCGACCATTTCGATGGTCTGCGCTTCTTCAATCCCGGCGGTGTCGGGCCGGGAAGTCCGCTTGATCTGCTGAAATGGCAGTTCGCGGGCGGCCGGGTGCGCTGGCCCAATCCGGTCATCAGCGCCTTTCCCTCGGCAAAGCCAGACCGGCATGTGTTCGGCGATCAAATGCGGGTGACCATGGTCGGGCATGCGTCGATGCTGGTGCAGATCGCCGGCCTGAACATGCTGACGGATCCGGTCTGGTCCGAACGCGTCAGTCCGTTCCGCTCGATCGGGCCGAAACGCGTGGTGCCGCCCGGCATCCGCTTCGAGGATCTGCCGCCCATCGACCTCGTGCTGGTCTCGCACAACCACTATGACCACCTCGATCTCGTCACGCTGGCGAGCCTGCAGGCGCGCCAGCGGCCGAAGATCGTTACGCCGCTCGGCAACGATACGATTATCCGCCGGGCCGTGCCCGACGCCGAAATCGTCGTGGTCGATTGGGGCGATCGCATCGCTGTCAATGGCGGGGTGACCATCGATGTCGAGCCCTGCCATCACTGGTCGGCGCGGGGCATGGGCGACCGGCGCATGGCCCTTTGGGCCGCTTTCGTGCTGACGACGCCGGCTGGCAGGATCTACCATGTCGGCGACACAGGCTTTCACGATGGCATCAACTATGAGGCTGTCAGGCAGAAACATGGCGGCTTCCGCCTCGCCATTCTGCCTTTCGGCGCCTATGAGCCGCGCTGGTTCATGAAGGGCCAGCACCAGAACCCTGTAGAGGCGGTCAAGGGCATGAAGCTCTGCAACGCCGCTTATGTCGCCGGGCATCATTTCGCGACCTTCCAGCTGACGGACGAGGGGATCGATGAGCCCGTTCACGCGTTGGATGCGGCGCTGAAGGCCGAAGGCGTGGAGCCGGACCGGTTTCGACCGCTGAGGGCGGGGGAAGTGTTCGACGTGCCGGTTGTTTGAAGGGGCGCCGCCTGTTCGCACCGAAAACTCCTTCTCCCCTCGGGGAGAAGGAGTTGCGTGCAGAAGCCTTGTGGGTGCCGAGCTTACTGATTGATCTCTGGCTCGACGAGCTTTGCCAGGTTTCGCAGTGATTCCTGCCAGCCGAGATAGCAGGCTTCAGGCGGGATGACGTCCGGCACGCCCGCCTGGGTTATATTCACCTCTGTCCCGACCAGGACCTTTTTCAAGGTCACGGTCACGTCCATTTCGCCGGGCAGGTTGGGGTCGTCGAACCTGTCGGTGTAGCGCAGGCGTTCGCCGGGAATGAGCTCGACATATTCGCCGCCGAAGGCATGGCTTTTGCCCGTCGTAAAGTTGCGGAACGACATCTTGAACGTACCGCCGACTGTCGGTTCGAAGTGATGCACGCTGCAGGTAAAGCCATTGGGGGGAAGCCACTTGGCGAGCGCGTCCGCTTCGAGGAATGCGCGATAGACCTTTTCCGGGCTGGTTGCCAGGACGCGGTGCAGGCGAATGGTATTCGGCATGGTCATGATCCTTCTGAATTGACGGAGTGGACGATCCTAGGACGAGCAAACCTTCTGCAATCCGACACTGGAGCAAATTTTTGTCGAAATAAATCGCGCCAGGCTCAGCGCCGCAAGGTCTTTTGCCGAGATCAGGCAGAGAGCCGACTTATCCGCCATGGCGATGCCGTCCCTGCGAGCAGGCGGGATATTGGATGTACGGGTTGTGGGAGAAACAGTCTCTGCGCTCCGCCATGTCCGGATATGCGCGATTTCAAACTATCATTGCGCCACGAGGGTGCGACCTCATCGTGCGAGAAGCCGGCAAGAAGGTGGGTACTGTTTGCATGCAGGGCTTCACGGGCAGCTGGAAGTCGCCTTCGCGGCCTCCGTCTACGACACCAGAGAGCTTCGGCCGTCCTTGGAGTCCGGTGTGCCGCGGCGACCGAATTGCCCCACCCGGGAACCGAGCTGACGCTGATGCATCTGAGAAACCACATGACGGATCGCGAGCAAACCACATCGGTCGCATAGAGCAGGATCGCGGGACAGCTTTGTCGCTTCTCTGTCGAGGTTGAAGCGGTCGTTTGTGTTCGTCAAGCGCGGCCTGAGCCTGGCCACGAGCAGCGAATATCACGGCACTGGTAATTCCCCCGCATTTCCGCCATATACAGCTCGAAAACACTGACGGACATACCACCATGAGCAATATGGTCGAATTCGCGCGGATGAACGGGCTTGGCAACAAGATCCTGGTCGTCGACATGCGCGGCCGCAAGGATGTGGTGACGGCTGAGGCTGCGATTGCGCTCAATGCCGATCCTGCTACTGAGTTCGATCAGATCATGGCGATCCATGATCCGAAGGCGCAGGGAACCGACGCCTGGATCGATATCCTCAACTCCGACGGCACCAAGGCACAGGCTTGTGGCAACGGCACGCGCTGCGTCGTGCAGGCGCTATCAGCCGAGACCGGAAAGAAGGTGTTCACCTTCCAGACCGTCGCCGGCATCCTGAACGCCGTCGAGCACGAGGACGGCACGATATCGGTCGACATGGGCAAGCCGGTATTCGATTGGGACAAGATTCCGCTCGCCGAGGAATTCGCCGACACGCGCCATATCGAACTCCAGATCGGGCCGATCGACAATCCCGTCCTGCATTCGCCCTCTGTGATGTCGATGGGCAATCCGCATGCGATCTTCTGGGTCGACAAGGACCCGATGTCCTTCGATCTCGCTCGCTTCGGGCCGCTGCTTGAAAACCATCCGATGTTTCCCGAGCGCGCCAACATCACGCTGGCGCAGGTGCTTTCGCGGACGACGGTGCGAACCCGCACCTGGGAGCGCGGCGCCGGTCTGACGCTGGCCTGCGGCTCCGCCGCCTGTTCTGCCGCCGTCAGCGCTGCTCGCACCGGCCGCACCGGCCGCAAGGTGACGATCGACGTCGCCTCCGCGCCTGCGCCGAGCCAACTCACTATCGAATGGCGAGAGAGTGACGAGCATGTCGTCATGACCGGTCCTGCCGAATGGGAGTGGTCCGGTATGGTCGATCCCGTGACGGGCAGCTTCACGCGCGATCAGGAGCAGGGGGCTCAGGCGCGGTGAGCGGGGTCGAGGTCATTACCTTCGGCTGTCGTCTCAACACCTATGAATCCGAAGTGATGAGGTCGCAGGCGGAGAAAGCCGGGCTCAACAACGCCATCCTGGTCAATACCTGCGCCGTAACAGGCGAGGCCGTGCGTCAGGCACGCCAGGCGATCCGCCGCGCGCGGCGCGACAATCCGCATGCGCGCATCATCGTGACAGGCTGTGCCGCGCAGACGGAAAAGCAGATCTTTGCCGAAATGGCCGAAGTGGATGCCGTGCTCGGCAACGAGGAGAAGCTGAAGAGCGCCTCCTATCGCGCGCTGCCGGATTTCGGCGTTTCGGCAGAAGAGAAGCTCCGCGTCAACGATATCATGAGCGTGCGGGCGACCGCCCCGCAGATGATCCGCCATATCGACGGCCATGTGCGCGCCTTCATCCAGGTGCAGAACGGCTGTGATCATCGCTGCACCTTCTGCATCATCCCCTATGGCCGCGGCAATTCGCGCTCTGTGCCGATGGGCGCGGTCGTCGATCAGGCCCGTAACTTGGTTGAAAGCGGTTATCGCGAGATCGTGCTGACCGGCGTCGATGCCACGAGTTACGGCGCTGATTTGCCCGGAACGCCAACGCTCGGCCTGCTTGCCAAGACATTGCTGAAGCAGATCCCGGATATCCGCCGCCTGCGCCTCTCCTCGATCGACAGTATTGAGGCCGACAGGCACCTGATGGATCTTATCGCCGACGAACCGCGCTTCATGCCGCATCTGCATCTGTCGCTGCAGCATGGCGACGATATGATCTTGAAGCGGATGAAGCGGCGGCACTCGCGCGCCGACGCTATGCGGTTCATCGAGGATGTGCGCCGCCTGCGACCCGAGACGAGCTTCGGCGCCGACATGATCGCCGGTTTTCCCACAGAGACGGAAGAGATGTTCGACAATGCCGTTGGCCTTGCCGAACAGGCCGCGATCGCGCATCTGCATGTTTTCCCTTACAGCCCGCGCCCCGGCACGCCAGCCGCCCGCATGCCGCAACTCGACCGCGTCCTGATCAAGGAACGCGCCGCCCGCCTGCGCGAGGCTGGACAAAGACTGCACCAGACCCATCTCGACAGCATGGTCGGAACAAGACAATGGCTGCTTGTGGAGAATAACGGGTTGGCCCATACCGAAAATTTCACGCTTGTCGCCGCCCCCGGCCTTCGCCCGCGCGACCTTGTGCAGGTCGCAATCACCGGCCACAATGGCAAGCACCTCGACATGCAACTTCTGGCCGCTAACGCGGCCTAATGCTTCAACGGATACTTCATGGCGCTTGGTTTCATTAAAAAAGTCTTCACCTTCGGCCGTGAGAAGCCGGCGGAAGAACAGGCGCCTGCGGAGGTTATTGCACCGGACGTGCCCGCTCCGGAGCAAGAAGCGCCTGTCGCGGATGTTTCGCCGGCTTCCGAGTTGGCCGAACCTACCTCGCCCCCCTCTGTCCCGTCGGGACATCTCCCCCACGCGGGGGGAGATCGGTTGGAGGATGCCGCGCCGGTCGAGCACGAACAGTTGGCTGAAAAGGCCGCAGAGGCGGTTGTTTCGCATGAGCCGGTTGCTCCGGAGCAGGCTGGTAAGAGTGAAATTGTCGAGCCGGAGCAAGCCAAAAACGCTGAGGCTGATGCTGTAGCGGAAGATACCACTCCAGAACCGATCTCCACCCCTGTGGGGGAGATGTCCGAAAAGACAGAGGGGGGTGAGGAAGTTTCGGCTAGCTCGGAGCTCTCGTCGGAAAGCACCGAAGCTCAGACGGACTCGGAACAGTCGCCGGAAACTACCGAAACCCCAGCCGCAGCCCCCATCCTCCCCAAAGGCTTCGCCACGGCCTCCAGCATCCCCGAGCCCGCTCCCGAAGCCCTCAAGCAGAAGCTCTCCTGGTTCCAGCGCCTGCGCGCCGGCCTTGCTCGCACATCTTCGCAACTGACAGGCCAGATCGCCGCGCTCTTTACCAAGCGCAAGCTCGACGACCAGACGCTGCAGGATCTGGAGGATCTGCTGATCCAGGCCGATCTCGGCGTCGAGACGGCGATGCGGGTGACCGATACGCTGGCCTCCGAGCGCTATGGCAAGGACGTGACAAGCGAGGATGTCGGCCGCATCATGGCGCAGGAAATCGCCAAGGTGCTGAAGCCGGTCGCCAAACCGCTGCAGCTCGATCTCAGCCACAAGCCGCACGTCATCCTCGTCGTCGGCGTCAATGGCACCGGCAAGACGACGACCATCGGCAAGCTGGCGGCCAAGCTATCCGGCGCCGGGCTCAAGGTCATGGTTGCCGCCGGCGACACGTTCCGCGCGGCTGCCATCGAGCAGCTGAAGATCTGGGCCGAGCGCACCAAGTCGGAATTCATCGGCACCAAGATCGGCGCGGATGCGGCCGGTCTAGCCTTCGATGCTTTCCAGCAGGCCAAGGCCAACAAGAGCGACGTGCTGATCATCGATACCGCCGGCCGCCTGCAGAACAAGGCGGAGCTGATGGCCGAACTCGAAAAGATCGTGCGCGTGCTCGGCAAGCTCGATCCGGACGCGCCGCATACCGTGCTGCAGACGCTGGATGCCACCACCGGCCAAAACGCGCTGAACCAGGTGGAGATTTTCCGCAACGTTGCCGGCGTCAACGGCCTGATCATGACTAAGCTTGACGGCACGGCGCGCGGCGGCATCCTTGTGGCGATCTCGGCCAAGCACAAGCTGCCGGTCTATTTCATCGGCGTCGGCGAGGGTGTAGACGATCTCGAGCCGTTCGAGGCCGAGGATTTCGCCAACGCCATCGCAGGGACAGGTGCCGGAAGCAGCCAATGAACGATAAGAACAAATTCGACGATAGCGAAAGTGCCGCAATGACGACCAGCGATAACGAACTCACCCCAAGTGCCGCCGACAAGCATCATCCGCTGTTGAAGCTGGTGCTGGAACTCGGGCCTTTGCTGGTGTTCTTCTTCGGCAATCTGCGCGGCGACTGGTTGGCGCAGCAGTTCCCGGCGCTGTCCGCGCTGGGAGGGCCGCTCTTCGTCGCCACCGGCCTGTTCATGGCGGCAACGGTGATCTCGCTCGTCGTCTCGAAGGTTGTGCTCGGCCATCTGCCGCTGATGCCCTTCGTGTCAGGCATCGTCGTCCTCGTCTTCGGTGCGCTCGGCATCTACCTGCAGAATGAAACCTTCATCAAGATGAAGCCGACCATCGTCAACGCTCTGTTCGGTGTTGTCCTGCTTGGCGGGCTCGCTTTCGGAAAATCGTTGCTCGGCTACGTTTTCAACGCCGCCTTTCAGCTGGATAGCGAAGGCTGGCGCAAGCTCACGCTTCGCTGGGGTCTCTTCTTCCTGGTTCTTGCCGTGCTCAACGAAGTCGTCTGGCGCTTGTCGAATTGGTATTACCTGCCCGACGTCAAGGCCGCGGATAATCTCTGGGTGAACTTCAAGGTCTGGGGAACGATGCCGATCACCATCCTCTTCACGCTGTCGCAAATGCCGCTGATCATGAAGCATACGATCGAGCAGCCGGCGGAAAGCGGAAAATGACCGAAGCAGTCGACGCGCAAAACCGCTACCGGCAGCAAAGCTTCTGGTTCATCGCCTGCGCCCTTGTCCTGCTCGTGCAGATCGTCGCGGAATATATGATGGGCCGCGTGCCGATCTGCACCTGCGGTTACGTGAAGCTTTTCGAGCCCGTCGTGAAATCCAGCGGCAATTCGCAGCATATCGCCGATTGGTACACGCCATCTCACATCATTCACGGCTTCCTGTTCTTCGGGCTCACGCATTTGCTTATGCGCACTAAGCCGCTGTCGATGCGCCTGTTCGTCGCCATGCTGATCGAATCCGGCTGGGAACTGCTGGAGAACTCGCCCATCATCATCAACCGCTACCGCGCCGCGACGATCTCGCTCGATTATGTTGGCGACAGCATTCTGAATTCGGCGATGGACGCGGTGTTCATGGTGGTTGGCTTCCTGTTTGCCTGGCGTGCGCCGGTGATCGTCACGATCGCCATCGCCATCTTCTTCGAGCTGCTGACGGGTTACCTGATCCGCGACAATCTCACGCTGAACGTGCTGATGCTCGTCTGGCCGGTCGAAGCGATCAAGACCTGGCAGGGCGGGATTTAGCTTGTTCCCCCTCGCCCCTACGGGGAGAGGGTGGCAATCCTGAGTTTATCGAAGGGTCGCCGGGTGAGGGGCGTTACCGGGAAATTGCCGTTCGCTTGTCGCTTGAGGCCATTGTTGTTTTGCTTTTCGGCCCCCTCATCCGCCCTTCGGGCACATGACCGGGGTTGAGCCGCAGGTCTCAACCCGTCCTTCGGACCCCCGAGGGAAGAAGGAGTTCAGGATACCGGCTTCCCCTGCGCCTTCGCTATGGCCGGATAGAGCCCTTCCTTCAAACTCGTCGGCGTAAACGGGCCGACCTGTTTGTAGAGGATCGTGCCGTCGGGGGCGACGAGGTAGGATTCCGGGATGCCGTAGACGCCCCAGTCGATGGCGGCGGAGCCGTTGGGGTCGATGCCGATGGCGTTGTAGGGATTGCCGAGTTCACCGAGGAAGCGCAGGGCGTTCTCACTCGTGTCTTTGTAGTTGATCGCGACGATGTTCAGCCGGCCGTCTTTCGCGAGCTCCTTCAGTACCGGATGCTCGTCCCGGCACGGAACGCACCATGAGGCGAAGACATTGACAAGCGTCAGCTTGCCCTTGATGGCCTCATCGGTCAGCGCCGGCAGGTTGGAGCCTTCGAGCGGCGGCAGAGCGAGCTTTGGCGCTTTCGTGCCGATCAGCGCGGAGGGGATGGCGGAGATGTCAGTGCCATGAACCTCCTGGTCGTACATGACCTTGCCGACGGCAAGTGCGATGCAGGCAAAGACGATGAGCGGGATCAGCGCCAGCAGATAGCGCCCGGTGCCGCCGCCCGATTTCGGCTGATCCTTGTTGCCGGCATCGGTGGTCATTTCGCATCGCCTTCGGGCGCGCGCTGCGAACGGCGGCGGATGCCTGATGCTTCGAGTGCGGCCAGCTCGCGACGACGCAGGCGTCCATCGATCCATGTCCAGGCGATGATGGCGAGAATCATGACGGCAGCAAAGCCATAGGAGCCGAAGACGTAGAAGGGATGGGTCATGCTATTCCTCCCGGCTTGCCATGCGTGCGGCGATACGGCGCTGCGCGGCAATGCGGCGGCGCCAGATCTCGTTGCGGATCGCCATCAGATGCAGGGTGAAGAACAGCAGGGTGAAGGCCAGCGCCATGATGAAGAGCGGCCAGAGGAATGCGGTGTCGATGGCCGGGCCATCCAGACGCATGATGCTTTCCGACTGATGCAATGTGTTCCACCAGTCGACCGAGAACTTGATGATCGGAATGTTGATGAAGCCGACCAGGGTCAGCACGGCGGCGACGCGCGCGGCTTTGGACGGATCGTCCATGGCGCGGTTCAGCGCGATCAGGCCGAGATACATCAGGAACAGGATGAAGACCGAGGTCAGCCGCGCATCCCAGACCCAATAGGTGCCCCACATCGGCTTGCCCCACAGCGAGCCGGTGACGAGCGCGATCAGGGTGAAGGCGGCGCCGAGCGGGGCGGCGGTCTTGCCGGCGACGTCAGCGAGCGGATGACGCCAGACCAGCGTGCCGATCGCCGACATGCTCATGATCGTGTAGCACATCATCGAAAGCCAGGCGGCCGGAACGTGAATATACATGATGCGGACGGTGTCGCCCTGCTGGTAATCGCCCTCGGTCGAGAAGGAGAGGTAGAGGCCGATCGCAAAGAGTATGGCCGAGATCGCTGCCAGCCAGGGAATGAGACGCGCCGAAAAGGCCAGGAACCGCGTGGGGTTGGCGAGGTCGGAAAATCGGCTGATCGCAGGGCTGATATCGCTCATGCGGCTTGTTTAACCCGATATGGCTTTTCCGGCAATCGACAGCATTGTCTCAGATGGGCGAAACAGTATCTCATCGCGATCAATCCGTCGTGTTCCGCAAGGCAAGGGCGGCAGCCGCCGGGCCGAGCACGGCGAAGAACAGGGTGAGGGCGATCAGGATCAGGAAAGGCGGCAGGAAGGGTTGCGGCCCCTCGACGGCAGCATAGGTCGCGCTGACGCCGAAGATCAGCACGGGGATGGCCAGCGGCAGCACCAGGATCGACACCAGCAGGCCGCCGCGCGGCAGCGCCACGGCAACAGCTGCGCCTACCGCGCCGATGAAGGTGATCGCCGGCGAGCCGACGAGCAAGGTCAGGGCCGTGGCGGCGATCGCCGTTTCACTCATATTCATAAAGAGACCGAGCAGCGGCGAGGCAATGACCAGCGGAAGGCCTGTGGCTATCCAATGCGCGGCGCATTTGACCAGAACCGTGAGGACCAGCGGCGTCTCCTGCATGACGAGCAGATCGAGCGAGCCGTCGTCCCGTTCGGCCTGAAACAGACGGTCGAGCCCGAGCAGGCAGGCAAGCAGCGCGCCGATCCAGACGATGGCCGGGCCGATTCGCGACAACAGTTTCAGGTCCGGGCCGACGCCGAAGGGAATGACGGCGACGACGGTGAGGAAGAAGAGTATGCCGATCAAGGCTCCGCCGCCGGCGCGCACCGAGAGTTTGAGATCGCGGAGGAAGAGGGCGGTCATGATGTGGCACCAATCCCCTTCTCCCCTCGGGAAGAAGGTGGCCCGAAGGGCCGGATGAGGGGGCTTCTTCTCCATAAAAGTCTGATCTTTCGCTTCCGCTCAAGATGCTCTGTGCTTCGCTCCTCGCCCCCCTCATCTGCCCTTCGGGCATCTTCTCTCCAAGGGGAGAAGAGGAAAATCGTCGTTCTCGTCATCCCCAAACCCCTTCACTCACCCCGGCAAATCCGGTCATCCGCATTTCCCGCACATTATTTAATCCCAGCGGCTGATGCGTCGCCGCAAGGACGATGCCGCCCTTCTTCTGATGTGCCGAGATCAGATCGGTGAAGAGCTGGTCCGCCGAAGTGTCGAGCGCGGCTGTCGGCTCATCGAGGATCCAGATCTGGCGATGGGCGACCAGGAGTTTGGCGAAAGCGATTCGCCGTTGTTGGCCGGCTGAGAGATAGCCGAAGGGGAGATGGGTGATATCGGCAAGTCCAACAGCGTCCGCCGCCGCCTCGATGCCGAGGCCGGCGCCGCCTGGCATATCGCCGAGGAAGGCTTTCCAGAAGGTCAGGTTTTCGGCTACCGTGAGCTCGTATTTCATTGCATTGCGATGGCCGAGATAGTGGCTGGCCTCGCCGGGTAGGCGGTCCGAATCGCCGTCGGCACCAGTGAATGTGACGCGGCCCTTCTCCTGCCTTAGAAGACCGGCGACCACGCGCAAAAGCGTGGACTTTCCAGAGCCGTTGCGGCCGGTCAGAACGAGGGCGTCACCACCCTCCAAGCCAAAGGAAACGTTCGAGAAAATCAGGTCTTCGCCCCGCCTCGCCGCCAGATTTTCAGCGCTTAGATGCATTCGCTCAGGCTTTCCCTATTTTCGTTGCCGCAACGCGCAAAAAATTGTCCAAATTTGCATCTTGTCACTCTGGCAAGTCTTTACGAAATTATCTATAAGACCTGCAACCACGCCAGCGGTCGGCGTGAATTTCATCCTTGCGCCGAACATAAGGTTTTCTGCCTTACGTGCGGACAGCGGAAATGGCCGTACCCGCATCCTGATGTGCATAAAGTGCATAGGCGTTCGCACGACTGTGTTGGCTATCAGAAACGGGGTATCTCGTGTCTAAATCTCTTGACAGTTTCAATTGTCGTTCCACGCTGACCGTGAACGGGAAGGACTACATCTATTTCAGCCTGCCCAGGGCTGAAGCGAATGGTCTGCCCGATGTTTCCAAGCTGCCTTATTCCATGAAGGTGCTTTTGGAAAACCTGCTGCGTTTTGAAGACGGGCAGTCGGTCACCAAGGAGCATATCCTTGCCGTCGCCGAATGGCTGACCAACAAGGGCACAGTCGAGAATGAAATCGCCTATCGCCCGGCGCGCGTGCTGATGCAGGACTTCACCGGCGTCCCCGCCGTTGTCGACCTTGCCGCCATGCGCGACGCGATGGTGTCCCTCGGCGGCGATCCGGAAAAGATCAACCCGCTCGTTCCGGTCGACCTCGTCATCGACCACTCCGTCATCGTCGATGAATTCGGCACGCCGCAGGCTTTCGCCCGCAACGTCGAGCTTGAATATCAGCGCAACGGCGAGCGTTACCGCTTCCTGAAGTGGGGCCAGCAGGCGTTCAAGAACTTCCGCGTCGTTCCCCCCGGCACCGGCATCTGTCATCAGGTCAACCTCGAATATCTCGGCCAGACCGTCTGGACGAAGGAAGAGGACGGCGAAACGATCGCTTATCCCGACACCTGCGTCGGCACCGATTCGCACACGACCATGATCAACGGTCTCGGCGTTCTCGGCTGGGGCGTCGGCGGCATCGAGGCTGAAGCCGCCATGCTCGGCCAGCCGGTCTCCATGCTGCTGCCAGAAGTCATCGGCTTCAAGCTGACCGGCAAGCTCAAGGAAGGCGTCACCGCGACCGACCTCGTGCTGACCGTCGTGCAGATGCTGCGCAAGAAGGGCGTTGTTTCCAAGTTCGTCGAATTCTTCGGCCCCGGCCTCGACGCGCTGCCGCTCGCCGACCGCGCCACCATCGGCAACATGGGTCCGGAATACGGCGCGACCTGCGGCTTCTTCCCGGTCGACAAGGAAACGCTGAACTATCTCAACATGTCCGGCCGCGCCAAGGACCGCATCGCGCTCGTCGAAGCCTATTCCAAGGCGCAGGGCATGTGGCGCGACAATGACGGTGCCGATCTCGTCTTCACCGATACGCTGGAGCTCGATCTCGGCGACGTCGTGCCGTCGATGGCCGGCCCGAAGCGTCCGGAAGGCCGTATCGCATTGGAAAACATCGCCTCCGGCTTCGCTACCTCCCTGGACACCGAATACAAGAAGCCCGGCCAGCTTTCGAACCGCTATGCGGTGGAAGGCACGGACTTCGATCTCGGCCATGGTGACGTTGCGATCGCCGCCATCACGTCCTGCACCAACACCTCGAACCCGTCGGTGCTGATCGCTGCCGGCCTTCTCGCCCGCAACGCCGTCGCCAAGGGCCTGAAGACCAAGCCGTGGGTCAAGACCTCGCTGGCACCGGGAAGCCAGGTCGTCGGCGAATATCTCGCCAAGTCCGGCCTGCAGGCCGATCTTGACAAGCTCGGCTTCAATCTGGTCGGCTTCGGCTGCACCACCTGCATCGGCAATTCCGGCCCGCTGCCGGCGCCGATCTCGAAGACGATCAACGACAAGGGCCTGATCGTATCAGGCGTCCTCTCCGGCAATCGCAACTTCGAAGGCCGCATTTCGCCTGATGTCCAGGCAAACTACCTGGCCTCGCCGCCGCTCGTCGTCGCCTATGCGCTCGCCGGCTCGGTGCAGCTCGATCTGACCAAGGAGCCGCTCGGCGAAGACCAGAACGGCAAGCCGGTCTATCTCAAGGACATCTGGCCGACCTCGCACGAGATCCAGGAATTCATCCTGAAATACGTCACCCGCGAACTGTATGAATCCAAGTACGCCGACGTCTTCAAGGGCGATGCCAACTGGCAGGCCGTGCAGGTTCCTCCGGGCCAGACCTATGCCTGGGACGACAACTCGACCTATGTGCAGAACCCGCCTTACTTCGTCGGCATGGGCAAGACCGGCGCCGGCATTTCCGACATCAAGGGCGCCCGCGTTCTCGGCCTGTTCGGCGACAAGATCACCACCGACCATATTTCCCCGGCCGGTTCGATCAAGGCTGCCTCGCCGGCCGGTTCCTACCTCATCGACCATGGCGTCGGCGTTGCCGACTTCAACCAGTACGGCACGCGCCGCGGCAATCATGAAGTGATGATGCGCGGCACCTTCGCCAATATCCGCATCCGCAACCACATGCTCGGCCCGAACGGCAAGGAGGGTGGCTACACCATCCACTATCCGTCCAAGGAAGAGACCTCGATCTACGATGCGGCCATGCAGTACAAAGCCGAGGGCGTTCCGCTCGTCATCTTCGCCGGCGTCGAATACGGCAACGGCTCGTCGCGCGACTGGGCTGCCAAGGGCACCAACCTGCTCGGCGCGCGCGCGGTGATCGCCCAGTCCTTCGAGCGCATCCACCGCTCGAACCTGGTGGGCATGGGCGTCATCCCCTTCGTCTTCGAGGAGGGCACCACCTGGGCAACCCTTGGCCTTAAGGGCGACGAGATCGTCTCGATCGAGGGCCTGGAACATATCAAACCGCGCGAGCGCAAGATCGCCAAGATCACCTATGGCGACGGCACGGTTCGCGACATCCCGATCATCTGCCGTATCGATACGCTGGATGAGATCATCTACGTCAACAATGGCGGCATCTTGCAGACCGTTCTGCGCGATCTCGCTGCCTGATAGGCCTGATAGGCTTTGAAGCCATGATTGCATGCCGCCGGGGAAGTTTCCCGGCGGCGTCTTTTTTCACGCTGATGTGTACGAGACGCGCGTTGTCGGGCCTTTGCCTCACCCCATCGTGACTTTGCGTCATCGCGCTAAACTATTATCTCTTGTTTCAGATTTTTCGGGCTTGATACGGACTTGGCTGCCCCAGGGAGCGTGAGCGGTTTCGAGGTCTGCACGGGCAGACACTCTCGAATTTGAGAAAGAGGTACAAGGGAATGCGCCTTCGATTTTCGGTTCCACTTCTGGCAGGCATCGCGCTGGCAAGTTCGCTGCATGCGCAGGAGGCTGCGAAGATCAAGGGCGTGGTCGAGCTTTTCACCGCGCAGGGCTGCGCCTCCTGTCCGCCCGCCGATGCGGCGTTCCGCAAGCTGATCCGCCAGGGCGACGTTGTGGCGCTCGCCTATCATGTTGACTACTGGAACTATCTCGGCTGGAGCGACACCATGGCGTCCAAGGACAATACGGCGCGCCAATATGCCTATGCCCGCGCGCTGGGCCGGAGCGGGGTCTATACCCCCCAGGCCGTCGTCAATGGCCGGGATCATATGAATGGTGCCGACCTCGGCGCAATCAATGTCAAGCTTGATGACTTCCAGCGTGGAGGCGAGGGGCTGATCGTGCCGGTGAATGCCGCCACGAAGGGCGACGAGCTTGAGATCAAGATCGGTGCTGGCCAGGGCAAGGCCAATGTGGTCGTCGTCTATTTCGACAAGGAACAGATGGTGGCTCCGAAGGGCGGCGAAAACAACGGCCAGCAGATTGCCTATATGCATGCGGTCTCCGATGTCGAAACCGTGGGCATGTGGGATGGCAAGGCCATGAACATCGTCTTGCCCGCCAATGTGCTTGATAAAGCCGGCAGGAAAGGGCTTGCCGTTCTCCTGCAGGCTTCGACGCCTTCGGGTGATCCGGCCGCCATCATCGGGGCAACTGTCTTGACGATCGGCTCGGACGGCTGAGTGGCTTTTCCCACATCAGCCTGAAAGCTCTCCGTTTCGGCTAGCGCCGAAAAGCTCCCTATTTCGGCTGGTGCCAAAAAGGTCCCTATTTTGGCTGCCGCCAAAAAGGGGAGGTGCCCGGCGAGGACGCATTCGGGGCTGGGGTTTAATCGATGCGCCCCGGCCGGGCCGTTTGGCGCGGCGGCGCCAAACGGCTGACTATAATTCTTGTAAATTAGGCGTCGTTTTGACTGAAATGCGGCGCTGCCAAGATGCTTTCCCGCGCCGAAAAGAAATTGTGAGCGGCCAGGTGTCTTGCAATTTGAAGCGGCTGAGGCAAACTGTCATTCTCTTGTCATGAGATAGCCCTTGGGGGATTGATGACTGATCAGCCGGATTTGCGACATAGCGAAAGCCGCTCCGTCGATACCACCACCTCCGTCGTTGTTGATCTCAGGGAATACAAACAGAGCAGGGATCCGATACCGGTGACCTTTCATCGCCGGGAGCTCGACGCCATTTTGTGGATCTACGGCCGCATGGTCGGCGAGGGCGAGTGGCGGGACTACGCAATCGATCATCTCAAGGACAAGGCGGTTTTCTCCGTCTTCAAACGCTCCGGCGAGATGCCGCTCTTCCGTATCGAAAAGAACCCGAAGCTGGCCGCCAAGCAGGGCGCCTTCTCGGTGGTCAGCACCAGCGGCATGATCCTGAAACGCGGGCATGACCTGAGCCAGGTGTTGAAGGTTTTCGACAAGCAATTGAAGCTGGTGGAGAAATAGTTTCCCTGAATTGACGGTGGGGCATGAGGATAGTGCGGCCCCCTCTGTCCCGAAGTGACCGAGGGGGTATCAGAGGCTCGGCATACGGATAGTGCTACCCGCCGAACAACGTCCCAGGATAAACCGACGGATCCGGATCGGTATCCGCACCATCGCCCAACGCCTTTTGCATCAGCATGGTATCCAGCCATCGTCCGTGCTTGTAGCCGGTGCCCTTCAGTAACCCTACCTCGGTGAAGCCTGCGGCGCGATGCACGGCGACGGAGGCCGGATGTGCTCCGCCGATGACGGCGATCATCTGGCGGAAGCCGAGCGTCTGGCAGCTCTCCACCAAGGCGTCCAGCAGCAGCCTGCCGACGCCCCGCCCGCGGGCTTCCGGGGCAAGATAGATCGAATCCTCCACCATCCAGCGATAGGCCGGCCGCGTGCGGAACGCCGAGGCATAGGCATAGCCGAGGAATGCGCCGCCCTCGTCTTCGGCGACGATGTAGGGATAGCCCTTCTCCCGGATTGCCTGAAAGCGGTCTGCCATCTCCTCATCGCTCGGCGGCGTGATCTCGTAGCTCGCCGTGCCGTTCAGGACGGAATCGCGGTAGATGGCGGTGATGTGCGGAAGGTCGTCTGGAGTTGCGCTGCGAAGGCTGACGGACATGTGCTTCTATTGCCTGATCTGGGATTTTGAACGTCGATATCAAATCGCAGAGCCGGCAGCCAGGCAAATAAAAAAGGCGGCCGAAGCCGCCTTTCCGATGAGTTGTTCAAACCGTGCAATTAGCGGCGGTTGCCCATGAACTGCAGCAGGAACATGAACAGGTTGATGAAGTCCAGGTAGAGCGACAGGGCGCCCATGATGGCCTTGCGGCCGGCCACGGTCGCATCGTCGGCGGTGTAGTACATTTCCTTGATCCGCTGCGTATCGTAGGCGGTGAGGCCTGCGAAGATCAGCACGCCGATCACGGAGATCGCGAACTGCAAGGCGGACGAAGCCAGGAAGATGTTGACGAGCGAGGCGATGATCAGGCCGAAGAGACCCATCATCATGAACGAGCCCATCGCAGAGAGATCACGCTTCGTCGTGTAGCCGAAGAGCGACAGCGCGCCGAAGGAGGCGGCGGTCACGAAGAAGGTTTGCACGACGCTCTGGCCGGTGTAGATGATGAAGATCGACGACAGCGACAGGCCCACCAGCGCGGCATAGACCCAGAAGGTCGTCGTCGCGGCGGCTACGCTCATGCGGTTGATCCTGAAGCTCAGGAAGAAGACCATTGCCAGCGGAGCGAAGATCACCACCCACTTCAGCGGGCTCAGATAGATCGCCTGACCGAAGGTCGTGATCTGTCCGTTGGCGAAGGCGAGGGTGAAGGAGAGATAGGCGGCAACACCCGTGATCGCCAGACCCAGCGCCATCAGGTTATAGACCTTGAGCATGTAAGCTCGAAGGCCTTCGTCTATCATCGCACCGGATTGCGCACCGCTCTGCGCCCGGTTTTGGTAGTTGCGAAAGTCAGCCATGTTTTCCTCTTTTAAGCTCCGATGTGAGTACGGTGTCGGGCCTTCCAGGCCCAGGCGCCGCTGCGGAGCTCCAGCATGCCTGCACAGAATATGAGGCTTTCATGCCTTATACACAAGGGTCTAGCTGTTGGCGCCGTGTTAAATCGGCGTAATATCGGGCGGCTTTCGCGGCGTTCGGTTAATCCGCGAAGGCGATTCACAGTTCGCGCAGAACGGGCGCCGCCTTCTGGCCGAGGATGCGCCAGGTGCCGATCAGACCGATGCCGACCGTCAGCACCAGGGCGATGATGAGCGTGGAGAAAGCGACATCGGGCATGAAGGTCGAGGGCAGGTGCATGATGCGGCTGACGATGTACCAGGCGGAGACGGAGCCGGCGATCAGCGCGAAGACGGCGGTTGCCGAACCGAGGATCAGATATTCGTAGCTGAAGGCACGGATCAACATTGCCCGCGTCGCGCCGAGCGTCTTGAGGATGACCGCATCATGGGTGCGGGCGCGATTGCCGGCGGCAAGCGCGCCGGCGAGCACCAGCACGGACGCGATAAGCGCGACCGAGGCGGCGGCGCGGATGGCGGTGGCGAGCTGTCCCACAAGCGTATTGACGACATCGAGGGCATCCTTGACGCGGACGCTGGTGATGGTCGGATAGGCGTTGGTGACTTTCCTCAGGATCGCCGCCTCCTGCGCCGAGGTGGCGGAGGCATCGGTAAGGGTTGCCAGCCACGCATGCGGGGCTCCCTTGAAGGTGTTGGGCGAGAAGATCATCACGAAGTTGATCGACAGCGACTGCCATTGCACCTTGCGGAAGCTGGCGATCTTTGCCGTCACGTTGCGGCCGAGGACATTGACGGTCACCTTGTCGCCGATCTTCAGGCCGAGCGCCTTGCCTTCATCGTTGGAAAAGGAGACCAGCGGCTCGCCGCTATAATCCTTGTCCCACCACTGCCCTTCGGTAAGGGCGGCGTTTTCGGGCAAGGTCTCGGCATAGGTGATGCCGCGGTCGCCGCGCAACACCCATTGTCCGGCCGCCGGCACCTTCATTTTCGTGACATCCTCGCCGTTGAAGGCGACGATCCGGCCGCGCAGCATCGGCGCCTCGACGAGCTTGCCCTTGGGGTCCTCGTTGAGGACGATCTTGCGGAAGCCCTCGAGTTCCGGTCCCTGTATATCGACGAAGAAGAAATTCGGCGCCTTTTCGCTCATGCGTCCGGTCAGCTCGTGGCGCATGTTGCCGTCGATCAACGTCAGGGTCACCAGAAGCGCCAGGCCGAGGCCGAGCGACAGCACGACGGAACCCGTGAGCGCGCCGGGCCGGTGGATATTGCCGATCGCAAGCCGCAGGGCCGGCGAGCGCACACGCGGGCTGCGGCGGGCGAGCCAGGAGAGGAGTGCGGCGACCACGCGCAGCACGACGAAGGCGGCGGCGATGGAGACGACGAAGACGATGGCGATGAAGCGATCATAGGCGGTGACGATCGCGAGAGCCGCAAGAGCCGCCATCAGCACGCCGGCGGCGAGCAGATAGGGCCAGCCGGGCAGGCGGCGCGCTTCAAAGCCCTGTTCGCGGAAAAGTGCCGTCGCCGGCACCTCGCGGGCGTGGCCGAGCGGCGGAATGGCAAAGGCAAGCGTCGTCAGCAGGCCGAAGAGGGCCGCCAGCATCAAGGGGCCGGGATAGAGCCGCGGTGCAGTCGATATGGGTAGGAATTCCGCCATGAATTGCGAGGCGACCAGCGGCGCGATGGCGCCGAGGACAAGGCCGACGGCAACACCGGCGAGCGCAATGACGGCAATCTGGATGAGATAGATCAGCACCACGACGAAGGCCGGGGCGCCCAGGCATTTGAAGGTGGCGATGGTGGTGCGCTTCGAATCGAGGAAGGCGCGCACGGCATTGGCGACGCCGACGCCGCCGACGATGAGAGCCGCCAATCCCACCAATGTCAGGAACTGCGAGAAGCGGGTGATGTTGTCGGCAAGCTCGGGTGCGGCGCGGCTGCTGGTGCGGATCGACCAGCCGGCCTGCGGGAAGGCGGCATTGGCGCGATCGCCGAGGTTGCGCAGCCCGGTCGCGGGATCGTCCATGCGGATCCTGTAGGCCTGCTCGACGAGGCTGCCAGTGGTGATCAGGCCGGAGGCGGCCAAGGCATCGCGGCTGGTGAGCAGACGGGGGGCGAAGCCGAAGCCTTCGGAGACGGCATCCGGCTCATTCGTGATGGTGCCGGTGATGTGGAGCTTTGTATTGCCCAGCAGCAGATCGCTGCCAACCTTGAGGTTCAAACGCTCAAGCAGGAGGGGAGCGACGACGGCGCCATAGGCGCCATCCTTGACGGCAAGCAGGGTCGATAGCGGCTGATCGGGATCGGCTTGAAAGGTGCCATAGAGCGGATAGGCGTCATCGACCGCCTTGACCTCGACCAGCGCCTGGTCGGAGCCGTCGGGCAGGCGGGACATGGAACGCAAGCTGGTGGAGCGGGAGAGCTTGCCGAGGCCTTGGAGATAGGCCAGTTCCTCAGGGCTTGCCTCGCGATTGCGCAGCTCGAAGCGGGCGTCGCCGGCCAGAAGCGACTGGCCCTGCGTCGAGATGGCATCGGTGATCGAGCGGGATACGGAGTTGACGGCGGCGATGGCGCCGGTGCCGAGCGCGATGCAGGCGAGGAAGATATAGAAGCCGCCAAGACCGCCGCGCAGTTCGCGCAAGGCAAGGCGGAAGGCGAGCGTCAGGCGCATCCCCGCCATGTTCATGCGATGGCCGCCTGATTGACGCGCGACGGAGCGCTATCCTTCTCGATTTCGCCTGATCGTACGCGGATCTGGCGCGAGCAGCGGGCGGCAAGCGCCGGGTCGTGGGTGACGAGCAGCATGGTGGTGCCGCGCTCGGCCTGCTGGGCAAAGAGCAGGTCGGCAATCTGCCGGCCGGTATCCGTGTCGAGATTGCCCGTCGGTTCGTCGGCGATGAGGACGGCAGGCGAGGGCGCAAGTGCGCGGGCAATCGCCACGCGCTGCTGCTCGCCGCCGGAAAGCTGGCCGGGATAGTGATTGAGCCGCTCTCCCAAACCGACCGCCTGCAGCTCCCGCCGGGCGATGTCGAAGGCGTCTCTGTTGTTGGCGAGTTCCAGAGGCACGGCAACGTTTTCCAGCGCCGTCATGTTGGCGATGAGATGGAAGGATTGGAAGACGATGCCGATATTGCGGCCGCGGAAATCGGCGATGCGGTCTTCGCTCAGGCTATGCAGAGGCGTGTCGCGGATCAGCAATTCGCCGCTGTCGAGCTTTTCGAGGCCGGCCAGCACCATCAGCAGCGTCGACTTGCCGGAACCGGAAGGGCCGACGATACCCACGGCCTCGCCCTCCATGACGGTGAGGTCGATGCCCTTCAGCACATGGACGGAGGCGGCAGCACTGCCGAGCGTCAAATCCGCCTTCTTCAGCTCGATGATGGTTTTTGCCAATGCGAACGCCCTATATATCAGAGAACATCAGAGATAGTGGCGGGCGCAAATTGGCCCGGACAGCGAATTTAGGAAATTGATCATGAGTTTTAAAGTTGCTGCGTTTCACTTCGCTGTCATCACTTTCGGTCTTTTGTTTGGCGCTGTGGATGCCGCCGAGGCGCGGACCATCCAGCTCGTCGGATTGGGCGACAGCCTGATGGCCGGTTATCAACTGCCGCCGGGCGACGGCTTTCCCGCCAAACTGGAGGCGGCGCTGAAGGCCAAGGGGCTTGATGTGGCTGTCGCCGATGCCGGCGTATCGGGCGACACGACATCCGGCGGGCTTTCCCGCGTGGACTGGTCCGTGACCGATGGCACGGACGGGGTGATTCTCGAGCTCGGCGCCAATGACGCCCTGCGCGGCATTCCACCGGAACAGACGGAAAAGAATCTCGAAACGATGATCGGTCAGCTCAAGCAGCGAAAGATCCCGGTTCTCCTCGTCGGCATGCTGGCACCGCCGAACATGGGGGCGGATTATGCCGAGAAGTTCAATCCGATCTACAAGCGCCTGGCCGACAAATATCAGCTCGCGCTCTATCCGTTTTTCCTCGACGGCGTGGCCACGCATGCGGATTTGCAGCTGTCCGACGGCATGCATCCGAATCCTAAGGGCGTCGATGTAATGGTCGAGCGCATTCTGCCAGCTATTGTCACTTTCGTAGGGATGATTGACGCAGGTGCGAAATAGGTGCTTGCACCGACTGCAAATGCGTGATTCCCTACTTATACCTGCAAGAGATTCGGGGAGTGCTCGTGATGCCGAGACTTTTTACCGCCCTCGAAATTCCGCGCAACGCGGCCATGAGCCTCTCGTTGTTGCGCGGTGGTCTTCCCGGAGCCAGGTGGATCGACGTTGAAAATTATCACATCACCCTTCGGTTCATCGGCGATGTCGATGGTCGGACGGCTGATGAGATCGTCGACCGGCTGGACCGGATAGATCGCCCAGAATTTCAGCTTCGTCTGGAGGGCATAGGCTCCTTCGGTTCCAAGAAGCCGCACTCGGTCTGGGCCGGGGTCTCGCAGACACCGGACATGTACGCGCTGCAAGGCGAGATCGAGCGCATCTGCCAGCGCATCGGATTACAGTCCGATCCCCGCAAGTTCACGCCGCACGTCACGCTCGCCAGGTTGAAGTCCTCGCGGGTCGACGATGTCGTGCACTACCTCTCCGGCCGCGGCAACTTCTATACCCAGCCGTTCACGGTGGGGCGCTTCGTGCTTCTGTCATCGCGCGAATCGGTTGGCGGCGGACCCTATCTCACCGAAGAGATATTTCCGCTTCACGAACCCCACAGCGCCTTCCCGGCCCTGGGCAACAGCGCGCTGCAGCCGGCCAAGAGCATGGTGTAAACAGCCTCGAAATCATCGCGGCCACCATAATACGGGTCGGGAATGTCCTTGTTGCTGCCAAGCGCGAGGGCGTTGAAGAGGTGCAGCTTGCCGTGAAGATCGGCAGGCGCGACCTTGCGCAGATTCTTTAAATTGTCCTGATTCATTGCCAGGATCAGATCGAACCTGCCGAAATCTGATGATGCGATGCGGCGGGCGCGCTGGCTGGAAATATCGATTCCGTGGCCGGCGGCAACGGCCACCGAACGGCGATCCGGTCGCTCGCCTTGATGCCAGCCGCCGATGCCGGCCGAATCGATCTCGAATTCAAGGGAGCGACCGGCTTCGGTCGCCAGATGCCTGAAAATGCCTTCGGCAAGCGGCGATCGGCAGATGTTGCCGGCGCAGACAAAAAGAATCCTTTGACGATCCATGATATCGTTCAATCGCTAGAGAGGAGTGACCTTGCCATGAAATACGAGAAGCTGGAGCCGACCGCAATTGATGAAAGCCTGAAGGAACTGGACGGCTGGACGCTTTCGGCCGACCGCATTTCGATTTCGAAGACGTTCAAATTCCGCAATTTCGTCGAGGCCTTCGGCTTCATGACAGAGGCGGCGCTTTCGGCGGAGAAATTCAATCATCACCCGGAATGGTTCAATGTCTATTCCCGTGTAGACGTCAAACTGACGACGCATGATGCCGGCGGTCTGACGGATCACGACATCAAGCTCGCGAAGGCAATGGAGAAGGCGGCGGCCCGGCGGATCGATTGAATCGTCTGATGCGATCACCATATGTTTACACGGCCCGGGCAACGGGTCTCGATAGAGGTGAATGGAATGGATGACATCAAGTACGGGGAAATCCTGATGCCTGGTGATGAAGAAACCCAAAAGGAGCAGGAGAAGACGGTGCGCAGCAAATTCTGGCCGACCTTGCGGAAGGCGGCTCGTTATATCCCGTTTTCCCGCGATGTCGTGGCGGCTTTCTATTGCGCGTTCGATCCGCAGACACCGACTCGTGTCCGCGGCATCCTGCTGGCTGCGCTCGGCTATTTCGTCATGCCGTTCGATATTATCCCCGATTTTTTTGCCGTGGTCGGCTTTACGGACGATGTCGCGGTGCTGACGCTCGCCTTCAGCATGATCAGGGGCCATATCCGCCAGGAACATTACGACGCTGCCGACAGGGCGTTGGAGAACGAGCCAGAGGCTGTAAAAACGGCTTGATGCCCGCCCAACAGGGGTCGATCTGAATCCTCTCGGGTTTCCAGACCTTTATGAGGCCCCACTGATTTTAGCGAGGACAAATTCTTGCCTGAATCTTTCTGTCTTAAATCGATCCCGTAGGGTGGTGTTCCACCATCCGGGTTTTCCAATTCCTTCTGAAGCGTTTCAAGCTCTGCGCAATACCTGGGTTGAAATGGCACGGAGCCAAGGGCGGTTAGCGCTCCGTTGACGGTTTGGTAACCTGAATAAAGTCAAAATAAGGCAGCTCACGAGCATAGGCGTGCGTTAATCGACTCGCCACGCGCTCTGGACCGCAAGAAATCGGCAGGAAACCATGTTTGTAAAAAGCTTCGCAATCGCCCTCTCGCTTGTTCTCGCCGGCACCGGCATTGCCTCCGCCCAGACCAAGAAGCAGACGCAGGCAGCGGCAGCAGCAGCGCCGGCGGCTCCGACGCGCATCCAGCAGTTCGACGCCTGGGGCGCCTATTCCTACCAGTCCGCGGCGGGCAAGGTCTGCTACGTTCTCTCCGTGCCCACCGCCAAGGCGCCGACCGCCGGCATCGACCATGGCGACAATTTCTTCATCGTGTCCCAGCGCCCGGGCCAGAATATCTCCTATGAACCGCAGGCGATGATGGGCTATCCGCTCAAGGACAATTCGAAGGTCGACGTCATCATCGACAACAAGACCTTCGTGATGTTCACCAAGGACAAGGCCGCCTGGGTCGAGAATGCCGCGCAGGAGCCTGCATTGGTCGCAGCCCTCAAATCAGGCCATTCGCTGAAGGTTTCGGCGACTTCGAAAAAGGGTACGGCCACTTCCTATACCTATTCGCTAAAGGGCGTTACCGCCGCGCTGAAGCAGATCGAGAACTGCAAGTAAGTTCGAGGGCCAAGGGATCACGTCAATGTGATCGTCCTGCCGCCGCGACCGTGATGACAAGGCCGGCAAGCACGCCGGCCTTTGCTTTTGAGGGAAAGGGATGACGCGAGCGGAAATTAGTGCTAAAGGCCGCGCCAACAGCAGGTGTGCGGCAGACAGCTTGTCCCGCCACCGCATGAATCTTCAGATTTCCGTGCCTTGCCCGCATCCGCAGCTTCTTTCAGCTTTTGCGGCATCGCCGATGTGAACCGTTGGAATGATCCTATGTCCGCCACCGATATCATGACCCATCCCAAGCTGAAGCCGATGCCCTTGTCGCAGCCGGTGGAGCTTTCGCCGAAACCGTCGCTCATCGGTCTGACGCGCGAGGAAATGGGTGCCGCGCTCAAGGAAAAGGGCGTTGCCGACAAGCAGATCAAGATGCGCGTCAGCCAGCTCTGGAACTGGATCTACGTGCGCGGTGTCTCCGATTTCGATGCCATGGTGAATGTCTCGAAGGACATGCGCGAAATGCTGAAGACGCATTTCACCATCGCACGTCCCGAAATTGTCGAGGAACAGGTGTCCAACGACGGCACCCGCAAATGGCTGCTGCGTTTCCCGCCGCGCGGCGCCGGCCGTCCCGTCGAGATCGAGGCCGTCTATATTCCGGAAGAGGGCCGCGGCACGCTCTGCATTTCCAGCCAGGTCGGCTGTTCGCTGACCTGCTCCTTCTGTCATACGGGCACGCAGCGCCTGGTGCGCAACCTGACGGCGGAAGAGATCCTGTCGCAGCTGCTTCTGGCGCGCGACCGGCTCGGTGATTTCCCCGACCGCGAAGCACCGCAGGGCACGGTCATGCCGGCGGAAGGCCGCAAGGTCAGCAATGTCGTCATGATGGGCATGGGCGAGCCGCTCTATAATTTCGACAGCGTCAAAACGGCGCTGCTGATCGCTTCCGACGGCGACGGCCTCTCTCTGTCGAAGCGACGCATCACCCTTTCGACGTCGGGCGTCGTGCCGGAAATCTACCGCACAGGCGATGAGATCGGCGTCATGCTGGCGATCTCTCTGCATGCGGTGCGCGACGACCTGCGCGACATGCTGGTGCCGATCAACAAGAAATATCCGCTGAAGGAGCTGATGGATGCCTGTCGCGCCTATCCCGGCCTTTCGAACGCACGGCGCATCACTTTCGAATATGTGATGCTGAAGGGCGTCAACGACAGCCTCGAGGATGCGAAGGGGCTGATCCAGTTGCTGAAGGGCATTCCGGCCAAGATCAACCTGATCCCCTTCAATCCCTGGCCAGGCACGAATTACCAGTGTTCGGAGTGGGAGCAGATCGAGAAATTCGCCGATTTCATCAATTCGGCCGGCTATGCTTCGCCGATCCGCACGCCGCGCGGGCGTGATATCCTCGCCGCCTGCGGCCAGCTGAAGTCGGAATCGGAGCGCATGCGCAAGACCGAACGCCTGGCCTTCGAAGCGATGATGATCGCCAATCACGGCGAGGATTGAGATCGATGCTCGTTGGGCTGCGCAAGCCGATACGCCTCCTGTGGGGCTATGTCGCCGCCTGCGCTCTGATGGGCTTCGTGCTGGCCTGCGTTGCCGCGTGGACGGTGCCGGAGACGGCCGCCCCCGAACTTTTCGTCCTGACGATCGCGCTCACCAAGCTCGCAATGATCGTCAGCATTGTGCCGTCGCTCATCGTCATCCCCATTCTGGAATGGCGCGGTATGCGTCGCTGGTACGGTTATGCGATCTATGGCGCCGTCTTGTCTGCGGTGGCCTCCATCCTGATTTCCGGCGGCGTGGAAAAGCCGCAGACCCTCAATCTGATCACGATCGCGGTCTGCTTCGCCTTCTTGGGGGCAGCCAGCGCCACCGTTTATTGGTGGATCGCCGGCCGGTTCGCCGGGCGAGGCCCCGTCCTCAACGAGCCTGAGTGAAGAAGATCTTCACCGCGAAGATCGAGAAGACGGTGGCAAAGGCATAGTCGAGGCCGCGCATGACGCCCCGGTTCTTCTGCAGCCAGGACGACAGGCCGTCGGCGGCAAGAACGATGAGCACGTTCACCGGAATGCCGATGACGATGAAGAAGAAGCCGAGGAACAGCAGCTTGTGCGTCACGGCCGGATCGCCTGCCGTGACGAATTGCGGCAGGAAGGTCATGAAAAAGATGATGACCTTGGGGTTCAGCAGATTGACTGAGAAGCCGGTGGAAATATTGGCGAGCGGCGTGCCCTTGACGGCATCGACCTTCTTGATCGACAAGCTGGAACCGAAGCGGATCGCCTGGATCGCCAACCACAGGAGATAGGCGGCACCACCCGTTTTCAGCACCGTGAAGGCGACCGGCGAAGCGGTGATCAGCGCCGAAATGCCGAAGGCCACCAAACAGGTGTGAACGATGACGCCGAGGCTGGTGCCGAGAACGACGAAAAGCGCTGCCTTCTTGCCCTGCGCCAAAGCGCGACTGATCGACAACGTCATGTCGGGACCGGGGGTCAGCGCCAGCAACAGGCTTGCCGCCGAAAAGGCGAGAAGGGTCGGCAGGCTGGGTATGAAGTCCATGAGATGCTCCGAAAGCCGGATAGGGGATCCGTGTTCTCTTATCCGGCTTTGGGGGGATTGCAAATCAATCCTTCTTTTCGAGAAATGCCTTGAATTGGTCGGCATAGTCGGGGTGCCAACGCGACAGCGGCGGACGGTTTTCGACGATATCGCCGGCGGCCCACAGCATGCGGCGCTCGTCGGTCGGACGGGCCACGTCATTGTCAGGGCAGAGAATATAGAAGTCGCCGCGCTTCAGGCTCTCCACCATGAAGTCGATCGTCTGTTCCGGCGTCCAGGCACCGGCCGGCTTTTCCCTGCGCTCGCCCTTGGTGAGGCCGGTGAAGACGAAGCCGGGGATAAGGAGATGGGCTGATATTTTCGCGCCCGCAGTATTGCGTAGCTCGTGCTGCAGCGCTTCGGTGAACACCTTCACGCCGGCCTTTGAGACATTGTAGGCCGGATTGCCTGGCGGCGTGGTGATGCCCTGCTTCGAGCCGGTGTTGATGATAACACCCGGTTCGCCATGGGCCAGCATGCCGGGCCCGAAGGTCCGCGTGCCGTTGATAACGCCGAGCAGATTGACGCCGAGAATGGCATCCCAGCCGGCCTGTGCGCTGAAGATCGAGGTTTCCGGTCCGATACCGGCATTGTTCATCAGCACATGCACCCGGCCGAAGCGCTGCAGGACTGCGCGCTCCAACGCCTCCAACGAGTCTTTGCTGGAAACATCGGTCTCGATGGCCATCACATGCTCCTCGCCTGTGATCGTCTTGAGCTCGGCGCTCGCTTCCGCCAGGCGGTCGCCGCCGAGATCGGCAATGACGACGCTCATGTCGAGCGAAGCAAAATATTTCGCCGCAGCAAAGCCGATGCCGGACGCGCCGCCGGTGATGACGGCTACATTGGATTTCTTGAAAATGTCTTGAATATCGGTCAAAGGGTGCCCTCCGAGGCATTGCTTGCTCGCCGCCGAATATGGTGCTTTCCCGAGGCGAGTCAAACCCGCGTCGAACCCGTGCGAGGCGCTCCGCCGCACTTCCCCTTGCGCCTCGCGATAATCTCGCTAAAAGTGCCGCGATACAGGGTTTGCGGGCCTTTCCTTCGGCTTGCATTGAAACGGATCTCATCATGGCATCACATAAAGACGTGAAGAAAGTCGTTCTCGCCTATTCCGGCGGTCTCGACACCTCGATTATCCTGAAGTGGCTGCAGACGGAGCTGGGTGCGGAAGTCGTCACCTTCACCGCCGATCTCGGCCAGGGCGAAGAGCTGGAGCCGGCGCGCAAGAAGGCCGAAATGCTCGGCATCAAGGAAATCTATATCGAGGATGTGCGCGAGGAATTCGTGCGCGATTTCGTCTTCCCGATGTTCCGCGCCAATGCCGTCTACGAAGGCGTCTACCTGCTCGGCACGTCGATCGCCCGCCCGCTGATCTCCAAGCACCTGATCGAGATCGCCAAAAAGACCGGCGCTGACGCCATCGCGCACGGCGCGACGGGCAAGGGCAACGACCAGGTTCGTTTCGAACTCTCGGCCTATGCGCTGAACCCCGACATCAAGATTATCGCTCCCTGGCGCGACTGGTCGTTCAAGAGCCGTACCGACCTGCTCGAATTTGCCGAGAAGCACCAGATTCCGGTTGCCAAGGACAAGAAGGGCGAGGCGCCGTTCTCCGTCGATGCCAACCTTCTGCACTCCTCCTCGGAGGGCAAGGTGCTGGAAGATCCGTCGCAGGAAGCGCCGGAATATGTGCATATGCGCACGATTTCCCCTGAAGCCGCTCCCGACAAGGCGACGGTTATCAAGGTCGGCTTCGAAAAGGGCGATGCCGTCTCGATCAATGGTCAGCACCTGAGCCCGGCGACGCTGCTGGCAAAGCTCAACGATTACGGTCGCGATAATGGCATCGGCCGTCTGGACCTCGTCGAGAACCGCTATGTCGGCATGAAGTCGCGCGGCGTCTACGAAACGCCCGGCGGCACGATCCTGCTCGCGGCCCATCGCGCCATTGAATCCATCACGCTCGACCGCGGTGCCGCGCACCTCAAGGACGAGCTGATGCCGCGTTATGCCGAGCTCATCTATTACGGCTTCTGGTTCTCGCCGGAGCGCGAGATGTTGCAGGCCCTCATCGACAAGAGCCAGGAACATGTCGAAGGCGAAGTGACGCTGAAGCTCTACAAGGGCAATGTTATGGTCATCGGCCGCGAAAGCCCGAAGTCGCTCTACTCCGATAAGCTCGTCACATTCGAGGACGATCAGGGCGCCTACGACCAGAAGGACGCAGCCGGCTTCATCAAGCTCAACGCTTTGCGCTTGCGCACGCTCGCCAAGCGTAACCTGTCGAAGTAATCAGAATCCAAACAACAAAAGACCCGCTTCCGGTTGCCGGAGGCGGGTTTTTCTTGCTGGAAAGCGGAACTGTGCCGGACATTAAGCGGTCAGGCGATTCCGTGAAACGCCTGACCGCTCTATGTTGTTGTTTTGCGCAATTCCGGACGGAAAACCGCTACGCACTTTTACCGGGATCGCTCTAGTCGACCGGCCTCAACTCACGTTCGGTCTCGGCGGGCAGTTCTGCCTTCTGCAGATTGCTGCGGAACGTACAGAGCGCGTCGTGCAGCTGCGTCTGCAATCCCTGATCGAAGCCTTGCGTCGCATTGCGCTCGACCTCGCAAACCTCTCTGTCGATCTGCTTCAGCTTGGCGGCGGCCGTTTCCGACAAGACGATCCGCTTGGCGCGGCGGTCGAGCGGGTCGGGTTGGCGTTCGATCAGGCCCCGCGCCTGCAATTTGTCCAGAAAGGCGCTGACGGTCATCGGCTCCAACCCCATGCGGGAGGCGATGTCGAGCTGCCGACTACCGTTAATGGCAGCGACTTGCATCAGCGTTCGTGCTTCACCCGCTGTCAGGCCGAGCCCTGCGACAAGAATACGTCGCTCGAAGGCCGTCCTGATCAATCGGGCGCAATCGCTCACAAGAAAGGCGAGCGAATCCGTATTAATCCTGCTGTTCATAAGCGCTTCCCTACCTACGCTTTTCAGTTCTTGGGCCCCGATACGTTCTTATTGGTTTAAACCCATGAACACAACGGCTTCTTCTGTCATAAAACGAACAGCGACTTGACCCGATTCAGCAGGTTGCTACTCTCCCGCGATCAGCAGTGGGGACCTCCATCATGACGCAATCGCTCGTTGTCGGCGCTTTCCTGGCCGCGCTGTTTTATGTCCTTATTCCGGGCCCGGCTTTTCTGGCGCTGCTGGGCATCGGCGCGGGGCAAGGGCGCAAGGCCGGCGCATTTTTCGTCAGCGGCCATCTGCTGGGCGATATCGTCTGGTCGTCGCTTGCGCTGGTCGCCATCGTCGGCGCCAAGACCATCGGCACCTTCGTCTTCGATCTGCTCGGATTGCTTTGCGGCTTCTATCTTGCCTGGATCGGCTGGAGCGCGGTGACGGCCAAGCCTAAGGGAGATGGGAAATCGCTTGTCAATGTCGACCGGCCGTTCCGCCGGGGCCTGATCTTCGGCGTCACCAACCCGAAGGGATATCCGGTTGCGCTGGCGACGTTCACCGCTTTGGTGGCGGGTTCAGCCGGAGCGCTGACTTTCAGCGCGCTGCCGCTATTGCTCACGGTTTCCTTCGCCGGCTTCGTGACAGCGGATATCATCCTGATCAGCATTATCGGCGCGGGGGCTGTGCGACGTTTCTATCGCGCGCATGAACGGCTGATCGTGCGCTGCTCCGGCGTGCTCTTCATGGGCTTTGCGGCGCAGGCGCTCTGGCACGCCACGCCTGGCCTGCTCGGCTGGCGCAAGGCCTGACCCTTCCCCATAAATTTGTTTGTCGCCGCCATACCAATTTGGCGGGGCGGGCCTTATATCGTGCTTCGATCAGATATCTGTCGAAAGGATGCCCTGCATGTCTTCCCACGCCGCCGTCAATCCCGCGCTCGTCGAATGGACCGGACATCGAGGGCTGCCACGCTTCGACGCGGTGAAGGACACGGATTTCGCTCCCGCCTTCAACGCCGCATTTGTGTTCCACGAGGCGGAGATCGATGCGATTGCCGGGGATAGCGATGCGCCGAGCTTCGCCAATACGGTGACAGCGCTCGAACTCGCCGGTGATGAGCTGTCGCGCATATCGGCGCTGTTCTGGAACAAGGCCGGTGCTGATACCAACGAGACGATCCAGGCGCTGGAGCGCGAGATCGCGCCGAAGATGGCGCGGCATTATTCCAAGATCGGCACGAATGCCGCGCTCTTTGCCCGCCTCGACGCTCTCTGGGAGGGCCGTGACGAACTCGGTCTGACGCTGGAGGAAACCCGCGTGCTCGAACGGCACTGGAAGGGTTTCGTGAAGTCGGGTGCCAAGCTGCCGAAAGCGGAGCAGGAGCGGCTTTCCGCGATCAACGAAAAGCTTGCCGGCCTCGGTGCGCAGTTCGGGCAAAATGTGCTTGCCGATGAAAAGGACTGGGCGCTGTTGCTGTCGGAGGAGGCCGATCTCGCCGGCCTTCCTAGCTATCTGCGCGATGCAATGGCGGCCGCGGCGCGCGAGCGCGGCGAAGAGGGCAAATATGCCGTCACGCTGTCGCGCTCGATCATTGAACCGTTCCTGACATCATCCGAGCGCCGCGATGTGCGCGAGCAGGCCTTCAAGGCGTGGGTGGCACGCGGCGCCAATGGCGGCAAGACGGACAACCGCGAGATCATTCGCGAGATGTTGGCGCTCAGAGCCGAGAAGGCGAGGCTGCTCGGCTACGGCAACTTTGCCGAATTGAAGCTCGACAACACCATGGCGAAGACGCCTGACGCAGTGAATGACCTCCTCATGACCGTATGGTCGAAGGCGGCAGCACGCGCTGCCGAAGAAGAAAAGGATATTGCCGCGCTGATCGCCGAGGAAGGCCGCAACCACGAGGTCATGCCCTGGGACTGGCGGCACTATGCCGAAAAGATCCGCACGCAGAAGTTCGATTTCTCCGAAACCGAACTCAAGCCTTATCTGCAGCTGGAAAAGATCATTGCCGCCTGCTTCGATGTCGCCGGCCGCCTGTTCGGCATTCATGCCGTCGAGCAGAAGGGCGTTCCCGCCTATCATCCCGATGTGCGTGTCTTCGAGATCCGCGACCGTTCCGACAAGCTCGTCGCGGTGTTCCTTGGCGATTATTTTGCCCGCAGCTCCAAGCGCTCCGGCGCCTGGATGAGCTCGTTCCAATCGCAGCACAAACTGCCATTGAAGAACGGTGACGTGGGCGAATTGCCGATCATCTACAATGTCTGCAATTTCGCCAAGCCGGCCGAAGGCAAGCCGGCGCTGCTGTCGCTCGACGATGCCCGCACGCTGTTCCACGAGTTTGGCCATGCGCTGCACGGCATGCTGTCGAACGTCACCTATCCCTCGGTATCAGGCACCGGCGTTTCCCGCGATTTCGTCGAGCTGCCGTCGCAGCTTTACGAGCACTGGCTGACCGTGCCTGTCATCCTGAAAGAATATGCCGTCCACTACGAGACCGGCGCGCCGATGCCGCAGGCGCTGCTCGACAAGGTGCTGGCAGCCCGCACCTTCAATGCCGGCTTCAACACGGTGGAGTTTACCTCGTCGGCGCTGGTCGACATGGCGTTCCATACTCGCGGCGCCGTCGAGGATCCGATGGCGGTGCAGGGGCAAGTGCTTGCCGAGATCGGCATGCCGAAATCGATCGTCATGCGTCATGCCACCCCGCATTTCCAGCATGTGTTCGCCGGCGACGGCTATTCGGCCGGCTACTATTCCTACATGTGGTCGGAAGTGCTGGATGCGGACGCCTTCTCCGCTTTCGAGGAAACCGGCGATGCTTTCAATGCCGAGATGGCCGAGAAACTCAAGGCCAACATCTATTCCGTCGGCGGCTCGATCGACCCGGAAGACACCTATAAGGCCTTCCGCGGCAAGCTGCCGAGCCCGGATGCGATGCTGAAGAAGAAGGGGCTGGCGGCCTGATCCTTGCCCTTGGGCTCGAAGGTCGGGACCATGTTGTCGATGGGTTGAAGAGGCGTGCAAGCGAGCTTTCGCGCCTCCCCCCTTTCGCAATCGCGAAAAAAAGGCTATGAGCGCGCCAAACGTAATTGGCGTGTTTACTTTATATCGCGCCTCAGCCTCAGAGATATAACATTATGACACTCCGCAACATCGCGATCATCGCGCACGTTGACCATGGGAAAACCACCCTCGTTGACGAGCTTCTGAAGCAGTCCGGTTCCTTCCGCGAGAACCAGCGCACCGTTGAGCGCATGATGGATTCCAACGATCTGGAAAAAGAGCGTGGCATCACCATTCTCGCCAAGGCGACCTCCGTTGTCTGGAAGGGCGTTCGCGTCAACATCGTCGACACGCCTGGCCACGCCGACTTCGGCGGCGAAGTCGAGCGCATCCTTTCGATGGTCGATGGCGCCATCGTGCTGGTCGATGCCTCGGAAGGCCCGATGCCGCAGACCAAGTTCGTGGTCGGCAAGGCGCTGAAAGTCGGCCTCCGCCCGATCGTCGCGATCAACAAGATCGACCGTCCGGATGCGCGCCACGAAGAAGTCATCAACGAGGTCTTCGATCTCTTCGCAGCGCTCGACGCCACCGACGAGCAGCTCGATTTCCCGATCCTTTATGGCTCGGGCCGCGCCGGCTGGATGAACTATTCGCCGGAAGGCCCCGTCGAGGATGGCCTTGGCCCGCTTCTCGATCTGGTGCTGAAGCATGTGCCGGAGCCGAGTGTCGGCGAAGAAGACGGCGCATTCCGCATGATCGGCACGCTTCTCGAAGCCAATCCCTTCCTTGGCCGCGTCATCACCGGCCGCATTCATTCCGGCTCGATCAAGCCGAACCAGTCCGTCAAGGTTCTGGGCCAGGATGGCAAGCTGATCGAAACCGGCCGCATTTCCAAGATCCTCGCCTTCCGCGGCATCGAGCGCACGCCGATCGAGGAAGCTCATGCAGGCGATATCGTCGCCATCGCCGGTCTGTCCAAGGGTACCGTCGCCGACACATTCTGCGATCCGTCCGTCACCGAGGCGCTGCACGCCCAGCCGATCGATCCGCCGACCGTCACCATGTCGTTCATCGTCAATGACAGCCCGCTCGCTGGCACTGAAGGCGACAAGGTTACCTCACGCGTCATCCGCGATCGCCTCTTCAAGGAAGCCGAAGGCAATGTCGCGCTGAAGATCGAGGAAGCCGAAGGCAAGGATTCGTACTACGTCTCCGGCCGCGGCGAATTGCAGCTTGCTGTTCTGATCGAAACCATGCGCCGCGAAGGCTTCGAGCTTGCCGTGTCGCGTCCGCGCGTCGTCATGCACAAGGACGAAGCCACCGGCCAGATGCTGGAGCCGATCGAAGAAGTCGTCATCGACGTCGATGAAGAGCATTCGGGTGTCGTCGTGCAGAAGATGTCGGAGCGCAAGGCCGAAATGGTCGAGCTTCGTCCGTCCGGCGGCAATCGCCTGCGCCTGAAATTCTTCGCGCCGACCCGCGGTCTCATCGGCTATCAGTCGGAACTGCTGACGGATACGCGCGGCACCGCGATCATGAACCGCCTGTTCCATGACTATCAGCCCTTCAAGGGCGCGATCGGCGGCCGCACCAACGGCGTCCTGCTCTCCAACGCTTCAGGCGAAGCAGTCGCCTACGCGATGTTCAACCTGGAAGACCGCGGTCCGATGATCATCGAACCGGGTGAAAAGGTCTATGCCGGCATGATCATCGGCATTCACTCCAGAGACAACGACCTCGAAGTCAACGTGCTCAAGGGCAAGCAGCTCACCAACATCCGCGCCGCCGGCAAGGATGAAGCCGTGAAGCTGACCCCGCCGATCCGCATGACGCTCGACCGCGCTCTCTCCTGGATTCAGGACGACGAGCTGATGGAAGTCACGCCGAAGTCGATTCGCCTGCGCAAGATGTATCTCGACCCGAACGAGCGCAAGCGCTTCGAAAAGGCGCGTTCCGCGTAACGGCAAAGCCTGTACCGCTTCGAACCAATCAACCCCGGCCATTGTGCCGGGGTTTTATTTTGTGTGTTCGATTTTTGGACCCTTGTGGGAAAGGTTAAAAAGGCGTTAATTTTCAGCGATCATCCACGGATAAAGGCTGTGGGCAAGTCTGCCGTCTTTATGAATGAGGATGGTTAATTCGGAGTCGCGAGACCAGAGTAGACGTTATGAAGACGTTGTCGATTGATGTTCGGCGGGCAGAACCCCATGACGCCCGGGCCATTTCGGAGGTGCACCGCCAGTCGTGGCAGTACACCTATGCCGGCATTATCCCGCATCGCGCACTCGGCCAGATGATCGAACGCCGCGGCGAATCCTGGTGGCGCAAGGCAACCAGCGGTCCGGCCACGCTCTTGGTTCTCGATGTCGCCGGCGAGATTGCCGGCTATGCCACGCTTGGGCTCAACCGCGCCCGCGCCCTTCCGCAGGAAGGCGAGATCTATGAGCTTTATCTGCGCCCGCAATATCAGGGCCTCGGCCTCGGGCGGATGCTTTTCGGCGAGGCGCGCCGGCTGTTGAAGTCGCTTGGCTGCAAGGGGCTCGTCGTCTGGTGCCTCGAGGAAAACGAAAATGCCTACCAGTTCTATCGAGGGCAGGGTGGCGCCGATTTCTGCGAGGGCATCGAAACCTTCGATCATCGACAGCTGAAGAAGATCGGCTTCGTCTGGCCCTGACGCCAACTAAATCCTCTGCTTTCTCGATGGATTGTTGCGTTGCGCCATGATTCCTATTATTTGGCTGGCGGCAACCATCCTTATTAGGGGACACGCATGCGCATCGACGCGATTTCCATTGGCAAGAACCCGCCCGAAGACGTCAACGTCATCGTTGAAGTGCCGGTCGGCGGTCATCCGATCAAGTATGAAATGGACAAGGAGGCCGGCACGCTGGTCGTCGACCGTTTCCTCTACACGCCGATGACCTATCCGGGCAATTACGGCTTCGTGCCTCACACGCTCTCCGAAGACGGCGACCCGATCGACGTCCTCATCGCCAGCACCCGTCCGCTGGTTCCGGGCTGCGTTATCAATGTCCGCCCGATCGGCGTGCTGAAGATGGAAGACAATTCCGGCAGGGACGAGAAGATCATTGCCGTTCCCTCGCCGAAGCTGACGCTGCGCTACGAGAAGGTCAGGGAGCATACCGACCTGCCCGAGATCACGCTGAAGCAGATCGAGCACTTCTTCGAGCACTACAAGGATCTGGAGCCCGGCAAGTGGGTGAAGATCTTTGGCTGGGGCGGCTCCAAGGAAGCTGGCGAGCTCATTCTCGAAGCCATCGAGCGCGCCAAGAAGGCCTGATCAGTTCTTCGCGATAGCCTTTAATCTTTCTATCAAATCCTCCGGCTCGCCCTCGATCCGGAGGATTTTTTTACGCGCGGTCTCGCCGCTGACCAGGCTGAGCGCGGATTTGGGAATGCCGATGCTCTTGGCGATGAGCGCGATCAGCGCCTTGTTGGCCTTACCCTTTTCCGGGGCGACCGAGACACGCGCCTTCAGATAGCACTCGCCCTCGCTGCCGGTCTCCATGCCATCGATCGCGTCACGACCGCCATTGGGCGTGAGACGGACGGATAGTCGCAGGTGATCCGAAGACGCCTGCCAGGGCGTGCTCACCGCAAGAAAAGCGGAACCAGCGAGTTCCACATCAGCGAGCGGACGAAGAAGATGATCAGGAGCAGGATGACGGGCGAGATGTCGATGCCGCCGAGATCGGGCAGGATGCGGCGGATCGGGCGCAGTGCCGGCTCCGTCACGGCATAGAGGAAATTGCCGACCGAGTTGACGAACTGATTGCTCGAATTGATGACATTAAAAGCATGGAGCCATGAAAAGATGGCGCTGGCGATCAGCACCCAGGTATAAAGATTCAAAGCCAGATCAATGGTTTGAAATAAGGCGAGCATATCCGTCTCCATTTCGCGGTTGACAGACATGTAGACATTGACGACTAAACGGGCAAGTCCCATGCACTGATGCATGTTGAATCATGTTTAAAAGGCAGCCGAGCGTGCTTTTAGTGCAGGCCGCCGCGCCGGAAAGTCTCGCCCAATGTCGTTCGCTGCAAGCGGAGACCGGTTTGCCGCCTTCAGGCACATCGCCTATACCTATTTCTTCTTTGCGCGGTTTTTGACTGGCTTCGCCACCCAAATGGTCAGCGTTTCCGTTGGCTGGCAGATGTATGCGCATACCGGCCAGCCGATCTATCTCGGCCTTATCGGCCTGGTACAGTTCCTGCCTTCGTTGTTGCTTATCCTTGTGACGGGCACGGTTGCCGACCGCTATAACAGGCGCATGATTGCCGCCACCTGCATTTTCATCGGCACCCTCTGTACGGCCGCCCTACTGTTCCTGACGGTCTCCGGCACCTTCGCACCGCTGCCGGTCTTCATGATCCTCACCGTCTTCGGCATCGAGCGCGCCTTCATGACGCCGGCGACGCAATCGCTGGCTCCCAATCTCATACCGCCCAAAGACCTGACGAATGCCATCACGTGGAATTCGATGTCATGGGATGCTGCGGCTATTCTCGGGCCGGTGGCCGGCGGCCTGCTTTATGGCGTCGGTCCCGAGGTTGCCTATACTGTGGCCGTTCTTTTCTTTGCGGCCGGTTCGGTGCTGACCTTCCTGATCCCGAAGCCGCAGCAGCGCGTCGCCCATGAGGCGCGAAGCCTGAACGAGATGCTCGCCGGCTTCCGGTTCATCTGGTCGGAAAAAGTCGTGCTCGGCGCGATCTCGCTCGATCTCTTCGCCGTGCTGCTCGGCGGCGCAGTTGCCCTGATGCCGATCTTTGCACGCGATATCCTGACGCTCGGCCCCTGGGGCCTCGGCCTGCTGCGCGCGGCGCCGAGCTTCGGCGCGATCGCCATGGGCCTGTTTCTGGCGACCTATCCCATCCGGCATCGCGCCGGGATCTGCATGTTCATCGGCGTTGCCTTGTTTGGCCTGGGAACGCTGATCTTCGGCATTTCGCATACGGCCTGGCTGTCGATTGCCGCACTCGCCATCATGGGGGCATCCGACCTGATCTCGGTCTATGTCCGCGAAACCTTGATCATGCTTTGGACGCCGGATCACGTCCGTGGCCGCGTCAACGCCGTCAACATGGTCTTCGTCGGGGCGTCGAACGAGCTCGGCGAGTTCCGCGCCGGCACCATGGCCCATTATTTCGGCGCGATCCCCGCCGTCGTCATCGGCGGCGTCGGCACGCTCGCCGTGGCCGCCCTCTGGGCGACGGGCTTCCCGCAGCTTCGCCGGATCGACAGCCTGAACGCGCCCGATCGCAAGGGCGAGCCGCAGCCGGCGTGAGGTTGCCGAATGAAAAGGCAGCCTGATCGATACGGTTCGTTTTCAGCGCTGCGCGAACATGAAGCGGAGGGCGTTGACTATCGCATCCGTATTGAGGATCGGTCGTCGCGTGTCGTTGTTATCGCTCCGCATGGCGGCTTCATTGAGCCGGCCACCTCGCAGATCACGCTTGAAATAGCGGCGGAGAGCTTTTCCTTCTACTGCTTCGAGGGGTTGGCTACGGACAGGTCGCACCATGAGCTGCACGTCACCTCCGAACGTTTCGACGAGCCGATGGCTCTCGGTCTGGTGTCAAAATCACCGATCGTCGTCGCCATTCACGGCCGAACGGACAGGGGCGACCCGGAAACAAGCTGGGTCGGCGGCCTCGATACCGCGCTTCGCGATCTGATCGTTCAGGCGTTGCGGGAGGATGGCTTTGCAGCCGTTGCGAGGGCCAAAGGCGAGGCTCTGGCGGGAACGGCGGCCGGTAACATATGCAACCGCGGCAGCCGGAATGCCGGCGTCCAGCTGGAGATCCCGAGATGCGTTAGGGATACTCTCGTGTCAGACGATGAAAAGCTCAGGCGATATGCCAGATCGGTGCGCCAGGCGGTCGAGCGGCATAATCGAATTCTTGCCGCGGACTAAACTATTGGCCGCCTCAGGCAGCCATGGCCTGCTTGCCTTCGAAAACCATGTCGAGGAATTCGGAAAGCCAGGCCTTGAGCGCCGAGTCGAAGATCATGCGGCCTTCCAGATGCTCGCGTCCCTGCTGGGCGTTCGGCATGCAGAAACGGTGTTCGCCATGCACGACCCAGCGCTGCATCATGGCGCGCGTGAGTTCGGCATGGAACTGCAGTCCCCAGGCGTTGGCGCCGTAGCGATAGGCCTGGTTGGGATAGGTCTCGGCCGTCGCAAGCAGATCGGCGCCGTGCGGCAGTTCGAAACCCTCGCGATGGAAATGATAGACCATTTGCGGCCAGCGCATCAGCAGCCGGCCCTTTTCCGTCGGGTTCAGCGCATACCAGCCGATCTCGGTCTTGCCGTCGTCGCGCGCCTTCACCTTGGCGCCCAGATGACGGGCGAGCATTTGCGCGCCGAGACAGATGCCGAGATAGGGGCGATTTTCCTTGAGCGGGATTTTCAGCCAATCGATCTCGGCCTTGACGAACTCGTCCGGGTCGTTGGCGCTCATCGGGCCGCCGAAGATGACGGCGCCGGCATGGGACGCAAGCGTGGAAGGCAGGCCTTCGCCGAGAACGGGGCGGCGGATATCGAGATCGTAGCCCTTTTGCAGCAGCATCTGGCCGACGCGGCCCGGACTGGAGTGCTCCTGATGGAGCACGATCAAAATGGGGCGGCCAGCGCTCTCCGGCGCTTCAATCATCATTGCCTGTCTCCATCTTGGAACCGGGCGCGCGGGCTGCTGCCTCCTGGCGCTTCATGATGCGTTCGCGATCGGAAATGCCCATGAGGTCGGCGATGCGCCAGATCGCGTGATCTTCCATCTCGCTGCGCTCGCCATCGGCATAGACGATATCCCAGAGGATGCCGAGCAGCTCCAGCCGCTGGGCATTGTCGAGATGGCGCTTCAAGTCCGAGGTGAAGCGATAATAGTCGACGGCCTCGCTTTCGGCCTCCTCGCCGGCGGCGATCAGCCGATCGAGCTGACGGCCGTCCAGGCCATATTGCTCCTTCAGCAGCTTGCGAAGCCGCTTCTTCTCGCTGTTCTCGATCTTGCCGTCCGCTTCCATGACCTGGATGCAGAGCGCCGCCACCGCTATGCGCGGATCATCGGGAGCAAAGCCGGATTTGGGGCGATCCTGGGTCAGGTTATGGAAGAATTCCTGAAAGCGTTCAAACATCCGATTCCATTCTTAAAACAAGTCGAGCAGGGTTCTTGGGGCACCATGCTCTAGAACAACTTGAGCCGTGTTTTGGGTTCCGGTTCAAGTTTTAGATTTTTCACACCCGGGTCGTCCGGCGCACCGCCGAAGAAGGGCCGTGGTTCCGGCTCCTGCTGGGCCGGCTCTGGCGCTGCGGCGGATGCGTCGGGCGCGGGTTTTGCCGCCGCCGGCTCCAACTCCATGACATAGGCATCGGCTGCCGGCGATGCAACTTTCGGTGAGGTTGATTTCGCTGGCACGGTTGCGGAAACTGCCTCGCGCACTGGCGGCAGCGATTTCAACGCTGCATCGACAGACACGGCAGAACCCTCTTCCACAGGTCCCTCGATCTGGCCGAAGGGGGCCTTCCATTCGAAGGCGTCGAGGCGGCCCGTCACGGGCGATAGCGGCAGCCACTTATCGGATACGAAACCATCGGCGACCCAGGCCGGGTCGCGCGGGGCGCGCAATGCCTGCGCCATCCAGTGACGCACGCGGCCCTGATCGCCGGTTTCGGCCTCCTCGATATCAGCCAGCAGCATGAAGGCGCCTTCGCGCGCATCGATCCTCGCGGCGGCTTCGGCCTTGGCGCGGGCCTTGTTGAAATCCCCGGCATCCAGCGCCGCCTTTGCCGTGAGCAGCAACGCTTCGACATTGTTCGGGCGGATGGCCTCCAGCCGTTCGGCCCGTTTCAGCCGGTCGATGACGGAATCGCCGCTGCGGGCACGCACATAGGCCCTGCCGATCTCGGGGTGCGGATGCGCTTTCCAGACCTGCTCGAGCATGGAGGCGGCCTTGCGCACCTTGTCTTCGCGGAAGAGAGCTTTCGCCGCTATCAGCGCCGCCGGCACGAAATCATCCACCAGCTTCAGGGCCGCAAGCGCATCGTCGCGGGCACCGGCCGGATCGCTCTCCAACCTGTCGTTGGCGCGTGCCGTCAGCAGCACGGCCCGCTGGCGGTTCGCGGTGGTCTTGTCGACGACGTGGGCAACCTTCTGCTGGTCGAGAAGCTTGATGGCATCATCCCAGCGGCCGGCCTGGCTGCGATATTCCAGCGTCGCCTGTGCCGCCCAGGGCAGATAGGGAGCCTGATCGGCCGCTTTTTCCGCATATTGCCGCGCCGCTTCGTGCGCGCCGAGGCGCTTGGCTTCGAGGTAGAGGCCGCGTAACCCGAGCTCGCGCGTTTCCGGATCGTTGGCCATCAGCTCGAATTTCTGGCGCGCCTCGTCGTGCTTGCCTTCGATCAGAGCCGCCTGCGCCTCGAGCAGGTTGATGAGGGGTTCCTGATCGGCGCGGATGAGGCCGCGCGTGCGCGCCGCCATCTTCCGTGCGAGCAGGGCGTTGCCGGCACCGGCGGCGATCAACCCGGTGGAGAGCGCCTGATAGCCGCGGTCGCGTTTACGGGCGCGGAAATAGCGGGTGACGGAATGCGGCGAGGTCCAGATCAAACGCAGGAACCACCAGACAATCATGACGGCGGCGATCAACGCAATCAGGATGCCGGCGGCCACGATCAGCCTGGTCTGGTAAAGCTGGCCTTCCCAGACCAGCGAAAGATCGCCGGGGCGATCCGCGAGCCAAGAGAAGCCGTAGCCGAGAGCCAGGACGAAAACGGCGAAGATAAGCAGTCTGATCATTCCTGCGCTCCGTCCTTAATTCTGTTTCCCGGTGTTGGCGATTGCCTTCGAAAGCGCATCGCTCACCAGATCCTCGACGCGGATGCGGGCTTCCAGCGATTGCTTGAAGGCGGCGGAGGCCGACTTGGCGGCATCGGGCAGGCTGTTCCATTCGGTCACCGCACCCGGCAGATCGCCATTCTTCACCTTGTCTTCGAATCGCGCGGCGATTGCATCGACGCTGTCGCCGGGAACGTTGCCGACGGGGCGGACCTGCACCAGGGTCTTGGCGCTCGAGATCAGGCGGTCGCTCCAGCTCTGATTCGGATCGTTGCTCTCAGTCGTGGCGACGATCGCGGTCGCGACATCCGTGACCCGACGGATCAGGTCGGCGCGGGAGGGAACGCCGGTCTGGGCGAAGGTCTTGAGATCGGCAACGGCAGGGTCGTCCGAGGCGACATTGGCGAAGGTGTCGAGCTCGGGCTGGAAGGGGCCGCCCCGGTCGATCGCCGCCTTCAGTGCCGCGGCGGCAATGGCGCGGGCGACCGCGCTTTCCTGGCTCGGTTGATTGAGCTTCTTCTCTGCGTCGTCGAGACGCTTGCCGACCTCGGCGTCGGAGCTGGCCTGGCTTTGGGTTGCCTTGCCGAGGTCCGCCTTCAGCTGATCGACTTCCGCACTCAGGGAAGCGATCTTCTGATCTGCATCGGCGCTTGCCGTTCCCGCCGATCCACCGGTCGAGGTGCCGTTGGCGGCAGCCGTTTCGAGCGCTGAAATGCGGGCAGCAAGAGCGCCGTCGGGCTTTGCGGCAGGCGCCGCGGCGAGGCTGGCGATGCTCTGCTTCAGCCCGTCGATCTCAGCGTTCAGTGCGGCAATATCGGCGGAATTGTCCTTGCGCGAGCCGCCGCCCGGCAACAGGCCGGCATATTGAACGGCGCCGGCGCAAACGAGCGCAATCAGGCCGCCGACGATGCCGGCGGCGATCAGGCCGGAGGTTGAACCTTCCCGTCGCTGCTGATGTTCTGCATAGGAGGCATGAGGTTCGGCCTGTCGTGTCGTCGTGGCCTGCGGCTCTTCCGGGACGGGATCAGGGGTAGGCTCGCGAGGCTCCTCGCGCAGCGGCTCCTTGTCCGCCTCCAGCGGCATTTCCACTTCATTGGCGGAGGATGAGCCGAACTCGCCGTGGGCGTGCTCCGTCATATCCTCGGGGGCTGCGTCCTGCGCAGTTTTTTCGGCCTCCAGATCAATCGTGACCGGCTCGTCATTGGGCTTCGAATGGTTAGGCGGTTTTCCCGGTACCATGAGGTCCTCTTTTCATGCGCTGCAACGAAGTTAGACAGACAAGGCGATTATGGAAAGACCTTAGATCAAAATTGCGGCCTTACTCAGCGTCGAGCAGCGCCAGAAGTCGGTCCTCATTCGGCATGTCAGCGATATCGACGTGTAAACGCATCTGAGGGGGAATCGCTCCCGCGATGGCCTCGCTCAGGCAGAGGAAGTGCGTTTCGGCGAAGATCTCAGGATTTTCCTGCACGAAAGACAGGCCGAAAAAACGCTGCGCCGTCTGATGGGAATAAAGCAGCACCGCATTGGCGCTGATATCGATAAAAAGCCGGCGAAGAGTATCATCTTTCGGAGCGATATCCCGCATCCGGTAGCATTCAACCGTGTGGAACGGCAGTTGCAGCTCCGCCAATCTCGCCTCGAAGCCGGCGGCGCGGGGATGGCCCGCGAGATAGAGGAGGGGAGCCTTGGCAAGGCTTGCCGCGTGGTCGGAAATCAAGGCCGCAAGTTCCGTGCCGCCCCCTTCGGATATGACGACATTGGTGAAGCCGAGGCTTGCCGCCTCTTTGGCGGTTGCCTTGCCGACCGCAAAGAGCGGTCGGCCGAGATAAGGCCCGAGATCGGATCCCAATGCGGCCAGAACCCGAATCGCTTCGGCGCTGGTGACGGCAATGGCGCCTTGTGTGTCCAGGAGCGCGCGCCTGGCCTCGTCGGCATGATGGACCGGCTCTGCCAGCGGCAGCAGCAGCGCCTCGTGACCCATCTGCGTCAGTCGCCGGATGGTGCGTTCACCCGAATGCTGGGGACGGGTGACGACAACGCGCATCGGATGTCAGATCCAGTCTTCGAAGAAGGTGCTGCCTGCCTCGGCGCGTATGGCCTGGCCGGCATTGGTGCCGAGCGCCTCGGCGTCGCGGCGGTTGCCCTCGATGGTGGTCGTATGCACCTGCTGTCCATCAGGCGTCAGGATCATGCCGAAGAACCGCAGGTGATCCCCCTCGCAAATTGCATAGCCGGCAATCGGCGTCCGGCAGGAGCCGTCAAGCGCGGCGAGAAATGCGCGCTCGCAGGAGACGGTATCGAAGGTAGGGCCGTCATTGATGGCGGCGAGCAGGTCGTTCATCCTGGCGTCGCCAATGCGGCTTTCGATGGCGATCGCGCCCTGTGCCGGTGCCGGCGGAAATTCGTCGGGATCGAGGATATCGGTGATGACTTCGACCTTGCCGAGCCGCTTCAGGCCGGCAACGGCGAGCAGCGTTGCGTCTGCCTGCCCCTCTTCCAGCTTGCGCAGCCGGGTCTGGACCGAGCCGCGAAAGGTGATGACGTTGATATCGGGGCGCAGCCGGCGGATCAGCGCCTGGCGGCGCAGCGACGCGGAACCGACGGTCGCGCCGTGCGGCAGCTCGATCAATCTCGGTGACGTGCGGCCGATGACGGAATCGCGGATGTCCTCGCGCGGCAGGTAGGCTGATAGCGCCAGGCCTTCCGGAAGTTTCGTCGCCATATCCTTGGCCGAGTGCACGGCGAAGTCGAGCTCGCCCGAGGCCAGCTTCTCTTCAAGCTCTTCCGTGAACAGGCCCTTGCCGCCGATCGCCGCCAGCGAGCGGTCGGTGATGCGGTCGCCCTTGGTTGTGAGCACGGCGATTTCGAACATCTCCTCCGGAAGGCCGTGCGCCGCCATCAGGCGGTCGCGTGCCTCATGTGCCTGGGCGAGCGCCAGCGGGCTGCCGCGCGTTCCGATCCGGAAAGGTTTTGTTTGCATCCGCTTTGATCCGTTGTTACCGACAGTTCCCGTAACCATATTTCCGCTTCATCGCAATCGACCAAAAGGCAACGAACAGCTTCCATGGCGTCCATTCTTCGTATTCTCGGCATCGAAACAAGCTGCGACGAAACCGCTGCAGCCATTGTCGAACGCCTAGAAGACGGCACGTCCACGATTTGCTCCGATGTCGTCCTCAGCCAGTTGGAGGAGCATAGCGCTTATGGCGGCGTCGTGCCGGAAATTGCTGCGCGTGCGCATGTCGAGGCGCTGGATACGCTGATCGACGAGGCATTGAAACGCGCCAATGTGTCGCTCTTGGACGTCGATGCCATCGCCGCAACATCAGGCCCAGGCCTTATCGGCGGGCTGCTTGTCGGCCTGATGACCGGCAAGGCGATCTCGCGCGCCACAGGCAAGCCACTCTATGCCATCAACCATCTGGAAGGCCATGCCCTGACGGCGAGGCTGACCGATGGGCTTGCCTTTCCCTATCTGATGCTGCTCGTTTCCGGCGGCCATACGCAGCTTATCCTCGTGCGCGGCGTCGGCGAATACGAGCGCTGGGGCACGACCATCGACGATGCGCTGGGCGAAGCCTTCGACAAGACGGCCAAGCTCCTGGGTCTTCCCTATCCCGGCGGCCCGGCCGTGGAGGCGGCGGCCAAAAGCGGTAACGCGGATCGCTTTGATTTCCCGCGGCCGCTTGTCGGCGAAACACGCCTCGATTTTTCCTTTTCCGGCCTGAAGACCGCGGTACGGCAGGCGGCAACGGCCATCGCGCCGGTCACGGAGCAGGACATTGCCGATATCTGCGCCTCTTTCCAGAAGGCGGTCTCGCGCACGTTGAAGGATCGCATCGGCCGCGGCCTGCAACGCTTCAAGGCGGAATTCCCGAAGACGACGGAAACGCCGGCGCTCGTGGTCGCCGGCGGCGTTGCCGCCAATCTCGAGCTGCGCCGCACCCTGCAGGAGCTTTGCGACACCAACGGCTTTCGCTTCATCGCGCCGCCATTGAGACTGTGTACGGATAATGCCGTCATGATCGCCTGGGCCGGACTGGAGCGCATGGCAAAGGGCGCAGCACCTGACGATCTCGATGTGCAGCCGCGTTCGCGCTGGCCGCTGGATCAGAAGGCGGAAACTCTCCTGGGTCATGGCAAACGCGGAGCGAAGGCATGAGCGGCAACGAACGGATCGCAGTCATCGGCGCAGGCGCCTTCGGCACGGCGCTCGCGGCCGTCATCGCACTGACCGGCCGCAGCGATGTGACGCTCGTCGGGCGCAAGGCGGGGCTGATGGCAGATCTTGCAGCCGACCGGATGCATGATGCCGTATTGCCCGGGATCCTGCTTCCGGATTCGCTGCGGTTTTCGGCCGAACCTGATTCCATCTCCGATGCCGGCATCGTGCTCTTCGCCATGCCGTCGCAGACGCAGGCCGATGCGGCCAAGCTCTATGGGCCTTACCTTGCCAAGGACGCTGTCGTCGTCACCTGCGCCAAGGGCATCGACAAGGTCTCGGGTGATCTTTTGACCGACATGCTCGAGCGGGAACTGCCGCAGCATGCCATCGCCGTCCTCTCCGGACCGGGCTTTGCCACCGATATCGCCAAGGGCCTGCCGACGGCCATGGCGATCGCGGCGGCCGACATGACCGTTGCTGAAAGGCTTGCGCAGGCGATCTCCGGTCCGAGTTTCCGTCTCTATGCATCGGACGATCGCATCGGCGTGCAGCTCGGTGGCGCCTTGAAGAATGTGCTGGCCATTGCCTGCGGCATCGTCGAAGGCCGTGGCATCGGCGATTCCGCGCGTGCGGCCCTGATCAGCCGCGGCCTGGCCGAAATGTCACGCTTCGTCGCGGCCAAGGGCGGCAAGGCGGAGACGGTGCGCGGGCTCTCCGGTCTCGGCGACCTCGTGCTGACGGCCACCAGCCATCAATCCCGCAATCTCAGATTCGGCATCGCGCTCGGTCGCGGAGAAGCGGGCGATCCGACGCACGGCACGCTGGTTGAAGGTGCTTATGCCGCCTCTATCGCCGCGCGGTTGGCTGGCGAAATCGGCGTCGACATGCCGATTACCGAAGCAGTTTCGGCCATCATCGACGGCAAGCTCGACATAGCGACCGCCATCGGCCAATTGATGACGCGGCCTATCACCACGGAATAGTTTTCTCGATATCTGAAGGAGCCCAAGCAATGCTGTTCGCCTTTGTCTGCAAGGATAAACCCGGTCATCTGAATGTCCGCATGGAGACGCGCCCGGCGCATGTGGAGCATCTGAACAAGCTGAATGCCGAAGGAACGCTGAAGATAGCGGGGCCTTTCCTCGATGCCGACGGCAAGCCGAATGGCAGCCTCGTCGTCGTCAGCGCCGAGACCATCGAAGCGGCCAAGGCGATCGCGGATGCCGATCCCTATACGAAGGCCGGCCTGTTCGAGAGCGTCGAGATCAAGCCGTTCAATTGGGTCTTCAACAATCCGGAGGCATGAGGCATGGCGCATTGGCTCTATAAATCCGAGCCGTCTTCCTGGTCGTGGCAGCAGCAGAAGGCGGCTGGCGAAAAGGGGACCGAATGGACCGGCGTGCGCAACTATCTCGCCCGCAACAACATGCGGGCGATGCAGATCGGCGACAAGGGTTTCTTCTACCATTCCAATGATGGGTTGGAGATCGTCGGTATCGTCGAGGTTTGCGCGCTGGCGCATCCGGATTCGACCGCCAAGGACGACCCGCGCTGGGAATGTGTCGATATCCGCGCCGTCCGCGATATGCCGAAGTTTGTTTCCTTGAAGGACATCAAGGCCAACCCGAAGCTGTCGCAGATGGCGCTCGTCACCTCCATGCGGCTTTCGGTCCAGCCGGTAACCGACGAAGAATGGCTCGAAGTTTGCCGCATGGGCGAACTTGACAATCCTCCCGTCTGATCCCGGTTCGAGGAATCGTTGAAAACCGATCCGGAAAGCTTCATCCGCGCCAATACCAGCCTCATGGCGCCGCCGCATGTGCCGGAGGTCCGGCTGCATCTGGCAAGCGAAGCACATGAACTCTGGCTGAAGACAGAAGAGGAGTTGGAAGAGATCGGCCTGCCGCCGCCCTTCTGGGCCTTTGCCTGGGCGGGCGGGCAAGGATTGGCACGCTACATTCTCGACCATCCTGAAATGGTTGCCGGCCGGACGGTGCTGGATTTCGCCAGCGGCTCCGGGCTTGTGGCGATCGCGGCGAAGCGCGCCGGCGCCCGCCATGTGCTGGCGGTCGATATCGATCCATGGGCCGGTACCGCGTTACGACTGAATGCGGTCGAAAACAGTGTCGATCTCGACTTCGCCGGCGATAATATCATCGGCCGTGCGGTGGATGCCGACGTCATACTTGCTGGTGACGTCTTTTACGATCACGATTTTGCCGGGAGCCTGGTTCCCTGGCTGCGGCAATTGGCAGGTGAGGGGAAGCTGGTTTTGGTCGGTGATCCCGGCAGGGCCTATCTTCCCAAGGATCGCCTGGAAGAGCAGGCGACCTATCAGGTGCCGGTAACGCGGGCGCTGGAGGACAGCGAGATCAAGAAGACTACTGTCTGGCGGTTTCTTGCCGGCTGAAGACCGTCAGGGCCTGATCACGCAGACGCCGGCTTCGTACGAGCAGGGATTGTCGGCATAACGTACGTTGATGACCTTGGCGCGCGGCCTTGGCTGCATCGCGGCAGGGCGGGCATAGGGGTTGTAGCCGCCATAGCCGACGACATAGGTGCCACCATTCGCCTGATAGACATCGGCCGTACCGGCATAGGTGCCGGTGTCTGCGGCTTCGCGTGGTTCCATGAGAATGATTCTGGCCGGCTGCTGCTGCCCGAAACCCTGCGGCGCCGATGTCTGGTTCAGGCGCACGAGGCCCGAATGGTCGCGGTGATGCCAGTGACGGTAATCGCCTGCCAGCACCGCGCTTGACGAAAATGCGGCTGTTGCCGCCAAAACGAGCGCTGATGCCCTGAAAAGATGCAAGCTCATGATTCGCCCCCGTTTGGGTCGGTTAATGAAATCTTAACGGCAGATTGCCCCAAGACCGGCGCGAAGTCCACGTCAGGGTTGAGGAAATGGTAAATGAGGTCGAATGGGGAGCGCGTCCTTGCATACTCGCTAAAGTGCAAAGCGATCCCAATCGATTAAATTCGGTGCAGGCATCAATTGTGCTTGTCGATAGGCGTCCGGGTGATTAATGGTCGCAATGATGCAACGCACACAGCATGTCTCTGCGCGCGCGTTGTCCCGGATATCCGGGTTTTAAGCGTATCGTAACGCCGCGAGGTTCTGATGGCGAACGTCACACAAAACCGGCCCCTGTCGCCGCATCTGCAAATCTACAAACCCATTCCCACCATGGTCATGTCGATCGTTCACCGCATCACCGGCGGCGCGCTCTACTTCGGCACGGTGCTGGTTGCCTGGTGGCTGATCGCCGCGGCGACCGGCCAGGGCTATTTCGATCTGGTCAACTGGATCCTGGGCACGATCATCGGCCGGATCATCCTGTTCGGCTATACATGGGCGCTGCTGCATCACATGATCGGCGGCCTGCGCCATTTCGTCTGGGATCTCGGTTACGGTTTCGATCCTGCCGTCTCGACCAGGATGGCCAAGGTCACGCTTATCGCGTCGATCTGTTTGACCGTGCTGGTCTGGATCATCGGCATCGTCATCAGGCTGGGTTGATTGGTGTGATCGTTTCCGAAAACCGCTCGATGATTTTCGGGATCATGCTTTAGAGGATATTTCTCATGGATATGCGCACCCCTTTGGGTAAAGTCCGCGGTCTCGGTTCCGCCAAGGAAGGCACAGATCATTTCTGGCGTCAGCGCCTGACCGCCGTCGCCAACGTTCCGCTCTTCATTTTCTTCGTCATTTTCCTGCTGATCTATGCCGGCGCGCCTTACGCGGAAGTCGTGCATGCGCTGTCGAACCCGCTCGTCGCCGTCATCATGGGGCTCATGGTGATCTCCGGCGTCATTCACATGAAGCTCGGCATGCAGGTCATCATCGAGGATTATGTCCACGGCGAATTCGGCAAGATCGTCCTTCTCATGCTCAACACATTCTTCGCGATTTTCGTGGCGGGGCTCTGTCTTTTCGCCATTCTGAAGATCGCGTTCGTAGGATAATTGTATCATGGCACCGACCTCACCCGCTCAGAATGGCAAAGCCTACAAATATGTCGATCACTCCTATGACGTGATCGTCGTCGGCGCCGGCGGTGCCGGCCTGCGCGCTACGCTCGGCATGGCCGAGCAGGGCTTCCGCACCGCCTGCATCACCAAGGTCTTCCCGACCCGCTCGCATACGGTCGCAGCCCAGGGCGGCATCGCCGCCTCGCTGCAGAACATGACGCCGGACAGCTGGCAGTGGCACCTCTACGATACCGTCAAGGGTTCGGACTGGCTCGGCGACGTCGACGCCATGCAATATATGGTCATGGAAGCGCCGAAGGCCGTGTACGAGCTCGAGCATTACGGCGTGCCCTTCTCGCGCAATGAGGAAGGCAAGATCTATCAGCGCCCGTTCGGCGGCCACATGCAGAATTTCGGCGATGGACCGCCGGTGCAGCGCACCTGCGCTGCCGCCGACCGCACCGGCCACGCCATCCTGCATACGCTCTACGGCCAGTCGCTGCGCAACAATGCCGAATTCTTCATCGAATATTTCGCGCTCGATCTCATCATGTCGGATGACGGCAGCCGCTGCACTGGTGTCGTCGCCTGGTGTCTCGACGACGGCACGATCCATCGCTTCGCCGCCAAGATGGTGGTGCTGGCGACCGGCGGCTACGGCCGCGCCTATTTCTCGGCAACGTCGGCCCATACCTGCACCGGCGATGGCGGCGGCATGGTGGCCCGCGCCGGTCTGCCGCTGCAGGACATGGAATTCGTGCAGTTCCACCCGACCGGCATCTATGGTTCGGGATGTCTGATCACCGAAGGCGCGCGCGGCGAAGGCGGCTATCTCGTCAATTCCGAGGGCGAGCGCTTCATGGAACGCTATGCTCCTTCGGCAAAGGACCTTGCCTCGCGCGACGTGGTTTCACGCTGCATGACGCTGGAAATCCGCGAGGGTCGCGGCGTCGGCAAGAACAAGGACCATATCTTCCTGCATCTCGACCATCTCGATCCGGCCGTGCTGCACGAACGCCTGCCTGGCATTTCCGAGAGCGCGCGCATTTTCGCTGGCGTCGATGTGACCCGCGAGCCGATCCCGGTGCTGCCGACCGTCCACTACAACATGGGCGGCATTCCCACCAATTATTGGGGCGAAGTGCTGAATGCCGACAGCAACAATCCCGAGCGCATTCTGCCGGGCCTGATGGCCGTCGGTGAGGCCGGTTGCGCCTCGGTGCACGGCGCCAACCGTCTCGGCTCCAACTCGCTGATCGACCTTGTGGTCTTCGGCCGTGCCGCAGCCATCCGCGCCGGTCAGGTCATCGACCGCGTCGGCCCGGTTCCGCCTGTTAACGTTGCCGCCTGCGACAAGATCATGGAACGCTTCGACAGTCTGCGCCACGCCAGCGGCAGCACGCCGACGGCGGCGCTGCGCGAGAGAATGCAGCGCGCCATGCAGGAAGACGCCGCGGTGTTCCGCACGCAGGAATCGCTGGAGTCCGGCTGCCGCCGCATTTCGGAGATCTGGAAGGAACTGTCCGACATCAAGGTCACGGACCGTTCGCTGATCTGGAATTCCGATCTCGTCGAGACGCTGGAACTGCACAATCTGATGTCCAATGCCATCACGACGATCTACGGCGCCGAGGCCCGCAAGGAAAGCCGCGGCTCGCACGCTCGCGAGGACTACACCGAGGGCAAGTTCGGCGGCCGTGACGACGAGAACTGGCGCAAGCATACGCTTGCCTGGGTCAACGAGGCCGGCGATGTGAAGCTCGACTATCGTCCCGTCCATACTGACCTGATCGCCGAAGGCATCGATCCGCACAAGATCGAGCCCAAGGCACGCGTGTACTGATCTGAGAGGAACTGACCATGGTTGAACTCGCTCTCCCCAAGAACTCTCAGATGCGCGAAGGCAAGGTCTGGCCGAAGCCGGTCGGCGCCGCGAATACGCGCGAATTCCGCGTTTATCGCTGGAGCCCGGACGACGGCCAGAATCCGAGCATCGATACCTATTACATCGATATCGACGATTGCGGCCCGATGGTGCTCGACGGTCTGCTCTACATCAAGAACAAGATCGACCCGACGCTGACGCTGCGCCGCTCCTGTCGCGAGGGCATCTGCGGCTCCTGCGCGATGAATATCGACGGCACCAACACGCTCGCCTGCACCAAGGGTCTGGACGAGATCAAGGGTACCGTGAAGATCTATCCGCTGCCGCATCTGCCCGTCGTGAAGGATCTTGTGCCGGATCTGACGAATTTCTATGCCCAGCATCGTTCGATCGAACCCTGGCTGAAGACGGTATCGCCCCCGCCGGCCAAGGAATGGAAGCAGAGCCACGAAGACCGCCTGAAACTCGACGGCCTTTACGAATGCATCCTGTGCGCCTGCTGCTCGACCTCCTGTCCGAGCTATTGGTGGAACGGCGACCGCTATCTCGGTCCTGCCGTCCTGCTGCAGGCCTATCGCTGGCTGATCGACTCCAGAGACGAGGCCAAGGGCGAACGTCTCGACAATCTCGAAGATCCATTCCGCCTATATCGCTGCCATACGATCATGAACTGCGCCCAGACTTGCCCGAAGGGTCTGAACCCGGCCAAGGCAATCGCCGAAATCAAGAAGATGATGGTCGAACGGCGGGTTTGACCGTCGACCATCATTCGCCAATTCGGCGGCGATGAGGATTATGTTCGCATGACGATAGAAGGCTTTGCGCCAGAGGCCGTGGCCGAAATTCGGTTGCGGCTTGCTTCGGTCAAGGCCGAGGGCATCCGCATCGGTCTTGCCATCGAAAGCGGCAGCCGCGCCTGGGGCTTTCCCTCGCCCGATAGCGATTATGATTGCCGCTTCGTCTATATCAGGCAGGAGCGGGATCATCTGACTTTGTTCCCGCATCGGGACGTCATCGAGTTTCCAATCGTTGACGATATCGATACCGGTGGGTGGGATCTGCGCAAGGCGCTGCTTTTGGCACTGAAGGGCAATGCCGTTCTTGTCGAATGGCTGAAATCACCGATCGTCTATGAGGAAGAGCCCGGCTTTCGAGATCGCCTCGGCGCGCTGCTGGATGCGATCATGGTGCCGGAGAAGGTCGCTCAGCACTATGTCGGCTTAATGAAACGGCATCAGCCAGACGATGGAGCCGAGCCTGTTCGCTTGAAGAAGCTGCTCTATTCCATTCGTCCGGCGATAGCGCTCGAATGGATGCGTCAGACGGATTTTGCCAAATTGCCGCCAATGAACATGCTCGAATGTCTCGCAGACATCGACATAGCCAAGGATATTCGGGCAACAATTCTGCAATTGGTGGCGGTCAAGAAAGAGACGCGCGAAATGGGAGAGGGCGTCCCGCCACTGCCCCTCACGCAATTTCTGACGGCCTCGCTCGCACGCTATTCTGACTTCTCAGGCCGGTTTCGCGAAGATCGAGCGCGCGACAAAAGCATGCAGGAATTTGCCGATCGCTTCTATCTGGAAGAGGTTCGCCGGGTTAGGCCTTGAAACCACCCGATTCTTGTCCAGCTATGGCCGACGGCAATTTGTGGCGGTATCGACTTGATTAACCAAAGTGAAATACGATAATTCCCACGTCATTGAGCATTACTTTGCAAATGTCAGCGGTGGACAATTAATTAGGAGTGTGATGATGCAGTTCAGATATGCAGTGACGGCTGCTGCGATAGGTCTGTCGCTTGCCGGTTGCCAGCGCACAGCATACAACGATAACTATTCGGCCCCGCCATTGCAGGCACAGCCTGTCCCCTCCGTTCAGTCAAGTCAGCTTCCCCCTGTGAACGGCGCCAATGGTTCGCAGTTTCCAGCAGCGCCGACGAACGCGCCGAGCGGTGGCAACCCGCAGCAACAGCAGGCGATGGCCGCTTCCGCCATGGACGTCACCAAGGAATCGATGGTCGGCAGCTGGAAGGTCAGCAACGGCGGATCGAGCTGCGACATGTTCCTGACGCTCACCAACCTCGGCAGCGGCTCGCGTGGCGGCACGCGTGGCTGCTCGGGCGAGCTCACCGCAATGGGATCCTGGGAAGTCTCCGGCAAACAGGTTCTCTTGAAGAACCGCGATGGCAGCACGATCGGAACGCTCTACAAGACGGCCGACGCGCGCTTTGATGGCTCGACCGCTTCCGGTCAGCCTCTCAGCCTCAGCCGATAAGCTTCTCCGATAGGGCCGCGCCTCGGGCGTGTTCCCTTTTGCACAGGCGGGTATTTCCCCATGCAGCCCATGCCCGACTATTCCCACAGCGTCTGCGAGCAGTTGAAGGCGCTGACGGTCTCCGGATCGCTTCAGGTAGATTCGGCGCAGATGAATGTGGCGAAACTGCTGGATCGGGTGCTTGCCGATCTGAAGCGGAAGCGGCCCGCCAGCAAGTCGAGCGCGCTCGGCTGGATGTTTGCCACGCGCAAGAAGTCGGTCGAGACCGTCAAGGGGCTCTATATCCACGGCAGCGTCGGGCGCGGCAAGACGATGTTGATGGATATGTTCTTCGCCATGGCGCCCTGCCAGAAGAAGCGCCGCGCGCATTTTTTCGAGTTCATGACCGATGTGCACAATCGCATCGCGGCGCAGCGGCTGAAGTTCAAGAACGGCGAGACCAAGCAGGCAGACCCCATACCGCCGGTTGCCGCAGATCTCTACGCCGAGGCCGAACTGCTCTGCTTCGATGAATTCACCGTCACCGACATCGCCGATGCGATGATCCTGTCGCGGCTGTTTTCCGAGCTGTTCTCGCTCGGATGCGTGCTGATCGCCACATCGAACGTCGAACCGGACAATCTCTATCGCGATGGGCTCAATCGTGGCCTGTTTCTGCCCTTCATCGATCTCTTGAAGCGCCATGTCGATGTCGTGACACTGGATTCGCCGACCGACTACCGCATGGAGAAGCTGAACAGCCAGCCTGTTTATCTGACCCCGATCGATGACCGCACCGATATGGCGATGGATGCATCCTGGATGCAGGCGCTGCATGGACGCAAGGCGCAGCCGACGGAGATCCCCAGGAAGGGGCGCTCCATCCATGTGCCGCTGGCGGTCGATCGCATGGCGCGCTTCTCCTTCGCCGATCTTTGCGAGGCGCCGCTCGGCCCCGCAGATTTTCTCGCCATAGCGGAGCGCTTCGACACGATCTTCCTCGATCGCGTGCCGAAGCTCGGGCCGGAAAAGCGCAATCAGACGAAACGTTTTATCATTCTGATCGATACGCTCTACGATCATGCCATCCGGCTTTATGTTTCCGCGGCTGCGATGCCGGAGGATCTTCTGGTGGAAAAGCGCGGGACCGAAGGCTTCGAATTCGACCGCACGACATCCCGGCTTTTCGAGATGCGCAGCGCAGACTATCTGGCGCAGACTCGGGCAAAACGCGCGGCCGAGTAACAATTCGGTGACAGAGTGACTTACGTTTACGTAAGAATTTTACGATCTAACCGATTGAAATTGCTGCTCTCAAAATAATCAATTGCCAATTTGCACCTTTGGGTCTATGCGATTGGCGGCTATTGTGGATGCCTCGCTCGGCGTCCCGCCACGGATTTTGATCGCAAAGGATACACCGAAATGGCGCGCAACAAGATCGCACTTATTGGTTCTGGCATGATTGGTGGCACGCTGGCGCATCTCGCCGGCTTGAAGGAACTGGGCGACATCGTCCTGTTCGACATCGCGGACGGCATTCCCCAGGGCAAGGGTCTCGACATCGCCCAGTCTTCGCCGGTCGAAGGCTTCGACGCCAACCTGACCGGCGCCAGCGACTACTCCGCGATCGAAGGTGCTGACGTCTGCATCGTCACCGCCGGTGTCGCCCGCAAGCCGGGCATGAGCCGCGACGATCTTCTCGGCATCAACCTCAAGGTCATGGAGCAGGTCGGCGCCGGCATCAAGAAGTATGCCCCGAATGCCTTCGTGATCTGCATCACCAATCCGCTCGACGCCATGGTCTGGGCGCTGCAGAAGTTTTCCGGCCTGCCGGCCAACAAGGTCGTCGGCATGGCCGGCGTGCTCGACAGCTCGCGCTTCCGCCTGTTCCTCGCCAAGGAATTCAACGTATCGGTCGAAGACGTCACCGCTTTCGTTCTCGGCGGCCATGGCGATTCGATGGTTCCGCTTGCCCGCTACTCCACCGTTGCCGGCATTCCGCTGACGGACCTCGTCACCATGGGCTGGCTCACCGCTGAGCGCCTGGAAGAAATCATCCAGCGCACCCGTGACGGCGGCGCCGAGATCGTCGGTCTGCTGAAGACCGGCTCGGCCTATTACGCTCCGGCCGCCTCCGCCATCGCAATGGCCGAATCCTACCTCAAGGACAAGAAGCGCGTCCTGCCCAGCGCTGCCCATCTCAATGGTCAGTATGGCGTCAAGGACATGTATGTCGGCGTTCCCACCGTCATCGGCGCCGGCGGCGTCGAGCGCATCATCGAGATCGACCTGAACAAGGCCGAGAAGGAAGCCTTCGACAAGTCGGTCGCGTCCGTCGCCGGCCTTTGCGAAGCCTGCATCGCCATCGCGCCGTCGCTGAAGTAATTTCCGCGCTATAACAGGGATAAGTCCATGAACATTCATGAATATCAGGCCAAGGCTCTGCTGAAGAGCTATGGCGCACCCGTCGCGGACGGCGTTGCCATCTTCTCCGCCGACGAAGCCGCTGCTGCCGCCAAGCAGCTTCCAGGCCCGCTTTACGTCGTCAAGAGCCAGATCCATGCCGGCGGCCGCGGCAAGGGCAAGTTCAAGGAGCTCGGCCCGGACGCCAAGGGCGGCGTTCGCCTCGCCAAGTCTGTCGAGGACGTCGTTGCCAATTCCAAGGAAATGCTCGGCCACACGCTGGTAACCAAGCAGACCGGCCCGGCCGGCAAGCAGGTCAACCGTCTCTACATCGAAGACGGCGCCGATATCGATCGCGAACTCTATCTCTCGATCCTGGTTGACCGCTCGGTCGGTCAGGTCGCTTTCGTCGTATCGACCGAAGGCGGCATGGACATCGAGACCGTCGCGCACGATACGCCGGAAAAGATCATCACCGTTGCCATCGATCCGTCGACGGGCGTCACAGCTGACAATTCGGCTGCCATTTCCGACGCGCTGAAGCTCGAAGGGGCTGCCCGCGAGGACGGTGCCAAGCTGTTCCCGATCCTCTACAAGGCCTTCGTCGAAAAGGACATGGCGCTGCTGGAAGTCAACCCGCTGATCGTCATGACCAACGGCCGCCTGCGCGTCCTCGACGCCAAGGTCTCCTTCGATGGCAACGCACTCTTCCGTCATGAAGACATCCGCGCGCTGCGCGACACGTCTGAAGAAGACGAGAAGGAAATCCAGGCCCACGAATACGACCTCGCCTATGTCGCTCTCGATGGCAACATCGGCTGCATGGTCAACGGCGCCGGTCTCGCAATGGCGACCATGGACATCATCAAGCTCTACGGCGCAGAGCCGGCGAACTTCCTCGATGTCGGCGGCGGCGCCAGCAAGGAAAAGGTTACGGCCGCCTTCAAGATCATCACTGCCGATCCGGCCGTCCAGGGCATTCTGGTCAACATCTTCGGCGGCATCATGAAGTGCGACGTCATTGCCGAAGGCGTGCTCGCAGCCGTCAAGGAAGTCGGTCTGAAGGTTCCGCTCGTCGTGCGCCTCGAAGGCACCAATGTCGAGCTCGGCAAGAAGATCATCAACGAATCCGGTCTCAACGTCATCTCCGCCGATGACCTGGACGATGCCGCCCAGAAGATCGTCAAGGCAGTCAAGGGCTGATCGGGATGGCTGCCTCCTTCGCTCCAACGGCCGCTCATCTTCGCCTTGGTGCCTTTGCCGGCACCTGGGAAGGGGAAGAGCGTGTCGCGGCTTCGGCCTGGACGAAGGAAGGCACGGCAACCGCGCGGCTCACGGCCGAGTGTCTGTTCGGCGGGTTCTTCGTCGAGCAGCGCTACGTGCAGACGCGGGACGGCGATACCTCTTTCGAATCCCGGAACATTCTCGGCTTCGACGGTGCGGATCAGGCTTACAAGCTCTATCAGTTCGACAGCTTGGGCTTCGCGCCCGCCTCGCCGGCCTCCGGCGAGTGGGCCGAGGATAGGCTTGTCCTGACGAAAGTCTCGCCGCGCGGTGCGCAGCGCACTCTATTCCAGTTCGAAAATGAAGACTGCTACCGAATGGGCGTCACTTTCTCGCCCGCCGGCAGCGATACATGGCAGGAGGTCGTCAGCGGTGTCTATCGTCGCGTTGCCTCCGCGTCTTCCAACCTCTCGTAGCAAAGGCCTCGCATGTCTATTCTCATCAACAAAGACACCAAGGTTCTGGTTCAGGGCCTGACCGGCAAGACCGGCACCTTCCACACCGAGCAGGCGCTTGCCTATCACGGCACGAAAATGGTCGGCGGTATCCACCCCTCCAAGGGTGGCGAAACCTGGACCGGCAAGGACGGCGAAAAGCTGCCGATCTTCAAGTCGGTCGCCGAAGGCAAGGAAGCGACCGGCGCCAACGCTTCGGTCATCTACGTGCCACCGGCGGGTGCCGCAGCCGCGATCCTCGAAGCGATCGAAGCCGAGGTCCCGCTCATCGTCTGCATCACGGAAGGCATTCCGGTCGCCGACATGGTCAAGGTCAAGGCTCGCCTTCTCAAGTCGAAGTCGCGCCTGATCGGACCGAACTGCCCCGGCGTGCTCACCCCGAACGAATGCAAGATCGGCATCATGCCGGGATCCATCTTCAAGAAGGGCTCGGTCGGCGTTCTCTCGCGTTCGGGTACGCTGACCTATGAAGCCGTATTCCAGACCACCAATGAAGGTCTCGGCCAGACGACCGCCGTCGGCATCGGCGGCGATCCGGTCAAGGGCACCGAATTCATCGACATTCTGGAAATGTTCCTCGCCGACGACGAAACCAAGTCGATCATCATGATCGGCGAAATCGGCGGTTCGGCGGAAGAAGACGCGGCACAGTTCCTCAAGGACGAAGCCAAGAAGGGCCGCAAGAAGCCGATGGTCGGCTTCATCGCCGGCCGCACGGCACCTCCCGGCCGCACCATGGGCCATGCTGGCGCCGTGATCTCCGGCGGCAAGGGCGGCGCGGAAGACAAGATCGCAGCGATGGAAGCGGCGGGCATCCGCGTGTCGCCGTCGCCGGCGCGTCTCGGCAAGACGCTGGTGGAAGTCCTGAAGGGCTGATCTTACCTATAGCAAGACCCGGACGGGGAGCGGCAGCCGCATATCCCGTCCGGCCTTCCAATTTTTGGAAACAGATGTGCGGCCCAATGGGCCGTGGACGAAATACGGTCGCCGGATGTCCATAAGCCGGCAATGCAAACAAGTCGGGAGGCGGACGAGGCTGTCCGCATATCACCATGGCAAGGCAAGAAGCCAACGAGCAATTTCAGATCACCTCGTTCCTGGATGGCGCGAATGCTGCCTATATCGAGCAGCTTTATGCGCGCTACGAGGACGACGCATCGTCGGTTTCCGACGAGTGGCGGTCATTCTTCAAGGCGCTGGAAGACAGTCCTGACGACGTGAAGAGGGCGGCCAAGGGCGCCTCCTGGCAGCGCAAGAACTGGCCGATCCCGGCAAAGGGCGACCTGGTTTCCGCGCTCGACGGCGATTGGGGCATTGTCGAGAAGGTTATCGAGACCAAGATCAAGGCCAAGGCGGAAACCGCCGGCGCGCCGGCCGATACCGCCGACGTCCTGCAGGCGACGCGCGATTCCGTCCGCGCCATCATGATGATCCGCGCCTACCGCATGCGCGGTCACCTGCACGCCAAGCTCGATCCGCTCGGCATCGCCGCTGCGGTCGAGGACTACAAGGAGCTGTCGCCGGAAGCCTACGGCTTTACCGAGGCCGACCTCGATCGCAAGATCTTCATCGATAACGTGCTTGGCCTCGAATATGCGACCATTCGCGAGATGATCGAGATCCTCGAGCGCACCTACTGCTCGACGCTCGGCGTCGAATTCATGCACATCTCCAATCCGGAAGAGAAGGCCTGGATCCAGGAGCGCATCGAGGGCGTCGATAAGGGTATTGCTTTCAATCCCGAGCGCAAGAAGGCGATCCTGCAGAAGGTGATCGAAGCCGAAGGCTACGAGCAGTTTCTCGATGTCAAGTTCAAGGGCACGAAGCGCTTCGGTCTCGACGGCGGCGAATCGCTGATCCCGGCACTGGAGCAGATCCTGAAGAGCGGCAGTCAGCTCGGCCTCAGGGAGGCTCTGTTCGGCATGGCCCATCGCGGCCGCCTGAACGTGCTTTCTCAGGTCATGGGCAAACCGCACCGGGCGATTTTCCACGAGTTCAAGGGCGGCTCCTACGCGCCGGATGAAGTCGAAGGCTCCGGTGACGTCAAGTACCATCTGGGCGCGTCCTCCGACCGCGATTTCGATGGCGCCAAGGTGCACGTTTCGCTGACGGCCAATCCGTCGCATCTGGAAATCGTCAATCCGGTCGTCATGGGCAAGGCCCGCGCCAAGCAGGATATGGGCGCCACCCAATGGGATGGCGACATCATTCCGCTGTCCGAACGCGCCAAGGTCGTGCCGCTGCTGATCCACGGTGACGCGGCTTTCGCCGGCCAGGGCGTGGTTGCCGAAATTCTCGGCCTGTCCGGCCTGCGCGGTCATCGCGTTGCCGGCACGATGCACGTCATCATCAACAACCAGATCGGTTTCACCACCAATCCGGCCTTCTCGCGCTCGTCGCCCTATCCGTCCGACGTCGCAAAGATGATCGAAGCGCCGATCTTCCATGTCAACGGCGACGATCCGGAAGCCGTTGTCTATGCGGCCAAGATCGCCACCGAATTCCGCATGAAGTTCCATAAGCCTGTCGTCCTCGACCTGTTCTGCTACCGCCGCTACGGCCACAACGAAGGCGATGAGCCGTCCTTCACGCAGCCGAAGATGTACAAGGTCATCCGCGCCCACAAGACGGTTCTGCAGCTCTATTCCGAGCGGCTGGTCGCCGAAGGTGTGCTGACCGAGGGCGAAGTCGAAAAGATGAAGGCTGATTGGCGCGCCCATCTCGAGCAGGAGTTCGAGGCCGGCCAGCACTACAAGCCGAACAAGGCCGACTGGCTGGACGGTGAATGGTCGGGCCTGCATGCGGCTGACAATGCCGACGAGCAGCGCCGCGGCAAGACCGCCGTGCCGATGAAGACGCTGAAGGAGATCGGCCGCAAGCTGTCGGAAATTCCGGCCGGCTTCCACGCGCACCGCACCATTCAACGCTTCATGGAAAACCGCGCCAACATGGTGCAAACAGGCGAAGGCATCGATTGGGCGATGGCGGAAGCGCTCGCTTTCGGCTCGCTTGTTGTCGAGGGCCACAAGATCCGTCTGTCCGGCCAGGATTGCGAACGCGGCACATTTTCGCAGCGTCACTCGGTTCTCTACGATCAGGAAACCGAAGAGCGCTACATCCCGCTCGCCAATCTGTCGCCGACCCAGGCCCGCTATGAAGTCATCAACTCGATGCTTTCGGAAGAGGCTGTTCTCGGTTTCGAATACGGCTATTCGCTGGCCCGCCCGAACGCATTGACGCTCTGGGAAGCCCAGTTTGGCGACTTCGCCAACGGCGCGCAGGTCGTTTTCGACCAGTTCATCTCGTCGGGCGAACGCAAGTGGCTGCGCATGTCCGGCCTCGTCTGCCTGCTGCCGCATGGCTATGAGGGTCAGGGTCCGGAACATTCCTCGGCCCGCCTCGAGCGCTATCTGCAGCTCTGCGCTGAAGACAACATGCAGGTCGCCAACGTCACAACGCCGGCAAACTACTTCCATATCCTGCGCCGCCAGTTGAAGCGTGACTTCCGCAAGCCGCTGATCCTGATGACGCCGAAGTCGTTGCTGCGTCATAAGCGCGCCGTGTCGAGCCTGGCGGAAATGGCGGGGGAAACCTCCTTCCATCGTCTGCTCTGGGACGATGCGGAAGTGATCAAGGACGGCCCGATCAAGCTGCAGAAGGACAACAAGATCCGTCGCGTCGTCATCTGCTCGGGCAAGGTCTATTACGATCTTCTGGAAGAGCGTGAGAAGCGCGGCATCGACGATATCTACCTGCTGCGCATCGAACAGCTCTACCCGTTCCCGGCCAAGGCGCTCATCAACGAGCTCAGCCGCTTCCGCAATGCGGAGATGGTCTGGTGCCAGGAAGAGCCGAAGAACATGGGCGCGTGGTCCTTCATCGATCCCTACCTGGAATGGGTGCTCGCCCATATCGATGCCAAGTACCAGCGCGTTCGCTACACCGGCCGTCCGGCCGCCGCCTCTCCGGCGACGGGCCTGATGTCCAAGCATCTGACGCAGCTTGCGGCGTTCCTTGAGGATGCGCTTGGCGGTTGAAGCATGATCCAGAAAAGTGCGAAGCGGTTTTCTGACAAGGTCATCGAGCAAAGACGATAGGGAGGTGGGACGATGGCTTATTTTCATATGAAACTCGTGCCGCCGCGTCCCAGCTTTCCACATGACGCCACTGGGGAGGAGATGGCGGCCATGCAGCAACATGCCGCCTATTGGCACGGGCATGCGCAAACCGGGGTGGCCATTGTCGTCGGCCCGGTCTTCGCTGCCGCCGGTGCCTTTGGCATGGCGATCATCGAGACAGAAGATGCCGACACCGCGAAGGCGCTCTGCGATGCTGATCCCGTCCTTCTTGCAGGACTCGGCTTCCGCACCGAAATCTCGCCGATGCCATCGATCATTCTCCGGCCGCCTGCTGCCGGATCATCTACTTAACGTATAACGACGAAAAATCAGGATCTGAACAATGGCCACTGAAATCCGCGTTCCTACCCTCGGCGAGTCCGTCAGCGAGGCGACCGTCGGCACCTGGTTCAAGAAGGTCGGCGATGCCATCAAGGCCGATGAGCCGATTCTCGAGCTTGAAACCGACAAGGTGACGATCGAAGTTCCAGCACCTGCGGCTGGCACGCTGTCCGAAATCGTTGCCCAGGCCGGGGAGACCGTAGGCCTCGGCGCGCTGCTCGGCCAGATCAGTGCCGGCAACGGTGCCGCCGCCGCTCCGGCTCAGGCTGCCGCTCCGGCTGCTCCTGCCGCTGCCGCGCCGGTTGCTGCAGCAACCGTTTCCGCTTCGGCTTCCGCCATGCCGCCGGCTCCGGCCGCCGCCAAGCTGCTCGCCGAGAACAATATCTCCGCCGATCAGGTCGATGGCAGCGGCAAGCGCGGTCAGGTCCTGAAGGGCGATGCCATCGCCGCCATCGCCAAGGCTTCCTCGGCGCCTGCCGCCGCGCCGGCTGCTCCGGTCGCCGCGCGTGCGCCGACCGCCGTCGAGGACGTCAGCCGCGAAGAGCGCGTCAAGATGACCCGCCTGCGCCAGACGATCGCCCGCCGCCTCAAGGATGCGCAGAACACCGCCGCCATGCTCACCACCTACAATGAGGTGGACATGAAGGCGGTCATGGACCTGCGCAACAAGTACAAGGACATCTTCGAGAAGAAGCATGGCGTGAAGCTCGGCTTCATGGGCTTCTTCACCAAGGCCGTCACGCACGCCCTGAAGGAACTGCCGGCCGTCAACGCCGAGATCGACGGCACCGACATCATCTACAAGAACTACTGCCATGTCGGCATGGCTGTCGGTACCGACAAGGGCCTCGTCGTTCCTGTCATTCGCGATGCCGACCAGATGTCGATCGCCGAGGTCGAGAAGGAGCTTGGCCGTCTGGCAAAAGCTGCCCGTGACGGCACGCTGTCGATGGCTGACATGCAGGGCGGCACCTTCACCATCACCAACGGCGGCGTCTATGGTTCGCTGATGTCCTCACCGATCCTGAACGCGCCGCAGTCGGGCATTCTCGGCATGCACAAGATCCAGGAACGTCCGGTCGTCATCGGCGGTCAGGTCGTCATCCGTCCGATGATGTATCTGGCGCTCTCCTACGATCACCGCATGGTCGACGGCAAGGAAGCCGTGACCTTCCTCGTGCGCGTCAAGGAAAGCCTGGAAGATCCGGAACGCCTGGTTCTCGATCTCTAAGGGAGCGTTGGATCATGTCGACATGGCCCATGCGGACGCTGCGCGGATTGTTGTGCGCCGTCGCCGCATGGGTGCCATCATCCGCCGGCGCGGATGAGTTCGACGTTTCCAAGCTCAGCAGCAACCTCGATCTGGCGTCGCTCAGCGACGCCGATCTTGCTGCACGATCGATCACCGTCCTTCGCATCGGTAATGTCGAACTGACGTCCGGCCGCATCGTTGCCAGCGATCCGCTGGTCGGACCGGGCCGTCCGGCGCTGGTCAGGACCGTGCCTCCGGGCGATTATCCAGTGACGCTCTATGAAGCCTTCGGCCGCATCGCCGCCGGCAGCATTCGGTTTGCCGAGGGCAAGCCGGTGCGCTGGGAGCTGGCGCTCATTCCGGGCCAGGATATCAATGCGTTGAAGGGTGAGGAGTTCTTCGGCTATCCGGTGGATGCTGGCCTCGGCTGCTATATGGATGCCGATACCTATGCTCTCATTCAGGAGCGGGAAAAGCAGGTCCGGGCCGAGAAGTCGTCCTCGGATATCAACTACTATGACGATGTCCTGGCGCCCGAGCTCGAGGCGAACAAGGACAAATATGCCATGCACCGGCCGGTGGCCGGCGAGCGTGGTAATGTCGCCATCTTCTGGAGCGGCTGGGGCGATGGCTTCTATCCGGTCTTCTGGGGCCTCGATGCCGGCGGGCGGCCGCTGGTTCTGTTCACCGACTTCGGCGTGACGGAGAACGCCGATGGCCGGCGCGAACCGGGAGGGGAATGACGATGTTGACTAACCGCATGATGACGCGGCTGGCTCCGGTGCGCTGGGCGATGATGGCCTTTGCTGTTAATCCGGCACTGGCTCTGGCAGGCGAATGCGTGCAGGAAAAGGCCGTCTACGGCGATATGGATGACGCCTATGAGCTGCGCTTCGAGCCCATGGGGTCGGAATCATCCGTCAGCAACAAGTTCAAGCTTGCCGTGCGCAACACCAACGTCGTGGCCGATGGCGTTGTCACGCGCACCGACGATCAAAAGCGCGCCGATGGCAGGATCATGTTCGAGTGCCCGGAAGGTGATGTGACCGGGGCCGATCTGAGGGCCTGCACCGTCTGGCAGGGCATGGTCTATGCCTCGGACCTGAAGGGCCATATCAGCGCGCTTCCGACCGAGGGCGAGAGTGCGGCGGAACGGCTTTTCCTGCCGGCGCTCGGACCCTCGATCCAGAAGTCTTCTCTTTGGGGCGAGGGCAAGGCAACCGTTGCGCCCTGGGACGTCCTCAGCCTGAAAGGATGCTATCAATGAGCGAGAGTGCACCCGTTCTTCTCGTAACCGGCGGCAGCCGCGGCATCGGCGCGGCTGTTTCAGTGGCCGCTGCTCAGCATGGCTGGGCGGTGGCGGTCAACTACGCGTCCAACAAGGAGGCGGCCGAGGCTGTGGTGGCGACGATCCGCGAGGCCGGGGGCGAGGCGATCGCAATCGCCGGCGATGTCGGCAAGCCCGAGGACATCAAATCCATCTTTGCCACGATCGACGCGCATTTCGGCCACCTCGATGGCCTCGTCAACAATGCCGGCATCGTTGGTGTGATCCAGCGCCTCGACGAAATGACGCCTGAGCGGATCGACCGCATGTTCCGCGTCAATGTCACCGGCTCGATGCTCGTCGCGGCGGAAGCGGTGCGCCGCATGTCGACTCGGCACGGCGGCAAGGGCGGCGTGATCGTCAACGTTTCTTCTCTGGCCGCCACGCTCGGCGGCGGCGGGCAATATGTCGATTATGCCGCTTCCAAGGGGGCGATCGATACCTTCACGGTCGGTCTGGCGCGCGAGGTGGCGGCCGAAGGCATCCGCGTCAACGCCGTCCGGCCCGGCATCATCGATACGGATATCCACGCCGCCGCCGGCCTGCCGGACCGGGCTCGCGACATCGCTCCGCAATTGCCGATGAAGCGTGCCGGAACGGCCGACGAGGTGGCCGACTCCATCCTCTATCTCCTGGGGCCTCACGCATCCTATATAACGGGTGCCTTGCTCGACGTGAGCGGTGGCCGTTAAGCGGAAGGGTGGCTTTCATGCAATATATTCTCGAATTCCTCGGCCTGATGGCGGTGTTCTCAATCTTCATCGTCATTCCCGGCGCCGATTTTGCCGTCATCCTGCGACAGAGCATCGTGCATGGCCGCCGCGCCGCCATGATGACCGGGCTCGGCATGGGCTTCTCGCTGCTCTTCCACATCAGCTACACCATCCTCGGCCTCGGCCTGATCGTCTCGCAATCGCTTGTCCTGTTCAGCATGATCAAATGGGCCGGCGTTCTCTATCTCGTTTATCTCGGCCTCAAGTCGTTCCGCGATCCGGGCTTCAAGGTGGCGGAAATCGAGATCACCGATGCCGACCGCAAGCCGGTCTCCGCCTGGCGCTGCCTGGCGACGGGCTTCATCACCAATGCGCTCAACCCGAAGCCGGTGCTGTTTTTCCTGTCGCTGTTTTCGACGCTCGTGCATCACGACACGCCGGCGCTGATCCAGTTCAGCTACGGCATCGGCATGGCGGCGGCTCTGGTCGCCTGGTTTGCCGGCGTCTCCACCTTTTTCACCGTCAAGCCGGTTCGCGATCGCTTTATCGCGTCAGGCAAATGGTTCAACCGCATCACCGGAGCGGCGCTCGTCGGCTTCGGCATCCGCCTCGCCTTGGCGCGGGCGGCCGACTAACAGAGATAGAAAACAAGGAAATTAAACGATGTCCTACGATGTGATCATTATCGGAACCGGCCCGGGCGGCTATGTCTGCGCAGTCAAGGCGGCGCAGCTCGGCCTGAAGGTGGCGGTCGTCGAAAAGCGAGTGACCTTTGGCGGTACCTGCCTCAACATCGGCTGCATTCCCTCCAAGGCGCTGCTGCACGCTTCCGAAGTGTTCCATCAGGCCGGCCATGGCATGGACGCGCTCGGCGTCGAGGTTGCAACGCCGACGCTGAACCTTGGCAAGATGATGGCCCACAAGGACGCGACGGTTAAGTCGAATGTCGATGGCGTCGCCTTCCTCTTCAAGAAGAACAAGATCGATGCCTTCCAGGGCACCGGCAAGATCGTTTCCGCCGGCAAGGTTGCCGTGACGGCTGACGACGGCAAGGTGACGGAGATCGAGGGCAAGAACATCGTCATCGCCACCGGCTCCGACGTTGCCGGCATTCCGGGCGTGCCGCTCGAAATCGATGAGAAGATCATCATCTCCTCCACCGGCGGCATCGCGCTCGACAAGGTACCGGGCAAGATGATCGTCGTCGGCGGCGGCGTCATCGGCCTCGAGCTCGGCTCGGTGTGGTCGCGCCTCGGCGCCAAGGTTACCGTCGTCGAATATCTCGACACCATCCTCGGCGGCATGGACGGCGAAGTCTCCAAGCAGTTCCAGCGCATGCTGGCCAAGCAGGGCGTGGAATTCCATCTCGGCGCCAAGGTGGTCGGCGTCGAGAAGTCCGGCGGTGGCGCGAAGGTTACCTTCGAGCCGGTCAAGGGCGGCGACAAGGTCGTGCTCGACGCCGATGTCGTGCTGGTCGCGACTGGCCGCAAGCCCTATACGGCAGGCCTTGGCCTGGAAGAGGCCGGCGTCGTGCTCGACAATCGTGGCCGCGTCGAGATCGACGGCCACTTCAAGACCAACGTTGCCGGCATCTATGCCATCGGCGACGTGGTGAAGGGTCCGATGCTGGCGCACAAGGCGGAAGACGAGGGCGTGGCGCTCGCCGAGATCCTCGCCGGCCAGGCGGGCCATGTGAACTACGACGTCATCCCGAGCGTCGTCTACACCCAGCCGGAAGTCGCCTCCGTCGGCAAGACCGAGGAAGAGCTGAAGGCCGCGGGCATCGCCTACAAGGTCGGCAAGTTCCCGTTCTCCGCCAACGGCCGCGCCCGCGCCATGCTGGCGACCGATGGTTTCGTCAAGATCCTGGCCGACAAGGAAACGGACCGGGTTCTGGGCGGCCATATCGTCGGCTTCGGCGCCGGTGAGATGATCCACGAGATTACCGTGCTGATGGAATTCGGTGGGTCGTCGGAAGATCTCGGCCGCACCTGCCATGCGCATCCGACCATGTCGGAAGCCGTGAAGGAGGCAGCGCTTGCGACCTTTTTCAAGCCGATCCACATGTAAGAACGGCGTTTAAGCTCGGTCGAATACTGGGATTGCAATGGACATGCGATGATGCGATGAACGGGGCCTCTCGTGCATCGCATCATCGAAGCTCCCCCAATCACCGAAGCAAGCATGTCACGCCAAATCCCAGCTATTGCCGCATCCCTACAACTGTTCATTGTTGTCGTCTTCACGGTCCTAGTGACCGGTGTGCTCCCGGCTCATGCCGAAACGCCTGATGTCGGTTGGCCGCAAGCCGCCAGCGATCTGCCGGCGGAACCCGATCTCCGTTTCGGCACGCTGCCCAACGGTATGCGTTTCGCCATCATGCATAATGCGACGCCTGCGGGGCAGGTGGCGATCCGGTTTCGCATCGGCACCGGTTCGCTCCAGGAAAAAGACGATCAGCAGGGGCTGGCGCATTTTCTCGAACATATGGCGTTCAAGGGTTCGACCCACGTTCCCGAAGGCGAGATGACCCGAATCCTCCAGCGCCTCGGCCTGGCCTTCGGCGCGGATACGAACGCTTCGACCAGCTACAACGAAACCGTCTATGCGCTCGATCTGCCTGAGGCCGATGCCGAGACGGTTTCCACCGGCCTGATGCTGATGCGCGAGACGGCGAGCGAACTCACGCTGGACGCCGGCGCCTTCGACCGCGAGCGCGGCGTCATCCTCTCGGAGGAGAAGCTGCGCGATACGCCGCAATATCGGGGCGGAACCGGCTTCATGAACCTGCTGCTGCCCGGCCAGCGCGTGCTGCTGCGTCCGCCTATCGGCAAGACTGACATCATCAGCAACGCACCGGTCGATCTGGTGCGGGACTATTATCGCACCAATTATCGGCCGGAACGCGCCACGCTGATCGTGGTCGGCGATATCGATGCGGCGGCCCTCGAAGCCGACATCCGCAGCCGCTTCAGCAATTGGATGTCAAATACACCGGCGCCGGCGGAGCCCGATCTGGGCGCTCTTGAAAAACACGGGGAGCGCGTTGGAACCGTGGTTGTGCCGGGTGGCGCCACCTGCGTGCAGATCGCCTGGACGCGTCCCTATGATGGTTCGCAGGACACAGTTGCCAAGCGTCGTCAGCAGTTGATCGACGGGATAGGGCTGGCTGTTCTCAACCGGCGCATCTCCGTTCTGGCGCAACAGCCCAACCCGCCTTTCGTCAGCGCGCAGGCCGGTTCTCAGGATCTGTTGAAGTCCGCGCACGTCACGATGATTGCCGCCGATAGCGATCCCGACAAGTGGCAGGCGGCGCTTGCCGCCATCGATCAGGAGCAGCGCCGCATTGCCGAGTTCGGTGCTGCGCAAAGCGAGATCGATCGCGAAATTGCCGAATACCGGTCGACGCTGCAGGCGGCTACGGGCGGCGCTGCAACGCGCACGAGCCCGGACATTGCCGGATCTTTGGCCTGGAGTGTCGGCAAAGGCGTGGTCTTCACCTCGCCGGCGGAAGACCTCTCGCTCTTCGATGCTGCGATGAAAGGCTTGACAGCGGCCGAGGTCAACCAGAGTCTCCAGGCTGCCTTTGCGGGCAACGGTCCGCAACTGGTACTGCAGATCCCGCAAATGCCCGAGGGCGGTGTCGCGGCTGTTGAAAAGGCCTATGCGGACTCGCGCGCCGTGCCGGTTACTGCGCCGGAGCATACGACAGCGGCCGTCTGGGCGTATACCGATTTCGGGAAGGCCGGAGCCGTCGTCGAACAGCGAGTCGTCGATGATCTCGGCGTGACGATGGTACGCTTTGCCAACGGCGTCCGCCTGACCGTCAAGCCGACAAAGCTCCGCGGCGACGAAGTCCTGGTTCGTGCGAATATCGGTCGCGGTCGGCTCGATCTGCCGCATGACCGCCCGCTGCCAATATGGGCGGCGCCGACGGTGCCGCTGTCCGGCCTCAAAGCAATCAGCTACGATGACTTGCAGAAGGCGTTCGCCAGCAACGTCGTCGGCAGCGACTTTTCCATCCAGGATGGCTCCTTCAGATTCGAGGGGGCGACGCGGCCGAGCGACCTGGCGACGCAATTGCAGCTTCTGACGGCCTATGTCTCCGATCCGGCCTACCGTCCTGATGTCTTCAAGCGGGTGCAACAGGCCTATCTGAACAGTCTGACGCAGCTTCAGGCAACGCCAGGGACCGTGGTCGGCCGCGATCTTCCCGGGCTTTTGCATTCTAATGATCCGCGCTGGACTTTTCCGGACCGGACACAGTTGCTCGACACCAAGCCGGAAGATTTCGAGGCACTCTTGCGGCCGTTCCTTTCCAGGGGGCAGATCGAAGTCATCATCGCCGGCGATGTTCAGGTGGATGATGCGATCCGCATGACCGCACAGACCTTCGGTGCGCTGCCGGCCCGGCCCGATGCGCAGGAGCGGACCGACAGTAGCGCGCTTTTTCCGGCACCGACGCCGGAACCGGTCGTGCGGCTTCAGGACGGGCGAAGCGACAATGCCGGCGCGCTTGTTGCCATGCCGATCGGCGATTTTCTCTCCGATTTGCCGCGCGCCGTTGCCGCCAATGTTACAGGAGCGATCTTCCGGAATCGCCTGATCGATCAGTTCCGCATTGCCGAGGGCGCGACTTACAGCCCACAGGGCGACGTCGACCTGTCCAGATCGATCCCGGGCTATGGCTTTGCCTATGTCTACGTCGAGACAGTTCCGGCGAAGGTGGATCATTTCTTCGATCTGGTGGACAAGATCAGCGCCGATTTGCGGGATAGGGACGTTTCACCGGACGAACTCACGCGCGCCAAGGCTCCGATCGTGGAGGAGATAAAGCGTTCGCAGCAGACCAACGGCTATTGGCTGGAGAGCTTGCATGGTGCCCAGACGGATGCCCGGCGTCTCGAGCGGATTCGCGGCAGCATCAACGGCTACCAGTCCATAACAGCGCAGGATGTCCGGGCAATTGCGACAGTCTATCTGAAGCCGGAGACGTCCTGGCGTATGAAAATATTGCCGGCTAACGGATCGGCTGTGCGCTAGAGCAGATCTTGTTCATTCCGGGTCATATCCAGCGGCCCTGAAGTAGTTTGCGCATTCCGCCGGAGTGAAGCGGGGTAGCAGAGCGCCGACTGCGTCCCACAGGGCGTCGATCTTTCGCTCTGCCCGGCCTCGCAACATGGCTTTCAGTTTGGAGAATGCGTTCTCGATGGGGTTAAAGTCTGAGCTATAGGGCGGCAGGAACATGAGTTTGGCGCCGGCGCGCTCGATGGCATCGCGCACGCCGGATGTCTTGTGGGCCGGCAAGTTGTCCATGACGACAACGTCCCCCACCCGCAGGGTCGGCAGCAACACCTGCTCGACATAAGCCAGGAAGACGTTACCGTTCATCGCTCCATCGTAGACAAACGGCGCAGTCATTCCGGTGAGGCGCAACGCGCCGGTAAATGTCGTTGTTTTCCAATGGCCGTGCGGAACACCGGCTCGGCAACGCTCGCCTCGAAGTGCACGCCCGCGTAGACGGGCCATCTTCGTCGAGAGGCCGGTTTCATCTATAAATATCAGTCGGTCAGGATCGAGATCGAGCTGGTTATCAAACCAGCTACGTCGGCGCTTCAGGACATCCGACCGGTCTTGCTCCAGTGCATGTGCGGTCTTTTTTTAAACGTCCATCCGTGGCCTCGCAGCCATGCGCCGAGTGCACTCCGGCTGATGCTCACCTGCCGCTCAACAGACAAGCGCTCGACCATTTCATCAAGCGTAACATCCTTGCGCTCTTCGATCAGCTCGACAACGAATGCCTCGTGTGCGTCGAGAGCCGAGGGGCGTTTCCAACCTTGTGGGCGGGAGGTCGCCTCGCCCTCTTTTGCTCTTGCAATCCACCGGATCGCCGTCGAAATTCCCACTCCGAACCGGGCTGCGGCTTGCCGTGCTGACATGCCCGCCGCAGACGCTTTCAATACGCGTAACCGAAGATCATCGCTCAGTGCTTGTGCCATCATCCACCTCTTTGCTGTGGATGTTGAATCAGCTTCGCCGCGCCGCGTCACCTCACAATCGATTCATCGATCGCAGGACCTGCTCTAGCCGGCCGTCCACCTGCACAATCGTCGCAGCCGGCATTTGTCTGTTCAGGTTGATGTGCTGAGTGTGATAGGTTGCAGGGATGGACGCAACGGGCGAGACGATGTCTGCAAGGCCTCGGATGGTGACACCGTATATGCCGCATCCCGCGCTGCCGGGTGCGGATTGGGCGGATTGCTATGAGCTGCAGGTCGCGAGATCGGATTTTACGGCAATTACGGCTGCGCATGCCATGCTTGGCCGGTTTCCGCTGTGGGTGCGGCTATTGGTGCGGCTGCGCGACGCCGTGACTGGTCTATTCGGATTGAGATCCAGCCGTAGCCTGGTGGCGGATGAGCTGGAAACGATCGGTTTCTTTCCGGTCGTCAGCAAGTCGGACAATCAAGTCGTTCTGGGGTTCGACGATCGCCACCTCGATTTTCGTGTCGTCATCGACGTGCGGCACGACGACCAGGGGCGTCGGCTGGTCGATGCGACGACACTGGTCAGGCGAAAGATATGGCTCGGGCGGATCTATATAGCGCTGATTACACCATTCCACCGGCTGATCGTCATAACAATGCTCGCCAATTTCGGCAAACGGATGAGCGCGGTCAGTTTACTGCCGTTACCGTGAAGCCCTGCTTGCGCAGCAGCGCCACCAAGCCCTGGTCGCCGGCCAGATGCAGCGCGCCGACGGCGATGAAGGCGTTGCCCTTGTCGAGGATCGGTGCGGAGCGTTCGGCCATCACCTTGTTGCGATCGAGGATGATGCGCTGCTCGAAGGCCGCCGTGTCGTCGTCGGAGATGTTCTGGTCCGGCTCGATTACCTTCAGCATCGGGATCATCGCGCCGATATTGCCGGCACGATAGAGATCGGTCATCGTTTCGTTGACGTCGTTGATCTTGTCGCCGAGTTCGAGCGTCTGGATCAGCGACTTCAGATGCAGCGCGATCGGCAGATCGCTCATGGCCTTGGCCTGCTCGGCCAGCGTCTCCAGGCCCTTGACCTGCTTGCCCTCGGCGGCGGCGTCGCTTGCCAGCTTCTGGTCGAGGAATTTCGCGCCGGCGGTCTTGCGGTGGATTTCGCAGCCGGTCATCTCGAAAGAGCTCGAAATCAGCCAGGGTTGCATGCGGGAGACAGCGGCAAGCGCAATGCCGCGCGCCTTCAGTCCCGCTTCGAGCTTGGCGTTATCTTCGGGCGACAGATGCTGGCTGATGGTCGAGCCGTCGGTGAGCATCGTCAGCGACGGATTGGCGAAGAGGGCCGCGGCTGCCCTCTTGTCATCGAGAATTTCGTCGGATTCGACGACGATCGTATCGGCGGCCGCTACGGCCTCCGGCGCGCCCTTCGGCATGGTGAGCACGCGCGAATCCGAGACATGCATGGTGCCGAGCAGCCAGGAAGGCTTCAGGCCTGATTTCTCGATCTTCCAGAAGATGCCCTTGCCGTTTTCCACTTTATCGCCTGCCGCGATGATGGAGGCATATTTGGCAGGATCGGTTTTCTGCAGCTCCGCCATCAGATCCTTGCCGCCGCAGCTGTCGGACACCGTCTCATCGGCGTGCGCCGATTGCAGCGTCAGCATGGTTGCGATCAATATGATCGCCAGCATCAGCGGAAAGGCCGTGGCGAGCCAAAGGAGCATGCCACCGATCGCCGGCGTCGGTGACCGCATCGTCCTGGATCCGAGGGCAGAAATCATCTAAACCTTCCGCTGGCAGAGGACATGACTTCTAAAGCTCGAAAGCGGCTTTCGGGAGGCATGTCGAAACATGTTTCTGCTCTATCCTTGCGAAACGCATATTCCCTTAACGCAAGGGGTTAATCTTTTCTTACGCTCGCGGATGGGCGCGATCGTAGACTTCCAGAAGCCGTGAGGAATCGACGCCGGTATAGACCTGCGTCGTCGACAGGCTGGCATGGCCGAGCAATTCCTGGATGGTGCGCAGGTCCCCTCCGCCCGCCAGCAGATGCGTCGCGAAGGAGTGGCGCAAGGCATGCGGCGTGGCGGTATCGGGCAAGCCGAAGGCGCTGCGCAGTTTCTGCATGCCGTGCTGGATGATGCCCGGCTGCAGCTTGCCGCCGCGCGCGCCGCGAAAGAGGGGGCCGTCCGCGTCGAGATGATAGGGGCAGAGCGCGCGATAGTGATCGACCGCCTCGACGACGATTGATAGTAGCGGCACCAGCCGCGTCTTGTTGCCCTTGCCGGTGATGCGCAGCGCAGTCGCGCCCGGCGGCATATCCTGCGGCTTCAGATCCAGCGCTTCGGAAATGCGCAGGCCGCAGCCGTAGAGCAGGGTCAGCACGGCCGCATCGCGCGCAGCGATCCATGGCTCCTCATGCAACTGTGCCTCATCGCTGACCACCGTGATGGCCTGCGTATCGGAAAGCGGCTTGGGAAGCGATTTCGGCTGTTTCGGCGAGCGCACGGCCGCCGCGCCTGCGGCATTCACCAGGCCTTTCTTTTCGAGATAGCGCAGCAGCGACCGAAGGCCGGCAAGATTGCGCCCGAGCGAACGGGCGCCGGCCCCTTCTTTTCGGCGCGCGGCGAGAAAACCGCGAAAATCGGCGGGGCGCAGCGCGTGAATATCCGCGATCGTTGCCGGGCCGCCGAGATGGCCGGTGAGAAAGGTGAGGAATTGCCGCGTGTCGCGCTCGTAGGCATTCAGCGTGTGGGCGGAGAGCCGCCGCTCCTGACCGAGCGCGTCGAGCCAGCGGCTACGCTCCGCCATCAACCTTGAGTCGGCAATGATCAACAATTCGTTCAGTGGAAAACCCCTTGAAATTCAAATTCCTTCTGCCACTTTGAATTAGGGAAGGTTATGGAATCACTAACTTTCCCGTTGCACTGCTTGCATTTCCGATGTGCTGCGGGAGCAACGGCACTCCAAAAAACTGCATATGGGCCGGTTCCTAAATCCCCGATGATTTGGCGGCTATATGCGAGGCGCTTGTCATGCTTCGATCATATTCGGTTGCAATAGAATATACCCCAACCATTCAGGATACTTCATGGCACGCCGCGGTTCGATAACTGCATTGGGACAGATTGCAGAAGCGATCGCTTTGGTGTCGCAGGGTCAGCCGGGACATATTGTCGATATGCTGATCGCCGAACGTGGCGAAAAGATCGTTCGCAATCCGCTCTGGCCGGTCATGCGCCCCTTTCTCTACACGCTGCTGCGCTACAACAAGGCGATCGAATTCGCCAATGATGTCGCCAAGTTGTCCGGCTTTCAATGCTTCGAATATATGAGCGATCTGCTCCAGCTCGACATCGACGTCACCCACGCCGATCGCATCCCGGCATCCGGCGGGTTCATTCTCGTCAGCAATCATCCCACCGGCATTGCCGACGGCGTCGCCGTTTTCGATCTCCTGAAATCGCGCCGGCCTGACATGATGATCTTTGCCAATCGCGATGCCGTCCGCGTCAATCCGCGTTTCGCCGAGATGATCATTCCGGTAGAATGGCGAGAGGAGCACAAGAGCAAGCCGAAGACGCGCGAGACACTGCAGCTGACCAATCGCGCCGTCGCCGACGGCAAGGTCACCGTGCTTTTTCCGTCCGGCCGCATCGCCTATTGGGCGGACGGCAAGCTGAACGAGCGTCCGTGGAAGACATCCGCCGTGGGTCTGGCCCGCAAATACAATCTGCCGATCCTGCCGGTGCACCTGACGGCGCGCAATTCCGGCCTGTTCTACTGGCTCGCCAGATGGTCGACCGAGCTGCGCGATATGACTGTCTTTCACGAGCTTCTGAACAAGCGCGGCGACCAGTTCGACTTCCTCGTCGGCAATCTCATTCCCGTCGAGCATCTGGACGGCGACGTCAACGAGGTGACGAAAGCGCTGGAGAAGCACACGGTCGTCGATCTTGCGGCTGACGGCAATGCGAGGTTCTCGCCGCTCGTTTCGCCCAGGCGGCAGGACGAGGCCTTGGCCGCGCATTCTCTTTAAATCGGGAATCGGCTAGACCGGGGCATGCAACTTCGCTCGATGTTCGCCCAGAATTACCGCTCTTTGCGTTCGATCCGAATGGATCTCGCTGATGTCAACCTGTTCATCGGCGAGAATGGCGTCGGCAAATCCAATCTCTATCGTTCGCTGCAGCTCGTACAGGCGGCGGTCCGTGGGCGGCTGGCGCATGAGATTTCCAGCGAGGGCGGCATGTTCTCGGCCATGTGGTCGGGCAAGCGGCGCTCGCATGAATCAGCCCGCATCCGCTTCGATGTCGAGCTGCTCGACATGGAGCGGGCAGCGACCTTCCGCTATTGGATCGAGGCCGGCATGCGGCCGCCGCTTGCCTCTGCCGGCTTTCCATTGGAGCCGCAAGTCAAGGCTGAGGAATTGTCGATCGAAACGGGCCGGCGGTCGGTAACGATGATGAAGCGCGAAGGACCGGGCATTTCCGTTCGTGGCGAGAATGGCCGCATGCAGGCGCATCCCGAGCAGGCGCTGACATCCGAAACGGCGATCGCTCTGCTCGGCGATGCCGGATATTATCCGGAAGTCGGCACGTTCCGACGGGCCGTCGATGCCTGGCGGTTCTACCATGGCTTTCGCACCGATCGCGGCTCGCCGCTGCGTGCGCCATGCCTTGCGGTGACTTCTCCGATGTTGGACGAGGACGGCGCCAATATCGCTGCCGTCTTCGCCACGCTTGTTCACACGCGCGAAGATACCGTTGAACTCGATCGCGTCATTGCCGCCGCCCTTGGTGGGGCGCGTCTCGTCGTGCCGGAACCGCAGGAGACGGCGGATTTCGGCCTGATGCTGCCCGAATTCCCGAGGCGCGTCTTTCAGCCGCGCGAATTGTCCGACGGCCAGATCCGTTTCCTCGGCCTGGCGGCTGCGCTGATGTCCTATCGCCTGCCGCCGCTGATCGCGCTCAACGAGCCGGAGGCGAGCCTGCATCCCGACATGCTGGTGCCGCTTGCCGAGATGATCGCGCAAGCGGCCAAGACCAGCCAAATCTGGATCGTCACCCACTCGGAGGTTCTGGCCGCTGCCGTGCGCGAGCGCTGCGGCGTGCGGCCGCGCCGGGTGATCCGCGAAGATGGTGCCACCTGGATCGACGGCATGCGGCTGACCGGTGTGATCGACGATGAAGACGAATAGTGGCAATCCGGCAATCCGGGTTTTCTTTTGTGCCCGTCCGGGGCATGGTCTGGCGCAATGAATAAAGATTCTTCCGATCTGTTCGGTGCGCTTTTCGAGGCTGCGCCCGCGAAACTTGTGATGAGCCGCACGGTTCCGGTTTTGGTGCCGTTGCCGGCGCCGAAGGCCTATTCCTATGCGGTGCCTGAGGGGATGGCGGTCGAGCCGGGTTCTGTCGTGCAGGTGCCGCTCGGGCCGAGGCAGGTCATCGGCGTCGTCTGGGATGGCGACGAGGATGGCGGCGTCGATCCGAAGAAGCTTCGCCCCATCAGTCGTGTGTTCGATTGCCCGCCGCTCGGCAAGCATATGCGCGATTTCATCGATTGGGTTGCCACCTATACGCTGTCGCCGCCGGGGCTGGTGGCGCGCATGGCCTTGCGCGCGCCGGCCGCCTTCGATCCCGAGCCGATGATCGAGGGGTTGCGCTTCATCGGCGGACAGCCGGAGCGGCTGACGCCGGCGCGCGCCAAGGTCATGGAGACTGCCGCCGACGGGCTGTCATGGACACGCATCGGCCTGGCGCATGCGGCCGGCGTTTCCACAAGCGTCGTCGATGGGCTGATCTCGCAAGGTATTTTCGAAACCATCTTCCTGCCGCCGCCGCCCGTCGTCGCCCGGCCCGATCCGGATTATATCGGCTCGCGGCTGGAGGGGCCGCAGAAGGAAGCGGCCGACGAGATATTGGTCGATGTGCGCAAGGGCGAGTTCTCCGTCTCGCTGATCGACGGCGTTACCGGCTCCGGCAAGACGGAGGTCTATTTCGAGGCGATCGCCGAAACGCTGAGGCGCGGCAAGCAGGTGTTGATCCTGCTGCCCGAGATCGCGCTGACGGCAAGTTTCTTGGAGCGCTTCCAGGATCGCTTCGGCGCCAAGCCGGCGGAATGGCATTCGGATCTCGCGCCGCGTATGCGCGAGAAGGTCTGGCGGCAGGCGGTGACGGGCGAGGTCAGGGTCGTGGCCGGGGCGCGCTCGGCGCTGTTCCTGCCCTTCGAGGAGCTCGGCCTGATCATCGTCGATGAGGAGCATGATCCGGCCTATAAGCAGGAGGACCGCGTCTATTACAATGCGCGCGACATGGCCGTCGTGCGCGGCCGCATCGGCGATTTTCCCGTCGTGCTGGTTTCCGCCACGCCCTCGGTCGAAAGCCAGGTCAACGGACAGAGCGGGCGCTACACCACCATTCACCTGCCGACGCGCTTCGGCGATGCCGCCCTTCCCGACCTGCATCTGGTCGACATGCGCCGCCACGCGCCGGAACGCGGCGGCTTCCTCTCGCCTGTCTTGCTCCGCGCCATCGGCAAGACGGTCGCCAAGGGCGAGCAGGCGCTGCTATTCCTCAACAGGCGCGGCTATGCGCCGCTGACGCTTTGCCGCGTTTGCGGCCATCGTTTCCAGTGCCCGCAATGTTCAAGCTGGCTGGTGGAGCACCGGTTTCGCGGCCAGATCCAGTGCCATCAATGCGGCTATGCCGAGCGCACGCCGGAGGCTTGCCCCGAATGCGGCACGCTCGACCACCTCGTTGCCTGCGGGCCCGGCGTCGAGCGCATTGCCGAGGAAGTGGAGCGGCACTTTCCTGAAGCGCGAACGATCATGCTTTCTTCCGACATCATGGGCGGCGTCAAGCGGCTGAGATTGGAGCTCGAAGCCATTGCCAAGGGCGAGGCGGATATCGTCATCGGCACGCAGCTGGTCGCCAAGGGCCACAATTTTCCGCTGATGACGCTGGTCGGCATTGTCGACGCCGATCTTGGCCTTGCCAATGGCGATCCGCGCGCCGCCGAGCGGACATTCCAGCTTTTGTCTCAGGTGACGGGACGCGCAGGCAGAACCGGGCTGAAGAGTCACGGATTGCTGCAGACCTACCAGCCGCAGCACCCCGTCATGCAGGCGATCGTCTCAGGCGATGCCGGCGCCTTCTACGAGCGCGAGATTTCCGAGCGCGAGAGGGCGGTGCTGCCGCCCTTCGGCCGGCTCGCCTCGATCATCGTTTCGGCCGAAACCCGCCAGGATGCCGAGACCCATGCCCGCGGCATGCGCAATGCCGCGCCGCAGGTGCAGGGTATTTCCGTACTCGGGCCGGCCGAAGCGCCGCTTGCCCTGGTGCGCGGCCGCCACCGGTTCCGGCTGCTCGTGCACGGCCGGCGCAATTCCGACATGCAGGGGTTCCTCCGGGCCATGCTGGCGCAATCGCCCAGGGAGCGCGGCTCGGTGCAGGTGCAGCTCGATATCGATCCACAGAGCTTTCTGTGATTTGACCCGGCTGATATGGCGGCATGCCTTTCCCTGCTCCGCCGGATCATGCCATAAGTCGGCCGTCTCATTCAGGTGATTTGCGCACCGATCGATCTTTTAGGGGCGACCGATGGAATTCTATTTTCCGACCGAATTCGGCGAGCAGCTTGCCTTTTGCTCGGCGGCGTTTACGGCGCTGATCGGTCTCGTCATGATGTTCGCGCCGGGCTACACTTATCGCTTCCTTCGATTGCAGGTGCGCGAGGGGCGATCCGAAGCCTATGCCGAGGCGCGGTCGGCGGGCGGGTTCCTTGCTGGCTTCGGGCTGGTTGCGATTCTGCTGGCTCAGCCTATGATCTATCTGGCGCTTGGCGCCTCCTTCGGCGTTGCGGCGTTCGGCCGTATCCTTTCGATTATGTCGGATCGTGGAAGTGTATTCTTGAATCTTCTCCTTCTGGTTGTGCAGGCGATTCTGGCCGCTCTACCGCTTCTCTACGGAATGGGCTATATTTGAACTGAAATAGGCTCGGCGTGGCCTTATTTCCCTGCGCTATCCCCACGCTTTTCGATTTTTGCCATCATAATTTCACCCGAATGGCGTATTCCGTGGATACGCGTGTTGCGAGTCTCAATATCCTATGTTAGACGAACCCCGAATTTCGGATGAGGTAGGAACGTACTCCTGCTGATTTCTGGGGGAAATCAAAACGAATTCAAGGATATATGGCTTCCGTCACCCGGAAGCCGAGTTCTTGGGTTGAAATCAGGGAAATTTGTGCCCGTGGCAGACACATCCCAGCATATTTCTGGTGTTGCAGAACGATATGCCTCGTCATTGTTCGAATTGGCCCTTGAGGAGGGCGCAGTACCGACAGTGACCGCCGATCTTGATCGGTTCCAAGCCATGCTCGATGACAGCGCCGATCTGAAGCGCTTCGTCCTCAGTCCGGTCTTTTCGTCTGAGGAGCAGGTCGGCGCGATTGAGGCGCTGGCGACTAAAGCTGGCTTCGGCGCCTTCGTTACTAATTTTCTGAAGCTTGTGGCCAAGAACCGGCGCCTCTTTGCGCTGCCGGGCATGATCAAGGCTTTCCGTATCATCGCCGCCCAGCATCGCGGCGAGATTTCCGCCGAGGTCACCTCGGCGCATGCGCTTACCCAAGCGCAGGAAGATGAATTGAAGGCGGCGCTGAAGGGCGTCACCGGCAAGGACGTGGCGATTGCCGTCACGGTCGATCCGTCGATCCTCGGCGGCCTGATCGTCAAGGTTGGTTCGCGTCAGATCGATACGTCCCTTCGCACCAAACTCTCCACCCTTAAGCTTGCATTGAAAGAGGTCGGCTGATGGATATCCGCGCCGCGGAAATTTCCGCAATTCTGAAAGATCAGATCAAAAATTTCGGCAAGGAAGCTGAAGTCTCCGAAGTCGGCCAGGTTCTTTCCGTCGGTGACGGTATCGCCCGCGTCTACGGTCTGGATAACGTCCAGGCCGGCGAAATGGTCGAATTCCCGGGTGGCATCCGCGGCATGGCGCTGAACCTTGAAGCCGACAACGTCGGTGTGGTCATCTTCGGCTCCGACCGCGACATCAAGGAAGGCGACACCGTCAAGCGCACCGGCGCGATCGTCGACGTTCCGGTCGGTCCGGAACTGCTTGGCCGCGTCGTCGACGCGCTCGGCAACCCGATCGACGGCAAAGGCCCGATCAATGCGACCCGCCGTTCGCGCGTCGACGTGAAAGCTCCGGGCATTATTCCGCGCAAGTCGGTCCATGAGCCGATGTCGACCGGCCTCAAGGCCATCGATGCGCTGATCCCTGTGGGACGCGGCCAGCGCGAGCTCGTCATCGGCGACCGCCAGACCGGCAAGACCGCCATTCTTCTCGACACGATCCTGAACCAGAAGGCCATCCACGATGCGGGCCCGGACAGCGAAAAGCTGTACTGCGTCTATGTCGCGGTCGGCCAGAAGCGTTCGACCGTTGCTCAGTTCGTCAAGGTGCTCGAAGAGCGCGGCGCGCTGAAGTATTCGATCATCGTCGCCGCGACGGCGTCCGATCCGGCTCCGATGCAATTCCTGGCTCCGTTCGCCGGTTGCGCCATGGGCGAATATTTCCGCGACAACGGCATGCATGCGCTGATCGGTTACGACGACCTGTCGAAGCAGGCCGTTTCCTACCGCCAGATGTCGCTGCTGCTGCGCCGCCCGCCGGGCCGCGAAGCCTATCCGGGCGACGTTTTCTACCTGCATTCGCGCCTTCTCGAGCGCGCTGCCAAGATGAACGATGAATTGGGCGCCGGTTCGCTGACCGCTCTGCCTGTCATCGAAACGCAGGGCAACGACGTTTCGGCCTTCATTCCGACCAACGTGATCTCGATCACCGACGGCCAGATCTTCCTTGAAACCGACCTGTTCTATCAGGGCATTCGTCCGGCCGTTAACGTCGGTCTGTCGGTTTCGCGCGTCGGTTCGTCCGCGCAGATCAAGGCGATGAAGCAGGTTGCCGGCTCGATCAAGGGCGAACTCTCGCAGTATCGCGAAATGGCCGCCTTCGCTCAGTTCGGCTCGGACCTCGATGCCGCAACGCAGCGTCTGCTGAACCGCGGTGCCCGCTTGACCGAACTCCTGAAGCAGCCGCAGTTCTCGCCGCTGAAGACGGAAGAGCAGGTTGCGGTGATCTTTGCCGGCGTCAACGGCTACCTCGACAAGGTCGCGGTTCCGCAGGTCGGCAAGTTCGAGCAGGGTCTGCTGTCCTACCTCCGTTCGGAAGGCAAGGAGATCCTCGATACGATCCGGACCGAAAAGGCTATCAGCGACGCGACCAAGGGCAAGCTTACGGCTGCTCTCGACAGCTACGCCAAGTCTTTCGCCTGATCGGACCTCACTTCTAGGACGGATACCGGATGCCTTCACTTAAGGATCTGAAAAACCGGATCGCCTCCGTCAAGGCGACGCAGAAGATCACCAAGGCGATGAAAATGGTCGCCGCGGCGAAGCTTCGGCGTGCCCAGGAGGCGGCGGAGGCCGCGCGGCCGTATTCGCAGCGCATGGGCGCCGTTCTTGCCAACATCACGGCTGCTGTCAGCGAAGCTGACGGCGCGCCTCTGCTGATGACCGGCACCGGCAAGAGCGATGTGCATCTGCTCGTGGTCTGCACGGCTGAACGCGGCCTTTGCGGTGGTTTCAATTCGCAGATCGCGCGCTTTGCCCGCGATCACATTCGCAAGCTGCTTTCCGAAGGCAAGACCGTGAAGATCTTCACGGTCGGCAAGAAGGGTTACGACATCCTGCGTCGTGAGTATTCTTCCCTGATCGTCGAGCGCAAGGAACTGCGCGACGTCAAGCGCATCGGCTACGAGAATGCGGATGCCATCGGCAAGCGCTTCATCGAGATGTTTGAAGCTGGCGAGTTCGATGTCTGCACGCTGTTCTACTCCGAGTTCAAGTCGGTGATCAGCCAGGTGCCGACCGGGCTGCAGCTCATCCCGGCTTCGGCTCCCGCCGCCGTCGAAGAAGATGCTGCCCACAAGGGTGCAGTTTATGAATACGAGCCGGATGCGGCTTCGATCCTCGAGGATCTGATCCCGCGCAACCTCTCCGTCCAGGTCTTCCGCGCGCTCCTTGAGAACGTTGCCGGCGAAATGGGCGCCAAGATGAGTGCGATGGACAATGCGACGCGCAATGCTGGTGAGATGATCAACAAGCTGACACTGAGCTACAACCGTCAGCGTCAGGCGCAGATCACCAAGGAATTGATTGAAATCATTTCGGGCGCGGAAGCGCTCTGAGGCTAGGAAAAGAGGGTAAGATTATGGCTGACGCAGCTCAGGCCGCAGTTTCGGTCGGCAAGGTTACGCAGGTTATCGGCGCCGTCGTTGACGTTCATTTCGATGGCGATCTGCCGAAGATCCTGAATGCTCTCGAAACCAGCAACAACGGCAACCGCCTTGTTCTGGAAGTCGCGCAGCACCTCGGCGAAAACTCGGTCCGCACGATCGCCATGGACTCCACCGAAGGTCTGGTTCGCGGCCAGATCGTTTCGGATACCGGTGCGCCGATCTCGGTTCCGGTCGGTCATGAAACGCTCGGTCGTATCATGAACGTCATCGGCGAGCCCGTCGACGAAGCCGGCCCGCTGGTCACGGCCCATAAGCGCTCCATCCACCAGGACGCGCCGTCTTACGTCGAGCAGTCGACCGAAGGTCAGATCCTGGTCACCGGCATCAAGGTCGTCGACCTGCTCGCACCTTACGCAAAGGGCGGCAAGATCGGCCTGTTCGGCGGCGCAGGCGTCGGCAAGACCGTTCTCATCATGGAACTGATCAACAACGTTGCCAAGGCGCACGGTGGTTACTCGGTGTTCGCAGGCGTGGGTGAACGCACCCGCGAAGGCAACGACCTTTACCACGAAATGATTGAATCCGGCGTCAACAAGCACGGCGGCGGCGAAGGCTCCAAGGCTGCCCTGGTTTACGGCCAGATGAACGAACCGCCGGGCGCTCGCGCCCGCGTCGCTCTGACCGGCCTGACGGTTGCCGAGAACTTCCGCGATGAAGGCCAGGACGTTCTGTTCTTCGTCGACAACATCTTCCGCTTCACCCAGGCAGGCTCGGAAGTGTCGGCTCTGCTCGGCCGTATTCCTTCGGCCGTGGGCTATCAGCCGACGCTCGCCACCGACATGGGTCAGATGCAGGAACGCATCACCACGACGACCAAGGGCTCGATCACCTCGGTTCAGGCCATCTACGTTCCGGCCGACGACTTGACCGACCCGGCGCCGGCCACCTCTTTCGCCCACTTGGACGCGACGACGGTTCTGTCGCGTTCGATCGCTGAAAAGGGCATCTACCCGGCTGTCGACCCGCTCGACTCAACCTCGCGCATGCTCGACCCGATGGTCGTCGGCGAAGAGCACTATGAAATCGCTCGTAAGGTCCAGTCGACCCTGCAGCGTTACAAGGCTCTCCAGGACATCATCGCCATCCTCGGCATGGACGAACTGTCCGAAGAAGACAAACTGGCCGTTGCCCGCGCCCGCAAGATCGAGCGCTTCCTGTCGCAGCCGTTCTTCGTCGCCGAAGCCTTCACCGGTGCGCCGGGCAAGCTCGTTGCGCTCGAAGACACGATCAAGGGCTTCAAGGGCCTGGTCAACGGCGAATACGACCACCTGCCGGAAGCCGCTTTCTACATGGTCGGCTCGATCGAAGAAGCGATCGAAAAGGCCAAGAAGCTGGCTGCCTAAGGCCAATCCATCGGCGCGCGGCATTGCTCGCGCGCCCTTGCCTTGCGAATGAGACAATCGAGAAGTGACGGGTCATGGCTGACAATTTCAATTTCGAACTGGTTTCTCCGGAGCGCCTGCTCCTGTCGGAGCAGGTTATCGATGTCGTCATCCCCGCCTCGGAAGGCGAGATGACTGTCATGGCGCATCACGCGCCGACCATGACCACCATCAAGCCGGGTGTCGTCAAGGTGCATCTGGCCTCGGGCAAGAAGCAGGATTACGTCGTGTTCGGCGGTTTCGCCGACATCCTGCCGACGGGCTGCACTCTGCTGGCCGAATCCGCCGTTACGGTCGAGGACATGAGCCGCGACGAGCTGGAGCGCCGCATCAATGCTGCCAAGGCCGAGCTTGAAGATGCCGAGCATCACGAGCACAAATCGCGCCTTGAGCATTTCATCATGGAACTCTCGCATCTGCGCGGCTCGATCCCGCAGGATTGATGCGATCCGGATGCAATAGTTGAGATGAAAGCGGTCCTCTGGGACGCTTTTTTTGTCAGAGGGCCTGGGCCATGCTCGCCCTTCGAGGCTTCGCCCCCTCGACAAGCTCAGGAGCCTCCGCACCTCAGGGTGAGAATGGCGCGGGCGCCGTAGCATAAGCTAGTTCCAATGGCGTGAGGTTTGTTGAGTGCGAGGTCTTGCGCAACGGGTTAGCCCTCATGGTGAGGTGGCGCGTAAGCGCCCTCGAACCACGAGGGCGGGTGGTGAGCGACCGCAACCCCTTTAAATCTCCGACTTCTCACGGCGGAAGCAGCGGGGATATTCCTCCCAAAATCGCATCAGGCCTGTTGTCCGCGCAGCAGGAACCGGTGCAACTGCAACGCTTCCGGAGACAGCGAACGGAAGCGTGGTGCGCCGAGATAGTATCCGAAGCCGCTCTCGACACGGTCGGTACCGACGGTGACGAGCGCACCGGATTGCAGATACTCTTCGACAAGGCCGAGACTGCCAAGCGCTATGCCTTCGCCCCTAAGCGCCGCCTCCACAGCCATGATATAAGTCGAAAAGGAAAGGCGCGGTCTCGGCAGCTTGCCTTTCAAGGGGTCGCCGATACGGCCGAACCATTGACGTAGGCTGATCCAGTGGGCGTTGGCACGCTCGTAATCGATAAGATCAAGCGCGGCAATATCAACCGACGTCAATGCCTGCGGGTTCAATCCGCGAATTGCCAGGTAGTCTGGTGATGCGATGGGCACCAGCACCTCTTTCATCAGCGGCGTCAGGCTCCAGCGCGGATGCTCGCCGGTGGAATAGATGATGATGAGATCGTTGTTCTCCGATGCGAGTTCGGAATGGACGTCTGTCGTCAGCAGGCGCACGGAGATCCCGGGGCTTTCCTTGCCGAAATCCCTCAGTCGTTGTCCGAGCCAGAGATGCGATATGGAGCCGCTGGCGGCGATGGAGATGATTTCGCCCGTGCCGGCCCGGAAGGGCTCTAGGCTCTCTTCCAGATATTCCAGCGTGGCGCGTACACGTTGGAACAGCCGTTCGCCTTCCGGCGTCAGTGCCAGGTTCCGGCCGCGCCGGGTAAACAACGTCGCGCCGAGGTGGTCCTCCAGTCCCTTGATGCGGCGACTGACGGCGGCCTGGGTGATGTTCAGCTCTCGGCCGGCGCGGGAGAAATTCATCGCGCGGGCGGCGGCGTCGAAGACGCGGAAGGCTTCCAGGGGTATTTTCTCGAGCATGGGCTCTCCATAACTTCAGATCATCAATATTCCTGATAATTGCCCGGATTTGAAGATCTGAAATTGTGATGCAGGATCACGACATCATATCAGCCGCATTTATCAGGGGATCCCTCGTGTCCTTTTCCATTTCCGCCATCCCAGACATTCGTTTCGGCGACGGCGCCCTGTCCGACCTTCCCGCAGCAGTCAAATCCTTCGATAGCGTCGGAGCCGTTCTGCTTGTCATCGACGCTTTCCTGGCGCAGTCGGGCCTTGCCGGCAAGATCGGCGCTGAGCTCGCGGAAGCCGGTGTAAAGACGCAGGTCTTCTCGGACTTTTCCGGCGAGCCGAAACTCGCGCATCTGCAGGCCGCCATTCAGGTCGCTGAGGGCGCGGATATGGTGATCGGCATCGGCGGCGGCTCGGCGCTGGATATCGCCAAGATCGTCGCTTGCTGCGCAGCCTCCGGCAAGGACCCGATGCACTACGCACTGGCCGCCAACCCGCTGCCGAAGAACCCGCTGAAGAAGATCATGGTGCCCACCACGGCCGGCACGGGTTCGGAGACCTCGGCAACGAACATCTTTGCCGGGCCGGAAGGCAAGAAGCTCTGGATCTGGGGTCCGGAGACGAAGGCGGATCTCGTCATCCTCGATCCGGCGCTGACGAAGACGCTGCCGGCCAACCTGACGGCGTGGTGCGGCCTTGATGCCTTCATCCATGCTTTCGAGGCGGCGACGAACCGCAACACCCATCGCGGCGCCCAATTCTATGCGCATCAGGCGCTGCGGCTGATAACAGGCGCGTTGGAGACGGCGGTCAAGCAGCCGGATGACATCGCCGCCCGTGGCGATGTGCTGCTCGGTTCCTGTTTTGCCGGCATCGCCATCGACAATTGCGGCACGGCGATCGCCCACAATGTCAGCCATGCTCTGGCGGGCCTGGCGCCGGTCCATCATGGTCTTGCGACCGCGCTCGGCTTCGAGGCGACGCTTGGCTGGCTGGTCGAAGCCGATACGCCAGAACTGAATGCGGCGGCAAAGGCTTGCGGCGTGGCCAATGCCGCCGAACTGCCGGCCTTCGTCTCCGACTGGATGGATCGTTGCGGGATCACGCGGTCGCTGCCATCAGCCTTTAAGCCGTTCGATGCCACCGATCTTGCCCGCGAGATGCGCGCGCCGGAAAACCAGCCCATGCGGCGCTCGACCATCCGCGATGTGACGGATGCCGACATCGATCATTTTGCGGCCGCCGTCATGGCGCTGCCGAAAGGAATCTGAGATGACCAAGGAATACACACGCGATTATTGGGAAAATGTTCTCTCCAGCCTGAAGCTCGAGGGGCGCCACTTCATTGACGGCGCCTTTCGCGCTTCCTCTTCCGGCGAGACCTTCACCCGCATCCGCCCGATGGACGGCAAGCCCGGCGCGCAATTGGCGCGCGGCAATGCCGCCGATATCGACGCCGCCGTCACTTCCGCCCGCGCCGCCTTCGAAAGTGGTGTCTGGCGGAAGAAAGAGCCGCTGGAAAAGAAGAGGATCATGCTGAAATGGGCCGAGCTGATCCGTGCCCATGGCGATGAGCTTGCCATGCTGGAGACGCTTGACGTCGGCAAGCCCGTCATGGCGTCGCTTGGTGTCGACGTGCGTCTCTGCGCCGACGGTATCCAGTTCTACGGCGAGATGATCGACAAGATGTATGACGAGATCGCCCCGACAGGCCCGAATGCCCGCGCACTGGTGCGCAAGGTGCCGATTGGCGTGGTCGGCGCGATCACGCCCTGGAACTATCCGATGATCATCGATGCCTGGAAGCTCGGGCCGTCTATCGCTGCCGGGAATTCCGTGGTGCTGAAGCCGGCCGAGCAATCCTCGCTTTCGGCGATCCGCCTGGCCGAACTTGGCTTCGAGGCGGGCCTGCCTGCCGGCGTCCTCAACGTCGTGACCGGTTACGGCGAGGAGACGGGCAAGCCGCTGGCGCTGCACATGGATGTCGACATGATCGCGTTCACCGGCTCGACCGAGGTCGGCAAGCTGATCATGGGTTATGCGGCGCAATCGAACGTCAAGCGCGTGGCGCTGGAGCTCGGCGGCAAGTCGCCGCTCGTCGTCTTCGAGGATGCCGATCTCGATGCGGCCGCGGTCGCTGCCGCCTGGGGTTGCTTCTACAATTCCGGCGAGACTTGCCATGCCTCGACGCGGCTGATCGTGCAGCGCTCGGTGCAGGACAAGTTGATCGAGAAGATCGAGGCGGTGACGCGCTCGGATATTGCGCTGAAGCACCCGCTCGATCCCGGCGCCCAGATCGGCGCGCTGATCGAGGAAGAGCACATGAACAAGGTGCTGGCGATGATTGCGGCCGGGGAGAAGGAAGGCGCGCGCCGCGCCTTCGGAGCCGAGCGTGTTCTGAGCGAGACCGGGGGATACTATGTCTCGCCGGGCGTCTTCGTCGACATGACCAATGACATGAGCCTGGCGCGGCAGGAGATCTTCGGGCCTGTGCTTGCCGCCATTCCCTTCGATACGGAAGAGGAAGCGCTGGGGATCGCCAACGATACGATCTACGGCCTCGCCGGCGCCGTCTTCACCAAGGATATGGATCGGGCGCATCGCCTTTCCGAAGCGATCCATGCTGGCACGGTATGGATCAACACCTATGACATGTCGAACTTCGCCACACCTTTCGGCGGCTTCAAGCAGTCTGGTTTTGGGCGCGACCGCTCGGTGCATGCGATCGACAAATATTGCGACTACAAGACCATCTGGCAGCAATTCGGCTAAGACATAAAAATCAACATGGTCTCGAAAGCGGCTTCGGGCGTTTCGGGATCATGCTCGGGGAGAGAGGGTAGCTACCGTGAGCAAGATCGTTTCCATAGAGATCACCCATCATCGCCTGCCGCTCGATCCGGCGTTCAAGGCGAGTTGGGACGGCCGCCCGCGCCGGCACTTCGATGCGACCATCGTGCGCGTCAGGGATGACGAGGGCCGCGAAGGCATCGGCTCCGGCGATCTCATGAAGGGCTTCGAGGGCCATGAGGATCTGTTCATAGGGCAGGATCCCCGGCATCTCGAGCGTCACTACGAAGTGCTGTCGCATATCAACTTCCATTATGGCCGCTGCTGGCCGATGGATCTGGCGCTGTGGGATCTTTCCGGCAAGGTCACCGGCGAGCCTGTCTGGCGCATGCTGGGCGGCCGCGCCAGCCGCGTGCGGCTCTATGCATCCTCCGGCGTGCTGCGCGAACCGTCAGCAATGGCCGATCAGGCCGAGCGCTACATCGAGGAAGGCTTTCCGGCGATGAAGGTGCGCTTCTCCTCGTCGGCAGGTGGCCGTGGCGGCTGGCGCGAAGACGTCAAGGCGCTGGAGGCGATCCGCGCCCGCGTCGGCGACAGGCTGGAGCTCATGGTCGATTGCAATCAGGGCTGGCGCATGCCCTGGGATACGACGCTCTCCTGGACGTTCAAGGATGCGTTGACGGTGGCGAGAGAACTGGAACGTCTCGGCGTCTACTGGATGGAAGAGCCGCTGCATCGGTCCGACCGCAAGGGCATGAAGGAGCTGAAGCAGGCGACATCGCTGCGCATCGCCGGCGGCGAGATGACGCGAGAGCTTTATGAGTTCCGCGACATCATCGAGGAGCGCGCCTTCGATGTCGTGCAGCCCGACGTCGCACTCGTTGGCGGCATCACCGGGTGCCGGCGGCTCGTCTATCAGGCGCGCGAGGCGGGCGTGCAGTTCACCCCGCATTCCTGGACGAACGGCATCGGCGTTCTCGCCAATGCGCATTTGAGCGCAGGGGTCGGCGATGTCGCCTGGCTCGAATATCCCTATGACAATCCGGAATGGAGCGAGGCGCGCCGCGACTATCCGATGGCATCGCCGTTGAAGCACGAAGCGGGCTGGCTGGATCTCGGGGAAGCGCCGGGTCTCGGCATCGTTCTCGATGAGGAGCGTCTGAAGGCGACGCGCGTCTGAGGCGCTTCCGTTCCGCGATGATATTCTCCCCGACCCGTCACGCAGTGGCGGGTCGGGTGGCTCTGTTTTCTCGTGTCCGTGCCCAATCGATGACGGGGCGTTCCAGCAGCATATAGCTTAGCGTGCCGATGGCGAAGATGATGGCGGTTGCGATCAGGCTTGAGACTATCCAACCGCCCAGCACGTCGTCCGAGCCTGAGCCGAAGGACGAGGGGAGGAGCTGTGGCATCAGCGTCAGGACGATATCCTGCCAGATGTAAACACCGAAGGAGACGGTGGCGACATAGCGGCTTAGGCGGTTGTCGAGCACCTTTGCCAGCAACAGCGATTGCGGCAGAGTGCAAAGAGCGATGGCGACCGCCAGCGGAAGCAGCGGGAATTGATAGGGAATGCCGAGCCAGGCATAGCCTTCCCCCGGGCCGCCGATCGACTGCGGTAGCTGCCATGCGCCCATAATGATCGCAAGCGCGCCTATGACATCGTATATTGTCGAACGGCGGGCGGGGACGATGGTCTGGATTCCGGCCGCCAGTGCGCCGATCGCAAATATTGCGAAGAAGCCGATGGGGTTGTAGCGCGGCATCCATTCCTTGGCGCCGCCCTGAAAGCCATATTGCCATCCCCGCCCGGCGCTGTCCGTTGGAAGATAGGTAACTATCAGCCAATGGCCGATCAGAGCGGCCGCGATGATGCCGATCCATAGCAGGCGACTGACGAGAGCGGAGCGCGCTCTGAGCTTCTCATTGAACAGCAGCAGGAAGCCAATCGGCAACAGGACATAGCAGGTCGTCTCGAAGGGGATCGACCACAATGGCCCGTCGCCCTGTACCGGGAAAAAGGTGCGCCAATGCCATTGGCTCATCAGGAAAAAGCCGGCGACATAGCGGCTGACGAGCTCCGCATCGAGCGGAAAGCCATAGATCGTGAAGCTGATCAGGAAGCCGACCGTCAGGGCGACCCAGAAGCCCGGAAGGATGCGCGCGGCTCGGCGCATCGCGTAAATCTTCAGCGACGGCAGCGGCTGGGCTTTATCCAGAGCCAGCCAGAAGGGACGTGCGAGAAGAAAGCCGCTAAGCACGAAGAAGACCGAGACGCCGTGATTGCCGAAACGAGCCAATATGAAGGTCAGATCCAGGCTCGGAGGGATCTTGTAGAAATTCATTCGAAGCACGAGATGGTGAACGAGGACCATCAGACATGCGACGGCGCGCATGAAATCCGCTCCTCCCAGGCGCGCGGTCTTATCCATCAGCCTCCCCGCCGAAATCTTCTCCGTAGTGGGTTAAGCCATCGATGCGGTATCGGCAAGTATCGTCGCGATTATGCGCCAACTGTGTCTCGCTCCGGCGAGTGATAGACGTCCGGGTCCGTGGTGGAGGAGGGCCCGGACGTCAAACCAGCCTTTCGCACCTGCCAGAAACGAAAGACCGGATTCGGATATTGCGCGTGATGATCAGGCAGCGACCGAGCGATAGGGCCGGGTGACGCGGGCCGGTTTCAGGGCGGCATTCCACCAGTTCAGCCGCGCGATCAATCGAACCAGCGATTGACGCGCCTCGATCGGATTTTCGAGCGAGCCGTCCTCGGCAAACCTGCCCCAGGGGTTGGCGAAGCTCACGGTGTCGCGCACGGTCACGGCATGCAGTTCGGCAAAGACCAGCCGCAACTGCTCGACGGCGCGCAGGCCGCCGGAGATGCCGCCATAGGAAACGAAGGCGACGGGTTTGCCGTGCCATGGCTCGTAGACGAGATCGAGCACGAATTTCAACGAGGCCGTGAAACTGTGATTGTATTCAGGCGTCACGACAATGAAGGCGTCCGCCCGCGAAAGCCGGGCGGAAAGCGCGGCGACTCCAGCGTGCTCGCGCTCATGTTGGGACGGTAAATCGAATTCGAGGGGATCGATGATGTCGATCTCAATGAGGGGGTAGTGCACCAGTTCCCGGGCGACCCAATTGACCACCCGGTCACATAGGCGGCCCGGACGCGTGCTGCCATAAACGATCGCCAGCCGGGTTGATTCTGTCATGCCTTGCTCCTGCTTTACGCGGTTTGGAGCTCGGGTTATAAGACCTCAAGTAAAGTTGAGGTCAATAGCGTATCATGGAAAAAATCGAGCCCAATCAATTTTCCAGACTGCTGACGGTCGGCGAGGTGGCGGCGCGGAGCGGCGTGGCGGTTTCGGCGCTGCATTTCTACGAGGCGAAGGGGCTGATCGAAAGCCATCGCAGCCGTGGCAACCAGCGCCGTTATCCCCGCGAGGTGCTGCGCAGGGTCGCCGTCATCAAGGTGGCGCAGCGGGTCGGCATTCCCCTTGCCGACGTTCAGGCGGCGCTCGAGGCACTGCCGCAGGGGCGCACGCCGACGGCGGCCGATTGGAAAGCGCTTTCTGAACTATGGAAGAGTGATCTCGATGCACGGATCAGGCGCCTGCAAGGCCTGCGCGATCAGCTCGACGGCTGCATCGGTTGCGGCTGCCTCTCGCTGGAAAGCTGTCCGCTGCGAAATCCCTGGGACAGGCTTTCCGAAGAGGGGGCGGGCCCGCGCTTGCTCGACCCCGAAGATTGAGGCGAGAGCTTTATGCGTGGACTCGGCTCTCGGCGATGTAACCGTCAAGCGCCACGGCTTCTTCCTTCGAAAGGTAAAGGCCTTTCTTGGAGCGGCGCCAGAGAATATCAGCAGCCGTATAGGCCCATTCATGTTCCATCAGATAGCGCACCTCCGCCTCGTAGAGATCGCTTCCGAAGCAGCGGCCGAGATCGGCGATCGTCTTTGCGCCGGCGAGGATCATGCTGGCGCGGGTGCCGTAACGGCGCACCAGCCGGCGCGCATGCTGATCGGCAAGGAAGGGATAGCGTGACTTCAGCTTGGCGACTTCTGCATCATAGCCGCGGGCCGGGAAGTCGCCGCCCGGCAGCGAGCTCTTGGCCGTCCATGGCGTGCCCTTGAGGCCGATGGCCTCGCCGATCTTCTCCAGCGCATGTTCGCTCAGACGGCGATAGGTGGTGAGCTTGCCGCCGAAGACGTTGAGCAATGGTGCCTGGCCTTCCTCGCCTTCGACCTTCAGCACGTAATCGCGCGTCGCCTCCTGCGCCTTCGAGGCGCCGTCGTCGTAAAGCGGGCGCACGGCCGAATAGGTCCAGACGATATCCTCTGCTCGTACCGGCTCCTTGAAATATTCGCTCGCGGCATTGCACAGATAAGTGGTTTCCTCGTCGCTGATCTTCACATCCTTCGGGTCGTCCTTGTAGTCGCGATCCGTGGTGCCGATCAGGGTGAAGTCCTGTTCGTAAGGAATGGCAAAGATGATGCGATTGTCCGGGTTCTGGAAGAAATAGGCGCGGGGATCGGAGAACTTCTTGCGCACGATTATGTGGCTGCCCTGAACCAGGCGAACATTGTGCACCTGGTTCTTGCCGAAGGCGTCGGACAGAACGTGATCGACCCAGGGGCCGGCGGCATTGACCAGCAGGCGCGACCGGAACAGACGCTTCTCGCCGGTGATCGTGTTTTCCGTTTCGATTGTCCAGACCGCGTCTTCACGGCGGGCGGAAATCACCTTCGTTCGCGGCATGATCGTGGCGCCGCGGTCTGCAGCGTCGCGGGCGTTCAGCACCACCATTCGGGCATCATCCACCCAGCCGTCGGAATATTCGAAGGCCTTGGTGAAGAGCGCCTTCAGCGGTTTGCCGGCCGGGTCGGTCTTCATATCGAGCGTCGCCGTCGGCGGCAGCAGCTTTCGGCCGCCGAGATGATCGTAGAGGAAAAGGCCGAGGCGAATGAGCCAGGCCGGACGGATGCCGCCTTTGTGATAGGGCAGGACGAAGCGCATCGGCCAGATGATGTGCGGCGCCATAGCCCAAAGCACTTCGCGCTCCATCAGGGATTCGCGCACGAGACGGAATTCGTAGTGCTCGAGATAACGCAGCCCGCCATGGATGAGCTTGGTGGCGCCGGACGATGTACCGGAGGCGAAATCGTTCATTTCGGCGAGGGCGACCTTGTAGCCGCGTCCGGTCGCGTCGCGGGCGATACCGCAACCATTGATGCCGCCGCCAATAACGAAAATGTCGTAGATCTGTTCGCTCACCCGCCCCTCCGCAAAGGTCAGCCCATCTCGTGAAGATGGAAATTCGAAAATCAATCCATCTAAAACGAAATAGATACGAATGTCAAACGAACGTTTTTTGACAGAAAGCGAGCCGGTCAGATCTGTCGGCGGGAGGTTTCCACGAGGCGAACGTCATGCTCCGCCGCGGTCGTCCGCACGGATTCGACGCGACATTCGTCGGTGACGAAAGTGTGCACTTGCGATAGATGCCCGATGCGCACCGGGGCGGTACGTTCGAACTTGGTGCTGTCGGCCACGAGAATGACATGCCGGGCATTGGCGATGATCGCCTGCGCCACTTTCACTTCGCGGAAATCGAAATCCAGAAGCGCGCCATCGCCATCGATCGCCGAGGCGCCGATGACGGCGTAATCGACCTTGAACTGCTTAATGAAGTCGACGGCTGCCTCGCCGACGATCCCGCCATCGGAACCGCGCACGACGCCGCCGGCAATGACGACCTCGATGGATGGGAATATCCGCAACTTATTGGCAACATTGATGTTATTGGTGATGACCATCAGCTCGTGATGGCCGAGCAGCGCCTCCCCGACGGCTTCCGTCGTCGTGCCGATATTGATGAAAAGCGAGCTGTTGTTCGGGATGAGGCCGGCGGCTGCGCGGCCGATCGCCTGTTTTTCGGGCGCGGCGATCGAGCGGCGCGCCTCATATTTCACATTCTCGGTTCCACCGGGAAAGATCGCGCCGCCATGCACGCGTGACAGCACGCGACCGTCGCAGAGATCGTTGAGGTCCTTGCGGATGGTTTGCGGCGTCACCGAAAAGCGTAGCGCCAGTTCCTCCACCTGCACGCGCCCCTCCGCCTTGGCGATGTCGAGTATCTCCGTCTGGCGTCCGGATAGAAACATGATCTTCGCTCCCTTTCTTTCGTTTTTTTGTCATCATATGATAAAGTGAAAATTCCGCAATTACCGACGCGCGGATTGTGTGACTGGGGAGATCGTCGTGTTTCATCCGAAGCTGTTCGAAAATCGCAACGTCGTGGTCACCGGCGCCGGTCGCGGCATAGGGCTGGAAGTGGCCAGGCAGTTTCTCGATTGCGGTGCCCATGTTCTCGTCCATATCGGGCGCGACTCCGCGCGCGACTTGCCCGATTTCCTGATGGAGGCGGAAACCGACCGCCGCGCCTTTCTGATCTCAGGCGATTTCGCCGCCGGCAACGGCACGCGGGATTTCGTCAGCGCCGCCAGCGAGCGATTCGATCGCGTCGATGTGCTGGTCAATAATGCCGGCACCATGGTCGGCCGCTTTCCCGCAGGCGAAGTGACGGACGAGCAATATGAAAGAATCGTCCACCTCAATCAGACCGCTGTCATGGAGGTGACGAGAGGATTGTTGCCGCTGCTCAGGGCCGCAGGGCAAGCCGCTATCGTCAACACCGTATCGATTTCCGCTCTGACCGGCGGCAGCCCCGGCTCTGCCATCTATTCCGCATCGAAGGCTTTCGTCGCCACCTATTCGAAGGCCTTGGCGCGAGAGCTGGCGCCCGACGGCATCCGGGTAAATTGCGTCTCGCCCGGCACGATATCAACCGATTTCCATGAGCGTTACTCCTCAAGGGAGAAACTGGAGCAGACGCGCCGGTCGATTCCGCTTCAGCGTTTGGGTACACCGGAAGATTGTGCCCCCGCCTATCTTTTCCTCGCCGCACCGACGCTCTCCGGGTACATCACCGGGCAGGTGATCGAGATCAATGGCGGGCAGCTTATCTGCTGAGAAATCGGACCTTTTTTGGTCTCCGTGTCTTTTGAATCAACTTGCGGATTCATAATATTATAAGCATATCCCTATGTTAGTTCTCACTAGAGGCTGTGTGATATGTCGTCGTCTCCACCGCAAGGCGGTGCCGCAGAGCATAATATCGAGGAAATGACAGGGAAGGCGCGCAGTGCGAGCGTCTCGCTGAAAGCGCTCTCGCATGAGACGAGGCTGGTGATTCTGTTCATGCTCGCCAAGCGCGAAAAAACCGTGATGGAACTCGAGGCGCTTCTTAACTTGCCGCAGGCGGTGGTTTCCCAGCATCTGGCGCGGCTGCGCCTGGAAAAGCTGGTCGATACGCGCCGTGAGGGGCGGCTCATTCACTATGCCGTCGCCCGTTCGGAAATCTGCACCGTGGTCAATTGGCTGCAGGAGGCCTTCTGTCAGAGCGATTGTTGATCGTCTTTGTCGGGCGTGTCGGCTGACGACGGAATGCCGCCGCTTTCCCCGGAACGTCTGGTGCGGCGAATTTTTTGCCCTGTAGGCCGAGGTGAACGGCGACAAGAAGCTCGGAAACATTCCAAGCCTCGTTTTGGCCTTCAATTCATCATCGTATCGTCAACTGCACGACACGACAGTGTTATGCGGGAGCGCTAATACGCCTTCATGGCATTGAAGGAGAATAGTCCGTGCAGAATAGTGAAATGACGATGTCGGAAGTTTTGCGAGACCCGGTGATCCGGCAAATGCTTCGTGCCGATCGCGTGTCGTTGAGCGAATTTGCGAAGCTTCTGGAAAAAACGGCCCGCGCAAGAAATGCAGTTTCTCGCGAACGAGGCGCCATAGCGCTCATTGAAGGTTCATCTGCCGGTAGTGAGATGGGTTACTAAGAGTTTCCGGAGAGGCGCTGCGGCAAGCGAAATGACTGCGGTAGCGATTGCGAGCCGGCCAGGATCTGGACGAAATAGTCTCTCGACTACCTGAACTTGCACCCACCGGTCTGTCGCTCCTACGCAGTTGGGGGATCCTCGTTCAACGCATCGGCAAATTTTCGCATGAGCCTGACAAGCTCATCGATGTCGTTGATATCCCAAGCTCCAAGGATCGCGCTGCCGATCCTGTCACGAGCGGCGTCCACCGCGTCCGTCATCAGTTTTCCCTTTGGTGCAATAACAGCCTCACGCACACGGCGGTCCGCAGCACCGGCCTGCCGCGCAACGAGATCGAGGCTCTCAAGCTTCGCGACCTGGCGACTGACGGTCGTGTAGTCGCGGCCGATGCGATCCGCCAGATCGACGACACCGATCGGACCGAAGCGCTCGATTGAGACCAGTAGGGGAAAAAGCGCCCGCTCGAGCGGAATTCCGGCCTCCTTGATGAGCACTTCGTCGCGCTGCGGTCGGTTTATCACGCTGACGATATCCAGCACTGCTGCGTGGAGCTTCCGGAATTGCTGCTGTATATGTGTATTTTGCACATTATTTCTTGACGCCATCGCTCGTCTCCTTTATGCGTGCATTATGCACATAATATGGATGATCAAAAAGGAAAATATGCGATGAAAGCTGCAATCGTACTGGACGCGGGGCGAGTTCCTGTCTTTGGTGATTTCAAGGCGCCTGTCCCATCCGCAGATGAAAAGCTTGTCTCCGTCAGTGCCGCCGCAATCAGCCAGGTCGTGAAGAGCCGGGCGTCGGGAAAGCATTATAGTTCCGGCAATCAATTTCCCTTCATCGTGGGGATCGATGGTGTGGGACGGCTTGACGACGGTCGGCGGGTTTATTTCGTTCTGCCGAACGCACCTTATGGCAGCATGGCTGAGCTTGCCGCGGTGCGATCCGCCCAGTGCGTTGAACTGCCCGAGGAGCTCGATGATGTCACGGCGGCGGCTATCGCCAATCCGGGAATGTCGTCATGGGCGGCCTATCAAGAGCGGGCAAAGCTCAGATCCGGAGAGACCGTTTTGATCAACGGCGCAACCGGGACCTCGGGTCGGCTGGCTGTTCAGATCGCTAGATATCTCGGCGCGAGCAAAGTCATCGCGACAGGCCGGAATGCCGACAGTCTCAAGGATCTGGAAGGGCTTGGCGCTGATGTGACGATTCCGCTCGTCCAGGATAAATCGGCTCTGGAAGATGCATTCAAGGAGCAGTTCGCGTCCGGCGTGGATATCGTCATCGACTATTTGTGGGGTGAAAGTGCGCAAAGCCTTCTCATCGCGGCAGCCAAGGCCGGCAAGGATGCGGTACCGATCCGCTATGTCCAGGTCGGCTCGATCAGCGGTGCGGAGATAAGCCTGCCAAGCGCCGTGCTGCGGTCGTCGGCCATCACGCTGATGGGCAGCGGCATAGGAAGCATCGCTCTCGACCGCATCATCAACGCGACCGCCGAGCTGCTCCGGGCAACAGTGCCGGGAAACTTCAAGATTGCCTCCAAAACCGTTCCACTTTCCGACGTCGAAAATGCCTGGCCTCTTGATGACAGCAATCGGCGCACCGTCTTCGAAATCGTCGGCGGCGCGTGATTGCCCGTGGGGTGCGGTGATCCGGCCTATGCCGCACTCCTTTTTCCAATGTTGCGCTGACGGCCCAGCCCATTTAACTGTCTCATTCGGGAGAGTTGAATGATCGACAAGCTGGAATTCTTCATCGCGCTTGCCAACCAGAAGCATTTTGGCCGCGCCGCCGAGGAATGCGGCGTGACCCAGCCGACCTTGTCCGCGGCGATCCGGCAGCTGGAGGATCAGCTCGGCGTCATGCTCGTCAGTCGCGGCTCGCGCTTTCAGGGGCTGACGCCGGAGGGGCAGCGCGTGCTGGAATGGGCAAGGCGCATCGTCGGCGACAGCCGAACCATGCGCGAGGAGATGCGGGCGGCGCGCAAGGGCCTTGCCGGCCATATCCGCATTGCAGCCATTCCGACGGCGCTTGCCATGGTGTCGAAGATCACCACGCCTTTCCAGGAGCGGCACCCCGATGTCACCTTCTCCATCACATCACGCAACTCGCTGCAGGTTCTGAGCCTGCTCGAAAATCTCGAGATCGATGCCGGCATCACCTATCTTGAGAACGAGCCGCTTGGCCGCGTCACCAGCGTACCGCTCTATGCCGAGCGCTATCACCTGATCACTGCGGCGGGCAGCCCCCTTTCCGAGCGTGAGAGCGTGACCTGGAAGGAAGTCGGCGACCTTCGGCTTTGTCTATTGACGGCCGACATGCAGAACCGCCGCATCATCAACCGGCATCTGGCGGAGGCCGGCACCGTGGCGAAGCCGACGCTCGAATCCAATTCGATGATCGTGCTTTTTTCTCATGTCCAGACCGGACGCTGGGCGAGCATCATGCCGAAGAATATCGCCGATTCCTTCGGCTTTCCGGCCGATATCCGCAAGATCCCGGTCACAGAGCCGGATGCCGAACATCTCGTCGGTCTGGTCGCCACGCATCGCGAGCCTTTCACACCGCTCGTCTCGGCCCTGTTGCATGAGGCGAGATTGCTCGCGGAAGGCGATAAGGATCGATAGAAATCTTCTATCGAACGACGGGACTGCCTTATTGATCCTTGGCCTCCTCCCTGCGACTTTTGTCCCAGCGTGCGTCGATCGCGCACCCACGGAGGAAATGCCGCATAAGCGTTTCCGAAAATCGCCAGCGGTTTTCGGGGTTATGCGCAGGAGGATGCTTATGAGTTTGAATTTGGGCGCGGGCGATATCGCGACCCGTGCCGGCGTTATCATCGACACCATGAAGTCGATGGAAGGGCCGCTTTTGCCGATCCTGCATGGGATTCAGGAAGAGTTCGGCTACGTGCCGCAAGACACGCTGCCGCTGATCGCTAGGGCACTCAACCTTTCGCGCGCCGAAGTCCATGGCGTCATGACCTTTTATCACGATTATCGCGACCATCCCGCCGGCCGCCATGTCCTGAAACTCTGTCGTGCCGAGGCCTGTCAGTCGATGGGCGGCGATGCTCTTGCCGAACGCATCAAGCAGCTGCTGGGCATCGATTTTCATCAGACCACGTTGGATGGCGATGTCACGCTCGAGCCGGTCTACTGTCTCGGGCTTTGCGCCTGCGCGCCGGCGGCAATGCTGGATGGCGAGCTTTACGGGCGGCTTGACGACGAGAGCGCCGAAGACCTCGTGAAGGAGGCGCGCCAGTGACCTTGACCATCTATGTTCCCCGCGACGCCGCTGCCCTCTCGCTCGGGGCTGAAAAGGTCGCCGAGGCCATTGCGCAGGAAGTCGCCAAACGCGGCCTCGATGCGCGGATTGTGCGTAACGGCTCGCGCGGCATGTTCTGGCTGGAGCCTTTGGTCGAAGTCGAGATCGGCGGCAAGCGCATCGGCTATGGGCCGATGAAGGCCAGGGATGTTCCCGCACTATTCGATGCCGGGCTCGCCGAAGGCGGCGAGCATCAGCTCTGTCTTGGGGAGGTCGAAAACCTCCCATTCCTGAAAGAGCAGACCCGTCTGACCTTTGCCCGCTGCGGCATTACAGATCCCCTTTCACTGGAAGATTATGAGGCCCATGGCGGCCTTAGGGGTCTGCGCCGCGCCATCGGCATGGCAGCGGCCGACATCGTCAAGGACGTCACGGACTCCGGCCTGCGCGGCCGTGGCGGGGCGGGTTTCCCGACCGGCATCAAATGGAAGACCGTGCTCGATGCGCCGGGCGACCGCAAATATATCGTCTGCAACGCCGACGAGGGCGACAGCGGCACATTCGCCGACCGGATGATCATGGAGGGCGATCCCTTCGTGCTGATCGAGGGCATGGCGATCGCTGGCCTGGCGACCGGCGCGACCAAGGGCTTCGTCTATACGCGTTCGGAATATCCGCATGCGATCGCCGCGATGACCGAAGCGGTCGAAATCGCCCGTAAAGCCGGCATTCTTGGTGCATCCGTGCTTGGTTCCGGCAAGGCGTTCGATATGGAAATCCGCACCGGCGCTGGTGCCTATGTCTGCGGCGAGGAGACGGCGCTGCTCAACAGCCTCGAGGGCAAGCGCGGCATCGTGCGCGCCAAGCCGCCGCTACCAGCCCATAAGGGCCTGTTCAACTGCCCCACGGTCATCAACAACGTCATTTCGCTCGCCTCCGTACCCGTCATCCTGGACAAGGGTGCGGCCTTCTACCGCGATTTCGGCATGGGCCGTTCTCGCGGCACGATCCCGCTGCAGATTGCCGGCAACGTCAAACATGGCGGCCTCTACGAGACGGCCTTCGGCCTCTCGCTCGGCGATATCGTCGACAGGATCGGTGACGGCACCGCGACCGGGCGACCTGTGAAGGCCGTGCAGGTGGGTGGACCACTCGGCGCCTACTTCCCGCGCGCCTTGTTCGATACGCCCTTCGACTACGAATCCTTCGCCGCCAAGGACGGCCTCATCGGTCATGCCGGCATCGTCGTCTTCGATGATACCGCCGATATGCTGAAACAGGCGCGCTTTGCCATGGAGTTCTGCGCGGTCGAAAGCTGCGGCAAGTGCACGCCCTGCCGCATCGGCTCGACCCGCGGCGTCGAAACAGCCGACAAGATCGCCCGCGGTATCGAGCCCGAGAAGAACAGGGTTCTGCTCGCCGATCTCTGCAACACCATGAAGTTCGGCTCGCTTTGCGCGCTCGGCGGTTTCACGCCCTATCCCGTCATGAGCGCGATGACCCATTTCCCGGAGGATTTCTCTCCGGTTCCCTTGATTGAAGCGGCGGAGTAAGACCCATGTCTCTCGTTCCAGAAATCGACTACGGCACACCCGCCTCCCGCTCCGAAACCATGGTGACGCTGACCGTCGACGGCCGCCCGATTACCGTGCCCGAGGGCACATCGATCATGCGCGCCTCGATGGAAGCCGGCATAAAGGTGCCGAAGCTCTGCGCCACCGACATGGTCGATGCCTTTGGTTCCTGCCGCCTCTGTCTCGTCGAGATCGAAGGCCGCAATGGTACGCCTTCGTCCTGCACCACGCCGGTCTCTCCGGGCATGGTGGTGCACACGCAAACCAATCGACTGAAGGATATCCGCCGTGGCGTGATGGAGCTTTATATCTCCGACCATCCGCTCGACTGTCTGACCTGCGCCGCCAATGGCGATTGCGAGCTGCAGGACATGGCCGGTGCGGTCGGCCTGCGCGATGTGCGCTATGGCTATGAGGGCGACAATCACGTCAAGGCGCGCAACAGCGGCGACATCAATCTGAAATGGATGCCGAAGGACGAGTCCAATCCCTATTTCACCTATGATCCTTCGAAGTGCATCGTCTGCTCGCGCTGTGTGCGTGCCTGCGAAGAGGTGCAGGGCACGTTCGCGCTGACCATCGAGGGCCGCGGCTTCAGCTCGCGCGTCTCGCCCGGCATGCATGAGCATTTCATCGACAGCGAATGCGTTTCCTGCGGCGCTTGCGTGCAGGCTTGCCCGACGGCGACGCTGACCGAAAAATCGGTGATTGCTATCGGCCAGCCGGAGCATTCGGTCGTCACCACCTGCGCCTATTGCGGCGTCGGCTGTTCGTTCAAGGCGGAGATGCGCGGCGAGGAACTGGTGCGCATGGTGCCCTGGAAGGACGGCCAGGCCAATCGCGGCCACTCCTGCGTCAAGGGCCGCTTCGCCTATGGCTATTCGACCCACAAGGACCGCATCCTCAACCCGATGGTGCGCGAAAAGATCAGCGATCCCTGGCGTGAAGTCACCTGGGACGAAGCCTTTGCCCATATAGCCACCGAGTTCAAACGCCTTCAATATCAGTATGGCCGCGAATCCGTCGGCGGCATCACCTCGTCGCGCTGCACCAATGAGGAGACCTTCCTGGTGCAGAAGCTGGTGCGCGCCGGCTTCGGCAACAACAATGTCGATACCTGCGCCCGTGTCTGCCACTCTCCAACAGGCTATGGCCTGGGTCAGGCCTTCGGCACCTCTGCCGGCACGCAGAATTTCGACAGCGTCGAGCATTCCGATGTCGTCCTCGTCATCGGAGCCAACCCGACGGACGGCCATCCGGTCTTCGCTTCGCGCCTGAAGAAGCGCCTGCGCCAGGGTGCCAAGCTCATCGTTATCGATCCGCGTCGCATCGATCTGGTGCGCACGCCGCATGTCGAGGCGAGCTATCACCTGCCGCTGCAGCCCGGCACCAATGTCGCCGTGCTGACGGCGCTCGCCCATGTCATCGTTACCGAGGGCCTGTTCGACGAGAAGTTCATCCGCGAACGCTGCGACTGGTCCGAATTCGAGGATTGGGCTGCTTTCGTCGCCGAGCCGCAGCACAGCCCTGAGGAAACGGAAAAATATACCGGCGTTCCCGCCGATCTCGTGCGTGGTGCCGCTCGCCTTTTTGCCAAGGGCGGCAACGGCGCGATCTATTACGGCCTCGGCGTCACCGAACACAGCCAGGGCTCGACGACAGTCATGGCGATCGCCAATCTCGCCATGGTGACGGGCAATATCGGCCGGCCCGGCGTCGGCGTGAACCCGCTGCGCGGCCAGAACAATGTGCAGGGCTCCTGCGACATGGGCTCCTTCCCGCACGAGCTGCCGGGCTATCGCCACGTCTCCGACGATGCGACGCGCGATATCTTCGAGAAGCTCTGGGGCGTGAAGCTCGACAAGGAGCCGGGCCTGCGCATCCCCAATATGCTCGACGCCGCCGTCGACGGCACGTTCAAGGGTCTCTACATCCAGGGCGAGGACATCCTGCAGTCCGATCCGGATACCAAGCATGTCGCCGCCGGCCTTGCCGCGATGGAATGCGTCGTCGTCCATGATCTCTTCCTGAACGAGACGGCCAACTACGCCCATGTCTTCCTGCCCGGCTCGACCTTCCTCGAAAAGGACGGCACCTTCACCAATGCCGAGCGCCGCATCAACCGCGTGCGCAAGGTCATGAGCCCGCGCAACGGCTATGCCGACTGGGAAGTGACGCAGAAGATGGCGCAGGCCATGGGTCTGGGCTGGAGCTACACGCATCCGTCCGAGATCATGGACGAGATCGCTGCGACCACGCCGAGCTTTGCCATGGTTTCCTACGACTATCTGGAAAAAATGGGCTCGGTGCAGTGGCCCTGCAACGAGAAGACGCCGCTTGGTTCGCCGATCATGCATGTCGATGGCTTCGTGCGCGGCAAGGGCAAGTTCATCCGCACGGAATATGTCGCGACCGACGAACGCATCGGCCCGCGCTTCCCGCTGCTGCTGACGACCGGACGCATTCTCAGCCAGTACAATGTCGGCGCGCAGACGCGGCGAACGGAGAATGTCGTCTGGCACGCAGAGGACCTTCTGGAGATGCATCCGCACGATGCCGAGCAGCGCGGCATTCGCGACGGCGACTGGATCAAGCTGACGAGCCGCTCCGGCGACACGACGCTCCGGGCGCTGATCACCGACCGCGTCGCCCCGGGCGTCGTCTACACGACCTTCCATCATCCGGACACGCAGGCGAATGTCATCACGACGGACTATTCCGACTGGGCGACGAACTGCCCGGAATACAAGGTGACGGCGGTACAGGTCTCGCCGTCCAACGGCCCGTCGCAGTGGCAGGTCGAATACGATGAGCAGGCCCGGCAGTCTCGCCGTATTGCCGGGAAAATGGAGGCTGCGGAGTGACGATGGATATGCTTTCCCCTTCTCCCCTCGGGGAGAAGGTGCCCGCAGGGCGGATGAGGAGGTGTTTCCGCGTGGTTAGAACTGCGCTTCGCTTGCGCGCGGAGCTGTCGCTCCTCGCCCCCCTCATCCGGCGCTCCGCACCACCTTCTCCCCGAGGGGGAGAAGGGGAGACCCGGTAATGACCAAATTCACCCCCACCACCACCGTCCCCGAAACCGCGCGCCGCAACGGCGTCATCAATTCGGGTTCGCGTATCGTCCCCGAAGAGGTACCGATCGCCTTTTCCTATGGCGGCTCTTCGCATGCCGTCATGATGGGAACGCCCGCCGATCTCGAGGATTTTGCTGTCGGCTTCAGCCTGACAGAGGGCATCATTACGAATATCGACCAGATCGCCGCCGTTGAGCCTATCGAGGACGAGCAAGGGATCGATGTGCAGATCACGCTGGTCGATGACGTGGCCGACGCGTTGCGTGTCCGGCGGCGGCATATGGCGGGTCCCGTCGGCTGTGGTCTCTGCGGCATCGAATCGATCGAGCAGGCGGTGCGCAAGGTGCCGGATGTTTCCGGGGTTGCGCTGTCACTGTCGCAAAAGGATATCGTCCGCGCCATCGCTCTCCTCAATGACGCCCAGCCGCTGCACCGCGAGACGCGGGCCGTGCATGGAGCGGGGTTCTATATCCCGGCAGAAGGACTGCTTGCCGTGCGCGAGGATGTCGGCAGGCACAATGCGCTGGACAAGCTCTGCGGTGCCGTCATCCGCTCCGGTCGCAAGGGAGCGGACGGCGTGGTGGCCGTCACCAGCCGGCTATCCGTCGAGATGGTGCAGAAGGCTGCCATATTGGGCAGCTCAGTGCTCGTCGCTATTTCCGCGCCGACGGCGCTTGCCATTCGCACGGCCGACGAGGCCGGCCTGACGCTTGTGGCGCTCGTGCGTGGCGACGACTTCGAGATTTTCACCCATCCGCATCGCATTATTACGGGGAGCATCGCCGATGTCGCCTGACGACAAGCCTCACGGCAAGACCGAAACGAAGCTCATCTATATGGCGAACCAGATCGCGACCTTCTTCAAGACGCAGCCTGCAAGCGAAGCGGTGAATGGTGTTGCCACGCATATCAACAAATTCTGGGAGCCGCGCATGCGGCGTCAGCTTTTCGAGCTCATCGACCATGGCGATAGCGGGTTGAGCCCTCTCGTGCTGGAGGCGGCCCCGCTGATCCACAGGCCGGCGCCGGCCGAAAAAGTAAAACCGGCTTAGCATACAGGTTGACGAGGATGATGGGATGGAGAGGGGGGAATCCGTCCGCGAATACGATTCCCGCTAAGGTGTAAGTGCCGGTCTTTGAAATGAGGAGGAGTTGCGTCAGCGATCTCGGCTGGATCTATACGCTGTTCTTCGTGCTGCTCGGCTCCTCCGCCGCCATATGGGGCGGCTGGCTGGAGTGTGTAGGTGTTCGGTTGAGAGTTCGTTCGGATAAAAGCGCCATTGGACGGCGACCGCTGCCAAGGAAGAGTCCGCAGAGACAAGGCTCCTGGTTTTAGGTGTCCCGTTCGTCAATGCGACTTGCGGGACACCCAAATCGTTGCATCAGGTTCCGTAAGACGAAATCGTCTCCGGGTCGATGCCATGGGTGTCGAACCACCATTCGATGGACTTGTCGGGATAGCTGTGACGGAGCCGCTCATACTTCCGAACGAGACGGTTTTGACGCTCCACCTCTTCCTGGAAGAACGGGTGGTCCAACGAGCCGCCGAGGGAGTGGACCCGGCGCAGGAGCTTGCGAAGCACATAGCCCTGCTCCTTGTTCCCCGGACGGTAGCCGCTCTCGATGATCTTTAGAACCGTGCTGCAGAGCGTCTCGAGAGCGTTCTCCGGCGAGGTCCCGTTCGAAAGCATGTCGAGGCGCTCAGCTCCAAAGCCGGCGTCGATACAGGTGCCGAGCGGATTGACGATATTGCCGATCTCGATCCCGTCCTTGTAGAACTCGGTACAGTATCCGCTGATGCTGCCGTCGCTCCACATGCATTCCGGATCCACGACGATGGGAATACGACCGCGATAGAGCGGCGTCCATTCGTCGATCCTGTCCGGATGGATCGTGACATGGTCCGGCCGCACCCCGGTTCGCGCGAGGAATTCAAGCCAGAACTCGATGGCATCGGACAGCGTCATCTCCCGGAAGGAGAATAGCCCAAGCATTGTGAAGTGGAGGAAGTGTGTGCCGTCGCCAATCTCGTCGAGATCTCCCATCCGCAGGCAAGCCTGACTGTTCGAGAGGGTACCCTTGTGGGAAGGATTGGAGAAGAGCGGCTTGTACTGCTGCATGCCAGCGCTGCAGAAGAGCGTGGTATCGTCGTGCGGCCGTACGGATTGAAAGCATGCGTAGTCGATGCCTTTGGAAAGGCAGTAGTCACGGTAGTCGTGTATCAGGCGTCCCGCGATGTCATAGGCAACCTCCTTTTGGTTCATGTGCCCAAGCGAAAAATAGAGGGGCCTCGCCGGGATTGCAAGGAGAGCGATTTGGCAGGCGTATGTAGCGCATCCGCTTCGCGGGAATGTTTAGATTGTATTTTTACCCTCGCTCCAGAATCGATGGTGGAGCTATCTCAATGCCAAATAAAAAACCGCCACCGAGAAGGTGACGGTTCTCAAAAAGGGACGTTCCGCTAGAACTATGCGGCGAGTTCTTCCGCTTCGCTTTCCTTGAACATCTTGGCGAGGTTCAGGAAGCAGATCATGCCGTTCTCGGTGGCGATGATGCCTTCGCAATAGGCGCGGTCGAAGGATGCCGTGACTTCCGGAACCGGTTGCACCTGGCTCGAGGCGATCGTGAGGATGTCGGAGACGCGATCGACCAGCATGCCGATGACCATGTTGTGGACTTCGGCGACGACGATGGCGCTGCGCTCGTTGGCGACGGTGCTCTGCATGCCGAGCTTGTAGGCAAGATCGATGATCGGGATGACCGAGCCGCGCAGGTTCATGACGCCGATGACATCGGCCGGTGCGTGCGGAATTGGCGTGGACGGCGCCCAGCCGCGGATTTCGCGGATCGTGGTGGTCTTGACGCAGAACTCCTGCTCATGAAGGCGAAAGGCAATGATCTCCAGAGTATCGCCGCTGAAGCTGGTGGAATTGATCGTGGCCATGAACGTTCTTCCCATTTGAAACGTGACGCCAGATTCGGCGTATTAGCGTGACGATAGAGCAAGAACATTGCTTAAACCTAAACCTATACAAGCGGTTTCGACAGTAAGAGGATGAAACGCGCCTGTCCGCCGAAACGGGCATGATCCCGACTATGTTGGTTCGGGATCATGAAAATGCGCGGCTACGCCGCTCTTGTCGGACGATCGAAGATGCGCCGGCCGAAGAGGCTTGCCGCCATTTCCACGAGGACGCGGGCGCTCTTGCCACGGTCGTCGAGAAAAGGATTGAGTTCGACCAGATCGAGCGACGAAACCAGGCTGCTGTCGGAGAGCATTTCCATGATGAGATGGGCCTCGCGATAGGTCGCGCCACCCGGCACGGTCGTTCCGACGCCAGGCGCTATCTCAGGATCAATGAAATCGACGTCGAAGCTGACATGCAACAGGCCGTTGGCGGCGCTGACCGTATCGAGCACCTTGCGTATGATGGCAGCCACGCCCTGTTCGTCGAGCGACCGCATGTCGAAGACGTTGACACCATGCTCGCGGATTTCCTCGCGCTCGTGCGGATCGACGGAGCGGATGCCGACCTGGAAAACCTTCGTCGGATCGACCAGCGGCCTGCCTGCCGGCAGAACGCCTGCTATTTCGGCCTCGCCGCAGAAGAAGGCGACGGGCATGCCGTGAATATTGCCCGATGGCGATGTGGCGGGCGAATTGAAATCGGAATGTGCGTCCAGCCAGAGGACGAAGAGGGGACGACCGACCTCCGCCGCATGGCGCGCCATGCCGGAAACGCTGCCCATGGAGAGGCTGTGGTCGCCGCCGAGGATCAGCGGGAAGCTTCCGGACGATGCGACATCATAGACCTTGGCCTCGAGCGCGCGCGTGAAGGCGCCGACGATCTTCAGGTTATGGGCATGCGGATGCTCCGGCAGGTCGGCGGCGGGAGCGGGACGCAGGTCGCCGCTGTCGGTGACGCGGTGGCCGAGTTCGATCAGCGTCGTTTCGATGCCGGCGATACGGAGCGCCGTCGGGCCCATGCCGGCGCCGCGGCGGCCGGAGCCTTCCTCAAGGGGAACGCCGATCAATGTAATGGGTGTGGATTGCGTATTCATCGGCGTCGCTCCGAGGGGTTAGAGCAATTCCAGGAGAGGCGCGTAGCGGCCTCCGTCCGGAATTACGTGAAGACAATGAGATAAAGTGGTTCAGAGATTCGGTGAAGAGCTGAACCGCTCAAGAGGCTGTCGGGCCGCATTATCGATTGTCTGCGTGACAGCAAAAAGATGGAAAATTGTCGAAAATAGATTAGCTTTCGACAGATTGATCAATGCGATTTACCAGAATGATAAGCATATGGATGACCTTGACCGCGACCTCCTCAGTGCTCTGCGCAACAACGCGCGCATCTCCGTTTCGTCCCTGGCAGCGGCAACCGGCGCTTCGCGCGCCACTGTCGCCGCGCGGATAGAGCGGCTGGTGGAAAACGGCACCATCGCCGCCTTCACCATCCGAACCGGCCACGAAACCCGCGCCGCCGGCGTCAGGGCCATCGTGCTCATCGAGGTGCTCGGCAAGTTGGCGGACAAGGTCGCCGACCAACTTCGCGGCCTGCCGCAGGTGAGGGCGCTGCACAGCACCAACGGCAAATGGGATTTCATAGCCGAACTCGAGGATCGCGACCTCGCTTCCTTCGATGAGACGCTGCGCCGGATACGGCTGATCAATGGCATAAACACAACGGAATCCAATATCTTGCTGAAGACCAGCAAGCTCGGATTCTAGATCCTAATACTCATGCTCGTAGACGATGCCGGCTTCGCCGGCGCCGTCCGAGCCCGCGGCGCCGCGCAGCTTCACACCGCGCCCGACATCGAGATTGATGATCGCCTTGGTTTTGTTGGCGGCGCCCTGCTGCAGCTCGATATAGGTACGCTTGTTCAGATATTTGCCGGCTCCGACCTGCGCCTGGCCGTTCGCATCCGTCGAGATGTCCAGATCGTCGACGCCGAGATGGCTGCGCAGGCCTTCGAACAGCGACGTGGAGCGACCGCCGGCCAGCTGGCTTGCGGCATCGGCGAGCTGGGCGATCTGCATGGCCGATAGTTTCGACATGGACTGGCCGAAGATCAGCTGCGCCAACACCTCGTCCTGCGGCAGGGCAGGCGAGGAGGAGAAGCCGATCTGAGGATCGGTGGCGAGACCCGTGACATCGACGGTGATGGTGGTGGAGCTCACCGACGACGTGGCCTCCATGTTGAGCGCCGGGATCAGGTCTCCCCCGAAAGTGATCTTGCTGGTGTCGGTGAAATCCAGCCGGCGGCTGAGGATGGTCAGGCGCCCGCGCCGCATGGTGAAGCCGCCGGATACGACCGGTTCTGACGCGGTGCCGCGGACTGAGATGTTGCCGCCGAGTTCGGCATCGATGCCGCGGCCGCGCACGAAAATCTGCGATGGCGCTTCCAGCTGCAGGTCGATGCCGAGGGTCGTCGATTTGCTCCTCGGCGCTTCCGGCTTCTGGTCCTTGAACTGGGCATTGACCGCAGCCGAAGCATTCTTGTGCTTGATGTTGATCTCGGACAGCGAGGCGGGCAGCTTTTCTGGAATGGTGATCGACGCCTTGTTGATCCTGAGATTGCCCGTCAGCATCGGGGCTGTCAGCATCGGACCCTTGATGCCGAGCGTGCCGTTGACGGTTGCTGCCACCAGGGTTCCGTCGACATAGGTCGCGTTGTTGAACTTCACCTGAATGTCGGCCGGGAAGCCGCCGTCCGGGGTGATGCCGACCGTACCAGTGCCCGATATGCTGCCGCCGCTGGCGAGATTACCGCTCAGCCGCGAGATGACGGCCTGCTTGCCGTCGAGCGTCACGGTCACGGCGAGGCCGTTGAGGGTCAGGTTTCGGCGGACATCGACGAGCTTGGCCCCGTCGGTGGAAATCGTGCCGGTGACGGCGGGAGCTGCCGTCGTGCCTGCCACCTGCATGTCGATCCTTGCCGTACCGGTCATGACCATGCCTTGGGCGGCAAGCTGGCCGGCAAGGGCATCGAACGGCAGATTGCCGGAAAATTTCAGCGACATTGCCTTGCTGCCGGCGATGGCGATGGTGCCGCCGCCATTGAGTGCCAGGCCATTCTGGCCGGTCAGGTTGGTGTTGATCGTAACGACATTGTCGGCGAATTTACCGTCAGCCTTGATGCCGAGCGGCGCAAGGCCGGCGGATTTCGTCTGGCTGGTTGCCGCGCCCGACCAATTGGTCTGGAAGGCGACGACAGGCGATGTGGCCTTGCCGGTAACCGTCACCGTGCCGGATATGACGCCTTCGGCTGAGAGCGTCGGCGCGAAGACATTGGCGAGGCTCGCCGGCAGGTTGGCGATCTTGGCGTTGATGTTCAGGGCCTGACCGGCTGTGCCGTCGACGGTGACCGAGCCGCCGCCTGTCTGGATCGTCAGCCCGTTCAGCGCGGCCGCACCGTCCTTGACGACGATCTTGGTCGGCGAGGCGAGCTTTACCGGTATCGTCCGCGGCGCACCGGCGAAAGTGTCCAGGCTTATTGTGGTCTGGCCACCGGCGGTTTCGACATTGCCGCTCGCGGTCAGAGGCGCGTTGTCATAGGTCGACTTCAGATCGAAATCCGTGCGGTTGCCTTGCTGGGTGAAGGTCAGCCCGAGATCGGCGATGCGGTTGGAGCCGGAGGCAATAGCGGCGGCACGAATGCTGCCATTGGCGGAGAATGCCTTGAGGTCGTCGACGCTGAGCGCCACGGCCGGTTTGCTGATGACGAGATCGTCGCGGCGGATGCCGTTGCCGTTGGCGTTCACCTTCAGTCCGATCTTGCCGTTGGCGCTCGCTATATCGAGCGAGCCCTTGAGGTCGCCCTCGGCCTTCTGCCCGGCGAGCGCCGCGAGCAGGCCGAGATCGGGCAGATCGAATGTCAGCGCGCCTGATGGTTCGAAACTCGGCGACAGATCCAGCTTGCCCTGCAGTTTGTTCGCGCCGATTTCAGCTGATAGCGAGGGAATGCTGGTGCGGTCGTCCTTGGAAACGGCGTCGGCGTTGATGCGGATCGGCTTCCCGTCGATCGCGCCGCTCGCCTGGATGTTTGCCTGCGGAGCCTTGGGGTCGGCGGTCCCGGTCACGTCGATATCGAGCGTATCGAGAAGCCGTCCGGCCAGCTTGACGTTGACGGCCTTTACCGTCGCATCGATGCCGAGCGCGGTGAGCGGCCCCTTGGCCTTGAGGCCGATGTCGGCCTGACCTTCGGCATTCGGGATGAGCTTGGAAAGATCAAGCAGCTTGCCGGAAAGATCCGACGTCAGCGACTGGTCGTTGAGCGCGACATTGCCGCTGATCTCGGCAACGTTGGATTTCACCGCCAGATTGGAGAGTGTCATCTTGGTCGGCACCGTGCCACCAACCTGGCCCTCCATCGAAATCGTCCCTTCGAACTTGTTCGATACGCTGTCCGGCAGCACGCCGGGCAGGGCGAACAGCTTGAAATTGCCCGTCAGCGCCTTTGTCGACAGCGTATATTTGCCGTTGACGGTGCCGCCGATGCTGGCGCTTTCCAGCGTCGTGTTGTTGAAGCCGATCGTGTCAGGCGAAATCTGCAGCGGTGCGGTCAAGGAGATCGGCGCACGGATCAGCCGATTGAGATCCGGGCTGAGGAAGGCCGTCTGGCCAACGACGAGACGCAGTTGCAGCGGCCCGGACATGGTCGCCAGATTGAAGGCATCGCTTCTGGCGCTGAAGTTCACCTGGCCGATCTGGCCCTGCGGCGCACTGGCGCTGTCGAGCGCGGCCTTGGCATCGATCTTCACCGATTGCGCTGCCCCCGTCAGCGCGATATCGACCCGTGAAATCAGGGCGCGGACCTCGCCATCCTCCATCGGCCAGCGGAAATCCACGGGGCCTGAGGTGCCGATCAAATTGGCATTGAGGCTGTTGTTGCCGGCGGGATCGAGCGTACCGGAGGCGGCGATGACGACACTGCCGGTGGCAAGATTGCCGGTCTGAATGTCGATCTTGCCCTTGCCGTCGAAGGTTGCCGAGAGGTCGATGGTCGTCTGGCCGGTAAAGAGAGGCCGCATGGTTGGCGGCAGCAGCGAATCCACGTCGCCGCCGCCCTTGACGTCGATATGGTGCAGGCCGTCGGCGGAAAGGCTGTGATGACCGTTGATGGCGACCGTCGGCTTGCCGTCGAGTGCCGCCTGCAGCTTGCCGGCCCAGTTGGAAAGCGGGCCTTCGCCTGAGAGGTCGATATTGATGGCCGGACTGCCGGGAAGGTGCAGGAGACCCGCCAGCATGCCGTCGCGCGGTTCGGAGATTTGCGTCTTCAGCTTCAACTGGTTTTCGGTTGGCGCAAAAGCGATGTCGGCGGAGAGCTTGGCATCGGGCACATCATGCCTGCTGGCATTGAGTGTCAGGCCGATGCTGCTGCTATTGGCCTTGACTTTGCCATCGGCAGCCAGAACGAAATCCTGTCCAGTAACCGCCTGTCCGATGCGGAGGTCGGGCAGAGCGATGGCGCCGATATCGATGGCGATCGGCAGGGAAAAGCCGCTGCTGCTATTGCTCGCAGCTTGAGGTTCCTGTGCGGGTGCGGTCGTCGAGACGGGCAAGCGCTGGAAGTCGACCACGTCTGCCGCAACGCGATCGGCATGGAATGTGCCTGTCAGCAGCGATACCGGCGACCAGTCGACGGCGAGATTCTGGACCTTGGCGAAAACGCCCTTCGTGTCTGCGACCGTGATCGAACCGACTTTCAGATTGCCGCTGAGCAGCCCCGAAGGCGCTGCTATGATTATGGTGCGGTCGGGTGTCGAGGCGAGCTTTGCCACCTGGTCGACGGCATAGCCGGTTGCGGAAGGTACCAGGCCGACAACGAGCACAGCCGCGATCACGAGCAAGAGGATCGCCACGACCGCGTAGGCGATCCAGCGTGCCAATTTCCCGAGAATTCGAATCAATATGCTCATGAAAGCGATAGTAACCTCAGTGTTGTAACCGTGTGCTGAAGCGTCCGCGACAACTGTACGTTCGGTCAGAAGGCCTGGCCGATACCGGCATAGATGCCATAGGCTGTGCCGTTGTTATATTTGTTCAACGGAACGGCGACATCGAGCCTGATCGGACCGAAAGGCGTAGCGTAGCGCAGGCCGACGCCCGCGCCAATGCGCAGATCGGAAAAGTCCGGAAAGGTGCTGTCGGTGACGCTGCCCATGTCGACGAAAGGCACGACGCCGATCGTGTCGGTGATCTTCACGCGGGCTTCAAACGAGGCTGTCGCATAGGAGCGTCCGCCGAGCGCATCGCCGTTGGAGTTGTAGGGCGAGATTTCCTGATAGCCGTAGCCGCGCACCGAGCCGCCGCCGCCTGCATAGAAGCGCCGGGTGGCAGGAATATCCTCGATACTGTTCGCACCCAGCAGCGAGCCGACGGCAAGCTTGCCGGCAAACACGACATTGTTGTTGGCGCCGACACCCTGATAGCCGGTGATGGATCCCTCGAAGGAGCTGAACACCGTGCCGCCCATTGTTTCATAGCTCGGCTTTGCCAGGACCGAGGCACGGTAGCCTTCCGTCGGGTCGAGCTTATTGTCGCGCGTGTCGCGAACGTATTCGAGCGGGATCGCCACCGTCAGATAGTTGTGCTTTCCGAAGGCGTCGGTCGTGTCCGACTCGTAGCTTACCTCGCCGCCGGCGGAGACGGTGTCCCGATCGTTCAATTCGTAGGCAAGACCGGCGCTCGCCGTGACGGTGTTCGCATCATAGGCATCCGGATGCAGGCTCTGCATCTTCAGCCCGGTGGTGAAGGTTGCCGAGGGATAGAAGGTCGCGGGCCTGACGTAGGTGATGCCGGCGGTATAGTCGAGCTGGCCGATATCGGTCGTTTCGCCGAGGCGGGAGACGGATCCTTCGATACGCAGCGAATCCGCGCGTCCCGTCAGATTGCGGTGTCCCCAATAGCCCTGCAGGCCGAAGCCATCGATGGTGGAATATTGCGCGCCGACACCGAAATAGCGCTGCTTGCCTTCGGATACCTCGATGGTCGTGGGAATGCTGCCGTCCGGCGCCAGCTTGTCGGCCTCGCGGATGGTGACGCTGGAAAAGACGCCGAGTTTTCTCAGGCGGTCCGAGGCCTTCTTCAGCTCGTCCGGCGAATACGGTTTGCCTTCGTTGATGCGGGCGTAGCGCTTGATGAAATCCGGATCGACGGACTTCTGGCCGGTGACGGCAACATTGCCGAAAGGGGCGACGGGGCCGCTATCGATCCTCATCGACACATCGACCGTATTGGTCGCATGATCGGCGACGACGTCGCGCTTGTTCAACCTGGCAAGCGGATGACCTTCATTCTTGAAGTCGGCGACGATCTTGTCTGCGGCTTTCAGGATGGTCAGCGAGCTTGCGTCTCCACCGCGCACCAGCCCATAACGCGATGCGTCCAGACCGGCGGCATCGCCGAGCAAGCTGATGTTGCCGAGCTTGAAGAGCGGACCGGGATCGACGCTGATGGTGACGGCAACGGGCTTTGAGCGATCGAAGGTCGGCGTCGGCGGCAATGCGTCGAGGCTGGTGCCGTTGATGGTAATGGTGACCACGGCGCCATAGCGGGCTTTTTCATAGAGCGTGGCGACGAGCCGGTCCCGGTCGTCGCGTGCCTTGACGACAACGCCGAGGTCGCCGGAGACGGGCTTGTCCTTGTCGGAAATCAGCATCGAGCTACCGCTCAAGGCTTCCTTCAGATCCCTGTCGAGATTGTCCGCCTTCAGATCGACCGTGTAGCGGACGGGGTCGGAAACCTGATCCGCGGTGTCGTCCTTGCCCCATAGCCTTATGCCGAAAATCTTGAAAGCAAAGGCGTTTTCAACGTAAACGGGCCCGAGCGCAAGCGCTGCCGCAACCGCTGCAACGGTTCCTGCTTGCCGATACGCAATACTCTTCCTCGGTCCAGTTCTTTTATGCATACGCCGCTTTACGGTTACATGAGAACTTACTCAGGTTTACGTTTCCCCCGGGTTAACGCGCGGTCACCATAGAGGCAAAAGCCCCTCAGGTGTACCGTTTTGGAGTCAAAAACCTGGAAAAGATGACCGTCGAGGGGCGAACGCCCGGATTTTCGGTGGGGTTCTTGCATGTTTGGGCGAGCTTCGCGGCGACGCGCAAGAGTTGCCGCCGCCATGTCGAAGCCAAGACATTTCGCCTGGCTGGAATCAGAAAGTCCCGGACTTGTGGTCCGGGACTTCGGTATCTCGATCGAGGATCGATCAGTAGCCGCCGTAGCCACCACGATAGCCGCCGCGCGGGCAATCGTCGATGTAGCGACGACCGTACCTGTCGCGATAGTAGCACTGGCCGGGCTGCTCCTGGACGCTGCCGATGACGGCACCGGAAACACCGCCGATGGCCGCGCCGACGGCAGCGCCGCGGACATTGCCGGTAACCGCGCCGCCGATGATGGCGCCGGATGCGGCACCGATGCCAGCGCCCTGTTCAGTCGGGGTGCAGCTTGCGATGGACAAGCCGATCAATGCGAGCATAAGAACTTTTTTCATTTACTCTCTCCAACGTTAGTTAAGCCGAACACGGCAACGTCGTCCCAATTCTTCAGCTCCACCACGATGGGCTGTCTTTGTCAGTCCTGCAACTATGGAAAATATCGTGCAAAATATGATTGTCCATTGGGCGCGAACAGTTTTTTTGTTGCTGAACGAAGGCGGCTTCTTATTCGGACAATAAAACACTCGGTGCGGCGTAGAAAATCTGCCGCGTTTCTAAAGTAGAGGTTGATTGGACTGCAAAAAAGTCAAATGATGCTCTTTGCCTCTGGAGGAGAGGCTAGGAGGAAAATATGGCAAAAGTGACTTTGACGGTGAACGGCCGTGCGGTCAGCGGCGAGTGCGAGGATCGTACGCTGCTTGTCCATTTCATCAGGGAAAAGCTTGGCCTGACGGGAACCCATGTCGGTTGCGACACGACCCAGTGCGGTGCCTGCGTCATTCATATGGACGGCAAGTCGATCAAGAGCTGTTCGATCCTGGCCGTGCAGGCTTCCGGTTCCAAGATCACAACCATCGAGGGTCTGGCCGCCAATGGCGAGCTGCATCCGGTTCAGGCCGCCTTCAAGGAGCATCATGGCCTGCAATGCGGCTTCTGTACCCCGGGCATGGTGATGACGGCCGTCGACATGATCAACCGTCATGGCGGAGCGCTGGACGAGAAGACGGTGCGCAGCGAGCTTGAAGGCAATATCTGTCGATGCACCGGCTATCACAATATCGTCCAGGCGGTGCTGTCAGCCAATGCCGAAATGCACGCCGCCAATCGGGCGGCCGAATAGAATTTCACCGAGATTGTCTGGCGAAGCGCCTGGACTGCTATCTTGGCGTTTGCCGGCCCCGGAACCCCAATGGAGGATGTGATGGGCGTTGAAGGCATTGGTGCGCGGGTTGCGCGCAAGGAAGACAAGCGATTTCTGATGGGCAAGGGGCGCTACACCGACGATATGGTGACGCCGGGCATGAAATATGCCTATTTCGTCCGCAGCCCATATGCGCATGCGAAGATCAAGGGCATCGACACGGCCGCGGCCCTGGCGATGCCGGGCGTGATCGGTGTGCTCGAAGGTAAGCAGTTGCTGGCCGATGGGATCGGCAACCTCATCTGCGGCTGGATGATACACTCCAAGGACGGTTCGCCGATGAAGATGGGCGCGTGGCGGCCGCTGGCGGTCGATACGGTTCGCTATGTCGGCGATGCCGTTGCAATCGTTGTTGCCGACAGTCTTGGCGAAGCACGCGACGCCGCCGAGGCCGTGGTGGTTGACTATGAGGAGCTGCCGGTAGTCGTCCAAGCCGTGGACGCGCTGAAAGCCGGTGCGCCGCAGATACACCCGGAAGCCGCAGGCAATCTGATCTTCGATTGGGAGCTTGGCGACGCCGCGGCGACCGACAAGGCGATTGCCGAGGCCGCGCATGTCACCGATATCGAGATCTACAACAACCGGCTTTCGCCGAATGCCATGGAACCGCGCGCCACGCTCGGCATCTACGATTCGTCCGAAGATCACTATACCTGCTATACGACGAGCCAGAACCCGCATGTAGCGCGGCTTGTCATGAGCGCCTTCTACAATGTCGCGCCGGAAAACAAGCTGCGCGTCATAGCGCCCGATGTCGGCGGCGGCTTCGGCTCGAAGATCTACATCTATCCCGAAGAGATCGTCTGCCTCTGGGCGTCGAAGAAGACCGGCGTGCCGGTCAAATGGACGGCCGATCGCACCGAAGCGTTCCTCACCGATGCGCATGGCCGCGACCATGTCTCCAAGGTGAAGATGGCCTTCGATGCGCAGCACCGCATCACGGCGTTGAAGGTCGACACGATCGCCAATCTCGGCGCTTACATGTCGCTCTTCTCCTCATGCGTACCGACCTATCTGTATGCGACGCTGCTGTCGGGCCAATATGCCATCCCCGCGATCCATGCCAATGTCCGTGCTGTCTATACCAACACCGTGCCGGTCGACGCCTATCGCGGCGCCGGGCGTCCGGAAGCGACCTATGTGCTCGAGCGCACGGTCGAAACGGCTGCCCGCGAACTTGGGATTTCGCCGGCGGAACTGCGGCGGATCAACTTCATCCGCTCGTTCCCCCATCAGACGCCTGTCATCATGAATTATGATGCCGGCGATTACGAAGCCTCGCTCAATGCCGCGATGCAACAGGCAGGCTGGGACGATTTCCCCGTCCGGAAGGCGGCGGCTGCCCGGCGCGGCATGAAGCGCGGCATCGGCATGAGCTGCTACATCGAGGCATGCGGTCTTGCGCCATCGCAGGCGGTGGGATCGCTCGGCGCCGGTGTCGGCCTGTGGGAATCGGCCGAGGTCCGGGTGAATGCAGTCGGCACCGTGGAAGTGCTCACCGGTTCGCACAGCCACGGCCAGGGGCATGAGACCACCTTTGCGCAGCTCGTCGCCGACCGGTTCGGCGTGCCGATCGACAGTGTCTCCATCGTCCATGGCGATACCGACAAGGTGCAGATGGGCATGGGCACCTATGGCTCCCGCTCCGGCGCGGTCGGCATGTCCGCCGTGGTCAAGGCCCTCGACAAGGTGGAGGCGAAGGCGAAGAAGATCGCCGCGCATCTCATGGAGGCCGACGAAAGCGATATCGTCATCGAGAATGGCGAAGTGAAGGTCGCCGGCACCGACAAGGCGCTTCCGTGGTTTCAGGTGGCGCTCGCCTCCTATACCGCGCACAATCTGCCGGCCGGAATGGAGCCGGGCCTGAAGGAAACCGCCTTCTACGATCCGGCGAATTTCACCTTCCCGGCCGGCTGCTACATCTGCGAGGTCGAGGTCGATCCGGAAACCGGCAAGACCGAGATCATCCAGTTCGTCGCGGCTGACGATTTCGGCAACATCATCAATCCGATGATCGTTGAAGGGCAGGTGCATGGCGGCATCGCGCAGGGCGTCGGCCAGGCGCTGCTGGAGGCCGTGCATTACGACGAGAGCGGCCAGCTCCTGACGGCAAGTTTCATGGATTATACCATGCCGCGTGCAGACGACCTGCCGTCCTTCAAGATCTCGCACCAGAACACGCCATGCCCGAACAATCCACTGGGCATCAAAGGGTGCGGCGAGGCGGGCGCCATCGGTTCGCCGCCGGCGCTGATGAATGCCATCACCGACGCCATAGGTAATAACAAGCTTACCATGCCGGCCACGCCGCTCAAGGTGTGGGAAGCGGCGCAGGCCGTGGCTTGAAGAGAGGAGGAGAAGATCATGTACGCAACGAACTATCACCGCGCCTCCTCGGTCGACGAGGCCGTCAAGCTTCTGTCTGACGCCGACGAGGGCAAATATGTCTCTGGTGGGATGACGCTGATCGCCACCATGAAGCAGCGTCTGGCCTCGCCGAGCGATCTCGTCGATCTCAGGCATATCCCCTCGCTGAAGGGCATTCGTGTCGACGGTCGCAGGGTCACCATCGGGGCGGCGACCACCCATGCCGAGGTTGCTTCTTCGGCTGCGATCCGCTCTGTCTGTCCGGCACTTTGCGAGCTCGCCGGCATGATCGGTGATCCGCATGTCCGCCATATGGGCACGATCGGCGGATCCGTCGCCAACAACGATCCGGCGGCGGATTATCCATCCGCCATGCTGGCGCTCAACGCCACCATCGTCACCGACCGACGGCAGATCGCGGCTGAAGACTTCTTCGAAGGATTGTTCGAGACGGCGTTGAAAGGTGGCGAATTGATCACCGCCGTCACCTTCGAGGCGCCGGAAAAGGCGGGTTACGCCAAATTCCCCAATCCGGCCTCGCGCTACGCCATGACCGGTGTCTTCGTCGCCAGGAGCGAGGCAGGCGTGCGCGTCGCGGTCACGGGTGCCGGCGCGGACGGTGTATTCCGTCAAGCCGACATGGAACGGGAACTTGCGGCGAACTGGTTGCCGGATGCCATCACGAGCGTGACCGTCGATCCCGCGGCTCTGCTGTCCGACCTGCATGCGACGGCGGAATACCGCGCCAATCTGGTCAAGGTCATGGCCAAGCGCGCCGTGGCTGCCGCATAGGTCCGCTATGAAACATGCCGGAGGGGCGGCTTGAACCGCCGCTCCGGCTCCTTCGTTTCGGTCATGGTTTGGATTGTCAATTTGACGTGATCATTTATTCTTGTCTGGAATTGTTCAAAATTATGGGCCAATTGCCGCAGTGGCGCGCGAAAGCGATACGGAGGGGTTGACGTGCAGACCGGCATTTATGAAAAACGGTTGCATGGTTCTGGAGCAGATTATGGATTTCGAAGCATTTTTTAAGGGCGAGCTGGACGGCCTGCACAATGAAGGCCGCTATCGTGTGTTCGCCGATCTGGAACGCCGCCGGGGCAATTTTCCGCGCGCGACGCGCTATACGCCCAATGGCCCGCAGGAAGTGACCGTCTGGTGTTCCAACGACTATCTCGGCATGGGCCAGCATCCCAAGGTCATCGAGGCGATGAAAGAGGCGATTGATCACTGTGGCGCGGGTGCGGGAGGCACCCGGAATATTTCTGGCACCAACCACTACCATGTTCTGCTCGAGCAGGAACTCGCCGATCTGCACGGCAAGGAATCCGCGCTGATCTTCACGTCGGGCTATATTTCCAACTGGGCGACGCTCGGCACGCTCGGCGCGCGCATTCCCGGCCTCATCATCTTCTCCGATGCGCTCAACCATGCATCGATGATCGAAGGCATTCGCTATGCGAAGTGCGACAAGGTCATCTGGAAGCATAACGACCTGCACGATCTCGAGGCGAAGCTGAAGGCTGCCGATCCGAAAGCGCCGAAGCTGATCGCTTTCGAATCCGTCTATTCCATGGATGGCGATATCGCCCCGATCAAGGAGATCTGTGATCTCGCCGACAAGTATGGCGCGATGACCTATCTCGACGAAGTGCATGCCGTCGGCATGTACGGCCCGCGCGGCGGCGGCATTGCCGAGCGCGAAGGCCTGATGGATCGTCTGACCGTCATCGAGGGTACGCTCGGCAAGGCATTCGGCGTCATGGGCGGCTATATCGCCGCATCAACGGCGCTGTGCGATTTCATCCGCTCGTTTGCCTCGGGCTTCATCTTCACCACCTCGCTGCCGCCGGCGCTTGCCGCTGGCGCCGTCGCCTCCATCCAGCACCTGAAGGTCAGCCAGTTCGAACGCATGCGCCATCAGGATCGTGTGCGCAGGCTGCGCGCCCAGCTCGATGCAGCGGGCATTCCGCACATGCCGAACCCGAGCCATGTCGTGCCGGTCCTGGTCGGCGATGCGTCCAAGTGCAAGTGGATTTCCGACCTGCTGCTCGACAGCGGCGTCTATGTCCAGCCGATTAACTACCCCACGGTGCCGAAGAAGACCGAGCGCCTGCGCATCACGCCGACGCCGCTGCATTCGGATGGCGATATCGAGCATCTGGTCGGCGCGCTGCATGCGCTGTGGTCGCGCTGTGCGTTGGCCCGCGCAGTTGCCTGAAGCGGCTGCTTACGTTTAACCTCAGGAAGGCCGCGGCTTACGCGGCCTTTTCTTTTTGCGCGACAAGCAGGGCCGCCCGGCTGCGCGCTTCATCGTCGGCGGCAAAGACGGCATCCATGGTCTCAGCGTTGCCTGTCGCGTTCATCTGATCCATGACGGCCTCGGCAATGTCAGCCATCTCCAGGAAGCCGATGCGGCCATCCACGAAAGCATGGAAGGCGATTTCCTCGGCCGCGTTCATGATCGCGCCCTGCAGGCCGCCGCGCTCGAGAGCGGTGCGGGCAAGACGCAATGCCGGGAAGCGAACCTCGTCCGGCGCCTCGAAATCCAGCCGCGCCAGCTTGGCGAAATCCAGCCGATCGACGCTGAGCTTGGTGCGGGCGGGGTAGGTGAGCGCATAGCCGATCGCCGTGCGCATGTCGGGACAGCCGAGCTGCGCCAGCACCGAACCGTCGCTGTAGCCGACCATGGAATGGATGACGGATTGCGGATGAACGACAACTTCGATCTGGTCGGGGCGCACGTTGAACAGGTGCTTGGCCTCGATCATCTCCAGCGCCTTGTTGAACATCGAGGCGCTGCCGATGGAGATCTTGAAGCCCATCGACCAGTTGGGATGAGCGCGGGCGATCGCCGGCGTAACATTGGCCATCTGCTCGCGCGACCAGGTGCGGAAGGGGCCGCCGGATGCGGTGATGATGATGCGCTCTACCGCGTGCTGCTGATCATCCTCCAGCGCCTGGAAAATGGCGCTGTGCTCGCTGTCGACCGGGATCAGCCGGCCGCCGCCTTCGGCCACGGCGCGCACGAAAAGTTCGCCGGCCGAGACGAGACATTCCTTATTGGCAAGAGCGATATCGGCGCCGCGGCGGGCGGCAGCCAGCGTCGGCGCAAGGCCGGCGGTGCCGACGATCGCCGCCATCACCCAGTCCGATGGCATGGAGGCGGCTTCGATCAGCGCATTTCTGCCGGCACCAACAGCGATGCCGGTGCCAAAAAGCGCGTCCTTCAGCGCCTGATAGCGATCCTCATTCGCGGTGACCGCGAAAGCAGCGCCACAGGCTTTGGCCTGCTCGGCCAGAAGGTCGATATTGTCGTGGCCGGTGATCGCGGCGATGTCGAAAGCTTCGCGTCCGCCCAACTGCGCAATGACATCAAGCGTATTTTGGCCGATGGAGCCGGTCGAACCCAATATCGTCAGGCGGCGCCGCGCCTTGCTGCCGGTGGTCATTCAGGTATCCGCATATTGCCGAAATTCCCTAAGGCTCTACAGGGGATCGCGGGAAGCGGCAAGTGTGATGCCATGCAACCCCCTCCGGCCGCCAATGCGCGTTTAAGGCGAAACCACTGATTTGATGATATTTTCAGCCAATTATTGAACCAAATGCGAAGTGCTGCGTTTTCCGTCCACTCGAATGCGGAGGGTAATGGATGGTTTTCAAAGCGGCGACATTTCACGGCATGGAGCTCGATCTGGAAAATGAGCAGTCCAGACGCTCGGCACTGGAGTCCACAGTTGCCAATGCACTCGCCGTCGCCGGCGGGATCGATGCGTCCGATGTCACGGTGACCGCCGCCGGCCAGGAGATCCGCCTGGACGGCACCGTCGCCACCCAGCAGGAGGTGAAGCGGGCGACTACGGTGGCGGAGTCTATCCCCGGCGTCAGGCTGGTGAGGAACAGGATCGCGGTGGGGTGAGGTGCTGCTTGTGCCCTTGTCCCCCGACGCGGGTTCGCGACGCATCTGATGCTTTTAATTATGCGTAGTCGGTAGGTCGAAGAACAGCTTGGTTATGTCCGGGGAATCCGATGGATCGGTGCCTGTGCGCTGGAGCATGCCTCCCGCTTTCTCGATGACCCGCCTTGAGGCGAGATTATTCTCGTTGCAGATGACGGTTATTCTCGCGAGGCCGGTTTTCGCCGCGATTGGCAACAGGAGCAGCAGCGCTTGAGTGGCATATCCTCTGCCCTGCTTCCAGGGAACTATAGAGTAACCCACATGACCCGGCACATGCAGCGGAAATCGAGTTGTTCCGGGCAGATGGCGAAGTGTAATGTAACCGCAGAAACCCCCGTCCCAGATCCAGAATGGCTGAATGGCGAGATATTGAGGCGCTCGGTTCGATACCGATGTGGCGATGACTTCACTGGATATAAGGCGGCTCAGGAAACCTGCCCTGTCATGCCTGAGCATCTCGAGTTCGGCTTCAGCGTAGACTTTGTCTTGCTGGCGTCTGGGATCAGGTGACCATCCCCGCGCAAGTGCCTCTTCAAAGCCTTGCAGGTTGAGCAAGCTCGGCTCAATCAGGACCACGGTGTTGGTCGGAGCAGTTGGGGCCTGGTGTTCTGCCATTCCTACTCCCCTTCCGACACTTCGATGCCAGCCATATCCAGACGACAGATAACAATCAGAATTCAGGGGCGAAGTTGCAAGAGCGACATGTGGAGACAGCTATCTGGTTGCCTATCTTGGATTGGCGGCAAACTCGGCAAGCTCTTTTGGTGAGCGAATATGGATGATCCGCGCCCGTCCGCGGTGAATTTCGATCGCGGCAAGCAGTTTTGGGCGCATTTCCCGATGCAGCCACCACATCATTTTGAAGAGACGAATGGTAACCGGAAACATGGGGCATCCGTCAGGTCCGTCCGCGCGGCCAAGGAAGAGCGACTTCACCTGGCGCTTGGCGGCCCACCAGTAGTGAACCCATATCGGGTGATCGACGAAGACAATCGTATCGGCCATATTCATGCGACGTTGAACGGACTCCCACGATCCGTAGCCGTCGATCAGCCATCGGTCTTGCGAAAGCCAGGCGTCATGGGACGCTGCAAATTCGGACTGCGATGCCTCGACCCAGTTCGGCTTCCACTGAATCTTGTCGATTGCGAGGTGAGGCAAAGCATGTGATGAGCTCAACGCCTTGCACATCGTCGACTTTCCGCCGCCTGCATTGCCGATCACCATCACTCGCGTCATAGATGAAAGATAACCTGACTGTGGTATTGACGCAAAGGCTGCTGAGGTCGCGTCAGAGAGAAGATAAGTGAAATGGTGATCTCGACGCGATTCGAACGCGTGACCCCCAGATTAGGAATCTGGTGCTCTATCCTGCTGAGCTACGAGACCACTTGAGATGATCCATACAAAAGCAAAGGCCCGAAGCCAAGCCCTTTTACGTCCTCGGGACAATTCGCTTTTGCTGTGCCGCGCGCCCGGGTAGGCGCACGGGAAATGGTTGATGTGTCTCAGGCGTTGAGGCGCTGTTCGGCGAGCCGCACCCAGTAGGAAATGCCGTGGGCGATGGCTTCGTCGTTGAAGTCGTAGGCCGGGTTGTGGAGGCCGGCCGAATCGCCGTTGCCGACGAAGATGAAGGCGCCGGGGCGGGCGAGCAGCATGTAGGAGAAATCCTCGCCGGCCATCATCGGGTCGATGTCGGGGACGACATTGCCCGCGCCGGCGATTTCCTCGGCGATGGCGATGGCGTGGTCGGTCTCGTCGGCATGGTTGAAGGTGACGGGGTAATTGCGGTGGAACTCGATCGCCACCTCCGCGCCGTGGCTGGCGGCGATGCCGGAGACGACCTGTTTGAAGCGCTGTTCGGCGAGATCGCGCATCTCGTGATCGAGCGTGCGCACCGTGCCGCCAAAGCTCGCCTCGCTCGGGATGACGTTGTGCGCGTTGCCGGCGTTGAAGGTGGTGACGGAGACGACGACCGACTTCAGCGGATTGGTGCTGCGCGAGGCGATGAGCTGCAGGTTGGAGACGATCTGCGCGCCGATGGCGATCGGATCGATCGTCTTGTGCGGCATGGCGGCATGGCCGCCGACGCCCTTGATGGAAACGGTGAATTCGTCCGTTGCCGCCATGATCGGGCCCTTGCGGATGGCGAAGTGGCCGACGGGCAGGCCCGGCAGGTTGTGCATGCCGTAGACTTCGGCGATCTGGAAGCGCTCCATCATGCCATCCTTGACCATGGCGTCGCCGCCGGCGCCGCCTTCTTCGGCCGGCTGAAAGATGACGGCGATATTGCCGTTGAAGTTGCGGGTCTCGGCGAGATATTTCGCGGCACCCAAAAGCATGGCGGTGTGGCCGTCATGGCCGCAGGCATGCATCTTGCCCGGTGTTTCGGAAGCCCAGGGCTTGCCGGTGATCTCGGTGAGCGGTAGCGCGTCCATATCGGCGCGCAGGCCAACCGTGCGTCCTTCGCCCTTGCCGCGGATCAGGCCGACGACGCCGGTGCGGCCGATGCCGGTCACCACTTCGTCGACGCCGAAGGAGCGTAGTTTTTCAGCGACGAAAGCGGCGGTATTTTCAACCGCATAGAGAAGCTCCGGCCGCGTGTGGATATAGCGGCGCCATTCGGTCACTTCGCCCTGGAGTTCTGCGGCTCTGTTCAAGATCGGCATGCTGATGTTCCTGCTGCTCAATATCTGTTCTGGTTCAACTCATCGGTTCGTCGCATAGCCTTGGCCGGCGCAGCGCATCTTCCAATATCACGCACGATCAAAAGGTCGTGATGCCAAAGCGTCTCGCCTACGGGGAAATAAAGTCGTCAATCGCCTTTGCCTTCTCCTAGCCATATAGGTTAAATAGACGAAGCTTTCGAGAAAATTCCGGACCTCTGAAGGATAGATCGTGCCGACGAAGCAGAATCGTTTGTATGCCGCCCTGCGGCTCGTTCCCGTGGCCGCAGCCGCATCCATGCTTTTCCTGTCGACCGCGCAAACGGCCGGAGCCAACCCGCATATCCTCGTCGATGTCGGCACCGGGCGCGTGCTTGACCAGCAGGAGGCGTTCCGCCGCTGGTATCCCGCCTCGCTCACCAAGCTGATGACCAGTTACGTCACCTTCCGCGCCATCCAGTCCGGCCAGATCAATCTCGATACGCCCGTCGTCATGTCGAAGCTCGCCGCCGCGCAGCCGCCGGCGAAGATGTATTTCAAGCCCGGGCAGAAGATGACGCTCGACAATGCCTTGAAGATGATGCTGGTCAAATCGGCAAACGATCTTGCCATGGCGGTCAGCGAGACCGTGGGCGGTTCGCAGCCGGCCTTCGTGGCGCGGATGAACGCGGAGGCAGCTCGCCTCGGCATGCGTGACACGCATTTCATCAATCCGAACGGCCTTCCGGGCAAGGGGCAATATACGACGGCGCGTGACCTTGCCGTTCTCAGCGTCGCGCTGCGCCGCGAGTTTCCGCAATATGCCGGTTATTTCGCGCTGGAAGGCTTTACCAACGGCGTGAAGCAGGTGCCGAACATCAACATGCTCATCGGCCGCTTCGATGGCGCCGACGGCATGAAGACCGGCTTCATCTGTGCTGCCGGTTTCAACCAGATCGCATCGGCGACCCGCAACGGCCGCACGCTGATCTCAGTCGTGCTCGGCACCGACAGCCTAGCGGCGCGCGCCGACGATTCCGCCAATTTTCTGGAGAAGGGTTTCCAGAATCAGCTTTCCGGCAGGGAGACGCTGGCAAGCCTGCGGCCCGACACGCCTCAGTCGGCCGAGGTCGCCGATGTTACCGCCGATATCTGCAGCGCCAAGGGCGCGCAGGCGCGCAGCGAAACGCGCGATCCGTTCGGCCGCACCAAGGTACAGTCGCCCTATATCCATGAAATGGATCACGAGCCGAATTTCATCTATGCCGGCCTGATCGGTGGCCAGGACGTCATGACCGCCAGCAAGGGCGACAAGGACGATGCCACCGCCAAGGGCGACAAAGCCATCAAGGGCGACAAGATTGCCATCTCCGGTCGGGCGGCGGACAATGTGCCGATCCCTATGCCGCGTCCCACTTTCTGATATCGGATTGGAACCATGAGCGTTTCGCAGCAAAGAGTGCCGGTCGCGATCCTGACCGGCTTTCTCGGGGCGGGTAAATCGACCCTGCTCAACCGCATCCTCAAGGATGAGGACATGCGCGATGCGGCGGTCATCATCAACGAGTTCGGCGATGTCGGCATCGACCATCTGCTCGTCGAGAGCTCCGGCGATTCCATCATCGAGCTGTCCGACGGCTGCCTGTGCTGCACGGTGCGCGGTGAGCTGGTGGATACGCTCGCGAACCTCATGGACGCCATGCAGACCGGCCGTATCCGGCCGCTGAAGCGTGTCGTCATCGAAACAACAGGTCTTGCCGATCCCGCTCCTGTCATGCAGTCGATCATGGGCAATCCGATCATCGCGGCCAATTTCGATCTCGATGGCGTCATTACCGTCGTCGATGCTGTCAACGGGCTGCAGACGCTCGACAACCATGAAGAGGCGCGCAAGCAGGTGGCGGTCGCTGACCGCCTGATCGTCTCGAAGACCGGGATTGCCGGCGCAACACCCGAAAACCTGCTGGAAGGCCGGCTGAGGGCGCTCAATCCGCGCGCGCAGATCCTGAACGCCGACAGCGACGAGGCCGGACGCGCCGCCATTCTCATCAACGGTCTCTACGACCCGGCGTCGAAGATCGCCGATGTCGGCCGCTGGCTGCATGACGAGCTGGAGGCCGACGATAACCACCATCACCACGACGACCACGATCATCACCACCATCATCACGGTGAGCACGGCCATCACCATCATGGCCATCGGCATCAGCACGCCCATGACGTGAACCGCCATGACGGATCGATCCGGTCGTTCTCGATCGTTGAGACCCAACCTATCGATCCGATGGCGCTGGACATGTTCATCGATCTTTTGCGTTCGGCGCATGGCGAAAAGCTGCTGCGCATGAAGGCGATCGTTGCCGTGTCCGACCGGCCGGAGCGTCCGGTCGTGCTGCATGGCGTGCAGAATATCTTCCATCCGCCGGTGCGCCTGCCTGCCTGGCCCGATCCTCAGGACCGGCGGACGCGCATGGTGATCATCACCAAGGATCTGCCGCAGGATTTCGTGAAGGGCCTGTTCGATGCGTTTCTCAGCAAGCCGCAGGTCGATATGCCGGATCGGGCGGCACTTCAGGACAATCCACTGGCGGTGCCGGGGATGAGGTTCTAGAGCAATTCCAGGAAAAGTGTGCAGCGGTTTTCCGTCCGGAATTGTGTAAAAACAATAATATAGAGCGGTTAAGCGATTCCATGAAACGCGTAGCCGCTCTAGGTGCCAAGCAACCTGCCTCGCCCTTCGAGGGCCCTGGGAGCCACCTCAGGGTGAGGCTGATCCACTCGCGTTGTTGCGAAATTCGTCGTCACCAAAACACGGCCGAACGACCCTCATCCTCATGGTGAGGCGAGAGCGAAGCCATCCTCGCACCGCCAGGATGGTCCAGCGGCGACAATGGATCACCCCTTGCGGATGACGAAGCGATGGCCGCTTTCCGTCTTCTCGCTCGCCAGCAGGGCATGGCCCTTTTCGTTGCAGAGATGCGGAATGTCGATGACGGCGAGGGGATCGGTCGTTTCGACCGTCAAGGTGGCGCCGCTCGGCATGCCGCGCAGGCGCTTTTCCGTCTTGATCGCCGGATAGGGGCACTTCAGTCCGCGCAGATCGTAGATCTCGGCGTCGAAACTATTCACTCTTCGCCCAGAACTTCCAGAACGGCGGCTTCTTTGCCGGCTCGGTCTGTGCGGTTTCGACAGCCGGATTTTGCGCGTAGGCCAACGGATAGACGACCGGGCTCATCGGATTGGCCATCGGGATCGGGACATTCGCCGGAATGTTGGCCGCAACCAGCGGACCGCCGGTCTGTTGTGCCGCCGCATCGGGAGCTGATGTCGCCAGGCGGATGCTTGCCGTCGTCGTCGGGCTGGCGACGGTGCCGCCGCGTGCAATCTGCTGCGCCGATTGATTGGACATCATCGACTCGAGATCGGCGACCTTCATCATCTTGCCGGCGGCAAGCGCGGTGCCTGTGGGAGCATAGGCAAGATCGTGGCCCTTGCGCTGCTTGGCGACGACGGCCTTGCGCTCGGCTTCGGTCGGGTCATACCAGGCCATGTCGCTATATTTCTTCGTGGCCGCAGCATAATCGGCCTGATATTGCTTGTCGTAGGTGGCAAGCGCCATCTGCAAGGCAGGCGGCGTCGTCATCACGGGGCATTTGCCGCCGGCGTTGAACGGGCCGCTGGCCTGCTGGTTGAAGACGTATTTCTTCTCGCAGACTTCCACTTCCGGCGGTCGCTTGGTGACTTCGAAGTTGTCGTAGCCGACCTTCAGCATCTTCCAGAATTCGATATTGGGGCTGAGCCGGTGCTTCCACATGTTTTCCGCCGTCATGCGGAAGGGGAAAGCCTCGAGCTGAATGGCCTTCTGGCCGCCCTTGAAGGCGTCGCGCGCGAAGGCATAGATTTCCAGCACCTGCTGATCGGTCATCGAATAGCAGCCCGACGACGAGCAGGCGCCGTGGATCATCAGATTGGCGCCGGTGCGGCCATTGGCTGCGTCATAACGGTTCGGAAAGCCGGTATTGATGGCGAGATAGTATTTCGAATTCGGATTGAGATTGGCCGGCGTCAGCATATAGAAGCCTTCCGGCGCTTGCCGGTCGCCTTCCTTGACCTTCGGGCCCAGGCGGCCGGACCAGGCGCAGATATTGTAAGCGGCGATCACTTCGAAACGATTGTTCTGGTTCGCCTTCAGGATCTCCATCGCGCCTTCTTCCTTGAAGATGCGGATCATGATCGGCGAATTGCGGTCCATGCCCTTTTTCGCCATGTCGGCAAGGATATGGCTGGGTAGCGGCTGTTCGACCTTGTTCGTCACCTTCGACAGGTCGATCGACGCGGTATCCAACGCGTCGTTGCAGCCGGCGAGTGCCAGCGTCATCAGGAAGATGTAAGCAAGGTGACGAATGCGCATTCTGACTTGGCCCATAAATGCGAAGAGCGGCAGCTCGATCTGTTTCGCCGCTCCCCTTCGAAGCATGAAACGGAATCATAGATGGCTTATACTTGAAAATTCCTTACCAGCCTATGACGCGCCCGCGAAGCGCCGCAAGCTTTTCTTTGCCATAAAAGCTTCGATAACAGGAATGTGGCCAAGATTTGGCCTCATTCCCGCTTTTCGCGATCACGTTTTCAGAATGCGCTTTAGAGATTGCGACCGATGTTGAGGAATTTCTGGCGGCGGTCGCTGCGCAGCTGCTCGCCCGAACGGCTGGAAAGTTCGCCAAGCGCGTTGGAAATCACGTCTCCCGCAGCGGCGATCACCGTCTGCGGATCGCGATGCGCGCCGCCGAGCGGCTCGGGAATGATGCCGTCGATCACGCCGAGGCTTTTCAGGTCTTCGGCGGTGATTTTCATGTTGGTGGCGGCTTCCTTGGCGCGGGTGGAATCGCGCCACAGGATCGAGGCCGCCCCTTCGGGTGAAATCACGCTGTAGATCGAATGCTCGAGCATATAGACGCGGTTGCCGGTGGCGATCGCGATGGCGCCGCCTGAGCCGCCTTCGCCGATGACGACGGAGATGATCGGCACTTTGACGCCAAGACACATTTCGGTGGAGCGGGCGATCGCTTCTGCCTGGCCGCGCTCTTCCGCTCCGACGCCGGGATAGGCGCCTGCGGTATCGACAAGGGTGATGACCGGCAGCTGGAAACGGTCGGCCATTTCAAGGATGCGGATCGCCTTGCGGTAGCCTTCGGGGCGGGCACTGCCGAAATTGTGCTTCAGGCGGCTCTTGGTGTCGTTGCCCTTTTCCTGGCCGATGATGGCGATCGGCTGGCCGCGAAAGCGGGCGAAGCCCGCCTGGATGGCGGCATCCTCGGAGAATTTGCGGTCGCCGGCCAGCGGCGTGAATTCCGTGAAGAGTGCCTCGGCATAGTCGACGAAATGCGGACGCTGCGGATGACGGGCGACCTGCGTCTTCTGCCAGGCATTGAGCTTGGAATAAATGTCGGCCATCGCCTCGCGGACACGGATTTCAAGCCGGCCCACTTCGTCTGACGTGTCGATGCTCTCGTCTTCGCTCGCCAGTTTCTTGAGCTCGTGAATCTTGCCTTCGAGATCCGAGATGGGCTTTTCGAAGTCCAGATAATTGTGCATGAGGTGCGTTTCCGATCCTTTTGCGCGTGACGAGCGACGGCAGGTTTAACCCTTGTGCCGGTCCTATTCCTGTTTTTTGGCCTGTTTGGCAAGGGGGTGATGCGTTTGCACGAGCTGATGAAGGCGTTCTTCCAACACATGCGTATAGATTTGCGTGGTCGAAATGTCCGAATGGCCGAGAAGTTCCTGCACCACGCGCAGGTCCGCGCCGTTGGCGAGGAGGTGGCTTGCAAAGGCATGGCGCATGACGTGCGGCGAGATCATCGAGGGCGTCAGCCCGGAGCGAATGGCGAGATCCTTCAGATCGCGCGCAAAGACCTGGCGCGGCAAGTAGCCCTGCCTGGACGCCGCGGGAAAGAGCCACGGGCTTTCAGGCGCAGGCTGCTTGGCATTCGCCGCCAGGTCGGCCTGCAGCCGTCCATAGGCCTTCAGCGCTGATATGGCCGACTGCGACAGCGGCACCAACCGTTCCTTGTTTCCCTTGCCGCGAATGATGAGGAAGCGCCCTTCGTGGTCCAGCACCTTGGCCGGCAATGTAACGAGCTCGCTCACGCGCATGCCGGTGGCGTAAAGCAGTTCCAGCAGCACAAGCATGCGCAGGCGCTGCAGCTGGTCGGGGCCTTCGGCTGCCGCTTCCACTTCTGCCTGGGTCAGAAGACGCGTCACCTGGTCGACGCCCATGGTTTTCGGAAGGGGACGGCCCTTTTTCGGCGCGTCGAGGATGCCTGTGGGGTCGTCCGTGCGCAGGCCTTCCGCATAGAGGAATTTGTAGAATTGGCGCATGGCGGAAAGCCGCCGCGCCTGTGACGAAGGCTTGAAGCCCTGGATCGAGAGGCCGGAGAGATAGGCGCCGAGATCGTTCGGCCCCGCCTCGGTCAGGCGGACGCTGCGCTCGGACAGGAAGCCGTGGAGATCCTCGAGATCGCGTTCATAGGATTGCAGCGTGTTGACTGCGGCGCCGCGTTCGGCGCTCATCATCTCCAGGAAGGCTTCCAGATGCGCTCGGCTCAGATCTCTCACCCCAGCCCTCGCATTCATGGCTTCAACGAACCGGTGACCGGTGGATTGATGCGCTCCGGCGGAATACGGATCGTCACCTCGCGCGGCTGCGGATCGACGAAGAGCACGAGCGCCCACATTGCCCCATATATCGATCCGCCGATGACCGCGCAGATGACAAGGAAGCGAAACAGGGTTGGCATTCGGAAACTCTCCTCGTCCCAGTCATAAGTCCGGCGACGTAACAATTATACCCACCAAGCGTTAGCTGAAGGATATTGCAGACATGTTTACGCCGCGGCGTCTTGACGCTACAGGCGCATTTGACGATACCGTTTCCAAAGAAATTGTGAATGGGCCGATGAGTGAACAAGTCCTGACCCTTGCAGAGAGCCTCAAAGACAGGGCGCGCGCCGCGCTAGGTCAGCGCAATCTTGTCCTCGTGGGATTGATGGGGGCGGGGAAGTCCTCGATCGGCCGGCTGGTCGCCCAGCAACTCGGCATCCCCTTCGTCGATACCGATGCAGAGATCGAGCGCGTATCGCGCATGACGATCACGGAGCTCTTTGCGGCCTATGGCGAACAGGAGTTCCGGGCGCTGGAAACGCGCGTGATCAAGCGTCTTCTTAAGGGCGGGCCGCGTGTCGTCTCGACCGGCGGCGGCGCCTTCATCAACGAGAGCACGCGGTTTCATGTCAAACGCGGCAGTCTTTCCGTCTGGCTGAAGGCCGATCTCGACGTGCTCTGGGAACGGATCAACAAGCGGGACACGCGTCCCCTGCTCAAAACCGAGAATCCAAAACAGACCCTCGAGGACCTGATGAATGCGCGCTATCCGATCTATGCGGAAGCCGATCTCACGGTTCTGTCCCTTGATGTGGGCAAGGAGACCATGGTCAAGGAAGTCCTTGCCGCCATTGCCGAGGGAAAGAAAGCAGAAAGCAAAACACCATGAATGCGATCACGGCGGCTTCCGCAGAACGCCTCGTGCGCGTGCCTCTCGGCGAGCGCGCCTATGACATCCTGATCGGCCCCGGCCTGATCGCGCGGGCGGGGCGCGAGATCGCCGCACGGCTGAAGGGCCGCAAGGCTGCCATCATCACGGACGAAAACGTCGCGCCACTCTATCTCGACGCCTTGGTCGCGAGCCTGCAGGCTGAGGGCATCCAGGCATCCAGCCTCGTGCTGCCGGCCGGCGAGAAGACCAAGAGCTTCGAACATCTCATGACGGTCTGCGACGCGGTGCTGACCGCGCGTGTCGAGCGTAACGATGCCGTGATCGCGCTCGGCGGCGGCGTCATCGGCGATCTCGCCGGCTTTGCAGCCGGCATCGTGCGTCGCGGCGTTCGCTTCGTTCAGGTTCCGACCTCGCTTTTGTCGCAGGTGGATTCTTCCGTCGGCGGCAAGACCGGCATCAATACCCATCACGGCAAGAACCTCATCGGCGTCTTCCATCAGCCGGATCTCGTGCTTGCCGATATCGACGTGCTGAATACGCTGAGCGAGCGTGAATTCCGCGCCGGCTATGCCGAAGTCGCCAAATATGGCCTGATAGACAAGCCCGACTTCTTCGCCTGGCTCGAGGCCAGCTGGAAAGATGTCTTTGCCGGCGGCGCGGCGCGCATCGAGGCGATCGCCAGGAGTTGCCAGGCGAAATCCGATGTCGTTGTTGCCGACGAGCGCGAAAATGGGCCGCGCGCCCTACTCAATCTCGGTCATACGTTCGGTCACGCGCTGGAAGCAGCTACCGCTTACGACAGCCGTCGGCTGGTGCATGGCGAAGGCGTTGCGATCGGCATGGTGCTGGCGCACGAATTTTCCACGCGTCTCAACCTAGCGAGCGCCGACGATGCGAAACGCGTCGAAGCGCATCTGAAGGCCGTGGGCCTGCCGACCCGGATGGGCGATATCCCGGGCGAGCTGCCGCCGGCGGAAACGCTGATGGATGCGATCGCACAGGACAAGAAGGTCAAGAGCGGCAAGCTGACGTTCATTTTGACCCATGGCATCGGCCAGTCCTTTGTCGCCGACGACGTGCCGTCCTCCGAAGTCCTGAGTTTCCTGAAGGAAAAGCATCCCTGATGACGGTCGAGGGCACGCTGGCTGTACTGTTCGAATATTGGCCCGAGATCATCTCGATCCTCGTGCTTGTGCTGCTGTCGGCCTTCTTCTCCGGTTCGGAAACGGCGCTTACCGCCGTCTCGCGCAGCCGCATTCATACGCTGGAGGCAAACGGCGACGAGGACGCCGGGATCGTGCGTCGGCTGATCGAGCGCCGGGACCGGCTCATCGGCGCGCTGCTCATCGGCAACAATCTTGCCAACATCCTGTCGTCGTCGCTGGCGACCAGCGTCTTCCTCGGCCTGTTCGGCAACTCGGGCGTGGCGCTCGCGACGGTCGCCATGACTGTCATCCTCGTCATATTCGCCGAAGTGCTGCCGAAAAGCTGGGCCATTTCGACGCCGGATCGCTTTGCGCTCAATGTCGCCGGCACGGTGCGGCTCTTCGTCGCCGTCGTCGGTCCGGTATCGAGCTTCGTCAATGCCATCGTTCGATGGATCCTTGCCATTTTCGGCATCAACCTCTCGAAGGAAGTTTCGATGCTGTCGGCGCATGACGAGCTGCGCGGCGCGGTGGATCTGCTGCACCGGGAAGGGTCGGTGGTCAAGGCCGACCGCGACCGCCTGGGCGGGGTGCTCGACCTCGGCGAACTCGAACTCTCCGATATCATGGTGCACCGCACGGCGATGCGCGCCATCAATGCCGACGACCCGTCCGAAGTCGTGGTGCGCGCCATCCTCGACAGCCCGTACACGCGCATGCCGCTCTGGCGCGGCACGATCGACAACATCATCGGCGTCATTCACGCCAAGGATCTGCTGAGGGCGCTGGCCGAGCGGAATGTCGAGCCGGAGAACCTCGATGTCGTCAAGATCGCACAGAAGCCCTGGTTCGTGCCCGACAGCACCAATCTGGAGGATCAGCTCAACGCCTTCCTGCGCCGCAAGCAGCATTTCGCTGTCGTCGTCGACGAATATGGCGAGGTGCAGGGCATCGTGACGCTGGAGGATATTCTGGAGGAGATCGTCGGCGATATCGCCGACGAGCACGATATCGACATCCAGGGTGTGCGGCAGGAGGCCGACGGCTCGATTGTGGTCGATGGCGTCGTGCCTATCCGCGACCTCAACCGCGCGCTTGACTGGAACCTGCCTGACGAGGAAGCAACGACGATTGCCGGCCTGGTCATCCATGAATCGATGACCATTCCCGAAGAGCGGCAAGCCTTCACCTTCTACGGAAAACGCTTCATCGTCATGAAGCGGGAAAAAAACCGCATCACCAAGCTGCGCATTCGCCCCGCGGAGATGGAAGAGAACAAGCCCGAATAAGAGCCATCTCCTGCGGGATTACCAGCGCACCGCCTCTCCGGGTGCAGCCGGCTCCACGGCAAGCGCGTGCAATCCGGCATCCAATTCCGGCTTCAGAAGATCGTTGATCGCCCTGTGGCGTGCGAGGCGCGGCATGCCCGCGAACTTGGCGGAGACGATGCGAACTCTTATATGCGTCTCGCCGGTTCCGGTCATGTCGGGCTGGTGGCCCGCGTGCAGGTGGCTTTCGTTGATGACGACAAGGCGCTCTGGCGCGAAGGCTTCATTGAGTTTCTTCTCAATGCGGGATTGCAGTGTCGTTTCCATGTTCCCGCTTCGTCCTTCTTCGCGAAAAAGGTTCCCACAAAGCCTGCAACATTCCCATTTGTCAATTCTTGTTGTGGGCTAATCCAGGCCCCATAATTAGGGCACTATGGGACTTGATTCAAAATACTTCGATCGCATTCGAACCCGCCGCAAACGCCCGCAGGAACCCGAGCAGGGCCCGCCGACGTGCCAATGGGACGGCTGTGACAAGCACGGCACGCATCGCGCACCCGTCGGGCGCAATGCGGAAGGGCAGTTCTTTTTGTTCTGCTTCGAGCATGTCAAGGAATACAATAAGGGCTACAATTATTTCTCCGGCCTCTCGGACGGGGAGATCGCGCGCTATCAGAAGGAAGCCGTTACCGGCCATCGTCCGACCTGGACCGTCGGCGTCAACAAGGCGGCGAAGCACAGTCCCCTGCAGTCGGAAGTCCGCTCTGGCGCCTATACCCGGGTTCGTGATCCCTTTGGCTTCGTCAAAGATGGCGATGGCCGCGGCAGCGGTCCGCGTTTTCCGGAGCAGCGCAAGCTGAAAACGCTGGAGGCGAAAGCATTCGATACGATGGGGCTCGGCGCCAATGCCTCTGCGCCGGACATCAAGCGCCGGTACAAGGAGCTGGTGAAAATGCACCACCCGGATGCCAATGGCGGCGACCGTGGCTCCGAGGAGCGTTTCCGCGCGGTCATACAGGCCTATCAATTATTGAAACAGAACGGTTTTTGTTAATTCCTGTCCTTGCTCTCCGCCTTCAATCAGGTATGGTCCAAATCGGCTGAAGCCGTGGGCAACCGCGGCAGGGTGCGCATTTGGCTGGCTGCACCTCGGCCAACTTTCCGGACGCGGCGTTTCTTGTCCGGGACTCTGTTCAAGGATGCTCGCAAACGATCATTTCATCGTGCCGAGATTTTGCTTTAGTCCCGGAGAAGTATCGCCGCTGTTCCGACCGAACGGATGCGAGCAATAAAGCTGCGGCGTTTCGGATAAAGCGGCTGAGATTGATATGGCTGGGTGAGAGCCACCCGCCCTGGAGACATGATGAGCAAGATTGACCTTGATATTTCCGAGATTCCCGACACCACCGTTTCGGTCCGTGACGTTTTCGGTATTGATTCCGACATTCGCGTTCCCGCCTACAGCAAGGGCGGCGCCTATGTGCCCGATCTGGATACCGACTACCTCTTCGACCGTGAGACCACGCTCGCCATCCTCGCCGGTTTCGCCCATAACCGCCGCGTGATGATCTCGGGCTACCACGGCACCGGCAAATCCTCGCACATCGAGCAGGTTGCCGCGCGTCTCAACTGGCCTTGCGTGCGTATCAACCTCGACAGCCATGTCAGCCGTATCGATCTCGTCGGCAAGGACGCGATCGTCGTCAAGGACGGGCTGCAGATCACCGAATTCAAGGACGGCATCCTGCCCTGGGCCTATCAGCACAACGTCGCTCTCGTCTTCGACGAATATGATGCCGGCCGCCCGGACGTGATGTTCGTCATTCAGCGCGTGCTGGAATCGTCGGGCCGCCTGACGCTGCTCGACCAGAGCCGCGTCATTCGTCCTCACCCGGCCTTCCGCCTGTTCGCGACCGCCAACACCATCGGTCTCGGCGATACGACCGGCCTCTATCACGGCACGCAGCAGATCAACCAGGCGCAGATGGACCGCTGGTCGATCGTAACGACGCTGAACTATCTGCCGCACAACAACGAAGTCGCCATCGTGCTCGCGAAGGTGAAGTCCTTCCGCACCGACAAGGGCCGCGACACGGTCTCCAAGATGGTGCGCGTCGCCGACCTCACGCGTGCGGCCTTCATGAACGGCGATCTGTCGACCGTCATGAGCCCGCGTACCGTTATCACCTGGGCTGAGAATGCGGAGATCTTCGGCGATGTCGCCTTTGCCTTCCGTGTCACCTTCCTCAACAAGTGCGATGAGCTGGAGCGGCCGTTGGTCGCCGAGCATTATCAGCGCGCCTTCGGCATCGAGCTGAAGGAAAGTGCTGCCAACATCGTGCTCGAAGCCTAGGGAAGAACCCACACATCATGTCAGGTCGCGGAGACAATTCCAAAGCGAAGCCGGGTGCTCCGGTGGACATGGAGCCGTTGCGCCGTGCGATCACCGGCTGCGTACGCTCGATCGCGGGCGATGCCGAAGTCGAGGTGGCATTCGCCAACGAACGCCCGGGGATGACCGGCGAGCGCATCCGCCTGCCGGAGCTCTCGAAGCGGCCGACGATGCATGAGCTGGCGGTGACGCGTGGCCTCGGCGATTCGATGGCGCTGCGGCTGGCTTGTCACGACGCGCGCGTCCACGCCGTCATGGCGCCGCAGGGCGCCGATGCGCGCGCTATCTTCGATGCCGTGGAGCAGGCGCGCGTCGAATCGATCGGTTCGCTGCGAATGAGCGGTGTCGCGGCCAACATCGGCTCGATGAATTCGGAGAAATACGCCAAGGCGAATTTCTCGGGTATCGAGCGGCGTGAGGATGCGCCGATCGGCGAAGCCATGGCGATGATCGTGCGCGAGAAGCTGACCGGCCAGAAGCCGCCGGAGAGCGCCGGCAAGGTGCTCGACCTCTGGCGATCCTTCATCGAGGACAAGACCGGCGGCGAGCTCGACAATCTGCTTTCGACCATCAACGACCAGCAAAGCTTTGCCCGCGTCGTCCGCAATATTCTGACGGCCATGGAAATGGCCGAGGAATATGGCGACGAACAGTCGGAGCCGGACAGCGACGAGCAGCAGAGCGAAGAGGACAAGCCGAACGGCGAAGACCAGGATAACGACGACGTCAAGGAAGACGAAGGCTCGGACGCGGCCCCGGCCGAGGACAGCGAAGCCTCCGACGAGCAGATGGACGACGGCGCCACCGAGGACGGCGGTGAGATCTCCGACGACGATATGAGCGAGGAAGGCGAGGAGGATTCGGAAACGCCGGGCGAGACCCGTCGTCCGAACACGCCCTTCGCCGACTTCAACGAGAAAGTCGACTATCACGTCTACACGGAAGAGTTCGATGAGACCACGACGGCGCAGGAGCTCTGCGACGTGGCCGAGCTCGAGCGCCTGCGCGCCTTCCTCGACAAGCAGCTTGCTCATCTGCAGGGCGCGGTCGGGCGGCTTGCCAACCGTTTGCAGCGCCGTCTGATGGCGCAGCAGAACCGCTCCTGGGACTTCGACCTGGAAGAAGGGTATCTTGATCCGGCACGCCTGACGCGCCTGATCATCGACCCGATGCAGGCGCTGTCCTTCAAGATGGAGCGCGACACGCAATTCCGCGATACTGTCGTGACGCTGCTGATCGACAATTCCGGCTCCATGCGCGGACGGCCGATCACGGTTGCCGCCTCCTGCGCCGACATTCTGGCGCGCACGCTGGAGCGCTGCGGCGTCAAGGTCGAGATCCTCGGCTTCACCACCAAGGCCTGGAAGGGCGGACAGGCGCGTGAGAAATGGCTGGCCGGCGGCAAGCCGCAGACGCCGGGCCGACTGAACGACCTGCGCCACATCATCTATAAGTCGGCGGACGAACCCTATCGGCGGTCACGCGCCAATCTCGGCCTGATGATGCGCGAAGGCCTGCTCAAGGAGAATATCGACGGCGAGGCGCTGATCTGGGCGCATAACCGCCTTCTCGGCCGCCGCGAGCAGCGTCGTATCCTGATGATGATCTCGGACGGCGCGCCGGTCGACGATTCGACGCTGTCCGTCAATCCGGGCAATTATCTGGAGCGGCATCTGCGCGCGGTCATCGACCAGATCGAGACGCGCTCGCCTGTGGAGTTGCTGGCGATCGGTATCGGTCACGACGTGACGCGCTACTATCGCCGCGCCGTCACCATCGTCGATGCCGACGAACTGGCTGGTGCCATGACCGAGCAGCTCGCATCGCTGTTCGAGGATAAGACAAGCATGCCGCGGTCGCGCATGCGCCGCGCAAGCTGAGCCCGCTCAGGCTTTCTGTCGCATCGGCCTCGCGGCCGATGCCCTTTCCTTTCGACAATACCGATTCCAAGGGCCGGCCGGTCGCAATGAGATGCGTCGGCCTGATAGCCATGCTGGCGCTGCTCGTCGGCTGCAGCTCCGGCGACGAGGGCGCTCCGGCCGATATTCGCGCCACTGTCATCTCCACCTTGAGGCCGGGTTCGCAGGAAACGCAGTTCGGGGCGCTGGAATTCGTCGGCGGTCTTGAACTCAGTTCGGACAATGCGCTCCTCGGTGCGATCTCAGCCATCCGCTTTCGTCCCGATCAACGTCATTTCATCTCGGTACTGGATACCGGCCACTGGCTGACCGGCGCCATCGAGCGCGACGACAAGGGTCGGCCGAAGGGTATCACCGAGGCGCGCATCATGCCGATGATCGACCGCTATGGGGACACCGACGCCGGCAAGGGGGCGATGGATGCCGAGGGGCTGGCCTTGCGCGGCGACCATGTCCTCGTGAGCTACGAGCAGCATCATCGCGTCGATACCTATCCCGACCCGGGTTTCGAGACCTCGCCGCCGGACGACACCATCCCCATCCTCATTCCGAGGCGCCAGCTGCGCGCCAATCGCAGCCTCGAAGCCCTGATGATCGCGCCACAGTCGAGCCCGCTTGCCGGAGCAGCCGTCATCGTTGCGGAGGATAGCCTGGATGATCAGGGCAACATGCTTGCGGCCATCCTTGACGGACCGCTGCAGGGCCGCTTCACCGTGCGGCATTACGATAGCTTCGATGTCAGCGACGGCGTGTTTCTGCCCGACGGGGATTTGCTGCTGCTGGAGCGGCGCTTCGGACTGGCCCATGGTCTCGGCATGCGCATCCGCCGTATTGCCGGCGCGGATATCAGGCCGGATGCGGTCGTGGACGGCAAGGTGATTTTCGAGGCCAATTCCAGAGAACAGATCGACAATATGGAAGGGATCGACGTGTTCCGCGCGGCCGATGGCACCCTGCACCTTATTCTGGTTTCGGACGACAATCACTCGATCCTGCAGCGCAGCCTGATGCTGGAATTCCGCCTGAGCGACGAAAGCGTCGTCAGCCAGAACTAGAAGCGGTTCGGACGTGAATTATCGCCCGTTCACGCGGTCGGGGCTTGCGGCATCGGCTTCAGCATGTTCATCAGCGCTCCATAGGGCAGCAGCATGACGAGGCCAACAGTTACCTTGACCGAGAAATCGCCGATCGCCCAGGAAATCCAGCGCGGCGCCGAGGTGGAGAACGCGCCGAGGATCGGCGCCCATTCGATCGCGAAGGGATCGTTCGGTCCGAAGAAGACGAAGAAGGGCGCGAAGGCAAAGGAGAAGAATATCAGCGTGTCCAGCATCGAGCCGATCAGCGAGCCGAACAGGGGCGCGCGCCACCAGGCCATGCGGCGCAGGCGATTGAAGACTGAGATGTCGAGAAGCTGGCCGGCGAGATAGGCCGAGCCTGAGGCGATCGCGATGCGGGGCTGTGCGGTGAAGAACGACAGGGCGACGCCGACGACGAAACCGGCGAACACTACCTTGCGTGCGGCCTTCGGGCCGAACTGGCGGTTGGTCAGATCGGTGATGAGAAAGGCGACGGGATAGGTGAAGGCGCCCCAGGTGAGGATATCCGCAAGGTTGATGCCGGCAAGCTGAGCCTGCAGCGGATACTGCACAAGGATATTGGAGGCGACGACGACCAGCGTCATCAGCAGAACGTAGATAAGGGTATGACGTGCCGTCAGCATTTTTTTATCCTGGGAGATGCCACCAGTTGAAGAAAACCGGACATGGAAAAAGGCTTGTCCGGATGTGATCCGTGCAAGCCTTTTAGCCCGTATGAAATCTCGAAGCGCTAGAGCTTAGGCAGCGACTGCGGCTTCAGCGGTCTTCTTGATGATCTGACGACGCAGCAGGCGGGCGCGCATGCTGAGTTCATTTTCGTTTGCCTTTAGAAGGAAAGCGTCAAGGCCGCCACGGTGCTCGACCGAGCGAAGCCCTGCAGCGGAAACGCGCAGACGGTAACGCTGGCCAAGAACGTCAGAAATCAGTGTGACCTGGCAAAGGTTCGGCAGGAACCGACGCTTGGTCTTGTTGTTGGCGTGGCTGACATTGTTGCCCACGAGGACGGCCTTGCCGGTCAATTCGCACATGCGGGACATGAAACACCTACTTTTGTTTTTCTTGGCCATCGGATAGTCGTTCCGGGCAAAACCCGACACGCAATCCAACAGGCCATAATTGGAAAGTTGCGTTTCTATAGTCAGAGCGACCGGCCGCGTCAAGCCAAACCTTGTGTTTTCCCGCAATTCCGTCAAAAAGCTGCTGTTCTCTTGCGGTCGCACCAAGCAGGTAAAGTATCTATATATCCTGCTTGATCCTCGTTGAAGGCCCTGATCATGGTTCAAATTCTGAAGTGCCTTATTATTTCGGCCGTCGTCGCGTCGATGCCATCCCTGGCGTCGGCCGATATGCTACGGCATGAAACACAGTATCGCGTTTCACTCGCCGGCCTGCCGATTGCCAGGGCGGATTTCAAGACCGAAGTTACAGGCAACCAATTCACGATCCGCGGCGATATCACGTCCGCGGGCCTCGCGGATCTCGTTACCTCGATCGATGCGAAGACTGATGTAGCCGGCGTCGTCAGCGATAATAAATTGCAGGCCACGCATTACTCGCTCTTCTACAAAAACGGCAAAAAAGAACGCACCTATGATGTCGCCTACACCAACGGCAATGTGACATCGAATACGATCGTGCCGGAGCCGAAGCGGTCAGACAGCTGGATCCCGCTGAGTGTGAGCGATCTGAAGTCGGTGCTCGATCCCATTTCCGGCATGATCTTTCCGATCACGCCCAGCCTCAATCTCTGCAACCAGACCCTGGCCGTCTTCGATGGTGAGATGCGCATGGATCTGAAATTGTCGCCGAAGGGATCGCACCCGTTCTCTACCGACGGATTCAAGGGCAAGACCATCGCCTGCGGTGTCCGCTTCACGCCGAAGAGCGGCTACAAGAGCACCCGCAAAGACTATCTCTATCTTGCCAAGAGCGACAATATGGAGATCTGGTTTGCCAAGGCCGATACCATGAATGTATATGCTCCGGTCTACGTCCGCATCCCGACGCAATACGGGACGGTGACGATAACCGCCGTGAAATACGGTAGCTGAGGTCGTCAAACGCTTCACAGAATCGCTTGACCGCCTCAGCCGTTATTTCTACGCAATTCCGGACGGAAAACCGCTGCGTACTTTTCCTGGTATTGCTCTAGCGGGCCTGGGGACGTCGGTGGCACCAGGCTGGGGGCAGAGTTGAAATTTCGTGCGACATTGACAGGTTTCTCGGCCATCGTGATGTGGTCGTTTCTGGCGCTGCTGACGGTGGCATCCGGCAAGATGCAGCCGTTTCAGCTGCTTGCCATCTGCTTTGCCATCGGCAGCATTCCCGGCATCGTCGTCTTGGCGCTGAGGCCCGAGCGCCTGCAGCTGCTGCGTCAGCCGGCCAAAGTCTGGATAACAGGCATCGTAGGGCTGTTCGGCTATCACTTCCTCTATTTCACTGCGCTGCGTCATGCGCCGGCGGTGGAAGCGGGCCTCATTGCCTATCTCTGGCCGCTGCTGATCGTCGTCGGTTCGGCGCTGCTGCCAGGTGAGCGGCTGCGCTGGTATCACATCCTCGGCGCGCTGATGGGGTTGGCGGGTACGGTTCTGATCGTCGGCCGCAACGGCTTTCATTTCGAAGGCGCCTATGCAATCGGTTACGGCGCGGCTTTGCTCTGTGCCTTCACATGGTCCGGCTATTCCCTGATCACCCGCCGTTTCGAGGCGGTGTCGACCGATGTCGTCACCATATTCTGCCTCGTGACATCAATTCTCTCGTTCCTCTGCCACCTCGGCCTGGAAGAGACGCTCTGGCCCGAGAGCCCGACGCAATGGATCGCCGTGCTCGGCCTCGGCCTCTTTCCGGTCGGTGCGGCATTCTATGCCTGGGATTTCGGCATCAAGAACGGTGACATCCAGATTCTCGGCGCGGCAAGCTATGCCGCGCCATTGCTGTCGACGCTGATCCTCACCCTTTTCGGCTTCGCGGAACCGAGCTGGGGCATCGCATTTGCCTGCCTGCTCGTGACCGGCGGGGCTGTGCTCGCGGCGCACCGCATGATTCTGCGCCGAGACAATGCCGGTTCGGCGCAGGCGGAAGCGGCGGAGTAATTTTCGCCGCAACCGGTGTCGGCTATTTCTTGAAGACCTTCTCCAGGAACGCGGCGAGCGACGGACGCCAGACGTCCATCTCATGCTGGAGATCCGGATACTCATGGTATTCGTGGGCGATCTTCTTTTCCTCGAGCGTCGCCTTGAGGCCGGCGACATCCTTGCCGACGACCTGATCCTTGCTTCCAACCGTTACTGTGAAATTGCGCAGCGCCTTGTTGATCTTGGCCGGTTCGTTCAGCGCGGCATCGACGGCCTTGTTCGGCACGGTCGTCGTGCTGACGCCGCTGAAGGTCGCGACCCAGCCGAAAATGCCGAGATGCGACAGGCCGGAGACGAGCGCCTGGTATCCGCCCTGCGACAGACCCACCACGGCGCGGCCGTCCGCATCGCTGCGCACCCGGTAGTGATTTTTCATGTAGGGGATGAGATCTTCGACAAGCTCCCGATCGGCCGCTTCAGCGTTGGCGGGATAGAAATCCTTACGACGGTCGGCTCCGGGGAAATTCTCGGCAATCGCTTCGGGCACGTCGGTTTCCGTGTCAGGAATGACCACGATCATCGGCTCGATTTTCTTTTCGGCAAGAAGGTTATCGAGGATCTGCGGTGCGCGGCCTTGCGCCACCCAGGAGCCGACCGTGTCGCCGAAGCCGTGATAGAGATAGAGCACCGGCAGCGGTTTCGATGAATCGGTGTAGCCAGGCGGCGTATAGACATACATCTGCCGCTCCGACTTGAGTGCCTTGGAATGCAGGGTCACCAGCCGCAGGTCGCCATGCGGCACATTGCGGGTATCGAGAATGCTGCCGGGCACCAGAATGAGGCTGGTATTGACCTGCCGCTGCGGCTTGGGTGCATTGGTGCCCGTGTCGATGCTGCGGAAGCCGTCAATATTGAAATAATATTCATAGAGATCGGGTTTCAGTACCTCGGTCTTCACGCTCCAGGTGCCATCGTCACCCCGTTGCATGGCCATCGGATCGTACGATCCAAGGACGACGGAGACCGCTTTTGCCGCCGGCGCATAGAGGCGGAAGGTGATTGATCCATCCTTTTCGACCGAGGTGACGAAGTTTTTCAGCGGGCGATCGGCCGGCGGTGAGGCGGGCGCGTCAAGGGCAAGGGCGGGAACGCTCATGACGCAACCCGCCACGATGAATAAAGGGAACAACAAACGCACGAAAAAGCCTCCTCCAGATGAAACAATATTCTCTCTCCCCGTGTAAAGCTGACGCAGCGTGACGCTTTTTCAAGACGGTCGGCATCGCACCGGCGCTTTGGGCCTGCGCGATGCCAACGAATGGTAAAGGGTTTTCAGGCGGAGGCGGGCTTCCAGTCGGGCGCAGCCATCTCGAAGCTCGAAAATTCGAAACCAGGAGCAACCGTGCAACCTACGAGCGTGAATTCGCCCAGGCTTTCGGCAGATTGCCACCAGTTGGCGGGAATGATCGCCTGCGGACGCTCGCCTCTTGCCAGATCGGTGCCGAGCACCAGCGTTTCGCTCGCCTCGCCATCGGCGGATCGATGCAAAGCGAGCGGCGCACCGGCATAATAGTGCCAGACCTCGGCGGCATCGCGGACCCGGTGCCAATGCGAGCGGTCGCCCGCCTCCAGCAGATAGTAGATCGCGGTGGAGTGGCCGCGCGCGCCGCCTTGTTCGTCACGGAAGGTCTGCACGTACCAGCCGCCCTCCGGATGCCGCTGCATGGAAAGCGTTTCGATGATCTCTTTCATCTGCATCAAAAATTGTCCTTGCGCTTGCGGATCTCCGCGAAAACCTCTTCGTTGCTGCGGCTTTCCATCAGCAGGTGACGGCGGATCGAGGGATCGGCGGCACGCAGGAAGGGGTTGGTTTCCTTCTCCAGCGCTAAAGTCGTCGGAATGGTGAACTTGCCCGCAGCTCTCAGCGCTTCAATATCGGCAGCCCGCGCCTTCAGCCGCTCGTTGTCGGGATCGATGGTGAGCGCGAAGCGGGCGTTGGAAAGCGTATATTCGTGGCCGAAATAGATTGCGGTCTCATCCGGCAATACGGCAAGCTTTTGCAACGAGGCCCACATGTCGGCCGCTATGCGCTCGAACAGCCGACCGCAGCCGAGCGCAAACAGCGTGTCGGCGGCAAAAAGCAGCTTGTCGTCCACGAAGTGATAGCAGACATGGCCGGCCGTGTGGCCCGGTGTCTCGATGACGTTGACCGTGTGACCGGCGAATTCGAACGTATCGCCATCGCCCACGGCCCGGTCGAGGCCGGGAATGGCGACGGCCTCGTTGATCGGGCCGATGATCTCGCAGCCGAATTGCTCCTTCAGCGCCAGATTGCCCTCGACGTGATCGGTGTGATGATGGGTTGTCAGGATGTGGCTGATCGTCCAGCCGCGACGATCAGCCGCCTTCAGAATGGGATCCGCCTCCGGGGCGTCGATCGATGCCGTCAATCCGGTTTCAGGGTCATGGACCAACACGCCAAAATTGTCGGACCGGCAGATAAATACCTCTAATTCCAATGGTTTCATGATCGAAATCGTCCTCGTCTTTTCCGTTGAGACAGAATGTAAGCTGTTCGGCCTTGAAGTCCAACGCTCGGCTGATAACATTTGTTTCGATGCACGCCGATATTGTCGATCTCCGTCAGTTCTATCATTCCGAGCTCGGACGCTTGGCGGAGCAGTCGATTGCCATGGCGCTTTCCTCCATCTGGGCGCGCATGCCGGAGGAGCGCCTCGTCGGCCTGGGCTATGCCGTTCCCTATCTTGATCGCTTCCGCACCGATACCGAGCGCACCTTCGCCTTCATGCCGGCGGGGCAGGGCGCGGTGAACTGGCCGATGGGCTCCGCATCGTCGACGGCATTGATCTTCGATGAAGAACTGCCGCTGCCTGACAGTTCGATCGATCGCGTGCTGATGGTGCATTCGCTTGAATTCGCCGAGAGCCCGCGCGAGACGCTGAAGGAACTGTGGCGGGTATTGGCGCCCGGTGGACGGCTTGTGATCGCCGTGCCGAACCGCCGGGGCGTCTGGGCGCGCATGGAGCACACGCCGTTTGGTTCCGGCCGGCCCTATTCGCGCGGCCAGCTCACCTCGCTGCTGCGGGAAACCAACTTCACGCCGGGAGCGACGGCCGAAGCGCTGTTCTTCCCGCCCTCCAAGCTGCGCACGGTGCTGCGGCTGCGCCGCGCGTTCGAAAGGGTAGGGCGCACGCTGTGGCCCGCTTTCTCCGGCGTCATCATCGTCGAGGCGCAGAAGCGGCTTTATCAGGGCCTGCCCGTCGCCGTCCGCGCCTCGCGCCGCGTCTTCGTGCCTGTTCTTGCGCCGCGCGGCATACCGACGACGCGCGACGGCGCCTGACAGGACCGCCGGCGGCGCAAACACTCGACAAATTTGTCAATCCGCATTAATGCGACGGGGTGTCTAAAGCCGGACGTTTCCGGCCCTTCCCAAGGTCGAACCCATGAGCATGGAAATGAGCAAGCCTGTCCCGCGTTCCGGCATTCTCGATATCGCCGCCTATGTGCCGGGCAAGGAGCATGCACCGGGCGTTGCGCGCGTGTTCAAGCTTTCCTCGAACGAAACGCCGCTCGGCGCCAGCCCGAAGGCCATCGAGGCCTTCCGCGGCGCGGCCGAGCATCTGGAGCGTTATCCGGACGGGCAGGCCAAGGAATTGCGTCAGGCAATCGCCGATGTGCATGGGCTGAACGTCGCCAATATTCTCTGCGGCAACGGTTCCGACGAGCTGCTGAGCCTGCTCTGCCATACCTATCTCGGTACCGGCGACGAAGGCATCATCACCGAGCATGGTTTCCTGGTCTACAAGATCCAGATCATGGCTGCCGGCGCGACGCCGGTTACGGTCAGGGAAAAGGATTGCACCGTCGATGTCGACGCCATTCTCGCCGCCGTCACCGAGAAGACAAAGATGGTCTTCATCGCCAATCCCGGCAATCCCACCGGTACCTATGTTGCGGTCAGCGAAATTCGCCGCCTGCATGCGCGTCTGCCGAAGCATGTGATCCTCGTGCTGGATGCTGCCTACGCCGAATATGTTCGCCGCAACGATTACGAGGCCGGTCTCGAGCTCGTCTCGGCCAACCAGAATGTCGTGATGACTCGAACGTTCTCGAAGATCTATGGTCTGGCGGCGCTTCGCATCGGCTGGATGTACGCGCCGGTCGATATCGTCGATGCGGTCAACCGTGTGCGCAGCCCGTTCAACATGAACAGCGGTGCCATCGCCGCGGGCGCTGCGGCCATTCGCGATCAGGCCTTCACCGAGAAGGCAGTCGCGTACAACACGCTCTGGATCGAGAAGATGACGGCTGCGCTCGAGGCCATCGGCCTCAAGGTGACGCCGTCGGTCGCGAATTTCATTCTCGTTCATTTCCCCGACAGCGAGGGCAAGCGCGCCGCCGAGGCCGATGATTTCCTCACCAGCCGCGGCTATATCGTCCGGGCCGTGCGCGCCTATGGCTTCCCGAATTCGCTGCGCATGAGCATCGGCACCGAAGAGGCCAATCTCGGCCTCATCGACACGCTGACCGAATTCATGGGGCGCAAGGCATGAGCGGCGTTCAGTTCGACCGTATCGCGCTGATCGGCATCGGCCTGATCGGCTCTTCCATCGCCCATGACATCAAGCGGCTGGGCCTTGCCAAGGAAATTGTGATCTCGACGCGCAGCGCCGAGACGCTGAAGCGCGCCGAGGAGCTGAAACTCGGCGATCGCTACACGCCGTCCTCGGCCGAGGCGGTCAAGGACGCCGATCTCGTCATCGTCTCCGTGCCTGTGGGAGCCTCGGAAAGCGTCGCCAAGGAAATCTCGGCGCATCTGAAGCCGGGCGCCATCGTCACCGACGTCGGTTCGACCAAGGCTTCCGTCATCGCGCAGATGCAGCCGCACATGCCCGCCAACGTGCATTTCATTCCCGGCCATCCGTTGGCGGGGACAGAGAAGTCAGGGCCGGATGCGGGCTTTGCCGGGCTGTTCGAAGGGCGCTGGTGCATCTTCACGCCGATCCCGAGCACCGACGAGGCAGCCATCCGGAAACTCCGGCATTTCTGGGAGACGCTCGGATCGCGCGTCGACGAAATGGATCCTGAGCATCACGACAAGGTGTTGGCGATCGTCTCGCACCTGCCGCATCTCATCGCCTACAACATCGTCGGCACCGCCGACGATCTGGAGACGGTGACCGAATCGGAAGTCATCAAATATTCCGCTTCCGGCTTCCGCGACTTTACCCGCCTTGCCGCGTCCGATCCGACCATGTGGCGCGATGTCTGCCTGCACAATCGCGATGCGATCCTGGAGATGCTGTCGCGCTTCTCGGAAGATCTCGCCTCCCTGCAGCGGGCGATCCGCTGGGGCGAGGGCGACAAGATCTTCGAACTTTTCACCCGCACCCGCGCCATTCGCCGCTCGATCGTCGAGGCGGGCCAGGACGTCGACGCACCGGATTTCGGGCGTCATGCTCTGGATGCGAAGAAGTAGCGGCTTTTCTTTCTGCCCTTGGGGCGAAGGTGTTGATCCTCAGATCGGCGGGATCTTCCCGAGCGGGATGAAGCCGCTGAGCGCGAGGCGGCCGCGATCGGCCGTCAGGTCGACGGAAACCTTGTCGGCGCCGTTTGCAAGCGCCTTCAGCAGCTTGGTGGCGGTCTTGATGACATTCTTGGCCGCCGGCAGCGTTGCCGTCAGACTATCGCCCCATGGCCCGATCTGATTGATCTCCAGCTTGAACTGGCCGGATAGAAGTCCCTGATCGTCGAAATTGAAAGGGCCTGATAGCGTCATGACGCGGCCGTCGCCGATATCGATGACGGCCTGATGCAGCACGCCTGCGGCACCGCGAAGGCCTTCCCGGTCGGTGCCGTCGAGCAGGCCGGCCTTGCCGGTCAGCGTCACATTGGCGCTTGTCGAGGCGGTCGGCAGCGTCTGCGGGAAATCCTTGATGACGGCATTGGCATTCTCGATACCGATCGCGAAATCCAGGTCGCTGCCGTTCTGGCTGGCGTGCATCTCGGTGCGGGCGGCGGTCACATCGGCGCTCTGGCCGGTGGCGGAGGAGACGATGGCTGCCTTCAGACCTTCGATAACTGTCTGGCTCTGCGCGACGCCACGCCCCTTGGCAACGAGGTTCGATTGCAGATCCGTCCATTCGGCCGATACCGCCAGCCCTTCGGCGGTGCGCAACTCGGCCGGTGATTTCAGGTTCCAGCTGACATGGTTCGGTTGATAGACCGGCGCCGAGGCATTGAGGGTTTGGAAATTGGCCGAGACACCTCGGGTCTGATTGTCGACGGTCACCGTGTCGCAGGTCAATCCCATGGAGAAGGGGAAGCCGCTGAAGGCCATATTTGTGCATTTGCCGGCAATGCCGGCGCTGTTCTGCTGGCCGAGCGCCTTCAGCACATTGGTTTTGACAATATTGGTCGCGTAATACCACCCGCCGGTATAGAGCCCGGCCAAGACCACCAACAGTCCTATCAGGATGAGCGATAGACGTTTACCTCGACCGGTCGCTACGCTCTGGCTTGACGCTGCCATGTTGTTCTCCAATGGTTGGACTGAAGTTTCACACTGATTTGGCGTTGGATATGGACGAATTTTGGGTGTTTGGCTACGGATCGCTCATGTGGAATCCGGGCTTCGACTATGAGGAAAAGGCGGAGGCCATTATTTTCGGCTACCGCCGCTCGCTTTGCGTTCGTTCCTGGGTCCATCGCGGCACAGAGGCCAGTCCCGGCCTGGTCCTCGGTCTCGATCGTGGCGGCTCCTGCCGCGGCATGGCGTTTCGCGTCTCGACGGCTGCGTGGGACGAGGTATTGGCCTATTTGCGCGAGCGTGAACTGGTCACCAATGTCTATCTGGAAAGGATAGCGCCGATCCGGCTCGCCGATGGCCGGCGCGTGATCTCCGTCGCCTATGTCGTCGACCGCGATCACAGGCAATATGCCGGCGCGCTGGACGCCATAGAGGCCGCTCATATCGTCGAATCCGCCAGCGGCCAGTCTGGCCCGAACGATGCCTATGTCTTCAACACGCTGACGCATTTGCGCGAGATGGGGATTCGCGATCAGTGGCTCGAGCATGTCGCCGGTGAAATCGAGCGTATGCGGGAAGCGTCCTGACAGGCCGTTCTTCAACGTGATGCGGCCGCCTTCGGTTCAAACCGCCGCAGTGGTCACTTTTGCCTTGCCGATTTCCGCCAGACGCTGTGCTGCGGTCGGCGGGACGGGGAGATGCGGATTGTTGGCGATCGTTTCGACCAGCAGTTCGTCGCTCGCCTTTTCCGTCTCCTCCATCAGCCGCGCAAAGAAGGCGTCGGGATCCATGCCGGGCTGGATCGGCGGCAGGATGCGCACCTTGAGGTGGCCTGGATATTTGCGGAAGGTGCGGCGCGGCCAGAACAGGCCGGGATGCATGGCGACGGCGACGACGGGGATTCCGAGATCGCGATACATGCGGGCGATGCCGTATTTATAGACCGGTTCGGCGCCCGGCGGGCGGCGGGTGCCCTCGGGGTAGATGATGAGCTGGCGGCCGGTGGCGAGTTCCTCCCGCGTGCGCTTCAATACGTCGAACATCACCTTGCCGCGGGCGCCTCGGTCCACCGGGATCATGCGCTGCTTCCCCGCATACCAGCCGAACAACGGAATCCACATCAGCTCGCGCTTCAGGATATAGACCGGATCGTCGAGATAGGGCAGCAGCGCGAAGGTGTCCCAGAAGGACTGATGCTTGGGCGCGAAGATGTAGCTGCCCTTGGGGATATTCTCGAGGCCCTCGATCTCGAAGGTGGTGCCGACGATCTTTTCCATCAGCCAGGTGCTGGATTTCGCCCATGCCTTGGGGATTGCATATGCAGCCTTGCGCGGCATCAGAAAATAGATCGGCGACAGCACGATCATGCGAATGATCAGATTGGCATAGAAGGCTGTGTTGAACAGGACCGAACGCAAGATAATCATCAAGACTTTCCCAATGCACCGGCTTGCGCCGGCATCCTAAGGCTTGCCTACACGATTACGGCGTCAATAAAAAGTCGGTGTGTGTGCGGCCGGAGATCTCAGTCCGGATCGTCGCTCTGTTCCTGCGAGCGCAGACCGACCGGACGCCCCAGGCCAGTCAGATTGCGGGCGCCGGTGAGGAGAACCTTGGCATATTCGGAGATCATCGTGCGCAGCGCATTCGGGTCGGTGAACCAGTTCTTGGTCTTCAAATCGGAATTGACAACCGGATAGGGAATGAAATCCGTCGCGGGATCGACATATTTCAGTTCCGCGAGGCTGCGGGGCATGTGGTAGTTGTTCGTCACCACCAGGACGCTCTTATAGCCCTTGGCGTGGATCCACTTTGCCGCTTCGCGTGCATTGCCGATCGTATCGATGGCATCATAGCCGATGTCGACGCAGCAATTGAAGAGACCGACCGAGCTCTGCGTCAGCCTGCGGATCTGCGACGGCGTCGTGGTCGGATGTGCGCCAGATATCAGCAGCCGGTGGCCCGCGCCGGAGCGCAGCAATTCGACGGCCTGGTCGATCCGCTGATAGCCGCCCGTCAACACGACGATGGCGTCTGCCTTGGGCTCGAGCGGTGGCTTCAGCGTGGTGATCGAATCGGCAAAATGCAGAAAGCCGCCGAAAATGATGGCGGCGAGAAAGATGAAGGCGAAGCCGCCCCAGCGCAGGAGGCGCCGGAACAAGCTGCGACGCACAGGTCTATCGCTGCGGGATTCCTCCCGCATCGACTGCGAACTCACGGTCTTGCGAGTCGACAGATCCATGCTCATGATTCGGTACTATACGACAATTGCGGCAAGGAACGGGCTGACGGACAGCAAAAAATACTCACCGCGGCGTCAATTCTGCACACCGTCGGCCCTGCCGGGATCGGAACGGATCAGATCGATCTCGTAGATCGTGCGCATGACGGTGAAGCGCGCCGTGAGAGTCGTGAGCAGGGCGATGACGATCATGGTTGCGAGAATGCCGACATAGCCGAGCGCGCCTACGGAAAAAGTGCCGAAAAGGGCGGTTGCCTGGTCGGTCTGCGGCGTGGCGATCGTGCGGCTCTGCAGGATGCCGGCGCTTGCGAAGAACAGGGCGGCGAGGCCGCTGCCGGCTGCCGACCCCTTCAGGCTGATCTTCAGGAAGTGCTTTTGAAATTCGGTTGCGACGAAGGTGCTCTCGGCACCGACGAAGTGCAATACCTCGACGATGTGGCGATTGCCCGAGAGCGCGCCGCGGGTGGCGAAGACTACGGTCAGCACCATGGCCGTGAAGACCAGCAGCAGGACGCCGGTGCCGATGAGGACTGTTGTGTGCGCCATCGACACCAGCCGGTCGACCCAGGTGCGGTGGTCGTCCAGCGTCGCTTGCGAGATCTGCGCCTTGAGCAGGGCGCGCATCGCCTCGAAATCCGGCGGGTGCGTCTCGTCGATGGTGATGATGACGAGGCGGGGGACGGGCAATTCCTTGATGTCCAGGCCGGCGCCGAGCCATGGCTCGAGAAGACGCGCAGTTGCCGCCTCGTCGACGATCTGGCCGGACTTGGTGCCGACGAAGCTCAGCGCGATGTCGCGGGCGCTGACCAGCGCCTTCTCCATGTCGAGATTGTCGTCCGGCTTGATCTGGATGGTGATCTCGCGGGAAATCTGGCTCTCCCAGCTTGCCGCCGTCGCGCGCACCATGCTGACGGCGCCGAGCGTGAGGCAGGCGAGGAAGGCCATGATGGCGATGACGACGATCAGCGCGTTGCCCTGAATATTGGAGGACGGCACGATCGGCCCGGTGGCGCGCACGCGCATTTCCGGCCGCTTCCGCTCCGGCGGAGGAGCGGGGGGTGTTTGCTGCGACTGCGCAGCTTTGGCATTCGAGGCTTTCCTGCGGGGCGCGGGCTCAGTCATAGATATCGAGATGCCCTCCCGACAGAATCATGCGCCTAGCCTCGATCTGGTCCATCAGGCCGAGGTCGTGCGTGGCGATGACGACCGCAGTGCCGAGGCGATTGAGCTCCAGGAACAGGTTGAGCAGCCGTCGTGCCATCGGCGGATCGACATTGCCTGTCGGCTCGTCGGCGAGCAGGATTTCCGGGCGGTCGATGAGGGCGCGCGCAATGGCGGCGCGTTGCTTTTCGCCGCCTGACAGAACCGGCGGCAGTACGTTGATGCGCTCGCCGAGGCCGACCCATTTCAGCAGTTCCAACACATCGGTACGATAGGAACTTTCATCCTTGCCGCGCACACGCAGCGGAAGGGCGACATTCTCGTAGGTCGTCAGATGGTCGAGCAGCCGGAAATCCTGAAAGACGATGCCGACGCGCCGGCGCAGGAGCGGCAGCTCGTTGCGCGGGATCGAGGAAATCTCCCGGTCGAACATGCGGATCAGCCCACGGGTCGGCTGCAGCGACATGAAGAGCAGCCGCAGCAGAGTCGTCTTACCGGCACCGGAAGGTCCGGTCAGGAACTGGAACGATTTTCTCGGAATGTCGAAGCTCAGGTCGCGGAGGATTTCCGGACCCATGCCGTAGCGCAAACCGACGTTCTCAAAGTGAATCAACGGGCAGTCCAGTCTTCCGCAGGGTTCAATCAGGCGACTTGTTAACCAATGGCATTAACAGCCGGTAAATTTTCTGGAAAGGCGCCCCATTCATGGCGATCTTTGCGAAGCATTAACCATTAAAATTTACGACTGGGCAGGATTCGTTTCAATGCCCAGATTAGCAATGGGCGTCGAAACCATGTGGATCACCGCAAAGGGAGGTCATCATGGGCGCTTTTCGCCACCGGCAGCAGCAGGCGGGGCTGGTTTATGACCTCATTCCGCCCGAACCTGGGTCTGGTTCGGGTCAGTCGCACCGTTTCGTGCCGAAGCAGGATATCATCGATGCCGAATTCGTGACCGTCATTGGCGGCCGCGGCAGGAGCGCTTCGGGCGTCAACATGCGCCACGACGGTCCCTCCGGATCGAAAGCGCCGTCACGGCCGAAGCGTGGGAATGTCCTCTCGCGAACCCTATCCGCTTTGCGTTTTGCCGAAGGCGTTTTGCAGCAGGCATCGCGGCGCTGCTTCGTGGCGCTCATCGTCGCCCTTGCCGTGCTCGTCTTCGGACTTGCCGGTGGATTTTCCGGATTGTCCAGCGCACCGAACGAGGCGGCGGGCGAACCGCTGCAATTCTCGCATGTGACGCTGACGCCGCGCGACGAGAACGGCATGCGCGTCCTGACACTGAATGGCATCATCGAGAATGCGAGCGGTGCCACCCTGTCGATACCGTCGATGCGCGCCGATCTCTTTGCCGGCGACCAGCTGGTGCGAAGCGTCGTCGTCAATGCGCCGATGAACCGTCTCGGGCCGCATGAAAGCCGCGGATTTTCCACACGATTGCAGCATCCTGGTGGAAAAACGCCGGATGTTCGTCTTTCCTTCATGCCCTAGGGCGTGATGTCGAAAAGTGTAAGCTGCTTTCGGGCGACATCACGCTCTACCTGTTTGATTCGAGAGCGGATTCAGATTTTAGGTCGATTCGACCTAAAATCATCCGGCTCTAGGGGGTGTGTCAGGCTTGCCGATTGTGCTACGGGCTTGTGCTTGATCGGCGGCCGAGTGCCGCAGCAGCCATGGAGCATGCCAATCAATGCCTGTCGTACGCGGGAAGAACATCGAGCCGCTTTTCACTGCCGAGCAGATTGCCGAGCGCAATCATGCCATGGCGAAGGAAATTGCCAGCGGACCGACGAAGGATCTCCTCGTCATCGCCATCCTCAAGGGTTCGTTTATTTTTGCCGCCGACCTGTTGCGCGCGCTGCACGAGACGGGGCTGGCGCCGGAGGTCGAGTTCATCACCCTTTCGAGCTATGGCGCGGGCACGGTCTCCCAGGGCGTGCGCATCGTGAAGGACATCGACAGCGATGTGAGGGATCGCGACGTGCTGCTGATCGACGATATTCTGGAATCGGGCCGTACGCTGCGTTTTGCCAAGGAACTGCTCTATGAGCGCGGCGCCCGCAATGTGACGCTCGCCGTCCTGCTGGACAAGAGCGTCAAGCGCCAGGAGGAGCTGGAGGCCGATTATGTCGGCTTCGAATGCCCCGACTATTTCGTTGTCGGCTACGGTATGGACGTTGCCTATGCCTTCCGCGAACTGCCCTTCGTCGGCGTGGTCCTCGGCGACGCCACCCCGTAATCTGCGTTAATGGGGCAGTCGGCCCGGCTGTCCCATTCTGCTCCGGCGATGACGACTCATTAACCACGGAGCCTAATCGTCCCCCCGTCGTTTACCTATCGCAAACGGAATTCTGGTGATTTCTGTCGCGGAACATGATGGACCACGGAGCACAGACCATGGCAAAAATTCTGATTACGGAAGACGAGGACTCTCTTCGCACCTTTGTCGCCCGCGCCTTGCGCTTGGACGGCCACGAGACCGAAGAGGCGGCCGACGGCGCCGAAGGTCTGGAAAAGCTCAAGCTGGGCGGTTTCGACCTGCTTCTCTCGGATATCCGTATGCCGGTCATGGACGGCATCGAACTCGCGCATCAGGCGCATTCGACCTGGCCTGGAATGAAGATCCTGCTGATGACCGGATATGCCGAGCAGCGCGAGCGCGCCGACGACCTTATGGAAAAGATCGTCGATGTCGTGGCCAAGCCCTTTGCGCTGCCGGATATCCGCAAGGCCGTCGCCCGCGCATTGGCTGCTTGATCTGCGCTGCCTGTCTTATTGCCCCAGATTCAGCAAACGCTCCAGATAACGCCGTTCCTCGCTTAGCGAAGGATTGTTGCTCAGCCGCTCGCGAATGGCGTCCAGAATTTCGCGGGCGCGCTGCGCTTTGATGATGTCCGGCACCATGTTCTCGTTGGCGCTGTCGATGGGACCGTTGGTTTCGGGGCTCCGCCCAAGCGGATCGCGGCTGTTCTGATTACCCTGGCCCGATTGCCCCTGCAATTGGCCTTGGCCCTGTCCCTGTTGCTGCATCTGCGCCATGAGTTGGTTCATCATGTCGCGGGTGCCCTTGCGCAAGGCGTCCAGCGCACGGGCTTGGCCCTGCACGGCGCCTTCGCCGTTGCCTTCGGTCAGCTGGCCGGATGCGCCCTTCATCTCCTGCTGAGCCTTGCCATAATTCTGGTTCGGCTTCATCCCCATCGAACCGAGGTTTTTCTGGAGTTCGCCGAGTTGCTTGGCGAGGTCGTCCTGCTGCTGGCGCAGCTGCTTCAAGGCATCGCGCAGTTGGTCGGCCGTCATGCCGTCGGTGGGGTCGCTGTCCTTCTTGCCTTGCTGGTTCTGGCCCTGTTGCTGATCCTGCTGCCCCTGATTTCGCTGCCCCATGTCCGGGCGCATCTGGTCACCGAGATTGGGCAGTGGCTGGTCCATCAGGCCATCGCCGTCCTCGTTGGAGTCGCCGCGCTGCATGCGGTCGCGCATAGCCTGATCGAACTTGAAGGTCTGATCCATCAGCTTCTGTTGGTCGCGCATGATGCGGCCGAGCTTGTCCATCTGCTCTCGCATCTTGTCATTTGCTTGGTTCTGTTGCTGCTGCCCAGGTTGCGGCTTGCCGGCCTGGAGGCTGTTCATCAGCTGCTGCAGCTCGGACAGCATCTGCTGCGCTGCCTGGCGATTGCCGGAGCGGGCGAGGTTTTCGATCTGGTCCATCATGCGCTGCAGGTCCTGCTGACGCAGAATATTGGCTGAACGCTGGTTGGGCTGGGCGGGCATGTTGCGCATGCGTTCGGCCAGTTCCTTCATGTAGGCGTCCATCGCCTTGCGCAGCTCGGCCGTCAGCTTCTTGATCTCGTCATCGGAGGCATTGCGCTGCAAGGCGTCGGAGAGCTTCTGCTGGGCATCCCGCAGCGCTTTTTCCGCATCGGTCAGCTGCGCGTCTTCCATGCCGAGCGCGATCTGCCAGAGATAGTCGGCCGTATCCTTCAGTGAGGCTTCGCTGCTGGCGAGCTTCATGCGCGTCAGGGCCGATCTGATCGCCAGATAGTTGCCGAGATCGGAAATGGTTTCTTCCGGCCTGACGGTCAGCGATTTATTGAGCTCGATCGCCTCCGGCATCTTGCGGGTATCGAGCGCGAAGACCTGGCGTTCCTCGGCGACGGCAGCGGCAAGCGGCTGGCTGAAATTGCGCGGCGGCAGCACCATCTCATAGGGCGCGCTGCGCCCGGTCTGCCCGGCGCCGTCCTTGGCGACCAGGGCGATGCGAACACGCTTGCCGGCAAGGGGATCCTGCGTCAGATCGTGGCTCGCCAGACCCTTGCCGTTTCGGCGGTCTCGGCGCGGAATGTCCAGCTTGAATTCCGGCAGGTCATAGAGCGGCGTCGCCGAGGGATCGGAATCGACGGGCACGATCTCCGCATGGGCTTCCTCGACGCCGTAATCGTCCTTGACCCTGAAGCCGAGTTCCAACGCGCCGTTGGCGGTCGCGTGCGGAATGCCGTCAAACGTGATTTCCGGCGGCTTGTCGGAGATCACCTTGAACGACCAGGACTTGCCGTTGACCGTCAGTTCGCCACCCTTTTCGAGCTTGAGAACATGGGTGCGCGCAATCATTGCATCGGTGCTGGACGCGTTGGCGGCGTTATTGACCACCGGCTGCGCGACGGGCGGGGCCGCCGGTCCGCTACCGGCAGGGGCTTGATTGCCGGCATCGGCGACCTGTTCCGGAACCTCGGTGCCCTTGTCGGCGCCAGTTGCCTGGAACAACACTTTTTCATCCGTGGAGGCGCCCGTAACCCGCACCGTGAGTTCGGAGAATTGCGGCACGTTGAGATTGTCACTGGCATTGGCGACGTTGCCTGTGAGATAGATCGGCGCCTGGCCGGTGTAATAGGGCGGAGTGACCCAGGCATCGACGCGGACATCCGGATTGCTTGATGTGGAGGTCGATGCCGTGAAGGCATCGCTCAACGAGCCGCCGCCATTGGATCCGGAAAAGCTGAAGGCGGTCACCAGCAGCAAGGCCGGAATGGCACGTAGTGCGAAGCGGTCGTAACGCGCGATATCCGGCCTCGGCAGGCCCGCATCCAATGCGGCGATACGCTGCGCCATGCGGGCCTGATGCTCGCGCCAAAGTGCGCGGGCAAAGGGCGTGTCGAAAGCCGGCTCGTCCTCCTGCACGGCGACCGGCTGGTGCGCCAGGCCGTTGCGTTCCTCCAGCAGGCGGTCGGCCTCTCTGACACTCGGCCAGCGCAGGCGGCGCAGCGGATAGAGGGAGATGGCGAAACCGACGGCGAAGACGGCGAGCAGCAGGAAGCGCAGGACATCGGGCGCGATGCGGAAAATGCCGAACCAGGCGGCTGAAAGGAAAAGAGCAATAATGGACGCCGGCAGCAGCAGCCCCGGCAGCAGCTGCTCGGAAACCAGCACGAGCCGAGCAAACAGACGCTTGACCGCAACCATGCGCGCCAGCGCCGGGCGGGTGGCGAAAGCGCCCTTCTTAGGGTTGCTGGGGCTGGTCATCGGTCCGGTTTTCTCCCGATCTGACGTTGATGGCTAGTTGCCCGTTGGAAATGGCCGGGCATCCCACACGCCCGCGCTCGCGGCGCCCGGCGAGACGCCATTCGAACAAAGATAACATTCTTTGTGGCGAAGACGAGGGCAAGCGGTGCCAAAGGCTGCTTTTTCATCGGACTTCGCTGAAACGTGATCGATCGGACAGGGACGGATGGGTCTGCCCTTGCTGCCCGAAATCCCGAGCAAAGCCGATTATCCCTCGAGCCAGGCCGGGATGGAATCCAGCCCGATCAGCTCCTCATAGGTGCCGCGCGGGCGGATGATATGGAATTCGCCACCCTTGACCAGCACTTCGGGAACCAGAAGCCGGCTGTTGTAGGTGCCGGCCTGCACGGCGCCATAGGCACCGCCGGAGCTGACGGCGAGGAGATCGCCGGGCTTCGGCATCGCCATTTCGCGGTCGAGCGCCAGATAATCGCCGGTCTCGCAGACCGGGCCGACGACATCGGCCTTGATGCGTGGAGCATTGGCAGCGGTGATCGCGACCGGCCGGATCTCGTGATAGGCCTCGTAAAGCGTCGGGCGGATCAGATCGTTCATCGCGCCGTCGACGATGACGAAGCTCTTGTTGCCGCCATCCTTCACATAAATGACTTCCGTCACCAGAATGCCGGCATTGCCGACGATCAGGCGGCCAGGCTCGGTGACGATCTTGCAGTTGAGGCCGCGCAGCTGGTTCTTGACGATCTGCGCATAGGCATCGGGCAAAGGCGGCGGATCGTTGTCGTCGCGATAGGGGATGCCGAGGCCGCCGCCGATGTCGACATGATGGATATCGTGGCCGTCGCCGCGCAGCGTTTCCACAAGATCGCGCAGCAGCTTGAAGGCATCGTCGAAAGGCTGCAGCTCGGTGATCTGGCTGCCGATATGCATGTCGATGCCGGTGGCATTGATGCCGGGCAGGCTGGCGGCGCGGGCATAGACGGCGCGGGCGCGCTCCCAGGAGATGCCGAACTTGTTTTCCTTCTTGCCGGTCGAGATCTTCGCATGCGTGCGGGCATCGACATCGGGGTTGATACGGAAGGAAACGGGCGCGATCTTGCCGGCGCGGACGGCGCGCTGGTTCAAAACCTCCAGCTCGGGCTCGGATTCGACGTTGAAGCAGTAGATGCCGGCTTCGAGCGCGACGTCCATTTCCTGCGCCGTCTTGCCGACGCCGGAGAACATGATGCGGTTTGCCGGGATTCCCGCAGCTAGGGCGCGGCGCAGCTCGCCGACGGAGACGACGTCAACACCGGCGCCGAGGCGGCCGAGCGTCTTCAGTACCGCCTGGTTGGAATTGGCCTTCATGGCGTAGCACACCATGGCATCGACATCGCTGAAGGCTTCGGAGAAGACGCGATAGTGGCGCTCGAGCGTCGCCGTCGAATAGACATAGAAAGGGGTGCCGACCGCCTTGGCGATCTCGGGAACCGGAACATCCTCGGCATAGAGGATGCCGTCGCGATACTGAAAATGGTTCACGATCGATGCCTATTTAGAGAAGCGGATCAAGGAAGAACTTCTTGTCCGGGCTGGGCTCTTTGGTCGGCTTGGAGACGTCGCCGCCCTTGGTCGCGTGAGCACTCGGCGGGTCGAGATCGCCTTTGCGGCCACATCCGACGACGGCAAGGCCGACGACCGAAAGCACGACGGTCAGGCGGATGATATGCGGCATGTTGATCTGCATCGAAATCCTCTTGGGCGACAAACGCGAAAGTCACCCTTCTTAGCGAAGTTTCCCGCGTTTGTGCACCCTGATTGTTTGGGTGCGTTTTCGTCAGTCTTTTCAGTTGCGGGCACGCCAAAAGGCGATCTGCTTGCGCACTTCCGAAGGCGCCGTGCCGCCGAAGCTCTTGCGGCTGGCAACCGAGGCTTCGACCGTCAGCACGTCGAAGATCTTGTCGGTGATCGAGGGATGGATTCCTTGCAGTTCTTCCAGCGACAGTTCGGCGAGCTCGCAGGATTTGCTTTCGGCAAGCGCCACGGCGCGTCCCGTCACATGATGGGCATCGCGGAAAGGCAGGCCTGCTTCGCGCACCAGCCAATCGGCGAGGTCGGTCGCGGTCGAATAGCCGGAGCCGGCGGCGGCCTTCATGCGGGCGGTATTGATCGTCAAGTCGCGCACCATGCCGGTCATGGCGGCGATCGCCAGTTCCAGGCTTTCGGCGGCGTCGAAGACCTGTTCCTTGTCTTCCTGCATGTCCTTGGAATAGGCGAGCGGCAGACCCTTCATGATTGTCAGAAGTGCCACCAGCGAGCCGTTGATGCGGCCGGTCTTGGCGCGCACCAGCTCCGCCGCATCCGGGTTCTTCTTCTGCGGCATGATGGACGAGCCGGTGGAGAAGGCGTCGGACAGGCGCACGAAGCCGAATTGCGGCGTCGACCAGATGACGATCTCTTCGGCAAGGCGCGACAGGTGCATGCCTGATATGGCGGCGATCGACAGGAATTCGATGGCGAAATCGCGGTCGGAGACGGTGTCGATCGAGTTGCGGGTGGGCTCGCGGAAGCCGAGCGCCTTGGCCGTCATGTGGCGATCGATCGGGAAGCCGGTGCCGGCAAGCGCTGCGGCGCCGATCGGCGATTCGTCCATGTGTTCGATGGCGTGGCGCACGCGCGAGCGGTCGCGGCCGAACATTTCCACATAGGCCATGCAGTGATGGCCAAAGGTGACGGGCTGCGCCGTCTGCAGATGCGTGAAGCCCGGCATGACGGTTTCGGCGTGTTCTTCGGCGCGGTCGAGGAAGGCTGCGATCAAACCAGTCAGCGCCTGCTCGCACTTCTGCAGCTCTTCCTTCACCCAGAGGCGGAAATCGAGCGCCACCTGGTCGTTGCGCGAACGGGCCGTGTGCAGCCGGCCGGCAGCCGGGCCGATCAGGGTCGCGAGCCGCGCCTCGATGTTCATGTGGATGTCTTCGAGGCGGCGGGAGAATTCGAAATTGCCGCTTTCGATCTCTGACAGGATCGTGTTCAGGCCGTGAACGATCTTGTCTTTATCCTCGGTGGAAATGATGCCTTGATGGGCGAGCATGTCGGCATGCGCGATTGAGCCGCGGATATCCTGTGCAAACAGCTTCTTGTCGAAACCGATCGAGGCATTTATCTCCTCCATGATTGCCGCGGGGCCGGAGGCGAAACGCCCGCCCCACATCTGGTTGGAGGATTTGGTGTCCGTGCCGTCAGTCATGAGATGCCCACCTGGAGAATGAAATGACAGCAAAGAAGCCGTTCGGTCTGCCGTCCATGAAACTCGTTATGCTTGCCGCCGTCGCTGGGGTTATCGCCGGTGCGGCAGCGGTATACGTGAAGGAGGCAGGGTATGGCAATGGCATTGGTGAAACGGCCGCAGCCGATCAATGCGGGACTGCCAAGGATCGCGCCGCTGCTCTGACGCCCTTCACCAGGGGGCAGGTTGCCGCCATGAGCGTGCCGCCGGCGCCGATCTCGCTGAAGGATGTGTCCTTCAAGGGTCCCGACGGGCAGCCGCTTTCGATCGGCAGTTTTGCCGGCAAGACCGTGCTGTTGAACGTGTGGGCGACCTGGTGCGTGCCGTGCCGCGAGGAGATGCCGGCGCTGAATGCGCTGGAGAAGAGCGTCGGCAACGACAAGTTCGAGGTGGTCGCCGTCAACATCGACACGGGCGACGAGGAAAAGCCGAAAGCGTTCCGCACGGAATATGCCATCGACAAGCTCGGCTATTACCGTGACAACACGATGGGCGTGTTCAATGTGCTGAAGAAGCAGGGATTGGCCTTCGGCCTGCCGGTGACGTTGCTGATCGACGACAAGGGCTGCCTGCTATCGGCGATGAACGGGCCGGCGGTATGGGATAGCGACGATGCGAAGAAGCTGGTGAAGGCGGCGGCCGGAATTTGATATTTCCCCCTTCTCCCCGCGGGGAGAAGGTGCCCGTAAGGGCGGATGAGGGGGCCGTGCGTCGCATTTATATTCATCTACTGGGGGAACACCTTGGCATTCCCGGCAATGCCCCCTCACTCCGCGCTGTCGCGCGACCCTCTCCCCGTTGGGGCGAGGGTGTTTTACCGCGTCGGAACCGGCACTTCGCCGCGATAGTCGTAGAAGCCGCGGCCGGATTTGCGGCCGAGCCAGCCGGCTTCGACATATTTCACCAGCAGCGGGCAGGGGCGGTATTTCGAATCGGCGAGACCGTCATGCAGCACCTGCATGATCGACAGGCAGGTGTCGAGGCCGATGAAGTCGGCGAGCTGCAACGGCCCCATCGGGTGGTTGGCGCCGAGCCGCATGGCGGTGTCGATGGCATCGACGGTGCCGACGCCTTCATAGAGCGTGTAGATCGCCTCGTTGATCATCGGCAGCAGGATGCGGTTGACGATGAAGGCCGGGAAGTCCTCGGCGACGGTGATCGTTTTTTCCAGCGAGGTGACATATTCCCTGGCGGCGGAGAACGTCGATTCGTCGGTGGCGATACCGCGCACCAATTCCACCAGCTTCATTACCGGAACCGGGTTCATGAAGTGAATGCCCATGAAGCGTTCGGGCCGGTCGGTGGCGGAGGCGAGGCGTGTGATCGACAGCGACGAGGTGTTGGTGGCGAGGAGTGCCTCGGGCTTCAGGATTGGGCAGATCTGCGCGTAGATCTTGCGCTTGACGCTTTCGTCCTCGGTCGCGGCCTCTATGGCGAGATCGACCTGGGCGAGATCGTTGAGGTCGTTCGATCCGGTGATGCGGGCAAGTGCGGCCTTACGGTCCTCATCGCTGGTCTTGCCGGAGGTGACCTGTCGGGCAAGATTGCCATTGATGGTGGCAAGTCCGCTTTCGATGCGATCCTGTGACAGATCGTAAATATGGACCTTGTAGCCGGCCATGGCGGATACGTGGGCGATGCCGCAACCCATCTGGCCGGCGCCGATAATACCGATCGTCTTCAGCGAACTCATTGCCAACTCCCCGGCGGCGCGCTCTTGGCGGTGCGCTATGTTTTACATCACAAATTTGCCGGGCTATTTCTAGCCCGGCAAGATTGATAGACCTATAAGAGACGATTTTCCAGTCTCTCGCAACTGCGAGAAGATCGATAGGCGCGTTCAAAGCGCCTTTTCGAGTTCCGGCAGTGCTTCGAAGAGGTCGGCGACGAGGCCGTAGTCGGCGATCTGGAAGATCGGGGCTTCCTCGTCCTTGTTGATGGCGACGATGACCTTCGAGTCCTTCATGCCGGCCAGATGCTGGATGGCGCCGGAAATGCCGCAGGCGATGTAGAGCTGCGGCGCAACCACCTTGCCCGTCTGGCCCACCTGCCAGTCGTTCGGCGCGTAGCCGGCATCGACGGCGGCGCGCGATGCGCCGACGGCGGCACCGAGCTTGTCGGCAACCGGCAGGATGACTTCGCGGAACTTCTCGGCCGAGCCTAACGCGCGGCCGCCGGAGATGATGATCTTGGCAGAGGTCAGCTCCGGACGGTCGGAACTCGACAGCGCATCGCCAACGAAGCTGGAAAGACCGGGGTTTGCAGCTGCCGAAATGCTTTCGATCGCGGCATTGCCGCTTGCGTCAGCTGCGGCAAAGGAGGCCGTGCGCACGGTGATCACCTTCTTCGCGTCCGTCGACTGCACGGTCTGGATGGCATTGCCGGCATAGATCGGCCGCTTGAAGGTATCGGAAGAGACCACTTCGATGATCTCGGAGACCTGGGCGACATCAAGCAGGGCGGCAACGCGCGGCAGGACGTTCTTGCCGACCGAGGTGGCCGCACCGATGATGGTGTCGTAGGAACCGGCCAGCGAAACGATCAGCGCTGCCAGAGGTTCGGCGAGATTGTTGGCAAGCGACGCATCCTCGGCAACCAGCACCTTGGAGACGCCTGAAAGCTTGGCAGCCTGCTCGCCGGCAGCCTTGGCGCCCGAGCCGGCGACGAGCACGTGGACGTCACCGCCGATCTTGGTCGCTGCCGTCAGTGTCTTGGCTGTCTGGTCGGAGAGGTGTGCATTGTCGTGATCAGCCAGAAGAAGAATGGCCATGATGTCTAACTCCTCGTTCGGACTGGTTTACAGGACGCCGGCTTCGGTCTTGAGCTTCTCGACGAGCTCCGCGACCGACTTGACCTTGACGCCCGCCTTGCGGCCACCAGGTTCTTCCGTCTTCAGGACCTTCAGGCGCGGCTCGGTCGACACGCCGAAATCGGCCGGCGTCTTCTTGTCGAGCGGCTTTTTCTTGGCCTTCATGATGTTCGGCAGCGAGGCATAGCGCGGCTCATTGAGGCGCAGGTCCGTGGTGACAACAGCCGGAAGCTTGATCTCGATGGTCTGCAGGCCGCCATCGACTTCGCGGGTGACCTGGGCCTTACCGTCGCCGATCTCGATCTTCGAGGCGAAGGTTGCCTGCGCCGTGCCGAGAAGGGCAGCCAGCATCTGGCCGGTCTGGTTCGAGTCGTCATCGATCGCCTGCTTGCCGACGATGATCAGGCCGGGCTGCTCCGCATCCGCGACACCTTTCAGGATCTTGGCAACGGCGAGCGGCTCGACGGCATCGTCGGTCTCGACCAGGATGGCGCGATCCGCACCCATGGCAAGCGCCGTGCGCAGCGTCTCTTCAGCCTTGGCAGGTCCGATCGACACGACCACCACTTCTTCGGCCTTGCCGGCTTCCTTCAGCCGCAACGCTTCTTCAACCGATATCTCGTCGAACGGGTTCATCGACATCTTGACGTTGGTAAGCTCAACGCCCGAACCATCCGGCTTCACGCGGATCTTGACGTTGTAATCAACTACCCGCTTCACGGGGACGAGAATCTTCATGAGGTCCTTCCTTCAACACTGCGCTCCAGACCATGGCCTGTTCAGCGCCGCTCCGTTTGTCGAATGGCGACATGGATACGCGTTTTTTTCCCAATTACAACGCTTCCATGCCGCAGACAGGCAAATTGCTTTAGGGGTGTAAATAACGTTTACGTTAACGTCAATAAAAATGCGCCCCGAGTGTGGGAAACGTCCCGCTACCGATTCTTGCCGGGAACCCAGAGCACATCGGCCCGCCCATGGTCGTTGGCATGACGCGCGGCAACGAAGAGGAAATCGGACAGCCGGTTGACATATTTCAGCGCCGCCGGGCTGACGCGCTCGCCCTCGCTGCGGGACAGCGCCACCATAAGGCGTTCGGCGCGCCGCGCGATTGTGCGGGCGAGGTGCAGATGGGCGGACGCAGGGCGGCCGGCGGGGAGAACGAAGGACTTCAGCGGCTCGAGATCGGCGTTGAGTGCATCTATGTCGTGTTCGAGGCGTTCGACCTGACGATCGATAATGCGCAGCGGTTCGTAGGCCGGCGGCTCATCCGTTTCCGGCGTCGAAAGATCGGCGCCGAGATCGAAGAGATCGTTCTGGATGCGCATCAGCATGGCGTCGAGATCGGGCATATCGGCCGTGTGCAGCCGGGCGACGCCGATCGCGGAATTGGTTTCGTCGACGGTGCCGTAGCTTTCGACGCGCAGATCGTGCTTCAGCCGCCTCGGGCCGGCGACGAGGCCAGTCGTGCCGTCATCGCCGGTCTTGGTGTAGATCTTGTTGAGCTTGACCATCGTCTTCCTGTTGTCAGGCGGGGCGCCCGCCGCCCGTCAGCCAGAGCGTGAGCATGATCAGAATGACTGCGATCGCCTGCAGCAGGACGCGCAGCTGCATCAGCCGGTTCGAACGGTTGGGATTATCGCCTTTCATCATGTTCAGCAGGCCGCGAACGAGAACGATCGCGACGAGGCCCATGACAATGACGGCGGCGATATAAGTAACGGTCGACATGGCTCCTCCATCCTTGTCTTCAGAGCAGTTCAGCCTTTCCTGGGCTCTCCGATCCGCTCTTTCTCATTATTCTTCCGCAATTCCGGACGGAAAACCGCTCAGCGCTTTTCCTGGGATTGCTCTAATCCAGCCGGCGCATCAGACGATAGAAAAGGTTAGCCGGCAATAGCCTTTTCAAGAGGACGCCCTGCTTGGCAGGGATGGTTACAAGATAATGTGGACGCGGATTTTTCACATTCAAAGCCAATTTTAACACATCGTAGACCGCTTCGGGCCCCAATTTATGTTTACTGATCGGACCCGAGCCATCAAGCCGCCGCAGCTGCCGGCGGTATTCAGCGGCATGAGCCGAGCCTTCGAGGTCGATATGCTCGCGGATCTTTGCGAGCGCATTGGCGGTGAAGCGCGTCGCGATCGGGCCGGGTTCGATCAGGCTGACATGGATGCCGCTGTCCTGCAGCTCCATCCGGAGCGTGATCGTCAGACCTTCCAGCGCGAATTTCGAGGCCGTGTAGGCACCACGGAAGCGATAGGGAATGAGCCCGAGAATGGACGAGCAGTTGACGATGCGGCCATGCCCCTGCCTGCGCATCAGCGGAATGACCTGGCGCGTCAGTTCGTGCCAGCCGAAGAAGTTGGTCTCGAACTGCTCGCGCAGAACTTCGGTTGTGAGATCCTCGACGGCCCCTGGCTGACCGTAGGCGCCGTTGTTGAAGAGAGCGTCGATGCGGTTGCCCGTCCGTTCACGCAGCGTTGCCACGACGGACGAAATCGTCTCTGGTCGCGTATAATCCATGAGCAGCGCTTCAATGCCGTCGGCTTCGAGCGGGCCGAGGTCTTCCTCTCTGCGCACGGTTGCAAAAACGCGCCATCCGTCGGTCTGCAACGCCCGGGCACAGTGAGCGCCGATTCCGGACGAGCAACCAGTTAGCAGGATAATGCGTTGTTCTGTCATAGGATGTTTCCTGTACAAACAGAAACTCGTTTCCCATATTTGGGGGGCCGACACAATCGACAACCGGCGGGTGAATGCCGAGGTCAAGTGGAGATGGAATGCCGACAGTCCTGCGGACGGTTTACAAGGTGGTTTACGATGCGGTGTTTCATTTCGTCGAGGATGACGGCTTCGCCATGGCAAGCCATGTGGCGCTTTCGACGCTGCTGGCGGTTTTCCCCTTTCTGATCTTCGGCACGGCGCTGGCAAGCTTTCTCGGCGCGAGCCAGTTTTCGTCCACGGCCGTGCATCTCATCTTCGATACCTGGCCGGAGGCGATCGCCAAGCCCGTGGCGGATCAGGTGGTGCAGGTGCTGACGATCCCGCGCGGCGGCCTTTTGACGATCTCGGTGCTTGCGGCCGCCTACTTCGCCTCGAACGGCGTCGAGGCGCTGCGCATATCCCTTAACCGTGCCTACCGCGTGCTGGAGACGCGGCCCTGGTATTTCAATCGTCTTGCCAGTCTCGGCTATGTGCTGATCGCGGTGCTGATCTTCGCGATCCTGAGCATCCTGCTCGTCGCCGTGCCGCTGGCGGTCAACTATGCCAGGCAATGGGTGCCGGCGCTGGCCGATATCCTTGATATCGTCTTCAGCTGGCGAATCTACGGCACCATTTTCCTGCTGCTGGCCGGGTTGCTGATCTTGCATCTGTGGCTGGCGGCCGGTCGGCGCCGCCTGCTCGACGTCATCCCCGGCGTGGTGCTGACGATGGTTTTCTGGTCGATCGGCGCGTTGCTCTTTGCCTATTATCTTTCGACCTTCGCCAATTATACCGCCACCTATGCCGGTCTGGCATCTGTCATGATCGTGCTGATCTTCCTCTATATGCTCGCCGTGATCTTCATCATGGGGGCGGAGATCAACGCCGCGCTGATGAAGTTCCGGGTGCGGCGCCTGCTGTTCGGCAAGGCAGCAGCAAGCCGCGCAGCGGAAAAGGCGTCGTCAGAGGCCGATGCGGCGGCGAAGCTCCGCCGGTGACAGGCCCTGCCTGCGCCATTCGGCAATGCCGGTATCGCCCATGCTCTTGGAAAGCTTCCGGCCGTCGCTGTCGAGGACCAGGCGATGATGGTGATAGAGCGGTTCGGGCAGGCCGAGCAGGGTCTGCAACAGGCGGTGGATCGAGGTGGCGTGGAAAAGGTCGAGGCCACGCACGACATGGGTAATGCCCTGCACGGCGTCATCGACGACAACGGAAAGATGGTAGCTCGACGGCGCGTCGGAACGTGACAGCACGACGTCGCCCCAGGCTGCCGGATCGGCCGCTATATCGCCTCTCTCGCCATCGCCGCTTTCCCGCCAGTGGAGCGGCCCATTCGTCGCCGCCATGGCCTTTTCCATATCGAGACGCCAGGCATGCCTGAGGCCGGCTTCCAGCAGGCGCTGCCGCTCCGCACCGTCGCGCTTGCGATCGTCAGGGGGATAGAGCGGCGTGCCGTCCGGATCGCGGGGCCAGGGCCTGCCGCCCGCCTCGAAGGCTGTCACCCTGGCCTTGACTTCGCCGCGCGTCAGAAAGGCGGGATAGACGAGGCCGCGCCCGATGAGTGCCTGCAGGGCCTCCTGGTAAGCCGGAAAATGTTCGGACTGCCGGCGCACCGGCTCCTGCCAGCGAAGACCGAGCCAGGCGAGATCGGCGAAGATGCCGGCTTCGAAATCGGGTGTGCAGCGGGCCTGATCTATGTCTTCGATACGCAGCAGGAAATCGCCGCCGGCCTTGGCCGCCATCTCGTGATTGAGGATGGCCGACAGCGCATGACCGAGGTGCAGCGGGCCGTTCGGGCTCGGGGCAAAGCGGAATTTCGGCTTTTGACGGGATATCTCGATCATGCTTTCTTCTGCCACGAATTTGAACCGGAGACTACGAGACGCCATGCAGATCATTCGCGACGATGGCGATATCGAACGGGGATTGGCCGCCCTGCTGGAGCTCGATCCGCGCCTGCGGCCCGTTGCCGCAGAGGCGGGCGCGGTGCCGCTGCGGCTGCGCGAGCCGGGCTTCGAGGGGCTTGCCCATATCATCGTCTCGCAGGTCGTATCGCGCGCCAGCGCCGATGCGATCTGGGGGCGGATGACGGCACGGCTGGGAAGCGTGACCGCCGATGGCTATGCCGGCCTTGAGCCGGACGCCTGGCGAGCCTTCGGCCTGTCGCGAATCAAGCATGATACCTTGGCGCGCGTGGCCGATGCCGTCGTTGGAGGCGGCCTCGATCTGCATGCGCTCTGCGACGAATCACCGGAGAAGGCGCTCTCCGAGCTGATGACCATCAAGGGAATCGGCCCCTGGACGGCCGGGGTCTACCTGATGTTTTGTGCTGGTCACGCAGATGTGTTTCCGGTCGGCGATGTGGCGCTGCAGGCCGCCGTCGGCATGGCTTTCGGCTATAAAGAACGGCCGCCGGCCAAGGCTCTGGCCCTGGAAGCGGCAGTTTGGGCGCCCTGGCGCTCGGTCGCGGCCCGGCTTTTCTGGGCCTATTACGCCGCGAAAACCCGGCGGGATGCGCTGCCTATCGTTTAACCTGCGTTTCCTTGGTTTTGCCTTTATGCGCTGAATTTATTGGACTTCACAATCCTGTAACAACCGGCCTAATATACAGGTGCAGATGCCGAATCGATCAGGAGGGTTCCTTGACGATTGCAGTCTCCCCGCAGTCCTTACCGGCGCTCGTCCTGAACGCTGACTATAGGCCGCTGAGTTATTACCCCTTGTCGCTCTGGTCCTGGCAGGACGCGATCAAGGCGGTTTTCCTTGACCGTGTGAATATCATTGCTGAATACGACCACTGCGTATCGTCGCCGAGCTTCTCGATGCGGGTGCCGAGCGTCGTCTGCCTCAAGACATACGTGCAGCCATCCCGCAATCCCGCCTTCACCCGGTTCAACGTTTTCCTGCGTGACCGGTTCGAATGTCAGTATTGCGGCTCGCATGACGACCTGACCTTCGATCACGTCATCCCGCGCGCCCATGGCGGCGAGACGACCTGGGAGAACGTGGTGGCCGCCTGCTCGCCGTGCAATCTGCGCAAGGGCAGCAAGCTGCCGAAGCAGGCCGGCATGTTCCCGGCGCAGAAGCCCTATCAGCCGACCGTGCAGGACCTGCACAACAACGGCCGCCTGTTCCCGCCGAACTACCTGCACGACAGCTGGCTCGACTATCTCTACTGGGATTCGGAACTGCAGCCGTAAGGGATGACGCCTCTTTCGTGGGCGTTTTCGCGGAGCGCGTCACCCCCCTTTGTCACGACAATGACAGAGGGGGTATCGGAGGAACGGCATACGAAAGATGCTGCCGATCGGCCAGATCAGGCCGCCTTCTTCACGCCGACAAAGGCGATTGCGGCCAGGATGATGCTGGCGATCACATTCCATCCGGCCATCGACAGGCCGAGGATGCGCAGGGCGGCTTCCGTGCAGGAAGGCCCCTTGACGGTGCTGAGCTCGTTCAAGAGGTCGCCGGCATTCTGCGTCATGCTGCTGGCCGTCGTCGAGCAGGTCGTCGGTCCTGCCCAGAAATGCCATTCGACGCCCGCGTGATAGACGCCGATACCGCCGCCGACAATCATCATCAGGCCAGCGATGGCCAGCAGCCCTCGCGTGATCCAGGAGGGCATGCCGGCGACGGCCGACAGCGCGGCGGCGATGGCGACCGGAATGCCATAGTAATAGGGCTGGCGCTGGTCCAGGCAGAGGGCGCAGGGAATGTAGCCGCCGATATGCTGGAAGCCGAGGGCCGTGCCGATGACGACGATCATGCCGAGCGTCAGCAGCACGCTATAGCTAAGGCCGGCGCGTCGGGAAGGCGAGGTCGTGGACATGCGTGGGGGCTCCTTGGTCAGCGCGCCAGGGCATAATGGAAGATGAGGTAGAGGATGATCAGCACGGCAGCGGCGGCCATGGTGATCTGACCGAGGCGCTTCTCGATGAAATGGCGGATGGATTCGCCATAGCGGCGCAGCAGGAAGGCCAGGAAGAAGAAGCGCGCGCCGCGGGCAACGATCGCCGAGACGATGAACAGGCCGAGATCGATATGGGCGACGCCGGACAGGATGGTCACCACCTTGATCGGCGGCAGATGCGCAAGGCCAGAGGTGATCAGCAGCAGCACCACCCATCCATAGGTGACGCCGGCGCTCATCTGGTTGAAGGCGTCGAGCTTGCCGTAGAATTCCAGGATCGGCTTGGCGATGGCCTCGAAGGCAAAATAGCCGAGCGCCCAGCCGGCAATGCCGCCGAGTACCGAGGCGACCGTTGCCGTCAGCGCATAACGCCAGGCGCGCTCGGGCTTGGCGAGCGACATCGGCAGGAACAGCACGTCCGCGGGCACGAGAAAGATGGAGCTCTCGACGAAGGCGATAACAGCCAACCAGATTTCCGCCGATTTGCGGCCGGCGAGCGACATGGTCCAGTCGTAAAGTCTTCGAAGCATGAGGTCCCCTGTTGCTGCGTTGCAAACCTTTAGGGGGCAGGATTATGGCTGTAAATGGTCGCCGGGTGACGGAAGCCGCACAAAATCAAAATTTTTCGTGATGGTGGGGAGTTTGGCGTTCAAAGATACCGCCATCTTGCTTTCGTGGGAAGACTGCGCGAATCTCCCGTTTTGCGTGTTTTATAAAGAATGAATAGAAACCTCAGGTCAAGAATCTCGGGAGGTATCAATGCGCGCAATTTATATCGTAATTATGGGGGCGATCTTCGCCGGATGCAACGGCAGCGCATCTAATGGTTGGCACCGCGTTTCATCTACAGAGCAAGGGCAAATTGAGCGGGCAAAAGCAATCTGTAGTGGTCGAGCTTCCGACACGCAGGTAATTGCCGGCAGGTACTGGATTGCCGGTGCTTTTGCCTCAAACGAGACATTTAAAGGATGCATGGCCGAACAAGGGTTCGTGCAGTAATCTGGGCAGCCGAACGGGAGTTTTTGTTGAAGCGCTGCGCGTGTACCAGTGTGAAGGCAGCTTGCATTGCCTGAAAGATGGTGCCCCATGCCGGAGTCGAACCAGCACTTCTTTCGAAACTCGATTTTGAGTCGAGCGCGTCTACCAATTCCGCCAATGGGGCAACGGATCCTGACGAGGCGGCTGTCTAGCATGTGATCGGCGGGGCGCGCAAGCCGGGTGCGGCAGATATTGCGAGTGTTTCCGCAGGGTTGCGGTTTGGCCCATGGCGTGGGTGGACGCCATGGGCTTTTGCGTTGCGGAGCCTAGTGGGCCAGGGCCGGGCCCCTCGTGGCGGAGCCGGACTTTTGCAGCGTGATCGCGAGGATCGCGGCAAGCAGGCAGAAGGCGCCGGCGACGAAGAAGGCCGGCAGGTAGGTGTTGAGTTCGGTGCGGGTGAGGCCGGCGCCATAGGCGGCGGTTGCGGCGCCCAGCTGGTGGCCGGTAAAGACCCAGCCGAAGACGAGGCCGGCCTTTTCGCGGCCGAAGCGATCGGCGGCGATCTTGACGGTCGGCGGCACGGTGGCGATCCAGTCGAGGCCATAGAAGACGGCGAAGATCGACAGTCCGTAGAAGGTGAAGTTGCTGAAGGGCAGGTAGACCAGCGACAGGCCGCGCAACCCGTAATACCAGAAGAGCAGCCAGCGATTGTCGAAGCGGTCGGACAGCCAGCCCGAGCCGATCGTGCCGAAGAAATCGAAGATGCCCATGACGGCGAGCATGCTGGCGGCTGCGACCGGGACGATGCCGAAATCGCCGCAGAGCGTGACGAAATGCGTCTGGATCAGGCCGTTGGTTGACAGGCCGCAGATGAAGAAGGTGGCGAACAGGATCCAGAAGGTGGAGGTCGTGGATACCTCCCTCAGGACCGACAGGGGCGAGGCGAGTGCGGCCTTCAGGTTCTTGGTGGCGGGCGGTGCAGGGGTGACGTGGATCTCGCCAACCAGCGGCAGATTGACGTCCGAGGGGCGGTCACGCATCAAAAGCAGTACGATGAAGGCGGCAACGACGATCATGCCGCAGACGAAGATCACGGTCGCGCGCCAGCCGTAGCGCGTCGTCAGCTCGGCCATCAGCGGCAGGAAGACGAGCTGTCCCGTGGCGGAGCTCGCCGACAGCATGCCGATGACCAGGCCGCGATGCTTGGTGAACCAGCGCGTCGAAACGGTCGCCGCCAGCACCATGGCGGTCAGCCCGGTGCCGAAGCCGACGATGATGCCCCAGCAGAGCAGCAGCTGCCAGACCTGCGTCATGAACAGCGAGCCGATGAAGCCGACGCTGATGGTCGCAAGCGCGAAAACGATGACCTTGCGAACGCCGAAATAATTCATGAAGGCGGCGGCGAAAGGCCCCATCAGGCCGAACAGCAACAGCCGGACGGCGAGCGCCGAGGAGATCGACGACGTGCTCCAGCCGAACTCGTCCTGCAGCGGCTTGATGAGCACGCCGGGCGCGCCCATGGCGCCGGCCGTGACGAGCATGGTGAGGAAGGTGGCGCCGACGACCACCCATCCATAATGGATGTTGCGCCGGGCGAGCGTCGAAGCAAGAGCGGTGGAGACCATGAGTGCGTTCCAATAAAGTTTCGTGTCTTGGCGTCAGGTTGGGCGAGCGGTGGAAGCGCTTTTCCGCGAAAGACCGGGGGGGCCGTTTTCGCTTGTAGCGCCATGCCGCTCTCCCGGCTTGAACGTTCGTGTAAAGGCATTTACATGATTGCAATCATATTTGTTGCGCATTGATGATGGCCATCATATAAATTGTCAATTCATATTTATTGAAGCTCTGATGGAGTTTTTTGATGAGAGTGAGCCGGGAAAAATTCGCCGAGAACCGCGAGAAGATTCTTGCGGTCGCGGGAGAGCTTTTTCGCGAAAAGGGCTTTGACGGCATCGGTGTCGCCGAGATCATGAAGGCCGCCGGCCTGACGCATGGCGGCTTCTACGGTCATTTCGAATCGAAGGACGAGCTGGCCTGCGAGGCGAGCAAGGCGCTGGTGTCGCGCTCGCTCGAGCGCTGGAAGGAAGTGGCGGCAAGCTCGCCGGAGCAGCCGCTCGAAGCGCTGCTTGCCCATTACCTCTCGCATCGCAACGTCGTCGAGCATGCGACCGGCTGTGTCTTCGCGGCACTGACGCAGGAGGTCAGCCGTCATGGCCCCGAAATGCAATCGACCTTTACCGGCGGCCTGATGGGACTGGTTGATGTCCTCGAGCAGATTGTTCCCGGCGAAGCGCCGGAGGACCGTCGCCGCAAGGCCTTTGCCAGCCTTTCGGCCATGGTCGGCGCCGTCATCCTGGCGCGGGCGATGGACGATCCGGCGCTGTCGCAGGAATTCCTGTCGGCAACCCGGCAGGAGCTGACGCCTCCGCCGGGTAAAGACGAGGGCTGACTATAGCGAGCGTTTTTACGCAATTCCGGACGGAAAACCGCTACGCACTTTTCCCGGAATTGCTCTAGTCGCGGAAGGCGAGCAGCCCGTTCGCCTCGACGATCTCCTTGAACTTGCCGTCGGGTGCGGCCGCAAGCAGTTCCGCGCGGAGCGCCGCTTCGAATTCCGCCGCCTTGTCGCCCAGCGCCTGCGGCGAGGTAGACGACATCGAGAAGACGCGGCCGACGATGTCTTCGATATCCCGAGTATATTCCGTGACGATGCCGATGCGTTCGAGATTGCGGAAGGGCGAGGCCAGCAGCATGGCTTCATGCGGCGCCCAGGCCTTGCTCTTGCGCAGCAGGCGGTCGGCGTTGCGTTCGGGCGAATAGGCTTCCGCCAGCGGCTCGACGATCCCGCGCCAGTCCGGTTCCGCGAGGATGCTTTTATCGTGGAAGAGGACGACCGCACCATCAGGCTCGATCAGCTTGTCCAGCGCGGCAAGCGTTGCCGGCCTGTCCATCCAGTGGAAGGAGCGGCCCATGACGCAGAGATGCAGCTTGCCGATATCAGGTCCGAGATCGTAGGAGGAGCCCTGGCGTACGGTGATTTCGACGCCGGCATCCTGAGCGCCGGCTTCGGCGGCGGCGAGCATTTCCGGCTCGGGATCCATTGCGGTGACAGCGGCGCCCTGCAGCCGCGCGAAAGCGATGCCGAGTTGGCCGGGGCCGCAGCCGAGGTCGAGCACATGGTCGCCGGGCTTCAGGCCGCTGCGCTCGGCGACGCGGTCAATCAGCCTGTCGGGATAGGGGATGCGATAGCGCAGGTAGTAGGCCGCGGTCGATTGAAAGCGCCGCGCTATGAAGGGAACTGTGGTCATGAGCGGTCCTCGGGGGGCAAGGGGAACCTCATCCCGTTATGACTCATCTGTGACCGGCGCGTGAAATAACTTTTGCGCGATTTGCCGCGGGCTCAACGGTACCGTTGCGGCGGAACCCCTTCTCCCCTCGGGGAGAAGGAGCTTGCTGCACCAGCATGCCCGTAGGCGATTGCGCGCATATGCGGGCGGAGGGGCCAGGCAAGTCCGATGCTGCACCGGTGCATGCGCCTGACCAGCTCCAAAATCTCCGGTCACTTAAACCCGGCAACACCATGCGGGATATAGGGCGATTCCAGTGCCTCGATCTCTTCCGGCGTCAATTTGACGGCCAGCGAAGCGACGGCGTCCGTGATGTGGCCGGGCTTGGAAGCGCCGATGATCGGCGCGGTGACGGCGCTCTTCTGCAGGATCCAGGCGGTGGCGACCTGCGCGCGGGCGATGCCGCGAGCCTTGGCGATGGCGCCGACGGCGTCGACGATCTTGTGATCGGCGTCGACAGCCTGGGTGTAGAGCGTCTTGCCGAATTCGTCCGATTCCGTGCGTGCCGTCGCTTCGTCCCAATCGCGGGTAAGGCGGCCGCGGGCAAGCGGGCTCCAGGGGACGACGGCGATCTTCTGGTCCTCGCAAAAGGGCAGCATCTCGCGCTCCTCCTCGCGATAGAGCAGGTTCAGATGGTTCTGCATGCTGACGAATTCGGTCCAGCCGTTGAGGCGCGAGGTGTAGATCGCCTTGGCGAATTGCCAGGAATACATGGAGGAGGCGCCGATATAGCGAGCCTTGCCGGCCTTGACGACGTCGTGCAGCGCTTCCAGCGTTTCCTCGATCGGCGTCGTATAGTCCCAGCGATGGATCTGGTAGAGGTCGACATAGTCGGTGCCGAGGCGGCGCAGGCTGTTGTCGATCTCGTCGAAGATCGCCTTGCGTGAAAGGCCGGCGCCGTTCGGACCCGGGCGCATGCGGTTGAAGACCTTGGTGGCGAGCACGATGTCGTCGCGGCGCGCGAAATCCTTGATGGCGCGGCCGACGATTTCCTCGGACGAGCCGTTGGAATAGGTGTTGGCCGTATCGAGGAAATTGATGCCGGCCTCGATCGCCTGCCGCAGCAGCGGACGGCTGTGTTCCTCGTTCAGGGACCAGGCGTGCGTGCCCTTGTCAGGGTCGCCATAGGTCATGCAACCCAGGCAGATGCGCGAGACTTCAAGACCGGTCCTGCCAAGCTTTACGTATTCCATCGATATTCTCCGTCCGTTCAAGTATCCGGCGCAACAACGCTCTGCCGCCGAGGGGCAGGCAAAGTGGATGCGTCACCAAGGGTAAGCCAGCGGAGCAAAGCCGCCGATCAGTGTATCTGTTCGTGAAGAGCTTCGAAATATTACTCAATAAATAAGGCGATTCGCGCGGCGGGGAAGACGGGAATTTCAAATGTTTCCTTGAACCTCTGGGGTGACAGGTGTTAGCTGCACCGCACCATTTTTCGGAATTCCGCATGAAATTGCCCCCGCGTGATACTTATGAAGCCCTCTATCGCGATTTTCGTTGGGAAATTCCGGCGAGGTTCAACATTGGGCACGCCGTTTGCGATGCCTGGGCCGAAAGCGAGCCCGATCGGATCTGCCTGCAGCATTTCAATCCGGACGGCGATCATCTCTCCATGACCTATGGCGCGTTGCGGGATCGCTCCGCCGCATTCGCCAATGCGCTTTCGGCACTCGGGGTCCGCGCCGGCGACCGGGTGGCGCTGCTCTTGCCGCAAAGTTTCGAGACGGTCGTGGCGCATGTGGCGATCTACAAGATGGGGGCGATCGCCCTGCCGCTGGCGCTGCTGTTCGGTGCCGAGGCGCTGGAATATCGGCTGAAGGTCTCGGGTGCATCCGCGATCGTCACCAACCAGTTCGGCCTCGAGCGGCTACGGCCGATCCGCGACCGGCTGCCGGAGCTGGTGCAGGTGATCAGCATCGACGGTGCGGAGAACGATGTCGCAGGCTTTGCCGATCTGGTGGCCGCACATCCGCCGCTCTTCGAGCTGGCCGATACGGGTCCGGACGATCCGGCATTGATGATCTTCACGTCAGGCACGACCGGGCCGCCGAAGGGCGCGCTGCACGGCCATCGCGTCCTGCCGGGGCATATTCCCGGCATGCAGTTCGCTCATGAGGGCTTTCCGCAAGCCGGCGACAAGCTCTGGACGCCATCCGACTGGGCCTGGGCCGGCGGCCTGTTGAACGCCCTGCTGCCGAGCCTGATGCTCGGCGTGCCCGTCGTCTCCTCTCCGGCGCAGAAGTTCGACCCGCACACGGCTTTCCGCATCATGGCCGAAATGGGCGTGCGCAACGCCTTCATCCCGCCGACGGCGCTGAGACTGCTGAAAGCCGTCGATGATCCCCGGGCGCATTACGATCTCAAGCTGCGCACCATCGGCTCGGCCGGCGAGGCTCTTGGCCGCGAGACCTTTGAATGGGCGCGCTCGGCGCTCGGCATCAGCGTCAACGAATTCTTCGGCCAGACGGAGTGCAATTTCGTCCTGTCCTCCAGTGCGGCCTTCGGTGTCAGCCGCCCCGGCGCGACGGGAAAGCCGGTGCCCGGACATCGGGTTGCGGTCGTCGATGCCGATGGCGTCGAGGTCGCCTTGGGCGAAAGCGGGCAGATCGCGATAAGGCGACCTGATCCGGTGATGTTTCTTGGCTATTGGCGGGATGAGAAGGCGACGGAGGCGAAGTTCGCCGGCGACTGGCTGCTGACCGGCGATATCGGCCGGCAGGATACCGAGGGCTATGTTTCCTTCGTCGGCCGCGACGACGATGTCATAACCTCTTCCGGCTATCGTATCGGCCCAAGCGAGATCGAGGATTGCCTCGGCGGCCATCCGGCGGTGCAGCTTGCCGCGGCCGTCGGCAAGCCGGATGCGGTGCGGACCGAGATCGTCAAGGCCTATGTCGTCCTGGTGCCCGGCCGCGAGCCGAGCGAGGCGCTGGCGGTGGAGATCCGCGAGTGGGTGAAGACGCGGCTTTCCATGCATGAATATCCGCGCGAGATCGAGTTCGTCGACGCGCTGCCGCTGACGACCTCGGGCAAGGTGATCCGTCGCCTGCTGCGCGAGCGGGCGACCGCCGAAGATAGAGCATTTCCGTCTTAGACGGAGTCACGGAAATGCCCTATCTCTTTGTTTTCACGCAATTCCGGACGCAGAACCGCGGCGCACTTCTGCTGGAATTGCTTTAGCGCTTCGTAAGCGACAGGATCTTTTCGCGCAGCAGTTTCGCCATGTTGCGGGTGCTGCGATACATGTGCAATTGCGTGGCCACCTGCCGGACGTCGCGGTCGCCGTTTTGGGCGAGGCCGATGATCAGCGTGCCCATTTCTTCGCGCTCGTGCCAGAAGCGGCTCATGATTGGATGATCCGGCACCGCGCAGGAATCGGAGCGGACGACGTTGGCATCGTCGAGATGCCACTCCGTCAACTCGGCCATCAGCAGCTTGCCCGGCGAATAGCGGGCATAGGCCTCGTCATAGGCCGTCTTCCAGGTATAGGCCTCGCCGCCCATGATCAGCACGATCATCGAGGCGATGGCCTTGCCGTTGAGATCGATGGTGTGGATACGCACGGCGTCGACGGCCGCGAGGTTGGAGATCGCTTCGCGGGCAAAGGCGGCATGATGGCGATCGGTGACCAGAGCCGAACGTTTTTTTCCCTTCCAGCCGCTTGCCTCGAGCGCCAGGTATTCTTCCATGCGCTGGTGAACGTCGCGAGGCTGGCGGGCGACGCTATAGGTGACCTCGCCCTGGTTTTCCAAGAGACGCCACTGCCGGCGCATTTCGCGCAGATGCGCGTTCGAGATCGTCCGCTTCAGATAGGCGAGAGCATCGTCCTTGCTGTCGAGTATCGGGCGCTGGAAGGGGTTTGCGACCGCAATGGGCAGATTTCGGCCGATGGCAATGACCTTTGCCATCTGCGCGAAACGGCCGTTCAGGCGGATATCAGGAAGTACGAGCGTGGTCGGCAGGTGCAGTTCCTGTCGGGCCAGCGCTTCGAAAAGATTGTCGAGCGTTTCGCCGGCATCCTCCGCATCGACCAGCGGTGTGCCGAGCGGGCCGAACGAATTCGACCAGACGCGGATGATCGAGGGGCCGAGCGCAAAGCCCGGCTTGTCGACGGTAAAGGGCATCAGCAGGCGCATGCGGCTGCGCGTACTGCTGTTGTCGCGCATCAGGGCGAGCCGTACCTGCCGGTCTTCGAGCCGCGGCATGGCAGGCGCCAGGAAGCGCCCGGAGAAGAAGACGTTCGGCTCCATGGCGCGATTGGACAGGAAGTCCAACTCGTCCTGCAGCTCATAGCCAAGCTTGCCGGGATAGAGGCAGAGTTCACGGCCGGCCCGGCCGACTTCGGCGCGGGCCTCGGCCTTCGGCGTTTCGAAATGCAGCGATGCAAGCGTATGCGTCAGGGCATTCACTTGGCTGTCGGTACTTTCGGTAAAGGGAGGGCGCGCCATGATCAGAGAGCCCCGTTCGTCGTTGCGAGTGCCGCCGGGCGGCGGATGAGGGCGAATAGCGTGATGCCGAGCGCATGGCGCACGGCAAGATGCAGCAGCAGGGCCTCGACCGCCATGGCGGCGGCACCGGCAATGGCCGCACCCTCGATGCCGAAATGCGGAATGAGGATGACGTTGAGGCTGATATTGGCGACGAGCGCCGCAGCATAGAGATAGACGCAGAGCATCTGCTTGTCCGCCATCGTCAGCAGCACTTCGGCGGGACCGACCAGCGCCTTGACGAGGATGCCGGCAAGCAGGATGGCCATCACCACCTGGCCTTCGGCGAAGGCAGCGCCGAAAAGCGACAGAAGGAACTGCCCGGCCGCCAGGACGGCAAGGCCGACGGCCAGCGCCGGGAAGAAGGTCCAGCGCGTTGCTTCGGTGGCGAAGGCGGCGAGCTTGGACCGGTCGTTTTCGGCGATGATGGCGGCAAAGCGCGGGCCGATGGCTGCCTTGACGGCGAAATAGACGAAATGAACCAGAGCCATGGTCTTGGCGGCAGCGAAATAGACGGCGACCTCCTCCGGATCAAGAAAGATCCCGACGACGATGACGTCCGAATTGGTAAGGAGATAGCCGACGCCTTCGACCAGGAATATCGGAAAGGCGACCGCCAGCCAGGCATTGAACTCGGTGGCTTTCGCGCCGCTCGGATAATGGCGGCGCAGGCGCAAAGTCACGGCGAGGTATTGCAGGAGGACGCTCGTAAACGCGCCTGCCAGCGCCGCTGCCATTGCCGTGACCGCATCGCGGGGTGCGCCTGCAAGGACAGCGGCGAGCATGAAGAGCAGGATCAGCGTCGGACGGATCAGGAAGGTCGGGCTCAAGGCCATGATCGGCCAGTGTTTGGCGCGCGCCGTACCATCCAGAACGTCACCGAGCGCGATCATCGGCACGGCAATCAGCCCGAGGAAAACAGGCATGACGTAGTAGTGCTCGATCTTGCCGCTGAAGGCGTAAAGCAGGATCGCGCCGATAAGCGCCAGGGCGCCGGAGACCGCGACGACGAACAGGCGCGCCGTCGCATTCAGGCCGCGGACGGCGTCATGATTGTCGCTGGCTTCATATTGCGGCAGGAAACGGATGACGGCGGTGGGGAAGCCCAAGCAGGCGAGGTTGCCGAAGAGGATCATCAGCACCCAGACGAAGACGAAGACGCCATACTCGAATCTGCCCATCAGGCGGGCGAGGACGATCTGCGAGACGAAGGCGAGTGCTGCGCCGGCAATGCGGATGGCGAAGGCGATCAGTGCCATGCGCTGCGAAACGGACTTTTCGTCGTGGCCCGTGAGAAGGTCGGCAAGTTTATGCAGATATGGCGATAGCGCAGTCCGCAATGCGGACGGCAGCATTCTCTCTGCTGTTTGAAAGACCGCCATCATCGATACGCAATACTTTAAATATGACATCAACCTGCGATAGTCTTGGCAGAGGAGAGTTAAGAATCAGTTCTTTATAACCTTTGAAAGCGACATAAGCGATGGCGGCTCACCGCAACAAAAAATGCCGCCCGAAGGCGGCATCCTGTTGATTTTCAAAAGCAACGATATGTCAGACGACTTCGGTGCTCTCGAAGGCGCCATGGCAATGCTTGTATTTCTTGCCGGAGCCGCAGGGGCATGCCTCGTTGCGGCCGACGCGGCCCCAGGTTGCCGGGTTTTGCGGGTCGCGACTTTCCGGAGACACGAAGCTTTCGCTTGCGAGGCTAAACGGCGCGAACTCGTCTTCGCCTGTCGTGGCGTCGATATGGCGTGCCTGCATCGGCGGGGTCTGCGGTTCGGCCGGCTGCTGCACGAGTTCGACACGTGAAAGCTGGGCTGTCACGGCCTGGCGCAGGTTGTTCAAGAGTGCCTGGAACAGCTCGAAAGCCTCGGCCTTGTATTCCTGCAGCGGGTCGCGCTGGGCATAGCCGCGGAAGCCGATGACCGAACGCAGATGGTCGAGGTTGACGATATGCTCGCGCCAAAGATTGTCCAGCGTCTGCAGGACGATGGAGCGCTCGACATAGGTCATGATCTCGGGGCCGAAACGCTCAGCCTTTTCGGTGGCGGCCTTTTCGGTGACTTCCGTCAGGCGTGCGCGAATGTCGTCCTCGGCGATGCCCTCTTCCTTGACCCAGTCGTGGATCGGGAGGTCGATGTCGAAAAAGTTGGCGACCGCCGCCTTCAGGCCATCGGCGTCCCACTGCTCGGCATAGGCGCGTTCAGGAATATGCTTGGCGACGAGATCCTCGATGACGTCGTGGCGCATGTCGCCGACGGTTTCGGTGAGATCCGTCGCGTCCATCAGCTCGACGCGCTGCTCGAAGATGACCTTGCGCTGGTCGTTCAGCACGTCGTCATACTTCAGAACGTTCTTGCGGATGTCGAAGTTGCGGGCTTCGACCTTCTTCTGGGCGCGTTCCAGCGCCTTGTTGATCCAGGGATGGACGATGGCTTCGCCTTCCTTGAGGCCGAGCTTCTGCAGCATGCCGTCCATGCGGTCGGAGCCGAAGATGCGCATCAGGTCATCCTGCAGCGACAGGTAGAATTTCGAGCGGCCGGGGTCGCCCTGACGGCCGGAACGGCCACGCAGCTGATTGTCGATGCGGCGGCTTTCATGGCGCTCGCTGGCGATGACGTAGAGACCGCCGGCGGCGATCGACCGCTGCTTGAGTACTTGGATCTCCTCGGCGATCCTGGCGATCGCAGCGTCGCGCTCCGGACCGGGCTCGACATCGTGCAGGTCGCGCTCGACGCGCATTTCGAGGTTGCCGCCGAGCTGGATGTCGGTGCCGCGGCCGGCCATGTTGGTGGCGATCGTCACCGCGCCGGGAACGCCGGCCTGGGCGACGATGTAGGCTTCCTGCTCATGGTAGCGGGCGTTCAGGACCTGGAAGTTGTTGAAGCCCTGCTTGCGCATGAGGTCGGCGAGAAGTTCCGACTTTTCGATCGATGTGGTACCGACGAGCACCGGCTGGTCGCGCTTGTGCGCATCCAGGATCTCGGCGATGATCGCCTTGAATTTCTCTTCATGCGTACGATAGACCTCGTCGTCCTCGTCGATACGCTGGATCGGCAGGTTGGTCGGCACTTCGATCACGTCGAGGCCGTAGATGTTGCCGAATTCTTCCGCTTCCGTCGACGCCGTGCCGGTCATGCCGGCGAGCTTGCCGTACATGCGGAAATAGTTCTGGAAGGTGATCTGCGCCAGCGTCTGGTTTTCCGGCTGGATCTGCACCCGTTCCTTGGCTTCCAGAGCCTGGTGCTGGCCGTCCGAATAGCGGCGGCCCGGCATCATGCGGCCGGTGAACTCGTCGATGATGACGACTTCATCGTTGCGCACGATATAGTCCTTGTCGCGCTGGAAGAGCTTGTGGGCCTTGAGCGCGTTGTTGATGTGGTGGACGATCGCGACGTTCTCGACGTCATAAAGAGATTCACCCTTGAGCAGGCCGGCCTCGCTCAGCATGTTTTCCAGCTTCTCGGTGCCTTCTTCGGAGAAGTTGGCCGAGCGCTGCTTTTCGTCGATTTCGTAATCTTCCTTCGAAAGGCGCGGGATGAAGGCGTCGATCGTCGTGTAGAGATCGGAACGGTCGTCGAGCGGGCCTGAAATGATCAACGGCGTGCGCGCTTCGTCGATCAGGATGGAGTCCACTTCGTCGACGATGGCGAAGGGATGGCCGCGCTGGACCATCTGCCCGCGCTCGTATTTCATATTGTCGCGAAGATAGTCGAAGCCGAGCTCGTTGTTGGTGCCGTAGGTGATGTCGCAGGCATAGGCGTCGCGCCGCTCGTCGTCGGACATGCCGTGGACGATGACGCCCGTGGTCATGCCGAGGAAGCCATAGAGGCGGCCCATGGTGGCGCTGTCGCGCTGTGCCAGGTAGTCGTTGACCGTGACGACATGCACGCCCTTGCCGGCCAGCGCATTCAGATAGACCGGCAGGGTCGCCACGAGCGTCTTGCCTTCGCCGGTCTTCATTTCGGCAATGGCATTGGAATGAAGGATCATGCCGCCGACGAGCTGTACGTCAAAAGGTCGCATGCCGAGAACGCGGCGCGACGCCTCGCGGGCCACCGCAAAGGCGGGAACGAGGAGGTCGTCGAGGGTCTTGCCATCGGCGAGCTGCTGGCGGAACTCAACCGTCTTGGCGGTCAAAGCTTCATCGGACAGCGCGCGCATCTCTTGCTCGAGCGCATTGATGGCAACGACATTCGGCTGGAACGACTTCACGCGGCGGTCGTTGGACGAGCCGAACAACTTGCGGGCAATTCCACCTAGGCTGACCATGTTACTGGTCCTTTCTGAGATTTCATCCTGCCGTATCCTGCTTTATCCATTCCCAAAAAAACGGGAGTTTAGCACAAAACGGCCGGAAACTGTTCTGGACGCGAGGTTGCGTGACAGATAAGAGGGGGGTCGATTGATGTCAACGGGATTTGGCCGATACACAAAGGCCACATTCTCCTGCTGAAGGCTTTTTCACGCCGGAATCATAACTATCGAGCCGGTCGAGACCACCGAAGGGTTATTTTATGTTGAAGTACAACAAACTTGCTGCGGTTGCTTTCGCAACAATCATCACCTTCCAGGCGCCTGTCTTTGCGGCTGATGCCCAGGATCCCGTTGTCGCCAAGGTCGGCGACGTTGAAATCCATCAGTCCGAACTCAATCTGGCGATCGCCAATCTTGATCCGCAGCTCGGCCAGCTTCCGGACGACCAGAAGAAGGTCGCCGCGCTTTCGGCTTCGATCGACGTGAAGCTGCTTTCGCAGAAGGCCGCCGCCGAGAAGCTCGATCAGACTCCGGACTTCCAGGCTCACATGGCCTATCTGCGCGACCGCGAGCTGCACAATGCCTATTTCAAGGCGCATGTTGCCGACGCCATCACGGATGCCGAAGTCAAGGCCCGCTACGACAAGGAAGTCGCCGCCCTTCCGAAGCAGGAAGAAGTGCATGCCCGCCATATCCTGGTGAAGACCGAGGATGAAGCCAAGGCAGTCATCAAGGAACTCGACGGCGGCAAGGATTTCGCCGAACTCGCCAAGGAAAAGTCCACCGATCCGAACAAGGCCGACGGCGGCGATCTCGGCTATTTCGGCCATGGCCGCATGGTCAAGGAATTCGAAGACGCTGCCTTTGCCCTGCCGGTTGGCACTTACACGAAGACTCCGGTCAAGAGCGATTTCGGCTGGCATGTCATCAAGGTCGAAGACAAGCGCGTGGCTCCGCCACCGCCGTTCGATCAGGTCAAGGACCAGGTTCGTCAGCTCGTCATGCGCGACAAGTATCTTGAACTCCTGAACAAGGCCAAGCAGGACAGCAAGGTCGCCATCAGCGACCCGGCGCTCAGCAAGGCCTATGAGGATGCGCAGAAGCAGCAGGACGCAGCACCGGCGGACGACGCCGTCTCGCCTGACGCCCAGCCGCAGCAGTAAACAGTCGCAAGCAAGATCATCAGGGCCCGGATTTTCCGGGCCTTTCACTATCAGGTGGCTCTCATGTCCGGTTCCGTCTCTCCGCTTGCACCCAAAACCTTCGCTTCCATGCCTGCCCTTCGCGGTGTGCGCATGACCACGGCCTCCGCCGGCATCAAGTATAAGAACCGCACCGACGTCCTGCTGATGGTCTTCGACAAGCCGGCAGCTGTCGCCGGCGTTTTCACACGCTCGAAGTGCCCCTCGGCTCCCGTCGATTTCTGCCGGGCGAACCTGGCGCATGGCAGCGCTCGCGCCGTCGTCGTCAATTCCGGCAATGCCAATGCCTTTACCGGGCTGAAGGGCCGCCAGGCGACGGAACTGACCGCCAAGTCCGCTGCCTCTGCCGTCGGTTGCGGTGAAAACGAAGTCTATCTCGCCTCGACAGGCGTCATCGGCGAGCCTCTGGACGCGACCAAATTTGCCGGCGTGCTCGACACCATGGCGAAGGATGCCGTCAGCGATTTCTGGTTCGAAGCGGCCAAGGCGATCATGACCACGGATACCTATCCGAAGGTTGCTACCCGCAGCGCCGAGATCGATGGCGTCAAGGTCACCATCAACGGCATTGCCAAGGGTGCGGGCATGATCGCCCCCGATATGGCGACGATGCTTTCCTTCGTCGTGACGGATGCCGATATTTCCTCTTCCGCGCTGCAGGCGCTGCTGTCCGATGGTGTCGGCCCGAGCTTCAATTCCATGACTGTTGATAGCGATACCTCGACCTCGGATACGTTGATGCTGTTTGCCACCGGCGCTGCCGCGGCTGACGGACAGGCGCGCATCGACCTCGCCGATGACCCGAAGCTTGCGGCGTTCCGCACGGCACTCAACGAACTCCTCAAGGACCTCGCCATCCAGGTCGTCCGGGACGGCGAAGGCGCCACCAAGATGCTCGAGATCACCGTGACCGGCGCCGAAAATGACGCTGCCGCCAAGCGCATTGCGCTTTCCATCGCCAATTCGCCGCTGGTCAAAACAGCGGCCGCCGGCGAAGACGCCAATTGGGGCCGCGTCGTCATGGCGGTCGGCAAGGCCGGCGAGATGGCGGATCGCGACAAGCTCGCCATTTGGTTCGGCGATGTCCGCGTTGCCGTTAACGGCGAACGCGACGCTTCCTATTCGGAGGAGGCGGCGTCGAACGTGATGAAGCAGCAGGATATTCCCGTGAAGGTCGATCTCGGCCTCGGTAATGGCCGCGCGACGGTCTGGACCTGCGACCTCACCAAGGAATATGTTGCCATCAATGGCGACTACCGGAGCTGATATCCCGCTGATGCATGCGCAGTCCACGATAAACAAGCTGCCCTTGGTGCGCAGGCTCGAAGCTGTTGGCTTTCGGGCATGGCCTGCTTCGTCCGTGCAGTATGATGGCAGCTGGCAGGTGCGGCTGACGGCGGGTCATCCGTCGAAACGGCTCAATTCGGTGGTGCCGCTCGACCCCTCCGATCATCGCGATCTCGAAATCCGGCTGGCGAAGGCGCAGCGGAAGTTCGAAGCTTATGGCAGGCCGATGGTGGTGCGCGAGACGCCGCTCGCCTCGTCGCAGCTCATCGATCTCCTGCAGAAGCGCGGCTGGACGCGGTTCGACGAGACGCTCGTCATGATCGCCGATCTGGTCGATCTGGAGCTGCCGGATATGCTCGATCATCTTCCGAGCCATGATGTCGGCCGCTACGTCGACGCGAGCCTGCTGGTTGATGGGGCTGATCCGGCCCTGAAGCCCGCGCTGGCCGAGGTGGTGAGCAGCATCAAGCCGCCGTCGGGTCTCTTCGTCATCGAGAATGACGATGCCGGACCTGTGGCGACGACACTTTGCGTACAGGATAATGATCTTGCCGGTATTCTGTCGGTTTCCGTTTCGGCGCAGCATCGGCGCAAGGGGTTGGGTGCCGAAATCCTGACGTCGGCGTTGCGTTGGGCGCGGATGCGCAGCGCCAAGACGGCCTGGCTTCAGGTCGCCGCCGACAACGAGCCGGCCCTGGCGCTTTATGCCCGCTTCGGATTCCGCGAGGCCTATCGCTATTGCTATTGGCAATCTTCGGAGGAAGCATGAGCGAAGCTGGCCGCAAGATCGTTCTCGTTGCCGCCTGTGCGCTCATCGATACGGATGGCCGGATTCTTCTGGCGCAGCGGCCCGAGGGCAAGTCGCTGGCCGGTCTCTGGGAATTCCCCGGCGGCAAGGTCGAGACCGGCGAGACGCCGGAGGAGACATTGGTGCGCGAGCTTGAGGAAGAGCTTGGTATCCAGACCAAGATTGCCTGCCTGGCACCGCTGACTTTCGCCAGCCACACCTATGAAACCTTCCATCTGCTGATGCCGCTCTATATCTGCCGGCGTTACGAAGGCATCCCGCATGGCCGGGAAGGGCAGGCGATCAAATGGGTGCGGCCGCAGGCCCTGCGCGACTATCCGATGCCGCCGGCCGATGAGCCGCTGATCCCATTCCTGCAGGATCTGCTTTAGGGTTAGATTTCCTTGAAGCGGAAGTTCGACTGAGCGAGCTGATCGAGATTATTCGCCGTAGCCTCTCGATGGGAAGGCTCTGTCTTCGGTGTTCTCCGGAGCAACTCCGTCAGCATTTCCGATTGTGTGGCTGAATCCCGGCGGATTGCCTCTAGATGCTCGAGCATCAATCCGAAGGTAAAAATCACGGCACCGCAAAATGCATAGAAAAGCGCCGCGGCCAGCCCCGCGACAAAGCCGCCGATGCCACCGATGAAAAGCATCGAGACGGCCAACACGATCGCGAAGGCGACAACGAGGCCGCCGACCGCTTTGAACAACCCCACCATATGTCAGCTCCGCCACAACTTATAAGAATGGTATCTTTGTCATGCGTTGCATTCGCGCGAGTGGGCGTCAACATCAATCTATTGGTGTAATCTATTTATAACTATTCTTTGGCGTGCTATTATGAGAGGAGTTTGTCGCCTGATGACGCACCGGGTCTTGTTTGAGTTTGCAGCGCACATATTTGGCGCGCTCAGAGACGGCATCCGGCAAGTATGGTTAACAGAAATTAGCCATTTAATATCAGGCCTATAGCCCGAATCGGGCGCTGTCCCGGAATATTACGCCTCATTAATTTGCATGTGGATATTAAGGGATCGTTTATGACCTTCTGGCATTCAATGCTCTCAATCAAGCGGTTGTTGGGTGCGTTAGAGAAGGCTTGACACAATGGACGACGATTTCTGGAAAGCTGTTCAGGAAAAAGAGCAGTCCTATTCCACGTCGCGCAAGACGGGCGCGTTGAATATCGCTTTGCTGTTCGGTACGGCGGCGGTCGCGCTTTCGCTTATCCTGACGCCAATGCTCTCCGACAAATCCAAGTCGCGTGTGCTTGCAAGTGCACCGGATCTCGACAATATTACCACCGGTTCGATCCCACAGACTGAAAACGGCAAGCGTTATACGATCCGCCGCAGTGTGCTGCAGCATGAGCCGGGTTCGGTCTGCATCGTTCAGGGGTACGGCGCCGACAGCGGCTGCCAATAGAGCTTACGCATAGCCTGCCAGATGCCATGACGAGCATCGGATTCACGAGATGTTGATGTCCAATGCTGGGGCTGGGAGCTTTGAGCGTATGCGTTCTGTACGGCGTTTTTTCAATGACAAGACCGGTGCAACGGTCATCGAGTACGGCCTCATCGCTGCCCTCATGTCCGCGGCGATCATCAGTGGTGTCGGCGCTTTCGGCGGGAGCCTTGCGAGCGCCTTCAATATATTGTCCAACACGATTCAGAATTCGTCCGCTTCCGGGAATTGAAGCGGCCGCCCGCTCCATTCGCCTCGACTGACGGACTATTATTTGAGCTTGTGCTCCTCGACCTTGAGCGCATCGGCCAGGCGTGCCTTGGCCGAACCCGGCTGAAGCGGCTTCTGCTGGCTTTCATGCGGCGTCCAGCCGGATGCATAGATGATCGAGAAGGTGGCCCGAATCCTGCCGTCGGCATCGGAATAGCGCTCAGAGTAGAGTTCGGCGGCGCGCAGGAAAAAGGCGCGTGTCAGCGGCTTGCGGCTGCGGTCGGCAAGCGGATTGGTCATGCCCATGGCGCGGAGGTCGCGCATCAGCGCGAACAGATTGTCGTAGCGCACCGTATAGGTCTCGGCGTCTATGACGGGCAGGGTAAAACCGGCGCGCTGCAAAAGGCCGCCGACATCGCGGACATCGGCGAAGGGGATGACGCGCGGGCTGGCTCCACCCGTCAGTTCGATCTCGGTTGCCAGCAGCACATCGCGCAATTCCTGCAGGGTTCCCAAGCCCGGGATCGCCGCCAGGAAAAGGCCGTCGGCCTTCAGCGCGCGGCGGACCTGGATGAAAACGCCAGGCGTATCGTTGGTGACATGCAAGCTGAGGGGAGAGAGGACAAGATTGACCGACTCGGCTTCGAGCGGCAATTCCTCGAGCGGCGCCGCGATCAAGGTCTCGCCGGGTGCGGCAAAGCCCGTCTCGCTTTCGATCCTGCTGAGGTGGCCGATCTTGCCGGTCGCCAGTGCGAGGCGCGCCGCGATGCCGGTCGCGCCGTGAAGCTCCACCGCTTCGTCGAAATGCCGTTCGATGACACCAAGTCGCTCCGCCAGTTCGCTCGCCGCGATGTCGAGAAGAAACGCAGCCTTGGCGTCGCCCTGTCGCAGCGCCCGGCGTTTGCGGGCAGCGAGCAGCGATTGGTCGAACACGATTTCCATGGCGGTTTCCTGCAATATCATCACTTCGGCGGGGCGTGGCGAGCACGCACTTTTCCCTTCGCAAAGCCTGCGGGAAAAAGCTAGTGTCAATCATATGGGGATGATGGCGCGCGAAATCACGCTAACGAAATTGCGGTCCGGGCTGATAAGGCCCTGGCTGGCTCTGGCCGATCTGGTCTATCCGCCTGCCTGTCCCGGTTGCGGGGTTTCGGTTGGCGCGCATCGCGGCCTTTGTCCCGCCTGCTGGTCCGGTATCCGGTTCATCGAGCGGCCCTATTGCGAGATCCTGGGCAGCCCGTTTTCCCATGATCTCGGCGCTGGGATCCTCAGCGCCGAGGCGATCGCCGACCCGCCGGTTTTCGACCGGCTGCGTTCCGCCGCGGTTCACGACGGCATCGTGCGCGACCTCGTTCTCAGCTTGAAATATCGCGATCGTACCGATCTGGCGCCGATGATGGCCGGCTGGATGCTGCGCGCCAGCGACGGCATGGTCACCGCTTGCGACGCCATAATCCCAGTGCCGCTGCATCGGGCGCGGTTGTTTGCGCGCAAATACAACCAGGCAGCCGAACTCGCCCGCCATCTTGCCCGCCTTTCGGGCAAGCCGCTGCTTCCGGCGACGCTGCTGCGCGTCAAGCGCACGAGCCAGCAGGTCGGTCTTGGCGCCAAGGCGCGGCAGGACAATGTGCGCGGGGCGTTCGCGGTGTCAGAGCATCGCGCGGGCGATGTGTTCGGCCGGCGCGTCGTGCTTGTCGACGATGTCTACACCACCGGCGCGACGGTGGCGGCGGCGACACGCGCCCTGAAGAAAGCCGGTGCGGCGGATGTGACGGTTTTGACCTTTGCAAGGGTCGTCGGCCATCTTATATGACTGTGAACCTGTACTTTTCCGGAGTGGATCATGACATCCGTCGTTATCTATACGCGTGAATTCTGCGGCTATTGCGCCCGGGCGAAATCGCTGCTCGAATCCAAGGGCGTCGATTATGTCGAGCGCAACGCAACCTATTCGCCCGAGCTGCGCCAGGAGATGATATCAAAGGCAAACGGCCGCTCGACCTTCCCGCAGATCTTCATCAATGACGAGCATGTCGGCGGCTGCGACGACATCCATGCGCTCGATCGGGCCGGCAAGCTCGATCCGATGCTCGCCGCCTGAACCGCTTCGCAAGGGAGACGACGATGACCTTCAAAGCCGCCGCCATTCAGATGTGCTCCGGTGTCGATCCGGTGAAGAACGCAGCCGACATGGCGCGTCTGGTCCGTGAAGGCGCTTCGCAGGGCGCTGTCTATGTGCAGACGCCGGAGATGACGGGCGCCGTGCAGAAGGACCGACCCGGTCTGCGCGCCGTATTGCGCGATGAGGCAGGCGACATCATCGTCAAGACGGCCGCCGAGCTGGCGAAGGAACTCGGCATCTACCTCCACATCGGCTCGACAGCAATCGCGCTCGACGACGGCAAGATCGCCAATCGCGGCTTCCTCTTCGGTCCTGACGGCAAGCTCGTCAACCGTTACGACAAGATCCATATGTTCGACGTCGATCTCGACAATGGCGAAAGCTGGCGCGAGAGCGCGGTCTATCGGCCTGGATCGGAGGCACGAATCACGTCGCTGCCCTTTGCCGAACTCGGCTTTTCCATCTGCTACGACGTGCGCTTTCCGCAGCTCTTCCGCGCCCAGGCTGTTGCCGGCGCCGAAGTAATGACGGTCCCTGCCGCTTTCACCAGGCAGACCGGCGAGGCGCATTGGGAAATCCTCTTGCGCGCCCGCGCCATCGAGAACGGCATGTTCGTCATCGCCGCCGCGCAGGCCGGCAAGCATGAGGACGGCCGTGAGACCTTCGGGCACTCGATGATCATCGACCCCTGGGGCAAGGTGCTGGCATCCGCCGGCGGCACAGGCGAGGCGGTGGTTATCGCCGAGATCGATATTGCGGCGGTGAAAGCAGCCCATGACAAAATTCCAAACCTGAAGAATGCGCGTGAATTTTCGCTGGAAAAGATCGCGACGCCGGCGGCTGGAGGCGTCGCTGCTTGATCCGCTACTCCCTTAGTTGTGACAATGCCCACGAGTTCGAGGGCTGGTTTTCGGAAAGTGCCGATTTCGACCGGCAGGTCGAAAGCGGTTTCCTGACGTGCCCCGTCTGCAATTCGGCCGCGATTTCAAAGCTCCTGATGGCGCCGTCTGTATCTACCGCGCGCAAGAAGACCGAGATGCAGACGCTTGCCATGGATGCTGCCCGTAAGGAAGCGATGGCCAAGCTCAAGGAAGCGGTCGAAGCCATCAAAGCCAATGCCGAGGATGTCGGCACGAAATTTCCCGAAGAGGCCCGCAAGATCCATTATGGCGAGGCGGATGCACGCGGGATTATCGGCAAGGCGACGCCGGACGAGGCGAAGGCTCTTGTCGACGAGGGTATCGAAATCGCCGCCATCCCCGTCCTACCCGACGATACCAATTGATGCCGGCAGACGGCCGCAGGCATCTCGCCATGTATAATTTCGGGCTGCATGTCGCGGCTTATGAAAGTCCCGCCGTGGAAGGATTTCGCCTGCGGGAAGCGGCGAATTTCGAGGCGGCGGCTCGGGCCTATGGCTTCATCGGCCGTTCCGGTTATGCAGGTGAGCCTGGCATAGCCTGTTGGGGCGAACAGATCTTTCCGCGCTTCATCGCAGGTAGCGGCTTTGCGACCGCTCCGTCGTCGCTATCGCTCTGGGCGGATATCGAATCGCTGATGGCGTTTAGCTATAGCGGTGTGCATGCGGATGCCTTGAAACATGCTCGGCATTGGAATGTCAGGCAAAGCTGGCCGCCGCTGGTTCTCTGGTGGTTGGATGCCGATACGGTTCCGGCATGGAAAGACGGTGTCGAGCGGCTGGAACATCTTCACGACAACGGGCCGAGCGCTCGCGCCTTCTCGTTCAAGCACCCCTACGGCCCTGACGGCCATCCCGCAGAGATCGACCGTGGCCGGGTGAAGGAAATCGCTGCCCTGAATGCCATAGGCCAGGGCGATCTGCTGGCGCATGTCAGGGCGCTGAAAGTCTAGGCCAAATTGCCCGCTTTCGGCAGATAGTGGCTTTAGCCCGGCCGCTTCGCCAGCAGCATGTAGTTCACATCCATGTCCTTCGACAGGTTCCATCGGTCCTGCAGCGGCGAATAGAACACGCCGGTGCGGGCCATGATGTCCATCCCATCGGCGGCGAGCGGCTTTTCGATCTCTTCCGGGCGAACGAGCTTTTCATACTGGTGCGTGCCGCGCGGCAGCCAGCGCAGGACGTTTTCGGCGGCGAAGATCGCAAGCGCTGCCGCCTTCATCGTACGGTTGATGGTGGCGACGAACATCAGGCCGCCGGGCCGCACCATTTTCGCGCAGGTCGACAGGAAGAACTCGACGTCGGCAACATGCTCGACCACTTCCATGTTCAGCACGATATCGAAAGTCTCGCCGGCTTCGGCCAGCTGCTCGGCGGTGACGGCGCGATAGTCGACGGCAACGCCGGAGGACTTCGCATGCGTCGAGGCGATGCCGATATTCTTTTCGGAGGGGTCGGCGCCGACGACGGAGGCACCCATGCGCGCCATCGGCTCCGACAGCAATCCGCCGCCGCAACCGATATCGAGCACGCGCAGGCCCTCCAGAGGCCGGCCGCTCTTCGGATCACGGCCGAAGTTTTCGCAGGCGTGATCGCGGATATAGGCAAGGCGAACGGGATTGAATTTGTGCAGCGGCTTGAACTTGCCGGTCGGGCTCCACCATTCGGCCGCCATGGCGGAGAAACGGTCCACTTCGCTCTGGTCGATCGTGCTTTTCGCCGCTTCGGTCATGGCTCACTCCCTGGTCTGTGCCGCGCCACTCGTTCGGACGGTTGCGAGGAATAATCTGTCGGATGTGAAGTCGGACGATCGGCGGCCGATGTCAAGGGCCGGGCCTTAGATGCTGTCCGCCGGCTGTCCCGATCGGTGAGACCGGCTGGACGGTGGTTGACAGTGAACCGTCGCATGGCCGATCAATCGCCGGGGCTGTCAAATGGACTTGCAGAGCCGGATCGATTTCGATCGGCCGACTTATGGAGGAGTTCCTTATGAGACCACTATGTTTTGCGGCGGCAATTGCAATTGCCTGTCTCGCGGCCGCGCCGGCGAAGGCCGGAGACGGCAAGGGTTTTCGCCTGACCATCGATGGCGTCGAAGTGGGAATCAATCCCGGCGACACGCTCGACATGACGATGAAGGATGGCCGCAAGCTCTCGGTGGCGCTGCAGCGCAGCGAAACGGTGACGTTCACCGGGACCAAATTCTCCTTCGATCACGATGGCCAGTTCTCTGTCGCCAAGACTGACCTTGGCGGCACCGTGCAGCAATATGCGCTGATAACGCCGATTGGCACCGGCATCATCGTGCAGGAATACAAGGGACTCAATCCTTCAAGCATCACGGATTTCGTGCTGCAGCAGATGGTTCAGGAAAGCATCAACGCCGGTGCCAAGATGACGAAGCAGGCCACGCAGCGCTCAATTATCGGCGGGGTCGTGCTGAAAGGCGTCAAGGCGGAAACCTCAACGGAAAATGATGTCATGGAGTATGAGATCGTGGCTACGGGGCGTCCGGATGGCGGCGTACTCGTTGCCACTTTCTCCAACAAGGAAAATATCCCCAAGGAAGGGGCTATCCTCGACAAGATGTGGTCGAGCCTAAAAGTGGAGTAGTAGAGAATAGTTTTAGGGGCGCCGGCTGTGCCAAGCTATTGCACCCGCCTGCCAAACTCGCTAAGAGACGCCCCCATTGAGATCAAGCTTTTCCGGCTACCAAACCGGAAGGGCGATTTTGCATGCCGGGCTTATCGCATTTCGGCCGCCCGGCGCCGGGTACTGGTAGAGGCACATGGCACGCATCGTGATGAAATTCGGCGGAACGTCCGTCGCGGATCTGGACCGTATCAAGAATGTCGCACGCCATGTGAAACGTGAAGTCGACGCCGGCCATGAGGTCGCGGTCGTCGTTTCCGCCATGTCCGGCAAGACCAACGAGCTGGTCGGCTGGGTCCAGAACATGCCGAAGGTCGCCGGTGCCGATCATTCGATCTATGATGCGCGCGAATATGACGCGGTGGTGGCTTCCGGCGAGCAGGTGACATCGGGCCTGCTGGCGATCGCGCTGCAGGCCATGGGCATCAACGCCCGCTCCTGGCAGGGCTGGCAGATCCCGATCCGCACCGACAATGCGCATGGCGCGGCGCGCATTCTCGAAATCGACGGCGGCGAAATGATCCGCCGCATGGGAGAAGGCCAGGTGGCTGTCGTCGCCGGCTTCCAGGGGCTTGGCCCGGACAACCGCCTCTCGACGCTCGGCCGCGGCGGTTCCGATACGTCGGCGGTGGCGATCGCCGCTGCCGTCAAGGCCGATCGCTGTGATATCTATACCGATGTCGACGGCGTCTACACGACCGATCCGCGCATCGAGCCGAAGGCACGCCGCCTGAAGAAGATCGCCTTCGAGGAAATGCTCGAAATGGCCTCGCTCGGCGCCAAGGTGCTGCAAGTGCGCTCGGTCGAGCTGGCCATGGTCTTTAAGGTTCGCACCTTCGTGCGCTCCTCTTTTGAAGATCCCGATGCTCCGGGCATGGGCGATCTCTTGAACCCGCCCGGAACGCTGATTTGTGACGAGGAAGAAATCGTGGAACAGGAAGTAGTCACCGGCATTGCCTATGCCAAGGATGAGGCCCAGATCTCGCTGCGCCGTCTTGCCGACCGGCCGGGCGTTTCCGCCGCCATCTTCGGGCCGCTGGCCGAAAACCACATCAATGTCGACATGATCGTCCAGAATATTTCCGAGGACGGCTCCAAGACCGACATGACCTTCACGGTTCCCTCGGGCGATGTCGACAAGGCGCTGCGCGTTCTCGGCGAGAACAAGGAAAAGATCGGCTACGACGTGATCCAAAACGAATCAGGTCTGGTCAAGGTTTCGGTCATCGGCGTCGGCATGCGTTCGCACGCTGGCGTTGCCGCGACCGCTTTCCGGGCACTTGCCGAAAAAGGTATCAACATCAAGGCCATTACGACGTCAGAAATCAAGATTTCCATTCTGATCGACGGTCCTTATGCGGAACTGGCAGTCAGGACTTTGCATTCCTGCTACGGTCTGGATAAGAGTTGATACAGGACTGCTGACGACGGACCGTGACGGAGGCAAGCTTCGGCCGGCTCAGACGCGGGCAAGAATGGCATGACATCTTGATTCGGGAGCTAGAGACGCAATGAGAGACCTATCCGGCGGTCCACGCGTTCTGCTCAAGCGGCTGCGCGAATTGATGGCGGAGCCGCTGGAGCCGCAGGAGCGTCTTGACCGGATCGTTCGCCAGATCGCCAGCAACATGGTCGCCGAAGTCTGCTCGGTCTATGTGCTGCGCGCCGACGGGGTACTCGAGCTCTATGCTACAGAGGGCCTTAACAAGGAAGCCGTCCACCTTTCGCAATTGAAGATGGGGCAAGGCCTGGTCGGCACGATCGCCGCCTCCGCCCAGCCGCTCAACCTGTCCGACGCGCAATCGCATCCCGCCTTCCGCTACCTGCCGGAAACGGGCGAAGAGATCTACCATTCCTTCCTCGGCGTGCCGATCCTGCGCACCGGCCGGTCGCTCGGCGTTCTCGTCGTTCAGAACAAGGCGAGCCGGACCTATCGCGAAGAAGAGCTGGAAGCGCTCGAAACCACGGCGATGGTGCTCGCCGAAATGATCGCCACCGGCGAGCTGAAGAAGATCACGAAGCCGGGACTGGAACTCGATCTCACCCGTTCGGTTACCATCGACGGCGACTGCTACAATGAAGGCATCGGCCTCGGCTATGTCGTGCTGCACGAGCCGCGCATCGTCGTCACCAACCTCTTGAACGAGGATGCCGACAAGGAAATCCGCCGGCTGGCCGAAGCGCTCGGTTCGCTGCGTATTTCGATCGACGACATGCTGTCGCGCCGCGACGTCTCGATGGAGGGCGAGCATCGCGAGGTGCTCGAAACCTATCGCATGTTCGCGCATGACCAGGGCTGGGTGCGCAAGCTCGAAGAAGCCGTGCGCAACGGCCTGACGGCGGAAGCCGCTGTCGAAAAAGTGCAGAGCGATACCAAGGCGCGCATGATGCGCCTGACCGATCCTTATCTGCGCGAGCGCATGCACGATTTCGAAGACCTGGCGAATCGGCTGCTCAGGCAGCTTATCGGCCATTCGGGCCGCACAAGCGCCGAAGGTTTCCCGAACGATGCGATCATCTTCGCGCGCGCCATGGGTGCTGCCGAGCTGCTCGACTATCCCCGTGCCAATATTCGCGGCCTGGTGCTCGAAGAGGGCGCCGTCACGAGCCACGTCGTCATCGTCGCCCGTGCCATGGGCATTCCGGTCATCGGCCAGGCGACCGGGATCGTCGCCCTTGCGGAAAACGGCGATTCGGTCATCATCGATGGCGATGGTGGCCATGTGCATCTCCGGCCGATGGCCGATCACCAGCGTTCCTACGAGGAAAAGGTGCGTTTTCGCGCCCGCCGGCAGGAGCAGTTCCGCGCGTTGCGCTCGGTCGAGCCGGTCACCAAGGACGGGCAGCGCATTTCATTGCAGATGAATGCCGGCCTGCTGGTCGATCTGCCGCAGCTTGCCGAATCCGGTGCCGAAGGCATCGGCCTGTTCCGCACGGAACTGCAGTTCATGATCGCTTCCACCATGCCGAAGGCGGATGAGCAGGAGGCGTTCTACCGCAATGTGTTAAAGCAGGCGGACGGGCGCGTCGTCACCTTCAGAACGCTTGATATCGGCGGCGACAAGGTCGTGTCTTATTTCCGCGCGCATGAGGAAGAGAATCCGGCTCTCGGCTGGCGCGCCATTCGTCTCTCCCTGGATCGCCCGGGCTTGCTGCGCATGCAGCTGCGGGCCATGCTGAAGGCGGCGGCCGACGGCGAGTTGAAGTTGATGGTGCCGATGGTCACGGAGGTCTCCGAGATCAAGGCGGTGCGCGAGCTGTTGCAGAAGGAAGTGCAGCATCTCTCCCGTTTCGGGCATAGCCTGCCGCGCAAGCTGCAGTTCGGCGCCATGCTGGAAGTGCCGGCGCTGCTCTGGCAACTGGACGAGCTGATGGCGGAAGTCGATTTCGTCTCGGTCGGTTCCAACGATCTGTTCCAGTTCTCGATGGCGGTGGATCGCGGCAATGCCCGCGTGTCGGATCGCTTCGATCCGCTCGACCGGCCGTTCCTGCGTATTCTTCGGGATATCGTGCGGGCCGGCGAGCGCAACAAGACGCCGGTGACGCTTTGCGGCGAACTGGCCGGCAAGACGATTTCGGCCATGGCACTGCTCGGCCTCGGCTTCCGTTCGGTATCGATGTCGCCGGCCTCGATCGGTCCGGTCAAGGCGATGCTTCTGGGGCTCGATCTTCAGGCCCTCTCGACCGTCATGGAGGAGGCACTGAACGACAAGCGTCCGACGACCTCGATGCGCGATATCCTTGTGCGCTTCGCCGAAAGTCACAATATTCCGCTTTAGCGTGTGATCCCGAAAGACCGTAAGCGGTGTCCGGACGAGATCATGCGCATCACATCACAGCAGATATAATAAGAAGAATTGGAGTCTAGGGTGGCCAAGCTTCCCGTTGAAAAAATGCGCGAGCTGGAGCGCCGTTTCGGTGAAATCGAGGCGCGCATGTCCGCCGGTCCCGCCGCGGATGTCTATGTGAAGCTTGCTTCGGAATATTCCGAATTGCAGCCGGTCGTCGCCAAGATCCGCGACTATGAGAAGGCGATTGCCGAGGCTTCGGATCTGGAAGCCATGCTCACCGACAAGTCCGTCGACCGCGAGATGCGCGATCTTGCCGATATGGAATTGCCCGAGGTCAAGGAGCGGATCGAGGTGCTGGAACAGGAAATCCAGATCCTGCTGCTGCCGAAGGACGCCGCCGACGAGAAGAGCGCGATCCTGGAAATCCGCGCCGGGACCGGCGGCTCGGAAGCCGCGCTTTTCGGCGGCGATCTCTTCCGCATGTATGAGCGCTTCGCCGCGAACAATGGCTGGAAAGTCGAAGTTCTCTCGGCGAGCGAAGGCGAGGCGGGCGGCTACAAGGAAATCATCGCGACCATCAGCGGCAAGGGCGTGTTCTCGCGGCTGAAGTTCGAATCCGGCGTGCATCGCGTGCAGCGCGTGCCGGAGACCGAAGCGGGCGGCCGAATTCATACCTCGGCGGCAACCGTCGCCGTGCTGCCGGAAGCCGAGGAAATCGATATCGAGATCCGCGCCGAGGATATCCGCATCGACACGATGCGCTCTTCGGGTGCCGGCGGCCAGCACGTCAACACCACGGACTCGGCGGTGCGCATCACCCATATTCCCTCCGGCATCGTGGTAACGAGCTCGGAAAAGTCGCAGCATCAGAACCGCGCCAAGGCGATGCAGGTGCTGCGCTCGCGTCTCTTCGACATGGAGCGCCAGCGCGCCGACAGCGAACGCTCGGCCGATCGCAAGAGCCAGGTTGGCTCCGGCGACCGATCCGAACGCATCCGCACCTATAATTTCCCGCAGGGACGGGTTACCGATCACCGCATCAACCTGACGCTCTACAAGCTCGACCGGATGATGGAAGGCGAGATCGACGAGGTGGTCGATGCGCTTCTGGCGGATTACCAGGCGAGCCAGCTCGCCCAGCTTGGCGAACAGGCATGAGCGGCGGGCAGGGGTCGACCGTAGCCGGGCTCCTGCAGGAGGTGCGCGCCAGCTTTGCGGAGGCAGACCTCGATGATCCCGCCACCGAGGCGCGCATCCTGGTCGGAGGGCTTCTCCGCCTTTCATCGACGGAACTTGTGACACGGGGTTCCCAGGCGGTGCTGCCGGATGATGTGACGACGGCGCGGGCGGCGGTCGCCCGCCGTTTGAACCATGAGCCGGTTTATCGAATCCTCGGTGAGCGGGAATTCTACGGTCTGTCGTTGCGGTTGTCGCCCGCCACGCTCGAGCCGCGTCCCGACACCGAAATCCTCGTCGATACCATGCTGCCGCATGTGCGGCGCCTTCAATCCGAGCTTGGGAATGTCCACATTTTGGATCTGGGAACGGGAACGGGGGCCATTTGTCTGGCCCTGCTGCGTGAATGCCCGCAAGCGACGGGCGTCGGTTCCGATATCTCCGCTGAGGCGCTGGAGACTGCCCGCGGGAACGCGGAGCGGAATGGCTTGGCGGCGCGGTTCGAGACTGCGCAAGGAAGCTGGTTTGATGCCATCCACGAACGATTTCACGTGATTGTCTCAAATCCGCCCTATATTGCGTCCAGTGTCATTTCTACTCTCGCTCCAGAAGTAAAGGATTTCGATCCTCCCGCGGCCCTTGACGGGGGCCTTGATGGGCTGGATGCATATAGGGCGATCGCAAAGGATGCGGCGCGGTTTCTATACCCGGATGGCAAGATAGGGGTGGAGATCGGTTACGATCAGCGTGAAACGGTGACTTCGGTTTTTGAAGGAGCAGGATTTCTCCTTGTCGAGGCGGTTCTTGACTACGGCCAGAACGACCGGGTGCTTGTGTTTCAATTTCATCGGTAACGCGACACGTTGCTGCAGGTTTGTAGGCCCCCTGTTGTTATCGCAAATAAAAAGCTTGGATTTCCTGAGGAAGCGATATAGGTTGCGCTCACGCGTTGGGCGGCTGGGAATAGACGGGACGATTCGTCTATCTTGGACAGGCCTCGGGGATCCGCTCTTTGGTAAGAGTGTCAAAGGTTGAAGATAACCCAATGCGTGATCAGTTAATCTGACGTAGTCGAGCGGCAGACCGGCGCTAAAGCGCAGTTTGCTTGCGGCACGCAGGCCCTGGCTCGGAAGTATCCGAGCCGCGGCGGCAGGTGTCGTGTATGATTTTATCCCAACGAAGAGAATTCAGGTGAAGGATCTATGAGGCCAGGACAGCAGAACAAGCGCGGTCGGGGGCGTGGTAACAACAACGGCGGCGGCGGCGGAAATAACAACAACAATAACAACTTCAACCGCAAAGGCTCGAATCCGCTGACCAGGACTTATGACAGCTCCGGTCCCGATGTGAAGATTCGCGGAACCGCTCAGCATATCGCCGAGAAGTACGCGGCTCTGGCTCGCGACGCACACAGCTCCGGCGACCGCGTCATGGCTGAAAACTACCTTCAGCATGCCGAGCATTACAATCGGATTATCGCCAGCGCCCAGGCGCAGATGCAGGAGCGCTTTCAGCGCGACGATCAGAATAATTATAACGACCGCGATGCGGGCGACCGTGATATGGACGATATCGACGGAAACGACATGGACGACCAGCCGCAGATGGCTCCGCCTCCGGTTCGTCAGCATGCTCCCGTCGTTGCGCCCGCTCCGGCTCCCGAACCCGAGGTTATCGACGGCACCGGCCCGCAGCCGGTGATTGAAGGCATCCCGGCCGAGGTGGCAATCGAGGAAGAGACGCCTCCCGGCGGAGCCGCCGAGCGCCAGCCGCGCCGTCGCAATGCCGGAAACCGCCCGCGTCGCCAGCCCCGCCGCGCGGCTGATGCGGAAGGGAAGGACGAGGCCGCCGCGGGCGACGCCCCGGCTTTGGCCGACGCTGCATCGGAATAAGACGACCTCCCCTCAGGGGAAGCCGGTCAAAATACCGAAATGGGAACGGCGGTGCTGAAAGTGCCGCCGTTCCCATTTCTGCTTTCGGTTCCTTTTTTTCTCAGAGTACGGCCAGAAGTTTCCGGAGCCGTTATCATTCGCTTCCGAAACGGAACTTGTCCTTCTCCGGCATATCGAGTGGAGAAATTTGATGCTTTCGACTGATAAAGCCGGCTGCCGTTTCTGTCTGGGGAATGAATTGCTCGCCGATGAGCCTCTGGGTGGCAACCGCTCCTTCTATATGCTTGGCACTATCGATCCGGAAATGCCGCATGTGGTCATGATCATCCTGCGTCGGCATGCGGAAAGCCCTTTCGATATCCGCTCCGAGGAGTGGGCCGGGTTGGGCGAAATGCTGACAATGGCAAAGGCTCACCTGGAATATTGCGACCCGGATGGCTTCACTCTCGGCTGGAATGTCGGAGCCGTTGCAGGGCAGCACGTGTTTCATGTTCATTTGCACGTGGTTGCCCGTTTTGCCGATGAGCGCAACGCGGGTAGGGGAATCCGCGCCATCGTTCGCGGATGACATGTCCTTCCTGCTTTGCAGAGGCCGATGTCGCTGCAATCTTCCGCCTTTGGGTCAACGCGGCTCAACCCGGCAAATCCCTCACTTTTTTCGCTTTTGCCGCCCTTTAAACTCCTCAGATACCCTCCCATATTCTCCTCAGTTGCCTTGCCGCAAATCTCAACAGCGACAAGGCGGGGTCCGCCTCTTGAGGGGGCTCAATCTCAATCATCGATCTGCGCCGGTTAGGGCAGGCCGATCCATGGAGGTCCAGTATGAATATTGAAAAATACTCCGAGCGGGTGCGCGGTTTCCTGCAATCCGCCCAAACCTATGCGCTTGCGCAGGGTAATCAGCAGTTCACACCCGAACATGTTCTGAAAGTGCTTTTGGACGACGACCAAGGCATGGCCGCGTCGTTGATCGAACGCGCCGGCGGTGATGCCAAGGCTGCCCGTCTTGCCAATGACGCCGCGCTTGCCAAGTTGCCGAAGGTTTCCGGCGGCGATGGCCAGGTCTATCTCGCACAGCCGCTCGCCAAGGTATTTGCCACCGCCGAGGATGCGGCAAAGAAGGCGGGCGACAGCTTCGTCACCGTCGAGCGCCTCTTGCAGGCACTGGCGATCGAGTCGTCCGCTTCCACTTCCGCGACGCTGAAGAAAGCCGGCGTGACGCCTGTTACACTCAATCAAGTCATCAATGATATCCGCAAGGGTCGTACCGCCGATTCCGCCAATGCGGAGCAGGGCTTCGATTCACTGAAGAAATATGCACGCGACCTCACCGCCGAGGCTCGCGAAGGCAGGCTCGACCCGGTCATCGGCCGTGACGACGAAATTCGCCGCACCATTCAGGTTCTTTCCCGCCGCACGAAAAACAACCCCGTGCTGATCGGCGAGCCCGGCGTCGGCAAGACGGCGATCGTCGAGGGCCTGGCGCTCCGCATCGTCAATGGCGACGTGCCTGAATCGCTGAAAGACAAGAAGCTGATGGCGCTCGACATGGGCGCCTTGATTGCCGGCGCGAAATTCCGCGGCGAGTTCGAAGAGCGGCTGAAGGCCGTGCTCAACGAGGTCCAGTCGGAAAACGGCGAGATCATCCTGTTCATCGACGAAATGCACACGCTGGTCGGCGCGGGCAAGGCGGATGGCGCCATGGATGCTTCCAACCTGTTGAAGCCTGCGCTCGCCCGCGGTGAGCTGCATTGCGTCGGCGCGACCACGCTCGACGAATATCGCAAGCATGTCGAAAAGGATCCGGCTCTCGCACGACGCTTCCAGCCCGTCATGGTCGAGGAGCCCACAGTCGAGGATACGATTTCGATCCTGCGCGGCTTGAAGGAAAAGTATGAGCAGCACCACAAGGTCCGCATCGCCGATGCCGCCCTGGTGGCCGCCGCCATGCTGTCGAACCGCTATATCACCGATCGTTTCCTGCCGGACAAGGCCATCGACCTGATGGACGAAGCTGCGGCCCGCCTGCGCATGCAGGTGGACTCGAAGCCGGAAGAACTCGACGAACTCGATCGCCGTATCATCCAGCTGAAGATCGAGCGTGAGGCGCTGAAGAAGGAAACCGACCAGGCCTCGGCCGACCGGCTGAAGCGGCTGGAGACCGAGCTTATCTCGCTGGAAGAGGAAGCCGATGCGCTGACGGCGCGCTGGCAAGCCGAAAAGCAGAAGCTGGGTCTTGCCGCCGATCTGAAGAAGCAGCTTGACGAAGCCCGCAACGAGTTGGCGACCGCCCAACGCAAGGGTGAATTCCAGCGTGCCGGCGAGCTCGCCTATGGCGTGATCCCGAAGCTGGAGAAGGAGCTGCAAACTGCGGAAGAGCGGGACAGTGCCCGCGATTCCATGGTGCAGGAAGTGGTCACCGCCGACAATATCGCCCAGATCGTTTCCCGCTGGACCGGGATTCCGGTCGACAAGATGCTGGAAGGTGAACGCGACAAGCTGCTCCGGATGGAAGACGAACTGGCGAAGTGGGTCGTCGGCCAGGGCGATGCCGTTCAGGCGGTATCGCGTGCCGTCCGCCGGTCGCGCGCTGGGCTGCAGGATCCGAACCGGCCGATCGGCTCGTTCATCTTCCTCGGCCCCACCGGCGTCGGCAAGACGGAGCTGACCAAGGCGCTCGCCCGCTTCCTCTTCGATGACGATACGGCCATGGTGCGCATGGATATGTCCGAGTACATGGAGAAGCACTCCGTGGCCCGGCTGATCGGCGCCCCTCCCGGCTATGTCGGCTATGAGGAAGGCGGTGCGCTGACCGAAGCCGTCCGTCGCCGACCCTATCAGGTCGTGTTGTTCGACGAGATCGAGAAGGCGCATCCCGATGTCTTCAACGTCCTGCTCCAGGTTCTGGACGACGGGCGTTTGACGGATGGCCAGGGCCGCACGGTCGACTTCCGCAACACCATGATCATCATGACCTCCAACCTGGGCGCCGAATATCTGACCCAGCTGAAGGAAGGCGATGACAGCGATCTGGTGCGCGAACAGGTGATGGATGTGGTGCGGTCGCATTTCCGCCCGGAATTCCTGAACCGTGTCGACGAGATCATCCTGTTCCATCGCCTGAAGCGCGAGGAGATGGGCGCGATCGTCGATATCCAGCTGGAGCGGCTGCTGAAGCTTTTGTCGGAGCGCAAGATCACGCTCGAGCTCGACGACGATGCCCGCAACTGGCTCGCCAACAAGGGCTACGACCCCGCCTATGGTGCAAGGCCGCTGAAGCGGGTGATCCAGAAATATGTCCAGGATCCGCTCGCCGAACAGATCCTCTCCGGGCAGATTCCGGATGGCTCGCTGGTCAAGGTCACCAGCGGTTCCGACAGGCTGTTGTTCCGCCCGCGCCATGCGGTGAACGAGGCGGCATAAGGTCGAGAATGTTTGATGAAATGCGGATGGCGGCCTTTCGGCCGCCATCTTGCTTTTGAGAGCCTGCTTGCCTGACCTTGCCTCCTCTGTGATGCTGGCGCGGGTTTGGAGAGGGACGGAGGAAACCATGCTTGTTATCTTCGGTGGCCTGCCGGGCAGCGGAAAAACCACCATTGCGCGCGCGCTGGCGCAGCGGTTGGGCGGTGTGCACGTCCGGCTCGACACGATCGAGCAGGCGTTGCGGAATTCCGGTATGTTGAGAGCTGATGTCGGACCTGCCGGATATATGGTTGCCTATGGGGTCGCCGAAGACAATCTGAAACTGGGGAGAACCGTGATTGCGGATACAGTCAATCCCATTTCGGTGACGCGCGAAGCCTGGAGGCACGTCGCGCAGCGGGCGGGTGTGCCGTCAATCGAGGTGGAGGTCATCTGTTCCGACAGGACCGAGCATCGCCGGCGCGTGGAAACGCGCGAGGCCGATATCGAAGGCCTTGTGAACCCGACCTGGGACGAGGTCGTTACGCGAAACTATGATAGCTGGAGCTCGGGGCCTATCGTCGTCGATACGGCTTTCAAGGCGGTGGATGAGCTCATGGCGGAACTGGTTGTTCGGATGGGATCTGTTCGAGCCTAACTGGTTGCCCGCTGACGGGGATGTCCCAGCCTTCAGGGCTACTTGCTTGCGACCTGTTTCGACTTGTCGTCGCTGAGCAGCGTATCGATGCGCTTGCGCTCTTCCTGGAATTTGGCGAGAGCCTCGCCCTCGAGGGACTTGCCGCCGGGAAGGCGGATGCGCAGCGGGTCGACCTTCGTCCCGTTGACGATCAGTTCATAGTGGAGGTGCGGGCCGGTCGCGAGGCCGGTCGAGCCGATGAAGCCGATGACTTGTCCTTGAACCACCTTCGCGCCCGGCACGATGCCCTTGGCGATGGCGCTCTGATGGTTATAGGAGGAGACGTAGCCATTGGCATGACGGATCAGCGTCTGATTGCCGAAGCCGCTTGAATCCCAGCCGGCCTTTTCGACGATGCCGTTGCCGGCGGAGATGATCGGCGTGCCGCGGGGCGCAGCCCAATCCACGCCCGTATGCATGCGCGCAAAACCGAGGATCGGATGGCGTCGCATGCCGAAGCCGGATTTGAACACGCCGGTCGGAACAGGATTGCGCAACAGGAATTGCCGGATGCTCTTGCCGCCGTCATCGAAGTAATCGATCGAATTATCGGCCGGATCTTCGAAACGGTAGAAGCGGGTCACGGTATCGCCGAACTTGGCGTTGACGAAGAGCAGTTCGGAATCGGCTGTCGCCTGGCCGTTTTCATCGGCAACCGAGAAGAAGGCTTCCAGCGAATCCGCCGGTTTCAGCTGCGCCTGGAAATCGACATTGCTGGCAAGCAGCTTGACGATCTGCGCCACCATTTCCTTGTTCATGCCGTAGGAAAGCGCTGCGCGATAGATGCCGTCATAGACGCTCGGCAGATCGCGGCCGGCCACAGAGGGGGGGGCGTCGTTGTCGAAGGCGGTGGCGATGGCGTCAAGCATATGCGGTTCGCTGCCGGCGACGAAATCGCCACGATCGTTCTGCGCGATGGTCAGCAAATGCTTGGTGCCGCGGTAGATGCTGGCGCGGATGATCTTGGCCTGCTCGCCCTTCTGCAGGATGCCGATGCGAAGCACGTCGCCTGCGGAAACATCGGACGATCCGAAGAACGGCTGGATCTTTGCCGTGATGTCGTCGGCATCCGCCTTGAGATAGCCGGCATTGGTGAGGGCCGTGACAATCGGCATGTTTTCCCGAACCGGAATGATGTCGTCAGCAAACTCCTGTGTCTGCGCGGTCACAGCCTGGGAGGGGGAGACGGACATGTTTTCCTCGACGATGCGGGCGGTCAGGCCGGCTGTCAGGTCGACATCGGCATCGTCGTTGGCGAAACGGCGCGGATCGACATAATAGAGTGCCGAAAGCTGGGTATTGCCGTCTGTCAGGACCGAGCCGTTGGAGCGTACATTCTCTTCGACTTCGTCGAGCGACATGGAGCCGGCAAGCTGGAAGGGAATATCCTTGGACGGAAAGGGCACCGTCTTCAGGCTGACCTCCGATTCAACATCCGATCCGTAGATCGCGCCGGTCCGGTTGGCCGGCGGCGGTATATTCTCATCGGCGGAGAAGATCGCCAGCGGATCAAATGGCGGATAGCTTTCGTTGGCGATGCGATTGGTGGCCAAGGCGATCTTCACATGGGCGAAGGGCTGGCGACGCACCACCTCCTTGTCGCCGTCTTTCACAACGGTCGATACTTCGAGAATGTTGCGGTCTGACGGCTTGGACGCGATGGCGGTGGAAATCAGGCGCCCGCCGCGGGTGACCTGATCATCTGAGGCATCGTGATTGTCCGATGTCGCATAGGCTTCGGCCGGAATAGCCAGTTGCTGTCGTCCGTCGAGCGCTGCGAACAAGGCGACGCCCATCAATATGCTCGAGGTGACGCCGGTAAGGAAGGTGCCCGAGAGCCAGCGCAAGGAAACCTCGCGTCGATCCGGCGCCCGCCTGCCATCGGCCAGGATTGGCGGCTCGTTGCCGAGCGATCGGAGCATCATCTTGTCCGTCATCATGCCAATCGAAATCCGGTTCCTTCATGCGAGCCGCAGGCTGGGGGCGAAGATGTGCATATTTATGACAGGCGAGTCAAATCAACCGGGCGATATTCACTCTTTGGGGGCCTCGTTTCCTATAGAAATCTATGGTGCAGGTGATAGGGCTTGTGGGACGTTGCCGATGATCCACCTCATATTGTGCCGCCAGCGGCGCCCGATTGGGTAGCGTGAGCATGCCAGGGAAGGGATGCGCGGGTGGCTTCGTCGCATCTTCAGCCGGAGCTCGGCATCCCTTCATAAATATATCATGAGAATCAATCACTTATTTGTTTTTCGATTTTTTTCAAAATCGCTTGTTGACTTGGTTCGTTGGGTGGGATTATAAGCCCACTCACTGAACGAGGGCGGCGGCGCTGCTGGCGACGACGACTTTCGCTCTAGTGTTTCCTGGATTGGCTGCGATGCTGATTGAAGGTTCTGGGCTTAGGTGCTTGGGCTTACGGGAAGTGATTTCGACTGGTTTTTCTGGTCAGTTCTTTGACAATTGAAGATGAGAAGAAAGAGAAACGTGGGCGGCGAAGCTTGCGGGATCTGAAGAGATTTGGATCCTTGGAATAGACTTCGACGGTTACGTTTTGAACAAGAGAATACACCTCATTAATGATCGCAGCGATGCGTGTCA
>NZ_FMAF01000077.1 GCF_900094565.1 Martinezella lusitana
CCTAGCACTACTTTGGCAGATTAACTCTCAGGTAACGATGATCGGCCATCCTTGGCATTCCAACGAGGGTGCATGGGATGGCAGAGCAGAATGTTGCATTGACGGATTGGCTGAAGCCGTTCGTTGAGAAGCTTGGTCACAAGAAGCGGCGGCAGATGTGCCCGGTGTATATTTCGGGCCTCATCGGACCGGGCGATCGCAAGAGTATCGAGCCGATGGCGGAACGTCTGGCACCAGATCGCTACGACCGCCTGCATCATTTCATCTCGGATGGGATTTGGGATGCCGGTCCTCTTGAGGCGGAACTGGCGGTGCGGGCCGACAGGATTGTCGGGGCTTCAGATGCTTTTCTGGTGATCGATGACACGGCTATTCCGAAGAAGGGCGACCATTCCGTTGGGGTCGCACCGCAGTATGCGTCGATGCTCGGCAAGCGCGCCAATTGCCAGACGCTAGTGTCGTTGACGCTGGCCCGCGACGAGGTTCCTGTTCCCGTTGGCCTGCGGCTGTTCCTGCCCGAGAGCTGGACCAGTGATCAGGATCGGATGGCGAAGGCCGGCATTCCCGAGGAGATGCGCCGATCCCGCACCAAACCGGAGATCGCGCTCGACGAGATCGATCGGCTGATGGCTGCAGGCGTGCGGTTTGGTACTGTCCTTGCCGACGCCGGCTATGGTCTGTCGGCTGCGTTTCGCCAGGGGCTCAGTGCACGCAATCTCACCTGGGCCGTCGGCATTCCCAAGCATCAGAAGGTTTATCCTCATGATGTCGCATTGATCTTTCCTGTCGCCGGCCATGGAAGACCGCGCAAGCATTCGATCCCCGATACGCTGTCGACCGCAGCCGAAGCGATCCTGGAAGGAACCACCTGGAAGAAGGTCAGTTGGCGTCACGGCACCAAAGCTCGACTGACCGCACGCTTCGCGGCCCTACGCATTCGGATTGCTGATGGCAACCCGCAACGCATCCTCGACAAGGGACAGCAGCACATGCCGGGCGAAGAAGCGTGGCTCGTTGGTGAATGGCGTTCAAACGACGAGCGCAAATATTATCTCTCCAATCTGCCGGCCGAGGCGACCTTGAAAGCTCTCGCGGCCGCCATCAAAGCAAGATGGGTCTGCGAGCAGGCCCATCAGCAGATGAAGGAAGAACTCGGCCTCGATCACTTTGAAGGCCGATCATGGCAGGGCCTACACCGACACGCGTTGATGACGATGATTGCCTATGCCTTTCTTCAGCATCAGCGCCTCAACAAGGCAAAGCGGGAAAAAAAGAAAGAGGCACGGCCCGCCTAAGCCGACACTGCCAGCTGTCCGGCGTGCCGTCATAGCCGCACTCTCAAACCACCATCCACCACAACGATGTCCACACTGCCGTATCAGGTTCCAAATGAACCTAAATTCAATTCTGCCAAAGTAGTGCTAG
>NZ_FMAF01000050.1 GCF_900094565.1 Martinezella lusitana
CTGAATCAAAATTGGTGACCGTGTGCGAAGAAGTTTTGAAATTGAGACTTTTAGCACCGGCAGGATACAAGCGGGTCGAAATCAAAGAATCCAACGAGCCTCTCAACCGCGCCGACTACCAACGCTATTTGGCGGGAGACGAATATGGACCACTCATCCAGGGAGCCAGGATGAAGGATTTTGACCAAGGCCGTGTAAAACCTCTGATGTTTGAGGTTCTTATAACTTACGATGCTCCTAACGCTTATGGCACACCAATTCGCGGCACCTCCAGATGTCAATATCCAACTGACAATGAAGACACCTCCAGAGCGGACCGTCTCTACGTAATGGTCGACGGCAAAACGAACGCGGACTGGTTAGAGACACAGCGTTAATAAGAGCGGGCGACTATGAGGTTTCAGCCACTTCTGACTGCATTCTTCGCGTGCACTCCCCTATACGGGATGGGTTCGCGACACATTCAGGCGGCTGTTCAGCTGAAGTAACGGCATCCGCACTGGTACTCCCTAAAATTTCTCAGAGACACTTATGGACGTTTGGCTAAAGGCTTTGATCGCAACTGCATGCGTAGTGGTAATCGCGAGCGCCGCGATTGTCGGCGGTGTTGTTGGCTGGCAATACTACCAGGCATGGCAGGAAGAGAAGGCTGCCAAACTTGCCGAACGAAAATTCAAATGCACCGACGCGCTCAAAGAAGAGGCACGCGCGAAAGCAGGAGAAAAGACATATGGTTCGTTAGCTCTCATGGTTGCCGAAGCGGATAGTTGCCGAGCGGAGTTTCCTGATATTCGAGCCTCGTTCTGCTTTCGTCTCTGGAAAGACGTAAAGCTATTCAATGCAGGGTCAACTACCGACTTTTTCGACAAAATGACCTCGGCGGCGGCCAAAGAGGTTGACGCGTGCAACCAAGAATTTGGCTATAATGAGCCAGAAAAGAAGCCTCTTCCTCAAAACACAAGTGAGTGGAAAGCGGCCACGCCATCAAAACCTGCGCCGGCGGTAACAATGGTGGCAACGTGCGAAGCTGCACTGAAATTCCGCCTTGGTTCATCAGCTACCTATACGCAAGTTGACCATTCCAAAGCCCAATTTCCAATGGGTCGCAGTGCGTTCGCAAGCTACCTTGAAAAGACTGACGACAGTCCTTCCATGCGGGAAGAGAAGCTGAAGCAGTTCGATCAAGGCGTTCTGAGACCGGTAGAGTTTTATATCTACTTGAGCACAAACGCCATCGTCCAAAGCCGATATCAGCGGATTGAAGCGGCCTGCAGCTACGTCGGCATACAAGGTACTGACGCCGGCGCTGCCGTAGACAATGTGAGGCTTACCTACTGAAGTTCTATAACCCGACCCTCTACCCCGCCTCTCGCGCCCTGATCGCCTCCGTCTCCTCCTCCACCGCCTGGCAATAGCGCCCGTCCATCGCCTTCAGCACGGCGATGTCCTCGCGGCGCAGGAGGTTGCCGGTCAGTTGCAGCCAGGCGAGCATTTCCTGGTGGGAGAGCGGCGCCGGGCCGGAAAAGCCGGAAGCCTGCGCCGAGCGCAGGTCCCAGAACCAGTCCCAGAGCGCATGGCCGGCCTCCGAAACCTCGGCCTCCGGGCTTAAAAGCTCGAAGGCCTCGTTGCGTTCGCGCCGGGTCTCGCCGTTTGTATCGCGCACGCAATCATAGCGCGCGACGATCCCTACGGCTTCTGAAAGCCCTTCGGCAAGCTCTTCATAAAATTTGCGCGGTCCTCCGAGGCGCCGGCCACCTGATCGTAGATCCAGCCGGCGTCCTCGACGACTTCGCGGGCCTTCTCGAAGGAGAGCACCGGCTGCTCGCCCTTCCACTGCTGCTCGCCCCAGTTCCAGGAGGCGATAGCCGCGGCCGCCTTGTCGAGATATTCGGCCTCGACCTTGCTGGTGGTCAGCTTCTTCTTGCGGCTGGCGAGGAAACGATCGCTATGCTGGCGAACGATCTTCTTCACCTCGTTGCTCTCGGCCGAGCGGATCATGAAGGAGATGCCGAGCGGCTCCTCGGTGGCCGGATGCAGGAGCTGCAGCTCGAAGAGATCTTCGGAATTGACGAGACTGGAGATATCCAAGGAAACACCTTATCGGTTGGAACATGTAGGAGTGGCAGCGCGCCGCAGGAGAGCGACGCGCGCAAGGTTCCGAAAGATCGCGCTTACGGCGTGGTGACCGGATCGATGCGGATCGGCAGCTGGTTGAGGCCGACCTTGAACTTCTCCAGATCGAAATCGTCGGAGCCGCCGCCGGGATAAAGCGGGCCGGAAACGACGCCGCGCGAATAGAACACCGTGTTGGTCTTGCCCTGAGGCGCGTCATTGCGCTCGACCTTGATCGCCATGTTGTTGATGTTAAGCGGATCGCCGAAGACGCGCAGGATGTCCTGGCCCGGATCGTCGGCGATGGAGGCAACTTCGAGCTCCGGATCGCCGGCGTTGGAAACGCCCTTCTGCTTCTGCTGCACGGGCTCGTCCAGCGTATCGTAGTGGTTGATGGTGGAGTCCGAGCCGAAATCGCCGACCTTGCCGACCTTGCCCACCTGCACCCAGGTCAGCGCGGCATAGGCGCTGGCCGTCAAGTCGGTATTCTGGGGCGTCTCGCATACGTAGACTTTCGAGCCCTTCTTCGTGCTTTTGTTCGCCATGGATCATGTCTCCGGTTCAAAGGCGGTGTAGGGAATGGTGACCGGTATCTGCACCCGGTCATCCTCTTGGATCGGGCCTGCGGCCCACGGCTCGCCACTGATCGTGATCTTCACGCCAGAGGCGAAGAGCGTCTTGTTGTTGAAATGGTCGATGACTTGGCCGGCGGCATCGAGTGGCTTGATCAGCCCGCCGCCGGCCTTCCAATAGACGGAAACCTGCAGAAGCCCGAGCTTCTGCTGCGGATCGTCGCCGAGCGTCACCTGCCGGGGACGGTTGGGCAGGTAGCTGACAGCCAGATAATTATCCGGCTTTTCTTGCCCCGCCGGCGGGAAGGCAATGCCCGGCTGCGCCACCGGCAATGGCGGCTGGAATTGGAGTGCGGCCAGATGGTCCAGCAGCGCAGCCAGAATGAGAGCGTCCGTCCCCGTCGCCATGCGTCACCCATGTCTATGATGTTGAAATTTAGAGAGATCAGTCCGCCGAGTCGCGTGCGGCGCGCTCGACGATGTCAGGCCATTGGCGCGCCGCAAGCCGCACCATGCCCTGCCCCGCCTGCCCATCCTTGCCATACTCGACTGCGGCGGCGTGCGGCGCGGTGAACCCCATATGGATCATCCCGCCTAATGGCACGCCGAGGCCGGCCAGATCGACCGGCTGGCCTTCATTGGATCCCTCCGCGTCCCTGCTTTGCCGTGGCGGGACGGAGACCCGGAAGGAATTGACAAGTTCGCCGGAGGCCACAGGCGTTGCCTCGACGATCGCCCCGGCCAGCCGCTGCGCGGAGAGGTTCGCCACCTCTTCCATGCGCCTCTTGGTCCGCTCGGCCCAGGTGGCGATATCGGCGGAGAAATTAGAGGAAGCCATGTCGATTGCCCCTTGATAGCGTTATGGATCATCGGCGGCGTCGCCCGGTGAAGAGCCACGCCGCTCGAAATTCAAAAGGGTGAGATGACCGTAGCGGGCGCGAACCGCAGGTCTGGCGGTTTGGGATTCGGCCTTCGCTCCGCCACTCCTCTCAATTCCCGGCAACGGTGAAACCCGATTGAGCAGCAGGATGGTTCGCGACAGCAGCCAAAGCGTCAGGATCGTCTTGAAACGCACCAGCGCCGTCATCGCCGCACCTGCAGCTGCCAGAAGACGACAGTTCCGCCCGGCGACAGCGGTTGGATATCGACGATCGCATGCTCGACGCCGCCGATCAGCATCTTGTCGGCCAATGTCGGCGTGATCGAAAGCCCCTCGGTCGAGAGATAGACCATGCGATCCCCGCGCTGGATCAGCGTGTCGGCGATATGCGCCTGGCTCTGGTCGAGATCGACGAAGGAACAGAGAAAGTCTTCGCTCATCTGCACCGGATCGTAATCCGGACCGGCACTCCTGATACGCCGCACGCTGCCCTTCTGGCCGAATTTTGCGATCAAACGCTCGGCCGTCGCGCGTGCTCTGTCGTAATCGAAAGCGGCCATCACACCACCAGAATGCCGGGGAGTACCGGGCGCAGGAGTGGGTAGAGAAGCCCGTCAAGCATGGTCAGCACCGGCTTTGCGGCGGCGATCATGTCGTCGCTCGTATCGGCAACGGCATATTCCGTCTCAAGCGGCCCCACCTTCTCGCGCTTCACCGTGCGGGCCGCAACGATGACAGGCGTCAGGCTGCCGGGTTCCGAAAGCTCGAGCGCCGCCGCTTCATAGGCCGCATAAGTCACGGCCAGCGGCAATGCATCGTCAGCGATCACTTCACCATTCACCGTCGTCGCCTCGCTGCGAGGCCAGGACAAGGCTTGGTCATAGCCCCCGGTTCGCCGCCCGCTGAATTTGGGCTCGTAGAGGCTATCAACCACCTGCGATCCGCGCACCAGCGCCGCCAGGCGATCGCCATCGCTGGCCAGCGCCCAGCCGGCATTGGCACGATCGGCGAAATAGGCATCGGCGGCAGCGAGCGTGCCGTAAAAGGATGCGGACATGAAAGCTCCGTATCGATCGTTGAGAAGACAGACGCCCTCTCCCCGCGCGAAGCGGAAAGAGGGCAATCAGCGTCAGGCCGCAGCCGTGATCTCGTCGCCATAGGCCATGGCGGCCGGCAGACGCACCTCGGTGCCGCCGGTGCGGGCGATGATGCCGGTCTCGAAGCTCATGATCGACTTCTGGCGCGGCTGCAGCACACGGCGCGGCATCGGCAGATGGAAGCGCAGCACCTCGGGATCGCGGCGATAGACTACCATGCGGCCGCCGCCATCCTGCGATGCTGTGGCCAACTCACGCAGCGGCTGGATGTCCAGCGGCTGCCCGGTCTCGGCGGTGTAAACATTGCCGCGCCGCAGGAACTCCAGCACGGTGATGTAGCCGTCGCCATCGGCAAGCCGTTTGGTGGCGATCAGGCGGAAGGCTTCGGGCGGCAGACGCAGGCTGTCGACCCACTCGACCTCGCCCGTTCTCTTCCGCACGCCGCCGATAAGATCGTTGACGTCGCGCAAGATCTGGTCGGCCGTTTTGGCAGACCAGTGCGTCGAGCCGCTTGTGCCATCGGCAGCGACATCGACACGCGAGACGTTCGGATCGTTGACGAAACCGGTCCAGCCCTTTTCCGTCGAGCCGATCATGGCGACGGAATTCAGCAGGCGCTCGATCTTATCGGCGGCGAAAATGGCGTTGGATGCGTTGAGATCGAGATTGTAGAGCGCGGCCTGGTTGACCTCCTCGAGATTCCATTCCCAGCCCGAGCCAAGCATCGCGAAGTCGTGGCTGGCGCTGTCGCGCGTTGACTGGTTGAACGGCATGTCCGTGCCGGCGGCGGAGAGGAACTTCGCCTCGCCGGCGCTGTCGACCGTGAAAAAAGTCGTGCCGGCAGCCCATTCGTTACCTTCAGTGACGACAGGAACATGGAGGCCATAGTTGAGGGTCGGATAGCGCCGCTGGTAGATACGGGTCTCGATATTGCGACCCTGCGCAATAACGAAGGAATAGGCCGCCTGGGCGTCCGCGAAATGCTGTCGAACGAATTGGTTCATGGATTAGGCGCTCCTGTGCTTGAGCGAGATTTCGACGATGTCGCCGTTGCTGCCGCTCGTGTCGAAGAAACAATCGGGGATGGGGCCGACGATGCCGGTGCCGGCTGCGTTGACATAGGCATCGGCAGCGGCGCTGTAGTAGACAGCGTCACCATCGGCGACGGCGCCGCCTGCCCGCACGTACATCTGACCGGAGGTCAGGAATGCGCCCGTGACGAACTGCGCAAAGCCGCCGACTGGTGCTACATCCGGCAGCACGGTCGGCGTCAGCACGGCAATGCCGAGGAATTTGCCGCCGGCGGCGTAAGGCGCCACACCGTGGTCGGCGAGGCCGCGCTGGACGGGCTGGCCGAACTTGATTCCGGCGGCATTCTCCACCGTACGGCTGATCTTGTTGGCCTGTTCCTCCGAAGCGATCTGCCCATGCAGGCCCTTCCGAGGAGCGTTTCCATAGGTGGTCTGATAAGTCGCCATTGAAGCGTCTCCTTTTCGTTGACCTGGTTAGGTGGGATTGGCGGCCAGATGCGCGGACTGGAGGTCGCGGACCATGGCGGCATAGGCAGTGAAGGCTGAGGACATGGACGTCTGCGTCGAGTTGATGCCGTCCTTGACCGCATCGGCAAACAGATCCGGCTTTTCGCGCAGCCCCTCGGCCAGCATGTCGAAACGCGCGTCGATATAGGCATCCGATCGGCCTTGTACGGCACTCTCGCCTGCCTTGGCGATAACGACAGCCTTGCGGATCGCCGCATCGGTGAGGCCGGATGTCTTGATATTGCCGGCGACCGCCTTGGCAAGGCCGATCAAGTCGGCGCGCGCCTCGGCTTTCCGATCGATTTCGGCATCGCTCGGAAGTGCGGATTTGAGCGCATCGAGTTCCGCATCGCGAACGGCGATGGCCTTCTGATGCGCAACCTCCGCATCCGCAAGTCGTTGCTGCAATGTCGTGATGATCTCCGCGGCCTGATCGCTGACCTTGATGTCGATGCCGTCGATCGTCATTGTCTTCGTTGGCATCATTCCTTCCTTGCTCTGATGATGATCGGAAATGGGGCGTGGGGCTGCGAGAGGAGAGCAGCCCCACGGTGCGGCTGCATCGCCGATGCGGACTTTCGAGCCCGCTCGGCCACGGCGCACAATGGCGATATGGTTGATGCGAATATTTCGCTGAATGGCGTCATACGCTTCGCCTGCAGGCGTTACGCCCGCGGTAAAGTCGACGTCGCAGACGTAGCCGGCCGAAAGCTCCTGCTTGCCGCTTTCGATGTCCTGAATGGCCGCCTCGTCGCTGACCATCAGCGGCACGCGGAGGAAGATGCCCTCGCCGGCGATCTCGTCACCGGTCTGGCCGACGGAGTATTTCTTCCAGTTCTCCGACGTGACCATTTCCGGCGGATGTTCGTTTGTCACCGGCCGGTGAGCGGCACTTTTCAGCGTATCGTCGGAAAAGACTTCCGTGCCCGGCCGATAGATGCGCACGGCGTGCATCTCGGGCCGGCCGATTTCAGCACCGCTATAGCTTTGAATGCCTGTGCGGGCGATCCGGGCGTCGGCAACAAGGTAGCCGTCTCCGGTCCGCCGCGTTCCCGCGACGGTGACAGTGTCTGTGAAATTCATGTTGGGATTTCTCCTGGTCGGAGCCTAATGGAGTTTAGAGTAAGGAGCTGCTGGCTATGACAAAGCCGGATGCTTGGGCGGTTACATCGACAGGACGTTGCGTTCTTCGATCGGGTCAGAAGCCAGTTTGGGCTGGGCGGCATGTTCCGATTGGTCGGATGCCTTCATGGCCGCCTCCAATCCGGGCAGCGATCCATCCTCGACGAAACCATTCACCAACGCTTCGGAGAGCGCCTGTCGCGCGATAATCTCCTCGCCGGCAGTTGAGCCAAACAAGGCTCGCGCCGCTTCTGCCTTCGTCTTGAAGATATCGGCCCGCTCCTTCTCGCTCATCTGCTCCAAGGGCGCCCAGTTGGAATAGATCGCCGGATCGCGGGCACCGGTGGCAGAACGAATAAGGCATTCGTCGAGCCGCGCCATTGCGGGCGTATAGTCAAGCTCCTGGATTGCCTGGATCCGGTCGTGATAGTTCTTCATGTCGGCAGCGCCGGTGGCATTCAGGCCGGCGGGCGATTGGCCCAGCAAGCGTGTCACCGGAATATCGGCGGCACCAGCAACGATCTGCATGAAAGCCATCAGAATGTCGGTAAGACCGGGGAGCGGCGCACCCTTGCTGTCGTATTCCTCCTCGGCATCGAGGATCAGCGTCCCGTTGACACCCTTGATGGCATTGGCGAGCGTATAGCGGCGCAACACGGCGTCCTCATAGGCCTGATTGCCGATATTGGCGGAGAACTGCGGCACCTTGATAATGTCGATCTTCGCCTCGAAGACGAGGCTGGCGATATTGGCCGCTGTGCTATCCGCATTCTTGATCGCGTCGAATGTCGCGGCCAGCACGCTTTCGCCCCAAGCATGATTGCCCATGCCGCCGAACTCTTCATTTGGCGTCATGACACCTCTGAAAATGACCAGTCGCGACGGATGGATAACCACCTGCGTCCCGTTGGCGCCGGTTAGCGTGTAGAATTTCGGTTTGCCATACCACTCGGACGCCGGATCGCCATCCATGTCACCGGCTGCAAGCTGGCGGCGTGTCAGCACGGTCAGATGCTTGAGGCCGCCTTTTCCAACTGCCTCCATGTCGAGCGGCAGTGCCGGATCGGAATCATCGGTACCGATGAACAAGGCAGCGCCACCGAACAGACGCGCTTTCGTGGACGCTTCAAGCACCTTGCCGCGCAGATTGAGCCGGCGCTCCTCCGCTTCGATCAATCCGATCTGGTCGCCCGCGGCCTGCCAGTTTCGCCACTTCCGGCAGCTATCCAATGCCGGGATGTCGATGATCTTTCGCGGCAGCCAGGAGCCGCGATAAGCGGCGATAATCTGCTCGTCTGTCAGGATCGGTTGCGCGTAGAAAACCGAGGCCGCCTTGTCTCTTTCCGTGCCCATGCGGGATGCAAGGCTCACCAATCCGTCGCGAACCATCGAGAATATCTGCCCCATGGATTGTCCTTTGATATCGATGTGATGAAAGACCCGCGCCAGCGAGCCTAGAAATTCGTGAAGCTGAAGGAAGAGCTCAGCGCGAGCTCGTTCAGAGCGTCTGCAAAGGCATCGACCTGGTCATCAAACTGCCCGTTCGGAAAGGCGCAGATCTCGTCCAGAAATGCTTCGTTCCAGTCTCCGCGCAACAGCTTGACGTTCCCGGCTTCCGCCTGCGCCGACGCCGGCTTGGCGCGCGTCGCCTTATCACCGGTCGCAGACAAGACTCTGATCGGAAAACCAGCCAGCAGCTTGATCTTCGTTTCCGCATCGGCCTTGCCGGCTGCGCCCGGATCTTGCGGCATACGGATCGTCACCGTCGGCCCGTCCTGCGACGCCATGTTTTTCAGATTGCGTTCCACCTCGGCGGCCGACCATCGTCCGCGGGCGATAGTCTCGACGTAGAAGACGCCGTCAGCCCATGCCATGCGCAGACCGACGGTCCAGTCCGGCTGACGGCCGGGACGCTCCTTTGAGGCAGCGAAATCCCAGGCGCGGCAGCGTTTCGCGCCGGCAGGCACCGCCTCGACGATTTCGAAATCGCCGCGTTGAAACAACCCGCCCGAGCGCGGTGAAGGTCGCTGCTGAAACTGACCGGCAACCGCATAGGATCCGAGCGGTATCTTGTCACGTTCCACCACCGCACGCGGAAAGCGCTGCGGAAAGAGCAGTTCGCCCTCTTCCATCCTCGGATCGACAAATCCGATCGATGTGCGACAACAGCGCTCCGGCTCGAACTCCATGGGCAGCATCAGATGCTCGTAACCGAGCCCAAGCGCCAGAATGGTGCCGGACACATCCGCCTCATGCAATCGCTGCATCACCACGACGATGGCCGAACGCTGGGGGTCGTTGAGCCGCGTCGGCACGGACTCGCGAAATGTCCGAACCGTCGACAGACGCTCCGCTTCGGATTCCGCACCATCGACTGAATGAGGATCATCGATGATGACCCGATCACCGCGACCTCCGGTCAGCCTTGAAAACGGCACGCCCTGGCGCGATCCCGTGCGGGTATTGGCAAAGGCCATCTCGCCGGTTCTCGTCAGCTTGACCCGGTCCCCCCACAGCGCCTGATACCATTCCGAGGCAACCAGATCGCGCATGCGTCTGTTGTCACGCTTGGCGTAATGTTCCGAATAGGACGCGCCGAGATAGCGCAGTTGTGGTTTGTCTTTCGGTCCCCATTCCCATGCCGGCCAGAAGACGCCGCAGAGAAGCGACTTCATCGTGCCCGGCGGCACATTGATCAGCAACCGCGTGATGTCGCCTGAAGTGACTGCTTCAAGATGCCGGCAGATCGCGTCAATGTGCCAGCCATGGACATAGTCCGCAGATGGCTCGACGACATGCCAGGCTTCTCGGACGAAGCCGGCCAGCGACTGGCAATTGGCGCGAATCCGCTCGGCATCCGCGGCGATCTGTCTCTTACGCCGAGCCCGCTCACGCTCAACTGTCCGCTTCGCTTTCTCCTCTTGGATCGCCGCCATCATCGTCACCGGATCCGGCAAGCGGACCGAAGAGGGATTCGAGTGTCGCAAGCTGCTCATCCGTGGCATTGGTTAAATCGATCGTGAAAGCCCGGTTTCCCTTGGCCCCAGCTCCTGGGCGCTCGCTTGGCTTCTGGTGAACATAGGATGCTGCGATCTTCGCCATTTCATCGCGTCGCTTCTGATCCGCCTCATTATCACGCATCACCTTCAACATATAATCGAGCGGCGTATCGCCGGCCGGAACGGCTTTGCGCCGGCGCGCGCGCGGCTTTCGCTGCACGACCGGCTTGTCGGCATTGGACATGCTTGAAATTCCGATGGAGCCTTGAAAGGAAACAAGCGGTTTAAAACATCGCTTGCGGTCAACAGTGCGTCGCTGCAACTGTTCTCATCATGTCAAAACCAATACCCCAATTCGGCGCTGTTGGCGACACCCTTGAAGGATAACGGCTCTGCAAGGATTGACGAATCTTGACGAAGACAATGGATAATTATTTGAAATCCCTTGAGAATATCGCGCTCCGCAGTCCGACGAATTGATCAATATTCTCGCCGGCGACTATCTGATGATAGTTCCCAAGAGGCGAAGCAAGAGGAAGCATTGAGCCACAACTTGGAAAGCGGCCCAGGCCTCGACGGGGCACGGCAGTTCATCACCACCAATCTTCCGATTCTGCCCGTTCCCGGCATTCCCGAGATTCGGCTGCACAAGGCAGGCCCGCATAGTGGTTTGCGACATCTCGCAGAGCGGGATCCGCAATTCGGCTCCCCCTATTGGGCACATTACTGGGGTGGAGGGTTGGTACTTGCTCGTTATCTTCTGGATAGGCCAGAAACCGTCGCCTGTTGCCGCGTGCTCGACCTCGGTGCGGGCTCAGGAATTGTGGGCATTGCAGCCGCAAAGGCCGGAGCGGCGGACGTGCATGCCGCTGATATCGATCCCTATGCCATCGCAGCCATCGGGCTCAATGCGGCTCTGAATGACGTGGCTGTCCAGCCCGTCCTCAGCGATTTGACGACAGGCGAACCTCCCGCCGTCGATGTCGTCTGTATCGGTGATCTCTTCTATGAAGCGGCCCTTGCAAAACGCGTCACCGCATTTCTGGATCGCTGTCTGGTACAAGGCACAGTGGTTCTAATCGGCGACCCGTGGCGCGCTCACCTGCCGGCATCGCGACTTCGGCTTCTGGCAGAATATGCCGTGCCGGATTTTGGCGAGAATGCCGCAGGCCCTCGGCCAAGCGGCGTCTTTGCATTCGAAAGCAGCATGTCGCCATAAGGTGAAAAGCGATCAAGGTCGACCACAGCGGCAAATACGGATTCGGACCGGAAATGCCGTCGCGATCTAGACCTTCATCTTGGCACGCCGGCGATTTCCGCGCTCAAGCCGCTTGGCAAGCTCCGCAAGTTCAGGGCTGGCCGCATCGAACACCGGCCGGGCGTCATCCGGCAACCAATGCGTTGCATGTTTGGTCATCGGCGGTTTAACCCGCTCGCAACCACCGGCCGAATTCGGCATCATCGGCGATATGCGCGACCAGTCAGGCTCCTGCAATATCGGCGAAGTGGCGAGAAGTGCGCCGGCGACATTCTGAAATTCGCTCTGAATGCGCCGCTCCGCGGTGCGCCGCACACGCCCGGTTCGGGCGCAGAAATCCCGAAAAGATCCGGCGACACGAGGTGCAGCAAGGCAAACGGACCAGCGCGAAAGCAGGATGCGGCGCTCCTCGTCCCGGACGTGGATCCGCAGCCAATCCTGCAACACCTCTTCGGCCCGACTGACGGCGGCAGCGCTCGGGCGATAACGGATGCGGAGATCGGCATGATCCATCGACTCGGGCAGGACATCCGGCCAGAGCGTGCGCATTCTGTCCGGGCGAACGCCGCGGACATCGAGGTGAACCATCGTATCGGCCGCCTCGATGAAGCGAGCACGAACGATCAGGCTCAAATCGGCGATCTCAGCCGCATGATGGGATAGATCGTCAAACTGCGAGGCGGGTCGGTGCATCAAGTCGTCTCTCCAATTCCCAATAGATTAGGGTTCGCAGCGTCGCGCGAACCGGCCAAGGCCGCCTCGCCACGGCATCCAAGCGCAGCGAAGCAAGTGCGATGTCGTCGAAGGCGCCAAGCAGGTCGCCCGGACGCTGCAGCGCCCAATCCTGACGCTGCATAAGAACATCGGAGACTGCTCCGATCGTATCCGACCAAAGCTCGTCGCGATTATTTCCGGTTTGACGGATGCAGCGCAGAACGAAGACCAGATGTCCGTCGCCATATCGCCCCCGGATTTCCTGCATGGTCCCGCGAGCATGGCTCTGGGCCGGCGCGCGGCGACGATGGACCGGAACGAGCTTGATGCCGAGGCCATCGAGAAGAAGATCAAGCTTGCCCTTGGTCATCGATCCTGCAGCTCCTTTCGCAAGAAAATGTATGCTTGTTCCACCGCGGCATATCGGTCACGCCATGTTCCCGGCCGCAACGCCGATCGGCTTGGGCTTAAAGAAAGCTTCCGCCTTGGAAATTGCCTCCACTCTCGCGCCATCGCGCAGCATGGGCGTGTTCAGATAGGCAACCATGGCCTCGCCGGCGGCGGCCTTTGCTGCGTCCTGCGTCGCAAAGACAATCGGTTCGCCGCTTCGATCCTTGAGGATCTCGTTCGTCGCGCGATGAACCTTGCGAATCCAGCCGAGATGACCGCCGGTAACTGCTTCTGTTCCGATTTGAAATTCATTCATAGCAACCTCCTCTGGCCGGCAAGGCCAGGTCTGTGAGTTGGATTCTGTGGTTTGATTTTTCGTGCAGAAGCCGATTTTCAGCTCGGTTTCGCGAAGCGTGTCCGCTTTGCCGCGCCGGCATCTTTGTCGCCCGTCATCCGGAAATGGATCTGGTCACCCTCAGGCGCACCGCAGGCGTCATCCTGATCGCCTGAATATTCTGATCTCCAGAAGACGGATTTTATCGCCGCCAGCGTACCGGCGAAGAAGAGCGCGGCGCCGATACATGTCAGAAAGCCTTGTAACATTTCGCTCATGGCATCTCCTCCGGATTCGGCGCCGGTGTCACCGGCTCGGCATCGTCCATCTCCGCCGGCTCCACGGCTGCGTCGCAGTTTTCGCAATGCAGTTCGATGATCTCTGCGATCGACATAGCCCGATGACAGCCTGGACAGTCCCAGAAGCGGTCGAAATATCCCGTCTGCAAATATGATTTCCTGCCCCTCCAACTCGCGATCATGCCATCACCCCTAAACACATCTTCCATCGCACGCCGGTTAAGCCAGCGTACCGGCCACGGCGATTTGCACCGCAGGCCTCTTGATAAACACAAATTATGTTGATAATAATGCCGATGTCAACATGATTTATGTTAATAATTTTGCGAGTGTCACCTGATGCAAAAATCCATGGGCGAACGACTGAAGACCGCGCGCGAAGCCGCAAATTATCCATCAGCCACGAAGGCGGCAGAAGCGCTCGGCGTGAGCCTTTCCACCTACCGGGCGCACGAGAACGGCCAGAACGAATTCAACGCCGAGATCGCTAACCGCTATGCCAAGAAATTCGGCACGACGGCAGCCTATCTCCTGACCGGCGAAGGGCCGCGCAAAGTGGCCCGCTCGGTACCGAACATGGTCACCTCCTTCGATCCGGACGAGCAATACAACGAAGGATTCGCTGAAGATAACGATGAGCTCAGCTACAGCCGCGAGCATTGGCAGCCGCAGATCGCAGGCGCAACGCCGGAAGTGGATGTCAAGCTGGGTGCCGGCAGCGGCGTTGTCGGCGAAGTCATCAACCTGCCCGTCGGCTCCGGGAATGTCGCCGGCCACAAGATCGTTGCGGAATGGCTGATTCCCGCGGGGTATTTGCGCAACGAGGCGAAAGCTTCGCCAAACCATACCATCATCATGGAGGTGATCGGCGACTCCATGCAGTCTACATATATGCCAGGCGATCGCGTCATCGTCGATCTCTCCCAAAACCAGATGACGACCGATACCGTTTACGCCATTAGCGACGGCTATTCCGAACCGCAGATCAAGCGTCTCCAGCGCGTGCCCTTCACGCATCCGAGCCAGGTGAAAATCATTTCGGACAATCCGGCGCTGGAAACATTCACTGTCGAACTGGAGCGGCTGACGATCATCGGCCGCATCTGCGGGCATATTGCGCGGAAGTAGCAAGCCCGCCTTTTCTCCTTTCGCATAGCTCACCAAATCTGTGACTTTTGCTGGATATGTCGGCGGTCATAGGTCTCAAACACTTTTGGTGTCTTTCTCGATCTAAATAAACACAAATAATGTTGACATATATCGTGTTGAATGGCAATTTCTCATTAAGAGCCTATTGGCACTGAAAGGAATGAGCCCGCGCAAGCGTTAAAAGCTTGCACGAAGTCAGCGAAACCGGACAGGCCATGGATTTTGGAAGCCGGAAGCATGCTGAAAGGAAGTGCCGTTAATGCCCAGTAAGCCCAACACTACTGCGACGGATCTGGCGGACACAGTGATGATCGACAACAGCAAAATAGGACTTGTGTACGCCACGTCAAACGCGAAGGCAGCAGAATGACAATGCACACCGATGTGTTCTCCTGCGAATACTCGTTCGATGAGCTGAGCATTCGCCTCTGCGATCGCTGGGAAACCGGATTGCTGCTCTATGGGCGCGCCGAGTTGACATCGGCGGGCGCCGGTTACGAAGATGAGTTTTACGTCTCTGCAATCCGTTTGGATGGCGGGGCGAGACTGGCGAGGCCGAACGCACTGAACGTCACAGGCAATTTCGAGTCCGAACTGTTTCGACGGATAGCTGCGGTCATAGAAGACGAAAAGACACATGCCGGCCATCATGCAGCCGAGCTTTTCGCCAGTGAATTGGAACAATTCAGGAAGACCGATTATGACCACGTCTACAAGGTCGAGCGGGAAAGAATTCTGGAGTCGCTGGCCTGATGCACATTGAAATTGAGGCTTTCACACCGAAATCAAACCGAAACGGATGCTGCTATGACCACGGAAGTTCCGCTGTGCGAGCGTGAAGAAATTCGCATGCTCGAGGAGAAACTGCATCGTCCGGAAATCCGCCGGTCGCCGGAAGCAGTGGCGGCGCTCCTTGCGGAGGGGTTCGTTGAATTCGGTAGTTCGGGAACGATCTATAACGATAGAGATGAGCTCATCGCACGGCTGGCGGAGGAGAAGGCGGATAAACCTTCAGCGTTGGTCACGGCCTGCGATTACGCGTTTCGATCGATTTCACCCGATGCAGTCCTGGTGACATATCGGGCCATTCGGCCATTAAAAGATGGCAAGCCGCCGCGGCATGTCTTGCGCAGTTCGATCTGGCAGCGCATCGATGGCAGGTGGCAGATGATATTTCATCAGGGCACCGTCACCGCCCCATCGGCCCAGCGAAGAGACCGAGACTAACGCTGCCCGGGCGCCACACCATTTCCCCGACGGTCGACGCTTGCTTTGGTCAATCCGAGACTATCGGCCATTCGAATAAGGTCGGCCACGGAGTCGGCCCGCATCTTGCGCATGGCTTGACCACGATGGACCTTCACGGTGATCTCGCTCAGGCCGATCTCAGCGGCGATCTGCTTGTTCAGAAGGCCGCACGCAACAAGCGCCATGACCTCGCGTTCACGTGATGTGAGCGTCGAAAGACGTTCCTGAAGATCGATGGCCGCGGCTTCCTTCCGAAGGCGAGTCCGATCGATTTCGAGAGCTTGCCGGATCGCGTCGAGAAGATCCTGCTCGCGGAACGGCTTCAGGAGAAACTCCACCGCGCCGGCCTTCATTGCCCGGACGGACATCGGCACATCGCCGTGTCCGGTAAGGAAGATGATGGGTGTCAGATAACCTGCCTTCGCTAGCTCGTCCTGAAAATCGAGGCCGCTCGCATCCGGCATCCGGACGTCGAGGACAATGCAGGCCGGGCCGACCGAACGAGGGTGCGACAGGAAGTCACGCGGCGAGGCAAAGCCACGCGTGTCGTAGCCGATCGAGCGCAGGAGGCTGTCGAGCCCATCTCGCACGGACGCATCGTCATCGATCACATAAACGGCTGATCGCTGCTCTTCCATGCCCTACCCTCTCACCTTCGCATCCAACGGCAAGGTGAAGCCGAAAACGGTTCCATGCGGGAAATTCGGCGCCGCATAGACGGTACCACCATGTGCCTCGATGATCGACCGACTGATCGCCAACCCCATTCCCATGCCGTTCGGTTTGGTCGTATGAAAGGCGTCGAATATCGTGTCGAGCGTCGCCAACGGCACGCCGATACCGGAATCACGCACGCTGACTGTGATCTTGCTTTCATCGGCAGCGGCACTGACAAGCAGTTCACGCGCCTCTGCGTCGACTTCAGTCAGAGCCTCGATCGCATTCATGATCAGGTTGAGGATGACCTGCTGGACCTGCACGCGATCGCCGGTGACCAATGGCAGATCGCTCGCAAGCTCGGTGCGAAGAAGTATCTGGCTCTTCCGGATCTCGCTGCGAACGAGTTCCAACACATCCGTAATCGCCTCGATCAGGTCGATCCTGTCGCGCGAAGGAGCCGACCGCGCCACAAGTCCGCGGACGCGGCCGATGACATCGCCTGCCCGCCCGGCATCCATGACGATCCGCTCGATCGCGCGCCTCGCCTCATCCTGATCGGCAGGCGTTGCCGAAAGCCATCGGAGCGCAGCGTTGCCGTTGGCAGCTATCGCCGTAATCGGTTGACTGACCTCGTGCGCGATGGATGTGCCGAGTTCGCCCACGATCATGAGGCGCGACATCCGCGCAAGCTCGGATTGCGCGAGCCTCGCTCTTGCGTCAAGCCTCTCGATCCTGATCGCCAGATAGGTCGTCGCGCCGATAGCGAGCAGGCTGAGCGTGCTGTTGACCAGACCTGCTTGCGAAGCTCCATGACGCGTCAGGAAGTAACTCACGACCGTCAGGACGCCACAGGCGACGCCCACGAACGCGATCGCTCCCGTTCGCCCGGAATACACCGATATGAGGATCACAGACACGTACAGAACGGCGAACGCGATCTCCAAGTCGGTGATCGTGTCGCCAATAAAGATAAGGCCGGCAAGGATCGCGATGCCGAGCCAAAGGAACGGCATTTCGAGAAGATACTTCAGAAACTCGCGCCTCATGCCCTTCGTCCCCGTTTCAGCGTTCGCAGCACATTGCGTACGGGAATGGCAAACTGCCTGACCCAAAGTCCGAAAACAACCGCGGCCTTCGCCGTGCCAAATTGAGGGTCATTTGATCAAGTGCGACCGTCATGATTGTCGTTCCCTGCACAATGGTTGCAAAAACGGCGGCGTTGCCGACGTCGAAGGATGGCGAGACTTGCTCTGTTCAGACGAGCTGCGGCGCGAACAGCAGGCGCGTTTGCCTCGCAGGCAGAACCCGCGAAAATATAGGCGCGTGGTCCATTGCATGAGCCGATTCGCGCCTCAAAAAAGTATCTGCGCCCGGCAGCCCGGCATAGTCCTTCAGGCGCGCCGCTCGCTTGCCGAAATGCCCTCGCACTTGGGAGGTTGGTCCTTCCTGTTGCTGGAGTTGCTTCGATTCTGTCTGCTGAGAGCCTCCAGCAGGCGGCCAGATTCTTCATTGTCCCCGGGCACCATAATCCTTCCCGCGACCAAGCAGGCCGCGAGAGCGAAGGGATCGGCGATCCCGTTGGAGCCCTGTGCGTTAGGCCGTGCCTTGGGTGCTTATCAAATTCAAAAACGCTTCTTGCTTGGCCGCCGCCTCATCCGCCAGCAGCCCTTCTGGATCCAACCCGATCGCGTGTATCAACTTGGGTTCTCCAGCGTGAAGAGATCAGCATTTTCGTCATAGGCGAAGTACTCGGCATAGCGGGCCCAGTTCGTCACGGCCTTGAGGGTGATATCGGCATAATCCTCCGACATGTAATCCTCGAGCTCGTCACGAAAGCGCCGGGCCGGCGCGCGGTGCGTCGGCCGCTCGTCCAGAACGCGGCGGATATGAGCAGCAAGCGGCACATAGCTTGCCAGATGTTGCTCGAAGAGCCGCTTGCGCTCGTCGACATCGCTGTCGGAGAAACGCAAGCCGGACGCCGTCAACTTGATGTCGCCTCCTTCGAGATCTGCGAAACGCAGAAGCTGCAGTGTTTCCGCCACCGGAAAGAGATTGTCGATGCCGAGATGCAGGTGTGTCGCCAGCGGCGGCAAGTCGGCCTGCCCTCGATAGGGCTCTGCTGCAACCGTCTCGATGAGGCCGGACATCAGGTTGGTCGAGACGCGCGGCAGCGCCATGGCGATGCCCGTACCCGGGAACAAGCCGTCACGTGTCGGCGCACCGGTTTTTGCCGTCATCCTGGCATAGATGTCCTCGACCAGCATACGAAATGCCGGATCGAGACGATTGCGCGGCTGCGGCAACTCCACCCGGATTTCGGCGATGACACGGCCGGGGTTCGATCCGAAGATCAGAATGCGGTCGCACATCAGCACCGCTTCCTCGATATTATGCGTCACCATCAGAACCGACTCGATCGGCATCCGGCCCTCGCACCACAGGTCGAGAAGGTCGGTGCGAAGCGTTTCGGCGGTCAACACGTCGAGTGCGGAAAAGGGCTCATCCATCAGCAGCACCTTCGGACGAACGACAAGCGCCCGGGCAAGACCGACACGCTGACGCATGCCTCCAGACAGCTCCTTGGGATAGGCGCTTTCGAAGCCGTCGAGACCGATCAGGTCGATGGCCGCCAGCGCTCGCTTGCGGCGCTCCGATGATTCAACCCCTTGGGCTTCCAGGCCAAGCTCGACATTCTGCAAGACGGTCAACCAGGGAAACAAGGCGAAGCTCTGGAAGACAACAGCAACGCCGGAATTGGGACCGGTCACCGGCCTGCTTTCGAAAGTGATTTCACCCTTGCTGGGGCGGATGAGACCGGCAATGGCGCGCAGCAGCGTCGACTTGCCCGAGCCGGAACGGCCGAGCAGCCCCACAATTTCATTGGGATAGAGCTGAAGATCGACATTCTCGAGCACGACCAGCGAGCCTGAAGCCCCCTTGTCGTATGTCTGGCAGACCTGTTTGGCCAGCACCAGCGGCGAGCTCTTTGTGATGTCGACCTTCTTGGAGATGACAGCGTTTTCCATGTTCGGTTCTCCGATATGTGATTAATCGAGACGCAGGCGGCGTTCAGCGAAGACGTAGAGCGGCCGCCAGAGCGTTCTGTTGAAGAGGGTGACGAAGACGGACATGACGACTATGCCGAGAATTACCCGCGGAAAGTCGCCCGCCTCCGTCGCCTTCGCGATGTATGAACCAAGCCCGAAAGCTTCGAGCTTCGTGTTTCCCCAGCTTGCCAGTTCAGCGACGATGCTCGCGTTCCAGGAACCGCCCGACGCCGTCAGCGCTCCGGTGACGTAGTAGGGAAATATTCCTGGCAGTATCGCACGGCGCCACCACGTCCATGAGCGCAGCCTGTAGACCGAGGAAGCCTCCCGGAGATCGGTGGGGAAGGCACTTGCACCGGCGATCACGTTGAAGAGGATGTACCATTGCGTGCCCAGCACCATGAGCGGCGACAGCCAGATGTCGGGGTTGGCACCCGTTGCTACGATTGCGATCACAACAACAGGAAAGAGCACATTCGCCGGAAATGCGGCCAGGAACTGAGCCACGGGTTGAACACGCTCTGCAACGGCCGGACGAAGACCGATCCAGACGCCAAGCGGAACCCAGATCAAGCTGGCCACCGCGATCAGGACAACGACGCGGACAAGGGTGACGAATCCGCCGGCAAAAGCGATCCCGACGTCGTTCCACGACAGCGTCTGATCTAGATACGATACGGCACTCCAGACGCTCCAGACACCGACGACAGCGATCAGGGCGAGCCAGCCATAATCGATGACCCGCGTAATCGGCCGCCGTCCGTCTTGCCTGCGGCCAACCATTGTCGGCCTGGACCGCAGCCGGATGAGCATCACGCGGCCCCAGATGGCGGCAAAGGGTGCGGTTAGGTGCTTCAGAAGGCGCGTGCGGCGCACCAACGAATAGACCCAGGACCGTGGCTTCTCCTGTCCCGCCGTCTGCTCGAAGCGGAATTTGTCTGCCCAAGCGACGATCGGCCGGAAGAGCAACTGATCATAGAGGAGGATCACGATCCCCATGGCAAGCACGGCCCAGCCGACGGCGGCAAAGTCCTGCTTGTCGATGGCAAGTGCGAGCCAGGAGCCAAGTCCCGGAAGCTGTACGGTGGTATTACCGACGGCGATCGCCTCCGAAGCAACCACGAAGAACCAGCCGCCGGACATCGACATCATCGTGTTCCATATAAGACCGGGCGCAGCGAAAGGTGCCTCCAGCCGCCAAAAGCGTTGCCAGGTGGAGAGGCCGAATCCACGGCTGACTTCATCGAGGTCGCGGGGCACCGTCCGTAGCGACTGATAGAAAGAAAAGGCCATGTTCCAAGCCTGGCTGGTGAAGATCGCAAAGATCGAGGCGCACTCGGCACCGAGCTGGCTTCCGGGAAACAATCCCATGAAGAATGTGACGGTGAAGGTCAGGAAGCCGAGCACCGGAACCGACTGCAATATGTCGAGGGCCGGAATGATGATCGTTTCGGCGCGGCGGCTCTTCGCGGCAAGCGTGGCGACGACGAAGGTAAAGACGAGCGAGGCGACGATCGCGGCCAGCATGCGCAATGTCGTGCGCAGCGCATATTCAGGCAGATTGGCGGGATCGAGCGTGAGCGGCGCGGCAGCAAGCCCCGACAGCGGCGCCCGCATTTCCGCGACACCGTGAAGCGCAAGAAACGCGACTGCGACAATGAAGGCGAATGCAGCAAGGTCGTAGCCGTTCGGCAGTATACGGGCGCCCGCAAGCGCGGCAACGGCGCTGCGCTCCCGCCGATCATTAGGAAGGAAGACCATGTCTAATCCCTTGAAAACAAGAGGTCGCGAATGACGCATGTTCGTGGCACCCCAGTCGCGGAGCCAGGGACATGCGCGGTAAAACAAGAATTCGGGAAAGCGGGCCTATGCCGCTCGACGACTGCCGTCTTCGTCGGGAGCAGCTCCGCGCTCGGTCGTCCAGAAGCACTCCAATTTCCCGCTGCGAGGATTGATGTGCCAAACGGCGATCATGCGTGGGCGCTGAACGATCACACCCCGATCAGACCTCGGCGCGCCAACCACGGCGGGCAGGATCTGCAAGGCGGAAAATTTGGATGCGGACGCCCGTCCGCGGAAAAGAACGATATTGTTCATGGCTCACCTCGTCGGTCCGCTTGTCGACGGATCCGGATGGCGAGCCGGACAGGCTATGCCCGACCGGCGCTCGCCCGGCGGATGCCGGTAGCGGTCCAGGTTGTTGCGATGACCGTCCGGATGCGGCTCGAAACCGCAGCCGGACAGCGACTAGGGTAGCTGTCCATTTGTCTCTTGATCAGTTGTTTCGTCAGCCTTCGCATTGTGTCGCGCAGGCAGGGCCGTCTTGTCACAACCACTGAGGGGGATCAATCAGGCGATGGTGCATCGCAATTATACCAAAGTATAGCGCCCGAGATTTCGCAGGCCGCGGCCTTTGGCGGCGGCGATGAAATCATACCCACGAAAGGAGTTAGGAAGCATCCTGAAGTCGGGCTTCGACCTATCGGGAAGAAGGAAATGCTGCATTCCAGAAACTTGTCGCCTCGAAGGTCCAGTCGAAGCTGGGAACAAGGCGCCGATCCGATGCCTTGACGACGGCATCGACGAGCAGCCGGGCGTCCAGCAGCTTCTGATTGACGGAATTTGTCCGCAAGGCTGCCAGCACTCCCGATGCACGCTTGTCATCCGAAATACAGGACTGAACCAGCAACTTATAGGTACGATCCTTGAAGAAGATCGCCTTCGCCGTCTCCAGAAGACGATCGTGCTCTGCCCCGGTTATGCACCCCAGCAGCAAGCAATGCGCGATCGTTGCCCGGACATTGACGAGTGGCTCGCTCAAGGGAAGAAAACCGAGTTCCGCGGGCGCATGGGACTGGGCGACTTCGGCATCGTCCTCCAAGGCGCCGCTGACGTAATCGTCATAAATCCTGCCGATGCCGACCATGCCGAAGGCCGCGCATTCGGCCGCTCTCAACGCGCCCATGCTCGCGGCGCCGAAGACCTGTACTCCTTGAGCAAGGCCAAACAGGATTTCCTTGTGCCAGATCGCCGGTACATACTCATAGACCCCATCAATCAATCCGATGACGTTGGCACCATCGTCCACGGCCCGCGAAAAGTCGCCTTGCCTGGCTGGCGGGCGCAGCTCATAGCCCGCAGCTGGCAACAGAGTCGCACCATGGAAGGTCGGTCCGGCAAAGATAACTTTCATCGTGAACCCAAAATCCTCTTCTCGGCGCGCATCCCGACCTCCCGGAGCCACGTACGGTTGGAAATTTCAAGTCCGGAAGCAAACACCGCCCCATTCAGAACTACCATTTTCGGGATTTGGAGCAACAACCTTCACTAAAACACAGAATTGTGAGGGCTTGAGTTGCAATTAATCACGCGTTGCAGCAGAAATATAGGACCAGTTTCGTTGTCGTACCGGCGTCAATCTGCCTACAATTACTGAAATACGGCACCTCGGCGGCTATTACACGTTTAAAGCGATATAGAAAGCGCGATGGGATTCTCACTCAGAACATTCGGAGAAATCATTCTTCTCGACAGGGAGGGTCAGGCGGTCGCGTTTCCGGAAAAAGCATTGCTGATACTTGCCTATCTACTTGCGAACGAAAACAGTTCTGCCAGCAGGGCAAGCATGGCGCGGCTCCTCTGGGGCGAGGATGATATCGCCAATTCCCTGACGAATCTGCGAAAGCTTGTTTCCCGCATCAAGAGCCGGCAGTCGGACCTGAAGACCGCATTCCTGACCTTTGACGAGACGTACGTCCATCTCGAGCGCGACTCTATAACCAGCGATATTATTTCCGCGCGTGCCGACACGCTCAAGAAACCATTGGATAAGCTTGCTTTCCTTGCAAAAGGCCTGCGCGCAAGGTTTCTCGGGAAGGCCAACTGTCAAAGCAGGGTTTTCATTGATTGGCGGGCGGGCGAAAGCAGGCGACATCTCGCCATGTTGAAGGAAACGCTTGATGACGTCGTCACGGCTCCCGCGACGCCCGACGGCATCGCGCTCATCAAGGAAGCCGCACTCCTTCTCTTCGAGGCCGAACCGCAGGACGAGAGCACGCACCGCATATTGCTGAAGGCGTTCGACGCCGAAGGTGGGCTGGAGCAGCTCAAACGCATATTCGAACGGCGCAAGGAGCTCATTTCATCGTGGCCGGCAAAATTGTCGATGCAGCCTCAAGGCCAGACCCCAGCGCCCGTCCACCAGTCCGAATCGGGCGCATTATCGGATCGTGATGCGACGACAAGGCCCATCCCGCGCCTGCCGCGTTTGGCCTTGCTGCCGCCAATCAACCACAGTCCCGACCCCGGCGCTGCGATGGTGGCCACCTCGTTGGTCGAGGATATCACCCTTGGCTTCTGCGCCTTGAACAGCCTGCGGGTGATCGCCCCCTACTCCGCCATGCAGATCAGCAGGCAAAGCGAGAACCAATTCGAGCTCCTGCAGCGATACGACATCAACTATGTTCTCGATACCCGGCTGAGCGGCCTCGGCGATGACGTTTCGTTGTTTACGCAGCTCATCTATCTGTCGAACAGCGAGGTCGTCTGGGCCGAACGCTTCAGCTTTCGCAAGCTGGATCTGGCCCGCAATAAACACGACATCTCGCGGCACATCATCCTCGAAGTCGCTGGGCAGGTCGAACAGCATGGGATGACGCGCGCTTATTTCGAACAGAGCCCCGCTGCCTATCACCAATATCTTGTCGCGCAGCAATATCTTCATCGCTTGACCCTGCCGAACATGCGGCGCGCCCGCAAGGAGATGAAGACTGCCTTGCGCGAAAGCGCCGATTTCGCACCGGCACTGAGCTCCATTGCCCGCACTTATTCCAAGGAATGGCTGCTGACGGCACGCGGCGATATCGAGCTGCTGAAATCGGCCGAGACCTATGCCACCCAAGCCATCACGATTCGCGAGGATCTTGCCGACGGCTACCGCGAGCTCGGCGTCGCCAAGCTATTGCAGGGGTCTATCGACGAGAGCGTCGAGGCGCTGGAATTGGCGGAGACGCTGAGCCCGCATTACGCGGACGTCATTGCCGATCACGCGGACACGCTGGTCCACTTCTCTCGCCCCGGCCTCGCTCTTGAGAAAATCCAGCGGGCCATGGAGCTCAACCCCATCAATCCGGACTCATATCTCTGGACGGCTGCGGGGGCCAGCTATTGCCTGGGCAGCTTCGAGAATGCGCTTGGATATATCGACCGCATGGTCGATGCCGATCTGGCAGACCGGCTTTCGGCCGCAAGCTGGGCAATGCTTGGCAACGACAAGAAGGCACGCTTCTTCGTCAGCCGGGCTCTCGAAACGAATCCTGATTTCGATGTGGATAGATGGCTGGCCGTCGTGCCTCTGCAAGAGCAATGGCAAAAGGACATCTATCGCGAAGGCCTTAAGAAAGCAGGATTTTGACATCAAACCAGGTAGAGAAAGGGACTAATCTGCATGGCTAGAGTTGTTATTATTGGAGTGGCCGGTGAAAAAGGCCTATGGGTTGCAGATCTCGACAAAGGAACGGTCGTGCAACTGACCACGCACGTCACCGGCACGCTGAAGCCGGTGGTCGATCTACGGGCAAGCGGCGCAGTAATCACCAAGGGCGTGGATGTCGCCGTCCTGGTAAAATCAGCCGACAAGGCTTTTTCGGGTCATCTGGACGGCTAAGTTACCGTAGATAAAGGAGGTGCCGAGGCAATCGGCACCTCAATGCTGTTTGTCAGTTCGAATAGCGGTAGCTTCCAATATGTCGAGCAAAATGCGAGAATTTTGCACGAGGCTGGGGAACTGCGACCGATGAGGGAAGAGACCGCAAGGGTAGTCTACGCGCGTGTGATCGCGCTCGATCCGCTGATAAACGAATTATTTGAATCTGCTGACGCGGTCGAGGATGAAACGCTGCGCAGCCAGTTCAAAAAGGCGGTGGGAGAGGTAATGGGCACATTATATTTCGAGATCATGTTGCCCTTGGAGAAGCGATACCCGGCCCTCATCCCTGAAACGGAGAGACCATCGACAAAACTCCGGTAAAACGCAGCCAGCGAAAAATTATCAAATTAAGTGTAGCTCGTCACATTCGATGATCTTTGTGCAATTGAAAACATTGAGTTTTCATCGGGTCATCATCAGCAACGTCGTACCCCGTCGTCACATTCATTGCTCCTACGGACCCATTTTCTCACATTCGATGATCTTGATTGTTGGTTTCCACGCAGAACTGAGCCGGTTAGGCGCATAATTTCCATTGAGAATTGAGCCATGTGAACCTTCCCCCAACGCGGTGAGCGACGGGGGCAACGGAGTGATCCACATGGGACTTTTAAACATCATCCGTCGGATGAAGCTGCGCGAGAAGCAGTCGATCCGCGAGATCAGTCGGCATACCGGTTTGTCGCGTAACACGATCGCGAAGTATTTGAACGCTGGTACGATCGAGCCGACGTTCACGGTACCGGAGCGACCGAGCAAGCTTGATCCTTTTGCCGACAAACTGGCGGCCTGGCTGAAGACCGAGGCCGGGAGGTCGCGCAAGCAGCGCCGAACGTTGAAGCAACTTCATGCCGATCTGGTGGTTCTCGGCTTTACCGGCTCCTATGGTCGGGTCGCCGCCTTTGCCCGTGAGTGGCGGGTTGAGCAGCAGACGACTGGCCGCGGCATATTCGTTCCGCTGTCTTTCCGTGCAGGCGAAGCATTCCAATTC
>NZ_FMAF01000018.1 GCF_900094565.1 Martinezella lusitana
CTCACCCCATCCGTTCGGATGCATAGCTTCCCGGGCTTGCCGGGAAGACGATGGTGCGGTTGCCGTTGAGGAAGGTGCGGTAGTGGATATGCGCATGGATGGCGCGGGCCAGCACCTGGCTCTCGACGTCGCGGCCGATCGACACGTAATCGTCGGCCGACTGCGCATGCGTGATGCGGGCCGTGTCCTGCTCGATGATCGGACCTTCGTCGAGATCAGCCGTCACGTAATGCGCCGTCGCCCCGATCAGCTTCACGCCGCGCTCATAGGCCTGCTTGTAGGGGTTCGCTCCCTTGAAGGACGGCAGGAAGGAATGATGGATGTTGATGATGCGGCCAGACATCTTCTGGCACATCGAATCCGACAGGATCTGCATGTAGCGGGCCAGCACGATCAGTTCGGTGCCGGTCTGCTCGACCACCTCCATGATCCGTGCTTCCGCCTGCGGCTTGTTGGCCTTCGTCACCGGAATATGGTGGAAGGGGATGTCGTGGTTGACCACCACCTTCTGGTAATCGAAATGGTTGGAGACGACGCCGACGATGTCGATCGGCAGCGCGCCGATCTTCCAGCGGTAGAGCAGGTCGTTGAGACAATGGCCGAAGCGCGAGACCATCAAGAGCACCTTCATGCGCTTCTTGCCATCATGGATCTCGGCCTCCATCTCGAACTTGGCAGCGACCGGCTTGAAGCCTTCGACCAGCGCCTCCAGGCCGACCCCTTGCTCGGAGATGAAGGAGACGCGCATGAAGAACTTGCCGGTGTCGAGATCGTCGAACTGGCTGGAATCGACGATGTTGCAGCCCTGGTCGGCCAGATAATTGGCTATCGCCGCAACGATCCCGCGCGTCGACTGGCACGATACAGTCAGTACATAGTTCTTCATGGTGATCTTCCTCCGCCGTCCCGGCCAAAAATCCGCGCCCGCGCCGGAGCTTGATACTCCAGCGCATGCGCTTATTCGGGCAATCGTCCGCTCCGCGCTCAGATATCGAGCGTGCTGTCGCGCTCCCACTGCGTGAAATGCGAGCAGTAGGCGTTCCATTCCTGATGCTTGAGCTTCAGATAGGCAGCGGAAAACTCGGAGCCGATCGCCTCCTTCAGGCCCTCGTCCTCATCATAGGCCCGCAGCGCATCGAGCAGATTGAGCGGCAGGCGCGGCGCATCCTTCACCAGGTGACCCTCCGCATACATGTCGATATTGTGATGCGGGCCGGGATCGGCCTTGTTGCGCAAACCGTCGAGGCCGGCCGCGATGATGATCGCCTGGAGCAGATAGGGATTGACCGCCCCATCGGGCAGGCGCAGTTCGAAACGGCCGGGACCGGGCACACGCACCATGTGAGTGCGGTTGTTGCCGGTCCAGGTCACCGTATTCGGCGACCATGTAGCGCCCGATGTCGTGCGCGGCGCGTTGATGCGCTTGTAGGAATTGACTGTCGGATTGGTGATGGCCGCCAGCGACGAGGCATGCTTCATGATGCCGCCGAGGAAGTGCCTGCCTTCGGTCGAAAGACCGAATTCCGCTTCCCTGTCGGCGAAGACGTTGGTCTTGCCGTCATTGCTCCACACGGAAACATGGCAGTGGCAGCCATTGCCTGTGAGACCCTTGAAGGGCTTCGGCATGAAGGTGGCGCGCAGTCCGTGCTTCTCGGCGACCGACTTGACCATGAACTTGAAGAAGGAGTGCTTGTCGGCGGTCTTCAAGGCATCGTCGAACTCCCAGTTCATCTCGAACTGGCCGTTGGCGTCCTCGTGGTCGTTTTGATAGGCGCCCCAGCCGAGTTCCAGCATGTAGTCGCAGATCTCGGCGATGACGTCGTAACGGCGCATGACGGCCTGCTGGTCGTAGCAGGGCTTTTCGGCGGTGTCGTATTCATCCGAAATCTTCGAGCCATCGGCGGTGATCAGGAAGAATTCGGCTTCGACACCGGTCTTGACCCGCTTGCCTTCGGCTTCAGCCTGCTTGACGAGCTTCTTCAGCACGTTGCGCGGCGCCTGGGCGACCAACTCGCCTTCCATCATGCAATCGGCCGCGACCCAGGCAACATCCTTCTTCCATGGGAGCTGGATAACGGAGGACGCGTCCGGCACGGCGAAAAGATCGGGATGGGCAGGCGTCATATCGAGCCAGGTGGCGAAGCCGGCAAAACCAGCGCCCTCTTCCTGCATGCCGGCAATCGCCTGCGCCGGCACCAGCTTGGCACGTTGGCCGGAAAAAAGATCGGTATAGCTGATCATGAAATATTTGATGCCTTTGTCTTTCGCAAAAGCAGCAAGGTCCAGTGTCATTCTCGTTCCCCTTTGGATTTCTCAGAGACACTTCGGTTTATGCGTGAAGCCGCCGGGCTCTTCGGCCCGGTCGGAAATTCAATAGCCTCCCTTGCCCGGATACCAATTCGTGCCGGCAAGTGGAATCTGCGCCATGGCGGCCGCTTCCATCGTCAACGCACACAGATCTTCCGGTTCCAGATTATGCAGATGGTTCTTGCCGCAGGCGCGCGCGATCGTCTGCGCTTCGAGCGTCATGACCTTGAGATAATTGGCAAGACGACGGCCCGCCGCGACCGGGTCGAGCCGCGCGGCGAGCTCCGGATCCTGCGTAGTAATGCCGGCCGGATCCTTGCCTTCATGCCAGTCGTCATAGGCACCGGCAGTCGTGCCGAGCTTCTGATATTCTTCCTCCCAGCGCGGATCGTTATCGCCGAGCGCAACCAGCGCTGCCGTGCCGATGGCAACCGCATCGGCGCCAAGCGCCAGTGCTTTCGCGACGTCCGCGCCGGAGCGAATACCGCCGGAGATGATCAGTTGCACCTTGCGGTGCATGCCAAGATCCTGCAGTGCCTGGACGGCCGGGCGAATGCAGGCAAGTGTGGGCATACCGACATTTTCGATGAAGACGTCCTGGGTCGCGGCCGTGCCGCCCTGCATGCCGTCAAGGACGACGACGTCGGCGCCGGCCTTCACGGCCAAAGCCGTATCGTAATAGGGACGCGCACCACCAACCTTCACATAGATCGGCTTTTCCCAGTCGGTGATCTCGCGCAGCTCCATGAGCTTGATTTCAAGATCGTCGGGACCGGTCCAGTCCGGATGACGGCAGGCCGAGCGCTGGTCGATGCCTTTCGGCAGATTGCGCATGTGAGCGACGCGGTCCGAAATCTTCTGGCCGAGCAGCATGCCGCCGCCGCCGGGCTTTGCGCCCTGGCCAACCACCACTTCGATCGCATCGGCGCGGCGCAAATCCTTCGGATTCATGCCGTAGCGCGAAGGGAGATATTGATAGACGAGGGTTTGCGAATGGCCGCGTTCCTCATCCGTCATGCCGCCATCGCCGGTCGTGGTCGACGTGCCCGCAAGCGTGGCGCCGCGGCCGAGCGCTTCCTTGGCGTTGCCGGACAAGGCGCCGAAGCTCATGCCTGCAATGGTGATCGGGGTCTTGAGAGTGATGGGCTTCTTGGCAAAGCGGCTGCCGAGAACGACTGTCGTATCGCATTTCTCGCGATAGCCTTCGAGCGGATAGCGGGAGATCGACGCACCGAGGAAGAGAAGATCGTCGAAATGCGGCACCTTGCGCTTCGTGCCGGCGCCGCGAATGTCGTAGATGCCGGTCGCCGCCGCACGGCGGATTTCGGCCAGGGTATGGTCGTCGAAGGTTGCTGATTTGCGTGGCGGCGTAAAAGGATTGTGATAGCTCATGATGTCTCTTTCGCCTCAATACGCGTCGGCATTGTCGATGTTGAAATTATAGAGTTTGCGCGCCGATCCGTAACGCTTGAACTCTTCCGGCCTGACACCGCTGACGCCTGCCTTGTCGAGAAGCTCGGCAAGCTTCTCGAGATGCTCCTGGCGCATTTCCTTTTCGATGCAGTCCGAGCCGAGGCTCTTGACCGAGCCGCGAACGAAAAGTTTTGCCTCATAGAGGCTGTCGCCCAACGCATCGCCCGCATCGCCGAGCACGACAAGGTGGCCTGATTGACCCATGAAGGCGGACATATGGCCGATATTGCCGTGCACGACGATATCGATGCCCTTCATCGAGATGCCGCAACGCGACGCCGCGTTGCCCTTGATGACCAGGAGGCCCCCCTGGCCGGTCGCCCCTGCATATTGGCTCGCATCGCCTTCGATGACAACGGTGCCCGACATCATGTTCTCAGCGACACCCGGTCCGGCGGAGCCATGCACCGTGACGTTGCCGCCATCGTTCATGCCGGCGCAATAATAGCCGACGGAACCCTTGATATCGACGGTGACGGGAGCATCGATGCCGACGGCCACCGCGTGATGGCCTCGCGGATTGACGACTTCGAAGGCAGTATCATTGGCACCAGCTGCAAGGCTGTGAAGCATGCTGTTAAATTCGCGCAGCGAGGTAACGGATAGATCGAAAACTGGCATGAAAGAACTCTCTCGATTGCGCCAAGACTGGATTAGGCGGCCTTTTCGTGATCCCAGAAATAGACGGTGGCCGGTTCGGGTTCCCAGATGCGGGCATCCTCGATGCCAGGCAGGTTTACGAGCGCACGATATTCGGAGCCGAAAGCAACATACCGATCGGTTTCGGCCATGACTGCCGGCTTGCAGGCGATGGGATCGCGAACGACGCCGAAGCCAGACTTCGTTCCCACAACGAAAGTAAAGAAACCGTCGAGATCGCTGAGCGCGCCGGTCAGCGCCTCGCCGAGATCCTTGCCCTTGGCCATCTCGGCCGTCAGATAAGCGGCGGCGACTTCGGTGTCGTTCTGCGTCTCGAAGGTCATGCCCTCACGCACGAGTTCGCGGCGCAGGTTGTTGTGGTTCGACAGCGACCCGTTGTGGACCAGACATTGATCGGAGCCGGTCGAGAACGGATGGGCGCCCAGCGTCGTAACCGCCGATTCCGTCGCCATACGGGTATGGCCGATGCCATGCGTTCCGGACATGGAGGAGACGCCGAAACGGGAGATGACGTCCTTCGGCAGGCCGGTCTCCTTGTAGATCTCGATGGCATCGCCGCTGCTCATCACCCGGACATCGGGGCGCAGCGTCGCGAGCGCCGCCCGGCCCTCGTCGAGCTTATCCTTCGCGAGCGTGATGACAGCATGAGTGCTTTTGACCTCGACCGACACCGGCGCATCCAGCGCGCGCCTCAGATCATGCTCGAGGTCGTCGAAGTCCTTTGCCGGGCTGGCCGATTGGATCGTAATCTTCGCCTTGTTGCCGTTGGCGCCGCCGTAAATCGCGATGCCGGCGCTATCCGGCCCGCGATCGGTCATCGTGACAAGCATGGACGAAAGAAGCGAGCCGAGCTCCGGCTCGAGGCTTTTGTCTTTCAGGAAGAGACCCACAATTCCGCACATGATCAGACCCTCCATTTCGCGTCTGCAAAATGGCTATCAGGTCTGTTTTCAGATTTCAACCCAAAAGAATATTTTTTTCTTTTAAGGCAAGTTATTCGGTCTTGCCGCGCTGTGGATAGCTGATAATCGACAGGTATTTGCTTGGCAGTTTCACCAGGACTTCCGGGCCGTGCGGCGCGTCGGCGTCAAAGAACAGGCTATCGCCGGGCTGCATCGGGAAGAGTTGGTCGCCATGGCGATAGATCACCTCGCCTTCGAGCATATAGAGGAATTCCATGCCCTCGTGCTGGAAGGTCGGGAAGACATCGGAATCGGCCGTCAGCGTGATGAGATAGGGCTCGACGATGACGCCGCTGGAATTGTTGTCGATATGGCCGAGCAGATTATATTGATGGCCGGCGCGCGTGCCGCGTCGTTCAAGCTCTATGCCCTGCCCCGCCTTGACGAAGACCGCATTGCGCGGCTCCTCGTAGCGGCGAAAGAAGGCCGTCAGCGGCACGCCAAGCGCACGCGACAGCGATTGCAGTGTCGTCAGCGATGGCGAGATGTTGCCGTTTTCGATCTTCGAGAGCATGCCAAGCGAAATACCGGTGGCCGCGGCCAGGTCCGTCACCGTGATGCCGAGCTTCTTACGATAGGCGCGCACCTCGTGGCCGATCGCCATTTCGAGATTGTTGACCTTCGGCTCGCGAACCGCATGCGGATCCTGCACGAACGCTGGTCGCGTGCCATGCGGATGGTCCTCGCTCGACGTCTTGTTCGGCTTGGTCTTCATTCACGATCCTTTTCCGGTCTTGCCCTGCTGCATCAACTCTATCTTCCCAGTGAAATTTTCTCAACTACGACGAAAACTACGACCGGCGCGTTTCGCTTGGGGCCATATCGTAAAGGTTGCGATAGGCTCGGGAGAAATGAGCGCCGCTGGAAAAGCCGGTGGCAACAGCGATTTCGGAAATGGACAAGGGGCTTTGCTCGAGCAGCCGCCGGGCATGCTGGAGCCTGATACGGCGATATTGATCGAGGAATGTCGAGGCGAGATGCGCGGCAAAAAGCCGATCGAGATGGCGCGGCGTCACGCCGGCGATCCGCGCCATGGCTGCGCGATCCAACGGCATCTCGATCGTCTCCTCCATCTTCTCGAGCACGCTTAGAAGACCGGGATGGTGGACACCATAGCGCTCGGCGAGTGAACCGCGTTGCGGCGCTGTTGGTTCGCCGACTTCCGTGTGGAGATACCAGTCGCTCACACGGCGGGCGAAGTCCGGTCCCATGCGCTCGGAGATCAGCACATGCATCATATCGAGCGGCGCAACACCACCGCCGCAGGTAATGCGGTTGCCGTCGACGACGAAGCGGGCCTGGCGCGGCGACAGCGTCGGAAAAGACTCGAGCAGCGCCGGCGCATGCTCCCAATGGATGGTGAAGTCGCGGTCCGCCAAAAGCCCGGCTGCGGCGAGCAAATAGGGACCGCCGGATATGCCGCCGATACGCACTCCTTCGCGCGCCAATTGCCTTAGACAGGCCAAAACCGTTGGATAATGCCAATCTCGCGGCGATCCACCCGCGCAGACAAAGACTGTCCCAAGCCCGGAGCCACGGCCCGGAAGCGGTGCGGCCGGGACGGCCACACCGGCCGACGACAACGCAGGTGCGCCATCAGGTGAGAATGTCGACAGCCGATAGATCTCGCGTCCGGCCAGAAGATTGGCGGCGCGCAGCGGCTCGCTCGCCGAGGCATAGGACATCAGCGCGAATCCTGGGATCAGGATGAAGCCGATATGCTGGACGTTTTTCGCGTCGATCGAAGACATGTCCTATTTCTATCGAAATATGTCCCGAATTGGCAAGTCACCATTTCCCGCTCTGTCATCATGAGCGCAATTCCACTTGGATCCATCCATGCGCTATTCCGCTCTCTCCATTTTCCTCAACGGTCTTCGCGGCAATGCCGGCTGGACTCCAGCCTGGCGTCAGCCCGAACCCAAGCCGCATTATGACGTCATCATCGTCGGTGGTGGCGGCCATGGGCTGGCGACGGCCTATTACCTTGCCAAGACCTTCGGCATCACCAATGTCGCCGTGCTGGAAAAGGGCTATCTCGGCTCCGGCAACATCGGCCGCAACACGACGATCATCCGGTCCAACTACCTGCTGCCCGGCAACAACCCCTTCTACGAGCTGTCGATGAAGCTCTGGGAAGGGCTGGAGCAGGATTTCAATTTCAACGCGATGGTTTCGCAGCGCGGTGTGCTCAATCTCTTTCATTCCGACGCGCAGCGGGATGCCTATACGCGGCGCGGCAACGCCATGCGCCTGCATGGCGTCGATGCCGAATTCCTCGACCGGGAGGCCGTGCGCAAGAAGCTGCCGTTCCTCGATTTCGACAATGCCCGCTTTCCGATCATGGGCGGCCTGTTGCAACCACGCGGCGGTACGGTGCGCCACGACGCCGTCGCCTGGGGTTATGCTCGCGGCGCCGATAGCCGTGGGGTCGACATCATCACCGGCTGCGAGGTGACCGGCATCCGCAGCGAGAACGGCCGCGTCACCGGCGTCGAAACCACCAAGGGCTTCATCGGCTGCGGCAAGCTGGCGCTGGCGGCGGCCGGCAACTCCACTGTCGTCGCCGACATGGCCGGCCTGCGCCTGCCCATCGAAAGCCATGTGCTTCAGGCTTTCGTCTCCGAAGGCTTGAAGCCGTTCATCGACACGGTCGTCACCTTCGGCGCCGGGCATTTCTACGTATCGCAGTCGGACAAGGGCGGCCTCGTCTTCGGCGGCGATATCGACGGTTACAATTCCTATGCGCAGCGCGGCAATCTCGCGACTGTCGAGCATGTCGCGGAGGCCGGCGTCGCCTTGATACCGTCGCTGACGCGCGTGCGCTACCTGCGCACATGGGGCGGCGTCATGGACATGAGCATGGACGGCTCGCCGATCATCGACCGCACCCATATCGACAATCTCTATCTGAACGCCGGCTGGTGCTATGGCGGCTTCAAGGCCACACCGGCCTCCGGCTACTGCTACGCCCATCTGATCGCCCGCAACGAGCCGCATGAAACGGCGCGGGAACTGCGGCTCGACCGTTTCCGGCGCGGCTATCAGCTCGATGAAAAGGGCGTTGGCGCCCAGCCCAACTTGCATTGAGGACATGACGAGATGGCAAGCCTGATTTCCTGCCCTCACTGCGGCATTCGCCCCAAAGAGGAATTTACCATCAAGGGTGATGCGAACCTCGGTCGTCCCGCGCCGGATGCCGGTTCCGACGCCTGGTACGACTACGTCTATCTGCGTGACAATCCGAAAGGACGACACAAGGAATATTGGCACCATTCCTCCGGCTGCCGCCGCTGGTTGATCGTCGAGCGCGACACGGTCACGCACAAGGTCCACGGCGTGAGCGACGCAGCGCTCGCCAAGCTCGGAGATCCGGCATGACCAGCTTCCGCCTTTCTTCCGGCGGCCGGATCGACCGCTCCAAGAGCGTCCGTTTCAGCTTCGACGGCACGGAGCTGACGGGCTACCCCGGCGATACGCTTGCCTCCGCCCTGCTCGCCAACGGCATTCAACTCGTGGGCCGCAGCTTTAAATATCATCGGCCGCGCGGCATCCTGACGGCGGGCGCGGCCGAGCCTAACGCCCTTGTGGCAACTGGCACGGGCGGGCGCACGGAAGCCAATAGCCGTGCCACGATGGTCGAGCTCCATGATGGGCTGATTGCGCGCAGCCAGAACCGCTGGCCCTCGCTCGGCTTCGATATCGGCGCCGTCAACGGGCTGCTGTCGCCCTTCCTCAGCGCCGGCTTCTACTACAAGACATTCATGTGGCCCGCTGCCTTCTGGGAGAAGGTCTACGAACCATTGATCCGCAAGGCCGCCGGCCTCGGCAAGGCTTCCTACGAAACCGACCCTGATTCCTATGAGAAATGCTGGGCGTATTGCGACCTGCTGGTCATCGGCGCAGGTCCGACGGGGCTTGCCGCCGCATTGACGGCGGGACGTGCCGGCGCACGCGTGTTGCTAGCCGACGAAGGCTTTGCCCTTGGCGGCAGCCTGCTTGCCGATCAAGAGTCACCACTGGGTGACTTTCTGACGGAGCTCGAAAGCCTGCCGAATGTCCAATGCCTGCCGCGCACGACCGTCATCGGCTGGTACGACGACAACGTCTTCGGCGCCGTCGAGCGCGTGCAGAAGCACGTCGCAGCGCCCGATGCGCACCGGCCGGTCGAACGTTTTTGGCGCATCATCGCCAAACAGGCCATTCTTGCTACCGGCGCGGAAGAGCGGCCGCTCGTCTTCGGCGGCAACGACATTCCGGGTGTCATGATGGCAGGCGCCATGCGCAGCTATCTGAACCGTCAGGCGGTCGCGCCGGGCAACCGGACCGTTGTCTTCACCACGAACCGGTCAGGCTACCAGACGGCGGCCGATCTTGAGGCCGCCGGCGTCGAGGTTGCCGCCATCGTCGACAGTCGCCCCAAAGCCAGCGAAACTTGGAAGGGTAGAGCTCCGATAGTCTCCGACGCCCGCATCATCGATGCGCATGGCGGCAAGCAGCTGCGTCGCGTGACCGTAGCCACTGCCTCGGGCACACAACATATCGAGGCCGATGCGCTTGCCATGTCGGGCGGCTGGAGCCCGATCATTCATCTCGCCTGCCATCGCGGCGGAAGACCGGTATGGTCCCACAGGCACGCAGCCTTCCTTGCCCCGGAAAGGCAGGAAGGACTGCTCATTGCGGGCTCGGCTGCCGGTCTTGCCTCGACCGAGGCTTGCCTTGGTGATGGTGCGCGCAAGGCAGCTGAGGCGCTCGAGGCGATCGGCTTTGCCAAGGCGGAGCCGGCCTTCAAGCTTGGGGAAGACGTACAGGCAGCCGCCTCGCCGCTGTGGTCCGTCAAAGGTGCCAAGGGCAAGGCCTTCGTCGATTACCAGAACGACGTACACCTTAAAGATCTCGGCCTTGCGGTGCGCGAGGGTTATGGGCATGTCGAGCTTGCCAAACGCTATACGACCAACGGCATGGCGACCGACCAGGGCAAGCTTTCCAATATCAATGCCATCGGCATCCTTGCCGAGGCCCGCGGGGTTTCACCCGCCGAGGTCGGCACCACGACATTCCGGCCCTTCTACACGCCGGTTTCCTTCGGCGCGCTCACCGGCGCGTCGCGCGGCAAGCACTTCCAGCCCGCGCGCAAATCGCCACTGCATGGCTGGGCAAAGAAGAATGGCGCCGTCTTTGTCGAGACCGGGCTCTGGTATCGCTCCTCCTGGTTCCCCCGCGAGGGTGAAAAGACCTGGCGCGAGAGCGTCGACCGCGAGGTGCTGAATATCCGGAAGAATGCCGGCATCTGCGATGTCTCGACGCTCGGCAAGATCGAGATCTTCGGCAAGGACGCGGCGGCCTTCCTCGACCGCATCTATTGCAACGGTTTTGCCAAGCTGCCCGTCGGCAAGGCGCGCTATGGCATCATGTTGCGCGAAGACGGCATGATCTATGACGATGGCACCACCAGCCGCCTCGGCGACGAGCATTTCTTCATGACGACGACGACGGCACTTGCCGCCGGCGTGCTGACCCACCTCGAATTCTGCGCTCAGACGCTCTGGCCCGAACTGGACGTCTACTTTGCCTCCTCCACCGATCAATGGGCGCAGATGGCGGTCGCAGGCCCGAAATCCCGTGCGATCCTCGCCGAGATCGTTGATGAAGACATCTCGGATGCAGCCTTCGCTTTCATGAGTGCGCGCGCAGTCACGCTGTTCGGCGGCAAGCTCGAAGGCCGGCTTTTTCGCATCTCGTTTTCGGGCGAGCTCGCCTATGAGCTCGCTGTGCCTGCGGCTTACGGCGAGTTTGTCGCCGATGCCGTCATGCAGGCCGGGCAGCAATACGATATCTGCCCCTATGGTGCCGAGGCGCTCGGCGTCATGCGCATCGAAAAGGGTCATGTCACCCATGCCGAGATCAACGGCACGGTTACGCCGGGGGATCTCGGTTTTGCCCGCATGGTTTCGCCGACGAAGGCCGATTTCATCGGCAAGGCCATGCTCGCACGCGAGGGCCTGCAGGCGGCCGATCGGCCCCGCCTCGTCGGCGTCAAGCCGCTCAATCCGGCGACAAGCTTCCGCACCGGCGCCCATATTTTGGCGGAGGGCGCGGCCGCAACGCTGGAAAACGATCAGGGCTATGTCACGTCGAGCGCCTTTTCGCCGAGCCTCGGCCATACGATCGGCCTCGCGCTGGTCAAGAACGGGCCGGAGCGGATCGGCGAAAAGGTCTTGGTCTGGAACGGCCTTCGAAACGAATTTACCGAGGGGCAGCTCTGCAGCCCGGTCTTCATCGATCCTGAAAACGAGAAGCTCCATGCTTGACCTTCCCCAAAAAAAGCCGGTTCTTGCCGGCAAGGCCGCCTTGCAAGGTCCGGACATCCGGCTCGAAGCCCTGCCTGAGGGTCATCTGCTGCATGTGATGGGAGCAACGACGACCGAAGATCTCGAGGCACATCTTTCTGCGGCAGGCATCAAGGACAGCGCTGTGCGTCCGGCCGGATATCGACAATGGTTCATTGCCGGCAACAACGTGCTTCCCAACGCCCTTGTACGGGATTTTTCCAATGCCCTTGCCGGTAGCGCCTTCGTCTCGGACCAGAGCCATGGCCGCGTCTGCATCGGCGTCTCCGGTCTGCGTGCCGCCGAATTGCTGAGCAAGGGCACGGCTGTCGACTTTCATCCGGCCACCTTCCCGCAAGGGCGGACGGCCATGACGCTCTTCGGCCATATATCGCTGCAGGTCGCACGTACCGGTGCCGACGAGTTCGAGCTGACGGTGCTGCGCAGCTTTGCGGAGTCTCTCTACGAAGAGCTTGAGGCGCTTGCACTATCGCTGGGTGCCGCGCGCGTTTCATCCTGAACCATCGGGTATCGAAAACGCACCGGCTTATACGCCAGAGACATCAGGCGCTGGCGGCCGTTTTCAGCAATCTTTCGGCGGCCAGGTTAAGGCATTCTTCAAACGCAGTTAGATCGAGAAAGAGCCGATCCGGCGCCACCTTCCGCGTAATGACCGCACCGTTGCGCGCCGCGATGCCACCATCAAGCATCAGATTGTCGGCCATATCGAAATTTTCCAGCGCGAAGCCATCAGGCCCGCGATGGCGGCCGTCGGGACCGAGGCGGACTTCCCCGCCATAGAGGCCGCTGACCCGCTCGAAATGATTCTCGGTGCAGTTGGAAAAGGCAAATGCCGGGCAGCCGCGGGCGCACATGAAGCCCAACTCGAACGCGGTGCCGATGTCAGCCGCAACGCCGCGAAACGGCGTCAGATTGGCAATGATCAGATCGGCGCTCGACATCAGGCTCTCGTTGATGGCGCTGATGGCGAGACCGCGTTGATGCCTCGTTTCGGTTTCCGGGACGGCCAGATCGCCGGGCGAGACAGGGGTGAAGCCATAGCTGCGCGCCAAGGCAATCTTGTGGTCGAGGACTTCCCGCGCATTGGGGAGGAACACCTCAGGACCTGCCAAATATGCTCTCAATGCTTTGCCTTTCCGACAAAATGTTGCACCACGGAAGCTGCGGAACCATATGAGGCATATGACCGATTCAACGCTCTTGCGCCATAGCGAAACGCGCGGCTTGCAAAATCGCGAAATGCGCGCGAGTGCCGTTCCCGACCAACGGCAAGGCGCGTATATTCGCACTTCGAAGCGGGGCGTTGAGACAGCCGATGACAGGCGACAGAATTTGTGGGGTAAAAGAAATGCAATCTTCCATTGCGGCAATTGCCGGCTCGGAAAATGACGACCGTGGCAGCTGGCCGACGAAACAAAGCAAAATCCTCGATTGGTTGATGAATGACGTTCGTGAGCAGCGCTTCATCGACAATATTCTCGTTGAGCTGTGCGAGAAGATGCGGGCAATCGGGATTCCGGTTGCGCGATCGACGATGCATTTCAGAACGATGCATCCGCAATGGCTCGGCGCGCGGATCCTCTGGCGCACCGGTATGAAAGAAGGTGATATCGCCACGTTCAGCTACGGTGTCGAGAATACGCCGCAGTTTCTGGCAAGCCCCATCAACGAGATCTTCAACGGCGCAATCGAGGTCCGGCAAAATCTCGAGGTTTCCGACAAGGATCAGTTCGTCTACCCGCTGTATAAGGAGCTATATGCGGAAAGGTTGACCGACTATATTGCCTGGCCGATCTATCACACGCTCGGCAAGCGCCATATCGTCACTTTCGCCTCGGATGCACCGGGCGGCTTCACCGATGAGCACATCACCTTCCTGAAGGATTTGCTCCCTGCGCTGACGATGGTGACCGAGATCCGGCTGAAGAACATCATGGCACGCACGCTTTTGCGCACCTATGTCGGCCCGCATGCCAGCGAGCAGATCCTAGCCGGCGCGACGACGCGCGGCAGCGGCGCCACGGTCGGAGCGGCCATTCTGATCTGCGATCTTCGCGACTTCACGACCATTTCGGACATGTGGCCGCGAGACGACGTCATCGAACTGCTCAACGGCTATTTCGATGCTATGGTCGAGCCGATCGAAAAACACGGCGGCGAGATCCTCAAATTCATGGGCGACGGGCTGCTGGCCATCTTCCCGCTGAGCGACCCCAACGCCTGCCACAATCTCCTCCTGTCAATCCGCGAGGCGCAGGAAGCGGTGACAACCCTCAACGAGGAAAACCGCAAGCAGGGCCGCGAGGTGCTCCGCTACGGCGTCGGCGTGCATGTCGGCGACGTGATGTATGGCAATATCGGCTCGCGCACCCGCCTCGATTTCACGGTCATCGGCCCGGCCGTGAACATCGCTTCGCGCCTGGAAACGCTGACCAAGGAAGTGAAGCGGCCGGTGCTTCTGTCCAAGGCATTCGTCGAGATGGCCGGCTGCCAGCGCGATATGGAAAGCCTCGGCGCCTTCCCGCTCAAGGGCCTCGGCGAACCGGTCGATGTCTTCGCCTTCACCGCAAAAGAGAAGTTGCTGCAGGATGCATGATCGACGGAGAGCCGGGGTTCTTCCCTCTCACGCGGCCGATTTGACGCGGCGCGATTCAGTCGGTTGCAAAACGTGAAAGGTCAAAGGGCTGCCGCTGCCGATACAGTTCCCTATATTGTGAAACGGATCATGACGATAGCCGCCTTATTTTTGGGATCGTTCTGCGATTACAAACGTTAAGTAAGGGTTGATTCTATCGGCTCGACCGGAGGGTGCTTGTCACCCATAAATACTCTGACAAGGAGAAAACAGATGAGAAAAATTCTGACACTGGCGTTTTCAGCCGCATCGTTGATCGTCGCCGGCGCGGCGGTAGCGCGCGCGGCAGACCTGCCGACGAGCTATCGCGAGGAGGAACCCGATCAGCGCAATGGCGTCAAGATCGGCTATCTCGATTGCGAAATCGGCGGCGGCGTCGGTTATGTGCTCGGCTCGGCCAAGGAGGTGGATTGCACCTTCCACTCGACCGTCGGAAGTAAGCGCGTGGAGCATTACAGCGGTGCGATCAGGAAGATGGGGGTCGACCTTGGTTTCACAACTCGCAGCCGGCTCGTCTGGCTCGTCTTCGCTCCGACAGCCGGCTATCATCACGGCTCTCTGAGCGGCCTTTATCAGGGTGCCACCGTTGAAGCGACCCTCGGCGCGGGCGTCGGCACGAACATCCTTGTTGGTGGTACTTCCGGCTCGATCCATCTTCAGACGGTGAGCGTGACGGGCCAGCTCGGCCTGAACGTCGCCGCTACCGGGACTTCGGTAACGCTGACCTCGACCGAGTGAGGTTTTAGGCCGCTGCGAAGCGGCACGAGTTCTATGGCCGCCCTTCCATAATGTTAGGGCGGCCTCTTTTTGTTGATGACCTTGCCGCCAAAGAAATTGCTCGTTGGCTCGTCTGTCGACAACCATCGTCAACGCTCAATCAACAAAGCCCGTTTCTTTTCAAGGGCCTCTGCCCTTATCCTCCTGTTATCTGTCGTCACCGTTCCGCCCCGAAATGGATTAACGGCGATCCGGTATATGGCTATAGCTATTCAATGCAGAAGAACAATTGGAGCCAAGCTCATGACCGATACTGTCACCGATCGCTTCCTTCGCTACGTCGTCATCGACACGCAATCGGACCCGACTTCGAGCACCCAGCCCTCGACTGAGAAGCAGAAAAACCTCGGGCGTATCCTTGTCGAGGAATTGCTGGCGATCGGCCTCGGTGACGCGCATCTGGACGAGCACGGCTATGTCTATGCGACCATTCCGTCCAATGTCGACAAGCCGGTTCCGGTGATCTGCTTCTGCTCCCACATGGATACCGCGCCCGATTTCACCGGCACCAACGTCAAGCCTCAGATCCTGCGGAATTATAGCGGCGGCGATATTCGGCTCGCGGGCGATCCGCAACAAATCATCCGTGTCGACGACCACCCTGCCTTGCGCGATCAGGTCGGCAACGACATCATAACCTCGGATGGCACGACCCTGCTTGGCGCCGACGACAAGGCCGGCCTCGCCGAGATCGTGGCGGCAGCTCAATATCTCGTCGACAACCCTGATGTGCGCCACGGCACCATCAAGCTCCTGTTCACGACCGACGAGGAGATCGGCCGCGGCGTCGACAAGGTGGATCTCAAGAAGCTCGGGGCACAGTTTGCCTATACGGTCGATGGCGAAACCGCTGGGCATATAGAGGACGAAACCTTTTCGGCGGATGGCGTCGAAGTCACCATCCAGGGTGTTGCCATCCATCCGGGCTTTGCCAAGGGAAAGATGGAGAATGCCATCAAGATTGCCGGCGCGATCATCGACAGGCTGCCGAAGGACGTAGCGCCTGAAACGACGGCGGGCCGAGAGGGCTTCATTCACCCGACAGGCGTGACCGGCTCGATGGAGAAAGCGTCACTCGGTTTCATCATCCGTGATTTCGATGATGCCGGTCTGGCCGTGAAAGAGGCGATGCTGGAACAGATCGTCAAGGACGTGATGACAGCCTTTCCCGGCTCCTCCCACACATTCACGGTCAAGCATCAATACCGCAACATGAAGACGATTCTCGATCGGCACCCGCAGATCGTCGACAATGCCGTGGAGGCGATCCGCCGGGCCGGGATGACCCCGGTGCGCGGCAGTATTCGCGGCGGCACGGACGGTTCAAGGCTCTCGTTCATGGGGTTGCCTTGCGCCAATATCTTCGCCGGCGGCCATGCCTTTCATTCCCCGCTTGAATGGGTCAGCCGGCAGGACATGGAAAAAGGCGCAAAGACGCTTGTCGAACTGGCTAAAGTCTGGGCGGAGCGTAGCTAAGCCGGTTCAGGCAGGTAAAGTCAGCTCAGAAGAGCGCCCGTTGCCTCAGAAACAAGGCCCCAGGCGCTGGCATTTGTCGCAGACGACCGTGAGATTCACCAGCCGATGCTGGCGACATCATCGATTGCCCGCCTACCTCGGCGAAGCACGGCGCCAGGCGCGTCGGCGGCCTGGCTCAGCAGGTAGCGCGCGCCAGCCAGCGGACGAAACCCGACCCTCTCCTCCACAACAGGAGGCCGCTCATCGTTCACCAGCGGCTGTTCGGCCTGGGCGTATTCCGGCTCTCCCGCGATCAATGGGTCTCGCGTTTCGCATTGCGGCAAGCAACGGTCGAAACGCTCGACGCCGCCCGACGATGCGACCTTGGTCTTCGCAATACCGGCGTGGGATGCGACCCGCTTTGCCGTAACGGCAGCTTTTTCCGTCGAGGCAAGCGGCGACGGCGACGGGATCGGTACCGACATCGTTTGTCGTGCCGGGCTCGCATCGACCACGACCTGCGGCCCGCTCATCGCGACGTGTTCCAGGGGTTTGGCGCTGCTGATCGCGATCACGCCGCTATCGTCGACGAACCGCATGGCTCGATCGGCCGGAGCGGTTTGAACGATGAGGTAGAGGGCACCGACCACCGTGCCGCATACAGCAAGCCCGGAGCCTAGTCTCCGCGTCATCTCGCTTTGGCCATTCCACCAACTTGCAGGCTGCGTACCCATCGACAGCTCCTTTGGACAGAGATTCCAGAGGCCAATTCACACGAGAACTGTGGCGCAGCTTTTGTCGAAACATGGCTAATTGCGGACCTTTTGCAAAGAAATGTTGACGGACCAGGACCTTCGTTCATCAGGAGACGCGGTTTGTCGGTGGACCGAAAGAAGATGATGATGCAAGGCTGCATCATTAAGCTTTATCTTTAAAGTTAATCGGGAATGTCGCAAGACAAGCAAATGGTCTTGTGATTTTAATAATTCGTGGCTGGGCTGAGCCACGATTCCATCTCGAATTCGAAGATAAGATATTATTGTGCGCATGGTATTTACCGCAAAAGAACTTGGTCGCGATGAGCATTTTCTGTCGGCCATATTGCAGAGCGCACACGAGCTCATGGCCATTTACAGCGAGAATCCCCGGATAGCGTCGATTATGGCTGCGCAACAGCGATGGCTCATGGCTCATTCGGGCTTTTCGCTTTCTCTCGGCTATCCGGATGAACCGACGCCTGGGCTATATGGCAGCCGGTTCGTCGACTTTGCCGTGAAGCACGGCATTGCCAGCCGCAATACTGCCGCGGCCTTCCTCAAGGAGATGCTGGCCTATAAATTCATCCAGCCGGTGCCGCAGAGCTCGGACCGCCGCATCACGCTGCTGGAGCCGACGGAGCTGACGCGCGAATATATGATGCGATGGATCCATACCCATCTCGTCGTGCTGGATACGCTCGACGGCGGGGACCGGATGGCCCAGGTCGCTATCAATCCGGAGGCCATCTGGCGCATGCATCCGATCATCGCCAAGCGGATCATGGATAGTGACATTCTCCGCAATCCCGGCGTTACGTTCAGTCTGTTCAACTGGGCGACATCGGGCGGCGTCGTGATGGACTATCTCATCTCGCGCATCACCTCGGTCGATTTTGCGGCCGACAAGATCCTCATCGGTCCCCTTTCCATGAAGGTGATGCAGAGCCAGTTCATGATTTCCAGAACGCATCTGAAGCGCCTGTTCAAACGGGCGGCGGAATTCGGCAGCGTTGGATGGGCTGGCGCGCCGGGAAAGAGCAGCTTCTGGCTGTCTCACACCTTCGTGTCGGAATATTGGAACTATCAGGCCGAGAAATATGCGATGATCGATGCGGTGAGCGCGGCGGTGCTCAATACACCCGACCGTCTCGACGAAAGATCGCATGCAACCTCGACGCTGACCGCCTGACGCAGGCCTCCAGGGTGCACGTTGCCGGCCGCAGCGGTAACCGCCGACCTGCCCGCCGGGACACGTGACGTCTACTTTGAGGTATTCATCAACACAGCTCAAGCTCTGACTGTCTATGGTCGCGTGTCGCCCCAGACAACGCCGTTACCGGGAACCTATACCGACACAGTGGTCGTCACACTCACCTACTGATACGAAATGCGATATGTCGACGGACCCTCGCGGCTCCCTCATGCAGCATCTGGGCCGCCTGCGCTGCGCCGGCTGGTTCCAACCGTCGATACGGCCGCCGCCGTCTCAGGCATATCGGAGGAATAAACCATATTGCGGCCGCTTCGCTTGGCTTGATAGAGTCGCCTGTCCGCCACGCCCGCCAGTTCCTCCCAAGCCCCTAAAGCGCATTCTGCTCGCCAGCCGACGCCAAAGCTGGCGGTGGCGCGCAACCCATGCTCTTCGCTGATGACAGCGTGGGCCAAGGCCGCGCGCAACCGCTCCGCGGTTGCCTGAGCGACTGCCTCGGTCGCGTCGCCCAATATAATGATGAATTCCTCGCCGCCATAGCGCGCAAACAGATCCCCGGGGCGCAGACATGGGCTCAATATCTGAGCCGTCCTTTGAAGCACGACGTCGCCGACGGCATGGCCGTACCGATCATTGATCGACTTGAAATGGTCGATGTCGAACATGACGATGCCGAAACCACGGAATCCGGATCGCGGAGCAGCGAGCAATTCCTCGACTGCTTCACTGAGCGCTCTGCGATTAAGCAGACCGGTCAGCGCATCCGTCTGAGAGAGACGCTTCAATTCCTCCGTCATCGATTTGCGCTCCATCTCCAGATGTCGCTTGAAACGCTGCTGCTCCCGCAGAATGTTCAGTCGCAGGAACATCTCGCGCACTTCCCGACCGGCGTGCGGCATCGCTTCGGGCTCCGATAGGTCGCCGGCAGCGATATCGTCAATCTGCCGTATGGCGGCAAGCATCGGCTGGAACAGGGATCGCCTGAGCGCATAGGCCAATCCGGCAACCACCGATATCGCCGTTACGGCCAGGAGCGCCGATATCAGCATGGCTCTCAAGGCCTTCTGCTGTGATTCCTCCAACGACGTCAGCGCGGTCTCTTCGATGAGTTCACGCAACGTCTCCGTCGATTTCATCCCCGGAACATATTTTTGAGTGAACTCCCCCGCCGTTGGCGGGTTGCCTCCATTCAGCTCAAAAGCAACCTGCTGCGCATAGGGCAAGGATCCGGCAAAGTAATTCACCGTCACTTGATCCAGCAGTTGCGCGATAGCCTGGGAATGCAGCGTTGATGGAGCATAGGTCTTCAACAGCGCATTCACTTCGAAAAGGCGGTTCAACTCATTGTCGAACTCCGCCCGGTAGTGCGAGCGGGCCTGCCCTTGCGAGGCGAGCATCATGACCACATAGGATCCCAATCTTCCGGCGCGTTCTCTGAGCGTTCCGGCCATCGAAGTCAGCATGACTTCGGCCCCGGTCTGCGGCGCCTGAGCGATAATCAAACGTCCCGCTACGTCACGGTAATCCTGCGCCCGGTCCGCCGCCCGGGACATCGTCTGTATCGCCTCGGCTATTTGTGTCCCACTCCGCTCGTCGCGCGGAATGGCCGCGACCGCATCGACGGCTTTTCGGCCTGCTTCCAATTGCGCCTTGACGGCCATGAATGCGCTGCTCATTTCCGGCGACGCATCTATCTCCGTCCGGAAGATCGTCTCGATCTTGGCGATATCAACGTCGGTGTCGCCACGGCTCGCTTTCAACGCGGCGGCAAATTGCGGCTGCTGTTCCTCGGAGGCGCCCATAAGGCTGTTCGCCGGCCCCCGCTCCTTCGATATCGTGGCAGCCGCACGCAAGGCGGCATCGAAGCGCTTGAACTCCGTCACCCCGCGCTTGTAGTGGATGTAATCCGACAAGCTAAAGGCAATCGTCGAGCCGGCCATCATCAAGCAAACCATGATAACGGCTATGGCGCCGTTCCACTGTAGCTGTTGAATTCTAAGCCGCGACAATAAGTGCACTCCACCGAGAACCGTTTGATCGAGAATAAACTGCAACTGGTAGAATCTTCGTTTAAGGCACAGAAATAAAATATTTCTCACGAGCTGATGACGAGGTTACGCAAATTGTCAGCCAGTCACGATAGCCTTATGTTTATGCACAACAAAGAGAGGTTTTCGGCGTCATTGGCGCGGCGAAGAACGGCCAAAAAAAGTAGTCGACACCGACAAGGCGATGCGGGCAATCGTACAAAGCGCGAGCGATCGCCGCTGCTTTGTACGACGTGAGTTTTGCCGGGGTCTCTCCCATAGAAGGGAGTTCGCCCGCCTATGGGCCTCCCTTATCGCCCCAGAACTGGGTCGGTGGCTCGAATGCTTATTTGCTGGCGAGCAGGTTCAGCTTGTAGATCTGCGGCGGCTCGGCAAAGAGATCTCCCGCCTGTACTTTTTCCATCAAAGCGGCCGCTACTTTGCCGTCGAGATGGGCCTGCCGGCCCGCTTCATTGTCGAACGTGTCGAAAATGGCGAACTTTCCGGGGCCTTCTTCGATCGCATACCAGCTTGCCGTACCGGGTTCCGCGAGGACCAAAGGCAATGCCGATCGCAGAAAATCGGCAACCTCGGCCTCCTTGCCGGGCTTGGCCTTCAGCGGAACATACAGTGCAAGTTTGCTCATGACCCACCACCTTTCATGTGCGGATGATGTCTCGGATAACGTCAACCAACGTCGGGCGATAGGAACTGTTCCCGATCAGGCAGACCAGAAAGCGATCATCTCTTCAAAGGAAGGTGACCGAAACCGATATCGCGGAGATAAAACTAGTTCTGCACGAATGCCGCCGGCATAAGATTTGCGCGGGCCGAGTAATGTGGTTGTCCGACGACATGCGATATCACCAGCGCGTAGACCAGAATAGAACCGATGACGATGGCAATGCCGTTCACGGGCAGGTTCTTCTTCGACGCCGCGCAGGGCGGGATATCCGGGACATTCGCGCGAGAAGGTCGTCTCCCAGATGTTTCCGCCGTCATGAAGGGAAGCATCAACTCCTTTTCTATGCGGGCCTGCGCATCGATTTGCTTGCCATATCTCGTCGTGGGCCTGAACTGGATGACTTCGCCCATTTTTCACGCGGTCCCTTTTGCCGCTTGCGGCTATTGGCCATTATTCTCCTGGTTATCGTCAGCATCGCATAGTCGATGCGCACGATGACCTTTTCAGGCCGTTGCTACGATCCTGATCATGGGTAAGTTATACTCCAACAGGACCATGGAAGCGATATCGTTGCGCAAGAAAGCCAGCTGTTTGCGCCATCCTTTCGCAATGTGTGATTAAATCGCCTTGCCGCCTGACGATGGAAAAGATCGGCATATTGCGCGTGGAAGATGGGGATTTTGACGACATCACCGTGCCGGAAGGACATATCCTGCGGCCGTATGTGCTCTACCGCATCGATCATCCTGTCAGCCTGAGCCCCTGATCGGCACCCGCTGCACAAAGCGGGCGCCGAAAGACTGGGCTTAGCGAAGCTCGATGATGGCGCAGCCATAGGCATCGAGCGACAGAGCGCCGGATACCGACTTGCCGTCATCGAGAAGATTGATCCCGGCCGGGACTTCACTCAGCTCAGCGCGCTGATCGAGGTAATTCTGCAGGAAGAGCAGCCGCCGGTCATCGTTCTGGCGCATCGTCACCTCGACTCCCTCGGGCAGATCGCCGACGAGCGGTCCGATGCCGGCTTCCGCAAAGGTCCTGTCGGCCAGGGCATCGGTCAGCTCCGGCGTCAGATAGGTGCCGAGATAGAGCACCCTGCCCTTGCCGACCCGACGCAAGCTCGCCATCGGCTGGCCTTCGGCATAACGGTTCGACCATGTCGCAACCACTTCGGCATCATCCACAATCGTCAGGTTCTCATAAAAGTGCGCAGCTTCGATCTCACGATTGCCGAAGGTGAAGCGACGAACGCGCCGATGGGATTCCGCCGGGCGATTGGGTGGGATGACCAGGCCGCCCGACCGGGACATGACGTCGAAAAGACCCTTGGCACCGGGCGCTGCCAGCCGGCCGAAATCCTCCACCTTGACGCCCGTCAGCCGTGTCAGCGACGAACCCGGTGCTGTCTCACGGATGACATGGTTGTTTTCGTCGCGCGTGCCGGTGCGCGCGCCGATGACGACCGTGCTGCCATCTCGGGCAAAGGCTTCGAGCCGCGCGGTCCAGCCGTCCTTCCACATTACCCAATGCGGCACATAGAGCAGCTTCAGCCGCGAAAGGTCGTCCTCGGGATGGATGAAGCCGCAGGCGATACCGCGGTCATAGCAATATTGATGCAACTGAATTGCATCGTCCTGCGGGCTCGGCAGGCCGATCGAATAGGTCTTGTGCGCCTCCTGATTGTCGAAATCCGAGCCGGCGATGCCGACATCCATGCGCACATGGGTTCCGAGGATCTTGTCCTTGAGAGCGGTCATCTCGGTCGCGAAGCGTTTTGCCTCGTCGTAACGGTGGCGCGGCACATCATCGTGATCGATGAGGCCCATCCAGTAGATTTCCGCGCCGAAATGCGCAGGCCGCCAGCGGAAGAACAGCAAGCCATCGGCGCCGCGCGCGACCGAGGACATGGCCATGCGCCGCATTTCGCCAGGCTCCGGCGTCAGCGTGCAGAAACCGGGCTGGCTTCCGAAGCCGGATTGCTGTTCGGGAACGATGTAATTGCCGGAGAATCCGCGGCAGATATCGAGGTGGAGCGCCTGCACCTTGGCGTGGTTGCCGATGCGCTGAAACTCATCGTAGAGCATCGGATAGATGTCATAGCCGACGAAATCGAGATCGGTGGAGAACTGGCCTCGGAAGTCGATATCGCGAAGGCCGCCGAGATTGTGGAAGATGAACCATTCCGCCTTGGTGGCGCGCAGGATTTCCACCTGATCGTGCTGGAAACGTGCCGTCGCGAAGGCGAGGAAGCGGTGATAGTCCTGCACATGTCCTGGGCTCGGGAAGGTCGGGCCGAACTCGATGGGAAGCACGACCTGACCGAAATCGTCATAGGCCGTCGCCCAGAAATCGCCGCCCCAGGCGAAATTGAGCTTGTCGATCGTCCCGTATTTATCGGCGAGAAAGGCCTGGAACTCCGAAAGTGTCGCCGGGGAGAAGGATTCCGGCATGCTGGTATTCAGCTCATTGTCGGTCTGCCAGCCGATGACATGCGGATTGTCCCGATAGTGCTCGGCCATCGCCTTGGTAATGCGCTTGCTGTACTCGCGGAACACCGGGCTTGCGGTATCGGCATGCTGGCGCGAGCCATGGCTCATCGTCCGGCCGTTGCCGTCGACGCGAAGGATTTCGGGATGGGCGACCGTCAGCCAGCGCGGCGGCGTCGCCGTCGGGGTGCACATGATGGTGTCGATGCCATGACGCGCCAGCACGGCGATTGCACGGTCGAAAAGATCGAAATCGAAGGTGCCGAGCTTTGGCTCGAAGAGATGCCATGCGAACTCACCGAGACGCGCGACATTGAAGCCGGCCTCGGCCATGCGCTTGGCATCGCGCTCCCAATAGCTCTCGTCGACATGTTCCGGATAATGCGGCGCGCCCACAAGAAACCTGTCGGTCTTGATGGTCCGCCATACGGAAAGGTCGTTCTTACTGCTGCTTGCTGACACGGTATCAGGCTCCTGAACTGTTATTTGTCGAGTATTGGCTTGCGGACTGTCATGGTCCGCTCGTCCTGGGTGGAAAACAGGTAGATCTCGCGCGGGTCGATGCTGAGGCTGACCGGCGCATCGGCATTGATGCCGGCGACATGGCCGATCTGCACGGTGATGTTGCCGGTGCCGCTTTCGGAGCTGACACATTGCAGCTCGCCGGCGTCGACATAAAGGATGGTCTCGCGACCGAGATGCTCGACAAGACCGACACGACCGGCAACCACAGCACCGGGCGACGGACCATCCGCGACCGCGATATTCTCCGGCCGGATACCGAGCGTCAGCTTTGCACCCTTCTCGACCGACGAACCGGCCGCCAATTCGACGGCTACGGGCGCCAGACCCGGGGCGGAAACCGTAGCCGAATTTCCTGTGACCTGATCGACCGTGACGGGAAAGAAGTTCATCCGCGGCGCGCCAAGGAAGCCGGCAACGAAGAGGTTGGTCGGGTTGCGATAGAGCTCCAGCGGCGAGCCCACCTGCTCGATGAGGCCGCGATTGAGAACGACGATCCGGCTTGCCATCGTCATCGCTTCGACCTGGTCATGCGTCACATAGACCATGGTCGCTCCGAGTTCGGCATGCAAGCCGCTCAACTCGACACGCATCTGCGTGCGAAGTGCCGCATCCAGATTGGACAGCGGCTCGTCGAACAGGAAGACGTCGGGCGAGCGAGTGATGGCGCGGCCGATCGCGACGCGCTGGCGCTGGCCGCCGGAAAGCTGTTTCGGTCGCTTGCCGAGCTGATCGGTTATCCTGAGGATCTTCGCGGCGCGTGCCACGGCCGCATCGATCTCCGCCTTCGGCCTTTTTGCCATGCGCAGACCGAAACCCATGTTCTCGGCGACCGTCATATGCGGGTAGAGCGCGTAGGACTGAAAGACCATGGCGATGCCGCGATCGCCGGGCTCGGCCGTGCTGACATCGCGGCCGTTGATCATGATCTGGCCGGAAGAGATCGTTTCCAGCCCGGCGATCGACTTCAGCAGCGTGGACTTGCCGCAGCCTGATGGCCCGACCATGACGATGAATTCACCCTGCTCGACCGAGAGATCGATGCCGCGCAGCGCATGATAAGCGCCGTAATTCTTGTTGACGTGACGAAGTTCGAGACTGGTCATGCTTCAGGGCTCTCAAAGAATGGATTGGCATGAGGAACGGCGGCGGGGATGGCGGACAGATCGCTCATCCCTTCACCGCGCCCATGGTGAGACCGGCGATGAAATGCCGCTGCATGAGGAAGAACATCACGACCGGAGGCACGGCAACGACGATCGTGCCCGCCGAAATCAGGTTCCAGGCCGAAACCCATTCGCCGCGCAGATTGGCAAGCCCAGCCGTCACCGGCTTCACCGTATCGCTGACCGTCAGCACCACGGCCCAGAAATAGTCGTTCCAGACGAAGGTGAAGATCAGGATGGCGAGGGCGGCCAGTGCCGGCCGCACCAGGGGTACCACCACGTGAACAAGCGTCTGGAACGGCGTCGCGCCCTCCGCCCTCGCCGCCTGGAACAACTCGTCCGGCAGAGCGGCGATGAAGTTGCGCATGAACAGCGTCGCAAAGCCCGTCTGGAAGGCGATGTGGAAAATGACCAGCGCTGCCGTGGTGTCGTAGAGGCCGATGCGTACCATCAAGTCGCGCACGGGGATCATCATGATCTGATAGGGCAGGAAATTGCCGCCGACGAACAGGGCAAAGACCAGCATGTTGCCGCGAAAGCGATAGCGCGCCAGGACGAAGCCGGCGAGCGTGCTCAGGATCAGCACGCCGATGACGGCGGGTATGGTGATTGTCAGGCTATTGAGGAAATAGCGCGCCATCGGTGTCTGGGTGAAGACGGAGGTGTAGTTATCCACCAGGCCGAATTGCGTCGGCCAGCCCCAGAGATTGCCGCCCATCACATCCTGCGTCGAGCGGAACGACGTCAGGATGATGGCAAAGAGCGGGCACAGCCAGAGGATCAGGATGGCGAGCACGGCGATGAAATAGAAGCGGCGACGCCAGATGGCATCTTCAGGGATCGGGCGCGGATACATCAGGCCCCTCTTTCTTCGATGCGAATGATGCGCGTGAGATACCAGACGATGAACACCGCCATGATCACGAACAGGACCGAGGCGATCGCCGCGCCATAGCCGAAGCGATAGGAGAAGATCGACTGTTCGAACATCTGGTAGGCCAACACTTCGGAGGAGCCGAAGGGACCGCCCTGCGTCATGACCGAGACCATGTCGAAGGATCGAAGCGCGCCGACGACGGTGACCGCAATGGCGATGAAGGTGACCTGTGTCAGCTGCGGCAGGACGATATGGCGCAACATGTTCCAGCCTCTTGCACCGTCGACCCGTCCGGCTCCGATCAACTCCTCGCTGAGGCTGTTGAGACCGGCGAGATAGAGCACCATGCAGAAGGCGATCTGCGGCCAGAGCGCTGCGATGACGATCGCAAAGGTGACGAAGTGCTCGTCGGAGAGAACCGCCGGCGCGGCCGCGCCGAAAAAGCCGAAGATCAGGGCGAGCAATCCGAGTTGCGGCGTATAGACCCAGGTAAAGACGACGCCGACGGCGACCGAGGCGAGCACCAGCGGAATGAAGAAGAGCGACTTCATCAGCCGCATGCCGCGGATCTTCTGATTGACGAGCAGTGCGATCGCCAGCCCGATGGGCGGCGCCGCCATGAACATGACCAGCCAGATCACATTGTTCTTCAGCGAGACGTAGAATTGCGGGTCGTTGAACAGCTCGACATAATTGCCGAAGCCGATCCAGACCATCGGGCTGAAGCCGTCCCAATCATGCAGGCTGATCCAGAGGCTTTCCACAGCCGACCACAGGATCACGACGGAGAAGAGAACGGCCGCGGGCAAAATCAGCAAAGTCGGGGTGAGCCACCAGCGATGGCGGCGCCAGAACGTCATCATTTTGTCCTCTTTCGGTATGGAGAGGCGGAGCAACGGCCCCGCCTCCCGGTCGCTGGGAGGAAGGCTAGATCTTGTAGATACGCTTACGCGTACCCTCGAGCCGCTGCAGAATGGCGTTGCGTCGTTCGGGCTTTGCCATGAATTCCTGGAAGCCGACGAGGCCGGCCTGGGCCATGTCGGGATCGCTGTCGCGGTCGTAATATTGCGATGTGCCCTGCACCGTCTTCAGCGCCTCGACTGCGGCATTGACCAGCGGGTCCTTGCTTGGCGGCAGGTCGTTGCGCGGCGGCACGTTGCCGCCGGGTACCAGATAAGGGCCGAGATTTTCGGGGCGATAGAAATAGGCGAGGAACTCGCGCGCGCCCTGCTTGTTCTTGGCATTGGTCGGGATATGCATCGAATTCAGCGAAAATTCCTCGAAACGGCCGACCTTCGGATCGATCGTCGGGAAGGGCGCGAATGCGAGCTGATCGAGATCCTCCTTCGGAAAGGTGGAGCGCACGAAAGCGCCGAGATTCATCATGCCCGCCTTCTTCTGCGACAGCAGAGCACCCGCCTCCTGCCAGCCGAACGAGGTGTTGTTCGGCGTGAAGAAATCCTGCTTGATCAGGGTCTCCCAATTGTCGAATACCGGCTTCAGCGCCGGGTCGAGATAGCTCATCTCGCCATTCATCAGCGCCATGTGCTTGTCGAGACCGTTGATGCGCAGGTTCATCTGGTCGAACCAACCGGCCGCCGGCCACAATTCCTTTGTGCCCATGGCGATCGGCGTTAGGTTGGCGCTCTTGCACTTGGCGCCGAAAGCCAGGAAATCATCCCAACTCGCCGGAACCGTCGCTCCAAGCTGACTAAAGACATCCTTGCGGTAGAACATGCCCCAAAGCGTTCCGCCGGTCGGCAGCCCATACTGCTTGCCGTCGACGGTAACTGAGCCCGCGGCGGGGCCGAGCACGTCCTTGTATTTCTCCTTTTCGAACAGATCGGAGATATCATCGAACAGGCCGCGCTTGACGAAGGCGCGCATGCGGTTTCCCGAAAACCAGAAGCAGATATCGGGCGCGCCGGCGACCAGATAGTTGCGGATCGCCGTTTTGTGCGCCTCGTGATCCATGTTGTTGACCACGACCTTGACGCCGGCCTGCTTGCCGAAATCGTCGGCGATCTTGCGCAGGATCGCCAATGCATCGGCGTTGTTTTCGTCCGAAATGATGTTGACGTCCTGGGCCTGCGCGATGGCGGGCATCGGAAAACCGGTGAGCGCTGCGACGGACGCCGCCCCTGCACCCTTCAAAAAGACACGCCGGCTCGCCGGCCTTCCAAGCAAATTGAAAGTCATTTGAAACTCCTCCCGTTGTGACGTCCACCCTCACCCCTGCTCAGCCAGCCGTACGAACACGCGGCGGGCGCCCCTCCTGCCCTCCCACGCACGGTCGCAACAAACCTGCCGCGGCAATGCATTTGCATCGCCCGGAACTTTCGGTTCGAGAAACCTTGTCCTATTGCTGACTTCTTCGTGCTTGCGCACGAGCCGGATGTTGATCGACGGGTGAAGTTATGCATAAGTCTGAAACGGACGCAATAATTAATTTACAAAATTAAGAAAGAGAAATCGTGAAACTGAAAGGCGACCAGAGCACGTCGCGAGCCCTGAACCGGCGGCTCATCCTGAACCTTTTGAGGCAGGAGGGGCCGAAAAGCCGCGCCGAAATAGCGACGATCACCGGTCTTAGCCCGGCCGCCGTCACCTTCGTCATTGCCGATCTGATCGAGGAAGGACACGTCACCGAAGGCAAGGCGGTGGCCGGGCTTTCGGGCCGGCGGCCCATACCCGTCGAGATCAACTACACCAACGGGTTGGCGATCGGCTTCAAGCTGATGGTCGGCTCCGTGGAATGCGTCGTGACCGATCTGGCAACCAACCCGCTTGCCTCCTGTCGACTGACCCTTATCGATAACGAGCCGGAGAATGTAGCGAAGACGCTGGCCGAAGCCGTGCCCATGCTCGTTGAAGCCGCAGGGCGCCCGCAAGCGCGACTGGCAGGAGTCGGTATTTCCGTGCCCGGTGTCATCGACAACGGTCAGGCCATCTGCGTGCGCAGCTTTCGTTTCAAATGGAACAACGTGCCCCTCGCATCGATGGTGGCGCAAAGGGTCAAGGTGCCCGTCTGGCTCGAGGACGATACGAACGCCTATGCCATCGCCCAACAGCTTTTCGGCCTCGGGCGGCAATATCGCGATATGGCCGTCCTCGCCATCGGTGTCGGCATCAGCTGCGCGCTGATCGTCGATGGAAAGCTCTACCGGGGTGCCCATGGCGCGGCCGGTAAATTCGGCCACACCTTGCATGAGGAGAACGGGCGGCTTTGCGAGTGCGGCAAGCGCGGTTGCCTGATGGCCTATTATTCGGAGCCTGCCATGCTGCGCACCTGGCGCGAGGCGACCAGGCGTGACGACAACCAAAACCTCTCCGATATGCTGGAGGCAGCCAGAGCCGGCGATGCAGAGGTCAGCAGGATCCTTGGCGAGGCAGGTGCCGGGATCGGCAAGGCGCTTGCCAACCTCGTCAACATCACCGACCCTGAGGTGATCGTTGTTGGAGGCGAGGCGGTTTCATTCGGCGATGCTCTTTTCGACCCTCTGAAATCAAGCATGGCTGCCCGCACCTTTTTTGCCTCACCGCCGCTGCTGCCCGATTGGGAAGACAATTCCTGGGCACGTGGTGCAGCCGCCCTCGTCACCCAGAAATTCTTCGACTTCGAGACATCCGGCGGGACGATGGGGAGCAGTGACGCTGACACGACCACGTCGGCGGCATAGAAAACGGTGATCGCCGCCATGCTTGCTGGCAACAGAAAGCGAGCACGCACCCCCAACGGTTCGGTCTTGCATCGCCAGCCCTTTCACGCGACAAACGCCAGATGAGCGCCCCTACAGTCCATCCCTTCGCCTTCGACCCCACCTACGGCATGCAGCTAAAGCAGTTGCTGGCCATCATGCCGCCGGAGGCGCCTGTTGGTTTCGACGATTTCTGGCGGAAGCGCTACAGCGCGGCAATTGCCGTCGATCCGCAACCGAAGCTTCGCCGCAGTAAATTGCGCCATGACAACTGGCACGTCTTCAACGTCAGCTACACATCGACAGGCTCGTTTCAAATCAACGGCTGGCTTCTCATTCCCCGCCAAGGCCAGGTGCGGCGCGGCCTTGTCGTCGGACATGGCTATGGCGGGAGAGACCAGCCCGATCTTGATCTGCCGCTGGAGGAGACAGCGGTGCTGTTCCCCTGTTTCCGCGGCCTGTCCCTCAGTGCCTGCCCGCAACTTCCACCGGATGCGGCCGAACACGTCCTCAGCGGTATCGAAAATCGCGATACCTATGTCATCGGCGGCTGCGTCGAAGATCTCTGGCTCGCCGTATCGACACTTGAGACACTCTATCCCTGGATTGCCGGTCAAATCGGCTACAGCGGCATCAGCTTCGGCGGCGGCATCGGGGCTCTGGCAATTCCCTTCGATGCGCGCATCGACAGCGGCCATCTGGTCGTCCCGACCTTCGGGCATCGGCAGCTTTGGCTGACGCTGCCAACGGTCGGCAGCGCCCAGTCCGTCCAGGCCTATCAGGAGAAGCATGGAAGCGTGTTCGAGACTTTGCGTTTCTTCGATGCAGCAATCGCTGCAAGCCGCATCAACGTGCCGATGCTCGTAGCCCCTGCCCTTTTCGATCCCGCCGTGGCGCCGCCCTGCCAGTTCGCCGTCGCAAATGCGCTACAGAAATTTAACGAAATATTCATTCTGGATGCCGGCCATTTCGACTATGCTGGCATGGACGAGCAGAATGCACGTCTGCGTGACAAGGTGGGGCGACTTTTCAAGGTGTCATGAACCGGGAATATCTGCGCTGGTACAGCCCACGGCTGGATCGAGACATGGAGCTGCTGGTCTTCGGCCATGCCGGCGCCAAAGTGCTGATGTTTCCCACGAGGGATGGACGTTTCTGGCAATATGAGCAGATCGGGATCGTTGCCAGCCTTGCGGAAAAATTGAACGCCGGACATCTGCAGCTCTACTGCATCGAAGGGCTCGCCATGGAAACCTTCTATGGTTCCCATCGGCATCCGGCCGAGCGCATCCGCCGGCATGGGGCATACGAGGACTATATACTCAACGAAGTTCTGCCGCTTATGGCGCAAAAGAACCCGCATGAATGCACCATCGTCCATGGCTGCAGCCTCGGCGCCTTCCAGGCTGCCAGCCTGGTCTTCCGCTACCCTCACCTCTTCCGCAAGCTCGTCGCTTTTTCCGGTCGTTATGACCTGACGATGCAAATCGAATCCTTCGGCGATCTGTTCGACGGCTATTATGACGACGACATCTACTTTCATACGCCGACGCATTTCCTGCCGGGGCTGAATTGTGATTGGCAGCTGGAAAAGCTGCGACAGGTCGATATCGTCTTGACGATCGGCGATGCCGATCCTTTCCTGGACAACAATCGCCATTTGAGCCGGCTTCTGGCTGACAAGCAGGTCAGCCATCGATTGCATGTTTGGGACGGACGCGCGCACCGTGCCGGCGCGTGGCGCCGGATGGCACCGCTCTACATTTGAGCACGGCCCCCCAAGGCTTGATCAGCAATTGCTGTGAATGAACCTAGATCAGACCAACGGGGATGGGTCTGATCACCTTGCGCGCGCCATAGTCACGCTCATGCGATTTGCGGTGCTGTTGCTCGTGGCTTGTGGAGAAGTCGATAAGAATGCGCTCCACCATGCCATCCGGATAGGTTCCGGTGTCGTCGGTCTCTACCTCCGACTGTGCAGTGACGATCTTCAAATTCATCTCGATTCCTCCGGCTTGGCACGGAAACCCTTGATTCCATGGTTTGTTCCACTAGTATCCGCACAATTGTTAAAAAATTAACTACGTCCGCTAATCAAATCGGGCGCTGCGGTATCGAACTTGAACGGCTCGCCGGATTGGAACATTGTTGCAATCTTGGCGTTCAATCTCCAACTGGATTGGAGGGCTTGATGTATCGATCCAAATCGCCCAGCACACGGCGCCGGTTGCAGCCGCCAATGCAATTCTCATCGACTTCGACCTCTTTCGGTTCCAGATCCTGTTAGGGATTCCGGCCGCGCCTTTGCATGCCTTCGATCAATCACTGTCAAATCGGCGGATAGACTGGAGCAGATCATGGCCATTCTCATAACATCGATCATTCTGGCGCTTATCGGGCTCGCGCTCGGCGGCGGCGGGCTTTGGCTTGTGCTGCTCGGCGGCAGCTTCTTCTACCTTCTCGCCGGCATCGCCTTTCTCGCGACGGCGATTTTGCTCTCCATGCGCAAGGTGGCCGCGCTCTGGCTCTATGCGATTTTCGTAATCGCCGCGCTTGGCTGGGCCATATGGGAGGTGGGGTTCGACTGGTGGCAGCTCGGTCCGCGCGGCGGACTGATCATCCTGATCGGACTATGGCTGCTGACACCATGGATCCGGCGCCCACTGGGGTTTCGCAGCCTTGATGGTGTCCACTATGGGGCCAATCCCTGGCCGCTCGCGATACCCCTGATCATCGCCGTTCTCATTGCAGTTTATTCCATGACGACCGACCCTCACGACCTCTCAGGCGATCTGCCGACGACGGTTGTGGCGAACGCTCCCGTGGGAGGCAATGTGCCGAATGGCGAATGGCATCAATATGGCCGCACATCTTTCGGCCAGCGCTATTCGCCGCTCGACCAGATCAATGCGCGGAATGTCGCCACCCTCAAGGAAGTGTGGCGTTACCAGACCGGCGACGTGAAACGCCCGGACGATATTGGCGAGACAACCTATCAGGTCACGCCGCTCAAGGTCGGCGACACGCTGTTCCTGTGCACGCCGCACAGCCTGGCGATTGCGATCGATGCCAAGGACGGCAAGGAAAAATGGCGTTACGATGCGAATGCCGGGATGAACCCCAATCGTCAGCATCAGACCTGCCGCGGCGTCTCCTACTATCACGACAAGACCGTCACCGCCGGAGCGCCTTGCGCCGACCGCGTCTACCTGCCGACCTCCGACGCCCGGCTGATCGCCCTTGACGCAGCCAATGGCAAGGTCTGCCCGAGCTTCGCCGATCAGGGCACGCTCCATCTCGAAACCGGCATGAAATACAATCCGGCCGGTTACTACTATTCCACATCGCCGCCCGTCATCGTCGCAGACAAGATCATCATCGGCGGCGCGGTCAACGACAACTATTCGACGCAGGAGCAATCCGGCGTCATCCGCGCCTTCGACGCCAGGACCGGCGCACTGCTCTGGAACTGGGATTCGGGCAACCCCGACCAAACGGCACCCCTGCCCGCCGGGCAGACCTATACCACCAATTCGCCGAACAGCTGGTCGATCTCCAGTGCCGATGAAGCGCTCGGCATGGTCTATATCCCGCTTGGCAACCAAACGCCCGATCAGCTGGGCATGGGACGCAGCGCCAATGTCGAGCGCTTCTCCTCATCGATGGTCGCGCTGGACATCAACACGGGCCAGCTCAAATGGGTGCAACAATTCGTCCATCACGATCTCTGGGACATGGACGTACCGGCGCAGCCCGTGCTCTTCGACCTGACAAAGGCCGATGGCTCCGTGATCCCCGCGCTCGTCGCCTCGACCAAACAGGGCGATCTATACGTCCTCGATCGTCGCACTGGCGCTGCGATCATTCCCTTTAAGGAAATCCCCGCGCCTGGCGGCACCATTCCGGAGGATCACGCCTCTCCAACGCAGCCGATCTCGGATCTGACCTTTTCGCCGCCTCCATTGCAGGAAAAGGATATGTGGGGCGTCTCGCTGTTCGATCAGCTTGCCTGCCGCATTTCCTTCCATCGACATCAGTATGAAGGTCGATACACGCCCCCGTCGCTGCGTGGCTCCATCATCTATCCCGGCAATTTCGGCACTTTCAACTGGGGCAGCGTCGCCGTCGACCCGGAACGCCAAATCATGTTCGGCATGCCGACGTACCTGGCCTTCACGTCGCGGCTCGTGCCGCGCGCCGAGATCCCGCCGAAGGGAGCGGGGGACAAGGGCAGCGAGCAGGGCTTGAACCGCAACGAAGGCTCTCCTTACGGCGTCTATATGGGGCCGTTTCTCGGGCCACTCGGCATTCCCTGCCAGGCGCCGCCCTGGGGCTACGTCGCCGGCGTCGACCTGAAGACCGGCAAGATCGCCTACAAGCACAAGAACGGCACCATCTACGACATGACGCCGCTGCCGCTGCCCATCAAGGTCGGCGTTCCCGGTATCGGCGGACCGATCGTCACCAAGGGCGGCGTTGCTTTCCTGGCTGCGGCCGTGGACGATTATCTGCGGGCCTACGACGTGACAAGCGGCAAGCAGCTCTGGCAGGCGCGCCTGCCGGCGGGCGGCCAGGCAACGCCGATGACCTACACCGCCAGCGACAATAAACAATATGTCGTCATGGTGGCCGGTGGTCATGGCTCCGTCGGCACCAAGCCGGGCGACTACGTCATCGGCTACACCCTGCCATGAGTTGACCTTGAAACGGGCGGGCCTGCTCGCCCCCTTTCACCTGAAGCTTGCAGTCAGTTCTTCGAAGAGCGGACGCGGCTCGACGTGCCATTGCCTTCGGAACTCGCAGGGGGCTCCTCCCATCCGAAGACGCTACGGCCGCCATAGGACGAAGATCTGTCGAATTCGCCGGCGATGATCTCCTTGAGATCGGGTCCGGTGACATATCGCTCCAGAACTCGGGACTGATCGTCCAGGCGCTTCAGCGCAGCCAGTTCTTCGTCGCGCCCAAGACGCCCCTTCTTCACCGCGGATTTCATCACGCTGATCGTCTCGTCATAGACCTTCAACGGAACTGGAAAAGGATGCCGATCCTTGCCGCCATGGGCGAGCGAAAAGCGTGCCGGATCGGAGAAGCGGCACGGTGCGCCATGAACGACTTCGGCGACCATCGCCAATGCCTTCACCGTCCGTGCGCCAACGCCAGGCGTCAACAGCAGCTCCTCGAAATCCACTGGACCGCGATCGGCAGCCGCCGCGAGATTTCCATGCAAACGCCGCATGTTCACATCCTCCTGGCGCACGTCGTGATGTGCGGGCATGATGAGATGCGGCAACATCGGTTGCGCATCGTGTTTTCTACTTGCTGGAGCTTGTCCTTCCAGCGCATTGAATTCACGGATAATTTTATCTGGACCCAGTGAAGTGAGGAGATCCAGTTGCCCATTGCGGGAGCGCTCGGCGCGACGATCGGCAAGATTGATGATCTCACCCTGCTCCCTTCCCTCGATTGCCGCATGGGGAGAATCGAGAAAGCTCGTTAGCCCTTCGGACAGCCAGTGATACCGGCGCGCCTGGCGCCGATCGCCGTTCATTCCCTGCTGGACAACAACCCATTTGCCGTCGTCCGCCACGATGAACCCGTGCAGATAGAGATCAAAGCCATCCTGCAAGGCCGCACTATCGACTTTTGCAATCAATCGGCTGGTGGTGGCAAGCGATGTGCCGTCGATGCCCACGCGATCGCCGATATCAACCAATTCACCCGGCGTCTTCCGTGAATGCGAGCCGCGGCCGCCGCAGACATGGATCCCAAGCTCGCCGGAAAGCGGTGTCAGGCCGCGTTTCAACGCGCCGAGGACGCTGGTCGTGATGCCGGAGGAATGCCAGTCCATGCCCATGACAGCGCCGAAGGACTGGAACCAGAAGGGATTGGCGAGCCGGCGGAACAGCTCATCGCGTCCGTAATGCTGCACGATCGCCTCGGTGATCACGGCGCCCAGGCGCGTCATCCGGTCTCCCAGCCAGCGCGGCACGCGGCCGCCATGCAAGGGAAGATCAGCCTTTCCAGTTCTGTGTGCCAAGTTCATCACCCACGATCTTCGGAAAGCTGAATGTAGTGCGAACGGCCGATTTGCGCCATCCGCACCGTCTTTTATCGAGCCCCACCGGATCCGGGACCGCCTTGCCCGACGAGCGTCAATCGTGGGCGGGATCTTCCCCTGATTATTGACAGTCAGATGGCACTCAAGAGCGATTGCGCAGCAGATAGGAGCGCATTGCCGTAATGCCTTCATCGATATTGGTGCGGCCGAAACCTATGCGGAATCGATCGTTCGGCGTCGAGTTGAGATCCGAGCGGTAAAGGCTGGCGGGCAACAGCAGCACGCCGGATCGTTCCACCAGATCATGCGCAAAATTCTCCACGCCGTCCCTCCCCTTGTAGCGCGGATAGCAGACGCAGCCGCCATCGGGCGTGTACCAATCGAACAGATGCTCGAACTCGGCAAACAGCGCCTTCAACTTTACCAGATTGGAGGCGATCAGCCGGTTGTTGCGGTCGAGGATCCTGTCGGCATTGAGCAAGGCGATTTTCGCCAGGCTTTCGCTCGGGCCGGCATTGCAGATGGAGAGATAGTGTTTCATCCGCTCCATCTTCGAAATCACCCCGTGATCGCGGCAGGCGATCCAGCCGATGCGCAGGCCCGGCAGTCCATAGGCTTTCGACATCACGCCCAGCGACAGGCCCCGCTCATAGGCGTCGGCCGCCGCCGGCAATACCGGTTTGCCTTCGACGGTCAGGCCGCGATAGACTTCGTCGCTGAAGAGCCAGATGCCATGCCGGCGGCAGAGATCCACCAGCGCATCGAACCGCTCCCTTTCAAGGACCTTGCCTGTGGGATTGTGCGGGAAATTGATCGAAATCAGCTTGGTATTCGGCCGGATTGCCGCGCTGACCGCGTCGATATCGAGCGACCAGCCGTCATGCGGATCAAGCGCCACGGCAGAGACGTCGCAGATGCTCAACGGTATCGTTTCGGACGATTGGTAATTGGGTGTCACGACGATCGCATGGTCGCCCTTTTCGAGAAGCGCATGCATGGCGATGTAGATGCCCTCCTCCGCTCCGGCGAAGCAAAGGATATCCGCTCGCTGCATCTGCAGATGCAGGCCGGCGATGATGTCGCGCAGTGCCGGATCACCGAAGGTCTCCGTATAGCCAAGCCATAGGTTCTCATGAGTTTGTCGCTGCTCCGGCGTCGCCATATCAAGCAGCTCCGCCATCGTCATACTCTGCGCGTCGGAGGCGGTCATGTGATAGCGCGCGCTGAACTCCCACCTCGAAAAATAGGTCTCGAGCTTGAAATCTGGCAGCAGCGGCATGGTGCATTTCTCCGACATCTATGGTGACCGGTACCGGTTGGCACCAACTCCCTACGGCCGCAAAACTAGAAGCGAGTTGACAAATTGTCAAATACAGAGTTTTTGTCTATTCCCTTAGCTGGAGTGCAGCGATGCCAGGAAAGACAGCCTCGAACATGCATGGATCGACTGCAAGCGAGGACATTATGGTCTTCGCGCCCATTGCCGAGGCGGTGGCGACCTTGCTCAAGCCACATGCAGAAGTCGTCATCCACGATCTGAGAACGCAGACGATCGCCTATATCGCCAACAACCTGTCGCGGCGCGAAGTCGGCGGCTCGTCGCTTGCAGAGTTGAAAGATATTGGGTCTTTGGGCGCAGATGTCATCGGTCCTTATCGGAAGACGAATTTCGACGGGCGCCAACTCAAGTCCATCACCTCAGTGCTGCGGAACACGGCCGGCGAGCCGTTCGGACTGCTATGCATCAATTTCGATATAGCACCGATCGAAGCGGCACGGGACGCGCTGAACCTCCTGGCGGCATTTCAGGGTGCCGGGGCGCAGCCATCCGCGCTTTTCCGCGCCGATTGGCAGGAGACGGTCAATGCCGCGATCGCGGATTTTCTCGGTGAACGGGGGCTGGCCGCCTCCGCACTCGCCAGGGAAGACCACGCCGCCCTCGTCGAGATGCTGGAACAGGAGGGCTACTTTTCCATCCGCAATCTCGTCCCCTATCTCGCCCGGTTGCTCGGCATTTCACGGGCAACCGTCTACAAGCATCTGCGCGAGGCTCGACAAAAGAAGCTGCAGACGACGAACGCCTGAGGCGCCTGTGGCGCTCGGTGGCCGAACGGTGATGGCGAACTCAGGCCGATGCGGAGATTGGAGCAAAATCGCTCATCGCGCCGGAAAAGGACTTCGGTAGGGGCGAGGCATAGGAGCTGCGTTTGCTGGTTGAGAGGCCGAGTGAAACGAGCGCTTCGGCCTGTTTGACCGCCGCGGCCACGCCGTCCACCACCGGGACGCCGTAGATCTCCTGCAATTCCCGCGCAAGATCCGTCATGCCGGCACAGCCGAGCACGATCGCCTCCGCACCGTCATCGGTGAGCGCGCGTTCGATTTCCGCCCGTAATTTTCCGATCGCGCCGGAAGACGCATTCTCAAGTTCCAGAACCGGGATATCGGACGCGCGCACCCTGGCGCGACCACCCATGCCATAACGCTGGACGAGGTTATCGATCAGGATCCGCGACCGCTCCAGCGTGGTCACCACGCTGAATCGTTGCGCCAGGAAAGCAGCCGTTGCGACGGCCGATTCGCAGAGCCCGACAACCGGAACATCGCAAAACATGCGTGCCGCCTCGAGGCCGGTATCATCGAAACAGCAGATGATCGCGGCATCGTAGCCTGCGGCCTGCCGTTCCTTCAGTTCGCGCAGCAGGCCGGGCACGGCAAGGGCTCCATCATAATAGCCTTCGATGGAGGCCGGTCCCATCTGCGAGGTGGCGGCGATGATTTCGGTGCCGGCAGCCGCAACCGCGCGTGCTGCTATCGCCGCCTTTTCGGTCATGGAGGCGGTCGTATTCGGATTGATAAGCAATAGGCGCATGATCTCAGCTCTTCTTGGCCTGACGGCGGCCAAGCATGGTCATAATTGCGAGCGCCAGGAGAATGATGGTGAAGGAGAAGAGCGTCGTCACCGTTCCGAGCGCATAGAGCACCGGCGTCGTGACATTCGTCGTCATCCCGTAGATTTCGAGGGGTAGGGTGTTGTAGGTGCCCGACGTCATCAAAGTACGGGCGAATTCGTCATAGGACAGAGTGAAGCCGAACAGGCCGACGCCGATCAGGCTCGGCGCGATCATCGGCAGCACGACATGGCGGAAGGTCTGCCACGACGTGGCGCCCAGGTCCCGCGCAGCTTCTTCATATGCTGGCGAGAAGCGGTTGAAGACGGCGAACATGATCAGCACGCCGAAGGGCAAGGTCCAGGTCAGATGCGCGCCGAAGGCCGAGGAATACCAGGCGGGGGCAAGACCGCCCTGCTGGAAGACCACGCCGATGCCGAGCGAGATGATGATCGACGGCACCACGAGGCTCGCGACCGTGGCATAGAACAGAAATGTCGATCCGCGGAACCGGCGGCGAAAAGCAAGGCCTGCCAACAGCGAGACGACGACGGTCACGATCATCACCATGATGCCGAGGATCAGGGATCGCTGGAACGAGGCGCCGAAATCGCCGACCGCCTGCTTCTCGAAGAGATTGGCGAACCAATGCAGCGACATCCCGTTCAACGGAAAGGTCAGGCCGCCATCTGGACCCTGGAAGGACAGGATGACGATCGCCGACAGCGGGCCGTAAAGGAACAGCACGAAAATGGTGAAGAAGATCGCCAGGACATAAAATTCCAGGCTGCGCTTTTCGTGGTTCATCTCAAAGCTCCTTGCGGATATCGACGATGCGCAGGATGGCGGCGACCATCAGCAGCACGACGACGAGCAGCACCACGGCATTGGCGGCCGCAGCCGGATATTGCAGCAGCGACATCTGGTTCTTCATCATCAGGGCGATGGACGCGCTCTGGCCGCCGGACATCACCTGCACGGTCGAAAAATCCGCCATGACGAGGGTGACGACGAAGATGCTGCCGATCGCCATGCCGGGCTTGGCAAGCGGGATCACCACGTTCCAGAGCACCTGCCATCCGCTGGCGCCGGCGTCGCGAGCGGCCTCGAACAGCGAGCGATCGATGCGCATCAGCGTGTTGAAGATCGGCGTCACCATGAACAGCGTATAGAGGTGCACCATGGCCAGCACGACGGCGAAATCCGAATAGAGCAGCCATTCGATCGGCTTCGGTATGAGGCCCAGCTCGATCAACGTCGAATTGACCAGCCCGTTGCGCCCGAGCACCGGGATCCACGAGATCATGCGGATGATGTTCGATGTCATGAACGGCACGGTGCAGACGAGAAAGAGGATCATCTGGGTCGATGTGCGGCGGATGTGGAAAGCGAGGAAATACGCGACCCAGAAGCCGATGAATAGTGTCAGACCCCAGACAATGACAGTGAATTTCAATGTGTTGAGGTAGGTTTTCCAAGTAACCCATGAACCTAGCGTGTCGGTGTAGTTCGTGGTCAGGAAGGCGGGATAGAGGCCGGCGAAATCATAGTCCCAGAAACTGACCACGCCGATCATCGCGATCGGCAACAGGAAGAAGAAGCCGAGGATCAGAAAGAGCGGCGTTGCCTGGAGATAGGAAACGAGCCCCAGGGGCACGCGAAAGCTGCGCCCTGATTTTGCTGTTGCTTGGTCCGTTTCTGATGAAGCGATCGTCGCCATAGCCCGGTTTCTCCGTTAGCGGCTTCCTCCCCCCAACGTGGGCGGGGAGAGGATTTAATGGGTAGAGGCGGTACCGATTAGGCCGCGATGAATTCGTTCCAGCGGCGGACCATGTAGCGGTCTTCGTCCATGACCGAGTTCCAGCAAGCAACCGCGCCCATGCGGGCCTCGAAGGAACCGCCGTCGCGAACGGCGCCGGCCTTCTCCATGACCTTGCCTTCCGGAGACAGGATATCGCCCTGCGCCGGCTTGCCTTCGATCCAGTAGCCCCATTCGTCGGCCGACATGAAGCCCTTGGCGGTTTCCATGCAGGCGGAATAGTAGCCTTGGCGGTTGAGGTAGCCGCCGACCCAGCCGGACGTGTACCAGTTGATGTATTCATAGGCGGCGTCGAGCTGGGCGCCCTTCAGATGCGAGGCGAGGCCGAGACCGCCGCCCCAGGCGCGATAGCCTTCCTTGAGCGGCTGGAAGGTGCAGGCGATGCCCTTCGAGCGAACGGCAGCGACAGCCGGCGACCACATCGACTGGATGACGACTTCGCCTGAGGCCATCAGGTTGACGCTTTCGTCGAAGGACTTCCAGAAGGCGCGGAACTGGCCTTCACCCTTGGTCTTGATCAGGAAATCGATCGTCTTGTCGATTTCCGCCTTCGTCATGTTGCCCTTGTTGGCATATTTGATCTTGCCGGCGGCTTCCATGATCATTGCGGCATCCATAATGCCGATCGACGGGATGTTGAGGATGGCGGTCTTGCCCTTGAAGGCCGGGTCGAGAATATCGGCCCAGCTGGTGATCGGACGGCCTGTCAGGTCGGGACGAATGCCGAGCGTGTCGGCGTTATAGATGGTCGGAACCATCGTCATCCACTGCGTCGGCTCCTTGGCGAATTTCTTGGAACCCTGGCCTTCGACGAAACCGACCGTGTGCGGCGCCGTGCCCTGAGCGATGACGCTGTCCGGCTTCAGCTTGCCGTTGATGAACAGCGGTACGATCTTGTCGTAATATTTCAGCTTCTTGACATCCATCGGCTGTAGGACGCCGACGGGGAACACCTTCTTGGCGATCCAGTATTCGATGTCGGCGATGTCGTAGCTGTTCGGCTGCGTGACGGCGCGCTGAGCGGCAGCGTCGGAATCGGTCGCGGTCATCTCCAGCGTGATGCCGAGATCAGCCTTGCACTTCTCGGCAATGGCATTGATGTTCGAAACTCCGCTGCCGAACTGGCGCAGCGTGATGTTCGACTGTGCCCAGATGGTCGGAAAGCCGGTGATGAGGCCGGAGCCTGCGATGGCGCCGGCGGCAGCAGCGCCGGTCTTCAGCAATGAACGGCGGGAAATGCCCTTTGCTGCCTTGGTAGTCTTCGTTTCAGTGGTCATGTCAGTTCCCCTTTTGTGATGCTTAGGATTCATGCGGAAATGCGACCGAGGAGGATGGCATCCTCCATGCCCCAACTCAGAGAGACGGCATCGCCGACCGATAGGAATTTGGCGGCGCTATCGTCGTTGCTTGCGATAACGGTGAAATCGTCGCTGCCGGCGCCGATGACGGTAATCTTCACCGTCGCTCCGCGGTATTCGATGTTGGAGACGACGCCATTGAAGCCGAGGCCCTTTTCGGCGGATTGCGAAAGGCGGACGCGATCGGTGCGGATACCGAAGTCGACCGGCTCTCCGACCTGGCGACCGGCGCCCCGCACGGAAAAGCTTTGTCCTTCCGGCGCGGTCATGGTGATGATGCCGTCATCGCTCGCCGTCACCCGGCCGGACAGCACATTGTGGTCGCCCATGAAGCGCGCAACGAAGGCAGTCGCAGGACGTTCGAAAACCTCTCGCGGCGAAGCCGCCTGCTCGATGCGGCCGTCGTTCATGATGACCATGATGTCGGCAAGCGCCATCGCCTCTTCCTGGCTGTGCGTGACATGGACGAAGGTGATGCCCAGCGTCTTCTGCAGCTTTTTCAGCTCGGCGCGCATGCGGATCTTCAGGAACGGATCGAGCGCCGACAAGGGCTCGTCCAGCAGCAACGCCTCGGGATCGGTGATCAGGGCGCGAGCGAGCGCCACGCGCTGTTGCTGGCCGCCCGAAAGCTGGGCCGGACGGCGGGTCGCATAGGCTTCCATCTGCATGAGCTTCAGCATTTCGAGCGCCTTGGCGCGACGCTCCTCCTTGGCGACACCTTTCATCTTCAGGCTGAAGGCGACGTTGTCGATGAGATCGAGATGCGGAAACAGCGCGTAGGACTGGAACATCATCGCCGTGCCGCGCTTGGCAGGCGGAAAATCGGTGACGACGATATTTCCCAGCCGGACATCGCCCGACGAAATGCTTTCATGCCCCGCGATCATGCGCAGGGTCGATGTCTTGCCGCAGCCGGACGGGCCGAGAAAGCAACAATAAGACCCTGCCGGTATTTTGAGGCTGATCGCATGCACTGCCGTCGTCGTGCCGTAGACCTTCGAAACGGACGCTATATCTATCTCTGCCGCTTTCGACATCATCTTCCCCTTTTGTCTGGGAAAGACAGTGCATCAATCGTGCCAGTTTTGCTGCGCCGCACTAACTGTTTGCGATCTTTGTATTTTTATAGAGATCTAAAATAAATACCCTTCACGAGGCAATCGACCGTCTGCACATGAAATAGGCTATTGTCCTCGATAAGTGCAGATAATTGTATACGATTTGACTTTATTTATGCATCAAATTCCGTTTAACTTTTGCAGCAAACCGCGATATCATTTCTCTGATAATCAGGTATGCGATTTCATGAATTCTCAAGCAGACGCGCTGCAGGCGCCCGGCGACTCCACGGAAAACGGTGCACAACAGATCCGCGATGCCCTTCGCGAGGCAATCGTCGAGCGCAGGCTCTCGCCCGGTACGAAACTATCCGAGAGCGATGTGGGCAGCCTGTTCAATGTCAGCCGCACACTGGCGCGCGCCGCCCTGCAGGCTCTTTCCTATGAGGGTCTCGTCAGCGTCGAGAAGAACAGAGGTGCCTTTGTCGCCTACCCTTCCCCCGATGAGGCCAGACAGATCTTCGCGGCTCGCCGTCTGGTGGAGCCCGGCATTCTCAAATCTGCGGCCGAACGTATCACGCCGGCTCAGCTCAAGCACCTGAGGCAGCTCCTCATAGAAGAAGGGCGGCTGATGAGCGAGCGTGGTCAATCCGCTCGTCGCGCCGAGATCAAGGCATCAGGCGATTTCCATCTGATGCTGGCTTCGATTTCCGGCAACCTCATCATGCAGCGTTTCATGGAAGAGCTGGTCGCGCGCTCCTCGCTGGTGATCGCACTCTACGGCCAGTCGAGCGCCTCGAGCTGTGGCCATGCTGAACATGGCGGCATCATCACCGCGCTCGAACGCAAGGATATCGATACGGCCTGCCATCTCATGCTTCATCATATCGCGCATATCGAAGCCGATCTCGATCTGCGCGAGCGCAAGAGCTTTGGCCTCAAGGAAGCCTTCGAGCGCTAAGGGGTCGCCCATATCGGTGCGGCACCCGAACGATTGAGTTTCAGCAGTGAAGGAGAAAGATTTGAGCGCGATCGAGACGCTTTTTACCCGAGCCAAGCTCGCCGACGGCGCAATAAAGGACATCGGCGTTACTGACGGACGCATCGTTTCGATCGAGCCGGCAGGATCGGTAGTCACAGCGGGCGAGATCGTCGAACTCGAAGGCGCGCTGGTCGTTCCCGGTTTTGTCGAGGGACATATCCATCTCGATACAAGTTTTTATGGCGACGCCTGGATACCGCACAAGCCCTGCACCAATGGCTTCGACGTCCACGAACGCGTCGCATTTCAGGCTGAGAACATGGCGCAGGCAGCGCCCATGGACGTGCGGGCGAGGAACCAGCTCGACCTCTGCATTGCCAATGGCAGCACGCATATGCGCAGCCATGTCATGGTCGACGGCTCCGTTGGGCTGAAATCGCTCGAAACCGTGCTCGCCGTGCGTGAGGAATATCGCGGACTGATCGATATCCAGCTTGTCGCCTTTCCGCAAAGCGGCATTCTGAAGAGCCCCGGCACGCCGCAATTGATGGACGAAGCGGTCGCGATGGGTGCCGATCTCGTCGGCGGCCTTGATCCGGCAAGCTTCGACCGCGATGTCGAGAAGCATCTCGACGTCGTTTTCGGTATTGCCGAAAAGCATGGCGTCGATGTCGATATTCACCTCCATGATGGCGGCACGCTCGGCCTGTTCACCATCGAGCAGATCTGCGCCCGCACGCGCGCCCTTTCCATGGGCGGACATGTCGCGGTCAGCCACGCCTACGGGCTCGGCGATCTCTCAAGCGAGGCGGCAAAGCGCGCCGCCACTCTCATTGCCGAGAGCGGCGTTTCCATCATGACCAATGCGCCGGGCAATCACGCCTTCCCGCCAGTCGCTATGCTTCGCGCAGCAGGCGTCACCGTCTTCAGCGGCAGCGACAACATTCGCGACTCCTGGTGGCCCTATGGCGATGGCGATATGCTCGGACGCGCGATGATGATCGGCTATCGCTCCGGCTTCTATACCGATGACGAGCTGAGGGCCGCCTTCGACATCGTTACCGAAAGCGGTGCCAAGGCGCTGCGCCTTGAAGACTATGGCTTGCGCGTCGGCGCGAAAGCCGATTTTGTGACTTTGAAGGCTGAGCATGTGCCCGAGGCGGTCGTCGCGGTTCCGAAAGGGCGTTGCGTTTACAAGGCCGGCAAGCTCATCGCCAGAGACGGTGCCGTCCTGCGGAACTGACAAAGCACCGGCATTCAGCTTGCGAAAATAAGGTAGCCCGATGCTCGACCTGGTGATTTCTAATGTTCGTATCGCCAACCGCGAGGGCTGCTTCGACATCGGCATCAGGGACGGCAGGATTGCCGCAATCGAACATGCCTTGGCAACCGATGCACCGCGGCAGGATATGTGCGGCTGCCTCGCCTTTGGCGGCTTCGTCGATAGCCATATCCATCTCGACAAGGCCTGCATTCTCGATCGCTGCCTGATATGCGAGGGAACGCTGGAGGAAGCGGTCCGTGAGACTGCCAAAGCAAAAGCCGGCTTCACAACCGAGGACGTCTACGCACGCGCGGCCCGTGTCGTCGAAAATGCCATCCTGAACGGTACGACAGCGATGCGGACCTTCGTGGAGGTCGATCCTCGTGCCGGCTTTCGTTCGCTGGATGCGATCAGGCAGATCAGGCGCACCTATGCCTGGGCGATAGATATTCAGATCTGTGCCTTTGCCCAGGAGGGCCTTACGAACGAGCCTGAAACGACGGACATGCTGGATCGCGCGCTCACCGACGGGGCGGATCTCATCGGCGGCTGTCCCTACACCGATCCCGATCCCCAGGCTCATATCACCAGGATTTTCGATCTGGCCGAGCGCCATGGTGTCGACGTCGATTTCCATCTCGATTTCGATCTCAATCCGTCAGGCTCCGCGATCCCGGCGGTCGTGGCGGAAACCAAGCGGCGGGGCTATGGCGGCCGTGTTTCCATCGGCCATGCCACGAAGCTTTCTGCCATGTCGACACAGGCGGCCGACGAGCTTGCCGCGCGTCTTGCCGATGCCGGGATAGCCGTGACGGTGCTACCAGCAACGGATCTCTTCCTGCTCGGCCGTGACAGGGATCATCTTATCCCGCGCGGCCTCGCTCCGGCGATGCTGCTTACGGCCAGCGGCGTCACCGTGACGGCGGCGACAAACAATGTTCTCAATCCCTTCACTCCTTACGGCGACGTCTCGCTTGGCCGCATGGCCAATCTCTTCGCCAATGTGGCGCAACTCTCGCGGGATGAAGATATCGGAAGGGCATTCGACATGGTTACGGCCAATGCCGCCCGCCTGATGCGACGCAACTATGGTCTGGAACCGGGCGCACCCGCGGATATAGTAGTAGCGGACGCTGCCGATCCACTATCGATGATCCGAGAAATCCGCCAGCCCATAGCCGGCTGGAAGAACGGCAAGCAGACGTTCGTACGGCCGCAGCCGCGCCTGTTGCCTCCTGCAAGCTAGGCCACGAATGGGGCCTCACCCGCCTATCGCTTCAACTCCCGCTCGAATTTCTCGATCTGCTGCAAGATCCATGGATCGTCGGCGGAATACTGAATCGTCTCGGCCTCCAGCCGCCGCTGGCGACGACGCCTAATCCAGTCGATGAAAGCGAGAAGCAGCCGCATGCGTATATCCAAGTCTTTCAGTATCTGCGAGGCCCGACTACCAGGCGTAAGCCGCAAGGTAGTCGGGCCTCGACAACCGCAAGGCGTTGCGGCAACTATCTATTTGCCCGCGCCTAAATGAACGGTAGCTGAACACATTTACACGGAAAGATGGTTTTCTTCTCGGCCTTCGCATCCATAGGGAAGCTTGACGAGCTACAACCCATGCTCTGAAGAAGCCAAAAGCAGCCGGCATCGGCGACATGGTTCAGGGATGAAAAGCTTTTTTATGCGAGCGTACCGCTATCGCCCAATCTGACCTAGCCGAGCAGAATGACCACCGCTAAACAACGCCACGTCGCTTCCGATTTCCCCGGAGCGGCACAAGCTTGGCCTCGCCTTTGCGAGGCCTTTTTCTTTTTGGCAGCGATGTTGCTACCGGCGCGGCTCGCCGCCCGGTGCATAGACCGTGTCCTGTTCGAAACGGAAGACGGCGCCGCAGCGGCAACGCATCATATGCTTGCGCGGGTCGGGCGACGGCCGTTCGGTGGAGAAGCCGCGGGGCATCTCATCGATCTTGAAATCGCGGCTGGGTGCCCGACGGTTGTCGGTCTCGGAAACCTCGGCAAAACCGGCGTGCCCGCATCTCGCACATTCCAGCTTCCGTGAATATCGATCTCGCGCGGCCATTCTCTTCCAACTCGGGGACTCACATTGGGCCCTTTCTATCAGCGCTATCAGCACTCTTGAAGACCGCGCGATCTCGCTGTCCCGCCTTCTTCCCATGGATCCGCTCAATCTTGATGCCGAACACAGAAAAATTCGGCTTACCGGAAAAAGAGATTGACCTGATGGCAGATGTCAGACCAATTTATCGACCCATGATCAAGACGATGCTCACACCCCTTCCCTCCATCGACCGGACGCAGCAAGTCATCGACGCGCTGTCGACCTTCATCGAGTCGTCGAAACTCCGGGCGGGCGACCGGTTGCCCACGGAGCGCGAGTTGATGGCGGCGCTTTCCGTTGGGCGCTCGACCATCCGGGAGGTGCTCACCTATTTCCAGGCTCTGGGTGTCATGGAAACCCGCAAGGGCAGCGGCACCTATCTGCTGAAGCCTGTTTCCAAGGGCACCATCCACATGCCCCTGTCGCTCGACCCGCCGCATCTGCGCGATGCTCTGCTGCAGACGCTGGAGGTTCGTCGCGGCATCGAATGCGAGGCCGGCATGGTGGCGGCCAGGAAACGCACCTCCGAGGACATCGTCATCATCGAGCAGAAGCTCAACGAGATGGAACGCGTCCACATGGCCAAGGGCACGTCTGGACCTGAGGATCTCGCCTTTCACCTGGCAGTCTACGACGCCACGCACAATCCGTTGTTCAAGCAACTGCTCGAACAGATGCGCGAAACCTTCGAGCGCTTCTGGTCTCATCCATTCGACCGGCAGGACTTCGCCCGCCGATCCTTTCCCTTTCACCGCACCCTGTTCAACGCGATCGTCGACCAGGATCCCGAAGCGGCGCGCGCCGAAACACTGAAAATTCTCGACGTCGTCGAGGAAGACATCAAGGAAATGTCCAAATGACTGACGGGCTAGAGCCGTTCGATCTTGCGTCCCTCATAACAGCCCACGACGAAGGCAATTTCGCCGAGGCCGTGGTGCCGCCGATCTTTCAGACATCGTTGTTCACCTTCTCCAGCTATGACGAGATGATCGCCTCCTATCGCGGCGAGAAGGTGCGGCCGATCTATACGCGCGGCCTCAACCCGACCGTGCGTATGTTCGAGGAAATGCTGGCTAAGCTCGAAGGCGGCGAGGATGCGCTCGGATTCGCAAGCGGCATGGCCGCAATCTCGTCCGCCGTGCTGAGCTTCGTCGAGCCGGGCGACCGGATCGTGGCGGTCAAGCATGTCTATCCCGATGCCTTCCGTCTCTTCGGCACGGTTCTGAAGCGCATGAAGGTCGAAGTGACCTATGTCGATGGCCGCGATGAGGAAGCCGTCGCCAAGGCCCTGCCCGGCGCCAAGGTCTTCTATATGGAGAGCCCGACGAGCTGGGTCATGCAAGCGCACGATGTCGGCGCTCTCGCAGCCCTTGCCAAGAAGCACGGCGTCGTCTCGATGATCGACAACAGCTGGGCCACTCCCTATTTCCAGCAGCCCTTGAAGCTCGGCGTCGATCTCGTCATCCATTCCGCCTCCAAATATCTTGGCGGCCACAGCGATGTGGTGGCGGGTGTGGTGGCCGGCTCGAAGGAGATGATCGCGCGGCTGAAAGCCGAAGCCTATCCCTATCTCGGCGGCAAGCTCTCGCCCTTCGATGCCTGGCTCCTGATCCGCGGCCTTCGCACCCTGCCGATCCGCATGAAGGCACATGAAGCCGCGGCGATGACGATTGCCAAGCGGCTGCAGGAACTCGACGTCGTCGAGCAGGTCTGCCATCCGGGCCTTGCCAATCGGTTGCCTTCCGGCCTCAACGGCACGTCTGGCCTGTTTTCCTTCATCTTCCGTGAAGGCGTGGATATCCGCACCTTCGCCGACCGTCTCAGGCTCTTCAAACTGGGCGTGAGCTGGGGCGGGCATGAGAGCCTGATCGTGCCTGGCGAAGTCGTGCTGCAGCAAAAGGCGCAGCCGAATTCCGCCCACACATTCGGCATCAATCCACGCTCCGTGCGGCTCCATATCGGCCTCGAAGGAACCGAGGCGCTGTGGAGAGAACTCGAGGAGGCGATCGCCGCCGCCTCGTGACGTCAGCAACCCAAAAGGAAAACCTAAAAAGGGGGAACCAAGCATGAAAAGACTGATAACCGCAGCACTCTTCACCGCCATGATGGCCGGCACGGCCTTTGCCGACACGACGCTGAAGCTCGTCGAAGTGATCACCAGCCCGGAGCGCACCGAGACGCTGAAGTCGATCGTCGCCCAGTTCGAAGCAGCCAATCCCGGCACCAAGGTCGATATCATCTCGCTGCCCTGGAACGAAGCCTTCCAGAAGTTCGCGACCATGGTCTCTGCCGGCGACACGCCCGACGTCATGGAAATGCCGGACACTTGGCTTTCGCTCTATGGTAACAACGGCATGCTCGAAAGCCTTGAACCTTACCTGGCGAAGTGGGACCATACTAAGGAACTGACGCCGCGCGCACTCCAGCTCGGCCGCGACGTGAAGAACACCGCCTATATGCTGCCCTACGGCTTCTATCTGCGCGCCATGTTCTACAACAAGAAGCTTCTGAAGGACGCCGGCGTCAGCGAGCCGCCGAAGACGTTGGACGATTTCGTCAAGGCTTCCGAAGCGGTTTCGAAGCTGCCGGGCAAATATGGCTACTGCATGCGCGGCGGGCCTGGCGGCCTGAACGGCTGGATGATCTTTGCCGCCTCCATGGCCGGCGACAACAAATACTTCAAGGATGACGGCACCTCGACGATGAACAGCCCGGGCTGGGCCAAGGGCATCGAATGGATGGTTGACCTCTACAAGAAAGGCTTGGCGCCGAAGGATAGCGTCAACTGGGGCTTCAACGAAGTCGTTGCCGGCTTCTATTCCGGCACCTGCGCCTTCCTCGACCAGGATCCGGACGCCCTGATTGCCGTCGCCGAGCGCATGAAAAAGGATGATTTCGGCGTTGCGCCGCTGCCGAAGGGACCGGACGGAAAATCCTTCCCGACCATCGGCTATGGCGGCTGGTCGATGTTCTCCACCAGCCAGAACAAGGATCTCTCCTGGAAGCTGATCGCAACGCTCGAGGGGCCGGAAGGCAACCTCACCTGGAACAAGAAGATCGGCGCCCTGCCGGCCTATACGGCGGCGGAGAAGGATCCCTTCTATGCGGGTGACCAGTTCAAGGGCTGGTTCCAGGAACTGGCCGACAAGGACACCGTTCCGACAGTGATGCCGACCTACCTTGAGGAATTCGCCTTCTTCAAGGATTCGCTCGCCATCAAGACCTCGCAGCAGGCGCTGCTCGGCGATATCTCCGCGAAGGATCTTGCCGATCAGTGGGCAGACTATCTGACCAAGGCGCAGCAGAAGTTCCTTGCCAAGAAATAATCCACATATCCGGCGGCGGAGCGATCCGCCGCCGCTCTTGCCCACCTGAAACAGACGGCGTCCGAACGCCGCGAACGGGAACTCTTGCAGATGACTTCGATCACCGACACGCTCGACAGGCGTCACGACCAAAGGCCGTGGCTGAAACGCCTCGCCGACGCCTCGGAGCCTTATCTCTACAGCGCCCCTGCCCTCATCCTCATCATAGCCGTGATGCTGGTGCCGCTGGCGATCGGCATTTCCTACGCATTTCGCGATATCCAATTGCTCAATCCATTTTCGGGCGGCTTCATCGGCCTGCAGCACTTCCGCGACCTCTCCAAGGATGCAGCCTTCTACGGCGCGCTGAAGAACACGCTCTGGTGGACCGGCGCATCCGTCGTGCTGCAATTCATCTTCGGGCTGATCCTCGCCCTTTTGCTCGACAAGCCCTTCCTCGGCAGGTCGATCGTGCAGGCGCTGGTGTTCCTGCCTTGGGCGGTTCCCTCGTTCCTGGCCGGCCTCAACTGGTCATGGCTCTTCAATCCCGTCATAGGCCCGATCCCGCATTGGCTTTACGCCATGGGGTTGATGAGCGAGCCGGGTAACATTCTTTCCGATCCGCACTATGCGATGTGGGGGCCGATCATCGCCAATGTCTGGTGGGGCATCCCCTTCTTTGCGATCACGCTGCTGGCCGCGCTTCAGGCAATCCCGCGCGATCTCTATGAAGCGGCCTCCATCGATGGCGCCGGCTGGTTCGAGCGCTTCCGCTCTATCACGCTTCCCTTCCTCGCGCCGACCATCGCCATCACGGTACTCCTGCGTACGGTCTGGGTTTCCAACTTCGCCGACCTGATCGTCGTCATGACGGGCGGCGGACCGGCCGACCGCACGCAGATCGTCGCGAGCTACATCTTCACGCAGGCCTTCAGGCGGCTGGACTTCGGTTATGCCTCGGCCATCGCGTTGGTGCTGCTGGTCCTGCTGCTTGCCTATTCCATGCTGATCATCCTGCTGCGGCAGACCCTGCTGAACAAGGATTGAGCCATGAGACGATCCGTTCTCCCGACTATCGCGCATCGCCTGGCGATCCTCTGCTACGTCGTCTTCGCGCTCTTCCCGCTCTTCTGGCTGCTGAAGGTCTCGGTGACGCCGAACGACCTGCTCTATACGGAAGGCGTGCGCATGTGGCCCTCGCGCACGACATGGGAACACTATGCTTTCGTGCTGCAGCACAGCGACTTCCCGACATTCTTCAAGAACAGCCTGATCGTCTCGGGCTCGACGGCGATTGCGGTGACCATCTGCGCTTCGCTGTCCGGCTATGCGCTCTCGCGCTTCAACTTCCGCGCCAAGTACTGGATCGTGGCGCTGATGCTGCTCACCCAGATGTTTCCGCTGGTCATGCTGGTGGCGCCGATCTTCAAGATCCTGACGCCGCTGCATCTGACAAATAGTCTCACCGGCCTCGTCGTCGTCTACACGGCCTTCAACGTGCCCTTCGCCACCTTCCTGATGCAGTCCTTCTTCGACGGCATTCCGAAGGATCTGGAAGAGGCTGCCATGATCGACGGCGCGACCCAGTTTATCGCCTTCCGGCAGATCATCCTGCCGCTGACGCTGCCCGGCATCGCCGCGACGCTCGGTTTCGTCTTCACGGCCGCCTGGAGTGAGCTGCTCTTCGCGCTCATGCTGATCAACGGCAATCAGGCCGCGACCTTCCCGGTCGGGCTTCTCACCTTCGTCTCGAAATTCTCGGTGGATTTCGGGCAGATGATGGCAGCGGGCGTCATGGCGCTCATTCCGGCCGCACTCTTCTTCCTGCTCATCCAACGCTATCTCGTGCAGGGCCTGACGGCCGGCGCGGTCAAGGGTTAGTCACATGGCATCGATCGATATCCAGAACGTCAAGAAGGCCTACGGCCATGTGCAGGTGCTGCACGACATCGATCTGAGGATCAAGGATGGGGAGTTCGTCGTCCTCGTCGGCCCATCGGGATGCGGCAAGTCGACCCTGCTCAGAATGATCGCCGGCTTGGAGGACATCAGCGGCGGCGAGATCCGTATCGCCGAGAAGCGCGTCAACGAGCTGCATCCGAAGGACCGTGACATCGCCATGGTCTTCCAGTCCTACGCGCTCTATCCGCATATGAATGTCGCCGGCAACATGAGCTACAGCCTGCGACTTCGGAAGATGGCGAAGGAGAGTATCGCGAAAGCGGTCGCGGCAGCTGCCGCGAAGCTCGGCCTCGACCCCCTGCTTGAGCGCCGCCCGAAGGCGCTTTCCGGCGGCCAGCGTCAGCGCGTCGCCATGGGACGCGCCATCGTGCGCCAGCCGAAAGCCTTCCTCTTCGACGAGCCGCTGTCGAACCTCGACGCCCGTCTGCGCGAACAGATGCGGGCCGAAATCAAGAAATTGCATGGCGACCTGAAAGCGACATCGATCTACGTCACCCACGATCAGATCGAGGCGATGACGCTGGCGGACCGGATTGTCGCCATGCATGGCGGGGTGGTCCAGCAGGTCGGGAGCCCCCTTGAGCTCTACGACCGCCCCGCCAACCTCTTCGTTGCCGGCTTCATCGGCTCACCCGGCATGAATTTTCTCGATGCGACCTATGAAACGGGCAGCATGAAGCTGAAGGACGGCACCGTCGTGCCGCTACCGGCGCCGCTAAACTTGCGGTCAGGCGTCAGGGCGACCCTCGGCATCCGGCCTGAGCATGTCGTCCTCTCTTCGGATCAGTCCGATATGGCCGCCAATGTCGAGCTTCTCGAGCCTACGGGTTTCGGCATCATCCTGCACCTTTCTCTGCATGGCCTGCCGTTCAAGGTGTTCACGCTGGATCGCAGTGCGTTGAGCGCCGGTACCCAGGTGAATGTCGCCTTTCCGCCGCAGCATCTGCACGTCTTCGATGAAGAGGGAAAAAGGGCGACCTAAGCGACGACTTTTTTCCTCGCCGGAGCCAAATCGCGCAAACCGATAGAACTTTGACGCGCGCGCGGCTATCTTCTAATGTCGCAGAAGTTTCATTCAAGTACGACACTATGCTCTTCCTTAAATAGACCAGGGAGGATGTCATGCCGCTTAACAATTACGCCGTGCTCAAAGGCAGACCCATCAACAATCGCCTGGCGACCGGCTCAAGCCCGCATTATCAGGTGCTCGTTTCGGAAAATGGAACGCTGTATCGCATCGCGGTCAATGTGCGTTCGCAGGACGGAAGCGAGGTCGAATTCCTCGTGCGGGACCGCTTTGAACATCCAATCACGGCACAGCTGGCCGAGCTGCCGGAAGGATTGCACCCGACGCCCAGCCAACCCGGTGGCGTCGCGCTCGATTTCATTCGCGGCAATCTCATGCAGCCCTGGGAACTGAAACCGCTTCCGATTTCGGCGGCAGGCCCCGACAACGATCTCAACGAAAAGATCGATAGTTACATTCAGCACGCCATGTCGGACGAACAGGCGATGATCTATGCCTTTGGCGAGACCTGGGGACCGGAGAATAGCAAGGCGGATCAATATTTCGGCTTCAAACCCGGCCGCGGCATTCATGACATCCATTTCAATCAGGGCAATCCGGGCGGAAAATACGCCTCTCAGAACGGTCCGTGGCAGGACGGCGGCCTGATACTGGAGTTTCCTCGCGAGCAGCAATGGGTCGCGATCTTCATGAAATTCCAGACGCAGGCGTGGCATTCGGACGACACGGACGGGTCCGTCATCGTCGCGCCGAGCCGGGATCATCCGAACCTGCCGCATGCGCCGGTCGACCGTGATGCCATCCCGACCTTCGATGTACCGGACGGGCTGGTGCGCATCATCGCCGCCTATGTCAACGACGTTAAGACGCCCGAACGCGAAACCGTCACGCTGCTGAATACCGCCGATGTGCCCGTCGATCTCACCGGCTGGCAAATCAAGGACAAGCAGAAGAACGCAATGCCGCTCGCAGGTTCGATTGCTGCCGGCGCGACGCAGGTTGTCGAAATCCACCCTCCCGTTGCACTCTCAAACAAGGGCGGGATCATCACCCTGCTCAATGCGCAGGGCATCAAGGTCCACGGTGTCTCCTATACCAAGGATCAGGCAAAGCAGCCGGGACGTACCATTCCGTTCCAGGCGTGAGCACGGCTCATACGTTCTTCAGGCATTTCCCGGCGCTAGTTCCCTTCGGAGCGCCGGGGTCGCCTGCCATCAGGAAAATGGTTCGGTCGGCCCCTTGGACGGCTGGGTGAACCAACGCGGACCATCCGCCGTCATGTGGATATGGTCCTCGAGCCGGATACCGAATTTCTGCGGAAAGACGATCATCGGCTCGTTCGAGAAGCACATGCCGGCAGCAAGCGTCGTCGCATTGCCGCGCACGATATAGGGCTCCTCATGGATTTCCAGCCCGAGGCCGTGGCCGGCGCGGTGCGGCAGTCCTGGCAGCTTATAATCCGGCCCCAGGGAATATCTGGCAAGCACGGCACGAGCAGCATCATCCAGACTTGAGCAGGTTGCGCCCAGCTTTGCGGCATCGAAAACGGCCTGCTGCGCATCGCGCTCGATCGCCCAGGCCTGTTCGAAGGCGCTGTCGCCTGTCTTCAGCTTGTAGGTTCGCGTCAGGTCGGAGTGATAGCCGTCGATGCGGCAACCGGTGTCCACGAGAATGACATCGTCTTCGCCGAGCGTCTGGTCACCATTGGCGCCATGCGGGAGTGACGTTGCCTCGCCAAAGGACACGATGCAGAAAGTCGAGCCGCCATGGGCGCCCGCCTCCCGATGCCGCCGGTCGATGAATTCCACCACCTCGGAGGCGCGGATTCCCGGCTTGAGCAAGGCATGCGCTTGCTTGTGCACATCGAGCGTCAGGTTCATCGCATAGTGAATGAGCGCGATCTCAGCAGGCGATTTGATCCGGCGAAGGCTATTGATGATCGGCCCGCCGTTCGTCAGCCTTTCAGTCCCGAGCTTGGCCGCCAGAGCGTGATAGAAGAAAAGCGGCATGCTGTCGTCAAGTGCCAGAACACCGGCATCGCCGAGCAGACGTGCGATCAGCGCGGCACTGCTTTCCTCCTCCTGCCATTCGAGAATTTCGGCAGGCAGCCGCGGCAAGGTTTCGACGCGGCTGCGCTCGAAGCCGGGGACGATGTAATAAAGCTCGGTCGGCGTGACCAACGCCCCGAGGAACCGTTCGCTCGCGTGCCAGACAAGCCCGGTGAAATAGCGCAGGCTCTCGCTCGGTCCGATCAGCATGCCGGCCAGGCCTTGTGCATCGAGTAGCCGGCGAAGCCTTGAAAGGCGCTCCTGCCTTTCCTCCTGGGTGATCCGGGGTACGGGATGCTGCCACGACATGTTTTCAACTCTCCTCAATGATCCCAGGCGAATGCGCTTTGGTGCCATACACAATGATATCGACACTAGCGACCCTGTAGGCAAAATGTCGACAGATAAAATGCAGTCATTACCGGCCGCTTGCGTGGCCGGCTTTCAGCCCAGTTTGACCGCCACTGGCCTATCCATGTCACGGGCGACATAATCCTGGATCTGTCGGACGATCTGGGCGGCGTGATCGATCGCGAGCTTATCGGCCTGCTCGACATCGCCGGCCTCGATCGCGGCGATCATCTCTTCATGCTCATCGACATATTGACGCGGCAGGCGGTCATCGAAGGTGGAATAATAGAGCCGCAGGATGCGTCGCCCTTCGTCGAGCAGGCGCGTGAAAAATGTCGTGTAGTAGGGGTTGCCGGCGAGCTCGGCGATGGCGACGTGAAACTCGCGGTTCGCCTCGATCATCGCAAAGGCATCGCGCGCAAGCACGGCGTCGGCGAAATCCTTCTGATGGGCGCGAATGGTTCGCATGATGGCTGCATCGCGTCTCTGCGCCGCGCCACGCGTCGTCACCCGATACATCAGCGTGAGCGCCTCGAAATAGGTGGGAAGGCCGGCGAAATCGATCGTGGCGACGATGGTGTTCCTGTTCGGAAGCGTCGTTACCAGTCCGTCGGCGGCAAGACGAAGCAGCGCCTCGCGCACGGGCGTCCTCGACATGCCGAAACGCTCCGAAAGCCGCACCTCGTCGAGCGGGCTTCCTGGCTCGAGAGCCATGGACAATATCTCCCGCCGCAGCGTCACATAGACGCTCTGCGTGCCGGACCCCCGCACCCGCACATTTTCCGCATCACTTTGCATTCGGATACCCCTCGCAGCCAAGGCTCCAATATTGCCTTTTCACATGCCCCGGCAAGGCCGGCCACCACTTGTTAAACTTTCATGCCACGCTTCTTGAGCTTTGTCGACAGTTTGTATATAAGACCTTCATCTCCAATGAGGATCGAACGATGACGACAGGATGGAAGGGCGTATTTCCCGCCGTAACGACGCAATTCAAGGAAGATCTTTCCGTTGATATCCCCGAAACGCAGCGCGTTCAGGACGCGCTCGTCAACGATGGCGTCAACGGCTTGATCGTCATGGGAACATGCGGCGAGAACAATTCGCTCGACCCGGAGGAAAAGCGCACCATCCTCAAGGCCGCCGTCGAGGTGGTCAACGGTCGGGTGCCTGTGGTCACGGGCGTCTCCGAACTCGATACGCGCCGGGCCGTCGCCTACGCCCGCGATGCCGAGAAGCTCGGCGCCGACGGCCTGATGCTGCTGCCGGCAATGGTCTATGTGCCGAAGCCTGAAGAACTGATCGCGCATTTCCGCGCTGTTGCGCAAGCGACCTCGCTGCCGATCATGCTCTACAACAATCCGCCCGCCTACCGCGTCAACATCGGCGCCGATGTGCTGCAGGCGCTTGCCGACGTGCCGAACATCAAGGCCGTCAAGGAGAGCGCGCCGGATCCGCGCCGCTTCACGGATCTCATTAATGCTTTCGGTGATCGCTTTGATATCTTTGCAGGTTTGGACGATGTCGCGCTTGAGGGCCTGATGCTCGGCGCCAAGGGCTGGGTCTCCGGCCTGACGAGCGCCTTCCCGCAGGAATCGGTGCAACTGGTTGCCGCCGCCGAACGTGGCGATTGGCAGGAAGCACGCAAGATCTATCGCTGGTTCATGCCGCTCCTGCATCTCGATGCCGAGCATGATCTAGTGCAGTCCATCAAGCTTGCCGAGCAGATCATGGGCCGTGGCTCGGAGCGCGTCCGTATGCCGCGCCTGCCGCTTTCCGGAGCCCGTCGCGCCGAGGTTACCGCGATGGTCGAAAAGGCAGCAGCCACCCGCCCGTCGAAGGTTCGTACCGCCGCCTGATTTTAAACGCCGGCGACCGCTGCGACAGCGGTTGCCGGCTGCCTCCCCCTGCGGCGACACGATCGGCCCTGTTCGATCGCTAAATTATCTGACAGCGCGGACGCCGCGGGAGTGGTTGATTGCCTCCATCGAAACCAACGGTGGAGGATCACCATGCAAAGCCCCAGCATCACAATTTCATCCGCGCGCATTCGTGTCGGCCTCAAGGTTCGGCGCACGCCCCTCTCTGCCATTGCAGCCGTCGCGCGGTTGCTGATGCACAAGATGAATGAACGGCGCAATCGAAACGCACTTCTGGAGCTCTCCGACGATCAGCTGAAGGATATCGGGCTTTCGCGCGGTCAAGCGGGAAGCGACGTTCATGTTTACAGCCGCTACTAAAAAGCCGGCGCGAGATGTGTTAGGCTCCGGCAGCGGAGCCCTACGGCTCGATGGGGATTGCGGTATGTCACAAATTTCGACGGCTCTACTGCTGAAGACGAAAACCGTCATGATCCGCGATGTCGTCTGCAATGTCGAATGCCGCCACAAGAGCGACGAGGAATGCGCTCACAAGACAAGCCTCGTCTATCCCTATCGCGGCGTCTTCAAGCGGCATGTCGGCCAGAATGACGTTGTCGCCGAGGCCAATCAGGTCATCTTCTTCAACGGCGGACAGGACTACAGGATCAGTCACCCGGTCGAGGGTGGCGATTCCTGTCTCGATCTGGCGATCGACGAGGCTGTACTCCAAGAGCTTGCGCCGAAGGAACAGGTGCAGGCCGGCGAAGGCGTCGTCTTCCGCCGCCAACGCCGTCGCGTCGACCCGCGCGCGCAGGCGCTCGTCGCCCTTCTTCGCCACGGCCTGAGCCGCAACATAGCCGAAAGCCTCGAGGGCGAGACCTTGGCACTGACCCTGGTGCGCCGCTCGCTCGGCGAGCGCACATCACATGCGGCCGGCGCCAGCTTTGGCCGGCAGAAGCTTGTCGATCGGGCGAAGCTCGTCCTGTCTTCCGATCTCGCCCGGCGATGGACGCTCGCAGAGATCGCCAAGGAGGTCGGTGTCTCGCCGGTTTACCTCACGCAGGTCTTCCAGCAGGTCGAAGCCATGCCGCTCTATCGCTATCAATTGCGGCTGCGGCTGGCCCGCGCGCTCGACCTTCTTGGCCGGTACGACGACCTGACGATGCTCGGCCTCGATCTCGGCTTTTCCAGCCACAGCCATTTCAGCGCCGCCTTCAAGCAGACCTATGGCCTGACACCCGCCGAATTCCAGCGCTCGGCGCAGCTGAAACCGAAGCGCTACATCAGTCGCTAAAGATTCCGACAGCGCCGATAGGGCCAACGGTGCTCTCATGACCCTGCCCCGATCGGGGGATCATTCAGGAAAGGGTTATGAGATGAAGAGAACCACATGCGCCGCTTGCGACTGCGAATTGGGTGCAGAGACCATCAAGGTCAACCTCGGCGGCAAGTCGGTCGAGGTCTGCTGCGAGGAGTGCGCCGCCGCACTCAGGGAAGCCGATCAGTCAACCTCGGCTGCGTTGAGCAGCAAGGAATAGAGACGGGACCGAAGCGGCTCGAGCCGCGCTTTCATCGGGCCATTATCATGGAAAGAGCCGCGCCCAAGGCGCGGCTCTTTCCATGATGATTCAAAGGAAAATATTGGCACCAGGCGCGACGGACCGCAGATTTCGCCCTTCTGCGTGTCCAACGCAGGAAAGTGGTAAAGAATTGTTGCCACGGCGCTCCCAGCAAACTTCGTTCGCAACATTCCTTCGCCAAGAAACATTCGGAAATATCGGGACCTATTGCATTCATACGGCCTCGCTAGCCTCAGCATCAGTAAATCGTAATGAAGGTACTGATCATGAGGCAACGACACATCGTCGCAACTTTGTTGATAACAGCCATCGGCGGCGTTGCCGTTTCCGCGCTCGCCGCCGAGCCGGCTGCCACGCCCGATACGCAGAAGCCCCCAGGCATCGAGGCGGCGCAACCCATGCCGGGCCGCATGGTGCCGGGCGGCTGGCCCTGCCCGGGCCCGCATCCCGAAGGGCCGATGATGGCCTTCGGCGCCGGCATGCCCATGCCGCCAAACGAGCCGCCCGGCGGCTTCCATCATGGGCCGGATCCGGCTCTCGAGCTTGCGGGCAAGCTGTCGGCCATGGAAACGCTGATCGGCATTCACAGCGCCCAGCTCGATGCCTGGCGGGACTACACCAGCGCGCTGTCGGATTTTCTGGCTTTTCCGAAACATCGTCCACCCGGCCCGCCGCTCCCGGATGACGCTGCTGCGTCGCAGCCCGATCACGACGCCGACAAGCAGAAGGAACTCTTTGGCGAACTCGTCGCCGATCACGCGCTGGATCGCGCCGCCAAGGCAACCGTCCTCAAGGACAAGGCCGTCGCCCTGCGCAACGTCCTGACCGCCGATCAACTTGCAAAGCTTGAGGATGCGGAACGATCCCTCGTTCCAGGCCCTCACGCATTCCGCTGATAGATGATCGAGGATTCGACCAGGGAACATCCGACTGCATAGTCACAACAGACCATTTCCTCTCCGCCTCCAACCGATCGAGATTCCCCCCGGACGCCCTCGTCGATTGGAAGGAGCGGCCCCTCAAAGGGCCGAATGGTCCGGGAACGCCCCGCCCGGCGTTCCCGGACCAATGACGCGTGAGCTTCATCGTCCCTTCCCGCAGAAGGAAAGCCGATTGCCTCCTCAAATGGTCCGCCTTCCGTCCGAGCCAGAACCGAGGCCGGCGCACATGATCCATGAACAGGGATAGACATCTTGCCGATATGTTCGCCTTCAAACACAGGGTTGTCGAATATTGCTGCTGCCATCGCACTCGCCGTGACGTTGACAAGCTGTGTCGTTGGCCCGGACTACCGCACGCCTGGCCTTGCCGTGCCGTCGCACTGGGGCAGCAAGGCCGGAACCAAGCCTGCGAAGGCGCCGCAATTGTCCCAATGGTGGAAGCAGCTCAAGGACCCAACGCTCGATGCACTGATCGAGGAGGCGATAGCCGGCAATCTCGACGTCGCGACTGCCAAGGCAAAGATCCGCGAAGCGCGCGCCACCTATCGCGAGCAGAGAGGCGCTTTGCTGCCGACAGCCGAGGGAACCGCATCGGCAACTCGCACGCGCACGTCAGCCGCGGCAGGCGGCGCGACCGATGCTACCTTCTCCACGTTATATGATGGAGGTTTCGACGCCAGCTGGGAGCTCGATCTCTTCGGTGGCAACAAGCGCGCAGCCGAAGCGGCAAAATATGGCGTCGATGCAGCCGACGAGGAGTTGCGCGACACGATGCTGACCCTTATCGGCGATGTCGCTTCCTATTATGTGCAGGCACGCGAATATCAGGCGCTGCGCGATCTGGCCAAGCGCACCGCCGTCTCGCAGCGCAAGAGCGCCGCCCTCACCCATGCCGAATATCTGGCGGGCAGTGCCACCGCTGTCGACACCGCCAAGGCAGACGCTCTGGCGAGCAGCACCGAAGCCGATATTCCGGCCTACGAAATCTCCTACGCCCAAGCTGTTCATCGTCTCGGCGTACTGCTGGGTAGGCCGCCGGCGGCACTTGAGGAGAGGCTCAAGGCCAGCGCTCCCATTCCCAGCCCCAAGATGAGCGTCTCGACGGGCATTCCCGCCGATATCCTCGTCTCACGACCCGACGTCCGGCTGGCCGAACGGCAACTTGCGCAATATACGGCCAAGATCGGCAAGGCCGAGGCCAATCGCTATCCATCCATTTCGCTGACGGGAGACATCTCCTCGTCCGCCGCCAGCGTCGGCGACCTTGCCAAGAGATCCTCCATCGGATGGTCGCTCGGTCCTTCGCTGACCGTGCCGATCTTCCAGGGCGGCCAGCTCAAAGCGGCGGTCGACGTCGCCAAGGCCGAGCGCGATCAATATTTCATCGCCTACCAATCAGCCGTGCTTTCGGCGATGGAAGACGTCGAGAATGCCGTCGTATCGCTCACCCAGGAGCGATTGAAATACGGCAAGCTCGTCTCCTCCAGCAGCTCCTACAACCGTGCTTCGGATTTGTCGCGTACACTCAACAAGGCTGGCGTTACCGACTTTCTCGACGTGCTCGACGCCGAACGCTCGCTCTACAGCGCCGAGGAAGCCGTCATTCAGAGTCGTGCATCGATCGCCACCGACTATATCTCGCTCAACAAGGCGCTCGGCGGCGGCTGGGACGGTGATGTCGACGTCTCCAAACCCGCGGTGGTCGATACCGACACCGGTCCACATTTGACGATGGCCAAATAATCACATGCTGAACACCCTAGACCGAGAAGCACCGGCGACCATCAATCCGAAACAAACCGCAGAAGCAGTCCCTGCGAGATCCCCCTCACGCCGAGGCTTCAAACCGATGCGGCTGGCATTTGTGATTTTGCTCCTGCTCGCCGCTATTGGCCTCATCCTCTTCTGGTACGGCTTTTTCGACCGGCAGACATCATCCGCCATTACCGCACCGGTGACACGCGGCGATGTCGAAGAAGCCGTGCTTGCCTCCGGCACGTTCAAGCCAGTCAAGCTGGTCGCAGTCGGCGCGCAGGTCTCGGGGCGCATTACCGCGCTCGATGTGAAGCTCGGCGATGCCGTGAAGAAGGACACATTGATCGCCGAGATCGACTCGACGACGCAGAGCAACGACCTCAAAATCGCGCAGGCCTCGCTTGCCAACGTCAGGGCGCAGCGTCAGGAGAGCGAGGCCGACCTTGCCAATGCGCGGCTGACCCTCATCCGCCAGCAGACCGTCTTTCGCAACCAGGCCGGCTCCAAGGCCGATCTGGACAGCGCGGAAGCCAGCGTTAAGAAGATCACGGCGCAGATCGCCGCTCTCGATGCGCAGATCACCTCGGCGGAGGTAGCGGTGGAAACGGCGCAGGCCAACCTCTCCTATACGCGCATAACCGCGCCGATGGACGGCACCGTGCTCGCGATCGTCAATCAGCAGGGCCAGACGGTGAATGCGGCGCAATCGGCGCCGACCATCGTCATTCTCGGACAACTCGATACAATGATCGTTCGCACCGAGATATCGGAAGCCGATGTCGTCAAGGTCAAGGTCGGGCAGCCGGTCTATTTCACCATTCTCGGCGATCCCGTCACCCGCCACGACGCCGTGCTGCAATCGATCGAACCGGCGCCGGAATCGATCACCAGCGATAGCAGCGTCACATCCTCTTCCACCACGACATCGTCTAGCAGCAGCACGACGTCATCCTCGTCGTCTTCGGCGATCTACTACAACGGCGTCTTCGCCGTGCCGAACCACGACAATCATTTCCGCACCTATATGTCCGCCGAAGTGCACATCGTCCTCGGCCAGGCCAGGAGCGTGCTGACCATTCCATCCTCCGCGCTCGGTGCAAGGCTGGCCGACGGTTCCTACAGCGTTCAGGTCGTCGATCAAAATGGCAAGCAGAATTCCAGAAAGGTTATGGTCGGCCTCAACAATAATGTCACGGCCGAGATCCAGTCCGGCCTGTCGGAGGGCGAGAGCGTCGTGATCGGCGAGGCCATCGCTGCGACGACGACGAACAGCAACAATGGCGGGCCGCCGCCGATGGGGTTCTGAACCATGGCTTTCCCGATCATAGAACTGCAGGGCGTGCGCCGGGAATACCAGTCGGGCGAGCGCACCATCGCCGTATTGCAGGACATCGATCTGTCCATCGACGAAGGTGAGATGGTGGCTATCGTCGGCCCTTCCGGTTCCGGCAAATCGACATTGATGAACATCATCGGCCTGCTCGATCGCCCGACCGACGGAACCTATGCGATCGCCGGCGCGCAGACGCATCGCCTCGACAACGACGCGCTTTCCAGGCTGCGGCGAGAGCATTTCGGCTTCATCTTCCAGCGCTATCATCTGCTTTCGGAGTTGACCGCGATCGGCAATATCGAAGTGCCGGCAATCTATGCCGGGCAACCGGGCGAGGCGAGACGGGTGCGCGCGGCCGCACTTCTCGAACGCCTGGGCATGGCCGAAAGGGCAGGACATCGGCCAGGCCAGCTTTCCGGTGGCCAGCAGCAGCGCGTCTCGATAGCGCGCGCGCTGATGAACAACGGCAATGTCATTCTCGCCGACGAGCCGACCGGGGCGCTGGACCGACAAAGCGGCGAAGAGGTACTGCGCATCCTTGGCGAGCTGCACGCCGAAGGCCATACGGTCGTGATCGTCACCCACGACATGAATGTGGCCGCCCGCGCCGATCGCATCATCGAAATCTCCGATGGCCGGATCGTTGCCGATAGGCGCACGCGGGAGGAAACTCCCCGGCTTCGCACAGCGGTCGCCAAGGCCGGTTTCGGCAAATCCAGCTGGCGCGAGATGTCTGGCCGACTGGCCGAAGCCTTTTTCATGGCGATGCTTGCACTTAAGGCCCACCGGCTGCGCACCTTCCTCACAATGCTCGGCATCATCATCGGTATCGCCTCGGTCGTCAGCGTCATCGCGCTTGGCGAGGGATCGCAACGCAAGGTCCTGGCAAACATCAACAGCCTTGGCACGAACACGCTGGAGATTTTCCCCGGCAAAAGCTTCGGCGATATGCGGTCGGGGCGCATAAAGACCCTGGTCGTCGCGGACGCCGACGCGCTGGCGAAGCTCACTTATGTCGCAGCCGTCACACCGACTGTCTCGACGAGCAGTACCGTGCGCTTCGGCTCAACGGAAGCAAATGCGCTGATCAACGGCGTTGGTGACGCCTATTTTACGGTGAAGGGATCAAAACTGGTCGCCGGCCGTCTGTTTGACGCTGACGGTATCAGGCGCATGGCGCAGGACGCCGTGATCGATCAGAACACCGCAACGACGCTGTTTACCGACAAAGGTCTCAACCCGATCGGGCAGACGATCTTCGTCGGCAAGGTGCCTGTGCGTGTCATCGGCGTCATTGCCTCCCAACAGGGCGGCTTCGGCTCCAGCGACAATCTTTCCGTCTATCTGCCCTATACCGGCGTGCAGGCGCGCTTCCTCGGCGATATGTCGCTGCGCAGCGTCACCGTACGCGTCGTGGACGATATCGAAAGCTCAACAGCCGAAGCGGCCGTGACGCAGTTCCTGGAGCGCCGCCACGGCACCAAGGATTTCTTCATTCTCAATACCGACGATATCCGCCAGACGATCACCACCACGACCAGGACAATGACCCTCCTCGTCTCGGCGATCGCCGTCATCTCGCTGCTTGTCGGCGGCATCGGCGTCATGAACATCATGCTCGTCTCGGTATCCGAGCGTATCGCGGAGATCGGCGTGCGCATGGCCGTCGGTGCAAGGCGCCAGGACATCCTGCAGCAGTTCCTGATCGAGGCCGTGCTGGTCTGCCTCCTCGGCGGCGCTTTCGGCATTGCCACAGCGCTCGGCTTCGGCGCCGCCTTCAATCATTTCGCGTCCAATTTCACATTGGTTTTTTCGGCGAGCTCGATCCTTCTCGCCTTCACGTGTTCGTGCGCCATCGGTCTAACCTTCGGGTACCTGCCGGCACGCAACGCCTCGCGGCTCGATCCGGTCGCCGCGCTTTCAAGAGACTGATTATAAAGGGAAATTTTAAGGATGCCCTCGGAGATAATCCGGCTTCGCCATTCGTGTTGGGGGCGTCATGGCGAAGCCGGTATGCGGGGCGATCAAAGCCTGCTCGAGCCAGGCTTGTGATCGACTGTGATACTACATCAGTCCGCGGCTCGAACATTTCTGAATGTTTCTGAAAGGAGGCATTTTCGAGAAATTTAGTGTCTCGGCTTTGCCAAAGGGCCGGCTTTATTTGGTAAGTTCTGTAACCTTATTGTAATACTATCGTCCATTGAAACTTCCGAAAGTCTTACGCAAGTAAATCTTGTTTTTCTGCAAAATGCCAGTCGCAATCCGGCACTCGGTTCGAAAATGCGACCGAGTTGTGCCCACCGCGAAAACTTGGGCGAACCGGCATGGCTTAATTCGCGGATTTACCGTCGGCGCTCTTAAATGAAACTACCTGCTCAAGCCCCGTAGGCTGCCGGTTTCGCACGGTGATTTCGCCGTCGAAGCGGGTGACGATCTCATGGGCAATGGCCATGCCGAGACCGGCGCCGGGAAAGGATCTTTGCCTTGCTATATCGATGCGGAAGAAAGGCTCGAACACCTGATTGAGCCGCTCCTCGGGGATGCCGGGACCGGTATCGATAATTCTGACCACCGCCTTGTTGCCGAGATGCGTCACGGTGACCGTTGCCGATTGGCCATGCGTGGCGGCATTGATGAGCAGATTCCGCAATGCCCTGGTGACCGCCAGCGGCCCCGCAGAGATCAGCGCAGGTTCCAGCTCGCCGCTTTTGACATTCATGTGGATCGCCTGAAGCTCCTCGACGATTTCCTCTACGGCGGTATCGAGCCTGACGCGCTCCAGGCTGTCCTTGGAAATCTCTTCCCTCACCAGGCCAATCGCGCTGTCGGCGATCCTGTCGAGCTCCTCGAGATCGGCGAGCCATTTGCGCCGCTCTTCATCGTCCTGGATGAACTCCGCCCGCAGACGCATCCGCGTCATCGGTGTCCTCAGATCATGCCCGGCAGCCGCCACGAGCCGCATCCGGCTTTCCGTGGAGGCCTTCACTCGGGCCGACAGGCCGTTGAGCGCCTGTGCGGTGACCCGAATTTCACCCGGACCGGTTTCCGGTATATGTGGGAGCGTGCCATCCGGGTTGACTTCGGCCACGGCCCGCTCCAGCAGGCGAAGCGGTTTCATGATCTTCGAAGCCGCGAAGATGGAAACCAGCACGCTGCCGATGATGATAAGGCCGAGCCATCCGACAAGAATCTTCCAGCCTCCCGGCGGTGGACCATGTTGCGGCATCGGCGTGACGAGCCAGCTGCCGTCGGAGAGCTTCAGCGACGCAATCATCTCGCCGGTCGATTGGCGCGATATGATCGCCTCGCGCATGCTGGAAATCCGAAGCAGCGCCTCGACTAGAAAGCGGGACAATTCTTCATCGCGCGGACCGTCGGCAGGCTTGGGAGCGACAATCAACCCCGCCGCGGCAGCCATGGCCCGGTCCTTCTCGGCAAAGGCGGCCAGAACGGCGAGTTGCCGTGCCTCCGGCTCGATCATCATGTCCGGCCTGGGTCCCCGCATGACAAGGCTTGCCACGAAAGACGATGAAATGACGACCAGAACGATAGCCGTCAGCAGGAGCAGCGCCAGACGCGCACCGAGGGATTTCATGGATCGCCCTTGACCGCCGTCACCGGTACGACGAGCTGATAGCCGCCATTGCGGACCGTTCGGAAGACCGGCTCCTCAGCGGTTTCGCCGAGCTTCCGGCGCAGCCGGCTCATCAGGACATCGATCGAGCGGTCGGCGGGATCGCGATCACGCCCCTGCGTCAGGTCGAGCAGCTGATCACGCGACAAAAGCCGCCCCGCCCGCTCGAGGAAGGTCTTGAGCAAATCGAATTCGGCGCCGGTCAGCGGGATCACTTCGCCATTCTCCCTGGTCACCCGGCGGAGCTGCGGATCAAGGGTCATATCAGCGAAAAGATACCGCCTTTGTTCAGGCTCGGAAGACATGTCCTCGTTGGTACGACGCAACACGGCACGAATGCGGGCAGCCAGCTCACGCGGATTGAACGGCTTGCCGAGATAATCGTCAGCGCCGATCTCGAGGCCGAGAATCCGGTCTATATCCTCCTTTAAGGCCGTCAGCAGAATGACCGGAACGCGCGGGCGCCTATTGCGCAGGTCGCGGCAGAGATCGAGACCAGATCCGTCCGGTAGCATCACATCCAGAACAAGCAGATCGGGGGAGCGCCGATTGAGGGAATCATTGCAGCCGCGGAGGTCGCTTGCCGTCGACACGCGAAAGCCCTGCTCCTCGAGATACCGGCTCAGCAGCGAGCGAATCTCGTGGTCGTCATCGACGATTAAAATATCCGGTGCGGCGATAACAGTCATGGGCTTCATTCCGTTTCTCAACTCTTATACGAACTATCAACTCCATGAAAAGACGGGTTTTGCGGCGCCAATACGGAATTTCTCGCGCCGGAAATGTTGGTTTACAAAATTCCCGACAATAGAAATGTTCAGCAACAAAATCGCATTCATGACGGGGGAAAACGCCTCCGGTGAGATCATCCGCACAGCATATCACGGTTCGGAAAAGTACGATCGGCCGATAGTCACGGCAACGCGCGCTGGATCGGCGGGATCCTCGGCTCAAGGCATCACGCCGCGCGCAGCCATTCGCCACTCCAGGCCGAAGCCGCACTTCGATGGCGCCGCTGTCCATCATGACCCGAATTTCGATAGGCGCACGCGGATTGGTGACCTCGACGGGCACTGCCGCTTCGAAAGAGCCGGTACCCTGCGGGCAGACACGCAGCTTGCCAAGCAATTCCGCAGCATGAACTTCCACGGTGAAAATCTGGCCGTGGCAATCCTCGTCGACATCGAAGAAGAATTTGGCGTTCCAGCGGCCGATCGGCAGATGAAGCTAAGGGCCACAGATCAGGCAACGCGCGCGCCCGGTCGCGACCAATGGCGAACTGGTCGGCATCGCTATCTGCTAGCCGAAGAGCATGGGATCGAACGATTTCAGGAAACGGTTGGCGACCATCTCGATCGCACGCGCACCGAACTTGCGGAGCGCCGAACTGCGCATGAACAAGGCCTTCAACGAGAACAGTCGCGCGGCCTTCGAAATAGTCGAAGGGCGCACCCGTCAAGGTGCGCCCTGCTATCAAACTATGAAAAAAGTTGAAGGTGGAACCTGCAATGCAGCGGCTATTCGCCGAAGTTTTGCCGGATCAGCCTCAGCGCCAGCCTCTATTTCGACAATTTCCTCGCTCGTGAGCCCACAGGTTTCGGAGAGATCACCGATCGTGTAACCGATGGTTTCGCGAGACTGTCGAACGGCATCGGCGATTTCTTGATGGGGAACTGTAGAAGCCTTTGAACTATCGAGATTGTTCGGAGTAATGGACATGAAATTTCTCCTTCCAAAGTCCGCCGGCAAATCAAGTGCCGGGTGAAGGCGGCTGTTGCAGCCAAGCAGCATCTCGGCCTAAACACGCGGCCGAATGCTCGCTCAATATAGGCATCAATGCGGCACTGGCAAGCGTGGAAGCGCATAGCTGCCAATCCCACAGATCTCGGCTCGTCTGACGCCCTGGAAGGATGATCGGGAGCGTCACACGCTGTGGTCACAGCCCGACCGGGTATACAGCCGATCGACCGGCAATCCTCGCCGCTGCCGAGGTCCGTTCCGGCGGGCAAATTTGCCGAGGAGGTGACCTACCCCAGCGCCTGGCTGGCCAAACCGTAGGTCAGCGGCTTTCCATCGGCAGGCGGACGCCCGTCCCCGTGCAGCCAGACCTGTCGCAGCGACATGCTCGTGACGGTGTCGTGGATCGCAAGTCCGGATCGCATGAGAAATTGCGGGAATGGACCGGTCTGCTGGCGGGTATCGAGGCGCAGGAAGCCGCCGGCGCGTTCGGCGACATACGGTCGAACAACGGCAATCGCCTCTTCGTCGCCCATCGCCACCACGGGGCCGATCACATGGCCGCGCCCGAAGCGGCGACAGAGCGCAAAGGCCACCATATTGTCACCCTGGACAAGCGCCAATCCCTCCGAGATGGCGATGAGACGTTGCAACAGGAGCGTGCGGTCCGCGCCGTAGGCGGCCAGATCCAATGCAGCGACCTCTGCCAGGTCGGCCTCGACGATCGGGCGCAGTCGCGTGCCCGGCGGCAAAAGCTCGGCAGGCGGCGCGATTGCCTCGCCTTGGCACTGGTAGACGACCTGCTCGGCATTAAAGCCGAGAGACTGATAGAGCCGCTTGGAGGAGTGGGTCGCGTTCAGTCCAAGTGGGCGCGAGCCGGTCTGCGCGATGATATGATCCATCATCCAGCGCCCCGTTCCCAGCGCCTGCAAACGCGGCGAGGTGATCACCATGCCGATGGTGGCGAAATACGGCCCGAAGTCGAAAAGCATGGCGGAGCCGAGCACACGACCGATCGAATCATGCGCCACGATCCCTTGACCCAGCTCGCGGACGATCTGCCAATCCTCCGCTCGATGCGGCCAGCTTACCGACAGCGACAGAGCATGCAGGGCATCGACATCGGCCTTTGCGATATCCCCCATGGTCAGCTCAAACGATTCCAGTTGGATCGAACTGGAATTAGTCATGACACTCCCCCATTCTCGCAGGCACATTAGAGGTGATCCGAATTGCTGCCGGGCTCGGTTTGAATTCACAATTTGCAGGCAACACTGCCTGTATCGGTTGTAGCGTCGCTTACGCAACAGAATGCGCTTGAGAGCCCCACAAATACGGAAGATTCCACCAAAGCTGCAACACTTTCAGCAGCCGGTGACATTGCGGCATATTATGTTGATGAAAGCCATCTTGGCGGCGTGGCTACGGGCAAATCAGGATATTCCAGTGATTGAAATGACTCCGGATCAGATTCTTGAACGGCTGGTGGCCTTTCCATCCGTCGTCGGCACGCCGAACCAGGCGATCGTCGGCTGGATTGCGGACTATCTCGAGCAGGCCGGCGCGCGCGTCACCCTGCTCGCCGGGCCGGAAGGTGATCGCTCCAATCTGTTCGCCACTGTCGGCCCGGCCGATCAGCCGGGCTATCTGCTTTCCGGCCACATGGATGTCGTGCCCGCGGGCGAGCCAGGCTGGACGAGCGATCCATTTTCGCTGCAGCGCGACGGCGAAAGGCTGACGGGACGCGGTACCAGCGACATGAAGGGCTTTCTCGCCTGTGCGGTCGCCGCGCTGCCGGCAATCGCACGGCGACCGCTCGAGCGCCCCCTGCATCTGGCGTTTTCCTATGATGAGGAGGCCGGATGCCGCGGCGTGCCGCACATGATCGCCAGGCTTCCCGATCTCTGCGCTCCGCCGTTGGGATGCATCATCGGCGAGCCGAGCGGCATGCGCGCCATTCGTGCCCACAAGGGCAAGGCGGCAGCCAGAGCCGCGATCGGCGGCCGCGCCGGTCATTCCTCGCGCCCCGATCTCGGCCTTAATGCCATCCACGCGATGGCAGAAATTCTCGACCAAGCCGTCACGACCGCCAGGCGTCTGACAAAGGGACCGTTCGACGAAAATTTCGAACCGCCCTATTCCTCCTTGCAGGTCGGCACCATCCACGGCGGGCAGGCCGTCAACGTCATTCCTGATCAATGCACGATCGAGCTGGAGGCCCGCGCTATCGAAGGTGTCGACCCGGTCGGTCTGCTCGCCGAAGTCGAAGCTTGTCTTACCACTTTGACGGATCGCGGCTTTACCGCCGGTTGGGAGGTGCTCAGCAGCTATCCCGCACTATCGCTGGCCGCCGATGCACCTCTGGCCGGGCTGATGGAAGAGCTGACCGGACAGACGCCACTTGCCGCCGTCAGCTACGGCACGGAGGCCGGCCTCTATCAGGCCGCAGGCATGCCTGCCATTATTTGCGGCCCGGGCGACATCGGCCGCGCGCATAAGGCCAATGAGTTCATCGAACTCGCTGAGCTCACGGCCTGCGTGCGGATGATCGAAGCGCTCGGGAATCGTCTGGTTCTGTAGGCCATCACGATTGCATTGCAAGACCGCAAAAATCCGCATCGTTATGCGGTCACGCGACCCTATTTCGATGCATCCTGCCGTGAAGGGCACGGCAAGCTGGCTCAAGCAAACCCGAAGGAAAGCCATGGCCTTCTTATTCAATTCCGATGCCGAACGGGCCAAAATCTTCAAGGCCGCTTTCGCGCGCGAGCTGCCCGGCCTTCCTTTCATCACGGATGCTGAAAGCATCGACCCGGACGCCATCAAATATCTGATCACCTGGACTGCACCCGCCGACCTTGACCGTTATCGCAATCTGGAAATCCTGTTTTCCATCGGCGCCGGCGTCGACCAGTTCTCCCTTTCGGCCCTGCCCGAAAAGGTCAAGCTCGTGCGCATGGTCGAAGACGGCATCACCCGGATGATGCAGGAGTATGTGACGCTCGGGGTGCTCGCTATACATCGCGATCTTCCAGGCTATATCGAACAGCAGAGAGCGCAGAAATGGGCCGCCCGGCCCGTGCGCCAGGCGTCCGACCGGCGTGTCGGCGTGCTTGGCCTCGGCAATCTCGGTCTTGCCGTTCTTGAGCGCCTGTGCCCCTTCGGCTTCCCGCTTCGCGGCTGGAGCCGCTCTCCACGCAGTATCGAAGGGGTCACCTGCTATCACGGGGCCGATCAGTTGCCGGAGTTCCTGGCAGGCACCGATATCCTTGTCTGCCTTCTGCCGCTGACACCCGAAACGCAAGGCATCCTTAACGCCGATCTCTTTGCTGCCCTGCCGCCGGGGGCGGGCCTCGTGCACGCCGGTCGCGGCCCGCAACTCGATGCGGCAGCCCTGATCCGCGCGCTCGACGACGGTCATCTCTGCGGCGCTATCCTGGATGTCACCGACCCCGAACCGCTGCCGGCCGGGCATCCACTCTGGCATCACCCCAGGATCGTTCTGACGCCGCATGTCGCCAGCGTCACGCAGCCCGAGACTGCCGCAAATGCCGTCATCACCAACATCCGCCGCCACGAGAGCGGGCTAGAGCCCATCGGCCTCGTCGACCGCAGCCGCGGCTACTGATTACCCCTGAAAGGAACCGCATGTCCCTGCTGAAAGCCATCGATCCGACACCGACATTCGAGCCGAAGCAATCCAAGGCCCTCCCCGAGCGGCTGATTTCGGGCGATCCGTCCTTCAAGACCTGGGCGCAGGACAGCGCCCGCGACGGAACGGTCAATACCGGCATATGGGAAGCGACGCCGGGTGAGACCCGCTCGATCAAGGGAGAGACTTTCGAATTCTGCCATATCCTGCAGGGCGTTATCGAACTGACCGAGGACGGCGGCGCGCCGGTTACCTACCGCGCCGGTGACAGCTTCGTCATGAAACCGGGCTTCAAAGGCGTCTGGCGGACGATCGAGACCGTCCGCAAAATCTATGTCACCGTGACCGGATGACACGCGTTGCGGATCTTCCCGTTCTTGAAGCCGAACCAACCGTGCAGCTTCGCTGCGTGGCGCACTTTCAGGCACCAAATCTTGCGCTGAAACATCGGGGACAAACGGGATATTCCGTCGCGACATCGCGGACGCACGACCGAAACTGCCACGGCACAGCCGTTAGACTTGCTGGAACCGCTGGCAAGGAAACACCATGACCCTCAGTTTCGACCCAGACTCCCTCGATCTTCCGAGCGGACATTTCATCGCCGGCCGCTATGTCGCAGCAAGCGGTGGCATAGACGTCCACCGGCCTTCGGATGGTGTCGCTTTCGCGCAATGCCCGATCGCGGGAAGGGACATAGTCGATCAGGCCGTGGACGCGGCCAATCAGGCCCTCAGGACAAGCGGCTGGGCCAGCCTTCGGCCGCGCGAGCGGACCAAGGCTTTGGTGCGATGGGCCGACCTCATCGAGGAAGAAGCCGTCACATTGGCGCGTCTGGAGGCCATATCCTCGACCCGGCCGGTCGGGCAGCTCATCGCCGGCGACATTGCCGTAACAGCCGAGCAGATCCGCTTCTTCGCGGAATTCGCCGACAAGGAAGGCAGCGATCTCGTGCCGACCGACGGCAACAGCCTCGGCATGATCATGACGGAACCCTATGGTGTCGTCGGCGCGATCACGCCCTGGAATTTTCCGATTTCCATGGCGGGCTGGAAGATCGGGCCGGCACTTGCGGCCGGCAATGCCATCGTGCTGAAGCCATCCGAGATGACGCCTTTTTCGACGCTCCATATGGCCGAGCTTTCGGTGCGCGCCGGCATTCCCGCCGGCCTGATCAACATCGTGCTCGGCGACGGCCCGACGACGGGGGCTGCGATGACGGGCCATCCCGGCATCGGCAAGATCAGCTTTACCGGTTCGACCGCCGCAGGGTCGGCGATCATGGAGAATATCGCCCGCACGGGCATCAAGCCGATGACATTGGAGCTCGGCGGCAAGAGCCCGCAACTCGTCTTTGCCGACGCGGATATCGCGCTGGCCGCCGAAGCGATCGCCCGCAACATCCTTGCCAATGCCGGCCAGGCCTGCGTGGCCGGATCGCGGCTGATTGCCGAGCGCAGCATCGCCGCGCCGCTGGCCGAAGCGATCCTCGAGCATATGTCCAGGATCAAGCCGGGGCCGACCTGGGACGAGAACAGCCTCTACTCGCCCATCATCTCGGAACGCCAGATCGGACGTATCGACCGGATCGTCCAGGCCGCGATCGATGCCGGCGCGGAGTGCCTGACCGGTGGAACGCAATTGGGTCGACCCGGCTATTTCTACGCGCCGACGCTGCTTGCAAGTGTCGATCAGGCCTCCCCCGCCGTCACGGAAGAAATCTTCGGCCCGGTGCTGACCTTGCAGACCTTCGAGGAGGAGGAAGAGGCTCTCGAGCTTGCCGATCACCCGATCTACGGACTTGCGGCGGGTCTCTTCACACGCGATCTTTCCCGCGCCATTCGCGTCACGCGCCGCCTGCAGGCCGGCACCGTCTGGGTCAATCGCTACGGGCGTTCGCGCGACCATATTCTGCCGACGGGCGGCTACAAGAGTTCCGGCATCGGCAAGGATCTCGGCCGCGACGCCTATCTTGCCAACCGCCGCAGCAAGTCCGTGCTGATCAACATCTGAGGAACCGACCATGAAGACCTACAGGATCGCGCTTATCCCCGGCGACGGTATCGGCAAGGATGTTATCGACGCGGCATGGCAAGTCTTGGAGAGAGTGGCCGATAAGACGGGCTTCGGGCTGGAGCCGACGAGCTTTCCCTGGTCCTGCGCCTACTACAAGGAAACCGGGGCAATGATGCCTGCCGACGGAATCGCGACGCTGCGCGGTTTCGACGCCATCCTGCTCGGCGCGGTCGGCTGGCCGGCCGAAGTGCCTGACTCCGTCTCGCTGCATGGCCTTCTTCTGCCGATCCGCAAGGCCTTCGAGCAATATGCCAATATCCGCCCTCACCGGCTGCTGCCGGGGGTTGAAGGGCCGTTGAAAGCCAAAGACTTCGACATTCTTTGCATCCGCGAGAATACCGAGGGCGAATATTCCGGCGCGGGTGGCCGCGTGCATCAGGGCACGGCGAACGAAGTCGCCGTCGAAACCTCGATCTTCACCCGCACGGGCGTGGAGCGCATCCTGCGCTTCGGCTTCGAGCAGGCGCGCATGCGGCGCGGCAAGCTCGCCTCCGTCACCAAGTCGAATGCGCAGAAATATTCCATGGTGTTCTGGGACGAGATTACTGCCAAGGTCGCAGCCGACTATCCCGACGTCGCTGTCACCAGCTACCATATCGACGCCATGGCGGCGCGCATGGTGATGGCGCCGGAAAGCCTTGACGTCGTCGTCGCCTCCAATCTGTTCGGCGACATCCTGACGGACCTCGGGGCCGCGATCCAGGGCGGGCTCGGCTTTGCCGCCTCCGCCAATCTCAACCCGGACCGAACCGCGCCGTCGATGTTCGAGCCCGTGCATGGCTCCGCCCCGGATATCGCCCATCTCGGAATCGCCAATCCGATCGCCGCCATCTGGTCGGCCGCCATGATGCTGGAGCATCTCGGCGAGAAGACTGCCGCCGACGCGATCATGGACGCCATCGCGGCGGCGACGGCGGCCGGCATCGGCACGGCTCCAGGCAAAGACAAGACCGACACCATTACCAAGGCCGTGCTGAACGCACTTAGCTGAACGACAAGGACGCAAGACATGATCGATCTCAAGGACAAGAGTCTGTTTCACCAGCAGGGTCTGATCGGCGGAACCTGGCTGGATGCTGCCTCCGGCAAGACCGTCGATGTCATCGACCCGGCCTCGCAGACGGCTGTGGGTACCGTTCCCGATATGGGCGAAACCGAGACGCGGGCGGCGATCGAAGCCGCCAATGCAGCCTTTCCCGCCTGGCGCGCGAAAACCCATGCCGAGCGGGCGCAACTGCTCGAAGCCTGGCACGATCTGATGATCGAGAACTGCGACGATCTCGGGCTGCTGCTGACAAGCGAACAGGGCAAGCCGCTCGCCGAGGCGCGCGGTGAAATCCGCTACGGCGCGTCTTTCGTCAAATGGTTCGCCGAGGAAGCCCGCCGCATCGGCGGCAGCACCATCCCCTCGCCGACACCAGATCGGCGGATCATCGTGTTGAAGGAGCCCGTCGGTGTCTGCGGCATCATCACGCCGTGGAACTTCCCGAACGCAATGATCACCCGCAAAGTCGCACCCGCCCTTGCCGCCGGCTGCACTGTCGTCATCAAGCCATCCGACTTCACGCCCTATTCGGCGCTGGCGCTTGGCGTGCTCGCCGAACGCGCCGGCATCCCCGCCGGCGTCATCAACATCGTCACTGGAATGCCAACAGAGATCGGCAACGAGCTGATGCGCAACGAGATAGTGCGCAAGATCTCCTTCACCGGCTCGACCCGTGTCGGCGCCCTATTGATGCGGGGCGCGGCCGACAGCATCAAGCGCCTCAGCCTCGAACTCGGCGGCAATGCGCCCTTCATCGTCTTCGACGATGCCGATCTCGACCTCGCCGTCGAGGGCGCAATCGCCTCGAAATTCCGCAATGGCGGCCAGACCTGCGTCTGCTCGAACCGCATTCTGGTGCAGGACAAGGTCTATGACGTCTTTGCCGAAAAGCTTTCCGCCCGCGTTTCCGCCATGAAGGTCGGCCCCGGTACGCAAACGGGAATCGACATCGGGCCGATGATCAATGCAGCGGCCATCGACAAGATCGAGCGCCATGTCAGCGATGCCGTCGAGAAGGGTGCGACGATCATCGCCAAGGCTTCAAATCTGCCGGAGGGCCGCCAATACGCCGCCCCCATCGTCCTGTCGGGTGCCACCACCAACATGCTGCTGGCAAGCGAAGAGACCTTCGGCCCGGTTGCGCCGCTCTTCCGCTTCACGACCGACGAAGAGGCGATCGCCATCGCCAACGGCACGCCGTTCGGCCTTGCGGCCTATTTCTATACGCAAGGGCTCAAGCGTTCCTGGGCCATCGGCGAGGCGCTGGAATTCGGCATGATCGGGCTGAATACGGGCGCGATCTCGACGGAAGTGGCCCCGTTCGGCGGCGTCAAGCAATCCGGTCTCGGACGCGAAGGCTCGCAGGCCGGCATCGAGGAATATCTCGAGATGAAGACCTTCCACATCGGCGGGCTTGCCTGAAAGTCGCGCCGAAACCGACTTGCGGCACGGACATCGTTGCAGCTTTCTTGGCGACAGGAATTCACGCAGGCTTCGTGAGAAGGCCCTCGGCCAAGGCATGGAATGTCTCGATGGCCTTCGGCAGCACATGCTGCGGATCGTCGCTGGCGGCGACCCAGAGAGCTGCATTGAGCGCAGCGCCGCTGAGAAGCCGGGCGGCCGCCTCCGCGTCGACCGGCTTGAGGACCTTTTGGGCGATCAGACGCTCCACTGTCCGTCTGGTTGCTTGAAGACAGCTGCTTTGACTGGGCCACTTTGACGGATCACCCAATACTGCAGGTCCATCGAGCAGAACGATGCGTTGGACCTCCGGAACGAGCGCCATCTCGATATAAGCAGCGCCTTCGGCGAGCAGGCCCTTCCAATCATCGCCTGCTCGAACGCCGATCTCTTGAGCGCGTAACGCCATTTCCGAGTCGATCTGATCGACAACCGCCGCCAGAAGCCCGCGCTTGTCACCGAAATTATGGTAAAGCGCGCCCCTTGTCAGACCGACCTCGGCGGTCAGCTCGTCCATGGAAGCGGCCGAATACCCTTTTTCAGCGAAGGCCTTTCGTGCGGCCACGATCAACTTGGCCCGGTTCTCTTCCATCGTCTCGACGCGTCGCTTCGCCATCTTGCCCTCGATTTCATATACGCGTCGTATATTAATTTGACATACGGTGCGTATATCGGCTATTTCAGATACGCAACGTATATCAGATGATCCGACAGCGTGTGAAGCTCCCGGATCGCGCTGCGCTCATCGACAGCCTGTCAACGTCTATGAAGAGAGATCGGAAATGACCAAGCGCGAAGCAATCTTCCCTGCCAACCGGCACGCCCTTTACGAGGAACACGGCTATTCGGCCGCCATCCGATCCGCTGACCTGCTTTTCGTGTCAGGACAGGTCGGCAGTCGTTCCGATGGAACGCCCGAACCCGATTTCCAACTCCAGGTCCAGTTGGCTTTCGAAAACCTCAAGGCAACACTGGATGCGGCAGGCTGCACGCTCGATGATATCGTTGATATAACGACGTTTCATACCGATCCTGAAAACCAGTTCCCAACGATCATGGCCGTCAAACAGAAGATTTTCAGCGCGCCGCCCTATCCGAACTGGACCGCGATCGGCGTGAACTGGCTCGCCGGCTTCGACTTCGAGATCAAGGTCATTGCCCGCATCCCTTCAAAGGCGTGATTCCGGCAATCCGCGGCTATTGAAAACGATCGAGGGTTTTGTAGTACATGCCGACGAGCGGCAGGAACCAGGGCTTGCCGAAATGCCCGGGAACGGCAGGCCATTCCAGCCCCTTGACCGGGTTGCGATCCGTCTTGCCCAGGATGGCGTCGGCTATGATCATGCCCATATGCGTCGCCATCTGCGCCCCATGGCCTGAATAGCCCATCGCATACCACAACCCGTCGACGTAGCCGGCGCGCGGGAACCGATCCTTGGTCATATCCACCAGGCCGCCCCAGCAATAATCGATCTCGACCTTGGCGAGATGCGGAAAGATCTCGGCAAGGCTGGCTCGCAGGATTTCGCCGCTCTTGGCGTCCGACTGCTGATCGGAGGTCGCCGAGAACCTGGCCCTGCCGCCGAAGATGAGCCGGTTGTCTGGCGCAAGCCGGAAATAATTGCCGATATTGAGCGAGGTGACGCAGGTGCGGTCGCCCGGCATTGTCGCGGCAACCTCCGCCTCCGTCAGGGGTCGGGTGGCGATGATGAAACTGCCGACGGGCACGATCCGCCGGCGAAAATAGCCGAAGATCCCCGGGGTATAGGCGCCGGTCGCGAGCAGGACATTGTCAGCCGTAAGCTTGCCGCGCACCGTCGTCAACTCGTGCTTGTTGCCGTTGATTCGCCTGTCGATCACCGCCGCATTTTCATAGACCACCGCTCCATGGCGGACAGCCGCCTCTGCAAGCCCGACTGCGTAGCGCCCCATATGCATCATGGCGCTCTTCTTCGACAGCATCGCGCCGTGAAACGAGGCCGATCCGATTTCGGCCTTCAGGTCGCTTGACGTCAGGAGTGCCGTATCCGGATCGATCTCGCGGTGAACCGCCTCGAAATTTCTGGCGATACCTTCGAAATGAGCCGGCTTCGACGCGAGCTTGAGCTTGCCGGCGCGGCGGAAATTGCAGTCGATCGCCTCTTCCTTCACGATCCGCTCGACCGTATCGACAGCATCGTCGAAGGCTCGATAAAGCGCCTTGGCCCGCTCAACCCCGAGCTCCGCCTTGGCAGCAATGAAGCTGTGAGCGATACCGTTGTTGAGATGACCACCATTGCGGCCGGAGGCGCCTGAACCGACCGTGTTCGCCTCCAGTACGACCACCTTGGCGCCGGCCTTGGCGAGCTGCCGTGCCGCGCCCAAGCCGGTAAAGCCGCCGCCGATCACCGCGACATCATAATGACCTTCGATCGGCGCTGCACTCTGGCCGGCAAAACGCGGCGCGGTATCGTGCCAGTAGGACTTGAACTGCATTGCCGTCTCCCGTCAGAGCCCGAGAACGCCGGGCAGGCCGGAAATGTCCTTGATCTCGGCGTATTCATAATAAGGGTTTGCGGGCTCATGGCCACGATTGACCCAGACCTTGTGCTTGATGCCGAGATCATAAGCCGACATCAGATCGTAGCGGAAAGAGGAAGAGCAATGCATCACGTCCTCCGGATTGCAGCCAAGCATGTCGAACATGTATTCGAAGGCTTTGAAGCGCGGCTTGTAGGCATTGGCCTGCTGTGCCGTGAAAACTGCGTGGAACGGCGCGCCGAGCTTTTCGACATTGTGCATGATCTGCTCGTTCATGGCGTTCGACAGGATGACGAGCGGAATTTCCTTGGCGACCTTCGCAAGACCGGCCGGCACATCCGGATGCGGACCCCAGCTCGGAACGGTCTCGTAGATTGAGCGGGCATCTTCGGCGTGGAAGGCGACCCCGTTCCTGCGGCAGGTACGCTCGACGGCATTATGAATTACTTCATTATAAGGCTTCCAGTCACCGAGAATTTCGTCCAGCCGGTAGGCGGCGAAGTTCTTGATGAACCGCGCCATGCGCGGCTGATCGAGCTGCTCGCCATAGATCTTCTGGGCCGCCTCGGCCATCTGGAAGTTCGTAAGGGTGCCGTAGCAGTCGAAGGTAATGTATTTTGGCCGGAACGTCGTCATGTCCTTGATCCCTTGCAGAATGCCGTGCTGGCGCTGATCTCGCCCCATCATAGGCAGCCTTTCCCCATCGGTTCACCGCATTTACGCCGTCGGGAAGCAGAAAGTTCTGTATGCTTGTCCTGCTTTGGCAGAGAGTTGCGCGCCTGACGCCTCCAGGCACCGTCATCTCGCCCGGTCGCGCCGCGTTGCCGGCATAAGATGCGGCGGGCATGTCGACGGACGGTGAAAGATACCGCTGCGGCTTCGTCGTCAGGACGATCTTCTTTCCTTGTCGGTCTATCAAAGAGATAAAGCAACAGACGGGAGAAAAGGCCTGTGCAGGCATCCGCGATCGACGTTCGCCCCCTCGACCAATCCCATCTCCCATCAGCCCTTGCCCTGTCGCGCCAGGCCAGGTGGCCGCACCGGCTCGAGGAGTGGCAAATGCTGCTCGAACTCAGCAGCGGCCTCGTGGCGATCGAAAATCAGAGAGTGGTCGCGACGATCTTCGTCACGCCCCACGGCGCCGACGTAGCGACGATCAACATGGTCATTGTCGACGAGGCCATGCGCGGGCGCGGCATCGGTCGGCGCATCATGCAGGCTGCTCTTGAGATCGTCGGAACCCGCGAGTGCCGGCTCGTCGCAACCGCCGAAGGCCTTCCGCTTTATCAAAGTCTCGGCTTCGAGAGGACAGGCGAGATCGCCCAGCATCAGGGGCCGTTGCGGGCCTGTATCGCGGCCGGGGCGGTCGATCGTGCGACGTCGGCCGACTTCGACCACATCGTCGCTCTCGATCGTCTCGCCTATGGCGCGGACCGCACGGCGCTGCTGCAGGCATTGTTCCACACCGGTCGTCTCGCCGTCTTGCGCAAGACCGACGGCCTGCGCGGATATGCGGCGTTACGCGCCTTCGGGCGCGGCGAGCTCTGCGGCCCGGTCGTCGCGGAAACGGCGGCGGATGCCCAGGATCTGCTGAGCTTCCTGTTTGCGGCCCGACCCGGTGTCTTCATGCGCGTCGATACCGGGGCAGAAACCGGCCTTGCTCCATTTTTGCTCGAACACGGCCTTGCCCATGTCGGTGGCGGCATTGCCATGCGCCGCGCCGCATCACCCGCTCCGTCAAACATTTCAAGCGTTCACACATTTGCCCTGGCGAGCCAAGCCCTGGGCTGAAGAGAGATATCATGCTGAGCAATTCCCTTGTCGAACTCGATCGCGCTCACCTCGTCCATCCGGTCGCCTCCTATCGCGGCCACGAGCGAGCCGGTGTGCGGGTCCTGAAATCCGCCAAAGGCGCTACCGTCACCGACGCGACGGGGCATCAGATGATCGACGGCTTCGCCGGTCTGTGGTGCGTCAACGCCGGATATGGCCATGAGAGCATCGTGGAGGCTGCCGCCCGCCAGATGCGCGAACTGCCCTATGCCACCGGCTATTTCAGCCTCGGCTCGGAGCCGGCCATCCGGCTTGCCGCCGAGCTGGCCGACCGTGCGCCGGGCGATCTCAACCACGTCTACTTCACGCTCGGAGGCTCGGATGCCATCGACAGCACGATCCGTTTCATCCGCTACTATTACCATTCGCTCGGCAAACCGGCGAAGGATCAGTTCATCTCGCTTGAGCAGGGCTATCATGGTTCCTCGACGGTGGGTGCCGGGCTAACGGCGCTGCCGATCTTCCATGCCGGTTTCGGTGTGCCGCTCGACTGGCAGCACAAGATTCCGACGCACTATGCCTATCGCAATCCCGTCGGCAGCGATCCGCAGGCGATCATCGCCGCCTCCGTCGCCGCGCTGCGCGCCAAGGTCGAGGAGATCGGCGCCGACCGGGCGGCAGCCTTCTATGTCGAGCCGATCCAGGGCTCCGGCGGCGTGCTCGTACCGCCGCCCGGCTGGATGAAGGCGATGCGTGACGTCTGCACCGAGCTCGACATCCTCTTCGTCGCCGATGAAGTGATCACCGGCTTCGGCCGCACCGGGCCGCTCTTTGCCTGCTCCGATGAAGACATCGTCCCCGACCTGATGACAACAGCCAAGGGTCTTACCTCCGGCTATGTACCGATGGGCGCCGTCTTCCTGTCGGAGCGCGTTTACCAGACGATCGCCGATGGTGCGGGGTCCGCGGCCATCGGCCATGGCTACACCTATTCCGCCCATCCCGTCAGCGCAGCGGTCGGCCTCGAAGTTCTGCGCCTCTATGAAAACGGCTTGCTGGAAAACGGCGTCAAGGCGGGCGCTCGCCTGATGGCCGGCCTGCACAAGCTGGCCGCGCATCCACTGGTCGGCGATGTACGCGGGCGCGGCATGCTGGCCGCCATCGAACTGGTCGTCGACAAGGAGCGCAAGACGCCGCTGCCCGCGGCCGCCGATCCCTCGCGCCGTATATTCGATCGTGCCTGGGACAATGGACTTGTCATCCGCGCCTTCGGCAACGGCGTGCTCGGCTATGCGCCGCCGCTCTGCTGCACCGATGCGGAAATCGACGCGATCATCGATCGTACGCGCAGGACGCTCGATCAGACGCTGGAAGATCCGGACGTTCGCGCGGCTCTCGCTTGAGCGCGGCGGCCGAAATACCGCTTTGCGCCCATATTCGCAATTTTGTGCCGCCACAGCTCCGCCATTCGGAGACTCCGGCAGGCCTTAACTGCGAAACTGGACGTGCTGCCACCCTCAGAGCTTAAAAAACGCGGATTTTGAGGAGATAGAACAAAACAAGCGGCAAGATCGGAACAGCATTTTCTTCTGCATTCAGTCGCGCGATCGAAATTGATGGCGCTCATTCGAGGACAGATACTTGGCCAAGAGCTTAGCGGATTTAAAATATTTCACCTTCGATGTCGTCGGAACGCTGATCGACTTCGAGGGCGGCATCAAGGAGTGTCTGGCTGGGATCGCTGAAGAGGCAGGTGTCTCCGTCGATGGCGAAGAGGCGTTGGCACTCTATCGCGCTGCGCGCTATTCCGGCGACGCCGGTCTTTTCCCCGATGATCTGGTCCGCGTCTATATGGTCATTGCGCCGAAGCTCGGCTTGCCTGCCGAAGTGAAATTCGGTGAACGGCTGCGCGATTCCGCTGGCAATTGGAAAGGCTTTGCCGACAGTGCCGATGCGCTCCGCCGTCTGTCCAAGCGCTATCGGCTGATTGCCATGACGAATGCCCGCCGCTGGGCCTTCGAACATTTCTCCAAGGAACTCGGCAATCCGTTCTATGCGGCATTCACCGCTGATGACACCGGCACGGAAAAACCCGATCCGGCCTTCTTCGAGCAGGTCTTCGCCTTCGTCGGCAAGGAAGGCGCATCGAAGGACGACATTCTGCACGTCGCCCAGAGCCAGTATCACGATATCGGCATATCCCGCCAACTCGGCATGACCAATTGCTGGATCGAGCGACGCCATGCCCAGAAGGGCTATGGCGGCACCATCGAACCTCAGGAATTCACAAAGCCCGATTATCATTTCACCTCCATGGCAGGACTTGCCGAAGCAGCGGAGGCAAGCAAGGCCGCCTGACGGAGTAACGACCCGATACTGAGCCCGCCAAAGACGGGACGACAACTCAACTTCAACAAAAAGGGGAACGCAATGAACGACAAGATCACGAATTGGACCAGCGCAGACGATGCCATGGTCGAAAATGCCATCCGCCGTGGCGCAACTCGCCGCGATCTCCTGCAAATGCTGCTCGCGGGCGGCATCGCCGCTGCGGCCGGCGGGGCGATCTTCGGTCGAACCTCCGCCGCCTTCGCAGCAACCCCGGTCTCGGGCGGTTCGCTGAAGGCGGCCGGCTGGTCGTCCTCGACCGCCGACACGCTCGATCCGGCCAAGGCATCGCTGTCGACGGATTACGTCCGCTGTTGTGCCTTCTACAATCGCCTCTCCTTCCTCGACAAGAACGGCGTCACGCAGATGGAACTCGCCGAAAGCATCGAAAGCGCCGATGCCAAGGTCTGGACCGTCAAGCTGCGCAAGGGCGTGACCTTCCACAGCGGCAAGACCCTGTCTTCGGCCGACGTCGTCTATTCGCTGAAGCGCCATCTCGATCCGGCCGTCGGCTCGAAGGTCAATGCCATCGCCAAGCAGATGACAGGCTTCAAGGCTGTCGATCCGCTGACCGTCGAGATCACGCTCGTCAATCCGAATGCCGACCTCCCGACAATCCTTGCCATCCATCACTTCATGATCATTGCCGACGGCACGACGGATTTCAGCAAGGCCAATGGCACGGGCGCTTTCGTCTGCGAGACTTTCCAGCCAGGCGTCCGCTCCGTCGCCGTCAAGAACAAGAACTACTGGAAGCAAGGCGGCCCGCACCTCGATTCCTTCGAGTTCTTCGGGATCGAGGACGATTCCGCGCGCGTCAACGCACTCATGTCGGGCGACATCCAGCTTGCCGCTTCCATCAACCCGCGCTCCATGCGGCTCCTGGACGGCCAAACGGGCGTGACGTTGTCGAAGACCACCTCCGGCAACTACACCGACCTCAACATGCGCCTCGACATGAACCCGGGCAGCAACAAGGACTTCGTTACCGGCGTCAAATATCTGCTGAACCGCGAAGCGATCCAGAAGTCGGCCTTGCGCGGCCTCGCAGAAATCGGCAATGACCAGCCCGTGCCCCCATCCAGCATCTATCACAATGCCGATCTGAAGCCGAAGGCCTTCGATCCTGAAAAGGCGAAGTTCCACTTCCAGAAGTCGGGCCTCTTCGGCCAGTCTATCCCCGTCGTCGCCTCCGACGCCGCAACCTCTTCCATCGACATGGCGATGGTGTTGCAGCAGGCCGGCGCGGATATCGGCATGAAGTTCGATGTTCAGCGTGTGCCCTCCGACGGATACTGGTCGAACTACTGGCTGAAGGCGCCGATGCATTTCGGCAATATCAATCCGCGTCCGACACCGGATATCCTGTTCTCCCTGCTCTATTCCTCCGATGCTCCGTGGAACGAGAGCCAGTACAAGTCCGCCAAGTTCGATAGCATGCTCATTGAGGCGCGCGGCTCGCTTGACCAGGCCAAGCGCAAGGCGATCTATGGCGAAATGCAGGTGATGATTGCCGAAGATGCGGGCACCGCTATCCCGGCATATATCTCCAACGTCGACGCGATCTCCTCGAAGCTGCATGGGCTGGAAGCCAATCCGCTCGGCGGCATGATGGGTTACGCCTTTGCGGAATATGTCTGGCTCGATGCCTGATCCCTGCCTTCGTACCCGGCCGGTGGTGCTTCGGCGCCGCTTGTCGGGTACAATGCCGGGAAACTGGCACATCCGCTCTCGCGATGGGGATCCGTCATGAACCGCCACGTTCTTTATCTCGTGTTCGGCCGTGTGCTCGTGGCCCTCGTCACGCTGCTCATCGTCTCGTTCACGGTGTTTGCGGCGACATCGATGCTACCGGGCGACGTTGCGCAGATCCTGCTCGGCCAGGCTGCCACTCCTGAAGCAGTCGCCGGGCTTCGCGCCGCCATGCATCTGAACGATCCGGCCATCCTGCGTTTCGTCCGCTGGCTTGCTGGCCTCGCCACCGGCGATCTCGGCATTTCCTATGCCAACAACATGCCGATCGCCGATCTGATCGGCTCGCGGCTTGGAAACTCCTTGAAACTGGCGGCGGCGACCACGCTGTTTTCCGTGCCGATCGCGCTCACCCTCGGCATTACGGCGGCGATGCTGCGCGGCTCGCTCTACGACCGCATCGTCACCATCATTTCGATCGGCGTCATCTCCGTGCCGGAATTCATGGTCGCCACCTCGGCCGTATTGATCTTCGCCGTCTATCTCAAATGGCTGCCGGCACTTGCCTTCGCCAACGAGATCCATTCCTTCGGGCAGATGCTGCGCGTCTTCGCGATGCCCGTCATCACGTTGAGTTTCGTCATATCGGCTCAGATGATCCGCATGACGCGTGCCGCCGTCATCGAGACGCTGAACACGCCCTATGTCGAAATGGCGCTGCTGAAGGGGGCGTCGCGCCGGCGCATGGTGCTGAAACATGCCTTGCCGAATGCACTGGGACCGATCGTCAACGCGGTGGCGCTGTCGCTCTCCTATCTGCTGGGCGGCGTCATCATCGTTGAAACCATCTTCAACTATCCGGGCATCGCCAAGCTGATGGTCGATGCCGTCGCCACGCGCGACCTGCCGCTGATCCAGACCTGCGCGATGATCTTCTGCGTGGTCTATCTCCTGTTGATCACCATCGCCGACATCATCGCCATCATGTCCAATCCGAGGTTGCGCTGATCATGGCCCTTACCGCCTTCACTCCCCGCAAGCTCGGCTTTCGCTTCAACATCGTCGGCATGCTCGGCTTTGCAGTCATTCTGCTATGGGCATTGGTGGCGATCTTTGCACCGCTGATCATCCCCTATTCGATCGGCGATATCGTCGACTTCGATTATTTCGGACCGATATCGGCCAAGTTCTGGCTCGGAACGGATTATCTCGGCCGGGATATCCTGTCGCGTATTCTCATGGGTGCGCGCTACACGGTGGGCATCTCGCTCGCCGCCGTTTGCGTCTCCTGCGTCTCCGGCGTCGCGCTCGGCATGATCGCGGCCGTCACCGGCGGCTGGTTCGACAGCGTGCTCAGCCGCTTTCTCGATGCTTTGAATTCGATCCCGAGCAAGCTGTTCGGCCTGGTCGTCGTGGCTGGTGTCGGCTCCTCGATCCCGGTACTGATCCTGACGCTCGCCGTCATCTACACGCCAGGCGCCTATCGCTTTGCCCGCGCGCTGTCCGTCAACATCAACACCATGGATTTCATCACGGTAGCCCGCGCGCGCGGCGAAGGCACGCTCTATCTCATTCGTTCCGAAATCCTGCCGAATATTCTGGGGCCGGTCATGGCCGATCTCGGCCTGCGCTTCGTGTTCATCGTGCTGCTCCTGTCCGGCCTCTCCTTCCTCGGCCTCGGTGTGCAGCCGCCCAATGCCGATTGGGGTGCGCTGGTGCGTGAAAACATCGGCGGCCTGCCCTTCGGCGCGCCTGCGGTGATCTTTCCGAGCATCGCGATCGCCAGCCTGACGATCAGCGTCAACCTGCTGATCGACAACCTTCCTCAGAAGATCCGGGACCGGAGCAATTGATGGCCAAACTCGTCGAAATCCGCAACCTGAAAGTCGAGGCAAAGACCGATTCCGGCCGTCGCGTCGAGATCATCCGCGGCGTCAGCTTCGATATTCAGGAAGGCGAGATCGTCGCCCTGATCGGCGAAAGCGGTTCCGGCAAGACGACGATCGCCCTGACCCTGATGGGCTACACTCGCCCTGGATGCCGGATCAGCGGCGGCGAGGTGCTGCTTGCAGGTAAGGACATGGCGAGCCTGTCCGAAAAAGCCAGAGCGAATATCCGTGGCACGGAGGTTGCATACATACCGCAAAGTGCCGCGGCCGCCTTCAATCCGGCTCAGACCATCATGGAACAGGTGATCGAGATCACCCGCATTCATGATCTCATGCCGGTCGAAGACGCGAAAGCACGCGCCGTCGAGCTTTTCAAGGCGCTCAGCCTGCCCAATCCGGAGACGATCGGCGCGCGCTATCCGCACCAGGTATCCGGCGGGCAGTTGCAGCGGCTATCGGCGGCAATGGCGCTGATCGGCAATCCGAAGCTCGTGATCTTCGACGAGCCAACGACTGCGCTCGATGTGACGACACAGATCGAAGTGCTCAAGGCTTTCAAATCGGTCATGAAGACCGGTGGCATCGCCGGTGTCTACGTATCGCATGATCTCGCGGTCGTCGCGCAGGTCGCCGACAGGATCGTCGTGCTGAAGGGCGGCGAAATCCAGGAAATCGGCACGACCGAGCAGATCCTTTCCTCGCCCTCCCATCCCTACACGCGGGAACTCCTGGCCGCGTTTGAGCCCAAGCTCTACGCCTCGCCGGCGCAGGCAACCGCCGACAAGACGCCCGCCCTGCTCGAGGTCACGGATATCGTGGCGGGATACGGCCCGATCCAGCCGAACGGCCTGCCGACGGCGGTCGCGCTCAAATCCGTGAGCGTCAGGCTGGAAGCCGGCCACAATCTCGGCATCATCGGCGAGTCCGGCTGCGGAAAGTCGACGCTTGCCCGCGTCATCGCCGGGATACTGCCGCCGGTCTCGGGAGATATCGTCTTCGACGGCAAACAGCTCGCCGCCGACGCCAGGTATCGCCGGCGCGAAGAGCTGCGCAGGCTGCAGATCGTCTTCCAGTTCGCCGACACAGCGCTCAATCCGGCCAAATCGATCGGAGATATTCTTGGTCGGCCGCTTGCCTTCTATGGCAACCCAAGCGCCAGGCAGCGCGAAGCCCGCATCGAGCAGCTGCTCGACATGGTGCATCTGCCGGCAGCCATCAAACATCGCCGTCCGGCCGAACTGTCAGGCGGTCAGAAGCAGCGCGTCAATCTTGCCCGCGCCTTGGCGGCCGAACCGAAGATCATTCTCTGCGATGAGATCACCTCGGCCCTCGATACGGTCGTGGCGGCCGCCATCATCGATCTCCTCAAGGAGCTGCAGCGCGAGCTCGGCCTGTCCTACGTCTTCATCAGCCATGATCTTTCGACCGTGCAGGCGATCTGCGACGAGATCATCGTGATGTATGCAGGCGAGAAAATCGAGCAGCTTTCCTCCGCCGATCTCGCCGGCGGCGCCAAGCACCCCTATTCGAAATTGCTGTTCTCCTCGGTGCCGAAGCTCGACACGGGCTGGCTCGACGGCCTGCAGCAGGATGACGAGCTGATCCGGGCGTTCGCTAGCCGCTGAGATTTGCGAGTTAGACTAACGGCTCAACGCCGGTCAGACCGGAAACAGGCTTGTTAGCGGCATATGCGCCTTGACGATCGGCGATTTCAGCACGACGAAGCTGAAATATTTGTCGATGCCGATCTCCATATCGATCAGCCGCTCCATCGTCGTCTGGTATTCGGCAATGCCGGCGGTAACGAATTTCACCAGATAGTCGTAACCGCCGGAAACCAGATGGCATTCCACCACCGAATCCACCTTCTCGACCGCCGCCAGAAAGCGGGCGAAATCGATCTGGCGATGGTTCTTCAGCGTCACTTCCGTAAAGACGGTCAGTGTCTGCCCGAGCTTGGCGATGTTGATCTGAGCGGAATAGCCGGAGATATAGCCCTCGGACTGCAGCTTCTTGACCCGCATCAGGCAGGGGCTGGGCGAGAGATTGACCAGCTCGGCCAGTTCGACATTGGTGATACGGCCGTTCTTCTGCAGTTCGTAGAGGATCTTGATATCGATCCGGTCGAGTTTCATCGGCACGCTCCGGTTTGCGGATGGCAGAATGGCTGCCCTGCGGAATAATCTTTCGTCATTTTAAGCGGAAAGCTTCGCTTAGCAAGCGGAATCGGGCATGTATATCTCGATATAACGACGTAAAATCCGTGCTTTAACAGAAGAATTCGTAGTCTCGGCCCTGCACAGAAGGAAATGCTGTCTGATTGCGATCTGCAGCATTTGCGGACGAAAAGCTCGATTACAATGCTGGTCTGCGAACGGAGATTGCCATGCCCGCCCCCCTTCTTCACATCGAGACCACACCGACGCTGCCCGAGACGGCGGATGCGGTGGTCATCGGCGGCGGCATCGTCGGCGTCTTCTCCGCCTATTACCTTGCACGCCGCGGCATGAAAGTCGCACTTGTCGAGAAGGGGCGGATCGGCGCGGAACAATCCAGCCGGAACTGGGGCTGGTGCCGGCAGCAGAACCGGGATGCCCGCGAGCTGCCGATGGCGACCAAGAGCCTGGCGCTTTGGGACGCATTCGCTGAAGAGAGCGACGAGGACGCCGGCTTTCGCCGCTGCGGCCTGCTCTATCTCAGCGACAATGATGCGGAACTGGCCGGCTGGGCACGCTGGGGCGAGTTTGCCCGTGGCGTCGGCGTCACCACCCATATGCTTGACAGCAAGAAAGCCAGCGAATTCGGCGCGGCGACCGGCAAGGCCTGGAAAGGCGGCGTCTTTTCGCCGACCGACGGCACCGCCGATCCCTCCCGCGCCGCGCCCGTCGTCGCCCGCGCCATCATGGCGCTCGGCGGCAGCGTGCATCAGATGTGCGCGGCCCGTGGTCTGGAAACCACAGGTGGCCGCGTCAGCGCCGTGGTCACGGAAGCGGGGATCATCCGCACCGAAACCGTCGTCATGGCGGGCGGAGCCTGGGCATCGTCCTTCTGCCGGCAGCTGGGTGTTCGTTTTCCGCAGGCGGCGATCCGATCCTCGATCCTGTCCGTCGCGCCCGGAGCCAAGAGCCTTCCGGCAGCCCTCCATACGGCCGCCGTCTCGGCGACGAGACGAAGCGACGGCGGCTATACGCTCGCCATCAGCGGCAAGGCCCGCGTCGACCCCACCCTGCAGCAGCTTCGCTTTGCCCGCTATTTCGTGCCGATGTTCGCCCGTCGCTGGAAAAGCCTGGCACCGGGAGGCATGGAGGGATTGAAGGGCGGCCACGAGACCCTTTCACACTGGCGGCTCGATCGGCCGACGCCGATGGAGCGCAACCGCATCCTCGATCCGCGCCCCGACCGCAAGCAGATCGACCTGACGCTTGCGCGGGCACGCACACTTCTTCCCGCCCTGGTTCAGACCCCCGTTTCGGCCGTATGGGCCGGCTATATCGACAGCACGCCGGATGGCGTGCCCGCGATCGGCGAGATAGCTGCAATCCCCGGCCTGATCCTGGCGGCAGGCTTCAGCGGCCACGGTTTCGGAATTGGCCCCGGTGCCGGACACCTTGTTGCCGACCTCGTTACGGGTGCAACGCCGATCGTCGACCCCAAGCCCTATTATCCGGATCGCCTGAACCGCTCCGCCTGGGGAAAAGTTGCCGATTTCTGACGGGCGGCGAGCCTCAGCCTGAGGGATAGGCGCATTTCTCGCGCCAGGCGACGGGCGTCATATCGGTGACGCGGCGAAACTCGCGGTTGAAATTCGATTTGGTCTGGAAGCCGGCCTCAAGCATGACTTCGGTCACCGGCCGATCGGTTTCAACAAGAAGACGGCAGGCCTCGGCAATGCGGTAGTCGTTGACATATTGCGAGACGTTCTTGGCCATCCGGCGATTGATGGCGCCCGAGATGCGGCGAGACGGTATGCCGGCTCTGCGGGCAAGGCGCTCGAGATTGAGATTGGCGTCGCGATAAAGCTTCTTCTCACCCATCAGCGCCTCGATGCGGGTAATCGTTTCTGCGTCTTCCGCCGTATCCGGAACCGGCGCAACGTCGACAATATCTCTCACGGTCGAATTCCGGCTGGCCGCGGCTGCTGCCATGCCGAGCATGAACAGGCCGAGAAGATTGGCGATGCTGAGGATCTTGCCGACATGAGCGCCCTGGGTCCATTCGAAATCGAACATGACAAGCGCGTCGATCCCCGCCGAAAAGCTCAGCGTCGCCGCGGCAAAGACGAAGGCTCGATGGGTCGGCTGAGCCGTCTCGAAGGAAGCAAGCGGCAGCACGTCGGGGCCGGCGCGCATCAGCCAGAGCAAGGCGCTGGCATAGCCGAGATAGATCAGGATCATCGCGATATCGATCGCCTCGGGCCAGATAATGATCAGCAGCGCGATGATCGCAGGCGGGAAACCATAGAGACCGATGCGCTCGGACCAGCGGCGCGGGCCAGCGGCACCGAGGTGCATGACACCTGCGACAACCAGTGACGGCATGATCGTCGCGAGCGCAAGCGTCAGGCGGCCGACGATCGGTAGATCGTAACCCCAGCGCAAGCCGACAAGGACCGACTGCACGCAGCAGAGTGCCAGCAGCACGAGGAAAGGCCGGTTGGTGGCCATGCCGTCATCCCGCCGCAGCATTGCCAGAAGCAGCAGCAGAAGCAGCAACGCGACGACGAACGGCAACGGCACGAACAGCATGAGACCCCTTCCACGATCAATCGTGATCGGCCGCACTATGACGTGACTCGCGACCTCAGGCGATCCAGAACGCGATCCGGGACGTCCTGAATCGTGATCAAGGTCGCATCCGCTGCCTTGAACGGCGATGTTGGCGACGAAACCCGCTGGAGACCGCGATGAGCGCCGACGCAAACATGGCTACCCGACTTCGTTCCCTGGCAATCGATCGCCCCGACAGCCCGCCCGCCAGCGCTGCGGCAAGCCGACGGCTCGCAATCCGCTGCCTCATTCTGGCGAGCGTGATCGCGATACCGGCAGCCATCGTCTACCTGCCATCGAAGCTCGCCATCGATACACCGGTAAAGTACTCGTCTTCGATCGCGACCAGTTCCGTATCGCCTGCGACGGCAGACACATCATCGCGGAATGGAGACACCGTCTCAGCCGTACCCATCGCCAGCCTTCCCCAGGCCGTGATCGGCTCCGGCTATGTCGTCGCCGGGCGCATGATCACCTTGCGGCCCGAGGTTGGCGGTAAGGTCGTCTCCCTGCCACTGGATGTCGGGGATCATTTCATTGCCGGTCAAGTCATTGCACGGCTCGATACGACGACGAGCGAGATCGAGCTGAAGATCTCAAGGTCACAGGCCGCCGCCGCCCTGATTGCCGTGCAGCGCAACCAGATTTCGCTCGCAAAGGCGCAAAGGACCCTGGCACGCACCAAGCAACTCGCCGATCGCGGCGCGGCGTCCCAGAGCAACCTCGATACGGACGAACTTGCCGTTCTGCAGTTATCCAATGATCTCGACAGCGCAAGACAGGCAGCCGAGACCGCGCGGCTTCAGGTGGAGAGGCAGGAAAACACCATATCGCTCCATCGCATCGTCGCTCCTTTCGATGGCGTGATCGTTGCCCGGCTGGCTGGTCTTGGAGACATGGTCGCCTCGGGGACGGACGGCGGCGGGCCCAGAGATGGCATTGCGACACTTCTCGATCCGGCTTCGCTGGCCATCGACGTCGATATCGCCCAATCCAACGCCGCACGCATTGAGGCTGGCCAGGCTGCGATCGCCGTTCTCGACGCCTTTCCCGACCGGCAATTCAAGATGCGCGTGACAACGATCGTACCCGTTGCGTCGATGCAGAAAGGCACCGTGACCGCGCGTCTCGAATTCCTGACGGCGCCTTCGGGCGTGCTGCCGAACATGGCGGCGAAAGTGACGCTGAACCCACCGAGCCTTCAGGCGAAGGCGGACGAGAAAGGAAACTGAGATGGACGGCATTTTGATCAGCAACGTGCGCAAGGACTACCGGCTTGGACGCAACACCGTGACGATCTTTTCCGATCTGACCATGACGATTGCGCCGGGCGATTTCGTCGCCATCGTCGGACCGTCCGGGTCGGGAAAATCGACACTATTGAACCTGATCGGCGGCATCGATCGCCCGGACCAAGGCGAGATCGATTTCGAGCATGCCCGCCTCAGCCGGATGAGCGAAAGTGCATTGGCGAGATGGCGCGCGGCCAATGTCGGCTTCGTGTTTCAGTTCTACAATCTGATGCCGATGCTGACGGCGGAACAGAATGTCGAGCTGCCGCTGCTGTTGACGAGCCTCAGTGCGCGCCAGCGTCGCGAACGAGTCGAGACGCTTCTGTCCATGCTCGGCCTTGCCGACCGGCGACGACATCTGCCTTCGGAGCTTTCAGGCGGCCAACAGCAGCGCGTCGGCATCGCCCGCGCACTGGCAAGCGACCCGAAACTTTTGCTCTGCGACGAGCCGACGGGCGATCTCGATCGTGAATCCGCCGACGAAGTGCTCACCATGCTGCGCATTCTCAATACCGAGCTTGGCAAGACGATCGTCATGGTGACGCATGACGACGCCGCCGCCCGTTCTGCCCGGCGTCAACTGCGGCTGGACAAGGGCAAATTCATCGAAGCGGAGGCTGCGTAACCGCCATGCATCGCTTGACGTTCATTCGCCGCGGCATGACGCGCAGACCGGTGCGCAGCGCGCTGCTGATCACCAGCATCGCCATCGCCTTCTTCATTTATCTCGTGCTGACGAGCTTCGAGCGTGGCTTCCTTGGCGGCGAGGTCGAGTCCGAGCGGCTCGTCGTCAGCAACAAGATCGGGGATGCCCTAACCCTGCCGATCAGCTATTCCGACAAGATCCTCGCCCTGCCTGGGATTGCCAGCGCAACCTATATGGCACGCAGCCGCGCAACCTATCGCACCCCAAGCAATTTTCTGGGGCTGACGGCGGTGGAACCCGACAGTTTCCCCGCCTTCATCGGCGACGAGTACGATATCTCCGCCGAGACTCTCGCCCGCTTCCGCCAAACCCGCAACGGCGTCATTGTCGGGCGAAGCATCGCCACCCAGGAAGGCTGGGTGGTCGGGCAGAAAATCACGCTGAACACGTCAAGTTTCTTCAGGGCCGATGGCAGTTCGGACTTCGAGTTCGAGATTGCCGGCATATTGGATGGCCGAAAATCCGCCGATACGCATTTTGTGATGGCGCGCTACGACTACATCAATTCGGAGCGCGGCGTCGATCGCGATACCGTCAGCAACTTCGGCGTCCTGCCAAGGAGCGGCGCGCATGCCGACGACGTCATCAAAGCAGTCGATACGCTCTTTGCCAATTCCGCCTATCAGACCCGGACGCGAACCGAGGCTGAATTCATGAGGGATTTCATCGCGCAGTTTGCCGATATAGCGACCATCGTGCGGCTGGTGGTCGGCGTCGCTTTCGTCACCATTCTGATGATCGTCGCCAATACCATGGTCTTCGCTATTCGCGAGCGAACGAAGGAAATCGGCCTGTTAAAGGTGCTGGGCTTCTCGCGCCGCTTCATTCTCGGCAATGTGCTCGCCGAGACATTCAGTCTGTTTGCAGCCGGCCTTGGCCTTGCGGTCTGCCTTGCCTATGCCGCGATCATCCTGCTGCGGGAGCCGCTGCACACGGTCGTGCCGGACATGTCGCTTGCCCCTGCAACCGTGCTGCAGGCCATCGGCCTATCCGCCGTTCTGGCGGTAGCGACTGCCGCAATACCGGCTTACGGCGCCATGCGAGTGCCTCCCCACGCAGCCCTGAGAGAGAAGTGACGACGATGACGACTATCATCAACCAGATCCTTGCCCTTACCGCATCCAATCTGAAATCGCTCCATCGCCGCAAATGGATGTCGTTGTCCCTGGTGTTTTCGGTCGCCATGGTCGTGACCGTTCTGCTCGGCTTCCTGGCAATGTCGAACGGCTTCCGGCTATCCCTCATGCAGGCAGGTTCCCCGGACATCGCCATCGGCCTTGGCAAGGGTGCCGCAACGGAGCTCGGGAGCCGGATCGACATCTCGCAACTTCACTATCTGGACGGTGCAGGCGGTTTCGCGACCAATGCCAAAGGCGTGGCGCTGATATCGCCGGAAATGGTCGTGCCCGTCGATATCCAGCAAAAATCCGGTGTTTCTTCCGCCACATTGTCCCTGCGCGGCATCGGTCCATTTGGCCTCGATGTGCGACCGAACGTGCGCATCGTCAGCGGCCGCACATTCACACCCGGCACCAGCGAGATCGTTGTCGGCCGCCGGCTCAGTCTCGATTACAAGGGGCTCGACATTGGCGAGAAACTGACGCTCGGCACATCGAAATGGACGGTCGTCGGCATCTTCGACGCGGGCGGATCTGCTTTCGAATCCGAAATGCTGGGCGACCTTGGCGTGGTCCAGACGCTGTTCGACCGGCCCAACCAGATTCAGAGCATCCGTGTGAAACTCGCTTCGCCGCAGGCCTTGCCCGCCCTGCAATCCATGGCGGCCGGCATGCCGCAGATCGCATTGACGCTGCGCTCGGAGCAGGACTATTTCGCAGCGCTCGCCGAACGCACGTCGAAGCTCATCCTTTTGCTCGGCTGGCCGCTCGCCGTCATCATGGCTGTGGGCGCTGCGGTTGGCGCTATGACCACCATGTCCAGCTCCGTGTCGGATCGCAGCACCGAGATTGCCACGGCGCGGGCGATCGGCTTCAGCCGGCGTGCCGCCTTTGCCAGCACCTGGATCGAAGCGATGATCCTGACTGCGCTGGGCTGCCTGAGCGGCATCGCCATTTCCTATCTCGTGCTCAACGGTTGGAGCGCATCGACGATAAGCCTCGATCGCACGCAGATCGGATTCCAGCTGATCCTTTCGCCGCCCCTCATTGGCAAGGCCGCAGTGCTGGCGCTGGCCATCGGCGCGATCGGCGGCGCCGTTCCCGCCATCGCCGCCACTCGGATCCCCTTGCGATTGGCGATGAGCGGCAGAACATGAACCGCAATGCGAGCACACCGCTCGGCTATCTCTTTGCCTTTGCCTTGGATATTTTTCGTTCGGCTGCGAGTAGAAGGCCCTTGAGTTCCGGTTCGCGCACACGGCTCGCCGCTTCGATGAAGGAAACCCATTCGCTGCGGCGCTGGCCACGTTCGGGAAAGTCCTGGAAAATCTGTGCGACCTCAAGCAGATGCAGCTCGACCACGCAAGGAACGTCCTTGCCGTCGTCAAGCTGCTTTACATAGGTGAAATAGCCGAAAGGCTTCTTCTTTACCTTTCCGCGCACGCCGGCTTCCTCAAACGCCTCGATGGCCGCTACCTCATGCGGCTTCTTGCCCTTGATCGGCCAGCCTTTGGGAACAACCCAACGGCCACTTTCGCGGCTGGTGACGACCAGGACTTCCGGTGCATCGCGCTCGGCAGACTTTCTGTAGCAGATGGCTGCATATTGCTCATAGGCGCGGCCGCGAAACAGCGCATCGGTATGGGAGGCGAGTTCGGACAGAAAGCTCCCCGAACGCTTCAAGGCTTTTTCCTGCGCTGAGATGGAAGATGCCATGCCCTCGGCTACCCGTAATAATGTCGCCAGAAGCAAGGCCAGCCCAAAGCCGGTCGGCGCGCGCTCACAAAGATTTTCTGCGACACGCTGCTCTCCTGTCCTGCATGCGACTCTGCCGAAATTCCCAACTCTCAACCCCATGCTGTGAGCCGTTGGCGTGACAGTTTTATGAAGATGGCTGTTAATTGATATGGCGAGCCCTGCAGCGATCGTCGGTCTGCGCCTGGTGTGACAATGCGGCCACGCAAACTGAAAACGGCCCCGTGAAGGAGCCGTTTTGCATTGTGGAGGATTGGCAAAAGCCTATTCGGCCGCCTGCAGCGCCGGCACCTCGATCTCTTCACTCAATTGCCCGGCCATGGCCGCGGCGAACTTCGTTTGATCGAGCTCATTCTCCCAGCGGGCAACGACGATGGTGGCCACCGCGTTGCCGACGAAGTTGGTCAGCGCGCGGCATTCCGACATGAAGCGGTCGATGCCGAGGATCAGGGCCATGCCGGCGATCGGAACCGAAGGCACGACTGCAAGCGTGGCGGCAAGTGTGATGAAGCCCGCACCGGTAATGCCGGCCGCACCTTTCGAGCTCAGCATGGCCACGAGCAACAGCAGGATTTGGTCACCAAGCGCCAGCGGCGTATCGGTCGCCTGCGCAATGAAGAGCGCCGCCAGCGTCATGTAGATGTTGGTGCCGTCGAGATTGAAGGAATAACCCGTCGGAATGACGAGGCCGACGACGGAGCGCTTGCAGCCCGCGCGTTCCATCTTGTTCATCAGGCCGGGCAATGCGGCTTCCGACGAGGAAGTACCAAGCACCAGCAGCAGCTCTTCCTTGATATAGCGGATGAGCGCCAGGATCGAGAAGCCGTTGTAGCGTGCAACGGCGCCGAGCACGACGAGCACGAAAAAGATGGACGTCAGATAGAAGGTGCCGATCAGGAACGCCAGGTTGGCGATCGCGCCGATACCGTATTTGCCGATCGTAAAGGCCATGGCACCGAAGGCACCGATGGGAGCGAACTTCATCAGCAGCGCAACCATGCGGAAGATCGGCGTGGTCAGTGCCTGCAGGAAGTCGGTAACCGGGCGGCCGCGTTCGCCGGCGGCACCGAGCGCGATACCGAAGACCACCGAGAAGAACAGCACCTGGAGAATATCGCCCTTGGCAAAGGCGCCGACGATCGTATCCGGGATGATGTTCATCAGGAAGCCGACGACCGAGGCATCATGGGCCTGCGCCGCATAATTGGTAACGGCCTTGGTATCCAGGGTTGCAGGATTGATGTGCATGCCAGCGCCCGGCTGCACGACGTTGGCAACGATGAGGCCGACGATAAGCGCCAAAGTCGAGAAGGTCAGGAAGTAGATGAACGCCTTGCCGACGACACGACCGAACTTCTTCAGGTCCGACATACCGGCGATACCGGTCGTGACCGTGAGGAAAATAACGGGCGCAATGACCATGCGCACCAGCTTGATGAAGGCATCGCCGAGCGGCTGCAGCGATGTGCCGAGCTGCGGATAATAATGGCCGAGCAGGATGCCAGCAGCAATGGCGGTCAGAACCTGCACATAAAGATGCCGGTAAAAGGGAAGTTTCGCGCGCGTTTCGGCGGCGGCGATGGGAGCAATCATGATGTCCTCCTTTAAGCCCAACCGATTTCTCGGCCCTCCGGGCGACGACTAGAATTCAACAGCCTCCGACTGTTAGGCTTTTCACTGCAACGAGCGTGCCAAATGGGAGGACCAGAAGTAACTATTTGATTTTTCAAGATTTAAGAACCCGCCGCGATAACACCCCTCACAACATGTGCGAAAATCCGCACATCCCGAATTGCGGCGCGCGCGAAATCGTGCACAATATGAGGAATGCTGCAGCGCCCGACCACGGAACGATTTCTGACGCCAGAGCAACTGGGCCGCCGCTCCCGCCGGGTCTGGTTTGTCTTTGCGTTCTTGTGCGCAGCCGTCATCGCAGCCGCCTTGTACGGCGCCAGCTTCTACGGCCGCCTCTCCGCCATCGAGACTTTGCAGAGGCAAGGACATACGGATGCGAACCTCAAAGTGGCTCTCTTGCGGGCGGTGCTTGAGCGACCCCGTGCGCTGCCCCTATTGTTGGCCGACGATCAGCAGGTGCGCGATGCGCTTGCCGGGCGACAGGCCGATGATGTCGCCGCCCTTGACCGCAAACTGGAAAGCCTGGTCTCTGGAACGAGCGCCGCGGTTCTCTATGTCACCGGCCGAGATGGCGTCGCGATGGCCTCCAGCAACTGGCGAGAGCCGCTGAGCTTCGTCGGCAACGACTATTCGTTCCGAGACTACTTCCGCAAAGCCATGGAGACGGGAACTGCGGAACACTACGCGCTTGGCAACGTCAGCAATCGTCCCGGCCTCTATATCTCCCGGCGCGTCGGTGACGCCGATTCCGCGCTCGGCGTCGTCGTGGTCAAGATGGAGTTCGACCAGCTGGAGGCTGATTGGAGCGAGACCGGACGCCCGGCCTATGTCACCGACGAGCGTGGCGTCGTCCTGATTACCAGCCTGCCCTCCTGGCGTTTCATGACGACAGCACCATTTTCGCGTGAAGAGGCCGCGACCATCCGCAAGAGCCTGCAATTCGGCGCAGCGCCCCTTTCGCCGCTGCCGATCAGCCGTCCGCAAGCAGTAGGGCCGGATGCGGCCATTGTACGCGCCGTTTTGCCCGGCAGCAGCGCCGCCGAGTATCTGCGGCTGACGACCACGATCCCATCGACACCCTGGCAGCTCGGCTATCTGATCCCGACCGATCAGGCGGTCGCATCGTCCGTAAGGGAGACACGCTTTCTCACCTTGACCGTCCTGCTGCCGATCCTGGCGTTCGCCGCTTTTCTCCTGCGCCGCCGCGACGTCTCCGCCATGCAGATCGCCGTCAACAGGATCGCCCGCGAGGAGTTGGAGCGGCGCGTTCTGGAGCGCACCGAGGATCTCAGTCGCGCCCGCGACCGTCTGGAAGCGGAAATTGCCGACCATCGTGCAACGGAGGCGAAGCTCCAGGGCGTGCAACAGGATCTCGTGCAGGCCAACCGTCTCGCCATTCTCGGCCAGGTCGCAGCCGGCGTCGCCCATGAGATCAACCAGCCGGTCGCGACGATCCGCGCTTACGCGGAGAATGCACATATCTTCCTCGACAGGCAGCAGACCGCGCCGGTCAAGGATAATCTGTCCGCCATCGCGGCGCTGACGGAGCGCATCGGCGCCATCACCGAAGAGCTCAAGGCATTTGGCCGCAAGGGCAGGACCGCGCCGGAGCCGGTGGACCTGAGAAGCGCGATCGAAGGCGCGGTCATACTGCTGCGAAGCCGGTTCGCCGGCCATCTCGATGCTCTGAAGATCGAACTGCCGCCGGTGGGGCTCACCGTCGTCGGCACGCGGATCCGGCTGGAGCAAGTCCTGATCAACCTCTTTCAGAATGCCTTGGAAGCCCTCGAGGGCCAGGATCGGGCCAAAGTCGAGGTCTCGGTGCATGAGACATCCGATGATGTCGAAATTGTCGTCTCTGACAACGGCCCTGGCATTCCAGCGGCAATCCTAGACTCGCTGTTTACGCCGTTCAATACCTCGAAGGAAAAGGGGCTGGGCCTCGGCCTCGTCATTTCCAAGGATATCGTCGTCGACTATGGCGGCCACATAGAGGTCGAAAGCAACGCTGACGGCACCCGTTTCACCATCCATTTGCGCAGGGCCACGACATGAACGACAATTCCCCGGTCTTTCTCATCGACGATGACAAGGATCTGTTGAAAGCGACGAAACAGACGCTTGAGCTCGCGGGCTTTGCCGTTTCCGCTTTCGCGGCAGCAGGCGATGCCCTCGCCGCCCTCGATCCCGGCTTCGCCGGGGTCGTCGTTTCCGATATCCGCATGCCGCAGATGGATGGGCAGGAGCTCTTCGCCCGCGTCAGGGAGCGCGACGCCGATCTCCCGGTTATCCTGGTGACCGGTCACGGCGACATTCCGATGGCGGTGCAGGCGATCCAGGACGGCGCCTACGATTTCATCGCCAAACCCTTCGCCACGGACCGGCTGGTGCAGAGCGTGCGGCGCGCGGCCGAAAAGCGCCGGCTCGTGCTGGAAAACCGCTCGCTCCGTCTCGCCGCCGAGCAGGCGCAGGGCGATCTGCCGCTGATCGGCCAGACCCCGGCCATCGAACGCCTCCGCCATACATTACGGCAGATTGCCGATACGGATGTCGATGTGCTCGTGACAGGCGAAACGGGGAGCGGCAAGGAAGTCGTGGCAAGCCTGCTGCATCGCTGGAGCCGCCGCGCGAAGGGCAATTTCGTCGCGCTCAATTGCGGTGCCTTGCCCGAAACCGTGATCGAGAGCGAACTCTTCGGTCACGAGCCGGGCGCATTCACCGGCGCGCAGAAGAAGCGCGTCGGACGTATCGAGCATGCAAGCTCGGGAACGCTGTTTCTCGACGAGATCGAGAGCATGCCGCCGGCGATACAGGTGCAGATGCTGCGTGTGCTTGAAATGCGCGAGGTGACCCCGCTCGGCACGAATGAGGTGCGCCCCGTCGACCTACGCGTGGTGGCGGCGGCGAAAGTCGATCTCGGTGATCCCAGCCAGCGCGGTGATTTTCGCGAGGATCTCTATTATCGCCTCAACGTCGTCACCCTCTCCATTCCGCCACTGCGCGAGCGGCGTGACGATATCCCCCTGCTGTTCGGCTATTTCGCGGAGCGTGCCGCCAGCCGCTTCAAACGCGATGCGCCGGCCATTTCCGCCGCCGTGCGCCGCCATTTGCAGCAGCACGATTGGCCGGGAAACGTTCGCGAACTGGCGCATTTCGCGGAACGTTTCGTGCTCGGTCTCGAGACGACGGCAATGCCGAAATCGGGCGACGCGCCTGCCACGGATTCCGGACTATCGCTGCCCACCCGGGTCGAGCGCTATGAGGCGGAACTCATTCGCGAGACGCTGTCGCAAAACAATGGCGACGTCCGCCGCACCATCGAAGCGCTCGGCATCCCCAGAAAGACCTTCTACGACAAGCTGCAGCGGCACGGCATCGTCAGAGGCGAATTCGCCGGCTTTGATGGGGATGACCGGCGGAGCTCATAGGCCGCCTGGCGGATGACAGGCTATGCGCTTGCGACCCGCATCGGCGCAACATCGCGCTCACCCGATTGCCGGGCCGCCATGTCGGCCGTTCGATCGAGAACCGTCATCGCCTCCGCAATCAAGCCGGCAAGCGCTTCGGTACTTTCGGAGGCCGCAACGATCAGCGGCGCACTCAGGCAGATTCTAAGCGCACTTGCCGGCATATCGCCAAAATCGGCACAACGAACGGGTTGACCGAGGCGCACCGCCGCCAACCCGCCCTGCTCGACGGCCAAGCCCTTGTAGACATCAGCGGTTTCCGTTGCCGTCAACAGGCCGTCATGATGAGGATGGCACAGGTAGAAGGAGAAAATCGAAGGGATCTCATCCCAACGAAGAACTGACGTTTCGCCCCACAAATGGCTCCGATCCAACGGCCGGCTGTCCAGGAGTTCGAAGGCAGGATCGCTCCTGAGCCGGATGGTTACCGCTCCGGCGAAGGCAGAGAGAACCGCAATCACCTTCTCCTCGGGAAGACCGGCAAAGCGTTCGAGCTCGAAAAGGGCCGCCTTCCAGCGCAACAATAGACCGAAGTTGGCGCGATCCGGCAGCGATTCGCGTGCTGCCCAGCCTTCCGGCCACTCCGCCTTGCCGCAATAGTCTGCAAGTGCCGCCGGCACGGTGCGATGCCTGAAACGCTCCGAGATTGCCGGCGGGCATAATAGCGCGCCGCTGAAAATCGGCCCGGCCAGGAATTTCGAACCCGTCACCGCCACCATGAAATCACGGGCGAGATAGGCGCGGATCGTTGCCGCCGACAGCCGGAACTGGCAGGCATCGATCATGATGTCGAGCACGGCGCCGAAACGCCCCTTCAGGCGCAGGACCGTTTCCAGGCTCGGCGCCAGCAAGCTGGTCTTCGACACGTCCGTCACGACAAGCAGGCACCGGAGGCCGGCCGCGCGGGCAAGCTCGATCAGCCCCCGCAGTTCCTCCTCGACCTCCTCGTCCGTGCGCAGGGAGCCGTCCTTGTTGCGGACGGCTACGGTCGTATTCCGCGTCGCCTCGCCGAGCTGCAGCTCCTCGCCCTTGGCGACGGCCCGTTCGCTGCTGACACGGTTCATGAAATGCCGTCCGGACGAGGCAGTCATCACGCCGCTGCCCGTTTCGTTGCCCATCAGCGTGATGGTCATCAGCGCGCGGTCATCCTCGCGCGCCAGAAGTGCCGCGGCAAAGAGATGGATGTCAGTGCCCGAAGTCGCCAATATTGCATCGACGCGCGCCTGCCCCGCAGCCTGATTGAGGTCGAGCAGACGCAGCAGATCATGGCGAACCTGACCGATCTCGCGCTCATAGATCTCCGTGGCCGAAGCACTTTCCATTTCGCGCAGCAGGTCGGCATAGTAGGCGCCGACCGCGGAAAACGCTGCGGCAGAAATGGTCGAGGCCGTTGACGAGCCGAAGGCGAGGTCGCGCGGACGAGGCGACGGGCCATGGCCATACATATTGAGGCCGGTAGCCTCATCGCAATCCAACCGCTCGTCGCCGCCCGAGATCAGGCTTCTCAGAAGAGCCTCCTCTCCTTTGCCCGATCGCTGCAACGGCGCGCCTGCGGCCACGTTCCTGTCCAGGGCACGGTCGTCAACGATTTGCGGCATGGAGAAGCATTCCTCTGGCATCCGGTTCGGAACGCTTTGCATGAGTGCATCGCGCTCAATTCTGCCGACAGAACCCTGCCAGCAGCCGCACATTAGGCCAAACAAGATGGAGCGAGGCTGACTTGCCGGGCATAATCACCCGGCATTCAGGACCGAACAAAACAAAAAACTCGCGGCTTTTGGGCCGCGAGCTCATGACGATCGAAAGTAAATGGAATGTCAACCGGCGGGCGCGATCTTGTCCTGCGTCTTCGTGTCGAAATCGCTGGCGTCATGGCGCTCACGCAGCTGTTCGGAAGGATCGCCGGACATGCGGTTGACCATGCGCCCGCGCTTGACGGTCGGTCGTGCGAATATCTGCTCCGCCCAACGCTGGACGTTCTTGTAATCCTGCACCTGCAGGAATTCGGCTGCTCCGTACTGCCAGCCCTTGGCCAGGCCGCCATACCATGGCCAGATTGCCATATCCGCGATCGTGTATTCGCTGCCGGCAATATATTCGCTTTCGGCCAGACGGCGGTCGAGCACGTCGAGTTCGCGCTTCACTTCCATGGCGAAACGATCGATCGCATATTCGATCTTCGTCGGAGCATAGGCGTAGAAATGGCCGAAACCGCCGCCGAGATAGGGCGCGCTGCCCATCTGCCAAAACAGCCAAGAGAAACATTCGGCTCGAGCCGGCTGTTCGGTCGGCAGGAAGGCGCCGAACTTTTCGGCGAGATAGGTCAGGATCGACGCCGATTCGAAGACGCGGATCGGCTTGGGGCCACTGCGGTCGAGCAAGGCGGGGATCTTCGAATTGGGATTGACCTCTACGAAACCGCTGCCGAACTGGTCGCCCTCGCCGATCTTGATCAGCCAGGCATCATATTCAGCGCCGCTATGACCAAGCGCCAGCAGTTCTTCGAGCATGATGGTGACCTTCACGCCATTCGGCGTTCCGAGCGAATAAAGCTGGAGGGGATGACGACCCACCGGCAATTCCTTTTCGTGGGTCGGCCCCGCGATCGGACGGTTGATATTGGCGAACTGGCCGCCATTCGCCTTGTTCCAGGTCCAGACTTTCGGCGGCGTATATTCGGCAGAACCGGTCATGGGCATCCTCTCGTTTTCAGTGAATCGAATTGAGCGTGGTCATCGATGTAGCGCGCTACGTCTGTCGCACATAGTAGCGGCTGTTCATTTTTACGAGAGGAGCACGAGCTGCTTTTGGGATGGCCCTGGGTAAAACGAAAAAAGCCTGCCGCGGGAGGAGGTGCGGCAGGCTTTCGACAATAAATGAACAGCGCACGGGAGGAGGAGTGGCGCTGTTCGCGCAGACGACCTTGGGAGGAGGAGTAGGGCGTCTGCAAAGCGAAGGGATGCGGGAGGAGGTGCATCGCTTCGATGGAAATCATAATACCTGGCTTTTGCTCACTTCATAGGCATTTATTTGCAAGGCAGTTATGCGCTATGCGAAAAGCGGAAAGCTCGACCGCATAACATTTCGGCATACAAAACAGTGACAGCCGTCATGCGGACAAAACAGAAGCGCCTGCTCGGGAGGAAGCAGGCGCTGGCAACATGCAGATTGCAGATCAGCGTTTCGAGCCGTTAGCCGGCGATGGCTGCACGGGCAACATTGCGGATTTCGCCGCGATCGATACCCAGGTCATGCAGTTCGCGCGTGGACATGCGGCCCAATTCGGCGACCGTCTGACGATACTTGCGCCAGTTGTTGAAAGAGCGTGCTACGTTCATGATGATCCCCTTTCCTCGGGCATTCGAAGCTGAGCTGCCGTCCTTGGCGCTCCATTCGCTTCGATGACAAACATATAGTGGAAGCCCCTCGCCTTTTGCAGCGCCAAGGCTTCACTGCACCCATGCATGAAGTGCATGGGTTGATGCAAAACCTGCAAGGCTGTTCCGGCACGGCCCCAATGTCTTTGCGATTTATTGATGACAGGGCAGCCTTTGTCTGCGAAAACAACGGCATTGAGAGACAGGGGCGTCTGCTATCCGGCGGGCTGAGAAGCACCCTTTGAACCTGAACCAGATCATGCTGGCGGAGGGAGTCGCTCGGGGTTCTGCAACATCCTATGCCGCCCCTCGCGTCTCGCCCGCCCGAAAGGGGCGATATGCAAGACCAAACCACTGCCGGCACTCTGTTCGGCGCCATGCGGGCGAATCCGCCGCTGGTGCAGTGCATCACCAATTTCGTCGCGATGAACATCGCCGCCAACGTGATGCTTGCCGCCGGCGCATCGCCGGCCATGGTCCATGCCGAGGAAGAAGCGGCCGAGTTCGCCGCCATCTCCGCCGCGCTGACGATCAATATCGGCACGCTGTCGGCCGAATGGCTTGTCGGCATGCTGTCGGCCGCGCAATCGGCAAGACAGGCCGGCAGGCCCTGGGTGCTCGATCCGGTCGCTCACTATGCGACCGCATTCCGGCGCAGGGCAGTCGCGCAATTGCTGGATCTGCAGCCGACGGTCATTCGCGGCAACGCGTCCGAGATCATCGCGCTCGCAGGAGGCATCAGCCACGGCCAGGGCGTCGATAGCCGCGATCCCGTCGAGCTGGCCGAGCAATCGGCCAGGCAACTCGCCGAACGACATGGATGCGTGGTTGCCGTGACCGGTGTCACCGATTTCGTGACCGATGGCCACAAGGCGCGACGCATAGAAGGCGGATCGCCGCTGATGCCGCAGGTCACGGCCCTCGGCTGCTCGCTGACCTGCCTGGTCGGGGCCTTTGTGGCGACTGCGCCCGATAATCCCTTCGATGCGACGGCGGCGGCCCTTGCCGTCTTTGCCGTTGCCGGGGAACAGGCGGGAACCGTCGCCGATGGGCCTGGCTCCTTTTCCTGGCGCTTCCTCGACGCGCTGGCCGCCCTCGATGCGGAAGCGCTCACCGCCAAAGCGAGGATCATGCTCGCATGAAAAACTTCGACCTTTCGCTTTATCTCGTTCTCGATCCGATACTCTGTGCGGATTTCGGCATGGTCGAGACAGCCCGTGCGGCGGTCGCCGGCGGTGCGACCATCGTGCAACTGCGTGACAAGCATGCTTCAACCGCAGCCATGATCGATACCGGCCTTTCGCTCAAGCGGGCGCTGGCCGGAAGCAACGCCCGCCTCATCGTCAATGACGATGTCGAGGCGGCCATCGCCATCGGCGCCGATGGCCTGCATATTGGGCAGGAAGATCTGGACGCCGAAACCGCCCGCCGTATGATTGGGCCGGAGATGATCCTCGGTCTCTCGGTGGAGACGGAAGCTCTGGCCTCGGCCGTCGATGCCGAGATCGTCGACTATGTTGGTGTCGGCCCCGTCTTTGCCACGCCAACCAAGCCTGATCACAAGCAACCGATCGGCTTTGACGGCCTTGCCCGCATCGTCAGGCTCTGCCCGGTTCCTGTCGTCGCCATCGGCGGTCTCAAGGCCGAACACACAGCCGATGTCCTGTCGGCCGGAGCGGACGGACTGGCGGTCGTCTCGGCAATCTGCGGCAAGGCCGATCCCACGGCCGCCACGGCCCTTATCGCCGAAGCCGTCAAGGAGGCGCGCAGATGATCCGCAACGTCCTCTCCATCGCCGGCTCCGATCCTTCCGGCGGCGCCGGTATCCAGGCCGATCTCAAGGCCTTTTCGGCACGCGGCGTCTATGGAATGGCTGTCCTGACGGCATTGACTGCCCAGAACACGCAAGGCGTTTCCGGCGTCCATCCGGTGCCACCGCAATTTGTCGCCGATCAGATCGAAGCCATCTTTGCCGATATACGCGTCGATGCCGTCAAGATCGGCATGATCGCGAATGCTGGGATCGCCGAAGCCGTTGCCGACATTCTGGCGCGACATCGCGATGTTCCCATCGTGCTCGACCCGGTGATGATCGCCAAGGGCGGTGCCGCCCTGCTTGCAGCGGATGCCGTTGACGTGCTCACCCGGCGGCTGTTGCCGCTGGCGACGGTGCTGACGCCGAACCTGCCGGAGGCGGCTACCCTGCTGCATGAAGCCGAGGCGAAAAGCCGCGAAGACATGGCGCGTCAGGCGCACGCTCTAGCCGATCTCGGCACGGCGGCAGTCCTCGTGAAGGGCGGCCATCTCGAAGGTGATGAAAGTCCGGACATATTGGCAAGCGCTGACGCCCTCACCTGGTTCGAAGCCGAGCGGTTGCCGACGAAGAACACGCATGGAACCGGCTGCACGCTGTCCAGCGCAATTGCGGCCGAGATCGCCAAGGGCTTGCCGCTGCCGCAAGCCGTTGCCTCCGCCAAACAGTACCTCGCAGGCGCGGTCGCAGCCGCAGGGCAGCTTTCGGTCGGCAGCGGCCATGGCCCTGTCCAGCATTTCTACGCGCTTTGGTCTGACATGGAAGGAATATCGAAGTGAACCTGCCCCTCAACGAACAAGTCGTCATCGTCTCTGGCGCCGGACGCGGTTTCGGCGCCGCGATCGCAGCAGCCTTTGCCCGCGAAGGCGCCAAAGTTGCCGTCAACTACCGCACCAGCCGGGAGCCGGCGGAGGCGCTTGCAGCACGGCTTGGCGACCACGCAAAGGCGTTTCGGGCCGACATCCGCAGCCTCGACGAAACAAAACAACTCGTGGCAGACGTGACGGCCCATTTCGGAGCCCCGACCACGATCGACCACAATGCGCTCGCCGATTTCAGCTTCAATGGCGACGCGCGTTCGAAGTTGGACGCACTGAGTTGGGCCGAAATGGCAACGCAGCTCGAAACCGCTCTGCAGGGTGCACTCAACCTGATACAGGCGGCGCGGCCGGCGATGGCGGCGGCGGGCTTTGGCCGCATCGTTACGATCGGCACCAACCTCTTCCAGAATCCGGTCGTGCCCTATCACGATTACACGGCGGCCAAGGCGGCGCTGCTGTCGCTGACGCGGACGGCCGCCGCCGAACTTGGCCCACTCGGAATTACCGTCAACATGGTCTCCGGCGGCTTGCTGCGCACCACGGATGCCAGCAGCGCCACGCCCGAAGCGGTCTTCGACATCATCGCAGCGAACACGCCGCTGCGCCGTGTCACCACGCCTGAGGAGGCTGCCGACACGGTTCTATTCTTCGCAAGCCCCTGGGCGCGCGCCGTCACCGGACAGAACCTGATCGTCGATGGCGGGCTCGTCTTCGGATAATGATCCGCAGCAAAGCGGCGCGCCGGTCGGCGATCAGAACTCCACTTCCAGTTCGATGATCTCGTCCGGCTCAGCCACGGCCCCTTCGGTCCACTCCCGCATCAGCGGCCAGGCAAGCACTGTCTCGACATAAGCGGCCAGCCTCGGTTCCAGCTCCACCGCATAGGTGCGGAAGCGCGTACAGACCGGCGCATACATCGCATCGGCGACGGTCGGCGCCTTTCCGAACAACCAGGGACCGCCGCTTGCGTCGAGGCAGTCTGTCCAGATCGTCTTCACCCGCTCCACATCGGGGCGTGCGCCCGAAAATATCTTGAAGCTCGCATGCCGCGCCTTGAGATTCATCGGCAGGGCCGAGCGCAGATTATGGAAGCCGGAGTGCATCTCGCCCGAGACGGAGCGGCAGAGAGCACGGGCAACCCGCTCAGTGGGCCATAGCCCCGCCTTCGGAGCGATTTCGCTCAGATAGTCCGCGATCGCCAGCGTGTCCCACACGGTGACATCCTCATGGGTCAGTCGCGGCACGAGAACCGATGGCGATAGAAGAAGAAGCTCCTGGCGGGCCTCATCGTTCATTTCCACCAGCATTTCGGTGAAATCCAGGCCGGCCATGCGGCATAGCAGCCAGCCACGCAGCGACCAGGAGGAATAGTTCTTCGAGGAAATCGTCAGTGTCGCCTGCGTCATCGCGATCCAATCCGTGCCGGACAAATAATGGTCTGCCATAACAATCTTCTCGCATAGCGCGGCATATTGCACTAGCTTTTTTGCACTGCCGCATTTCTCTGGCAGTGCGGGAGACGTCGGCCATGCTCTATCAAGCCTATCAATTCCAGGATGATCTCATTGCGCCCCTGCGCGATCTGGCGCGGCGCCTGCAAATATTCTCCGCGCCGATGTTCTGGGGACCGGCGGGCGAGATGGCGCAGCACTTTTCCGCCGCACTGGAAATGATCTCCCGCTACGAGATCACCCACAAGCGGCCCGACTTCGCCATCGACGTCGTCAGGGTGGGAAATCGCGACGTACCCATCACCATTGAAACCACGCTCGATCTGCCCTTCGGCAAGCTTCTGCGCTTTGCCGCCGATATCGATACACCGCGACCGAGGATCCTCGTGGTCGCGCCGCTTTCCGGCCATTTCTCCACGCTCCTGCGCGGTACGGTGAAAACCCTGCTTCGCGACCACGACGTCTACATAACCGACTGGGCGAACGCCCGCGATGTGCCTGTCTCCGCCGGACTCTTCGGCATGGACGATTATGTGGACTACATCATCCGCTTCCTGGAGAAGATCGGCCCGGGCGGGCACGTCCTTGCCGTGTGTCAGCCCTGCGTGCAGGTACTGGCGGCGGTTGCCGTCATGTCGGAAGACGAGCATCCGGCGACGCCTCGGACCATGACCCTGATGGCCGGTCCGATCGATCCGCGAGAAAGCCCGACCGAGGTCAACGAGCTTGCCGTGTCGAAGTCGCTCGCCTGGTTCGAAAATTCGCTCATCAGCAATGTGCCGTGGCGCTATTCGGGCGGCGGCCGACGTGTCTATCCTGGCTTCCTGCAGCTCGTTGCCTTCATGGCCATGAACATGCAGCGCCATCAGGACGCCCATCGCAAGCTCTACGAGCATCTGGCCAAGGGCGAGACGGCCGAGGCCGCCAAGATCAAGACCTTTTATGACGAGTATTTTGCCGTACTCGACATGACCGAGGAATTCTATATCGAGACCATCGACCGGGTGTTCCAGAAAGCCGAGCTGGCGACGGGAGATTTTACCTATCGTGGCCAAAAGGTCGATCCCGGCATGATCCGCAAGACGGCTCTTTTAACGGTCGAGGGCGGACGCGACGACATCTGCGCCCTCGGCCAGACCTCGGCCGCACACGATCTCTGTCGATCGCTGCGGCCGCATCTGAAACGGCACCATCTTCAGGCCAATGTCGGACACTACGGTGTATTCAACGGCCGCCGCTGGGAAACGGAAATCTATCCCATCGTCCGGAACATGATCCTCGCGATGGAATAGCGCAGCCGCTCAAGCCCAACCCAGGGTCAGAACGCCGAAGAGAATGACGACGCCCAGCACGATGCGGTAGATCACGAAGGGCCAGGTGGAGAAGCGTTCCAGGAAGCGCATCAAGCCCCAGATCGCCACGAAGGACGAGATGCTGCCGACAATAAGCCCGACGAGCAGCACCGACCACGCCTCCATTGGAATATGAGCCTTGTAGAGCGTGAACAGCTCCTTCAGCCCGGCAAGAGCGATGGCGGGAAGTCCGAGCAGGAATGAAAACCGCGCCGCTTCGTCGCGCTTCAGGCCAAGGAAGAGGGCGCCTGTCAGCGTGGAGCCCGAACGAGAGACCCCTGGAACGAGGGCGCCGACCTGAGTGATGCCGACGAACAGGGCATCCATCAGGGTCATCTGTTCCATGTCCTTCGTATGTCGGCTGTAGAGTTCCGCGACGGCCAGAAGAATGCCCATGACGAGACAGGCGAGACCGATGACCCAGAGGCTGCGAAACGACGTGCCGCAGGCATTGAGCGAAGACGATAGCAGCAGGCCGGCAATGACGATCGGGATGGTGGCGATGATGATGGCAATCGCAAGCCGCATCGCGGGCGAGCGCCAATCTCTCTGCCTGATGGCATCGAGCGATCCGAAGGTGACATAGCGGACATCGCTCCAGAAATAGGAGATGATCGCCGCCAGCGCGGCAAGCTGCATCGCCGCCGAGAACGCCGAGCCCGGATCCTGCCAGCCAAGCAAGGCCGGCACCAGGCGCATGTGGGCCGTCGAGGAGACCGGCAGCAGCTCCGTCAGCCCCTGCACGACGCCCAGAAAAGCTATTTTGGCATAACCCAGGGCGACGAAGCCCGTGTCCACGCCCTGCGTACAAACATCAGCCACGTTTCGATATCCTCAGCTCTTAAGTGCGGGGCTTAGCGCCGGAAGGGCGCGATGAACTTTGCTGCGAAACAGTTTTCCGACGCGTTATCGGTGGCACATGTCGAATGCATTACCGATCTCGCGCTCAGAATCGAGGCGACGATAGTCGGGCAGGCTGAACCCTATCTGAAATTATCAGCTTTATTTTCCAAAGTCTGATGGAATTCTAGCTATCGTCCTCGGGCAGCGACTGCATGTAGCGGATGATGCCATAAAACACGATGCAAAGGACGACGGCGCCGATCACATGATGAAGACCATGCAGAATGTTGTGATGATGCCTGACCAGCAGGGAAAGCAGATTATAAAAAGCTATGGCGAGCACCGTCATGACGGGAGCCAGGACAAGCGCCATGTTCCGATGAATAAAATTGATCATCACACACCTCTTCTACATTTCGGCAGATACTACGAAGATTGAGGAAAAATTGCGACAAATATACGGGCCCACACGAACCGTAAATGGCGGGCGTCCTGAAGAAAAAGCGCCTATTTGGTATAAAGGGCGCGCGACCGCTCCAGATGCTTCAATACCGCCGCCTCCGCGCCATCCGCATCGTTTTCGGCGAGCCGTCCAAGGATTTCCTCGTGCTCGACCAGGGTGAACTTTTCCTTGCCCGTCCAGATCAGCATGTCCGTATGGTAGGTCTTCAGCCAGGCCAGCATGGCTTCGCTGACGGCTGCGAAAATCGGGTTGCCGGAAATCTGCGCGATGCGCGTATGAAACTGCATGTCGGCTGAAATGAACTCCTCGGCATGACCGAGAAAGGCGCGCTGCCGTTCGATGATCTCCTGGAGATCGGCAATATCCTCTTCGGTTGCGCGCACCGCTGCCTCGCGCGCCATGCCGCGCTCGAAGAAAATGCGGGCGCTCTTCAAATGCTCCAGCGAATCCGTCGATTGCGACAGCATGATTTTCGCCGTCAGATCGACCTGCCGGAAGAGTGACTTGGCGGTGAGTTGCAGCACTTTTGCCCGCTCACCATGGGAAATGTTCACCAACCCCATATTGGCAAGTGCCTGCATCGCCTCGCGGATCGCCGGACGCCCAACGCCGAAACGCTCCATAAGGACGCGCTCGGATGGCATTTCGTCGCCCGGCTTGAGTTCTCCCGATGTAATCAACCGTTCGAGCCGATCAAATACTTCGTCGGACAGCTTTCGACGTACAATTTGTTCTACTGGCTGGCCCATGGAACCCCGCTTGCTCAAAGCTTTTCTTTCCTTATGCATTTTTGCCTGCCGTCGAGAAAGCCCATACGGAACAGCCTGCCGGCTAACGAGCAAAAAAATCGTTGCAGAAGTTGGGATACTCATTATACCACTTCACCAGTTTACGCCACGCGAAAATCGTCGGCGAAAGGAGCAGTCAGTCCCTATGACCATCACCATCACCTACCGTATCGAAACGTCAGGCAGCATCGAGGCGATGGCCCGCAAGATTGCCAGCGATCAATCGACCGGCACGTTCGTGGCGGTGCCTGGCGAGACGGAAGAGCTCAAATCGCGGGTGGCCGCCCGCGTCACGGCGATCCGCCCGCTTGCCGACGCCGAGCGACCGACATGGCCGGAAGCTGCCGAAGGTCACGGCCGCATCCGCCGTGCCGATGTCGATATCGCCTTTCCGCTCGACGCGATCGGCACCGATCTTTCGGCGTTGATGACCATCACCATCGGCGGCGTCTACTCGATCAAGGGCATGACCGGCATCCGCGTCGTCGACATGAAGCTGCCGCAAGCCTTTCGCGACGCTCATCCAGGCCCGCAATTCGGCGTTGCCGGCAGCCTGCGGCTGACCGGCGTCAGCGGTCGTCCGATCATCGGCACCATCGTCAAGCCGGCACTCGGCCTGCGGCCGAAGGAAACGGCTGACCTGGTCGCCGAATTGATCGGCTCGGGCGTCGATTTCATCAAGGACGACGAGAAGCTGATGAGCCCCGCCTACTCGCCGCTAAAAGAGCGCGTCGAGGCGATCATGCCGCTCATCCTCGATCACGAGCAGAAGACCGGCAAGAAGGTGATGTACGCCTTCGGCATTTCGCACGCCGATCCCGACGAGATGATGCGCAACCATGATCTCGTGTTGAAGGCCGGCGGCAATTGCGCCGTTGTCAACATCAATTCCATCGGCTTCGGCGGCATGAGCTTCCTGCGCAAGCGCTCCGGCCTGGTGCTGCACGCGCATCGCAACGGCTGGGACGTCTTAACCCGGCACCCCGGCGCCGGCATGGATTTCAAGGTCTATCAGCAGTTCTGGCGTCTGCTCGGCGTCGACCAGTTCCAGATCAATGGCATCAGGGTCAAATATTGGGAGCCCGACGACAGTTTCGTCGAATCCTTCAAGGCCATCAGCACGCCGCTCTTCGATCCATCCGACTGTCCGCTCCCTGTGGCGGGTTCCGGTCAGTGGGGAGGCCAGGCTCCGGAGACCTATCGGCGCACCGGCCGGACCACGGATCTTCTCTATCTTTGCGGCGGTGGCATTGTCAGCCATCCGTTCGGGCCTGCGGCCGGCGTTAGGGCCATCCAGCAGGCCTGGCAGGCAGCTGTTGCTGACGTCCCGCTTGATGATTACGCCAAGAACCATCCGGAGCTTGCCGCCTCGATCGCAAAATTCAGTGACGGCAAGGACGCCTGACAGCAATGCCCAATCTTCTTCTCAGCTATTATGGCGACGACTTCACCGGCTCGACCGATGTCATGGAGGCGCTTGCTTCCAACGGTGTCCCGACCGTGCTGTTTCTCGGCATTCCGAGCGCAGCCATGCTGGAGCGTTTCAAGGATTGCCGCGCCATCGGTGTCGCAGGCACCAGCCGCAGCGAGACGCCGGAATGGATGGACGAGCATCTGACGCCGGCGTTCGCATGGCTGAAAAGCCAGGGCGCCGGGATCTGCCACTACAAGGTCTGCTCAACCTTCGATTCCAGTCCGAAGGTCGGGAATATCGGCAGGGCGATCGAGATCGGAAAGATGCTCTTCAACCAGCCTGTCGTACCGGTCATCGTTGGCGCGCCGCAGCTCAAACGCTATACAGCCTTCGGTCACCTCTTTGCCGCCTATCAAGGCCGGGTCTTCCGCATCGACCGCCATCCGGTGATGAGCCGGCATCCGGTCACGCCGATGGACGAGGCTGATCTTGCCGTGCATCTGAGTAAGCAGACCTCCCTCCCCGTCAGCCTTGCTGATCTCGTGACCATCGTGGCGGCAGACGCGGACGAGCGGATCGACAGGCTTGTGAAGGGAGATGACGGCATCCTCCTCATGGATGTTGACAGCACGGAAACGCAGGCAGCCGCAGGCCGTCAGCTATGGCGCCTTAAAAACAAGGGCGGCTCCTTCGTCGCCGGCTCCTCAGGCGTCGAATATGCCCTTCTGAACGCCTGGCGCGACGAAGGATTGATCGGACCGAAGCCGGACTTCCAGCAGCCTGGCAAAGTCGAACGTCTCGCGGTCGTCTCCGGCAGCGTATCGCCGACGACCGAACGCCAGATCCGCCGCGCGGTGGCCGACGGCTTCGACGGTATCGACGTCGATCCGCTTGAGCTGGTCGGCGAAGACGCCGAACACGCCCTGGAGAAGGCAGCCAATGCCGGCATTGCGAGCCTGAAGGAAGGCCGCAGCGTCATTCTCCATACGGCACTTGGCCCCTCGGCCGACCGGGGCGGCGATATCGATCGAATTCCCGGCGCGCGGCACCGCCTCGGGCAGGCCCTCGGCATTCTTCTACGGCGGCTGATCGAACAGGAAGGTCTCGGCCGTGCCGTCATCGCCGGCGGCGATACGTCAAGCCACGCATTGCAAGAACTGCGCGTCGATGCACTGACCACCTTGCTGCCATTGCCGCAGACGCCGGGATCGCCGCTCTGCACTGCGCACGGCAACCACGCACCGACCAACGGTCTGCAGATCGCACTCAAGGGCGGCCAAGTCGGAACCGATGATTACTTTGCGCAGATCCGCGATGGGAGAAGCTCGTAGCCCGCATGCCATTTTTTGACTTAACAAATGGCATACTCATTGACTCATCATACCACTTACGATACCACGCCTTGAAAGCAAACGAGGTATTATCATGACTGCAATTGCTCTTTTCGGCGCTGGCGGCAAAATGGGCTACCGGCTCGCCAAGAATCTGAAAGGCTCGCGTTTCGACGTGCGCCACGTCGAGGTCGGCGACGCCGGCAAAGCGCGGCTGAAGAATGACCTTGCCATCGATTGCGTACCGGCGGACGCAGCACTCGACGGCGCCGATGTGGTCATTCTTGCCGTTCCGGATACGGCGATCGGCAAGGTCGCCGCCGGCATCGTCGACAAGCTCAAGCCAGGAACGATGGTCGTCGCTCTCGACGCCGCCGCTCCCTTTGCAGGCCATCTGCCGCAGCGCGAGGATCTCACTTATTTCGTCACCCATCCATGCCACCCGCCGATCTTCAACGACGAGACGGACATGCAGGCCAAGAAGGACCATTTCGGTGGCCTGTTTGCCAAGCAGCACATCGTCTCGGCCCTGATGCAGGGGCCGGAGACCGCCTATGCGCTCGGCGAGGAAATCGCCAAGGTC
>NZ_FMAF01000003.1 GCF_900094565.1 Martinezella lusitana
CTTGTACCTCACAACAGAATGCAGCCGCTGCCAACGCAGATACGCAGTTAGTGCGGGTAACGCATCCGTTTCATCCTTTATTCCCACGGCAGTTGCCGTGCGTCGGCAAGCGCTACAACCGGCATGGTGAACGCCTTTTGCTGCAGACCGAGGACGCCACTGTTTGGTCGGTTCCTCCGCAATGGACTGATCTTGTGAGCTTGGATCCTGAGGTCGTCATGAGCAACGGACGATCGCTCTTGCGGGTGGTCGACTTAATGGAGTTGGCCACTCTGGTGAAGCGCCTTTCGAGCAAATCGGAGCCGCGCTGACGTGCGGAAGTGTAAGGATAAATATGCCGCATTTGTAAAGTGGATTATGCCGCAAGAGGTCGCCTTTATGAGAGGTTACGCCTGCAAATACAAGCTATCACGTCAAATAGACTATAAGCATCGTCTTGACGAGGTAGCAAAATGCGTCATAATTAGCATTACGCTAACGCCGCTTCATGTCCTCGGAGCCATTGATGTCTGCGAAGTACGACAGCAAGCGCACAAAGACGGATGTCCTCATCGAAGAGGGCACGTTCAATCCCACCCCCGAGAAGGTGCGCGATCCAAAGTTTCGGGGCAGCGAGTTCTTCGATCCGCACGACGCCGTGCAGGTCAAATACGAGATGCTGCGTCGCGTCTCCATCGACAAGGTGTCGGTGACGGAGGCCTCCGACGAGTACGGTGTTTCCAGGCCAACCTACTACCAGGCCAAGGTGAACTTCGACATGGCCGGGATTACCGGATTGGTGCCGACAAAGCCGGGCCCCCGCGGTCCCCACAAGATCGACGACAAAATCCTGGCATTTCTGCAGGCGCAGCTCGCCCCAGGAGAACCCGTTCGCGCCCGGGAACTGGCCAAGCTGCTCCGCCAGGAACTCGATATCGAGCTTCATCCCAGATCGATCGAGCGGGCTCTAAAAAAAAGCAGCAGGTAAACATTGCCGCGACGGTGGCATGCCCGATCCAACCGTCGACCATCGCGTCCCAGTACGAGATATTGCGCAAGGCTGCTTTCGGCGCAGCGCTGCCGCTTATGGCTCGTAGCGGCCTGATGCTCTTTCTGCGCCGGGGCATGTGGGGATGGGCTCAGGCGCTGACAGCAACAGCAAGCACCCCGCGAGAGCAGATTTACCCATCGTCAATTGCTTGGCCGCTGCACGGCGGGCACAGCGCCGTTGTTCACGTCCTTGCGACAATCGCCATGAGCATCAACGATCGGAGATCACCATGAATGTACATCTCAAAGTCCAGCCTCATCACCTCGAACGCGGCGCCTACCTGTACATCCGCCAGTCTTCAATGCGGCAAGTCGTTGAGAACGTCGAGAGCGCCAGGCGGCAATATGCGCTTCGGGGACGCGCTGTCGCCCTCGGCTGGCGCGACGAGCAGATTATCGTCATCGACAACGATCAAGGAGAGTCCGGTGCATCGGCGGCGTGGCGCGAAGGGTTTCAGCGGCTGGTCAGCGATGTCGGCATGGGGCATGCCGGGATCGTCATGGGCCTGGAGGTCTCCCGTCTGGCGCGCAACAATGCCGACTGGCAGCGTCTGCTGGAGATCTGCGCCCTTGCCGACACCCTGATCCTCGACGAGGACGGCGTCTATGATCCGGCAAGTTTCAACGACCGGCTCCTGCTCGGCCTGAAGGGAACAATGAGTGAGGCCGAGCTGCATGTGATCAAAGCCCGGCTACGCGGCGGCATTCTCAATAAGGTGCGGCGCGGTGAGTTTCGTTGCCTCCTGCCGACCGGGCTGGTCTATGACCATTTCGGCAATGTGACTCTTGATCCAGACATGCAAGTCAGAGAAACGATCATTCATTTCTTTGAGATGTTCTCTCGCCTCGGGTCCGCCTCCCAGACCGTCAAGGTCTTTCGCAATGAAGGCCTATTGTTTCCATCGCGCCTACACAACGGCGACACGCTGTTTCGGCCGCTCACCGCATCGACGGCGATGCGTGTCCTGAACAATCCTCGCTACGCTGGCGCCTATACCTATGGCCGACGACAGTTTCGACGCACCATCGACGGCAAAAAGACTCTGCGTGCGCGCGACATTGATGACTGGCCGGCCTGCATTCCCGATGCTCATCCCGGCTATATCAGCTGGGAGCGACATCAGGAGAATCTGAAGATCCTCAAGGCGAATGGCCGTGGATTTGAAGCGGCACGAGCTTCAATCCCAAGGGAGGGACCGGCACTGCTGCAAGGCCGGGCCGTGTGTGGGCAGTGCGGCAGCCATCTTAGGGTTCGCTATGCGGCGCGGCGTGGCCGGCAGGAAGCCTGGTACATTTGTAATCGTGCCCGCATTTATCGTGGGGAGCCTATGTGTCAGTCGATCGCCGGGCCTCCCGTCGATGAAGCCATCGGTATGCTGATTGCTGAGCAGATGACGCCGGCGGCCGTCGAACTCGCTCTCGAAGTCCGCAAGGAGATCCAAGCCCGGCATGAAGAAGCAGACCGGCTGCGCTGTCGCGCAATCGAACGCGCCCAAACGGAAGCCGGGCTCGCTCAGCGCCGCTTCATGCTTGTCGATCCTAGTAACCGCCTCGTCGCCGACACGCTCGAAGGTGAATGGAACGAGAAGCTTCGCACGCTGGCCAGTGCCCGCGAAGAGCGCGAACGTGGCCGAGAGCACGATCAATTCATCCTCGATAAAGCTGTCCACGAACGGTTAGTCGCGATGACGGCCGACTTCAACCAGCTCTGGAAAGATCCGGATACCCCAAGCCGCGAACGCAAGCGATTGCTGGCCCACATCATTGAGGATGTCACTCTCTTAAAGTTGCCAGCGGAAGGAACCACCAAGCTTCACGTTCGCTTCAAGGGCGGCAAAATCCAGACGCTCACCACCATCAGCCCAAAATCCTCTCCTCAGCAGATCAAGACAAAGCCCAGTATCATTGAACTGGTCGATAGGCTTCTCGACGATTACATTTATCCCGAGATCGCCGAGATTCTAAACGAGCAGGGACATCGCCCAGGTGGAACCGCACGTCGCGGCTGCCAGGACGCCCGCTTTACACCCCTCAAAGTCGCCTATCTCATCCACGAATATAAGCTGCGATCACGATATGATCGACTGCGACAGCGGGGAATGCTGACAAGACAGGAAGCGGCAGCGCATCTCAATATCAGCGAGCAAACCGTCGCCAGATGGGCCAAATTTGGCCTCATCACCAGACATGCCTATAACGGGCACTATAGCCTGTACGAAATCGCCGATGGAGACCTGCCGCAAAAGCAATGCAGCCGATGGAATCCACTCGAAGATCGCGCTGCTGCGTATCGACAAATGCAAACTGAGCCAAGAACATCAACTGGCGAGGAAAGAGGTGTAGTATGAACGCCGATCGTTCGCATAGAGGCAAACGCCCGAGCCATCCCACCAAACGATCTTGACCCGGTCCGCTCTCTTGGCCCGAAAGACATAGAGTGCACCGTTGAACGGATCACTGCCGGCATCCCGCACCAGCGAAAGCAGGCTGTCCGGACCCTTGCGAAAGTCGATCGGATGGCTCGCGAGAAAGACCTTCACGCCTGACGGGATCATGCCGAGCGCACCGCTCGGATCACCCGCTGCAGATGGCCGTCGTCGATATCTGCGTCAGCCCGGATAACGATATCGCCGATGACAAGCTCGATCATCGAACGTCTGCCAATCGATCTGGTTTCTGTCTGAACAGCCCGATCTCGCGAGACCGATCGCTGTCCGTCTCGCGCATCACGGCGCCAGCCAAATAGTTGTGAGGGATGTATGCCGATGCGATGCGCAATTGCCGACACGCTCGCGCCAGGCTCCATTGCCTCGGCCACAGCCCGCGCCTTAAAATCATCGGACCAGCGCCGCCGAAATTGTCGCGGAGCACCCTCGAGCCGTTCCGGAACAGCCTCGATCATATGGAAGTTTCTAGTTCCAGAGCTAGGCGCAGACATAGAAGCTCACAATTCGTGAATTCGTCTATCTGCATTACCGGGATCAAGGCTATCGACGCCAGATGGGGTCTGCTTGCCGCTTACTGCCAAACTTCCCCGCTCCGCATTTAAAAACGGCGGCATTCGGCGGAGAAAAGTTCGTATTCTCTGGATGGTAAAGATGGCCGACGAACAGGCAGCACCGGCGGGGAGGCCGATGCTGCGCTGTGATTGTCCTTTGACGATCAGGACGCTTTGCGCTTACCGGTGACGGGCCTCGTAGAGCGCGACCGCGTCGGCACCGCCCGGAAACTGAAGGCGACCTGTTGTGTCGTGGGCTGCATCCCATATGGCCGCGGCGACATCCGTTTCCTTCGTCGTCATGGCGGGGTGCGCAAATTCCGCGAAGATCGGCGTCGCGAAGCCGGCATAGGCCGGCGGGATCAGATCCTCGATCCGCACATCCGTATTCTGTGCGAAACGCGTCGTCGGGGCATAGCCGGGCTCGACCAGTCTGGCGCCGACATTGAAATAGCCAAGTTCATGCGCGAGCGAGCCGGTAAAACCCTCGATCGCCTGCTTGCTCGCGGTATAGGCCGCCGCCAGCGGCATGGCGGCGAGCGTCACGCTCGAGGTCACGTTGACGATCACGCCGGACCGGCGTTCACGCATCTGCGGTATGACGGCCTGGCACATAGCCATGACGCCGAACGTGTTGGTGGCGAAGACCTTGCGGATGTGCGCCATCGGCGTCGCCTCGAACGCGCCTACAACACCGATGCCGGCATTGTTGACCAGCACGTCAATGGGGCCGGCGGCCGCGACGGTGGCGGCGATGCTCTCGTCGCTTGTGACATCGAGCCGCAGAATGCGCAGCCGGGCCGAGGCAGGGAAGAGGCTTGCGTCGGGGCGGCGCATCGTGGCGATCACATTCCAGCCCTTGTCGAGGAAATGGCGTGCCGTCTCCAGGCCGTAGCCAGAGGATGTGCCGGTGATCAGGATCGTTTGCATGGGAACCTCCATTCGTTTCGGATGGTTCCTTGATAGCGCCGATCATCTGGACGAACTATAATTTATTATCCATTTATATTGTTCAATCGTCCAGGTCGGCAATAAACTCGCCCGCGCTTGATCTCAGGCGTGGCCGACGCTGCCATTCATCCGGGCAAATCTTCCTGGCGGGCAGCCAAGCCGCTTGCGGAACGCCGTGCTGAAGGCGCTGGCAGAATCGTAGCCGATGTCGTCGGCGATCCGGTCGAGCGTCTTTGCACCGCGCAGCAAGGCATCCTTGGCCAGCGCCATCCGCCAGCGGACGAGATATTCGATCGGACCGCAGCCGAGCACCGCACCAAAGCGCGCGGCAAAGGCGGAACGCGATTGGCCGGCGATTCGGGCAAGGCCTGCAACTGTCCAGTCTGCGCGCACATCGGCATGCATCGCCGCAAGCACGCGCGCGAGCGCCGGATCGCGCATGCCATGCAGCAGACCAGCGCGGTCTTCGCCCATAGTGGTTCCCTGCGAGCGAAGCGCCTCGATGAGAAGAACTTCAAGCATGCGCTGGAGGATCATATCCTTGCCCGGCTCGTCGCCACGGCACTCCTCGGCGATGAGATCGATCAGCCGTCCGAGCCGAGCCGATCGCTCTTCTGATGGCGGAACATGGATCATGCGCGGCAACAGGGCGAGCAGCAGCGGCGCATTCGCCGCCTCGATACGAAACGTGCCGCCCAGCGCTATGAAATCCGCTTCACCCTCCTGCTCGCCATGGCGCACGGGCACATCCATCGGGTCTGTCGGTGTCCCGCCCAGGCCGGGACGACTGCTCAAGGTAAAGGCGGGGGTCGAGGGCAGCAGCAGAAATGCTCCCGTTTCCAGCTTCAAGGGCTCTTCGCCTTCAAATGCAATCCAGCATTCGCCCTTGAGAATCATCGTAAAGCCGGGGGCGTCATGCGCGGCATAGCGTACGGCCCAGGTGCCCCCGCCAGAAATGGGCTTCGAGATGGCCGTGTTCGGCCGAAGCAGGGCAATCACATCGCTGAGCGGGTCCACGTGGATGATCCATATAATATCGAGACAATTAATTATGGATCGTCCGAAGTGGCAAGTCCAGTGCCTGACGGCGGGCCTGGCTACAGCTTGCGATAGGCAAACATGCTCGTCTCATAAGGGAAGGAAATGTCACCGCCCTTTGAGAGTTCAGGGGTTCGCGCGATCAGCGCCCTTACCTGCTTTTCGACTTCCGCCTGTTTCTGCTGAGGCAAGGCCGCGATGAAGCTGACGGATAATGTCCGTTTGACAATGACCTGTTCTGCCGCTCCAACATGTGCGTTGCGGGCATGGCGCTCATCGATGAACTCAAATCCAGGTGCGGGAAAGACACGGCGCCATTCCCCCGTCACATAGCGGGGCGTATTTCCCTCCCACTCATCCGTGATGGCGGACAGTTCAGCGACCCATGGCACGGTCTCGTCCCGCCCATTCCAAATGAGCCCCAGCACGCCGCCCGGCGCGAGAATCCGCCTGATCTCCTGCAAGGCGGCTGCGTTTGCGAACCAGTGGAATGCCTGCGCGCAGACGACGGCATCAACGGATGCGTCTGGCAAGGGGATAGCTTCCGCCGAACCGGCCAGAGCCTGGACCTCCGGAAAGTCGGCCGTAAATTGCTCGCGCATGGCATCGATAGGCTCAACCGCAACGAGGGTTCCTCCGCATTGCCGCAGCAAGGGCATGAACTTTCCTGTGCCGGCACCCAATTCCAGAACTTTCCGGCCGGGTCCGACACCCACGATGCCGCGCAACCAGTCCAGCGCCTCGGGCGGATAGCCTGGTCGCCCGCCGACATAGGCCGCAGCACCGGTCTTGTAGCCTTCAGATGATGTATGCATTGCGATGGTCCTTGCTTGGTGGGATTTTGCCTGATCGTCAAGGCGAGTTGCATTTAGGCGGGCTTAGAGAGCTATGGCGTAGACGTAGTTATCATCATCACCCGGCGCGGTGCGCCAATAATTTCCTAATGCATTGAAAGCTCAAAACAGCTTAGCTTCCTAGACCTTGGAATGGCCCGCTACTTCACATGGCTAGAGCACAAAGGTTGGACACATTAGATGGTAGGAAGGTCTCGATGGGGTGCGTCAGCCGGACTCGCCCTTAACGATCATTCCAATTGGTTAACACACCCATCTTGTGAAACGCGCGGCGATGTCCCACATTCGCCGCCCTCTAATGCTAATGCCGTACATCATGGTTGGTTGAAGGCATGAAGGCAACACCGAGTGCATTCTTTGGCGCTTGCCCATCCAGCACCCTAAAAGAAGTGTTCGCGACACCAAACTGGACCATGACCAGCAATCATTGCTAAACTCCCCTCGACGCCGACAGCCTCCCCCAATAACAAATCCCAGGCAGACCCCTCATGCCGAAGATCGACATTGCAGCCATAGCGAAACACAAAGGCGCCCGCTACCCCGCCCCATTCAACGCCCCCTGTGCCGAGCGCGTGCGGCAGCGGCTGGGCGAGGCCGGCGGCCTTACGGATTTCGGGGTCAATCTCATGCGGTTGCCGCCCGGCAATTGGTCGAGCCAGCGGCATTGGCATTCGGAGGAGGACGAATTCGTCTATGTGCTGGAGGGCGAGCTGACGTTGATCGAGGATGAGGGCGAGACGGTGCTGCGCGCCGGCGATTGCGCCGCCTTCCCGAAAGGCTCCGGAAACGGCCATCACATGATCAACAAGTCGGACACGACGGCGGTTTATCTCGAAGCCGGCGCGCGCTCGCCGACCGACCTCATCACCTGCTCCGACATCGACATGATGAGCTCCAGCACCGACGGCCGGTTCGTGCACAAGGATGGCATGCCCTATCCCGACGGCTAGGCCGCGGCGCGCAATGCGGCGACGGCGTGCGCCCGGATGGGAAATAATGACGACATCCTGGCCGTGAGTTCGATCTATTCGACTATGGCGCTACTCGCGCGGGTCATCCGGCAGGACAAAAGATGCGTCGGCGCGCCATGCAGCATCACTTCCCGCTCGAAGTCGAAACCGCATTTTTCGAGCACGCGCCGGGAAGCCGCGTTGACGGGTCGAACGAGGCCGATTACTCGCTCGGCAAGCAAGTCGTCGCGCGAAAAGGCCAGAGCCTCCTTCACCAATTCCGTGGCATAGCCGCGTCCCCAGCAATCGGGATGCAGGTGATAGGAAAGATTGAGCCCCTCGAACTCCTTCGAGACGGTCACGCCACCGAACCCGATCGGCCGCCCTTCAGCCTCGATCGTCCAGCGTCCAAATCCGTGCACACGCCAGTGCGCCCGGTCACGGGAAAGGCGCCGGGCACTCTCCTCAGGTGAATCCGGCGTCGGATTCGGTCGATGGGCAACAAGCTCGGGACGGGCAAAAAGTGACGTGACGAAGGCAAGATCCCGGTCTTCCGGCATACGCAAAGACAGACGTTGAGTGTGCCGCACCATGAAGACCGCCTTCGGGTTACACCGCCTCGGCCAGGGCCGGCGGGTCGTAGCAGCAGGCGGCCGTGGAAACGCCTATGCTGCAGCCGCTCGCCTCCAGCGCTTCAGTCACCACGTCCACGAACAGGCGGCGCAACCAAACCGCCCGGCTGTCGGCCTGATCGATGCGCCGATAGAGCATCGTCACCGGGTCGGCCGGCAGTTCGAATGGCGGCACCGAAACCGTCAGATCATGCAGCTGCGCCATGCAGCGGGCGATGGATTCCGGGATGGTCGCAATGGCCGGAATGGCCCGCAATGTCATCGGCAGAGCGGAAAAACGCGGCGCGGTCGCCACGACCTGGCGACGATAACCGAGGCGCGCCAGAGCGGCATCCACGTTTGTGGATATCGCGCCTTCAATGGAGACGGTCACATGCGGCGCACTGGCAAATTGCTTCAGTGTGAGCGGCGCGGGGCATTTGAGATGGCGGGGATCGTAGATGCAGAGCGATGCCTGCTCGAACAACGGCGCGCGAATATGCCAGGAGGCAGGCTCGTCATGCACGGAGATGCTGAAGTCATAGGCGCCCTCGTCCAGCAGGCGCGCAGCATCGCGTTTATCGAACGCCACGCTGACCAGCCGGGCATTCGGCGCCAGCTCACGCAGCCGCGCCACCAGCGGTCCGAAGAAGGACGATTCGAGATTGTCGCACATGCCGACGCGGAATTCGCCATGCCAGTCCGCCGGATCGAAGGCCGCCGGCGGGCGAATGGCGCGCTCGATGCCGGACAGCGCATCCTCGATCGCCGGCGCAATGGAAAGCGCCCGCGGCGTCGGCTGCAAACCGCGCCCGACGCGCACGAACAATTCGTCATCCAGCGTCTCGCGCAGCCGGCGTAACGCGGCGGAAAGGCCCGGCTGACCCAGCAACAGGCGCTCGGCCGCGCGGCTCACATTCCGCTCCTGCATCAGCACGGAAAAGGCGAGCAGCAGATTGAGATCGATTTTCCGAAGCGTTGCATCATTCATCATCGCCAGTAATATCTGACATGGTTACTATCAATTTGCAATAGGGTTTGAACGTGTACATTTTCTCGTTCCCTGCCGTTTGCAACCTCCCAAGAGGCGGCAGCACAGAAAGGAACGATCCCGATGACTTCTTCCCAAACCCGAAGCGGGGCTGGATTGGCGTTGCTGCTGCTTTGCGCCGCCAACTTCCTGGACGCCATGGACGTCTCCACCATTGGGGTGGCCCTGCCCGCAATCCAGAAAGAGCTCGGCATGCAGGCGACATCGCTGCAATGGGCCGTCAGCGCCTATGTGCTCGGCTATGGCGGCTTCCTGCTGCTCGGCGGCCGCGTTGCCGATCTCTTCGGCCACCGCCGCGTGTTTCTCTGGTCGCTCGGCGTCTTTGCTGCCGCGAGCATTGCCGGCGGCTTCGTCGATAGCGCGCCGACCCTGATCGCCGCACGCCTGATCAAGGGCATCGCCGCCGCCTTCACCGCGCCGGCAGCCCTCGCACTGCTGCTCTCCGTCTTCGGAGAAGGCAACGCCCGCGCCAAGGCGCTCGGCGTATTCTCCTCGACAGGCGCCGCCGGTTTCGTGCTCGGCATGGTGCTGGGTGGTGCTGCGACCATCATCAGCTGGCGCGCAACCATCGTCATGGGTGCTCCCGTCGCCATCCTCGCGCTGATTGTCGCGCCCTTCGTCCTGCCTGCCGATCACAAGCGAAGCGGCTCACGCGCCCGCTTCGACTGGGCAGGCGCAATCACCATCACCCCCGGACTGCTGCTCTTCGTCTTCGGCGTCACCAACGCCGCGGCCGACGGCTGGCAGGCATTTGCCACCTGGGGATCACTGGTGGCGGCACTGGCGCTGATCCTGCTGTTCCTGCTGGTCGAGTCACGCCATGCCGACCCAATGGTGCCGCTTGCCATGTTCCGCCGCGCCAAGCTCAGCCACGCCAATGCCGTCGCTGCGCTGTTCCAGGGTGCCTATGTCGGCTTCCAGTTCATTGCGACGCTTTACTACCAGAATGTCGTCGGCTGGTCGGCCTTCGCCACCGGCTTCGCCTTCGCCCTCGGTGGCGTCTGCGTGATGTTCCTCGCCCCTCGCTTCGCCACGATCGGGCAGGCCCGCGGCACGACTTTGCTAATGACGTTCGGCGTCGGACTACAAGCCATCAGCTATCTCTTCTGGGTGCTCTCGGTCGGCCAGATCGACACGATCGTGCTGGTCGCCATCTCGCAACTCCTGCTCGGCGTCGGCTATGCCATGACCTATCCGTCCATTCAGGTCGCGGCACTGTCCGATATCGAAGAGGATAAGTCCGGTCTGGCTTCGGGCATGCTCTTTGCCTCCTTCCAGATCGGCGGCGGTATTATCCTGGCGGCAGCCTCGGCTGTCTTCGGCGCAGCCCCCAGCTACGGTTGGAACCCCTATATCGCCGGCATCGGCTTCGTGACGATCCTGGCTGTCGCGATCACGCTGCTCGCCGCCGTCGGCCCGCGGACATCGGCCGCAAGAGCGGCAAACTACCAGGCCGCCGAATAGACCCGAACACCACGACCCGCTCGTCAAAGAGCGGGTTCATTCTTCTCAGGTACACGCAGCCTCGGCAGCGCGGCGCATCAGCAAATCCCGCTCTCTCTCATTTCCGGCAAGCGCCGCGGCCGCCTCGAAGGCGCAACGCGCCTCGTCATACCGGCCGAGCTTATAAAGAAGATCGCCGCGAACGCTGGGCAGGAGATGATAGCCTTTCAATGCGGGCTCATGCGCGAGTTGCTCGACGATCTCCAGCGCCGCCTCGGGGCCGTCGACCATGCCGATGGCGACGGCGCGGTTGAGCTCCACGACCGGAGAGCGCAGGATCGCGGCGAGCTCCGCATAGAGTTCGGCAATCCGTCTCCAATCGGTTTCCCCGGCTGTGTGAGCCCTCGCATGGCAGGCGACAATCGCCGCTTGAAGGGCATAGACGCCACCGGCGCCGCCCAGTTCCCGCACCCGCGCCAGCGCCTGCAAACCGCGATGGATCTGCAACTGATCCCAAAGCGCACGATTTTGATCGAGCAGCAGGATCGGATCACCGGCGGCGTCCGTCCGCGCCGCCGCGCGGGAAGCATTCAATTCCATCAGCGCAAGCAGCGCATGCGCTTCCGGCTCCTGCGGCGCTACCGACGTCAGCACCCGGCCCAATCGCAGCGCCTCGTTGCAGAGCTGCAACCGCAGCCAGTTTTCACCCCGCGCCGCCGTGTAACCTTCATTGAAGATCAGATAGACGACCTCCAGCACCGTGGCCAATCGCCGCGACAGCTCCTCGCCATGCGGCGTTTCGTAAGACAGTCCCGAGTCCGAAAGCGTCCGCTTGGCGCGGACGATGCGCTGGGCGATCGTCGCTTCCGACAGGAGAAACGCCCTGGCGATCTCCTCCGTCGTCAGTCCACAGACCATCCGCAAGGCCAGCGCGACGCGCGCCTCGCGAGACAGCAGCGGATGACAAGCAGTGAAAACCAGCCGCAGCATTTCATCGCCGATATCATCATCCAGGGCGGCATCGAGATCCGGCATGACTTGCTGATCCTCTTCCATGTCCCGGACGATCATGTCGTGCTTGCGATCGAGCATCTGACGACGGCGCAAATGATCAAGTGCCCGGCGTTTGGCCGTCGCCATGAGCCAGGCGCCGGGTCGCTCCGGGATGCCCGCCTCCGGCCAACGCTCCAGGGCGGCAACCAGAGCCTCCTGCGTCAGATCCTCGGCGAGCGGCACATCACGCAGCATCCTTGCCAGGCTTGTGATCAGCCTGGGCTGCTCGATCCGCCACGCGGCGAGGATCGTCCGGTGGGTGCCGGCGGCCGTCACGGCCGCCTCTCCCGATTGCAGATCATCAGTGCCCGACGGCCGCATGGGGGAGCGGATCGCATACACCCTCCGCATGTGGTTCGAAGTAGGCGCGCACTTCGCATGTTCCCTCCCAGCCCGGCATGAAATCCTTGTGCAACTGCATGAACTCGACCGCCAGCGCCACGGCCTCTTCCTTGCTTTGCAGCTCGAAGATCGCATAGCCTCCGACGACTTCCTTGGCCTCCACGAAAGGCCCGTCGACAACGCTCAGCTCGCGATCCCGTATGGTGACGCGAGCGCCGGTCGCAAGCGGCATCAAGCCCGCCGTATCGATCATGCGACCGGCTTTGATCTCCCGATCGGCAAGCTTGTTCATGGCATCGAGAAGCTCCGGTGTCGGTTGCATGAAATCGGTAGAAGTGACGATAGACATGAAACGCATGGGACGATTCCTCCAGAAACGAGCCGCCGGCACCATTGCCGCTCAAATGAACCCGCTCATATTGACGACGAAGCGGCCATCGGAAAATCGACAGGCGCTTTTAAAAAATTTGCGATCGCTTCCGAACGACAGAAAATCGAACCTCCAGGCCGGCCAATTTACCAATATCGACAGCATCGAAGCAACTTGCCTGGAACCGGAGAGGCTGGACTGGGCGACATCCTGATCCATCGCATTGCCTTTGTTGACTTCCCACAATCGTTGCAAGATTGTGGGGCCAAATTGGACCTGCGGACTTTGGAATATCCGACGCTTCCCCAGCAGCACGGATTTCCGTAATGCTCCGCAGACAACACGGCGGGAGCTCGTTTCTATGTTCGACCATATCTCGATCGGCGTCAAAGACCTGGCGCGGGCGCAGCAGTTTTACGACGCAACACTTTCGACGCTTGGCTATGAACGCCTGAGCAATTTCGACGGCACCATCGGTTATGGCGCGGAACGGCCCCAGTTCTGGGTCAGCGAAGTGGAGCGGCCGGTGCCCGCCGATCGCGGTTCCGGCCTGCATTTCTGTTTCGTCGCTCCAAGCCGGGAAGCCGTCGACGCCTTCCATGCCGCCGGCCTTGCCAATGGCGGCGAAGACAACGGCAAGCCGGGTATAAGGCCAGATTACAGCCAGTTCTACTATGCAACTTTCGTGATCGATCCCGACGGCTATCGGCTGGAGGCCTATTTCAAGGTCGGCGAATAGACGGCAATCCGCAATAAGCGGCGAAATGCAGCCAATCCGCCGACTCAACCTCGAATTAACTTAGCCAGCTAATGGATTTTTCCAGGCATTTCTATCTTTCAGGTTGCTGTCAGGCTTCTGTTGTAAGGGCCGCCGTGGGGCGGCTATAGCGGTGATTTACAAAAACACTGGTGGGCGCTTGTCTTAGATTTGTTTATGACAGTGGCCGGCCGATGTACGACAGTGACCTTGCATACACAAAACGCACGACGTCGGTAGGCACACCCCTCGCGGCATTTTTGGCGCTATTTGCGCTTTGGTGGCTGCTGCTGCTCGTCTTCAATCGCTTCCCCGGTATCGACCTGTGGGTAGCTCGGAGCGTTTTCACGGCCGCGCCCTGCGCATCATCGAGTGCCGCAGGCAAAATCTGCGGCACCTTTGCTCTTGCGAGGAATCCCCTTATCGAAGCGCTGCGTGATGTGACGTTGGTCCTTCCCTATATTGCCGTCGTTGTCTTGCTGGCTATCCTCGTCATGTTCTGGCGCAAACACGGCGCTCGTCGGCGAACGCTGAAAACGGATCAGTATATCGCCGCCCTGCTGTCATTGGGTATCGGTTGCGGCCTGATCGTCAATACGTTCCTGAAAGGATATGCCGGCAGACCGAGGCCGCGCAGCACGGACCTCTTTGGCGGCGGACTGGATTTCGTCCAGGCAGGTTCGTTCGCTGGCCGGTGCCTGGGAAATTGCTCCTTCGTTTCTGGAGAAGCTTCGTCCGGCGGTTGGCTCCTCTGTCTGGTGCTGCTGCTGCCGCAGCGCTGGCGCCTCCCGATCGGCATCCCACTCGCCATCGTCTCCGTAATCATGCCTATAATGCGCGTGCTCATGGGCGCCCATTACCTGTCGGACGCTATCCTCGGCTGGCTTCTGTCGTTGGTGGTCTTTGCGGCTGCGATGGCTGTCATGGATTTCACGCGCTCGGGATCATCCACGCAGTCTTGAAAACAGCAGCGCTCATCCGGCATTGCGCAGACGAATCAGGCGACTGAGCCTGGCTGCCTTGCGGATGCGGGCTGTCATCTCGGCAAGCCCGAAAGGCTTTACGAGATAATCAACGGCCCCGATACCCATCGCCGTCATCTGGTCCGACAGCTGATCATAGGCGGACATAACGATCACCGGCGTCGAATCCGCCCGTGCTTCCGCATGCCTTAGCAATGTGAGGCCACTTCCATCGGGCAATCGGAGATCAAGAAGAATGACGTTGTAAGCTCGAGCCGTGACGGCGGCCGTTGCGGACTCCAGAGTCATCGACCAGTCCACCGACCAGCCTTCCGCGCACAGATGATCCTGTATCGCGTTGCCGATAGTGGGATTGTCCTCGACCAATAAGACCCGCACGATTGCTCCCTCATTGCAATCAAGGAGCTATGATGAGGATTTCTGACGGCGACCTGAAATTCAGACGTCGGCGCGGCAAAAAGCAAAGATAATAGGCGGCGGCCACAAAACAGCTGTGTTCAAGCGTCTGTCGTTCAGGTATTTGTCAGGAACGGCCGCCATGGTCGCCGGCTTTAACACGCGAACCTGCGCCTTGCGCCACCGGGTTTTCCGGCCCCGCCGACAGCACATGCCTCGGAGAAAACCATTGAACGAAAAAAATATATCTTCTGGCCGACATTTCGTCAGGCCGGCCATCGGCAGTGTTACGCTATGCCTTATAGTCGCTCTTTATGTACTTCTCGTGACGAACCAGATGTTCTGGACCAAGGCCTACAGCTATTTCACGACCGAACCTGCTGCCTTCATTGCCTTCGTGGCCGGTATCTCTGCAGGCATTTTTGCATTCTTCACGCTGTTCTCCGCGAAATATGTCACGAAACCCGTCCTGATCTTCTTCGTGCTTGTGGCGTCGGTATCCTCCTGGTTCAACGATCAGTTCGGCGTGATCATCGACAAGGAGATGATCCGCAATGCCGCCGTGTCGACGGGCGCTGAAGCCGGACACCTGATCACGGCGCGCTTTGCGATGCATGTGCTGCTGACGGGCATTCTGCCCTCGCTGGTGATCATCTGGGTGCGGATCGTCCATCGCCCCATTTTCAAGAAGCTTGTCCATAACACCGCCGTCATTCTCGCCTGCGTCGCCGTCTTCGTCGCTGCCGGCACCACCTTCTACAAGACTTATGCTGGCGTCGGTCGTGCCCATCGCGACCTCATGGATACCCTTAATCCGGTCATGCCGATCACCAGCGTGGTGCGCTACGCCATTGACACGCAAAGGGATGCAAATGTCGTCGCAGGCCCATTGGGGACGGACGCCCGCAGGGTCGGCGTTGTTGATAACGGCAAGCCGCGCGTCACGATCATCGTGGCGGGCGAAACCGCGCGCGCGCAGAACTTTTCGCTCGGCGGCTATGCCAAGATGACCAATCCGGAGCTGGCGAAGCGCAATGTCGTCTACTTCCCCAATACCAGCAGCTGCGGCACGGCGACTGCAACCTCGATACCTTGCCTGTTCTCCGTCTATACGCGGGCGGAATACAGCCATCGCAAGGGGCTGGAGACGGAAAATCTGCTCGATGTGCTGACCCATGCCAAGGTCGGCGTGACTTGGCTGGACAATGACACCGGCAGCTACAATGTAACCGATCGCGTCCCCTACACCTATCTGCCGCCCTCGAACGATCCCCGCTTCTGCAAGGACGGGGAATGCAAGGACGAAATCCTCGTCGACAAGGTCGATGGCTGGCTGGACAAGGTGAAGGGCGATAGCGTCCTCGTGCTGCACCAACTTGGCAGCCATGGCCCGGCCTACTATCAACGCTACCCCGAGGAGTTCCGCCGCTTCCGTCCGGATTGCCGCGCCAACGACTTCGGCTCCTGCTCGCAAGAAGAAATCACCAACGCCTACGACAATACGATCCTTTACACCGATCATATCGTCTCGATGATCATCGACAAGCTGAAGCAGCGCTCGAACTCGCTGTCCGGAGCTGTCCTTTATTTCTCGGATCACGGCGAGTCGCTCGGTGAGAATGGCATCTATCTGCATGGCGCGCCCTATATCATCGCGCCTGTACAGCAGACGCAGGTGCCGATGCTGGTGTGGATGGCCGACGATCTGGCAAAGGCGGGCGGCTACGACATGGCCTGTCTGTCCAAGCGCGCGCCTGAGGGCACGCACTCGCACGACAACATCTTCCATAGTGTTCTTGGGATGATGGACATATCGACGAAAGTCTACGATCCGAGCCTGGACGTATTTGCCGCCTGCCGCACGCCGTCGAACAAGCTGGCGCAGAAGTGATACGCGGCCCTCAGTAGCCGGCAGCCCCGTTTCGGTGGGGCTGCCAAACAATTGGGATTATTCAAAGTCGCTTAGGCTGGCGGATCGTCCGCTCGTTTTCCACATTGCCCGTATTGAGCGTCGTATTCGGCTCGAAGAGCACGACTTCGCACGTCGGTTCTGCGACCGGGCAATGTTCCACGCCATGCGGCACGATGATATATTCGCCCGGACCGAGGACGATATCGCCGCCGTTTTCCTCCCGCAGCTTCATGCGCAGAGTGCCCCTGACGACCAGGAACAGCTCGTCCTCCGCTTCATGATGATGCCAATGGAAGGCGCCATCCAGCTTGACGAGCTTGACCTGAAAATCGTTGATGTCGCCACCGACGCGCGGGCTCCAAGCCTCGTCGAAGGCTGCAAAAGCCTTGGTAAGATTGACCTTTTTCAGCGTGATCATGCGCTCCTCCTTCTCGCCAAGCAGCTTGATGTCGAAGCTAATATTGGAGGCAGTATCGCCGAACGCAACGCCGACACTGCGGAATGCGGTCGATTGCCATTGCCATATCGAATTCCTCGAAGGTTTCAGCCGAAACTTTCCGGGTAGTTGACGATCCGGAACGGCGCTACATGCCCTCTCAATATTATTTGGACAGACGACGGGAAAAATCATGACGACAAATAATGTCGAATTCGGACTCGATACCTTCGGCGACGTGACCTTTGACGACAACGGCGCGCCGCTGCCGCACGCGCAAGTCATCCGCAACGTCGTCGAGGAAGGCGTCCTTGCCGATCAGCGCGGCATCGATTTCTTCGGCATCGGCGAACATCACCGTGAGGACTTCGCCGTCTCCTCCCCCGAGACCATACTGGCCGCCATCGCTAGCCGCACCTCACACATTCATCTGGGATCGGCCGTGACGGTTCTGAGCTCGGATGACCCGATCCGCGTCTTCCAACGCTTCTCCAGCCTCAATGCCATCTCGAACGGTCGGGCCGAGGTGATCCTCGGCCGGGGGTCGTTTACGGAATCCTTCCCGCTGTTCGGCTTCGAGCTGTCGCAATACGAACAGCTCTTCGAGGAGAAGCTGGACCTGTTCGCGGCGCTTTTATCCAAAGAGCCGGTGACCTGGCAGGGCAGCATCCGCCCGCCATTGCAAAACCAGCGGGTTTTCCCGACCATCGAGAGCGGCCATCTGAAGACATGGATCGGCGTCGGCGGCAGCCCGGAATCAGTTGTCCGTGCCGCCCAATATGATCTGCCGCTCATGCTGGCGATCATCGGCGGCAGCCCCTATCGCTTCCAGCCCTACGTCGATCTCTATCATCGGGCCTTCGCGCAACTGGGCAAGCCTGTGAGGCCGATCGGTATCCATTCGCCGGGCTATATCGCTGACACCGACGATCAGGCCCGCGAGGAATTGTGGCCCTGCTACAAGGCTATGCGCGACCGGATCGGTCGCGAGCGCGGCTGGCCGCCCATGACCCGAAACGAATTCGAAAACGAGATCGAAAAAGGTTCGCTCTATGTCGGCTCGCCGGAAACGGTCGCCGCCAAGCTCGCCCCGGTCATCAAGACGCTCGGCATCAACCGCTTTCAATTGAAGTACAGCGCCGGTGCGCTCGGCCACGACAAGTTGATGCGCTGCATCGAACTATACGGCCAGAAGGTCATCCCTGCTGTGCGCGCGGCATTGGCGGCATAATTCAAGACCGACCCGGCCGCCTTCCGTGATCGACTGGAACAGCACATGCTTCGCTACGCGGCGAGGCATGTGCTGAATCCTGTTGTCATCACTAAGTAGTAAATGCTACTAATATTAATAGGAGTAGCATTTACTACGAAACAGAATTGCACGAATGACGGAGAAGACGCAGGAGCGGCAGACCTTCGAAAGCCGGGTTCTCGCAGCGCTCGATGCGCTCGCCCCGGCGGAACAGCGCATCGCCCGTTTCTTCATCGACCAGAAGCAGGCGGTCCTGCTGAATTCCGCCGCCCAGATTGCGGAGCGTGCCGGCGCCAGCGACGCGACCGTCGTGCGCACCGCACGTGCGCTTGGTTTCGAAAGCCTGTCTGCGCTGCGTGCCGCCTTGCTCTCCGAACTGACGGGCATGCCATCACCCGGCGACCGGATGGAGCGGACGCTGGCCGAGACGGGTGGCGATGCGCTTCGCCACGTGATGAGCATCCACGAAAAGGCATTGGAGGCTTTGCGGGATCAGCAGTTCACCGTAAGCTTTGAGCGTTGCATCGATATTCTGGCTGGCGCGGCGCGGCGCCATGTCTTCGGTATCGGCCCCTCGGGCGCCATGGCGGACTATGCCAGCCTGCAATTCAACCGCATAGGCCTGCCGACGAACGCCCTCTCCGTCTCGGGCATTGCCTTGGCGGATCGCCTCCTGTGGGTCGGCAAAGGCGATGCGGTGCTGATGATGGCCTATGCGCCGCTCTATCGCGAAGTCGATATCCTCCTCGATCACGCCGCTCGGCATGACGTGCCGGTCATATTGATCAGCGACGACCTCGGCCCGCTGGTTGCAGGCAAGGTGGCGGAGATCCTTCCCCTGCCGCGTGGCAATGCCGATCATCTCGCCATGCATGGCGGCACGATGGTTCTGATCGAAGCGATGATCGTTGCACTGGCAGCGAGGAACAAGGAAGCAGCCCTCGATAGCCTTGATCAACTCAGCATGCTGCGCGGTTCTATCGATAAGGCCTGGAGCAAACGCGGCACAAGGAAACGGAAGTGAACGTCGAGGCGTCCGGCGAGCCAAGGCTCGCATCATGCGGCGGCCATTCGGCCTCGGGCGCAAGTTCACCCAGGGCACGAAGAAAATCTACGGAGAAGACCATGCGAAATCAAAGTCCTCATCGTCATTCGGGAATCGTTTCATGAGTAGCCTCACACCCATTCTCTCCACGGTGACGGCATCCTTCCTTGGTTCTTTCGTCGAGGTCGTGGAAGCCTTCACCATCGTCCTTGCCGTCGGGGTCACGCGTAGCTGGCGCCCGGCGCTGACGGGTGCCGCGCTCGCGCTCGCCGTGCTGGCGGCCCTCGTCCTCATCTTCGGGCCGTTGCTCGCGCTCGTGCCCATCGAAACGCTGCAATTCGTCGTCGGCGTTCTCCTGATCCTGTTCGGGATGCGCTGGCTGCGCAAAGCCATTCTCCGGTCCCTGGGCGTCATCGCCTTGCATGACGAGGAAGCGGCCTTCTCGAAGGAGACCGCATCCTTGAAAGCGCAATCCACGGATCGCCGCGCCGACTACCTTGCCGGCCTCGCCGCCTTCAAGGCGGTGCTGCTTGAGGGCGTCGAGGTGGTCTTCATCGTCATCGCCGTCGGCGGCGCGCATGGCCTGACGCTCTATGCCGGTCTCGGCGCCCTTGCCGCCTTCGTTCTGGTCATGCTGATCGGGCTGCTGGTGCATCGTCCGCTTGCCACCGTGCCGGAAAATACCCTCAAATTCGTCGTCGGCCTGATGCTCACCAGCTTCGGCATTTTCTGGACCGGTGAAGGCATCGGCACTCGCTGGCCGGGCGCGGATCTCGCCTTGATCGCCATCTTTGCGATCGTTTCGCTGGCCTCCTTCGCCATTCTTCGCGGCCTGCGCGGTTCCACCGGCACCCCCACAGCAAAGGCAGCCCAATGACCGTGCTCCGTATCGCCCTGTCCGAGCTCATCGGCATGTTCATCGACGACGGCAGCCTCGCGACCCTCTGCCTGATCCTCATCCTCGCAATTGCGGGCGCGGTTGAATTTCTCGCCATGCCACCGCTCGCGGGGGCAGTTCTCCTGCTGTTCGGCTGCCTCGCCATTCTGCTCTACAGCGTCCGCCGTGCGGTGAAGCGGTGATATTTCATGTTCCCCTGCGAGCCTCTTCGGGCCTGCAGGGGAAGATGACCGCCTCAATCGCGAATTCCGCCAAGCCCACCATTGTCGCGCATGTCGCCGGATCTCGCCCCTCGACAGGACCCTTCGCGGATGCGAAGAATTCGGCATCATCAGCCAATTGGAGAAACGGTCACATGAGCAGCGCCCATCCCGAAGTCTATCTGGTGCGGCACGGGCAGACGGAGTGGAGCCTTTCCGGCAGGCACACGGGCCGAACCGACATTCCTTTGACCGCCGCCGGCGAAGAAGCCGCCCGCAAAGTCGCCGGGCGTCTGCCTGCCATCGATTTCGCCGCTGTCTGGTCGAGCCCGTCGCAACGCGCCCAGAATACCTGCGCGCTGGCGGGTTTCGGCGGTCGGCGCATTGTCAAGGACGATCTGGCGGAATGGGACTACGGCGCCTATGAGGGCATCACCACCAAGGCGATCCTGGCCGAACGCCCCGACTGGCAACTCTTCCGCGACGGCTGCCTGAACGGCGAGACGGCAGCCGATGTCGGTGCGCGCGCCGACCGGATCATCGACGAACTTCGCGCCATCGACGGCTCCGTCCTGATCTTCTCCAGCGCCCATTTCCTGCGGGTCTTTGCCACCCGTTGGGTCGGCCTGCCCCCGCAAGACGGCGCACGCCTGGTGCTCGACACGACAAGCATCAGCGTGCTCGGCTACGAACACGACCTGACCGAGCCGGTCATCCGTCGCTGGAACCAGGTCTAAAGGACACACCAACTCCGCGTCTCAGGCAACTGCCGACATCGCAAGCAGCCTGGCAATCCTCTCCGCCGCCGCATTCGCCGCAGCGGCCTCCATGCGGGCGATACCGAACAACATCCCCGGCCGCGATGGCCCGAGATGCAGCGACGACATGGCCCGCAATGCGAAGCCGTGAGAATTGATGGAGCGAACGGCCGCGACGTCATCGACGGCGATGTCCCGGAACCAACTCGCCAGTTGCTGGCCTCCGTTGCCTTCGCCGACATCAAGCCACGCGCCGCAATGACGATTGAGGGCGGAGACAACAGCGGCCATGCGTTCCGCGTAAACGGCATTCATATGCCTGAGATGCGCGCGAAACCGGCCTTCGTCGATAAAGTCGGCAAGGGCTGCCTGGATATGAACAGGCACGACCGCCCCTCTCAGCCGTTGCGCTGTCTCGACGGTCGCCACGAGCCTGGAAGGCACAACGGCATAGGCGACGCGCAGACCGGGCGCGAGCGTTTTCGAAAACGTGCCGAGATAGGCGACCACTTCGCCACGATCGATGCCCTGCAACGCGGCGATCGGGCGGGAGGCATACTGAAATTCACTGTCGTAATCGTCTTCCAGCACGATCGCGCCCGTGGCGCGGGCAAATTCGAGCAGCGCAAGGCGGCGTGACAGGCTCATGGTCACGCCGGTCGGATATTGATGCGAGGGTGTGACGTAGATCAGCCGCGGCGGCGGTCCGTCCGCCCGGGCAATATCGATGCCTTCCTCATCGCAGGGCACAGCCACCAGAGCGGCACCCGCCATCCGGAGCAATGCGTGCGCGGTGGCGTAGCCGGGATCCTCGATCCATGCGAAGCCACCGTTCGGATGATCTGCCCAGAGCAGAACGCTCGCAAGCAGGCTGATCGCCGCGCCGGTCGAAGGCACGATCAACACCTGTTCGGGACGGGCGATCACGCCGCGCGTCGCCGAAATATGGTCGAGGATTGCAGCGCGCAATTCTGGAATGCCGCCATGGGCGCCATAACCGAGATCATGCACCCGAAGTGACCGGCCGCGGGCGCCGAGACATCGCGCCCAGGCGGCATGGGGGAAAGCGGAGACATCTGGCACACCGGGCTCGAACAACCCACCCGTGGCGAACTCTGTGGTCTGGGACGAGTTGGGCGGTGGCGCTGCGACTTGCCCCTGCAGGGGTGGCGTCGAGAAAGCCGCAACGCGGGTTGCGGCACCTGTCGTCGATTGCAGATAGCCCTCCGCCTTCAGGCGGTCATAGGCGTTGACCACGGTTGAGCGCGCGACACCGAGCGAGATGGCCAGCGCCCGCGTCGAGGGCACGCGTTGCCCCGCTGGCATCTGCCCATGAAGGATACGGTCGCGCATCGCGCGATAGACCTGCCCTTCCAGATCACCCGAGGTCCGGTCGAGCGCCGGCCATTGCGCTATAGATGTCATCAAGCTCCAACTGGTCTGTTAAAAATCGAGAAACTGGCTGTTTATAGCCTACCTCTTTGCTGGCAGAGATCAACGATCAATCGATGAGGAAGACATGGCCGATCACTATCCGCCCGCCACAGAGGACTACCCGACTACTGAGCGCAGCCGCGTGCGGCGCAGCCCCCGCCGCGGCAGCCACGCCCGCGCCGAAGTCCACGCCATTCTGGATGCCTCTCCTCTCTGTCACGTCGGCTATGTCATCGATGGTGCGCCGTATGTGACACCGACCTTGCAGTGGCGCGAAGGCGAATACGTCTATTGGCACGGCTCGGCCGCCAGTCGCTTCCTGCGTGCGGCGGAAGACATGCCGGTCTGCGTGACCTGCAGCATCATGGACGGCTACGTGCTCGGCCGCTCCGCCTTCAATCATTCGGTCAACTACCGCTCCGCCATGGTCTTCGGCACCGCACGCCTGGTTGATGACGTCGAAGAGAAAGCCGATGCCTTGCGCCGCCTTATCGAAGACCTGTTTCCCGGCCGCTGGGACAGCCTGAGGCCGATGACGGGGCAGGAAGCGAAGGCGACATCGGTCCTGCGGATGAAAATCGACGAGGCGACTGCCAAGGTCCGCAACGGCCCGCCGGGCGACATCGACGAAGCGGACTACCCGGTCTGGGCCGGCGTCCTGCCCATAAGAAGCCAGCTGGCCCCGGCGCAAGCCGCGCCCGGCATGCCCGACGGGATCGCGCTACCGCAATCGCTCTCGGACCTGATAGGATCGGGCCGGATTCGCTGAGCTGCATTTGATGACCAAAGGACTTTGACATGGATCTTGCCAACTGGAGCGGCGTGCCACGCCCTGAAAGAATCACCCTCGAAGGTCGCTATGTGAGGATCGAACCGCTCGATCCGGCGCGCCATGGCGCGGAGCTGTTTGCCTCGGCACAGGCTCCCGGCGCCGAGGATCGCTTCCGCTATCTGTTCGAGGATGCGCCTGCCGATTATGCTGCCTTTTCTCCCTGGCTCGAAAAATCTGCCTCCAGCACGGATCCCCTGTTCTTTGCGGTGATCGACAAGCGGACAGGCCGTGCCGAAGGTCGCCAGGCCTTGATGCGCATCGATAGCACGCACGGCGTCATCGAGATCGGCAGCATCCTCTGGGGGCCGGCGATCGCCCGCAGCCGCGCGACCACCGAAACCCTCTATCTCTTTGCATCCTACGTCTTCGATACGCTCGGCTACCGCCGTTTCGAATGGAAGTGCAACAATCTCAATGAACCGTCGAAACGTGCCGCCGAACGCTTCGGCTTCACCTTCGAGGGCATTTTCCGTCAGCATATGGTCGCCAAGGGCCTGAACCGCGACACCGCCTGGTTCGCGATGATCGATGCCGATTGGCCGAGACTGAAGGCCGGGTATGAGCGCTGGCTTAGCCCCGAGAATTTCGACGAAGCCGGGCAGCAGAAGAGCAAGCTGACGTTCGGCTAACCAGCCAGAGCCCCTCTGGCGTGGTGTTTCGATGCCAAAGGGATTTTCGGCAGCACACGACGCGTTCGGTTTCCTCTATGCAACCAAGAATGCGCTTTGCATCAGCTCGACAACATCCGAAACCATCGGCCCCGTCACCTGCTGTGGATTTGGTGCTTCGCAAAACTCCCGCCAGATATAAAATGTCAGCTCGGCCCCATCCGTCTCCGGCTCGGCAGCAGGCCTGCCGAAGGAGGCGAGAACCCGATAGCGCTCATCCTTCCAGAACAGGGTCTCAAGCCAATCATAGACCGGTATGATATGGAAATGGATCGGATGCCCCGGCGAATGATCGTAACGGCCGATATAGACACGCTTGGGACGAAGCAGGGTTTCGACTTCCCGCTGCGCCCTGGCAAGGAGAGGACCAAGCGATACAAGCGCTCCGGTCGGCAGATCGTACAATGCGTTGGTTCCCGACTTGGAGCCGACCATCAGGTAGCCCGGCAGGACCGTGTCGATGCGATGGTTCACGCGCCAATGTTCGGTCTCGTGAATTCTGTACTTGGAAGGAATATCCAATTCCGACACCTTTTCATTGCCGTCAGGGCAGCCTTCCCTAGAACAGTCGTTGGACGAGCCGGATTCCCGACGTAGAGCAACCGAGGATGGCGAACTCGATCGGTGTCAGCAATATAATGAAACAAAAACACTTCTGTTCCACTCAAGATTCCGCTTCCGTGGCCGCAATCATCACGGTACATATCGCCTATATTCGCGCCAACCCACCTGATGACGATCCGAGGATAGTGGCATGACATTTCAGAGCAGTTCGCGTCTCTACGCTGCTGTTTCATCCCTGTTGTGGCCGGCCATCTTTTGCGCCGGACTGACGGGTTCGTATTTCGCGTTCCATTCGCAGATGCATCTGCTGTGGTTCAATGTCGTCTATCTCTCGGTCGTTGCGACAATCGCGCTCTTCGAGCGGCTCATGCCCTATGAGGAGACTTGGCTCGATGCCGATGGCGAAACGTTCAACAACCTCGCGCATACGCTTCTGAGCAAGGGGGCCGTACAGATCGCGGCGGCCATCGGCACGTCATTTCCGATGGCGGTGGCAATCGTTGCGCAACCTTTCCTGAGCCACAAGGCAAATATCTGGCCGGATCAATTGCCGATGGCCTTGCAGGTCGTGCTGGGACTCATCATCGCCGAATTCGGCCTCTATCTCGCCCATCGCCTGGCCCACGAGCACCTGTCGCTCTGGCGTTTCCATGCCTTGCATCACAGCGTCGAACGCCTGTGGGTCATCAATACCGGGCGCTTTCATATCATCGACAGCCTGTTCAAGATCGCGCTCAGCCAGATCCCGCTCTATCTGCTCGGCGCGCCGCTGCCGGTCTTCCTGTGGATCGGCGCCGTCACGGCCTTTATCGGCCTTCTGACCCATTGCAACATCGATGTGCGCACCGGCCCGCTCGACTGGATCCTGTCGACTCCGCGCCTTCACCGTTGGCATCACTCCAAGCTGCTTGCCGAGGGCAACACCAATTACGGCGAGAACCTTGTCATCTGGGACCAGATCCTCGGCACCTATTATAATCCGCCGCGCCCCTCCTCCATCGACATCGGCATCACCGGCAAGGTCGCCGACAGTTTCCTCGCCCAGCTTGTGCAACCCTTTTCCAAGAAGGGCGCCAAGCAGATCATCGGCAAGAAGCCGAAGGAATTGCGGGACAAGGAAGAGCTGGCTGCAAAGGCGGCTGCCGCCCGCGAGCAAGCCAACGAACCGATCCGCAAATCCAGCTAGCAACCCCTCCGGATCGTTGCACCAATCCGAATTTCCGGGTGGGCAAAATGTCGAACTCGCTCAGCAAAGGGCATCGGCTGCCACGAATCCCGGCCGGGCGAAAGCACGTAAATCCATTTCAATTCTAGAGGATATTGTCATTTAACGTGTATTGAAAAAGGCACCCGGGGGGGTTACCTAGGTCCACACAAATTATTCATGATGAAAGATTAGGAAAATCATTGAGATGGAAGGGAGGTTTACCACAGAATACCTCAAGCAACTCCATAGAATATTTTTTGTTTCTAGAGAAATAGATAGGCTTGAGCGAGAATTCATTAAGCAAGGCATAGCACATTTTCATGTCTCCGGCGCCGGGCACGAGTCGACGGCGCTGCTCAACGAATTCCTCCATGACGACGACTGGCTGCATCTGCACTATCGCGACAAGGCCCTGATGCTGGCGCGCGGCATGCCCATTCGTGAGTTCTTCTCGAGCCTGCTCGCCACAGCCAATTCCCATTCCGCCGGCCGGCAGATGAGTGCGCATCTATCCTCACGCGCGCTCAACATTACCTCCATCGTCGGCCCGGTCGGCAACAATGCGCTGCATGCGGTCGGTGTCGCCGCATCGCTGAAATACAAGCCCGGCATGCCGATCGCCATCTGCTGCGTCGGCGACGGTACGACCCAGCAGGGCGAATTCCTCGAAGCCGTGGCAGAAGCGGTTCGCAGCCAGTATCCGATTGTCTTCATCGTCGAGGACAACAGTTTCTCCATCTCGACACGGACCAGCAAGCAGACCTTCTTCGATCTGCCCGATGGCCCCGCATCCTCCTTCTACGGCATCGACATCATCCGCACTGACGGCGACGATCTGCCGGCCTCGCGAGAGGCCTTCCGCAAGGCCGTTCGCCACAGCCGCAACAACCGTACGCCGAGCATCGTGCTTCTCAATCTCGAGCGCCTGTCCGACCATACCAATGCCGACGACCAGAAGACCTATCGCACCCTGTTGGAGATCGAATCGGGCTCTTCCCGCGATCCACTTCCAAACTTGCGGGCGATGCTTCAAAAAGCGGGCGTCAGCGCTGATGCGCTCGAGAAGATCGAACAGGAACTGACAGCAGAAGTGCAGGCGGAAGCCGCACTCGCCCGCAAGGAAGATGCACCCGAGGTCGAGCCGGATGCAAAAGCCCCATACCCCGCCTCTTTCGCCAAAACGGCGGAGTATCGCGGCCTCGAGCGCGAAGCAACGCTGACCATGCGCGAGGCGCTGAACGGCGTGCTCGACAGGCAATTGGCCGCCAATCCCGAAGTCGTGCTGTTCGGCCAGGATATCGAAGATCCCAAGGGCGATGTCTTCGGCGTCACCCGCGGCCTCAGCACCAAATATCCCGAACGCGTTCGCAACGCAGCACTCACCGAATCCACCATCGTCGGCACCGCCGTCGGCCGGGCGCTCGCCGGGCAACGGCCGGTCGCCTTCCTGCAATTCGCCGATTTCCTGCCGCTCGCCTATAACCAGATCGTCTCGGAAATGGGCAGCATGTACTGGCGCACCAAGGGCGCCTGGGAATCTCCCGTGATCCTGATGGTGAGCTGCGGCGGCTACAAGCCCGGCCTCGGGCCATTCCACGCGCAGAGCTTCGAAAGCATGCTGGCCCATACGCCCGGCATCGATGTCGTCATGCCCTCCAGTGCCGGCGATGCCGCCGGCCTGCTGAATGCCGCGTTCGAATCGAGGCGCCCCACCGTTTTCCTCTATCCGAAAGCGGTGCTCAACAATTCCGACGGCCGCACCTCGACCGATCTCGACAAGCATTTCGTCCGTCCGGGCCTGTCGCGCTACGTTGCCCGCGGCCGCGACCTGACACTGGTCAGCTACGGCAACACGGTGTCTCTCTGTGCCAACGCCGCCAAGGCCTTCGAAGCGCAGGGTTTTTCCGTCGAGGTGATCGACCTCCGTTCCATCTCGCCGTGGGATGAAAGGGAAGTGCTGGCAAGCGCCAAGCGCACGAGACGGCTGATCGTCGTGCATGAAGACAACCGCACTGTCGGCATGGGCGCCGAGATCGTCGCCACCGTCACCGAAAAGGCCGACGTTCCCGTCGTCGTCCGCAGGCTTGCCCGCTCGGACGCGCATGTTCCCTTCAATTTCCGCAACCAGCTCGAAATGCTGCCGTCCTACAGCAAGCTCGTCGACCTGATGGCCGAGGTTCTCGAATGCGAGGTCACCTGGCACGAAGAGGATGATAGCGGCCCGACCGCCGCCATCAAGGCAATCGGCTCCGGTCCCGCCGACGAGAACGTGTTGATCACCGATCTCCTGGTCAAGCCGGGCGACACGATCGAGGTCGGTCAGCTCGTGGCCGTCGTCGAGGCGACGAAGGCCTCGGTGGAAATCTGTGCCAATATCGGCGGAGTCGTGCTCGAGGTCTTCGCAAGGATCGGTGACCAGATCGCCACCGACAGCACGCTTCTGACCGTTGACGCCAACCGGGATACGAGCGAACAGAACTTCGCTCTCGCCTCGGAGACGCAAAACAAGTTCGTGCTGCGCCGCCTGAAATCGCACTCCATTCCGGCACTGCGCCGTCATTCCGGCAGTTTCTCGGAAATAGCCGTCAGCGGCATCGGCTTTGCGACCGGCGCCCGCCGGGTCGCCAACGAAGACATCATCCATCATTGGCCGAACCGGCGCGCCGACGAAATCTTTGCACTGACAGGCATCAAGAGCCGGTTCTGGGTCGGTCCGGGAGAAGGCACGTTGAGCCTTGCGACAGCGGCCGTTCGCGATCTGCTGCGCCAGACCCAGATGTCGATCCACGACATCGATCTGGTCATCGCCGCGACGGGCACGCCCGATATCGCCACGCCGTCCCTTGCAAGCCGCGTCGCCGTTGCGGTCGCCGAAGACGGCGTGCGGCCGTCCCTTGCCGCCTACGATATGGGCGCCGCCTGTTCCGGCTATCTCTACGCGCTGCAGCAGGCCTACGATTTCATCGCGCAGCAGAATGACGCGAAGGTGCTGATCGTCACCTCGGAAGTGCTGTCTCCGCTGCTCGACATGAAGGATTTCTCCACCGCCATCCTGTTCGGCGACGCCGCCACCGCCAGCCTCGTGACCACCCGCGACATGGCGCGCAGCCCGCTATTTGCGGCGAGCCGCCCGACCATCAGCGGCCGCCCGGAACCGGGCGATCTTCTCTTCGTCCCTCTGCCGGATGAAGGCGTCATCGCCATGAACGGCCGCGCGGTCTTCACCGAGGCGGTGCACTCCATGTCCCGCTCGATCGAGGACGCTTGTGTCGACGCCGGCATTGAACTCGCCAATCTCGATCTGCTGGTGCCGCATCAGGCCAACCAGCGCATCATCGACACCATCGCCAAGCGCAGCGGCCGCCCGGCACTGAGCGTCATCGAGAACTACGGCAACACCAGCTCTTCGAGCATCCCGCTTGCCATGCTTCACGTCGCCAACGAACGGCCCGAGCCACTCAATCTCGGCCTCGTCGCTTTCGGCGGCGGCATGACATCGGGCGCGGCAATCGTGCGCACGATAAAATAGTCATCGCAGCAGCGGTTGCTGCCATTGCAGCCATCGCAGCCGAACAGGCAATCGCCGAACGCGAAGTCATGGCCAAGCAGGTGCGCGAGTCCGCCAACGTCGGCTCGACCCGTCCTGTCCAGCAGCATGAGACGGAGGCTCGCGCGACAACCGGATCGTCGCGCAGGAAAGCACCATTGCGGTCGCCAGCAAGAGCCGCGAGGAGTCGGAAGCTAGGCGAAAGCCGAAGCCGCACGCGCACTCGCCATCGCCTGCTCAAGGAAGCCGGCTTCGATGGTGACAATGCCATCTCGACGCTGCCTGGCAATCTGGGCGGCAAAACCGCTACCACGCAGTCAAGCGATGATAATGACGAAGATACCGAAGAGGCGGATAAGCCAGCTCAACCGCTGAGCCTGAGCGACCAAAAGCAAAACCCCGGAATCCGCAGTGGGTTCCGGGGTTTTTCGTAGAATTCACAAGCCAGGCTGGATTATGCCCTTGGGCGATTTCTCAGCGCCTCTGCCTCGGCATAGAACTTCTTTTCCCATTCCTTGTGGTTGTCGAGACCTTCCTTGATGAACGGCGTGAAGATCGCCAGGTTCATCAAGGCCCAGTTGACAAAGCGGGCCGGGAATTTCAGCGGCTTGACGAAATCGACGAAGAGCACCACGCGGGTCTTGTCGGTGTGGTTCCAGGCTTCATGCTCGTAGGCGTCGTCAAAGATCAGCGCCTTGCCTTCCTGCCAATGGCAAATCTGCTTGTCGACGCGAATGGCGAGCTGGTCTTGTGGTTCTGGCACGATGAGGCCGAGATGCAGGCGCAACACGCCGTTATAGGGGCCGCGATGCGCGGGAAGATGCTTGCCGGGCTCGAAAATGGAGAACATGGCGGTCGTCAGCCCGGGGATTTTCTGTACCGCCGCCCAGGTGTTCGGGCATGCCTTAATGTTTTGCTCGGACTTCACGCCGAAACCGAGAAGGAAGAAGGTCTTCCAGCGGGTGTCGGTCGAGATGGTCTTCACATCGGTGGAGATGTCCTGGAATGTCGGCAGCTCGCTCTGGCGCAGCAGCACCTTTTCGAGCTCCGCGCGGATCGCCGGATAATCCTTCTCGATCTCGGCCGCCCAGGGGAAGGTCGCGCTGTTGTAGACCGGCGGATTGCCGAGCTTGGCATATTTCAGATTGAGGCCTTCGGCCCAGGCAACGATGCCCATGAAAAAACGTGTCAGGGCGCTCGGGCGGTCCATCGGCGCGATGCCGGTTGTGCCAAAGGTTTGTTCCGGAGCATGAGATTCGGTGGAAGTGGGAGCAGGTGCGCTCAAGGGGCTCTCCGTCATGTCTGTCTTTAGGGCGGTCAGGGAGGAAGGCTGCCTCAGGGGGAATCTGCACGGAAATTCCGGGGGAGCAACAGGTTCGACGCTTTCAATGCTCGCCCGCCCGTTCCTGATTGACGCCGGACTCCTCTGTTATGCGATGATCATAATAAGCGTTTATATGAGTTGATTAGTCGAATTTCGCAAGAGAGTCCGTTCACAACGAGCGGTGATTTGTCGTGGATTGAATCTCCGGTGATTTCTCGAAGAAATTCACCCCAGAATTGGCAAAAATACGGCACGACAGACCTGAGCCATCCGCCTAGATGGTTTGAGCCAGAATTATTAGCCGGACAACGGCAAATCCGGCAATCAGGGCCCCTAGCGACAGAAAAACGGACAGGCCGACATAAGCCACGAAGGGCATCCATTGGCCGCGCTCCCAAAGCACGACGCTCTCCAGCGCAAACGTTGAAAACGTCGTGAACCCGCCCAGAATGCCTGTTGTCAGAAAAAGCCGAAGCTCCTGCGACACTCCGCCACGGAAGGCGAAATATTCCGTCAGCACCCCCATGATGAACGCGCCGACGACATTGATGATAAGCGTACCGAACGGAAATTCGCCCCCGAACAGACGAGCAGCAAGCTCGTTGACGCCGAGACGGAAAGCGCCACCCAATCCGGCGCCAAGAAAAACGACAAGATAGATCACGACAATCTCCCGCTGCGGTTAAGCGCCGATATTCACGTCCACGACATTGCCGATCAAAACATCTTGATCATCAGCTTCGCAATGCTCGAGACAATCGCAAAGCGACCTTATTGAATGTCCCGCTCCTGTTGTAGCGGCGGCGGGGCCTGATTGTTTTTGCGATCATCTTCACTGCGTCCATTCATGGCGATGTCGCGAATATGGCGAAGAGGGATACCGGAGGGAATGTGGCCGGAGGCCGCGCTCTTTGCGATGCCGAGACGCTGCGACAAATAGATGCTGGTATGGCCGCTGCAGATGTAGGCAAGAAAACAGGCGACGGCGAGATAGACCGTATGCGTCGCGCCGAAGAGCTCGATGCCCATGATCATGCAGGCGAGCGGCGTGTTGGTGGCCCCGGCAAAGACGGCGACGAAACCCAGACCTGCAAAGAGATCGGCCGGCGCGCCGAGGATCGCCGCAAGCGCATTGCCGAGTGCGGCACCGATAAAGAACAGCGGCGTCACTTCCCCGCCCTTGAAGCCGGCGCTGAGGGTAACGATCGTGAAAACTGCCTTCCAGAACCAGCTCCAATAATCGACATCAGCCGGATCGAAGAAGCCGAGGATCGTCGCGTCGGCAGGATTGGGCGACCAGACGCCAAGCCCGAGATATTCCCGGGTGCCAAGCAGATAGACGAGACCGATCAGCACGGCACTGGCGATGACAGGCCGCAGCGGCGCGTAAGCACAGAGCTTCTTGAAGGCCGCAGACGCTATATGCGAGATCTCGCTGAAGCAGCGCGCCATCAGGCCGAAGAGCACGCCGGCGACGCCGACTTTGACAAGCAGCAGCGCATCGAGATGGAACGTGCTCGCCGGCGTGCCTGAGAGATAGCCGATATGGTACTGGATATGCTCGATGCCCCAGGCATGGCAGGTCCAATCGGCTGTTATCGCGGCCGCAAGGCTCGGGATCAGCGCTTCATACTGCATGCGCCCGATCGTCAGCACCTCAAGCGCAAAGACAGCACCCGCGATCGGCGTCCCGAAGACCGCGCCAAAGCCTGCAGCTATGCCCGCCATGAGGAGTATGCGGATCTCGGCATGACTGAGGCGGAAAACCCTCGCGAAGGCGCTCGCAATGCTGCCGCCGAGCTGCACCGCCGTTCCCTCGCGCCCCGCCGAGCCACCAACCAAATGCGTCAGAACAGTCGACACGAGAATGAAGGGCGCCATGCGCAGCGGCACGCCGCCGCCAGGCTCGTGGATCTGGTCGACGATCAGGTTGTTGCCGCCTTCCGCGCCGCGGCCGAAGCGCTGATAGACCAACACCATCAGGAAACCGGCAACGGGCATCAGGAAGATCAGCCAGGGATGTTCGAAACGCGCCGCCGTTGCCCTATCCAGGCTCCACAGAAACAGTGCGCAGAGCGAACCGACGGCTACCGCCATCGGCACGACAAGCGCTACCCATTTGAACAGGCCGCGAAATTGCTGAAAACGATGTTGAAAGAACAGAGATGCGGACATCATTTCGCCCCTCCCGCAGCACCGAAATTGGCTCTGTCGGGGACAATGGATATGAAATCTGAAAGAGATAACGGCAATAAAAAAGACATGACTCTACTCCCTCGCCTTTCGAGGCGCTTTGAGTAGGAGTCATCAGCTTCCCTGGAAAATTCAAGGCAGCGGTTCGGCCACCATGGCCCGGCAGAAATCCATTACCGTTGGATTTTTCATACAGACAGGAAAGCGCCTCTGTCAATCCGGGCGCCCGCCAACTCTGTTTCCATCAATCGGCCTTGGCGATCATTTCGATCGGCGCAATCAGGCCGCTTCCGACCGACATGCCGACATTGCCCACGCGCTCCGCCGCCCTCGGCCCCATCAGTGCGCCGAGGCTCAGCGTCTGACCGCCAACGGCAGCGCTGGCACGCATCTCCTGCGCCATCCGGATCGCCAGAGCGCTGCGGTCCTGCTCGGATTCCACGGTGAAGCCGGCCTCTTTGAGCAGTTGACGATAGGTTTCGGGGCTGCGGACGAAGCTCGTTTCCGGCGTCATCGCCCAGGGCATCGGATAGGGCAGCGCGCCGTCGCGCATCTGCATGACTTCGTAGAGACCAAACCGGCCGCCGGGCTTCAGCACACGCCGCGCCTCGGCAAACAGACGCGCCTTGTCCTCGATGTTCATGCCGACATGGATCAGCGTCGCTCGGTCGAAGCTTTGGTCGGCAAAGGGAAGCGCCAGAGCACTCGCCTGCCGAAACGACACCTGCGCGGCCATGCCGCAACGCTCGGTCAGGACATTGGCGACCTTGACGAATTCATCGGTCAGATCGACGCCGGTGACCGCGCAGCCATAGGTGCTGGCGATATAGCGCGCCGGCCCGCCAAGCCCTGATCCGATGTCGATGAGCCGCAGACCATCACTCACGTCGAGGTCCCGAGCAAACTCCCGCGTGGCTTCGCGCCGCCCGAGATGGAATTCATCGATCCCAGCAAGGTCGTCGATACTGAGATGATCGATATCCTTGCCGCCCGCGGTAAGTGCCGCAAGGAGCGTCTCCTCCAGTGATCCATGCGTATAGTGGCTAGCAACCTTTTCTTCGGTGGACATAACACCTCCTCCCACAACCTCGTATCCGGAGCTTTCATGGAGGAATGCTGCGCCTGCCTCCGTATCCCGTCAAGCAATTGCGATAATATGGGTGGACCTTAATGAAGCGGCCGCCCGAAGGCGGCCGTTTGAATGTCGAGATGAAGCCGAGACGGCGTCAAACCTTCAGTTCGCGCCGCTCCGTCTCCGTCACCATGGCGAGATCCAGCACGCGCTGCAAGTTGGCAGCGTGGCGGAAGCTCGGGTCCTGGCTGCTGCCGGTCATAACAGCCTCGGCGAAGCGCTGATAGTTGGTCAACACCGGCGGCACCTCGATGACCCTCCACGTCGCCGTTTCGGTGTCATCGCCAAGGCAGCCGCGCAGTTCGGAACCATTCGGGCTATGAGACACCTCAAGGCCGCCGCGCTCGCCATAGATACGCAGCTTCAGCTCGTTCAGATGTCCTGTCGCCCAACGACTCGCGTGCACCACACCGAGCGCACCGTTGGCAAAATCGACCGACATCGAAAAGCTGTCGTTCGCATCCAGCGTATACTCGCCGATGCGCTCGTCCGGCGCCTTGTTGAAGGTCTTCAGCCGGGCGAAGACATGGTCGATATCGGTCGCCGCGCCATAGGCGGCGAAATCGAGAATATGGATGCCGATATCGCCAAGAACGCCGTTGGAGCCATGACCGGTGGACAGCCTCCAGAGCCACTTGGATTCGCTGCGCCAATCGCCCCATGCCCTGGAGACGAGCCAGCTCTGCAGATAGGATGCTTCCACATGCTTCACTGTGCCGATCTCGCCCGAGATCACCATCTCGCGCGCCTTCTGCAGTTGCGCGACATTGCGATAGGTCAGGTTGACCATGTTGACGACGCCTGCCCTTTCGGCCGCCTCCGTCATCTCAAGCGCTTTTTCATAGTTCTCCGCGAGCGGCTTCTCGCAAAGAACGTGCTTGCCGGCGACAAGCAGCGGCAGGGTCGTCGGATGATGGGCCTTGTCGGGCGTGACGTTGGTCACCGCATCGAATTCATTCCAGGCCAGCGCCTCATCCAGCGACGAGAAGCGGTTCCTGATGTCGAACGTATCGCAAAAGGCTGTGAGCCTCGTCGCATCCGTATCGACGGCGCCAACGATCTCGACGCCGGGAATACGGGCGAAATGCTCCACATGGTTCTTCGCCATGCCGCCCGTGCCAACTACTATGAGACGCATATTATACCTCAGCGATAACCGGCTTCGCCGGCTTGGTGCAGTCTTGGGCCACGCTCGACGATCGGCTCCAGCGCCTTTTCGACCGGCACATTCGGCGCATCGTGGATACTCGCCTGCGTGCCGAGCGGATTATGGGCCCATTTCACGGAGTTGATCAGCACCTTGTGGACGGTGTCGTTGTGATAGGTCGGGTAAGTCTCGTGGCCGGGGCGGAAATAGAAGATATTGCCCGCGCCACGGCGCCAGGTCATGCCGGAACGGAAGACTTCGCCGCCCTGGAACCAGGAGATGAACACCGTTTCCAGCGGCTCGGGAACGGAGAACTGCTCGCCGTACATTTCCTCGTTTTCGAGCTCGAAATGCTCGCCAAGTCCGGCCGCGATCGGGTGACGCGGATTGATGACCCAGAGGCGTTCGCGCTCGCCGGCCTCGCGCCACTTCAACGCGCAGGGCGTGCCCATCAGCCGCTTGAACACTTTCGAGAAATGACCGGAATGCAGGACGATGAGACCCATGCCTTCCCAGACGCGCCTGGCTACGCGCTCGACGATCTCGTCCTTGACGGCGCCGTGGTCCTTGTGGCCCCACCAAAGCAGGACATCGGTATCCTTCAGCCGGGCCTCGCTGAGGCCATGCTCCGGCTCCTGCAACGTTGCAGTAGTCGCCTCAATACCAGCATCGGCATTCAGCGCCTTGGCGATCGTCGTATGCATACCTTCCGGATAAATCTCGGCGACGACCTTGTTTGTTTGCTCATGGATGTTCTCGCCCCAAACGACGGCACGAATAGTCATTACGGCACTCCTCTTATACCATTGAAATTGAATAGGTTATTCGGTCCAAAGCGCTTTGGAAAAGCGCCGCTTTTAAAGCCTCCAGCAGCCATCCTGCGCAAGACATAGTGCGTCCCCGGTGATTTGACAAAGGCAAAAACGGCCATGGATAACACCTGCTTTTTCAGTGCGACACGGATTTTGAAAAGAGATTGACGACAAGGACGCCGGCGATGATCAGCACCAGGCCGACGATGGCGGCAAGATCGAGTTTCTGGCGGAAAAACACCAGCCCAACAGCTGAAATCAACACGATGCCGAGCCCACTCCAGATGGCGTAGGCAATGCCCACCGGAATGACCCGCAGCGTTACCGAAAGACAATAGAAGGCGGCGGTGTAGCAGACTACCAGCACGGCCGTCGGGCCGAAGCGGGTGAACTGCTGCGACATCTGCAATGCCGTCGTACCGATCACTTCCAGCACGATCGCAACCAGCAGCATTGCATAGACCGATGCATTCGCCATTCCGTCTTCTCCGATGTTCCTAAAGTTGCGTGAGCTCGATCAGCCGCTCGACCAACCTGTGGCGGGCGCTCTCGTCCATGTCCTGACTGCCGAGCAAGTCCGCCAGCCAGATCCCGTCGGTCGCGAGCCTGACGATTGCCGCATCCACTGAGGAGTCCGTTCCGACATATTCCTCGCTACGCTCGCGCACCCAGTCATGCCAGCGCTGGCGCAATTGCGGCTCGCTGAGCAGCACCATCGTCACCTGCGCCCAATCTTTCGTTCCCTGCGGCTGGTCGCGCAGCGAAAGGCAGGCGTGGAGATAGCCGCGAGTAAAGCGTCCGTGCGGCAGTGGATCGGCGCGCATCGCCTCCTCTATCGCCGCATCCAGCCGCTCGATCAGGCTGTCGAACAGGGCTTCGAGGAGCATGTTCTTGCTGGGAAAATGATGCAGCAATCCGCCCTTGCTGACACCCGACGCGCCGGAAACGGCGTCCAACGTCACCGCCGTCATCCCCTTTTCCGAGGCCAGCCGCGCGGCCACCTCCAGCAATTGCCGGCGGACGAACAGAGGCTGCTTTTTCCTATGGTGCGCAGTGGACATGGCGGCATAACATACCAATTAGACGGTTTCGTCAACGAACTATTCGGCAGCCCTAAATTTCATGAATTCCAGACATCATCCGGGCCATTCTCTCCTCAATTCACGCAATGATGCGCGACATCATTCTCATCGAAGATCGACACCTTTGCCGCATCGACGGCGAAGGCAATCGGCGAACCGGCAATGACGGTGGTCATGCCCGGATCCGTGCCGATGATCTTCGAACCGTCCTTGAGCCGAACATGAACGAGCGAGCGGTCGCCCAGGCGCTCTACCGTCTCGACGTGACCGGCAATGCTACCTTTTTCCGCTGCCGTGACCACCAGATGCTCCGGGCGGATGCCGAGCGTCAAAGCAGAGCCTCCGATACCGTTGAGCGGCACCGCCGTGTTGATGACCGAGCCATCCGGCAAAGTCGCAGTTGCAAGGCCGCCTGCTTCGCCGACGCTAGCCATGGTAATAAAGTTCATTCCGGGAGAGCCGACGAACTGCGCGACATAGCGGGTTGCCGGGCGCGTATAGATCTCGACAGGCGTGGCCACCTGTTCGATCTTCTTGTTGTTGAGCAGCACGATACGGTCGGCAAGCGTCATCGCCTCCACCTGGTCGTGCGTCACGAACACCATGGTCGCTCCCAGCCGCTCATGCAGCTGCGCCAGCTCGACGCGCGTGCGAGTCCGCAGGCCGGCGTCGAGATTGGACAGCGGCTCGTCAAACAGGAAGACATCGGGCTCGCGCACGATGGCGCGGCCGATCGCTACGCGCTGGCGCTGGCCCCCCGACAGCGCCGAAGGCTTGCGATCCAGAAGATGCGGCATCTCTAGAATCTTCGCCGCAGCCTCGATGCGTCGTTCGATCTCGGCCTTCGGCGTTTTGATGTTGCGCAGGCCGAAGGACATGTTGTCGCGAACGGTCATATGCGGATAGAGCGCGTAGGATTGGAATACCATCGATACGCCGCGCTCGCCAGGCGGCAGCTGATCGACCCGCCGCCCGCCGATCCAGATCTCACCGCTGGTGATCGACTCCAGGCCCGCGATCATCCGCAGCAACGTCGACTTGCCGCAGCCGGAGCCGCCGAGGAACACGACGAACTCCCCGCGCTCGATCGTCAGATCGATGTCGTTGAGAACCTGCACGGCACCAAAATGCTTGGTGAGGGACTTGATGTTGATTCCTGCCACTTTCTCCTCCTGCTGAAAACTTGAATTTTGCCAGATCTGCCATTCATCCCGTCCCGGCCCTTCGGATTATTGCCGAGGGGACGGGACTTTCCGCATTGGTTTATTTGACGGCACCGACGGCAACGCCCCTTGTGAGCGTACGCTGGAAAATCAGGAAGAAGATCACCGTTGGCGTGATGCCGAGCAAGGAGGCCGCCGCAATCGCTGTTGGTTCCTGCGTATTCGATCCCGACAGCACGCCCATGGCGACGGAGACCGTCTGGTTGTTGTTGGAGACCAGGAACACCAGGGGGATCAGAAACTCGTTCCAGGTCCAGATGAAGAAGAAGGTCGCGAGCACGGCGAGCGTGGGCCGCATCACGGGGACGATCACCAACCAAAGGATTTGCCAGCGGCTCGCATTGTCGATCTGCGCCGCTTCGATGATCTCGCGCGGAAATGTCGCCATGACCGATGAGAGAAGAAAGGTGCCGAAAGCGGTATGCAGGACGCCGAGGATCAGGATCACCGAGAGCATCGAGTCGAACAGCCCAACCTGCTTTGCCATGTAGTAAAGCGGATAAACCAGCGCTTCCTGCGGCGCCATGATGGCGATCAGCAAGAGAACCAGCAAGGCCTGCCCGCCACGCACCCGCCCGATGCCGATGGCATAGGCGTTGAGCAGGCTGAGGACGACAGCCAGTATGGCTGTGCATCCACTGATAAGGATGCTGTTGAAGAGCTTCCGGGGGAAATCGACTGTCGCCCAGAAGTTCTTGAGCGCCGTCAGGTCGAAGCTCTGCGGGAAGGCGAGCGGACCATTGGCGGCATAATCCGAAGGCGTCTTGATGGCGTTGAAAGCCGCCAGGAAGAACGGAAACAACGTTCCTGCCAGGAAGACGAGCAGGATAGCCAGAACGATCCAGCGGCCAACCCCCTTTCCTTGGCGATGATGCACCGAAGCAACCGAGTTAGAGAGCGAAGACGTAGCTGTCATATTAGTGCCCTCCCTCGGACTGTTTCGATTGCATGCGCAGGAACACGATGCCGAGCACGATGGTCACGATTGTCTGTAGCGTCGCGATCGATGCGGCATAACCGACGCGGTTCGTTGTGAAGAAATGATAGTAGGAAAGATAAGACGGAACCGTCGTCGCATTGTCCGGGCCGCCTGATGTCAGGACATAGATTGGCGCAAAAACCTTGAGGGCCGCGATCAGCGTCGTGAGAGCGACCACGAAAATCTCGGGCATGAGCATGGGAATGGTGATGGAGCGGAAGCGACCGAACCAGCTCGCATTGTCGAGCTCGGCGGCTTCGTAAAGCGACGGATCGACGCGCGCCAATCCGGACATGAAGACGACAAGGCAATAGCCGACCTGAACCCAGACGATGACAGCTGAAACCGCCCAAAGGGCATAGTTTGCATCCCCCAGCCAGTTCTTCGCCATGAAATCAAGGCCGATCGCCCTCAGCACCGCGTTGATGATGCCGATGGGATTGAGGATCCATCCCCATAGAATACCAACCGCGGTCAGCGGCAGGATTTGCGGCAGGTAGAAGCCGGCGCGAAAGAAACTCGACCATGTCTCGCTGAACTGCGCACTGATATAGTCGAACAGCACTGCCGCCAGCACCAGCCCCAGAAGAATGGGCACGATCGTCATCGAGATGATGAACAGCAGCGTATGCTGGATCGAGCCCCAGAAGGCGGCATCCTGGAGCAGCCTCTGATAGTTCTCAAATCCAACATAGCGAGGCGGGATGACGCCGCCCTTCCATGTCGTGAAGCTGATCGCGAAATTGGCAATCAGCGGAATGAGCACCACTACCGCAAACCCCAGCATGCCGGGGATCATGTAGAAATAGTACCCCGCTTTGCCGGCGCTCCTCGAATTCTCCATCGAATTCCTCCAGTCCGATACGGCGAGGCGGCATGAAAGCCGTCCCGCCGTTGTGATTGTCGCCGATGGTGTTATTGGGCCGCCTGCACGTCGTCATAGGCCTTCTTCAGGCGTACGACGAATTGATCAGGCGTGGTCGAGCCATTGACCAGGCCGGTCGTCGCCTGGATCAGCAGTTCGTAATAGCCAGGCACCGGCCAGTCCGGGTAGAAGCCGAGGCCACCCTTGCCGGAGATCTGGTTGAAGAGCTCGACGTTGCGCTTGCCGACTTCGTCGGTGACCGAGGCCGGATCGGCGGCAATGGCAACACCACCGAGATTGGCCTGCATGTTCTGGTTTTCCTTGCGCAGGACGAGATCGATGAACTCGTACGAGAGATCCTTGTTCTTGGCGCTCTTCGGCACCATGAACAGGTTGCCGGTCGAACCCACGCTGTACTTCGGGGTCGGGAAGATGAACTGACTCCACTTGAAGTTCTTGATCGAACTCGCGAAGTTGCCGTTGTTCCAGGTGCCGCTGACAAACATCGGAGCTGTGCCCGATGAGAAGAGATTGTCGGCGCCGCCGGTACCCTTCAGGCCGGTCGAATCCTTCGAAATATAACCCTTGCTCACCCAGTCGGCGATCTTCTGAGCGGCAAACAGGAAGGGCTTGGTATCAAGCGGCGCCTTGAGCCCCTGATAGTTCTTGACCCAGGTGTCGTCAGCCTGCGTCAGTGCAAGCGTATAGACCAGATGCTGTGCGTTGGAATCCACCGTACCATAGGCAAGCGGCGTAATGCCCTTCTTCTTGAAAGTGTCCAATGCAGCTTCGAACTCGTCCAGCGTGGTCGGCACTTTCACGCCGTTAGCCTGGAACATGTCGATATTGTAGAAAACCGAAACGAATTCGCCATAGACGGGAATGCCGATAATTGGGCCCGAACCGTAGATGCCGTTCCCATCGTATTTGCTGAGCTGGCTATTGGTTTCGTTGAGGATCTTATCCCAGCCTCGCGACTTGAATTGATCGTCGAGTGGCGTCAGCAGACCTTGCGAGGCGACGAGGCCAGCCGTGGCATTGCCCTTGTTGTACTCCAGAACATCAGGTGCCTGATCCGAGTTGAGGATGAGGCTGCCTGCCTTCTGCAATTGTTCGAAAGTCTTCTGTTCGAAATTGATCGTAACGTCGGGATGCTTTGCTTTCAGTTCTTCCAGCGCCTTGGTCCATGCCTTGGCCTGCGAAGTATCCGGCAGTTCGAACCACCAGACGTTAAATGTCTTGCTCTGCGCTTGCGCCACACCGGCGGCAAGCAGAAGCGACATGCCGGCGGAGATCGCCAGCTTCGAAAAAATATTCATACATTCTCCTCCACCATGCGAACCTTGACGGTATCTGTCCGATGACATGGCCCGCGCTGCCATCGGCGTTTTCCTCTCACCTGCGCCAAGCGCCCGCCTGTCCCATGAGACAAGGTGCGGACGCTCGACAGTTCCTCCGTTGGGGTATCCCGTCATGCCCTGAGCGTCGATCACTCAGGGCATTTCATTAACGCACAACTTGCTTCCTAAATCGATGCAGTTTTGCGGATGCATGCATTACTCGATGAAGTCCCCACCCCGGCTTGCCTTGAGATAGTTCAGGCCATGAACCTGGCCAGTCATTTCGAGCGCATCGCGATAGACCGGGTCATGCCAGCCCTCAATGTCGATGGAGCCGGACCAGCCGGCCAAGCGCAGCTCGGAAATGATGTCGGTCCAGTTGCTGTCACCAAAGCCCGGCGTGCGCATGAAGACGAACTGCTCCTTGCCGAAGATGCCGTGCTCCTTGATGACATCCCAGCGGATCGTCGCATCCTTGCCGTGGACGTGGAAAATCTTTTTGGCCCACTTGCGGATCTGCGGCAGCGGTTCGATCAGATAGACCATCTGATGGCACGGCTCCCATTCCAACCCGATATTGTCGTCCGGAGTCTCGTTGAACATCAGTTCCCAGGCATCGGGATTATGCGCGATGTTCCAATCGCCGGTCGCCCAGTTGCCGTCCATGGCGCAGTTCTCGAAGGCAATCCTGATGCCCTTGTCGGCGGCCCGCTTGGCAAGCTCGCTCCACACCTGCTTGTAGCGCGGCAGGCTGTCAGTGAGCGGCTTGTTGCGGATGCGCCCGGTAAAACCGGCAACGCAGGTCGCGCCGAAATGGTGGGCGTTGTCGATGCAGTCCTTCCAGCCCTGCAGCGTCTGCAGGTCCATCTCGCGCTCTTCAAGCGGATTGCCGAACATGCCGAGTGTCGAGATGGTGATGTCGCGGCCGCCGATGGCGTCGAGGCAGCGCTTGCCGAGCTCGCCGAGGTTCTGGCCGTTGGTCGTCTGCCAGAAGAAGGGTTCGAAGCTCTCGAAACCGAGATCGGCGATCTTGGCGATACCCTGGGCGGCATCCTCGTTCGTCGCCCTGATCATCGTGCCGATGCGGATGGCCTTTGCCGGATTAGTCATGATGTCACTGTCCTTGTGCTGAAATGTCGACGCGCCGGCCCGTCTTGGCGCTCTCGATAGCGCCGAGAACCATGGCGAGGCTGCGGATGTTGTCGCGGCTTTCGGTTTCGGGCGGCTTGCCCGTCTTTATCGCCTCGATGAAGGAGGCGATGACGCTGGCATGACCATGCGTCTCCTCCTCATGCTTCGGGCCGGGAACCTCGATTGGGGTGAAGCCATGCAGCAGCCCCGGCTCATGGCCGGCAATGGTGGCCTCGAAATCCTCCTCGCCATCCCAGGTCAGCATGCCCTTGCTGCCGGTCAGCCGCCACTGGCTTTCCCAGCTCGTGCGCCGTCCCTCAGCGCACCAGGAGCCCCGATAGCTGAAGACGACATCGTCGGAAAAGTCGAAGAGCGCATGAGCCGATGCACCATGCTTGTACCAGGAGCCCACAGGGTTCTTCTCGAGGCAATAGACCGAGACCGGCACTTTGCCGGAAACGAAACGGGCGGCATCGAAGGTATGGATCGCCATGTCGAGCAGCAGCACATTGTCCATTTCCTCGCGGAAGCCGCCGAAATGCGGCCCGAGGAAGAAATCGCAATGAATACCCGTGAGTTCGCCGATTGCTCCCTCTTCCACGAAGCGCCGCAGGCGGCGAATGCCCGAGATGAAACGGCGGTTCTGGATGATGGCATGGACCTTGCCCGCCTTAGCGGCAAGATCGATCAGCGCCGCACCCTCGGCGAGCGACGTCGCCATCGGCTTTTCGCTGAGCACGTGGCAACCGGCTTTCAGCGCCGTCGAGACCACACCGAAACGCGCGGCCGGAATGACGACGTCAAAGACCAGGTCGGCCTTGGTCGCGGCGATGACCTCGGCCAGATCCGAGCCGATGACGGCATTGTCGAGGGAAAACTCCTTGGCAAGATTCTCCGCGGTCGACCGGTTGAGATCAACCAGGCCCACGATCTGAATGGATTGGGCAAGCGATGGCGTCGAGGCGATGGCTTTAAGCCAGCCCTTGGACATAGCTCCGCACCCGCACAAAATGGCATTAAATTTCACGATATCCTCCAGCGGCCGGTGTCGAACCCCTCATGACACGCGCTCCGTAAACGTTTACGATACTATGCGAAAAGATTTTCCTGTGTCAATAGAGGAGGACAACGGAAAATGGCGCATGGAGGAAAACCGCAGCCGATGAAGGGAATTCGTCAGCTTGCCGACCATCTCGATATCTCGATCGGCACAGTATCACGCGCGTTGAACGGCAAGCCTGATGTCAACGAGGAGACCCGCAAGCGCGTACTCGCCGCCGCCGAACAGCTAGGCTATGTGGCCAACCAATCGGGGCGCAGCCTGCGGCAAGGCACGACAAACGTCATCGGCTTGATGATCCAATCCAGCAGGGAAACGGTTGAAAACAGCGACAACTTCTTTCTGACCGTGACGGGCGGGCTGCAGAGCGTGTTTTCGCGCCACAACCTCGATCTGATCATGCTCCCCTGCCCGAACGATGAAGATCCCTACGAGTATCTGAAGCGCATGGTAGCGAGACGCGTCGTCGATGCGATGATCATTTCGGAGACGCAGCGCATCGACAAGCGCTTTGATCTGCTCGCCAAAGCGAAGATCCCTTTCGCAGCACTTGGCCGCAGCCTCTCGGGCGCGCAGCATCCCTGGGCCGACCTTGATTTTGACGGCGTTGCCAATTGCGCTGTCGACCGGCTCGTCGCGCATGGGCACCGCCGCATTGCCATCAGCACTCCCGCCAGCGACATCAACCTCGGCTTCGTCTTCGTGGAGGGTTATCGTCGCGCGCTGGAGCGGCACGGCATCTCCTACGACCCGGCGCTGGTCATCCGGGCCAAATCGAGCGAACAGGGCGGCTATCAGGTCGCCGACGAACTGCTTCGCGTCGACGACAGGCCGACGGCCGTGATCCTGATCTACGAATTGATGGCCATCGGCCTCTATAGGCGGATGATGGAGACCGGCATCATTCCGGGGCGCGATATTGCCGTCGTGGGCTTTCGCGAGGCGCCGCGCGCCAAGTTCCTGCAACCACCGCTCACCTGCTTTCGCACATCCCTGCACGATCTCGGTGTCGAACTGGCCGAAATCCTGCTCTCCAGCATGCCCGCCTACAGCCACATCTACCCCAAGACGAGGCGCCAGACGATCTGGCCGCTCGAACTCGTTCCCGGGGAAAGCGATGCTTTTCAACGGACGAGCATCAAATAAAGCAGCGCTGAAACGCCGCACCGGCCCTGCCGACGGTTGCGGCACCTTCTGTCAGTTGCCATGTAGGATATCGCAAACAGGGATCATGGCTTGAGCGAAGAAACCATCACACTTTACGAGGCGATCGGCGGCGATCGGACCGTGCGGGCGCTGACGGCGCGCTTCTACGAGCTGATGGACACGCTGCCGGAAGCGGCCAACTGCCGGGCCGTCCATCCGCCGAGCCTCGAAGGCTCCCAGGAGAAATTCTACGAATATCTGACCGGCTATCTTGGCGGGCCGCAGCTCTACATCGAGAAGCGCGGCCATCCGCGCCTGCGCAGCCGGCATTTCGTCGCCGCCATCGGCCCCAGGGAGCGCGACGAGTGGCTGCTGTGCTTCCGCCGCGCCATGGACGAGACCATCGACAACGAGAAGCTGAGAGCGATCATCTGGGAGCCGATCGAGCGGCTGGCTTTCCACATGCAGAACCGGGAATGAGGAAGACATGAGCATTGACGCCATAATCCGTCCAGCTACCCTGTTTGTCGCCGGTATCCTCGGCGGCGGCGGCGTTGCGCTCGCAGCGGCGGCTACCCACGGCGGCGATACGCATTTTCTCGGCGCCGCCTCCACCATGTGCCTCGCCCACGCCCCTGCCCTGCTGGCGCTTTACGCCGGCTATGACCGCATTCGTACGGCACCGCTCGCCGCCCTGCTGCTGGGACTTGGAACGCTGATCTTCGCCGGCGATCTGATCAGCCGCCACTTCGGCGGCAGCTCACTGTTTCCCCTGGCCGCTCCGACGGGAGGATTCGGCATGATTTCGGGCTGGGCGGCGATAGCGCTGGGCGCCTTCTTCAGGATGGGCCGGGCAAAAGCATGAACGGGCAGCGCAAATTACCGCTAGCATGGGCAAGCTAAGCTACGCCCTCTCAAATCCCGGAAACCACAGTGAAGCCTTCGAATTGCGGCGGGCCCCAATAGAGCCTCTTGTTTTCACCCGCGCTGCGGTGTGCCAGACGGAAGTTTTCGGATTTCGTCCAGTTGAGGAAATCCTCTTCGCTGCGCCAGGTGGTGTGCGACGAAAACAGCGTGTAGCCCTCATCCATATTCGTCTTGCCACGCAGGAGACGAAACTCGAGAAAGCCGAGCACTTCGGACAGTTGCGAATCCCGCTCCCGCCACACCGTTTCGAAATCGCTCTCCAAACCGATGACGACTTTGAAGCGGTTCATGGCGATGTACATGGCAACCTCGTTGGACGATCAGACCTTCTTGCGACGGGCGACAGTCTTATTCACGCCCGGTGCAAAGGCAATGACATTCGCGCCGTCCCGGGTTGCTTCGACCAATGGGCGATCCGGCGTCTCGCCCGGAAACCGTGCCTTCCAGGCAGGAAAGGTCGTTACGTTCGGCGCGCGCCGCTGTTCCTCGGCGCGACGCATCAGCAGTTCGTACAGTTCGGGCACCAGCCCGTCGCTGTTCTGCGCGGCCAGCTTGTGCAGGCCGATCAGCATAAACCCCTCGGGGTCACCATCGATCATTGGGAAACGTCTCGTTCTTTCATGGTCTGTAGCGCCCGCTCGAGGCTGGACTTGCTGCCGTTGCGCAAGGGAATGAACGCCTTGCCGAATTTCTTGCAGCCAGTCTTCACCCGCAGGCAGGCATCGTGGCTGATACAATCGATCGGGCAGAAGACGCAATCGACGGAAGGCAACACCGTATCGATGCGCGAGACTGCCTCACGCAAGCCGCCATCATGATGGATCAGCTCAGCTCCGAAGTTGCTGGCGATCTGGCGCAGATGCGCCACCTGGCAATCGCGCCCGCCGACATAGAGGAAACTGCGCCCGTCGAGACTGGATTTCCCCGGAACCTCCGCCGGCGCCTGTGCCTGGCGGCTCTCGCGGCCAAAATCCTTCTTCCCCTTACGCGCCATGCATCACCCGTTTGCTGGTTGCTCTCGAGCACTCGATTCCATCGAGCGCGAGGCGACCATATTAAACATGAGTTTTAGAGTAAAGTATAAAGTTGAGGTTTTTCATCATATTTCAATGCAGCCGATAGGCCGTTCCGCTTTCAGCCGGTCTCTAGGGGCTAGCGCCCTGTAACCTGAACTTCCTGGGTGAAGGACCAACTCGGCTTGCCCCATTCTGGCGGCAATGGCGGGAACGGCGCGGCTCGCCGAATACCGTCGGTAACAGCCTCATCCAACTCAGGAATGCCCGAACTCCGCGCGATCGACAGTGAGGTCAAGTCACCACTCGAACCAATCGTAAGGCGAACGCGCACTGTAATGCCGCCTTCGTATTTCGACGAAAGGCGCACGGCACGACGGATACGCGATTGAACTTTGCCCGGATAGTTGGCAACCGCAGCGCTGCCCGAGCCCGTTCGGCGAGCATTCGATTGTGAATTCGTATCGGATTGCGCCGTCTCGGTACCGTCGACAGACCCTTTCTTCGAATCCTGCTGGCTCTCACCCCTCGATCCCGACTTCGCCTTCACAATCTTTGCGACCGGCTTCTTGATTTCCTTCGGCTTCTCGACAGGCTTCGGCTTTTCAACAGGCGTTACGACTTCCGGTGCCGGCTGGACCGGTTGAGCCTCAACCGCCTCGCTATTGACGGGCTGAACCGGGTCGACCGGCTGCACCACGGTCATCTCGGCCGGCGCCTGTGTCGCCAATATCTGCGGCTGCTCGGAGGTTACTGTCTCGGGCTGGGTCTGCTCGTCCGGCTGGACGGCTTCAGCCGTTTCGACCGGCTGCGTTTCCGCGGTTTGCGGCTGAACGACATCGGGCTGAGGCACAGGGGTCTCTTCAGGCGTAACTTCGGTGGGTTGAACCGCCTGTGGCTGAACAGCCTCTGCCGTCACCTGCTCCGGCTCGGGCTGCTGATTGTCTTCGCCCGCCGCCATCTGATCGGCATCGGAATTGCCGATCATGATAACGCTGACGGTATCGCCCGCTTCCTCCTGCGCATCTTCCGGCGCCGCAATGAAGGTTAGCAGCAATATTACGACAACAACGGCATGAAACAGGCAGGACCCCATGCCGGAGAAAAGAAGGGACGTTGTGCGTGCCGCTATGGTCTTGCTCGGCCTCTCGGGCAGCGCATCCATCGGCAGCGGTTCCGCCGTCTCAGCGGAAGCGGGTTCTGCAGGATGGTTCGGAAAAGAGCCGATCTGCGTAAAGCGGCTATAATGCATCACCGCTTCGCCGGCCGGCGGTCGCGATACGCCCTCGAAGCCGGTCAGTTCGTGCCCTGGAAGCACACTCGGATAATTGTCATTCATGCCACCGCCGGCGCGGCGCCGCTCCATGGAAACCTTGGCCGAGCGCGTCGCCATGGCCTCAGCCTTCGAAAGGAACTGATGTCTGCGAGCGGGTCGTCAACGCGGCCTTGCACTCGCCCGCCGCAGGGCCATCGCACACGGGCGTGTCGTTGATGATGATGCGGGAGACGGTCTCGCACTTCACGCCGGGCATATCGAATTGCCGCACCCGCTTCTTGCCGAGCGGCAGGTCGCGGAAGTCAAGCACGGTGACGCGATCGACCGCGTTCTTGTCGTTGAAAAAGGCAAGCTCGAAGGAGATCTTGTTGATCGGCGCCGCCATGTCGTTTTCGGCGACGAAGGTCATCATGCATCCCTTCTGGGACGGCGCCAGCGCATTGAGTTCGACGTTGAGCTTGCGCGCGGCCGTTGCCGGAGCCGCGCCTGCATCCTGGGCAAAGGCCGGGACGCAAGATGCCGCGGCCAAAAGCCCCGAAGTAACGAGTGCCAAAATCGTTTTCGTCAGCATCGCCCATGTCTCCCGAATATGTCCTGACAAGCACCTGCCCGGGCCTTCCGCCTAAGCGTGCATCGCCGAAATTTTTAAACTTGACTTTATCAGTCTTCTATTGCGTCTTTATGGAACCATGAGTATGTGAGTCAAGTTAAATTTGGCCGCAACGCTGTTCGGCCTCCGATGAATTTTCAGGCAAAACTAAACAGGATGATCGCTGAGAAGACCCCAACGCAGCCGGCGCATTACGCGGCCGCCCAAGACATACGAATTGTCGAGAGCACGGATATTTTCCGGGGCCAGACCGAAATCATGATCAAGCACGAAGGCGTCATCTACCGCATGAAGATCACGCGCCAAGGCAAGCTCATACTCAACAAATAGGCATGACAAATGACTGAGACGACCAGACCGACCCCCGCCGCCATTCGCGCCTTCCGCGCAGAAAACCCGAAGATGCGAGAGCGCGACATCGCCGCCCGCCTCGATATTTCCGAAGCCGCCCTGGTCGCGGCCGAAGTCGGCATCTCGGCCATCCGCATCGATGCCGACGCCAACCGCTTTCTCGAGCGGGTCGCCTCGCTCGGCGAAGTCATGGCCCTGTCGCGCAATGAGAGCGCCGTGCATGAAAAGATCGGCGTCTACGAAAACATCAAGTCCGGCGTGCAGGCCGCGATCGTTCTCGGCGAGAATATCGATCTGCGTATCTTCCCGAAGCGTTGGGCGCATGCCTTCGCCGTCACCAAGATCGATGGCGACCAGAAGAAGCTGAGCCTGCAGTTCTTCGACAAGGCAGGCGACGCGGTTCACAAGGTGCATCTGCGCCCTGATTCGAACGTCGACGCCTATCACACCATCGTTGCCGAACTGCGGGTCGAAGATCAGTCGCAGGAGTTTGCCGAGGATCGCTCCGGCTATGACAATGGCGAAACCGATGGCGACGTAAGCCGCGACGAACTGCGCGATCACTGGAGCCGCATGACGGACACGCACGAATTCTTCGGCATGCTGAAGAAGCTGAAGATCGGCCGTCAGGACGCCATCCGCACCGTCGGCGACGACTATGCCTGGAAGCTGGAAACCGGCGCGGTCGGTGAAATGATGCAGGCTTCGGTGCGCGAAGGCCTGCCGATCATGTGCTTCGTCGCCAACGAAGGCACCGTCCAGATCCACTCTGGTCCGATCTTCAACGTGCAGACCATGGGCCCTTGGATCAACGTCATGGACCCGACCTTCCACCTGCATCTGCGACAGGATCATATTGCCGAGGCCTGGGCCGTGCGCAAGCCGACCAAGGACGGCCACGTCACTTCGCTGGAAGCCTACAACGCCAAGGGTGAGATGATCATCCAGTTCTTCGGCAAGCGGAAGGAAGGCTTCGACGAACGCCGCGATTGGCGCGCGATCATCGAAAATCTGACGAGAGCCGGCGCCAGCGTCGCTGCATGAGAGATGGCTTATGACGATATTTAGGAATTTCAAGCGCATCAGACCGTGGGAAGTCACCCTGACCTTGGTGGTGATGGCCTTGCCTCTCGTGCCGGCAAGCCCGATCGCCGGATTTAGCAGCCTCGTGCGGCACGCCCATGCCACAGAGACGACCAAGAAGCTGGATACCACGCGCCTCGTCTCCATCGGCGGCGACGTCACCGAGATCATCTATGCGCTCGGCGAGGAGAAGCGGCTGATCGCCCGCGATTCCACCAGCCTCTATCCGAAGGAAGCGACCACGCTGCCCGATGTCGGCTATATGCGAGCCCTGTCCCCCGAAGGGATCCTCGCCGTCAACCCGACCGCGATCATCGCCGTCGAAGGCTCCGGCCCGCCGGAAGCGCTGGCCGTGCTGCGCAATGCCAGCCTGCCCTTCGAGACCGTGCCGCAGACCTATGATCGCGACGGCATCCTGAAGAAGATCGACGTCGTCGGCTCCCTGCTCGGCGTGCCGGAAAAGACGAAGGCCCTGGAAGACAAGGTCGCCGCCGATCTGGATGCCGCCATTGCCGATTCCGCCAAGCGCCCCGAGGCCGAGCGCAAGCGGGTGCTCTTCGTGCTCAGTAATCAGAACGGCAAGATCCTCGCTTCGGGCACCGATACCGCCGCCGACGGCATCATCAAGCTTGCCGGCGCCGTCAACGCGATCACCGGCTTCACCGGCTACAAATCACTGACGGACGAAGCAATCATCGACGCCAAGCCTGATGTCATCCTCATCATGGATCGCGAGGGCCCGTTGTCGATGACGAATGACGATCTCCTCAAGCAGCCGGCGATTTCCTTGACGCCCGCCGCCAGCCATAAGGCGATCGTGCGCATGGACGGCCTGCATCTGCTCGGGTTCGGACCGCGCACCGCCAGCGCCGTTCGCGAGCTCAACGCAGCCGTCTACGGAGGCTGAGGTGGCATTCAACGATACCGTGACGGGGCTGAAGCAGATGTCGCAACGTACGACATACCGTCGCGATGGGGATCGCACCGCGCTTGCTGTTCTCGTCCTCGTCGGCCTCGTTCTCGTTTCGGCTATTGCTTTTGCCTTCTCGATCACGACAGGCGCATCGAATGCTTCGATCATCGATGTGATCGTCAGCATGGCGACCGGCAGTGCCGACAGCGCGCTGAGCAATCGCGACCGCATCGTCATCTTCGACATACGCCTGCCCCGCGCCATCCTCGGCTTCCTGATCGGCGGCGGGCTGGCGGTCTCGGGTGCGGTCATGCAAGGGCTGTTCCGCAACCCGCTGGCCGACCCCGGCCTGATCGGCGTTTCCGCCGGCTCCAGCCTCGGCGCGGTGGCCATGATCGTGCTCGGTGGCGGTGGCCTTGCCCCGGTCGCCCACCTCTTCGGCATTTTTTCCCTGCCGATCGCCGCCTTCATCGGTGGCCTGGTGACGACGGTGCTGCTCTACAGGGTGGCGACCCGGCATGGCCAGACATCCATAGCCACCCTGCTGTTGGCCGGCATCGCCCTCGGCTCGCTTGCCCTGGCGGCTACGGGAATCCTGATCTACATGGCCGACGACCGGCAATTGCGCGATCTTACCTTCTGGAGCATGGGATCGCTTGCCGGCTCGACCTGGAGCAAGGTGATCGGTGCCGGACCGATCATTGTTCTTTCCCTCTTGCCGCTCCCCTTCATGGCACGTGGCCTCAACGCTCTGACACTCGGCGAAGCAGCGGCGTTCCACATGGGTGTCGCCGTGCAGCGGTTGAAAAATGTCGCGATCGTCAGCGTGGCTGCGGCCGTCGGCGCCTCCGTCGCCGTCAGCGGCGGCATCGGCTTCGTCGGCATCGTCGTGCCGCACATACTGCGCATGATAATCGGGCCGGATCATCGCTTCCTGTTGCCGGCCTCCGCGCTGCTCGGCGGCTCGTTGCTGATCGTTGCCGATGTGGTTGCCCGCACCATCGTTTCCCCGGCCGAACTGCCGATCGGCATTCTGACAGCCGGCGTCGGCGGACCATTCTTCCTGTGGATGCTGTTGCGGCAGCGCTCGCGCCTCAGCCTGTGAGCCAGCGATGATCGATGTTTCCAATCTCGTCGTCCGGCTCGGCGGCAAGGCCGTCGTGAAGGAAGTCTCTTTTGCGGCTGAGCCGGGAACGCTGACGGCGATCTGCGGACCGAACGGCTCTGGCAAGACGACGACGATGAAGGCAATTTCAGGCGAGCTGGCCTATCAGGGTTCGGTGCATATGAACGGCTCGGAAATCGGTAGCCTGCAGGCGTGGCAGCTCGCCGAAATGCGAGGCGTGCTGCCGCAGGCAAGCTCCATCTCCTTTCCTTTCACGGTTCGCGAAATCGTCCGCATGGGCCTGACTACCGGCCGCAACAGTCGTCCGGAACAGGCTGACCGCATAGCCGCGGACGCACTGGCCCGCGTCGATCTCATCGGGTTCGAGGGACGCTTCTACCAGGAGCTTTCCGGCGGCGAACAGCAGCGCGTGCAGCTCGCCCGCGTGCTTTGCCAGATTTCCGAGCCCGTCATCGAGGGCAAGCCCTGCTGGCTGCTCCTGGACGAGCCGGTTTCCAGCCTGGACATCAGCCACCAGCTGACCATTATGACGCTCGCCCGCCAATTTTGCCGACGCGGCGGCGGCGTTATCGCTGTCATGCACGATCTTAATCTGACCGCCCTCTTCGCCGACCAGATGGTTCTGCTCAAGGAAGGCCAGCTGCGGGCCGCCGGCCCGGTCAAGGAGGTCTTGCAAGACCGGCATCTGCAGGATATCTTCGGCTGCAATCTAAGGGTCAATCGCATTCCCGCCGACGGTGTACCCTTCGTCCTCGCCCACAGCGCCCTCCCCGGCTGAGCTTCCCTTAAGTCACGCGCTTTGGAACTTTTCATTGCATCCACGCGTTGAGGTATAGTGATGGGAATAAATGTTCCGCACGCTCACCCACCTAGTGCGCCGCGCAATATCCGATCATAATGATAGGTGGCGCTCCATCGGCGCCAAGCAACGCAATAAACGACGAAAGGGAGCTCAAACATGGCTTCATCCATTCTCCATTCGACGCGCAAGCGTAACGGCAGCAGCCTGCACGATGTCGAGGCAAGCATCGAAGACCAGATCGAATCCCTGCGCGAGGAAGTTGCAGCCTTTGCCAAACTGATTGGCAATAATGGTGCAAAGCAGGGCAAGAAATTGCGCGCGAGGGCCGAGTCGGGATTCGACGACCTGACGGTTCGCGGCGAGGAATTGCTACGCGACCTGCAAAAGGGTTATACACGGGGCTCTCGCGAAGTCCGCAGGACCGTTCGCCAGCATCCGGTCGCCACGGTCGGCGCGGCTGCGGCATTCGGACTTGCAATCGCTCTGCTTCTGTCACGCCGCTAGGAAGTTGGCATGCTCGCTCCGATTCTCGGCCTGCTCTTGTCCGGCTCTATCAATCGCACCGTTGCGCGAACCAAGCGCAACGGTATTTTCATCGCCATAGCAGTCCTTCTTCTGCTGACGGGCTACGCCTTTGGGCTGATCGCCGCCGCGATATCGCTGGCGACCATCTATGGCGCCGCAGTCGCGGCACTTCTGATCGCCGCAGGCGCACTCTTGCTAGGTTTGATTGTCTTAGTCGTCATGGCGATCGTCAACAAACAGGAGCAACGCCGAGCCCGCGAACGGCGGCTCGCATTGGAATCTGCAGCAGCAGCGGTACTCGGCCTTGTCAGGAAGCAACCGCTGATGACAGCGGCCATTGCCGCCGCGCTCGTGTTTGGCAATGTATTCGGATCGAGCGACGACGACGATTGACGCCTCACGTAGAAAAAAGCCGACGCAGGGGCCGGCTTTGAGAAACGCATCAGGTGTAAAACATAATGAAAAATGGGAGGACGCCCGGCTGTATCAAATACTGCCGGGCTTTTTGCTATCAGAAAGCGAATGCCTTGGAGGTAAGCGGCGCCGACGTCGCATCAGGCCCAAAGTCAGCTTCACCGGAGATGTCGAGCAATTCCTGCAGGCGCTGGCGAGCGCGGTTGACGCGGCTTTTGATCGTGCCGATGGCGCAGCCGCAGATCTCCGCAGCCTCTTCATAGGAAAAGCCGGAAGCGCCCACCAGGATGATGGCTTCCCGCTGATCCGGCGGCAATTGATCCAGCGCCTTGCGAAAGTCCTGCAGGTCGAGCGCGCCGTATTGCGAGGGATGTGTCGCCATCGATTCAGTAAAGATGCCGTCGCTGTCTTGTACCTCGCGCCCGCTCTTGCGCATCTGGCTATAAAGTTCGTTGCGCAGGATGGTGAAGAGCCAGGCCTTCATATTCGTGCCCATCTCGAAATGATCCTGCTTGGCCCAAGCCTTCATGATTGTGTCCTGCACAAGATCATCGGCACGGTCATGGCGCCCGGTCAGCGAAATGGCGAAAGCACGAAGACTCGGCAGAGCCGCGAGAAGTTCGCGCTTGAAGCTCGATTGCGTTTCCATCACGCCCACCCCTATTCGGACACCTTTACGGAAGCCATGCGCTCTGCCTGATCCAACTTCTCAAGCAGATCAAGAAAGCGATCGGGAATGACTTCGTCCTGCATAGCAGCGTAGAAGGAACGCAGGCGGTTGCCGATCTGATTGTTGGGGTCGAGGATATCCATCACGCGTAGGTCTGATGCCTTGTTGTCCGCTTCCTCATTATTCTGAATTGTCATTTAACCTGCTCGCTTCTCATGTGTCGCGTTCGTGGGTCGGGTATGCTTCCTGCCTCCCGTCCGGAAGACCGGCAAACCTCTCCAGAACTGTTTCCTAACGAATCGTAAAGGATGAAGCCAACCGTTTGTAAGCATTGTAATGCGACTGGCTAAAAAAAGTTCCGACAAAGAGGAACTTTTTTACTCAACTGACGTTTGTTAGTCATTGCGGCCTCCGGGCTGTATTTTAATTAGAATGTGATAAAAGGCGGGAGCCATTGATGACACTTTCCACACGCATTGCGCCGCACCTTCCGTATTTGCGTCGCTACTCACGTGCTTTAACCGGAACGCAGACGTCAGGAGACGCCTATGTTGCTGCGGTTTTGGAAGCTATCATCGCCGATATTTCCATATTCCCGGATACGGACAACGACCGCGTTGCACTCTATAAACTGTTCACAAAGCTGTTCGGTTCCCTGACCCTACAGATTCCTGAACCGAATTCGCCCTACGCATGGGAACAGCGCGCCTCGGTAAACCTGTCCAAGGTCTCTCCGGTTGCGCGTCAGGCGTTTCTACTTGCCTCCGTTGAAAGTTTCCGTCTCGGCGAGATCGCCGATATTCTCGATGTATCGGAAAGCGACACGATGCATCTGCTTGATGTGGCATCGCAGGAAATTTCGCGGCAGGTAGCGACCGATATTATGATCATCGAGGATGAGCCGCTGATCGCCATGGATATCGAGCAGATGGTGGAAAGCCTTGGGCATCGGGTCACGGGCATCGCTCGCACCCATGCCGAAGCGGTCGCGCTGCATAATGCCACCAAGCCCAGCATGGTGCTTGCCGATATTCAGCTTGCCGACGGCAGCTCGGGTATCGATGCCGTCAACGATATCCTCAAGACTGCAAACATCCCGGTCATCTTCATCACCGCGTTTCCAGAACGCCTTCTGACCGGCGAGCGACCGGAGCCGACCTTCCTCGTCACCAAGCCCTTCAATCCGGACATGGTGAAGGCTCTTATCAGCCAGGCTCTTTTCTTTAACGAAACCACAAAGGTGGCCGCCTGATTCAATTGAAACCTCCGTCGCGGAACAAAGGTGATAGCCGGACGTTTTGGTCCGCGGCGATCGGTTTACCGACTGTTATCCCGCACGATTTTATAGATCGGTCCGAGTTCTTCCGATTGAGAATGTCCCCGTCGGTGGACATCTCGAAATTCGAGTGAAAGGCACGCCGTGAATACGTCTGAACCATTGTCCGGCGCGCCTTTGAGTTTGGAAGGCAAAGCCGCTCTGATGGAGCGGGCGCTTGCTAGCGCCAATGTATCCGTCCTGTTTCAGGACACGACACTCGCAATCCGCTATGCCGACAACCTGCCCGAGCACCTCATGCCATCTTTGCTGATCGGCGGCAACGATTACCATTTGTTCGGCGACAAGGATGGCGAGCATCTTACGCTGCTGAAGCGGGGCGTGCTTGAAAACGGCAGGGCCGTGACCGCCGAAGTAGAAATTGCAAGCGGCGACGGCGTGCGCATCTATGAGCTGAAAATGGAACGCGTTGGTGGCCGCAAGGCGCAAGGCGTGCTGTCCGTCATCTCCGAAGTCACGGAAAGCCGCCACCGCGAAAAAGTTCTGAAGTCGCTGCTGCGCGAACTGTCGCACCGCTCCAAGAATCTCCTGGCGATCATTCAGGGGATTGCGACGCAGACGGCGCGCCACACGCTTTCCCTCGATAATTTCCTGATCAAATTCCGCGGCCGCCTGCAATCCCTGTCGAATTCGCAGGATCTCATTACCGACTCCAGCTGGCGCGGCGCATACTTGTTCGAGCTTGCCGAGAAGCAGTTCGCTCCCTATTGGCCCGATGCCGGCGTCCCCATGCCGATCTACGGCATCAATGCACATCTGACACCCAATGCCGCCGTGCATCTCGGGCTTGCCCTGCATGAACTGATCGTCAACTCCGCGTCGCACGGCGCCATTTCAGCGGGGGCAACCAGCATCACGCTGAATTGCAAGGAAGCCGAGCTGGACGGGAAGAAAGCCATAGAAGTGGCTTGGCTGGAGCGTTTCCACGCGCCTGCCGACCATGAATTTGAGGATAACAGTTTCAGCCGCACGGTGCTCGAACGAGTCGTGCCGACTTCCATGAACGGGCGTGCCCAGTTCACCATCAGCGACGGCAATATCGGCTATCACCTCACCATTCCCGAGACAGAGTATGAAATACTGAGACGCCGCTGACGGCGTCAAGAAAACAGCCAGTGCGAGGGCGACGCACTGGCTGCTTTACACTCATCGGGAGGGGACCGTGAGTAGAAGTCCGATGATGGCTTTGGGCGCGCATCAGGAGATGCGATCATCATCCGGACGCTAGGTAAACGGGGCAGCAGGGCCTTGGTTCCACGCGATCACGAAAAAAATCATTTTTTCTTCACATCCATCGCAACCGCGAAATGACGCCGGCTACGTTCCGGCGGCTGTCCCGCGCCATGGCGAAACCGCGCAGCCTTCGAACGCCCTCATCTGAAGATCACAAGAAAACCTGTCAAAGCATATAGTTGAACGACCCGACGCAGTCCTCCCGGACGCTTGCCCGCCACGGCCGAAATGTGTGCCCAGGCAATTTCAAGGGTCAAAATTTTACCGTTTGATAAATTTTTTATCCTGAGTTACCGTTCTTGCCACTAGCCGTTTACTATAAGAGGGAACTTCAATGGGACGACTGGAAACTGGGATTCATAAAGGCAGGCTGACGCCCGCCGAATATGATGCAAACTTTTCCGATCTTCACCCGCGCCTGAACAATCACGAGGCGCTGGTCGCAGCCGACCGCTGTTATTTCTGCTACGACGCGCCGTGCATGACGGCCTGTCCCACCTCCATCGACATTCCGATGTTTATCCGCCAGATTTCGACAGGCAATCCGATCGGCTCGGCCAAGACGATCTTCGATCAGAACATCCTCGGCGGCATGTGCGCCCGCGTCTGTCCCACCGAACAGCTCTGCGAGCAGGCTTGCGTGCGCAACACCGCCGAAGAGCGTCCGGTCGAGATCGGCCGGCTGCAGCGCTATGCGACAGATGCCGCAATGGCTGAGAACAAGCAGTTCTATGCCCGTGCCGCCACGACCGGCAAGAAGATCGCCGTCATCGGCGCCGGTCCGGCCGGTCTTGCCTGCGCCCATCGCCTCGCCGTGAAGGGCCATGAAGTCACTATCTTCGACGCTCGCGAAAAGGCCGGCGGCCTCAACGAATACGGTATCGCCACCTACAAGGCAGTCGACGATTTCGCCCAGAAGGAAGTCGAATACGTGCTCGCCATCGGCGGCATCGAGGTGAAGAATGGCCAGGCGCTCGGCCGCGACTTCAGCCTGTCCGACCTCTCCCAGCAATATGACGCCGTCTTCCTCGGCCTCGGTCTTGCCGGCGTCAACGCATTGCGCGCCGAAGGCGAGGATCTCGACGGCGTCGCCGACGCCGTTGCTTATATCGCCGATCTGCGCCAGGCAAACGACAAGGCCGATATCGCCATCGGCCGCCGCGTCGTCGTTCTCGGCGGCGGCATGACCGCAATCGATGCGGCCGTGCAGGCAAAACTGCTCGGCGCCGAGGAGGTGACCATCTGTTATCGCCGCGGCAAGGAATACATGAACGCCTCGGAATACGAGCAGGATCTCGCCGCCTCCAAGGGCGTCATTATCCGCCACTGGCTCGCCCCGAAGCGCATTCTCGACAAGGACGGCAAGGTCGCCGGCATCGAGGTTGAATATACCGAGCTGCGCGACGGCAAGCTCACCGGCACCGGCGATGTCGGCGTCATCGCCGCGGACCAGATCTTCAAGGCGATCGGCCAGACCTTCGAGGCCTCCGGCCTCGGCGCCCTGCGCATGGAAGCCGGCCGCATCGCCATCGACGGCGAAAGCCGGACCTCGGTCGAAGGCGTATGGGCCGGCGGTGACTGCGTGCTCGGCGGCGACGATCTGACGGTTTCAGCCGTCGCCCAGGGCCGCGACGCGGCCGAATCCATCAACCATGCGCTCGCTGCCGCCCAGTCGGCCGCCGCAGTCGCCTGAAAGGAGAATCGAAATGGCTGATCTCCGCAATAATTTCATCGGCATCAAGTCTCCGAACCCGTTCTGGCTGGCCTCCGCGCCGCCGACCGATAAGGCCTACAACGTCGAACGCGCCTTCAAGGCCGGCTGGGGCGGTGTCGTCTGGAAGACGCTCGGCGAGGAAGGCCCGCCGGTCGTCAATGTCAACGGCCCGCGCTACGGCGCGATCTGGGGCGCCGACCGCCGCCTGCTCGGCTTGAACAACATCGAGCTGATCACCGACCGCGACCTCCATACCAACCTGCGCGAAATGAAGCAGGTTAAGAAGAACTGGCCTGATCGTGCCTTGATTGCCTCGATCATGGTTCCCTGCGTCGAGGATGCATGGAAGGCGATCCTGCCGTTGGTGGAGGACACCGAAGCAGACGGCATCGAATTGAACTTCGGCTGTCCGCACGGCATGTCGGAGCGAGGCATGGGTGCTGCGGTCGGACAGGTGCCGGAATATATCGAAATGGTCGTGCGCTGGTGTAAGCAATACACCCGCATGCCCGTCATCACCAAGCTGACGCCGAACATCACCGACATCCGCAAGCCCGCCCGCGCCGCCAAGGCCGGCGGCACTGATGCCGTATCGCTGATCAACACGATCAACTCGATCGTATCAGTCGATCTCGACAATTTCGCACCGAACCCGACCGTCGGCGGCAAGGGCAGCCATGGCGGCTATTGCGGCCCGGCGGTCAAGCCGATCGCGCTCAACATGGTGGCCGAGATCGCCCGCGATGCCGAAACCTACGGCCTGCCGATATCAGGCATCGGCGGCATCACCACATGGCGCGATGCGGCCGAATTCCTGGCGCTTGGCGCCGGCAATGTGCAGGTCTGCACGGCGGCGATGACCTATGGCTTCAAGATCGTCGAAGAGATGATCACGGGCCTTTCAGACTGGATGGACGAGAAGGGCCACCGCAGTCTGGACGACATCATCGCCCGCGCCGTGCCGAATGTCTCCGACTGGCAGTATCTCAACCTCAATTACATCGCCAAGGCCAAGATCGACCAGGATGCCTGCATCAAGTGCGGCCGTTGCTACATTGCCTGTGAGGATACCTCGCACCAGGCAATCACCAACATGGTTGATGGCGTCAGGCATTTCGAGGTGATGGACGAGGAATGCGTCGGCTGCAACCTCTGCGTCAGCGTCTGTCCGGTCGAGAACTGCATCACCATGGAGGAACTGCCGGCCGGCAGCCTCGACAAGCGCACCGGCAAGATCGTCGATCCGAACTACGCCAACTGGACGACCCATCCGAACAATCCGATGGCGCAGCAAGCGGCGGAGTAAGCCTCTCTCCACCAGTCAACATTGCACCCACGTCCAACGACGTGGGTGTAAAAAGCCAGGGCGGTAGAGAGTGGCGGTAAAAATGCCCAATTATGGTTGGCGGATGCCGAGCCCATCGACGAAGAGCTTTTCCAGATAGCGCGCAGCATCCTCGAACCGCCCCTCGCCCGAATGCTCTTGCCCGAGCACCGCGCGCACCTGCACGTCGAAGTCAGCATAATGCTGCGTCGTCGACCAGATGGAGAAGATCAGGTGATAGGGGTCGCATTTGGCGATCTTGCCGGCCTTGGCCCAGGCACGGATGACCTCCGCCTTCTCGTCGACAAGGCTCTTCAGCGGCCCGCGCAGCTCATCCTCGACATGCGGCGCCCCCTGCAGCATCTCATTGGCGAAGAGCCTGCTTTCGCGCGGGAAATCGCGGGCCATTTCGAGCTTGCGGCGGATGTAGGAGCGGATCTCGCTTTCAGGATTGCCGTTGGCATCGAAGGCACGCAACGGCTCCAGCCAGGTAAACAGCACCCGGTCTATCAGCGCCCGATGCATGGCCTCTTTCGTGCGGAAATAATAGAGCAAATTGGGCTTCGACATGCCCGCCACTTCGGCGATCTGATCGATGGTCGAGCCGCGAAAGCCGCTTACGGAAAATACATCGAGTGCGGCCTCGAGTATGATTTCCTCTTTTTCTTCCTGAATCCGGGTGCGGCGTTGGGTGCGGGCGGCTCTGGGGATGGCCATATCTGCTCTGTTTCTCCTTGAAATCCAAGCCTTTCGGCCAAGCTCTCATTCACCCTGTCAGCGCTTTGAATTTAGGCAATCGCCTGAAATTTTATCGGAATTTTTCGTGCTTTTCGTCTTGAGCCGCGCCACGGAAGTTGTAATGTTTACCAATCGGTCAAATTATCTGTCAGATGTCTCTTAAAGGCAACTGGCGATTTCCCGAGGCGATAAAAACAAGTAGACGCTTCGGGTAGACCATCGGGAACAATCGGGCATGCACCTTGCATGCCCCGGGACGAAACAGGTGAGGATTGCATCATGGTGGCAGCGCCAGGCGAGAACATGCGTATCAATGGCGATCGCCTTTGGGACGCATTGATGGACATGGCGAAGATCGGCCCCGGCATTGCCGGCGGCAATAATCGTCAAACGCTGACCGATGCCGACGCCGAAGGACGCAGCCTTTTCAGGACATGGTGCGAAGACGCCGGCATGAAAGTCGGTGTCGACAAGATGGGCACCATATTTGCGACCCGCGCCGGCACCGATCCAAACGCACTACCGGTCTATGTCGGCTCGCATCTCGATACCCAGCCGACCGGCGGCAAATATGACGGCGTGCTCGGCGTGCTCGGCGCCCTCGAAGTCGTTCGCACCATGAACGATCTCGGCATCCGGACCAAGCATCCGATCGTGGTCACCAACTGGGCCAATGAAGAGGGCGCACGCTTTGCTCCCGCTATGCTCGCCTCGGGCGTCTTTGCCGGCGTACACTCGCTTGACTATGCCTATGGCCGTAAGGATCCGGAGGGCAAGACCTATGGCGAGGAGCTGAAGCGCATCGGCTGGCTCGGCGACGAAGAGGTCGGTGCCCGCAAGATGCACGCCTATTTCGAATATCATATCGAACAGGGCCCGATCCTCGAGGCCGAAGAGAAAACCATCGGCGTCGTCACGCACTGTCAGGGCCTGTGGTGGCTGGAATTCACGCTGACCGGCAAGGAAGCTCATACCGGCTCGACGCCGATGAACATGCGCGTCAATGCCGGTCTCGCCATGGCGCGGATCGTCGAGATGGTGCAGAGCGTGGCGATGGAGAACCAGCCGGGCGCCGTCGGCGGCGTCGGCCAGGTGTTCTTCTCGCCGAACTCGCGCAACGTGCTTCCCGGCAAGGTGGTCTTCACCGTCGACATCCGCACGCCCGACAAGGCGAAGCTCGATCGCATGCGCGCCAAGATCGAGGCCGAGGCGCCTGCCATCTGCGACGCCCTCGGCGTCGGCTGCTCCGTCGAGGCCATCGGCCATTTCGAGCCTGTGACCTTCGACCCGAAGCTAGTAACCGCGGTGCGTAGCGCCGCCGAGAGGCTCGGCTACAGCCATATGAACATCATCTCCGGCGCCGGCCACGATGCCTGCTGGGCCGCCAAGGTGGCGCCGGCCACCATGGTCATGTGCCCCTGCGTCGGCGGCCTGTCGCACAACGAGGCCGAGGAGATTTCCAAGGAATGGGCGACCGCCGGCGCGGATGTGCTGTTCCATGCGGTCGTCGAGACGGCGGAGATCTTGGCTTGATCACGGCTCGCGCCCAGCCATCCCCCGTGTCCGCCCTTCGGCACCTTCTCCCCGAGGGGAGAAGGGGATTTCCGCCGCAGCGCCATCTTTCTCAAGGAACCGTTGGTACAATCAGAAATTGTTTATCGCCGAAGACTCGCCACACCTCTCCTTCTCCCCTCGGGGAGAAAGTGGCCCGAAGGGTCGGATGAGGTGGCGCCACGGATGCCAGCCTCTTAAGAACAGGGAACAAACGTCATGAGCACAGTCATCAAGGGTGGAACCATCGTCACGGCCGACCTGACCTATAAGGCCGATATCAAGGTCGAAGGCGGGAAGATCGTCGAGATCGGGCAGAACCTGTCGGGCAACGAGGTGCTGGATGCCTCCGGCTGTTATGTCATGCCGGGCGGCATCGATCCGCATACGCATCTCGAAATGCCGTTCATGGGCACCTATTCCTCCGACGATTTCGAGAGCGGCACCCGCGCAGCGCTCGCCGGCGGCACGACGATGGTGGTCGATTTCGCCCTGCCCTCGCCCGGCCAATCGCTGCTCGAAGCGCTGACCATGTGGGACAACAAGTCGACGCGGGCGAATTGCGACTATTCCTTCCACATGGCGATCACCTGGTGGGGAGAACAGGTCTTCAACGAGATGGAGGCCATTGTTCGCGACAAGGGCATCAACACCTTCAAGCACTTCATGGCCTATAAGGGCGCGCTGATGGTGGATGACGACGAGATGTTCTCGTCCTTCCAGCGCTGTGCCGAGCTCGGCGCATTGCCGCTCGTCCATGCCGAAAACGGCGACGTGGTCGCGCAGATGCAGGCAAAGCTGCTGGCCGAAGGCAATAACGGGCCGGAGGCACATGCCTACTCCCGTCCGGCCGAGGTCGAAGGCGAGGCGACGAACCGCGCCATCATGATCGCCGATATGGCCGGCTCGCCCGTCTACATCGTCCACACCTCCTGCGAACAGGCCCACGAAGCCATCCGCCGCGCCCGCCAGAAGGGCATGCGCGTCTATGGCGAGCCACTGGTCCAGCACCTGACGCTCGATGAAAGCGAATATGCCAACCCCGATTGGGATCACGCCGCCCGCCGCGTCATGTCGCCCCCCTTCCGCAACAAGCAGCATCAGGACAGCCTCTGGGCTGGCCTCGCCTCGGGCTCGCTGCAGGTGGTCGCAACCGACCACTGCGCCTTTACGACAGAGCAGAAGCGCTTCGGCCTTAACGATTTCACCAAGATTCCGAACGGCACCGGCGGCCTCGAGGATCGCCTGCCGATGCTCTGGACCCATGGCGTCAAGACCGGTCGCTTGACCATGAACGAGTTCGTCGCCGTCACCTCCACCAACATCGCCAAGATCCTCAACATCTATCCGAAGAAGGGCGCGATCCTCGTTGGCGCCGATGCCGATATCGTCGTCTGGGATCCGAATCGCTCGAAGACCATCACCGCCAAGACGCAGCAGTCGGCGATCGACTACAACGTCTTCGAGGGCAAGGAAGTGACCGGCCTGCCGCGTTACACGCTGACCCGTGGCGTCGTCGCCATCGAGGAAGGAACGGTAAAGACGCAACAAGGCCACGGCGAGTTCGTCAAGCGCGAGCCGTTCACCGCCGCCAACCGGGCGCTTTCGACCTGGAAGGAAGTCACCGCGCCGCGCAAGGTTCAGCGCAGCGGCATCCCCGCAAGCGGGGTGTGACGCTTGGCCCCAGCCGTTCGGCCCATCGGTTTATCAACGTGGCACATGCCGCTCCAGATCCGGCAGCAGGACGACGCTTTCCTGCTCGTTCGGATCGGTGCGGGCGATGACGGCTGTCGCCGGCCGGTCGCTGAGATTTGCGGGAAGATGCGGGACGCCGGCCGGAATGTAGAACATTTCGCCCTCGCGAACGATAACGTGTTCGTCCAGCTGATCGCCGAACCAGCAATGCGTCTCGCCGGAAAGTGCATAGATCGCCGTCTCGTGCGACGCATGCAGATGCGCCTTGGCGCGGCCACCCGGCGGAATGGTCAGAAGATGCATGCAGATGCCCGTCGAACCCACTGTCTCGGCGGCGATCCCCTCGAAATAGCTGAAGCCCTGCTTTCCGGCATAGGTGCTGCCGGGCCGCACGACACGACAGGTGGGCTTTGATGACAAACTCATGGCATTGCTCCTCTGGATCCGGCAGCCGCGCGGCGCCCTGGTTTTCCAAAGCTACAGCAATGCCAAACTGGATAACAAGCAATCCGCCCCGACTGCGTGGCGAAAATAGGACTGGTAGGTGTTAATGACGTCGTCCGCTTCCTCCGTCGTCTCCGCGCGGAACCTCTGTCTCACCTATGATACGAATGACGGGCCTGTGCATGCGCTGAGCAATGTCGATCTCGATGTTCGAAAGGGCGATTTCGTCTCCTTCATCGGCCCTTCCGGCTGCGGAAAGACTACATTCCTGCGCGTGATCGCCGATCTGGAGCGGAAAACCTCTGGCGATATCACCGTCAATGGCATGACGCCGGACGAAGCGCGCAAGGCCCGTGCCTACGGTTATGTCTTTCAGGCGCCCGCACTCTACCCCTGGCGCACCATCGAAAAGAACATTGCCCTGCCGCTGGAAATCATGGGCTATGCCAGAAACGAACAGGCCCAGCGCATCGCTCAGACGCTCGACCTCGTCAATCTCAGCGGCTTCGAGAAGAAATTCCCCTGGCAGCTTTCGGGCGGCATGCAGCAGCGCGCCTCCATCGCTCGCGCGCTCGCCTTTGACGCCGATCTTCTGCTGATGGACGAGCCCTTCGGCGCGCTCGACGAGATCGTTCGCGACCACCTCAACGAACAGCTGCTGAAGCTCTGGAAGCGAACGAACAAGACCATCTGCTTCGTCACGCATTCCATCCCCGAGGCAGTCTATCTCTCCACCAAGATCGTGGTCATGTCCCCTCGCCCCGGCCGCGTCACGGATGTCATCGAATCCACGCTTCCGCTCGAACGCCCGCTCGGCATTCGCGAAACGCCTGAATTCCTGGAGATCGCCCATCGTGTCCGCGAAGGTTTGCGGGCCGGACACAGCTACGAGGAATAGGATCATCATGAACCCGCAATTCCTCCTCTGGCTCACCGGCGCGATGGCGATCTTCATCAGCGGAGCGACCGCCTCGCGCGCCTATATCGCCAACAACAACATATTGGTCCTGATCCTGGCGCTCATCCTTTATTGCATCGGCAACCTGATGATGGTGCGGCTCATACGCGAGGGCGGGCTGGGTCTGGCGATATCAGCCTCCTCCATTGCCCAGCTCATCGTCGTCAACATCATCGCCTTCCTCGTCTTCGGCGAACGGCTGAGCCTGCCGCAGCTGGCTGGCGTCGGGCTCGGTATCGTTGCCATGGCGCTGATGCTGCTGCCGGCACAAGGGAGGGCATGACCGTGGAGAAGCAGCAATTCTTCAGACACAAGTTCGTGCCGGTCGCAAGCATCGTGCTCGCGATCGTCGTCCTCTGGTATGTCTTCGCGGTTGTGCTCAACGCGCCGTTCCAGCGCGATCTCGATCGCCGCGGCAATGTCACCTCGACGACGATGGAATTCATAGGCAAGACGCTGGCCCAGCCGAAACCGATCCTGCCGGCACCCCATCAGGTGGCGCAGAATGTGTTCGAAAACACCTTTCTGCGGGCGCTGACCAGCAACCGCAGCCTGGTCTACAATGCCTGGGTGACCTTGTCCTCGACGGCAGTCGGCTTCGCCTTCGGCACGGTTCTCGGCATCCTGATCGCGGTCGGCATCGTGCATGTGGTGGCTCTTGACCGCAGCCTGATGCCCTGGATCATCGCATCGCAGACCGTACCGATCCTCGCCATCGCGCCGATGGTCGTTGTCGTGTTGGGTTCGATCGGCATCACCGGCCTTATTCCCAAAGCGCTGGTCTCGACCTACCTCTCCTTCTTCCCCGTCGCCGTTGGCATGGTCAAGGGACTGCGATCGCCGGAAACCATGCATCTCGACCTGATGCGCACCTACAATGCCAGCGCCATGCAGACCTTCTGGAAACTGCGGGTTCCCGCGTCGGTCCCATTCCTCTTCACCTCGATGAAAGTTGCAATCGCAGCGAGCCTGACCGGAACGATCGTTGGCGAACTGCCAACGGGCGCAGTCGCAGGCATCGGCGCCAAGCTCCTCGCCGGCTCCTATCAAAGCCTGACGATCGATATATGGGCGACGCTCGTCGCCGGCTCGATACTCGCCGCCGTGTTGATTGCCATCGTCGGCATCGCGGCGCGTATCGTCGATCGTGCTATGGGAGGTCGGGCGGCATGAAGAATTCTCATCTGTCGTGGCAGGGCACACTCTCTCTTCTTCTCTGCCTTGTGGCGCTCCCGGCGCTGCCGCTGCTCGCAGCAGATGCAGCAACGCCCATCAGCAGCGGAACCACTTTCGTCATTTTCATTCTCATTGCGTCCGCGGCCGCGATTTCCTTCATGAACCTGTCCGCCACCCTCAGCGCGGCGATCCTCTTCTTCGCCGCGCACGCAGCGGCCTGGCTGCTGCTGGCCGGAATATCGGGTAATGAAGGCAACGCGCTTGCGTCGTTTTTTATCCTGCTTGCCGCTGCCTGGCTGCTTGCCTGGCGTTGCGTCTCGATCTTGTCGACCATCCGCGTGCACTCGACCGCCGACAGCTATACGTTACGATTGCTCATTCCCGCGATCTTCGGCGTCTGGATCATCATCATCTGGGAAGCGGTGACGCGCGGGGCCGGCGTCCCTTTCATCCTCCTGCCGCCGCCGAGCGCCATCGGCGCGCGGATTGCCGGCTCCATCTCGATCCTGTGGACGGACGTCCAGCAGACGATCTTCCGATCGGTCCTGATCGGCTACACCATCGGCTGCGCCAGCGGCTTCATCGTCGCTATCCTCGCCGACCGCTTCACCTTCCTGCGCCGCGGCCTGCTGCCGATCGGCAATCTCGTCTCGGCATTGCCGATCATCGGCGTTGCGCCGATCATGGTCATGTGGTTCGGCTTCGATTGGCAGTCCAAGGCCGCCGTCGTCGTCGTCATGACCTTCTTCCCGATGCTGGTGAACACGGTGGCCGGCCTGGCGGCAGCCGGCAATATCGAGCGCGACCTGATGCGCACCTATGCATCGAACTACTGGCAGACGCTGCTGAAGCTGCGCCTGCCGGCCGCCGCTCCCTTTATTTTCAATGCGCTGAAGATCAACTCGACCTTGGCTCTCATCGGTGCCATCGTAGCGGAGTTCTTCGGCACTCCCATGTCGGGCATGGGCTTTCGCATCTCGACCGAAAACGGCCGGTTGAATCTCGACATGGTCTGGGCTGAGATCGCGGTCGCCGCGGTCGCAGGCTCCGTCTTCTACGGTATCGTCGCCATTATCGAGAGAATGGCGACGTTCTGGCATCCGTCTATCCGCAGTGGGCAGACGTAATCCGGGATCTCCTCAAGGGATCAAGGCATAACTTCAGAGGGAAAAGGGTGAAAACATGAAAAAACTGATGTTCGCATTGATGGCAAGCGCTATGACGCTGGCCGCAACCCAGGCCGCGACGGCCGCCGACAAGCTGACGCTGCAGCTGAAATGGGTGGCCCAGGGCCAGTTCGGCGGCTATTTCGTCGCCAAGGACAAGGGCTTCTACAAGGAAGAAGGCCTCGACGTCGACATCAAACCGGGCGGCCCGGATATCGCCCCGGAACAGGTGATCGCCGGCGGCGGCGCCGACGTCATCGTCGACTGGATGGGTGGCGCGCTGGTTGCCCGCGAAAAGGGCGTGCCGCTGATCAACATCGCCCAGCCCTTCGAGAAGTCCGGCCTGGAATTGATCTGCCCGAAGGATGGCCCGGTCAAGACGGAGAAGGATTTCAAGGGACATACGCTCGGCGTCTGGTTCTACGGCAACGAATATCCCTTCTTCGCCTGGATGCACAAGATCGGCCTGAAGACCGATGGCGGCAAGGACGGCGTCACCGTGCTGAAGCAGAGCTTCGATGTGCAGCCGCTCGTCCAGAAGCAGGCCGACTGCATCTCGGTCATGACCTACAATGAATACTGGCAGGCAATCGATGCCGGTTTCAAGCAGGAAGACCTGACCGTCTTCAACTATACCAAGCTCGGCGTCGACCTTCTGGAAGACGGCCTCTATGTCAAGGAAGACAAGCTGAAGGATGCGAAGTTCAAGGCCGATATGGTCAAGTTCGTCCGCGCCTCGATGAAAGGCTGGAAATATGCCGTCGAACATCCGGATGAAGCCGCCGGGATCGTCATGGACAATGGCGGCCAGGACGAAAACCACCAGAAGCGCATGATGGGCGAAGTCGCCAAGCTCATCGGCAGCGGCAAGCTCGACGCGAAGCTTTATGATCGCACCGTCGAGGCGCTGCTTGACCAGAAGATCATCAACAAGAAGCCGACTGGCGCTTATACGCATGAGATCACGGACGCGGCCCTGAAATAGTCTCAGGCATCGCGAACAACCGAAACGCGCGAGGTTTCATGCCTCGCGCGTTTTTTTTCATTTTGTAACAGCAGCAACAAAAAGCTGGCCTTATCGCGGCACTTGCACGAAAAGCTCACAACTATCAACTATTCGAATGCCGACATCACAATGCCGTGATTGCTTCGCAGAGTTGCGATGGGTAAAATTACCCGCGAAATCATTTTCTCGTGATCTTGTGAAATTTGGAAACCGCTCCCATGTACAGGAGCGAATTTAGGATGAGGGACCTGCAGGCATGACAGACGGATATTGATCCGCCGGAGTAGCCGGCCCGCACGCATTGATCCCCGTGTTCGCGACGGAAAACAGCGAAATCCTTTTACCGAGATGCCGAACTGGAACCGGACGCATGGCCCTTACGCCGTTTAGATTTCTAAGCACGACCGCAATCATGCTTTCCTTGTTGGCCGCACCCGCCGCGCTGGCGGAGGAGCCTGCCGTCACGACCCCGAAGCAGAACCTGCCGGCGATCGTCATTACCACCGCCACGATGCGCAAGCTGGTCGACAGGGTCGTCGCGACGGGCACGGTGAAGGCCGTCGAAGAAATCTACATCCAGCCGCAGGTCGATGGCCTCTCCATCCGCTCGCTCAATGCCGATGTCGGCGACAAGGTCGAGGCAAACAGCACGCTCGCCACGCTGAACGAAGACGCGCTGATCCTGCAGAAGAGCCAGATGCAGGCCACGCGCGCCAAGGGCGAGGCAAGCCTTGCCCAGCTGCACGCGCAGCTCGCCGAGGCTCACGCCAACGCGGAAGAAGCTGAATTGCAACGCGTCCGCGCGGTCACAATGGGCGCCAAGGGCACGATGTCGACCTCGTCAGTCGAGCAGGCAAACGCGTCGGCCGCAGCCAACAAGGCTCGCGTGGGGTCCGCCGAACAGGCGATCGCGGTCGCCGAAGCCGATCTCAAGGTCACCGACAGTCAGATCGCCGACACCGACCTGAAACTTGCCCGTACCGGCATCAAGACCCCGGTCGCAGGCACGGTTGCCTCGCGCAACGCCCGCGTCGGCGCCATCGCCAACGGCAGCGGCGATCCGCTCTTCACCATCATCCGCGACAGCCAGCTTGAACTGGTGGTCGACGTTTCCGAAAGCGACATCACCAAGATCGCCACCGGGCAGAAGGCTTTGATTTCGCTCTCCGGCAGCCGCGAAAAGCTTGGCGGCACCGTCCGCCTCGTCGCGCCTGTCGTCGATTCCGTTACTCGCCTCGGCGCGGTGCACATCACCATCGACGAGGGCGACAAGGCGCGTGCCGGCATGTACGGCAGCGCCGAGATCGTCATCCGGCAGGAAGAGGGTGTCTCCCTGCCGCTGACCGCCGTCAATAGCGACGAAAACGGCTCTTCCGCCCGCAAGGTCGAGAACGGCGTCGTCAAGTTCGTCAATGTCGAGACCGGCATCCAGGACGGAGCCTATGTCGAGATCCTCAAAGGCCTGACGGCCGGCGAAGATGTTGTCGCCAAGGCCGGCGCCTATGTCCGCGACGGCGACCACATCACGCCCGTGCGCGAAACGCCGCAAGCCTCCAACTGAGCGAGAATGGCAAGATGAACTTCTCCGCCTGGTCCATCCGAAATCCGATCGCCCCGCTCCTCGGCTTTTTCCTGCTGATGGTTGTGGGCGCGCACGCCTTCTTCAATCTGCCCATCACGCGCTTCCCGAACATCGACGTGCCTGTTGTCAACGTCACAGTGACGCAGAGCGGCGCCTCGCCTGCCGAGCTCGAAATGCAGGTGACGAAGGAGGTCGAAGACGCCGTTGCCGGCATCAACGGCATCGACGAGATACAATCGACCGTCACCGACGGCCAATCGCAGACCGTCGTGATCTTCCGCCTGGAAGTGCCGACCCAACAGGCCGTTCAGGATACCAAGGACGCCATCGATCGCATCCGCGGCAATCTGCCGTCCACGATCGATGAGCCCATCGTCTCGAAGGTCGATGTCGAAGGCCAGGCGATCCAGAGCTTCGCCGTCTCCTCGCCGAACATGACCCTTGAGGAAATGTCCTGGTTCGTTGACGACGTTATCAAGCGCGCGCTGCAGGGCCAGGCGGGTATCGGCCGCGTCGATCGCTACGGCGGCGCCGACCGCGAGGTGCGCATCGAGCTCGATCCGAACAAGCTGAATGCCTATGGCATTACGGCGCTTTCGGTCAGCCAGCAGTTGCGCAGCACCAACATCGATCTGGGTTCCGGCCGCGGCCAGGTCGCGGGCAGCGAACAGGCGATCCGCGTGCTTGGCGACGCCCGCGAGGTCGCGCAGCTTGTCGATACCACGATCGCGCTGACCAACGGCCGCTTCGTCAAGCTCTCCGCTCTCGGCGTCATCAAGGACACCTATCAGGAGCCGAAGTCGTTCTCGCGGTTCAACAGCGCCCCCGTCGTCACCTTCGGCGTGTTCCGCGCCAAGGGCGCCAGCGAGGTAACGGTCGCCAAGACGGTTGGCGATACGCTCAACAAGGTGCGCGCCGAAAATCCGAACGTCTCTATCGAGATGATCGACGACTCCGTCTATTACACCTACGGCAATTACGAAGCGGCGATGCACACGCTGCTCGAAGGTGCGCTCCTGGCGGTTCTCGTCGTCTTCCTCTTCCTGCGGAATTGGCGCGCGACGCTGATTTCGGCGGTCGCCCTGCCACTGTCAGCGATCCCGACATTCTGGATCATGAACCAGATCGGCTTCTCGCTGAATCTCGTCAGCTTCCTGGCGCTGACGCTGGCAACAGGCATTCTCGTGGATGATGCCATCGTCGAGATCGAGAACATCGCCCGCCACATCAAGATGGGCAAGACGCCTTACCGTGCCGCCATCGATGCCGCCGATGAAATCGGCCTGGCCGTCATCGCGACGACCTTCACCATCATCGCGGTCTTCGTCCCGGTCTCCTTCATGCCGGGCATTCCGGGCCAGTACTTCATTCAGTTCGGCCTGACAGTCGCCTTCTCGGTGTTCTTCTCGCTGCTTGTGGCGCGTCTGATCACACCGATGATGGCGGCCTATCTCATGCGCGCCGAAGATGCGGTCGACGATCACCACGACAAAGACGGCCCCTTCATGCGCGGCTACAGCGCACTGGTGCGGTTGACGACCAAGCGGTGGTATACGCGTTATCCGACGCTGCTGGCGGCCTTCGCCTTTTCCATCGCCTCGGTTTTTGCGCTGATCATGTTCGTCCCCGGCAGCTTCATTCCGCCGGACGATTCATCGCGTATCGTTCTGTCAGCCGAGCTGCCGCCGAATGCACGGCTCGAGGATACGGAACAGGCGACCAACGAGATCTGCCGGCGCGTCAAGGGCATCGACGGCGTTGAAAACGTCTTCGTTCTCGGCGGTGCTTCGCCGAAGGGCGATTTGGAGCTTCGCCGCGCGACCGTGACGCTGACACTCGGCAAGCTCGACCAGTCGCTCGTCAAGAAGCTGGTGAACGACGTCCTCGGCTCGCTGCCAGTCATCGGCCCTCACCTGCCGAAGGTCACCGTGCATGGCCGCGAGCGTCCGCAATGGGATGTGGAAAAGGAAGTCTTCGCGAAATTGCGTTCGATACCTGACGTCCGCATCACCAAGCTCAACGACCGTGGCGACCGCGACCTCACCTACAACTTCCTCTCCCGCAACGAGAAGGATCTGAACCAGGCGGTCGGCATTCTCGAAGCCAAGTTACGAACCGATCCTGCGCTCGCCAACGTCAGCGCCGACGGCGCCCTGCCGCGTCCCGAACTGCAGATCTATCCGCGCAAGGACGAAGCCGCACGCCTCGGCATCACGCCGCAGATGATTTCCGATACGGTTCGTGTGGCCACCATCGGCGATATCGACGCGTCGCTTGCGAAGATCTCGCTCGACGATCGCCAGATACCGATCCGCGTCCAGGCTTCGCTCGGCATGCGCCGCGATCTGGCGGCGATCCGTGCCTTGCGCATCAAGACCGCCTCAGGCACCACCGTGCCGATGTCGAGCGTCGCCGACATCGATTATACCGAGGGCCTGTCTTCGATCAAGCGCAACAACCGCTACCGCGTCGTTTCCATCGGCGCGGACCTGCCGCAGGGCGTGGCGCTGGATACGGCATCGGAGCATTTCCTCGATATCGTCAACAGCGCCAAGATCCCGGCAACCGTGCATCTGGCCGAAAGCGGCGACACCAAGGTCCAGAAGGAAATGCAGCAGAGCTTCGGCAATGCCATGCTGCTTGGCCTACTGCTGGTTCTGACCGTGCTGGTGCTGCTGTTCAAGGACATCATCCAGCCCTTTACCATTCTGCTGTCGCTGCCACTGGCGATCGGCGGCGTGGCGCTGGCACTCATCCTGACGGGCAATGCCCTGTCCATGCCTGTGATGATCGGCATTCTCATGTTGATGGGCATCGTGACCAAGAACGCCATCCTGCTCGTCGATTTCGCCATCGAGATGATGCATCAAGGCATGCCGAGGCTGGAAGCCGTCGTCGAGGCCGGCCGCAAGCGTGCGCGGCCGATCATCATGACCTCGATCGCCATGTCGGCCGGCATGCTGCCGTCCGCGCTCGGTGTCGGCGAAGGCGGCTCCTTCCGCGCGCCGATGGCGATTGCGGTGATCGGCGGCATCATCGTGTCCACCGTCCTCAGCCTGGTGGTCGTGCCGTCCTTCTTCTTGATCATGGACGACCTCTCGCGCCTGCTCGGCTTCCTCTTCGGCAAACTGGTCGGCAAGAAGGACGCGGATGATGAAGTCGTGACCAAGGAAAGCCTGGCGACTGCCGTCAATGAAAACCGACAGTCGCTCGCCGCCTTGGAAGAGCGACTGGAGGTCATCGAGAACAGGGATGTCAGGGGTCGCAAGGCGACCGGTACGAATGTGCTGAAGCTGCCGCCGTTCGCCGCCGAATAGCGGTCGGCTCGACCTGGCGAAACCGATAGGTGACGGGACGGCCTAAAGGCCGCCCTGTTCCTTCAGGAAGCTGACGATCGTACCGACGCCCTCTCCCCGCTTCATGTCGGAAAACACGAAAGGACGAGCCTGGCGCATGCGCGTGGCATCGCGGTCCATCACCTCGAGATCGACCTCGACGAAAGGCGCCAGATCCTTCTTGTTAATAACGAGCAGGTCCGATTTGGTGATGCCGGGGCCGCCCTTGCGCGGAATTTCCTCGCCCTGGCACACAGAAATTACGTAGATGGTGATATCGGCGAGATCGGGCGAGAAGGTCGCGGCCAGATTGTCGCCGCCGGATTCGATGAAGACGACGTCGAGATCCGGAAGCCGCTCGTTGAGGCCGGCGATAGCCTGCAGGTTGATCGTCGCATCCTCGCGAATGGCGGTATGCGGGCAGCCGCCGGTTTCGACGCCGACGATGCGATCCGACGTCAGCGCCTGCATCCGCACCAACGCCTCCGCATCTTCAGTCGTATAGATGTCGTTGGTGACGACGGCGACGGAATAATCGTCGCGCATCGCCTTGCACAGCTTTTCCGTCAGCGCCGTCTTGCCCGAACCGACGGGGCCGCCGATACCGACACGCAAAGGTCCATTTCTCGATTTCATGCTGGAAACTCCAATAAAATAGCAGCATAGCGAAGCGTCGGCCTGCCGCACAGCGGCGAATGACGTAGGGCGTGCCTCGATTGTAGCATTTCCCCAAAGACGCGGATCATGAGCGAAAGAGCCGCGTCTCCTGGGTTTCATGACGCAGGCTTGCAATGTCGGCGTGCACAGTCGCAGCGCCAAGATCATCGAGATCGGATTGCGCTACCCGTTTCGCCACGTCGGCGATGATATCCTCCAAGGCGGCCAGGATCGCAACGCCATCCTTCTGCCCGGTCACGCCGAGCCGGATGCCGGCCGAAAGCATCTGCGACGCAAGGGCATGCAGGAAGGCGGCTAGTGTCTTCTCGATGGATATCTCGTGTGCGGCGGCTACCGCGCCGACTGCGACGGGATATGCAGTCTTTGCCGGCAGCATCGAAAATATCCCGTGCGGCCAGGCGCCGGCGGCCGACAAAAAGGCGTCGCCGAGCAGCATCGTTTCATTGTGGCGCTCTTTCGAGCCCGCCAGCGCTTCTGCAAGTTCCGCTACCGCGGCAAGCCGCAGCGCATCCTCGCCGGCATGATGTGCCTCGGCAAGCAGGACGGCATCATTCCAGACAGGGCCATGCTGGATGAGGGTCGCGATCCAATCACGCAGGCTCTTGCTATCGTGAACCAGCCCGTCATGCACCGCACGCTCGAGCCCACCGGAATAGGCAAAGGACCCCACCGGAAAAGCCGGCGACAGCCAAGCCATCAGCCGCAACAGCGCCTGCAGATTGCGATCGTCCGCTGCCATCCCCTCGCTCATCGGCGTTCAATCGTGCGAATGGTGATCGTGCCCATGATCGTGATGATCGGCATGGTCATGCGAATGGCCGCCATGGGAGTGGTAGGCACCGCGAGCAGGCTGGAAAGGCTCACTGACTTCCGTGACCGTCGCGCCGAGCCCTTCGAGCATGGAACGGATCACATGATCGCGCAAAATCAGGATGCGTTCCTCTTCGATCTGCGCCGGGAGATGGCGATTGCCAAGATGCCAGGCAAGCTCGATCAGATGCCTGCGATCACGCGGCTTGATTTCGAAAAGCTTCTCATTCGCCGCAACGATCTCGATCAACTCGCCGTCCTCGCGCACCAGGAGGTCGCCATTGGCAAACAGGACCGGCTCTTTCAGGTCGAGCATGACCATGTCGCCGTTTTCGAGATGCAGCAGCTTGCGGCGCAGATGCCGCAAATCATGCGGCAGGACGACACGATCGATCGGATTGGAGGACGGCGTGCCGGCCGGCAGATAGGAGGTAACATGTTGCATGGCGGGTCCAATTCAAAGCTTTGTCAGACCATGCAAAATAGTCGCTTCCGGCGCAAGCGCCAATGCCGCTTTCGCAAAGCTCTATATTCGTTGCGCGTAGCGCTTCGGTTCCACATGCTCCGCCGTGGCTTCGCGCTTCTGGTCGGTTGCAGAACGATGCCAGACGTGGTTCAGCCGTTCGTATTCGTGGACCACGCGGTTGCGGCCAAGCGTCTTGGCGAGATAGAGCGCCTTGTCGGCTGCCGCATAAACGGCTTCCGACTTGCGGTCCTTGCCTATGTCGGCGATTCCCGCGGAAATGGTGATCTTCACCGAACCACCTTCGACGGCGATGGGATGATTGGCGATCTCAGCCCTGATGCTCTCGATGCGGGCAACGCGTTCAGACGTGTCGCCGCCGTGAACGATGGCGCCGAATTCCTCGCCGCCGAGACGAGCGATCACGTCCTCGCCGGCAAAGACATGCGCAAATATCTGCGATACGGCAACGATGACGGCATCGCCGGATGCATGTCCGAAGCGATCATTGATCGTCTTGGACCGATCGACATCGAAGATGACGAGTGACGCACCTTCGGCGGCCTGATCCAATGCTTCGGTAAAGGCACGACGATTGAGCAAGCCGGACAGCATGTCGGTGCGGCTCAGCCGCTGGAACTCGGCGCGGGAGACGGCAAGCTTGTGAATCGAACAACCTGCCAGCGCCGCCAGCGCGCCGGAAACGGTACCGCCGACGATCCATGCCAAGAGGACACCGAGACGCATCGCCTCCGAAATCGGCACTGGCAAGAGATCGAACCACTGCAGCACGGGCAGCATTACAAGCATGATCAAAAGTGACATGATGACGGCTGCAAAACTCATCTTTAACGCGAAAATATAGATCGCACGCCGCCGCTGAAAATTACCGAGATCGGCTTGCAGCGAAATCCATTGTCTCATGCGATTCACCTTCCTCAGCCACCATTTCAATCATGTGAAATAGGGGTGAAGACGCTTCCAGGTCTTTAATGTAACGATTAAAATGCGTGGTATTTCCCAAGTTGTGAACAATCAGAAATGGCCGCCGACATCATCGCTTTCGCAAGTCGAAAAGCGATGCGCAAAGTTGCCGCCACAAGCCTATGATAACGCAGCATTAAGTACGCGGAGCTGAAAAAGCCCCGGAAACCGGGGCTTTTTCAGCTGCCAATGATCGGCCGTCAAAAAACCTGTCAGAACAGGAAATAACGCTGCGCCATCGGCAGCACCGTCGCCGGCTCACATGTCAGAAGCTCGCCATCGGCGCGAACTTCATAGGTCTCGGGGTCCACCTCGATATGCGGCGTCAGGCTATTGTGGATCATCGACGCCTTGGAAATGCCACCGCGCGTGTTCCTGACGGGCAGGAGCGTCTTGGCAATGCCGAGCTTGCCGGCAAGACCTGCATCGAATGCAGCCTGGGAGACGAACGTCACCGAGGAATTCGTGCGATTCTTGCCATAGGCACCGAACATCGGGCGATAGTGCATCGGCTGCGGCGTCGGGATCGAGGCGTTCGGATCGCCCATCGGTGCAGCCGCTATGGAGCCGCCGAGCAGGATCATCTCCGGCTTGACGCCGAAGAAGGCCGGGTTCCAGATCACTATATCGGCACGCTTGCCGACCTCGATCGATCCCACCTCGTGGCTGACGCCATGGGCGATGGCCGGGTTGATCGTATATTTGGCGATGTAGCGCTTCACGCGGAAATTGTCGTTGTCGCCGGTCTCCTGGGCCAGGCGGCCGCGCTGACGCTTCATCTTGTCGGCGGTCTGCCATGTCCGGATCGCCACTTCGCCGACGCGGCCCATGGCCTGGCTGTCGGACGAAATGATCGAGAAGGCGCCGATATCGTGCAGGATATCCTCGGCTGCGATCGTCTCCTTGCGGATGCGGCTTTCGGCAAAAGCGATATCCTCGGGGATCGATGGCGACAGGTGATGGCAGACCATCAACATGTCGAGGTGTTCGGCGATGGTATTAACCGTATAGGGGCGCGTCGGATTGGTCGAAGACGGGATGACGTTCGACTGGCCGCAGATCTTGATGATGTCGGGCGCATGCCCGCCGCCCGCGCCTTCCGTGTGGAAGGCATGGATGGTACGACCCTTGATGGCACCGATCGTATCCTCGACGAAGCCACTTTCGTTCAACGTATCCGTGTGAATCATCACCTGCACGTCATATTCGTCGGCAACGCTCAGGCAGCAGTCGATCGCCGCCGGCGTGGTGCCCCAGTCCTCATGCAGCTTCAATGAGCAGGCACCACCGAGCACCATCTCCTCCAGAGCTGCCGGCAGCGAGGCATTGCCCTTGGCCGAAAGGCCGATATTCATCGGGAAGGCGTCGAAGGCCTCGATCATGCGCGCCAGATGCCAGGGTCCCGGCGTGCAGGTGGTCGCCAGAGTGCCATGCGCCGGCCCGGTGCCGCCGCCGAGCATCGTGGTGATGCCAGACATCAGCGCTTCCTCGATCTGCTGCGGGCAGATGAAATGGATGTGGCTGTCCATGCCGCCGGCGGTGACGATCTTCCCCTCGCCCGCAATCGCCTCGGTGCCCGGCCCGACGATGATGTTGACACCCGGCTGGGTATCCGGATTGCCGGCCTTGCCGATCGCGACGATGCGGCCGTCCTTCAAGCCGATATCCGCCTTCACGATCCCCCAATTATCGAGGATCAAAGCATTGGTGATGACGGTGTCGACGGCGCCGTTCGCGCGCGTCACCTGGCTCTGCCCCATGCCGTCGCGAATAACTTTGCCGCCACCGAACTTCACTTCCTCGCCATAGGTGGTGAAATCCTTTTCCACCTCGATGAACAATTCGGTATCGGCCAGCCGCACCTTGTCGCCGACGGTCGGTCCGAACATGCTGGCATAGGCGGCGCGGGAAATCTTATAGGGCATGAATCAGTCTCCTTCGGAGGCAGAGATAAGGTTCGTATCGGCGAGGCGCTTCAGGCGGCCCCGGGACACATAGCCGTCCACCAGCCGCTTCTCGGCGGCAAAGGGATGGCCGTCCCAGCCCGTATGGCTGAAGCCGGTAATGGCGATATCGTCGTCGGGGTGGTGCAAGAGTACGTCCGCGATCACGATCATGCCGCTGCTCGGCGCCACATAGGCGCCGGGCTCGTAGGCCGCCAGCGCCGCATCGACGCTGTCATGGACGGACCGGTCGATCACGACATGACGCTTGCCCGTCGCATGGCAGAAGGCGGTGAATTGATCGGTATAGTCGTCGCAGAAATCATCGAGTTCCGGATGCGACAGCGCCAGCGGCGCACGCAGGGCAGCGAATTTACCGGGATCGCGCACGCTCCAGATTTCGGAGGCGGAGGCGACGGCTGGGCTCTTGCGCCATTCGGCCGAACCCAGCATGGCGCGCGCCGGCCGGCCGGTATTGCAAACCGCGACGACATGGGTCCGGCTGCCGCCGGCACCCATGGAGCGGCAATCGTTGAAGCGGATCACCAGATCGGCGGCGTCGATCTCTTCCGTGACCCCTTCCGCAATCTCACCGTTGCCGACGATCATGATCGTGCGCTTCGCGCTCACTGCGCGCCCTCCGATCCATCTGCCAGCACCTTCAGCTCCTTGGTCCGCTGCTGCGTCAAAGTCGTCTTGCAACCGGAAACGAGCAGCGGCTCCATCGTTCCGCCCCGGGCTTCGAAACCTTCCGCCTCGCACTGGCTGTCACGGAAATCGATCCAGGCGCGCTGTGCCTTCACCAATGCCTTTTCCGCGCCCTTGATATCGGCGTCGAGGTCGGCATCTATCGCGACCATGGCGGTACGGGTCTTCTTGTATTGCTCGTTCAGCGCCTTGTCGGCCCTCTGAAAATCGAGGGCGGCGCAGGTGTTCATATCCGTCTGCGTCTGGGCATTCTTGCAATCGATTTTCGGTTGATCCGCGTCGCTTTGCGCAAACGCCTGACCGCACATCAAAACCGCCGCAACAAACGGACCGAATGCAACCAATTTCAAAGACATGTCGCTCCCCCGCGAGCCTAGAGCTTGCCCATGACCTGCTGCCGAAAGCCATAGACTTCGCGCTTGCCGGAAAGTGGGATGAGCGTCACCGAGCGCGTCTGGCCCGGCTCGAAACGCACCGCGGTGCCGGCGGGAATATCGAGCCGCATGCCCTTCGCCCTGTCGCGATCGAAGGATAGGCCGCCGTTCGTTTCGGCAAAATGATAGTGGCTGCCGACCTGCACCGGCCTGTCGCCGGTATTGGAAACCTCAAGCGTTACTGTGGGTGCACCGACATTGAGTTCGATATCGCCGCTTGCGGCAATGATTTCGCCTGGGATCATGGTCTTTCTCCTTATGCAGCCCGGACGGGCGCACAGCCTTCCGCTTTCAGAACACGTTTGGTCGACGCAGGATATTTGGCGAGCAACGCCGCCGGGCGAATGGGACGCTGAACGAGTTCGCCGCCGCAATTCGGGCAGATGCCGCCGAGAACATTACCGACGCAATTAACGCAGAACGTGCACTCGAAGGTGCAGATCATCGCATCAAGGCTTTCCGGCGGCAAATTCCGGTCGCAGCATTCGCAATTGGGTCTGAGTTCCAGCATCGCAACCTCAGCGGATTGGTTCGTGCACGGTCACCAGCTTGGTTCCATCCGGAAACGTCGCCTCGACCTGTACGTCATGGATCATCTCGGCAATGCCCTCCATCACCTGATCGCGGGTGATGACGTGGGCGCCGGCCTCCATCAGCTCGGCAACCGGACGGCCATCCCGCGCGCCCTCGACCACGAAGTCGGTGATCAGCGCGATGGCCTCGGGATGATTGAGCTTGACGCCACGCTCCAGCCGCCGCCGCGCCACCATTGCCGCCATGGAAATCAGCAGCTTGTCTTTTTCTCTCGGAGTGAGGTTCATCGCCTACCTATGTAATTGCTGTTTTCTCGGACTACAGGTTCCAGACTTTCGGCACTGGCGCTCCGTTGCGCAAGGCGGAAATGATCGGGATCAGGATTTTTCTGAGCGCGAAACCATCGGAGGCCGCAAGCCGCACCACGAGCTTCTCTCTCCAGTGGCTGACGCCTCCCATATGGCTTTCGACAAGCGGCCGGACCTGGCGCAGATAGGTTTCCGCCAGCGGTCCGGCATAAAGCAGCGTCGCGAAGGCGACCTGGCCGCTGAGCACGGCATTCTCGGCCGTCAAAGCCGCAATATCGCCACCAAGCCTCAGTTCCTCGGCATGGATCAGGCGCCCGTCGCGGCGGATGCGCCAACGATCACGGAACAGCCCCTGCACCATCGTCTCGCCCATTGCCTTCCGTCCCAGCAGAATCGCCTCAACGGCAAGAAATTCGGCTGTTTCGTCAAGCTCGACATGCAGCTTGCGAGACAGCGAGGCGCGGTCGAACAGGATGGTTTCCTGCGGCAGCCAATCGACGCGCGCGCCGGCACCGACCCTGATTGATGTCTCCACCACGGCGCTATCGGCCGAAGCCTTGTAGATCTTCTCACAGGCCTGGGTGGTCACGTCAATGCGCGTGCTAGGCCCGGCAACGACGCTCCAATCCATACGGTCACCGCCGGTGAGCCCGCCGGCGGTATTGATGATGACCGCTTCCATGGAACTGTCGAAAGTCTCGGGCAACCGGATCTTCGCCGCTCCTTCCTGGTAAAGCTCGGCAAGACGCGTGCGACCGCCAAGCGACTTGGCCGCCAGATGGCCGCGACCTCGCGCCCTCTGCGGTCTCGTGCTCGCCGCTGCCATTGCCATTCGGTCTCTCCGCTCAACACACCATGCCAATACCCAGGCATTGAAACCCGGCAGGGAATAAACGCAAGCAATTTCTGTGCCTTATGCAATCGCCTGCAATGGCGATCTGCAATAGGCGACGCCCGCTGCATTTTTCACCAGACGCTGAAAAGAAAGGCATTCGCCTCAGACGGTCAGATGTCTGCGGGCTTCAGGTGTATCCAGCGACTCCGCCAGGCCCTCATGCACGATCTCGCCGCGATCCATGATGTAGACGTAATCGGCAAGCTCGCGGCAGAAATCGAGATATTGCTCGACCAGCAGGATCGCCATACCGGTGGAATCCCTGAGATAGCGGATCGCCCGGCCGATATCCTTGATGATCGATGGCTGAATGCCCTCCGTCGGTTCGTCCAGCACCAATATTTTCGGCCGCGTCACCATGGCCCGCCCGATCGCCAGTTGCTGCTGCTGCCCGCCGGAAAGATCGCCGCCCCGTCGCGACAGCATGGATTTCAGCACCGGAAACAGGCTGTAGATGTCGTCAGGGATATTGCGGTCGCGGCGAGAGACCGGCGCGTAGCCGGTCTCCAGATTTTCCTTCACGGTCAACAGAGGAAAGATCTCGCGGCCCTGCGGCACATAGCCGATGCCCTGCCTGGCGCGGGTAAAGGGCGCCATGCCGTTCAGCGTCACGCCGTTAAAGGCGACCGTGCCAGCCGACAGCGCATGCTGGCCGGTGACGGCGCGCAACAGCGAACTCTTGCCGACGCCGTTGCGCCCAAGGACACAGGTGATCTTGCCCATCTCGGCCTTGATGGAGATGCCGCGCAGCGCCTGTGCCGCGCCATAATGCAGATTTGCGTTTTCGACTGTCAGCATCTCACCGCCCCAAATAATTCTCGATCACCTTCGGATCGTTACTGACGAAATCGATCGAACCCTCGGCCAGCACCGAGCCTTCCGCCAAACATGTCACCTTGACGCCGAGGTCGCGGATGAAGCCCATGTCGTGCTCGACCACGACGACCGAGCGCGTCTTGGCGATCTCCTTCAGCAAGACCGCTGTCTCCGCCGTCTCCGCATCGGTCATGCCGGCAACGGGCTCGTCCACCAAGAGCAACTTCGGCTCCTGCGCGAGCAGCATGCCGATCTCCAGCCATTGCTTCTGGCCGTGGGAGAGATTGGCCGCGAGTTCGTCCCGGCGATGCGACAGGCGCACCGTCTCGAGGATTTCGTCGATGCGGTCGCGATCTGCCGGCGTCAGGCGATAGAACAGCGTCGCGAAGACGCCGCGATTGCGGTTGAGCGCCAGTTCGAGATTGTCCCAGATGGTGTGGCTTTCGAAGACGGTCGGCTTCTGGAATTTGCGGCCGATGCCGAGCTGGGCGATATCGGCCTCGTCCTTCTTGGTGAGGTCGACCTGGCCGTTGAAGAACACCTCGCCCTCGTCGGGCCGCGTCTTGCCGGTGATGATATCCATCATCGTGGTCTTGCCGGCGCCGTTCGGGCCGATGATGGCGCGAAGCTCCCCCGGCTCGATGACGATCGACAGCGCATTCAGGGCCTTGAACCCGTCGAACGAGACCGAGACGTTGTTGAGGTAAAGCATGCTGTTGGGCTTGATATCCGGGATCATGGTCTCACTCCGCCGCCTGTACGGGCTTGCTGGCTTCGTCTTCCGCGGCTTTGGGCTGCGGGCTCTCCGGCTTGCGCCCTCTGCCGATGTAGGGAGCGATCGTTCCGACGATGCCCTTGGGCAGGAACAGCGTCACCGCGACGAACAGGCCGCCGAGCGCAAACAGCCAGAAGCTCGGGAACAGGCCGGTGAAAACCGTCTTGCCACCATTGACGAGGATGGCGCCGATGATCGGGCCGATCAGCGTTGCCCGGCCGCCAACCGCCGTCCAGATGACCACTTCGATCGAGTTGGCCGGTGCGAACTCGCCGGGGTTGATGATGCCGATCTGCGGCACATAGAGCGCGCCGGCAATGCCCGCCATCATAGCCGATACCACGAAGACGAAGAGCTTCATGTGCTCGACGCGGTAGCCGAGGAAACGCGTGCGGCTTTCCGCGTCGCGCACGCCGACCAGCACCTTGCCGAACTTCGAGCGCACGATGGCCGAGGACAGCATCAGCGCCAGCGCCAGGATCAGCGCTGTGATGGCGAAGAGCACGGCACGCGTGCCGTCGGCCTGAATGTTGAAGCCGAGGATATCCTTGAAGTCGGTCAGACCGTTGTTGCCGCCAAAGCCCATGTCGTTGCGGAAGAAGGCGAGCAGCAGGGCATAGGTCATCGCCTGCGTGATGATCGACAGATAGACGCCGTTGACGCGTGAGCGGAAGGCGAACCAGCCGAAGATGAAGGCAAGCAGGCCGGGTGCCGCCAGCACCATGATCATGGCGAACCAGAAATGGTCGAAGCCGTACCAGAACCATGGCAGTTCCTTCCAGTTCAGGAAGACCATGAAATCAGGCAGGATCGGGTTGCCATAGGTGCCGCGTGAGCCGATCTGCCGCATCAGATACATGCCCATCGCATAGCCGCCGAGCGCGAAGAAGGCGCCGTGGCCGAGCGAGAGAATGCCGCAATAGCCCCAGACGAGGTCGAGCGCCAAGGCGAGCAGCGCATAGGTCAGATACTTGCCGAGCAACGACATCAGGTAGGTCGGCACATGCAGTGCGCTGGTTTCCGGCAGAGCCAAGTTCGACAGCGGCACGAGGAAGGCGACGGCGATCAATATCGCGATGGCGATGCTGATGCGGCGGTCGAGCGAGCGCAGGATGAAGGCCGTGATCATGCTTCCACCGCCCTTCCCTTGAGCGCAAACAGACCGCGCGGTCGCTTCTGGATGAAGAGGATGATGAGGACGAGCACGAGGATCTTGCCGAGCACCGCCCCCGCATAGGGTTCAAGGAACTTGTTGAGAATGCCGAGCGAGAAGGCGCCGACCAGCGTGCCCCAGAGATTGCCGACCCCGCCGAACACCACGACCATGAAGCTGTCGATGATGTAGCTCTGGCCAAGGTTCGGCGAGACGTTGTCGATCTGCGAGAGCGCGACACCCGCCATGCCGGCAATGCCGGAACCCAGAGCAAAGGTGAAGGCATCGACCCAGGGCGTGCGAATGCCCATGGAGGAAGCCATGCGCCGGTTCTGCGTCACCGCCCGCATCTGCAGGCCGAAGGCGGAACGCTTCAGCAGCAACAGCAGCGCCACGAAGACACCGAGCGCGAAGACGATGATCCAGAGACGGTTCCAGGTGACGGAGAGATAGCCGAGATCGAAAGAGCCGGACATCCAGGAGGGATTGCCGACTTCCTGATTGGTCGGCCCGAAGATAGAGCGTACCGCCTGCTGCAGGATCAGCGAGATGCCCCAGGTGGCAAGCAGCGTCTCCAGCGGCCGGCCGTAGAGAAAGCGGATGACGCCGCGCTCGATGACGAGGCCGATGGCACCGGTCACGATGAAGGCGACCGGCAAGGCGATCGCCAGCGACCAGTCGAAGAGTTCCGGATAGGATGTGCGGATGACGCTCTGGACCATGAAGGTGGAATAGGCGCCGAGCATCACCATCTCGCCATGCGCCATGTTGATGATGCCCATGACGCCGAAGGTGATGGCAAGGCCGATGGCCGCCAGAAGCAGCACCGAGCCGAGCGACAGGCCGTACCAGACGTTCTGCAACGCATCCCAGAACTTCAACTGTTCCTGGATGCCGGCAATCGCGGCAGCGACGTCCGGCTTGAGACTGTCATCGACGGAAACGGAGGAGAGGATGCCGATGGCATCACGGCCACCCTCAACCTTGATCGTCTCGATTGCGGCCTTTTTGTCTTCCACAGGGCGATCGGAGCTGAGCACGGCAACAGCTCGTGCCCGTTCAAGAGCGACACGAATTTCTGCGTCCTTCTCGTTCTGCAGCGCCGTCTCGACAGCCTCCAGCGAATCCGCGCTCGGCGATTTCAACACCGATTGCGCCGCCTCCAGGCGGACACCGCGATCCGGGCTCATCAGCGTCAAACTGCCGAGAGCCGCACGAACGGCGCGGCGGAGACTGTTGTTGATCTTGATCTTGCCGAGATTGTCCTGGGCTTCCTGCCCGGCCGCCTGCCCCGTAAGTGGGTCCACCAGGGCCATCGCATCGCCGGAGGACTTGGCGATGAAGACCTGGTTGTCGGATTTCCTGATATAGAGATCGCCATCGGAGAAGGCCTGCAGTGCCGGCACGACCTTGGGGTCGCCGGTCTTTGCAAGATTCTGGACGATTGCAGCGGCCTGCTGGAAATTGGCCTGACCGAGCGAATTGATGAGGCCGTGAGCATCCTCCTGGGCTCGCAGGCTCGTGGCCGTTAGCGCCAGCACCAGGCAGAAGCAGGCGACGAGCGCCAAAGCCATGCGGTAAACGAATTTGTCGAACATTGCGCTTGTCCCCTCAAGCTGCCACGGGCAGAAAAGCCTGCCCGCGGCGGTCTTGCGTTACGGCGGCGAAAATCAGGAACCCTTGCCGCCGCACTTGCCGGTGGAAACGTTGAAGTTGCCGCAGTTCATCGGCATGCGCCAATCCGAGATCAGATCCTTGCTGTCGGGCAGATAATCGGACCATTCCTTGCCGACCACGGCAGGGGTCTGCGAAACGACGTCGAATTGGCCGTTCTCCTGCACTTCGCCGATCAGAACCGGCTTGGTGATGTAGTGGTTCGGCATCATGGTGGCGTAGCCGCCGGTGAGGTTCGGAACCGAGACGCCGACGAGTGCATCGATGACCTTATCGGGATCGGTCGTGCCGGCCTTTTCGACGGCCTTCACCCACATGTTGAAGCCGATATAGGCGGCTTCCATCGGGTCGTTCGTGACACGCTTGTCGTTCTTGGTGTAGGCGTGCCATTCCTTGATGAAAGCGGCGTTGGCGGGCGTGTCGACGGACTGGAAGTAGTTCCAGGCGGCCAGATGTCCCACAAGCGGCTTGGTGTCGACGCCGGCCAGTTCCTCTTCGCCGACCGAGAAGGCGACGACCGGGATATCTTCGGCCTTGACGCCCTGGTTGCCCAGTTCCTTGTAGAAGGGCACGTTGGCATCGCCGTTGATGGTCGAGACGACGGCCGTCTTCTTGCCGGCTGCGCCGAAGGCCTTGATCTTCGAGACTTCCGTCTGCCAGTCGGAGAAGCCGAACGGCGTGTAGTTGATGATGATGTCTTCGTCCTTGACGCCCTTGGACTTCAGATAGGCTTCGAGGATCTTGTTGGTCGTGCGCGGATAGACATAGTCGGTGCCTTCGAGCACCCAGCGCTGCACGCCTTCGTTCTTCATCAGGTAGTCGACGGCGGGGATCGCCTGCTGGTTGGGAGCAGCACCCGTATAGAAGACGTTGCGCTCGGACTCTTCACCTTCGAACTGAACCGGATAGAACAGGATCGAGTCCAATTCCTTGAAGACGGGCAGAACCGACTTGCGCGATACGGAGGTCCAGCAGCCGAAGACAGCCGAGACCTTGTCCTTCTGGATCAACTCGCGGGCCTTTTCGGCAAAGAGCGGCCAGTCGGAAGCCGGGTCGACGACGACGGGCTCGAGCTTCTTGCCGAGAACGCCGCCCTTCTTGTTCTGCTCGGCGATAAGCATCAGCATGGCGTCCTTGAGCGTCGTTTCCGAAATCGCCATGGTGCCGGAAAGGGAATGAAGGACACCGACCTTGATGGTGTCGTCGGCGGCAAAGGCGCCGTGGAATGCGGTGGTGGACATGATGGCGCCAAGCAGCGCGCCGGAGACGAGAGTCTTCAGTTTCATTTGTGGTTCCCCTCTTTTGTCTGCCGCAACGGCCGGTAACGAAGATTAACCGTTGCCTTCCGCGACTATCCGGCAGCCCCTGGGGAAACCACATACGTAATATGACGTAGGCGCCGGGGCGAAATGTGCAGTCTATGGTGCTCTCATGCCCTTAAGCACGGTATCGATCCATGTTACGACATTTCTGGACTGCCGGAATACGATGGGCAGGACTGCTAAAGGGTAAGCATGGCTGCGCGGCAACGCATCATTCCTGTGAGACGCGAGTATAACCGCTGGGTCGCGAACCAGACGCTGGAAGACTACGCCCTGCGTTTCACCGCCAAGAGCGCCCGGCAATTTTCCTCGCAACGCATCTCGCAGACGGCGATCGGCGCCATCTCGTTCCTGGCACTGGAGGCGATCGGTGGCGCGATCACGCTTTCCTACGGCACGACAAACGCCTTCTACGCCATCGTCGTCGCCAGCATCGTCATGCTGGCGATCGGGCTGCCGATCAGCCGCTATGCCATCCGCCACGGCGTCGACATCGACCTGCTGACGCGCGGCGCAAGCTTCGGCTACATCGGCTCGACCATCACATCGCTGATCTATGCCAGCTTCACCTTCATGCTGTTTGCGATCGAAGCATCGATCATGTCGGGCGCACTGGAGCTGACGCTCGGCATACCCCTGTGGATCGGCTACATCATCAGCGCCGTCATGGTGATCCCGCTGGTGACCTATGGTGTGCGCCTGATCAGCCGGTTCCAGCTGCTGACGCAGCCCTTCTGGATCGTTCTCAACATCCTGCCCTTTGTCTTCATCGCCTTTTCCGACTGGGGGAAATTCGATCTCTGGCGGGCTTTCGCCGGCATTCATCACGCATCGAGCGCGCCTGGAAGTGCTGCACCCTTCGATCTCGTGGAATTCGGCGCCGCCTCCGCCGTCATTCTGGCGCTGATGTCGCAGATCGGTGAGCAGGCCGATTTCCTGCGTTTCCTGCCGCCGGAAGGGCACCGCAAATGGCGCCATCGCCTGGCGATCTTCCTCGCAGGCCCCGGCTGGGTGATCATCGGCGCGCCGAAGCTGCTGGCCGGCTCGTTCCTCGTCGTCTTGACCTTGACCTCAGGCGTGCCAGCCGATCGTGCCGCTGATCCCGCCCAGATGTACCTCACCGCCTTCGGCTACATGATCCCCTGGCACAATGCCGCGCTGCTCCTCATGGCGGCTTTCGTCATGGTCTCGCAGCTGAAGATCAACGTCATGAACGCCTATGCCGGCTCGCTCGCCTGGTCGAACTTCTTTTCGCGACTGACGCACAGCCATCCCGGCCGCGTCATCTGGCTGGTCTTCAACGTCGCCATCGCCCTGCTTTTGATGGAGCTCGGCATCTACCGGCTGCTGGAGGAGACGCTCGGCATCTTCTCGATCATTTCCATGGCCTGGCTCTGCACGATCTCCGCCGATCTCTTCATCAATAAGCCGCTCGGGCTGGCGCCGCCGGGTATCGAATTCAAGCGCGCGCATCTCTATGACATCAATCCGGTCGGCCTCGGCGCCATGGCACTGTCAGCGACGATCTCGCTGATCGCCCATTTCGGCGCTTTCGGCGCGGTCGCCGCCTCGCTTGCGCCCTACATCACCCTGATCGTCGCGCTCATCGCCTCGCCTCTTCTCGCCTGGGCCACCAAGGGCAAATATTATCTGGCCCGCAAGCCGCGCCAGAGCTGGAAGAATCTCTCGACCATCACCTGCTCGATCTGCGAACATCCCTTCGAGCCGGAAGACATGGCCTGGTGCCCGGCCTATGCCGCGCCGATCTGCTCGCTCTGCTGCTCGCTCGACAGCCGCTGCCACGATATGTGCAAGCCGAAAGCACGGCTCAACACGCAAGTCGGCACCGTCGCCAAGACGCTTCTGCCCGAAAGCATCGTCGCCAGGCTCGCCACGCGTCTCGGCCGCTACGGCATCGCCGTCGCCGTGGCATTGACCGCCGTCGGCGCCATCCTGGCGATGATCGCGCATCAGGTCGGCGCCGCCTCGCCTGAAACGGCTGTCGTGGTCAACCGCACCATCCTCATCGTCTTCTTCGTCTTCGCTGTCATCGCCGGCGTCGTCTGCTGGTTCTACGTGCTTGCCCATGACAGCCGCGTGGTGGCGGAGGAGGAATCCTCGCGCCAGAACACGCTTCTCTTGAAGGAAATCGCCGCGCACAAGAAGACGGACGCCGCCCTCCAGAGCGCCAAGGAAGTGGCGGAAGCAGCAAACCGCGCCAAGAGCCGTTATGTCGTGGGTCTCAGCCACGAATTGCGCACGCCGCTCAATGCCGTGCTCGGCTACGCCCAGATCCTCGAGCGCGACGAGACCATTCCGGCACCCCGCCAATCCTCGCTGAAGGTCATCCGCCGCAGCGCCGAGCATCTGTCCGGCCTGATCGACGGGCTGCTCGACATATCGAAGATCGAGGCCGGCCGCCTGCAGGTCTATTCCAACGAGATCAACATCCACGACTTCCTCGACCAGATCGTCGACATGTTCCATCCGCAGGCGCACGCGAAAGGACTGGCCTTCATCCATGAGCGCTCGGCCGCCCTGCCCGACTATGTCCGCACCGACGAGAAACGCCTGCGGCAGATCCTCGTCAACCTGCTGTCCAATGCCATCAAATTCACCGATGCGGGCACTGTTCGCTTCGAGGTCGGCTACCGCAACCAGGTCGCCACCTTCACCGTTTCGGATACGGGCCGGGGCATCACCGAAAAGGATCTCACCCGCATCTACGAGCCTTTCCAGCGCGGCGAGGCCGACAGCGTAAGGCCCATGCCCGGCCTCGGCCTCGGCCTGACCATCACGCAATTGCTGACGAATACGCTCGGCGGCGAGATCTCCGTCGCCAGCGAGAAGGACAAGGGCTCGACATTCCGCGTGCGCCTGATGCTGTCGGCCGTGCTTCGCCCGATGAAACCACCGCCACAGGAGCAGCGCATCGTCGGTTATGAGGGGCCGCGCCGCACCGTCGTCGTCGTCGATGACAATGAAGACCATCGCGAGTTGATGCGCGAAGTGCTGTCACCGCTCGATTTCATCGTGCTGACCGCTGCCGGCGGTCCCGATTGCCTGACGCTGATCGAAGGCATCAAGCCGGACCTTTTCCTGGTCGATATCTCCATGCCCGGCATGAACGGCTGGCAGCTGGTCTCGCGGCTGAGAGAAAGCGGCCAGACCGCGCCGATCCTGATGCTGTCGGCCAATATCGGCGATGCCGCCGCCGCAGCCGATAGCGACGACAGCCACAATGACGCCGTCTCCAAGCCCATCGACATCCGCCAGCTTCGCGACAAGCTTGCCCTACATCTCGGCCTCAAATGGGCCTATGCCGACGCATCGGCCCCGGTCGCCCCGAAACCGCCGCCGCCCTTGAAGAGCCCGGGGATGGAGCATGTGCACGAATTGATGCGGCTGGGCGAGATCGGCTATGTCAGAGGCATCGAGGCAAAACTTTCCGACCTCGCCAAGCTGGACGAAAACAAGCCCTTCACCGACGCTTTGCGCACCTATGTCCAGGCCTTCGATCTTGGGGGCTTCCTGGAAGCACTGCGTACCTTCGACAACGAAAAGGTAGAACAGATTGGCTGAGCCCACCCTGCCCCGCGATATAGTCTTGCTGGTGGACGATTCGCCGGAGGCGCTCGGCTTCCTGACCGATGCCCTCGAACAATCCGGCTTCTCGGTGCTGATCGCGACCTCGGGATCGGCGGCGCTGAATATCGTCGAGCGCATCACGCCGGACCTCATCCTGCTCGATGCCGTCATGCCGTCGATGGATGGTTTCGAGACCTGCCGCCGGCTGAAGGCCAATGCGGGCATCGCCCAGATTCCCGTCGTCTTCATGACCGGCCTCACCGAGACCGAGCATGTGGTGCACGCACTGGAATCCGGCGGCGTCGATTATCTCACCAAGCCGATCAATGTCGACGAGTTGCGCGCCCGCATCCGCGTTCACCTGCGCAATGCCCGCTCTGCCCAAAGTGCGCGAGTGGCGCTCGATGCCGCAGGCCGCCATCTCCTGGCGGTCAAAGGCAATGGTTCGATCCATTGGTCGACGCCGCAGGCGACACGTCTCATCAACGCCGCCACCGGCAGCGACGACGGCCTCGATCTCGCGTCGAAACACATCGCTGCCTTCATGCTCGAACGCGAACGGCTCGGCCCGGCGCGCGACAACATCGTTTCGATCAGCAATGGCGGTCAGGCCGCCCTCCAATTCGCCTTCCTCGGCGCCATCGGCCCCGACGAATACCTGTTTCGCCTGACGGCCACCAATCAACGCGCCGACGACGAGATCCTGCGCCAGCACTTCTCGCTGACGCAGCGCGAATCCGAAGTGCTGCTATGGATCGCCAAGGGCAAATCGAACCGCGACATCGGCGAAATCCTTGGGCTTTCAGCCCGCACGGTGAACAAGCATCTGGAGCAGATCTACGTGAAGCTCGGCGTCGAAAACCGGGCGTCCGCCGCCGTCAAGGCCGCTCATGTGCTGCACGAGATCTAGATGCGATCACCCTTCTCCTCGTATTGCGGGGCGAAGGGGCTAGACCACCCGATCTGGCGGCTCGCGCCCCGCAAAGAAGGCGATGATGTTGTCCACCACCTTCATGCCCATTGCCGTGCGCGTCTCTTCGGTGGCGCTGCCGAGATGCGGCAGAAGCACCACGTTGTCCATCGCTCTCAACCGCTCCGGCACGTTCGGTTCCGCCTCGTAAACGTCGAGACCGGCACCGCGGATCGTGCCCAGCTCAAGCGCCGAGATCAGCGCTGCCTCATCGACGACATCACCGCGCGCAGTATTGATCAGGAAGGCGCTCCGCTTCATTGCGGCGAAACGGGCGGCATTCATCAGGTGATGGTTTTCCGCACCGCCGGGGCAATGCAGGGAGACGAAGTCGGAGACTGCAAGCACATCCTCCACCGTCGGCAATTGCATAGCGCCATAGCGCGCGGCTTCCATCGGATCGATGGCGGAGCGACTATGGAAGACGACATCCATGCCGAAACCGAAATGGCAGCGCTGCGCGAACGCCCTGCCGATGCGGCCGAAGCCGATGATGCCGACGGTCTTGCCGGTAACCTTGGTGCCGACCAGATGTGTGGGCCGCCAGCCGGTCCACGCGCCGGCGCGCAATTCCCGCTCGCCCTCCCCGCCACGGCGGGCGACGGACAGCAACAGCAGCATGGCGATATCGGCTGTGCAATCCGTCAGCACGCCGGGCGTATTGGTGACAACGATACCCTTCGCCCGGGCTTCGGCGATATCGATGTGATTGAAGCCGACACCGAAATTGCCGAGGATCTTCGTCCTGATCGCATCACCCTCGAAAAGGGCTGCCGGAAGCTTGTCGGAAACGGTCGGCAGAACCGCATCATAAGCCCGCAGCGCCTCGTGCAGGTGCCCCGCATCAAGAGCAATGTCATCCTTATTCAGCGTGACGTCGAAGCGCTCTGAAAGGACCGCTTCGACCGTAATGGGCCAGCGTCGGGTAACGAGAATACGGGGTCTGCTCATGCTGCACCTCCTCCTGTCGATATCGGGCAGGCTTAAAGCAGGTTCGCCGCGAAGAAAATGGCGATCCTCTGCCGGCAACAATGAAAAAAGCCCGGCCAATGGCCGGGCTCCTCAGATCGAACGGATGCCGGCAAGCCGGCAGCGCGAAGATTACTTCGAGATTTCGTCGTAGCTGTATTTGCCGTCGGAACCCTTGGACCACTTGTACATGACGTAGTCCGGACGGGTGATGTCGCCCTTGGCATTGAAGCCGAGTTCGCCGATGGCAGTCTTGTACGGACCCTTTGCCTTCATCGCGTCGGCAACAGCCATCGGATCGTTGGAACCGGCAGCCTTGGCAGCGGCGGCAATGACCTGCAGAGCAGAGTAGGAGTACAGCGTGTAGCCTTCCGGCTCGTAGCCGGCAGCGCGGAACTTGGCGACGAGATCGGTGGAAGCCGGGTTCTTGCGCGGATCCGGAGCGAAGGTCATCAGCGTGCCGTTAACGGCGTCGCCGGCGATCGAAGCAAGTTCGTTCGACACGATACCGTCACCGGACATGAAATGAGCCTTGACGCCCTGGTCGGCCATCTGACGCATGATCAGGCCGGCTTCGGTGTGCAGACCGCCGTAGTAGACGAAATCGACGCCGGCTTGCTTCATCTTGGCGATGAGGGCCGAATAGTCCTTGTCGCCGGGGGTGATGCCTTCATAAAGAACTTCCGTCACGCCAGCGGCGTTGAGGTTCTTCTTGGTTTCGTCAGCGAGGCCCTGGCCATAGGGGGTCTTGTCGTGAACGACGGCAACCTTGGCACCCTTGAAATTGTCGGCGATATACTTGCCGGCAACTGCGCCCTGCTGGTCGTCACGACCGCAGGTGCGGAAGGTGTTCCAGAGGCCGCGCTCCGTAAATTGTGGGTTGGTGGAAGCCGGGGTAATCTGGAGAATACCGTTTTCGGCGTACACTTCCGAAGCCGGGATGGAAACGCCCGAGTTGAAGTGACCGACAACGAACTTCACGCCGTCAGCGACGAACTTGTTGGCGACCGAAACGCCCTGCTTCGCGTCCGAGACGTCGTCGCCGAGTTCGATCTTGACCTTTTCCCCGTTGATGCCGCCGGCTGCGTTGATATCGGCAGCAGCCTGCTCGGCACCCTTCTGGAGCTGCGCACCAAACGCAGCATTCGGGCCCGTCAAGGGACCACCAACGCCGATGATGATGTCGGCCTTCGCGACGCCGCCGAACGCGATCATTGCCGACAAAGCCACCGCCGACAGAAGATACTTCTTCATATTGTTACTCCCAATTTTTAAGCGGGTTCCGTTTGATTTGCCCTGCGCGATACCCACCAATCATCACGCCGGTAACGCTTGTATTCCGAATACTTAAAGCATGATCCCGTCAGGTGTCATTCGTTTTATAAGACAGGATTACGCCGATGCCGCACGCAGACTGTGCCTAGTTTAGGCACAGTGTCAATTCTTCTTCTTCCATGAAAAGGCTGAGGTCTTTTCATAGAGCCAGTAATAATTATTGACCATTTGGTCGGTGCGCCGATAGCGATATCCGGCCGTCGCGAAGATCAGCAGCAGAACCACGTCGAGAGCATAGTTTCCGAGATCGAAGACTGGCCCGTTGAACAAGGCGTGGTGCAGAAATTGCAGTCCGAGCCCGACCAGGAAGGTGTAGATCACCGCCAACGGATAGGAATCCCAGCTGGAGGCCACAGCCCGGCCCGCGCGCCAGGCCGTCCAGAAGCCGAGGAGGACGATGATCGCGCGGATGACGATGCGGCCGCCGGTATCGCTTTCGAAGAAAATTCCCTGCATATCAAATTCTCCGCAAAACGAGGCTCAATGATGCCCGCCTTCGAGATAGGCGGCGCGCACTTCCGGATTGGCTAGCAACTCCTTGCCCGAACCGCTCATCGTCACCCGTCCGTTGACCATCACATAGCCACGGTCGGAAAGCTTCAGCGCCGCAAAGGCATTCTGCTCGACGAGGAACACCGTGAGCCCCTGGGTCTTGTTCAGAACCTTGATGGCTTCGAAGATGCCTTTGACGATCAACGGCGCAAGGCCGAGCGAAGGCTCATCCAGCAAAAGCAGCTTGGGACGCGCCATCAGCGCGCGACCGATCGACAGCATCTGCTGCTCTCCGCCCGACAGCGTGCCGCCGCGCTGCGACTGACGCTCCTTCAGGCGCGGGAACAGCGTGAAGATCTTCTCGACGTCCTCGTTGAAATATTTGAGCTTGTCGAGGCTCGCGCCCATCTGCAGGTTTTCATAGACGGTCATGCGCGGAAAAATGCGCCGCCCTTCCGGCGACTGGGCGATGCGAAGCCGGGCAATCTCATGCGTCGGCATGCGAGTGATATCGCGCCCCTCGAAGATGACCGAGCCGCTGCGCGCCTGCGGGCTGCCGCAGATCGTCATCATGAGCGTCGACTTGCCGGCGCCGTTCGCACCGATCAGGCTGACGATCTCGCCGCTGTTGACTTCGATATCGACGCCGGCAAGGGCACGGATATTGCCGTAATAGGTCTCGACGCCCTCAACTTTCAGAAGCGGTTGCCCCGTCATCAATGTTCGCCCTCTTGGAGGTGCTCGACTTCGGCAATCACCTCTTCCACTTCTTCATCCTCGACACCCAGATAGGCCGCGATCACCCTCGGATCGTTCTTGACCTGATCCGGCGTACCATCGGCGATCTTCTGCCCGTATTCGAGCACGACGACATGATCGGAGATTTCCATCACCACCGACATGTCATGCTCGATCAGAAGGATCGACGTTCCGGTATCCTTGCGGATGTTGCGCAGGAACTCGTTGAGCACCAGGGACTCGCGAGGATTGAGACCGGCGGCCGGCTCGTCCAGGCAAAGCATCTCCGGGCCTGTGCACATGGCGCGGGCGATTTCCAGACGGCGCTGGGCACCATAGGAGAGGTCGCCGGCGGGATCGTCGGCCCGGTCGATGAGATCGGCCTTCTCGAGCCAGAAGCGCGCGAGTTCGATGGCATTCTTGGCTTCTGCCCGATAGCGGCCGATGCCGAGCAGCCCGAGGATCGTGTAGCCGGAGGCGCGCATCAGCTTGTTGTGCTGCGCCACCAGCAGGTTTTCGAGCACTGTCAGGCCCGAAAACAGGCGGATGTTCTGGAAGGTACGGGCCACCTTGGCTTCGCGCGTGATCCGGAAATCCGGAAGCCGCTCCAGAAGATATTCCTTGCCGCTTTTCTGTTGAAGCGTGATCATGCCCATCGTCGGCTTGTAGAAGCCCGTGATGCAGTTGAACACGGTCGTCTTGCCAGCGCCGTTCGGTCCGATCAACGCGGTGATGTCGCCACGCTTCGCCTCGAAAGAGAGATCGTTGATCGCCATCAGGCCGCCGAACCTCATCGACAGGTGATCGACCTTCAGCAGGATGTCGTCAGGGGTTGCGGTCACAGCGTTCATCAGCCGTGGCCCTCCTTGGTAAAGCTGCCCGAGACCGCTTTCCGCTCCTTGAGGAAGGCGGTCGGCTCGCGGGTGCCGACGAAGCCGCGCGGCTTGAGGATCATCACGACGACCATGGCGAGCCCGAAGATCAGCATGCGATAGAGTTCGGGAGTGAAATCGGGACCGAAGCCGGGAATGATCGTCGTATTGCCCACGACCAGACCGGTCTTAAGGAAATCCATATCGCGCAGCAATTCCGTACCGCCGATCATGGCGATCGCCGCAATGGCGATGCCCTTCAGCGAGCCCATGCCGCCAAGAACGACGATCGCCAGGATCACCGCAGACTCGAGGAACACGAAGGATTCCGGCGAGACGAAGCCTTGACGGGCTGCGAAGAATGAACCTGCAAAACCGCCGAACATGGCGCCGGTGGCGAAGGCAGTCAGCTTCGTCGTCACCGTATTGATGCCGAGCGAGCGGCAGGCGATCTCGTCTTCGCGCAGAGCTTCCCATGCACGGCCGATCGGCATGCGGCGCAGCCGGATCGTCACATAGGCAGTCAGCGCGCAGAGCGCCAGGGCGACGTAAAAGAGGAAGATCTTGTACCAGGCCGACGAGAACGGCAGGCCGAAGCTGCGGATGAAGTTGTGCGGGTCCTTGGTATCGAAGGTGTAGATGCCGAACATCGATGCCTTGGTAATATTGGAAATACCGAAGCTGCCCTTCGTCACGTCAGTCCAGTTCGTCAGGACGATGCGGATGATCTCACCGAAAGCCAGCGTCACGATCGCCAGATAGTCGCCGCGCAGGCGCAGAACCGGGAAACCGAGGATCATGCCCCAAAGCCCGGCAAAGATGCCGGAGAGCGGCAGCAGTATCCAGAACGACAGACCGAAATGCGTCGACAGCAGCGCGTAGGAATAGGCGCCGACCGCATAGAAGGCGACATAGCCGAGGTCGAGCAGCCCCGCCAGACCGACGACGATGTTCAGGCCCCAGGCAAGCATCACGTAGATGAGGATCTGGATGCCGAAGTTGTCGACATAGGTCAGAGACCCCTGTGGACCGAAAAGCGCCAGTGCCAGCATCGGATAGATAAGCAGGAAAACCAGCGCTATCGTGTTGAAATTCTTACCGACGAAACCCTGCTCGGTCACGACTGGCGCAAGCTTGGCTTTCTCGGCCTTTCTAGCCTCCAGACGGGGCCGCACGAACACCGTCATCACGAAGCGTCCGACCGCCGCAATGGCGACGATGATGGCCAAGAGGCCCCAGCGCTGGACGATGACCAGCTTGTTGTCCATGTTCTGATCGGTCTTTAGGCCGATATAGAGCACGAACATCCCAAAGGCGATCAGCGCGGTCCAGAGGGCATCCGTAATCCCTTTCTGGACAAGGCCGGGCGCGGTCTTGTCTGCAACGAAATTTGAATTTGCCATGGCGTTATACCTTTTCGACTTCCGGCCGCCCGAGAATGCCGGTTGGCTTGAAGATCAGAACGAAAGCCAGGATGCCGAATGTCGCGACATCCTTATACGCGATGGGAAAATTACCCGACCAGAACGACTCGATGAAGCCAATCATCAGGCCGCCGAGGACAGCGCCAGGCAGCGAACCGATGCCGCCGAGAACCGCCGCGGTGAACGCCTTGACGCCGGGAGTGAAGCCGTCGGCGAAGTTGGCGACGCCATAATACATCAGATACATCGTGCCGGCGACGGCGGCGAGCGCGGCGCCCATGATGAAGGTGACGGAAATGGTGCGGTCGACATTGATGCCGAGCAGCGCCGCCATCTTGCGGTCCTGCTCCGTGGCGCGCTGGGCACGACCGAGCGCAGTCTTGTTGACCAGATACCAGAAGGCGGCAAGCAGAACGACCGTTATGATGAAGATGATGATCTGCTTCAGCGACAGCGACACGGCACCGAAGTTGTAGACATCACCCACCAGCGTCGGGATCGGCTTGTTGCGCGGACCCTGAGCAACCTGGATGAAGTTCGACAGCACGATCGACATGCCGATTGCCGTGATCAGCGGCGCGAGGCGGAAGGAACCGCGCAGCGGCCGGTAGGCGATACGCTCGATCACCCAGTTCCAAAGGCTCGTCATCAGCATGGCGACGATCAGCATCACCAAGAGCAAGACCGCCACCGGCAAGCCGGCGAAGAGCGACACGAGAACCAGATAGGTGATGAGAGCGGCAAAGCCGCCGAGCATGAAAACATCACCATGGGCAAAATTGATCATGCCGATGATGCCGTAAACCATGGTGTAACCAATGGCGATCAGGCCATAGATAGACCCGAGAGTCAGCCCGTTTAGGAGCTGCTGGATAAAATAATCCATATGTCATTTCCCCTGGATGCGGCGTCAATCGACCGCACCTCTTATTACTTTTAGGGTTTCCTTCATGAGGACCCGTGGGGGCGATTCCATACCGCTTTCGAGGGAAATGTGAAGCCAAAAAGGCAAGAAATTGACAAATTCTTTTCAAATCGCCGCGCACTGGCGCAAATCAGGCCAAAAATGATATAAAAGCGGCATCCCCTGCCTCAAAAAATAGCCAAAATGATCAACAAGGGAATTTTCGCTGAAGAGCTTTTGTCAGAGGCAGGCCCTCTGCGGGGCCAACCAGTTTCGCTTTCACAAGCATAATTAGGCTCGCATGCGCGCTCCGTCGGCATCGAACAGGGGCTCAGCCTGCAGGTTCGCAGGCAACAGTTCGCCAAGCAGTTCTATCGACCAGCCCTGTGTCTCATCGGCAATTTCCTTCGGAACATAACCGACGGCAACCGAAAGACCGGAGGCATGGGCATATCCGCCAGACGTGACCCAGCCACAGACCGCGCCATCGTGGTAGATCGGCTCGTCGCCGATGACATCTGCATCCCTCGCCTTGAGGATGAAGGTTTTCAGCCGCAGTGCCCCGCCTTCCGACTTCTCCTTTGCTGCAGCCGCCTTGCCTATGAAGTCGGCCGGCTTGGAAAGCGCCACGAAGCGGCCAAGACCGGCCTCGAAGGGGCCGTAGAGCGGCCGGTATTCGCGCGCCCAGCTGCCATAGGACTTATCGAGACGCAGCGCATTCAGCGCCCTCAAGCCGAACAGCCGTATGCCGAATTCGGCTCCCTCCTCCATCAGGAGATCGAAGATGTAGCGCTGATGTTCCGGCTTCATCCATATCTCGTATCCCAGGTCGCCCGTATAGGAGACGCGTCCGACGATGGCGGACGCCATGCCGATATCGATGCGCCGGATGGACATGAAGGGAAAGGCGTCGGTCGAAAGGTCCTGATGCGTCAGCTTCTGCAGCAATCTGCGGGCATTCGGACCGGCGATCGAGAGGCCGAGAAGCGACAGGCCCAGCGGTTTCAGCTCGACCGAGCCGTCCTTGGGCAGCAGGCTTTCGAACCAGCGCATATGATAGGCTTCCGCGATACCTGAGCCGATGAGGAGGAAATCGCCCTCGCCGAGCTTTGCCAGCGTGAAATCGCCGATGAGTTTGCCGTCATGCTTCAGCATCGGCGCCAGCGTCATGCGGCCGACGGCCGGAATGCGGCAGGTGAGCAACCTGTCGAGGAAAGCTTCCGCCCCCGGCCCCTTGACCGAATATTTGGCAAAGCCCGAAGTCTCCATCAGGCCGACACTCTCGCGCACCGCCTTCGCTTCGGCGCCGACGACGTCGAAGTCGTTGGAGCGGCGCCAGGAGAATTGGTCCACCTCGCCCTGCGGAGCAAACCACAGCGCCTGCTCGAGACCGTAGTAAGCTCCGAAGACGCCGCCTGCCTCCTTCAGTTTGTCGTAGATCGGCGTCGTCAGCAACGGACGCGCGGCCGGCAGTTCCTCGTTCGGATAGCGGATGGAGAAGCGCCGGGCATAGTTCTCGCGCACCTTGGCGTTCGTATAGGCAAGCGTCGCATAGTCGCCGTAGCGCGAGACGTCCATGGCAAAGACATCGAAGCCCGGATCGCCATAGATCATCCAGTTGGCGAGCGCCAGCCCGACGCCGCCGCCCTGGCTGAAGCCGGCCATGACGGCGCAGGCCGACCAATAGTTCCTGAGCCCGCGCACGGGACCGACAAGCGGGTTGCCATCAGGCGAGAAGGTGAACGGGCCGTTGATGATCTTCTTGATGCCGGCATTGTTGAAGGCCGGAAAATGGCGGAAGCCGACTTCCAGTTCCGGCGTGATGCGCTCGATATCCTCGGCGAGCAGCTCGTGGCCGAAATCCCAGGGCGTCGTCAGCGGCGACCAGGGGCGACATGCCTTCTCATAGGTGCCCATCAGCATGCCCTGCCGCTCCTGGCGCAGATAGATCTCGCCATCGAAATCGACGCAGTGCATCAGTTCCTTGCCGGTGGTCTTGTTGAAGTCGATCACCTCGGGCATGTCCTCGGTGATCAGATACATGTGCTCCATGGCGAGCACGGGAAGCTCCAGCCCGACCATGCGGCCGACTTCGCGCGCCCAGAGACCGGCGGCGTTGACGACATGCTCGGCGATGATCTCGCCCTGGTTGGTGATGACGCGCCAGGAACCATCCTCGCGCTGCACCAGCTCTTCCACCTTGGTATGCAGATAGATGTCGGCACCGTTCTTCTTCGCCGAACGGGCATAGGCATGCGTGGTGCCATAAGGATCGAGGTGGCCTTCGACGGGATCGTAGAGCGCGCCGACGAACTGATCGGGGTCGAGAAGCGGCATCATCTCATGCGCTTCCCTGGGCGTCAGCAGGGTCGCCTCCAGGCCGTTATAGCGTCCCTTGGCAAGGATCGACTTCAGCCAGTCGAAGCGCTGCGGCGTCGCCGCCAGCATAAGGCCCGACGTCAAATGCAGCCCGATGTCCTGGCCCGAATACTCCTCGATCTCCTTGTAGAGCTCGACCGTATATTTCTGCAGCTTGGCGACATTCGGGTCGCCGTTGATCGTATGCATGCCACCGGCGGCATGCCAGGTCGATCCGGAGGTCAGTTCGGAACGTTCGAGCAGCACCACATCCGTCCAGCCGAACTTCGTCAGGTGATAGAGCACCGAACATCCGACGACACCGCCACCGATGACGACGACCTTGGCATGGCTTTTCATCTAGGAATCCCCTGTTTTCAGCACGAAGTCGCCGGGTGTTTTCCCGTATGACCGGCCGCATTTGCAGGGCAGCCTAGAGACTATCCGGGAAGCCAAATAGCCCGAACTGCGAAACCGATATGTCTGTTTGCGCCATCGCAATTGTTCGGATCGCGCCATCGCTTTTCGGAGACACAAATCGGTCGGCAAGGCATTGGAGGTCCGGCGGCCTATGGCTTTTCAGTCGGCAAAACCGGCCGTCAGGGCAAATTCGCGCCCCATCTCCATGATCTCCTCGAACACGCTGCCGGCATAGGAGCGCGGGATGATGATCTCGAAGCGGTCAGGGCCGGTGCGGGCAACATTGGCGCTGACATGGCAGCACAACATGCTGGCCGACTGGCCCTCGGCGAAAACCTGCGGATGCAGGTCGACGGCCACGCATTTCGCCAGGATACGGCGAACGCTGGGGCCGGACATACGAAGCAATACCCGGCCGTCGCTCTGCTCGAAGAAGGAAACGCGGGCAGGATCGAGCGTGAAGAGATCCCGCGCCACGCTCTCGACACCCAGCGTCTCCGACAGAACAAGCCATTCTCTCGGCCCGACGTCGCGAACCGACACATCGTCAATCGCCTTCAGGCCAGCCAGAACCCAATCCTTTTCGCCGGCCTTGCCAAGCACCGAGAAGATGACCGGCCGGCGGACAACGGCAAGATGATTCGGATTGGGGGCAGCCTCGAAGCCGGAAATGTGATCTTCCAGCACATGTCTGTTTTGATACGCGACGCTCATCATTCCCTCACCCGAAAAGCTTCTTGTTGTCAGCATCGACGAAGACCGGGTTGCAGACCTCCGCCGGCACTTCCTCGCCGCGCAACCCGTCCCAGACGACCACATGCTCGCCGATCCGTTCCCGGCCCGACTTCAGGAACGCCAGAGCGATGGAATGGCCGAGAACGGGCGAGAAGCAGGCCGAGGAGACATGACCTTGATCGTTCGCGGTCGACGGCCTGGCGCCTTCCCTCAACAGATGCGCGCCGGCATGAATCTCCTTCGTCGTATCGAGCGGCTTCAGGCCGACGAGCTGCACGCGGTCGGCCGCAGTCAATCCGAAGCGGGTGGACAATCTCTTGCCGATGAAATCCGGCTTCTGCGTTGCCATCATCCGGCCAAGCCCGACATCGTCGGGCGTCGTGCGGCCGTCCAGCTCGTTATGGGTGACATGGCCCTTCTCGATGCGCAGCACGTTGAGGGCTTCGACGCCATAGGCGCAGATGCCATGCGCCTTACCGGCCTCCATGATCGCATCCGCGACGGCCTCGCCATAACCGGCAGGAACCGCAAGCTCATAGGCAAGCTCACCGGAGAAGGAGATGCGGAACAGGCGCGCCTTGAGGCCGCCCTTCAGCATGACTTCAGCGGCAGCGAGGAACGGGAAGAACGCATCGGAAATATCGTCCTCGACGATCTGTTCCAGCACCAGCCGCGCCTTCGGCCCGGCAATCGCCATCTGCGCCCATTGATCGGAGGAGGAGACGAAGCGAACGTCGAGCTGCGGCCAGAGCGTCTGCGCGCAGAACTCCATATGCGTCATCACTTCGCCGGCCATCGCCGTCGTGGTGGTCAGGAAAAAATGATCGGGCGTCAGCCGGCTCGTCGTTCCATCGTCGAAGACGATGCCATCCTCGCGCAACATCAACCCGTAGCGCGCTTTGCCGATCGGCAGCTTCAGGAAGGCATTGGAATAGAGGCGATTGAGAAATTCCGCGGCATCCTTGCCGAAAACCTCGATCTTGCCGAGCGTCGACACATCGCAAAGGCCGACATTGTTGCGGACGTTCAAGACTTCGCGATCGACGCTGTCACGCCAACCCTTTTCGCCCGTCCGCGCAAACCAGGACGAACGATACCAGAGGCCGGCCTCGACGAAAGTCGCGCCATTCTTCTTCGCCCAGCCGTGCAGCGGCGATTCCCGCACCGGCTGCGCGTGTTTGTCGCGCGCCGTGCCCGCCAGCGCGCCGAAGGAGACAGGGGTGTAGAACGGCCGGAACGTTGTCGTGCCGACGGCGGCTGGACTGACGCCGCGCATGCCGGCGATGATGCCGGCGGCGTTCACGTTGCCGAGCTTGCCCTGATCGGTCGCCATGCCGCTGGTCGTGTAGCGCTTGGCGTGCTCCACATGGCCGAAGCCCTCACGCAGGGCAAGACCGAGATCCTTGGTATGGACGTCGTTCTGAAAATCCACGAACGCCTTGTCCTTGGCGCCGGGCACATGCCAGATCGCCGCGAAGGACGGATCATAGTCCCCCTCGACCTCGGGGACATCCGCCGCATGAACGGTGCGGCCGAGACTTTCGACAATCTTCCGCGCCTTTTCCGCTCCATCGGCGAGACAGCCGGAAACGCTCTCGATGCCCGCAGCCGATCCGGCAATCTCCAGCTCACCGCCAACTGTTGGCGCCATGAATGCCTGGCTCTCGTCCGACCAGACCGGCTTGGCGCCGCGCTGGCAAGCAAGATGGATGATCGGCGACCAGCCACCCGACATGGCGAGCGCATCGCAAGCAATGAGTTCATCCAGGCCGCCGCGATCGGCGATGACGCCGCTGATGCGATATTTGCCCTTGGTCGCGTGGACGCTCGCCCCATGCACGACGCGAACACCTTGCGGCGCAACGTCGGAAGAGGCGGCGCGCGTATCCATGATCGCCGAAATCTCGACGCCGGCCGCCGTCAAGTCGAGCGCTGTGCGATAGCCGGAGCCGCCATTGGTGAACACGGCCACCTTCTGACCCGCAACGACGCCGTAGCGATTGAGATAGCTGCGCATGGCACCGGCCACCATCACGCCGGGGCGGTCGTTGCCGCCGAAAACCAAGGGCCGTTCCTCCGCGCCGGAGGCAAGAATGGCGCGCTTGGCTGCGATACGCCACAGACGCTCGACCGGCAGATCGGGCGACGGCATCGCAACATGCTTCTGCACCTTCTCGACCGCACCGAAGACATTGCCGTCATACCAGCCGAAGACTGTCGTACGTGGCATCAGGGTGACATTCTCGAAACCTTGCAGCTCCTCCAGCGTCGCCTGAACGAAGACATCGGCCGCCGCGCCGCCGATCGAGACCCTTTCCGACAACAGCGAGCCACCCAGACGGAAGCCCTCATCGGCGAGGACCACGCGCAGGCCGGCACGCGCCGCGGTCAGCGCTGCCATCAATCCGGCAGGACCAGAGCCGATAACAAGCAGATCGCAATGCGCCCAGGCTTTCTCATAGCGATCCGGATCGGCCTGCATGACTGCCTTGCCGAGGCCGGCGGCGCGGCGAATCAGCGGCTCATAGACCTTCTCCCAGAAGGCTGCCGGCCACATGAATGTCTTGTAGTAGAAGCCCGCGCCGAGGAAGGGCGACAACAGGCCGTTGAGCGAGCCAAGATCATATTTCAGCGACGGCCAGCGGTTCTGGCTGGCAGCCGTCATGCCCTGATAGAGTTCGGCGACGGTGGCTCGTGTATTCGGCTCCGTGCGCCCGTCCTTGCCGATGGTGACGAGCGCATTGGGTTCAGCCGAACCTGCCGTCAGGATGCCGCGCGGCCGGTGATATTTGAAGCTGCGTGCGACGAGCAGCTGATCATTGGCAAGGAGAGCGGCGGCGAGCGTATCGCCCTCCAGGCCCCTCATATCCTTGCCGTCGAATTTGAAGGAAAGCGGGCGGCTGCGATTGACGAGGCCGCCGGTCGACAGACGATAGGCCGTCATTGCGCCACCTCCCTTGCCTTGTCCTCGGCATCGGTGACGGAAAAGACCTCGTGGGTGATGTTGCTGCGCTCAACGACCAGCCAGCGGCGGCAGCCCGCCGCGTGATGCCAGTATTCGAGAATCCGTCCCCGCTCATTGTCGCGGATATGGACATAGCGATGCCAATCCTCATCCGGAGCCGAAGGAGCCGGACGGGCGACGGACGCGCCGCGAATGGAGAATTCTTCCTTCGGTCGCATGCCGCAATGCGGGCAGTTGATCAAGCTTGCCATTGGTTTCGTGCCCTCAATGCAGGTTCGGCTGCGGACCCTTGCCGCTTTCGTCCAGCGCGAAGCCGCGCTCGAAGCGGTCGAGACGCAGGAGACGGCTGACTTCGTGGCTTTCGCCCTTGGCGATCAAGTGCGCGAAGCAGAAACCCGAAGCCGGCGTCGCTTTGAAGCCGCCATAGTTCCAGCCGCAGTTCAGATAGAGATTGTCGATCGGCGTGCGGTCGATGATCGGCGAGCCGTCCATGCTCATATCCATGACGCCGCCCCAGGTGCGCAGCACGCGCACACGCGACAGGCCGGGAATGAGCGCCACCCCCTCCTCCATCGTATGCTCGACGGTGGCGAGGTTACCGCGCTGGGCATAGGAGCTGTAGTAGTCGATATCGGCCCCGAAGACCAAGCCGCCCTTGTCCGACTGCGAGATATAGAAGTGCCCCGCTCCATAGGTGATGACGTTGTCGATGACAGGCTTCAGCCCTTCTGAGACGAAGGCCTGAAGCACATGGGTTTCGATCGGCAATTCTAGATCGGCCATATTACCCAGGATCGAGGTATGACCGGCCGCCGCCAGCGCCAGCTTGTTGCAGCCGATGAAGCCGCGGTTCGTTTCCACCCCGGTCACAACACCAGCCTCGCGGCGGATGCCGATCACCTCGCATTGCTGGATGAGATCGACGCCGCGGCTGTCGGCGCCGCGCGCATAGCCCCAGGCGACGGCATCGTGGCGTGCCGTGCCGCCGCGCCGCTGCAGCAGGCCGCCGAGGATCGGAAAGCGCGCATGGTCGAAATTCAGGTACGGCATCATCCGGCGCACCTGCTCGCGGCTCAGAAGCTCCGCATCGACGCCATGCATACGCATGGCATTGCCGCGGCGGGCATAGGCATCGCGCTGGCCGTCGGAATGGAAGAGGTTGACGATGCCGCGCTGGGAGACCATGGCATTATAGTTGAAATCCTGCTCCAGCCCTTCCCAGAGCTGCATCGAGAATTCGTAGAAAGGTTCATTACCCGGCAAGAGGTAGTTGGAGCGGATGATCGTGGTGTTGCGCCCGACATTGCCGGAGCCAATATAGTTTTTTTCCAGCACCGCGACGTTGGTGATGCCGAATTCCTTGGCAAGATAATAAGCCGTCGCCAGCCCATGCCCGCCGCCGCCGACGATAATCACGTCGTAATGCGATTTTGGCTCCGGCGTCCGCCACACCGGCTGCCAATGGCGGTTGCCCGAAAACGCCTGTTTTAGAAGCTGATATGCCGAATATCGCATGCATTCATCCCGATCATTACCCGGCCGCACATTCGCATATGCAATAAAAACGACAAGTCCCGGAAAGACGAAAAAGATTCGCAAACAGAACATGTTCTTTTCCGAATGCGCAGGAGAAGCCGATGATTGTCTCCGGAAGATCACGCCTCGCAGGTCAATGATTTTAGCGGCGACGCAAGCACGCAAAGCGCTGTTGCGAAACCTCGGTTCAGGCGCTAAGCCGAAACGAGCCGGATCTTTTGAAGTCTAAATTTCACAATCGAGACTTACTATCTATAATGTCCGGAAACTTGAACCGCGGACACGGTGCGGAAAGACGAACTGGCAGATGCTTGCAACATTCGAAAGAGCAGCGCTCGAGGCGGGGAAGGCCATATTGGAGGTCTACCGCGCCGGCTACGCCGTGGCCTTGAAACAGGACATGAGCCCTGTAACCCTTGCAGACGAGCGCGCGGAACACATCATCCTCGAACATCTCGCGCGCGATTTTCCGAACATACCGGCCATTGCCGAGGAATCGGTGTCCGCCGGCAGGGTCCCGGATGTTCGCGGCCGCTCCTTCTTCCTTGTCGACCCGCTCGACGGCACGCGCGAATTCATCGAGCATCGTGACGAATTCACCGTCAACATCGCCTATATAAAGAATGGCGTTCCCGTTGCCGGGATCGTCTATGCCCCCGCACTCGGAATAGCCTTCACCGGCGAGCAAGGCAGAGCCCGCAAGTTGATCATCGACGATCATTTTGCCGTCGCCGACCGCCTGACCATCGCCGTGCGCGCACGGCCGGTCAATCTGACCGCGCTTGCCAGCCGCTGCAACAGCAATGAAAGGACCGAAAGCTTCCTTTCGGACAATGCGGTTGCCGCCTGCACGTCGATCGGCTCATCGCTGAAATTCTGCCTGGTTGCCGAAGGCAAGGCCGATGTCTATCCGCGTTTCGCGCGCACCATGGAGTGGGATACCGCAGCCGGCGATGCCGTCTTGCGCGCGGCGGGCGGCGCTACCGTGACGGTCGATGGCCGTCCCCTGGCCTATGGCAAGATCGACCAGAGCGAAGATAGCGACTTTGCAAACCCGCACTTCATCTGTTGGGGCGGCAAGAAGAGCGCCATACACTCTTAAGGGCGCTTTTTTCGAAAGAAAGATCCCCTTTGACGCAACCGGACAACAAAGCCGGCGCAGGGATTTTTGATCCAAAAGCGTAAGTTTTCACTGACAAAAAATGATAGGATGAAAGCTGTTTCCCCTGAAATAACAGGGGATTATCCTGCGTTTTCTCTCTTCGGCCAAAGGCAAATCAGTTGCCGGCCACATTTCTTAAAATTCTTAGCAAAGTCTTACTATGTGCTTAGGCAATTTTTAAATGTGGCAAGATAGAGTGCCACTCGTGGTCTTGAGTGTGTGTAGAGAGTCCAATGACCGAAATGATACGTCCCCGAGTGAAGTATGTCATCGGCCCCGATGGCAGCCCGCTTACGATAGCCGACCTTCCGCCGCCGAATACGCGCCGCTGGGTCATCCGTCGTAAGGCAGAGGTTGTTGCCGCTGTGCGTGGTGGTCTGCTCAGCTTGGAAGAAGCCTGCGAACGTTATACGTTGACCGTCGAAGAGTTCCTCTCCTGGCAGTCGTCCATCAACAGCCATGGCCTTGCCGGCCTGCGGACGACCCGCATACAGCAGTATCGCCACTGACAACAGCGACAGACACGACCTTTATCTGATCTTTGGTTCGGGCCTCCTTCACCCCAAATGGGACGGAAAGAGGCCCGAATTATTTGGCTGAAGCCGCCTTGAGACGAGGTTGTCGGTCTCCCTGCAAGCAGGCGCCGACGATGTATCCATCTTAAGATTTCCGCAGCCTGAAAATTGGCTCATAGCGGAACGCGCCCGAAAGATCGGCGAAACACCCCTCGCCCGCCCCATCTATTTCTTCCTTGGCGACATGGCCGACGGATGGGACAGATCTCGCCCTGCATCTGTTGTCCTTCCACTCGCCCTGTTCGATCCTCGCACGATCACATTCACCTTTCCCGATAGCATGGCAAGCTGTCCACACATACGCCCGGCGAGCCCTTCCGACAAACCATGGCATGGGCAGGTTTTCACCCTTGCCGAGATCACGCAGGTAGTCGCTCGCTACGGCTTCCCCGACCCGACGCTGTCGAGAGATCGACGTGGACCGGATGCCTTCATCGAAGTTCAGGTGTGGGACGATCGTCCGCTTCTTGAAATTCGCCGACAGGCCGGACCATGATGCAGCATTCAACGGTTGGCAGCTTGCCGAACCCATGCAATCTTCGCCGCATGTAACGATCAGGGAGATAAGCCATGGATATCCGCAACGAAGACAATGCGTCGGGCGGCCGTTACGTCGCGACCGTCGAGGGTCATGAGGCGGAAATGACGTTTTCCCGCGCCTCCCCCCAGCTCATCATCGTCGATCATACCGGCGTGCCGGACGCCCTGCGCGGCAAGGGGGTCGGTCAGGCGCTGGCTCTTCACGCCGTCGAGGAAGCCCGCCGTGGTGGCTGGAAAATCATTCCGCTCTGCCCCTTCTTCAAGGCGCAGGCGCAGCGCCATGATGACTGGCGCGACGTCGTCAATCTCTAGGCAGTGGTGTCAAACAAGGATTCGCTGGTGTGTCCAGGCAAACGCCGGATGCAGGAATGCCAGGCGGATGCCCATATCGACACAGGCGAAAATACAAAAAGCCCCGCATGACCGGCCCTGTCACGGCCGGTCATGCGCGGCTTTTGTGCCGCCTCTGTCTTATCCCGCATATTCCGAGGAAGGCCCCGTGTCGGAGTGGAATGATGCGTGGATCAAAAGAGGACGACGAAATCGCGACCTCAGGCGCGCGCCCTTGCGGGGCCCGAACCGTCACGCTCCTCGAGCGCTGCGGCCTTTGCATATTCAGCCTGCATTTCCTCAAGCGAATATTCCAACGCCTCTTCCTGAACCTGAAGCTCCCGGATCGACACCTGCAGGTTGTCCGCGCGCTGGCGGGCGGCCTTGGCAAAGGTCGGGTAAGCAAAGTGGTTAGGGTCAGAAATGCCGGACTTTTTCTCTTCCAGCACGATCTGGCTCTCCAGATCCTTCGTCATGCGGTCAAATTCCGCCATCATCATCTGCAACTGCTGCAGCTGACGGCGTTTTTCGTTCACCTGAAACTCTTTCAGGCGAACTAGGCTCTCACGTGACTTCATACGCATTACTCCCGTGATGCGAGACCCCGGCTCTCGGTATTTCCGCCCGCCAAACCGGTTTTAAACGACTTGGTTAAAAAAATTTCCAGCGATCTTAATAAAAACCTACCGCTGGTAACCTTTCGTTTACGGGCATCGTTAATGATAGGCGTAATGATTTAAGGGTCAGTAAATGCCGGGGTCGGAATTCGATATGTCGGCATTGATGAGTCAGATGAATCACTTGGCGTGAGTTCCTAATGCGATACTTTAGAAACGGATATTGCTGATTGTCGTTGGAAAACAGTGCAATGGAAAAATTATTTAATAAATTCGATACGACTTGCCAGAGTGAATCAGAATTTGTTAACCATTCCATGGCAGCTTCCAAATCAAGCAGTGATTTGATCGGTATCGCGTAAGGGGGCTGACGACCTTTCGGCGGCGGTAAAGGGGACAATTATGCGGGTTCTACTCATTGAAGACGACAGCGCGACAGCGCAGAGCATCGAATTGATGCTCAAGTCCGAAAGTTTCAACGTCTATACCACCGATCTCGGTGAGGAAGGCGTCGATCTCGGAAAGCTTTACGACTACGACATCATTCTGCTCGATCTCAACCTTCCCGATATGTCCGGCTACGAAGTGCTGCGCACGCTGCGCCTTTCGAAGGTCAAGACGCCGATCCTCATCCTCTCCGGCATGGCCGGCATCGAAGATAAGGTTCGCGGTCTCGGCTTCGGTGCTGACGACTATATGACCAAACCCTTTCATAAGGATGAATTGGTCGCACGCATCCACGCTATCGTTCGCCGCTCCAAGGGCCATGCCCAGTCGGTGATCATGACCGGCGAGCTCATCGTCAATCTCGACGCCAAAACAGTCGAAGTCGGCGGCCAGCGCGTGCATCTGACCGGCAAGGAATACCAGATGCTGGAGCTGCTCTCGCTTCGCAAGGGCACGACGCTCACCAAGGAAATGTTCCTGAACCATCTTTATGGTGGCATGGACGAACCTGAACTGAAGATCATCGACGTCTTCATCTGCAAGCTGCGCAAGAAGCTCGCCAATGCCGCCGGTGGCGCCAACTACATCGAAACCGTCTGGGGCCGCGGCTATGTGCTGCGCGAGCCCGACGCCAGCGATTTCGCCGAAAGCGCCTGAGCCGCCGCCCCGCCATTGCCGCCCGTGCATCGAAATCCCGCCTTTGAGGCGGGATTTTTTGTTGGCGGTGCCGAAAAAAATAAAAGCCGCCCCGAACGGACGGCTGTCATTATTTCGATAATCCTCAGCGGGAACTAGGCGGCGATGGCGCGATTGCCGAAGATCGCCGTCAAGATCTTGCGGTCGAAGGGTTTCAACAGGAAGTCCGTAGCGCCAGCCCGCTTTCCAGCCATCAGCTTGCGCAGGTCCGCTTCGACGACACAATAGTAGATCTTCACGTCCTTGCCGTTCGGCATGGCACGGATGCTGGCAATCAGCTCGAGCGCGCCTTCCATGCCGGCGTCGACAATCAAATAGTCCGGGATCTCGGCCTCGCAACGCATCAGGGCTTCACGGGCATCACCGGCCTCGCTCACCAGGAAATCCAGTTCGGATAGAATTCGCTTGCCGACCTTGCGTACGACATCCGATGTATCCGTTATCATGAACCGCTGCATGTGTGCGCTCCTTAGCGTCAGTCGCCGAGACCTGAACGACAACTTCAAATTGGAACGATAGGATCAGCAAGCTAAGGATTCGTTACCGCTATGTTGTCAATTGCGCGGACAACCGGAAGATTGCAAAAATATCGAATGCACGAAAAGATAATCCCGCGACCGCCATTCGGCCGCGGGTCAAGACATGCAGCTATCAAGAATCCGTCTACGCGGCCGGTATGAGCGCGGTGAAGGTGAGCTCTTCCGGCGTCGCATTGTAGGAGAGCTCCATTCCGCTCTCGTCGGCGAGAAGCACCGTGTAATAGGGCTGGATCGAATGGGCGTCGATTGCCTCTTCCAGCGTGCCCGAGCAGATTTCCGCAAATTTCGGCGGCACACGCATCAGCCGCCCCTTGACGGTGATCGTGAACTTGGCCTCGAGTTCGGGATTTTCCAGCATCACCTCGATATTGCCACCACGCGGAATCGCGCTGTAGGCGACGAGGAAAAGGTTGAGCAGCAACTTCACGCGGTTCTTCGCGATGATGGCGCGGGGACCGACCCAGCTCACCTCGGTCTTCTTCTCCGCGGCGGCAAAATCCTTTGCGGCGCGTTCGGCTTCACCCGTGTCGATCGATGCGCCGACCGAGCCGGACGCGCCAAAAGCCAGGCGCGCGAACTTCAAGCGGACAGAGGCATTGAGCGCGCTGGTGCGGATCAGATCCATCGCATCGGCATCGGCACCACCCTCGTCGAGCAGCTCCAGGCCATTGTTGATCGCCCCGACCGGCGAGATCACGTCATGGCAAACGCGGCTGCACAGCAGCGCGGCCAGATCCGGTCCGGTCAGAGTGAGATTCGGATTCTTCGACATTCATTGTCTCCTGAATGCTGACAAGGCGAAACGCAGTAGATTCCACGTTGCCACGGTAAGGTTGCTCGAGGATTGTCGCAGCCGGTGTACCGCACGCCATAAAGACACCATATTTGGTAAACCGATTGTTAAGACCATCGACGCAAAATGCATTCATCACTATCAGACGTCTTCGCGCGCGAATCATACTGCGATGGACGGGCGGAACGGTCTGAAAGAGGGGGCGAGCCATGCTTGGCACGTCCATCGCACCGACCATGATGAACGGATGACTTTCATGCGCTATGAATTCCTGAAGAGAATGCCAAGCCCCGGCACCAGGACGCTCGGGCTCGGTCTGATCCTGGCCATTGTTGCATTCGTGAGCTTCGCATTGCCGGTCCGTCAGGCCGCTGCCGCGCCCGACAGTCAATATTCGGCGCAGGAAATCGTCGATGCCGGCCATTCCTTCTTCGGCTCCACCAGCGGCGGCCTCGCCAAGGTCATCGAGCGGGCCTTCCAGCAATATGGCCTGCCCAACGGCTACATTCTCGGCCAGGAAGGCTCGGGTGCCTTCCTCGCCGGCCTGACCTACGGCGAAGGCCAGCTGAATACCAAGAATGCCGGCGAGCATCCGCTTTATTGGCAAGGTCCTTCGCTCGGCCTCGACTACGGCGGCCAAGGCACCCGCGTCATGATGCTGGTCTATGATCTGCCGAACATTGACAGCGTCTATACCCGCTTCGGAGGCGTCAGCGGCCAGGCCTTCGTCGTCGCCGGCTTCGGAATGACTGTCTTGAAGAACAACAATATCGTGCTGGTTCCGATCCGCACCGGCCTTGGTGCCCGCCTCGGCGTCAACCTTGGCTACCTGAAGGTCACGCCCAACGCGACCTGGAATCCCTTCTGAGCATTGGCTACATCGTCTCCCAAGCAGCCGATACCTTGGCCCGCCTAGACCGCGGGCCTTTTCTTTCAGCAAATCCGGCCCACGCCGATAAACCATATCCGCTTTAAACGCTTGCCGCATGCCCAGCTCATGATTAATCATTTCATCGAGATCGAAAATAAATCCAGGATACTGGCCGCGTCGTGATTCAATTTGCTCTGTTGTTCGGATTGGGCTTTCTGACGGCCTCTCTTCTGGTCTTTCTCATCGCGCCAGCAATCCATCGTCGCATCGTCTGGTTCACCGAAAAGCGCCTGAAGGCGACCATGCCGCTGAGCCCTCAGGAAGTGCGGGCTCAGAAGGACATGGCGCGCGCGCTCTTTGCCGCCGAAAATGCCAGGACGGAGCAGGCCTTGACGCAGGAGCGCGACAAGACCGTCGCGCTGCAGATTCACAATGGCAAGCTTCAACAGGAAGCCAGCCGGCTTGCCGGCGGAAACAGCGAACTGCAGACACGCATCGACGACCTAGAGATGGAAGCCGGAGAGCTGCGCTCGCGCCTGCGGCGTGAAGAGAGCTACATCAGCCAGCTCAAGTCAGGCATTCATGTCGCGGAGCAGGCCAGTGCGGAGAAGGAAGCCGATATCGATAATCTGCGCAAGCGGATGATGAAGATGTCCGCCGATGCCGACAACCTCAAGATCGACCTTGCAACCAGGGAAACCGAAATCGAGAGTTTGAAGCTTCGCATCAATACATTGCGGGACGAACGGGATACATTGCATCGGGATCTGAACGCCGCAAGCGTACGGGCCGCGGATGCGGAGCGGTCGCTTCGTCAGGAAACCGACAAGAACAAGCGGCTGGACGAACGGCTCACCCGCGAGATCGCCGGCAGCGCCGACAAGGAGACTGCAATCGAGCGGCACGTTCAGGACGTTGTCCGCCTGAAGGAACGGCTCGAAGCCGCCGTCAAGGAATCGAGGGAAGCCAGCAAGGCGTTGCGCGCCGCCGGCATAGCGCCTCCGAAGAAGCCGGCGAAAGCGCCAAAACTCTCGGCAGTGTCCATGATCGTGAATACCGCCGACAATCAGACGAACGCGGCTGAACCGGAACGCACAGTGGAACACGATATCGCGCACATGACGGAAGAGGTCCGCAATCGGGCCGCAGCCCTTTCGGACCGCCTGCTGAAGGCCCGCACGCCGGCCCATGAGGAGGCCGTGCGCGAGGAGATCGCGACGATCGCCGCCAATATGGTGGCGCTGACCGCGCTCAAGGAAGGCAGCGCATCCCCCATCCTTGATCTTCTGCCGAAGGATAAGGTCGCTGCCGAACAGGGCGCGCGCATCAGCCTTGCCGATCGCGTGGCTGCCATGCTGCCGAAGCATCCCTAGTCCGAATAGCATGCACGGCGCTCAGATGCGCTTGATCCTCGACGCCATCTCGAAAAGCGCGATACCGCTGGCCGTCGCGACATTGAGGCTGTCGAGCCCCGGAGCCTGCGGTATCCGCACGCTGCCGAATGCGGACAGGATGTTCTGCGGCAGACCATCCCCTTCCGTGCCGACGACGAGGGCCATGCGGTCCGATGGCGGAACATCGCGAATATCGGCCTCCCCCCGCGGCGACAGGCTCCAGATCGCAAAGCCGCGATCGGCGAGCGCCGCTAGCAGATGGACGTCGCTCGACTGCCGGCAATAGGGCATGGTCAGAACGGAGCCGACGGAAACCCGGAGCGCCTTTCGATAGAGCGGGTCGCAACAGCTCTCGTCGAGCAGCACCGCATCGGCCCCGAAGACCGCCGCGTTGCGGAACATGGAACCCATATTGTCGTGGTTGGAAATGCCGCAACCGACAAGCACGAGCGCCTGTTGCGGCAGGCGGTCGAGAAACGCACTCAGTTCGCTTTCCGTCTTCCGCCGGCCAAGCGCCAGAACACCGCGATGCAGATGGAAGCCGACGATGCCGTCGAGCACCTCTGATGTCGCGACATGGACCGGAACCTCGGGAGGGAGGCCAGCAATGATGTCCGCCAGGCCGGCGACGCGGTTTTGCAGCAGCAGCACCTTTTCGGCGATGAACTCGCCGCCTGCCGCATGGGCCTCGGCAAGCAGCCGCAGCACCACCGTACCCTCGGCAATGAAGCGGTTCTCGCGACCCGTCAGATCGCGCTCGCGGATATCACGGAACTCGGCGATGCGCGGATCGTCAGGATTCGTGATCTCGATGAGCCGATCGCTCGTCATCGCGCGGCCGTCAATTGGACAGAGATATGGTCGCCACGATGCGGCCGATGCCGTAGTCGAAGACGATAGCCTGCCGCTGGCCGCTGGCGAGCGTGCCGTAAAACAGCACCTGGTTTGCCGAAAGAGCCGTGGACTGGACGGTGAAGCCCGCCGGCAGCAAAGCCGTCACGGCCACGGGAGCATCCGAAGGAATGTTGGAGGCAGCCTGGCCTGCCGGCTTTGCCGCCGGCCGCATCGTCTTGTAGACAACGGCGCCGAAGACAGCCATAAGGCTCACCACCATGACGGCCGCGGAGATGATCTGCAGGCGGATCATCTTGCGTCGGACACTCTCCAGGGCCGGATCGAGGGGCTTTTCCTCTTGATCGTCTGGCTCGAGATTTGTCATCGATGCGTCCTTGCTGATTGAGAGCGCCCTCGAGCGCCGGAGAAATACGTTTGAGCGACCCCTTTAAAGAAGCCGCGGGCAATAGAAAAGTCCTAACCGCCGATGAAAGCGCCGAAGGCCGGCTCGATGCGTGGCTGACCGCGGAGCTCGGCAAGGAATTTTCCCGCAGTCGCGTCCAGGCTCTGATCAAAGAAGGCGTAGTGCTGCTGAACGGCAAGCCGGTGACCGATGCCAAGCGCAAGGTGCGCCCCGGCGACGTCTACGAGATCACCCTGCCCGAGCCCGAGGACCCGACGCCGCAGGGCGAGGATATTCCGCTCGACGTGCTCTACGAGGATGAAGACATCATCGTCATCGCCAAGCCTGCCGGGCTCGTCGTCCATCCGGCCGCCGGCAATTGGACCGGCACGCTTGTCAACGCGCTGATCCATCATTGCGGCGACAGCCTTTCCGGCATCGGCGGCGTGCGCCGCCCGGGCATCGTGCATCGGCTGGACAAGGACACGACCGGCGTCATGGTCGTCGCCAAGAACGACGTCGCCCATCGGCACCTCTCCCTGCAATTTGCCGATCACGGCAGGACGACATCGCTGGAACGCGCCTATCAGGCGATCGTCTGGGGACGCCCCCGCCAGCTCATTGGTACCGTCAATGCGCCTCTCGGACGTTCGAACAACGACCGCACACGGCGCGCTGTCAAGCGCCCGGGCTCTCAGGACGCCGACGAGGCCATCACGCATTACGAAGTGCTGGAGCGTTTCCACGAGGCGCCGGATGCGACCGCCCTCGCCTCATTGGTCGACTGCCATCTCGAGACGGGCCGGACCCATCAGATCCGCGTGCACATGGCGCACATCGGCCATCCGCTCTTGGGCGACGCCGTCTATGGCGGCGGCTTCAAGACCAAGGCCAATCTTCTGCCGGAGGCGGCAAAGGAAGTCGTCAATCGCTTCACGCGCCAGGCCCTGCATGCCTACATGCTGCAATTCGAACATCCGCGAACCGGCGAAATCATGCATTTCGAAGCGCCGCTGCCCGACGATATGGAAGACCTGGCAGCTGCGCTCCGCGCATGAGCGGCAACTCCTCAAGATGAATGCCCGGCTGGACGCCTGCCCCTTGTCGGCCTATACTCTCTCCCAGAGGGCCGAACTCCGGTGCACCTTCGGTTATCAGAAACGCGGACGCGTTTTTGGAGGCCGATATGGTTGAAACTTATCGTGCCGGAGCATTCGGGAGGAGAATCACAAGGGCGGTATCACGGCGAGACGAGCGGTCACGTCGGGGTAACACTTGCGTGACACTGTTCTTGAATCGCCGTTTCGCCATACTTATCTGTACATTGGTTCAGTGCGGGGTTTTCGTAACCCGCACGCCTTGGTCCGCTTCGCAGAAGGCGCGCAATACGCCCCCAGAAGGAACCAAATCTCGAATTAGGAGGGTGCATTCATGACCCGTAATACCTTACCGTCCATCGCAGCCGGAGAAGCCGGCCTCAATCGCTATCTCGACGAGATCCGCAAGTTCCCCATGCTGGAACCGCAGGAAGAGTACATGCTCGCCAAGCGCTATGCGGAACATGCCGACCGTCAGGCCGCGCACAAGCTCGTCACCAGCCATCTGCGTCTCGTGGCGAAGATCGCCATGGGCTATCGCGGTTATGGCCTGCCGATCGGCGAAGTCGTATCGGAAGGCAATGTCGGCCTGATGCAGGCCGTGAAGAAGTTCGATCCGGAGCGCGGTTTCCGTTTAGCAACCTATGCCATGTGGTGGATCAAGGCTTCGATCCAGGAATATATCCTGCGCTCCTGGTCGTTGGTGAAAATGGGCACGACCGCCAACCAGAAGCGCCTGTTCTTCAACCTGCGCCGGCTGAAGGGTCGTATCCAGGCCATCGATGAAGGTGACCTGAAGCCGGAGCATGTCTCCGAGATCGCCACCAAGTTGAACGTCTCGGAGGAGGAGGTCATTTCGATGAACCGCCGCCTTTCAGGTGACGCTTCGCTGAATGCGCCGATCAAGGCCTCCGAAGGCGATTCAGGCCAGTGGCAAGATTGGCTGGTGGACGATCATGAGAGCCAGGAAGCCGTACTGATCGAGCAGGACGAACTTGATACGCGCCGCCGTATGCTGGCGCGCGCGATGGGCGTGCTGAACGACCGCGAACGCCGCATCTTCGAGGCTCGCCGCCTTGCCGATGATCCTGTGACGCTGGAGGACCTTTCATCCGAGTTCGATATCAGCCGCGAACGCGTCCGCCAGATCGAAGTCCGTGCCTTCGAAAAGGTTCAGGAAGCGGTACAGAAGGACGCGCTCGAGCGCGCCAAGGCCCTGCGGGTCGTGGAAGCAACGGCTTGACGCTTTCGGTTTGAGCGTTTCATCACAACATGAAAAAGGCGGGCCTCGCGGCCCGCCTTTTTCGTATTAATCGACTGAGAATAGCTTACTGACCGCTCGAGGCGACACCGCCGAGCGCCTGCCATTCCCCGATCGCCTTATTGAAAGCGTCGGTGCCGGTCGGCCCCTTCTCCATCGTCAGCAAGGCACGGCGGCCGTTGCGATAGACGACGGGAATGTCGATCCAGTTGCGGGTCTTCAAAAGGTCGAGATTGGTCTTGCGCGCATCCGGGAAATCGTTGAGCGCGACCATGTAGACGTCGTCGGTGACCTTGGCCGGCACCGCGATCAGCGCATCGCCACGATCCTGCTCGGTCGCCTTAAGGGCGATGCGCTGGACGTTGTCGATCGCACCACCCTCGAAATTCGGCGGAACCTGAAAAGCGAGCTCGATCAGATGGCTTGCGGGCAGCGAAGGGTCGCCATTGCGGGAAACGGTGATCGTGGCTGTCAGGCCGCGTTCCGGAACGTTGATGAGGCCCTGGACCGAAGGTTCCGGCCGGCCATCAGCGCCCTTGCCTTCCTGTACCGACCAAGTGACGGTGCCTTCGAAGGCAGCCGGAGACGTCTGACCGAGGCGCTCCTCATAGAGAAAGACTTTCTGCCCGTCCGTGACCGGAGCCGTCTGCTGCGTAACGGGCGGCGGCTGGTTGGCTGGGGTCTGCTGTTGCGGTTGGGCCGCGGGAGCCTGCTGACCGGTCGAAGCCGGCGGGGCAACCGCGGCGGTCGCGGGCGGCTGGGTCTGAGGCGCGGCAACCGCGTTGCCAGCAGGCAGCGCCGCTGCTGCGGCAGCGGGTGCTGCTGAAGCGACATTCTGCTCGGCTACGGACTTGCCCTCAACGACGCCCGGTTGGCCGTTTGCAGCCGGCCCTTGATCCTCTTCCGTACCGTCAGGCCGAAGACGCTGCGTGAATTTCGTAGCGACCGTATTGGGGTCGTTGTTCAATGCGGCGACATCCGTATTGCCGGCAGCAGGTGGCTGAGCAGCGGCGGCGTTGGTCTGGGTCTGAGCCGGCGCAGCCGATGGCTGTGCGGAAGCCGCAGCACTGCTGTTGCTGTTTGCCGCGTCGGAAGCGGGAGGTGCCGCGGACGTGTTCTTCGGTGCGGAACTGACGAGTTTCGTCACCATGTTGTTGAGCGCATCGCGATTGAGCCAGGCGGCATAGCCGCCGCCACCGACGATGGCGAGGCCGACGAGCGTCAGAACGACGCTGGTGGCATTGAAACGCCGGCGCTTCGGCTCCATGCGGAAGCTTCTGCCCTGCAGCTTTGCCGACATGGCCTGATCGAGATCGGGCGGAACGGAAGAACCGCTGCCTCGCTGGTCTTCGCCCCGTTTGTCGAAACCGGCGAGCTCCTTCAGCTCGCGCCAGCCATCGCCGGCGGCTTCGTTCGCAAGCGCGCCCTTCGACGAAGAATGCACGTCGGCAAAGAGGTCGACGTCTTCAAAGGCGTTGTCCGGCACCTGCCGGGCAGGCTGCACCGGCTGGGGAGCCGCCGGCGTCGGCTGAAGCTCCTCGAAAACATCCGCGTCCCATACGAAGCCCTTGTTGCCGGCAGGTGCCTTCGCCGCTTCAGCCGGCTCGACGGCGTGGCCGAATGGCATCTCGGCAAAAACAGCAGCAGGCATCACGGGCTCGTCAGGCTGTGAAATCGCTGGTTCCGGCGCGCTACGGCGGGCAGGTGCATCAACCTCCGCCCAAATCTCTTCGACCTGGCTTATGACATCGTCAACCGGTGCCCTGCTCGCTTGAAATGACGGGGCGGCGTGGGCGGGTTCGGTAACAACCTCCGGCGCTTCCTCAGCATAGTCCTTCGGCTCGTCATGATAAGCCGGTTCGGGAGCCGGCTCTTCGTGGAGCTCGGCGTGATGTTCCGCCGCGGCATGCTGCGGCTCGCTCCATTCTTCTACAGGCTCGTGCTCGTGCGTCCGGTCGGGCTCGACATCCGCAACCGGCTCCTCGTAAGCGGGCTCCTCATAAGCGGGCTCCTCATGGGCATGAACCTCGGCGGCAGCCTGCTCGGGCTCTTCTACATGAGGTTCCGCAACGGAATGATGCTCCTGAACTGGCTCGGGCGCGACCTCCTCGTGAACCGCAGGCGCTTCCGCGATTGGCTCATCGGTCGCCGGCAAGGCTTCCGCATGTTCGGCCTCAACCTCGACGATCGCAGCTTCGAGCTTGTCCAGCTGGCGGCGCAGCATCTCCTCGGGCGGGCGCGGCTTCATGCTCTCGAGCTGCCGCTGAACGGCACCACGAGCTCGATCGTAAACCTTGACCCGCATCTCGGGATTGTTTTCCGTCAGGCCATCCACGGCCCGTCGAATGACTGCTACAAAATCCGCCATCAGTACTTTCTCATGATACCCGGCAAGCAGCCGGGCCGGGATTCGTCATTGATCCGTAACTCTAGCCCTCAAAGGGGTCGGTCACAAGTATAGTGTCCTCGCGCTCCGGGCTGGTCGAAAGCATCGCCACAGGCGCGCCGATCAGCTCTTCCACCTGCCGGACATACTTGATCGCCTGCGCCGGCAAATCGGCCCATTTGCGGGCGCCTACGGTCGATTCCTTCCAGCCTTCGAGCGTGATGTAGATCGGCTCGACACGAGCCTGGGCGGCCTGGCTTGCCGGCAGATAGTCGATTTCCTTGCCGTCGAGTTTGTAGCCGATGCAGATCTTCAACTCGTCAAGACCGTCGAGCACGTCGAGCTTGGTAAGCGCAATGCCGGTAATACCCGAGGTCTTCACCGTCTGGCGCACCAGCACGGCATCGAACCAGCCGCAGCGGCGCGGGCGACCGGTGTTGACACCGACTTCGCGGCCGACGGTCGACAGGTGCTTGCCGATTTCGTCATGAAGCTCGCAGGGGAACGGCCCCTCGCCGACGCGCGTCGTATAGGCCTTGGTGATACCGAGCACATAGCCGAGCGCCGTCGGGCCGAGACCGGAGCCGGCTGCCGCCTGCCCCGCCACGGTGTTGGACGAGGTCACGAACGGATAGGTGCCGTGGTCGTTGTCGAGCAACGCACCCTGTGCGCCTTCGAATAGGATGCGGGCACCCGCCTTGCGCTGCTCATCGAGCAGCCGCCAGACCTGATCGATATAAGGAAGAATGTGCTCCGCGACCGAGGTCAGCTCGTTGTGCAGGGCATCGAAGGAGATCTCGTCGAGGCCCATGCCGCGGCGCAGGGCATTGTGATGGGTCAGAAGCCGGTCGATCTTCGCGGGCAGCGTTTCCGGTTCGGTCAGATCGACGACGCGGATGGCGCGGCGGCCGACCTTGTCTTCATAGGCCGGGCCGATGCCGCGGCGCGTCGTGCCGATCTTCGTGCCGCTGTTGGAAGCGGCATCTTCGCGCAAAGCGTCGAGATCGCGGTGCAGCGACAGAATCAGCGGCGCGTTTTCAGCGATGCGCAGGACATCCGGCGTAACCGCAATACCCTGGGCACGCAGCCTATCGACTTCGGCTACGAAATGATGAGGATCGACGACAACGCCGTTTCCGATGACGCTCAGCTTGCCGCGCACCAGCCCGGAGGGCAGGAGCGCGAGCTTATAGCTGACGCCATCGACGACAAGCGTATGACCGGCATTATGGCCGCCCTGAAAGCGTACAATCACATCGGCGCGTTCCGAAAGCCAGTCGACAATCTTGCCCTTGCCTTCATCGCCCCATTGCGAACCGATCACTACTACGTTCGTCATTTCTCCATTCCCGCTTCCTGCGCACGGCGGCGCGCCTTGCTCAAACCCGCGCATCTATAAAGCTTTGTTTTTGGGAAAGCGACCCTGTTGTCCCAGGAGATTCGGCTTTTTACGTGACGAATCCGCGCGCCCAACACGATTTTCCCCGCCGGCTGGCCGGATAGGCTTGAAGATCGCCCTACCCGGCCAAGACCGATTCTCTGTCAAATGCCGGGCTTGTGCGCGACAACGTGGAAATATTCGTGTTCGGCCGACGCCACCGCGCCGATCGCCTTTCCATCCAGGTCAAGCAGCAATGCCGGCATGGCGAAGCCGGCTTCAGCCAGTTGCGACTGCAGTTGCGTCGGCGTCGGCGCATAGACCATGACACCGAAATCATGCGCGCCGTGCAGCAGGACGGCATGCTCGCCGTCCCGTTGTTCAAGCGGCCTCAGACGACGCTGGCGCAACGTACCGGAAACGCGGCCCACGACTAGCGAAGGGTGCGCAGGCCGAGCCGTACCGGATTGGGTGTCCATTCCAGCCGGCATCCATATGCTCGAAACGGAGATCGGGATGATTGGTGCGGCAAAGCTTGACCATCTCCGGCGTATAGTCGATACCGATATAATCGCTCGCGATCGGACGGAAGGACCCGGCTGTACGGCCGCCGCCAACGCCGATATCGAGGATGCGCACCCTGCCCGCTTGCGAGCCGGCGATCGCAAAAGCGACACGCTCGCCTTCTTTGAGATGGCCGCTGCTGCGACGATAATCCCGCAAGGCCCAGGGACTACGCCAGGTCTGCCAATTCCCCACGGCACCTACGCGATCCATATAGCAGGTCGCACCGGACCTGCAGCATCACAAGGCTGGTCAAGCCCTCGATCCGGCCGTTAATCGTTTGTTAAGGTAAAAATCGCGCACACGCCTGGCGCGACAATGGGCTGAACTAGCCGAGTTCGAGCGTGGTCACGCCGAAAACACGATCGAGCGGTATTTCCGGCGCCTGACCGCGATACATGCGCGCCGTCTCGAAGATGGGCGACAGACCGAAGTCCTCTGCAAGCCGGATGGCCTGAGCATTATCAGCCGGCACATCCATATAGATATGCGCACCCTTGGCCTCGGTCACCATCCTCGCCAGCAACGCAGCCGCGACCTCCGGCTTGTTGGCAAACAGCGGACCGATCTTGTAGCCGTCGAAACAGCGCCGGATGGTGCCATAGCCGCGAACTCTGCTGCCGCCGCCGACGATGAAGGATTTCCGTCTCTCGGGAGAGCCGCACCACGCCTTGATGAAGGAATGGCGCAAGCCGGGGAAAATGGCGGCATCGTATTCCAATAGTCCCTGAAGCTTCCCATGCGTGACCGGCGTTACCTGTGCAGCCTGCTCTCCTGCATCGAGCACTTTGGGAATGCCGCCATAGCGCAGCGTTCGATAGGCCGCTTTGAAACCGTAACGGCTGTAGTTTTCCTGTTGCGCGGCGACGCCGTCCAGCCCGACGGTACGGTCGCCGGCAAGCGCCATGCCCTTGTTCCAGAGCTGCTTGCCATATCCTCGGCCGCGAAACTCCGGATGAAGCATATAAAGGCCGAGAAAGGCAAAGCTCTCGCCATAGCGGACGACGGAGATGCATCCCACAGGCACCTCTCCAATCGCGCCGACCAGAAAGCCGGAAGGATCCGCTTCCCAAAAGGCCGGAGCATCATCGACGCCGGGATTCCATCCCTCCTGCCGAGCCCATTCCAGAGCGAGCTCCAATTCCCCAGCCCGCATTGTACGCACGGCAAAAGTCGATTTCATGCAATAGTCCCGAACCACCGTTTCGAACCGTCCCCGCCGAACGATTGCGCCCGATTCATCATGCTGCAACGCGATGCCAATCACAAGCGACAGACGACGACAAGCTTAACGCAGGAAGCTTTCGCCGCGCGTGGAATGCAACATCCCGAACGCCGTAACCGCGCAAGCCGGTCTTTGTAACACTCCTGTCGCAACTTTCCGGGTAAGAGCATCGCATATAGGCGTCACCGGCGATCCTGTGTATAAGCGCAGGCAAACGCCAATGCCGGGATCGCGTTCACTCGCTGAACCCGGCGCCAGCAAAAGGATTGAAATTTCATGCGCATCACCATGATCGGCTCAGGGTATGTGGGGCTCGTGTCCGGCGTTTGCTTCGCCGATTTCGGCCATGATGTCATTTGTGTCGACAAGGACGTGAGCAAGATCGAAGCACTGCAGCGGGGCGAGATACCGATCTTCGAACCCGGTCTTGAGCAGCTTGTCGCGGACAATGTCCGCGCCGGCCGCCTCTCCTTCACGACAGAGGTCGAGGCGAGCGTCGCAGCCAGCGATGTGGTCTTCATCGCCGTCGGCACGCCTTCAAGGCGCGGCGACGGCCATGCCGATCTTTCCTATGTTTATGCCGCCGCCCGTGAGATCGCGCAGCATGTCGACGGTTTCACCGTCATCGTCACCAAGTCGACCGTACCGGTCGGCACCGGCGACGAGGTCGAGCGCATCATTCGCGAAACCAATCCACAGGCCGATGTCGCCGTGGTCTCCAATCCCGAATTCCTGCGTGAAGGCGCTGCTATCGAGGACTTCAAGCGGCCGGATCGCATCGTCATCGGCCTCAACGACGACCGCGCCCGCGGTGTCATGACGGAAGTCTACCGGCCGCTCTACCTCAACCAGGCGCCGCTGCTCTTCACTGCCCGCCGCACCTCGGAGCTGATCAAATACGCCGCCAACGCCTTCCTCGCCATGAAGATCACCTTCATCAACGAGATGGCAGATCTCTGCGAGAAGGTCGGCGCCAATGTGCAGGAAGTGTCGCGCGGCATCGGCCTTGACGGCCGCATCGGCTCTAAATTCCTGCATGCCGGCCCTGGCTATGGCGGCTCCTGCTTCCCGAAGGACACGTTGGCGTTGGCCAAGACAGCGCAGGACTTCGACACACCCGTACGCCTCATCGAAACCACCATCTCCATCAACGATAATCGCAAGCGCGCCATGGGCCGCAAGGTGATCGCCGCGATGGGCGGCGATATCAGGGGCAAGGCGATTGCCGTCCTCGGCCTGACCTTCAAGCCGAATACCGACGACATGCGCGACAGCCCGGCGATCTCTGTCATCCAGACGCTGCAGGACGCCGGCGCCACGGTAACGGGCTACGACCCCGAAGGCATGGACAATGCCCGCCTGGTGATCGACAACATCACCTATGCCGACGACGCCTATGGCGCCGCGCGCGGCGCCGATGCGCTCGTCATCGTCACCGAATGGAACCAGTTCCGCGCGCTGGATTTCGCGCGGCTCAAATCCATCATGAAATCGCCCGTCCTTGTCGACCTCAGAAATATCTATCGCCATGAGGAGGTCACAAAACACGGCTTTGCCTATACCAGTATCGGCAGACCGATGAACGGCGCCGAACTGTAAGCAAAGGCCGACCAATGCGTTATCTCATCACCGGAACCGCCGGGTTCATCGGCTTCCATCTTGCAAAGCGCCTGCTCGACGAAGGCCACTTCGTCGTCGGTTTCGACGGCATGACGCCTTATTACGACGTCAAGCTCAAGGAGAAGCGCACGGCCATCCTGGCACGCTCCAACGGCTTCAAAGCCGTCACCGGCATGCTGGAAGACAAGGCCGCGCTGGATCACGCCGCAGAGCTGGCGGAACCTGACGTCATCGTCCACCTCGCGGCCCAGGCCGGCGTTCGCTACAGCCTCGAAAATCCGCGCTCTTACGTCGATTCCAACGTCACCGGCTCGTTCAACGTCCTGGAACTGGCGAGAAACCTGCAGCCGAAACACCTGCTGCTCGCCTCCACCTCCTCCGTCTACGGCGCCAACGAGAAGATTCCCTTCGCCGAAAGCGACAAGGCCGACGAGCAGATGACGATCTACGCGGCGACCAAGAAGAGCATGGAGCTGATGGCGCATAGCTACGCCCATCTCTTTCACGTGCCCACGACCGCCTTCCGTTTCTTCACCGTCTACGGCCCCTGGGGTCGCCCGGACATGGCGCTGTTCAAGTTCGTCGACGCTATCAGGAACGACAGGCCGATCGAGATCTACGGCGAAGGCAAGATGAGCCGCGATTTCACCTATATCGACGATCTCGTCGAAGGTATCATCAGGCTGATCGGCGTCATTCCATCGGAAGAAAACCGGGTCGTATCGGATACGATCACCGATACGCTCTCGAAGAACGCACCCTTCCGCATCGTCAATATCGGCGGCGGCCAGCCCGTAGGGTTGATGACGTTCGTCGAGACCATCGAGACCATGCTCGGCAAGAAGGCGATCCGCCAGATGCTGCCGATGCAGCCCGGCGACGTGCACAATACCTATGCCGTTCCGGACTTGCTGGTGGCGTTGACCGGCTTCAAGCCGCAGATCGAAGTCGACGAGGGCGTGCGCCGCTTCGTCGAGTGGTATCAGGAAAATTATTGAGGAAAACGACTATCCGGCCGGGTGATAGGCCCGGTCGAAATAGATAAGTCCCTGCCCGCCGTCACGCAGGCGGATAGCATCGACTTCGCACATCAGAATGTCGTGCGTTCCGCCATCGGCCTGGCGCACGATGCGGCAGTCGAACGAGACGAGCGCATCCTCCAGTACGGGCGCACCGGTGGCCAATTCTGACCATGCAGCGGCCGCAAAGCGCTCCTCGACCGGCGTTTTGCCGCCGAAAAGGCGCGAAAGATCCTGATGTGCCTCGGATAGGACGTTGACGCAGAGCACGCCATTCTCAGTCACCGCCGGATGCACCGAAGCACCACGATTGAGGCAGACGAGCAAGGTCGGCGGGCTGTCGGTGACGCTGCAGACGGCGGTCGCGGCAAAACCAGCCAGTCCGGCAGGGCCGTTGGTCGTGACGATGTTAACGGCTGCGGCCATTCGCGCCATGGCGTTGCGAAATTCGGCTCGCACAGCATCGGGATCGGCAACAGGCACCGCATTCTCGATCGCCACGGACGTTTTCATGTTCATTCCCACTATCCCCACAACTCGCGCCGGATGATCCAACGTATCGGGTCGAGGCGCTTATCTCAAGCAACGGCGTTTCACGGAAGCGGCATCCAATAAGCAATTAGTTTTCTATAAAATCTATCAACAATAGGAAAAGCAATCCCTCCCGCTGACATCCAGGGTATTTCCGCCTGTTACATGCAAGCGGAATGCCAAAACTTGCGGCTTGCGATGGCCGTGCATTGCAAGTGCACGCAAAAAGGCAGCGGCACGCCCGCAAATTGATGCTTTCCACCGCCATCATCCTTACCGTATCCGTTTAGCCACAAGATGCAGACGAGAGGATATGGCAAATGGCAAAGCCCTTTTATTGGAACGAACTCAATACCTATGATTTCGCCGGCCTCTCGCCCGATACCACGATCGCCATCCTGCCCATCGCCTCGACTGAACAGCATGGCCCGCATCTGCCGATTGCGACTGATGTCGCGATCGCCGAGGGCATGCTGGCGGAATTGAAGGTTCAGCGCCCCGACGATCTGGATTTCCTTGTGCTGCCGACGCAGGAAATCGGCAAGGCCAACGAACATATCTACGGGCCCGGCACGCTGTCGCTCGGCGCGGAACTGCTGATCCCGGTCTGGACCGCAATTGGCGCGAAAGTCGCCGAAGCCGGCATTCGCAAGATGGTGATCGTCAACTCCCATGGCGGCAATCTCGATATCATGGGCATTGTCGCGCGCGAGCTGCGCGTGCGCCATCAGATGGCCGTCGTCGCCACCCAATGGACGCGCTTCGGCACGCCGGACGGCATGATCGACGAGCATGAACAGCGTTTCGGCATCCACGGCGGCGATGTCGAAACCTCGCTCATGCTGCATTTCCGGCCCGAACTCGTGCGGATGGACAAGGCTGAGAATTTCGCCTCCAAGGCGGAATGGATGAAGGAACATTCCAAATATCTGCAGCCGTTGCCGCCGCATTCGCTTGCCTGGATCGCGCACGACCTCAACCCGAACGGCGTCGTCGGCAATGCCGCCAACGGCACGGCGGAAAAGGGCGCGCTCATCTGCCGGCATCAGATCGCAGGCTTCGTCGAGATGCTGCGCGATCTTCGCGACTATCCGCTCTCCAACCTTTATTCGAAATAAGCATCCCCGCGGCGGCGTTCCGAGGGCAGGATGATATGCCCCTTCGCCTGCAATTCCTCGACCATTCCGGCCAGTTCGGCGAGCAGATATTCGACGAACAGGCTGGTTGCGGCATCGAGCGGCGCACGCGTTCGGGCAAAGAGCTTCATGGGCTGAGACCGTGAATGTGGTTCGGCAATCGGCCGGAACACCAGTTCGCCGCGCCGACAATCGGTGATGACGTCGAGCGGATTGAGCAGCGTCAGCCCTGCCCCGCACTTGACCAATTGCTTCAGCATTTCCGATGCATTGCTCTCCAGCACCGGCTCGACCTGCACGGCGAGACGCGCCAGCGTCAGATTGATAACGTCCCTGAGGCTGGTGCCCGGCTGCGCCAGCAGCAAGCGCTCCTCCACGACATCAGCGAGGTTGATCGGCCCCGGCCCGATCAGGGGATGGCCGGGCGGCAGCACGACGCCGATCGGAATATCGAAATTGCCGAGCGAGCGGATGCCGGGCGTCGCCGGTATGTTGAAGCCGAGGCCGATATCGACTTCGCCCGAAAGCACCGGCGCCATTGTCGTCGAGCCGGAATCGTTGCGCAGCTGAATGAAGACGCGCGGATGCTCGGCGAGAAAGCGCGCGATGATCTCTGGCAACGGCCCTGACGCCAGCCCGACCGTCGCCACGATCCGGACCTTGCCTGCCTGCTGCATCTTGAGGCTGCGGATGCGTCCCTCCAGCCGCTCGTAGTTCTTCAACACGTCGCGAATGTGCTCGATGCAGAGCTCGCCGGCCGCCGTCAGCCGCAGGCCGCGCGGCAGGCGTTCGAAGAGTGGAGCGCCCATTTCTTCCTCCAGCGCCAGAATCTGCCGGTTGATCGCCGATGAAGCGACGTTGAGCCGTGCCGCTGCTTTGCGGATCGAGCCGCAGCGGGCGATTTCGTTGATGTAAAGAAGCCGTCTCGAGTGCAGCATGCGCATCCCCATTGCATAAATTTTGCCCAGGCCGCACAATTTAGGCACAGACCCAGGGACAGATGCCTAAAAGGCATCAATGCGCACGAATTTTGATGCTTTTCAAAGCGCAACGCAACCGCTCAAATGCAGAAAATGGGCGTCACTGGCGGCGTCCCATGGCAGATAAGGGGAACAGTCAGCCATGTTTAGGGCATTGAAGACAAAAGCATTTCTCGCCGTCATCGGCCTATCGGCCGCCATCGCCGCTGCAGAGCCCGCAAATGCTCTCGACAAAGTCACCTACGGCACCAACTGGCTCGCCCAGGCGGAACATGGCGGCTTCTATCAAGCCGTCGCCGACGGGACCTACAAGAAATACGGTCTTGACGTGACGATCGTCCAGGGCGGCCCCAATGCCGCCAACTCGGCGCTGCTGATTTCCGGCAAGATCGATTTCTACATGGGCGGACCACAGCAGGAAATCGACGCGGTGAAGCAGGGCATCCCGGTCGTCGACGTCGCCGCGATCTTCCAGAAGGATCCGCAGGTGCTGATCGCCCATCCGGATGCCGGTGTCGAGAAGTTCGAGGATCTTGCCAAGCTGCCGAGCCTGTTCATGAGCAAGGACGGCTACATCACCTATTTCGAATGGATGAAGGCGAACTATTCCGGCTTCAAGGACGAGCAGTTCAAGCCTTACAACTTCAGCCCGGCGCCGTTCCTGGCCGACAAGCAGTCCGCCCAGCAGGGATATCTGACCTCCGAGCCCTATGAGATCGAAAAGCAGGCCGGCTGGAAGCCGAAAGTCTTCCTGATCGCCGACGCCGGCTATTCGCCCTATTCGACGATGATCACGACCCAGACCTCCCTGGTTCAGAAAAACCCCGATCTGGTACAGCGCTTCGTCAACGCCTCGATCGAGGGCTGGTACAACTATCTCTACGGTGACAACAAGGCGGCCAACGATCTGATCAAGAAGGACAATCCCGACATGACGGACGGCCAGATCGCCTATTCCATCGCCAAGATGAAGGAATACGGCATTGTCGAGTCCGGTGAAGCGCTCGACAAGGGCATCGGCTGCATTACCGATGCGCACTACAAGAAGTTTTTCGACGAGATGGTGCAGATCAAGATCTTCGATGCCGACATCGACTACAAGAAGGCGTTCGATCCGCAATTCGTCTGCAAGGGATTTGGAATGGCCCTGAAGAAGTAAGTTTTAGCACCTCCCCCTTGAGGGGGGAGGTCGCCGCAAAGCGGCGGGTGGGCGCGACGCTCCGAGATTCCGAAGGATCACCCCACCCCCGGAGCCTTGCTCCGACACTCCCCACAAGGGGAGGGTGGATCAACAAAGAGCCGAACCATGACCCTGTCTGAAGCCACTACGATTACCAAACCAGAGACCCGCAAGCGGCCGCTTGTTGTCATGGAGCAGGTCTCCAAAGTCTTCTCCAACGGCACGCTGGCGCTTTCCGGCATGTCGATCAACGTGGAGAGCGGCGAGTTCATCAGCCTGCTCGGCCCCTCCGGTTGCGGCAAGTCGACGGCGTTGCGCATTATCGCCGGCCTCGGCGGCGCCTCAGGCGGCAGGATCGACTGGCCGAGTTCGCGCATCAACGCCAAGGGTCTTCCGGATGGCGATATCAGCTTCGTTTTCCAGGAACCGACGCTTCTCCCCTGGAAAACGGTCTTCGGCAATGTCCATCTGCCCTTGAAGCTGCGGGGGGTTTCAAAGGCAGCGGCGTATGAGCAGATCATGGAGACTTTGGCGACGGTCGGCCTTCAGGATTTCGCCGAGGCCTATCCGCGCGAATTATCCGGCGGCATGAAAATGCGTGTCTCGATCGCCCGCGCTCTGATCACCAAGCCGAAGCTGCTGCTGATGGACGAACCCTTTGCTGCGCTCGACGAAATCACCCGCCAGAAGCTCAATGATGACGTCCTGCGCCTCTGGCAGACAACGGGTATCACCGTCATCTTCGTCACCCACTCCGTTTATGAATCCGCCTATCTCTCCAACCGCATCGTCGTCATGAAGGCCCGTCCCGGCCGTGTCCACACGGATTTCCCACTGGTGACCAGCGGCGAGCGCGACCCTCTCTACAGGTCATCGGAAGAGTACCGGCAGGTTTGCGAGAAAGTCTCCCTCTCCCTGATCGAGGCCATCGGCTGGCCGGAGGCCCATTGATGAGCGACAGCACCAGCCTGCCCGCCGATCTTTCCACCAACGCCTCCGAGGCACCGCCTGCGCCGGCAATCAGGAAAAGGAACGCTGAGCGCCTCCTCGGCGTCACCGTGCCGGTGCTGACCGTCGTCGTCCTGGTCGCCCTCTGGCAGCTCCTCGTCGTCGGCGCCGACATCCCGCAATATATCCTGCCGAGCCCGATCGCCGTCGCCAAGGCGCTCGTCTCCGACTGGGGCATCCTGTGGCCGGCATTGTGGGTGACCACCCAGATCACCTTCATATCGCTGGTGCTGGCGCTCATCGGCGGCGTCGGCTTTGCCATCTTCCTCGTGCAGTCGCGCTGGATCGAGCTCGCCTTCTATCCGCTGGCGGTCATCCTGCAGGTCACGCCGATCGTGGCGATCGCGCCGCTGATCCTGATCTACGCGCCGACCCGCGAGTCGGCGCTGCTGATCTGCGGTTTCCTCGTCGCCTTCTTCCCGATCCTGTCCAACATGGTGCAAGGGCTGAAGAGCGTCGATCACAATCTGCTCAATCTCTTCGATCTCTATGGGGCCTCGCGCTGGCAGGCCTTGCTGCATCTGAAGCTGCCGGCCGCCCAGCCCTATTTCATGACGGGACTCCGGATCGGTGGCGGCCTGTCGCTCATCGCATCCGTCGTCGCGGAATTTGCCGCCGGCTCCGGCGGTCCCAATTCCGGCCTGGCTTTTCGCCTGCTCGAAGCGCAATACCGCCAGAACATGCCGCGCCTCTTTGCAGCCTTGCTGCTGTTGTCGGCGCTCGGCGTCGCCATCTTCGCCTTCACCTCCTTCATCTCATGGGTGAGCCTGCATCGCTGGCATGAGAGCAGCCTCAAGCGGGAGAACTGATGTCCCACGCCTTCATGTCTCCGCCGAATGCCGCCCGCTTCGTGCTGAGCAACGCCACCGTTCCCGCCGTGACGCTGTCCGGCTTTCGCGCACCCGCCAGCGAAGGGCTCGTCAGGGCCGATATCGTCGTCGCGGACGGCCTGATCAAGGATATCCTGCCGGCCGGCACCGCGCCGGCTGAATATGCCAAGGTCGACATGAAGGAAGGCATGATCTGGCCGACCTTCGTCGACATGCACACCCATCTCGACAAGGGCCATATATGGGAGCGACGCTCCAATCCGGACGGCAGCTTCATGGGCGCGCTCGATGCCGTGCGCTCCGACCGGGAAGCCAACTGGTCGGCCGACGATGTGCGCAAGCGCATGGAATTCTCGCTACGCTCAGCCTACGCCCACGGTACCGGCCTGATCCGCACCCACCTGGATTCGCTGGCGCCGCAGCACCGCATTTCCTTCGAGGTCTTCACGTCGGTCCGCGAGGCCTGGAAAGACAGGATCGCGCTGCAGGCCGTCGCCCTCTTCCCGCTCGACAGCATGGTGGACGATGCCTTCTTCGCGGATCTGCTCGGCGTCGTGCGCGATGCGGGCGGCCTGATGGGCGGCGTCACGCAGATGAACCCGGACATCGATGCGCAGCTCGACAAGTTGATCCGCGCCTCTGCCGACAACGGCCTCGACATCGATCTGCATGTCGACGAGACCGAGGACAGAGAGGTGCTGACGCTGAAGGCGATTGCCGAAGCCGTGCTCCGCAATGGCTTCACCGGCAAGGTCACCGCCGGGCATTGCTGCTCGCTCGCCCGCCAGGACGAGGATGTGGCCCGCGCCACAATCGATCTCGTCGCCAAGGCCGGGATTTCCATCGTCTCCCTGCCGATGTGCAACATGTATCTCCAGGACCGCCATGTGGGTCGCACACCGCGCTGGCGTGGCGTCACCCTGCTGCACGAGCTTGCCGCGGCCGGCGTACCCACGGCCGTCTCCTCCGACAATACCCGCGATCCCTTCTATGCCTATGGCGATCTCGATCCCGTCGAAGTCTTCCGCGAGGCCGTGCGCATCCTGCATCTCGACCATCCGCTGGATACGGCCGCGCGCGTCGTCACCACCTCTCCCGCCAGCATCCTTGGTCGCCCGGACATCGGCCGCATCGCCGTCGGCGGCCCGGCCGATCTCGTCCTCTTCAGCGCCCGGCGCTGGAGCGAATTCCTTTCCCGCCCACAGTCCGACCGCGTCGTCCTTCGCAAGGGCAAGGTGATCGACCGGAGCCTGCCGGACTATCGTGAACTCGACAGCGTCATTGGAGCGTAAAATGCCGGATTATCAGCGCATCAAGAAAGAACTCGAAGGCATCGCCGTCGAAGACAATCCGGCGCTCGTGCGCCAGAAGAGCCGCGACTTCTATTGGTATTCGCCGATCCTGAAAGCGCAGCTCGACAATGTCACCGCCGACCTCGTCGTCACGCCGAAGACCGAGGAAGAGGTGATCCGCACGCTGAAGGTCGCCTATGCGCATGACGTGCCCGTAACGCCGCGCGGCGCCGGCACCGGCAATTACGGCCAGGCCATGCCGCTCTCCGGCGGCATCGTGCTTAACCTTGCGGCCATGAACAAGGTCAAGGAGATCCATCCCGGCCGCGTCATCTGCGAACCCGGCATCGTCATTGCCGAACTCGATCGCCAGACCAAGGCCCATTCCGGCCAGGAGCTGCGCTTCCACCCCTCAACCGCACAGACGGCGACGATCGGCGGCTTCATCGCCGGCGGCTCCGGCGGCGTCGGCTCCATCACCTGGGGCGGGCTGCGCGATCTCGGCAATATCCTGCGCCTGCGCGTCGTCACCATGGAAGCAGAACCGCGCGTTCTCGACCTGACCGGTTGGGATTTGACCAAGGTCAGCCATGCCTATGGCACCAACGGCATCATCACCGAGATCGAAATGCCGCTGGCACCCGCCTATGACTGGGTGGACGTGCTGGTCGGCTATGACGACTTCATGTCTGCCGTGCGCTTCTCCGATGCTCTCGCCAAGTGCAACGGCATACTGGTCAAGGAAATCGCACCGATCGCAGCACCCATCCCGCACGAATACTTCACCCGCCACAAGCCCTATATCCGCGAGGGACAGTCGGTCGTGGCGTTGATGATCGCGCCGCATTCGATGGATCCCTTCGTCGCCTTCGCCAGCCAGCAGAAGGGTGAGATCACCTTCCGCTCCGACAAGGTGGAGAGCATGAAGGGCATCCCGCACGCCTATGAACTCGCCTGGAACCATACGACGCTACGCGCCATCAAGGTCGATCCGTCGATCACCTACCTGCAGGTGCAGTATCCGGGACCGGACCATGTCGCCAAGGTGCAGAAGATGGTGGAAATCTTCGGTGACGAGGTGCCCGGCCATCTCGAATTCATCAAGTTCGACGGCCAGATCCAGTGCTCCGGCCTGCCGCTGGTGCGCTACACCTCCGAAGCCCGGCTCGAGGAGATCATCAAGATCCATCAGGATCACGGCTGCCCGATCTTCAATCCGCATCGCTATACGCTGGAGGAAGGCGGCATGAAGCAGACGGACGCCGTCCAGCTCGCCTTCAAGCGGGAAACCGACCCGAAAGGCCTGCTCAACCCCGGCAAGATGATCGCCTGGGATGATCCGAATTTCGACTTCAAGTCAGGCAAGAACTACCTCTTCCCCGGCCTTGCGGCGCTGATGGAGGCCTCATGAAGGTTCTCGTCCTTCATTCGCATCCGGTGGAGGAAAGCTTCGGTGCGGCGCTGCACCGGCAAACCATCGAGAGCCTGAAGACCGCCGGCCACGACGTCGATGACTGCAACCTCTATGCCGAGGGCTTCGATCCCGTGCTGTCTCGCCGCGATCGCATGATCTATCACGACTATCCCGACAATACCGAGGTGATGAAGCCCTACGTCGAACGGCTGGAGCGCGCAGAAGCGCTTGTCATCGTCACGCCGGTCTGGAACTTCGGCTTTCCGGCCATTCTGAAAGGCTATTTCGACCGCGTCTGGCTCCCCGGCGTCTCCTTCGAGCTCGTCGACGGCAAGGTGCGCTCCAAGCTGCAGCATATCCGCAAGCTCGGCGCGGTGCTCACCTATGGCGCCGATCCCTTCCGCGCCTTCATCGCCGGCAATCCGCCGAAGAAGATCGTCAAGCGTGTCCTGCGGGCACAGATCAAGCCCTTTGCCCCGGTCGTCTTCCTCGCCCACTACGACATGAACCGCTCGACCGACGAGACGAGAGGGCGGTTCCTTGAAAAGGTGAAGCAGGAAATGGGGCGGTTCTGACGCTCCAGCCTCAGGTCCGGGTCGAGATCAGCAGGAACATCGGCCGCTCGCGCTCGATCGCCCACTCCGGATGCAAGGCAAGTTCCGCATCGCTCGGCGACCACTCCTCGACATGCGCAATAGTGAAGCCCGACTTTATCAGCAGGTTGAGCGTCGTGCCCATGGTGCGATGCTGCTTGACAACGCCTTCGGCGAGCCAGTTCGTCACCCTCGGCCCCTCGATCTGATAGGCATTCAGCGGCCAGACCTTGCCGCCATCCGCGCCGACCAGCCATTCCGGCTGCCGCGGTGCCATGTAGATCGGATGTTCGATGGAAAAGATCAGCCGCCCGCCCGGCTTCAACGCCTGGCGAATATTGATCAGAAGCCCGGCGAAATCCTTGATATAGTGGAAGGCGAGCGAGCTGTAGACGAGATCGAAGCCGCCGGCCGGAAGCTGCAGCCTTTCCAGATCCGCCTTGTCGTAGCGAATGCAGGCGTCCGTCGTCTCGGCGCGGGCACGCGCAAGCATGTTGTCCGACACATCGAGCCCTAGCACGCCGGCGGCGCCGTGCTCGGCCGCCCATCGGCAGAACCATCCGAAGCCGCAACCGAGATCGACGACATCGAGGCCATGCAGATCCGGCAGCAAGGCGCGAATAGCCGGCCACTCCGCAGCTCCAGCCAGCCCGTCGACCGAACGCTGAAGGCGGCTATAACCTTCGAAAAAGCCTGGATCGTCGTAGATATTCTGGGTCACGCCAGTCTCCTGAAGATCGGCAGGTTCGATCCGACAGCGCCAACACCGGAGCCGGAAGCGCTGAGGTTACATCACCTTCGCTGCCGTGACCTCGACCTCTACCAGAAACTCCGATCGGGTAAACCCGCCGACGATCAGCAGCGTCGAAACCGGCTTCGGATCCAGCGTATAGCGGTCACGCACGGCCATATAGGCGGGGAAATCCTCGCGTGTGGTGACGAAACCGGCGATGCGGATGACGTCGGCGAAGCTCATGCCTGCATCGTCGAGAATGGCCTTGATTGCCTGGAAACACATCTCGGCCTGAGAGGTAACGTCATGCGGGATTCGGTCATCGAGGCCGATGCCGAGCTGGCCGGATGTGACAAGAAGACTGGCGCCAGGCGGCACCAGCAGGCCGTGATTGTAATTACCGAAGGGGCGTCGGACAGACGGTGGGTTGAATACCTTCTTCATCGATAGCGATTCCTCGTGATCGGACCGATTTCAGCATTTTGAGGCCAAGCCGACAAGCCGTTCAATGCGCTTGTGCTGAAGTAACCACCCGATTTCGACGGACCTCCAACAGGATATGACCGAAGAGTGCAGCCAGCACGATCGGTCCGCCGATCAACGTCGCCGTCGACGGGCGCTCGGCAAAGGCCATCCAGACCCAGAGCGGCGTCAGCGGCACTTCGAGCGCCGTCAGCAGGGCGGCATCCGAGGCCGGAACCAGCCGCGAGCCGAATGTGTAAAGGCTGAGGCCCATTGCATTCTGAATGATGCCGAAAGCGATGATCAGGCCGAGATCCTGTCCCGACAGCGCAAGCGGCGAAGCGAACCAGAAGGTAATGAAGGAGCACAGCCAGGCCGACAAAGCCATGGCCGGCAGCATCGGCACATTGCGATGCTGACGCATGACAACGGCGAGACCGGCGACCGTCAGTGTCATGACGCCGGCGAGAACCTTGCCGAGCCAGCTGCCCCCGTCGCTCGCATGTCCCGAAAGCATGACGAGGACGCCGATGAAGGCGATGCCGCTGGCAACCAGCGTCCGCATGTTCGGACGCTCGCCGATGAAGAGAAAGGCAACGCCCGCGGTAACAAAGGGCACGGTCGCGTAGATGACCATGGCATCGGCAACCGAGGTATAATAGATCGAGCCGATACCGCTTATCATGGACGCAGTGGAAAAGATCGTCGCCGCCAGCGAAGGCCCGCGCATAGAGTGCAGGATGCGCCAGGCGTTGCGGCGTTCGATGTAGAAAAACAGCGTGAATACGCCCAGGCCGGAGACTATTCCACGACAGAAGAGGATGGTCATGAAGTCCGCATGGATCGCCCGCACGAAGAGACCGGAGGTCGACCAGGCCAGCGCCGAAAGCGCCACATAGGTCACGCCCAGCCTGTATTGCTGCTGTTCCGCCAGCGTCACCATCAACTCCCCCGTCCCTTAGCGGCAGATCATTAGCGAGCGGCGATGATACCCACAAGCAAAGCTTGCGCCGCTCCTTGTCGCGGATGCCGGAAGATTGTGAGGGTTGCAGGAAGGCCACGCCAGATCCCGTCAGTTGAGTGGCGGATGGTCGATGTCGTCTTGAACGCGGACCGGATCACATTCATCTTGCAGATATTCTCTGCCGCTTTACGGTCCGCATGGGTTTCGGTTCAGGGAGAATCAATTGCGCTTGCTGTCAGCCACCTTGTTCGCATGCGGCTGCGTCAGCCTGGCCGATGGTCCTCTTTGGCCGCCGGCGCAGACCTATGTCGATACGACGGTGCAATGCAGCCAGAGCAGCAATCCGGCCCGTTGCCAATACACGCGCGATACGTGGAAGGCCAAATATGACGAGGCCATTGCGGGCGGATATCGTGCGCAGAAACATGTCGCATTGTGCCTGAGTACCGGCTGCGATGAGGCGATTCAGCCCGACAAGATGCTCGGCTGCGCATGGCGCATCGTCATTGCCGATGCGAGACATGCTGAGGCCGACAGCACCGATGCGATGAATCTCGACCGTTTCTGCGGAACCGATTATATCGACGAGAAAGGAAAACTTGCGGCCGCATCCCAGGCGAAGGCAATGCTGCGCCTGATCGGAAAATAGCCGGCCGCGGAGCGGCCGGGGTCTCATTCAAACTCACGCGTAAGGCGTGAGGAAGGCGCGGATCGCCTCGATCTCGTTCGGCCTGATGTCGTGGCCGCCGGGATGCCATTCGAGCGTCGTCTCAGCCTCCTGCCGCGCGAAATAATCGGCCAGAGCCTTGGTCACGGGCGCAGGCGAGATCGGATCCCGCTCGCCTGCGGTGATCAGCACACGCCTGCCCTCCAGCCGGGCATTATCCTTCGGCTGGAACGGGATCAGCGGATGCATGAGCACGGCCGCGTCGAAAAGATCGCCATGCTCGATGAGCACGTTGGCGAGGATATTGGCCCCGTTGGAGAAACCGAGACCAAGCACCTGCGACGCGCCGTATTCGGCCGCAAGGCCCGAGACATAGGCCGCCATCTTGTCCGTTGCCCGAGCAAGGTCCGCCATATCGTAGACACCCTCGCCCGTCCGGCGGAAGAAGCGCGCCGCACCATGTTCCGAGACATCGCCCCGCGGCGACACGATGGTCGCCTCGGGCAGCAAGCGGGCACCGAAATCGAAGAACTGGTTCTCGTCACCGCCAGTGCCGTGAAAGGTGAAAAGAATGGGTTTTCCGGGTGCACCGGCCTTCAGCCGGTGCACATAGGTCGTATCCGTCATGATCCTCTCCCAGTTAGCCTTCCAGCGGTTCGAGGTGCTGCTCGATCAAGGCGCGCAGATGCGCATGCTGCTCAGGCAGTTTCAGTGCCTCGCCGAGATGGGCCGTATCCTCGTCACGGTTGAAGCCGGGTTCGTTGGTGGCGACTTCGAACAGCACGCCGCCCGGCGTGCGGAAATAGATCGCCCAGAAGTAGTCGCGGTCGATAACAGGCGTGACCTGGTACCCCGTATCCATCAGCGCCTTGCGCACCTCAAGCTGCTTTGCGCGGTTCTCGACGGCAAAGGCGACATGGTGGACGGAACCCGCGCCCGGAAGCGCACGGTTGATATTCGGCATGGTTTCAAGGTCGACATAGTCGGCACCGTTGCCGCCAGGCATGGCGAGGCGCTTGACGCCCTCATGCGTATCGACGACCTCGTAACCCATATATTTCAACAGTTCGGCCGTGGCGCCCTCGTCCCGCAGCCGCATGGCGACGGAATGGAAACCCCTGATGGCATGCTCGGCATCGACCCCGCCATGGGTCCAGGGCTGACGGCTGTCATCCTTGACTTCGACGAGAGCGAAGCCATCGCCATCCGGGCCGGCGAAATGCAGGCGCTTCTGACCGAAGGATTCGTCGGCTTTCAAGCCTTCGACACCCTGCTTGCCCAGCCGGTCGGTCCAATAGCCGATCGCGCCTTCCGGAACGGAGAAGACGGTGTTGCCGACTTCGCCGGTGCCCGGGCGACCCTGTGCCATCTTCGGGAACGGAAAGTAGGTCATGATCGTGCCGGGCGCGCCGGTCTCGTCACCATAGTAGAGGTGATAGACATCGGGCGCATCGAAATTGACCGTTTTCTTGACGCGGCGCAGGCCGAGCGTATCGGTGAAGAACTTGTTGTTGGTCCGGGCGTCTCCAGCCATCGAAGTAACGTGGTGAAGACCTTTGATCTGATTGAGCATCTCTAACCCCTTGTCTCGCCTGCGACGGCAGGCGTTTCTCATGGGCAGAAGATGGTCCGGGAAGCCCTGTTTCGATAGCCCCCAAGTGCCAAACGGATTGTCTTCAATTGTTGAACGACGGATAGAGGTCGTTCAATATGAGCTTAGCTATTGCCCGGATTGCTCGGCAGCGCCCAATCGATCGGCTCTCGACCATTCTCAGCCAGATAGGCATTGGCCTTGGAAAAATGCCGGCAGCCGAGGAAACCGTTATGGGCAGACAGCGGCGATGGGTGGGCTGCCTTCAGCACCAGATGGCGTTCGGTATCGACAAAGGCCGCCTTCTTCTGCGCATAGGAGCCCCAGAGCATGAAGACGACGCCATCGCATTCGTCGTTGACCTTGCGGATCACCGCATCGGTAAAGCGCTCCCAGCCCTTGCCCTGATGTGAGGCGGCCTGCGATTCCTCGACCGTCAGCACGCTGTTGAGCAGCAGCACGCCCTGCTTCGCCCAGCTTTCCAGAAAGCCGTGGCGCGCTGGCGGAATGCCGAGATCGGTCTCGAGCTCCTTGTAGATGTTGACAAGCGACGGCGGAATGCGCACGCCGGGGCGAACGCTGAAGCAGAGCCCATGCGCCTGACCGCTGCCGTGATAGGGGTCCTGCCCGAGAATGACGACCTGCACCTCATCGAGCGGCGTCAGATCCAGCGCCCGGAAATACTCGCTGCCGCGCGGAAAGATCACCTTGCCACGCTGCTTCTCCTCGACAAGAAAGGATTTGAGCTGCTGCATGTAGGGGCTTTCGAATTCCGGAGACAGCGCCTCTTTCCAGCTTTCCTCCAGCTTGATACCCGCTTCCGCCATCGTCTCTCGCCTCCGTCTGTTGTCAGCATGCCGATTGAGGATGAAAGCGAGGGCGTGTCAAGAAAATGGCGGATGCTGCGATGGGGAGATCACAGTTTTTGAAGAGTGGCGAGGCTCGGTTCCAAGCTTATCTGGTAAATGGCACCGATGGCAGGAACTAGGGTCCTAATCGTTGACAATCGTGTTCCCTTCAGCCAATGGAGGCCATCCCAACCTCCCGACCGGTGCCCCATGCTTCCCTTGCATTCCCTTGGCGAGCGCATCGTCGTCGTCGGCCCTTCCAATGCCGGCAAGTCAACCCTTGCGGTCGCCCTTTCCAAAAAGCTCGGCTTTCCAGCCGTGCATCTCGATCAGCTTCACCACCTGCCCCATACAGATTGGCAGCAGCGCCCTGAAGCAGAGTTCGCCGCACTCCATGATGCGGCAATCCTTGAAGAACGGTGGATTATGGAGGGCAACTATTCGCGCCTGATGCCGCAGCGCTTCGCCCGGGCCACCGGTGCTATCCTCATAACCTCAAACCATTGGCTACGCTTTTCCCGCTATCTCAAGCGCACGCTCATCAACCGCTCGGACCGAGCGGGACATCTCGAAGGCGCGAAGGACAGCATCAAATGGGACTTGATTCGGTGGATTCTTGTGAAGACTCGCAACAGCGGCGTCAAATACGCAAAAATCCTCCAGGAATCCGGCTTGCCGCTCATAGAATGCCATACGGCGGAGGCGCTCAATAGCCTCTATAATATTTGGGATTTGCCGGACCGGCGATAGCGTTTTGTGGGAATGGCGTTTGAGCCCAAATGAGACACAACCTCATGGCATTCACTTGCCTCTAAATCATCAGGCATTCACGCGGGAGATACGCGCAGCAAGCTTCGACCGGAACCAGCGATCAGTCTGGCGGCTCAGCCGCGGAGGAAACCCAACCGAGGCCATTGCTAGAGGCGAGAAAAGTCCTAAGGTGTGCGAACTATTTATTCAAAATGTCGAGGGAGTAGCAGAAATGGGCCAGCATATTGGTGATTTGGTTGTGACCAAGATTGTCATTGCAAGCAACACCGTCACCGGAGTTACCCGTGTTAAACCAGGCGGGAAGCTGGTGTCATCAGGAAAACTGCTCGGCGGATTGGTCATTGAAGCCGGGGGAAATGCCGTAGTTTCCGGCAAGATAGATCGAAATGTCGTGAATGACGGAAATTTCGTTTTGAACGGCCAGGTCGCGGGCCGAATTGTCGGTCAGGGCATAGTCGTCATGGGTCCTGGCGCTGATGTTTCCGGCAATGATCTGCCGATTGAACCCGGCGCGGAAAACTCTGCCGCTTAAAGTCCGCATACCCATCGTCTCTCGCCTCCGTCTGTTGTTAGCATGCCGATTGAGGATGAAAGTGGCGGCGTATCAAGAAAATGGCGGATGTCGCGACGGGGAGATCACAGTTTTCAGGGCGCATGCACGGAAGCCTTTCATTCGAGGTTCCGCATTTCGGTATCCATCCAGCCGCAGAATTGCCGGACTGCTCTCGATTCCGAGCGGCGCTGGTAACGATATGTTCCGGTCTCCACTGGCTCATATCCGGGTAGCGTCACCAACGCGCCCGACTTCGTTTCCCTGCCTGTCAGAATTGTCGGTGCGAGTAACATCCCAAGACCGGCAACACAGGCATGAAGAGCAGCGTCGTCCGTGTCGAATGCATGGGCGAGAGAAAGGTCTGCTGGCGAAATATCAAACGTCTCGCACCAGAGCTTCCAGTCCCAGTTTCCCACACAGCATTGAAGAGCCGGTATGTCCGGAACGGCAATCTCCTGACTGGCATCCCTTGCCAGCAGGCTCGGAGAAACAACCGGGCGGCGCAGGTCGCGAGCAAGGAATTCCCATCCCTCGGCCGCCTCCCCTATCCGGAAATGACGGATGCTGACGTCAGAGTCCGGGACGGTTGGAAAACCTCGCGCAGAACTCGTTTCCACCCGAACGCGGACCTGTGGGCAGAGGGCGCGAAAACGATCCAGTGACGGGATGAGCCAACGCAGCGCAAGCGACGTCGTCGCGTGGACGCTGATTTCATTTTCGTCGCGATAAAGGGCATCGGCCGAACGCTCGATGAGTCCGATCGCCGGCGCGACCTCCTCATAGAACCGCCGTCCCACGTCGGTCAGCGAAATGGTGTTATTTCCTCGGCGGAAGAAGCCCACCCCAAGCTCGTCTTCGAGTTTTTTGAGTTGGTGGCTTACCGCGCCGGAGGTAACACCGAGTTCAGCGCCCGCGGCCGTCAGACTTCCGGTGCGCGCCACGATTGCAAATACCCTGATGGCGTTGAGAGAGACGCGATGCTTTTCCTGCATGAATTTTCCTCAGGCTCCCCTCAAATTCCTCGTTTGAGCATCACGCGAAAATCTAGCACAAGCGAAGGCGAAAAGGCTCCCAAGAAAATGAGATGTGCTCACGCCGATCACACAGATACCAAAGCCGTCGCATGGGTGGTCGCTTGGGCAGCATTATTTTCTTTAGGCCTCACATCGACAAAGTCTGCTGACGGAAGCACCGGTCCTTCGTCGTTTCCTTGACAGAAACAAAAGCTACTCGCACTCAGAGGTCTTTAATGACTCCCCTTCGACATCACGGCCGCGATTTGATCGCGCTTTCCGCGCCAGTTGCAGGGATGCCGTTCCGCTCGCCCACAGCCCGGGCTGTTGCCGCCCTGTCGCTGACCCAGCTCATTGGCTGGGGCGCCACGTTCTGGTTGCCCGCTGTCACAGGACCTGCCATGGCCGGCGAACTGGGCATGGCCCTGCCCATGGTCATGGCAGGACCGACAGTGATGCTTGTCGTGATGGCCATGGTGTCCTGGCCGCTGAGCGCCATCTTAGAGCGGCACGGCGCCCGCCCGATTATGGTTTGGGGGTCGCTTCTGGGCGCAGCCGGTCTGCTGGTCATGGGCATGGCCAATGGTCCGGCACCCTATCTCCTGTCGTGGATCATTCTCGGGCTCGCCGGTGCCAGCATGTTAACGACACCGGCGCAGATCGCGGTGACCGAGATCGCCGGCGAGAAAGCGCGCCAGGCGCTCGGCGTGCTGATCCTTGCGGGTGGGCTGACATCAACCATCGTCTGGCCGCTGACAGGCCTTCTGCAAGCTCAATGGGGATGGCGCACGACGACGCTGGTCTATGCCGCCCTCATGCTCCTTGTCTGCATGCCACTGCATTGGACCATGCTTGCGCACCAGCCCACGGAAAAATCGGCTGCAAAGGCGACGACCGAGCCTGCTTCCATCGACAGGCCGAGGTTCGTCCTGCTGGCCGCAAGCTTTGCCGCCAACGGCTTCGTAACCTGGGGATTTGCCCTCACCATCATCATTCTGTTCGAGGCTGCGGGGCTCGATCACGCCAGTGCGCTGGCGGCCGCAGCCTTCATCGGTATTGCTCGATGGGCGGGGCGCATGATCGACGTCCTCGGCGGCCGGCGATGGTCAGGCTTCGTCACCGGTGTTGCCGCCTCTGCCCTGTTTCCGCTGAGCTTCATCGTTCTTCTCCTAACCAACAATTTCATCGGCGCCATGCTTTTCGCCACGCTTTACGGAATTGCCAGTGGTATCACCGCCGTCACCCGCGCGACGCTGCCGCTCCAGATTTTCCCCGCCGGCGCCTATGCTCGCGCATCGGCACAGCTGGCCGTGCCGCTCAATCTCTCCTTTGCCGTCGCTCCACCCGCGTTCACCGCTATCATGACGTCTGCCGGTCCTCATGCCGCCCTATGGCTGGCCTTTGCGATCTCAATCTTTGCCTTCTGCACGCTTCTTGGCCTTCTGCTGCTACATCGCCGAATGGACCACACAACACAAAGGGCTGAAACCTGATGTCATAGTCTCGGAGCAGGCTGACAGTGCTTACGACACAGTTCCCTTGGATCCTGTCTCACAACCGCCTCCCCTCCGCAATCAGCCCTTGATCCTCACCATCTGCGGATCATAAAGCGGTTTCAGCGACACCTGGCATGGCACGCGCTGCTGCGCGACATCCAGCTCATAGCGGCCGGAAAGCACGAAATCCTCCGTCACCCCGCCGGGGTTACGGACATAGCCATAGCCGATGGCCTTGCCGATCGTGTAGCCATAGCCACCGCTCGACAGCCAGCCGACGCGCTGGCCGTCGCGGTAGATCGTCTCTCGGCCGAGCAGCACGGTCTGCGGATCGTCGGGCACGAAGCAGGCAAGCATCTTCTTCACGCCTGATGCCAGTTGCCGCTCGATCGCCTCTCGGCCGCGGAATGCGACATCCTTCTTCGTCTTCACAGCCCAGGCAAGCCCTGCCTCGATTGGCGTATGATCCGGCCCGATATCGGAACCCCAGGCACGATAGCCCTTTTCCAGCCGGCAGCTTTCGATGGCGCGATAGCCGGCATTGATGAGGCCATGCTCGCGGCCGGCCGCCATCAGCACGTCATAGACAGTGCCGGCATATTCCACCGGCACATGCAGCTCATAGCCGAGTTCGCCGACATAGGTGATGCGTAACGCCCGCACCGGGCAGCCGGCAATACCGATCGTCTTCACCCTGCCAAAGGGGAAAGTGGCGTTCGAAACATCATCCGATGTGACAGTCTGCAATATCTCGCGCGATTTCGGCCCCATCAGCGACAACACGGAATAGGCGGAGGTCACATCCACCAGTTCGGCATGCAGGTCGGCTGGAATATTTCGGGCAATCCAGTCGAAATCATGCGTGGCGAAGCCGGTGCCCGTCGTGATGTAGAACTCGTTCTCGGCAATACGGCCAATGGTGACATCGCACTCGATGCCGCCCCGATCGTTCAGCATCTGCGTATAGGTCAGCGCGCCCGCAGGCTTGGCGACGTCGTTGGAGGCGATCCACGAGATCGCCGCCTCAGCATCCCGGCCTTTCAACACGAACTTGGCAAAAGACGTCTGGTCGAAGATGACGGCGGCCTCGCGAACCGCCTTATGCTCACGACCGACGGCATCGAACCAGTTCTGACGGCCATAGGTGTAGACGTCCTTCGGCTCCTCGCCCGTAAAGAGATCGGCAAACCAGTTCGGCCGCTCCCAGCCGAGCTTTTCGCCGAAACAGGCGCCCTGCGCCTTCAGGCGATCATAGAGCGGCGACTTGCGGCAGGGTCGGCCGCTGGAATGCTCCTCGAAGGGCCAGGCCATGGTGTAGTGCTTGCCATAGGCTTCCAGCGTGCGCGTGCGTACCCAGTCTGTGTCGAAATGCGGACGGCCGAAGCGGCGGATATCGACCGGCCAGAGATCGTAGGGCGGCTCGCCCTTTACCACCCATTCGGCGAGCGCCATGCCCGCGCCGCCGGCAGAGGCGATGCCAAAGGCGTTGAAGCCGGCGCCGACGAAGAAGTTCTTCAGCTCCGGCGCCTCGCCGAGGATGAAGTTGCCATCGGGCGTAAAGCTCTCGGGGCCACAGAGCAGCTGCTTGACGCCGGCCGTCTGCAGGGCCGGCACGCGCACCAGCGCCTGCTCCATGATCTGCTCGAAATGATCGAAATTGCTGTCGAGCAGCGTGTAGTGGAAATCTTTGGGAATACCATCAAGCGCCCAGGGGATCGGGTCGGGCTCATAGCCACCCATGACCAGCCCGCCGACCTCTTCCTTGTAGTAGGTCAGCCTGTCCGGGTCGCGCAGTGTCGGCAGGTTGGAGGGCACGCCGAAGGACTCGGTGATCAGATATTGATGCTCGACGGAGACGAGCGGCACATTGACGCCGAAGCGACCGGCAAACGTCCGCGTCCACTGCCCGGCGCAAACGACGACGCGCTCGCATTCGATCCGCCCCCTGTCGGTAATGACGGCGCGGATCCGGCCCTTGTCGATCTCCAGATCGAGAACCTCGGTATCCTCGAAGATCGAGACGCCGCTCATGCGGGCGCCTTTCGCCAGCGCCTGGGTGATATCGGAAGGATTGGCCTGACCGTCGGTCGGCAGGAAGGCGGCGCCGACGAGATCGTCGATATCCATCAACGGCCAGAGATCGAAAGCCTCCTTGGGCGTCAGCAGATGCATCTGCAGGCCGAAGGATTGCGCCGTCGTCGCCTGCCGCTTGACCTCTGTCCAGCGCTCCTCGTTGCAGGCGAGACGCAACCCGCCATTCATCTTCCAGCCGGTGGCAAGCCCGGTCTCGGCCTCAAGCTTCTTATAGAGATCGACGGAGTAGCCAAGCATCTGGGTGATATTGGCGCTGGTGCGCAACTGGCCGACAAGGCCGGCGGCGTGAAACGTGGTGCCTGACGTCAGCTTCTTGCGCTCCAGCAGCACGGTATCGGTGAAGCCGAGCTTGCCGAGATGATAGGCCGTCGAGCAGCCGATGATGCCGCCGCCGATGACGACGGTCTTTGCAGTGTTCGGCAGTTCCTTCATTGCTTCACCTCAAGAATTCCGAAAACTCTGCCAGGCGCTCTCGAACCGCCGCAGATTTTCGTTTGTGTAGGAAGAATAGTCGAAATCGATATCGGAATGGATTTCCGAAACCATGCTCCACATCGTCTCGCGCAGGAGCGAAGCGCATTTCATCGCCTGGTAGCGCCGACGCAGATCGTCATTTATCGGCGCTTCGAAATAGGTTTCCAGCATGACGCTCTCCTGCGCTTCGGAGAATTCGTTGTTGGAGGCTAGGCCGCCAAGATCGAAGAGCGGCGTGTTGAAGCCGGCATAGTCCCAGTCGATCAGCCAAAGCCGCTTGCCATCATCGAGAAAATTCGCGGCCAGCAGGTCGTTATGGCCGAAGGCGATGTCGAAAGGGCCAGCCGCCTGTTCGAGCCGTTGCGCTATATCGAGAAAGGACGGCAGCAACGGCTTGTGCCGGCTACCGCCGGCATCGAGTGCGGCCGCATAATCCCTGACCACATGAAAGACCCAGAAGATCGCGGGCGGCCCGCGAAAATGCCCGGCGACATCGCGATGGCAGGAACGGACGAGGCGCACGACGCGCGCCAACATCGCGGGATCGCGGACACCGTCGGCAGAGAGCGGCTTTGCATCGATATAATCCAGCACCAATATGCCGGGCTCATGGTGGATGACGGCCGGCGAAAGACCGGCCGCATGCGCTGCCCGGCTCGCAGCCACCTCGTGGACGCGGCTGATATGGTGAATGGGAATATCGGAGCCAAGCCTGACGACGAAGCGCCGGCCGCTGTCGCTGACCAGATAATTGCGATTGGTGATGCCGCCGACGAGCGGGGCGATATCGATCGGCCCGTGCCAAATGCCAAGAGACTGTATCTTGTCTTCAGCCGTTGCGATCATCCCCCCTCCGACGTTGCGACCGTGTATCCTCGATAATGGAAGGGTTCCTCACCAACGGAGGCTTGTCAAGCATCATCCCACAAAAGGAAACGAATATTTGGCTTTTTGTTGGTTTGACGAAAAGGAACGCCATCGCATGAGCTATGGATATCGCAACAGAGCGCTTCACCGTAAGTGAGATTTGACTTAAAAACTCACACGCGAGGCAAATGGATCGAGCTTGCGTCTTTACGCCACTTTCCGGCGTCGCATGACTGCCCGATCCGCAAGCCGCTCGCACATTTTGGGATCATACCCCTAATAGGATCAGGACCATGCCGGGCACCTCCCAACCGCCGCTTCATTCCAATCATCGCGAACGGGAGATCCTGGAGGAGCTGCGGCTGGCCGGCGGCGCCAGCCGCATTCAATTCCTCGCCGAACGGCTCGGCGTCTCGGAAGAAACCATTCGCCGCAACATCCGCAGTCTGGAGGCCAATGGCCTCGTGACCAAGGTGCATGGCGGCGTCCATATCAAGGACGCCATGATCGAGCCGCCGCTGCACCTGCGGATGAACGAGAATGCCGAAGCAAAGCGGATGATAGCCGCGTCCGTCGCGGCGATGATCAAGGACGGCGACACCCTCTTCCTTGATGTCGGCTCCACCACGGCTTTCATCGCCGTTGCGCTGCAAAAGCACCAGAACCTCTTCGTCGTCACCAACGCCGTGTCTGTGGCACATGCGCTCGCCACCCGCAATGGCAACCGCGTCTTCTTCGCCGGCGGCGAGCTGCGTGGTCACGATGGCGGCACTTTCGGCATGGAAGCGGCCAATTTTCTGCGGCGCTTCAATGTGCGTCATGCCGTGCTGTCCGTCGGCGCCGTCAATGCCACGTCCGGCTTCATGCTGCACGATCTCGAGGAAGCGGAATACTCTCGAGAAGCCGCAAGCCGCGCCGAAAACCGCATCATCGTTGCCGACAGCGCCAAGTTCGGCCGCACCGCGCCGGTCGTTCTCAACGAACCGGCAACCTATGACGTGCTGGTCACCGACGACATGCCGCCGCCGGACATCCGGGCCATGCTGGAGCGCAACGAGATCGAACTGGTGATCGCCAACCGGCAGCGGATGGAGCGGCGGTAAGCGGCTAACCCTTGCACATGGCTTCCAGCGTCAGCGCCGCCTTGCTGGCGTGGCGCTCCTTATGACGCAGCAATCGGAAGCTGCGGACGGGCATATCGAAGCGGGCCTGAACCAGCAGACCCTGCCCGAGATAGGCCCTGGCCGCCGCGCTGGAAATAGCGGCCGCGCTTTGTCCCGCGCAGGCGGCTGATAGCACGGCCTCGTTCGAGGGCAGGACGAGCGCCACCTTGAGATCACCCGGCGAAGCGCCAAGCTTGGCAACCGCGTTTTCGAATTCCGATCGGGTGCCGGAACCCTCTTCGCGCATCACCCAGGATGTGTCGCTGGCAAGATCGGCCGCGGCCAGCTGCCGTCCATCCGCCCAGGGATGGTGTGGCGGCACGACAATGACCAGCGCATCCTGCGCAACGATCGTCATCGACAGGGCCGGCGCATCCACCTCACCTTCGATGAAACCGAGCTCGGCCGCGCCATTGATGACGGCTTCGGTGACGGTGCGCGTATTGCCGATCGTCAGGTCCAGTTCGATGCCGGGATAGTCACGATGAAACCGCATCAGCAACGGCGGCAGCCAGTAGCTGGCGATGGTCTGACTGGCATAGAGGCTGAGCTGACCGCGCTGCAGGCCGCCCAGCTCGGACAGCATCAGTTCGGCCGAGCGCACGCGGGCCAGCGTCGCCTTGGCTTCGCCGAGGAAGGAGCGGCCCGTCTCCGTGAGCTCGATCCGCCTGCCGACGCGGTGAAACAGCTCCACGCCATAATAGGCTTCAAGGTTCTTGATCGCCGAACTGACAGCCGAGGGTGTCAGATGAATGGCTTCCGCGGCATGCGTCAGATGTTCCCGCTCGGCGACGGCGACGAAAATGGCGAGTTGCTCGAAGGTCATGGGAAATCATTCTAATTTATCGAACGAAACGTAGGATAATATTCGATGGATGTCCACATCGGGAGATGAGACTTTCCAGCCGTCACTCAATCGGAATAACGAACGGCAGTACGACATGTCCCATGCTCAGCGCGCAAACCAGATACTTCCCGGCCTTGCACTCACTTGCGTCGTTGCGCTTCTTGCCTATGCCGGCGAGCACATTGAGGAGGGCATTTTCGGTGGCAGGTGGATCGAAAGCCTGGTGCTTGCCATCGCGCTCGGCATCGTCGTCTGCACCATCAAACCGCTGAAGCCGGCCATGCGGCCAGGTATCGATTTCAGCGCCAAGATCCTGCTGGAAATCGCCATCGTCCTTCTGGGCGCATCCATCAGCCTTTCGGCGATCCGGGGCGCGGGCGTCTGGCTGATTGCCGGCATCGCCATCGTCGTCGTCCTTTCGATCGCGGCCACCTATCTCATCGGGCGGCTGCTCGGCCTGCCGCCGAAGCTGGCGACGCTGATCGCCTGCGGCAACTCGATATGTGGCAATTCGGCCATCGTCGCCGTTGCCCCCGTGATCGAGGCGGACTCGCAGGAAATCGCCGCAGCCCTGGCATTCACCGCCGTACTCGGCATTGCGGCTGTATTCCTCTTGCCGCTTCTCTATTTTCATCTTGGCATGAGCGTACCGCAATATGGCACATTGGCCGGGCTCACCGTCTACGCCGTACCCCAGGTGCTTGCCGCCACGGCCCCGGTCGGCCTTCTCGCCGTCCAGACCGGCACACTCGTCAAGCTCGTGCGTGTCCTGATGCTGGGACCGGTCATCTTCCTGCTCGGCATCCTCACCAAGGTCGAAACGACAGACACGAAAGGACGCAGCGGCCATCATCACTCGCTGGTTCCGTGGTTCATCTGCGGTTTCCTTGGGCTGATGGCACTGCGCTCCTTCGGCCTCATTCCGGACGCGCTGATCGCCCCGATGGAATCGGTTTCAGGCATCCTGACTGTTATCGCGATGGCGGCACTCGGGCTGTCGGTGAATATCCGCTCGGTTGCCCATGCCGGCGGCCGCGTGATCGTAGCGGCCACATTGTCGCTGCTGATGCTGGGCGCCATCAGCTACGCTCTGATCGTCGCCTTGCAGATCCAGTAGTCCGCCCACCGCCACCAGCCGAGGATCGGTTCTTGCCCGATGTGCGGGCCGATTTCAGCAAAGCGGCGGTATCGCTCTCCGAAGAAGGATAGCCGATGGCGTAACCCTGAAGTTCATCGCAGCCGACCTCTGCCAGAATGCACGCATGCTCTTCGGTCTCGACACCCTCGGCGATAACCTCGACATTCAATGTTCGGGCGATTTCGACGATCGAGCCGACGAGCCGGCGTTGCTCGTCTGACACGGTTATCGCCGTCACCAGCTGCCGGTCGATCTTCAGCCGCTTCGGCTTCAGCTTGACCAGACCGATCAGCGAAGCATGACCCGATCCGAAATCGTCGATTTCAATATCGATCCCCATCTCCTTGATCGCATCGATATTGGCCAGCACCCTGTCATCGGGATCGTCGAGGAAAATGGTTTCCACCAGTTCGAAGGCGATGGCCTGGCGCGGTATCTCGAGCGCCTGCAACCCCTCGATCAAATTGGGGTCGGCAAGCCGGCGTCCGGAAATGTTGACGGCAATGCGCGGCGGCGTGATACCTTGCGAAACCCAGGCGGCGCGATCGGCAAGCGCGCGCTTCAACACAGCGGCATCGATCTCCGCCGTCAGCCCATATTCGTCTGCAACCTTGAGGAACGCTGCCGGGTTCAACAGTCCCTTTTCCGGATGCCGCCAGCGTGCCAGCGCCTCCAGCCCAACGATGTGGCGGCTGCGCGCATCCACCTGGATCTGATAGAAAGGCTCGATCTGACGCAGCACAGGCGCCAACCGCAACTCGTCGGCCAGCTGACGTTCCGTGTGCAGATCGGACTGGAGCTGCGGCGTGAAGAATTCGACCCGATTGCGCCCGAGCTTCTTGGCCTGGAAAAGCGCCACGTCGGATTCTGCCAGCAGATTGCCCGCGCGGTCAGCCCGGCTTGAGGCCACGCCAACGGATGCGCCGATCCGCAGCATTTCATTGCCGAAGCGCACTTCGCGCCGCAATCGCGAGAGAATATCGTCCGCAATGGCTTCCAGCTTTTCGGCACTGCCGACATTGGCCAAAACAGCGACGAATTCGTCGCCGCCGACACGGGCCACAATGTCGTTGGCGGTGATCGCGCCGGAGATACGCGCGGCCGCGCTCTGCAGGGTCGCATCCCCGGCCGCATGGCCCCATTTGTCGTTGATCTCCTTGAAGCCGTCGAGATCGATATGGAGCACGGCCAATGTCTGCCCGGCATTATCCTTGCGCAATTCGGCCAGCCGCCGGTCGAAATAGCGTCGATTGGGAAGGCCGGTCAGATAATCGTGATCGGCGGCATGCTCGATACGCGCGCGGCTTTGCTCGAGCGCCACCGCGCGCGCTTCGGCGATGGCCTTCTGGCTGCTGAGCTCGCGATTGAGCAGGACGTCGGCGGTGACATCCCATTCCGCACCGATGAAGGACGGCGCACCATCGGGACCTTCATAGAAATGAGCGCGTGAGCGCAGATGCCGCACCTCTCCGCCCGGCAGGACGACGCGAAACTGCGAGTTATAGAAACCCCTTTCGCCAAGGGCGGCCTGAAAGTCGCTAAGCGCCTCTTCAACGTCTTCGGGGTGCAGGGCTTTCAGCCAGACATCGGACGATACCTTGCGATCCTGGCGACCGGTCCCGTAGAGCTTGTGCATCTGGGGATCCCAGAGCAGTTCCTCATCCTTGATATTGTGCTGCCAGACACCGATTTGAGACGCCTCCAGCGCAAGCTCCAGCCTTCTCAAAAGGTCCTGGAACTCTTCCTCTGTTCGCCCTGACGCCGCCTCTGCCAACCGGCTTCACCCCCTTGGGACACATTGAGAGATTACGCACATGCAACTGATATATTTGCACTACTCCCTTACACGAACTTTAATGCCCGCGCGCGTGTCGTGACCTAGTCTGCGATTTCCCTCGATATCCTTAGCTAATGATTGTGCCGCGGCGGATTGGCCGCGATGTTGCGGAAATCGGCCGAGCCCTCGAGCACGGCACCATCGGACAGCTGCGTCACGGAGCGGCGATAGATGCGCTGCCATGGCGTTGCGTCGGGCGGGACGGCCGGGATGCCATCGCCCTTTCGACGCTCGATTTCCGTTTCGTCCACCAGCATGTCGCAGCGCCCGTGATTGAAATCGATACGAATGATATCGCCGGTGCGCAACCAGGCAAGCCCTCCACCCGCCGCACTCTCCGGCGAAGCGTTGAGGATCGAGGGGCTGTCGGCCGTGCCCGACTGACGCCCATCGCCAATTGTGGGCAGGCTACGGATGCCGCGCTTCAGAAGCGCGTCCGGCGGCTGCATGTTGACCACTTCGGCCGATCCCGGCCAGCCGATCGGCCCGGCACCGCGGATGACGAGGATGGTTCTCTCGTCGATGCCGAGATCGGCGTCGTTGATGCGCCTGTGATAGTCCTCGGATCCGTCGAAGACCACCGCCCTGCCCTCGAACACGCCTTCTTGGCCCGGCTCCTGCAGATAACGAAGGCGGAAGTCTTCCGATATGACGCTCATCTTCATGATGGCGAAATCGAAGAGATTGCCCTTCAGCACGAGGAAGCCGGCCCGCTCTTTCAACGGCGCCGCGAAGGGGCGGATAACCTCTCGATCCGTCGCTTCGCGCCCCTTCAGATTCTCTGTCATCGTCCTGCCGGTCACCGTCGGACAGTCGCCATCGAGCTTGCCGGCCTGCAGCAGCTCCCACATCACGGCGGGTACGCCGCCGGCACGGTGGAAGCGTTCGCCGAGATAGGCACCCGCAGGCTGCACATTGGCCAGAAGCGGAATGTCGAAACCATGCACCTGCCAGTCGTCGGGATAGAGCTCGACGCCGGCATGCTTGGCCATCGCGGCCAAATGCGGCTGCGCATTGGTCGATCCGCCGATGGCGGAATTGACCCGGATGGCATTCAGGAAGGCCTGCCGCGTCAGCACGTCGGACGGCTTGATGTCCTCAAGTACCAGTTCGACGGCGCGCCGCCCGGTGCGATAGGCCATCTGACCGCGCTCGCGATAGGCGCCGGGAATGGCCGCGCAGCCGGTAAGCGACATGCCGAGCGCCTCGGCCATCGCATTCATGGTCGAGGCCGTTCCCATCGTATTGCAGTGACCCACCGAAGGAGCAGAGGCGAGTGACGCCTCCATGAATTCCTCTTCGTCGATCTCTCCGGCCGCCAGCTTGCGGCGCGAACGCCAGATCACCGTGCCGGACCCGGCAAGCTCGCCATCGTGCCAGCCATCCAGCATCGGCCCGCCTGACAGCACGATCGCCGGAATATTCACGGTGGAGGCCGCCATCAGCGCCGACGGCGTGGTCTTGTCACAGCCGGTCGTCAGCACAACCCCGTCGAGCGGATAGCCGTAGAGCACCTCGACGAGGCCGAGATAGGCGAGATTGCGGTCGAGCGCGGCCGTTGGGCGCTTGCAGTTCTCGAAGATCGGATGGGTCGGAAATTCGATCGGAATGCCGCCCGCGTCGCGAATGCCGTCGCGCACGCGCTTGGCAAGATCGAGATGATGGCGGTTGCAGGGCGTGAGATCGCTGCCGCTCTGGGCGATGCCGATGATCGGCTTGCCCGAACGCAGCTCTTCCGGCGTGATGCCGTAATTCATGAAGCGCTCCAGATAGAGCGCGGTCATATCGATGTGATCCGGATTGTCGAACCAATCCTGGGAACGCAGGCGACGCCTGGATGCAGCCTTATCGCTCATCTTTTCCTCAAGCCTTTCCTCGGGCATTCTTGTCTTCCAAATGCTGCAGCAAACCGCTGTGATCCTGTTCGCCGCCGCCATTTTCAACGAATTCGGCAAATTCGGTCCTGACGATTTCAGTCAGCGGCAGGTGAAGCGACAGGCTTTGCGCGGCAGCAAGAACCGTATCGAGATCCTTCAGCTGGTTGCGGGCCGTTCCGCCCGGCTCGAAATTACGCTCGATCATGCGCTGGCCGTGCAGGTCCAGGATTCTGCTTTCAGCAAAACCACCGCGAATGGCGGCACGGAACGCCTCGCGCGATCCACCACCGGCTTCGACCAGCAACATCGCTTCCGCGACGGCACCGATCGTCACCGCGACGATCTGCTGATTGCCGAGCTTGGCAAGCTGGCCGGTGCCGCTCGGCCCGACGCGAGTCACGCGACCGAGCGGTGCCATCACATCGCGAACGCTGTCTATGATATCGGCATCGCCACCGGCCATGATGGCCAAAGTTCCGGCCATAGCGCCGGCCACACCGCCGGAGACCGGCGCATCGATATGCCGAATGCCGCGTTCGGCAAGCTTGAATGCGTGTTCACGCGCGACCGCCGGCGATATCGAGCTGTTGTCGATGACAACGGCACCTGGCTCCAGCGCGTCGGCCACCCCGCTGCCGAACAGGACTTCGCTGACGGCGCCGCCATTGGTCAGCATGGTAAAGAGCACCGATGCACCCCGCGCCGCCTCGGCGGCAGTGGCGGCCAGGGTCGCGCCATCATCCGCCAAGGGATCGGCCTTGCTACGGTCGCGATTCCAGACGGTGACCGGAAAGCCGGCGGCCAGCAGCCGCCGCGCCATCGGCGCTCCCATCAGACCCGTTCCGAGAAAGGCGATCTTTCTGCCGCTCATGGCAAGCGTCCTCCGACATAAATTTGTGCCGGCCCCGCCATCGCGCGGCCACTGATTATGCCGATCGATTCGGCAAGGACGTCATGCACGCAATCCTCCTCGAGCCTCGAGCGTCAAGAGCAACTCCTCTTGCCCGACGCACGTCAATCAACTCGTCCAAGAGCTTGATAAACCTATGGTGCCAGCATGCAAAAGAAATCGGCGCGCATACGGCAAATTCTTCAAAAAATCAGATGATCGAAGCGGCAGGAGTGAAAAAGTGGCCGCATAAAAACAAAAAGGGCGGGACCTTGCGGTCCCGCCCGTGAACGTATCCGGCACCGGAGTACCACTCTATTCGGCGGCGATCGGAAGCACCTCGGCCGAATGGTCGTTGTCGTTGTGATGGTGCTGCTTCAGCGGACGGTTGCCCGTCAGATTGCGGATCAGCACGTAGAATACCGGCGTCATGAAGATGCCGAAGAAGGTCACGCCGATCATGCCGGCGAACACCGCCACGCCCATGGCCGCACGCATCTCGGCACCGGCACCGGTGGAGGTAACGAGCGGGACGACGCCCATGATAAAGGCCATGGAGGTCATCAGGATCGGGCGCAGACGCAGGCGGCTGGCCTCGATAGCGGCCTGTACCGGCTTGCGGCCTTCCAACTCCAGCTCGCGGGCGAATTCCACGATCAGGATCGCATTCTTCGCCGAGAGGCCCACCAACACCATCAAGCCGATCTGCGTGAAGATGTTGTTGTCGCCACCCGTCAACCAGACGCCCGTCAAGGCAGCCAGCACGCCCATCGGCACGATCATGACGATCGCAAGCGGCAGCGTGACGCTCTCATACTGGGCAGCCAGCACGAGGTAAACGAGCAGCAGGGCCAAAGGGAAGATGATGATACCCGAGCTGCCGGCCAGGATCTGCTGGTAGGTCAGATCCGTCCATTCGAAACTGATGCCCTTGGGCAAGGTTTCGTTGGCGATACGCTCCACGGCCGCCTGTGCCTGACCGGACGAAAAGCCCGGAGCCGGACCGCCGTTGATATCGGCGGCGAGGAAGCCGTTGTAACGCGTCGTCCGCTCGGGACCGGTGCTGGCCTCGACCTTCAAGAGCGCCGACAGCGGGATCATCTGACCCGATGCCGAACGGACTTTCAACTGGCCGATGTCGCTTGCATGAGCACGGAACTGGGCGTCTGCCTGCACACGCACACTGTAGGTACGACCAAAGGCGTTGAAGTCGTTGACATAGAGCGAACCCAGGTAGATCTGCAGCGTATCGAAGACATCCGTCACCGAGACGCCGAGCTGCTCGGCCTTGGCGCGATCAAGGTCCGCATAAAGCTGCGGCACGTTGATCTGGTAGCTCGAGAACAGGCCGGTAAGCTCCGGCGCCTGATAGGCTTTGGCGAGGAATGCCTTGTTGGCCTGGTCAAGCGCCAGGTAGCCGAGGCCGGCGCGATCCTCGATCTGCATCTTGAAGCCGCCCGTCGTGCCGAGACCCTGAACGGGCGGCGGCGGGAACATGGCGATAAAGGCGTCCTGGATGCCGGCGAACTTCTGGTTCAACTGCATGGCGATGGCACCGCCCGACAGATTCGGCGTCGTGCGCTCCTCGAACGCCTTCAGGGTCACGAAGACGATGCCGGCGTTGGACGAGTTGGTGAAGCCGTTGATCGACAGGCCCGGGAAGGCGATGGCATGCTCGACGCCCGGCTGCTGCATGGCGATGTCGCTCATGCGGTGGATGACGTCATCCGTCCGGTCGAGGGTCGCGCCATCAGGCAATTGCGCGAAGCCGATCAGATACTGCTTGTCCTGCTGCGGCACGAAGCCGCCCGGAACGGTCTGGAACAGGAAGTAGGTTGCGCCGATCAGAGCGATATAGATGACCATGACCAGGCTCTTCAGCGACAGGATGCCGCCGACGCCCTTGCCGTAGGCATTCGAACCACGGTTGAACACCCTGTTGAAGCCGCGGAAGAACCAGCCGAATGTCACGTCCATCACCCGCGTCAGCATGTCCTTCGGCGCGTGGTGGTCCTTCAGGAGAAGAGCCGCCAGAGCCGGAGACAAGGTCAGCGAGTTGAACGCGGAAATCACCGTCGAGATGGCGATCGTCAAGGCGAACTGACGATAGAACTGGCCCGACAGACCGGAGATGAACGCAAGCGGTACGAAGACGGCGACCAGCACGAGAGCGATCGCGATGATCGGACCCGAGACTTCCTTCATGGCGCGATAGGTTGCGTCACGCGGACTGAGGCCGTTCTCGATATTGCGCTCGACGTTCTCCACGACCACGATGGCGTCGTCCACGACGATACCGATCGCCAGCACCAGGCCGAAGAGGCTGAGCGCGTTGATCGAGAAGCCGAAGACATACATCACCGCAAAAGTACCGATGATCGAGACAGGAACGGCGATCAGCGGAATGATCGAGGCACGCCAGGTCTGCAGGAACAGAATGACGACGACGACGACCAGCGCGATGGCTTCGAGCAGGGTATGGACGACCTTGTCGATCGAGGCACGCACGAACTGAGTGGTATCGTAGACGATCTCATACTTGACGCCATCGGGCATCGCCGTCTGCAGCTCGTTCATGGTCTTGATGACATTGTCCGAGATGGTGATCGCGTTCGATCCCGGGGCCTGGAAGACGGGAACGGCGACCGCCGGCTTGCCGTCGAGCAGCGAGCGCAGCGAATAGTCCGACGCGCCGAGTTCGACGCGGGCGACATCGCGCAGACGCGTGATCTGACCGTTTGCGCCACTTTTGACGATGATGTTGCCGAACTCTTCCGGCGTCGTCAGACGGCCCTGGGCGTTGACGGAAAGCTGGACGTCGAGACCGGGAACGCTGGGGGACGCGCCGATGATACCGGCGGCGGCCTGGACGTTCTGTTGACGGACGGCGTTTGCGATATCGCTGGCGGCAAGACCGCGCTCGGCGGCCTTCTGCGGATCGACCCAGACGCGCATCGAGTAATCGCCCGAACCGAACACCTGAACCTGGCCGACGCCCTCGATGCGGGCCAGACGATCCTTGATGTTCAGCGTCGCATAGTTGCGCAGATAGGTGATGTCGTAGCGATTGTCGGGCGAGATGAGGTTGACCACCATCATCAGGTCAGGCGAGCTCTTCACCGTGGTGATGCCGAGGTCGCGGACGTTCTGCGGCAATCGCGGTTCTGCCTGCGAGACACGGTTCTGCACCAGCTGCTGCGCCTTGTCCGGATCAGTGCCGAGCTTGAAGGTGACCGTCAACGTCAACAGACCATCCGAGGTCGCCTGGCTGTTCATGTAGAGCATGCCGTCGACGCCGTTGATCTGCTCTTCCAGCGGCGTCGCCACTGTTTCGGCAATGACTTTCGGATTAGCGCCCGGATACTGCGCCGTGACGACGATCGAGGGCGGCACGACCTCCGGATATTCGGAGATCGGCAGCAGCCGCATGCCGATCAGGCCGGCGACCAGGATGAGGACCGATAGCACTCCGGCAAACACCGGACGGTCGACGAAAAATCTTGAGATGTTCATGGCAGAACCCTCTCCAGGGGGTGAATCAAGAGGACACGAGGCCCGTGCCCGCGGCCCACCGAGGCGCCACGAGCATTGCAAATCGAAACATTGGAATAGCGGCCGGAAGATTTCGCCTTCCGGCCGCGCAGATTACTTCGCGGCGACCTTCTCTTCCGGCTTCGGATCGACCACGGCACCGGGGCGAACCCGCTGCAGGCCGTTGATAATGACCCGGTCGCCGGCATTCAGGCCGGAATTGACGATGCGCATGCCGTCGGAGGTATCGCCGAGACTGATCGGCCGATACTCAACCTTGTTATCGGCCCCAACAACGAAGACGAACTTCTTGTCCTGGTCGGTGCCGATCGCGCGCTCGCTGATGAGGAGCTTGCTCTCGGCCTTTGGCTGGCCCATGCGCACCCTCACGAACTGGCCCGGGATAAGACGGCCGCCCGGATTGTCGAAGACGGCGCGAACGGCGATGGTGCCGCTTGCAGTATCGACTTCATTGTCGATCAGCTGCAGCTTGCCGTTGACCGGTGTGCCGTTGTCGTTCGCTGTACCGATCTGCACGGGGATCTGCTCGACCGGTGGCGCCGCGCCATTGGTGACCGGAAGTTCGGCCAGCGCCTGGGTGACCGTCTGTTCGCTCGCATTGAAGCTCGCGTAGACCGGATCGACCGAAACAAGCGTCGTCAGCGCCGGCGAGGACGAACCGGCAGCAACCAGATTGCCGACGGTAACCGCAATCTTGCCGACGCGGCCGGAAATCGGAGCGCGAACCTGCGTGTAGTCGAGGTTCAATTGCGCCGTCTGCAAGGTTGCTTGCGCCGCCTTCACATTGGCATCCGCTTCGGCGTAATTGCTGGCGCGCGTATCCATGTCGCTCTGCGAGATCGTCTTGTTCTCGAAGAGCTTTTGACCACGGTCGACTTCGACCTTGGTCAGGTTAAGCCTGGCCTTTGCCGCTCCGACCTGGGCCTGAGCCTGGGCGACGGCCGCCTGGTAGGTTGCCGGATCGATCGTCACCAGCAGGTCGCCCTGCTTGACCAGGGCACCTTCGCGGAATTGCACCGACTGAATTGCGCCGGCCACGCGCGGCCGGACTTCAACCCGGTCAATGGCTTCGAGCCGCCCCGAAAACTCCTGCCATGAGGTGATGTCACGCGGCTCTACCGCAGCAACGGTGACGGGGACGGGCGGCATTGCCGCCGGGCCAGCCGCCTCGGTTGCTTGAGCGCCGCGTGGCAGCTCAAGATAGAAAGCTGCGCCTGCAACAGCCGCAGCGACACCCATGCCGGCGCCCCACAGGGCCCAGCGCTTACCGTTGGACTTCATGTTATTCTCTCCTTTGGCACCGCCTTGGGAAACGGGACCGAAAATTCCTAATATCTCAATACAGTCTGGGGTCCGAAGCACTGCGCATCCGCGCGAAGATCACTCCGGCTTTCTGCCTCCAACATCCCGTCCAATTCCGCGATTTCCCTCGCGATCGGGATGCTGTAGTCGATCAAGCCTGCACTTCTTCGACAAAGCCCTTGAAACAACAGCAAACATCTTGCTGCCACGAGGGCCTGTCCTTCGACTGCCCGCCGTAGAGGGTGGGCCAGCCTGTCCCGGCGGGAAGGACTTGCTGGCGAACACGGACGCCAGCCGCTTTCAGCCGGCTGCCGTATTCCATGCTCTCGTCGCGGAGCGGGTCGTCCTCGGCCGTGAGCACCAATGCCGGCGCGAGGCCCGAAAGCCGCGAACAGTATCGAGGCGCCGCATAGGGGTGGCAGACACCGCCCAGGAAACCCAGGTATCGGTTCCAACCCTCCGTCCAGCGCTCGCGCATGCCGCTTTCCTCCGCCTGGAGGAAAGATTTCGATCCCATGAAGGGGTCGAGCAAAGGCGATATCAACACCTGTCCATCCAATGAACCCGGCATCTGATCGCGTGCCTTTAAAGCGACACCTGCTGCTACATTGCCACCCGATTCCTCTCCGGCGACAAACAGCAATGATTTTTTCGCTCCACCCAGCGCAAGCATGTTTCGCTTGTTGCCGAGATAGGCCAGAATCCCGTAGGCGCATTCGAGCACCTGCGGAAAAGCATTCTGATTGCCGCTGGTATAGTCCGCGGCAACCACGATCGCGCCGGCTTCCGCGAGGCTTACGGCCACCGGCCGGTCGATTGCGTGATTGGTGTCCAGAAAAGCGCCGCCGTGCAAATAGAGCACGAGAGGTGCCGCCTTCTTCAAACCTTCGCCGTTATAGATCCGAGCTGCCACCGGCCCCGTAGGCACGTTTTCCAGCACAACATCTTTCCACGGCGCACTCATCGACCCAAATCCTATCTGCTCGAGTGAATATGATCACTTTCAGAGGCTTTTATCATGCCCTGTGACCATGTTCCCGATAATGCGGTCTTTAGCGCCCCCATGCCGCATTGCAACAATTACACAGACAACATATTGTTATTCCGTTCCGAGAATAAGTAGCCTATATTCGATCAGACTATTCACAATCACAAACAATCGACCCCTTTTCGTTGTGGTCGAGGGGCATCATGGAATGGACCAGTTGTCAGCAATGCGGGCATTCGCGCGTGTGGTGGAAACGGGTAATTTTACCCGCGCCGCCGCGGCCCTCTCCATGCCGAAAGCGACGGTGACGACACTCATCCAGTCGCTTGAGGCGCATCTGCACGCCAAGCTTCTGAACCGGACGACCCGGCGCGTCATGGTGACGACCGACGGCGCGCTTTATTACGAGCGCGCCATTCAAATCCTCTCGGAAATCGAGGAACTGGACGGCAGCATCAGCAATTCGCAGAGCCTGCCGAGCGGCCGCCTGCGCGTCGAAATGGCCGGCGCCTTCGCCGAGAGGATCGTGATGCCGGCGCTCTGTGATTTCCACCAGCGCTATCCCGATATTCATATCGACCTCGGTGTCGGTGACCGACTGGTGGACTATCTGGCCGAGAATGTCGACTGCGCCTTGCGCGCCGGCATGCCGAGCGACCAGTCGCTGATCGCCCGCCGCGTCGGCGAGATCCACTTCGTTACCTGCGCCGCGCCGCTTTATATTGAAAAGCACGGCATCCCGGAGCGCCCGGAAGAGCTGGAGACGGCTCACTATGCGGTCAGCTATTTCCGCGCGCAAACGGGCCGTACTATCCCTTTCATCTTCGAACACGGCAACGAGTCGCTGGAAATCACCCCGCGCTACATCCTTTCGGTGAATGACAGCCGCAGCTACATCCAAGCGGCACTGACCGGGCTAGGCATCGCACAGGTTCCCAGCTTCATGGCCCGCGAGGCGCTTGCCAAGGGCGATCTGGTGCCCATCTTCACCGGCTGGACCCGGCCTGCGCTGCCCATGCACATCGTCTATCCGCCCAACCGGCACCTGAGCAACAAGGTGCGCGTTTTCGTCGATTGGCTGGCGAAATTGCTGATCACCTCGCGGGTGGGAGAAGCCTGAGATAGCAAACTGCCTTCCCCTATTTGAGCAGGCAACCGTAAGCACCTTCTCCCCGAGGGGAGAAGAGTTGTGCGGCAACGATCCCACCTCATATACGATTGCTCTGCCTATCTGAGGGGAGAAGGCCAGGTTCTCGCGACCGCTCAGTTCCAGGAGGCTCCCGCCTGCTGGCGAACCGTTGCGTTCAACCGGTTCCAGACATTGTCGATCGCGATCGCAACGATCAGGGCGGACAGCGCCTTCTCGTCATAGTGTCGGGCAGCCTCGTTCCAGACCTCGTCGCTGACGGCATCCGGCCGGTCGGCAAGCCGGGTGACTGCCTCGCCGAGCGCAAGGGCCGCACGCTCGGCGTCCGAGAAATAGGGCATTTCTCGCCAGGCGGAGACCCCGACGATGCGCTCCATCGTTTCGCCCGCTTTCTGCAGCTTGCGAAAGCCCATGTCGGTGCAGACGCTGCAGCCGTTGATTTGGCTGATGCGCAGATGCACGAGGTCGATTGTGTTTTCAGAAAGGCCGCGATCCCTAATGGAAGCGCTGACGGCCAAAAGGGCCTGCAGTGTTTCCGGCAGGATGACGGCGGGGTTCTGCATACGAGCTTGCATGTTTTGTCCTCTGATTGTTCGGGCGCCACGATGGCCTCGATCTTGACGATGAATTTTCCTGTCGATCTTGTGTCACACCGGCCGGACTGCATTCGTCATGGGTTTGACGGAACACGATGAGGAAATGTGACCGATGGACGGAAAAAACTGGCAGGCTGAAAAATTCGAGGCGAACCGGCCGCATCTGCGCGCCGTCGCCTACCGCATGCTCGGCTCGCGGACGGAGGCGGAAGATGCCGTGCAGGAAGCATGGCTCCGTCTCCTCAAGGCCGATAGGTCCGAAATCGAAAACCTCGGCGGCTGGCTGACGACGGTCACCGCACGCATCTGTCTCGATTTGCTGCGCGCCCGCAAATCGCGTCGCGAGGAGCCGTTGACGGTCCTCATCCCCGAGCCGGCAGTGCCCCACGAGGCCGAGCAGGATGCGCTGCTGGCCGATTCCGTCGGCCTTGCTTTATTGGTCGTTCTGGAGAAGCTCAACCCGGCAGAGCGACTTGCCTTCGTTCTGCATGACATGTTCGACGTGTCTTTTGATGACATCGCCCCGATCGTCGGGCGGACCACGGTTGCGACACGCCAGCTTGCAAGCCGCGCCCGCCATCGCGTGCAGGAAACGTCCGTCTCGATGGAAGCCGACCTCGCCCGCCAGCGGCATGTCGTAGACGCTTTCTTCGCCGCCTCGCGCGGAGGCGACATGCACGCGCTGCTCGCCGTTCTCGATCCAGAGGCAGTCTTCCGCCCGGATGCCGTCGCGGCGCGTATGGGATCAGTCGGGGAAATCCGCGGGCGTGTCGACGTCGCCAAAACCTTCAACGGCCGCGCGCAGGCAGCCCGGCTCGCCGTCATCGATGGCGCGGTCGGCGCCATCGTGGTTATCGGTGGGCAGTTGCGTATCGCCCTACATTTCACCGTCAACGAAGACGGCATGGTCACGACCATCGATGCGATGGCCGATCCGCAACAGCTGCGCAGGCTCGATATCGTGTTGATCGAGCCATGAAACCTATCGCATCTGTGTCGGGCTCGTGCCCGTCAGCCGGCGAAACATGGCGATGAAGGCGGAGGCATTGCTGTAGCCCAGCTGCGATGCAATCCGATACACCGGCTCGCCGGCTTCGATCAGCGCCAGGGCTGCGACCAGCTTCAACCGCTGGCGCCATTCGTTGAAGGAAAGGCCGAGATCATCCTGGCATCGACGCGACAGCGTACGCTCGGTCGTCCCCATCCTGCGCGCCCATTCCGCCAGGGAGCGCCGATCGCCCGGATCGGCCTGCAACGCGCTGAGCACCGGGCCGAGCAATGGGTCGTCGGAAAGCGGCAGATAGCTTTCACAGCGTGGCGCCAGGCGGATCTGATCGACCAGAACCTGTGCGAGCCGCAAGTCCTCGGACGTTTCAGGCAAAGTGATATCCCGTGCCGCGAAATCCGCCAGGATCGCCTTCAGCAGCGGGCTGATGCTCAGCGTCGAAGGTTCGCCCGGCAGATCGGCGCAGAGGGCGCGCTCGACATAGACGGTCACATAGCGCAGGTCATGCCGGTTATGCGCCCCATGCATCGTATCCGGCGGCAGCCAGATGGCGTAATGCGGCGGCGACAGATAGGGCACGCCCTGAATATCGAACTCACAAACGCCGACCAGCGCATAGTTGAGCTCACCCCACGGCTGGCTTTTCCTCGGAAAAACCGTGCCCGCTCTATAGTTCTCCGTCCGAAAGGAAACGGGGCGCGGCGGATCGCCCTCAATGCGTGGAAGCCTGTCCGGCATGTCCTCATTTCGCTACCGATTGTCCTAATCTCGTTATATACCAAAATTCGGACAAAGAGTAGAAGGATATCCCAGTGGTGAACGAAGTCCGCCATGCCTCGTTTAGTACAGAAGCCAGAATGACGTCGGGAGACCATTCCATGAGCACCCAGCCGCACTCATCCGCATCCGTCGTCAGCGTGGCCGGACTTGCGCCGCTGCTCACCGTGCTGATCTGGTCCGGCAATACCGTCGTCACCAAGGCATCCGCCGGCCTGATTTCGCCCGGCTCCATCTCCTTCTATCGCTGGCTGCTCGCCTTCGTCGTGCTCCTGCCCTTTGTCGGCCGAGCGGCATGGCGCAACCGCGCGCTAGTACGCGAGCATTGGTTGAAGCTCGCCATCCTCGGAGCCCTCGGCATGGTGATCTACCAGAGCCTTGCCTATGAGGCGGCCAAGACCACCTCGGCCGTCAACATGGGCGTCATGCTCGCCTTGATGCCATTGCTGTCGACGTTTTTCGCTAGTCTGCTCGCCGGAGAAAGACTGAGCGCTTCCAGCCTCGCAGGCGGCGCCATCTCGCTGATTGGGCTCATCTATCTGACGTCTCAGGGAGACCCGACAAGATTAATAAATGGCGGCTTCCATATCGGCGACGGCTTGATGATCATCGCCGTGCTGTCGAACGCGCTCTATGGCGTGATGTTGAAACGCTGGGCAATGCCGATCCCGATCTGGCAGCAGCTTTTCTGGCAGATCGGCTTTTCGACGCTGCTGCTGATCCCGGTTTTCCTGATGGGTGACATTTCGCCGGTCACGACGGCCAATCTGCCGCTGATCCTCTATGCGGCGATCCCGACGTCGCTTGTCGCCCCGCTCTGCTGGATGATCGGCATCCAGAAACTCGGCGCCAGTCGCACCTCGCTGCTGATCAATCTTCTGCCGATCGTGGTCGCGGCACTTGCCTGGGCGCTTCTCGGAGAGCAGTTGCATTCCTATCATGCCATCGGCGGCGCGCTCGCCCTAATCGGCGTCGGCCTTGGTCTGCGAAAGTCGCCGACGGCGAGCGATCAAGCGGCACCCGCAGCCGATGAAGCAGACTGGGAAGCGGAGGAAGCCTGAGCACTTCTCCGCGAAACGCTTTCCATTCGCCTGTCCTTCGTTCTACCATGAATGAGTCCCCAAGCGAAAAGGAAACGAGCGTGCGCATAGCCCTGGAACCGGTGTCCTCCAGAACGACGATCCAGGAGGGCGTCTACCAGCAGCTCAGAAACGCGCTGATGGCCGGTAATTTCGATCCCGGCCAGACGCTCACCATCGCCTCGCTCGCCGAGACTTTCGGCACAAGCAACATGCCCGTCCGCGAAGCCCTGCGCAGGCTGGCCGCCGAAAATGCGCTCGAAGTCGCCGCCAACGGCTCGGCCCGCATTCCGATGGTCACACTTGCCCGACTGGATGATCTCTGCCGCGCCCGCATCGCCGTGGAAGGGCTGGCCGCTGAGCTCGGCATACCCAATCTCACCCCGACCGACATCGCCGCGCTCGAGCGCATCGCCGTCGATCAACACGCAATCGGCCTTGGCAGCAATGTCTACGATCTGATGGCGAAGAACCAGCAGTTCCATTTCACAATCTATCGCGCCTCCGGCTCGGAAGTGCTGCTGCAGCTCATCGAAACATTATGGCTGCGGTTCGGCCCCTATATGCGCATGCTATCCGCCTCGGTCGAGCCCCTGATGCGCAGCGGGGAGCTTGATCCCGCCGGCCAGCATGTTCCGATTGTCGAGGCCCTGAAGGCCGGCGATTTTGCCGCTGCCCGCGACGGGGTCGTCGCCGACATTCGCCGCACACACGAAATTCTGCGCGATTATTGCCCGGTCACGCAGGACGAGCCACGAAGCAAGGGATCCGGCTCGGCATCCCGCCGCTAACCTGCGAACCGTCGACAATTAACTTGCGGCCGGCGTCAGGCGAAATTTGGTTGAACCTTAAAGTATTTTGTGATCAAATGATCAAAATACAGATTTCAATCCCATCGTTCAGAGCGAGATCCCCATGAGTTCCGCCCCTTCCACGTCGCAATTTGCCGGTCATAACAGCTTTCCGGTCGATGAGATCCGCGCCCTGTTTCCGGCTATCCAGAAGGCCGGCGACTTCGTCTTTCTCGATAATGCAGGCGGGTCGCAGGTCCCCCAGACGGTGGTCGATGCGGTCGCCAACCATCTGATCGATTTCAACGTCCAGCGCATGGCGAAATACCAGCACAGCCAGGGCGTCGACCGCAATCTCGATGAAGCACGCGAAAGCGTCGCCATGCTGGTCAATGCTTACAGACCGGAAGAAATCTCCTTCGGCCAGAACGCCACCTCCTTCATCCGCCTGGTGAGCCTCGGCATCGCCAAGCTTCTCGGCGAGCGCAACGAGATTGTCATCACCGACATGGATCACGATGCCAACATCGCCACTTGGCTCGCCCTGGAAGCAGACGGCGCCAAGATCGTATGGTGGCGCATGCGTGAGGACGGCACGCTGCATCCCGAGGATCTGAAGCCGCTCCTGAACGATAAGACCCGCCTCGTTGCCTGCACCGTGACAGCGCATTCCATCGGCACGATCGTCGATGTCGCCGCCGTCTGCAAACTGGCGCATGCGGCCGGCGCCGAGACCTTTCTCGATTGCGTTCACTACGGTCCGCATGGCCTGATTGATGTTCAGGCCTGGGGCTGCGATTATCTCGTCTGCTCCGGCTACAAGAACTTCTCGCCGCACATGGGCTTCCTCTGGGGCCGCTACGACGCGCTGGTCAAGCTTCCCACATTCAAGGAAGACTTCATTCCTGACGTGCCGCCCTATAAGATCGAGGTCGGCACCTTCACCTACGAGAATGTTGCCGGCATGAACGCCGCGGTCAAATATCTGGAAGGCCTCGGCCGGCGTTTCCTCCCGACCGGCGACCATAGCCGTCGGGAAGCCCTAGCTGCGGCCATGGGCGCGATCCGCCAGTATGAGCTGATGCTCTCTCGGGAGATGATAGCGGTCCTGAAGCGCCACGGCGCCGTCATATATGGCATTTCGGATGAGGCCCGCCTCGAGCGGCGCGTTCCCACAATCTGCTTCAACATGCCTGGCATCACGCCGCAGGAATTCGCCACAGAGATGGGCGAAGCCGGCATCGGCCTGCGCGACGGCCATATGTTCGCACCACGTCTGATGAAACGCCTCGGTCTTTCCATGGAAACAGGCGCCATCCGCGTGTCGTTGGTGCATTATAACAAGGTCGAAGAGATCGCCCGCTTCGACTCCGTCCTGACTGAGATCATGGCGCGACGCAGATAAGCCGCGCCCATGAGCGATGGCGGCGCCCGAACAACTCCGCCACCGCAATGCCTCCGTGCCGTCGACCCCAACCGGCAACGGCACGGAACGCTGCCTGAGTTGAGAGCAGATTGCCGCTTCGCAGCTAGGTTTTTTCGGTCTATCCCTCATTGAGATGACCGCTGAAATGTGAGGAAAAGGATGAGCGATTTCCGCCGGAACTGTATCGAGCGCGAGCTGCTGATCGGCACGTTTGCGGCCATCCCGCATCCGGTCGCCATCGAAGTCATCGCCGCTTCCGGCGTCGATTTCCTCTGCATCGACTGGGAACATTCGCAAATCAGCCGCGAGCGCATCGAGGATCTGATCCGCGCCGCCGACGTCCATCGCGTTCCCGCCATGGTCCGTGTGCCGGGCCACGCGGCGGAAGACATCGCCGCCGTGCTGGATGCAGGAGCAGCCGGCGTTCTGGTGCCGCGGATTTCGACGGCGGAGCAAGCTCGGTCTGCCGTTCGGGCCATGCGCTATCCGCCGCTCGGTGCGCGCGGCGTCGGTCCGGGCCGTGCGGCCGCATACGGCTATCGCATCCCGGATTATCTCGCCAAGGCCAATGCCGAGCTGGTACTGGCCATTCAGGTCGAGACGGCTGAAGGGCTGGCGAATATCGTCGATATTGCCGCAGTCGACGGCGTCGATCTCATTTTCATCGGCCCCGGCGATCTCTCGGTCTCGATCGATGCCATGGGTCCGGCAGGCAAGGACAAGCTCGATGCGGCCATCCGGACCATTGTGAAAACAGCCCTGTCCGCCGGCCGCGCGGTCGGCATTTTCCGCCCGACACCGGACGACGTCGGCACGTGGTCGGCGGCAGGGATAAGCTTCTTCCTGCTGGCCAGCGACACGATGTATCTCGGCGCCGGCCTGACCGCCGGTGTCATCGAGGCGAAGAAGCACAAGAGTAGTTTGGGAGTCGCGGAAAAATGAACAATTCCTTAGCTTTAAGATGTGCGCCACCCATAGATGAACCGGATGAAGGGGCGGACTTTTTAAGCTTAAACTTTATCCTTGAAATGCACTCGTTTTTGGATAACCATTCGAAAATGAAGGGCAATCCGAGCGCAGGCCTCTGCAATCGCATCGTCCCTTCGACACCGAATTCCGAGGGGAAGTTCCTTGTCTCTTCTGCCGCAGCATAACCTGCCGAACGCGCTCGGCGGCCGCGATGCCCTCGAAGGCATCCGCGCTCAGATCCGCGACATGCGCACCGACAATATTGCCGTGCTCGCCAAGCGTGCCCGCGAACTCGGCGGCGTCATCCCGCTATGGTTCGGCGAAGGCGACATCGTGACGCCGGCCTTCATCCGCGACGCCGCAAAGAAGACGCTGGACGATGGTGCGACCTTCTACGTTCCGAACATGCGCGGCCTCCAGACGCTGAACGAGGCGCTGTCCGAATATCAGACCCACTGGCATGGACGCCCCATCCCGATCGAGCGCACCACGGTCGCTCCCGGCGGCATGCAGGCGCTCTACATGGCGCTGGAACTGCTCGTCGATGTCGGCACCAATGTCGTCTACGTGGCGCCGCAATGGCCAAACATTCATAACGCCATCCATTTGATCGGTGGTGAGCCCCGGTCTGTATCGCTCGATTTCGACACCGATTGGCGCCTCGACCTCGACAAGCTCTTTGCCCGCTGCGATGCCCGTACCCGCGCGATCTTCCTGTCGACCCCCTCCAATCCGACCGGCTGGACGGCATCCCGCGAGGAGATGCAGGCCCTGCTGGATTTCAGCCGTCGTACCGGCATCTGGATCATCTCCGACGAGGTCTATGCCCGCCTCTATTTCGAGGGCGAAATCGCGCCCTCGATCCTGCAGGTCGCCGAAGACGGCGATCGTGTGATTGCCATCAACAGCTTTTCGAAGGCATGGGCGATGACCGGCTGGCGCGTCGGCTGGCTGACGCATCCGTCGGCGATCGCCGACCAGCTCGGTGCGATGACGCAATATGTCAACAGCGGCACATCGGCCATGGTCCAGGCGGGAGCAGCGGCGGCACTGCGCGAAGGCGAGCCGCTGGTTGCCGAGATCCGCGGCAGGATCAAGGCCGGCCTCGACCTTGCCTATGAAAAGCTGCCGCAGATACCGGGCATCATCCTGCCGGAAAAGCCACGTGGCGGCATGTACGCCTTCTTCGCGCTGCAGGGAGAAGCCGATGCGACCGTACTTTGCGAGCGCATTCTGGAGACGGCGCGCGTCGGCCTGGCGCCCGGATACCATTTCGGTGAATCGTCCCGCGCCTTCCTGCGCATGTGCACCTTCCGCGAAACAGAACAGATGCGTATCGCCCTCGACCGCATGGTCGATGCGATGACATGACACGGCCGCCCAGGCGGGCGGGCGGGAATACCCGCGGGTAAGAGGAATGCCCGCAGCCATAACCAGAGGGAGACTAAGAAAATGCATATTACTCGTCGCAGTCTGCTGGTCCTTGCGACCGCCGTTGGCCTCGCCGGCGGAAGCCACTTCGCCTATGCCGCCGATGTGCTGAATGTCGGCTCCTATCCGAACAATCCGCCATTCGAATACAAGACCGCCGAGGGCGGTTTCGAGGGCTTCGAGGTCGACATCGTCACTGAAGCGGCCAAGCGCGCCGGCATGACGACCAATATTGCCGACTACGGCTTCCAGGCCCTGTTCGCGGCAACGAGCTCCAAGCGCATCGACGTGGCGATCTCGTCCATAACAATCACGCCGGAACGCCTCAAGTCGCAATCCTTTACGCAGCCCTATTACGATTCCGACATGGGGGTCGCCGCCAAGGAAAGCAGCGCGATCAAAAACCTTGCCGATCTCAAGGGCAAGGCCGTCGGCGTGCTGTCCGGCTCGACGGGCGAAAAATGGGTCAACGACAACAAGGCCGCCCAGGGCTTCGCCGACGTCAAGGGCTACAACTCCCAGCAGGACATGTTCCTCGATCTCGGTGCCGGCCGCATTGACGCCGTCGTCAGCGATATCCCAGGCATGCAGTATCTCTTCGTCAAGACGAAGGGCTTTGCCATCAAGGATCGCATCAAGACCGGCGAACAATACGGCCTGATGATGACCAAGGACTCCCCGCTCGTCGCCAAGATCAACGACGCCATCACCGCGATGAAGAAGGACGGCACGCTGGAAAAGATCCACGAGAAGTGGTTCGGCAGCAAGGCGCCCGCCGGCTCCTCCACCGTCACCGAACTGCCTATCCCCAAGGCGTGATCAAAAGATCATCTACGAAATAGCGCTTACGCCGGCCATTGCGGCCGGCGTAAATGTAAGGAAATCCTATCTTCGTCTCGTACACGGGAGTGCCAATGTCTTTCGTCGATACCTTCTTCAATTCCGACGTCATGATCTCGGCTTTCCCTCAACTGCTGCGCGGGCTTTGGATGACCATCGCGCTTGGCGTGGTCAGCATCGTCATCGGCGTCTCCGCCGGCCTCATCGTCAGCCTGATCCGCCTCTATGCACCGAAGCCGCTCCAAATGCTGATGATTGCCTACATCGACATCATGCGCGCCATGCCGATGCTGGTCGTGCTGATCTTGATCTATTACGCGCTGCCCTTCGTCGGCATCAGCTTTTCGGCCTGGTGGTCGGCGATCCTCGGCTTTTCCATCGTGCTGGCTGCCTACTCGGCTGAGGTCTTCCGCTCAGGCATCGAAAGCGTGCCGCGCGGCCAGTTCGAGGCGGCCGCCGCCCTCGGCATCCCGTTCCTGATCACGCTCTACAAGGTCGTGCTGCCGCAGGCGGTGCGGATCGTCATTCCGCCGACGACCAGCAACTGCGTCTCCATGTTCAAGGACACGTCGCTTGCCTCGACCGTCGCGCTGCCGGAACTTCTGAAAGAGGGGCAGAACGCTCAGGGCTTCTACGCCAATCCCTCGCCGCTGATTATGGCCGCGCTGATCTACATCATCCTGCTCTGGCCGATGGTGCGTCTCGTCAGCGTGCTCGAAAAGAGGTTCAAAAGCGAGCGGGCCCGATAGAGCCGGCCATCAATCGAAGTCACCGCCTGAAAGGTGGTTGCTCACCGACGACTTCACCGCGCCGATATCCTGCCAGAGCTCGCTGACGATGGCGGGATCGACATCCGCCATCATATCGCGCAGCCAACCTTCATGGGCGACAGCCATGGCGCCGAAGATCGTCTCGCCCTTCGCGGTCAGCTTCGCGACCGTCACGCGCCGGTCGCCGTCAGGCGTGACGCGCAAGACCAGCCCGTCCGTTTCCAGCCGCTCGACCAGGCCTGTGACATTGCCGTTGGTGACCATGGTGCGCTTGGAAAGCTCGCCGAGGCGCAGGCCGTCGCGTTCGCGATAGAGCTGCGCCATCAGGTCGAATTGCGGCAGGGTCGCGCCGAACTCGTTGCGCAGCCGGCGACGAATTTCCTGCGAGACCAGCTTGGTGGTCGACAGCATGCGCAGCCAGAGTCGCAGCTCCTGCTTTTTGCCTTCCTGCGCTCCCTGAACAATGATTTCCAGGTCGACGGCTGCACTCTCAGGCTCTGTCATCACGTCAGCTAAACCCACCGCTTTGCATTGCTTATATGAACGATCTAGGGGCCGACATTTGAAATGTCAAAGGTTTACGCGTCAAGTCCGTTGGTCGTCACTTGGCCAGCATTTTCCCCAGCATGAAACCGGAACCGGCGCCGGTGCCCGCGCCGGGCCAGGTGGAGGCCCCACACATGAACAGCGACCCCACAGGCGTCCTGTAGCGCGAGTAGCCCGCGACGGGTCGGAACAGGAAGTTTTGGTCGAGGTGATGGCTGCCGGAGAGATTGTCGCCGCCGATGAGATTCGGGTTCTCCCGTTCGAGATCGAGGGGCGAAAACACGGATCGTCCCAGTATCTTGCCGCGCAGGCCGGGCGCGTAGCGCTCGACGATATGGAGAACGCGTTCTGCGTAGACATCCTTGATCTCGTCCCAGTTCGCACCGCTGATTTCCCCCGCCGCATCGCCGCGGAATTCCGCCGGCAGGACACGCACCTGGATCCAGAGCACATGCTGCCCGGTCGGAGCGCGCGACGGGTCGATGGCCGTCGGCTGTCCGACCACAAGGGCCGGCTCGGCGGGTAACAAGCCGCCCACCGCCTCGGCATAGACGCGCGACATCATCTCGAGATCTGGCGCTATATGGACATAGGCGAAATTCTGGAGCGCCTTGCCCGCCGTCCAGTCCGGAAGCCCCGACAGCGCCAGGTGGATCATCATCGTCCCTGGACCAGCCCGGAAGCGCGAGACTTTGTTATCGAATTCCTGGCGCGACGGCTCCCGATCGAGAAGCTTGCCGAACAGGATCTGCGGATGGACATTGGCAATGACGGCGCGCCTGGCTTCATAGCGACGGCCGTCGGCGAGGATGACGCCGGTCGCCTTCTTACCTGACGTGACGATCTTGTCGACGCGCGTCCCGAGCATAAGCTCGCCGCCCTTGCTTTTCAGCACGGCCGCCATCGCCTTGACGATCGTATCGGCCCCGCCCTTGCCGATCACCATGCCGAAAGCCTGGTTGGCCATGGATTCGAGATAGGGAAACAGCGCGCCACCCGCGACATCGGGCGCAAAGTCGAGATGCAGCCCCCAGGCAGCCATCATCGTCTTGAGCTTGGCGTTCTGGAAACGGGCGTCGAGAAAGTCGCGCGGCGAGGCAAACAGCATGCGCGCCGTGTCGTACAGCCAGCCGCTTCCCTTTTCGCGCCATGCCTTCCAAACGACCCTGGCGGCCGCCATCGAAGGCATCGGCGAACCGAGCAGGCCGAAGATATGAGGCGCATCCGCACCGAACTCCGACAGCATGTGCCGCCACGCAGCTGCGTCCTGCGGCGATATGTCGGCAATGGCGCCGGTGGTCTTTTCGAGATCGGTGCTGACGCCGAGAAAGGTGCCGTCGCGAAAGACGCTGGCAAAGCAATCCGCCGCGGGCACGAAATTGAGACCTTCGGCCGAAAGCTCGTTCTTGTATTGCGCAAAAAAGGCCGAGCCGGCGAACATGGAGAGGTTCATGGCACAGAGATCGTGGCGGAAGCCCGGAAGCGTCACCTCGCGGGTTTTCACCGCTCCACCCGGCTCGGCATTGCCCTCGATGACGGCAACCTTCCAGCCCTTCGCCGCCAGATGCACCGCCGCTGCCAGGCCATTGTGGCCCGCCCCCACTATGATCGCATCATAGCTCATCGATTGCCCCTCTTTCGCCGGTGATTATTATTGTCACATGCATACATCTTGAGTTTTAAGCTTCAAGTACCAATCAACGCGAATCGTAAAGAAAAGAAACAATCTTGAGTAGTATAATCGCAATCAACCTCAGAGATTCACGTTTAGTTTCAGCGCCTTACAAACACCCGCTAGCCCGCCGGATATGGGTCGATTTTGGGCCTGGAGACCATGCCGGAATGCTTGCAATATCATATATTGTAACATAGGCTCCCTTCATTCCGCCGCCGCGCGGACCCGGTGCCTGGAGGAAAGGCACCCCTGCGCATGGCGATGAAGGCTTCAAGCTCGATCCTGGACGGAAGGCCCGCAATGCGGCTCTTCGCATGGGATCAGGCGACAACAAGGGGAACGCTACTTATGACCGCCACCACACTTTCCAGCCTGGCCTCGGCCCTGCTTTCAGGCTCCATCAAGGTCGTCGATCTCACAGCGCCGCTCGGCCCTGAAACACCGGTACTCTACCTGCCACCACAGTTCGGCAAGAACACGCCGTCGGTCAAGGTCCATACGATCTCGGAATATAACGAGGACGGCCCCTTCTGGGCCTGGAACTGGCTGGAACTCGGCGAACATACTGGCACGCATTTCGACGCCCCCTGCCACTGGATCACCGGCAAGGACAATCCGAACAACACGACCGACACCATACCGACGCAGAATTTCGTCGCACCGGTCAACGTCATCGACCGGTCGAAGGAAGCCGCCGCCAATCCGGACTATCTGCTGACGGTTGACAGCATCAAGGAATGGGAAGCACAGAATGGCGCGATCGAGGCCGGCAGCTGGGTGCTGCTGCGCACCGACTGGTACAAGCGCAACGGCTCGACGGAAACCTTCCTGAACGCCGATGAGAGCGGCCCGCATTCTCCCGGCCCGACCGCCGAGGCGATCGAATATCTTCTGACCAAGGGCATTATCGGCTGGGGCTCGGAAACCATCGGTACCGACGCCGGTTCCGCCGGCGGAATGAACCCGCCCTTCCCGGCCCATAACCTCATGCACAAGGCCAACCGCTATGGCCTCGCCAGCCTCTCCAATCTCGATCAGCTCCCCGCCAAGGGCGCCGTGCTGATCGCCGCACCGCTGAAGTTCGTCAAGGGCACGGGTTCACCGGTCCGTGCACTGGCACTTATCGCATGATAGGTTGGGAAGGCTGGACTCCAGGGGCGAATTAAGCTCCTCCTTTCCACACTCCTTGCCTATGAGGGGCAACGGCAATGGGCGATCATGACTACATCATCGTCGGCAGCGGCATAAATGCGCTTGTCGCGGCCGCGATGCTCGGCAAGAAGGGCCACAAGGTGCTCCTCCTCGAGCGCAACGACCGCATCGGCGGCTGTCTGCGCACAGAGGAGATCACCGAGCCCGGCTTCATCCACGACGTCATGGCGACGACCATGGTACTGTTCCTCACCTCGCCGGCCTATGGCGCCATCGGCAAGGATCTCGAGGCCCGCGGCCTGGAATTTGCCCATGCCGACCTTCCCACAGGCGTGCTGAGGCCGGATGGCTCGCATGTGATCTTTTCCAAGGACAGGCGACGGAACATCGCCACCTTCGATGAATTGTCGCTCGGCGACGGGCAGACCTTCTCTCGCGAGATGGACGCGCTCGCCGCCGATGCCCCCTTCCTGTTTTCCCTGCTCGGTGGTGCACTCTGGTCGGGATCGACCCTGAAAAACGTTGCCGGCCAAGGCTGGAATCGCGGCCTGCGCAAGCTTGCGGCCTGGTTCGGTGAAGCCCTGACACCGGCCCGCGGCTATCTGGAGACCAGCTATCGCTCCGAGGATATTCATGCGCTCTGGGCACCCTGGGTCCTGCATTGCGGCCTCGGGCCCGAAAGCGCCTATTCCGCCGAAATGCTGAAGGTCATCGGCTTTGCGCTGGAGCTTGGCGGCGCGCCGATCGTCAAGGGCGGTGCGGGAACATTGCTGACGGCCTTCGAACGGCTGATCAAGGATAATGGCGGCGAGATCCGCATCAGCGCCGACGTCGAAGCCATCATTCCCGGCGCCAATCGCCGCGCCGACGGCGTGCGCCTTGCAGGGGGCGAAACGCTGAAAGCCAAGGCCGGCGTGATATGTTCGGTAACGCCCAACCAGCTCTACGAACGGCTGATGAAGGACTGGCCCGACCCGCTGCCGACAGAGATCAAGGCCGGCGTTGCGAGCTATCGCTACGGCAAGGGCGACATGCAGATCCACTATGCCCTCTCCGCGCCGCCGCGCTGGAAGGCCGATGCCGAGCTCGGCAAGGTGGCGCTGCTGCATCTGACGCCTGGTCTCGACGGTGTCTCCCGCGCCGCCAATGAATGCGAGCGCGGACTGCTGCCAGCTGAACCCACTGTCTGCGTCGGCCAGCCCGCCTCCCTCGATCCCAGCCGCGCACCGGAGGGTAAATCGATCCTCTGGCTGCAGCTTCCCGAAGCGCCGCGCCATATCAAGGGAGACGCCGCGGGCGAGATCGCAACGCCGAAGGACGGCTGCTGGACGGAAGAGGTGCGCGAGCGCTATGCCGACCGCGTCGAGGCGCTGCTCGAAAGCCATATCGAGAATTTCTCCGGTATAAAGCTCGCGCGGCGCGCCTATTCGCCGGGTGATCTGGAAGCCATGAACGTGAACCTTGTCGGCGGCGATCCCTATGGCGGCTATTGCGGCCTGGACCAGTTTTTCATCTGGCGCCCCTTCAAGTCATCTGTTAACCACCGCACCCACATATCAGGCCTATACCATATCGGCGCCTCGGCGCACCCGGGAGCCGGGCTCGGCGGAGGCTCAGGCTTCCTCCTCGCATCATCGCTGAAGTAACACGTTTCAGGAGGAGTATCGTCGATGGAGGAGCGATTTTCAGGCACTGTTTTAAGGCGTAGTCGGGAGGAGCCCGTAAAACGTCCGACCATGGGCGAAATAGGCCTCAATCACTTCGCGCCCTATCTGATGAACCGGTTGATGGCCCGCTGGAACGCCAACCTGTCGGACGAGCTGCGCGAATACGACATGACGACCGCCAAGATGCGGGCGCTTGCCGTGCTCAGCGTCTCCTCCAGCGTTACGATCAACGAACTCTCCGTCTTCGCCGTCACCGAGCAATCGACGATGAGCCGCACATTGGACTCGCTCGAGCGGCAGGGCTTCATCCGCCGCCAGCCACGCGCCGAGGACATGCGCATCCGCGACGTTTCCATCACCGAAGAAGGCCGCGCCGCCTTCGAGAAGGTGTGGCCGACCATGTACGACCTGTTCCTGCAGATGTTCGACGGCGTCGAGGAGGCCGAATATCGCGCATTTATTTCGACGCTGCACAAGGTGCTGCATAATATCAGGAAGCATGAGATTTGACGAGCAAAGCTGACGGCCAGCTACTCAGCCGACCAATCCTTCGGAAACATTTGTCCTCCGTACAGCACACGTAAAATGCGCACGGTGTCTGCTTCGACAATAAAAGCGATCGATGCACGGTGCTCGAAACCTATGACTCTGACACCCGGGAAAAGGTCATCTCTGACGGTGCCACGCTCAGGAAAAATTGCAAGTGAGCGACATGATGCTTCCATTCGGTCGATATAAGCACCAGCGACCCTATGATCGGCTTGTTTGGCAATATAACTATAGAGCGCCTTCAAATCGGCTCGTGCTGCCGGTCTGAAAACAATCTTATAAACCACGCTTGTCGGTTCTCACCTGTTCCAGATGATAAGCGCGCAATTCAGCAAAGACATCATCAACCGGAATATCAGGGGCAGGATCCTCCAGTGCTTCACGAATCTTGGCGCGAACGACCGCATTCACTGCAGCCTCCTCACGATCAAGAGCCCGAAGCGCAGCCCTGATAACTTCGCTGGCAGATTCATATGCGCCTGTCTCAAGACGCTCATCCAAAAGATGCTGCTGCTTTCCGAGCGTGACAGTAATCGGCTTGCTTGTGCGCATGGCAGATATCCTCAATTCGCCCCATCATAGCACACAATTATTACACTGTAATACACCCTCTGCCCTTCACAACGTCTCCACCGTCTTCAGCGCGCCATCCAGTGCAGCCCCATTCTCGTCCAGCAACGCCGCCTGCCGCAGTCGCTTCATCCAGGCGGCTCCATCCTCCCGATCGCGCAGCATCGGCAGCGCCGACATCACCCGATCGAATTTCGACAGGCCGCGCGCATGCGTATCGGAATAGCCTTTGACCAGGCGGCGATTGTTCAGCACCTCGACGGCGAGATCGTAATTGACCGTAAGCAGGTTGGCCGCCGCCACAAGCCAGGCTTCGCGATGCTGGACCTCGCGCATGTGCCGCAGCGTGCCGCGACGGGTGCGGCGCAAGGCCGAGACAATATAGAGGCTGAGGAACCAGAAGAGCGTTCCTGTCTGCACACGGCGGCCCTTGTTGACCATGCGATCGAGACGGTCGAAGAGCTTCGGCCGGTTTTCGATCCATAGGCCGAGACCCTTCGGCATCGTGCCGCAGACTTCCTCCATGCGCGGATGCATGTATTCGGTCATGTAGACGATCTGATCGTCCTTGGCGCCAACCTCCTTCCGCACACGCTCGAAACGCGATGCGCGCACCTTCAAGTCGGCGACGCGGATGACGTCGTCGTAAGCCATGGCGACGGCCGCATATTTCGCAGCCTGCACGGTGAAGGCGAAATCCTTGTCCGCTCCGCCGGCTTTGCGGTCGAGCGCATGGAGAGCCGCCACGCGGCTCAGATATTCATCAGCATAGGCCGGGTCCTGGTAGTCGGTCAGCCTCTTGGCGCCGGCAAACAGCAGCGGGCGAGCCGCTTCCGGAAATTCGACGCGGATGCGATTGACCAGCCGATCCAGTGCCGGGTGGCCGGCCGTCTCAGGCAGAACGTCGAAATGCTTCGTCGGCGTTGCGGAAACCGCATCACGCGGTTTGTCCTTGACCCGGTCGAAGGCGGCGTTGAACGCCTTGAGGCTCGGCTCGATACCCTTGCCGCCGGCCCGGATCATCGCTTCGAAAGCCTGCTTTGCGAAAGGAAGCGCCCCCGAACCAGCCAGAGCGCCGAACATGGAAGCCGAAATGACGCTGCCGTTCTTGATGGCCAGCGTCTCCATATCGAAGGCGATGGTGCGCTTGGCGGCGAAATCCGTTGCTTCGACCACGATTTCGGGATTGCCGATGCCGTCGCCCGGCTTTTCCTTCTCGCCGACCGCGAAGGAACGATGCGTCGAAGCGATCAGCACGGTCTTGTCTGGCGTAACCAGACCGCGCAGGACGGAGCGGCCGGCCTCCATCAACTCCGCCGCCATGACGACATCGACATCGCCAGGCGTCGGCATCAGCGAAAAGATCGGCGCGTGACCGTCCCTCGCCGGCAGCATCTCGATATAGTAGATCGTCGCGCCCGTTCGCTGCGCCACGCCGGGCACAGACGTCGTCTGCGCCATCCAGCCTTCGGCTTCCGCAAGACCGACGATCCAGTCGGCCAGCACGCCGCCGCCCTGCCCGCCCATGGCGAGAATGGCAAGCGACAATGGCTTGTCCGTCGAAAGGCGGCTGGCGCCGAGGTCACTCATGCTCACATGCTCGTTCATATCGCCCTCTCAATCCGAAAAGACGATGCGGCCGGCGCGGCGACGCGCCTGCAGCCAGCCGATCACGGCGGAACGCAAGCGGGCGGCGAAGCGGTCCCAACCCGTGGGGTTATGAATAATATCGGCGCGATAGAAGGAGGGACAGAGCACCGCAGCCTCCGCGACTTCGCCGCAATTGCCGCAGCCGACGCAATTATTGTCGATCGCCGCCACCGGATCATCCTTCAGCGGATCGTCGGTATGCTTGACCGACAGCGACGGACAGCCGGAAAGCCGGATGCAGGCGTGATCGCCGGTGCAGACATCCTCATCGACGCCGAAACGCTCCTTAACGATGCGCTTGCCGTCCTTGACAGCCTTGGCAAATTGCGGCTTCACGCGGCGCTGCTTGTTCAGCATGCATTCCGAGGAAGCGACGATGATCTTCGGCCCCGGCTCCTTCGAGGTCAGCGCCTCGCGCAGCGTGTCACGCATCTTGGCGACATCATAGGTGCGGTCGATCTGGCGGACCCAGGTCGCGCCGATGCCCTTGACCGCATTGACGATGGAATTATTGGTCTTGCGGCGCGGGTTCAACGCACGTGATGACGGGATGTCCTGCCCGCCAGTCGCGGCCGAATAAAAATTGTCGACAACGAGGATGACGCCGTCCTGCTTGTTGAAGACGGCATTGCCGACGGAAGTCGCCAAACCATTGTGCCAGAAGCCGCCATCGCCCATGACCGAGATCGCGCGCTTGTCGGCGGCGACATTGAAGGCCGAGGCCGCCGCCGGGCCGAGACCGTAGCCCATGGTCGTACTGCCCAGGTTGAACGGCGGCAGGATCGAGAACAGGTGGCAGCCGATATCGCCGGAGATGTGGTGCTGGCCGAGTTCGCCCTCTACCATCTTCATCGCGGCGAAGATCGGCCGCTCGGGACAGCCAATGCAGAAGCCCGGCGGGCGCGGCGGCACGACTTCGGCGAGCGCCTTGATCTTCGGATCGTTGAGGATCGGCGACGGGTCCGGCAGTGGCGGCTGGTTGCCGAGCAGCACGCGCTGATGTGTCTCCAGGAAATTCTTGATGCCCTTCATCAGGACAGGCGCGGTATATTCTCCGCCCATCGGCAGGACATCCTTGCCGGAAATCTTCGTCTGGATATCGCGGCGCCGCAGGATGGTGTTGAGCGACTGCTCGATATATTCGGGCGCACCCTCCTCGACCAGCAGAACCGCTTTCTTATTGGCGCAGAACTCGGCCATCTGATCGTCGATCAGCGGATAGGCGACGTTCAGTACGTAGAGCGGCACGGCGGAATTGCCGTAGACATCGGCAAGGCCGAGCTGCTGCAGCGCCCGCATGACGCCGTTATAGGCACCACCGAGCAGGATGATGCCGACCTCGCCTTCCGACGGACCGAAATACTCGTTGAGCTGGCGCCTCTTAATGAACTCGACGGCAGCCGGCCAGCGTTTCTCCAGCTTTTCCTTCTCATGCAGGAAAGAGGCAGGCGGCAGCACGATGCGGTTGACGTCACGGATCGGATTTTCCAGCGCCTGCTTCAACGTATAGGCCGGCCGCTTGTTGTCCTTGGCGACGAACTGGCCGTGCACATGACAGCTGCGAATGCCGACCTGCAGCATGACGGGCGTATTGGAGGCCTCCGAAAGCTCGAAACCCTCCTCCACCGCCCGCACGATCGACGGCAGGTTCGGGCGCGGGTTGAGCAGCCACATCTGCGATTTCATCGCATAGGCATGGCTGCGCTCCTGCATGATCGAGGAGCCCTCACCGTAGTCTTCGCCGATAATGATCAGCGCACCGCCGGTGACCCCACCCGAGGACAGGTTGGAGAGTGCATCGGAGGCGACATTTGTCCCCGCCGTCGATTTCCAGGTGACGGCGCCGCGCACCGGATACATCACGGAGGCCGAAAGCATGGCGGCAGCCGCCGCTTCCGATGCCGAGGTCTCGAAATGGACGCCGAGATCCTCCATCACATCCTTGGCGTCGGCGAGCACATCCATGAGATGGGAGATCGGCGAGCCCTGATAGCCGCCGACATAGGACACGCCGGATTGCAGGAGTGCCTTGGTGATCGCGAGAATACCCTCGCCGCGGAAGATATCGCCTTCCCCGAGCTTCAGATCCTCGACCTCGCGCGCAAAAGACCGCTCGGCCATAGACGTTACCCCTTTGCCCTATGGGCTTCTTTTAAATCATTTGCAAAATCATATTTTGAACTTCCTCGAGCTGTCAACGAACAAATATGAGACTTCGGGGGTTGATTGGCGCTCAAGCCGCAGAAATGTGCCGTCCGATTCCGAAAACGCCCCGAAGAAATCGTGGGTGAAAGCGCATATATATGCAAATGCATGAAATATGGGCGCATTACGAGGCGCGCTGAAAAATGAAGGCCTGGATTTTGTGAGACGCTCAGAGAAAGCGCTTGCCGCTCCGAAATACTTATTTTAGGATTAAAACATTCCGACAATAAATCGCCAGCGGCAGGCGGGCGTCATGCTTTTCTGCCGCTTAACAGGGGAACGGAGTGACCATGACAACGCTTACTCGGCGCGAGGCCTTGAGCCTCGGCGCAGCCGCATTCATTACTGGGATTCTCGCGGGCAGGACACATGTGGAAGCCGCCGAAGCCGGCACGCTGACCATCGCTTACAACGTCAACCTACCTTCTTTCGATCCGACCACAGGACCGTCGGCGGTCAATCCGTCGATCCAGGCGATCTATCGCTCGGTCTTCGACCAGTTCATCGCCCAGGGGCCGGACTTGAAATTCCAGCCGGGCCTTTTGACCGCCTGGGGCTGGAACGACGACAAGACCAAGGTTTGGATGGACGTTCGCGAGGGCGTTACCTGGCATGACGGCTCCAAGTTTACGCCCGACGACATCGTCTGGTCACTGGAGCGCGCCGCCAAGCAGGAAACCGGCAACCCGATCCAGTTCATCTGGTCGACGGCCAATAATTATAAGGTGGAAGGCAACCGTATCACCGGCGATGTCGTTCGCTTCGAACCCACTTACTTCAAGTGGATGGCTTTCCTCACCGGCTATGTCCTGCCGAAGGACTATTATACCAAAGTGGGCGCACAAGGCTTCGAGAAGAAGCCTGTAGGTACCGGCCCCTATATGGTCGACGCCTATGAGGGCAATTCCTATCTGCGCCTGAAGGCGAACCCCAACTATTTCGGCGGCAAGCCGGCCTTCGATACGGTCATCTTCAAGTTCGTGCCCGACACCACGAGCCGCGTCGCCGAAATCGAATCCGGCTCGTCGGATGTGACGCTGGAAATCCCCTATGAGGATTTCGACCGGCTGAGGAAGAAGTCCGGACTTGCAGGCGTTGCCACGCCGATCTCGGATATCGGCATGATCTTCATCAGCAACGTCGACCCGATGCTCGACAAGAACGTCCGTCTCGCTGCCAACCTGGCGATCGACAAGGAAGCGATCATCAAGCGTCTGCTGCGCGGCTACGGCAAGCCGCTTTCGACGCTGGAAGCGCCGGAATACGAAGCCTACGACGCCTCGATCAAGATCCCCTATGATCCGGAACAGGCGAAGAAGCTATTGGCGGCCAGCGGCTATTCGCCGGCAAAGCCAGTCAAGTTCGGCATCAAGACGACCCGCGGCTTCAAGCCGAAGGATTACGAGATGATCCAGGCGATCGTCGGCATGTGGCGCAAGGTCGGCATCGAAGCAGAAATCGAAGTCTACGAAATCGCCAAGCATTACGAACTGCGCGCCGCCCACCAGCTCGGCCCCGCCGCCTTCTACAACTGGGGCAACGCCATCGGCGACCCCACGACCTCGACCGGCTTCGCCATGTTCGGCCCCTCGCCGCACTCGGCCTGGAAGACCAAGGATGTCGACGACATGCTGGGTCCGCTCTGGGTGGAAAAGGACGAAGCGAAGCGCATCGCCGGCTGGAAGGCTGCAATCAAGTACATTGCAGAACAGGGCTATGTGATCCCGCTGCTGCAATATGTTCAGCCGATCGTCTATAAATCGAGCCTGAAGGTGACGCCGAACGTTTCCGGCGCGCTGCAGCCGACGCTGGTGTCGAAGGGGTGATCGTCCAGCTTTGAACGTGTAGCCCGGCCCCTCACCCTAGCCCTCTCCCCGTTTTGACGGGGAGAGGGGACGATCTTTGTATCCTCGCCGGAACATGTCGTTAGGGGTAGGCTGTAGGTGCGTCTTCCCTTCTCCCCGTCAAAACGGGGAGAAGGTGCCCGACAGGGCGGATGAGGGGCTTGGGGCTCTCCATCACCACCAGCCGTGCGATCGGAATTCATAACGAATGATAGCAGTCTCCATTCTCAACCGCCTGATCATGGCCGCCGCCACGCTCTTCGGCGTGGCGTTGATCGTGTTCGTGCTCCTGCGGGTCGTGCCGGGCGATCCCATCGCCATGATGATCTCACCGGGCGCTAGCCCCGCCGATATCGCCGCGCTCCGCGCCCATTACGGCCTCGACGCAAGCCTGACCACCCAATTCGGCATCTGGCTGAAGTCGGTGCTGGCGGGTGATTTCGGCACCTCGATCTCGCTGAAACGCGATGTGTTATCGCTCTTGGGAGAGCGCCTGCCGGCGACGCTGGAACTGGCTTTTGCGGCCCTCGTACTCGCGGTCCTTCTCGGCGGCGCTGTCGCCATCATCGGCACACTCGCCCGCCGCACCATCCTCGAACCGATCCTCGACAGCCTCAACGGCCTCTTCCTTGCCGTGCCGGATTTCGTCTGGGCGCTGGCGCTGGTTCTGGTCCTCGGCGTGCTGTTTCCGCTCTTCCCGCTTTCCGGCCGCATCGATCCAAGCACGGACGTGCAATTCGCGACCCCCTTCTATCTCATCGAAAGCCTGCTCACCCTCCGCTTCCGCGTCTTTGCCGATATATCAGCCCATATGGTCATGCCGGTGCTGGCGCTCGGCCTGCCGTTGGCGGCCATCATCGCCCGCGTGCTGAAGGCCGCACTCTCTGAAGCCATGGTGCAGGACTATATCCTGCTCGCCAAGCTGAAGGGCATGTCCGACCTGCGGCTGGTGCTGCAGGAAGCGTTGCGTAACGCCGTCGGCCCGACGATCGCGCTCACCGGCGTACAATTCACTTTCCTGATCGGCGGCACCGTCATCGTCGAGCGCATCTTCGCCTATCCCGGCATCGGAAACATGGCGATCGACGCGGTCATCAACCGCGACCTGCCGCTCATCCAGGGGCTCGTCTTGGTCTTCGGCGCTCTCTTCATCCTCGTCAACCTGGCAGTTGACCTGCTGGTCGCGGCCTTCAATCCGAGGCTCGCCCATGGCTGACGTCATCTCGCCCGCCATGCCAAGCCCGCCCTCCAGAATGGCGAAACGGGTTCGGGCATTGCTCTCCGAGCCGAAGGTGATCTTCGGCGGCGGCTTCATCCTCATCCTGATCATTCTCGCTGTTTTCGCGCCCTATCTCGCGCCGAAGGATCCGCTGGAGCAGGATCTCATGTCCGGCACCTTGCCGCCGGTCTGGGTCGACGGCTCCGATCCAGGCTTCCTGCTGGGCACGGACGATCTGGGCCGAGACGTCCTGTCCCGCGTCATCTTCGGCACGCGTATCGCATTGACGGTCGCCTTCGTCGCGGCAGGGCTTGCGGCATTCATCGGCACGTTGCTCGGCCTTCTCGCCGGCTGGTATGGCGGATGGATCGACAAGGTGATCTCGCGCCTGGTCGATATCTGGATGGCCTTCCCGCCGGTGCTCTTGTCGATCCTGCTGGTCGCTGTCTTCGGCTCGGGCGTGCATTCGGTCATCGCCGCCATCGTCATCATCGACTGGACCCGCTTCTGTCGCGTCGTGCGCTCCGAAACCCAGGCGCAGGCGCAGATGGACTACGTGACAGCCGCCCATACGATCGGCTTTTCGCGGGCGAAGATTCTCTTCAGCGAGATCCTGCCCAATGTCATGCCGGTCCTGATCGCGCTTGTCAGCCTGGAGATGGGCATCGCCGTCATCGTCGAGGCCATCCTGTCCTTCGTCGGCCTCTCCGTCTCCTCGGACACGCCGACCTGGGGCGGCATGATCGCCGAGGGCAGGCAGATGATCTACCAAGGCTGGTGGGTGCTGGTCGTGCCGCTGATCGCCCTCTTCGCGACTGTACTTGCCTTCAATCAACTCGGCGACGGCCTGCGTCGCGCTCTCGATCCGGTAATGCGCCGATGACATCTACGCTTCTCTCCATAATGGGCCTCAGCGCCGTATCCGACCGCGAAGGCGGCGCGCCGATCCTGCGAGATGTCTCCGTCACGCTCGAGCGCGGCGAAGTGCGCGGCCTCGTCGGAGAAAGCGGCGCCGGCAAATCGACGATCGCGAAGGCCTTGCTCGGCATCCTGCCGCGCGGCGTTCGCATCACCGGCGGCTCCATCCTTTTCGAGAATCGCGATCTTCTCACTCTCTCCGCTAGGGAATTGCGCGATATCATGGGCAGCGACATCTCGCTGATCCCGCAGGACCCGCAGACGGCGCTCAATCCTGGCCGCCGCATCGAGGCACAACTGACCGATGGCCTGCGGCTGAAGCGGGGTATGTCGTCGCGCGATGCGAGGCTGCGTGCACTGAAATTGCTCGAAGAAGTGCATATCCGCGATCCCGAGCGCGTGCTGCGTGCCTATCCGCACGAATTGTCGGGTGGCATGCGGCAACGCATCTTGATTGCCGCCGCCTTTGCGCTGGAGCCGAAGCTGGTTGTCGCCGACGAGCCGACCACGGCGCTTGACGTCACCGTGCAGAAGCAGATCCTGCGGCTGATCCGCGGCCTGCAGGAGGCGCATGGCACCGCCGTCATCTTCGTCACTCACGATCTCGGCGTCGTCGCCCAGATCTGTGACAGCGTTACCCTGCTCTATGCCGGCAAGGTCATCGAGCAGGGCAAAACCGGCGATGTGCTTGCGCGCCCGCAGCACATCTACACGAAATCGCTGCTGTCAGCCGGCCCGCGCTACGACCGGCCGGATGCCGGGCTGACGCCGGTGCCGCAGGCGGTCTTCGAGCAATTGCGCCGAGAGATCGGCATTCCGGAGGTCGGACGATGAGCACTTCCGATAATCTCATGTCGGCCAGAGGCATCGAGGTCACCTATGGCGCCAAACGGCATCTTTTCGGACCACCGGGCCATGGCATCAAGGTGCTGCACGGCGTCGACATCGATATCCGCCGCGGCGAGACCGTCGGCATCGTCGGCGAAAGCGGCTCGGGCAAGACGACGCTCGGCCGTGCCCTGCTGCGCCTGGTCGACGTCTCCGCCGGCAGCATCCATTTCGACGGCAGGGACATCACGCATCTGCCTGATAGCGAAATGCGGCCGCTGCGCCGGCGCATGCAGATGATTTTCCAGGACCCTATGGCCTCGCTCAACCCGCGCCATACGATCCGCCGCATTCTGGTCGAGCCGCTGCTCCTGCACGGACTGGCCTCGGATCGCAAGGAGGCCGAACGCCGCGTCGCCAAAATCCTCGAGCGTGTGACGCTGCCTCAAGCGTGCCTCGACCGCAATCCGCACGAGCTTTCCGGCGGCCAGCGCCAGCGCATCGGCATTGCCCGCGCCGCCCTGTTGGAACCGGACTTCGTGCTCGCCGACGAGATCGTTTCCGGCCTCGACGTGTCGACCCAGGCGCAAGTGCTTAACCTATTGAAGGAACTGTCGCGAGACCTCGGCCTGTCCATGGCCTTCATCAGCCACGACCTCTCGGTCATCCGCGCTCTCTGCGACCGCGTCTACGTCCTGCGGCACGGCCGCATTGAGGAAGAAGGCGATTGCGAGCGCGTCTTCACCGAACCCGCTTCCGCTTATACCCGCATGCTGCTCGATGCGATTCCCCTGCCGGAAATCGACCCGCACTGGCTCGGCCGCGAAAGCCTGATTGAAGAAGCATCCAGTGCTTGAATAGTCGCCCGCAGGGGGGCGCAAAGCTGCCATTTTAACCGCAGCGAGCTGCGCGACGGCACCGGCAACAGAAGGGAAGCAATATGAAATACCCTGTGTCAGCAGCAACAAAAGCCACCGGGCTACCCGGACTTCGTGGTCACGACCATACAGGACTCACGGTACCGGATATGAAGCAGGCGATCGATTTCTTCGAGAATGTGCTCGGCTGCGAGGTCGTAATGTCATTCGGGCCGTTTGCCGACGATAAGGGCACATTCATGAAAGATCTGCTCGGCGTCGACCCCAAGGCTGAAATAAAGCAGATAACGCAAGTCCGCTGTGGCTTCGGATCGAACATCGAGCTGTTCGAATATTCGGCTCCCGATCAGCGAGATCTCCAGCAGAAGAACAGCGATGTCGGTGCATTTCATATCTCGCTGTACGTTGACGATATCGCGGCAGCAAAAGCCTATCTCGATAGCAAGAACATCGAAACGCGGCTGGGACCATTCACAATCGACGACGGTCCGGCAGCTGGCCAGTCGATCCTTTACTTCCAGGCACCATGGGGGCTGCAGTTCGAAGCAATCAGCTATCCGAAGGGCATGGCCTATGAAAAAAGCGCCAAAACACGGCTATGGAATCCGAAGAGCCCGAGCAAGTGAGATTTGGCGGGAAAACGACGTCCTGATCGAACCTCCGGCTATTTCAGGCGAAAGCGCTGTATCTTGCCCGATTCCGTCTTCGGCAAGGCGTCGACGAAAATGATCGAACGTGGATATTTATAGGGCGCAATGACAGTCTTGACGTGGTCCTGTAGCGCCTTGACCAGAAGCTGCGAGCCGCTCACACCCGGCATCAACACGACATGCGCCTGAACAATGCTGCCCCGATCTTCGTCCGGCTTGCCGATGACAGCGCATTCCAGCACATCGGCATGCGACAGAAGTGCCGCTTCGACTTCCGGTCCGGCAATATTGTAGCCGGCGGAAAGAATGATGTCGTCGGAACGCGCGGCGAAATGGAAATAGCCCTCCTCGTCCCGAATGAAGCTGTCACCGGTGATGTTCCAGCCATCACGCACATAGTCCGCCTGCCTGTGGTCGGCGAGATAACGGCAGCCGATCGGCCCGCGAACCACCAGCTTGCCGATCGTGCCGCGCGGCACCTCGTTCATCTCGTCATCGACGATGCGCGCCTCATAGCCGGTCAGCGGCCTGCCAGTGCAGTTCGGCCTGGCATCATCGAGCCGATTCGAAATGAAGATATGCAGCAGCTCGGTCGAGCCGATCCCGTCGAGGATCGGCTTGCCGGTCTTGCGCGTCCACTCCTCGAAGATTGGCCCGGGCAGCGTCTCGCCAGCGGATACCGCGATGCGCAGCGAGGAGAGATCTGCCCCCTCTTCCATCGCCGCCAGCATGGCGCGATAGGCAGTTGGCGCGGTGAAGCTGATCGTCGCGCCATATTCCTGGATGATCTCGACCATGTTCTTCGGCGAGGCATTTTCAAGCAGGGCCGTAGACGCCCCGAAGCGGAGCGGGAACACGACAAGACCGCCGAGACCGAAGGTGAAGGCGATCGGCGGCGAGCCGATGAAGACATCGTCTGGCGTGACCTGCAGAACTTCTTTCGCATAGGCATCGGCGATGATCAGGATATCTCGATGGAAATGCATCGTCGCCTTCGGCACACCCGTCGATCCCGAGGTGAAGCCGAGCAGCGCCACATCGTCGCGCCCGGTTTTCACCGCTTCGAAACGGACCGCCTTGTTGAGGGCGATACGGTCGAGTTCGGCATCGTGATTGGCGGTGCCGTCAAAGCCCACCACCTGCTTCAGGAAGCGGCTGTCCTTGGCCGCGGCGACAAGCTCCTCAAGCAGCCTCGTATCGCAAAGCGCCAGCGAGATTTCCGCCTTGTCGATGACCTTCGAAAGTTCGCCCGCCCGCAGCATCGGCATGGTATTGACGGCGACGGCTCCGACCTTCGTCACCGCCAGCCAGCAGGCAATCATCGCCGGGTTGTTGCCGGAGCGGATGAGAACGCGATTGCCGGGCTTCACGCCGAAATTTTCGACAAGCGCATGGGCGATGCGGTTGGTCCAGTCCGCCAATTCCTTATAAGTGCGGCGGCGGCCGTTGCCGATCAGCGCCACATGATCGCCGAAACCTCGCTCAACCATCCGGTCGCTGAGTTCGAAGCCGGCATTCAGCCATTCGGGATAGTCGAAACCATCCATCAGCAACTCGGGCCATTCGCCGAAGGGCGGCAGATTGTCTCGCGTGAATGTATCGGTATGACCGGTCGGTCCCAGCATCGCCTTGCTCCCGCATTCTTCTCGATCAAATCGCCAGGACAGCCGCTTTCCCCTGCAGCCGTGTAGCGCGATAAAAAAGATCGCATCGAAGATCGAAATGTTCAAGCAAGAAATTTTAAGCCTAAAATATTTTTGGATTCTCTTTGATTTCAAAAGGCAATTTTGGAATTTTGCGCTATTGTGGCTTTCGGCCGATCGCAGATTCCGGCAAGACAAGCCTTGACGAACGGTCACGACAAGATATTTTAAACTTAAATGATTTTGAGGCGACTTCGTTCGCATGAGGAGGGATAAGCGATGCGCATCGTCTGTATCGGCGGCGGGCCTGCCGGCCTCTACTTCGCGCTTCTCATGAAGAAGCTTCATCCCGAACATTCGATCCGCGTCGTCGAGCGCAACCGCCCCTATGACACCTTCGGCTGGGGTGTGGTCTTCTCCGATGCCACCATGATATCGATGCGCGAATGGGATCCGGAAAGTGCGGCCGAGATCGAGGACGCCTTCAATCACTGGGACGATATCGAAGTCCTATTCAAGGGCACGCGTCAGCGCACTTCAGGCCACGGCTTCGTCGGCATCGGCCGCAAGAAGCTGTTGAATATCCTGCAGAAGCGCTGCGAAGCTCTCGATGTCGAATTGATCTTCGAGACCGACGTCAATTCCGATCTCGATTACCCCGATGCCGATCTCATCATCGGTTCGGACGGCCTCAATTCCCGCATTCGCAACCATTATCCAGAGGTGTTCAAGCCGGATATGATCACCCGGCCGAACCGCTATATCTGGCTCGGCACCAACAAGCAGTACGACGCCTTCACCTTCGATTTCCGCAGGACCGAGCACGGCTGGTTCCAGGCGCACATCTACAAGTTCGACGACAAGACCTCGACCTTCATCGTCGAGACCACCGAGGAGGCCTACCTCGCCCACGGTCTCGACAAGATGGATCAGGATGGCTCCATCGCCTTCTGCGAAAACCTGTTTTCCGAAGTGCTCGACGGCGCGTCGCTGATGACCAACGCGCGCCATATCCGGGGATCGGCCTGGCTGAATTTCAACCGGCTCATCTGCGGCAAGTGGAGCCATTTCAACGGTAATTCGCATGTCGTGCTGATGGGTGACGCTGCCCACACCGCGCATTTCGCCATCGGCTCCGGGACCAAGCTCGCCATCGACGATGCCATCGAACTAACCAGGCAGTTCCAGATCCACGGGCACGATAAGGACAAGATCCCGGCCGTTCTCGAAACCTACGAGGAAATCCGGCGCGTCGACGTCGCCCGCATCCAGAATGCCGCCCGCAACGCGATGGAATGGTTCGAAGTCGTGGGACGCCGCTATGCCGACACGCTCGAGCCACCGCAATTCATGTATTCGATGCTCACCCGCTCGCAGCGCATCAGCCACGAAAATCTGAGGCTTCGCGACAAGAACTGGCTCGAAGGTTTCGAGCGCTGGTTCGCGGAGAAATCCGGCCTCGCCGTCGGCAACGACCGCTGCCTGCCGCCGATGTTCACGCCCTATCGCCTGCGCGATGTCCAGCTCGTCAACCGCATCGTCGTCTCACCGATGGCGATGTACTCGGCGGAAAACGGCATCATGAACGATTTCCACATCGTCCATCTCGGCTCGCGCGCGCTTGGCGGTGCAGGCCTGATCTTCGCGGAGATGACCTGCGTCACACCGGATGCACGCATTACCCCCGGCTGCCTGGGCCTCTGGAACGACGAACAGGTCGCGCAATGGAAGCGGCTCGTCGATTTCGTCCATGCGAGCAGCGCCGCCAAGGTCGGCATTCAGCTCGGCCATGCCGGACGCAAGGGCGCAACGAAGCTTGCCTGGGAAGGGATCGATCAGCCGTTGGCGGAAGGTGAATGGCCGCTGATCTCGGCGTCAGCTGTCCCCTACCTTAAGAACAGCCAGGTGCCGAAGGCCATGGACCGCGCCGATATGGATCGCGTCAGGGCCGACTTCATCCGCTCGACCGAACTCGCCGTCAAGACCGGCGCCGACTGGCTGGAGCTGCACTGCGCCCACGGCTACCTGCTGTCGAGCTTCCTGTCGCCGATCACCAACACGCGTGATGACGAATATGGCGGCAGCCATGAAAACCGTGCCCGCTATCCCCTTGAAATCTTCAAGGCCATGCGCGCGATCTGGCCCGCAGACAAGCCCATGTCCGTCCGCCTCTCCTGCCATGACTGGACCGATGGCGGCAACACGCCTGAGGATGCTGCGATCTTCGCGCGTCTGTTCAAGGAGGCCGGCGCCGATCTGATCGATTGCTCCTCCGGCCAGGTATCGAAAGAGGAAAAGCCTGTTTACGGCCGCCTCTTCCAGACACCCTTTTCCGATAAGATCCGCAACGAGATTGGCATTCCCACGATTGCCGTCGGCGCAATCTCGGAAGCCGACCACGCCAATTCGATCATTGCCGCCGGCCGCGCCGATCTCTGCGCCGTCGCCCGCCCGCATCTGGCCGATCCCGCCTGGTCGCTGCATGAGGCCGCCAAGATCGGCCTGACGTCCATTCCCTGGCCGAAGCAGTATCTCTCCGGTAAGACGCAATATGAAACCAACCTTGCCCGCGCAGCCACGACCGCGCCGGCGAAGTGAGGATCAGATGACGACTTCGGGCAAATTTGCGGGCCGTCACGCCCTCATCACCGGCGCCGGCAGCGGCATCGGTGCAGCGATCGCAAGGGCGCTTGCAACGGACGGCGCGCGCGTCACCCTGGTCGGCCGCCGCAAGGAGCCTCTGGAAGCGGTCGCAGCCGAAATCGGCGCGCAGGCATTCGTCGTCGATGGGTTCGACGTCACAAGTCCCGAGGCTATCGCCCAGGGGCTCGCAAGGGCACGCGAAAAATTCGGCCCCATCGATATTCTCGTCAACAACGCCGGCGAAGCGCCGAGCGCGTCTTTCGAGAAGACCAGCCTGGACACATGGAACCATGTCCTGTCAGTCGACCTCACCGGTGTCTTTCTGGTGACGCAGGCAGTCCTGCCCGATCTGAAGGCGCATGGCGCCGGCGCGCGCATCATCAATATCGCCTCGACGGCCGGCTTGAAGGGATATGGCTACGTCTCCGCCTATGTCGCCGCCAAGCATGGCGTCGTCGGCCTGACCCGTTCGCTGGCGCTGGAATTCGCCAAGACCGGCATGACAGTCAATGCCGTCTGCCCCGGTTTCACCGATACGCCGATCATCCAGCGATCGATCGAAACCATCGTCGCCAAGACCGGGCGCACAGCCGAGCAGGCGCTTGGCGAGTTCACGAAATCCAATCCGCAGGGGCGGCTCGTCACACCGGAGGAAGTCGCTGATACCGTTCTCTGGCTGGCATCGCCGACAGCGGCATCGATCAATGGACAGGCAATCGCGGTTGCCGGTGGGGAGATTTGAGGGGATGAGCGATCTAGATATGACGATGCGGGGCCATCTGAAGCCCTTCAAGGATTACAAGCCGCAGCATTTCCTCTGGGATGTCAGCGAGGATGGCCGCGTCGCTACGCTCACGCTGAACCGCCCGGAACGTAAGAATCCATTGACCTTCGAGAGCTATGCCGAGCTGCGCGACCTCTTCCGTGATCTCGTCTATGCATCGGATATTCGCGCCGTGGTATTGACGGGCGCCGGCGGCAATTTCTCCTCCGGTGGCGATGTGTTCGAGATCATCGAACCGTTGACCCGCATGGCCATGCCCGAGCTTCTGGCCTTCACACGCATGACCGGCGATCTCGTCAAGGCGATGCGCAAATGCCCGCAGCCGATCATATCGGCCGTCGACGGCATCTGCGCCGGTGCCGGCGCCATCCTTGCCATGGCCTCCGATTTGAGGCTCGCGACACCTGAAGCCAAGACCGCCTTTCTCTTCACCCGCGTCGGTCTTGCCGGCGCCGACATGGGTGCATGCGGCATCTTGCCCCGCATCATCGGCCAGGGTCGCGCCGCCGAGCTTCTCTTCACCGGCCGCTCGATGACGGCGAGCGAAGGTCAGGCCTGGGGCTTCTACAACGGCTTGCACGCCAGCGCCGATCTGGAGCAGGAAGCCGTCGAACTGGCCCGCTCGTTGGCCGATGGCCCCTGGTTCGCGCATGGTATGACGAAGACCATGCTGAACCAGGAATGGGCGATGGGCATCGACGAGATGATCGAATCCGAAGCGCAAGCCCAGGCCGTTTGTATGGCGACGCAGGACTTCCGTCGCGCCTTCGAGGCTTTCGCCGCCAAGCGCAAACCGGAATTTCAGGGAGACTAGGCAATGTCTATGGCAAGCGCCCTCCCCGGTCCGACGCGAGACCATTTGGATTGGCCGTTCTTCGAGGAACGCCACCGTGAATTCGCGGCTGAGGTGGACACTTTCGCCAAATCCTCCGCCGTTGCAGCGATCGATCACAGGGATGTCGACGGCGCTTGCGGTAAGCTGGTCAAGGCGCTCGGCGATGCCGGGCTTCTTGCCGCCGCCACGGGTTCTTCCCATGACGAACCGCTGATCGACTCCCGCCTCGTCTGCCTTGCACGCGAAACCCTTGCCTGGCATGACGGCCTTGCCGACTTCGCCTTTGCCATGCAGGGGCTGGGCACCGGCGCGATCGGCCTTTCCGGTTCACCAGAGCTGCGCGCGGCTGTTCTGCCCAAGGTGCGCTCGGGCGATTGGCTTGCCGCCTTCGCGCTTTCGGAAAAAGACGCCGGTTCCGATGTGGCGGCCATGAGCTGTGCCGCCCGCCTCGATGGCGACCATTATGTTCTCGACGGCGAGAAGACCTGGATCTCGAACGGCGGCATCGCCGACGTCTACACGGTCTTTGCCCGCACAGGCGAGGCACCGGGAACGCGCGGCATTTCCGCCTTCGTCGTCTTTGCCGATGACCCCGGCTTTTCCATCGCCGAGCGCATCGAGGTGATCGCGCCGCATCCGCTGGCGACGATCCGCTTCGAGAATTGCCGCATCTCCGCGTCGCGGCGGCTCGGTGCGCCGGGCGAAGGTTTCAAGATCGCCATGCGCACACTGGATATCTTCCGCGCCTCGGTCGCTGCCGCAGGCCTCGGCTTTGCCCGCCGCGCGCTCGATGAATCCCTTGCCCATGTCCGCGCGCGTCCGATGTTAGGCGGAAGGCTCGCGGACCTTCAGTTGACGCAGGCCGCCCTCGGCGATATGGCGACCGGCATCGACGCGGCGGCATTGCTCACCTATCGGGCGGCCTGGCGTCGCGACGTGCAGCGCTTGCCGACGACGCGCGAGGCGGCCATGGCCAAGATGACGGCTACGGAAACCGCACAGAGCGTCATCGACCGCGCCGTTCAGCTCTTCGGTGGACGTGGCGTAAGGTCCGGCGAGATAACGGAAAAACTCTATCGGGAGATCCGCGCGCTTCGCATCTATGAAGGTGCGACGGAGGTTCAGAAACTCATCGTCGCGCGCGAACTTCTGAAAGCCAATTAGTGGGAGACGACAGCATGAGCCGCGAGATTTTCGACTGGGCCGATCCGTTCCGGCTGGTGGAGCAGCTGAGCGATGAAGAACGCATGGTGCTGGACACCGCGCATTCCTATGCGCAGGAGAAGCTTGCCCCCCGCGTGCTCGAAGCCTTCCGCCATGAAAAGACCGATCCGACGATCTTCCGCGAGATGGGCGAGCTCGGCCTGCTCGGACCGACGATTGCGCCGGAATATGGCGGTGCCGGCCTCGGTTATGTCGCCTATGGCCTGATCGCCCGCGAAGTGGAACGCGTCGACAGCGGCTATCGCTCAATGATGAGCGTGCAGTCCTCGCTGGTCATGGTGCCGATCGATGCTTTCGGGTCTGAGGCCCAGAAGCAGAAATATCTGCCGAAGCTTGCCACTGGCGAATGGATCGGCTGCTTCGGCCTCACCGAGCCGAACCATGGCTCCGACCCCGGCTCGATGGTGACGCGGGCAAAGAAGGTCGATGGCGGCTATAGCCTCACCGGCGCCAAGACCTGGATCTCCAACGCACCGATCGCCGATGTCTTCGTCGTCTGGGCAAAGACCGAGGACGGCACCATCCGCGGCTTCATCCTCGAAAAGGGCTGGAAGGGACTGTCGGCACCCGCCATCCACGGCAAGGTGGGCTTACGCGCCTCGATCACGGGCGAAGTGGTCATGGAGAATGTCTTCGTGCCGGAGGAAAACCTGCTGCCGAACGTCTCTGGCTTGAAGGGTCCGTTCACCTGCCTCAACTCCGCCCGCTTCGGCATTGCCTGGGGCGCATTGGGTGCGGCCGAGGATTGCTATGCCAAGGCGCGGCAATATGTGCTCGACCGCAAGCAGTTCGACCGGCCGCTTGCCGCCAACCAGCTGATCCAGAAGAAGCTCGCCGACATGGTGACCGAGATCACCCTTGGCCTGCAGGGCTGCCTGCGTCTCGGCCGCATGAAGGAAGACGGCCATCCGCCTGTCGAACTGACGTCGATCCTCAAGCGCAACAGCTGCGGCAAGGCGCTGGACATCGCCCGCGCCGCGCGCGACATGCTCGGCGGCAACGGCATTTCCGACGAGTTCGGCATCGCCCGCCACCTCGTCAACCTCGAGGTGGTCAACACCTACGAGGGAACCCACGACATCCACGCCCTCATCCTCGGCCGCGCCATCACTGGCATCGCCGCCTTTTCGAATTGAGGTCCGTCTTGGCGTTCAAAACCACCAGACCCCTGCGCTTCGGAGACTGCGACCCCTCGGGGATCGCCTATTTCCCGTCCTATCTGAACATCCTCGTCGGGGTGTTGGAAGATTACTTTGCCTCGATCGGCTTTTCCTGGCGAAAGCTGATCGACGAACGCCGCATCGGTGTCCCGACCGTGCGGCTCGATCTGACTTTCATGAAGCCGGGCCTTCAGGGCGACGACCTCGAATTCCTGCTGACAGTACGCGGCATCGGCCGTTCTTCGCTCGATCTGGAACACCAGGTCTCGGCGAACGGCCATGTGCTCTGGACGGCCAGGCAACGTGTCGTCGCCACCTCGCTCGATAACCATCAATCGCTTGCCTGGCCGGATGATATCTGCGCCGCACTGACCTCTCATCTGGAGACGACCGATGCACACCATCCTGCAACCTGAAGGCTGGGCCAAGCCGATCGGCTATGCCAACGGCATGACGGCAACCGGCCGCATGGTGTTCGTCGGCGGCCAGGTCGGCTGGAACGCCGCCTGCGAGTTCGAAAGCGACGACTTTGTCGAGCAGGTGCGCCAGACATTGAAGAATGTCGTCGCCATCCTTGCCGAAGGCGGCGCCGAGCCCAAGCACATCACCTCGATGACCTGGTATTTCACCGACAAGCAGGAATATCTCGGTAGCCTCAAGGCTATCGGTCAGGCCTATCGCGAAATCATCGGCCGGCACTTCCCGGCCATGGCTGCCGTACAGGTCGTCGCTCTGGTCGAGGATCGCGCCAAGATCGAGATCCAGGCGACCGCCATCATTCCGGAATAATATCGCACAGGCGGTCAAGATCATGTCGGCACTGCGCTTTTCGGACACCATCTCGGCGGCGCTGACTGACGGGGTCATCGTCGTCACCATAGACAATGCGCCCGTCAACGCGCTCTCGGCCGATGTCCGGGCCGGCCTGATGGCGGCGCTCGATCATGCCGAGAACGAAAGCGCAATCGCCGGCGTCGTACTGACAGGCGCGGGCAACAGCTTCATCGGCGGCGCAGACATCAAGGAATTCGGCAAGCCACCGGTCGAACCGCTCCTGCCTGACGTCATTGCCCGCATCGAAACCTTTCCGAAACCCGTCGCCGCGGCGATCAATGGCGCAGCGCTCGGGGGCGGCCTGGAAGTGGCGCTTGCCTGCCATCGACGTTACGCCGCTCCGGCGGCCAAGCTCGGCCTGCCGGAAGTCAAGCTCGGCATAGTCCCCGGCGCCGGCGGCACGCAACGCCTGCCACGCCTCATCGGCACCGCTGCCGCTATCGATATGATCGCCGGCGGACGCATCATTTCTGCCTCGGAAGCCCTCAAGCTCGGCATTGTGGACAGAGTCTCCGAAAGCACGCTGCTCGCAGACACCATTGCCGATATCAAGAATGCCGACGCCTCATCTTTGCGCCGTACCGGTATGCTTTCCGTTCCATCTGCTCTCATTGAAACCACCGAAAAGGCAGCCGCCGATGCACTGCGCAAGGCACGCGGCCAGCGTGCCCCAACGGAAGCCGTCCGCCTCGTTCGCCTCTCCGCAACCGCTCCCCTGGCCGAGGGGTTGGCCGAAGAACGCCGCACCTTCCTAGAGCTTCGCGACAGCGAGGAGGCGACCGCGCTGCGCCATGTCTTCTTCGCCGAACGCGCAGCCGGCAAGGTCGAAGGTTTGGAGGCAGTCACCCCACGCAGGATTGAAACCGTCGGCATCGTCGGCACCGGCCTGATGGGATCGGGCATCGCGGTCGCCGCGCTCAACGGCGGCTATCGCGTCATCGGCGTCGAGCAGAGTGCCGAAGCAGCCGAGAAGGGCCGCGAACGGATCGCCGGCATTCTCGACAAGGCGGTGCAATCCGGCCGCCTCGACGCGGCCGGTCGCGAGGACCGTTTAAGTCGATTGAGCGTGACCGCCGATATGCAGCAACTCGGGCAGGCCGATATCGTCATCGAAGCCGTCTTCGACGACCTCACCGTCAAGACCGAACTGTTCCAGCGCCTCGATACGATCGTCCGCGCCGACGCAATTCTCGCGACCAATACCAGCTATCTCGATCCGGACGTCATTGCTGCGGCAACCGCGCGGCCCGAGCGGGTCGTCGGCCTGCACTTCTTCTCGCCCGCCCACATCATGCGGCTGCTGGAAGTGGTGAACTGCAAGAAGACGGCGCCGGAGGTCCTGGCGAGCGCATTGGCATTCGCGAAACGCTTAAGCAAACTGCCCATCGTCTGCGGCGTCACCGAAGGCTTCATCGGCAACCGCGTCTTCTCGGCCTATCGCCGCGAGGCCGAATACATGGTCGAGGACGGCGCTTTGCCCGACGAAATCGATGCGGCTCTGGAAGCCTATGGTTTTCCCATGGGTCTTTTCGCCGTCTACGACATGGCAGGCCTGGAGATCGCCTGGGCGCGCCGCAAGCGGCAGGCTGCAACGCGCAATCCTGCGGAACGCTATGTCGTCATCGCCGACCGACTCTGCGAGGCCGGCCGCTTCGGACAGAAGGCCGGGCGTGGCTGGTATGCCTATCCCGACGGCAAACGGACGATCGATCCCGACGTAACAGCCATGATCGAAGCTGCGCGCGCCGAGAAAGGCATTGTGCCAAAGCGCTTCACCGCCGAAGAGATCGTTGCCCGCCTGCTGAAAGCCATGTCCGATGAGGGCGACGTGCTGCTTGCGGAAGGCATTGCTGCCCGCGCCAGCGACATCGATCTCGTCATGATCAACGGCTACGGCTTTCCATCGAGCAAGGGCGGCCCGATGTTCGCCGCCGGCCGCCGCTAAAGCATTTCCAGGAAAAGTGCGAAGCGGTTTTCCGTCTGGAATGCGTAAAGAAACAAAAAGATAGAGCGTTTACGCTGCCGAAGACAGCAGCGTGAACAGTTCCTGTGGTCGGTTGACCCCGCGCAGCGCGTAGCGACCGACGGAGACAAGATCGTTGCTGTTGTGTGTCGATAGCGCCTCGACGAAGTTCGACGACATCAGGACGTTGCGGTCGGCCGAACGGCACATGGAGGCAATGCGGCTCACCTCGTTGACAGCAGGCCCGATGACGGTGAAGTCCAGCCGGTCCATGCTGCCGATATTGCCGTAGAAGACATCGCCGATATGCAGGCCGAGGTAGACATCCGTGACGGGCCTGCCTTCGATCTGCCGCTGGGCGTTAAGATCGCGCAGCCGCTGGCGCAGCAGCGATTCCGCCATCAGTGCGGCCGCACAGGCGTCGGCCGAATTCCTGGCCTTGAAGATCGCCAGCGTGCCGTCGCCGATCAGCTTCAGCACGTTGCCGCCCGCCTCGTGGATCGAGGAAATGACGGCATCGGCATAGGCGTTCAGCATCGGGATGATCTCATCCGGCTCGGCGGTATCCGAGATGCGCGTATAGTTGGCGAGATCGGAAAACCAGAGCGCCGCTGAAATCCGTTCGGTCTTGCCGCGCGTGATCTTGCCTTCGAGAACATGGCGGGCGGCATCCTCGCCGAGATAGACCTCGGCGATCGTGCGGGCGATGCGGCTCATGCCGGTGCACTTGATTGCCAGCGCCAGCGCCGGCGTGAGCTTGCGCAGCACGTACAGATCCTCGTCGGGGAAACCGACTTCGGCAGCGGTGGCGAAGTTGGAATAGAAGCAGTCCATCTCGCCGATCGTACCGCCCTCTTCGAAACGGTGCACCATGGCAATGTAGTCCGTGTGACCATCGGCCTGCAGTGTATCGAGCCCGTAGAAATCGGCCGGCTCGCCAAAACCGATACGCCGGCGCACCTCGTCCCCGCCTGTCGTCAACATATGATAGAAGGCGGAACGTTGCCAATTCTCGGCGGCGATCCCCTGATGCGACGGGCCATATTCGAACTCGCGCTCGATCACCCGGTTGCCGTCCCAGCGGAAGGCACGGCCTTCATAGACCGGATGCAGCGTGTCCATCAGCGCCATGGCTCGATCGAGGTTGAGGCCATGCTGGCGGCACTGCTCGCAGAAACCCGCCAGGATATCGGTTTCTGCCATGCCCTTGAGGCCTGCTTGCATGAGCCAGCTGGCGATTTCGCCGATGTCCTTCGCGTCCATGGATATCTCCCGACCCTCTAAAGGATTCGCTTTAGTACGAAACTTATAGGCTTGGAATGCCATACGACGCAAAATAGTCTCTATGGAAGCAAGTGATCGCCGCCCCTGTGGCACAGAAGCGGCGATTTGACCCGCTGGAAGGGTGGTGGCGAAGCCTCAGCCCCTTACATGCGGCTTAAGCAGATCCTCCAGGCCGATGCGCCGGAAAAGCTCGGCGTGCACCCGGTCGGCGACGCCATTGACGATTTCCGCACCGTCTTCCGACGGATCGATATGGATACGGAACGGGCGTGTGCCGAAGGGCATATCCACGACTTCGACGATCGCGGTCGCGACGGAGGCCGCATCAGCGTCGGCCGGTTCCAGCGAGGCGAGGCCCTTCAATGCCTGATCAGGAACGCCTGCATAAGGACCGTTGTCGTATTCGGCAGCGCGAGCCTTGTCTGCGGGCGAGCCCGAATGGGCGAAATGGTTGGTGCCCTTTGTGAAGGCGCCGGGCACGATGATCGCTGTTTCGATGCCCCAACGGGTGAGCTCCGACGCATAGGAGACAGCCAGCGAATCCATCGCCGCCTTGGCGGCGAAATAAGGCGACAGGTAGGGCGGCGTGCCGCCACGGGTGCTGGACGAGGATACCCAGACAACCAGGCCGCTGCGCTGTTTGCGCAGATGTGGCAGCACGGCGCGATTGACGCGCTGGGTGCTGAGCACGTTGATGTCGTAGAGCTCGGCAAACTGCTCCGGCGTGAAGGCTTCCGCCGGGCCGAAGGACATATGGCCGGCATTGTGGATGACGGTGTCGATACGACCCTGCTGGGCGATGATCTCGGCAATGCCGGCTTCGACCGATGTATCCGAGGCAACATCGAGCTCGACAGCTCTAAGATCGACCCCATTCTCCCTGGCGAAAGCGGCAACGGCTTCGACCTGCGGCGCGTTGCGCCCCTTGGTCTCGCGAATGCCGGCATAGACGGTATGGCCTGCTCTGGCGAGGGCACGCGCCGTCAGAGCGCCGAAACCGCTCGATGCGCCTGTTATGACGATGACTTGCTTGCTCATGATCCTGTTCCTTTTTGGATGGTTAGTTGCTGACGATGACATGATGTCGAGAGGGGTGGTGGCGGCAGGCATTGCCCTACCGCCGGAATGGCTCAGATCATGCCGCCGTTGGCGCGCAGCGTCTGGCCGTTGATCCAGCCGCCATCAGGACCGACGAGGAAGGAGACGGCGGCGGCAATGTCCGCAGGCGTGCCCAGTCGCTCCAGCGGATTCATCTTGGCCAGCCGGTCGATGAGTTCGTCGCTCTTGCCATTGAGGAATAGGTCGGTGGCCGTTGGGCCGGGAGCAACGGCGTTGACGGTGATCGAGCGGCCGCGCAGCTCCTTCGACATGATGCCCGTCAGTGTTTCGACGGCCGCCTTCGTGGCGGCATAGACGCCATAGGATTCGAGCTTGAGCCCGACGACGCTGGTCGAGAAGTTGACGATGCGGCCGCCGTCGCGCAGGCGCTTGCCGGCTTCGCGCAGCGTGTTGAACGTGCCCTTGAGGTTGATGGCGATATGATGGTCGAAATGCGCGTCGTCCGCATCGGCGATCTTGGCAAGCTGCATGATGCCGGCATTGTTGATCAGCGCGTCGACGCCGCCGAAAGCCGCCTCGGCTGCATCGAACATGCGGCGCACGGCATCGACATCGGAAACATCGGCCTTGGCGGTCAGCGCCTTGCCGCCCTTTTCTTCGATCTTGCGGGCCAGCTCCTCGGCGGCAGCTTCGCTGCCTGCATAGTTGATGACGACGGTGAACCCGTCTGCGGCCAGCCGCTGCGCAATGGCTGCGCCAATACCGCGGGATGCGCCGGTGACGATCGCTACCTTGTTGGAATTATTGCTCATTTTCTTCATCCTTGCTGGTTTTGCGCCTCAGCGCCTTTCGACGAGGAGAAGATGCCTCTTTTCATGATGCGGATAATCGGCCATTAATCGGCATCACTATCCGAAATAAGCGAACAAATAAGATGGACAGATTCGATGCCATGCGCGTGTTTTGCCGCGTCGTGGAGCGGCGCAGCTTCACGCTGGCGGCCGAAGACACCGGCCTGCCGCGCTCGACAGTGACGGATGCGATCAAGCAGTTGGAGGCGAGGCTCGGCGTGCGGCTGCTGCAGCGCACGACGCGGCATGTGAGCCCGACGCTCGACGGCGAGGCCTATTATCAGCGCTGCCTGCGCATCCTCTCCGACATAGAGGATGCCGAAGGCGCCTTTGCCGGCGCCAAGCCGAAGGGGGTGCTGCGCGTCGACGTCCATGGAACGCTGGCGCGGCACTTCGTCTTGCCGAACCTGCCGTCCTTCCTCGAAACCTACCCCGAAATCGAATTTCAGATGACCGAGGGCGACCGCTTCGTCGATCTCATCCGCGAGGGAATCGACTGCGTGCTGCGCGTCGGCACGCTGCAGGACAGCGACATGATCGGGCGTCGCGTCGCGATGCTGGAAGAGGTCACACTGGCAGCCCCGGCCTATGTGGAGCGTCACGGCATGCCCATGCATCCGGATGCGCTCGACGGCCATCGCATGGTCGGCTTCCGCTCCTCGGCGACGGGCGGCCTGCTGCCGCTGGAATTCGAGGTAGGCGGCACGCTTCGCGAGATCACCTTGCCCGCAACCATCTCCGTCAATGCGGCCGAGAGTTATTTTGCCGCGGCCAAGCTCGGCCTCGGCTTGATCCAGGTCCCGCGCTACCACGCCGAGGATGCGCTGGAAAAAGGTCAGTTGCTGCATATTCTGAAGGACTTTCCGCCGACCCGGACGCCGGTATCCATGCTCTATCCGCGCAGCCGCCAGCTTTCACCGCGCGTGCGCGTTTTCATAGACTGGCTGGTCAAGGTCTTCGCGGGACAGATCGGCGTGGAAACGCAGGCTGGATGAATATTCCGCGCAAGCGATCAAATAAATGAAATCGGCTCTTTGAATGCGTGAGGAGCACGCCTACGTCGTAGTGCATATTCCGCTGACGACGGCGTCGCGATGTTGTGGCGACCCGGCAATTTTCGAGAGAGACTGAGCCGATGACCGAACAGAAGCAATTGAAGCTCGGGGCCTTCATGCGCCCCGTCAGCCTGCATACCGGCGCATGGCGCTATCCTGGCGCCTATCCGGACGCCAATTTCAATTTCCAGCATATCAAGAGCTTTGCGCAGGAGCTCGAAAAGGCGAAGTTCGACGCCTTCTTCATGGCCGACCATCTGGCAGTCCTCAACATGCCGATCGAGGCGCTGAAGCGCAGCCACACAGTAACCTCCTTCGAGCCCTTTACCCTGCTTTCGGCGCTGGCCGCCGTCACCGACAGGATCGGCCTCGTCGCCACCGCGTCGACCACCTTCGACCAGCCCTATCATATCGCCCGCCGTTTCGCCTCGCTCGACCATATCAGCGGCGGCCGCGCCGGCTGGAATATCGTCACGACATCCAACCCGGACGCAGCCCTCAATTTCGGCCTCGACGAGCATATGGACCATGGCGAGCGCTACCACCGCGCCCGCGAATTCTACGATGTCGTCACCGGCCTCTGGGACAGCTTCGCCGACGACGCCTTCATCCGCAGTGCCGAGACCGGCATCTTCTTCGATCCGGAAAAGATGCATGTGCTCGCCCACAAGGGCGAGGAGCTCAGCGTACGCGGCCCGCTCAACATCGCCCGTTCTCCTCAAGGCTGGCCTGTCATCGTGCAGGCCGGACAATCCGATGCCGGCCGCCAGCTTGCGGCCGAGACGGCGGAAGCGGTCTTTGCCGCACCGCGCAATCTCGGCGACGGCAAGGCGATTTTCGCCGACATCAAGGGACGAATGAGAGAGATCGGCCGCAACCCCGATCATCTGAAGATCCTGCCGGCCGCCTTCATCGTCGTCGGCGATACAGTTGAAGAGGCGAAGGCCAAGCGGGCGAAGCTCGACAGCCTCGTTCACTACGACAGCGCCATCGCATCTCTGTCGATTGCGCTCGGCCATGATGCCTCCGACTTCGATCCGGATGGCCTGCTGCCTGAAATTCCGGATACCAATGCCAGCAAGAGCGGACGCGAACGCGTCATCGCGCTTGCCGAAGCAGAGAAGCTGACCGTACGCCAGCTTGCCCAGCGTCTCGGCGGCTATGCCGGCCTCGCCTTCGTCGGCACGCCGCAAACCATCGCCGACGAGATGGAGCAATGGCTGCACGAGGAAGGCTCCGACGGCTTCAATGTCGTCTTCCCGTTCCTGCCGCAGGGCCTCCTCGACGTGACGACCCGCGTCGTTCCGGAGCTGCAGCGCCGCGGTATTTTCCGCCGCGAATACGAAGGCACGACCTTGCGCGAGCATCTGGGCCTGCCGCGCCCGGACAATCGGTTCTTCAAGGCAATGCCTGCGGCAGCGCAGTGAGAGATACCAATGAGCCATATCACGCCGATCGATTACGAGACCGCCTCCGACGCCGTGCGTGCCGAGCACGACCGCGAAGTGGAGCTGCGCGGCCGCATGACGAATATGAAGCGGACACTGCTGCATTCGCCGGTGGCGCATCGCATCTATGCCGAATGGTTCACGCTGCGCGAGGAGCTGCGCCCGGCACTTGATGATCGCGCCGTCTGGCTTCTCTGCCAGGCCATTGCAACGGAATGCTGCTCGATCATCCCGGTCGGCTTCTTCCGCCGCGCGCTGATCAATGCGGGGCTGACGCCGGAGACCATCGTGCCGAGCGAAGACGAGGCCCTGCTGATCGATTTCGGCAAAGCTATCGTCAGGGATTCCAATGCCGTTCCCGAGGAATTGTGGGAGCGGCTGAAGGCGCGCTATGACGAGCCCACGCTCGTCAACCTCGTCGCCTTCGCCGGCATCATGATCGCCACGGCGATCTACACCAACGCCGTGAAGGTGGATATCGACCCGGAGCTTGGGCCTTATCTGGAAGGGTTTGAGCTGCCCGCCAAATAGCGGAACGGCCCCTCACCCTAGCCCTCTCCCCGCTCGCGGGGAGAGGGGACAACCTCTGTACCCTCGCTTAGACCAGAGCTGAAAGAGGGATGGTGATGGTGCTTCTATCCCCTTCTCCCCGTCAAAAACGGGGAGAAGGTGCCCGACAGGGCGGATGAGGGGCTCTCTCCGTCTGCGCCAACCCTACCCCGAAATCACCGTCTCGAACTTCGGATTGCCACGGATCGTGTTGCTGACCGTGCAGATCTCGTCTTCGGCGGCATGCGCGATCGCGTTGCGGATCTCGTCGCCGAAATCGCCCTTGATGGTGAAGGCGATATTGAATTTCTCGACGCGGGAAAGCCCTTCCGTCGCCTTTTCGCCTGTTACGACGGCGGTGACTTCGGTGAGCTTGTCGAGCACGCCGAGGCTGCTCGCCGCCATGCGGGCGCTGAGAACCAGACAGGCCGACAGCGACGAATAGAGCAGATCGAGCGGGTTGAATCCCGGCTGCGACGGCGAGGTGACGATGTCGATTTCGCCACCCGTCACCGATGTCACGTGCGGAAGACCGGTGCGGCCAACCGTGGCGGTGGCACCGGTCTGTCTCGTCTTCACCTTCAATTCGGCCATTTCGAAAATCCTTCAAATCGTGCAATAAAACCCTTGCTCAGAACATAGGGATTCACATCCTCGGACACAATTGCCGCTGTGGCCTCTTGCGTGTCGGCGCGAGTTAAGCCACCAAATGGTTACAAGCTCATCGCAGACAGGCACTTTGACATGACCGTTTCCGATCCCCGCGCCTTCCTCACCTCCCTGTTCGACGCAGCCGTGCGTGCGGCCGATCCGCTGACCGGCATTCGCGCGCATCTGCCGGCCAAGCCGAAAGGACGGACGATCGTCATCGGCGCCGGCAAAGGCTCGGCACAAATGGCGGCGGCACTGGAGCAATGCTGGGATGGTCCGCTCGAAGGGCTGGTGGTGACGCGATATGGTTTCGCAGCGCCTTGCCGCCAGATCGAGATCATCGAAGCTGCCCATCCCGTGCCCGATGAGGCAGGTCTGATCGCCTCCGGCCGGCTGCTGAAGTTCGTCGAAGGCCTGACGGAGGACGATCTGGTGATCGCCCTCATTTCCGGCGGCGGCTCGGCGCTGCTGCCGTCGCCGGCCGGCTCTTTGACGCTGGCTGACGAGATCGCCGTCAACAAGGCACTGCTCGCTTCCGGCGCGCCGATTTCGGCGATGAACGTCATCCGCAAGCATCTGTCGACCATCAAGGGCGGCCGCCTCGCAGCGGCAGCTCATCCGGCCAAGGTCGTCTCGCTTGTTGTCTCGGATATTCCCGGCGACGATCCGGCTCTTGTCGCTTCCGGGCCAACCGTGCCGGGTGCCGGCACGCGTGCGGAGGCGCTCGATCTCATCCGCCTCTACCGGATCGAGCTGCCCGCCGCCGTTCTCGCGCATATCGAAAGACAGGAGGCCGATGCGCCCCGGCCCGATGATCCACGCTTTGCCGGCAACGAGGTGCATCTCATCGCCTCTGCCGGCGTCTCCCTGGAGGCGGCTGCCGAAGTGGCACGCGCCGCCGGCATCGAAACGGCCATTCTCTCTGATGCCATCGAGGGAGAAGCCCGCGAAGCCGCACACATGCATGCCGCCATCGCCCGCGAGGTGCTGCACCGCAACCGGCCCTTCACAAGGCCGATCGTACTGCTCTCGGGCGGCGAAACGACGGTGACCCTGAGAGGCAAAGGCAAGGGCGGCCGAAACTCCGAATTCCTGCTGTCGCTGGCGATGGACATAGACGGCCATGGCGGTATTTATGCCATGGCCGCGGATACCGACGGCATCGACGGCAGCGAGGACAATGCCGGCGCCTTTGCCGACGCCGGCACGGTGGCGCGGCTGCGCAACGCCGGAGTGATCCCAGCCGAAATGCTTGTGAATAACGATGCCTGGACGGCGTTCAACGCCATTGGCGATCTCTTCGTCCCCGGCCCGACGGGAACGAATGTCAACGATTTCCGCGCCATTCTGATCGTGTAAACGCTGGGGTAGATGCAAGTCAGGTGCCGACGGTGCAGTCGTCGCAGCGCCAGTAGGCGGCCGCCATCGATGTCCATCGAAGAAAGTGGCGGCTGCAATGCATGCACTCGATTTCGACGACATGCGTCTTCTCGGCAATGACGTGCGTCTTGGCCTTGCGTTCGTTCTTCCACTGTTCAAGCTTCGTGACGGCCATCATTACCTTCCGCGCAACACTTCGGCCTCGACAAGGTCTTCACTAAAGTAGGCTGAACTAATGAAAGAAATATTGCAAGTGCGAAGGCACAGCCAATTCCTATACCCGGGAAGGACGAAAGGAGCCGTCCGTCGCACGCGCCTGACTTAATAATCGGTCAGTTGGCGGCCGCCGCGGTCTCTCGCGAAAGGTGGGCGTTTTACTTTAGATTCATCTCTCGACGGCACCGTCAAAAAAATCACAACCGCGGATATCGCCATTTTCGCGCTGAACACCATGTCAATGATGGGTTCCTTTACCCCTAATACGGAAACGAGAGGCATCATCATCATGCGCCAATTCCGCCTGCGGGCGATCTCCTCGGCCACTCTGGTCACATTCGCTCTTTTCTCCATCACGACAGTCCGAGCCGCCTCGCCGCCGCCGGTGGAGGCCGAGCATGGCATGGTGGTCACCGCCCAGCATCTGGCCACAGATGTCGGCGTGCAGGTGCTGAAAAGCGGCGGCAATGCCGTCGATGCCGCGGTCGCGGTCGGCTATGCGCTGGCCGTGGTCTATCCGACCGCCGGAAATATCGGCGGCGGCGGCTTCATGACCATCCGCTTGCGGGACGGCAAGACCACATTCCTGGATTTTCGTGAGCGCGCACCGCTTGCAGCCACCAAAGGCATGTATCTTGACGACAAGGGCAATGTCGTCAAAGGCGCAAGCACCGATGGCTATCTTGCCGTCGGCGTACCAGGCTCGGTCATGGGTTTCGAAACGGCCCGCGAGAAATACGGCACCAAGTCCCGCCAGGATCTGATGGCGCCCGCCATTCGCTATGCCAAGGAAGGCTTCACGCTCAATCAGGCCGATGCGGCCGAGCTGAACGGGGGCAAGAAATGGCTCGCGCGCGATCCGGCCACGGCCGCGATCTTCACCAAGGTGGACGGAACGCCCTTTGCAACCGGCGATAAGCTGACGCAGCCGGATCTCGCCAATGCTCTTTCCGGCATTTCGGAACAGGGGCCGGATGGCTTCTACAAGGGACCCATCGCCAACGCCATCGTCAAGGCAAGCCAGGACAAGGGCGGCATTCTCGCAAACCAGGATTTCGAGCAATATAAGGTCCGCGAACTCGATCCCGTGAAGTGCGACTATCGCGGCTACGAGATCATTTCCTCGCCACCGCCCTCTTCCGGCGGCATCATCATCTGCGAAATCCTCAACGTGCTGGAAGGCTACCCGCTTTCCTATGCCGGCTATGCCTCGGCTGATACGGTGCATTTCATGACCGAAGCCATGCGTTACGCCTATGTCGACCGCAATTCGGCTCTCGGCGATCCAGACTTCGTCGACAACCCGGTCAGCAAGCTGCTGGACAAAGACTATGCCAAGAAGATCCGCGACAGCATCAATCCCTACAAGGCCGGCATTTCCAAGGATTTGATGCCGAAGGGCCTCGGCGAAAGCCATGAGACGACGCATTATTCGATCATCGACAACGATGGCAACGCGGTTGCCGTCACCTATACGCTGAACGGTTCCTTCGGCGCCGGCGTCGTCGCGCCCGGAACGGGCATCCTCTTGAACAACGAGATGGACGACTTCACCTCCAAGCCGGGCGTGCCCAACCTCTATGGCCTGGTGCAGGGCGAAGCCAATGCCATCCAGCCTAACAAGACGCCGCTTTCATCCATGAGCCCGACGATCATCGCCAAGGACGGCAAGCCCTTCATGGTGATCGGCAGCCCCGGCGGCTCGCGCATCATCACCATCACGCTCGAAGCGATCATCAACGTCATCGATTTCGGCATGAATATCCAGCAGGCGATCGACGCACCGCGCATCCATCATCAATGGCTGCCGGATAAGATCTATACCGAACCCTATGCGCTTTCACCCGATACGATGAAGCTGCTGGCCGGCATGGGCTACACGATTCAGGTCGGCGGCGACTGGCCGGTCTGGGGTCAGGCCGCAGGCATTCTGGTCGGCGGCAAGAGCCTCGGCGATATCGCCAAGGGCGGCGGCGCCCGCTACAACGGCGCCATGGACAGCCGCGCCGGCTCGGGCCTTGCCGAAGGCTACTGACCGCTTCCCCACGTGCCATCGCGACACTACAGGCCGGTGCCGTCATCTTTCGGCACCGGCATTTTTGCGCGCAACGTCTAAGACCGAAACGCCGACGCGCGCACCATCTTACATGGTAAAATGAACGGTGAGTGCCACAACCACGGCATAATGCCTCATCTGTTCATCTGGCATTCATCCGTTGTTGCATTCCTGCCCGGCTGCGTCATTTTTTCCATTTCGATCAATAAGTTTTGCGATTTCTGATATAGAAATCGCGCGCGAGCGGGAGTATACAGGCGGCTATTCGAACCGGCCTTGGCGCCGCGACCAGACTTGCGGTTCTGTCTCCGGACCCCTCCGCACCATCGAGAGCGATCCCCGACAATGTCGGATCAGATATTCCAGGCCGCCCCCACCCGGCGGGCCGCACCGAATTTTCGTGTAGTAGCGCTTATCGTAGCAAGCGCGATGTTCATGGAACAGCTTGACGCGACAGTGCTCGCAACAGCCCTTCCGACCATGGCAAGAGATTTCGGCGTCAGCGCGCCGGCCATGAGTATCTCGCTGACTTCATACCTTCTCAGCCTCGCGATCTTCATTCCCGCCAGCGGCGCCATCGCCGACCGTTTCGGGTCGCGCACCGTCTTCCGATCCGCCATTGCGGTCTTCGTTGTCGGCTCACTTCTCTGCGCACAGGCGCCGAACCTGTTCTTCCTCGTCATCGCGCGGCTCCTCCAGGGTCTCGGCGGCGCCATGATGCTGCCTGTGGGACGTCTGGTGCTGATGCGCAGCGTCGCCCGCAAGGATATGGTGAACGCTATGTCCTGGCTGCTCATTCCGGCGCTCGTCGGTCCCATCCTCGGGCCTCCCGTCGGCGGCATGTTCGTTACCTATCTCGACTGGCGTTGGATCTTCTATATCAATGTGCCCATCGGCGTCATCGGCTTCATACTGGTGACGATGTTCATCGAAGATGTGAAAGGCCCGCGCAACGGCCGTTTCGACCTGTCGGGCTTCATTCTATCAGGCATTTCGCTCGGCTCGCTGCTTTTCGGCTTCGAGATGTCCAGCCGTGAGGGCGAAGGCTATATGGCCGTCTTCCTCATCTCGGTCGGCCTGCTCTTCGGCATCGCCTATCTTCGCCATGCCCGCAAGCATCCATCGCCGATCATGGATTTCTCGCTGATGAAGGTGCCGACCTTCCGCACATCGGTTATCGCCGGCTCGTTGACGCGCATCAGCCAGGGCGCCCATCCCTTCCTCATTCCGCTGATGCTGCAGCTCGGTTTTGGCCTTTCAGCCGCCGCAGCCGGCCAGATCGCCATCGCGACCGCGCTCGGCTCCATGGCCATGAAGCCGTTCCAGGTCCGCATCCTGCGCACGCTCGGCTTTCGTACCGCCCTCATCATCTTCGGTCTGATCGGCACGCTCGGCTACGGACTGTGCTCCATCTTCCAGCCCGACTGGCCGCTGCCTGTCATCTTCGTGATCTTGTTCTTCTGCGGCTTCTTCATGTCGTTCCAGTTCACGGCCTACAACACGATCGCCTATGACGAAATCGAGCGCGACCGGATGAGCATAGCGACCAGCTTCTATTCGACCTTCCAGCAGCTGATGCTTTCTCTCGGCATCTGCATCGCTGCCCTTGCCCTGCACGGCTCGACGCAGCTGCGCGGACATGCGAAAGCCGAAATGAGCGACTTCTCCGTCGCCTTCATCGTCGTCACAGCCATCGCGCTTCTTGCGGTCATCTGGAACGCCAGATTCTCGCGCACGGCCGGCTCGGAGATCAGCGGCCACCGCCGCAAATCGCCGGCGGATGGGCTCGGCGAACACTGAGTCGGCCATACCGCTCAACTGCAAAGACAAAATAAAAAGCGCCGATCATCGAGCGGCGCTATCGGTCTTGATAGACGGTCTTGTCTACCCTGCTCAACCGGAGCTGATTGCAGACAACAAAAAAGGCCGGGCTGACCCGACCTCTTCCTTCATTGTCTCGACGATCGATGCCAGTATATCCGTGGCCAAAGATCGGAAACAAATGGCTTACATGGCTTCCAGCTGATCAGCCGACATCTTGCCCGAGCGCTTGTCCTTGACAAGCTCGTAGGAAATCTTCTGGCCGTCGCGGAGAGTGCTCATTCCAGCGCGTTCAACGGCTGAAATATGCACGAAAACGTCCGTCGCGCCATCATCGGGCTGAATGAAACCAAAACCCTTGGCAGCATTGAACCACTTTACAGTACCTGTGCTCATAACGATGACCTTTCAATCGCTCATATAATAATCCCAATCCAGGGAATAACTGGATGGCAGTACACCGATTTTGAGAGGAAGCTCGTCAGTATTGCGCGGAACGCGTCGCAGCAAAGTTCAATCACCAATATCGATGCCGGTGCTTATATCCGATATGCATATTCCTCACAAGCAGAAACACCTAAAATATCGAAACAGCCAGATATCTGATCAAAAACCGGCCCGGATAGAGGAAAATCCAGACACAATTTTGGATTGAAAAAACGAAGGGTTTTCAATTGATTTCCCGCTATTTCCATTATTTTTCGCCAGGCTTCATCGGGTATTTTTCGTCAAGTTGCAGCTTGTGATAGAGCTTCCATCGACTGTTTCCGCCAAGGGTCGCGGAATTATATCGCTTATTCGGCGCATCATCTGCTACAGGATGAAATCATAAGTCCTGCAAGCGCGGTCGATCACCGCGCAGTATTTGCAACCAACGCCAACGCCGACACGAACCATGGAGGCCGATATGGCGCCACCCAACAAAGACAATCTATTCGGCTCCAAGAAACAGGCAGCTCCGGCCAAGGCCAATCAGCTCGATTCCACCGTCAAGGAAATCCTCGCCAGCGAACAGGCGATGCGCGCGCGGAAAACGGCTCGCCTGCGTGAGCTTCGCCTCGAGAAGGAGGCATCGCAACCGCCGCCGGAGCCAAAGACGAAGGCCAAGCGGAAGACGGCAAAAGCATCCGAAGCGGCCAAATCCGAATCCGAAAAATAACATAGCCCGATAGACGTCATTGCGCATTTCGTGAACACACCCTCCACGTCCCGCGCATTGAACAGACGGCAGCTTGTGCCCTAGATTGCGACCAATCTCACAATCGAGTCTGGAGCAACCATGGTCGCCGGCATCCACCACGTCACGCTGATCACCCGCAAGGTACAAGCGAATGTCGATTTCTACGTCGGCTTCCTTGGCATGCGCCTCGTCAAGCGCGCGGGCGGCTTCGAGGATGCCACCCAGCTTCATCTGCTCTATGGCGACGCGAAGGGTTCACCCGGTTCGCTGGTGACCTTCCTCGTCTGGGAGGACGGCTCGCCGGGCCGCGCCGGCGTCGGCCAGGTCGGCGAGATTTCGCTTGGCATCGACCCCATGAGTATCGGTTTCTGGCTGACGCGTGCCTTGAGCGCCGGCCTGAAGCCGGAAGGCCCTTTCGAGGAATTCGGCGAACCGGTCCTGCGGCTGAAGGATCCCGACGGCATCATCGTCAAGCTGGTCGGCACCAACGCCTTGCAGGCGGCCGCCCCCTGGACGAACGATACTATCCCGCAGGAGCACGCCATTCGCCGCATTCGCGGGGCGACGCTGTTCAGCGAAACGCCGGACGAGACGCGGGAGCTTCTGGTCAACCATTTCGACTATCGGCCGCAGGCAACCAATGGCGCCATCAGCCGGCTCGTGTCGGAACCCGGCGATATCATCGACATCAGGGATGCGCGCGGCTTCTGGGCGAGTGCACCGGGCACGGGTACGGTCGACCACGTCGCCTTTCGCGCTGCCGACGATGCCGAGCTTCAGTCCGTGCGGACAGCATTACAGGCCGTCAATTCCTGGCCGACCGCGATGCATGACCGCAAGTATTTCCGCTCGCTCTATGTTCGCGAACCCGGCCGCATCCTCTTCGAACTGGCAACGGATGCACCGGGCATGCTGGTCGATGAGGATGAGACAACGCTCGGCACGCGCCTCTTTTCGCCTGACGACAAGCCTGAGCGACAGGCCGAGCTGGAGGTGATCCTGCCGCAGTTCTCCATGCCCGGCGACCCGCGCGTCATCTATCGCGACCTGCCCTTCATCCATCGCTTCTTCACGCCGCAGCAGCCGAACGGCAATATCTTCGTCCTGTTGCACGGCTCCGGCGCCAACGAGACGGCGATGTTGCCGATTGCCCATAAGATCGATGCCCATGCGACGCTGCTCGGCGTGCGCGGCCGGGCGCTCGAAGAAGGCGCGCCGCGCTGGTTTCGCCGGAACGGGCCCATGTCCTTCGATCAGGACGATATCGTCAGCGAAGCGGAGGCCTTCGCCGCTTTCATCGACGGCGCGATCCATGCCTATGGCCTCGATCCGGAGCGCATGGTCTATATCGGCTATTCGAACGGCGCCAACCTGCTCGGCGCCATGCTGTCACTGCACCCGCAACTCATTCGCCGCGCGGTGCTGCTGCGGTCCATGGCCGTGCTGACCGATCCGCCGGCGGTGGATATGTCGACCGCCGACGTGCTTGTTATCGCAGGCGAGAAGGATCTGTACGGCCCATACACCCAGCCCCTTGCGGAGCGCCTGCAGAACGGCCGCGCAAAGGTCGAGCTTGCGACCGTTCCTGCTGGTCACGAGCTTGACGATGCCGATTTGCCGGTCATTCAGCGCTGGCTGAAGCAGTCCGTGTGCCCCCTTCCCCCCAAAAGGGGAGAAGGTACTTGAGGCAGATGATCAACTCTTGAAGGTGTATTCGGTGATCGACTCCGGCTTCATCTCGATCGAGAAGCCCGGCAGGCTTGGCGGCATGTAAGCGGCATCGCGGATGATGCACGGGTCGATGAAGTGCTCGTGCAGATGGTCGACATATTCGATGACGCGGCCGTCCTTGGTGCCGGACACGGCGATGTAGTCGATCATCGACAGATGCTGCACATATTCGCAGAGCCCAACGCCGCCGGCATGCGGCCAGACCGGCAATCCATACTTGGCGGCAATCAGCAGCACGGCCAGAACTTCGTTGAGACCGCCCATACGGCAGGAATCGATCTGCACGATATCGATCGCGCCTTCGGCGATGAACTGCTTGAACATGATGCGGTTCTGGCACATTTCACCTGTGGCCACCTTCACCGGGCCGATCGCCTCGCGGATCTTGCGATGGCCGGCGACGTCGTCCGGGCTGGTCGGCTCTTCGATGAAGAACGGCTTTGCAAAGGCAAGCTTGCGCACCCAGTCGATCGCCTGACCGACTTCCCAGACCTGATTGGCATCGATCATCAGGTAGCGATCGGGACCGATCACCTCGCGGGCGATGGTAAGGCGGCGGATATCGTCTTCGAGATCGCGGCCGACCTTCATCTTCACATGATTGAAACCGGCATCGATAGCCTCCTTGCAGAGGCGGCGCAGCTTGGCATCGTCATAGCCGAGCCAGCCGGCCGAGGTCGTGTAGCAGGCATAGCCCTCGCGCTCGAGCGTGGCGATACGATCCGCCTTGCCGGCTTCCGCCTTCTTCAGAATGGCGACCGCTTCGTCACGGGTGAGCACGTCAGTCAGATAGCGATAGTCGACGATATCGGCGATGTGCTCCGAATCCATCTCCGCGACCAGGCGCCAGACCGGCTTGCCTGCCTCCTTGGCAAGCAGATCCCAGACGGCATTGACTACCGCGCCGGTAGCAAGGTGCATCGCACCCTTTTCGGGGCCGATCCAGCGCAACTGGCTGTCGCTGGTCAGATGCCGCCAGTACTTGCCGGGGTTTTCCAGCACCGTCGCAAGCTCGGTGCCGACAACCAGATGCCGCATCGCCTCGATCGCCATGCAGCAGATGTCGTTGCCGCGCCCGATGGTGAAGGTCAGGCCGTGGCCCGCAAGGCCCGGCCTGTCGGTCTCGAGAATGACATAGGCCGCCGAATAATCCGGATCCGGATTCATCGCATCGGAGCCGTCGAGGCTCTGCGATGTCGGGAAGCGCAAATCGAAAACGCGAAGATTGGTGATGCGCGTCATTGGAAAACTCCTTCTAAATCCATCGGCCGCCTCTCGAAACCTCAACCGAGGTCGAACTCCTCCCAGAGCGCCGCATTATGCTCGCCAACGTGCGGGGCCGCACGCTCGAATTTCGGTCGCTGCCCGTCGATGCGGATAGGCGAGCGGGTGGTGCTGAGGCTAACCCCGTCTTCGCGTCCGATCGTCTGTAGCATGTCGAGAACGCGAAAACCCTCGCTGCCGAGCAGCTCCGGCCAGTTTAGCACCCGGGCGCACCAGATGTCGGCAGGCTCCAGGATAGCAAGCCATTCGTCGACGCCGCGGGTCGCAATGCGCGCCGCGATAATCGCCTTGATATCGTCGCGCGAGGTGAACCAGCTTTTCGGGTCGTCTCGATAAGGCGCCAGTTCCTCGATGCCGAGCAGATCGGCAAGCTTCGGGATCGGCGTCATGGCGATGGCAAGGTAGCCATCGGCCGCCGGGTAGACGCCATAGGGCGCGGAAAGATAGGCATGGGCGCTGCGAACATGCGAACGCTCCGGCAGCTTGTTGCCGCTGTTCATGTGCACGCTCAGCACCTCGACCTGCAGGTCGATCAGCACCTCAAGCAAGCTAGTCTCGACCAGGCCGCCCTCGCCTGTCACGCCGCGCCGAACCAGCGCTGCCAGAATGCCCTGAGCCGCTGCCGCACCGGCCAGCATATCGCCGATCGCCAGACCGAAGGGCACTGGCCCCTGCCCTTCGTCGCCATTCAGCCACATGACACCGGAGCGTGACTGCGCCAGGAGATCCTGACCCGGCCGCGATACCCACGGGCCTTCTTCGCCGTAGCCGCTGATCGAGCAGTAGACGAGGCGCGGATTGAGCTTGCTGGCGGCCTCGTAATCCAGCCCCAGCCGCTCGATCACGCCCGGGCGGAAATTCTGCACGAGAACGTCGGCCTTGGAGACGAGCTTGCGCAGCGCGCTCATATCGCGTTCGTTCTTCAGGTCGACCGCGAGGCTTTCCTTGGAACGGTTGATGGCATGGAAAATGGTGGAATCGCCGCTCTCGGCATCGCTGAGATAGAGCCCGCGAGAGAGATCGCCACCACCGGGCCGTTCGATCTTGATGACCCTGGCGCCGAGATCCATCAGCCTGAGGGTGCAGTAAGGCCCGGACAGGAACTGGCTCATATCGACGACCACCAACCCGGCCAGCGGCAAGTCCTTCTTCAGCGCCATCAGTATTTCTGCTCCCCCGCCATCATCTCAGCCAAAAGCGCTTCTCCGCCTCGGCGAACACTCTCGCCGCCGATTCCCGCGCCAGCCTCAATCTTCTTATGTAAATAGTATTTTCACATATGGATGACATTTGCAAACAAAAAGAGGGAGGATATTCGCCGGCCATCCCGCCAAGACTACAGGAAAATGCGATATGGTTCGACAAGATCAGGATTGCTGAAAGGAGATTGAGGATGGCGACGGTCAAATTGCTCGATGATGCGGAGGCGGAAGCGATCCCGGCGGTGAAGGCGGTGTTCGACGATATCCGTGCGGTCCGAAAGTCCGATTTCGTCAATAATTTCTGGCGCGGCCTCGCCAAGGATCCAGCCTTGCTGAAGCGTACCTGGGAAGGCCTGAAGGCGGTCATGATGGCGGAGGGCGCGCTCGATCCGCTGGTGCGCGAGATGATCTACATCGCTGTCTCGACAGCCAATGGCTGCACCTACTGCGTCCATTCCCACACCGCAGCCGCCAGGGCAAAGGGCATGACGGATGCTCAACATGGGGAACTGCTGGCTGTCATCGGCCTTGCCGGACAGACGAACCACCTGGTCACGGCAATGCAGATTCCCGTCGATCCAGAGTTCGACGTCGGTCATCCCTGACAATGAAAAAGGCCCGCCAGCATTGCGCCGGCGGGCCTTCGATCATTGATCGCGTTTCTAGCGGTCAGACTTTTCCGTAGACTGAGCTTCTACGGCAATAGCAGCGACGCTGATGCCGTTGTTCACGGCCAGCAGCCTTTTGCGAACCAGAACGCCCATGACGCGGGCGGCGGTCGAAAAGGTCATCGTGTCAAGCGGACCTTCGCCCTCCCAGGGCTTGGTCAACCGTTCGGTCACAGCCGAAACGATGTTGTTGGGCACGATGTCGGTGCATTCGCGCATGGCTTCGAAAACGACGCTGATGGGGATGATCCGCCCCTCGAACGTCACAATCGGTTCGGTTACTTCGCTGTCCCATTCCTCGAAGGCATAAAGTCCTTCGCGAAAAAGCTGCTGCAACGTAATGGGGGCATGACCCTCATGAAGGGGCGGCAAGGCATTCGACATGTCTGTCTCCTTTCAATTGGAAGTCCGGCGCATGATATGAAAGTGATCGGTCTCCTTCAGAGACCAGGCGCTGCTTCTTGAGTTTGGCGCGCCCCGAACGCAGTCTATGGGGCAAGCGGCGCGGCAAACCATGTCGTGACCGGCGCAACGCGGGACACACACAAAATGTTCCCACCGGTCATTTAACTTGATCAAGTCTATAGATTAATCTCGACTTGAAAAGCCTCTTTGATAATTTTCTGCAATTCTCTTTATTTTTGAAGGACTTCGCGTAGAGTAAAACGACACCTCATAGTCGGGAGGCGCGCGAATCCCTTCCAAAACGGTGAAAGGAAGACCATGTGCGGCAATCATGAAAGCGAGCATGACCATGGGCACGCTCACCAAACGATCGACTGGCGGGAAAATGGGGTTAAAATCATCCCTGGCAATGCCCTCGACCCGAATACGGCGCAGACGCCGGGCATGAATCGCGCAACCGCGATCAATCACGCCCGCGCCGGCGCGGAAAAGATCTGGGCCGGCACTGTGACGATCCACGCCAACGCCAAGACAGGCGCCCATCATCACGGCGATCTCGAAAGCATTATCTACGTCGTCAAGGGCAAGGCGCGGATGCGCTGGGGCGACAATCTGGAATTCGTCGCCGAAGCCGGCCCGGGCGATTTCATCTTCGTGCCGCCCTACGTGCCGCATCAGGAGATCAATGCCAGCCGCGACGAGACGCTGGAATGCGTGCTGGTCCGCTCCGGACAGGAGCCTGTCGTCGTCAATCTCGATATCGAGCCGGTGGAAAAGCCGGAAAATGTCCTTTGGAAGGACCCGATCCATCGCTAGCTTGCATAATCTTTGAGCAATTGCCTATTTTGCCACATAAATAATCTATAATATTTGTAGAAAATTAGTTTCCGCTTTGCACTGCACTGAAAAGAGTTTTTCAGAAGTGCATCGCACAACGCATGATCCTGCTTCGCGACGCGAACATGCGTCTGAGATGATTAAGCCGTCAACGAGATAATGATCTCGATCATCTGGAACAGGATTTCCCATGACTGAAAAGCTTTCTAGAGGCTTCGACGCGCTGCGCCTTTCCCGTCGCGCCGGCCTTGCCGCCATCTTTGCTTCCGCTGTCGCCGCTTTCGGCTTGATGACAACCGCTACCCCGTCTTTCGCTGCCGACAAGACGATCAAGGTCGGCATCATGAGCGGTGAAGACGAAGATGTTTGGCGGGTGGTGACCACGGAAGCCGCCAAGAAGGGGCTGAAGATCGAGACCATCGTCTTCAACGACTATACCCAGCCGAACGAAGCGCTTGAACGCGGCGAGGTCGACGCCAACGCCTTCCAGCATCAGCCCTATCTCGACAACCAGGTCAAGCAGCACGGCTACCATATCGTCCGCGTCGGCTATACCGGTGTCTGGCCGATCGGCCTCTACACCAAGAAGTACAAGGCGGTGGCCGATCTTCCGAAAGGCGCGGTCATCGGCGTGCCGAACGATCCTTCCAACGAGGGCCGCGCGTTGCGCGTGCTCCAGAACCAAGGCGTGATCAAGCTCAAGGACGGCACCGGCATTCTCGCCACGACAGCCGACATCGCTGAGAACGCGAAAAATGTCGAGATCAAGGAACTGGACGCCGGCATCGTCGGCCGCTCGATCGACGACCTCGACGCTGCTGTCGTCAATACCGACTGGGCGCTGAAAAGCGGCCTGACACCGAAGGATCGCATCGCGCAGGAGCCGATCGACGGCAACCCCTACCGCAATTTCATCGCCGTCAAACAGGGCAGCGAGAATGAAGCTTGGGTGAAGACGCTGGTGGCAGCCTACCAGAATGACACCGTCAAGGCTGAATTCGACAAGGTCTACAAGGGAACGGGCCTCAGCGCCTATTGATAACCGGACCGCGCGGGGGACAGCGCTGAGCGGCAGGGCGGCCGGGGCATCTTGCCCGGGCCGCCTTTGGCGTTTTCCGCGCAGCCTCAACCCGCGCCGCACCCAAAAAGAAGATCGGGAAGCAGACAGACATGAACCCCTTCACCCCTGTCACGTCAATCAACGGCCATCCGCCGCCCCACCCATCGACCGGCGATGAAATCATCCGCCTCGTCGATGTCCGCCGTCGGTTTGGCGCGACACCTGCGCTGGACGGCGTTTCGCTGACGGCGCGTCGTGGCGAGATCGTCGGCATCATCGGCCGCAGCGGCGCCGGCAAGTCGACGCTGATTCGTTGCCTGAACGGGCTGGAACGCGCCGATAGTGGCGAGATCCATATCGAAGGCCGCGACATCGCAGGCCTTTCGGAGAAGGAACTGCAACCGCTGCGCCGCCGCATCGGCATGGTCTTCCAGCACTTCAATCTGCTTTCCGCCAAGACGGTCGAGGAAAATATCGCCCTGCCGTTGAAGATCGAGGGCGTCGCCAAGGCCGAACGGCTGCAGCGGGCGCGCGACCTGCTTGAACTCGTCGGCCTTGCCGACAAGGCAAAGGCCTATCCGGCTGCCCTTTCCGGCGGCCAGAAACAGCGTGTCGGCATTGCCCGCGCTCTCGCCGCACGCCCGGCGCTTCTTCTGTCGGACGAAGCGACATCGGCGCTCGATCCGGAGACCACCCGGTCGATCCTTGCACTGCTCAAGGATATCAATCGCAAGCTCGGGCTCACCATTCTGCTGATCACCCATGAGATGGAAGTGGTGCGCTCGATTGCCGATCGCGTTGCCGTTATCGATGCGGGCCGGATCGTCGAGGAAGGTTCCGTATGGACTGTCTTCGCCAATCCCGAAACGGACATCACCGCTAGCCTGCTCGGCGGCATCCGCCCGCAGCTTCCTGAACACATCGCCGCCCGCCTGTCGCCGACATCAGGGGTCGAGGCCATCCTCAGCGTCGACCTCGCCGGTCCGGCGGCACAAGGAGCGCTCTTCGCCGAGCTTTCCGCAGCGCTACCGCGCTCTTTCCGGCTGGTCCACGGCGGCATCGACCACATCCAGAACCAGCCCGTCGCCCGTTTCTTCATCGCGGTGCCGACGCGTGATGCAGCCTTGCCGGCGCAGGTCAGCGATTTTCTGAAAGCCCGCTCCGCCCGGGTGGAGGTTTTAGGCTATGACAACTGATGTAATCCTCAGCCTGCTTTGGCGCTCCTTCTGGGAGACCGTATGGATGACGACAGCGTCCGGCGTGCTCTCTCTCATCATCGGCCTGCCGCTCGGTCTCGCCCTCGTCGTGACAAGCCGCGGCGGCATTGCCGAGCAACTCGCCGTCAACGGCGTCCTTGCGGCATTGGTCAATGGCTTCCGCGCCGTGCCTTTCGTGATCCTGCTCATCGCGTTGATTCCGCTGACGCGGCTGATCGTCGGCACTGCACTCGGCACCACGGCTGCGATCGTGCCGCTCACCATCGCGGCAATCCCCTATTATGCCCGTATCGCCGAGGTATCCCTGCGTGAAGTCGATCGCGGCCTCATCGACGCGGTGCGTGCCATGGGGGGCAATCGCTGGACCATCGTCCGCGAGGTGCTGGTGCCAGAAGCCATGCCCGGCATCGTCGCAGGCTTCACCGTGACGCTGGTGACGCTGATCGGTGCCTCCGCCATGGCGGGCACGATCGGCGGCGGCGGGCTTGGCGATCTTGCCATCCGCTATGGCTACCAGCGCTTCGAAACGGGCGTGATGGTCGCCGTCGTCGTCGTGCTGATCATCCTCGTCTGCAGCATGCAATGGCTTGGCGACCGGCTGGCCGCCAGGCTCGATCGTCGCTAGGACCTTAGCCAGCCCTCCCGCTATTCATGCTCCGCCGCCGGTGCGGCGGGGTTCTGGCGCGCGTCGAGATTAAGCATCGGCACCGCGCCATTTGGAAGCATGGTGGTGGGCAGTTGCCCGTTCCATTTTTCCGCTTGGGTCAGGAAGATCAGGTTGGGGTTATCGCGCAATGCATCGCCGCGGGCCTTGATCGCCTTGGCTTCCGCATCGCCCCGAAGCTGGATCGCCTCGGCATCAGCTTCCGCCTGCAGCCTCACGGAATCGGCCTGTGCCTGCGCATCGGCACGGCGGGCATCAGCCGCCGCCTGCGCCTGCGTCACAGTGATCTGCGCCTGCACCTTCTCGCGCTCGGCATTCTGCCGCAGCTTCTGCACCTCGACTTCAGCGAGCATGCGCTGCTCGATGCTGTTCTCATAAGCGTCGGAGAAATCGATATTCTCGACCTGGACGCTATCGATCTGCACCGGCCCCTGGATACCGGCCTCGATCGCCGCCTGTACATCCGTATTGAACTGCGCCCGGTTCTGAATGACGGAGGCGGCGGTGAATTTGCCGAAAACCGTCTTCACGTCCTGCGGCGCACGCCGGGCAATCAGCCGCGATTCCAGATTGCCGATCGAACCGAACTCCGAATAGACATGCTCCACCGCATCCGCAGGCACATGCCAGGAGATCGTCACGCGCATGTCGGCGGGCTGCTGATCCTGCGAATAGGCCTGCATCTGCGGATGCTCATTGTTTTCGCAGCTGGCCCCATTCTGACAGGTCCAATAGGTCACCTGCTGCGTCACCGGGATTTTGACGACAGTCTCGATCCAGGGCAGCTTGAAATGCAAGCCCGGTTCGGCCGTACCGACCATGGCGCCGGTGCGCAGGATGACGCCGCGCTCGCCCTGATCGATCGTGTACCATGAACTGAAGACGAGCATCAGAACGGCGATAATGGCAACGATGCCGATAAACGCCGTTGCACGGCCTTTGCTCGCCATGGATGCTATGTCGATTTCCCGGTTTGCCATCGATATCCTCACCATTCCCCAGAGCATTCAAGCGTTTCGCGGAATCGCTTGAATGCTCTAAGTTATTGTTTCCACGCAATTCCGGAGAGAAACCGCTGCGCGCTTTTCCAAGAATCGCTCCAGTAGCCGAGACATAGATGAGTCGAACCGAAAATGCACTCGTAGGTATACTACGAGCAAAGGGGCTCCGTTAGTTCCGCGTCACCGGTTTCGAGCGCATGCGCGATACCGTTTCCCGCTCCGCGCGCTTGCAGCGCATCGGCGGCAGGCCGCGATCCATCAGATCCATGTCCTCCAGCACCATGTCGCCCATTTTCTTGAAGGCGCTGTCGAGTGCTCCGGCGCGATGGGCAGAGCGGATGAAACCCTTGAGAGCGCGTACCGGATGATCCTTACCGAGCGGCTCCTCGGGATAGACGTCGCTCGCCGCCACGATATGGCCGGAGGAGACCGCGGCCATCAGCGCATCGAAATCGACGACGTCGGCCCGGCTGAGCAGGATGAAGGCTGCACCCTTGCGCATACGCGCGAAAGCCTCGGCACCGAGAAATCCCTTGTTCTCGCTGGTGACGGAGGCCACCACGAAAATGAAATCGCTGCCCGACAGCACCTCGTCAAGGCCAGCAGGCTGCACACCGTTTTCCCTGAGGATCGAAGGCGGCATCCAGGGATCGAACACCTTGATATTGGCCCGGAAGCCCGTCAGCACCCGGTTCAGTGCCTTGCCGAGCTCGCCGAACCCAACAATGCCGATATCGCTGCCCGAAAGCAGCCGGGCGCTGGCATTGCCGTCTCCGCCCCAGAGCTCCCTGCCCTCGCGGAAATCCAGATCGGCATCGATGATGCCCCGCGCCAGGCTCAGCGCGAATCCGAGCCCGATCTCGGCGACCGGCTCTGCAAAGACCAGACCCGTGGTGACGACATGAATGCCACGCTCGAAAAGCACATCGTACGGCATGTTGTTGATGAGATTGCTTTCGACATTCAGGATGCAGCGCAGCTGCGGCATGCGCTCCAGCGTCTCCTTCGACAGCGGCGGCTGGCCGATGATGTAGCGCGCTTCTGCCAGCACCTCGTCGCCCAATGCGGCGATTTCATTCGGATCCGCCTCGACGATGCGGTATTTCGAGTGAAGCAGGGATAGCGCGTCCTTGGTGAAAATGAGTTCAAGCGAGCGCGGCTCCGGCGCGCTGATGGCCAAAGGCCTGCTGTCGGTCGTCATCTTAATCTTTCCCTGTTTCAGCGTGCGATCCAATATTATTCGATGGATCAAATCAATCAGGCTTCGTCCTCTTCTCCCGGCATTCCGACAGAGAAGGCGCAGATGCGTGAGAGATGGGTGAGCGGCAGGCCCGTCTCGGCGTGCCAGGCATTGAACCGATCCTGGATCAGCCGCAGGTCCTTCTTCGTCGGCTTGCCTTCCGAGATCGGCAGGCCGGAAAGGCGCAGGCAGACGAGCACATCATGGCTCATGACGAAGCTGTCGCGGCCGATCGCCCGCAGGAAATATTGGCCGCTCATGCCGCCGAGCCGTTCTGCCCGTTTGTCGAGCACGCCGAGCAGGCCGATGTGATCCTCAATCGGCCAATCGGCAAAAAACTGGCCGGCGCTGCCATGCTCATCGGCAAGCTGCCGGATGAATTGGGCATTCGCCCGCACCGACATGATCTTGGCGCCGTTGCGGACAATACGCGTGTCGGACGTCAGATCGTGCCAGTAATCATCAGGCGCGAGATTGAGAAAGGCAGGATCGAAACCGGAGAAGGCCGCTTCAAAACCCGGCCACTTGGAATCGATAACGTTGCGGACGAAACCGGCATAGAAGACATAACGCGTCATCTCCGACAAAAGCCGATCGTCCGGCTGCGCGCGCAAGACATCGACATCAGGCAATTTCGGCATCAGCGTCTTCAGCGCGGCGGCACCGCCCTTGCGCTTTTCGGCCCGCTCCTCAATCTCCGCAAAGCTTCCCATCGCTGTCTTCCTCCGGCTGCGCTGCACGCCAAGTCATTTATGATCCCATAGCTCCGCGCAAGGGTCTTCGGCGCCTCGGGTATCGGTCAGACGCACCGCATCGTGACGCGCGACCCCAAAATTGATCGCGCTACGCCTTGAATCAACCGGGCGATGATTGAAACAACGGTGACCTGCACCAGTTACGTCCCGAAATTAACTTGAGATTTTGCGCGCCGTGGCATTAACCTCTGCGGCGTCGGATCGGAGCTTCGCACCATGAGCATTAAAGACTGGAATTATCCCATCATGGTCATCTGCAAGCGTACCGGGAAGGTCTATACCGTCGGGACCACGAAGGATGCATTGGACATGCTGCTGAACGCCTGGCCCGTGGCGGAAGGCAAGGCGTTTTTGATGGCCCTGCAGATCTGTGCCGATGTCGAGAGCGGCCACGGGCACCCGCTGGAAGCCCGAAACAGCTTCATGGCCGCAGCGATGGAAGCCGGTGTTCCGATCGAGACCACCATGGTCCAACAGCACTGACCGCGCTCAATAGGTCCCACCCGAAGACAATTGCTGCGCATTCCCGCAAGATCAGATAATCCGCTTCCGGCCAAATCCACCCAAAAATGGAGCCTCAACCCGCCTTGTCTTGGCGGGCGCGCAATATATACCGAGATTGACCTAAGTTATCTGGGTTTTCGGGGATTTAATCATGAAGAAGAACATTCGCGCGGCCCTGGCCGCAGCATTGATTTCGTGCGCCTTCGCATCATCCGCACTCGCTTTTGGCGCAATCGCCGTCGACGACCAGCAGGGCCTTTCTGCAGGGGAAGCCGGCTATGGCCTGGGCTGGGGCTCCAGCCGCGCGGAAGCCGAGCATAATGCCATCAAAGAGTGCCGTTCGGCGGGCAATGACTCCTGCAAGTCGGCCGTGTGGTTCGAACAATGCGGCGCCTATGTCGGCGATCGCGTCAACTACGGCATTGGCTACGGCAGCAGCAAGCGCGAAGCCGAGCGCATGGCGCTGGACAACTGCCCGCATTGCAAGATCGTCGTATCCGACTGCCAGTGATCCGCCGACCTTTCGATCGGCCGCTTGCAAGGTGATTTGAAACGTCCCGCCGCCAGTAGTTCAGCACTTGCGGCGGACTCGACGAGATCAGTGCTCCACATAAGCTCTTCGGCGCCGGGCATTTTCTATAGGCTGGGCTGCGGCGTCGTTCCGACAGGACAATCAATTTTCAAGAAATTGCGAAACTTTTTCCCCTCGCGGGAGTTTCGATGCCAATGTCGGAGCACCATTGAATGAACATGATCATTATGACCAGCGGCGTTCGCTGGAGCGAACCTGTGTACCTGCGCATCGGCTACGGCATGCCGGAGAGAATAAGAAGCCCGAAGGATGCCCTCAACCATCTTCTGTTCCGCTGGCCGACCGTTCGAGGGGAAAAGTATAGTTCGGCAAGGCATATTTGCTCGGCGGCGGAAGGAAACTCCCTTCTTCACAACGAAGCCAGGATGGCATTTGTTGAAGCCTGCGTCGAAGCTGACGTGCTGGACTAAGCCCGTCGGCATCGATTTTACAGCATCGGGCGCCGCCAAAGGCGCGGCACTGACCGGTCTGAACCTGTTCGCAAACGCACATTCCGAGAGGTCGACGGCGACAGCCGTCGGACATCCAAACACGGCTTATTCGGACAATAGGCGTGGCAGGTGCTGTTGAAGCAAGCTGCCGGCTCGATCGCGCCCCCTGGCAACAGGCTGACAGAAGCAACCTCGAAGACACCAGGCAAGATGCCGTTCGACGCGGAACGCTTTTTGCAATGGTTACCGAAGCATATACGTTTCGGAGGTAGTGCGTTTTGAAACGAAACACTTTACGACCATTCCCGGCCGTAACACTCGTACTCGGAGAGACCGGCGGATATCGCCGCGTCAATTCGGTACATCAAGTCGCCGAGTTGCTACTGGAGCATTGGCCGGTCGAAAGCGGCGAAGAATATGTGACTGCGGTGCGCATTTGCCTCGAGGCGATGCTGGGCGCCGTTCCTCCGGAGGCCGCACGGGACGCCCTGATCAGGGCCGCCCGGGAGGCGGGCCTATCCGTGATGCAGTGAACTCATCCGGTCATTTCGGAACCAGGTGGGATCTCCGAAGGGGCAATTCATTCTTTGTGAACCAGTGCGGGCGAAGGTGCCAACAAAGGCAGGCGATTCGCCTTGCTGATGACGGAGATGATATGTCGCTTTTAGCATTCCCAGCCGACAGACGCGCCAGTGATATCAGGCGGTGCGCCAGTGCCCTGCAGCAGCTTCACGGAGAGGAAGCAAATCGCTTCTGGCGCTCGGAAATGGCGGGCTTTGCCGCCACCCTGAAACGGCAGGGAATGGATGAAGACGAGATATCGCGCCAAGCTGGGCTCTTCATGCATGCGGTTCTGATGGAACTGCAGTTGGCCTTTGCGACGGACGAAATGAACGCGTCCGCCTGAGGAGGCTACTTCGGCAGCCGGCAGAACACGATCGATCGGTCGCCGCTCGATGGCGACCTGATCTGCACGGTCCAGTCTGCGCCGGGAAAATGAAATCCCTTCGACGCAACAACGCCCGTAATCTGCGTGCAAGCCTTCCGAGCATCGATGGTCGTCAAGTCGATCGTCGCCGTCACGGAGTATTTCCGGCTGGAAACCTGGCACGGCGCGGTGAACAGGCCAGTATTATCTATCATCTTGCAGACCCGGAACGCGTTGTTCACGGCATCGTCAGCAGCCAATACAGAATTGGCGACCACCAGAGCAGTGGCCGCCGCCAAAAACATCCTCATTGAACACCCCGTTCCCCTGTGGCGGCACGGTGCCAGAGCGCGTTTCGTCTTGCAAGATATCTAGCATGAATTATCCATGGCCGTTTACAAATGCGGGTGATAAGCGGATTTTCTCGCGCCATTCAGTCCGTCTACCGGCCATCTAGAGAACAGCGCTCAGGGCTTGCGATCGTTTCTTCTGGACGCAAAGAACTTCGCCCGGCTTGCATTCAAGCACCAACAAAAAGAGCCGCAGAAGCGACCCCTTGCCCGACAATGATTTCATATCGTCTTGTCGTCTTGCTTGCCGAACTGCCTATGCGATCATCGAAAGCACAACGACCCCCAGGATGCTTAGGCCGCCGAAAACAGGCAAAAGTTTCACCATGATATGCCGAGCAAGTCTCTTCTCTTTTGAGGTCATGACCAGATCCTCGCAAATTCCGTGACGCTTGAACGCAAAGACGCGCAAGAAGTTTCACTTCCATCGTAGTTTCCTAATCTAAGATGTCGCTGAAAGTATGGCGAGCTGATGGTGGTTATCGTGAGGTCGATGGTGCACCCGTTTGGATACCGCGCCGCCGGCAACTGCTCTCGACCCGAACCTATCTGGCTACTGCGGTTCGCCAATCTCCACAGCGTGCCCATCAGGATCATAAAACCGGAACACGCGCTGTCCCCAGTCTTGTCGCTCGACGGAATGGATCAGCTCAACATGCGGTGCAATTCTTTCGAACGCTGCATCCACATCCTCATGTTCGAAATAGAGAAGCATGTTTCCGCGCCCGTATGGGCTGGACGTTTCAATAGTTTTCTTCCAGACCGTTTGCTCAAGTGACTTCCCGTCATGAATGGCGAAGCCGGTCTCGAAGAGAATGAAGTTCCCGAAATCGCTCAGGATTTTGAGACCCAGCAGGTCGCAATAAAATGCCTTCGAGCGAGCTATGTCGCTGACGAAGGGGATTGGATTGACGAAACGCATTGAGGATGCCAGCTCTTTTGAGGAAATCTGGAGAAGGGTAAGGAAATTCCGATGATTGCCAACCAGTCAATTGGTGATTGTGTTTGGACTTCGACAGCAGGCACCGGTGGGAACGTTAGGCATGACACAGCGCAAAACTCGGGTTGGAGGCGGCCCGTTCATCCTGACAACCCGATCGGCATGACTGCTGATCGGGCTTTTACTTTTCGAGAATGAGATTATCTCGTTCTCTTAGTCCGTCAGCTTGCCGATCAAAAGCCCGGCAAAGAGACCAAGCAGGGCCGTAACCATAAGAATGGAACTTGTCGCCGTTGGATTGTCCTTGGCAGCCTGAACTACATTTCTGCCTTCGGTCCGCGCCTGGTCCGCAACATTGGAAACCCTCGTCTTCGCCGACGACAGCGCTTCGTCGGCGCGTTCGGAAGCAACGTCAATCCTGCTGGCCAAATCCGCTGAAAGCTTGGCAATCTGATTTCGAAGCTCTTCGATCTGCGCATTGATGTCTTTGTCTAGCGTGATGTCGGCCATTAGATCCTCCTGATAGTGGCGTAAAGTCGCCTGTCAGGAACGGCGATGGCTCGCTTTGGTTCCCTGCCCATTCTGACGAGCGGAATAGGATCATCCTCGCCAGATTCATCACATGTATAGATATTCGGCCGCCCTTGGCGCGGAAAGGTTCATATCCTCACTGGCGGATATCCATGCCAGCCCTTCAGCTTCGCCGGTCTCCGGCGAGGCGAAGACGATCCCCGCCATCTCTGGCCGCATATCAGCCGGATTATTGAGGAATTCGACCCCGAATGGCGCTTCTTCGAGAACAAGCGGGCCTGTTCAGCGCGGCAGAGATCGGCGCATCTCACCAGCGTCGGCCGCTCTTCATTGTGGCCCACGCCAACAAAGTCCCTCTACTGTACGAAGATCGAATTGGTACTGGTGAACAATTGCTTCCGGATGAAGGACGACGCGGCAGCTGCGGGGTCACAGTTCGGGATCGGCAAGGCTGCGAGGGTTTGGACGCATCTTTGGATGCTCATGCAGGCATGCGGCGCGACACCGACGAAGCCCTTCAGCTTCCCATCTTCCCACCCGCTCCATCTGAGTTTGAACGCTAAGCCCCGATCCTCGCCCGGAGGCCTGACCTTCAACCCGAACTTTTCGGATTGGATCATGGGCTGGCCGATCGGGCGGACCGACCCGATGCGGCCGGTAACGGAGTGGTCAGCCTGGCTGCGGTGTATGCGTGGCGAACTCTCACAGATGCCCTCTTTGAAGGGGCTTCAAACAACGCTTAAAGACCCTTCAAAACAGCGGTGAGCCGAGTTTCGTACTTTGCCTACCGGCAAATATAGCGAACCTCGTATTGCGGTTCGATTACAAGAAACATTTGGGTGGCGGAGCAATGCCGCCCACTCGATGCCAGCCAAGCAATGGCAGCGTCTTGATAAAGGATCATCGGCGTTCTCGTGTCGGCGGCGCCAAGCGTGATCCCTTGTCCGGCACCCTGTAGAGCCGCACCGCCAATACCCAGGGTGATCATCATTCGGTTTTCTGCCGGTTTATCGAAAATCCGCCATTGCGCATTCGTCGATGGATTTACCCATGTGACGACTTTCACGCCGGAGTAATTCTTCATCGCGTAGTCCATGCCAGCACAGCCGGCCAGACCCGCCACAAGCAAAGCAACCAAGCCAATTTTTTTGAACATGCGATCCCCATCTGCATTCGAAATGAATGCAGAGTGCGTAACGTGAGTCGAGGGTTTTAGAGCGTTTCAGGTTTTGACGGAAGCGTATCCAGCGTTGACGAAGTAGTTGTTGCATTCGTTGGGCTCGATTGTTTTGACGAGATGTCCGATGTAGCGCCAGGTGTCATCGATGGTTCGCTTCTGAGCCAGGCGCATCCAGTGCTTGATTTTGGCGAAGGCTTGTTCGATCGGATTGAGGTCGGGAGAATAGGGCGGCAGGTACCAGAGCCGCGCACCAGCATTGCGGATCATCTGACGGATGGCGACCGACTTGTGGGAGCCGAGGTTATCCTCCGCGATATCGAAGCTATCGTCGACAATGAGGAGGAGCCCGCATGACTAAGTCACTCGTCCTTCACGACGTCGCCGTTAAATCCGACGACAATGTCATTTCCTCTACCCGGAGATCATTTCTTTCGGCACTGCCCGGATTGGCAGCGGCATCGGCCGTTCCCGCAGTTCTGGGCAGTCCAAAAGTAGTCCATGCCGCTACGGAGCCTTCCCTGGCTGCAGAAGGAGTGCATGAAAATCCGGACTTGCTTCAGGCTTATGCCGGTCTGATTGCCGCCTGTGCTGAACTGGCAGCAGCGGAAGACGCACTGGAGTGGTTGGCAGATGAGTGGCGCCACCTCTGGCCTCTCGCTCCGGAAGAACTCCTGGGCGCAGCCAATGTTCATCTACACTATGGGCACAACGACGGCGCCGAGAGAGACATCATCGGCCGCTTCATGATGAGGGAAACTGCCGATCTTACGAAGCGGTTAGCTCGCAAATATCGAGAGGAGAACAGAAAGACGTGCTTTCACATCTTCAGTTCGGCGGAAGCAAAAGAGCATATTGCCAAGTTTTCGCGGCAAATACCGAAGGGACGCACAGAAAAGGCGTTGGCTCGCAACCAAGCCTGGATAGAGGGCGGGCTTGCATCATGGAACCGGACGCTTGTACTCGCGGAGAGGTATGAGGCCGAAACTGCACGTCTTCGGCATGAATCAGGGGTTCAAGCAGCAAAACAACGAATTGCCGATGCAGATCTTGCGGTGTGCAAGTCTCGGACGGCGATATCAAAGATCCCCGCGTTCACGCACAAAGGCCTATTTATCAAAGGTGAAGCCCTCAAAATGACTGGCCTCTTTGACGGCTCACTCGCCGCCGGTGGTCTTTTGGGTGAAGTGAGCAACTTCATTCGGGCGGTTGCTGATGTGACGGGGAGAACAACGGCATGAAGCGCTCTTCCACAATCCTGCAACATCGCCGCGCCGAACTGGAATCCCGGATAGAGGAGATGATTGAACTTCTCGACGTCATCGACGGCGACGCGGATCTCGAGGACAACGGCGATGATGAGCCTTCAATCGGATCGACACCGATGATCATCGGAAACAAGATCGAGCTCGATCTGGAGTGGGCGCCGGCCGACGAACACGGAATCGCCGATCACGATGCATTGCACCTATTCCAGCAAGAAGGCGGTTTCTCAGGCTCTCGCTTCGACGGCGACGGCCACCACATCGCCCGGAAGCTTCTCCGTAGCCATGTGAAGGATCAGCGAAAGCTCGCCAAGGCTCTCGTCCGCACGCGTGTATTCGACCTGTATTCTGCCGGCGTGGGCCCTCGGTCGATTGCTGCCATGCTGAACGACGAAGGCGTAGCTGCACCACGTGGGAGGCAATGGAACGGCTCCACCATCAACGGTAACGACAAGCGCGGATACGGTATCTTGCGCAATTCACTCTATGTGGGAAAAATCGTTTGGAATCGGGTCCGGATGGTGAAAGACCCTTCGACTGGTCGGCGCATCTCAAGAGAGAACGAGGAGACTGCTGTCGAGACGATCGACGCCCCCCACCTTCGGATCATCGATGACGCACTGTTTCAGGCTGTTCGGAGCCGGAAGGAGGCAATCGGCGGCAAACATGCTCATACCGCCCCCAGGAACAGGCGATTGCTGTCGGGGCTGCTGAAGTGCCGTGCTTGCGGGGGCGGCTTGTCCATCATCGGCGCCGATCGCAGCGGCCCACGCGTCAGCTGCAGCACATGGAAGGAATCAAAGAGCTGTTCAAACAACGCGCGCTACTATGTCCAGAAGATCGAACGAGACGTGATCGATCGCTTGCGCATCATGTTCGCCGACACTTCCGCCATAGACGCCTACGTCGAAGAATATAGGGCTGAGAGCAAGCGAATTGCCACCGAGCGACGCAATAGCCGCGGCGCAAAGGAACGCGCTGGCAGACGTGCAGATCAGAATTACGCGTGTGATTGAGCAGGTGTCGAGGGGAACAATCGCGGATGAGGACGTTCTGGCCATTCTTCCCGGGCTCAAAGCTGAGCGGATGCGCCTGAAAGCTGAACTTGAGGCCGAAGAGGCTCCAACCAACATCATCGAGCTGAAACCAAAGGCTGTCGAGAAATTCAGGGAGGATGTCGAGCAGCTCGCCGATATCGTCAACAGTCCTGGTGCCGAGCCCTCGATCGAGCTCGGGAGAGCATTCAGGGAAGTCGTCTCGTCCGTGATCGTCCACCCGCGCCAACCGGGTTGTTGTCCGCCGCTAATAACCGGAATATCGGGATTAATCGAGAATATGCGGGAACGAGCGACAAAGGCTGGAAAAACAACGGCTTTTGCGGTCTGAGCGCGCAAATCCCGGGAAGTAAGATTTGACAGCGTGCGGCAGCAAAAGCGCGAGAACTGAGCCGCCAGCACACTGGTAACGGGTAATTTGAAATTCGCCGTTAAATCCGCTTCAAAACGGCTTGTCAGACCTTCAAATCATTGAAAATGCTAAGATGAGCCTTGGCCTGCGCGAGCGCACGGTCATCCGATTTCGAACATCAACGGCGCACCAAAACCAATTTGAGCTTTGCCCGGCAGGGAAAACCACCGGCAGACCTTCTGAAGGGCCTAGACAATCGGCCTTGTGAGCTTCTTCGCGTCTCGCCCGAGGTTTGCCCAGAGGCTCGCAGAAAATCTCATATCCTTCGGCACGTATTTCGCTCAAAAGAGTCTCAGATGTTTGAAGTTGACGACTCTGCCATCTAGTGCGAAAAAACGATGGCAAATAAAAAATGGCCTCGATTGCAGCGAAGCCATTTTCCCGACGAACTATTCGTCTATTTGCGAGTTGCTAAACTCAATGTGGGCCATCTTTCCAAAAAAGGACCAAGATGGCCCATTTGATTAGATGTGCCATTAGACTGCCAACTAGGTCTGCCAGCAGCTCGTCAAATTTCATGCGTGTCTCCTATGTTGTTAATGCTTTGAACGGGTCACCTATATTTACCCGCTATATTAGCGTGCTGTATGACTTACTTCGAATCAATAGGTAACCTGTCAATAATTCGTACGCTTGATTCCAAATCCCTTCAATGTTTTGACCGGTTCGTGCGCCGAATTAATGATTCATGTCTTTGAAGTTGCATGTAAAAAGCCCAAACGCAGTCTGCCAGTGCAAAGCACTGCTTCAGAAGCGTGTGACAGAAGCGCCTCTGCGATAGGCCTAGCATTCAACATTATTAGAGGTAGTGTCGAATTGCTTCCTCAATGCGCTTCGCAGTGTCAGTTTCTGGCGCACGGGCGCTGAATAGGCGAGCGAGCTTGTTCCGGTCTCCTCGACCTTCTACGGTATGCAGGTGGATCATGTCCGACGCAAAGCCTCGTACCTGGTCTGCTGGCATCTCGTCGGCCTTTGCAACTTGCAATAATCGACCAAGGTAGTGGCTATCAGCATCGGTTATCTCTTCGGTTATATCAAATCGTCCTTCCTTTATTTCTGCACGATCAACATACCTGCTGCTGCCCGGGACGATCTCGCCTTTGATCCGTTGGATGCTTTCCTCGGTCCTCAAGCTGCGGCCAAAAAAATATTCACCGGTCTCGTGGTTCCAAACTTTGAATGCATGAACGAGCACCCTATCGCCTTCCCAGGCAGGCAACTCGTTAACAATGGCAGCGCATGCGAGGCCCAACCAGTTGGGACCACCATTCTGCTTGTAGGCAGCCAAGGTATTGTGGGAGCCAATTCCCAATTTGCGCATAGCCTCAGTGTCCGAGAGGCCCATTTTCTGCAAAAACGCCTTAAAATCTTCTGCTTCCATGTCTACGTTTCCTTTCGAATCACATGTCATATATGACACTTGTCTAGCAAATACCGTCAAAAATGACAATACAAGATTTACGGGGAAAGCGGAGCGCCTGGCTCGTGTGGAATCCTTCTGCCGAAATGAACCGATGGAGTTCCATTGTGAGGTATCGCCTGCCTCGATCGCGGCCGTCGTCTGCAGCCTCAGAATTTCCCCCCGCTTGACTCTTTTCCAAACAAGAACATAATAAGAACAAATGAGACGAGAGCGATGATGCTGCCGACTTCGGCGGCTAAGTCGGTGTCTCATCGCAACCCGCAATTCGCCCACTACGAGCCGCCATGCGCGCAGCATTTGGAGGATGAGAAAGTGTATCTACGAGAGAGATATTTCCAAGAGATCGGAACCTGGCCGACCGTCGATCTGCGAGACGGCTACTTCACGGTTCTGCGCCCGCAAACAAACGAGGAAGTGCACCCCATTCTGCGGCGCGAAATTTTCCGGCTCCAGTCCGCAAACAAGTTCGAATATTTCTACAAGGGAGAGGAAACCTTCAACGGCGAAGTCAATACCGGCCCATCAGACAACTGGCTCGAAATCGCCTGGTGCGAGGCGGCCGGCGTTGCGGCCATCCTATACAGAGGGGAAGGTATCCCCGCACGCCTGAAATGGTTCGACGCGGCGTCACCGGAAGAGGCCATCGACCAATGGTGCGAGGAGTACGTGGTTCCTATACCCGTCACTGAAGATGAAGAGGACGAAGAATGACGCCGTCGTGACGATCGAGCATGCGCGGAAACTGGATGGCCTATATTGACAGCATTGAGCCGACGCCGCGCCGCCAGTCGCTCGGGTCGTTGGTGCCAGCAAAGGCGTCGGCTTTCCCGCTGATCTTCGCACGAGGCATGGTCGTGGTTCCGGCCGGCGACGTGGCGCTACTAACGGATATCTGCCTAGCTGATCTGCCGGAATGGTGGGAACTGCGCGGTCTTTGCAGCCGCTGCCGTCACAATGCCGCGCTCAGTCGGCGATGGCTTAGCCGCCGAGATGTCCACACGCCTCTCGCGCAATGGCGTCGATATCTGCGCTGTACGAAATGCAACAACAAGGAGCGCAACGAATTTGTGGCGCGCAAGATACCGAGAGACTGAGAATGCCGAGAACATTCCTACCGACAAATGCTAACTTTGGCACGCTGAACGTCATCCCGCACGATGCCACAATCATGGTGCGGTGCCTCGCATGTGGCAAGATGCACGAGGTAGACCGCCTGTCTTTAGAAGAGAAGGCAGGACATACCGCAGAGCTGAAGGATATCGAGAAGCGGCTGAAGTGCTCGTGCGGCCAGAAGGCAGCAAAGATTATGGCCGGTTACTACGGAAGCCCACATCCGAACTATGGCGTGAAAGGTAAGATCTGATGCCGTAGCCGATCATGTATTGATCCTCTTTTCAAAGGAAAAATGCTAGGTAAAGACGAACTGAATTTAAGATTGAGTCGAGCATGTCTGATGGATCAAAGATTTCAACCAAAATAGATACCCGCTACTTTGTGGAATACTGGCTATCCGTTGGCAGTGTTAATTGCACTTGGCGAGTAACCAGGGCAGAGGCCGAAACTATCCAGCCCGGACAAAAAATCATCGCTGAGCCGGGCGAGAATCTCATAGAATCGTTTCGAAACGGCCTGCGCAAGCCTTGGGGACTTGCAGCCAATCGAACCGATTGGTGTTTTAAAGAGTTGTCGGTTGCTCCTGATCACTATCATCCACGTATAGCAAGGGCGCTCGGAGGTTTCGACCTTTGGGCCTATCCCGCTGAGACCGATCGTGAGTTCATAGCCCGAGGCAGAGATCACCTGTCCGCGATCGTCGAGCAACTTTCTGGCATCTTCAGGGTCGTCGAACCTGGTGGATCGAACGCCGAGGCCTTTGGCCCCAGCATTATGAACTTGTTGATCGTAGCTTGCACTGAGGTAGAGGCGCAGTGGAAATCCGTTTTGCAAGCTAATGGCTACGCTGGGAATAACACCAAGGATTACTTCAAAACCTGTGAAGCCCTGAGACTTAAAGAGTACTCTGTGCTCTTGGCGCCTTATCCATGGCTTGCGCCAATTCAGCCGTTCGCGAATTGGGCAAGCGATCGACCGACAGGGAGCCTTGCCTGGTACGATGCATACAACAGCGTGAAACACGACCGATATACGAATTATTCGAAAGCCACACTCTCGCACTGTATCTCGGCCGTTTCAGCAATAGCTATTCTGCTCGTTGCTCAATTCGGTGCAACGGCGCTGACAGGTGAACACAGACGAATGTTTGAATTTCAATCGGTCCCCGCCGCACGTCTCGATTATACGTACCTCTCAATCAAGGGTGAGTGGAAACCCTCAAACTTTGACTTCGACCGATCCTAGGATTGTGAATCTCTAAGAGAGCTGACGTCACTGCTAACCATAATTTAAACTACTTACGCGTGCGAAGCTCCGCCCGCTTGCGCGCAGAGATGCAGATTACTAGCTAACACTTTGTTAATCGCAATGCTGGGGGCGGCATAAAATCATGACAGTTTCATAGTGCACCGGCCGCTGCTTGGCGGCCGTTTCGCGTTCTCGGCTAAGCGTCGGACGCGGTTCAACTTTACATCGTTGATGGCGTTGTCCTGGCTGAATGGCCGGGAGCGTCCGACTGTTGGTGAAATTCCCCATGATCCAGGCTTGGCTTGACGATCATGAAGCCGAACGTTTGCCGGAGCCAGGTTCGCTCGTTGCCTCTAGCAGCCTTTTTCGCAACTCGTTGCCCAATATCGGAATGACTGCTTCCACGATCGCTCTGTCCCGCACATCAACGACGCGGCCCAACAGTTCATTGTACATTTCAGCGGCAATTACGGCCAGCTTATGCGGAGGGGTTTTGAGGCGCGCAGCCTTATGCACCATCTCAACGTTTTTGTAGATGATCTCTAGCAGCTCTGGATCCATTGGACCTTTCGGGGGCGGTCCTTTGCCCTGATCAGAGAACATTTGGCCATCTCCCGATACAATCCAAAGAACATTTGCACCGAATACATTTCTATAGGCGGCCAAAGCAGAAGCGCTCGGTTCAGACTCGCCTCGCTCGTAAGAAGCGAGCGTGCTTTTTCCAACACCGATCTTCTCTGCGACCTCATCGCGATCTGGATCTCCGACCGCCTTTCGCAACGCCCGCAATCGTGCAGCGAGAGGCGTTTTCGGCTCACTTTCAGGACGCGCCAAATCCTCACCATAATAAAACTGATTTCCGCTTTACAAAAACGGTTTTCAGTTTTATTCCTTTCTGTGTTCGCAGATTTCAACATCCCAAAAAAGGAGGCCGGTCCAGGGCCTCCCTTCTGGAAGGACTACTTTATGCATTCTGGTACTGCCAGCGGCAAGGTTAGCCGCGAAGAACGCAAGCGGTTGGAGGAAGTTGCTCGCATAAAAGGCAAGCTCCTCGTCAAAAAACTCAGCCTCACATGGATCGACGAACACTATGGTCTGCCGACCGGAACGGCCGGCAACACCCTGTATGAACCTCACGTTGCAGGCGAGCGCGCCATCGCGGCAGCGTTAGGCACACGCCCCAATCTACTCTGGCGTTCCCGCTACAGGGCTGACGGCCGCCGCCACTCCCCCCAACCCACGGCGAACTATCGCCAGGGCCGCCGTTCCGCTGTTGTCTATTCAGACAGCGAGAGGGCCGTGGCATGACGCGGCGCGGGCGGATGGCTGTTCTAGCCTTTTTTGTCCGGTGCCAGCCCACTGAGCTGGTCGGCAGGGCGTCTTTCGCTCAACCCCGGCTGTCCAGTGCCGCTACCGCCCGCGCCACACCCCGACATTCCTCTTTTCCGCTGGATGCCACAATGACGAAACAGCACGGGAAAATTGGCGCTCGAAATCCCTTTATCCCCTCCATTCCACCCGCTTGCCGGCTGCTGGATTGGCTACTCGTCGGCAGCACCACGGTTGCGGGCATCGTTGCCGCAGCTCTCGCTGTCGCTCATCAGATGGGAGCATTCTAATGAACCCCTATTCCGAACCGGAACGCCTCACGATCATGCTGGCCTGCTGCTACAAGGCCTCGCAGCAGCATTTCTCGCACCTACCGTTGCGCTACCTCATCAGCCCGCCCAACCACATGTTGGACGCGGCCCTCGCGCGACAAGTCGCCCTCTACATCTTCCACGAAGAATTCAACGTTCCTCGTCGACGCATCGTCTCGATGCTCGGCATCGCACGTTCGACGATGTTGATGGCTGTTCGCGTCATCGAAGCCCGCCGCGCTGATGGCGTTTTTGACCGCATGTACCACCGCGTAGCCTCTCGTGCCGGCGACCTATTCATGGCCGAGTTGGCAAAAGCTGCGGAGGCCGCGTGATGGCCGAGTTGAAGCTTATCCCTATCGATCAGATCGTTGTTCCCGAGCGTCTGCGGACGGTTGAGGAAGAACACGCGCGTGCAATCGCGCAAAGCATCGTCGAGCATGGCCTAATCAACCCGATCACCGTGCGCGCCACCCCCGCTGCAAAGGGTGGGAATTGGACATTGGTTGCCGGTGCGCACCGCCTGCGCGCCTTCGAAATCAATGGCGAACCTGAGATCGACGCCATGCTCGTCGAGGGTGACAAAGCTGAAGCGCAGCTCATCGAGATCACCGAGAACCTCTTTCGCAACGACCTATCCGTGATGGACCGCGCGATCTTCGTGCAGTCCTATCGCGATGTTTGGGAAAGCAAGTACGGAAAGGTTGAACCTGGTCGCCCAGGAAATCGCGCCAACTTGTCGCAATTATTGGCTGATGAGGCCGAAGCCGGAAGTTTCTCTGTTCACGTTGCAGATCGACTTGGCGTGTCTCGGCGCGCAGTCGAACGGCTAAACAGAATTGCGCAAGATTTGCATCCGACTTTGCGTTCGCAACTTCGCGGCACCCCTGCCGCAGACAATCAGTCGATGCTCCTGAAGCTCGCCAAGGAAGGTCCGAAGCGACAGCAGCAGATTGCGGCCGCTCTCAAGAAAGAACCTGACCTTTCGAAGGTGCTGGAAGCCGCGAAGGAGCCCGCGAAAGAGGTCTCCGAAGCCGACAAACAACGCGCCGTCCGGGTTGATCTCGATCGCGCGTGGAAGTCGGCCGACCGCATAACGAGAGTGCTGTTCGTTTTCGACATGCTGGTCGAGGCCGGCGTTGCCAACGAACTGCGCAATCAGGTCAAGGCAGCGATGGAGAAGGCTCAATGAAGACCGATCCTTCCCAACTCGACTTCTGGAGCCAGGAGATTTTCCCGGTTCGCATGCCGGTCCAATCCATCGATATCGACCGCTATCGCGCCAAGATCAAGCGTGCGATGGCTCGGGCTATTCGCGAGTGCCCGCACGATCGCCCGACGATCGTCGCCCGCATGGCGCAATATCTCGGCCTGGCGAATGTCAGCAAGGCCGCACTCGATGCCTATACGGCCGAAAGCAAGACCGGCCACGATGTCTCGTTAATCCGCTTCACCGCCTTCGTACACGCCACGGGTGCCCTTTGGCTTTGGGACGAGGTCGCATCCATCCAGGGCGTCACCGTCCTGATCGGTGACGAGGCACGCTTTGCGGAAATCGCCAGGCTTCGCCAAGAGCGCAAGCGTATCGAGGCGGAAATCCGCCGTCAATCAGCGCGACCCGTCACCATCGCGAAACGGGGAGCGTAGGCATGAGCGAGTTTTTGACTTTCAGTGAACTCCTCGCCCTCTCCCTGCCCGGCTTGCCGATTTCTCTCAGCGGGTTCGCGAAGCGCGCAAAGGCCGAGGGCTGGCGTTCCAATCCCGCCCTCTACCGCAAGGCCGAAGGCCGCGAGGGTGGCGGCGGCTTTGAATACCATATCTCGCTCCTGCCGAAGATCGCACAGATCCGCTTCGCCATGGTTATGGCCGGAACCGATGACCGTGCAGCCAAGGCGATCAAGGCGCGCAAAGATGCCCTATGGGCACGGTTCAACAAGCTTTCAAAGGACCATAAAGCCATCTGTGAGAAGCGATTGAACGTGCTTCGGCGCGTCGAGCAGCTTGTCTGCGATCGGTCGATCCGGCGCGACGCTGCTGTCGCCATTGCCACGTTTGACGCTGATGTCCAAAAGTCGGCCTATTACGAATGGCGGAAGATGACCGAGGGCCTTGATCCCGAGGACCATCTGGCGGCGCTTGCTCCCGACTTTGCCGGAAACGACGGCACTGCTGCCGATTTGGCGGAATGCCATCCCAAGGCATGGGAAGTCCTCGCGTCGGATTATCTGCGTCCCGAAAAGCCGGCATTCTCCGCCTGCTATCGCCGCATGGCAAAGGCCGCGAAGCGCAATGGATGGGAGCCAGTTCCTTCGGAGCGCACGCTCCGTCGTCGAATGGAAGCCGACGTTGGCAAGGCAGCGGCACTGTTGAAACGGCAGGGCAAGGACAAGGCGAGAACGCTGGTCCCGGCCCAGCGCCGCAGCCGCGCTCATTTCCATGCCATGCAGGCCGTCAACATGGACGGTCACAAGATCGACGTGTTCGTCGATGTGCCCTGGAACAAGAAGCCGGTGCGTTTCTATCTCATTGGTATTCAGGATCTCTATTCCGGCTTGATCCTCTCGCACCGCCTGGCCGAGGCCGAAACGTGGGAAGCCGTACGCCTGGTCATCGGCGGCATGGTCGAGCGCTACGGCATTCCCGAAACCATGTACATCGACAATGGCAAGGCTTTTGCCTCGAAATGGATTAGCGGCGATGCCGTGCAGCGCTTCCGGTTCAAGGTGAAGCCGGAAGATCCTCGCGGATTGCTCACCACGCTTGGCATCAACGTCCACTTCACCCGCCCCTACGCTGGTCAGTCGAAGCCGATCGAGCGCGCATGGCGCGATCTTGCCGAGGCAATCTCAAAGCATCCCTTCTGCAGCGGCGCATACACCGGCAACAAGCCGGACGCGAAGCCGGAAAACTACATGACGCGCGCGATCCCTTACGAGGACTTCCGTCGCCATGTCACTGAGCAGATCGAAGACCATAACGAGCAGCTAGGCCGTCGCGCTGAAAACTGCCGTGGCCGAAGCTTCATCCAGACCTTCGAGGCGAGCATGCACGCGCCGTCCACGATCGTCCGCCAGCCGACAGCCGCCCAGGCATCTCTTTGGCTCCTCGCGTCCGAGGCAATCAAGACCAAAAAGGGCAGCGGCGAAATCCACTACCAGGGCAACCGCTATTGGAATGTCGCCCTCAACCAGTATGCAGGCGACAAGGTTGTGATCCGCTTCGATCCCGACGCTCTGCATCAACCGGTCAAGGTCTACGATCTGAAAAGCCGTCTCATCTGCGAGGCGAAGTGCATCGAGAATACCGGCTTCGACAATGTCGACGACGCCCGGATGCAGGCTCGCCTCGTGAAGAACCATATCAAGGCGATCCGGCAGGTCGCCGACGCCCATGCCACACTCACGGCGCAGCAGCTCGGCGAAATCTACTCCCGAGGCGACAAGGCGAAAGCCGAACCGGAGAAGGTCCGGCCCACGGTCACGCGCATGGTCACCAGTGGCAACCTCGCCCTGGCACCCGCGCAAGCGCCTGCCGACGCCATCAGCGAGCAGCATTTTGAAACCCTTTTCTCCCGCGCCCTGGGCATCGTCCAGAGCAACGGGGTCATTGAATTTCCTTCGGGAAATACGCCGGTGAGTACTGCGTCCGGCGTCCATGTAGAGCCGAAAAGTAGTGAGTACGGTTCCGGAAAAAAGAAGGGCGGGGAAAACCCGCCCGATAAATAGCCCCTAAGGGCACTGCACGGAGCCATTTTAAATGAACATGCATAACAGCACAAGCCAGCTCAAAACGTGGGATCGCCCGTCGCGCACTCCCGAGGCTGGTGGGAACAAGTCTCGGGCCGATGTCGATTTGTGGCTTAACCTGATCGATCGCATCATTGCGGTGGGAAAGACCTATGGATGGACGAAGGCCGAGGTCGCAAGGCGTATCGACATGCCAGATGGCACCTTCAGCCAGTATTATTCTGGCAAGTATGAAGGTCGTCTGGACAGCTTGAATGAGAAGGTCGCGCAATGGCTCGACGCTCTTCAGGAAACCGCTGGAATCGCCGCCGCTATCCCGCAGTCACCATCCTACATGCCCCTGCGCGGTTCGATTGAGATCATCGAAACCCTGACTTGGGCGCAGGTTGCTCCTGACTTCGTCATGATCACTCTCGGCGCAGGCATGGGCAAGACGGCGACATGCCGGCAGTTTGCCCGCACGCGCCCTCTCGTCTTCCACACCACGGTCACGGAAAGCACGAAAACCGTCCATGGTATGCTCGTCGAATTGGCCGAGCAGTTGGAGGTGCGGGAACATAATCCGGCACGCTTAGCCCGCGCTATCGGCATGAGATTGCGCCGATCGGGTGGCGGAACGCTTCTTATTGTCGACGAGGGCCAGCACCTCGACGATGCAGCGCTCAATCAGTTGCGCTACTTCGTCGACGTCTACGAGTGCGGCGTTGCCATCGTCGGCAACTCGGAAGTCTACAGCCGCTTCACCAAGCATCGGAGCGACCGTTCCTATGCTCAGCTCAAAAGCCGAATTGGCAAGCGCCTGCACCGCACGCAGCCATATGATGAGGATCTGGCAACCTGCATTGCCGCCTGGAACGTCAGTGACCCGGCTTGCATCAAGTTCCTGACCGGCGTCGGCATGAAGGGTGGCGCGTTTCGCCAGATCGACAAGACCATGCGCATGGCCATCATGGCGGCGATCGGCGAAGGCTCAAGCGTCGTAGAGCTGCGGCATATCCAGTCCGCCTGGAAGATGCGCGACGTGGAGGACATGGCATGATGTCACTCGCCACGGAGCTGTTCGCCATCGCCGACGACCTTCGGGTAAAGTCAACGACTGGCGCTAGCCTCGACCCCGACCAGATCGCCGAGCTTGGCGACTTCCTGACGGCACTCGCCCGCCTCGCGCACAACCAGGAGCAAGAGCTTTCCGTCTTTAGGCTGACGGAAGCTGGCGACATAGGCCGCGCAGTTATCAACGACCTTGCCACGCAAGCGCTGGGCAATCTGATGATCGAGGATAGCAAGATCATCCGCCCGGAATTCGGGAGGAAGAGAACGTGATCCGAGCCTCTCAGAAGCTGGCAGCACTGCGCGACGCAATGCTCAACCATGCCCTCATCGGCGGATCGATATCGGCGTTCATCACCGCCGATATCTGCGAATTGCTCGATCAAGTGGCTGCTGAATGCGAGGAGATGGAAAAGCGTTTGACCGGCGATCTGTCGGTCAATGTCGGGGCAGAGGGAGGAAACATTATTTCCTTCATCGCCCGTGCCCTCGCCCGGCGCAATCACCAGCCAGGAGGTTCTCAATGAGGCACTCCGGTTTGTTGACCCTAAACATCGCCGTCGATGGCCAGCATGACGAGGCCGAGCAATTCTATCTCGTCAAAGCGCCTAAGCCGAGGTCAAGTCCAACCCCCGCTAACGCGAGGCCATCGCTCACCCAGGCGATCGCCGACGTTATCAAAGCATATGACCGCCTCGAAAAGGCGCATCACTCCAGAGACGAGCGCGCTGCCCGCATCGCGCTCGAAAAGGCCGCACGAAAGCTTCGGCTTGCAGCGAACACTACGCCCCAAACTCACAAAATCAGAGGCTGAAACCATGGACGCAGTTATTCTCGAAGAAAAGCAGGCGGCGGGCATCACCGTCGTAAACGGCAAGGAATATGTGACCAACGCTGAAGGTGGTCTCACGCCGCTTGCCCTGGTGAAAACCGAAGACTTCCTCGAAGATCAGATGGTCCGCAAGATTATCGGCTTTGCTAAAACTCTCTCTGCCGAACTCGGCCGATTTAAGAAGCACACCCGCGCCGACATTGCCGAATACGATCGTCTGCTCGAAGCCCAGTACGGCCTCGTCAAACGCGGTCGCGCTGGAGCCGGAAATCAGAAGTACCGGTCAATCGACGGGCTGATGACGGTCGAGACCCGCGTCAACAAGCTGATCGAGTTCGGGCCTCAGTTGCAGGTTGCCAAGGGCCTTATCGACGAATGCCTCAACGAGTGGACCGAAGACGGTCGCGCGGAGATCCGCGGCCTTGTCACCCGCGCCTTCAATGTCGACCAGGCCGGCAAGATCAGCAAAGACGCCGTGTTCGAGCTGTTCAAGATCGAAAGCGAGGATAAGCGCTGGATAAGCGCGATGGAGGCCATTAACGCCGCCGTGCGGGTGATCGGCTCGAAAGAGTACCTGCATTTCAGCTTCCGCGAGACCCACGAGTCCGAATGGGTTCGCATCTCTCTCAATATCGCTGATGCGTGAGGTGCACTAATGGTTACTCGACGGAAAATCAGCTTGGAGCTGCGCCAGCCAGTCTTTAAGCGCCACTTCGAGAGCGGCAGCCTGTTCATTGGTCTCATCGAGATCGGCGGCAACGTTATCGTTGTAGTACGTGGGCGCGCGATCGGTCAAGTCGTACAATCGATCCTGGCGGCTGGTGCCTTGCTTGAAAACCTGGTCGACGCGTCCCAACACTTCGCGAAAAAGCTCCAGCTTTTCCTCAACTTCGCGGCTCAGAAGTTCCAACTCGATGTCGCGCGTCCGCTGCAGCATCTCGTGAAGTTCGTTAGCTTTCTGAAGCGCTCCAAAGTACCGCATTTTGTCACCAACACTCCAACCATATTTTTGATACTCGTCCCCCTGGGCGCTCGCATAAATATCACCACCCAGCTTGAGCTTAATCGGATCGATCTCCTTTTTCAGCGCGAGCAATACTGGACTCACGCGATCGACAAACCGCTTCGCGGCAATCATCTCGCGACGCCGGTCGAGATACATCTGACGACGATGTCGGAGATCCTGTTGGCGATCGTCCTCCCGCATTTGGCTAACAGTCGCCCTGGCAGCAAAAACCGTCGCTCCCGCCCCGGCAAGTGCAAGAACGCCGACAATCAGGGTTTGAAAATCAGAGATGGTATTGCGCCAGGGATCACCGCCTGTGCCGTCGCCGTGACGAGGCTCTCCAAACACCACCGGCAGCGCCAGCATCAATATGACCACAGCAATCAAGAGCCAGCTGAGGCGGCGAATATGGCGTTCTTGCATGCTCAGGCTTCTCCTGCTGGCCATGGATACAGAAACAATCATGCTTCGAGTGCAACTGCAATGAGGCTAGATCCCTTGATTCCCAAGGCAGACGGCATTTTGTTTGACGACACGCTCGGTTTCACTCCAGATCAAATCCAGCTCCTCAAAGCCCGTCGCATGCTCTTCACCACCAGGTTCCGCGATGAAGAAGGCGACCGCTGGTTTCGCGGCGTCATCATCGCCGCTGCTATCGATGCCGCCAGGGCCGTCGCCTTCGGGCGTGGCCTCGACGAAGTAGTGTTGGGGGAACTGCTATGAGCTCCACAATCGCCGCCATCCATGTCGGCTTCAGACGGCTTGGCATTTCCGACGACGCCGATCGACGCGCACTCTATGAACGCGTCACTGGCAAGGCTCGCCTCACATTGATGGAGCCAGACGAAAAAGAAGCCGTAGTGACCGAACTTCGCCGCCTCGGTTTTCAGACTGCCGCCCGTCGCCAGGACGGTCGGCTGAAGCTTACGGGGAAATATGCCAAGAAGCTCCAGGCGCTCTGGATCGCCGCCTGGAACCTCGGTGTCGCCCGCGAGCGCGACGACAAGGCCATGCTGGCTTTCGTGAAACGCCAGACCGGTATCCACCATACCCGTTTCCTAGTCTATCCGGACGATGCCGCCAAGGCGATCGAAGGGCTGAAAGCGTGGCTCGCCAGAGAGGCCGGCGTCGGCTTTGGCAATCTCAACGGGTACGATTGGCTGGCCAGCGACGGCGCGAAAATCGCCTGGGCACAGTGGAAGATCCTTCATCCAGGCGCGAGCCTAATCGCCCGCAAAGGTTTCGACGAGGAAGCCGCACGGCTTGCCAGCGTTAGCTTGGTCTGGTTGCCGGACCTGAAGCCTTCCCATTGGCAGATGGTCATGAACGGCCTTGGCGAGCGCGTCCGTGCCATAAAGGCAGGCGAATAATGGTCGACCACCGGTTCAAAGCCGTGACGAAGCAGATCCTGATCTTCGATCGGCAGCCGGAGGCGCACCGTGGCTGAAATCCGCGTTCCCGCCCACCTTCAGCGCTACGTCACGCCGCTCGGTATCGAGACGGCCATCACCTTCCTTATGGCCTTTGGCGGTTCGTACATCTACGTCTCGGAACACCCGCAGGACCGCTCCGACGTTGTCAACGTCATTGGCCGGGAAGCAACCATTGCCCTAGCGAAGCATATCGGCGCTGGCGGCTTCATGTGCCCGACAGGAAAGCCCTTTATCGCCGCCCATTTAAAGTATAATAAGGGCCTCAACGCGAACGAGATCGCGCGGCAGCTACACACGACGCATGTGACCGTGCGCAAGTGGCTCAAGTCGGCAGAATGCTCCCAGCTCGATCTTTTTGGCACCTGACCCGAAAACCCTTTCGGCTGTTTTGAACTGGCCGTAACGCGCAAATTCCCCCTCAGCAAAGCCGGTCTTGCCCGGCTTTTTTCTTTAGCGCTGGGGGCGTGCATGACTTTCGAAGAATGGCTTATTTCGCGTTTAAAGACCCGTGGCGCTTATTCGGCTCCGGCCGGCACTTCTGCGGCACGAGCGATCAGCATTGGTCTTTCGATCTTCCAGCAACGGAACGGCTTGAACGTCACCGGCACCGCAACAGATGAAACACTCAACCTTCTCCGCCAGGATCCTCCATCAAGCTCGACGACGTTTCAGCCGGTACCGGCAGTGCCGGCGCAGCCAGTGTGGATGCGGGAAGCCTATCGCTTCATGGGCTTGAAGGAAGTTGTTGGCGCAGGCTCCAACCCGACAATCATTGCGTGGGCGCAGAAGCTCGGTGGCTGGATCGCCGGTTACTTCAAGGATGACGATGTTCCGTGGTGCGGCCTGTTTCAGGCTCATTGCATTGGAGCAACGCTTCCGACCGAGCAGCTTCCCTCCAATCCGCTCGGTGCGCTCAACTGGTCGAGCTTCGGCAAGCAGCTCAAAGCCCCTGCGCTGGGCGCGATCTTGACCTTTCAGCGAACTGGCGGCGGTCACGTCGGTCAGTATGTGGGCGAAGACAAAGCAGCCTATCACGTCCTTGGTGGCAACCAGAGCAACAGCGTCTCGATCACGCGCGTCGACAAGGGACGGCTTGATGATGTTCGTTGGCCGGTCACCGGAGGAACGCCAGCTGGCGGCCGGGTCTATCTGACGCCGGACGGGGCGCTCTCAAAAGACGAAGCCTAGGGCCTACCCATGAAGTGGCCGGCGATCATCATCCTTCTTCTTGTGCAGTTGATGCTGACCATCTTCGCTTGGTTTCTGGGAGGCTCACAGCTCGCCCAGACAGTTGGCCCAATTCTAACTCTGCCGATCGGCATCCTGGTGTGTGGGATATGGATGGAATGGTGACCAAGCCCGCCTATCGCACTTCGAAGAAAGCGCTCTGGTCGTCGTCGGCCCTAGCGTGGCTCGTCATCCTGTCGCTCACCGCAGGCGCATGCCTCGGATCTGAGCAGGCCGTCGCCTTCGGCACGATCGCCGTTCCATCCATGGTGGCCATCATCGTCGGCCTGCTCGGCGTCCATCGCGGCTTCGGCTCCTACGATATGCGCCTGGCAATGCGGGAGCCGAGACATGATCCGCCCGAGGAGAGACCATGAACCGCTATCTCATCATCGGCCTGGCTGGCCTTGCGACGCTCGCCGTCATCGCCGGCTTTGCCTTCCTCACCATCAGTAAGCTCGACAGCATGATCGACAATGCCGCCGCCACCAAAGCCCAGGAGCGCGATGCCTACTGGACCGGCCAGATCGAGAAATCCAACGCCCAGGCGAACGCCAAGATCGCCGAGTCCCTGAAGGAAACCATGGCAGCGCAAGACGCGGCTCGCGATCAGATCGCGGCCGCCGAGCAGCGAGCCCCACAACTGGAGAAGGAAAATGCTGCTCTTCCGGATGATGGCACTGGCGGCCTTAGCCGCGAGCGCGTCCGCTTGCTCAACCAACGATAAGCCGCCCGTCGTGAAGACGGTCTTTGTCGAGCGGGAAGTCCCGCCTGTTGCGAAGGTTCCATGCGCGCCTCCCGTCGCGTTGCCCGATCGGAAGCTCAGCGAGCCCGAGGCCACGTCCTATTGGGGCACCGATAGAACGAGCCTTCGCACCTGCGAGGCCCGCCGTGCGGCCGCAGCTGGAGGCCAGAATGTACAGTGATTTCGATCGCGAAGTGGGCGAAGCCCGCGTTGAACAAGAGCGCCAATCCCGCGTCACCGAGGTACGCGCGAAGCTTGTCCGTGCGGGCACGCTGGAATGCGTTGATTGCGGTTGCACGATCTCACTCGCACGGCGCGAAGCCTATGAAGCAGCCACGCGATGCGCCGAATGTCAGACAGATTTTGAGCGGGAAGTTTACTGCCGATGATGCCGCAGGAAATCTTACTTTACCTCAATCTGGCGCTTTCATCCCTGGCGCTCATCGGCCACGCAAAGGGCTATTTTTCGTCGGGCGAAAAGAAGCTCGAAGGACGCGTTGACAAGGTGGAAAAGGGCCAGGTCGATCACGATCGGCGCATCCAGTCCTTGGAAGGCGAAATCAAGCACATGCCCGACAAAGACAGTTTCCAAAAGATGCAACTCGATCTCGCCGAGTTGAAAGGTCAAATCAACTCGATGGTCAAGTCCTCCGAGGCAACCGAGCGCGCGACCCGTCGCGTCGAAGATTTTCTGCTCAAGCGTGGGGGCGAATGATGAGCGATTTTGACGAGTACCTTACTCAGGATGCGCGCTTGACGATCCTGAAGGCGCTGGCCCAAGAGGCCAATGCCACCATGAACGAAACCATTTTGACCAAGGTGCTAGAGACCTTCGGCCATACGCGTTCGCGTGATTGGGTTCGCACTCAGATATCTAAGCTTGCCGAGTTGGGCGCGGTGCGAACGGTCCATGCCGGTACAGTTGTCATTGCCACCTTGACGCAGGCTGGCCTAGATCACGTCGAACGCCGTTCCATTATTGCCGGGGTCGCTCGCCCGTCGTTGGGGAACTGATACATGGCAAACGGACGCGGCCGGCTGACTACGATCGAGATGCTGCCGGAGGCTTGCGCTCCGGTTGTCGCGTGGGCGGCCGAGCAGCTGCAGGACCGCGATCGCACTCAAACCGAAATCTACGAAGAGTTCGTCTCCAAACTGCAGGCGCTCGATCGCGAGTATCGTGGCGAGCTGGAGATCAAGATCCCGAGCTTCAGCGCCTTCAATCGCTATTCGATCAAGCTCGCTACAATGACGCGGCGGCTCGACGAGACACGCGAGATCGCAACGGCGATCGCTGGCAAGTTCGATGCCCAGGCAAGCGACGACCTGACCCTGATTGCGGCCGAAGCCATCAAGACGCTGATCTTTGAATTGCTGACCAGCGCGGGCGAAAGCGGCATTGATCCGAAGGGTGCCATGTCGCTGGCCAATGCGCTGCGCGCTGCCGCCCAGGCGCAAACGGTATCGACCGCACGCAGGCAGAAAGTCGAAGCCGACTTTGCCGATAAGGCAGCGAAGGCGGTCAACAGCGTTACCAAGTCCAGAGGTCTCAGCGCCGAAACCGCGCAGGATATCCTGTCGCAGATCCTCGGGGTGGAAAAGCAATGAGCGGACCGCTTTCGAAAGAGGAGTGGGCAAAACTTCGTCGCCTTTCCACCGACGAGATGCAGAACGTCGTCGAGAAGGTCGGCTTGCCCAAGGCGCTGCTGGCCTATCAGGCCCGCGTTGTCACGTTGATGGAATCGACGGCGGTCCAGGTCCTGTTTGTCGAAAAGTCGCGTCGTATCGGTCTCACCTTTGGTTTTGCTGCTTACGCGGCAATAAAGGCGGCTCGCCAAAAGTCCGCTGGCGGCATGGACGTCATGTACATCTCCTACGCCCAGGACATGACGCGAGAATTCATCGACGCCTGCGCGATGTGGGCGCGCGCCTATTCGCTCGCCGCCTTCGAAGCTGAAGAATTCCTGTTCGAGGACAAGTCGAAAGAAGGCGACAAGTCGATCCAGGCGTTCCGGATCCGCTTCGCATCCGGTTTCGAGATCATCGCGCTTTCGTCTGCACCGCGCACGCTGCGCGGTAAGCAGGGTGTCGTCATGATCGACGAAGCGGCGTTCGTCGATAATCTGGGTGAGCTGCTGAAGGCGGCGCTGGCGTTCCTGATGTGGGGCGGCAAGGTTATTGTCTGCTCGACCCACAACGGTTTCGAAAACGTCTTTAACCAGCAGATCCAGGAGGTTCATGCTGGCAAGCTGCCCTACGCCCACCTGAAGATCGACCTTGATAGCGCTCTTCAGGATGGGCTTTATGAGCGCATCTGCCTCGTCACCGGCAAGGAGTGGTCGCCCGAGGCGGAAGCTGACTGGCGCGAGAAAATCATCAAGTTCTATGCGGCCGGCGCTGACGAGGAGCTGTTCTGTATTCCATCGCAATCAGGTGGCGCCTACCTCTCCCGTGCCCTGATTGAATCGGTGATGGATCCAGAGATCCCCGTCATCCGTTGGACGCCGCCAAAAGGTTTCGTCGACTGGTCGGAAGATCTCCGCAAGGCCGAGGCGAAGGCCTTTTGCGAAGAGAAGCTGAAACCCCTTCTCGACAAGGTCGAACGCTCCTGGCGCTCTAGCCTTGGTCAGGACTTCGCCCGATCGCAGGACTTGTCAGTCATCCATCCGATGCTGGTGAGCGGAAATCTGCAGCGGCACACTCCATTCCTCCTGGAGCTGCGAGACGTCCCTTTTACGACGCAACAGCAGATCCTGTTTTACATCATCGACAGCCTGCCACGGTTTTTTCATGCCGCCCTCGATGCCGGCGGCAACGGTGCCTTCCTGGCAGAGGTAACGCGCCAGAAGCTCGGCCCGTCTCTCGTCTCGGAAATCAAGCTCAGCCAGGACTGGTACATGCTGAACATGCCGAAGCTGAAGGACGGCTTCGACAATGGCTATTTCAATCTGCCGCGTGATGATGACACGTTGGGTGACTATCGCCTGCTGCAGATGACACGTGGGGTCGTCAAGGTTCCGGACAACGCTCACACCATCGGCGCGGACGGCCACAAGCGACATGGCGACAGCGCCATTGCCGGCGCGCTCGCCTATTTCGCGTCCAACCAGGACAGCGGCCCGATCGGCGGCGGCACTGGCAACGAAAACAACGAAATCAGCGGGCAACTGCCAGAGGATGCGCAGGCGCTACCAGGTGGCGCGCTCATGGCGATGCTAACCGGCTTTTTGAGGATGTAGCATGGCCAACCCAATCACGACAGAAATCGCAACGGTCCAATCCGATCCGTTTGTTCCGGGCTTCCAGACGATCCTGCAGCCGACTGATGATGTCCTCGTCTCGCGTGGCGGCACGGCGGGCTACAAGGCCTATGATGAGATCCGGCGCGATCCGCATGCTTTCGCCATCTTGCAGAAGCGAAAGCTGGAAGTCGCCAGCAGGGAGTTTAAGGTCTTCGAGGCATCGAGCCGTCGCATCGACAAGCGGATCGCCAGTGAGGTCGAGGCGTGGTTGAAGGCCATCAACTTCGATCGCCTGACGAAGGGGCTGCTAGGCGCGGTCCTGAAGGGCTTTGCTGTCGGCGAAATCATGTGGGTCAATGCTGACGGCATCTGGAAGCCCGGAGCGATCCTGGTGAAGAAACAGCGACGCTTCCGCTTCGATGTGGACAGCAACCTCCGTATCCTCACCCGATCCTCGCCGCTTGACGGTATCGAAGCGCCCGATCGGAAATTCATCGTTCATCGACATTCGATCGATGATGATGACGACGATCCCTATGGCGTCGGCGTCGGGTCGGTTCTCTTTTGGCCTGCTTGGTTCAAGCGCCAGGTGCTGGCAAACTGGCTCCAGGCCACCCGCAAACACGCAGCGCCGACCACGCTCGGTCAGTATCAGGGTGCCTTCGACCAGAAGAAGCAGGACGAGCTGGCATCGGTCTTTGCGAAAGCGCAGGGCTCGGACAGTCTGATATTTCCAGACAATGTCACGATCGAGCTTCTGGAAGCCAAAAACCAGGGGGATCAGTTCGATACTCTGTCCCGCTATCTCGACGAGTTGATGAGCGAAGCCGTCCTGGGCGAGACACTCAGCACCAACTCAGGCGAGCGTGGCGCACGCTCTCTTGGCGAGATCCACAACGAAGTCCGCATTGCGATCGCCAAGGCCGACGCCGATCTGGTTTGCCAGACAGTGCGCGATTCAGCGATCCGTTGGTACGTCGACGTCAACTATCCCGGCGAGGCGGTGCCGGACGTCTGGCGCGACTTCTCCGAGGCTGAGGATCTGAACGACAAAGCCGATCGGGATACCAAGATCTTTGCCATGGGCTACAAGCCGGTATCCGTCGACTACATCAACGATACGTATGGTGGTGATTGGATCGAGAAGCCGCAGCCTGTTGCGCCTGGCGCTGTTGATCCCAACGCGACCGATCAGCCGCAAACCGTGTTTGGCAACGTTGCCTTTGCTGATCCGGCGCGGCCGGAAACGCAGGCGGAAAAAGCCGTCACGGACCTGACCGACCAACTTGCAAATTTCGGCCGGCCGGCGATCGACGCCATGATCGCCGACATCGAGGCCGCTTTCAACGAGGCAACATCCTACGATGACCTTGCCGAACGGCTCGCACGACTGTCGGGCGACATGTCGATCGACGATCTCGCACGGTTGATGGCACAGGGCACGATCGCGGCTGATCTGGAAGGACAGGCCTCGTCGAATGGCTGATCAATTCCCATTCCAGGAGGCGATCGACTTCCTGCGCAATAAGGTCAACCTTCCGACCAGGCGCTGGGATGACGTTCTGCGTCAGGGACAGGTGCGCGGCTTCACCGTGGCCGGCATCGCCCGTGACGACATGCTATCGGATTTCATGGCGGCGCTGCTGGCGGCGCGAACCGCTGGAACCGGCTTTAGTGAGTTTCGAAAGAGCTTTGACGAGATCGTCGATCGCACTGGCTGGAAGTTCAACGCCAAGGGCGGTACCAACGAGGAGCGCCGCGACTGGCGTGCCAGGATCATCTATACGACGAACATGCGCACCTCCTATATGGCAGGGCGCTGGAAGCAGCTCACCGATCCGGACGTTCTGAAATACCGGCCATACCTCCAGTACGTCCATTCTAATGCCCTGCATCCGCGCTTGCTTCACCTCCATTGGAATGGCCTGGTGCTTGCCGCGACTGATCCGGCCTGGCGGTACATGTATCCGCCGAACGGCTGGGGCTGTGGCTGCGACGTCAAAGCCCTGTCCGAACGGGATTTAAAGCGGCTTGGAAAGTCTGGTCCTGATGAGGCTCCGGACCTGACGCCATATGAGAGCGTGGATCCTCGCACCGGTTTTCCGGAAATGCGCTATCCGGGCATCGATCGCGGCTGGGATTACAACGTCGGCGAGGAATGGCTTTCCGGTATCGTGCCGCCCGAGCTGCGCACGCCGCTGCCGGCCGTCGCCGACACCCAGCCCGAAAACCTGCCCGCCATGCCGGAAGCGACGGAAACGAACTGGGAAGAATTGTTGCCACCGGAAGCCAAGCCCGAGGATGGTGCGGCAGCCTTCCTGTCAATGTTCGGCCTGCAGGGCAACGAGGGTGGTTACTATCGTGATGCCTCGGGTGGCATCGTGCCGATCGGCAAGTCGTTGTTCCGGCCGGACGTGACGCCAGGGAATGACGACACCAATCCAGCCTATGGGAAGTATGCACGCGTCCTGGCGGATGCGATCCGCAAGCCCGACGAGATCTGGCTGGATTGGGGCATGGTCAAATCTGGCATTGTCCTGCGCCGGTCTTATCTCAAACGCGTGCTGCTGCCTGATGGGACAAGCACCTTTCTGCGTTTCGAATGGACCAAGCTCGGCTGGACGGCGGTGGCCGAACCAACGTCGGCTGGAGCCGCCGATCGTTATCGCCGTGGCGCGCTGCTCTATCGGAGGAAAGCCGCATGACCGCCGCGACGTTGACGATCGACGACCACGAAATCATTGACGCCCTGGACCGCCTCCTGGCGGCGGCCGGCACCCTGACGCCCGTTTACAAAAACATCGGTGAATATGAAGCCGAGGCCACCAAGGAACGGTTTCGCACCGGGCGAGATCCCGAGGGCAACGCCTGGAAGGATCTCAACGAGCTTTATGCGAAGACCAAGAAGGGACCATCGATCCTAGTCGGTCAGACGCGAGACCTTTCCAGTATCATCTGGCAGCTGGCATCGAGCGGGGTCGAGATCGGCTCGAACGTGGTCTATGCTCGCGCTCACAACGAGGGCGCGACGATCGTTCCGAAGAATGCCGCCGCTCTGATGTTCTCGATGGGTGGGCAGACGTTCATGGTGAAAAGCGTTGCGATCCCCCGGCGTCAATTCCTGGGCTTCAGTAGCGAGGACCAGGTCCGCATCCAGGAGATCATCGAAGATCACTTCCTGGACGCAATCGAGAATACGGCAGGGCCGAAATAACGGCCCTAGAAACGCGTTCGGAGGCTTCGGACGGGAGATTGCCGCAGCGAGCACCCAAAACGCCGCCCACGGGCTTTGAAACTACTTTGAATTCGAAGCCTTGCCCGTAAGAACGACTGTGATATGAGTTTGACGCTCCCCTAGACCCAAATCGACGGCACCCGAAAGCCCTTTCGGCTGTTTCGCATTTCTGCCCTGGGCCAATCTGCCCGGCATGAAACCGATCGATATTTTCCGCTCTGGCAATCACACCGATAGCCAAGGTCGGGCGTTTTCCTTTACGGACGCCGATCTTGAAGCCATCGCCAAACAATATGATCCGGCGCTGCATGAAGCGCCGATCGTCGTCGGTCATCCGAAGCAGGATGCGCCGGCCTATGGCTGGATCAAGTCCGTCTCTTTCCAGGACGGTCACCTTGTTGCCGAGCCGCAGAACATCGAGCCGCAGTTTGCCGAGCTGGTGAAAGGTCGCCGGTTCAGCAAGGTGTCGTCGAGCTTCTATCCGCCCAATCACCCGAACAACCCGACGCCGGGCAAATACTACCTGAAGCACGTCGGCTTTCTCGGCGCGACGCCGCCTGCGGTGAAGGGGCTGAAGTCGATCGAGTTTTCCGAGGACGCGGACGTCGTCCAGTTCGACGATGCTGCAGTCATTCGTTCGGCATGGGTGTTCGACACGATCGCCGGCCTGTTCCGCACGTTCCGTGAATCGATCATTGCCGACAAGGGCATTGAAGCGGCCGACGCCGTCATTCCGGACTGGAAGATCAACACAATCACCGAAGCCGCCCAGCAGATCCGCGATCCGGTGCCTGCCGGGCCTTTCACCACCTACACAGAAAAAGAGGATCCTATGGACGCTGCCCAAATTGCCGCGCTGGAAGCCCGCGAGCGCAAGCTTGCCGAAGATCAAGCAAGCTTTGCGGAAAAGGTCCGCAAGGACGAAGAGACCGCACGCGCTTCCCGTGCTGCCGACGACGCAGTGTTCGTCAACGGCATTGTTTCGGCCGGCCGTCTGCCGATCGGCCTGCAGCCGCTCGCCACCGCGATCTTCGCCGACCTCGACGATGGCGTCCTTTCGTTCTCGGAAGACGGCGAAGAGAAGTCGCTGTCCGCTCGCGAAGGTTTCCGGCAGCTGCTGGGTAAACTGCCGCTCCCGGTCTCGACCGGCGAAGTCGCTGCCGGTGACGGTCCCGACTTTTCCGATTCGACCCACGTCAGGGACGCGATCAACACGGAAATCGAAGCGGCCCGTAAACGCGGCGAGACCATCTCGCCCGCCATGGCCGCCATGCGCCTCACCAAACGCTAAGGCCAGAAAGGGTCCAGCATGAGCAAAGTCATCAAGAGTTTCGTGGCGGCCGTCGCTATTGGTCATCAGCTGCTGGTCAAGGCTGGCGCGTCTGATGGGCAGGCGGCGCTCGCCACGGCCAGCACCGACGCCATCATCGGCGTTAGCGATTGCCCTGGCGGCGCTGCGATCGGCGATCGCATCGACATTGTGCTGTTCGGCGAAACCGAAGTGCAGGTCGGCGGCACGATCCCGTTTGGCACGTTCTTCACGGCCGGTGCTGGCGGCAAGGCGGTCCCTGCCGCCCCCGCAGCCGGCGTCAACGCGCGTACGGGTGGCATTTCCACCATCGGCGCTGTCTCGGGCGATATCGCCCGCGTCTTCGTAAGCCCCGGTCAGATCCAGGGCTAACCACCCCTAAAACCTTAAGGAGCATTCAATGAGCGGCACGCCGTTCCCAGTCGATCCGGTGTTGACCGGCATCATCAACGCCTACAAGAACAACGTGCTGATTGCCGATCAGGTGTCGCCACGTCTGACGCCGAACCTGACCAAAAGCCTCTTTAAGTGGTGGTACTTCAATTTCGGTCAGTTCATTACGATCGCCGACACAAAGGTCGGCCGTAAGTCGGCTCCGAACGAAGTCGAATTCCTGGGCGACGAAAAGGAAGCGTCCACGCTGGATTATGGCCTGGACGATGTCATCCCGATCGACGACATCAATCAGGCTCCTCCCGGCTACGATCCGCGTGCCTTCTCCGCACAGAAGCTGATCGACATGGTGTTGCTCGATCGCGAAGTTCGTGTCGCCAAGATGGCGTTCGACGATACACTTTACCCAGCCAGCAACAAGGAAGTCCTGGCCGGCACGGACAAGTGGTCCAACGACGCCAGCAATCCGATCCGACTGATCGCGGACGCGGCTGACAGCATGGTCATTCGACCGAACAATATGGTGCTGGGTCGGATCGAATGGACCGGCCTGCGGACCAATAAGGCTGTTCTCCAGTCGCTGAGTATCTCCGGCACCGACAAGGGCATGGCAACCAAACAGGCCGTAGCAGACCTGCTGGAGCTGGATGACATCATCATCGGCGAAGGTTGGATCAACACTGCCAAAAAGGGGCAAGCCGTCAACATGCAGCGCGCCTGGAGCACGGATGCATTGCTGTTCTTCAAGGCTCCGTTGGCCACCTCGATCGACGCGACGCCGACGTACTCCTGGACGGCGCAATACGGCGAACGCGTGGCCGGCTCGATCGATGAACCGAAGACCGGTCTTCGTGGCTCCGTCCGCGTCCGCTCCGGCGAAAGCGTCAAGGAAGTGATGGCCGCTCCGGAGCTTGGTTTCCTGTTCGAAAACGTCCTCTGACGTCTCGACCTGAATACGGGGTGGGAGTGCCGCGAGGAGAGATCCGAAGCCCAGGCTGGCGGGCCGCCAGCCTAAACAGCGGCAATCAACCATGGACCTTTGAGAAGGAACGAACATGCCTCCCAAGAATGGCAACAATGCCGGTGATGCCGGCGCTGAGACGGAACAGGTCACACTTTACCCCGTAACGCTCGCAAAGCCCGCGCGGATCAACGGTGTCAAAGCCAAGGCTGGCGAGACCGTCGAGGTCGATGCAATGGTCGGCAAGCAGCTTCATGACGCGGATGCGCTCGACCTGGAAGAAACCGAGAAGCTCAACACCTTTTCCGTTGGCAGCGGGAACCAGGCCTGACCATGACCGAGAAACTGTCGGCTGCCGAGTACATTCGCAAGTCTGAGGAAGTGCAACTCCTCATCGCCGAGAACAGAGTTGCCGAGGAACAGGTCCTCGACACGTTGAACGCGCTCGGCAGCCGATCGGATATCGACAAGCGCTGGCTTTCGATTGCCAGGACGGACATCGAGCGCGGCTTCATGGCGCTCAATCGTGCGCTCGCCGAACCCCTGATGAACATGCTTTCCGAGGTCGAGCTATGACCGCTTATGCAATATTGTCCGATCTGCTCGAACGCGCGGGCGAGGACGAAATCCTTCAGATCGCCGACCGTGATCGCGACGGCGTTGCAGATCCGGACGTCATCGACAAAGCCATTGCGACCGCTGGCACTGAAATCGACGGCTACATCGGCACTCGGTATCAGTTGCCGCTTCCAGCCGTTCCCGGCCTCGTCAACACCTGGGCCGTGTCGATCGCGCGCTACCACCTCCATCTCAATGGCGCTCCGGACCATGTGGTCCGTGACTGGAAAGCAGCCATGGATGCTCTGAAGGACGTGGCGGCTGGGAGGATCAATTTGCCGTTTGACGACGCCAGCCAGCAGCCGAGCGACGGCGCAGGCCGCGTCATGTTGGTGCGGCCGAACTTCAACTATGAGGGCTACCTGTGATCACTGCCGCCATAGCGCGCCTGAAGGCCGAGACAACACTGACTGATGTCCTGGCGGCGGAAGATCTTGAGGCTCTGTCCAGCGGCGTCATGCCGAGGAACCGCACCGCCTACGTGTTGCCTTTCCGCGAGAATGCCGAGCCAAGCCCGTACTCGACCGGCACGTTTCGTCAATCCGTCGAGGTCTACTTCCTGGTGGCGTTTTTCATCCGCCGCTACGACGACCCGCGAGGGGACGGCCGTGTGACCGAGTTTGAAGCAACTCGCGATGAAATCGAGGGCGCGTTGGCCGGCTGGCAATGGGACGAGCAGGAGGAGTTGGTGGCGCTTGTCGCCACACAGGCCAGCGCCTCGCTTGGAAAAGGCACAAGCGTCTTCGTCTCAACCTGGAAAACAACCCGAACCGTGGAGAGCAAGTAATGCACCCTCAGCAAGGCGGCTCATATCGCCGCGAAACAGACCAGAGCCTGACCCGCGTCGCCTTCACGGCCGATGCGACAGGCAGGCCGGACGATCTCGGAAAGGTCGAGCCGGCAGCTGAACCAGCCGCCGATCTGCCCGCCACCAACGAAACCGCTTCCGACACCGATGGTGCGAGCAAAAAGGGAAAGGCCTGATCCATGGGCACGAGTAAATCTGCGAAGAAGAAGGCGATCCTCTTCGGTACGGAGGTGACTGAAGGTTTAGCCGCAGCCCTGACCGGCGCTCTCAATGCGATGCAGGTCACGAACTTTCGGCCCGAGCCCTTTCTCGGCCAGGACGTGGACCGTGGCCTGCTGCTCCCGTATTTCGGTCACTTCGGAACGATCTTCACCGCCAACTATGGTCGGGTCAGTTTCGAGGTTGAGATCGCCGGAGCAGGTGCTGCCGGCACCGCGCCTGCCTACGGGCCGCTCCTTCGCGCATGCGCCATGGCCGAAACCATTGCGGCGGCCACAGACGTCAAATACAATCCGATCTCCGACGCGATGGAGTCGGCGACGATCTTTTACTTCATGGACAGCATCAAGCACGCCCTGGTCGGCGCGCGCGGAACGTTCACGCTGTCCTTCCAGCCGGCGCAGATTGCGCGCTTCGTGTTCACGTTCCAGGGACTGATCCTGACCGCAACCGACACGCCCAATCCGACCGTGGATCTCACGAAATTCATCAAGCCCGTTCCGGTTTCGAAGGCGAACACGACCTTCTCGCTGCACGGCTACGCTGGGGCCTGCGAAGCCTTTTCGTTCGACCTGGGCGGCGACGTCCAGCCGCGCCTGTTGATCAATGACGAGTCGATCAAGTTCGTCGATCGCAGGATGGTCGGAAACGCTACGATGGACGCTGTCGCTCTTGCGACCGTGAACTGGGATCAGATTGCCAAGTCTCACACCGATGGCGTCATGGCCGCCGTCCACGGCAAGACCGCTGGCAACATCGTCCAGTTCGATGCGCCGACCGTGCAGATCGGGCGCTACGCTTACGACGAGAGCCAGAACATCATCACCAATACGTTGCCCATGATGGTCAAGCCGACCTTGGGCAACGACGAATTCGTCATCACCGTCAAATAAGTTTCAAAGGGCCTTTAGAGCATGTTTAAACTCATCGAAAACCTGACGGCCTGGTGGCCGGTAAAAGTCCTCGAACCGGACAACGACAATCCCGGATCGCTGAAGGAAGAGACCTTCGAAGTCGAGTTCGTCATCCGAAGCCGCGAAGAAACCAAGGCGCATGACAAACAGCGCACCGAACTTTTGAAGCAGCTCCCCGTCGCTGACGACTATCGGAAGGATCAAGCCGGCGCGACAGCCAAGGCGGAAAAGATCGGCGCTAAGGTAGAAGCCCACGATCGGAAGATGGATCACCTGGTCATCAAGAACTGGCGTGGTGTCTTCGATGCGAAGGAGAACCCGGTTCCGTTCTCCGCCGCCGCTCTGGATATGGCCTTGAACCACGAGCGTATCCGCGTCGGCATCAATCGCGCCTATGATGAAGCAGTCTCGAACGACAAGGCGCGCGTGGGAAACTCGAACGCCTAGCCAGGAGCTGGGCTGCCCACAGGACGGGCCGGAGCGATCGCAGCCGGCCCGCCACGATTTCCGAGACGGTAAGGCTGGAGTTCGCCGAGTTCGGCGTGCAGATCCCAGCGAAAGAAGTCGAAGAGGAATTTGATCCCGTCGCGGAGTGCAATTGGAATAGCCTGATGGCCTTCCTGTCTTGCGATACGCAGTGGCGCGTTAGCGGTGTCGGGATGGCGGGACTGGTCTGGGTCGGTCTCGATTATACGGCCTGCGATGTTGCGTTTCGCAGGGGTGGTTTCTCAGACGAGCTTTGGAATGACGTGCGAGTGATGGAGGAAGCGGCCCTGCCAATCCTCAACAGTGGAGACGATTGATGGCCGGTTCGCCCCTTAGACTTGCTGCGGTCGTCACGCTCGACACAAGCAAAGTGCCGGCGGCCGTCCAGTCCACCAAGCAATCCTTCGGTGAAATAGGGACAGCAGCGCAAACCAGTGCCGCCCAGGTGCAGAAGCTAGTCGATGCGCAGCTTCGCATCGCGCAGCCGACCATCAACACCAGCTCGCGTGCCGCCGATATCGCAGCTTACGGTCAGGCGCTCGATCGTCTGACCGCAAAGTACGAGCCGCTATATGCCGCTCAGAAAAAGCTTGAGGCGGCAATCGCGGATATCAACCAGGCGCAGAGCGTTGGTGCGATTTCGTCATCCCGTGCCATCGAACTTCGACTTCAGGAGACCAACAGCTACAACGCCCTGGCGTCCTCGATCGCAGGCGCGGCTGCCGCAAGGAAGGCGTTCGCCCAGGCAGCCGTCGATCGCGTCACAGCCACGCCTGATCGTGGTGCGGACATCGCGGCCTACGGCGCGAAACTGGATAGTCTGCAGGCTAGCGTAGATCGGCTGTTCGCAGCTCAGCAAAAATACAAATCCGCGATCGAGCAGATCAATGAGGCGCAACGCACCGGCGCGATCTCCGCTTCGCAGGCGATCGATTTTCGTCTTCGTGAGAAGAGCGCCTATGACGCACTGACATCGTCGATCAACAATGCTGCCATAGCCCGCAAGGCCTTTGCGCAATCGGCAGTCGACCGCGTCACCACGACGCCCAATCGCGAGGCCGATATCGCCGCATATGGCCAGCAGCTCGACCAGCTCCGCGCGGAGTTCAACCCGCGTTACGCGGTCATTTCCGGCTACCAGTCCGATGTTGCAAGGTTGCGCGAAGCACAAAGTGTCGGAGCCATCTCGCCGGAAGAAATGACCACGGAACTGCAGCGACGCCGCCGCGCCGCACTCGGTTCGATCGATCAGATCAAAGGAAGATCGCCGGACAGCGGGCCTGCCGCACAGTTTCGCAGACAGAACCTTACCTATCAGGCCTTTGACGTTGGTCAGGGGATAGCCGGTGGTATGCCCCTCAGCATGGTCGCAGTACAGCAGGGTCCGCAGATCCTGCAGCTCTATGCCAGCCAGGGTGGCGTCAACGCGGCGCTGAGGGATTTTAGCTCGCTTGCTGCCGGGGTCGGTCGTTTCATCACGCCAGTGACCTCGACGATTGGCGGCTTGACGGCGGCACTCGCGGTCGGCGCGAAGGCGTGGGGCGACTATCTCGCCTCGACAAAGGAAGTCGAGACGGCTGCAGCCGGCCTTGGTCGCGCCGTCGCCGGCACACAGGCCAGCATGGAAGCATCCGCTAGTGCCGGCGCATCTGCTGCCGGGATCTCCGTTACATCGGCGCGGTCGATGGAAGCCGGGTTTCTACGCACGGGCAAGATCGGAAGCGAGAACTTCGAAAAGTTGATCGCGATCAGCAAGGATTTTGCCGTCACCATCGGGACAGACACCGACGCGGCCGGTCAAGCCCTCGCCGAAATGTTTTCCGATCCGGAGAAAGCGGCCCAGGCGCTCTATCAGCAGTATGGTCTGATCGACGCCGCCACGGCGCGGCAGGCCACCAACCTTGCGCGCTCAAACCGTCAGACCGAAGCACAGGCTGTCTTGCTCGACGCTTTGCCAGGGAAGCTTGCCAAAGCGAGTGAGTCGACGACGGCACTCGGCCGGGCATGGGATGGCGTTGCCACCGCAGCCAGCAATGCTTGGGACTGGATGGGGCGCGCCACCAATAAAGCCTTGTCCGAACCGTCATTGGAGGATCAGCGGGCGATGGCGCAGGTGCGCCTTTCGAACGTTCAAGGTGGCGGCGTGAGCGGTTGGCTCGGCTCTTTGTTTGGTGGTGACAAAGCAGCGCAGGCAAATGTCGATAACCTGGACGCTCAGATCAATAAGCGTGACGCGGATGCTGCCGAAAGGCAGAAGCAGGCAAATGATATCAGGCTAAGTGTGGCCGCGACCAGCCTGTCCAGTGCCTCGCCCGCAAACGCCGACGCCTTGCGGATTGAATCGCTGCGCAACAACATTGCAGCCATGAATGCCGGCAAGGATGCCACCAACGATCTGACCCTGCGGCAGCAGATTACGACGGCGATCGATGCTCAAAGCCGCGTCATGGATGCCTTGATCAACAAGCAGGCCAGGGCGATCGAGCTGGACCGCCTGGACATCCAGATCCAGAACGAACGCAATCCGATTACTCGTGCCGACCTCGAAGCTCGCCGCACGCGATTGCAGCTTTCTGACCAGGAGATCAACAGCCGCGATCTGGAAAACCAAGCGGCGAACGCTCGCAACAAGATCATTCTTGAGACCATCTCGACAGCCCAGACTCAGACGTCTGACATGCGCACTGAGATCGGCATTCGATCCAGTTTGACGGCTCAGGTCGCAGCCGGCACGCTGACGGCCGATCAGGCGAACACACAGTTGCAAACCGAGCTTGCATTGCGTCCGCTGATCCTCGCCGCCGCCACGGCCGAAGCCGGAAAGCGTCAGGAGCTGCTGGATACGGTCACCAAATTGCGAGTCGCCTATGATGCCACCGCCGAGGCGCAGCGTAACGCGAACGCCGCTTCCTATGTGAGCGACCAGCAGCGCAATATCGATCGCATGCGGTTTCAGACGTCGATCGCCGGCCGGGGCACGAACGATCAGTCGATGCTTCTGGCACAATATGATGCTGAGGTTAAGATCCGCGAGCTTGGCGCAAGCACCGACCTGGCCGCCAAGATCCGCGCCAATGCGACCGAAACAGAAAAATGGAACCAGCAGCTTGCCCGCACGACCGATGCCTGGAACACGATTCGGCGGGCTGAAGAGGATGCGATCGATAGTGCTGTCGACAAGCTCAGCTCGGGCGATTTCAAGGGTGCCCTCGACAGCATCGCCGACGACGCCAAGAAAACTCTGCTGCAAGTCGGTGTCGCCAATCCGCTGAAAAACGCCCTGACAGGCTCGAACTATGGCACATTCGGTGATGTCGGCGGCGTGAGCGGTGTCTTTAAGCAGATGTTCGGTGGCGATAAGTCGGTGGCGTCCATGGCGGTCACGGCAGGTACCGTCATGATCAACGGAGGCGTGACTGGCGGCGCTGGGGCACTCCTGCCGCAAGCTGCGAACAACAATGCCTTGGGTCTCGTTTCCAGCAACCCGCTTGGGGCTGTCGGGAGCGCATTGAGCTTCGGCGGCAACTACAAGGGCACAAACGTCGATCCGCGCTTGACCGACATTCTGAACACGACCGCGTTACGCATGCCTGGATACAGCGCCCAGGCGATCTCCGGCTATCGCGCTGGCGATCCTCGCTTCCATGGCCAGGGTCTCGCCACCGATATCCAGTTGACCGATCTTGCCAGCGGTAAGCAGCTCGGCAACTATCAGGACGCCGGGAGCTTTGGCACTTACGAGCGCTTCGCGCAGATGGCTCGCCAGGTGCAGATGCAGAAGTATCCCGAGCTGGCGGATCAGTTCCGCTGGGGCGGTTACTTCAGCGGCGGCAAAGGCACATACGGTGCCATGGACGCGATGCATTTCGACCTAGGCGGCAACAAGGTCGGTATGGGCGGCGGTTCGTGGGCAAACGGCCTGAATTCCTCCCAGGCCTCCCTATGGCCCGGCATCCAATCGTCTGGCAACCAGGCGGCGCAAGCGCTCACTAAGCTGGCTGCAGGCTCGCAGGGCGCGACACAGAACCTGGGCGTTTTCGGCAATGGCCTTGGACAGTTTGGCCAGAACCTCGGCTCGGCATTCAACGGTGCTGGGGCGACTGCGGGTGGCGGCGGCTTGTTCGGTTCGCTGACAAGCGGCACGTCGAATTTCTTCACGTCGCTATTTGGGGGCAGCGTCTCCGATCCGTCCAGCGCCTTCTGGCGGCCCAACACCACTTATTCTTCGTTCCTGACAAAGGGCTTCGATGGCGGCGGCTACACAGGCTATGGCGGTCGGCTTGAGCCCGCTGGCGTCGCTCATAAAGGCGAGGTCATCTGGAACCAGGATGATGTTCGACGTGTGGGTGGCCCCGCAGTGGCTGAAGCGATACGCCTCGGCTATCGCGGTTACGATCGCGGCGGCGTGGTTAGCGGCGGTCAGACGGTCGTCAATGCATCAAATGGCGGCCGAGAAGGTAAGATCGAGATCCACAACTACTCGAACGCGAATGTTCAGGCCGAGCAGACCACCGATGAGAAGGGCGCTCGACAGACAAAGTTCGTCATTTCAGACACGGTCGGCGATGCTCTCAACGCGAAGGGTGGCGGGGCGGCAAAGACCCTCAACCGGACCTTCGGCGTGAAGCGCAGAGGCATCGCGCGCTGACCAGGCGCTAGCGAACCGCCTCGAAAAGGTGTAAGGCTCTTCCACCTCCACACACCTTCGACAAAGCACCCGAAAGCCCTTTCGGCTGTCTTGCCATGCCTTGCTCGGGCCATCATCGAGCCAATCAAGCCGGGGCCTCTCCCGGCCTTTCTGTGGTTGGCTATGATGCTTCGTGATGTGCATTCGGGTGGATTTTTCGCCTCGGTCTGGAACGACCGGGAGGGCGATCGATGACCATTCCATCCTGGCCTGCCGATCTTCCGCGTCCGGAGCGGGACACGTGGGGGAAGTCTCCGCAAGACAGCCGCGTGAAAAGAAATACCGAGGTCGGCACTCCCGGTTACCGCTCGCGCTATTCATCTGTCGCCGATCACGTCAATTTGTCTATCCTGATTTCCAGAGACGGCAAGGCGATCTTCGACAGGTTCTACCAGATCGACACCGCCAGAGGCTCGAAACCATTCTATATGCCCGATCCGACTACGGACGGCTGGTTGTTGCTTGGCGCTGATGGTGAGGCACTGCTCACGGAAACCGGCGCACCCATCCTGCTGGCGGGCATATGGCTTTGCATGTTCGGCGACAATGTGCCGGCAGAGGCCGTTGTCGGGTTGGAGTTCCGCATGTCATTCTCGGTTTGGGTGATGCCATGAGGCGCGTCTCTCTCAATGCGCGCCGGGCGCAGGACGATCAGAACACCAGCGAAATCTATGTCGCGCTGGTGCGCATCGAGCATTCATCGCTGGATAATCCTGTATTGCTGTCGACCGATCCGACCGAAAGGCTCCAGGACGAACCGCTGATGTACGGCACCCGATCCACATGGATGGGCGTCAACCCCGTCACCGATCCGTTTCTCTTCGTGCTCGCCTCGACCGTCCTGCCGTCCGACATCGATGACGCGCCGGCCGAGGCAAACATTGTCCTGGAGAACGTCGACAACGATATCGCCAAGCTTCTCCGGTCGTTCACGGATCTCGCGACGGTCAGCATCGCCGTGGTGCTTGCCAGCTCGCCAAACCTTATCGAGGCGGAGTTCAGAAACCTAAAGCTGATGACGGCACAGATCGACGCGGGCGAAGTCACCCTCACAATCAGCCGGGAGAGCATCGAGGACGAGAAGCTTCCATCCGGCCGCATGACGAAGAACAGGTTTCCGGGGCTGCACCGATGAAGCACTGGACAACGGATTTCGTCGGTGTGCCCTACGTCGAATTTGGTCGCGGTCGGCGCGGCGTCGACTGCTGGGGCCTTGCCAAGCTGGTGTATGCCGAAACCCTCGGTATCGAGCTGCCGAGCTACATCGAGCGATATACGTCACAGGAAGAGCGCCGCGAACTGGATGCATTGATCAGCTCGGCAGCCGGTAGCGAGACATGGGCGAGCACAGTCCACGCGGCAACCTTTGACATCGTTGTCTTCCGGCGCGGCGACATGGAAGCGCATGTCGGCATTGTTGTTTCGCCCGGCTTGATGCTGCACACCTCGGCTGACGATCACTCACGCGTCGAGCATTACAACTCCGGCCGCTGGGCGCATCGCCTGACGGGCATTTATCGACATTTCGAAGTGGCTTCGAGGGGCGTTCAATGATCCCTTCGAAGACCACCATTCCCGTTCTTACCGCTCCATTCTTCGATCCCGGTAGCGCCCGGGTGGATCTGGATCTGCCTACAGGTTTGAGCATCGCGCAGATCGTTGCTCTAGCATTGCCACACGCGAGCGAGCCGGATCTTGCGCATGCGCGCATCGTGCTCGTCTCCGATCGCGGCAGCGTCGTCGTCGATCGGCAGCATTGGAAGCGCGTCTATCCACATGCCGGCGTGCGCGTCGTCATCCGGATCGTGCCCTCGAACGGCGCACTCAGGTCCATCCTATCCGTGGTCGTCTCGATCGCGGCAATTGCTCTCGGTCAGGTCTGGGCAGTGCCGCTGTCTCAAACGCTCGGCATCAGCACCCAGCTAGCAGCCGGCCTGATCGGTCTCGGCGTCACTGTCCTTGGTAATTTGCTGATCAACGCTCTCATACCGCCTGTCTCAACCGACGACGACAAGAAGACGAGCTATCAGATCAGCGGGTGGCGCAATAAGCTCGATCCTGACGGCGTGGTGCCTCTTATCATGGGAAAGGTGCGCTATGCGCCACCCTTCGCCGCTACCTCTCACACCGAGATCGTCGGCGATCTTCAGTATATTCGCGCGCTTTTCTACTTCGGCTACGGGCCGCTGAGCTTCTCAGATTTTCGGATCGGAGAAACATCGTTTTCCGACTACGACGAGATCCAGACCGAGATACGCGAAGGCCTGCCGACCGACGCCCCACTTACCCTCTATCCGACACAGATCTACGAGGAGAGCGTCGGAACGGAGCTGGTCCGGCCGGAGCATCGTGACGACGAAGGCAATGAGATCGACGGCCCTGGCATCGAGACGCCGATCATCAGAACCACGGGTGCGGATGCATCCGGTGCCTCGATCATCTTTGGCTTTCCGGCCGGCCTCGGCAAGGTCGACGACAAGGGCAAGCAGCGGTCAGTGACCGTCTCGATGCGCATTCGCCAGCGTCCGGCCGGAACCGACGCCTGGACCGAGGTTGTAACACTCGATTTCACGGCCAAGAAGTTCGAGGGCTTTTACCGCCAGTACACTTGGAACTTCGCCACGCGCGGCCGGTACGACATCGAAGTCACCCGCATGACGGACGAGTTCACCAACCAGTCGACGCAAGGGCGTACGACCTGGGTGGCGCTTCAGACGCTCCGGCCGGAGTATCCGCTGAACTTCACGTCTCCGCTTGCCCTTGTCGCCGTGCGTGTCAAGGCGACCTATCAGCTGAACGGTGCGCTCGACAATTTCAACGCTCTGGCAAGCCGGCGATGCCTGGACTGGGATAGCGGCTCTCAGACATGGATCCAGCGAGAAACCAGCAATCCGGCCTCGCTCTATCGCCATGTTCTTCAGTCCGCCGCCAATCCGAAGCCATCGACCGACGATGAACTCAATCTCGCGCTGCTGCAGGATTGGCACGAGTTCTGCACCGCCAAGGGGCTGAAGTACGACAAGGCCATGGACGACGACGGAACGCTAGGCGACCGGCTGAAGGAAATCGCAGCGGCCGGCCGCGCCACCAGGTGGCATGACGGCATTCGCTATGGCGTCGTCATCGACAGACCGCAGGATCTTGTCGTCGACCATATCAATCCTCGGGTCAGCTGGAATTTCCAGTCCACCCGAACCTACTTCGAAGCACCGCACGGCTTCCGTGTTCAGTTCCTGGACGCAACAAACGACTACAAGCAGGCTGAACGCCTGGTACCGTGGCCGGGCTATTCCGGCGATATCCTGTTGACCGAGCAGCTGGAGCTGCCCGGCAAGACCGATCCGGCCGAGATCTGGCGCGAGGCGCGTCGCAAGATGTATGAGGCGATCTACCGACCCGACGTCTATACGGCCACGGTCGATGGACCGATCCGCGTTGCGACACGCGGCGATCTTGTCATGGGCAGCTTCGACGTCCTCGACCGAACCCAGCTCGCAACGCGTATCAAATCGGTGGATGGCAAGCTCGTTGTGTTGGAGGACGCTGTGACGATGATCGCGGGTCGGGATTATGCGATGCGCTTCCGCGTATTCGCCGATGAAACCGACACTGTCGGCACGAGTCTGGTCCGGCGCGTCAGGACCTACGCCGGGACGCATACGCTTTTGACCCTCTCAGGTGACGGCGTATCACCAGGTGTAGGCGATTTGCTGCATTTCGGGGAAGCGCTGACCGAGAGCATGCCATTGATCGTTACCCGCGTCGAAGCGGCCCAGGACATGTCCAGCATCTTCACGATGATCGATGCGAGCCCGATCATCGACGAGTTGACCGACGCCGAAGTGCCGCCGCCCTGGTCCGGCCGCGTCGGCGACGATATCGGCAACGATACGGGCTTGCCGCCCGCACCCGTGTTCGCGTCGATCGAGACTGGCCTTTCCGGCACCGACACCGAAGGCGGTCTAATCGTCAATTTGAGGCCTGGTACCGGCACAGTCCCGAGCGTCACGTTCCGTGTACAGCATCGGCTCGCCGGCGCGACGATATGGCAGACGGTCGACTTTCCGGCATCGAATGGCGGCTGCTCGATCACCGGCTATACGACAGGCCAGCCGGTGCAGATACGCGCGGCGGCTCTGAATGCAGCGGCGCAAGTCGGACCATTTACGATCGTCGTCAACGTCACGATCGGCTCCCAGGACGCCGCCGTTCCGCAGGCGCTCGACAGCGGCGCGGTGACCGTTGGTGCACTGCTCGGCGGCGCGACGGTCATGTTCTCCACTGGCGTAGACACGGCGACGATGCAGGTTCAGATCTACCGATCCTTGACGTCGAGCGTCAGTCGCTCGACGGATGCAGTCGGCGCTCCAATCTCCGTGCAACCTTCTCGCGGCTATAGCGCGGCGGTGGGCGATACCACTCGTTCGAACAAGGTCACAAACGGTGGCTTCGATGCGGATAGCGCCTGGACGAAAGGAACGGGCTGGGCGATCGCCAGCGGGGTCGCCAGCCATGTGGCCGGATCGGCGGCGTCCTTATCTCAGGCGCAGGCAGTGACCGAAGGCGTTTACTACCGTTTTGCCTTCACCCTCTCGGGCGTCACCGCCGGATCGCTGACACCGCAGTTCACAGGCGGCACCACGAACGCAGGAACAGCGCGCACTGCGAACGGCAACTTCTCTGATCGTGTCCAGGCCATCAGCGGCAACGACACACTGGCCTTTGCCGGCACATCGGCCTTCGTCGGCTCGATCGACGACATCGTCCTCTTTGAGGAGACGTCGACCTGCCTGGCTGCCGGCATTCACTACTTCTGGCTCGAACCTCAAAACACGGATGGCGTTCCGGGTCCGATGGCGGGGCCGTTCACCGTGACCATCCGATAGGAGTTTCTATGGTTTCCCAGCTTCCAGGTATCAGAACCCCGAATTTACCGTCGGTCCCTCGTCCAGTGTCGATCATTACGCAGAACGCGAGCGTGACAGGCCAGACAACGGTCGACGAAATGGCGACGACGCTTGCTTCGGTAGGCGCACTCGCCGATCTCATTTCCACGCTGCTGCAGATGACTGGGGCTGTTGTGGCAAAGGCGAGCTTGGCGGAACTAGCTGCGGTTGCCGGGTCATATCATAACGGCGACATTGGCTTGGTCCTCCTCGACGTGGATGAAACCAAGCGTGGCGTCTACAAGCTCCAGGCCGGTGCATGGGTCAAGATCGACGATCTTCCAGCCGATATCGCCCGCGCCGCCGTGGAAGCGGCGGAGGCATTTCGCGATGATGCAGAGGTTCAGAAAATCGCGGCAGAGGCATTTCGCGATGGTGCAGAGGTTCAAAAAATCGCGGCGGAGGCTGCCAGGGACATCGCCGCTGGTTATGCTTCGGACGCCGTTTCTCAGGGAAATGTGCCGATCTTCGCCACCCTCGACGGTCTCTCCGCGATCCATGTTCCGATCGGCATCAATGCCATCCGCCTAAACGGCGAAGCCGCGGCGGGAGATGGCCATGATGGCCTATTCCTCGCATCGGACACCGAGCCGGCCGCTGATCGGAAAGGACAGGACGCGAACGGGAAATGGTGGGGCCTTGCCCCTGCAGGCAGAAGCGTCGGTGATATTTTGCGCTATGAAAACCTCGCTGACATTCCGACGATTTATCTCGACAGCAAGATCATCTTCCATAAGGCAAACCCGACCACGCTTGATGGCTGGGACGTTCGCGTCTTCCGAGACACCAGCGCCGTTGTTGGTGGAACGCCTGGAATTACCAATTCTGCCCTCATGGTCGATAGCACCGCAGGTGCTTCAACGACATCGATCGAATGGGCTTTCCTCGCTATCATGAACAATCATTCCGCCGCCGGCGAGAATGTTGCAGGATATTTCCAGGCGACTAAGTATGGCCAAGGCCAGACTTGGTCCGCAGTGTTTGAGACCAGAGAAGACCCATCAGCGACCTATGGGGCGCTCGTTTCGGTTGAAATAGACATATCGGCCAATGGGCCTGATCCAAACAACGTTCGCATAGGATTGGACCTGATCGGCGCTCGGTTTAACGATAACCTGGCGGTACCCGACATCTATGCCGGCCTGCGCATCACCGCCGCATGGAATGGCACCGGGGCAGGCGTTGAGAGCGCAAGATTTATGCGGCCGCTGCTGATCGACGCCAATTGGACCGATACCGCAATCTTTGCCTACAAGCGAGAGGACCTGAGTGCCACGGCACCCGCCAAGGTGTCGTTGCTCGACATGTACGTGCCAGACGGCGCGAACGTGAACAGGATGCTGACGAGGTTCAGCAAGACTGCTAACGGAGCCGGCTGGACAACCACATCACTGTATTTCGATCGTCTTGTAGATGGAGCGACCCTGGTTGGACGGCTCGGCATGAACGGGGATCGCAGCATAGAGCTGAACACCGGCCTCACGAAAGCCTACCTCAAGCACCAAGGCGGCTTTGTCGTCCCCGTCTATTCGGTCAACCCAACGCTGGGCAGTGAGGGCGAGGTCATCTGTGTCTCGAATACCGGAGCGAGCGTTTTCCAGCTCAGGGCATACATCAACGGCATTTGGCGCAATTTCGCGCCATCGTAAGGAGAAAAACCGATGAAGGTAAACTTTTCACAGAAGCTCGCGAACCTCGATGGCAGTACATCGGACGAAGCGCCCACGCTGGGCGATGTTTCAGTCAAGGCACTCGTCGAAAACCTTAGGGGCGACGAAGTGGCAAGCGGCGAGGACAAATTCAAGCGTGCCGTGTTGGCGCAAAAGATCCTTCCTGGGGGTGAGATAGAGTTGCCCGTCGAAGAACTGGCTACCGTAAAGGATCGCATAGGCAAAGCATGTCACCCGGTCGTAGTACTCGCTGCCTGGAACTTGCTGGAAAATACTGGCTCGTTAGGAGCCTGACGACAAAATCCAGCTCAGGCGTGCGACTTCCATATCAACGGCTTTGTCGAAGCGCCGGATTGTGTTGTCGTAGACATCGTTTAGATCGATTTGCTTGAATCTGCTCTCGCTCTCATCCCGGCTACGGTCGGGATGCCCTGGCGGGAAATTAGCATCTCCGCGCCGCATGCGTGCTGAGAACTCCGCAAACGTCTTCGATTGGTAATGGTGTAGCCTCAACGGGGCGTGTATCACTCTGCTGGACATGCCCCCGTTGATGGTTTCGAACTCGCTGAAATCCGAAAGGGCACGTCTTCCCTGCGAGGATACGAGATTGTGCACCCCCACGTCGGTAACAAAGGCTGCGCGAGCGATTGACTTGAAATGGTGATGATTTGACCACCCAAGCGGCGCGCCCTGCATGAAAGCGCGCGTCACGAGCGAATAGTTGGGGTCGATCAGATTTCCAGAGCCGAAATTGCGCCAATTGACATGGATCGAGCCCACATCGGCAGGCACGGTTTTGAGGTAGTCGCGGATCGTCAGATGCTCTGTCGGCACGAGATATTCATCAATATCGAAGAACGCCACCCACTCTGTCGAAATCATTGTTAGCGCGTGCCGGTAGGCTGCGATTTGCGGCGATGTGTTAAGCGGCGACGGCCAATCAATGACGGTCACTCTCGCATCGGCCGCCGCTATTTTACGCAGCAACGGGATCTGATCGTCTTCGCTTTCGTTCGAGAAAATGATGAACCGATCGACTCCGATTGCGAGATGATAGGCAAGCCACTCGACGATGTACTTGCCTTCATTTTTAGCGATAGCGCCAACAGTCAGCATTAAGATGCCTTTGCATGGCAGTCGAACCAATGGCCCTGGTGGCGAAGTGGCACAGCAGCGTGGAATGCCGAGACGAATTGATCATAGATGGTCCAGAGGCCGGGAAGCTCATTGCCAAAGGGGCCAGACGTATGGTGCCAGTTCGGGTTTTCGACATACGAACCCTCTTGCGGAGGATTGACGTTGACGAACCCACCTAACGGCGTCTGATCGATCAGCTTGAACAAGCGATAGCCGATTTTCTGCAACATCTCGACCGGGGCCAGTTCGTGGCACTCGACAGAGAAAAAGTGAGGGATTTCGCGCTGGCCTACGATCTGCTCAAGGAAAGGTTTTTCCTGGCCCTCGATGTCGACCTTGCAATAGTGCGGGACACCATGGGCTGCGATAATGTCATTCCAACATATCGTCTCGACTTCAAATTCCGTGTAGCCGTCTGCAATATGGGGATGCCTTGACGTGCCGGATATGCCTTGCTGGATATCGTTGTGCAGGAACTTGATCTTGTTCCCGCTGACATCGGCTGCAGCCTTGTGAATGACTGTGAGCCGGCCCGAACCTATTTCGGAGGCGAAGCGCTCAACGAGCGTTTTGTAGACGACGGGATCTGCTTCAACCCCAACAACACGAAAACCCTTGGCGAGATAGAACGCAGTATCGTTCCCCTCCGACATGCCGATGTCGAAGATCAGATCGTTATGGATCATTTTGATTATTCCGGTTGGCGCGCGGTCTGTTGCGAGCGAGAAAAGTCATTGATGTTATCGAGAATCGCTAAGCTTTTCGCGACGTGATAAAATTCTGTTTGAAGATTTTCGCCGCCTTCGATGCGTTTTTGCAGATCGGCGGCATGCTGACGAAGCTTATTGGCCTCAGAAACGGTATCCATTTTGTTCCCCCTGTGGAGTGGCGAGCACGTTAGTCAAACATCAGCGGCAAATCTAGTTCGAAAAAGTGTGTATTTTTGTCCGGTCGACGGCTTTGAAATAAGCCGTTTCGGCTTCCTGCTCGCTGACGCCATGGAGAACAAACAATGGCATCATCACACCATGAAAATAGTGGAAGTCGTAGGCAAAGCGCGGAAAGTCTAGGAAGTAGGTCGGAACGCCATGTTTCGTCAGGGCGTAAACAGCTTTGAAAAACTGCGTTGCCAAGATGTCTTCCTGTTGGTCGGGGTCATCAGTCTTCCAAAGCGAGCCCCACGCCACGCCAGCTTTGTGCACACGCCGGCGGCTTTCCGCTGCATCGTGCAGGGCGCGCATTGGGACGATGGCTGAGAAAATATCGATGCTCTTGTTGTCGAGAGCTTCCAAAAGGTGATCCGAATATTCCGGTGACTTAATCACATAAGGGTTGTCGTCAACCACAAGATGGCGTTCTAGGCCAGCCTGGGAAAATCCATCAACCCTCCCGAATGCTTCTTCAAGCGTGAAGCCAGTATTGAACCCTAACGCCGTAAAGAACTGTACGAGCAATGTCGTGCCGGCGCGGCCGGTACCGGTGATGATGATCCGCCCATCCTCTGTGTTCGTTCGACTGCGATATTGCGCGGCTCCGCTCATGATTTCCCTCCTGTTTTCGCGAAGTGTTTTAAGGAGAATTTGGGCCCGCGCAACGGGTACGTCCTGTGCTTTGCGGCAGATCCCGCGTGGGACGCGATTTGGGAGCCGTTTTGATGTCAGTTTTGGTTGCTATTTGATTTTGCGCGCTGCGCGACGGGATTTTGCGCGCTACAAATGCCGCTTTGAACGGCGCTTATGAGAACTGAAAATTCCGGAAGTGCGTGTCAAAATTCCGGAAAATCGCGTCCGGCTACACGGGTGAAAAATATCAATACCAAATTAAGGGCTGGCTGTCCGCAATTGTCGGCGAAGAGTTGTCGGCTGTTTTGATGGTAGCGGAGGAGGGATTTGAACCCCCGACACAAGGATTATGATTCCTCTGCTCTGACCTACTGAGCTACTCCGCCACGTCTGCGCATAATAATTGTCTATGATGCACAAAGGTCAAACGAACCACTGCTCGAAAAGCGTTGGCCCGTCGGTTGAGCGGCTTATAAGGTGCAGCTCGGCTTGGTGTCAAGCGGATGATTTGGAAAAATCAGTGCTTTCTCTTGGCCGGGCCGCTTACTCCTTAAGCCGCGACAGGGCTTGCCAGCAAAGCCTTCAGGGAGGCCTCGGCAATCGGCTCGCGCTCGGAGCGCTCGATGAAGCCGCCGCCGTAGACGCGGGCATCGTCGCCAGGCGCTGAATAGAGCGCGCAGGCCTGCCCCGGAGCAACGCCGGCCTCGCCGATCGTCAGGTCGACATAAATGCCGCTGGCATCGGTGTGCAACACGGCCGGCGACGGTGCGCGGGTGGAGCGGACCTTGGCGTAGCAGGCAAAGCCCTCGCCTGAAGCTGCCTGTGTCAGCGTTTCGTCGCCCAGCCAGTTAACGTCGCGCAGATAGACGCGGTGCGTTTCCAGCGCTTCCTTGGGGCCGACGATGACGCGGCGCGAGCGGGCGTCGAGATAGACGACGTAGAGCGGCTCGCCAGTGGCGATGCCGATGCCGCGGCGCTGGCCGATCGTATAGTGCAGGATGCCTTCGTGCTGGCCGAGCACGCGGCCATCGAGATGGACGATCTCGCCGGCGAGCGCCGCATTCGGCTTCAGCTTGGCGATCACATCGGAATATTTGCCCTGCGGCACGAAACAGATGTCCTGGCTGTCGGCCTTCTTGGCGACGACAAGGCCCATTTCCTCGGCAAGCGCGCGCGTCTCCGCCTTCGGCATGCCGCCGAGCGGAAAGCGCAGATAGTCGATCTGCTCCTGCGTCGTGGCGAAGAGGAAATAGCTCTGGTCACGATCGGCATCGGCCGGGCGATAGAGCGCACGCCGGCCGGGATTGTCGGCAGAAGGGTTCGGGCGCGAGCGAATGTAGTGGCCTGTCGCCAGAGCATCAGCGCCGAGCTCTTTGGCGGTCAACAGAAGGTCGGCGAACTTGACGGTCTGGTTGCAGGCAACGCAGGGGATCGGCGTCTCGCCGGCGACATAGCTCTCGGCGAAAGGATTGATCACCGTCTCGCGGAAGCGCTTTTCGTAATCTAGCACGTAATGCGGGATACCGAGCGTCTCGCAGACCCGGCGCGCATCGTCGATATCCTGGCCGGCGCAACAGGAGCCGGCGCGATGCACCGCAGCGCCATGATCGTAGAGCTGCAGCGTGATGCCGAGCACATCATAGCCCTGCCGTTTCAAAATGCCGGCGACGACGGAGCTGTCAACGCCGCCCGACATGGCGACGACGACGCGGGTATCTTCCGGCCTCTTGTCAAAATCCAGTGTATTCACGGTCGTTGCCGCCAGTCTTGAACGATCTTCGATGCTGCCGAGCGGGATGACTTTTTTTCGAAACGCCGTCACGCTCTCGCTATTTGATGTCGCATGATCTTATCCAAAAACCGCTGCACACTTTTTGGGATCATGCTCTTCTCGCCGAATGCCATGCAAAAGCGGCGAATTTTCATGCGGGACAATGGGCCGCACACTTTGCAGCCCGCCTCAATTGTGGACGGATATAGAAAGGATTGCCATCCGGCGCAAGGGGCAGGTCGATATGCGAATCACCCCTTGGCCTTCAAATGCCCGATCAGATTGCGCCCACGCCGCAGCACGGTGACGGCCGACCCGATCGCAACGACCCAGAGGGCAACGGTCAGGACCCATATGCCGCCGCTCCACAAGGCCTCGACAACAGAGAGGAGCGCCGCAGCGGTGACGACCGCCATGCGATGCTGCTTGGCCATCGGGCCGGAGAAATCGCTTGGATTGCCGGTGGCGCGTCCGAGTTCGCGGACATAGGCGGTCAGCACCGCGAAAGCGGCCGCAGCCCAGCCGAGCCCCGGCGCTGCAATGCCGTAGCCGATGCCGGCAAGGATGAGAATATCGGCGATACGGTCCGGGAATTCGTTCCAGAAGGGTCCGTCAGCCTCGCCCTTGCCGCCCTCTACCGCCACCATTCCATCGAGCAGGTTGCAGAGCAGGCGCAATTGGCAGAACAGCGCCGAAAGGATCAGCAGCAGCACGCGCATACCGACGCCGCCGGATCCGGAAAGCCAGAAGCAACCTCCGGCCAGCGCCGCCATCGCCATGCTCGCCTGCGAAATCTGGTTCGGCGTCACCGAAAGCGCGGTCATGCGCCGCGCCAAGGCCTGCGCCCAGCGCGTGTTGCGGCTGGCTAGAGGCCGCCTGTCGCCTGTTCCCTCACCCTTCATGGCCCTCACCTGTCATACTTCGACGCCTCCCGCCGGAAATCGAATAATTGTAGATCGCCGCATAGCTCGATGACACCAGCAGCGGCACCGCGATCGTCTTCAGGATCTCCGGCGTGCCGCTGAGAGCATGGATCGTCACCAGGATCGCCGCGGAACCCAGACAGGCGATCAGCGGCGGCGCCCAGAGGACTGTAAAGCCGCCGAACCGCCGCGACAGGGCCTCGACGGCCGACTTCAGAAACAGCGTCAGGCAGCCCGAAAGCACGCCTTGCACAAGACCCGCAATCAAAGGCCGCGGCATCGGATGCGTGCGATTGGCGAAGACGGCCCAGCCGCCCATGGCAAGGAACGCGAAAAGCACATGCACGATGCTGCTGCCGGCAAGTGCTTTCAGCCTGCCTGTCATGACACTGACCACCAGAATCGGACGAGGTGGAAGAAGATGGGCGCCGAGAAGACGACCGAATCCAGCCGGTCGATCAGCCCGCCATGGCCTTCGATCAGGTGGCCCCAATCCTTGACGCCACGATCCCGCTTGATTGCCGACATCACCAAGCCGCCGAAGAAACCCATGATCGTGATGACAAAGGCAAGCAGGCCCGCCTGCAGCGGCGTGAACGGCGTTACCCACCAGAGCGCCGCCCCGATCAGCGAAGCGCTGATGACGCCGCCGACGAAGCCCTCCACCGTCTTCGACGGCGACAGCCGCGGCGCGATCTTGGTTTTCCCGAAGAGCTTGCCCCAGACATACTGCAACACGTCGCTCAATTGGACGACGATCACCAGGAAGGCGATGAGCAGCACGTTGCGGCCTTCATAGCCCGGAATATGCAGGGTGAGCAGTGCGGGCACATGCGAGGCGCAGAAGACGCAGATCATCAGCGCCCATTGCACTTCGGCGATGCGCACCAGGAACCGCTCGGTATCGCCGCGCAGCACCGCGACGATGGGCATGAACAGGAAGGCATAAACGGGAATAAAGATCGAATAGATGCCATATTGCTCGGCCCAGAGCAGGTAATATTGCACCGGCAGGGCAACGAAGAAGGCGGCGGCAAGCGCCCAATGATCGGCGCGTCTTGTGTTGATCAGCGTCACAAATTCGCGCAGCGCGGCAAAGGAGCAGAAGGCAAAGAGCAAGATGACGCCGGCACGCCCGGCCACGAAGGCGATGCCGATCAGCACCACCATCACCCACCAGGCCTTGATGCGTGCATTCAGGTTTTCGATCGCCGCATTCGATCCATCCGGCGACAAGCGCCGCTGCAGCACGTAGCCGACAATGGAAGCGACGATCAGCACGCCAAAAATGCCGAGGACAAGGTGGATCAGATCGGCGCTGGCAGCATTCATGCTCAGTCTCCCGCCCGCTTCGGCGCAAGCGCCAGCAACGCAGATTCGGCTCTCGCCAGGAAACCCGCCTTTTCCTCGGTCTCGCCGATATGCAGCGCCTCGCCGAAGGTAACGGTGCAGATCAGCGGAATGGGCACGAACTCGCCCTTGGGCATGACGCGATTGAGATTGTCGATCCAGACGGGGACGAGATCGATATCCGGGCGGGCCTGGGCAAGATGGAAGAGCCCGCTCTTGAACGGCTGCAGCGGCACCTCCGTCAGATTGCGCGTACCCTCCGGAAACAGGATCAACGAAGAGCCGGCATCGAGTGCCTGCGCCATCTGCGTGACCGGATCTTCCTTGCGCGCCTCGCGATCCCGCTCGATCAGCACCGCATTGAAGACATCGCGGCCGATGAAACTGTTGAGCTTCGATTTCAGCCAGTAGTCGGCGCCGGCCACGGGCCGAACACGCCGACGCAACCGGGGCGGCAGTACTGCCCAGATGAGGATGAAATCACCATGGCTGGAATGATTGGCGAAATAGATGCAACGGCCGGTATGCATGCCGCTCTCGGGCCAGATCGCTCTGACGGCGGTAACGGCTCGCGCAAACAGCACAATCGCAACGGATACGGGCTTTGCCAGCCACTCGATCGGCTTGCCCATCCCTTCCCCAAAAATCGTTTTCCAGAGTGCCTCCATGGCAAAGAGATAGGCCCGTTTGACCGGCCTCGATAGCCCGCCCGGCCGACTTATCCACAACCCTGCCAACAGTAGTGGAAACCCGGCGCAACTTGCGTCGCGCCGGGTTTCAGGACGGCTCTTGGGAGGAGCAAATGGATGCCCCCACCTCCTTTGCGAAGGCGGCGGGCTTAGTCGACGTTGAAGACCAGCGGCTTGGCCTGGCGGATCGCGTGATGGGCGGTCAGCTTGGCCAACACATCATCGCTGATTGGGCCATCGACATAAAGCAGCGCGATCGCGTCGCCGCCCTGCTTGTCTCGGCCGAGCTGGAAGTTGGCGATGTTGACGCCAGCGGAGCCGAGCGTCGTGCCGATGAAGCCGATCATGCCGGGAACGTCGGTATTGGCGAGGTAGACCATGTGGTTGCCGACATCGGCGTCGAGGTTGATGCCCTTGATCTGGATGAAGCGCGGCTTGCCATCCGAGAAGACGGTGCCGGCAACAGAGCGGGTCATGGTATCGGTGGTGACAGTCAGCTTGATGTAGCCGTCATAGACGCCGGTCTTGTCGCGCTTGACTTCGGCAAGCACGATGCCCTTTTCCTTGATCATGATCGGCGCCGAAACCATGTTGACATCGGCGACCTGATTGCGGATGAGGCCGGCCAGCAGCGCGCTCGTCAACGCCTTGGTGTTCATGCCGGCGGTGATGCCGTCATAAAGGATCTCGATTTCCTTGATCGGGTCTTCCGTGACCTGGCCGACGAAGGCGCCGAGAACGTCGGCAAGCTTGATGAACGGCTTCAGGATCGGCGCTTCCTCGGCGGTGATCGACGGCATGTTGATCGCGTTGGAAACCGCACCCTTGACGAGGTAGTCGGCCATCTGCTCGGCGACCTGGAGAGCGACGTTCTCCTGCGCTTCCGTTGTGGACGCGCCGAGATGCGGCGTGCAGACGACGTTCGGCAGGCCGAACAGCGGGCTTTCCTTGGCAGGCTCGACTTCGAAGACGTCGAAGGCGGCACCGGCGACGTGGCCAGACTTGATCGCGGCAGCAAGCGCCGCCTCATCCACGAGGCCGCCACGGGCACAATTGATGATGCGCACGCCCGGCTTGATCTTGGCGAGCGCTGCGGCGTCGATGATGTTGCGGGTCTTGTCCGTCAACGGCACGTGCAGCGTAATGAAATCGGCCCGGGCGAACAGCTCGTCGAGCTCGACCTTGGTGACGCCCATTTCCTCGGCACGTTCCTTCGAAAGGAACGGGTCATAGGCAACGACATGCATCTTCAGGCCGATGGCGCGGGCAATGACGATCGAGCCGATATTGCCGGCGCCGATGACGCCGAGCGTCTTGCCGGTGATCTCGACACCCATGAACTTTGACTTTTCCCACTTGCCGGCCTGAGTGGAGGCGTCGGCAGACGGAAGCTGGCGGGCAACGGCGAACATCAGGGCGATGGCATGCTCGGCCGTGGTGATCGAATTGCCGAACGGCGTGTTCATGACGATGATACCGCGGCGCGAAGCGGCGGGAATATCGACATTGTCGACACCGATACCGGCGCGGCCGACGACCTTGAGGTTCTTGGCCGCTTCGATGATCTTCTCGGTCACCTTGGTAGCGGAACGGATAGCGAGACCATCATAATTGCCGATGATTTCGAACAGCTTGTCCTTGTCCTTGCCGAGCTGTGGCTGGAAATCGACTTCGACGCCGCGATCGCGGAAAATCTGGACGGCGGTTTCCGACAGTTCGTCGGATACGAGAACGCGAGGTGCCATGATAGGCCTCCTGAAAGGGTCAGCGATGATGAGCAATTCCAGGAAGATGCGAAGCGGTTTTCCGTCCGGAATTGCGTGAAAGCAAACAGATAATTCGGAATGCTGGGCTCCGCCCTATCGGCGGAGCCGTGAACGCTTGAAGTCTCAGGCAGCGGCCTGGGAGAGCGTCGCCTTCTGCGTTTCGAAGGCCCAGGAAAGCCAGGGCATCAGCTTCTGCATGTCGGCGGCTTCGATCGTCGCACCGGCCCAGATGCGCAGGCCCGACGGTGCGTCGCGATAGTGGCCGACGTCGTAGGCGACGCCTTCCTTTTCGAGAAGCGCGACCAGACCCTTGGCGAAATTCGCCTGGCCGTCTTCGTCCAGAGCGGCGATATCCTTGTCGACGATCTTCAGGCAGACGGACGTGTTGGACTGCGTCTCGGCCTTGGCGGCGAGATTGGCGATCCAGCCGTTGGCGGCGACGAAGTCATGGATGACCTTGGCGTTGGCGTCGGCGCGGCCGATCAGCGCCTTGAGGCCGCCGATCTCCTTGGCCCAGAGCAGAGCATCGATATAATCCTCGACGCAAAGCATCGACGGCGTGTTGATCGTCTCGCCGGTGAAGATGCCTTCGATGAGCTTGCCGCCGCTGGTCATGCGGAAGATCTTCGGCAGCGGCCAGGCGGGCTGATAGGTGGTCAGACGCTCGACGGCGCGCGGCGACAGGATGATGACGCCGTGTGCGCCTTCGCCGCCGAGAACCTTCTGCCAGGAGAAGGTGACGACATCGAGCTTGGCAAAGTCGAGGTTCTGCGCGAAAGCGGCCGAGGTGGCATCGCAGATCGTCAGGCCCTTGCGGTCGGCCGGGATGAAATCGGCGTTCGGAACGCGGACACCGGAGGTGGTACCGTTCCAGGTGAAGACCACGTCGCGGTCGAAATCGACGGTGGAAAGATCGGGCAGTTCGCCGTAGCCGGCTTCGAGCTTGCGGACGTCCTTGAGCTTCAGCTGCTTGACGACGTCGGTGACCCAGCCGGCGCCGAAGCTTTCCCAGGCGAGCATGTCGACACCGCGCTCTCCGAGCAGCGACCAAAGCGCCATTTCGACGGCGCCGGTATCTGAAGCGGGAACGATGCCGATGCGGTAATCCGCCGGCACTTGCAGAATTTCGCGGGTAAGATCAATGGCCTGCTTCAGCTTGGCTTTGCCAACCTTCGCGCGGTGCGAACGGCCAAGGGCCGCGTCGGAAAGAGCGTCGAGCGACCAACCGGGGCGCTTCGAGCAGGGGCCAGAAGAAAAATGGGTATTCTCCGGACGCGTGTCCGGCTTGGCGAGCTTAGTCATGATGCTATCCTCTCAGATAGAAAGCCCTTCGTTGGGGAAGGGTGTCCCGCCGCGGGATATATTAGAAGCCGCCTGCAAGCGCAACAGAAAAATATACTCGTGTTGCTGCATCACGAATTCGTGCGAAAAGTTTGATGGGGCAAGTTACACGCAATGAAATTAGGTCAAATTCAGCCTCACAAAAGCTGGTTTCTGTGCCGACACGCAATCATATAAAGCATGGCGCTTATTGACTTGCGCCGACAGGAAATAACAAGTGTGCTCGATGTCTCTAACTGCACTCGCCGAAAGCCACTTCATGCCCGCGCAGCCAGTGCCTGTCTATCTGATCAACATTGATCGAGCGACAGACAGACTGGCGGAAATTCAACGGCAGAGCGATGAACTCGGCATTCGGTTCGAGCGCGTCGACGGCGTCGATGGCGGACTCTTGCCGCGCGACCAATGGGTTGACGTCGATCACCTTCGCTTTCAACGCCGCCACGGCAGGATCATCCTTCCCGGAGAATACGGCTGCTATCGCAGCCACCTGATGGCCTTGCGCCAATTTTTGGCCAATGGCGGCGAAATGGCGATCATCATCGAAGACGATGTGGCCTTGGACGCTGATTTCCTCGCCCGCGCCATGGCAGCCAAGAAAGCAGCTCCCACGGCCGATCTGATCAAGCTCGTCAATCACCGCTGGGGCGGCTTCCGCGTCGCAACGCGCAGCGACAAGGGAGATGCGATCGGTCGTTGCCTCTTCGGTCCCCAGGGATCAACGGCGTGTTATCTGGTGACGCGAAGCGGGGCTCAAAAGATCGTGAAGTCGCTGGCCATCATGTCCCTACCCTGGGATGTCGCTGTCGAGCGCGGCTGGGACATGCAGACGTCCATCTTCAGCACGCGCACCAATATCGTCGGCTTCAGCCGCTTGCAGAAAAGCACGATGATCGGCTGGCGCCGCGACTATCGCGCGGCCAAATCCTCAGCGTGGCGACGTGTTCCCGCACACCTCTTCCGGACCTGGGATTTCTTTCGTCGGATCGCCTATGTGCTGACGACGCAGTAGGCACCCGACCTACCAGGTGGTTACCCGCAAACCGATGCGTATCTCGTGGCGCGACAGAGCGCCATCGCGGCCCGTCGTCCCGCCGGCGCTTGCGGATGAATCGCCGAACATATCGCCGCCGGCGATGTGGGAGAAACGATAGCCGAGATCGACCTTTACGTTCGGCGCCACCTCGTAGGCGACGCCGGCCATCAGGGCATAGGTCATGCGCCAGTCGCTGTCGCCGGGATAGCGTGCGCTGACCGAGGCCGCGCTACCGCAACCCGAAGCGCCGTCGATGCACGAGCCGACCGCATTGACGCTGCTCCAGGAAACCCGCGTCGCGCCGAGGCCGGCACCGAGATAGGGCGTGAATCCGGCAAGCGTTCCCAGATCAACGTAGCCATTCACCATCAAGCTGCCCGCCCTGAAGGAAGAGCGCGCCTTGGTGGAGCAGCCGGTACCGCCTGCCCCGCCGGAACAAGGCGAAGCGCTTGAGATGCTGCCATTGAAGTCACCGCTGAAGAAATCGCCGGTGACGTCGGCGCGCAACAGGTCATTGAACTGGTAACCGACACCGAGACCACCGGAAAAGTTGCCGCCGAACCGATCCGAATCGAAGCGTCCGGAGCTGCTATCGCCGCCAGCCGGATCATAGGCACGGAACGTCGTGTCGTTGCGGCTGGCGTTGACGGCGTAGCCGAGATCCCCGCGGACATACCACCCCTTCGCATCCTTGACGCTGACTTCGGGCATCTTGATTTCCGGCGGCGCGTCGCCTGCAAGGGCAGCACCCGCCGATGCGCCTGCCATCACCGTGGCCAGCGCCAGAGCGTCGAAACGGATCATTACCCCTCGCCTTCCATCCTTCGGGCGCAGCCCGCACACCGACCCGGCTGATTTTTGTCTCCGCTCCGGGCTCCAGCACGAGGATCCGCGGCGGAATGACCATCATTCTCATTTCATTAACCATAGGGAATTCATGGTTAATGAAGCTTTAAAACGCCGAACAATTGCTTAACGAGGGAGATGAAAAAGCAAAAAGCCGCCCGGATGAAACCGGACGGCTTTTCAATGACTTGCGCGAGAGACGCTTACTTGTAGACCGGCTGCGGCTGGATCGGGATATCGGCCGGCGGCATGTAGCTTGCGGTCTGGCAACCGCCGAAGGTGTAGCGGGCGCCGATGCGGGCTTCATGCAGGTTGAGGCCCTTGTCGTAGCCAGGACCGCCGTTTTCCGCGTAACCGAACATGTCGCCGCCCTGGATGTGACGGAAGCGATAGCCAACGTCGGCCTTGAGGTTACATGTGAGGTCGATGGACGTACCTGCCATCAACGCATAGGTGAAGCGCCAGCTGCCGCGGCCATTATGCGTGACGGAGCCGTCGCAGGAGTCCGGATTGGCGTCCGAGCACGAGGTGTTCTTCAGATTGCTCCATTTGACATAGGTGCCGCCGAGACCGCCACCGACATAAGGGGTGAACGCGCCATAGGTGCCGAGATCGACATAGGCGTTGGCAAGCAAGCTGTAGGCCGTCAAGGACGCCACGTCGCGGGAAGTCGCCGGAACAGCCGTGAAATCAGGGCCGCAGCCGCCGCAATCACCCTTCGTCGAGCCCTTGAAGTCCGACTTGAAGAGATAGTCCAGCGTCACGTCCGTCCGGAGGTAGTTGTTGATCTGGTAACCGACACCGCCGCCAAGCGTAACGTTGCCATCCAGCTTTGCGCTGTTGAAATCCACCAGGCTGGAATTCGAACCCTGGAAGTAGTTCGAGCCGCGCAGGTGGGTAAAGGCGTAGCCGACATCGCCACGCAGATACCAACCGCTGGATTGGGCGACTGCCACTTCCTGCGCCGGCTGCTGGGGCTCCGGTGTGTAAAGATCAGCGGAGAACGCTGACGTGCCGACAAGCAACGTGGCAAGTGCTCCAATCAGGGATTTCATCATGGTTTTGGCTCCAAATTTCTTGCCATTGGCACAGCAGATGCTTGCCAATCAAAACGACATGGCACGGATAATGATGAAAAGGAGTTAAAACCTGATTAACTACGAATATTTACCCTATCTATTCACGAATTATACTTTAATTTATACATTAGGAATAGATTATTTTATAATGAAGAGAACGGGATGCGCCCGTCCAGCCCCCTCTTCCCGGCGGAAAACGCGTGTATCTGCAAGTACATCCGGGGCCGGCTTTCTAAACCAATTGGCAACAATCGTACCATTACAGTGCGGCAGCCGGGGGTTAAGCCCAGGAGGGAGTCGTTGACTTACCATCGAAAATTATGCGCCGGCCTGTGCCTTGCCCTTGTCTTCCTGAATTCCGCGGCGCTTGCCGGCGCGATGCCGGTGAAGTCGGTTGCCGCTGCGGCATGGAACAAGGGACGCGAGACCGGATTGCCGATCCCACGCTATGTTTCGTTGAAGGCACACAAGGCGCGCATGCGGGTCGGCCCGTCGACGATCTATGCCACCAAATGGATCTATATCAAGCCCGGCCTTCCCATGGAGATCATCGACGAATACGGCCACTGGCGGCAGGTTCGCGACGATACCGGCGTCACCGGGTGGATGCACAGCGCCCTTCTTTCGGCGACGCGCACGGCGGTGGTCGCACCCTGGCTGACGAAGAATGCAATGCTGCGCGCCGATCCGGAGCCTACCGGAACACTGGTTGCCGAACTGCAACCACGGGTGCTGCTTTCACTGCACTCCTGCACCGGAGTTTGGTGCCGCGTTTCCGTCAGGGAACATGCGGCAAAAGGATACATCAGGCAGGACACGCTCTGGGGCGCCTATCCCGGCGAGATGTTCCAATAGAACAAGGCCACGCCGTCGCCGAAAGCAGCATGGCCGCCCTTAACGGAGCGGCCACGAATCTCATATGCCCGATGGAATGCTGATGCTCGATCAGGCGGCCGTGCGGACGCTTGAGATCACATCGATCAGCCCACCGACGATGCGCTCGATCTGGCTGCGATCGTCGCCCTCCGCCATGACGCGGATCAGCGGTTCCGTGCCGGAGGGGCGGATGACCAGGCGGCCGTTGCGGGCAAGCTCGCTTTCCGCATCGGCGATCGCCTTCCGTACCTGATTGTCCTCCAGAGGCTTGCCGCCGGAAATGCGCACGTTGCGCAGCAATTGCGGCACCGGTTCGAAACGCCGGCAGACTTCGCTCACCGGTTTGCCCGTGCGCTTGACCGCGACGAGGATCTGCAAGGCAGCAACGAGCCCGTCGCCGGTCGTGCCATAGTCGGACAGCACAATGTGGCCGGATTGCTCGCCGCCGACATTGTAATTGTGCTGGCGCATGTGCTCGACGACATAGCGGTCGCCGACCGCCGTGCGTGCCAGCGACATGCTGCGCTCTTCCAGGAAACGTTCCAGCCCGAGATTGGACATCACGGTCGCCACGATGCCATTGCCGCGCAGCAGCTGGCTCTCGGCCCAGCTCTCGGCGATGACCGCCATGAGCTGATCGCCGTCGATGATCGTGCCTGTTTCGTCGACGATGATGACGCGATCGGCATCGCCATCCAATGCGATGCCGATATCGGCACGCACTTCATCCACCTTCCTCTGGAGCGCCACCGGGCTGGTGGAGCCGCAATTGAGGTTGATATTGGTGCCGTTCGGCTCGTTGCCGATGGTGACGACATCGGCGCCCAGCTCCCACAGGACGGCAGGCGCGACCTTGTAGGCAGCGCCATTTGCGCAGTCGATCGCAATCCGCAGCCCCTGCAGCGTGACGTCGCGCGGCAAGGTGCGCTTGGCATGTTCGATATAGCGGTCGTGCACGCCGTCAACACGCTTCGCGCGGCCGATATTCTCGGCCTTGGCAAGATGCTCGGTCATATCCTTTTCAAGCAGATCCTCGATCTTCATTTCGAGATCGTCCGACAGTTTGTACCCGTCGGGGCCAAAGAGCTTGATGCCGTTATCTTCGTAAGGGTTATGCGACGCGGAGATCATCACGCCGATATCGGCGCGCAATGACCGTGTGAGCATGGCGACGGCCGGCGTCGGGATCGGGCCGAGAACGAAGGCATCGACGCCGGCTGCGGTGAAGCCCGCGACCATTGCATTCTCCAGCATATAGCCGGAAAGGCGCGTATCCTTGCCGATAACCACCCGATGTCGATGACTACCTCGATGGAAGATCGTGCCGGCAGCGATACCCACGCGCATGGCAAGATCGGGCGTCATCGGATAGATGTTGGATTGACCGCGAATTCCGTCGGTTCCGAAATAGCGACGTTTCATATGCACTCCTGTCGTTGCGGCATCCCATGAGATGCAGCGGCATCGAAATCGCTGCCTCGGATTCCGGAGACACGACGAGCATCGATGCTTGTGGCTCATGCCACAGATTGTAAAAATCGGCACTTAAATTACCGAGAACGGCTATTACAACGCGTTACCATTAATAAGCACTAAAAAACTGCATAGGCGTGAGACAGGCAATATTCCGATTTCGCGGATCAAGGCGTTTGCGTTACTTCGCCCGGGTCCGTGGATTGTCATGCCGCTTCGCCAACGCTCAGTGCATTACCTCCTGTTGCACGCCGAAAAACAAAAGGCCAGCTCCCTATTCGAGGTAGCTGGCCCTTCATTTTTGCAGTTTGGTGCTCTTGATCCGCTAGCGCGGCTGCGGCTCGAAACCACCTTCAGGCTCATCGCCCTTGGTGCCGAGCGAACCATCCTTCTTGGCGCCGGTCTTCGGCACGGCCGAACCGCGGCTCGGCGGAGTGTCGTCGCCAAGATCGCGAGCAGGCTTTTCGCCGCGGATGAGGGCCTTGATCTCTTCGCCGCTCAGCGTTTCGTATTCAAGCAGGCCTTCGGCGATTGCCACGAACCCGTTATGCTGTTCGGTGAGGATATCCTTGGCCTGATGATAGGCCTGATCGATCAGGCGGCGCACCTCGTTGTCGATCGTCTGCGCGGTCGCTTCCGAAACGTTCTTCGACTGCGAGACGGAGTGGCCGAGGAAGACTTCCTGCTGGTTCTCGCCATAGGCGACCAGGCCGAGCTCGTCGGAGAAGCCCCATTGGGTCACCATCGCACGGGCCAGCTTGGTGGCCTGTTCGATATCGGAGGATGCACCTGACGTGATGTTCTCCTTGCCGAAAGTCAGCTCTTCCGCGACGCGGCCGCCCATCATGATGCAGAGGCGCGACACCATCCACTTGTAGCTCATCGAGTAGCGGTCGCCCTCGGGGAGCTGCATGACCATGCCGAGCGCACGGCCACGCGGAATGATGGTCGCCTTGTGCAGCGGATCGGCGACTGCGACATAGAGCGCCGTGATCGCGTGACCGGCTTCGTGATAGGCGGTGAGCTTCTTTTCCGCTTCGGTCATGGCCGAAGAGCGGCGCTCGGCGCCCATCATGATCTTGTCCTTGGCGTCTTCGAACTCCTGCATCGTCACCAGCCGCTTGTTGCGACGGGCGGCCATCAGCGCAGCTTCGTTGACGAGGTTCATCAGATCCGCACCGGAGAAGCCGGGCGTGCCGCGGGCAAGCGTCTTCAGATCGACGTTCGGAGCCAACGGGACATTGCGGGCATGAACCTTGAGGATACGCTCGCGGCCGACGATGTCCGGGTTCGGCACGACAACCTGACGGTCGAAACGGCCTGGACGCAGCAGCGCCGGGTCGAGAACGTCGGGACGGTTGGTCGCGGCAATCAGGATGATACCCTCATTGGCCTCGAAGCCGTCCATCTCGACCAGCAACTGGTTCAGCGTCTGCTCGCGCTCGTCGTTACCACCGCCGAGACCGGCGCCACGATGGCGGCCGACCGCGTCGATTTCGTCGATGAAGATGATGCAGGGTGCATTCTTCTTCGCCTGCTCGAACATGTCACGGACGCGGCTTGCGCCGACGCCGACGAACATTTCGACGAAGTCGGAACCGGAAATGGTGAAGAACGGCACATTGGCCTCGCCGGCGATGGCGCGCGCCAAAAGCGTCTTACCCGTACCGGGAGGTCCCACAAGCAGAACGCCGCGCGGGATGCGGCCACCTAGGCGCTGGAACTTCTGCGGATCGCGCAGGAATTCAACGATTTCCTCGAGATCCTGCTTGGCTTCATCGACACCGGCGACATCATCGAAGGTGACACGACCATGCGCTTCCGTCAAAAGCTTAGCCTTCGACTTCCCGAAGCCCATCGCACCCCGCGAACCTCCCTGCATCTGCCGCATGAAAAACAGCCAGACGCCGAGGATCAGCAGCATCGGCAGCAGCGTGCCGAGATAGCTCAGGAAGCTCGAGGAGCCATCCGACTCCGGACGACCAACAATGTTGACGTTCTTGTTTTGCAGGCGTTCAAGCAAGCTGTCATCCACGACCGGAGCGTAGGTCTGGAATGGTGTACCGTTTTCCACATAGCTGCCGACGACGCGATTGCCGGTGACGGTGACGTCACGAACGCGGCCGGAATCAACTTCCCGGAGGAACTGCGAATACGGAATTTCCCTGGAGCCTGTTTGTGCCGGCGCGTTCTGAAACATACTGAACAGGGCAATCAACAGCAGAGCTATGATTGCCCACAGAGCGAAATTACGAAAATTAGGGTTCATCGAACTCCCCAGCACTGAAACTTCCGCCGCAAAGCGACGGCATTACTTGATCCCTAACATAGGGTTGCGCCAAGCCGTTGCCAAGGCAAACCGCGTCGGTGCATGTTTTTTCCGTCTATATGACTGAAAGCGGCAGCCGCCTATAGGCTTCACGACCAAAAGCGACCGAAAGCCGATCTGCGAATGTGAGATCGAATCGTGTCAAAAAGCGGTCGAACGGTGCAAGATAGGGCGAGATGGTGACGTCTGCAGCCATATTGGCCTTATCCGCCTCGATCAGAGGCATCGCGGCGCGGGCGCGCTGTGCAGCCCCTCTCGGCAAATCCGGAGGAAGAAAGGCCGCACCCTCCGCCCCGGCGGCTTGCACATGGACAGGCGCCCGGCCTGGATTGACCACTTCGAAACGGCCATCCCAAATGGCCCTCGCGCCAGGCATGAGCGTCAGCGGCTCGATGTTGCGGCTTTCACGCATGAGGTAGAGCGCATCGCGGCGCAGGTCGAAGACCACCCCACCTGCCGTGCGTCGCCCAGGGCTTCCCGTAGTCACGAAATCGAGAATGCGTTCCATTTGCCCACGGCCAGGCCCGTAGGCTTTGCCGCCGAAAGCTGCTGCAAGATAGGACAAACTGTAGACGACAACCGTTTCGTCTGACGAAAAGGCCGCTCGGTCGATGACACAAAGCGCGTTCGCATGAATGGCGGCGTAATCATCCAGCCATGAGGCTGCTTTTGCGGAAAGCGCGGCTCGATTTGCTCCACCATCCACGAAAAGAGCAGGGGCCGGTTCCCGCGCGAGGCGCATGCGCGTGCGCACGCGCTCGAACCGGCTATCCTCATTGCTGGGGTCATCGAGCCAGGATACACCATGCCTTTCGAGATAGGCGCGTATATCCATGCGCCGGCAAGCCAGAAACGGTCTGGCGATCCAGATGCGACGATCAAACAGCACCGCGTCGGCAATGCCGGTGCCCATGCCATCCCCGCCCTCACCTCTGCGCGCGGCACGCATGGCCATCGTCTCGCGCTGATCATCCAGGGTATGAGCCGTAACGATCACATCCGCCGAGATTTCGGATGCCAGGTCGGCGAGTAGTCCGTAGCGCGCCTCGCGGGCAGCGGCCATGATGCCGCTCTTGGGCTTTTCGCCCTCCCAACGGCGCACGAAATGAGGAATGCCGTGAAGGGCACAGAGCGCGGCGACCTCTAGCGCTTCGTCCGTAGAGCCGGCGCGCAAGCCGTGATCAATGGTCGCGGCGGCAAGAGTAATCGCGGAATGGGGAGAGGATTTCAGCTGCTCGGCAAGGGCGATCAGAAGACCGGTGGAATCGCTGCCGCCGGAAATGGCGACCAGGATATGAGCAGGCTTCGAAAGGGAATGGAGAAAATCGGATGCTGCGGCTTCAGGCGTACGGGCTGTGGCAGCACCGGTCACAGCTTGAGTGGGCATGGCGATCAGCAGGCAAGCCGCTTCTCTTCGCTGGCAACCTTGCCGGTAACAGCTTTCGAAGCCTTGGGATAACGCTTGGTCACCTCGCGAAGCGTGGCGCAGGCCGTATCCTTGTTATCGAGCGCGGCAAGCGACATGCCGAGCTTCAGCAGCATTTCAGGCGCCTTTTCGGAACCGCTGTATTTCTGATGCGCATTCAGAAACGTCTTGGCAGCGTCGTTGTACTTGCCCTGGGAATAGAGCGCTTCGCCGAGCCAGAAATTGGCGTCCGCAGCCCGCGCGCTGCTCGGATAGCTGTCGAGATACTGGCGGAACTCCTGTTCGGCGACGCTGTAGTCGCCGGACAGGACGTGGCCGTAGGCAGCCTTATACTGGTCACCTTCATTGCCGAGCGACGCCGTCTGCGCTCCGGAGCTGGCGCTTGGCGGCGCGCCCGAGCCATTATTGGCCGGCGTCAAGGCAGAACCCACCTGTTTACCGCTCTGATCGAACTGGATCGAACCGAGTTGGCTCGGCGGCTTGCCCGTGCCGCTCCCCTGTTGGGGCGACACGCCGTTGCTACCGGAATCGCTGATGACGCTGGCGATGTCATCCTGCCGACTGCCGGCGCCCTGGGCCGGAACGTCGGCTTCGCTCTTCTTCATCGGCGCATTGCTGGCGGCAGGGGCGCTACCGCCGCGCTTCTCGAGCTGCTGGAAGCGGAACTCGTTGTCTTCCTGCGTCTTGCGAATCTGCTCCTGCATCTGCAGCAACTGATAGCTCATCTCCTCGACGCGGCCGTTCAGCTGGCGCATCTGGTCTTCGAGCTGCTGAAGACGCACTTCAGCATCGCTGTTCTGAACATTGACGACAGGCGCCTGGCCTTGTCTCTGATAAGCGTTGTTCGGAGCCGACTGCGCGGAGGCGTCGCGGCCTCCGAGGTGGATTCCGAACAGCGACAAGGCAGAAGCGTCGCGCTCACTGCCTGCAACGGCAGCGAGACAAAGCAGGCTCGCCACGACAAGTCTTCTCATATGGATCTTCCTGTCTCATTGATTCTTCGGGCCATGGGGCTCGAACAGGAGATTTTTACAATTGCTCTCAAAAAGCAACGGAGTTCGGCCAAAGTGTGGTCAAAAAAGTAAAGGCGGTCACGAGGACCGCCTTTATGTATTTCGACCGGTGCTTTGCCCTATCAGGAGCCAGCGCCGTTGAGCACGGTAACGGCACGACGGTTCTGCGACCAGCAGGAGATGTCGTCGCAGGTCGCGACCGGACGTTCCTTGCCGTAGGAGATCGTCTTCATGCGCTTAGCCGGAACGCCGCGCGAAGCGAGATAGTCCTTGGTAGCAGTCGCACGACGGGCGCCGAGCGCCAGGTTGTATTCGCGCGTGCCGCGTTCGTCGGCATGGCCTTCGACGGTGATCGAATAGTTCGGATAACGGGCAAGCCACTGAGCCTGACGATCGAGCGTCTGGCCGGCATCGGCGCGAATCGACGAGCTGTCGGTGTCGAAGAAGATGCGGTCGCCGACATTGACGGTGAAATCCTGCGGCGAACCCGGAGCAGCATTGCCGGCACCATTCAGGCCAAGACCATTGGCATCATTCGGCAAGCCCTTCTTGGATGCACAACCGGCGAGCGAAAGGCCGACGAAAAGCGCGATCAGGATCGGGTTGCGGGCGAGGTTTTGCATATGGCCAACGGCCGGGGTTGCGATGCGGCTCATTGCCGGTCTCTCCTTAGTCTCTATCAGGGTTGCCAGACTGTAACCGGGTTCGGTTAATCCGATTCCAACAAATATGGTTAATGGTGTCCTAAAATTGTCCCGAAACGGTCCACTCACAGGACTTTGCGGCGATAACGTGGCAAGCGCCCCGTTACTCGAGAAGCGGCGACCAGGCCGGGTCGGAAGCAAAGCCCGAGGTCGGGATCTTCTGCTCGTTATAACCTGTCAGATCGATGGAATAGAGTTGCGGACCGCTGGAGCCGGCCGGTTCGCGGAAGAACATGATGACACGGCCGTTCGGCGCCCAGGTCGGGCCCTCATTGTGGAAGCCGGTAGTCAACAGACGCTCGCCCGAACCGTCCGTCTTCATGACACCGATCGAGAAGCTTCCACCGGCCTGCTTGGTGAAGGCGATGAGATCGCCCCGCGGCGACCAGACCGGAGTGGAATAGGAGCCATCGCCGAAGGAGATGCGGTGCTGGTTGGAACCGTCAGCATTCATCACGTAAATCTGCTGCTTGCCGCCGCGGTCGCTTTCAAAGACGATCTGGGTGCCGTCGGGCGAATAGGACGGCGAAGTGTCGATCGCAGCCGTCGACGTCAGACGAGTCGTGGTGCGCGAGCGCAGGTCCATCGTATAGATGTTGGCGTTGCCTTCCTGCTGCAGGCTCATGATCACGCGCTGCCCGTCCGGCGAGAAGCGCGGCGAGAAGGTCATGCCGGGGAAATTGCCGACCAGTTCGCGCTGGCCCGTCTGCAACTGCAGCAGATAGACGCGCGGCTGCTGGTTGGCAAAGGACATGTAGGTGACTTCCTGCCGGTTCGGCGAGAAGCGCGGCGTCAGCACCAGGTCGCTGCCATCGGTCAGCATGCGCGCATTGGCGCCGTCCTGATCCATGATGCCGAGCTGCGTCTTGCGGGCCGTCTTCGGGCCGCTTTCCGCAACGAAGACGACGCGGGTATCGAAATAGCCCTTCTCGCCGGTGATCTTCTCGTAGATCCCGTCGGCGATGATATGGGCGACACGGCGCCAATTGTCCGGCTGGGCATAGAATTGCTGGCCGACCATTTGACTATTGCCAAACGTATCCCACAGACGGAATTCGGCGCGAAGGCGGCCGCCTTCCTGCGTGACGCGACCCGTCACCAGCGCCTGGGCGTTGATGGCCGTCCAGTCCGGGAAGCGCGGCGTCGAGTCCGGATTGCTGATCTTCTCGATGAAGGCCTGCTTGTTGATCGGCGCGAACAGGCCCGAACGCTGCAGGTCGGCCGCAATCACACCCGAGATCTGCTGGCCGAGGCTATCATTCGACAGAAGGTCGGTGATGGCGATCGGCATGGGCTGGACGTTGCCCTTGTTGATGTTGATCTCGACCACGGCATAGGCCGGCGTGGCAAGCGCAGTCATCAGGCCTGCCAGCACCAGCAGGAGACGGACGAGGGATTTTCTGATCATATGTATCAAGCCTTTCAGCATTAATTCGCTGGATCGCTGGCATCGAAGTTAACAGTCACTTCTTTCCAAACGTCGTATTGATCTATTGGCAGATTTTTGAACGGAGCGGATCTGAATACTGCTCGCAGCGCGCTTGCCGCCACAGCTTGTTGGGTTTTCTCCGGACCGCCCGTCATGACAACATTCGGCTTGCCAACGATCTGTCCGGCACGATCGAGCTCAAACCGGATTTGAACACGGACATTCTTGATGCCGGATAGATTCGTCGGCGGCGGCCAATTTGCCGTGACACTCTTGCGGATATTCTCAATCATGGAATGCTCAAGCCGATCCTTGCCGGCAGCAGTTTCCGCGCATCGCGCAGACGCTGAGCCCGCCAGGATAATCGCCAGGGCCGCAAACAAGGACAGGCCGAAACGAGGACAGTGGAAACGCCGCACTCCCCGCATCACATCCCCAGGTCCGCTGCACTGAAATTGACGACGACTTCCTGCCAGTCTTCATATTTGTCCGGTGGCAATATCTTCAGGTAATCCGACTGCGCCCGCATCACAGCGCGTACGGCAGCACTCTGCATGGCGGCCTGTGTCGACGCCGGCCCGCCGCTCGTCGTCGCATCCGGTTCGCCGACGATCTGGCCAGACTTGTCGAGCCTGAAATGCACCTTGATCCGCACGTCGCCGGCACCTTCGAGACCGGGCATCAGATTCCAGTACTTGGCGATCAGATCACGCAGCCCGTCTTGCTGGCTTTGGCTGAGTTTGCCCGCGCCGAGAGATTTCATACCGCCACGCGAGGCGACCTGAGTATCGGCGCCGGCGGAAGCCTGCTTCGATGAACGCGCCGCGCCGCCCTTCGACGATGTGTTGTTCAGCATCGCCGAGATTTGATCCTCATTGAAATCGCTGGCGGGCGACTTGGCTCCCTTGGCCGTCTCGCGCTTCTTGTCAGCGTCCTTCTTGCCGTCATCGGCCGACGTGGTCTTGCTCGTGCTCTGCGTCGTCGTCTTATCCGTCGGCTTGGCGTCGGCCACCTTCACATCGGGCTTCGGTACAGGCTTGACTTCGGGCTTCTGCTCGACGGTCTTCGGCGGCGTCGGCTGCGGCTTGACATCCGGTACGGGAACATTGTTCGGCAGCTGGATTTCAGCCTGCTGCGTCGGCTGTTCGGTCGGAGGCGGCGTCGGCGTTACATCGGCCTTCGGGGTGGGAGGCGTCGGATCGGGCTTCGGCGCGGGGGTGGGCGTCACATCCGGCTTCTGCTGCGGAACGGCGGCCACTTCCTTCGGCGCCGCCTCGGTATCCTTCTGCTCGACCGTCTTGACGTCATTCGGCCGCGGATCGTCCTGCGGAACAGGCGTTTCCACCTTTTTCGGTGCCAGAGCCGCAGTATCGCTTTCCGGCCGCTGCGTCGGCACGACCGGGTTCTTGATATCGACGTTGTTCTCGCCAACGTTCTGCGCGTTGGCGACCTGGTCCTGCTTCGTGGTCTGCTTGCGCGAGACGTGATCCGTCACCGGCGCCTTCTTCTCACCCTGCTGGAGCTGGTCCGCCTGCACGATGTCGACATCCATCGCCGTGCTTTCCGGCGTCTCTAGCGGCGCCGGCGCACTCAGCGTCACCATGGCGCCGATGAGCACCAGGATGTGAACTACCGCAGATGTGGCAAGACTGCGCTTCATGGCGATTGATCAGTGATCCGTTATCTGCTGCGTGACGAGGCCGATATTCTTGTAACCGGCTTCCTGGATGCGTGACATGACGTCGGCGATGACGCCGTAAGGCGCCTTGCCGTCGCCACGCACGAAGATGCGCTCGTTGTAGCCTGTCGTCGCGATCGCCTGCAGCTTGGCGGCAATGTCTGCTGCCTGGATCTGCGTTTCCTGCAAGAAGACCTGGCCGTCGGCCTTGATCGAAATGGTGATCGGCTGGGTCTGCGCGTTTAGCGCGCCTGCCTGCGTCTGCGGCAGGTCGATCGGCACGCCCGACGTCATCATCGGCGCCGCCACCATGAAGATGATGAGCAGCACGAGCATGACGTCGACCAGCGGCGTCACGTTGATATCGGAAATCGGGCCGCCCCGGCCGCTGCCGCGACGACTGCCCCGGCGGCCACCGCCGCCACCCTTGCCTCCAACAGACATTGCCATATGAGTTCTCCGGTTCTGTCCGCTACTTATTGAGCCGCTTGACGAGGCTGCAGCTTCTCATCGATCTGGCGCGAAAGAATGGCGGAGAATTCATCCGCGAAGCCTTCCATGCGCCCCGAAAGCTTGCCGGCATCGCCAGAGAACTTGTTGTAAGCGATAACGGCGGGAATAGCCGCGACCAGACCGATGGCGGTCGCCAGCAGCGCTTCGGCGATACCCGGCGCGACAACCGCAAGATTGGTCGATTTGGAACCGGCGATGGCCTGGAACGAGGTCATGATACCGACGACCGTGCCGAACAGACCGATGAACGGACCGGCCGAACCGATGGTGGCCAGAGATCCGAGGCGAGCCATCAGATGTTCCGATTCACGCGCCAAGGTGACGTCCATGGCCCGGTCGATACGCATCTGCAGCCCGATCGGCGACCGCGCGCCGCGCTCGAACGATTTCTTCCATTCCCGCATCGCCGCGACGAAGATGGCGCTGAGGCCCGTATTGTTGCGTTCCGAAAGCGTCCGGTAAAGCTCTTCGAGCGATTGGCCCGACCAGAAGACCTGCTCGAAATGATCGAACTGCCGGCGCGCTCTCGCGTAGCTCAGATACTTGTCGATGACGATTGCCCACGTCCACACGGATGCGGCCAGAAGGCCGATCATGACAAGCTTGACCACCAGGCCCGCCTGCATGAATAGCGACCAGAGGGTGATGTCCGGTGTGGTGGCCGCTGCCAATGCTACTTGTTCCATTGATCCAAAATCCCCGAATCCAAACGCCCGGCGCTAGACCGGGCGGCTAAAAGTGATCTCACAAGAAATGTTTGGCAGCCGCCGCTGAACGCCCTGGTCAAGCCTTCCAAGCTTACAATTGCCTTCTTGCCGTCAAATTTGGTCAAAGGAAGGCGTGCACCGCACAAACTCCGACTTAACTAGTAAGACACTATTATGGTTAAAAGAATGTTAGCGTCGAAACATGAAGGATTTAACGGCGACGAAGGCTTATTCTAGCTCCTGGGAAGAAATGACAGGGCGAAACCGCCGGCAAACGCAGACAGATCTTGCGCCGCGAATTCCTTCACACAAAACTCAAGTTTTTGCAAGCACCGGCAGACAGCGGTCATATCTTTGCGTGCAGCCGCTTGCCCGACGAGACGTTGACTGCCTTGCTAGCCAGCGGATTGCGATGCCGAGAGCATCTGTGCCGCCAGCTTTTCCGGCAGCCGCCGCGGTCGCCCCTTCGCGTTGATTACGGCAATGATGACCTTGGCGGCGATCAGCAGCGTGTCGCCGCGGCGTATTTCCTGGGAGAGCACCATCTTCGCGCCGCCGGCTTTCTCGGTGACGGTGCGAATCAGCAGCACATCATCCATGCGGGCGGGCCCCTTGAAGTCGATCTCCATACGGTGGACCACGAAAACAAGCCCTTCCTCGTCGGCACTCAAAAGCTCGCGCTGTTCCACACCGAGACAGCGCAGGTAGTCCGTGCGGCCGCGCTCGAGGAAATGCAGATACCGCGCGTGATAGACGAGGCCGGAAAAATCCGTATCTTCGTAATAGACTCGCTGCACCAGCCGGTGGCTTCCGGCTTCCAGTTCCCCAGCTATCAGAAAGGGGCTGTTCATCGTTGCCGCATCTCCTTGTATGTCCGGCATCTCTTTGGCCGAAGTTCTGCCATCAAGCAAGCTTTGAACAATTGTCATAAACTCCGACTATCCGGAATGGTGCCGGCTAGCGGTTCGGCGCAGAAGGAAAAATCTCATGAAAATAGCGGTAATGGGTGGCGACGGATTCATCGGTTGGCCAACCTCGCTCCATCTCTCCGATGCCGGTCATGAGGTCCATATCCTCGACAATCTCTCCCGCCGATGGATCGATACGGAACTGGGCGTCCAGTCCCTGACGCCGATGGACTCGATCCAGGAACGCACCCGCATCTGGCACGCCGAAACCGGCCGCCGCATCCACTTCAATCTCATCGATCTCGCCAAGGACTACGAGCTCCTGAAAACGTGGCTGGCCGAGCATCGCCCCGATGCGATCGTGCATTTCGCCGAGCAGCGCGCCGCCCCCTATTCGATGAAGAGCGACCGCCACAAGAATTACACGGTCAACAACAATGTCAGCGCCACGCATAATCTGCTGAACGCACTCGTCGAACTCAATCTCGATGCCCATCTCGTGCATCTCGGCACCATGGGCGTCTATGGCTATTCCACGGTCGGCGCCGCCATTCCGGAGGGCTATCTGCCTGTTGGTATCGAGACGGCAGACGGGCGGTCCGTCAGCCAGGAGATTCTCTATCCGGCCAATCCTGGCTCGATCTATCACATGACGAAATGCCTCGATCAGCTTCTCTTCCAATTCTACGCCAAGAACGACGGCCTTAGGATCACCGATCTGCACCAGGGCATCGTCTGGGGCACACATACAGAGCAAACCCGCAGGCATCAGCAGCTGATCAACCGTTTCGACTATGACGGCGACTACGGCACGGTGCTCAATCGCTTCCTCATCCAGGCGGCGATCGGCTATCCCCTGACCGTACACGGCACCGGCGGCCAGACGCGTGCCTTCATCCACATCCAGGACTCGGTGCGCTGCATCGAGCTTGCGCTGAAGAACCCGCCCCAACGCAACGCCCGCGTCGAGATCTTCAACCAGATGACGGAAACACATCGCGTCCGCGATCTCGCCGAGATGATCGCGAAAATAAGCGGCGCCGAAGTCGTCCGCCTGCCCAATCCGCGCAAGGAAGCCCCCGAGAACGATCTGATCGTCAACAACGACAAGTTCCTCAATCTCGGGTTGGCACCCATCACGCTCGAAGCCGGCCTTCTGAGCGAAATCGTCGATGTCGCCAAGAAGTACGCCTATCGCGTCGATCGCTCGCGTGTCCCGGCCGTCTCCGCCTGGACCAAGGATATCGCGGCGACTGTCAACCACGATCCCGAGGGCAAGAGATTGAAGTCCGTCTCATGATGCCAGGAAGCGAAATGCTGCAGGGACTTCGCTCGCAGACCCGCCCCCGCTCCGGCCAAGCATTCGTGACCCTCGTCACGAATGCCGACTACGCCATGGGCGCTACGGCGCTGGCGCGGTCGATTGTTCGGACGCGCACGAAGGCCGATATCGTCGTCCTGCACACGGCAGGCGTCCACGAAGGCGATCTTGCCCCGCTCATCGCGCTCGACTGCCGGCTGATCGAGGTCGAACACCTGCCTCTGTCCGATACTTTCAACGAACGGCATGCGCGCGGCAATCTTCATGCCGCCGCTCCCTTCACCAAGGGCCGCAAGCCTTCCTTTCACACGCCGCTCGACAATTTCTGCAAGCTGCGGCTCTGGCAGCTCATTGAATACGACACTTGTGTCTTCATCGACGCGGACGTCCTCGTGCTGAAGAATGTCGACAGGCTTTTCGATTACCCTGAGTTTTCCGCCGCGCCGAATGTCTATGAAAGCCTTTCCGATTTTCATCGGCTGAACTCCGGCGTCTTCGTCGCCAAGCCGTCGCTTGCGACGTTTCAGGACATGCTGCAGCGGCTCGACCGCCCCGACGTCTTCTGGCGGCGCACAGATCAGACCTTTCTCGAGACATTCTTCCCGGATTGGCACGGCCTGCCGATCTTCATGAACATGCTGCAATATGTATGGTTCACCATGCCGGCGCTCTGGGACTGGAACAGCATTTCGATCCTGCATTACCAGTATGAAAAGCCTTGGGAGGAGAACCATCCGAAGGCTGCGCTGCTGAGACCCTTGATCGACTTGTGGCATGGCTTCCATACCGGGCTGGATATGCCCGATATCGCGACGCTCGCAAATCCCAAAGAGGCTGCATGAAGGTTCTCATATCGGGCGGAACGGGTCTTGTCGGCCGATATATCAACGAGGAGCTGCTGGCAGCCGGATACAAGGTTGCGGTCGGCGGACGCGCCGCGCCGCAGGCAGGTCTCTTTCCCCATGCTGTTTCCTTCGTGCCGCTGAGCCTCGACCCCACCGAAGACCATAGCCATGCTTTCGAGGATGCCTATTTCTTCGTGCATGCGGCTTTCAGTCACGCGCCCGGCAAGTATCGCGGTGGCGAAGGAGAAGACCCCGAGGGGTTCCGGCGGCTCAATCTGGACGGCACGGTCAAGCTGTTCGAAACGGCGAGAAAGGCCGGCATTCGACGCTGCGTCTTCCTGTCATCTCGTGCTGTCTATGGCGATCGGCTGGCGGGCGAGGTGCTGACGGAGGCAAGCAAACCGGCGCCGAATACGCTTTATGGGGAAGTGAAGCGCGATGCCGAACATGCGCTTTTCTCCCTCTCCGCTCCCGGTTTCGCGACGGCAAGCCTGAGGGCGACAGGCGTCTATGGCGATCTGCGTCCGAACAAGTGGGACGCTCTGTTTGACGATTATCTGAACGGCAAGCAGGTTCCCTCTCGCGCGGGAACGGAGGTCCACGGCCGCGACCTCGGCCGCGCCGTTCGGCTGCTGCTGGAGACCGAAAAAGGACGGATCGACGGCGAGGCCTTCAATCTGTCGGATATATTGACCGACACGCACGAGATCCTCGGGCATCTGCAGCGGGCAACGAATTGTCCTCAGGCCCTCCCGGCCCCGGCGCCCGAGGGCGTCATAAGCGCCATGGATACGTCGAGAATTCGTGCGCTTGGATGGCAGAGCGGCGGAAAGGTGTTGCTTCGGCAAACGATCGAGACCTTGGCGAAGGCAATACCGCCGCGCCATGCCGCCATCAACGCATCAGCTTCGTCTCGTCCCAGCTGAGCACCGCCAATTCCGCGCCCCTGAACCTCGCATCGTCGGCAACGATGAATTCATCGAGCTGCGGCGGCGCGACACTGGTTCCGGCCAGCATCGCATGCACCTGGCCGCGATGATGAGTCTGATGCTGCAGCAGGTGGCTCAGCACATCGTCGGCCCGCTCGCGCTGAATACGATCGCTGCGTTGAATGGCGACCGTCCGCGTCGCCGTCTCCGGCGTCAGGCCCTCGCAAAGCACCACCAGCCGGCGATCGACATCCGTCTGCTGCCTGGACAAGTCTTCAAGCTTGTCGAACGGCTCCTCGATGTCGAAGGCCCCCAGCCCCAGGGTGCCGCCTTCCAGCGCATCGACATAGAACCAGTCCACGGTCAGGATGTGATTGAGGGTCGATTTGATCGACGGAAAGAAGCTCGTCCGCTTCGCCTCGAACTCGCCCGGCTGCAGCGCCGCGCAGGCTCGATGCAACCGGATATTCGCCAACGCATTGTTGTAGGCGAGCTTGCGAAACACACGAACCGCATCGAAAGCGGACATCGGATATCTCCCCTAGGCCTTGTCGAGATCACCGTCCCGCCAGACGAGATGACGCGGCGTCAGCGGCAGATCTTCGATTTCCTCGGCAATGAAATAGGGCGGAATATCGAGCGCCACCAGCGCCTCCCGCGTTGCCCGCACCCATTTGAATTCGAGATCGTTATCGCCGTCCCGGATGCGATGCACGATTTTATCCGGCTCGAACGGGAAGCCGTGGGGTAGGTCCATCAGGTAGTAGAGACCGAGTTCGTGCCAGTCGCGCTGCTCGTAGTGAAAGAAATTCTCCACGGACCAGAGAAGGCGCCCGACTGTCACATCGACGCCCAGCTCCTCGACCATTTCTCGCTGCAAGGTTTCCTCCGACGTCTCGCCGATCTCGGCGCGACCGCCGGGAAAGGTCCAGAATGTCTCGTGCTCGGCCCGGTGGACAAGCACATGCCCGTCACGAAAGCCGAGGCCCGCCACGCGCATCTGGAATCGCGAGCGGCCCGCATTCAGTCTGATAAGCTTGCGTTTCGACACGATCTTCATCCCACATCGATCACGACAATTTCCGGCGGCACGCCGAAGCGAACCGGCGCAATGGAGCAGCCAAGGCCGCCGGAAACGATGATATGACGCTCTTCCTCTGTAATATGGCCATGGACATATCTGTCGCCATACCGCGACGGCGTATAGGGTGACCAGCCGAAAATCCTCACCTGGCCGCCATGCGTATGTCCCGACAAGGTCAGCGACACACGCGAAGGCACATTGGGAAAGATATCGGGCTCATGAGCAAGAAGGATCACGGGCGCATCGTCTGCGACTTCCGCCAGGGTGCCGCCGAGATCATCCAGCCCTTTCGTATATGGGCGCTTCCAGCGCATGCTCCGGCGCAGGGCCAGCTGATCCTCGACGCCGGCAAGCCAGAACCCTTGCCCGTTCTTTTCCAGGCGCGCGGAACGATTGGAATAGACCTCGATGCCGACGCTGGCCAAGGCCCGGTGGCTGAAGGTTGGCCCATGACCCTTTCTCTGGGCGGCCGCGTCATGCCACCAGTCGTGATTGCCGATGACAGCATGAACCCCGAGCGGCGCCTTCAGCTTCGCCAGCTCTGCCGCCCAGGCCTGATGATCGACGCGAGCGGTGATGAGATCGGTCCCTGACGTGTAATCGCCAAGCAGGACGATGATGTCACCGCCGAGTTCATTGGCCCGAGTGCAGATCGCTGCAATGCGCTCGGCTGACATCCACGGTTCGCAGGCATGGAAATCGGCGAGCGCCACGATCCGCAGTTTGAGCCCCGGCGTCCATCGTGGCGGGGTCAACGCATAGCGGGTCACATTCAGGCGGACGACAGGCTCATATCCAAAGGCGTATCCCCCGAGTGCAATCAAACCGAATATGCTGCCGCCGAAGAGCTTCAGAAAGGCGCGACGGCCGAGCATTCAATCTCCCTCCTGGAACAACCGGAACTGCGCGGCCTCAAGGTCCTTGGGCGGCTGCATGCCGAGATGTTTCCAGGCGATCGCGGTCAAAACACGGCCGCGCGGTGTACGTTGTATGAAACCCTGCTGGATCATGTAGGGCTCGATAATATCCTCAATCGCATCGCGCGGCTCGGAAAGGCCGGCAGCGATGGTTTCGATGCCGACCGGCCCGCCACCGAAATTGACGGCAATCATATTGAGATAACGCTTGTCGAGCTGATCGAAGCCGACATTGTCGACGAGAAGCCGCGTCAAAGCCTCGTCGGCGATCTCCCGCGTCACCGCTTCGACCTTGGCCACTTCGGCAAAATCGCGCACGCGACGCAGCAGGCGGCCGGCGATGCGCGGCGTTCCGCGCCCGCGCCGCGCAATCTCGCGTGCCCCTTCGTCGGTCATGCCGAGCCCCATCAGTCTCGCGCCACGCCGGACGATGAACTCAAGCTCCTCGACGGTGTAGAAACTCAATCGGACCGGAATGCCGAAACGATCCCGCAGCGGCGTCGTCAGCAGGCCGAGACGCGTGGTGGCGGCAACCAGCGTGAACTTGGCAAGATCGATCTTCACCGAGCGCGCTGCCGGGCCCTCGCCGATGATCAGGTCCAGCTGAAAGTCCTCCATGGCCGGATAGAGGATTTCCTCGACCGCCGGATTGAGGCGGTGAATCTCGTCGATGAAGAGCACGTCGCGCTCCTCGAGATTTGTGAGCAATGCTGCAAGATCGCCCGCCTTGGCGATAACGGGGCCGGAGGTCGAGCGGAAATTGACGCCGAGCTCCTTCGCCATGATCTGCGCCAGCGTCGTCTTGCCGAGGCCGGGCGGGCCAACAAAAAGCACATGATCCAGCGCCTCGCCGCGTCCCTTGGCCGCCTCGATAAAGACCTTCAGATTGGCGCGCGCCTCCGCCTGACCGGTAAATTCGTCCAGCGATTGCGGCCTGAGCGTCGCATCAATGTCTTCGCCCCGCTTCTCCGGCGATATCAGGCGTGCGGCTTCACTCATGTCAGAGGTTCCATTCCCCATATGCGTTTCGCGGCTCTTTCGCCGATGCGGCATCAAGGCTTGCCGCGTTCAAAATAGTCCCGCACGAAAGAGCGTCGCAAGTCGATCTCCCGACTTTGAGACAATAGTAAGGAACGCGGAAGGTGCAAAGCCTCACCGCGCCAGTTCCTTGAGGCCGAACCGGATCAGCTTGGCGCTGTCGGCGCCCGCGCCGGCCAGTTTCATCGCGGCCGCAACGGCGTTGGCGGCCTGGTCGCGGGAATAGCCAAGATTGGTCAGCGCAGAAACGGCGTCGGCGACGGGTGCGGCGGCAACTCCTTCGCCCAATTCCTGCTTCAAGCCGATATTTGCCGCCTCGCCGGCAAAGGCCGGCGCCTTGTTCTTCAGCTCGGTCATGATACGCACTGCAACCTTTGGGCCGACGCCCGGCGCGCGCGAAACGGCGGCGCGATCCTGCAGCGCGATCGCATTGGCAAGCTCGGCTGGCGTCAAGGTCGACAACAGCGCCAGTGCCACTTTCGCGCCCACGCCCTGCACTGTCTGGAGGATGTTGAACCACTCCCGCTCCAGTGCCGTCGTGAAGCCGAAGAGCCGGATCTGGTCTTCGCGGACATAGGTCTCGATGAAGAGAATGCAGGCTTCGCCGACGGAGCCGAGCTTCGACAGCGTGCGGCCCGAGCAGTAGGCGACATAGCAGACGCCGTGCACGTCCACGAGCACATAATCCTCGCCGAGCTCTTCGATTGTGCCTTTCAGCTTGCCGATCATGAATGATGTCCGTCAGGGATGGGTTTCAGGGGAAATGAGGTCGAGCGAAGGAAAGTGGGAACGATAGCGCGAGGCATCCCGTGTCAGCAGCCTGTGTCTTCGCCACTCGGCATGGGCACCGATGAGAAAGTCCGGAAGGGTTCTCTCCCTTTGGCCACCGGCGAGCCGATAGAGACGATGCGCCTTGCCGGCTCGAAACGCAGCCTCGAAGGGTATGGCTTCGCGCTTCATGTCGAGCCAGGACAAGGTGACCGTCAAGTCCTCCTCGCTCAAAGGCGAAACAGCGAGTTCCGACCAGACCACCGGGCTGATAACGAGATCACCCTCTCCGATACATTGTTTCAGCAACTTTGCGGACCATTGCCGCTGGGCCGATGCCGGACCGAGGATATCGATGAAGATGTTGGTATCAACGAGGGTCGACGTCGTCACGCGGACCTCTCAGAAACTCCATAAATTCGTCGGTTGTCATGCCGCCAAGGTCCATCGTACCCCCGACGCGCTCCAGCCAATCGTCGAAATCGCGAATAGCCGGATCCGATGCCTCGGCGATCTTGACGAGCATCGCCCCGCTGCCCGAGGCGATAAAATCAACCTCCGAGCCCGGGCCGATGCCGAGCCTGTCGCGAATTTCCTTCGGGATGGTCACCTGACCTTTTTCCGTCACACGCATGGTAATACCTCTTCAGTAATACTTAGCGGCCAACCCGGAACAGGTCAAGAACAAACTACCCTGCCAATGCCGCCTGCCGCAGCCGGTTGGTGCCGCGATTATGGGCGTGGCAAATGGCAATGGCGAGTGCGTCGGCGGCGTCATTGCCCTTGAACTCGGCCTTGGGCATCAGGATCTTCAGCATCATATGGATCTGCTGCTTCTCGCCATGCCCCACGCCGATGACGGCCTTTTTGACGGCATTCGGCGCATATTCGGACACCGGCAAACCCGCGCGCGCCGGCACCAGCATGACGACGCCGCGCGCCTGCCCGAGCTTCAGCGTCGCCACCGCATCCTTGTTGACGAAGGTCTGCTCGACGGCAGCTTCATCCGGCTTGTAGCTATGAACGATCTCCGCAAGCCCATCGTGAAGCTGGCAAAGGCGAGAGGCGAGATCCATGTCGCCGTCCGAGGTCACCGTTCCCGATGCTACGAAACGCAGGGAATTGCCAAGTATATCGATAACCCCCCAGCCGGTGCGGCGCAGGCCCGGATCGATACCGATGATGCGAATCGTGTTTTGCATGGGTCAACCTATCTTTCAGGCCGAAGATGTGCCAGCAAAATGTGAACAAAACAAAAACAAGCCACAGATTGCCGGCGGTTCCCGCCGCGCTGAAAGCATCGTGACGAAATCGTGGCGGCAGGGTTTGGAATGACGCCCCGGCGCTCCTACATGGTGGAAACACATCCTCCCTTTCACCACGCAGGTTTCTTGCCATGGTTCCCTTTTCCATCCTCGATCTTTCGCCCGTTGCCGAAGGCAGCACCATCCGCCAGTCCTTCGACGGTTCGAAGCGCATGGCGCAGAAGGCGGAGGAGCTCGGTTACAACAGGTTCTGGCTGGCCGAGCACCACGGCATGCCGGGCGTCGCCAGTGCCGCGACGGCTGTCGTCATCGGCCATGTCGGTGCGGCAACCTCGCGCATCCGCATCGGTTCGGGTGGCGTCATGCTGCCGAACCATTCCCCGCTTGTCATCGCCGAGCAATTCGGCACGCTGGAAGCCCTGTTTCCCGGCCGTGTCGATCTCGGCCTCGGCCGGGCGCCGGGCACCGACATGCGCACGGCGCAGGCCCTACGCCGCAACATCGATGCCGGCGCGCAAAGCTTCCCCAACGATATCGTCGAGCTGCAGCATCTGTTCAGCCCGGCCGACGAGAACCAGATCATTCTCGCCGTTCCCGGCCATGGCGCCAACGTCCCGATCTGGCTGCTCGGCTCCAGTCTCTACAGCGCCCATCTCGCCGCCATGCTCGGCCTTCCCTATGCCTTCGCCTCGCATTTCGCGCCGGAAGCCCTGCTTGACGCGGTCGCCATTTACCGGGAGCGTTTCACGCCATCGGCAACGCTCGACAAGCCCTATGTCATGGTCGGCGTCATGGGCTCGACGGCAGATACGGATGAGGAGGCGCAATACCATTTCACCTCGGCACAGCAGCAATTCGTCAACCTGCGCCGCAATGTGCGCGGCCCCTTCCCTCGCCCGCGCAAGGACATGGACGATTTCTGGACGCCGATGGAAAAGCTGAATGTGGAAAACACGCTGCGCTATGCCGTGGTCGGTTCCCCGGCGACCGCCGAGGCGAAACTCCGGCAATTCATCAAAGATACCGAGGCTGACGAGGTCATCATTTCGATGCCGATCCACGATATCGAGGCGCGATTGAGATCGGTTGAGCTGTTCGCTACGCTTCCGAGCTTCAAGAAGGTGTCCTGACTTTCGAGTGCGAACTATCCGGTGAGCGGATCTTCTGTGAGCGGCTCACCGGGCGATCGACGAGGTCAGGATACGAGCCTCGTCTTCCAGTGGCGCCGGATCAACATATCCAACGACAGCTTGCCGGCGCCGGCGACGATCAGCACGAACATTCCACCCGAGATCGCCAGGTCTTTTTCGAAGTGCAAGAGTTCATTGTGACTGGCGAAGTTCGTGTGAAACAATAGCGCTGTCAGCAAGCAGAACAGGCCGAGACCGAATGCCGCCAATCGGGTCGTGAACCCGAGCGCAATGGCAAGGCCTGCAGCAAGCTGCACGGCGATGGTTGCAGTCGCGATAGGTGCGGCGACGCCAAGCTTTGCCATGGCTTCCAATGCATTATCGAAATGGCTGGCGAGTTCGATACCCTCTTCCAGAAAGAGTAACGACAGCAGCATGCGGCCGAACAGCAGTGCCATGTCCGCCATATTGACGAGAGCGGCACTCTCCTCTTCGTATTCCATGGATTTCCTCCTTCACAGCAACATCCGGGCGGTTTCCGCTCTCGGCGGCATCTCCACGACTTGGTCGAATGGAAATGCCGCCGGGTCAGTTGGGGCCGAGTTCTAGTTGCTTGCCTTCGCGGCGATCGCCTTGGTCAGATCATCCAGCTCCTCGCAGCCGCCGGGGCAAAGTTTGGTGAGTGTTGCAAGCTGTTCGCGAGCCTTGGGCATGTCGCCGGTTTCGACATAGAGTTCGCCGAGATATTCATGCGCGCCCTTGTGATCCGGCTGCAATTCCAACGCCTTGGTGTAGTAGGTCAGCGACGTTCGATAGTCCCCGGTCTTGCGCAGGGTAAAGCCCATCAGATTGTAGACATCGGCCTGCTGATGCTCCTCGGCGATATCGCGAAGCTCGGCAAGCGCGCCGACATAATTCTTCGCATCGATCTTGGCGCGCACCGACGTCAGATCCGGCGCGTCGGTGGCCTCCATATTGTCGACGGCGAAGGCGACGCCGGCCGTTGCGGCGGGAATGACGATCACGGCGCACAGGCCGGCAATTCCGAGAATGGCATGTTTCAACATGGTCTTGCTCCTTCTTGGCCGCTCAGGCCTGGATGGTGGGGGTGAATCCGTAAGCGTTGCCGTCCTTGACGAAGGTTCCGGAGCCCGGGAACGGAAAATGCGAGCCGCAAATCCTGATCTTGTCGGCAATGACGCGGTCGATCAGCTTGCGGCGGGTACCGATGGCCATCGGGCCGTCCTGATCGTAGGCTCCCTGCCATTCGGGATGGGGGGCGAGCAGCGCCGGCACGTACATGATGTCGGCCGAGACCATCAGCTGCTCGTTGCCGCCATCGACGAGGAAGACCGAGTGACCGGGGGTATGACCAGGCGCGGCCATGATGCGCACGCCCGGCGCGACCTCGGCGCCATCATCGACCAGCCGCCAGTTCTTCCACGTCGGAAAGACGGAAGCGATGCGCCTGCCCGCTTCCTTGCGCCCCTCCGCCAGCTTGTCGACCCGGCCGGGATCGGTCCACCAGTTGTACTCGGTGGCATTGACCACAAGCTCGGCATTGGCGAACACCGGCGCATTCGTTCCTTTTTCCATCAGGCCCCAGACATGGTCCGGATGGAAATGCGAGATCATGATCGTGTCGATTTTCTTGTAGTCGATGCCGGCGGCGGCCATGTTGGCCGGAAGATGCGTGGCATTGGTCTGCCACTGCCCGACGCCCGACCCGGCATCCATCATGATCTTTCGGCCACCGATATCGAGGACGACGACGGTCAACGGAATGGGCATGAACTCCGTCGTCAGGCCGGCCTTGGAAAGCGCCTCCTTGGTGTCATCGACGGAGGCGTTCTTGATGAAGGCCGGATCGTGCGGCTTGCGCCAAATGCCGTCATAGACGGCCGTGACGTCGATCGAACCGACCTTGTATTTGTAGAAGCCCGTCGTCGGCTCCAGTGGGGTCGCGGCAAAGGCTTGCGGAATGAATTCGAGCTTCGACGACAGTCCGAAGGCTGCCGCAGCGGCGGCCGTCCCGAGCACGGCACGGCGGGTCATGTCAAACATCGCGATATCTCCTCAGGGTTATGGCTTTGGGGCCAGGCGGAGGGCGCTGCAGATTGCCGCCCCCGCTGAGGAAGAAGATCAGCGACTGCGGGCACTTATTCCCCGCAGCACGAAAGATTCATTCAAATAATTGAAATTAATAGGCTATTTTAGCTCGATGCCGAAAGCCCGGATCGCAATCTGCTGGGTGCAGAGCGCCTGGGGGCACCGTCTTCGACTTTTTCGAATCCGATCGGGAATAAAACCCGAGCAAGTGCGATCTACGTCTTTAGGCAAGATTGCAAGCGCCGGACCCGAGGCTTACAGTCGACATCGGCGTTTCGCGGGGACCATGATGACAGACGCCCAGATTATAAGCGCGATTTCATTCGACCGCCGGTTTCACGCCATGAACTGGCGTCGCCTGCAAGCAAGCGTGATGCGCAGCCTGGAGCGGCTTCTCATCCGGTTGGTTGGCCCGTTTGCCGGACCGAAGGCGCACGGAACGAAGGAGGCTAGCTACTCCAGCCTCATGATGGTGGCCGAGACAGCGGCAAATGACGAACCGCGCCTGCATACAATCTCATCGTCGGACGAAACCATGCGCCGCTTCCAGCGCACGATCGTTCCGCATCTGGATGCCGCCTATAATTTCGCGCGCTTCTTGAGCAGGGATGCCGATGCCGCCCAGGATATCGTGCAGGAGGCATTCCTGCGCGCCTATCGCGGCTTTGGCGGCTTTCGCAATGGCGATGCCCGGGCCTGGACATTCACCATCGTCCGCAACTGCTATCACGCGTGGCTGCAGGAAGGGCGACGCAAGACCCGTTACGAACAGCCGATGACCGATGGCAATGACTCACCGGAGGATCCGCCGTCGTCCGACCCGGCCTCCGAGGAAGACACCCCTGAGGCGGCGTTAATCCGCAAGGCGGAAACGCTGCGGGTGCGCCAGGTCATCAACATGCTGCCCGATGCCATGCGCGAAGTCCTCGTCCTGCGTGAGCTCGAAGATCTTTCCTATAAGGAGATCGCCGAAATCATCGATGCGCCGATCGGCACCGTCATGTCGCGCCTTGCCCGCGCTCGCCGCGATTTCGGCGAAGCCTGGCGCAGCCTCGACGCGAAAGGGGCGGCGCGGTGAGCAACGGGGAACACAGTGATCACGGCGAATGGAGCGACCTACTGCATGGCTTCATTGATGGCGAACTCGATCCGGCCCACACCGCAAGTTTCGAGACGCATCTTGCGACCTGCCGAGAATGTGCCCACGAGATGGAAGAGGCTCTTATGGTAAAACGCCTTGCCGGCCGCGAAGGAGTGAAATGGCAGGCACCGGACGCCGTCCATGCACGCGTCCAGGCCGCGTTGGCGCTGGAACAGGTCATGATGGCACGCGCCGTGGCGGCAACGATCCAAACGGAGAACCCATGGCGTAGCTTCTGGCGGTTTGTCCGGCAATGGAGCTTTATACCATCGCTCGCAGCCGTGGCAGCCAGCCTCATGCTGGTTTTGAACATGCCGCGGCAGAGCCAAACGATCGAAGATCAGCTCCTTGCGAGCCACGTGCGCTCGATGCTCGCCGATCACCTGACCGACGTGCTGACCTCGGATCAGCACACCGTCAAGCCGTGGTTCAGCGGCAAGATCGATTTTTCTCCACCGGTGGTCGATCTGGCGGCACAGGGTTTTCCCCTTGTCGGCGGCCGCGTGGATTATCTGAACGGTCGGGTCGTGGCGGCGCTGATCTACCACCGGCACGGCCATATCATCAATCTCTTCATCTGGCCCGGCACGGCCACCACTCGCAGCAGCGCCGAGAAGGAAGGCTACAATTTCGCCGAATGGTATGCGGACGGGCTGGTCTTCTGGGCAGTATCCGATGTCAGCGCCACCGACCTTTCTGCCTTTCGTGATGATTTTTCGCGCGCCACCGCACCCTAAGGCGCAAAAAAGCCAGCCGCATGGGCTGCGGCCGGCTTTTTGCAAGCATTTTATCCGTATCAGGCCGAGAGCTTCGCCAGCACTTCCTCGGTAACCTCGAAGTTCGAATAGACGTTCTGTACGTCGTCGTCGTCTTCGAGGCTGTCGATAAGCTTCATCAGCGACTGAGCCTTTTCTTCATCGACCGGCACATTGTTCTGCGCGCGCCAGATCGCCTTGACCGTTTCGGCCTCGCCGAGCGTCGCTTCGAGCGCCTTGGCGACTTCGTTCATCGCTTCGAAGCCGCAGATGATGGTGTGGCCCTCTTCGTCGCTCTCGACGTCATCGGCGCCGGCTTCGATCGCTGCTTCCATCACCTTGTCGGCGTCGCCGACTGTCGGCTTGTAGGTGATCTCGCCGACATGGTCGAAGGAGAAGGAGACCGAGCCGGTTTCACCGAGCGCGCCGCCTGCCTTGGTGAAGATCGAGCGGACGTTGGAAGCCGTGCGGTTGCGGTTGTCTGTCAGCGCTTCGACGATGATCGCCGTGCCGCCGGGGCCGTAGCCCTCGTAGCGGACTGCATCGTAGTTTTCGCCGTCATTGCCGGCCGCCTTCTTGATGGCGCGGTCGATATTATCCTTGGGCATCGACTGGGCCTTGGCGTTCTGGATCGCGAGGCGCAGACTTGCGTTCATGGTCGGGTCAGGCAGACCCGCCTTGGCGGCGACGGTGATTTCACGCGCCAGCTTCGAGAACATTTTCGAACGCACCGAATCCTGACGACCCTTGCGGTGCATGATGTTTTTAAACTGTGAATGGCCAGCCATGGCACCCCTGTTCACGTCTTTTGTTGGGAATGGCCGCCTTATAAGAGCGAAGCGGCCTTCATTCAAGCAAAAAGCCGGATAATGGCGTCGGTCGAGGCCTTCCGCCACTATTCCTACGGTTTGACGGCAAGCTTGCCTGCCCGAATATCCGCAACGGTTTCCATGGCCTTGTTCAATCCCTCGAGCGACGCGCGTTCGTCCTTGATTACGGGTCGCAGATCGGGCGACCAGTCATTGATGGCGCCAACGCGCGCTAGGAAAGTGCTACCGCTTCTCATCTGGTGAATGATCCGGCTTGCCGGAACGCAGCCCTGTGCATCCGTAGCAACCGCCGGATGGCTATCAACTCTGATCAAGGCAGTCATGCCCGGCGCATCATGCGACAAGAGGCAGACGCGTTGCGGTGTTGGTGAACTTCCGTAGTCGATGAACAAAGCCCCCGACAGGGACGTAATGCTGCAATTGCGTTTGTCAGTCATTGCATCGGTTGGGCATGACACGCTCCAACTGCCAGCGGCTAACAGATTTGCGCTTTTGCCGACAGAAACAGTTCCCTGACTGAATTTTTGGAGGCGATAGCCATCGGGCGTCGTGTTGACCGGGTTTGATGAGACGCAGCCCGATAGCGCTGCAGCTATTATTGTAGTCAAAAGAACCCGATTCATGCGCTTCCCCCAATGGTATGGCGCAATCAATCACGGCCAGCGGAAGTTGCATAGGTGAGTAGGATACATATCCCAACGAAAATCGTCACAGCCCCTTGAGCACATAGATCAGCGGCTTGCGCGGCAAGGTCTTCACCGACACCGTGACGCTCGGGGTCGGCGCGTAGGCGACGTCGAAGTCGGGACCGAACAGGGCCAGGAACTGATCGACCGGTGGACCCCAGCGATGCATGGGCAGGATCAGCGACGAACGCAGCCTTTTCACCACCCGGCTCATGCTGTCAGCCCCCATGGTCAAGCCGCCGTCGATCGGCACCATCACGACATCGAGCCGGCCGATCTCGGCATATTGCTGGTCGGTAAGCTCGAAATGCAGATGCCCCAGATGGCCGATGCAGAGACCGGCGACCTCGAAGATGAAGATCGAATTGCCGTTGGGCTCGATGCCGCCGCCCCAGGAGCGGATATCGGTCACCACGTTGCGGATCAGCGTGTCACCGACGGTCAGGTGGATCTTTGCCGGTTCGCCAGGCGTGTCGCTCCAGCCATGCAGCACATATTTGATCGCCGAGTCCGGCGTCAGCGTGTAGTGGCTCGGATGCGCCTTGTTCATCGTGACGACCTCAGGCGTATAGGGCGGCGGATAAGCGCCGCTATAATCCGTGGCGATGGAAACGCCGCCGGGCGTCTCGATGAACAGGGTCGCATGACCGAGGAAGGTGATTTTCACATCGCCATTGACGGGATCGTTGGCGGGTGTCGGGCCTTGGTTGGAAAAGCTGGCGAAAGTCGCCTTGGGCAAGGACTGCGCAATCGCCTGGCATTGGCTGGGCTGAGGGCCTGAAGGCTTCTCCTGGGCGTCCGCGGCGCTCCAGCCCGCCGCAGCCAGCAGAAAGAACACGGCGAAGACAGGAAACCGCAGCATCTGCCACCCCTTCAAGCCCAGGAAGGCCGGAAGGATGCTGCATGACCGAAAACAGGTCCAGCGCCAATCGGACACGATTGCTCACAATCGCGTCATTGCGCTTCGTCGATTAATTGCAGGGCACGATCAGCGCCAGAACTCGGGAATGGTCTCGGCCAGACGCGGCCCGAGCCTAAGCGGCGCGATCTTCTCGGCAAGCCCCGTCGCATCCGATATCTCCACGCCGACGCCACAGATGGTGGCCGGACCGGATGCCGCTTCGAACCGACCCTTCGGCATTTTCGAAATGAACCGGTTGAGCGGCTCCTCCTTCTCCATGCCAAGCGAGGAATCATAGTCGCCGCACATGCCGGCATCCGACATGTAGGCTGTGCCACCGTTCAGGATCTGCGCATCGGCGGTCGGCACATGTGTATGCGTGCCAACCACGAAGCTGGCGCGGCCGTCGACGAAATGGCCGAAGCATTGCTTCTCGCTGGTCGCTTCCGCGTGAAAGTCGAAGATGATGGCGTCCGCCTGCTCCTTCAGCGGGCAGGCATCGAGGATGACCTCTGCCGATTTAAAGGGATCGTCGAGCTCCGGATGCATGAAGACGCGGCCCATGATATTGGCAACGAGCACGCGGGCGCCATTGCGCGCATAGTAGATACCGGAGCCGCGGCCGGGCGTGCCGGCCGGATAGTTGGCGGGACGCAGGAACTGATCGTGGCGCTCACAGAACACCACAGCCTCCTTCTGATCCCAGACATGGTTGCCCGTCGTCACCACATCGGCGCCGGCATTGATTGTTTCGAGGAAGATGTCCTCGGTGATGCCGAACCCGCCGGCAGCATTCTCGCCATTGACGATGACGAAATCGAGCTTCAGATCGGACACTAGCCCCGGAAGGCGGTCCCATACCGCGGTTCGTCCGGTCTTGCCGACCATGTCACCCAGAAAAAGCAGCCGCATTCGCTATCCAATCGCTTCCGAAACGAAATTGAGTCCGCTCTCGGTCAAAATCGCGTCAAGACGGACATCATGCGGCTCAGTCGGTACTGATGGCACTTCTTGGCAATCGAATGCAATGCCGATGAGGCGCGGATTCAAGCCTTTTTGATGCAGACGGGTGATGGCGCGGTCGTAATGGCCGGCTCCGTAGCCGATACGATGGCCGGTGCTGTCGAACGCCGAAAGCGGCACCAGCATGATATCCGGATCGAGCACTGCCGCATCAGGCCCCGGCCCGGAGGTGCCGAACCCGGTCGCGATGAGCGCTGCACCCGGCACGAGCTCGCGAAAGACGATGGTGCTCCGGTTGAGGATCACGGGCACGCAAAGCCGCGCACCGCGCTCCCTGAGCCGCGCCATTAACGGCCTTATATCCACCTCGGACCGGATCGGGAGAAAACCGGAAACGATCGCTCCCGGCGCGACATCGATGGCATCGCCGCCATGGGCAGCCATGGCCAGTCCCATCTCGATGCGTTCATCGGCTGGAATGGCGTCACGCGCCGCCAGACGCTCGTTGCGATATTGGGCTTTCAGCTCTTTGGGGGTCATCGGATCTTCGCGATTTTCCATGATATCACGAAAACATAATGAGCCGGCGGCCTAATGCAATGCGCGAAAACGACATCTGGCGATGGTATGATGCGAACCGCAATCAACCACTCGTGCGCACGACGGACATCTTTCCGTCGCCATCCGTATGCGCGCGGACATTTTCATAGTTCAGCAGCGTCGAGTGGCCGGTTTCCACCGGATGGGAATGCGTGGCGGTGATCACCATCACATCGGCGCCTGCGGCTTCGCCTGCCTTGATGCCGGCCATCACATCCTCGAACACAAGACAATCGGAAGTGCGCAGGCCAAGACGTTCCGCCCCGAGAATGTAGCACTGCGGGTCCGGCTTGCCGACCTTGACGTCCTCGGCGGTCACGATGAAGCGCGGCACCGGGATGCCGGCAGCGTCAAGTCGGGCCATCGCCAGGCGGTACGGGGAAGAGGTCACGATCGCCCACCGCTCCGGCGGCAGGGACGCGAGGAAATCGATGGCTCCCGGCAGTGCGACCACGCCCTCGACGTCGGCAATCTCCGCCTCCACGATGCCAGCCGACTCGGCAACCGGATCGACGCCGGGCAGGTTCAACTGGCCGATCGTATCGACACCGCGTTTGCCATGCATGGTCGGCATGAACTTTTCAACGTCCAGACCCTTGCTGCGAGCCCAATTGCCCCAGACGCGTTCGGCGGCTGCGATCGAATTGATGATCGTGCCATCCATGTCGAACAGGAAGCCGGAATAGGCTTTGGTGAAGGCGGAAGAGGATGCAGCGGACAAGGCAGGCCCTTTCTGGACGTGAAAACGAGCGGCCGGCGCAGCCGCGCCACTCGCAATATGTGCTTCATCCGACTAACGACAGCCGCGGCAAGAAGCAAATGATTGCTGAGCAACGGGCGTAGGAAAAGCCCGTTCATTCGTTTCAACCGATGCGACATCGGAAGAAAGCGCTTGCATCACCATCGGCAGATGGCGAAACGGAAGCGTGCGACTGAAGAGATCAGCCGCACGCCTCGATCAATTATTCGCCGAGGCGGCTCTTCAGACCATTGATGATATGGTTCGCCAGCGCCTCGTAGTCGTCATCGAAATGGTGACCACCATTCATGGCAATGACTTCGGCGCCGGTGCCCTTCAGCAGCGGGCATCCGACATCCTCGTCGTCGTCCTTGCCGTAGACGCATTGCACCATCTTCGGATTGATCGACTTGAGGTCATTGATGGGATCGCCACCCTTGCCCTCGCTCGAAGCACCGAGCCAGCCCATGACCGAAATCACGTAATCGACCTTCTTCGACAGCGACAACAGGGACATCTGCACGATCTTGTCCTTGTCTGGCTGCTGCAGGCGGTTGTAGCTCGCCGGCAGCACATCGGCACCGAACGAATAGCCGATCAGCACGACATGCTTGACCTTGAAGCGCTTGGTATAGAACTGGATCATGCGCGCGAGATCGTTGGCAGTCTGTTGCGGATCCCGCTCCGACCAGAAATAGTGCAGCGAGTCCACACCCACGACCGGAATGCCCTGATCCTGCAGATAGCTGCCGACTTCCTTGTCGATGTCGCGCCAGCCGCCGTCGCCGGAATAGACGATCGCAAGCGTGTCCTCCGTCGGCGTGGTTTCCATGACATCAACGGGCAGGCCGAGCGGCGATTTCGCGCTGTCGATCGACTTCATCAGGTCCGCCAGCGAAGCCTCGAGCGTCGCATAGGTATCGTCGATCCCGGAATCCGTGGTCTGGACCTCGGGATGATCCTTCTGGATCTCCTCGACGTGATCGCGTCCATCCTTCGGAGCATTCGGCGTGAAGGTCACGAGAATCGGGTTCGGCAAAGCACCTTCCTGCAGGCCGAAGGACACCATGTCGCCATCGGTCTTCTTCTCGGCCGGCGTGCAAAGCTCTTGCTTCAGCCCGATGCCGGATGTCGGATCCACGGCAACCGTTCCGGCAACCGTGGCATCCGGGGTCTGCGCGGCTATCGTCAGTGCCATGGCGCCGCCTGCGCCGACGCCGGCGATGATCGGCAGCTGATAGGTGCTGTCGGCAAAGGAACGCTGCACCTGCTGGCTCAGTGATTCCAGATCCGAGACCATGTAGATGCAGCCATCGTTCTGGCTGACGTCATATTTGTTCAGCGAAGCCAGGAAGGACGGGTAATCGATGCCGATGACCAGCGAGCCACTGGCGACGAGCTTGTCGGCAACCGCCTTCTCCTTGTCGCCCCAGCCTGCAACGTCGGAGATTAGAACAACCTCGCTCGTCACCTTGCCTTGCGGGCGCAGGATATGCGGCGGCGAAATCATGCCCAGATCGTATTTGGTATCGTCTTCGTCGGCCCGCGCCGAGCCTGAAGCAAGCAGACCCATCGTCAGCATGCATGTGAAAACCAATGATATTGCGTATTTCAAGATCATTTCCTCACGACCCCCTTTAGTCCGCCCCCGATGAGGAATGTGGCATCCATCAACGCGATCATGGGACTCACACCTCCCGAAACAGCCAGATAGCGGGGCTGCCATTCGGGATGGAATTTGGATTTGAAGGCACGAAGCCCTTTGAAATTGTAGAAACGTTCGCCGTGCTCGAACACGGTCCCTCCGACCCTGTCCCAAACCGGCGCCGACTCCCGTCTCGACATGCCCGAAAGCGGCGCCATGCCCAGATTGAATCGATAAAACCCCTGCTCCTTGAGGTATTCGAGGATCTTCACGAACAGAAAATCCATCGATCCCTTCGGAGCATCGGGCGAAAAACGCATCAGATCGACGGACCCCTCCTCCTTGGTTTCCGTCATCAGAATATTCGCAAAAGCGACGATCTTACCATCCTTTTTCAACACGCCGACCGGCTGCGAGCTCACGTAGTCCGGATCGAAGGCGCCCAGCGAAAAACCCTTTTCCTTGGCATTGTGATCTGCGAGCCACGTATCCGAAACATGCTCAAGCTGATCCATGATTTCGGGCACATGTTGAGGGTCGATAACGGCAAATTCTAGTCCGTCACGCACTGCTCTGCTCGCTGTTTGCCGAAGATTGGCCCATTTGCCGCCCTTCAGCTCGAAATTTGCGAGCTGAACCACCGCCAGTTCGCCAAGCTTGAAGGCACGCAGGCCGGCATCCGCGCAATAGGACAACAGCGCTGGCGAGATCTGATAGAAGACCGAGCGGCAACCGGCGGCACGGGCAGCCTCGACAAATCGCCAGATGAGATCGGGGAGTGCCTGACGTGGGCCGACGGGATCGAACAGCGCGATCCACGAACGGCCCTGCTTGCCATACATGATGAAGGCATCGCCCTTTTCGGAGAACATGATGCTCTTATCGCCCATGCGCACCAGATTGGCGTCGGCGACCCCCTGTTTCCGGACGATTTCGACGGCCCGTTCGACCGCATGGTCCGTAACCGGTTCCAGCCGCTTCGTCGCCGGACGCAACAGGCTGAAGATCGCGATCGCCGATGAAACAATGGAAATGCCGAGCACGGCGCGAAGGCCGCGCGGGGCCTCGTCTGCGAATTCAAATTGCCACCAGAGCTGATTGCTGTAGCCGACATCGCGGTAGACGAAGAACAGGATGACGACGGCGCCGATGCAGATGACGGCAATGGCCGTCAACCATCCGGCCGTGAGCGCTTGGCTCAGCAGAGATGCCGGGCGGGTGAACAGCCGGCGGCTGACGACGAGGCTGAAGACGAGAAACGCCAGCAACCCGGCCTCGACGATGGCAATGGCCTTCAAGAGCGATAGCAGCAGTGCAAACACCGCCGAGAAGATCGACACCCACCAGGCACCGTCGAGACGCTGGCTGAGACCGCGCGCGGCAACGATCATGGCCACGCCCAGAATGCTGGAAAGGAAATGCGCGCTTTCGACGAGCGGCAGGGGCACATAGTCGGAAAGGACGATCAGGTTCTGGTCGGGCGTTGGTGTCACGCTCGAAAATACCAGCATCATGCCGAGCAGCAGCCCGAAAGCCGACAGCAGCTGCGGCATCAGCCTGCCACCGACACGGCGCATGCTGGAGGCAACCGGATGATCGACGAAACGGCGCAATTCCGCCACCGAGATCGCCGCGATCGCGATGACGAGCGGAATGACGTTGTAGATGACGCGATAGAGAACCAGCGAACTCAGAACGGCGTCCTCATTCACCGAGCTCCCGAGCCAGGCGATGATGATCGTCTCGAAAACGCCGAAGCCGGCTGGAACGTGACTCAGCACGCCGAGACCGACAGCGATGGCATAGATGGCCAGAAAGGCCGGCCAGGCGATCGCCGTTTCAGGCAACAACACGTAGAGCACAGAGGCCGATGCCGCGATATCGAATGCGGTCACCAGGAATTGCCGCGACCAGGTGCGCGAATCCGGCAGACGAACGGCGATCGGCCCAATGCGCACTTCCCGGCCGTTGCGGCCGATAAAGACGACGAAGGCAAGTGCCGCAAGAATGGCGACGGCAATCAGACGAAGCCACAGGCCGTCGACATTGATCAGCGGTCCGATCTCGTCGGCGATGACCAACAATGCGATGGCGCCGACGGCGGCAAGGCCGAGGCCGAAGGCAAGCGTTACGAAAGCGATGACGCGGGTGATATCGTCAGGCGACAGGCCGAGCCGCGTATAGGCGCGGTAGCGGATCGCGCCGGCGCTGAGCGCGCCGAAGCCAGCGGTATTGCCGACCGCGTAGGCGCTGAAAGAGGTCAGCGCCACATGCGGAAATGGCAGCCGCTTGCCGATATATTCCAGCGCGTTCTGGTCGTAATAGATCAGGGAGACGAAGCTCAGCCCCGTAAACAGCAGGGCGAGCAGAATGGAGGAAATCTTCGTCGTCGTCAGGGCATGCACGACGTCGTCGTAGCGCACTTCATTGGTCAGATCGAAGATTGCATAGGCGGCAATACAGAAGACGGCGACGGTCAGAACGGCGACGATCAGCGTGCGGTAGCGGTTCAGAAAGCCGCTGATACCGCCACGCTCTTCCAATTCTTCATCGGCTTTTTCCAAATCGATCGGCGTCGACATGTTCTACCTGTTTATCTTGACTTTCGCCCGGCCCGATTGCTCGGATATTCAGCAACAGCGACGATGCATCTTCGTATTGCCGTCTACACTTCTTTCGACAGGCCCGTTGTCACGCGAGCTCCCATCATTCTGAATTTAGGCAATTTTGGCGCAGGCCCCATTCCACCAGCGCTGGATCGGCCATTATTTAAAGGAATTTGTCATTCATCCCGAATTTTAGCTTATCCACACACAAAAGTGATCGTCGCATCCCACCTTAGGCGCAGCTCCCTATCAGGAAATTATAACAAGGTCACCTCTCCCCACGCGCCTTTCGAACGAACATATCGTCCCACCCTCACACGCGCCCGCAACGCAAGTTTGCTTGAGCGTTTCAGGCTGATCATATGCAGCGCTGCCGAGCGATGCAGCCAGCCGAGATAAATGCGGGATCAGGCCTTCTCGTTCAGCCGCAGCAGCTCCTTCAGCTTCTCGTCGGTCCCGTCGTCCTCAAGGGGTGTGTAGACGACCAGCTTCATATCCGTTCGATCGATAACGGCAAGCGCGGTATATTCAAACGTCATCAAGCCCCCGTGCGGGTGGCACAAGCGCTTGTGGCCGGCCAGCGGCCGCTGCACCTCCTGCCTGGGCCACCAGGCGCGAAACTCCGGGCTATCTCGCATCAAGGTCGTTACCAGCCGCTCGAAATCAGGATCGCCGGCATAGCGGGCGCTATCGGCACGGAACATCGCGAGAGAGGTCACCGCAACGCTCTCCCAATCGACCAGAAGCTGCCGATGCGTGGGATCGGTGAATACGCGATGTATTGTATTACGGGCATCGCCCTGCAACAGGCCATAATCCCCGAAAAGTGCCACAGCAGCCGAATTCCAGGCCAGCACGTCCCAGCGTCGGCCGAGGATATAGGCCGGCTGGCCGCTCAGGCTTGACAGCATCCGCCGCAAAGATTCGGGAACTTGTTCCGGTCCCTGCGATATCGTCTCTGTCGGCGGTCGATCGCTCAAGGCAAAGAGATGCCGCCGCTCGGCAGCATCAAGCCTCAAAGCGTCGGCGAGCGCCGACAGCACTTCCGCCGATGCGCGTACGTCCCGCCCCTGCTCCAGCCAGGTGTACCAGGTGGCCCCGACGCCGGCGAGAAGCGCCACCTCCTCCCGCCTGAGCCCCGGCGTCCGCCGGCGGAACCCGCCCGGCAGCCCGACGCCGGCCGGCGTCAGCTTCTCCCGGCGCGAGCGCAGGAAAGCACCGAATTCGCGGCGTCTGGCGGCGAGAACCGCCTCGTTCTGATGGATGTTCATCCATGCATCATAGCAGGATCGATACTAGGATAAAGCCGGAACTGTTTATCGCCTTCTCAAGCTGTCAAATATCGTCGCGGAAACGAAATGGAGGCGCCGGCGATGGACATGAGCGACAAGACGATACTGATCACCGGCTCGACTGATGGCGTCGGCAGGCGGGTCGCAGAACGGCTAGCCCTGACGGGGGCGATGGTGCTGGTGCACGGCCGCGACAAGCCGCGCGCAGAGCATCTGCTGTCCACCATTCGCGATGCGGGCGGCAAGGCGGCCTTCTACCCGGCCGACCTTTCGTCGCTGGATGATGTGCGCAGCCTGGCGGGTGCGATCGAACGCGACCACACTCGGCTCGACGTTCTGATCAACAATGCCGGCATCGGCACCGGCGGCGGTAACGCAAAACGCGAGCTCAGCCGCGACGGGCATGAACTGCGCTTTGCGGTGAACTATCTCGCCGGCTTCCTGCTGACACGCCGCTTGTTGCCGCTGTTGAAGGCAAGCGGCCATGCACGCATCGTCAATGTATCCTCCGCAGGACAGCAACCGATAGACTTCCGTGACGTCATGCTGACCCGCGACTACAGCGGCGCGCGTGCCTATTGCCAGAGCAAATTGGCGCAGGTCATGTTCACCCTCGACCTTGCCGAGGAACTGGCCGGCTCGGGCGTTACCGCCAATTGCCTGCACCCGGCAACCTATATGGATACCACCATGGTGCGGCAGGCCGGCGCAGCGCCGATCAGCACCGTCGATCAAGGTGCAGACGCCATTCTCAATCTCGTTGCCGGTTCCGACACCGAAGGCTCCTCCGGTCTCTATTACGATAGGCGACGGCCCTCCCGCGCCAATGCCCAAGCCTATGATGCAAGCGCCCGCGCGCGCCTGCGCACCCTCAGCCGGGATCTTACCGGCCTCGCCTGACCTCATCAATTCCATCATCCACATTCAAAAAAGGAAACACGACATGTCACACCAACATGCCGTCATTATCGGCGGCTCGTCCGGTATCGGCCTTGCAACCGCAGCCGATCTTCTCGAAAAGGGCTATCGCGTCACGATCACGGGTCGCGACGAGACCAAACTGCAGACGGCGGCGCAAAGCCTTGCGGGCGAGGTCGCGACCATCGTCATGGATGCCGCCGACCTCGACACTCTTCCCGAAACCTTCAAGACGATCGGCCCTCTCGATCATCTCGTTCTGGCGCTCGGCGGCGGCAATGGCGGCGGCCCCTTCGCCACGGTCGATCTCGCCGACCTCAGGAAGGGCTTCGAGCAAAAGACATTGGCACATTTTGCCTGCGCTCAGGCCTGCCTTCCCTTTCTTTCGAAGGAAGGCAGCATCACCTTCGTCTCGGCCGTCTCTGCTCAAGCCGCCCTGCCAGGCACGGCTGGACTCGGCGCCGTCAACGCCGCCATTGCCGCGCTTGCGCCCATTCTGGCGGTCGAGCTGAAACCGATCCGGGTGAATTGCGTTTCCCCCGGCGTCGTCGACACGCCCTGGTGGGATTTCATCGGCGAAGATCAGAAGGTGCCGGTTTTTGCCGGCTTTGCCGCGCGCACCCCGGTCGGGCGCATCGGTCGCCCCGAGGACATTGCCCAGGCCATCGCCTTTCTGATCGGCAACGGTTTCACAACCGGCCACACATTGATCTGCGACGGCGGAATTCGCCTCGGCCAATGATGCCAATCGCGCCATTGTCGATGCCGATCGGCGATGGCCCTCTCATTCCCGACCGACATCCGCCTGAAGCCGTGTCAGGATCTCGATCAGCTTCGGCGCCATGTCGCGGATTTCGACAAGGTGGATGGCGCTCAGGCGGTGGAGGACATCCTCGGATTTTTGCGTCAATTGCAGCGTCTGGCGACGCTTGTCCGCAGGATCGGTATTCCTCGTGGCATAGCCGGCGTCGATCAGGCGGCCGACCAGTTCGGTGGCGGTATGAGGGGCGATCAGCAGCCGCTCGGCCAGCATGCCGATAGTCATCGTCTCGCCTGGGCGGCTCCCCTTGATGGCAAGCAATGCCTGGTGCTGCTGTGGCGGCAGGCCGGCCTCATGCGCCGCGGACGTGCTGAAATCCGTGAATTTGCGCAGTGTATAACGCAAGGTGGCCAAGGCCTCGTAATCCGCCTGCGACAAGGTCGTTTCCAAACTCTGCACCATCAAATCGTCCTTTTTGCCGCAGCCGGCGATCTCAGTTGATTTATATCGCATTACGATATATTTGCCATCTCGACCCAGGGAAGCGGCTGAATGATGGCCGTGCACGCTTAGCACAGAAGGCAGCCAATGCAGGACACCGGCACTTTGCAAAATCACAGTCACGATTTCTCCGGAGGAGCCTCCCGCAAGGACAATGGCGATTTCACCACCGATAAGCGCGTCCTGCTGCTGGTGGCCATGGCGGTGGTGGTCGGCACTGGCGGCGCCCTTGCCGCCTGGGCGCTGATCAATCTCATCGCACTTGTCAGCAATGCCGTCTGGCTGTTCCAGATCAGCACGGAGCCATTATCCTTCACCACGGTGGCGCGCTCGCCCTGGATGGTGGCGGCACCCATCCTCGGTGGCCTCGTCATCGGACTGATGGCGCGCTATGGCTCGGAGAAGATCCGCGGCCATGGAATTCCGGAAGCCATCGAGGCCATCCTGATCGGCGGCAGCCGCATGTCGCCGAAAGTGGCGGTGCTCAAGCCGCTGTCATCCGCCATCTCCATCGGCTCCGGCGGCCCCTTCGGCGCGGAAGGTCCGATCATCATGACCGGCGGCGCCATCGGCTCGCTCTTCGCCCAGCTGTTCCATCTCAGCGCCGCCGAACGCAAGACGTTGCTTGTCGCCGGCGCCGCTTCAGGCATGACGGCCATCTTCGGAACACCCATCGCCGCCGTGATGCTCGCCGTCGAGCTGCTATTGTTCGAGTGGAAACCGCGCAGCTTCATTCCCGTCGTCGTCGCCGCCTGTGTCTCGATCATCTGGCGTCCGATGCTGATCGGCAGTGGTGCATTGTTTCCGGCGCATTTCGAGATGGCGCTTTCATGGTGGAGCATTCTGTTCGCCGTAGGCCTCGGCATCATCTCCGGCTTGCAGTCCGGCCTGCTGACGACCCTGCTTTATCGGATAGAGGATGCATTCGAGAAACTGCCGATCCATTGGATGTGGTGGCCTGCCCTCGGAGGCTTGGTGGTCGGCCTTGGCGGATTGATCGAGCCTCGCGCACTCGGCGTCGGCTATGACATCATCGCCGATCTGCTGCACAGCCGCATCTCCGCGGGCGCCGTCCTGGCGATCCTCCTGGTCAAGGCTGGCATCTGGCTGGTTGCTCTTTCCTCGGGCACGTCGGGCGGCGTATTGGCGCCGCTCCTCATTCTCGGCGGCGCGCTCGGCTGGCTGGTGGGTCTCGTCCTGCCGGGCGATCCCGGCTTCTGGGCGTTGCTGGGCATGGCGGCGATGATGGGCGGCACCATGCGTGCGCCGCTGACAGGCACCTTCTTCGCCGTCGAACTAACAGGAGACATGAACGCGCTGGTGCCTCTGCTTGCGGCCACGGTCTCGGCCTATGCCGTCACCGTTCTGCTGTTGCGCCGTTCCATTCTGACAGAGAAGATCGCCCGGCGCGGCCAGCACATCACCCGCGAATACGGCATCGACCCGTTCGAGCTGACGCGTGCCGCCGACATCATGATGTCCAAGGTGGATACCATGCCCGCGACCATCCGCCTGTCCGAAGCTTTGGCTCAGATGACCGAGCGACCGGATGCGCATCGTTTCTATCCCGTCGTCGAGAGCGACGGGCGCTTGGTCGGCATGATCTCGCGCGCCGATGCCCTTCGTTGGCAGAACCAACCGGAACTGGGTGAACAATCACTTTATGACATGATCTCGGACAGCTCCATTCCGGTGGTGCATGCCGAAGACACGGTCGGTCGCGTTGCCGACGTGATGATACAGGCCGATACCGGGCGCGTTCCCGTCGTGGAAGCGCAAACCGGGAGGCTTGTAGGTCTCATCACTCGGAAGGATCTGTTGCGGCTGCGCAGCGCGGGAAATCGCGCAGAGCTCGAACGCGGAGCCTATCTGCGTTCACGAAGCTGAGGGAGGAGGAATGGCGTCGGCGGGGCACCAGAACCTCGCGGCGCCTTCTTTCGCTGACTGCAGAAAATTAAGAGCGATCCACGACGACCGATGGATGTTTACGATCCTGGGTGCCTACAAACGTAGGTGGGCGCCGTGTGTCTAAGCCCAGGGGCCTAGCCAGGGACAGCTCCCTTTGGATCGAGTATGGCCCCAGGGATTGTGGTTCCTGTCGGGAAGCGCAGACCGCACGTCCTATATAAGGCGGATTCCTGCATCGCACCAGTGGGTGCGAGCAGGCGGTTCGAGAAATATGATACTCAATTCGGCTCGGCGCTCGACCGGACCAGCAGTTTTTCGGTGATACCCTGAATCCGCGTCGTCACCTCGTCGATGACAGTGGCCAGCGTTTCATCGGCGCGGGTACTGGCGGCAAGCACAGTGTCGCGGTTGTTGCGCAGGTTCTCAAGTTCGGCTTCCAATGTCGAGACGCGGCGCGTCAGCTCCGACACCTCATCCATGATCATGATGCCGGCCATGACGGTCAGGCGCAGATCGCCAATCTCGCCGAACTGGCTCTTCAAATGCAGAACATAGCGGTCGAAACGATTGGCGAGATCCGTCAGATGCTCTTCTTGCCCCTCTTCGCAGGCCATCCGGTAGGCTTTGCCGTCGATCGTTACCGTTACCTGTGCCATTCGACTTTCCGATCATTGCCGCTGGTGGCGACGGCTGCGCCCCGTGAAGGATCAGCGGTCCAGCACGGCTCTTATGGTTTCCATCGCCGTAACAAGTCGGCGCGACACTTCGCGATTGACCTCCTCGAGCCGGTTCGCGCGGAACTCGGCCTGGTCCAGCTCCTGGGCGAGACGCGAGCGATCGGCATGGACCCGTCGGACCTCGCCTTCTATGTCGCTTTGCGCCCGCTCCCGTTCGAAACGTCCGTCGACAGCGCTTTCCAAAGTCGAAAGCGCCTGGCGCAACTGGGCGAGCGCCGCATCCACCGTTTTGCCTGAAGGTGTCATGCCTTTCGATACTCCGCGCAAGGCCCGAATCAAAACATCCGGCCACTTGTCTGATTTCGCAACAATATTCAACTTGGCGACTGCACGTCAATAAAGGCAGCCCTGCGGCAGGGGGCCTAATCTGTGGATGACTGACCCGTTTGCCGACGATACAGGCTTTGTCGCACGATTGTCGTCTTTTGTAAAAGTGAACGGGCAAATGTCAAAAAAGTGCGGCAGCCGCCCCGGATTGGGGCCTCGATTTATTGACTTGCTCGTCCCAACTGCTATGTCTCAGCCGCCTGAGGTGACGCTGAAAATGGAGTTCGGAGGAACGTCTCCCTTTCGCCCGCCTTTCAACCGGTGGCCTCCCTCCCAAGCGTGCGGCCATCCCCGAACCCGGAACATTGCGGAAAAACCCATGATCTCTCGCGAACAACACGACCGGATGGCAAATGCGATCCGTTTCCTTGCCATGGATGCTGTCGAGAAGGCCAATTCCGGTCACCCCGGTTTGCCGATGGGGATGGCGGATGTCGCCACCGTTCTCTTTAGCAAATATCTGCGCTTCGATCCGAAGAACCCCCATTGGCCGGACCGCGACCGCTTCGTCCTGTCGGCTGGCCACGGCTCGATGCTGCTCTACTCGGTTCTTTATCTGACCGGCTATCCTGACATGACGGTCGAGGAGCTGCAGCGTTTCCGCCAGCTCGGCTCCAAGACGGCCGGCCATCCGGAATATGGCCACGCCACCGGCATCGAAACCACCACCGGCCCCCTCGGCCAGGGCATTGCCAATGCCGTCGGCATGGCGATCGCCGAGCGCAAGCTGCGCGAAGAGTTCGGCTCGGAGCTGCAGGATCACTATACCTATGCCATGTGCGGCGACGGCTGCCTGATGGAAGGTATCAGCCATGAGGCGATCGCGCTCGCTGGCCATTTGAAGCTCAACAAGCTCATCCTCTTCTGGGACAACAACTCCATCACCATCGACGGCGCCATCTCGCTTTCGGATTCGACCGATCAGGTCGCCCGCTTCAAGGCCGTTCACTGGAACACCATCGAAGTCGACGGTCACGACCAGGCCGCCATCAGTGCCGCTATCGAAGCCGCCCACAAGTCCGACCGCCCGACGTTCATCGCCTGCAAGACCATCATCGGCTTCGGCGCCCCGAACAAGCAGGGCACCCACAAGGTCCACGGCTCGCCGCTCGGCGCCGAGGAAATCGCCGCGACCCGCGTCGCGCTGAACTGGCCCTATGAGCCCTTCGTCATCCCGAACGACATTCTCGGTGAATGGCGCGCCGCCGGCGAGCGCTCGGTCGGCACCCGCGAAGCCTGGGAAGGCCGCCTTGCCGGTGCGGAAGCGGGCAAGAAGGCTGAATTTACCCGCCGCTTCGCGCATGAACTGCCCGCCGGCTTCGACGCCGCCATCAGCGATTACAAGAAGAAGCTTGCCGAAACCAAGCCGACGCTTGCAACCCGCAAGGCATCGGAAGACGCGCTCGAAGTCATCAACGGCTTCATTCCGGAAACGCTCGGCGGCTCCGCCGACCTGACGCCGTCGAACAACACCAAGACCAGCCAGATGAAGTCGATCACCCCGACCGATTTCTCCGGCCGCTACATGCACTGGGGCATCCGCGAGCACGGCATGGCCGCCGCGATGAACGGCATCGCGCTGCATGGCGGTCTGATCCCCTACAGCGGCGGCTTCATGATCTTCTCGGATTATTGCCGCCCGCCGCTGCGCCTCGCTGCCCTGATGGGTATCCGCGCCATCCACGTCCTGACGCATGATTCCATCGGCGTCGGCGAAGACGGCCCGACCCACCAGCCGGTCGAACAGGTCGCCAGCCTGCGCGCCATCCCGAACTTCCAGCTGTTCCGCCCGGCGGACGCAACCGAAACGGCGGAATGCTGGCAGATCGCCATCAAGACGACCAACCGTCCGTCCGGTCTCGCGCTGACCCGCCAGAACCTTTTGGCGGCACGCACGGAATACAGCGAAAAGAACCTTTGCGAACAGGGTGCCTATACGCTGGCCGGTAACGCCGACGCCAAGGTGACGATCTTCGCTTCGGGTTCCGAAGTCGAACTCGCGGTCGCAGCCCGCACGGTCCTCGAAGGCAAGGGCGTCTCCACCCGCGTCGTTTCCGTTCCCTGCACCGAACTCTTCTTCGAACAGCCGGATGCCTACCGCAAGGAAGTGCTCGGCAACTCGCCGGTCAAGATCGCCGTCGAAGCCGGTGTTCGCGAAGGCTGGGACGCATTCATCGGTCCGGAAGGCGCCTTCATCGGCATGAAGAGCTTCGGCGCTTCCGCTCCTTACAAGGATGTCTACAAGCATTTCGGCATCACGACGGAAGCTGTGGTTGCTGCCGCCGAGGCAAAGCTTTCCTGAGGGCGCTGACAAGCGCTCTCAAATCCAATAGATAAACACCCTGAGTGAACGGGAGTGAATTTCAAATGACTGTAAAAGTAGCCATCAACGGCTTTGGCCGTATCGGCCGCAACGTACTGCGCGCCATCGTCGAATCCGGCCGCACCGATATCGAAGTCGTTGCCATCAACGACCTCGGCCCGGTCGAGACCAATGCCCACCTTCTGCGTTACGATTCGATCCATGGCCGTTTCCCGGCCGAGGTGAAGGTCGAAGGCGACACGATCATCGTTGGCGGCGGCAAGCCGATCAAGGTCACGGCGATCAAGGATCCGGCAACGCTGCCGCACCGCGACCTCGGCGTCGATATCGCAATGGAATGCACGGGCATCTTCACTGCCCGCGACAAGGCCGCCGCTCACCTGACGGCCGGTGCTAAGCGCGTCATCGTTTCGGCTCCTGCCGACGGCGCCGACCTGACCGTCGTTTTCGGCGTCAACCACGACCAGCTCACCAAGGAGCATCTGGTCATCTCCAACGCGTCCTGCACCACGAACTGCCTGGTGCCGGTCGTCAAGGTCCTCGACGACGCCATCGGTATCGACCATGGCTTCATGACGACCATCCACTCCTACACCGGCGACCAGCCGACGCTCGACACCATGCACAAGGACCTGTACCGCGCCCGCGCCGCAGCCCTGTCCATGATCCCGACCTCGACGGGCGCCGCAAAGGCTGTTGGTCTCGTTCTGCCGCACCTGAAGGGCAAGCTCGACGGCACGTCGATCCGTGTTCCGACCCCGAACGTTTCGGTTGTCGACTTCAAGTTCGTGTCCAAGAAGGCAACGACGGTCGGTGAAATCAACGAAGCCATCAAGGCTGCGTCGAACGGCAAGCTGAAGGGTATCCTCGGTTACACCGACGAGCCGCTGGTTTCCCGCGACTTCAACCATGATAGCCATTCGTCGATCTTCGCAACCGACCAGACCAAGGTTCTGGAAGGCAACTTCGTGCGCGTCCTGTCCTGGTACGACAACGAATGGGGCTTCTCCAGCCGCATGTCCGACACGGCCGTCGCGTTTGCCAAGCTGATCTGATCGTGCCCTTCCGCCCTCTCCTTCCGACGACAGTCCGCTGGCGTCCGATCGAAGGAGACGGGCTGGAACACGTGACGATCGCTCCGATCAACGACACAGCCACTGGCGCGGCCATTCGCGCCAGTGGCGTCATTATCGGCGGTCGCGGCGGTTCGCCCTACGGCGTCTTCTATCGTATCGACTGCGCGGCCAACTGGGCCGTTCTATCCTTTAGCGTCGAAACCACGGAGGGCCGGCGCCTTGCCCTGCTTTCCGACGGCAAGGGCCATTGGCGCACCGAAGACGGCCTTTCCTTGCCGCAATTCGACGGCTGTATCGACATCGACCTCTATGGTTCGCCCTTCACCAACAGCCTGCCGATCCGCCGGCTCGAGCTGACGCCGGAAGACGGAACGGCGAAGCTTTCCATGCTCTACATCCCCTTCGACAGTTTCGAGCCCGTACGCGACGGCCAGTACTACACCTGCATCGTGCCGGGAGCGCTCTATCGCTACGCCGCCGAGGACAGGGCCTTCACCGTCGACCTGCCTGTCGACGCGGACGGCCTGGTGATCGACTATCCGATCTATTTCAAGCGTGTCGACCTCTAATCCGCAGCCGCGATCGATCCGCGCATCTTCTTAAAAACATTTCGGATTTTTTCGCCTCCTGCCCTGCTATGGTCCAGATTTACCAATAAATTTCTGAATGGAATTTCCCCAGGGCGTTCCAAAGCCGCACGGCCGTTCTGGCGGTGCGCCTCACACCATGATGTCGCAGCCATCGGAGCGGATCTATATCCCAAGACCCTCCCCGAAAGGCATCCGTGTTTGCAAAATTGCATGGCGCGATAGCATGATGGACGATGGGGGAATTTTGAACGATCCGGGCTTTTGGTCCCAGCAGCGGCGCACTGGAAGGGGAAGAACAAGGTGGAGGCATTTTACGTCATCGTGCTGGTCAGCACGGTCCTGATCCTGATCGCGGCTTTCTCGAGCCTGCTCGCCTTCCGCTTCGGCGCCCCACTGCTGTTGCTGTTCCTGATGATCGGGCTTGCCGCCGGCACGGATGGGCTGGGCATCGAATTCTCCAACAATTATCTCGCCTATATCCTCGGCTCGCTTGCGCTTGCCATCATCCTCTTCGATTCCGGCTACGGCACACCGATCCAGGCGTTCAAGCTCGCAGCCGCGCCGGCGTTAACCATCGCCTCCGTCGGCGTACTCGTGACCGCAGGCCTGTTTGCCTTTGCCTCTACCTGGCTTCTCGGCTTTACCTGGCTGCAGGGCCTGCTGCTCGGTTCGATCGTCGCCTCCACCGACGCCGCTGCCGTCTTCTTCCTGCTGCGCATCGGCGGCATCAATATCCGCGACAAGGTGCGCTCCACGCTGGAAGTCGAATCCGGCACCAACGATCCGATGGCCATTTTCCTGACGCTGGCGCTGGTCGAGTTGCTGGCGAGCGGTGAAGGCTATGGCGGTATCAACCTTGCCATGCTGGGGGCGTTCATCCAGCAGATGGGGCTTGGCGTCATCCTCGGCCTGCTCGGCGGCATGATGATCGTCCTCATCGTCAGCCGCCTCGAGACCGATCGCGGCCTGACGCCGATCTTCGTGCTGGCGCTGGCGCTCCTCGTCTTCTCCTTTACCGGCGCCGTCGGCGGCAGCGGCTTCCTGGCCGTCTATGTCGCGGGCATCTATGCCGGCAACCGCAAGATGCCCGCCTCGGCCTCCATCAAGCGTTTCCAGGACGGCATGACCTGGCTGGCACAGATCATCATGTTCCTCGTCCTTGGCCTGCTCGCCACGCCATCGCAATTTCCCGCAATCGCCATCCCCTCGGTGGCGCTGGCCCTGTTCCTCATCTTCGTCGCCCGGCCGATCGCCGTCTGGCTCTGCCTGCTGCCCTTCGATTATACCCAGCGCGAGACCGGCTTCGTCGCCTGGGTCGGCCTGCGTGGCGCCGTCTCCATCCTGCTTGCGATCATACCGATCCTCGGCAATCTCGAGGCAGGCCAGACCTATTTCAACGTGGCCTTCATCGTCGTGCTGGTGTCGCTGCTCGTCCAGGGCTGGACCATCAAGCCCATGGCGCGCAAGCTCGGCCTCATCGTGCCGCCTCGCATCGGCGCGATCGATAAGGTCGAGGTCGACCTGCCGGGTACGGCCAGTCACGAGCTGCTTTCCTATCGCGTCGTAAAAGACAGCCCGGTTCTGCGCGGCGAGCGCATTCCGCGCTGGGCCATGCCTTCGCTCGTCGTGCGCGACGGCAAGTCGATGCGCTATCAATATGCCGGCCGCCTGCGCGAAAACGATGTCATCTATCTCTTCATCGCGCCCAGCTATTCGCGCCTGCTCGACCGCCTCTTCGCCAGCCGCGCGGCGGTCGATCCTGATGATGCCGAATTCTTCGGTGCCTTCTCGATCTCGCCGCTGCGCCCCGCCGCCGATCTCGACGCCGCCTATGGGCCGGGGCTGCTCAGCGAACAGGAAAAGGGCCTCACGATCGCCGAACTCATGCGTCAGCGCCTTGGCGGCAAGGCTGATTATGCCGACCGGGTGCGTCTTGGCGAAATCATCCTCATCGTTCGCGATCTCGATGAGAACGACCATATCCAATCCGTCGGGATGTCGTTGGAAGCCTTGGAACCGCCGGTCATCCTGCCGATTTTCATCAATCTGCACGATATTCTGAACGGCATTCGCAGCTTTATGCGCAGACGTCGCGAACGTGTGGGAGAGGCCGTTTCAACCGATTCCAATACCGGCAAAAACGACCCCTGACCGCCTTGCGTCTCCGATCATCCGTAGTATGGTCGGCGCACTTCACGCTACCAACAACATTGGATCCTCCCCATGGCAGCCTTCAAGACCCTCGACAATCTCACCGACATCACCGGCAAGCGCGTGCTCGTGCGCGTCGACTTGAATGTGCCGGTCAAGGACGGCAAGGTCACCGATGCGACCCGCATCGAGCGCGTCGCGCCGACGATTCTCGAATTGTCGGAAAAGGGTGCCAAGGTGATCCTGCTTGCCCATTTCGGCCGCCCGAAGGATGGCCCGTCGCCGGACCTTTCCCTTGGCCTCATCATCCCTGCGGTCGAGGAAGTCCTCGACCACGCTGTTCTCTTCGCCTCCGATTGCATCGGCGCGCCGGCTGCCGACGCGATCGCCAAGATGAACAATGGCGACATCCTGTTGCTGGAAAATACCCGCTTCCATAAGGAGGAAGAGAAGAACGACGCGGCCTTCACCAAGGCGCTTGCCGCCAATGGCGACATCTACGTCAACGATGCCTTCTCCGCTGCCCACCGTGCCCACTCCTCGACCGAAGGTCTCGCCCATCTCCTGCCAGCCTATGCCGGCCGCACCATGCAGGCCGAACTTGAAGCCCTGGAAAAGGGCCTTGGCAACCCGGTCCGCCCCGTCGTCGCCATCGTCGGCGGCGCCAAGGTCTCGACCAAGATCGATCTGTTGATGAACCTCGTGAAGAGGGTCGATGCGCTGGTGATCGGTGGCGGCATGGCCAATACGTTCCTTGCCGCCCGCGGCACGAATGTCGGCAAGTCGCTTTGCGAGCATGACCTCGCCAACACCGCCAAGCAGATCATGATCGAAGCCGCCACGTCCGGCTGCGCGATCGTCCTGCCGGAAGACGGCGTCGTCGCTCGCGAGTTCAAGGCAGGCGCCGACAACGAGGTCGTCGCCATCGAAGCCATCCCGGCTGACGCCATGGTGCTCGATGTCGGCCCCAAGTCGGTTGAGGCAATCAAGAGCTGGATCGGCCGCGCCACGACGCTGGTCTGGAACGGCCCGCTCGGCGCCTTCGAAATCGCCCCCTTCGATGCCGCAACCGTCGCGGCCGCCAAATACGCCGCCGAATGCACCAAGGCCGGCAAGCTGACCTCCGTCGCCGGCGGTGGCGACACGGTTTCCGCGCTCAATCACGCGGGCGTTGCCGATGATTTCACCTACGTCTCGACCGCAGGCGGCGCCTTCCTCGAATGGATGGAGGGCAAGGTTCTGCCCGGCGTCGCCGTTCTCCAGACGGCCAAGTAAGCGCGTTCGCACAAACGAGTGAAGAGAGCCGCGAAGGCGAAGGCTTTCGCGGCTTTCCTGTGAGTGCTAAGATAGGCTCCGAAACTTTCAAACGGTTGAAATCATTTCAATCGTTTCAATTAGTTAGCCAGCCATTTCCCTCCTTCTATACTTCTGTTATCGCCGATCTATATTGATCTTGTCGCCGACTGAAATCGCCTTGGAGAAACAAAATGAGCGAACGAATTGAAGACATTGCCGTGAAGATGGTTGCCGGTGGCAAGGGTCTCCTGGCGGCGGATGAATCTACCGCCACCAACAAGAAGCGCTTCGACACCATCTCTCTCGTTTCCACGGAAGAGAGCCGCCGCGACTATCGCGAGATGCTCTTCCGCTCCGACGAAGCGATGAAGAAGTACATTTCCGGCGTCATCCTCTATGAGGAAACCCTCTTCCAGAAAGCTGCGAACGGCACGCCTTTCGTCGATGTCATCAGGGCCGCAGACAGCATTCCCGGCATCAAGGTCGATATCGGCGCCAAGCCGCTGGCCGGCTTTCCCGGCGAAACCGTCACCGAGGGCCTCGACGGCCTCGCCGATCGCCTGGCGAAATATTATGACGCCGGCGCCCGCTTTGCCAAATGGCGCGGCGTGATCGCCATTTCCGACACGCTTCCGACCTTTGGCGCCGTCAAGGCGAATGCCCATGCGCTCGCCCGCTATGCCGCCCTTTGCCAGCAAGCGAAGATCGTTCCGATCGTCGAGCCGGAAGTGCTGATGGACGGCGAGCCCGGCACACAGAGCCTCGACCGCAGTGAAGAAGTCACTCGCTGGACGCTGCAGATCGTCTTCCAGGAGCTCGCGGAAGCCCGCATCAAGCTCGAAGGCATGATCCTGAAGCCAAGCATGGTCATTGACGGCAAGAAGGTCCGCAAGGCCTCCGTCGAGCAGGTTGCCGAGCGCACCGTCAAGGTGCTGAAGGAAACCGTGCCCTCGGCCGTTCCCGGCATCGCCTTCCTTTCGGGCGGCCAGTCGACCGAGGAAGCGACCGCCCATCTCTCCGCCATCAACTCCGGCTACGATCTGCCCTGGCAGGTGACCTTCTCCTATGGCCGCGCACTGCAGGACGCAGCGCTGAAGGCATGGGGCGGCAAGGCAGAAAATGTCGCCGCCGGCCAGCGCGCCTTCACCCACCGAGCCGAGATGAACTATCTCGCCGCCAAGGGCAGCTGGACGAAGGATCGCGAACAGGCTGCCTGATTTCGGCGAGTACCCGAACGAATCAAAAGCCCCGGTCACGACGTGACCGGGGCTTTTTTTGCGTTCGCACAATAGCCAACCGAATGCTCAGAACAGACCAAGTCACATCTGCCGCAATGACAAGAATAGGTTCGCTGTGATATCGGAAAATAACCGTGTCAAACGGCTGTAACGAAAGACCGGCACTAGGTTGTCCCGCTTATAATCAACGGGCTTAATAGAGGGGTTGCCATATGCTTGCCTGGCGCGGTTTTGTTGCTGTTCTTGCCGTCGCCTTAGTAGCCCAAATAGGCATTGCTCGTGCCCAGCAGTTGCAGACGGCTGTTCCCGTCTTTTCCCCGACCGGACCAGACGCAGTGGCCTACGGTGAGAAACTCGGTTATCCCGTCGGTCTGCCACTTAGCGAACAACGCAACATGATCGGCAACTTCAGTCACGCCGATCAGCTCGCGCCGACACACACGATCGCCGCCGCCGAGCATCCGCTACCGCTGCTGCGCGCCCCTTCCGAGATTTCGGTCAAGTTCACATTCGGCGCCGAAGCCGCCACCTTGTCGAAATATCTCGACACCAATCCCACCACGGGATTGCTGATTGCCCACAACGACACGATCCTGTTCGAACATTATCAATACGGCCGCACCGATCACGACCGCCTTGTCTCGCAATCCATGGCGAAAACATTGACCGGCATGATGATCGGGATCGCGATTTCCGAGGGTGCCATTCACTCCGTTGACGACACCGTGCAGACCTATGTGCCGGAGTTGAAGGGCACCGAGATGGGCAGCACGCCGATCCGCGCCTTGCTGCATATGGCCTCTGGCATTGCCTTCACGGAAAACTTCGGCAATCCCGACGACAACGTTCGGCTCAGCAATTCATTGCTCGGCCCGGAAAAGCTCGACCCCTATGCGGCCGTGTCGCGATTTAACAAGCGGGTCGCCGCTCCCGACACGGTCTGGCACTACAGCAATCTTGATACGGAAGGGCTGAGCCTGGTCCTGACCCACGCCACTCATATGACAATGTCGAACTATCTCCAGTCCCGGATATGGCAGCCGATGGGCGCGGAAGCCAGCGCGAATTGGCAGGTCGACAGCACGGGCCAGGAAGTCGGCTACTGCTGCTTTAGCGCGACGCTTCGCGACTATGCCCGCTTTGGCATGCTGCTTGCCCATGACGGTGCCTTGAACGGCCGACAGATCATACCGCGCCAGTGGCTGCTCGATGCAACGCAGCCGGTTACGCAAGGCTCGTTCCTTGCAGTCAATCAATTGCCGAACCCCTGGGGTTACGGCTATCAAATCTGGCTCATGCCTGGTCCACGCCGAACGTTTTTTCTGGACGGCCGGGCAGGTCAGCGCATCCTCGTCGATCCAACAACACATCTGGTACTTGTCCATACCGCGGTACGCGCGAAACCGGCCGATGCAGGCGGTGCCGAACTGGTCGAACTCTGGTCTAGCGTGCTCAAGCAGTTCCAGGGCAATTGAGGCGTCCATGCATGCCGCACCCTGGCATGGTGTAGGGTAAGGACCAATTCCCGCAGAAGAGGCCGATAGTGAACTTGTCATGGGCACAAGTTCGCGCCTTCAGCCATGATTGGGCAGCGGCTATATCCCTGGCAGTCCTATCAAAGCATCGGGAGCCGCCATGAACACCGTCGCCTATGTCACCGTCGATGTCTTCACGTCGGAGCGTTTCGTCGGCAATCCACTGGCCGTCATTCCCGACGCGCGCGGCCTCAGCGGCGATGCGATGCAGAAAATCGCGACCGAATTCAACTATTCGGAAACGACCTTCGTGCTGCCGCCGGAAAACCCCGATCATACGGCGCGCGTCCGCATCTTCACGCCGACAGCCGAAATTCCCTTTGCCGGTCACCCCAATGTCGGCACCGCCTTCGTCCTCGGCCGGCAGCGGGAGATCTTCGGAAAGCCCGTTGGCGACGGCTTGACCTTCGAGGAGGACGCCGGTCTCGTGGAGGTAACCCTGCTGCGTAGCGGCGATGACGTCACAGGTGCGAGCATACGCGCGCCGGGCAGCCTCAAGATCGGCGAGACGATCGCCGACGAGCTGATTGCGCGCTGCGTGCAGATCGAGCCGCTGTCGATCCGCAGGACATCGCACGCGCCGATATTTGCCTCCGTCGGCCTGCCCTTCGCCTTTGCTGAATTGGATAGCCTCGAAACACTCGGCAAGGCACGCCCGAATGCCGCTGTTTTCGCCGAGGCGGCCGCGCGGCACAAGGAAGACAAGACCGGATTCTCGCTCTTCCTCTATACGCGATCGGCCGAGAACCCGTGGCACATCCGCGCCCGCATGTTTGCGCCGCTTGACAATGTCATCGAGGACCCTGCAACCGGCAGCGCCTCCGCAGCCCTCGGCGCCTATCTGACCTCGCTGCTGCCGGCGCGCGATGCCGAGGTGAAAATCACCATCGAACAGGGTGTGGAGATGGGCCGGCGCAGTCTGATCGGCGTCGACGTCAGGAAATCTGACGGCATGGTAAATGATGTCTTTCTGTCGGGCAGCTGCGTCAAGATCATGCGCGGCGAAATCCTGCTCTGAAGAGAGGCACATCTGAGCTCGAAAGCCGATATCCGAGCCTGAAGGGCCTTAAAACGTCTCGTTGATGATCAGCGCAACTGTCCAGACGGCGAAGGCGATGATGGCGATCTTCCAGAAATCGACCCGGCGCCTGAGGCCCGGCAGTCCCAGTGGCTTGATGACCTGCACCGCCATGGCGAGCAGCAGCAGCACCGCGATGACTTTTGTCACGCTATTTTTCCCCGTTTGCGCAAGAGTGAGCATAACCGCGACCAAAAACCGCTGCGCAGTTTTCTTGATCATGCTCTAACGTCATAGGACGGACATCTTTCCGCGCCAACAGACTGTTTCTACACGCCGATAGCGGCAATCCGGGACACAATCAATAGCGAAGACGGACAGGAGGGTATTCCTGTCTTATCGGTTCCTTAAACGGATCCGCATGAAGGTGGGGAGCATGAAAAGAAACATTTTGCCCGTATTGGCCCTGCTGTTCGGCACGCTCTTCCTGTTTACGGGAAACGGCCTGCATAGCCTGCTGCTGCCGGTACGCGGCACGGCCGAAGGCTACGCGACCACGACGCTCGGCCTGCTCGGCACGACCTGGGCCACCGGTTTCGTGCTGGGCTGCCTGACCGCGCCGAAGGTGGTCCGGCGCATCGGTCATGTCCGCGCCTTTTCGGGCTTCATCTCCGTCATCGCCATCATCGCGCTTCTGACCGGCATCGTCGTCGATGCGACCTGGTGGGTGGCACTGCGCGCCGTCACCGGCTTCTGCACCGCCGGCACCTCGATGATCATCGAAAGCTGGCTCAACGAGCGGGCGACCAACGAGAGCCGCGGCGCGATCTTTTCGCTCTATATCGGCATCACGCTGATCGGCGCGGTCGCCGGCCAGATGATGGTGCCCTTCGCCGACATCCATACGCCCATTCTCTTCATGATGTGCGGCATCTGCTATTGCATCGCCATGCTGCCGACCACGCTGTCGACCGCCGCCTCGCCGCAGCCGCTGAAAGCCGTCAGCCTCGACCTGAAGGCGCTCTACCGCAATTCGCCGGTGGCCTCGCTCGGCATCCTGCTTGTTGGTATCGCCAACGGTGCCTACGGCACGCTCGGCGCCGTATTCGGCGCCAATGCCGGCCTTTCGGATCGTGACATCGCGATTATGATGAGTTCGACTATCTTTGCCGGCGCCGTAATGCAATTTCCGGCCGGACGTCTTTCCGACCGCATCGACCGCCGCTACGTGCTGGCGGGCATGGCCGCCATCGCGGCCCTCGACGGCCTGCTGCTCTTCCTGCTGAAACCGAGCAGCCCCTACTTCCTCATCGGCATGGTGGTGGTCTACGGCGCGGTCGCCAACACGCTCTATCCGATCACCGTCGCCCACGCCAACGACTTCGCCGCGCCGGAGGACTTCGTCAAGGTTTCCGGCGGCCTGTTGCTGCTCTATGGCATCGGCACCATCATCGGCCCGACGATCGGCGGACCCGTCATGTCCTCCGTTGGCCCCTACTCCCTCTTCTTCCTGACAGCCGTCGCCCACCTGCTCATAACAGCCTATTCCATCTTCCGCAGTCGCCGCCGCGCCGCCAGACCCGCGGGCGATCGCGACGCCTACACGACGATGCCATCCGCCAACGCCCAGATGATCACGCCGGAGAGCATGTCACTCGCGCGAAGCGAGACTTCAAAAAAGGACGATATAACTGTAAATTACGGCACCTGATCCCTTTGCGGGAAAAGGAGGAGCCAAAATGAGCATTTTCGACGATGACCGTCCGCAGAAACCGTCAGTCCACGAGATCGGCAGCGATCTGTCGCTGCTGTCTGTCGACGAGCTGAAAAATCGCATAGCACTCCTGCAGAGCGAAATCGCCCGGCTGGAGGAGGAAATTGCCACCAAGGCATCCGGCCGCAAGGCGGCGGAGAATCTCTTTCGTTTCTGAAGCCCCGGCAGCGCAAAATCGAGGCGGCAAGATTTTGATCGCGATATGCTCAACAAAATATTAAGCTTTACGACTTATTACTATGATCATCCAGATTCGCTCTGGACTCAGACAGTTTCTCCACTTGGCGAATTGGTCTGATTTTTCTCCCTGTTTTACCTTGAGAGCCGCTTTTGCGGCTCTTCTTTTTTGCCATGTATCGGCCTCTTCGACGAAACTGTGGAGATTAACCCTTTCTTAAGAATCGCCTTGCGAATTTCAGTTAAAACCACCATCTTGAAGTCATAAAAGCAGATGCGGAAAGCTCTTAGGGACTTTACCGGCTTTTCCTGAACAAAAGTGTTGCGTGAAGCAGGGATTTATTCGATGTCGGAACTTGGGTTGAACACGATCAGCTTCGCTGGCCATGCCGCATCTTCGGCACAGTTCAGGGCGCTGTATGCCGAGGGCATGTCGCTGGTCGAGGAAACCGCCGGCTATCTGGACGGTCAGGGCCGGGCCGCCTCCAAGGTTCTGCCGCGCATGGCCTCCGTGCTCTATGCCGCAGAATCCATGCGGCTGACCACCCGCCTCATGCAGATGGCCTCCTGGCTGCTGCTGCAGCGCGCCGTCAACAATGGCGAAATGTCACGAGATCAGGTGCTGGCCGAGAAGAACAAGGTTCGCCTCGACGGCTTCAACGTGGACCGCACCGCACCCGGCTGGAGCGACCTGCCGGAATCCTTCCGCGACCTCGTGGAGCGCTCCCTTCGCCTGCAGAACCGCGTCGCCCTGCTCGACCGCGAGATCTACCGCCCGACCGAAGCCCCGATCGTTCCGGACAACCAGAATAGCGTCAAGGCACAGCTTACCCTGCTGCAGACCGCTTTCGGAAACAATTGAACCCATCGAGATATCGGTGACGGATTTGAACCGGTCGCGCCATGCGCGGCCGGTTTTGTTTTCGCGTCATAGCGAAATGATCGCGCCGCACCAGTCGGCCACTGCAGAACAACAAAAAAGCCCGGCAAAACCGGGCTCTTTCAAAACAACAAATCGCGAAGCGATTAGATGCCAAGACCGCCGAAGCGCTTGTTGAACTTCGAAACGCGGCCGGCGCGGTCAACCATCTGCTGGTTGCCACCCGTCCAGGCCGGATGGGACTTGCTGTCGATTTCGAGATTCATGACAGCGCCTTCAGAACCCCAGGTCGAGCGGGTTTCATATTCGGTGCCGTCGGTCATGACCACTTTGATCGTGTGGTAGTCGGGATGGATGTTTGCCTTCATAACAATCTTCCTGTCATGGCAGGGTCCATTTGTCGCAAGGCATTGCGGCAACCGAACCGATTGAATAAATGAAGCCGCAGTCCGGTTAGGCCACGGCTTCCAATTAAGATGGCGTGCCTATACATGAAGGCTGCAGGGATAACAAGGGGCGAAAACGTCAAGTCCCTTGCTGATACGGGGATTGGAGACGACTTGTCGGAAATTGGCCAGGCAGACGAAAAAACCAACAGGTCTATCCGACCCCTTGGACGACTGGCGCCCTATCTCAGGCGATATCGGGGCATGGTGGCCGGAGCGCTCGTCGCTCTTGTCGTTGCCGCCGTTACGTCGCTCGCTCTGCCGATCGCCGTGCGGCGCGTGATCGATCACGGCTTCGATCAGATCGACCGCGGCCTCATCGACAGCTATTTCATCGCGATCATGGCCATGGCCCTGTTGCTCGCCGCGGCGAGCGCCCTGCGCTACTATTTCGTCATTTCGATCGGCGAGCGCATCGTCTCCGACATGCGCCGCGAAGTCTTCGATCACGTGACGCGGCTGTCGCCCTCCTTCTTCGACGTCAACCAGTCGGGCGAGATCGTCTCGCGGCTGACGGCCGATACGACGCAGATCAAGTCGGCCGTCGGCTCGACGGCCTCGGCGGCGCTGCGCAACCTCATCCTCTGTCTCGGCGCCATGGTGATGATGATCTTCACCAGCCCGAAGCTTTCGAGCATCGTGCTGATCGCGATCCCCCTCATCGTGCTGCCGCTTGTCAGTTTCGGCCGTTCCGTGCGCAAACGCTCGCGCGCTGCGCAGGATAGGCTGGCCAATGCATCGGCCTATGCCAACGAAACCATCGCCGCCAGCCGCACCATACAGGCCTATAACGGCGAAGAGGCAGCCTCCCGGCGCTACGGCGCGGCGGTCGAGGACGCCTATCAGGCGGCGCGTGCGGCGATCAAATCCCGCTCGCTGCTGACAGGTTTTGCCATCGCCATGGTCTTCGGCAGCATCGTTGCCGTTCTCCGGGTCGGCGCGCAGAACGTGCTCGACGGCACGATGTCGGCGGGAACGCTCGGCCAGTTCCTGCTCTATTCCGTGATTGCCGGCTCCTCGCTCGGTTCGCTGTCGGAAGTCTGGGGCGAGCTGTCGCAGGCGGCAGGTGCTGCCGACCGCCTTGGCGAGCTTCTTGCCGAAGTTTCGCCGATCGCCGCACCGGCCGATCCCCAGCCTCTGCCGCAACCGCCACAGGGCCGGGTGGAGTTCTCGGACGTTCACTTCTCCTATCCGTCAAGGCCGAATAGATCGGCGCTGCACGGACTGTCCTTCTCGGTCACATCAGGCGAAACCGTGGCGATCGTCGGCGCATCAGGGGCCGGCAAGAGCACTATCTTCTCGCTGCTGCTGCGCTTTTACGATCCACAGCAGGGCAGCGTCGCCGTCGACGGCGTGGATATCTGCCGCGTTCCGCCGGAGGCATTGCGCGAACGTATCGCCATCGTCCCCCAAGACACGACGATCTTCGCCAGCTCGATCCACGACAATATCGCCTTCGGACGCCCTGGCGCCTCTCGCGACGAAGTGCACGCCGCCGCCATCGCCGCTCAGGCGGACGAATTCATTTCACGCCTGGAGCAGGGTTACGATACGCAGGTGGGCGAGCGCGGCGTCACGCTTTCCGGCGGCCAGCGCCAGCGCATCGCCATTGCCCGCGCCATCTTGAAGAATGCACCGGTTCTCTTGCTCGATGAAGCGACCTCCGCGCTCGATGCCGAGAGCGAAACGCTGGTGCAGAAGGCGCTGGAAGGCCTGATGGAAACGCGCACCACCCTCGTCATCGCCCATCGCCTGGCAACCGTCCTGAAGGCCGATCGCATTCTCGTGCTGGATCAGGGCCGCATCGTCGAAGAGGGCACGCATCAGAGCCTGATCCGCCACGGCGGCATCTATGCGAAGCTCGCACGCCTGCAATTCGATGCCGGGATCGAGGAGCGCATGCTCGTCGCGAAATAGCGCGAACCGGGTTAAGTCACCCCGCATACAACCTTATGGAAATAACTTTCAAGTTGAGCTAGATTTTCAACGTTATCCCGCGCTGACGCGATTCTAGGAGACGAGAACCATGTATAAATTTGAAGTCTACAAGGACAAGGCCGGCGAGTTTCGCTTCCGCTTCAAAGCCTCGAACGGCGAAACCATGTTCGGGTCCGAAGGCTACAAGGCGAAGGCTTCAGCCCTGCATGCCATCGAATCGATCAAGGCACATGTCGGCGGCGCCGTCATCGACGACCAGACCACCGCTACCGCCTAAGACTTCGCGTCAAGCGCTTGCTATAAAGACCGGCCGGTCGCCGTTTGGCGTGCCGGCCGTTTTTTTGTTCGACAATAAATTTCGAGAACCCCTTCACGCCTGTCGAATTCGCCGCTGCTCGCGGCTCATTGTATCGAAGCGGCAGAAAGTCGCTTCGCCGGCAGCGCCGCATATTCTACAATTGAATTTTCAGATGCAGCGTCTGCCCGGCACCATCAACAGAGCAAATGGGAGTTGTCTCATGCAATACGCTTTGATCATCCGTGAATCGGCCGAGGACTTTAAGCGCCGCGAGGATCCGGCCTACAAGAACGGCTGGATTGCCTACACTCAGGCACTTGTCCAGGCCGGCATCATGACCGGCGGCGCAGGGTTGACCGCGCCGGAAACAGCGACGGTCGTCCGCCGCCGCGGCGAAGACCACGATGTGCAGGACGGCCCCTTCCCCGAGGGCAAGGAGCAGCTCGGCGGCTTCTACCTGATCGACGTGCCGGATCTCGATGCCGCGCTGGAATGGGCCGTGCGGGTTCCGGTCTCCCAGCAGGGCTCGGTCGAAGTACGGCCGCGCTTGCAGATGTAATCGTCATGACCTCAGAGGCCCGACGCGCTGCCGAACAGGCGGCGCGTCAATCCTACGGCAAGCTGATTGCTTTTCTCGCCGCGCGCTTCCGCGATGTGCCGGCGGCGGAAGATGCCTTGTCCGACGCGATCACGGCAGCGCTGGCTACCTGGCCGGAACGCGGCATCCCCGACAATCCCGAAGCATGGCTGCTGGTTTCAGCGAAGCGTAACCTGCTTCGCCGGATCAGGCACGAGAACGTCAAGACCGCCGCCCGTGAGAGGATCATGATGGCCTTCGACGAGGCGGAGGAGCGCATGAATGCCGACAATCCGATATTTCCGGATGAGCGATTGAAGCTCCTCTTCGTCTGCACCCATCCGGCTCTGGATCGATCCGCTCATACGCCGCTGATGCTGCAAACCGTGCTTGCCATCGATGCCGCAACCATCGCCAAGGCCTTCCTCGTCTCGCCGCAGGCCATGAGCCAACGACTGGTGCGGGCGAAGATCAAGATCCGCGACGCCAATATCCCTTTTGTCGTTCCGGACCGATCCCTGTTGCCAGATCGATTGGAAAGCGTGCTCTCGGCGATCTATGCCGCCTACGGGCTCGGCTGGGACGGGGTTGACGGCGAGACCGGCAAGCAGGGCAATCTCGCCGATGAAGCCATCTGGCTCGGCCGTACGCTGCTGGCGACCCTGCCGGAGGAGCCGGAAGCAGCAGGCCTCTTGTCGCTGATGCTCTACAGCGAATCCCGCCGCGGGGCCCGCCGCGATGTGAATGGGCAGTATGTTCCTCTCGACCAACAGGATACCGCCCTCTGGGATACCGAAATGATCGTCGAGGCCGACAAGCTGCTGCGACTGGCCGGCACATTCGACCGTCTCGGTCCATTCCAGTGCCAGGCCGCAATTCAATCCGTACACGCCGACCGACGACGCTCCGGCGTGACCGACTGGACGGTACTTGCCAAGCTCTATGACGCGCTTGTGCTCATGAAGCCGACTGTCGGCGCCCGCGTCAGCCACGCGGCCGTCACAGGCAGGGTGCAAGGTCCGGCAGCCGGATTACGTCATCTGAATCAGATGGCAGAGCGCGATATCAACAGCTACCAGCCCTATTGGGCGGTGCGCGCGCATCTGTTAGCCGAGGTGGAGGATACGAAGGAGGCCGTCGCGGCCTACCAAATGGCAATCGGCTTGAGCGAGAGCAATGTTATACGCGATTGGCTGCAGAAGAAGCTAATCGCCCTCTGATCGCACCTAGCTTATCGAATGCCTAGACGGCTCATTACAACCTAATGTAAACAATTCCATAGAAGGATACGACTCAAGCGAAGGGATAGGGAAAGTGCATCGACGCTCCTTTGTCACCGGATCCGGTGCTTTCATCGCGCTTGTTTCAGTCGGTTTTGGCAAAGGTTACGCCGCGGTGACGAAAAAGGAGAACTTTCCGCCGGCTCCACAGTGGAAACCATCCTTTCGGCAGCCGACCGGCAAGATAATAGAGCGAATCTCATATTATTTGGACGGGAAGCGCGACTTTTCAGTCTTCCGCAATGGCACCTGTGTCGTGTTGAAGCAGGGATTAAGTGACAAAGATGCCAAGTCGTTCTCGCTGACGACCCTCTCCAACATCTTTAACTCTCATCCCGACATGAATCCGCTGTCGATGGACGATGGCAACATTCTGGTCCGCTACAATCAACCAGCCATGAACGTGGTGCTACGTGACGTCGCTCGGGCGCATTGGCCGGAAATAGAGAAGCATCACCTTGAGGGGCTAGCTGCATCGGAAGTGCTGATCACACCGCAAGGACCGAACAAGTTCGACGACTTCGGCAAGCAAGCACTGCTTGGCCGGGCCTATATGTTCATGGATGCAGCGGCTCCCGAGATCATTGAGATCCATCGAGCAAACTGATTGAGTGGGCTCTCGACCAACCTGCCCTACTTCTCCGTCAGCTTCAACTCGATGCGCCGGTTGGTAGCGCGGGCGTCCGGCGTGTCGCCGGGAGCGATCGGCTGGAATTCGCCGAAGCCGGCCGCGACGAGCCTGTCGGCGGGGACGCCCTCTGCGATCAGGAACTTGACCACGGCGATGGCGCGCGCGGATGACAGCGCCCAGTTATCCGCATAGCGGCCGCTGCCCGAGAGCGGCACGTTGTCGGTATGGCCGTCGACACGCAGCACCCAATTGATCTCCGGCGGGATTTCCTTCGCCAAGTCAATAAGCGCGGCCGCAAGCTTGGCCATCTCCACCTGCCCGGCCGGATTGAGATCCGCCGCACCCGACGGGAACAACACTTCGGACTGGAACACGAAGCGGTCGCCGACGATGCGGATGTTGTCGCGGTCGGAAAGGATTTCACGCAACCGGCCGAAGAAATCGGAGCGATAGCGGTTCAGCTCCTGCACGCGCTGCGCCAGCGCCACGTTCAATCGCCGCCCGAGATCGGCAATCTTGACCTGCGACGACTGATCCTTGGACTCGGACGCCTGAAGCGCCGCCTCCACCGCGGCGATCTGGCTGCGGAGAGCGGCAATCTGCTGATTGAGGAGATCGACCTGGCTCAGCGCCCTGACGCTTGCCTGCTTCTGCTCGTCGAGCTGCTGCGTGAGCGTGCCGACACGCGTCTCGGCCGCCTGACTATTGCCGGAACCGGCGGCGAGCAAGGCCTGCAGGCGCGAGCGCTCACTCTCCGCTGACGAAAGGGATGCCTGCAGGTTGGCGACCGAATCCTCGAGGTCCTGCTTGCCGTTCTTTTCCAACGCCAGTTGCTCGACCAGATCGTTAATACGACTGTTCAGGCGATTGAGCACCTCGTCGCGACCCGATATTTCGCGGCTCAGAATGAATTGGCCGACGACGAAGACCGTCAGCAGGAACATGATGGCCATCAGCAGCGTCGACAGCGCGTCGACGAATCCAGGCCAATAATCCACCGATCTCTGATGGCGTCGGTTGCGGGCGAGCGCCATGGTCTACTTGCTCCCGGTCTTCTCGACATGGCCGATACGATCGGCAAGGCGATCGAGCGTCCGGCGCATCGATTTCGCCTCTTCCTGCTGCGCCTCGATCCAGTCGCGCAGCATCTGCTGCTCGTTGCGCATGTTCTTGACCAGGCCCTGAATGCCCTCGGCGAGGTTCGCCATCGCCGTTACCGAACGCTGGCCACCGCCCTCTTCGGCGATCTTGCGCAGATAATCCGACAGCGCCCGCACATCCTCCGAGGAGGCGCCGGCCGCACCTTCGATAACAGGCGCCATATCGGAACCGACATCGGTGACGGAAGAAAGCCAATTTTCAAGTTCGGTATAAAAGCGGTTTTGCGCGCGGCCGGCCTGGAGGTCGAGAAAGCCGAGGATCAGCGATCCGGATAGGCCGAGCAGCGAAGACGAGAAGGCCGTGCCCATGCCCACCAGCGGGCCGGACAGGCCGGTCTTCAACGCACCAAGAATATCGCCGCTGTTGCCCGAACCGACGTCGAGACTCTGGATAACATCGTTGATCGAGCCGATCGTGCCGATCAGACCCCAGAATGTGCCGAGCAGGCCGAGAAAGACAAGCAGGCCGATGAGATAACGCGAGGTATCACGCGATTCGTCGAGGCGCGTCGCAATGGAGTCGAGAATGGAGCGCAAGGTCGCGGTCGACAGCTGCATCGCGCGGCGATTGCCGAGCAGCGCCCGCATCGGTGCCAGAAGTCGAGGGCTGCGGCCGACCTTGTCGGCGGCATTGCCGACGGCGCGGAAATGATTGAACCAGCGAACCTCTGGTCTCAGCATCAACACATGATTGAAGACAAGCAGGATGCCAACCGCCAGAACACCCAGAATGAGGCCGTTGAGGCCGGGATTATGCAGGAAGGCGACCTGGGCCTGCCGAAACAGGATGGCGACGATAAAACCGACGATGATCAGGAAAAGAATCATCGTCCAGAAGAAGGCCATGGGGCTTGAGAGCTTGTAGGCGTAGCCGCCCGACACGTTGTCGGTCGATCCAAGATCCGCCAGTTTCACATTTTCCATCACACGCTCCGCCGCATTTTCCGCAGGCGGAGACTAGAGCAACATTGTGCCGAATTGAAGAGACGGAAAGCACAAAACAGCCCGTTGGCAACAGACTGTTTCACCGCATGAAAGATGAAGAAAGACGAACTTACTTCGTCGGGATCGGCCGCTTGACGACTTCGGCGAGCGCCCTCTGGATGTGCTCGTTGCCGCAGATGATCGAGCTCGTGCCGAGCATATCGGTGCCGCCATCGAAATCGGAGACGAAACCGCCGGCTTCACGGATCAGCAGAATGCCGGCAGCCATGTCCCAGGCAGACAAGCCAACTTCCCAGAAACCGTCGAAGCGGCCGGCCGCCACATAGGCGAGATCGAGCGCTGCCGAGCCGATGCGACGGATGCCGGCGACTTCACCCATGACATGGCGCAACTCGACGAGGAACTTGCCGTGATTGCCGCGACCGAGATGCGGAACGCCGCAGCCGATGACGCAATCAGACAGCACGCGGCGCGAGGCGACACGCAAGCGGCGATCGTTGAGGAAAGCGCCACCGCCGCGCTCTGCGGTGTAGAGCTCGTCCGTCGCCGGATTGAAGATGACGCCGGCCACGATCTCGCCGTTACGCTCAAGGGCAATCGATACCGAGAACATCGGAATGCCATGCAGAAAGTTGGTGGTGCCATCGAGCGGATCGACTATCCAGCGATGCGCGCCGTCGGTGCCCTTGATCTCCTCGTCTTCTTCGCCGAGGAAACCGTAGGTCGGTCGCGCCTTCATCAGCTCATCGCGGATGATCTTCTGCGCCTTGAGATCGGCCTGACTGACGAAATCGCCCGGTCCCTTCACCGAAACCTGCAGGTTCTGCACTTCGCCGAAATCGCGGCTGAGTGACTTGCCTGCCTTGAGGGCAGCCTGAACCATGACATTGAGAAGAGCAGAACGGGCCATCGGATTTCCTTGGATAATGCAGAAGGTGCTGACCGGACCCGAAAATCAGGCCCCGGCGGAGCGGGAGCGTCAGCGCACATAAAAGATTGGCGGCCTCAAGACCATAAAATCGGGGGAATTTCAAGTGGCGAGGCTATGGCGCATGCAAACAGGCGCCGGGCGCCGCCGAATAAGACCGGATTCGGGCCTTCCACTACCGCGCCCGGCGAAATCTATTGGCGGCGTCGATCGCCGCCTTCTGCTGAAAATCCTCGATGCCCTGGTAGAAATCCTCAAGCTCCGGATCCTTCAGGCCGGCGCGGCGGGAAATGACATACCAGGTCGCCGCGGCCACCGGATCCTGCTTCGTACCGATGGCATTGATATAGAGATGAGCCAGCTTGTTCTGCGCGACGACATTGCCGCGATAGGCAGCAACACGCATCCAGTTGAAACCGTTTTCGAGATCCTGCTTGCCGCCCGTACCGTTGATCAGCCAGATGCCCATATCGAGCTGGGCGGTATCGAAGCCGGCATTGGCCGCGCGCGAAAGCCACTCCCGGGCCTGCCCCTTCTTTTCCGGCGGCAGGTCGGGCATATTGAGATAGAGCTGCGAAACTGCGTATTGCGCGTCGGCGATGCCCTGCTCGGCGGACTTCTCATAATAGGGAAGCGCCAGTTGCAGGCCCTTCATTCCGGGGTTTTCAGCCGTCAAAGTCTGCGCCCAGTTAAATTCGGCGGAGGCCTGCCCCGCCTCGGCCGCCTTCTTCATCCACTCATCCGCCTTCTTCTGGTCGCGCGGCACATCGCGCCCTTCCATCAGGATCAGCGCGTATTTGAACATCGATGTCTCATCGCCGCCCGCGGCAGCCTTGCTGTACCAGAAGGCGGCGTCCTTCGCATCGCGCTTCACGCCCAGTCCCTGCGACATCAGTTCGGCAATCAGGGTCTGCGCGGCGGGATCGCCCAGCTGCGCTCGCGGCAGGGCCTTCTGGAATGCGGTCAGATAGTAGCCGCGCTGGAACGCGCCGTAGGCATCGTCGACCTTGCCCTTGAAAGGCTTCTCCGGCGGCAGATCGGGCAGATTTGCGCCCATGCGGTCGAACACGCCGACACCCTCGGACGGCTTGACATCACCATTGGCCTTTGGCTCGGCCCCCGGCTGGATCTTCTCGGTCTTGAACGTACCGGCTCCGGCATCCATGGGCCGCGTCACGATGCTGTCGTTTCGTTGCGGAGCGGCATCGTCCGGTACAGCCGAACCATCATCGGACTGTCCGTTGTCATCGACCCGCGCACCCTTGTCTGCCGGCGCCGTGACGCCGGGCAAAGAGGTATCCCCGGTTCCCGATTGCGCTGCAGCCAGCAATGGAAATGCCGCGAGCCCTACGGCGAGCGCGGCAAGAAAGACTTGATGGCGGAATCGAGGCTCAAACGACATGAATCGCTATCAATCCTCAAACCGTGGCGCTTTTTCGTCGAGCAGCGCATTCACTTCAGCGACGATTGAGGGGGCAGCAGCGGGATCGGCAAAAACCGCTTCGCGCAGCGCCACGAATTCGGCGCCGGTCAAAGCCACCTCAAGCGCCGATTTCGCATCGGTGCCCCCCATGACGATGCACGGAATCTCGATCATCGACGCCCACCATTCGCCGAGCGCGAGATTTTTCGGATGCGCCTCCGGCTTGATGTCGCCATCGAGCTTGCCGAAGAAGATATAGTCGGGGCGCAGTTCGCCGACCTCCAGCGCGTGGTGCCTGTCCGCCGCATTGCCGGCGCCGACGATGAGCTTCGGCACGAATTTCTCCACGGCATCCGTAAGCTCCGCGACGTTGCCTGTGATATGCAGCCCGTCCGCCTTGACCCGGCCGGCCACGCGGCTATCGCCGGCGATCAGCGCCGCGCCACCCGCCGCCTGCACGATCGGCACCAGCTTTTCCGCATGTTTCTGGAAAACGCCGTCATCCAGCCCGTATTGAGGGATGATCACCGACGCGACGTCGCCGCCCCTGAGTGCATCGGCCACAACCTTTGCCTGCTCTTCGATATCGGCAATATCGGGAACGATGAGAACGAGGCGGCAGCGATCTTCGGGCGCGGTCATGCGAGCTTCCATGGTTTCGGGTTTCATCGTCAGTGATAACGCACCCGGTTCGATAGTCGTGAGTAAATCCGTTAGCCCGGTCTGACAAGGGGCCGCGGTCGAAACTGGCGGTCTGCGGAAGATGCCATGCGTAATTAGCCGCTTGCGACAGCCGCTTTCTCGCACGACACACACATTCTATCATGCAACGCACAATTGACTTGCCGCCCCTTGGTGTTTGACGTAGCTTTTCGGCATGTCGACCATGGACCCCTTCGCTGCCATCGCGGATCCGAACCGGCGCTATCTGCTGGAGGAGTTGCGTCGCGCACCCAAAACGGTCAACGAGCTTGCGCAGGGCCTGCCGATCAGCCGCCCGGCGGTTTCCCAACATCTCAAGGCGCTTCTCGACAGCAATCTCGTTTCGGTGACCAATGAGGGCACGAAACGCATATACGCCGTCAATAGCCGCGGCTTTGACAAGCTCAATCTATGGCTGGATCAATTCTGGGCCTGAAAGCTGACCCCGGCGACTTTGCGATCGACCGGAAAATTGCGCCAACCCTACACCTGACGCTATGACGCTGGCGCATCCGCTTTTTGCCGGTAGTGTTCATCGACCTTGGCCGGGCAATCGCTTCGGGATCTTACGATCCCCCTGTCTTACCCACCAAGATCGATGCTTTTAATCTTTGGAGTTTTGCGTCAGTGAACTGACGAACGCAGACGTTGGATTTCGTCCTTAACACGCAGCTTCCTGCGTTTGATATCGGCTATTTCGGTATCATTGATAGAGGGAGATGTTCGTGCCACATGTAGCTCCTCCTCGAGAGCGACATGCTTCTTTTCGAGCGATTCAAGATGAGCTTGAACAGTCATATGACCCTTCCTTCCTCTTTAAGAGCTCTGACCATCCATTCGCCAGAGCTCTAGGTGTCAACCCTATCACTGTGCCATATTATCGAACCCATGTCGAAGGCGAAAACGTGGCTTATGGGCGGCAAATTCGTGATGAAGGATAACTTCCCGTTATCGCTATTTGGTGATAGGAGCTTGCGGAATTCATGAGGCGGAGCGAATGCGATTCCGCGAGGTGCTGGGGAAATAAGCATGCCCGATCAGGAACAGGCAGAAATCAGGCTGGTCGTGGCGCGACTGCGTCAGGAACACGAGGATTTTGATGTCGCCATCAACGCCATGATCCAGACGGGCTGCGACGCCCTTCGTATCCAGCGCATGAAAAAGAAGAAGCTCGTCATCAAGGACAAGCTGACCAAGCTGGAAGACCAGATCATTCCCGACATCATAGCTTGAGGAGCACAAAGCGACGATGATGACCGAAAGACCGCCTGTCGCCATCATCATGGGAAGCCAGTCAGACTGGGAAACCATGAAGAATGCCGCAGACACTCTGGAAGCCTTGGAGATCACCTATGATGCGCGTATCATATCCGCGCACCGAACGCCGGACAGGCTGGTGAGTTTTGCCAAGGGTGCGAAGGACGAAGGCTTCAAGGTCATCATTGCCGGCGCCGGTGGCGCGGCTCATCTTCCGGGCATGGCCGCTTCGATGACGCCGCTGCCGGTCTTCGGCGTGCCCGTACAGTCACGCGCTCTGTCCGGCCAGGACAGCCTCCTTTCCATCGTACAGATGCCGGCCGGCATTCCCGTTGGAACGCTGGCGATCGGCAAGGCCGGCGCGGTCAACGCCGCCTTGCTTGCTGCTGCCGTACTGGCGCTCGGTGACGAAGAGATCGCCGATCGCCTTGATGAATGGCGCGCCCGCCAGAGCGCTGCCGTTGCCGAGTATCCGATGGACGACCTATGACCGCAAAGACGATCGGCATCATTGGCGGCGGCCAGCTCGGCCGTATGCTGGCCATGGCGGCAGCACGCCTGAATTTCCGCACTATCATTCTCGAACCACAGACAGACTGCCCGGCAGCACAGGTCTCCAACGAACAGATCGTTGCCGCCTACGACGATCCGGCGGCACTCTTGGAACTGGCAAAGCGCTGCGACGTCGTGACCTATGAGTTCGAAAACGTTCCGGTCACCGCCGCAGAGAAGCTTGCGCAGAAGGTCCCCGTCTATCCGCCGCCGAAGGCGCTGGAGATGGCGCAGGACAGGCTCACCGAAAAGCGCTTCATCAATGGCTGTGGCATTCCGACCGCACGCTTCCATGCCGTCGACAGCCAGGCCGATCTCGAAGCGGCACTTGCCGACTTCGGCGGCCAGGGCGTGCTGAAGACGCGCCGTCTCGGCTATGACGGCAAGGGACAGCGTGTCTATCGCTCCGCCGCCGACAGCGCCGAAGGCGGCTATTCGGCGCTCGGCAGCGTGCCACTCATTCTCGAAAGCTTCGTCTCCTTCGAGCGCGAGATTTCCATCATCGCCGCGCGCGGCCTCGACGGTGCGGTTGCGTGCTACGACCCGGCCGAAAACGTCCATCGCGACGGCATCCTCCATACCTCCACGCTGCCCGCTCGTATTTCCGACGCGACGGCAGCTGCGGCACGTGAAGCGGCCGAGAAGATTTTGACGGCACTCGGCTATGTCGGCGTTATCGGCATCGAGTTCTTCGCGCTCGCCGACGGCAGCCTGATTGCCAATGAGATGGCGCCGCGCGTGCACAATTCCGGTCACTGGACGGAGGCGGCCTGCGTCATCTCGCAGTTCGAGCAACACATCCGCGCCGTCACCGGCCTCCCGCTCGGCAACCCCGTCCGCCATTCCGACTGCGTAATGACGAATCTGATCGGCGACGACATTCTGGCTCTGCCGGAATGGCTGCGCCGTGACGATACGTTCGTGCATCTCTACGGCAAGACGGAAGCGCGCCCCGGCCGGAAGATGGGCCACGTGACCACTCTCACTCAGGGGAACTGAGCTTGCTCGTAAAGACGCTCGCCTCGTTTCGGGAGTTTTTGAAGACTGGCATATTGGGACCAATGCAGCCGAGATTGACGATGCTCGACGTCGTGGCTCGTCTCGGCGCACCCAGCAATTTCGTAACAGGATCGAACGGGGATGTCCCTGTCTACTGGTGTTACGGGAAGCTCGAAATCCAGTTCGACGTAGACGTGCCGCATAGGACAAATTGGTTCCAGCTCGAATGGGCAGGCTACCTGGAAGGCGACTTTGAGATCTTGACGAGCAATTTGGTCATCGCTCTGGATGGCTTCACCGGAAGCACGACGCCGCTGGGCTTTTTGTCCGCAGATTTATGGCATCCGTCAGATGTGACCGTGCATTTCGTCGAGATTGCCGGAGACATCACTGTCCAGCTCTCGGTGCGAACAGTGCAACTAATATTCCGCGTTGACCAATCATTCTTGCACGATCAGGAAGCTGTAATCTATTTGGCAAAAAATGCGATTACGGACATCGTTCGCGACATCGACTCACATTGCGAATTGGACAGCATTTATTCCCATTCGTCTGAGCAGGAAGCAGAAGAGAGCAACCGTCGCGCCCGACGTCAAATCTCCGGTGACGGCTATATAAGTGCTCTCGCGGGCTCCTGAGAGTTAAAGCCGCTTACGTCGATGGGGCTTCCAACAAACCTCTTTTCCCTTGCATATTCGGCGATCTCCCTCCAAAAGTGGCTCCATGTGGTTGACAGGCCCCGGGCGACAGGGTATTTGCTCCCCACCCTAAAGAGCGCGCCCTGAGCGCGCTTTTGATTGTTAAAAGACACGGGCGAATGTGACATTCCCCCTCGAACATCGCGGATCAGAAAAATGAAGATCAAGAATTCGCTCAAGTCGCTCAAGGCGCGCCACCGTGACAACCGTCTCGTTCGCCGCAAGGGCCGCATGTACATCATCAACAAGCTGAACCCGCGCTTCAAGGCTCGTCAGGGCTGATAAAGCGCGCGGCCTGATCCCTATGGATCCGGCGCTCAGTTTTAGTTGATCGCATCAAATTTGTTTTGATCTTCGACATTGGCGGGCTACTATGCCCGCCATGCGCGTTTTTGCTTTGTCATATCTAGCCCTGCCTATCCTCCTTGCCCTGAGTGCTGCCGCGCCACATGTGGCGATGGCTGACGATTCGAGTATCGTCGAAAGGAAGGATCCCGGTGATTCCTCAGGCAGCCTCTCGCCGAAACAGCGGCTCGACAATCTCTTCACGGCGTTGAAGCGCCAGCGCGATCCCGATCAGGCAAGCCTTATTGCAGATCAGATCAATACGGAGTTGAGCGATTCCGGCAGCGCGACAATCAATCTCCTGATGCAATGGGCCGACAAGGCCATTCAGGAAAAGCGCAATGCTGCGGCGATGGACTTCCTCGATCAGGTGATCGCGCTGAAGCCCGACTATGTCGAAGGTTGGAATCGCCGCGCGACGCTCAACTACGCCATCGGCGACTATCGCAAGTCGATGGAGGACATCAACCAGGTTCTGCGGATAGAGCCGCGCCATTTCGGCGCGCTGGCTGGGATGGCGGCCATCCTGAGCGAACGTGGCAATGACGAGCTGACCCTGAAGGCTTGGGAACGCTTCCTCGAGGTATATCCAGCCAATCGATCCGCGCAGGAACAGGCCGGCAAGCTATCGGAAAAGATTGCCGGCAGCCGGACTTGAGGCGTAGGATGCGGCCGTACCCGTCGCCCGGATGACGCTCGAAAGAGAATGAAAAGCCGCGGGTTTGCGCTAGATTAGTGGCTTTCGATATTTGATGCGTGCCGCAATGATCGATTCTCTGTTTGCCACCGTTGCTGTGTTTCTTGTCTTGGGCGCCGGCTTCTCCGCCTACAAGACGCGTGCCATCGAGCGAGCCTATCCCAATATCGGCGAGCTTACGGATGTTGGCGGCTACCGCTTGAATGCCCTGCATGTGCCGCGCCCGGCCACATCGGATCTGCCGCCGCTGGTTTTCATCCATGGCGCCAGCGGAAACTTGCGCGACCAGTTCGAAGCCTTTGCCGCGCCACTCAGCGGCCGTGCGGAAATGCTGTTCGTCGACCGGCCCGGCCATGGCTATTCCGAGCGTGGGACTGCCGAAAACGCCCTGCCCTCCGGCCAGGCCGATGCCATCGCCAGGCTCATGGACAAACGCGGCATCAAGAGCGCCATCATCATCGGCCATTCCTTCGGCGGCGCGATCGCCGCCGCTTTCGCCATGCGACACCCGGAGAAGACCGAGGGCCTGCTCTTCCTGGCGCCCGCGACTCATCCATGGCCCGGCGGCGTCGACTGGTACTATACCCTCGCCGCCATGCCCTTCTTAGGTTGGCTCTTCACGCACATGTTCGTCATCCCGATTGGCCTGCGCCGTGTCGAGAACGGCACGCTCAGCGTCTTCCACCCGAATGAGCGGCCGGCCGACTATATAGCGAAGACCGCGCCGGAACTGGTGCTGCGCCCGCAAACCTTCCGCAACAACGCGGCCGACGTCGTCAATCTCTTCGGCTATGTCTCCGCCCACGCATCGCGTTATCGCGAGATCAAGGCGCCCACGATCATCATCACCGGTGATAGCGACGATATCGTCCTGGAGAAGCTGCATTCGCGCGGCCTGGCGCGCGATATCCCCGGCTCCGAGCTCATCACCATCCGCAATCTCGGCCATAAACCCGATTACGTGACGACGGATGTCGCGATCGCCGCCATGGAGCGGCTGGCAGGTCAGCCGCGCGACCTGCAGAGATTGGCGGCGCAGGCGGAAATCCGCATCGCCCGCCCCAAGAGCGAACCTACCCCACCGTCTCAGGCCGTGACGACATCGTAACCGGCGCATCCGCGAAGGTTCGACCCTGCGGCGTGGCTTCAACCGTTTGCCGCACCGCCTGCAGGATGATCGACGCCAATCGATCCGTCGCCGGGCTTGCCTCCGCCTCGGCACGATGCAGCACGAGATCGAGCTTGGGCAGCAGAGGCAAACCGGCCTCGCCTGGGGACAGTTGCCTTACCTTGTCGGGCAGGCCGAGTGGCGTGCGTATCGTCAGGCCGAGGCCTGCCGCCGTTGCCGCCCAAAGCCCTCCGAGGCTCGGGCTGACAAAGGAAATCCGCCAGCCGATGCCGGCACGGTCAAGCATTTTCGTGGCGATGGATCGCAAGAGACAGGGCGCCTCGAGCGATGCGAGGGGCAGAGGTTCGCCGCTGCCGGCGTGCCAATGCACGGCACCAAGCACCGGACCGACCCAGCACATTGGCACTTCGGCAATGCGATCCGAATGCGCGGTGCGAAAGCCGTCACTCCATGCAAGCGCCAGATCGAGCTTGCCGGATGTCACCCGTTCGACGAGTTCCGCATTGCGCACCACCCGCGCCTCGATACGCACCTTCGGATGGGCGCGTGCAAAGCGGCCAAGCACATCAGGCAGCAGGGTTTCGCCGAAATCCTCCTGCAGGCCGAGCCGCACCCAGCCCTCCAGTTCAGCGCCGTGGATCGCCGTCGCGGCCTCGTCATTCAGGTCCAGCAACCGTCGTGCATAGGCAAGCATGGTCTCGCCGGCCTCGGTCAGCGCCAGCCCGCGCCCGGCCTTGCGAAAGATCGGCGTGCCAGCCTGCTCCTCCAGTTTCTTGAGCTGGGCGCTGATCGCCGACGTCGAGCGGCCAAGGCGGTCTGCCGCCTTGGCGAAGCTGCCTAGCTCCATGCCAGTGACGAAGCTGCGCAGGACGTCGAGGTCGAAGATGATCTTCCGCATGGCTAATCGTCCATATTTTTGGGATCATAAGTCCTAAATTATCTGATTTTAAGGATGATTATCTAGTGGCATTCTGTGCTCGTCAAGTGACACAGAAACAGGAGCATCCGTCCCATGCCTTTCACCCGCATCACCCTCCTCCGCGGCAAGTCGCCCGAATATCTGAAGGTCCTGTCCGATAATTTTCACCGCGCCATGGTCGAAACCTTCGACGTACCGCCCGCGGATCGCTTCCAGGCAATCCATCAGCTGGAGCCACACGAGCTGGTCTTCGACCGGACCTATCTCGTCAACGGCCAGCGCTCGGACGATTACATCTTTTTCGATATAACCATCGGCAAGCCGCGCAGCACGGAGGTCAAGAAGGCTTTCTATCGCCGGCTCGTCGAACTTCTCGGCGACGCACCAGGTGTTCGCCCCGAGGACGTCATGATTGCCGTGACATCCACGACGCGCGAGGATCTGTCCTTTGCTGATGGCATCGCGCAGATGATCGAGCAGGTCTGACAACGATGGACCAGACGACGCCTAGCCAATCGCCCGCAATCCATCGCGCCGGCACGGTCGTCCAACGCTCGCCGGATCGCATTGCCAGCGCGCCCTTCTGGGTGGAAATGCTGGTCGAAAACAGCGAGGACGGCGGCCTGACCGCGATGCGCTGCACCATCGAACCCGGCGTCATGACCCGCTGGCATACGCACCCGCACGGACAGATCCTTTACGTTCTGTCCGGCGTCGGGATCGCCGAACGCCATGGCGGTCCCGCTGAGGAACTGCGCGCCGGCGATTGCATCACCTTCGCGCCGAACGAACGCCATCGGCACGGTGCGGCACCGGAAAGCACCTTCGCCTATATCAGCATCCAGGCGGCGCAGGATGGTAGCGCCGTGACCTGGCTGGAGGAATGACGATGATCGCCATGCAATACAACTTCTCCCTGCCCGCGGATTACGACATGGCGATCATCGACCGCCGTATCCGCGACAAAGGCCCCTTGCTCGACAACCTGCCGGGCCTGAAATTCAAGGCCTATCTCACCGCCAGGAGAGGCGATGCGGTAACGGCGAGCCGGGAAAATCTCTATGCGCCCTTCTATATCTGGCAAGAAGGAGAGGGTCTGAGCGACTTCATCTGCGGCCCGGGCTTCGTGGCCGTGAGCGAGAGTTTCGGCCGGCCGCAGGTAAACACCTGGATCGTCTGGCGCGCCGATACGTCATGGGACATCCGCAGTGCCCGCTTCGCCACGCGCGAGGTGGTCGCAATCGAACCGCACGTGCCGCTTGCCGAGCTTCGCCAGCAAGAGAGTGATGCGGCCTCTGTGGCGATATCGCTGGGAAACGCCCTCGCCTCAATCGTCGCCTTCGAGCCGACACATTGGACGCTGGTGCGCTTCCGGCTGCTGGCCGAGCCGCCCGCGGAGGCATCGCGACCAGGCGTCCAGGCCTATAATGTCGGCCATCTTTCCCTGCCAAGCGCGAGCTGAAGTGTCACGGAGACAATCTCCCTGTTCCAAAGGGAAGCGGGGAGCTTTATGGATGGCGGGTCTTTCTTACAGCAGAAGAGTGATCCCTCCATGGTCGATATTGCTATGATCGAAGCCGCCCGCGTTCGTCTCGGCGGCCGCGCCCGGCGCACGCCGCTTCTCTCCTCGCCTTTCCTCGACGAGATCGCCGGACGCCGACTGTTCGTGAAGGCGGAATGCCTGCAGCATTCCGGATCCTTCAAGTTTCGCGGCGGCTGGTCGGCGGTATCTGCACTGGAGCCATCGGTGCGCGCCAGGGGCGTCATCGCCTTCTCGTCCGGCAACCATGCCCAGGGTGTGGCGCTGGCCGCACGGCTGCACGGCATTCCCGCCGTCATCGTCATGCCGACGGATGCTCCCAGGCTGAAGATCGCCAATACCCGTGCCTTCGGCGCCGAGGTCGTGCTCTATGATCGGATCAAGGAAGACCGGGACGAAATCGGCGCACGCCTCTCCAAGGAGCGCGGCCTGACGTTGATCAAGCCCTTCGACGAACCGCAGGTCATCGCCGGCCAGGGAACGACCGGTCTCGAAATCGCCGAGCAGGCCGCCGAGGAAGGCATCGAGGTCGCGAGCGTGCTCGTCCCTTGCGGCGGCGGTGGTTTGACGTCGGGTATCGCGCTGGCACTCGAATCCCGCGCGCCAAGCTTCAAGGTCCGCCCCTGCGAACCGGAGAATTTCGATGATACCACCCGCTCGCTGGCATCGGGCAAAATCGAGCGCAATGCCGCGCTGCAAGGCTCGATCTGCGACGCCATCATCACGCCGCAGCCGGGCAATATCACCTTTCCGATCCTGAAGCGCCTCTGCGGCGCCGGCCTTGTCGTCACGGACGAAGAAGCGCAAAAGGCCATGGCGCTTGCTTTCACCCGCCTGAAGATCGTCGTGGAGCCAGGCGGCGCCGTCGCGCTGGCCGCTGCCCTCTTCCATGGCAAGGATATCGACGGCGATGTCGTAATCGCCGTCACCTCGGGCGGCAATGTCGATACCGAGGTGTTCGAGGCGGCTCTCAGCCGGCGCTAAACCCTCAATTTACAGCACGGCGATAAAGCGCCAGCGAACCGGCCAAAGCCAGAAGCGCGCCGCCACAGGCGCGCTCGAGCCACTTCGCTCCCTCCGACTTCAGCACCCGTACGGCCTGCGAGCCGAAAGCTGCATAGCCGAACATGATTGCGAAATCGAGCGCGGCGAAGATGGCGCCAAGGATCATATACTGCTGCATCTGTGGCGCAGCGGGATCGATGAATTGCGGCAGGAAGGCCGAGAAGAACAGATAGCCCTTGGGATTGGTCACCGCGACCATGAAGCTCTTCATGCCGATCGCAAAGGCCGTTCCTCTCGGCTGGTTTGCACTTGCCTGCAAGGTCCCGTCGATCGTCCCCTTCGAGCGAAGCATCATGATGCCGAGAAAGGCGAGATAGGCCGCGCCGACCCATTTCAGGGCTGAAAACCAAAACTCCGAGGCCGCAAGCAATGCACCGAGGCCTACGGCAACGGCGCTGATCAGAACCGCGTCGGAAAGCACGGCACCGACCATGCCCGGCAAGGCGCGTCGCACCCCAAACCGGGTGCCGTTCGTCAGCGCCAGAAGCACGGTCGGGCCGGGCGTCGCGATACCGATGAAGGAGACGGCGGCGAAGGCTAGCAGCGTGGTGAGATGCATGATCTCCTCCCCTTTAAGAGGGGAAGGTTGCATGTGGTGCGGCCCTTATCAAGGGGTTGCTTGAAAGAGACTTCAGTCTGCCGCGCCTGCAACTGCACGCTCCACAAACTCGGCTACCGACGGCGGTAGCCTTCAGCTCGTTAACTACTCCACCAATCCCGCATCCTTGGCAGCCAGCGCGCCGATCGCCGACCAGTCGAGCTCCTCGCCGCCATGGGCAAGCAAGGTCAGGAACCGGTCGCGCAGCAGGCTCGCAAGCGGCAGCGGCACATTCAGCGCCTCGCCGGCGGCCAATGCCAGCCGGATATCCTTCTGGCCGAGCGGCGCGGTGAAGCCGGCGGGCTTGAACTTGCGGTCGGCAATCAGCCCGCCATAGGTCTTGTAGACAGGCGCGTTAAACAGCGTCGACGTCAGCAGATCGAGGTAGGCATGCCTGTCGACGCCACCCTTCTCGACCAGCGCCATGGCCTCCCCAAGCGACTCGATGACCGAGGCGATGAGGAAATTGCCGCTGAGCTTGACGAGATTGGCAGCCTTCGGCTCTTCGCCAAGAACGAAGGTGCGCTGGCCGATGGCCTCGAAAAGCGGCGTGACCACCTCTATGGCATCGGGTGAGCCGGCGGCGGTAACAAACAATTTCGCCGCGGCTGCAGCTTCCGGCCTGCCGAAAACCGGCGCGGCAACAAAGCGCTGACCGGCAGCGGCATGTTCTTTCGTCAGCCGCTCGGACATGCCGACGCTGATCGTGCTTGCGGAGATATGGACGGCTCCCTTGCCCAGGTTCGCCAACACGCCACCATCGCCATGAACGACGGCCGAGAGCGCATCGTCGTGGGCAAGCATCGTAAAGACGGCTTCTCCGCCACAGGCATCCGCGACCGTCGCAGCGACCTTCGCGCCTTCGCCGGCCAAAGCCTCGGCCTTGTCCCGCGAGCGGTTATAAACCGTCACCTCATGGCCAGCCGTCAAAAGATTGGCTGCCATGGCGCTGCCCATCTGCCCTAATCCGATAAATCCGACTTTCATTGGCATATCTCCTTATCAATCTGCCTGCCTTGGGGTGATTGCAGGCAATTTGGCTTCAAGAAAAAACCCGCCGTCTTGCGACAGCGGGTTTCGGATGTTTCAGGTGCTGCCGTGATCGGATGCCGGCGATCACACGCCGGACTGGCCGTCCGAACCGATATAGGCAATGCGCAGCATGTTGGTGGCGCCGGGCGTGCCGAGCGGCACGCCGGCCGAAATGATGATGCGGTCGCCAGGCTTGCCGAAGCCTTCTTCGGCAACGATGCGGCAGGCATTGTTGACCATATCGTCGAGATCGGTCGCGTCATGGGTGACGACGCAGTGCATGCCCCAGACCACGGAGAGGCGGCGGGCAGTCTGGATGATCGGCGACAGCGCCAGGATCGGAACCTGCGGGCGCTCGCGCGAGGCGCGCAAACCGGTGGTGCCGGACGACGTGTAACAGACGATGGCGGCGAGCTTCAGCGTTTCGGCGATCTGGCGGGCGGCGAGCGAGATCGCATCGGCGCCGGTCGCTTCCGGCTGGGCGCGCTGGGCGTAGATGATACCCGGATAATGCGGTTCGCGCTCGATGGTGCGGGCGATGGAGGCCATCGTCGACACGGCTTCGACAGGATAATCGCCGGATGCGGATTCGGCCGAGAGCATGACGGCATCGGCACCTTCGAAGACGGCCGTTGCAACGTCGGAAACTTCGGCGCGGGTCGGAACCGGCGAAGAGATCATGGATTCCAGCATCTGCGTCGCGACGACCACAGGTTTGCCGGAGCGGCGGCAGGCGCGGATCAGCTGTTTCTGGATGCCTGGAACGGCTTCGAGCGGCATTTCGACGCCGAGGTCGCCGCGTGCCACCATCAGTGCGTCCGAAAGCTCGATGATTTCCTCGATGCGCTCGACAGCCTGCGGCTTTTCGATCTTCGACATCAGGCCGACGCGGCCATGCGAGATCTTGCGCACTTCCGTCAGGTCTTCCGGGCGTTGGATGAACGACAAGGCAACCCAGTCGACTTCGTTGGTGGCGAGAACAGCGTCGAGGTCGATACGGTCCTTCTCGGTCAGAGCGCCGACGCCAAGCAGCGTATCGGGCAGGCTGACGCCCTTGCGGTCGGAAATCTTCGTGCCGGAAATGACAGTCGTGACGATGCTCTTGCCGTCGCATTTTTCAGCGCGCAGCGCCAGCTTGCCGTCGTCGATCAGCAGGCGATGGCCGGGCTGGACCGATTCCAGGATTTCCGGGTGCGGAAGGAATACGCGAGTGTTGTCACCGGGCGTATCCTGATTGTCGAGCGTGAAGGTCTGGCCGGGCGTGAGGTCGACCTTGCCATCAGCAAACTTGCCGACGCGCAGCTTGGGACCCTGCAAGTCAGCGAGAATGCCGATCGGACGGCCGCAACGGCTCTCTACGGCGCGAATGCGCTGGATCAGCATGCGCATCACGTCATGGCTCGCATGGCTCATGTTGATACGGAATAGATCTGCGCCTGCCTCATGAAGCTTCTGGATCATCTCCTCGGAAGAAGAGGCCGGACCGAGCGTGGCGAGGATTTTAACTTTTCGGTTGCGTCTCATCAGTTCTGGCTTTCTTGGCTGCCCGGGGGCTCGGAGAGCTGAACCATCCAGCTCGCCTGGCGTCCCGTGTCGTATTCCTTGAATCCCATCTTCTGGTAGCCACGAGCGTAGCAGTCCTTCACACCTGGGATTTTAAATTCATTTTCCGCTACGCACATTTCGACGTCGCCAACCCAGCGACCGCCGCGAGCCGCGTCTTCTGCGTAGAGGTAATAATAGCGGGATTGAAGCGGTCCTTCGACCAAGGTGGCGCAGGTGGTCGCCGGAACCTGCCACCATCCCTCGGTCACCCAGCCCTCCTTCGCGCGATAACCGATCGCCACACCGACGAGATTCTGCGTACCGTTACAAACGCGGAAGTCTGCATGAGCCGCACTCGGCATAAAGAAAAACGGCGCGGCGACGGCGAGGATGAGAAACGCGATTCGGGCGAGCGGCCCTGACCGCTTAACGAAACGTGGCGCTACTTGGCTGGACACGGCTTCCAATTGGCTCCCGGTTATTCGTTGTTGCGTCTTCTTGCGCCGCCATCCCATGAATGTCAACGCAACTCTAATCGATTATATTTTCTTCACGGGATGGTGACGGCACCCTGCGCCCTCTTCATCCGATCGAAGCGGCGAACCTTGCACCTTCCATCCGCGCATGCAATCAAACAAAGAGTTGAAAATATAATAAACGACAATCTTCATGACCGATTTCAAGTCTTTTGAATTCATATCCGGCAATCGTGACAAAGGCATGGTCATTCTCGGCGATCATGCCATGCGGCATCTGCCCGCGCGCTATGGCCGCCTGGGATTGCCGGAAACCGCGTTTTCCCGACACATAGTCTATGACATCGGCATCGAGGGTCTTTGCCGTCATCTCTGTCGCAGGCTGGACGTACCGGGCGTACTCGGCGGCTTTTCCCGCCTGCTGATCGATCCGAACCGCGGTGAGGACGACCCGACCCTGATCATGAAAATCTCCGACGGCGCGATCATTCCAGGCAATCATCCGATCACGGATGAAGAATGGAACTACCGCATCGAGGCTTTCCATCGGCCCTATCACCGCGCCGTCGACGAGACGATCGCGTCGGTGGCCGAGGCGACCGGCAAGGCACCGCTGGTGCTGTCGATGCATTCCTTCACACCCGCCTGGAAGGGCGTCGCGAGACCCTGGCATGCGAGCGTGCTCTGGGACAGCGACGATCGCGCCGTCACCCCGCTTCTTGCAAAGCTCGGCGCCGATACCAATCTCGTTATTGGCGACAACGAACCCTACGACGGCGCATTGCGGAACGATACCATGTTCCGCCATTGCATGATGACCGGTATTCCGCATGCTTTGCTGGAGGTCCGCCAGGATCTGATCGGCGATGAGACCGGTATCGTCGAATGGGCCGATCGGCTGGCACGGATCTTTGCCGAGATGAATGCCGATCCGGCGCTGCACGAATACAAGCGATATCAGTCGCGCACTGGTCCTTACGAGGCATGACGCAGCGAGCGAATCGAGGAGAAAAGAGATGAGCGCACTCACCAAGGAACAGCAGACGGAACTCGAAGCCGCCGCCTTCCGCCACCTCGTGGCGCACTTGCGCGAACGCAGCGACGTTCAGAATATCGACCTGATGAACCTCGCCGGCTTCTGCCGCAATTGCCTCTCCAACTGGTACCGCGAAGCGGCCGAGGAAGCGGGCCTTCCCGTCAGTAAGGACGAGTCGCGCGAGATGGTCTACGGCATGCCTTATGAGGACTGGAAAAAGCTGCATCAAAACGAAGCCTCGGCTGTGCAAAAATCAGCTTTTGAGCAGAACAAGCCGAAAGAATAACACCGCTTTGGCCAAGACGGCTTGACCTTCAGCTCCATTCGCGGCAGTTCAACTGCCCTATCGAATTCGAAATCCCGCGCAAGCCCTGAAGCGAAGTGCCCTATCGGTGACCTACCGATCCCATTCGCGACCGGCTTCGAGCGACCCTTTAGGACCCTTTAGGAGAAGTGCATGGAAGAGAACAACGTCGAGAACGTGGCCGCGGCGGAACTGCGTCAATTCATCGAACGGATCGAACGCCTGGAAGAAGAAAAGGCCGCGATCGGCTCGGACATCAAGGATGTGATGGGCGAAGCCAAGGGACGCGGCTACGACACCAAGGCGATCCGCACCATCATCCGCCTTCGCAAGAAGGACGCGAACGAGCGGCTGGAGGAAGAATCGATCCTGCAGACCTACATGGCCGCACTCGGCATGGAATGATCAGGGCTGGTTTCAGCCTGGTGATATGATTTTGGAGCCGGCTTGCCGGCTCCAATGCTTTTTAGGCACACGGATCGCGAAATGCAGCGGCTCTATTGCGTAAAAAGACGGTCGATCAGCGCGGCAGTGCTTCCCTGCCAAAGATCGCCCTTGCCGGTTCCGGCCCAGAGGGACAGGAAGTCGGCCGATCCTTTCGCCGTCGATGCGCCCCGAATATCCCGCGTGAACTTGTTCTGCGCCGGAAAGGGGAGAATGGCTGCGCCCTTCGTCTCCATTTCATTCATGAAGCGATTTTCGAGGCCGCGGGCAAAACGACCGGAAAAGGCGCGTGTCGTCCGCGTCCTGCGCTCCGATGTTTCCAGAAGTCTGGCGCGATAGGGCGCCGATGTTCCGGCTTCCGTGCAGGTAAGGAAGGCAGTGCCCATCTGCACCGCTTGCGCCCCCGCCTGCAGGGCCACGCGGATATCGCCCGCCGTCATGATGCCGCCGGCTGCGATCAGCGGCACGCGGATCTTTCCGACGCTTTGTGCCAGAAGGTCGCGAAGCCCGATTTCTGGGTCCGGGGCATGGGCATCGAATATGCCCCGATGTCCACCGGCCTCGAAGCCCTGCAGCGTGATCGCGTCGACGCCGCTGTCTTCGAGCGCCCTCGCCTCCGCGAGCGTCGTCGCAGTGCCAATCAGCGGAATCCCGGCCTTCCTTGCCTCCCGGACATGATCGGCAGATAGCAATCCGAAGACGAAGCTGAAACATGCAGGCTTTACCCGCAGCACGGCTTCGAACTGCGCGTCGAAATCCTCTTCGTAAGGGGCGCTAAGCTGCGGCGCAGGCAGCTCCAGCTCCGCGCGATAGTGCGCCGTCGCAGCTGCCGCTCGCTCGACCTGATCCGCGCCGACTTCGGGTATTGAATGAGGAATGAACAGGTTGATGGCGAACGGCTTGTCGGTTTGCTGGCGCACCTGGGCGGCAAATGCCTCGATGGCTGCCGCGTTGTAATAAGCGCCTCCCATGGCCCCAAGCGCGCCCGCAGCGGAAGCGGCCGCGACGAGTTCCGGCGACGAAGGACCGCCCGCCATCGGCGCGACGATCAGCGGATGCTTCAATCCGAGTTTGTGAAAAAGATTGCTGTCCATAGGGGCAGACATGTCCATCTTCCTTTCAGCTATGCCCGTTTGAGTCTCAATCCAACATAGGCATCGCGCGGCGGTTTGTTAGGAGTGGCCAAGCGCCACGATGCGGGCCTCGAGCACGGACATCATATCAAGCCGGCCGTTTGCCGAGCTCGACACTTGCCACCACAGCCGCGCCTGCTGCCCGCAGCGGATCGGCCGCCGCCGGCGAGCGGTTCCACACGGCGAGCCTCGTCCCGGCCCCTGCAAGATTGAGTGCCATCGGCTGGCCCATGACGCCGAGACCGACAAAGCCGCTCCCCTCGCCTCGCTCGGCGCCGGGATGTTCGCTTTTCGTTGGTCACCGTAGCGACTCCGATGTTTCGGGTGACTATGCGGTCTCACATGTCAGGGCTCGGCGGAATTCCTTCTTCCGCCGAGTATCGATCCAGGGCCTGCTCAGAGCTCGGCACGGATCATGCGGTTACTCCGGCTCAGAACAGCCGGTCCAACCACTCATGCTTGTCCGGCGCCCGACCGAACTGGATGTCCGTCAGTGCCGCCTTCAGGCGCAGCGTTACAGGGCCGGCATTGCCGTCGCCGATGGTGAAGCCGTGACTGCGGCCCTTCAGCTTGCCGATCGGCGTCACCACCGCTGCCGTACCGCAGGCAAAGGCTTCGCGCAGACGCCCGCTCTCGGCATCGGCCTGCCATTGATCGATGGCATAAGGCTCCTCGCGAACGGTCAGGCCCATGTCGCGACCGAGCTTGATCAGCGAGTCGCGCGTGATGCCCGGCAGGATCGTGCCGGTCAGCGGCGGCGTCTGCAGCGAACCATCGTCGAAGACGAAGAAGATGTTCATGCCGCCGAGCTCTTCGATCCAGCGCTTTTCGACAGCATCGAGGAAGACGACCTGCTCGCACCCTTCACGCTGGCCTTCGGCGAGCGCGGAAAGGCTTGCGGCGTAGTTGCCGCCGCACTTGGCAGCACCGGTGCCGCCAGGGGCCGCACGGGTGAAATTCTCGGAAAGCCAAAGCGTGACAGCCGACGCGCCGCCCTTGAAATAGGAGGCGACCGGGGAGGCAATGACGCAATAGAGATAGTCGGTCGCGGGCCTTGTGCCGAGCGCGGCCTCCGAGCCGATCATGAATGGCCGGAGATAGAGCGACGCGCCCTCGGCGGTCGGGATCCAGTCACGATCGATCTTGACCAGCTCACGCACGGATTCGACGAACAGATCCTCGGGCAAGGTCGGCATGGCCAGCCGCTCGGCCGAATTGTGGAAACGTCGCGCGTTGGCGCTGGGGCGGAAAAGTGCCGCTCCGCCATCGGGCAGATGGTAGGCCTTCATGCCTTCGAAGATTTCCTGCGCATAGTGAAGCACCACGGTCGCGGGATCGAGAGCCAGCGCCTTGCGCGGCTCGATCTTGGCGCTGTGCCAACCGCGATCCTGCGAATAGCGGATCGTCGCCATGTGATCGGTGAATATGCGTCCAAAGCCCGGATTCTGCAGCAGGGTCTCCCGCTCGCTAGCCGTTGCTGGGCTTGGATTTTTCTGAATGTCGAACGTTAATGCGTCGCCGTTACTCATGGCTCCTCCAATGCTTCATTTGTCGCGACTTTCGCCGCCCATCTCCCGAGAGAAAACCTAAACCAAATCGGGTGGTATTTGATTGCGTTTACGCCTGTTGCCGCGCAAGTTTAAGAGCGCTTCGCATAAATTTGCGAGACGAATCGTTATTTTTCGCTCCGAAGCACCTTACCCCTTCTATCAAGCGGGGATCACAATGCTTTCGCGACCGCTTCGGCCGCGACAACTCCACTTTCATAGGCGCCGTGCGCGGTCGAATATCGCGTCCGCGAGCAGGCCTCCCCGGCAAAGAACAGACGATCGTTGCAGGGCGCGGCCAGAACGCCGCGCAGATCCGAAGCACCGGGTGTCGCATAGGAATAGGAACCGCCGACAAAGGGTTCGCTCGCCCAGGCTGACATGACGAGAGGCGATAGTTTGGCACCGACATCCGCGCCGAAAACGCGCTTCAACTGCTCCACCGAGAAGGCGAAGGCGGCTTCCATGCCCTCTCGTTCGAGATCAAGCGCGAGATCGGCGGCAAAATAGGCTTCGATGACAGGCGCGCCGAACGGCCTCAACTGATAAGCACCCGTGCGCCGGCTCTCCCGCGACCCCATGACATGCGTATCCTCCGGAAACATGCCAGGTTCGGACACATGGATGAAAAGCTTGTCCGCCAATCCGAGAGGCAGGCGCGAGGCCGCTTCGATCCTCTCGGGAAGCGGCGGCCAGAAATCGATCCGCTCGGCGGCCAGGACATTGGTGGAGACAGCCACGATAGCAGCCCTCGCCTTCAGCTCGCCCTTGCCCGTCGAAAGCACGACATGGCCAGCGCTGCTGTGGTCGATACGGCTGACTTCTACGCCGAGAATGGTCGGCACTGGTAGGCCATAGGTGGCCACAAGCGTGCCGTAGCCCTGCCGCACGCGCCAGTCGGGGCCGGGACCGGGATCGTAGCGTCCGAGATCGATCACCGAAGACTTGGGCAGTTCCGCCCCGGTCATAAACGCGCCGACCGCATAAAGCCGCTCGATCCACGGATCATCAGGCGCGAGCATGGTCGAGAGATCCGCGTCGGCAACGCCTTCATAGGCGTCGACGCGTTCGAAGAATTCGGCAACGGCCTCTGCCGCTGCCTTCACCCCTGGCTCCTTGCCTTCCAGCTGCCGGCTACCGTCGCTCCAGGGTGCCGGCGTGCGATCGACCGTCAGGCCGATCTCCTCGGTAATCTTTGTCCAGGGATTGGTGCGCGCGCCATGCAGCCAGCCGCAGCCGAGATCGAGCCCTGCTCCATCAGCGCCGAAGGGATGGATCGTTCGCGCGCGACCGCCGACACGATCGGAGGCTTCGAGCAGCAGGACCGAAAGGTCGGGACGAAGCGATTGCAGCCGCCGGGCAGCTCCCACGCCGGCGGCGCCGGCGCCGATAATGGCAACGTCGACATCGCCACCCCGCCAGGATTCGATGGGCATTCCATTTCCTTTTCGCACAACCACCAGAAGGCGAACCGGCTGCAGGACGATGCACGACGCAGAGCCCCGCCCGTTAGTCGGCTCAGACTTTCCAACCAATCTGTAGCTGACCTTCGCGCGGCATGTAAACGGGCACTGCAGCAGCCATACCAAATTGCCGCATTGAGCTGCGGCGGCGAATGTCGTAGGTGCTTTGGAAAATGATGGGGAGAACCGTGCGGAAGCGAAGCTTTGGGACAACGCAATGGCTGGTGCGCATTCTTTGCGCCGTCGCATTGCTGTCCGTCGGCTTCGCCCATCGTCCGGCTGCTTCCAGCACCGCGGAACCGAGCCCCGTCGAGCTTGCCCAATACCGCCTGCCTGATGGTACCCTGCCCGTCCTCTGCGTTACCGAAAAGACGCCTGACGGCAAGGAGCATAGCAAGGCCTATATGCCGGGATGCGAGGCATGCCGCATTTCCGCCGCCGCCCTGCTTCCCGCGCCGCCGATCGATATCTGCGAACATCTCGCTTTTGTCGGAGGGGATGTCATCGTCGCGAAAGACGAGGTGTTCCGCCGGCAACTCTATCCGCCGAATAACGGCCCACGCGCTCCCCCTGTTCTTCGAAGCCTTGTCTGAACCTGCGTCTCGGCCAAAGCCATGACGCTTGTCGTCAACGGCGGCCGAACCATGCACGAGAGTTGATCGTGCCGGCTGCGGGTGAGATGGCTCCTTGCCGATGTCCCGATATACGACGGATTTCCCGATTGTCCGCTTCGCAGGCAACATGGGCACAAGCCGCGACCGGATAGGTCGCCACTCCCGCAGACAGGCATATCTCTCGAAACGGATCATTCCGCGCCACCGGATCTTCGGAGAGTTCCTCATGTCTGCCTTCACCGCGGCCGAGCCCGCCGCAACCACATCGGACCATATCTCGCTCTATCGAGCGATCTGGCGCTGGCATTTCTTCGCCGGTCTGCTCGTCATTCCCTTCCTGCTCAACCTGGCGATCACCGGGTCCATCTATCTCTTCAAGGATCAGATCGCAGACACCTTCTATGCCCATCGCAACATCGTTGCCGATACAGGCCCGATGCTGCCGCCGCAAAAGATCGTCGATGCGGCGCTGGCCGCAATGCCGGACGCCACGGCGACATCCTATCGCGAAGCTGCGGCGGGAGATCGATCCGCCGTGGTGACCGTATTGAAAGGCGGCCAATCGACGCTCGTCTACGTCAATCCGCACAATGGCGACGTGCTCGGCTCGGTCGGCTCGAAAGAGGAATTCAGCTGGGTTGTCAAACGCATCCATAGCCTCGAATATTTCGGGACATGGACCAACCGCATCATCGAAATCGTCGGTGGCTTCGCGCTGATCCTCGTCGTGACGGGCATCTATCTCTGGTGGCCGCGTCGCCAGACAGGCGGCGTCCTCACGGTTCGCGGCACGCCGTCCCGCCGCGTCTTCTGGCGCGATCTCCATGCCGTGACCGGCGCGGTCGCTGGCATCGTCATCTTCTTCCTCGCCCTCAGCGGCATGCCCTGGTCGGGCTACTGGGGTGCCAATGTCAATGCGTGGCTGACGTCCAACGATCTCGGCTATCCCGCGTCCCTCTGGGACGACGTGCCAAAATCGACGAAGGTTACGCAGGATGTGGTCAACCGCCCCGGCTGGATTGTCGAGAATGCCCCCGTGCCGCTCTCCGGCGTGGCAGCGGCGTCAAAGTCCATCGGGCTGGACAAGGCTGTGGAGATCGCCCGGGGACTGGGCATAGCCGCCGGCTTCAGCATGGCCTTGCCCTCCGACGAAACGGGCGTCTTCACCGCCTCGATCTTCCCCAAAGATCTTTCGAAGGAACGTACCGTTCATATCGACCAATATTCCGGCAGGCCGCTGGTCGATCTTTCCTTCGATCAATATCCGGCGTTCGGCAAGGCAATCGAATGGGGCATCAACGTCCATCAGGGACAGGAATGGGGCCTCTTCAACCAGCTGCTCATGCTGGCGACCTGCATTGCCATTGTTCTCAGCTGTGTGACCGCAGTCGTGATGTGGTGGAAACGCCGGCCCGCCGGTCGTCTCGGCGTACCGCCCATGCCGCCCCAGAGGTCCGTCTACATCGGACTGTGGCTGATCGCGATCGCCTTCGGCGCCGCCTTTCCGCTGACGGGTCTCGCCGTCGTCGCCATGCTGCTGGCCGATCAGAGCGTCATCCGCTTTGTGCCGCCGCTGAAACGCTTTTTCTCATGAAAGGCTGCACGGCAGGGCCTGCCGCGTGACAGCATTCAAATCCCAGGAGGAAACCGATCATGACTCGATTTACCAGCCATTTCGTCGCCGCCAGCCTCTGCCTTGCCGCTCCCGGATTGGCTTTCGCCTCGGAGGTAACGCTTGGAAATCTCAAGATCGCCGCTGCCTATGTGCGAGCCATGGTGCCGGGCGCCGAGGTCGGCGGCGGCTACGTGAGCATCACCAATTCCGGCAGAACCGACGACCGGCTGATCGCAGCCAGCTCGTCGAGAGCTGTCAAAGTCGAGGTCCATGAGATGAAGATGGACAAAGACGTCATGGTCATGCGCCAGCTTGCCGGCGGTCTGCCGCTGCCCGCCGGCAAGACCGTCGACCTGAAGCCCGGCAGCTATCACCTCATGTTCATGGATGTCATCGATCCGTTCAAACAGGGCGAGACGATCAGAGCGAGATTGACCTTCGAAAAAGCCGGCTCCATCGATGTCGATTTCCCTGTGGGTTCGGCGGTCGCCAGCAAGGCGGACAACGGAGGCGAGCATGCCAACGCAGCTGAATGAACGGCGTGGCGGCAGCCGCGCCTCTCTTCGCGCCAAAGAGGAAAAGGCGATGTTCACGAAGGAATGGTCGGTCCCCGCGATCCTGACGGTCTTCCTGCTGAGCGTCTGCGGCTTGATCGCCTACTTCACGTGGAGCCTGATGCCACCGACGAAGGCGGCTGAGGACCATATCGGCGGCGCCTTCAACCTCATCGACGACCGGGGCCAGCCCGTTACCGCACAGGCGCTCAAGGGCCATCCATCGCTCATCTACTTCGGCTACACCCATTGCCCGGACGTCTGCCCGACCACGCTGTTCGAGATGGCCGGCTGGCTGAAGACGCTCGGCCCGGAAGCCGACAAGCTGAAAGCCTATTTCTTCTCCGTGGATCCTCAGCGCGACACGCCGGAGGTCATGCACAAATACACCGGCAATTTCACCGATCGCATCATCGGCGTCACCGGCGACCCGACGGAAATGCAGAAAGCCATCAAGGACTGGCGCATCTATGCCAAAAAGGTGCCTTCGCCCGATGGCGACTACACGATGGATCACACCGCCTCGGTCCTCCTCGTCGATGCCGACGGCAGTCTGCGCGGCCTGATCGCCTACGGAGAGGACAAGGACGTCGCTCTGCAGAAAATCCGCAACCTTCTGAAATGAGCGGCCGCAAGCCGCTCCGCACATTCCCCTAGGCAGCAATCCGAACGGGATATTCCAGGCGACATCAGCCGCCGCCAGAACCTGCCGCGGCCCCTCTGCGGCGCCTCAATGCAAAAGGAAGACCGACATGCACCGGATGAAGAAGCTTCTCCTCATTGCGGCCACGGCCAGCATCGCTCTCGCAGGCCACGCTTTCGCGCACGCCCATCTCAAGTCCTCCGTTCCCGCCGCTGACAGCACCGTCAAGCAGGCACCTTCGGAACTCGACCTCACCTTCAGCGAAGGCTTGAACCTGAAGTTCAGCGGCGTGACCGTGACCGGCCCGGACAAGACGGTCGTCAAGACCGGCGCTGCCACGCTGATGGATGGCGACGCGACGCTGATGGTGCCGGTGAGCGACAAGCTTTCCTCCGGCAAATACACCGTGCAATGGCACGCGCTGTCGACGGATGGTCACAAGACCAACGGCAGCTACAGCTTCACCATAACGCCGTGATCCATTATCCCCGGAGCGATTTGACAGCCCGCTCCGGGGACGAAAGCCAGACACGGCAAATGGACATGATAGACGTTGCCAACTATCCGAACACGCATTTCCTGACGAAATGCAGCCAGCTGTCGTTGCGCCGAACGGTCACCCGCGGCAGGCCGAACGGATCGTCGCTCGGACGCGCCCTGCCTCGCCGCGTCGTGGTCGCCGCATTATAGCCCGCCTCATAGGTCAGCACCCGATCAAGCGGCGTCTCGTCGCCATAGGGAAAGCAGAAGGACGAGACGCCCTCGTCAAGCAGATCCTCAAGCAAACCGCGCGAATGCGAAATCTGGCGACGCGCCTCCTCCATCGGCAATTGCGGAAGATGGACGTGGTCAAGCGTGTGCGAGCCTACTTCGTGCCCGAGACTGCTCCACCGGCGCAGTTGCTCAATCGACATGCAAGGGGCAGGCGCCACGCCAAGCGGCGCGTCCCAGGTATTGCCGCCGCCGATCTGGTTCACGACCACGAAATTCGTGGCAGTGAAGCCGAACTCCTGCAGCACCGGCAGGGCATTCTCATAGACGTTCAGGTAGCTGTCATCGAAGGTGATTGCGGCAACCTTGCCGGCCTTCGCTCCCGTAATGTAAGGCAGCGCCTCACGCAGCGATAATCCCTGAATTCCAAGCCTTTTCAGCCATTCCATCTGGCGATGGAAAGCTTCCGGATGGACGACCATGCTTCTGAACGGCGCCTTGCGCGAAGGCGGCACCGCAATCTGATGATAAGCGAGGATTGGAACGGCCAAGTTTGATCTTCTCAGATGGAGCGGCGCGAACGCAGCGCAATTCTTGCACGATATAGCGGCCGCAGCACCTCCCTGGAAAGCCTCTCCATCAACGTCTTGCGGCTCTTGATGGTGCTTCCGCCAAGCTGCGAGGATATCTCATGCACACCACCAGGCAAAACCGCAAGTGGCGATATCTGCGTGAACCAGCTCATCTGCACGGTCGTATCAACCGGCCGGTCGAAATGGGTGGTAGCGCTAAGCAGACGAATAGCCGCATCACGGCTCACAAGCTGCGCCACCATGCCCAGACCGATACGATCGGGCTGGATGACGCTGGTCTGGCCCTGGCTCAGAATGCACTTGCCATGTTCCTTGCCCATCCGGAAAGGGAAGCGGACGAACGCACGCGGCTTGAGACAGGCCTTGGCGGCTGCAAAGGCGGCATGAAAGGAGTCATCGATGTCCACATCGTCTTCGAAGATCAGGCCGGCATCGATGCCCTGCTCGACAATGGCAGTCCATGCCTTCCGATGCGACAGGAAGCATGCGATCTCGCCGATGCTCAGGGCAAAGGGATAATACGGCTTGTGCAGTCGCCGACGATATACCCGCTCTATCTCGGCGTCGGTCAAGGCGCTACCGTCGACCGCCTCTATGATTTCGCTCGGAACCGGAAGCTTCGCCGCGAGGCTTTCGACCTGTGGCATGCGGTCGCGAGCGCGATCAAGATGGATGATGAAGCCGCGGATGACCGGTTGGTTCGGCTCATCCAGGATGGCGCCAACCGGATTGGGAACGTGATCGAAGTCGAATCCCGCATGAGATCTTTCGAGCGGCATCGCCGAAGACGGGCTGAATTCGTGAGTTTGCATAAGAGATACCTCGGTGTCGTCTGTCACGAGGCTGTAGCAATCGTGAATGAGCGCGGGCTTAGGCAAACCTGAGGCCAAACTGAAAACTATTATTTTCAATCATTTGCATGGTGAAGGCGGCGCTAGACGAGCACGCTCACGCGACCGCTTGCGATCCTGTCTTCGACCCAGCTGCGTTCGTTGAGCCAAGCATGGCGTTTCCATCCCTCCCAGCTGAATCCGCACAGTTTCACGTCCCATTCGCGGGCGGGCAACAGCGAAAGAACATATCGGATGCCAAAGAAGCCGGTGCTGGGGAAAACCTCGCACATCCTGCGTTCCGGCACGCCGAGCTCCGAGCAGCCGTCGATGTAGAACTGGGGTGGCATTACCCGAATCTCCTTGCCGGCGGCGCCGACCAATTCGATCGTTCGCATCGTCCAGTCGCTGCGCCTGCCCTTCAGGCGCGAGAGGAAATTAGGCTTTGGGTGATATTTGCGGATGATCTCGGGATGATAGGCAAGCACGACCTCTTTCGCGGCCTTGAATGTGGCGCTTGCCAGAAAATTCGGATCGGTCAGTCGACGCTGCATCGGCTTGCTCGAGGCCGCGAGCATGAGAATATCCGTGCGCGAGCCGCTCATGCCGATAGACGCCTTGGGCTCGTTGAAGCGCATTGCAAATTGCGCACTGTCCACAATCTCAGACAGGTCGCGAGTAAGCTCGCCATTGCCGACGATGATTGCCGTCTTTCGGTTCAATTGTGAATATCCAGCCCTTTTCAGCCTGTCGGCCTAACCTCGCCGAATGACGCGAAACTGAGCAGTGGATGACGCGGGAATGAATAATCTCTGACACGAACCTGAAAGTCGACGTACTGTCACCCGCGGGCAACAGCGGCGTTGACTGCAGCTATCTCATCGATACGTCGGTGCGGGATTGCCCAGCCGATGCCTTGCGGATCGACGGCCCTCGATCTGATGTCATGCTTGAGATTGAATGGAAGCCGAACAGGCTTCCAAGATCGCTGAGCGGAGAGACCTCCGCCTACTCGACCGAGTTGAACTTCTTCACCTGAAGGAAGTTCACAGCCGAACCGCTGAAGCGTTCCGGATCGATGGAAGCCGTCTGCACCTTGAAGCCATCGGTATAGACAGCCGTCGGCTGGGCGCGAAGGGTCGGGCTCACGAAACGCGGCGCCTTGACCGGGCGGTTAATGATTTCGACGCGGGCCTTGGCAATCGCCCACTGGGAAATCATCTTCTCGGTCAGCTTCGGTTCAGTCGTCACCGTGGCCCGGCCGGCATCAGCTTGGGCTGCGTCCTGCTTGTTCGGACGGCCTCCCTTGGCCGCGATACCGACGGCAATCGCGCGCTCCTGCGGCACCGGTTCGAAGCTGTCATTGAAGCGACGGCTGCTGGCCTTGACCTCATTCTGGATCGGCGCCAGCGCGGCCACCTGCATCGGCATGCGTTGCGCCGGCCGCTGCTGCGGCAGAACCGCCGCGATCGCCTGCATGGCATCATTGCCGGCAGCCACACCATTCGCAGGGGCAACCTGATCCTTGGATGCAACATTGTTAAGCGGCGCACTCACCGGGACCGCAGCACTCGGATCCGGCCGATCGGGGCGGCTCTGCTCAAGAGCTGCGATGACGGACGGAGAGAGCGTACCCGCATCTGCCTGATCGTCGATCGCTTCCTGATCGGCATCCGCAGAGGCCAACAGGCTTTCGGCAACTTCGGGGCGCTCTGCCGGGACAGGGACGGCGGCGACCTGGCCGCTCATACCGGCGTCGACGGAGGCCGCCTCGGCATCGCCAGGGACGCGGCGGTCAAGCAAGGACGGCACGGGCACGCGATAGGAACGAAGATCGGCATATTGCTGCGACTGATCGTCCGCAGTCGGCATGGCCGCCGCAAGCGCATCCTGAGCGGCGTTATGCGACGACGACGATACGAGAGCGGAAGCAACGTCGCTGCCAGCAGGCTGATTGCCGAAGGCCGGGCGAACCTGCGGAACCGGAGCGTTTATGCTGGCAACCTGAACCTGGGCGGGCGCAGGGGCCGCGCTATCGTCACCCTCGTCGGCCGCGGACGGAGCCGGCTGGCTCTTTCCAGAAACCGAAGCAACAGCCACCGGCGCCGCGCCCTCATCTGCATTGTCCTCCGCCTCATCCGCACCGCCACCGCCAAAGAGACGGGCGAAGAAACCACGGCGAGACGACGAGGAGCTGGCGATCTGGATATCGGACGACATGCGGCGCTTATAATCGGCAACGGCCTCCTGATAGCCCGGCAACGGTCGACCATCAGCAGGGATATGCATGGTCTTGCCATCCGGGAACAGGCGAACGAGATCCTGGCGATCCATGCGCGGCCATGCGCGCACGCCGCCAACGTCCATGTGCACGAAGGGCGAACCCGAGGTCGGATAGTAGCCGACGCCGCCCTCCTGGAGCTTCATGCCGAGCTCGCGCAGCTTGGTGAGCTTGACGTCCGGAATATAGAAATCCATCGCGTTGCCGAGCATATGCTGGCTCTTCTTGGCAACGCCCGTATGGGCCGATCGGGTGCGCAGCATCTCGTTGGTGCCCGGCGAACGGAATCCGCAGACGACGTAGATGAATTCGTGCGAACCGCTTTCACGGTAGACTTCCCAGATCAGGTCGAACAGGCGCGGATTCATCTTGGTTGGCTGGTTCTTACGCCAGTCGCGCAGGATACGGTTCAGCTTTTCCAGACCGTCCGGATCGAACTTGCCGTTGCGCTTGTAGGTGATGACGGCCTTTTCGCCGGTATGGACGTAATAGATCTTCAGGCTGCGGGTTTCGCCCCCTGCCTGGGAAGGAGTGCCGACGAAAACAGGCGTGGAAACAGCCAAAGCAAGGAGGCCAACGGCTACTACCTTGGCCACCTTGCTAAATAGATCAGAGCACGCAGAATGCCAGCTCAAGCTATTGCGCTTGGTATTTCCACTCAGATTCGGCAATTCGATCCCCGTCCGACAGACAATGTCGCATCGTGTTCCAAATGGCTGTCAATTGCGGTGACACGATGGCAAAAATGCCACACATGGTCGCCCTCTTCATACATGGTGAACGATGCACTAACAAGTGCTTTACGACGGGTAACAAAATATGCTTGCCTAAATGTTAAGTCAGTGCTCATGCAGCGTTTTTTTGCGGATCATCCGGATCTATCCCGTAATCCTTCAACTTCCGGTAGAGAGTTGAGCGCCCGATTCCGAGTTTTCTTGCTACCTGACTCATCTGGCCCCGATAGAATTTGAGGGCAAATCGGATCAGCTCCTCTTCGACATCCGCCAGTTTTCTGACGTCTCCGGATATGTTGGTACTGACGATGACGTTGTCTGAAGCAGTGGCGGACTCATCGACCGCAGGAAGCGGTAAGGTTGCAGTTGTAGCCGGTGAAAAGGCGCGCACGCCGCGCTCGCCTCTCTCGCCAACGGCCTCCATCTGCGAATTATCCACAACTAAGGTTGGATGCTCGGCGGCAAAATAACCGGGCAGTTGAGCGGCGATCTGCGGGAAGTCCGTGTCCTGCAGCTCCGATCCTTCGGCCAGGACGACGGCGCGGAAGACGGCGTTTTCGAGCTGGCGGATGTTGCCCGGCCAGTCATAGGCCGTCAGCAGAGCGAGCGCGCTGTTGCTGATCGAAAGCGGATAGTCGAGCTTCTGTTCGAGCGCAAAGCGATCGGCGAATGCGCGCGCGAGATGCGGAATATCCTCCTTGCGACGACGCAGGGCCGGCATGGTGATCGGGAAGACGTTGAGGCGATAATAGAGATCCTCGCGGAAGCGCCCGGCCTTGACCTCTTCGATCAGGTCCTTGTTGGTAGCGGAGATCAACCGGACATTCACCTTCTGCGCGACGCGCGCGCCGACCGTCTCGATTTCCCCCTGCTGCACGGCGCGCAGCAGCTTGACCTGGACTTCCAGCGGCAGGTCGCCGATCTCGTCGAGGAACAGCGTGCCGCCGTCCGCTTCCATGAACTTGCCGACATGGCGCTCGGCCGCGCCCGTGAACGCGCCCTTTTCATGCCCGAAAAGGATGCTCTCGACCAGATTGTGCGGGATGGCACCGCAATTGACCGTTATGAACGGCTTGCCGGCACGATCGCTGGCGGCCTGGATGGCACGCGCCACGAGCTCCTTGCCAACCCCGGACTCGCCTTCCAGCACGACTGGAATGTTCGATTGCGATGCACGATGCGCAAGATCGATCACCCGCATCATCGCAGGACTTGCCGAGACGATGTCGTCGAACGTGATCGCGCTCGAGCGGGACCTGCGCCCGGCGCGGGCCTTCGCCTCGCGCTGATCGAGCTTCAGTGCATTGACGATCGAAGCCGAGATGCGCTCGGGAGACACGGGCTTTACGACGAAATCGAAAGCGCCGGCCCGCATGGCCTGCACCACGGTGTCGATACCGCCCTGTCCCGTCTGCACGATGACGGGCAGGTCGATACCCATGTCGTTCAGCGCGCCCAGAAACTCGATGCCGTTCATTTCGGGCATCATGAGATCGAGCACGATCACATTGATCTGATCGCTATTGCGCTTCAGAACCTCGAGGCCAAGGCGGCCATTCTCAGCCAGATGAGCAACGTGTCCGTGTCGCTCGATGGCATTCTTCAGCAGACGACGTTGAATCGGATCATCCTCAACAACGAGAACCTGCGCGCCCCCCTTGGCGCTATTATAAACGGTCATTGGTGCCTCACTTCATGCGAAACCTGACGCGAACATTCGCAGAAAGGCTTGAACATGAAGTTTTGCCAAACCATCGCATTTTAATCATTATGACGAATGTACTATCGCCTATGGTTCAACCGTCCGTGCGGGGAAATCAGGCTTGCAGCGTGCTTTCCAGCTGAATAGACACGGACGAACCGGATGTTCCGCAATAAAATGCAGAGGAAATATCGCCCATGAGCCCGACCGCGCTCCATCAATCCCTTAATTTTTCGGCGAGCCAGGCCGCCGCCGGCAGCGCGCTCGGTGACCTGCCCGCCTGGAAGCTCAGCGATCTCTACCCTTCCGCCACGTCGACCGCCTTCACCGGCGACATGGAAAAAGCCGGCAAGATGGCGGTCGCCTTCGAAGAGAAATGGAAGGGCAAGCTTACGGATGCCGCCAGCAAGACCGGCGATGCCGGCATCGGAGCTGCTCTGAAGGAGTATGAGGCGCTTGATGATATCATGGGCCGGCTCGGCTCATTTGCCGGCCTTACCTATTTCTCCAACACCAGCGATCCCGCCAACGGCAAGCTCTATGGCGATGTGCAGACGCGGCTGACGGACTACGCCGCCCATCTCCTGTTCTTCCCGCTGGAACTGAACCGCATCGATGATGCCGCGATGGACGCCTGCATGGCGAACGACCCAGCCGCCGGCCACTATCGCCCCTGGATCGTCGACCTGCGCAAGGACAAGCCTCATCAGCTCGAAGACAGGCTGGAGCAGCTGTTCCTGGAGAAGTCCATGACCAGCGCCGCTGCCTTCAACCGGCTGTTCGACGAGACGATGGCGGAGCTGCGCTTCGAGATCGACGGCGAGAAGCAACCGCTCGAAGTCGCGCTGAACATGCTGCAGGAGCAGGATCCGGAAGCGCGCCGCAAGGCGGCCATGGCGCTTGCCGAGACCTTCAAGGCCAACCTGCGCACCTTCACGCTGATCACCAACACGCTCGCCAAGGACAAGGAAATTTCCGACCGCTGGCGGGGCTTCGAGGATATCGCCGACAGCAGGCATCTGGCCAACCGCGTCGAACGCGAAGTGGTGGATGCGCTGGCGGCGGCCGTGCACGAGGCCTATCCACGCCTTTCGCATCGCTATTACAAGATGAAAGCCAAATGGCTCGGCATGGAGCAGATGAACTTCTGGGACCGCAACGCGCCGCTGCCGGAAACGCCCAACGCCCTGATCCCCTGGAGCGAGGCGAAGGAGACCGTTCTTTCCGCCTACGGCAAATTCGCCCCCGAAATGGCTGCCATCGCCAAGCGCTTCTTCGATGAGGAATGGATCGACGCGCCGGTACGCCCAGGCAAGGCGCCCGGCGCCTTCGCCCATCCGACCGTGCCATCGGCGCACCCCTACGTGCTCGTCAACTATATGGGCAAGCCGCGCGATGTCATGACGCTGGCGCATGAGCTCGGCCACGGCGTGCATCAGGTGCTGGCGGGCGGCCAGGGCGCATTGATGTGCCAGACGCCGCTGACGCTGGCGGAAACCGCCTCTGTCTTCGGCGAGATGCTCACCTTCCGCGCCCTTCTCGACAAGACGACCGATAAGCGCGAACGGAAGGCGATGCTCGCCCAGAAGGTCGAGGACATGATCAACACGGTCGTGCGCCAGATCGCCTTCTACGAATTCGAGCGCAAGGTGCATACCGCCCGCAAGAATGGCGAGCTGACCGCCGAGGACATCGGCGAGCTGTGGCTCTCCATCCAGTCGGAAAGCTTAGGGCCGGCGATCAGGATATCCGAGGGCTACGAGACTTACTGGGCCTATATCCCTCACTTCATTCATTCGCCCTTCTATGTCTATGCCTATGCCTTCGGCGATTGCCTGGTGAATTCGCTCTATGCCGTCTATAGCAATGCCGAAAAGGGCTTCCAGGAGAAGTATTTCGAGCTGCTGAAGGCCGGCGGCACCAAGCATCATTCCGAACTCTTGAAGCCTTTCGGCCTCGACGCCACCGATCCGTCGTTCTGGAGCAAGGGACTGTCGATGATCGAAGGGCTGATCGACGAGCTGGAAGCGCTAGATAAGAACTGAAACTCCGCCTGCTCGCAGGAGCAGCAGGCCAGGCAGGTCTGCCATCGCCGTATCCTCGCGCATGGCCCCTCACCCCGACCCTCTCCCCGCTGATGTGGGGAGAGGGAGCTGCGGCAGCAGCCTTCGCATCATTTGGGCACGAATGGTGCGGCAAATGCCGGATCGGTTCCCTCTCCCCGCTTGCGGGGAGAGGGCTAGGGTGAGGGGCCGGGCGCCTGGTTGCGGCACGCACAACCCAGCCTGACAATCGACATAACGAGAGCCCGATAGAAACCCGCCCAATGGCCGATGCCCGACCCTACGTCCTCTTCAGGGACGACAGCACAGGACAGGTGATGGTCTTTGCCGAACCGGCCGAGATCATCACGGCCCGGACGCGCGCGGAATTCTTCCGCGCGCTCGATCGGATGGAAAGGGTCAGGCAACAGGGAAAATGGCTGGCAGGATATATCGCCTATGAAGCCGGCCATCTCTTCGAGGAAAAGCTGGCGCCTTTTGCCGAAGACAACCGCGAGACGCCGCTGCTCTGCTTCGGCGTCTTCGAGGCTCCCGCAGCCGGCGACCATCCTCTCGGCCAGCCGATGCAGCGCCTGGAAAACCAGGAGTTTTTGACCGATCCGAAGGCCGCCTGGGATTTCCCTATATATAAAGAGAGATTCGACAGGCTGCACCGGCATATCCGCCTGGGCGACTGCTATCAGGCGAACCTGACCATGCCGATCCATGCCCGCTGGAACGGCGACGCCAGGGCCGCCTTCTGGTCGCTGATCGAACGACAGCCGGTGAAATATGGCGCGCTCGTCGATCTCGGCGGACCGATCATCCTGTCGCGCTCCCCGGAGCTTTTCTTCCGGACCGACGAAGAGGGCTGGATCGAGACGCATCCGATGAAGGGCACCGCGAAACGCGGCGCCAACGCAACGGAAGATGCCGAGATCATCAGCGCCATGCTTGCCGACGAGAAGACACAGGCCGAAAACCGCATGATCGTCGATCTGCTGCGCAACGATATCTCTCGCATCACCGAAGTCGGCACGCTCGATGTGCCCAGGCTCTTCGAAATTGAGACCTATCCCACCGTGCACCAGATGGTCAGCCACGTGCAGGCCAAGCTGCTCCCCGGCATGTCAATCCGCGACATTCTGACCGCACTCTTCCCCTGCGGCTCGATTACCGGCGCGCCGAAAATGCGGGCGATGGAAATCCTGCACGAGCTCGAGGACGGCCCGCGCGATGCCTATTGCGGCGCCATCGGCATGATCTCGCCGACGGGCGCCATGCGCTTTTCGGTGGCGATCCGCACGATCACGCTTTTCGAAGACGGCCGGGCGGTGTTCAATGTCGGCGGAGGTATCGTCTTCGATTCGACAGCGGAAGCGGAATATGAAGAATGCCTCCTGAAGGCGCGTTTCGCCGTGGGGGACCGATGGATCGACCGCTAGAGGACTTTTCCCTGATCGAGACGCTGCGTTACGAACCGGATGCCGGTTTCATCCGCCTGCGTCTGCACCTCGCCCGGCTGCAACGCTCCGCGCGCCGTCTCGGCTTTTCCGCTCCCAAGAGCGTACTCAGCAAACTCGAAGATGCCGTTGCCGGTGCATCCGCGCCCTTGCGGGTGCGACTGACGCTGGATCGCGAGGGGCAGGCGGCGGTAACGACAGCCGCCTTCGCATCGTTGCCGCCCGAAACGATCTGGCGCGTCCGCATCGCCGTAACGCGGCTCGATTCCACCGACAAGCTGCTGCGCGTCAAAACCACCCGCCGCTCCGTCTATGAGGCCGCACGCGCCGAATATGGGCCCGACGAGGCCGACGAGGTCTTGCTGCTGAATGAGAAGGGCGAGGTTTGCGAGGGTACCATCACCTCCGTCTTCCTCGAGGATAGCCCGGACGCGTTGCGCACGCCGCCCATTTCCTCAGGCCTGCTTGCCGGCGTATTGCGCACCGAGCTCATCTGCCAGCGCAAGGCCCGTATCGGCCGCATCCGGCCCGAGGACCTGCAAGACCGCACGCTTTATGTCGGAAACTCCCTGCGCGGCCTGATCCGCGCGCAACTTATATGGAATTGATGCATGTTCATTCTCTCGCTCACCTACCTCAAGGGTAACGACGAAGCCGACAAGTACATGGAGCCGCACATGGCCTGGGTGAAGGAGGGATATGCCAAGGGCTGGTTCCTCGCGTCCGGCCGCAAGGTGCCGCGCACCGGCGGCGTCGTTTTTGCCTGCGGCGATCGCGCCGAACTGGAAGCCTATGTGGCCGCCGACCCTTTCACCATCCACGGAATAGCATCCTACGAGGTCCAGGAAATCGCCCTCACCACCGTTGTCGACGGATTGGAGGCCCTGAAGGCCTGATCGACCGAAGGCAACAAACTCGTCGCATATGGCATGTATGGTGCCCTTATCTTGACTTTGCCCGGCTAACCCCGAACAGCTCTTTATTGTGACATCAAATTATGATTAGAGCCCTTCACCTCGCGTTCTCGCGCAAACTCTGATGAATTTCATGAACCGAACGGCGTCCTGCCTTTCGAAGGAGACAAGAATGACGGAACAGAACTATCCGGTATATGCCGAAATTACCGGTCCGATCGTAATGATCGGCTTTGGCTCCATCGGCCGCGGCACGCTGCCCCTGATCGAGCGCCATTTTAAATTCGACAAGAGCCGGATGGTCGTCATCGACCCGCGTGAAGAACCAGCCGACATGGAAATCCTGGCAAAGCACGGCGTCCGTCATATCAAGGAACATGTCACCAAGGAAAACTACAAGGAGCTGCTGAAGCCGCTCCTGACGGAAGGCGGCGGCCAGGGTTTCTGCGTCAATCTCTCGGTCGATACCGGCTCGCTCGATCTGGTCAAGCTGTGCCGCAAGCTCGACGTGCTCTACATCGACACCGTCGTCGAACCCTGGCTCGGCTTCTATTTCGACAAGAGCCTGAAGAATGCCGACCGCACCAACTATGCCCTGCGCGAAACCATGCGCAAGGAAAAGGCGAAGAACCCGGGCGGCACGACGGCCGTTTCCACCTGCGGCGCAAACCCGGGCATGGTGTCCTGGTTCGTCAAGCAGGCGCTCGTCAACCTCGCCAAGGATATCGGCCTGAAGTTCGAAGAGCCGGACCAGCATGACCGCGAAGGCTGGGCCAAGCTGATGAAGAAGGTCGGCGTCAAGGGCATCCATATCGCCGAGCGCGACACGCAGCGCACCAAGCATCCGAAGCCGCTCAACGTCTTCTGGAACACCTGGTCGGTCGAAGGCTTCATTTCCGAAGGCCTGCAGCCGGCCGAGCTCGGCTGGGGCACCCATGAAGAATGGATGCCGAAGAACGCCAAAAAGCACAAGAAGGGCTGCCAGGCCGCCATCTATCTGGAACAGCCGGGCGCCAACACCCGCGTTCGCACCTGGTGCCCGACGCCAGGTCCGCAATACGGCTTCCTGGTCACGCATAACGAATCCATCTCGATCGCCGACTTCTTCACGGTTCGCGACAAGGACGGCGACGTCACCTTCCGCCCGACCTGCCACTATGCCTACCATCCCGCCAACGACGCCGTGCTTTCGCTGCACGAAATGTTCGGCAATGGCGGCACGCCGCAGCCGGTTCATCACGTTCTCGACGAGGACGAACTGGAAGACGGCATCGATGAACTCGGCGTCCTGCTCTATGGCCACGACAAGAACGCCTACTGGTACGGTTCGCGCCTGTCTCTCGAAGAGACCCGCCGCATCGCTCCCTACCAGAACGCGACCGGCCTGCAGGTAACCTCCGCCGTTCTCGCCGGCATGGTCTGGGCGCTGGAAAACCCGACCGCCGGCATCGTCGAAGCCGACGAGATCGACTACAAGCGCTGCCTCGAAGTGCAGCTGCCCTATCTCGGTCCGGTTGAAGGCCACTACACCGACTGGACGCCGCTCGACGGCCGTCCGGGCCTCTTCCCGGAAGACATCGACACCAAGGATCCCTGGCAGTTCAGGAATATCCTGGTTCGCTAACGGAAACAGCGTTCGCAAGGCGCAACGCTCGAATGCCCGCACAGGTCGTGCGGGCATTTTTGTTACGCAAGCGGGATAAATCAAGCAGTTGCGTTCTCAAGCCTTGCTTTAACCCAATAGCCGCGCCATCTTTCTCGCAACCGATACGACAATAGACCGCCTTCATCGCGGGAGATATTTATGAAGATCAGAACCGTGCTTTCCCTCGCAGCCGCTACGGCAGCCTTGTCCGCCTGCGTCGATTTCGGCGGATCGAGACCGCCGCCGATGGCGATGAACCCCGGCGCGCAGCCACGGGCGAACTCGGTGGAAGGCAGTTGGGCGGATTCGAACGGTCTGAGTTCGACATTTTCGGCCGGCCGTTTCGAGACGCACACGACCGACGGCACAAACCAGCAGATGGCCTCCGGAACCTACACGACCGACGCTTCCGGCGTCGTCCAGATCAATCTCTATTCGAACATCAAGCGCACCAGCTCCAAGGTGAACTGCTTCATGGCCAACCCCGGTCAGCTTAACTGCACTTCCGAGACCGGCGGACACTTCTCCCTCAACCGCCAGGGCTGAACAGGCCCGGCGGACGGATAAGACGTCATGCACCGTATGATGGTGCTCTATCTGGCCCTCATCGCAGCATTGCCTTTCGCCGTCCTGGCCGCGATTCTCCCCGTCAACAGCTACCGGGCTCAAGGTAACGAGGCGCTCGACTGTGACGGGCCGATGAGTGTCCTCATCTTCGCGCTGCCCGTCTTGCTGATCTATGGTGCCGGCGCGATCCAGCTTTATCGGGTCAGGCGTCGGCGTTTTCATCTCGCTGCGGCGCTCTGCTGCCTGCTTGTCTTTTGCGCTGTCGGCTGGAATAGCGCGACGGCATCGCTGGAATCCTACGGAGACGCCTCTATCGAAGCATGCTCTTGATCTGACGGCTCATTTCGTTGCTTTGTAAAATCCTAATGAAGCCCACAGCTTTCGCTTGCGCTCGCTCCGCCATGATGAAAACATCGACGTGGGGGACCGCCTTGGGGCATAGGCGGGCCGGATTGTAAGGACGAACAGGAGAGACAGATGAAGCAGCCCTTCGGAGTGGGTCTTTTGGCCGCCGCGGCATTGGCGTTCAGCACCAGCACAGCCTTCGCGGACTATCAGCTCAACATCCTGCACTTCAACGATTTCCATTCGCGCGTGGAGTCGATCAACAAGTTCGATGCGACATGTTCCGCGGCCGAGGAGGCCAAGAACGAGTGCTTCGGCGGGGCAGCGCGGCTGAAGACGGCCATCGACCAGCGCCGCGCAGCACTTGCCGGCCAGAATGTCGTGGTGCTCGATGCCGGCGACAATTTCCAGGGCTCCTTGTTCTATACGACCTACAAAGGTGCAGCCGAAGTCGAATTCCTCAACGATATGAAGATCGACGCCATGACCGTCGGCAATCATGAGTTCGATGATGGCGAGGGGCCGCTCGCCGCCTTCCTCGACAAGGCGCAATTCCCCGTCGTGACTGCCAATCTGGTAATTGACGATCAGTCGAAGCTCGGCAACCGTATCAAGAAATCGATCGTGCTCACTATCGGCGGCCAGAAGATCGGCATCGTCGGCGCAGTCACGACCGAAACGCCCGAACTCGCCTCGCCCGGTCCGCATGTGAAGATCACCGACGATGCCGCCGCCATCAGCGCCGAAGTGGACGCGCTGAAGTCTCAGGGCGTCAACAAGATCATCGCGCTCACGCATGTCGGCTATCCCCGTGACGTCGAAAAGATCGGCAAGATCGCCGGCGTCAGCGTCGTCGTCGGCGGCCACTCGCATACGCTGCTGTCGAACACGGATCCGAAGGCAGCCGGGCCATATCCGACCATGGTCGACAATCCGGCAGGCTATAAGGTGCCGGTCGTTCAGGCGGCGTCCTACAGCAAGTATCTCGGCGATCTCGTCGTCACCTTCGATGACAACGGCGCCGTCAAGGGCGCCAACGGCGATCCGATCCTGCTCGACTCCTCCATCAAGCCCGATCCGGCGATTGCCGCTCGCGTGCTGGAAATGGCGAAGCCGATCGAAGAGCTGCGCAAGAAGATCATCGGCAGCTCGCAAGGCCCGATCGAAGGCGCTCGGGAAATCTGCCGCGTTCAGGAATGCTCGATGGGCAATCTTGTCGCCGACGCCATGCTCGACCGTACCAAGGGCCAGGGCATCAGCATCGCCATCCAGAACGGCGGCGGCTTGCGTGCCTCGATCGGCGGCGGCGATGTCAGCATGGGTGACGTGCTGACCGTGTTGCCCTTCCAGAACACGGTCGCGACTTTCCAGCTCACCGGCGCGAACGTGAAGGCCGCATTGGAAAACGGCCTCAGCCAGATCGACGACGGCGCCGGCCGCTTCCCACAGGTGGCAGGCCTCAAATACAGCTTTGACAAGTCGAAGCCGCCGGGCAGCCGGTTGGTCTCCGTAGAGGTGCAGGAAGGCACTGAATTCAAGCCGCTCGATCCCGAAAAGACCTACGGCGTCGTCAGCAACAATTACATGCGCGCCGGCGGCGACGGCTACACGGTCTTCGCGAAGGACAGCAAGAATGCCTATGACTTCGGTCCCAACCTGGAATCGGTGGTCGCCGACTATCTTGCTGCACACAACCCTTACAAGCCATACACGGACGGCCGCATAACCCAGATCGCCGCAGCACCGGCTGCCGCCCAGCCCGAAGCGGCCAAGCCGGCCGAAACCCCGCAGCAGGCTGCGCCGGACCAAAAGCCCGCTCCGACACCCGCCGCTAGCAGCGCGGCAGCACCCAGCGCTACGCCGCCGGCCTCCTCGACACCCTCGGCGACAACGCCCGCCGCCACCACGCCGGCAAAGCCTGCGGACACCCCATCCGCTCCGGCAACCTCGACGCCTGCTGCATCGGCACCTGCGACGGAAGCCCCGGCAACGTCGGCACCGGTGACGACGGCTCCTGCGACAGCCGCGCCGGCAGCCGAGGCCAGCGAAAAGCCGAAGACACCGTCAATCCACGTCATCGTCGCCGGCGACACGCTCTGGGATCTCGCCAAGACCTACTACGGAAGCGCCAAACAATGGCACAAGCTTCTGGCCGCCAACCGCAATCTCAAGCCGCACCATCTCCCGGTCGGCGAAAAGTTGAGAGTTCCAGCCAAGTAAGACGATTTGTCTCGCGTGAGAGAGCCGGTCCGGGCTTTTCCGGGCCGGCTTTTGTTCCTATGTGAAGGACTTCGTTTCGTTAAAAGGAATTCAATCGATGACAGCAGACCTGACCACCTTTCCGCCCGATCACCCCAGCGTGAAATTCGGCAAGGTCGGCGTGCTGCTTGTCAACCTCGGAACACCCGACGGCACGGACTACGCCTCGATGCGTCGCTACCTGCGCGAGTTCCTGACGGATCGTCGGGTCATCGAATGGTCCCGCTGGAAATGGTATCCGATCCTGTTCGGCATCGTCCTCAACACCCGACCGCAGAAGGTCGGCAAGGCCTACGAGACGATCTGGAACAAGGAAAGAGATGAGAGCTTCCTTCGTACCTATACGCGCAATCAATCGGATCAGATGGCCGAACGCCTACAGGATCTACCCAATGTGACCGTCGACTGGGCCATGCGCTACGGCCAACCCTCGATCGGCGACCGCATCCAGGCGCTCAAGGATCGCGGCTGCGAGCGCATCGTACTCTTTCCGCTCTATCCACAATACGCCGCCGCAACGACGGCAACCGTCAATGACAAGGCGTTCGAGAAGCTAGCGAAGATGCGCTGGCAGCCGGCACTCCGCACCGTGCCGCAATACCACGACGACGACACCTACATCGAAGCGCTCGCCAATTCCGTGACCCGGCATCTTTCAACGCTGGATTGGCAGCCCGAGAAGATCCTCGCATCTTTCCACGGCATACCCATGTCCTACTTCAAACTGGGCGATCCCTATTATTGCTTCTGTCAGAAAACAGGTCGCCTGCTGCGCGAGAAACTCGGGCTTACCGAGGATCAGTTCATGGTCACCTTCCAGTCCCGCTTCGGTCCGGAGGAATGGCTGCAGCCCTATACCGACAAGACGGTGGAACAGCTTGCCAAGGACGGCACCAAGCGCATCGCCGTGCTGAACCCGGGCTTCGTCTCGGACTGCCTGGAAACGCTGGAAGAGATCGCCGAACAGGCCGCCGAATCCTTCCATCACAATGGCGGCGATAAGTTCACGCACATCCCCTGCCTCAACGACAGCGAGGACGGCATGAAAGTGCTGGAGAAGGTTGTGCGGCGGGAACTGCTCGGCTGGGTCTGACCGATCGCCGGTGAATCCCGGCGATGGCCTCTATTGCAGCTGCGGTTTCTTGAGAAAGCTGCCGCGGTCGGCGGATTTGATGCGCAACCAGGCCTCCCGGCCATTGCGCAGCACCCGCATCGGGATCTCGGCGCCGGCCGGCCCGCTCTCCCATATCTTCCGATAGAAATCGGCCAGCCCATCCACTTCCGCGTCGCGGATCTCCGAGATGACGTCGCCGCGGCGCAATCCCGCCTTGGCCGCCGGACCGCCTTCGGTCACGCTCATGACAACGACCTCGCCATTGCTTTCGGCCGAGAACGCGCCAAGCCAGGGCCTCGGCGGTTTGTTGACGTGCCCTCGCTTGATCAGATCGTCCAGAATGGGCAGCAGCAGGTTGATCGGCACGACCATGTTGATATCGGCGCCTTCGCCATTCTGGGTCGCCATCTGCAGATGCAGCGAACCGACACCCAGAAGCTTGCCCTCCTCGTCCACCAGCGCGGCGCCGCCCCATGACGGATGCGCCGGCGCAATGAAGATCGCCTCGTCGAGCAGATACTCCCAGTAACCCGCGAACTCCTGTTTGGCGACAATCTTCGCCTCGACGAACTGGCCGACGCCGTCTGCGATCACCACCGGATCGCCGATCTCGGCCTTTTCGGCATCACCGAATTCCAGCGCGGGCACGTCGAGCGGGCCAAGCGCCTGCACCAGGCCAAATCCCGTTTCCTGGTCGTAGGCAAGCGCGTGTGCCGGCACCACACGACCGCTATTCGTCGTCAGCCAGACTTCCTCAGCCTCCGTGATGAGGTAGCCGATCGTCAACACCAGCCCGTTCCCGCGGATGACGACGCCGTTGCCTTCCCTGCGGGTGCCGAGCGTCGTCGCCGTGAAAGCGTCTTCCGGAATTGAGGCATGCACGGCCACGACCGACCGTAAGGTCCTATCGATATTCATAGCTTCACCCTGATGATGCGCAAAGGTTGGGCCCGAAAGGCTGTGTGGCAGCGGAGCCGGAGATTTCCCCATTAAAGTATGAATATCAACCGCCGGAAGCAAGACCCGGATCGCGATTGATTGATCGGGCCAAAACAATCTCAGGCACACCGGATCGCGTTGTTGGGCGACCCATTCCTCCCTTGTCGAGAACATGCTAACCCACCACATCTGATTGAGTTGTCGTCATGCGTTTTCGACCGAACGTACGGAGAACGATGCGGCAGCGCTTTACGTGACGCGAGAGGCCCGCATACCGTGGGCGCCTCCATGGAGGAATTCAATGGTAGTCGGTGGTTTCAGCATCTTCGTGGTTGCCCTGGTGGTCTTGGTCATCCTGGTGCTGTTTGCGGGGATCAAGACGGTGCCACAGGGCTATCGTTATACAATCCAGCGCTTCGGCCGCTACATCCGCACACTGGAGCCGGGCCTCAATCTGATCGTGCCCTTCATCGAGACGATCGGCGTGCGGATGAACGTTATGGAGCAGGTGTTGGCCGTGCCGACTCAGGAGGTCATCACCAAGGACAACGCCAGCGTCTCTGCCGATGCGGTCGCCTTCTTCCAGGTGTTGAACGCTGCGCAGGCCGCCTATCAGATCACCAATCTCGAAAGCGCGATCCTCAACCTCACCAAGACCAATATCCGTTCGGTCATGGGTTCGATGGACCTGGATGAGCTTCTTTCCAACCGCGACGCCATCAACGAGCGGTTGCTGCGCGTGGTCGACGAGGCTGTCGAGCCCTGGGGCATCAAGGTGACGCGCGTCGAAATCAAGGACATCCAGCCGCCGAAGGACCTGGTTGACGCCATGGGCCGACAGATGAAGGCCGAGCGTGAAAAGCGCGCCCAGATTCTCGAAGCGGAAGGGCTCCGTGCCGCGCAGATTCTGCGCGCGGAGGGCGCAAAGCAGTCGGCCGTGCTGCAGGCGGAAGGCCAGCGCGAGGCGGCGTTCCGCAATGCCGAGGCCCGCGAACGCCTGGCGGAAGCGGAAGCCAAGGCGACCCGCATGGTTTCCGAAGCCATCGCCGAAGGCAATGTTCAGGCCATCAACTACTTCGTCGCGCAAAAATACACCGAAGCCCTGACGGCAATCGGCTCGGCCAGCAATTCGAAGATCGTGTTGATGCCGATGGAGGCCAGCTCCCTCATCGGCTCGCTCGGCGGCATCGGCGCCATTGCCCGCGAAGTCTTCGGCGACAATGGCAACGGCGATGGTGCGCCACAGCCTTCGCGGCCTCGGTCAGGCGCCGTTCGTACCACGCCCTCGGTCAATCCACTGACGCCCAGGGAGAGCTGAGATGTTCGATAATCTCGTCGTGGAGCTCGGCCCCTGGAGCTGGTGGCTGCTGGGATTGGTGCTGCTTGCCGCCGAGTTGGTATTGCCGGGCTTCTTTCTCGTCTGGATTGGTCTGGCTGGCATCATTGTCGGGGCGCTGTCGCTGCTGTTCTGGGATGACGCCTTCTGGGTCTGGCAGTTGCAGTGGCTGGTCTTTGCGGCCGTTGCCGTGATCGTCGCCCTGCTCGGGCGCCGCTATTTCTACAACAACAACCAGGTCACGGACGAGCCCTTCCTGAACCAGCGCGGCGCAAGCCTTGTCGGCCGCACGGCAACGCTCGGCGAGCCCATAGCCGAAGGCCGTGGCCGCATCCGCCTCAACGACACCTATTGGACAGTCAAGGGGCCCGATTTGCCGGTTGGCACACGTGTCATTATCGTCGCCAGCAATGGCCGCGAACTTACGGTCGAACCGGTCTGATCAGGCAACCCCGATCCGCAACAGGTCGTGGAAATGGACGATGCCGACCGGGCGGCGCGCATCGTCGATGACGATCAGCGCCGAGATGTTGTGGCGATTGAGCACGGCCATCGCGCTGGTCGCCAGCGTCGTTTCCTTCACCGTCTTCGGATTGCGGGTCATCACCTCGTCGACGAGCATGTCGGCAAGGCTGGTGCCGAGATTGCGGGCGATATCGCCGTCGGTGACAATGCCGCAGAGGCAGCCGTTTTCATCGATGACGCCAACGCAGCCGAACCGCATTTGCGACAAGGTCATTGCCGCCTCGGGCATGCCCGTGCCGAGATTGACCAGCGGCACGCGGTCGCCCTTGTGCATGATATCGGCCACGTGCGAGAGGCTGGCACCGAGCTTGCCGCCCGGATGGAAAGTGCGGAAATCCTCGGCTGTGAAGCCGCGCGCCTCCAGCAGCGCCACGGTCAGCGCATCGCCGATGGCGAGCTGCAGCAGCGTCGAGGTCGTCGGCGCCAGCCCATGCGGGCAGGCTTCCTGCTCCTTCGGCAGCAACAGAACAACGTCCGACTCGCGCGCCAACGTCGAGGTCTCGCCCGCGGTAATGGCAATCATCGGGATCGAAAAGCGCCTGGAATAGGCGATGATGCCGCGCAACTCGGCGCTCTCGCCGCCCCAGGACATGGCGACGATGACGTCATCATGCGTGATCATGCCGAGATCGCCGTGATTGGCCTCGACAGGATGCACGAAAAAGGCCGGAGTTCCGGTGGAAGCGAGGCTGGCGGCGAGCTTGTTGCCAATATGGCCGCTCTTGCCGACACCGGTGATGATGACGCGGCCGCTGATATCGCCGATGATCTCCACCGCGCGGCTGAACGGACCGGCCAAACCAGCGGCGAGCGCACGTTCCAGCGCCTCAAGGCCCCGTCTCTCGGTCTCGATCGTTCGCATCGCGGATTCGATCGCACCGTTCTCGATGAGTCTTACAGCTCTCTTATTCATGAGGGAGGCCTAACGCTTTTCTGCAAATCTGTCCACTGAAGATCGACTTTTGCCACTGCGACCGACAAGCCGGGCGGCCTCAATAATATTACCGGCGGCATGCTCTCCACGGCCCTTTGGCAACCAAGCGTTAACCACGCAGCTTTACACTTGGGTAAGGATTTAAGGCATTTCCAGTAAGGTCAGATATAGGCAAAATGGGCATCGGCAAGAACAAGGCGGGTAACGGCACCCTCCGGCTGACGGCATGGGCGACATCCGCCATGCTCGGCTGGAGCGTCGCATTCGTCGCGCCGATGTCGGCCGACGCGCAATCGCTGTCCCCAGGCCAAAATCCGGACGACACCCAGACGATATCACCGGGCACGGACGCGACATCCGCGTCACCGACCGACCAGACGGCCGCGTCCTCGAGCAATACGCAACCGACGTCATCGACGAATCAGGCACCAACTGCTGCGGACGCGCCGCCCAATATGCGCCTTCGCCTCGACAGCGTCGATCCGACCACCACAGGTTCCACGCTCGACACAGATCTGCGCCGCGTCAACCTGCCCGAGACCAGCGTCGACGGGCTGAAGGCACGCCAGCATCCGGATCGCGAGGATGCGCAGGGCATACCGCTCGGCACATTCACCCTGCGCCCCTCCGTCAACCAGTCGATCAATATCGAGCAAGACCGCACCGGCTCCACCAAGGACGACCGCACCTTCCTGCAAACGGACCTGCGCAGCACGCTGACATCGGATTGGGACCGGCATGCGCTGACCATAACAGGCGAAGGCGTTTGGCAGAGAAACATCAGCGGCACCGGCGAGGAAAAGCCGACGGTCAGCCTCAATGCCGACCTGCGCCTCGATCTTCCCGCCGATACCACCGCCCACATCACCGCCGGCTACCAGTTCTCCCGTGAGGACACCAGCGATCCGAACGCCATTGCCGGCGCCACGAAACAGTCGGCCGTCAACCAGTTCACCACGGGACTGTCGCTGGAGCGCGACTTCGGCCTGCTGCGCGGCACGACTGCCGTGGAGCTGACCCGCACCGCCTATTCCGATGCCGTGCTCTCGGATGGAACCCAGGTTACGCTCAGCGACCGCGACCAGACCGCCGGCACATGGCGCGGACGCATCGGCTACGAGCTGTCGCCGGCCATCATCCCCTTCGTCGAAGCCGATCTCGGCCGCGCGGTCTACGACCAGACGCGCGACAGCAGCGGATATGCCCGCTCGAACCAGAGTTACGGCGGCAAGGCCGGTGTCGAGCTCGACCTCGGCGATAAGATGAAGGGCGAGCTCGGCTTCGGCTACCAGCACACGCAATTCGACGATTCGCGCCTCGCCTCGATCGATTCGCCGACAATCGACGGCAATTTCGCCTGGTCGCCGCAGCGCGGCACCGATGTCAGCATCGGTCTTTCGACCACGGTCCAGCCCTCCACCACAGCCGGCGAAAGCGGCTACACCGCCTATCAGATCACCAGCACCCTGAGCCACCAGCTGCGCGACGATCTCACTGCAAAGCTGACGGGCGGAACGATCTGGCGCGACTATCCTTCCATCAGCTCCTTTGCCGACGAGACCGAATACGACGCCGCATTCGGCCTCACCTGGGGGATCAACCGTTACCTCGATCTGACCAGCAATGTCGGCTATCAGCTGACCTCGCGAAAGACCGGCGACGACACCCGCCAGCTACAGGCAGGTGTTGGATTGACAGTGAAGCGCTGATCACCACCTGAACCGTTCGTCGCAGCGTGTCTTGCGTTCACTCCCATCTTGTCATCCGAAACGAAATGAGGCCCGGCACATGCCGAGCCTCAGCTCTTTGTTCTCAACGATTTAAGAACTTATTTCAGGGCCGTAATCAGCGCCTTCAGTTCATCCTCGATGGTCGGGCGGATATCTGCGCGCGCGAGCGCAAAAGCGACGTTGGCGAGGATGAAGCCATCCTTTGCACCACAGTCGAACGTCTGGCCCTGAAAGTGATAACCGGCGAAATCCTGCTGCTGTGCCAGCTTCAGCATACCGTCGGTCAACTGGATTTCATTGCCGGCGCCACGCTCCTGGCTTTCCAGGATACGGAAGATTTCCGGCTGCAGGATGTAGCGGCCGTTGATGAAGAAGTTGGACGGGGCCGTGCCCTTGGCCGGCTTTTCCACCATTTCAGTGATGCGGAAGCCGTTGCCGATCGTTTCGCCGACACCGACGATGCCATACTTATGGGTCTGATCCGGAGCGCACTCTTCAACGGCGATGACATTGCCGCCGCTGGTCTCATAAAGCTCGATCATGCCCTTCATGCAGCCCTTTTCGGCCCGCATGACCATGTCGGGCAGCAGCAGCGCGAACGGCTCGTCGCCGACGATCTCGCGGGCGCACCACACGGCATGGCCGAGGCCGAGCGGCTCCTGCTGACGCGTGAAGCTGGCCGTGCCGGCTTTCGGCAGCAGGCCGTTCAGCAACGACAGCTCTGCATTCTTGTTGCGTTGGCGCAGCGTATGCTCAAGCTCGAACTGAATGTCGAAGTAATCCTCGATCACGTGCTTGCTGCGGCCGGTGACGAACACGAAATGCTCGATCCCGGCTTCCATCGCCTCATCGACGACGTACTGGATCACCGGCTTGTCGACGACGGTGAGCATTTCCTTCGGCACCGCCTTGGTCGCCGGCAAGAACCGCGTCCCCAGTCCGGCCACCGGAAATACTGCCTTACGAACTTTTTTATGCTGTCCCACTCATACCTCCTGGGCATTCACTAGCCTGGCGCCAAGCCATTCTCAGGGTCAGTAGAATAAATTTGCTACTGTTTTGCAAATAATGACTGACCCCGGCTTCCATGGTAAAGAATTTGTTGACTTCGTTCTTCTAGTGTCACGCTTGGATGAACGCTAAGAGCTTCGCCGCACCGAAATCCAACGATCGATGGACAAGGCTGTAGATGACCCCAAACCGCAAAAACTCCCTTCGTGGTCTCGCTCTGGCGCTCGCGTTCGCTGCCTTCGCGGGACTTGCTCCCGTTAACGCCAATGCTGACCCGGGGTTCCAAAAATGGATCGCGGGCTTCTACACGACCGCCGCAAAGAGCGGCATTACACCATCGACCTATCGCGATGCATTCGCCGGCGTGACGGACCCTGACCCCACGGTCCTTGAAAAAGCGCAGTACCAACCGGAATTCAAGTCCCAAATCTGGGATTACCTCGACTCCCGTGTCAATCCCTATACCGTGGATATTGGCCGGAAGATGGCGGTTAAATATGCGTCCACGCTCCGCTCGCTCGAGCAGCGCTTCGGCGTGGATCGAAATATCATGCTCGCCATCTGGTCGATGGAGTCGAACTACGGCGCAGTTCTCGCCAAGAACGATCGGCTGCATTACGTGCCCCGCGCGCTGGCGACGCTTGCCTATGCCGATCCGAAGCGCGCCAACTATGCCAAGAAACAGCTCATCGCAGCGCTGAAGATCCTTCAGAAGGGTGACGTGTCGCGCAAGGAGCTGAACGGCTCCTGGGCTGGCGCCATGGGCCATACGCAGTTCATCCCAAGCAGCTATCTGCTCTATGCTGTCGATGCCGACGGCAGCGGCCATGCCGATATTTGGAATTCCATTCCGGATGCGCTGGCGACGACGGCCAACTTGCTTGCCAAGAACGGCTGGGAGACCGGGCGCACATGGGGCTACGAGGTGGTCGTGCCATCTGGCGGCGGCGCACAGGCCGGCAAGACCCACACGATCGCCCAATGGGCCGCTCTCGGTTTCGTCCGCCCCAATGGCAAGGGCTTCCGTCAGACCTCCGACCGCGCGCAGCTGAAGATGCCCGGCGGGCCGGATGGCCCCGGCTTTCTGATGACCGGCAACTTCTTCACCATCAAGCGCTACAACGCATCCGACAGCTATGCAGTAGCCGTTGGCCTGCTTGCCGATCAGATCGCCGGCTACGGCGGCATGCAGCAATCCTGGCCGCGACCGAGCGGTGCGCTGAACGTGCAGCAAAAATTCGAGCTGCAGACGCGGCTGAAGCAGCTCGGCTATTATGACGGCGTCGTCGACGGCAATTTCGGATCCGGCTCGAAGGCGGCCATCGCCGCGGTTCAGCAGCGCATCGGCATGGATGCGGATGGCGAACCGTCCATGAACCTGCTGAACGCGCTGCGCAAATAGGCGGCCGCTATCAGCGCGATCTTGAACCGCTGGACGGAAGATACTTCCTCATGCGACCATGGGGCGTGAGCGGAAAAGAAGCTATGATCAAACGACCTGCCCGCGCAACCATGGCAACCGCAAGGCTTATTCTGACAGCGCTCCTTGCCGCCATCGTCGCACTCGGCTGCCTGCCGACGGCGGCTGAAGCGCAGGAGCGGCCGCGCAGAAACCTGTTCGACATGCTGTTCGGCACCCGCGAACCCGACTATACCGACCAGTCCGTCGACCAGCCGCCGCCGCGGCGAAAGATCCAGCCGCGCAAACGGCCGACGCCGCCGCCACGTCAGCCGGTGGCGGTCCAACCGGAAACACCTCCGGCGGCGGAAAAGCTGCCCGATGCCAAAACCATCCTCGTCGTCGGCGACTTTCTCGCCAGCGGTCTCGGAACCGGACTGGAAGATGCCTTTTCGGCCTCGCCCGGTGTCGTCATCCAAACGCGCGGCAATGTCGCTTCGGGTCTCGTTCGGCAGGACTACTACAACTGGCCGCAGCAATTGACAGGCATGATGGACCAGCTGAAGCCCACAATGGTCATCGTCATGCTCGGCGCCAACGATCGCCAGCAGATCATCGGCGACGGTCTCAACGAAAAATACGGCACGGACCCGTGGTTCCTCGCCTATGAAGAGCGCGTGCAGCAATTTGCCAAGCTGGTGACGAGCCGCCACATTCCGCTGCTCTGGGTCGGTCTGCCCTCCTTCGGCTCGGACCAGCTGACGGCAAGCGCGGTCAAGCTCAACCAGCTCTATCAGAGCCAGACGACAAGCGTCGGCGGAGAGTTCATCGACATCTGGGACGGCTTTACCGACCAGAACGGCGAGTTCATCGTCACCGGCTCCGACATCAACGGCCAGCAGGTGCGGCTCAGAACCGCTGACGGTGTCAACCTGACCGCGGCAGGCAAGCGCAAGGTCGCCTTCTATGTCGAGAAATCGGCACGCCGGCTGCTGGGCGATCAGGCAAGCCCCGATATCACCCGCCTCGATACCGGCAATCCGTTGCCGGCGCAGCAGGCCAACCTGCCTCCGACTGAGATGGAGAAAATCACCCGCATCCCGCCGATGAGCCTTTCCGACCCAGACCTTGACGGCGGCGCGCAGCTCCTGGGCGGCACGCCTGCACCGGCTTCCACGACACCATCGCCGCGGGACCTCCTGGTCGAGAAAGGCCAAATGGCGCCGGCGCCTGCAGGCCGCGTGGATGACTACAGGTTGCCGGGATCGGCCGCGCCGTGAGAACCTTCCGCATAAGTGCGTCCACGACTAGGCCTGTTTGACAATATCGCAGCGCACCCCTAAAAAAACGTCATGAGCACCAACCGCGCAGATCAAATCGATCATGACAGCACCTGCTTGCAGGTTGTGATTTTGCGCGCTTTCTCCGGTCGAGGTCTCCGCGTCCAGTCGTGACGGCCGGAGGCATTGGTCTGTCCGGCGGCTGCTGGACGTAAAGCCCTTGCCCAAAACATCAACGTTGCCCATGGAGAATGGCACGTGCTCAATATCTACAACGTAAATTCGCTCGTTCATTGGGAAGAGCGGGATATCCGGTTGCGCGACGATCTGGTCCGGTTCTTTTCCGATGAAATCAGCAGCTTCCTGCGATCGGTCAACCCCGCCTGGGATGTCCGAAGGGTGGAAGCCCCGACCCTTATGCCGCGCCGCCTCGTTTCAGATGCCTATTCCCAGGAGGACATATGGGTGCAGGAACGGGTCTCGAAGACTGAGACCGAACTGTTGCTGCGGCCGGAGACAACCGCGTCAACCTATGTCTACATGCAGCATCTTCTTGGAAATCACTCCAGAACACGCCTGCCATTATGCATCTGGCAGGCTGGAAAATCCTACCGCCGGGAACAGGATCAACCGACCAAGCATGTGCGGCTCAAGGAATTCTGGCAGCTCGAATTCCAATGCGCCTTCACTGCCGACAGCGGCAACGATTACCACGCAGCCTGCCTGGAGCCGGTCCGCCGCATGATCGGATCGGTCATCCATCTGCCGACCAGAATCGTTCCTTCGGACCGCCTGCCGGCCTACTCCGAGGTCACGATGGATATCGAAGTCGACAACGACGATAAATGGATGGAGGTCTGTTCGATCTCGAAGCGCACGGATTTCCCCCAACGCTATCGCAGCCACGCCAGAAAGGGGCCTGCGATAGACCATGATGTGAGAGTACTCGAGATCGCCATCGGGCTCGATCGCTGCATCTACAATTGGAACATTGCGGCAAGCCGATAAGAATGAAGGCCGGGTTCATCGCGAACCCGGCCTTCTGATAATCGCACCAAAATATCGGTGAGGCTTACCGCGGCAGAACCGTCGAGCCCATCAAGGCCTCATCGATCGCGCGCGCCGCCTGGCGGCCTTCGCGGATCGCCCAGACCACCAGCGACTGGCCGCGGCGAACGTCGCCGGCGGTCCAGAACTTGTCGACGGAGGTCTTGTAGTCCTTGTCGTCGGCGACGACGTTGGTCGAACCGCGCTTGTCGGTGTTCAGGGTCAGCTTGCCGTCGAGTTCCTTGAGCACGCCGTCGGTGAACGGTCCACGGAAACCGATGGCGATGAAGGCAAGATCGGCACGGATGACGAATTCCGTCCCGGCGATCGGCTTGCGGCGCTCATCCACTTCGCAGCACTTCACGCCGGTCAGCACGCCGTCTTCGCCAACGAATTCCAGTGTCGCGACCTGGAATTCGCGAACCGCACCCTCTGCCTGCGAGGAGGAGGTGCGCATCTTCGTGGCCCAGAAGGGCCAGACGGCGAGCTTGTCTTCCTTTTCCGGCGGCTGCGGGCGAATGTCGAGCTGGGTGACCTTGACCGCACCCTGGCGGAATGCCGTGCCGACGCAGTCCGATGCGGTATCACCGCCGCCGACGACGACGATATGCTTGCCGCCGGCAAGGATCGGATCGGCAGGCCAGCCGACGCTGTCGATGTTTTCGCGGCCGACGCGGCGGTTCTGCTGCACGAGGTAGGGCATGGCGTCATGCACGCCGGCAAGCTCGACGCCGGGAATGCCGGCCTCGCGCGGCGTTTCCGAGCCGCCGCAATAGAGCACGGCATCATGATCGGCCAGGAGCTGCTCGACCTTGACGTCGACGCCGACATTGACGCCGCAATGGAAAGTGACACCCTCGCCCTTCATCTGCTCGACGCGGCGATCGATGAAGTTCTTCTCCATCTTGAAGTCCGGGATGCCGTAACGCAGCAGACCGCCGGGCTTCGACTCGCGCTCATAGAGATGAACGTCGTGGCCGGCGCGGCCGAGCTGCTGGGCGGCGGCCATGCCGGCAGGGCCGGAGCCGATGACGGCGACCTTCTTGCCGGTATGCACGGTTGCCGGCTGCGGGCGGATGAAGCCGAGCTCATAGGCCTTGTCGGCAATCGCCTGTTCGACGGTCTTGATGGCAACCGGCGCGTCTTCCAGGTTCAGCGTGCACGCTTCCTCGCAAGGGGCGGGGCAGACGCGGCCGGTGAATTCCGGGAAGTTGTTGGTCGAATGCAGGTTGCGGATCGCCTCTTCCCAATTGTTGTTGTAGACGAGGTCGTTCCAATCCGGGATCTGGTTGTGCACCGGGCAGCCGGTCGGGCCGTGGCAATAGGGAATGCCACAGTCCATGCAGCGAGCCGCCTGTTTCTGCACTTCCGGGTCCGACATGGGGATCGTGAATTCACGGAAATGCCGGATGCGATCAGACGCCGGCTGATACTTGCCTACCTGCCGGTCGATTTCCAGGAAGCCTGTTACCTTGCCCATGCTTTCGTTTCCTCACTCAAAAAGTGGAGCCGATGGCTCCCGTGCCTGAGGGTAAGTTCCGTTCCCTGTCCGGCACTGTAATTCAAATCCGATTCCGCTGTTCGACAGTTGCGATCGCCCAAGCGGCGACCGCAATGCGAGGCGAAACCCTCGACTGGCTTAACGAGCCGGGGCGGATTACTCCGCCGCCACGCCCATCCGGCTGCGCTCCATTTCCTCGAGGGCACGGCGATACTCGACCGGCATGACCTTGCGGAATTTCGGGCGGTAGTCGGCCCAGTGATCGAGAATTTCCTTGGCTCGCGTCGAACCGGTGTAGTGGAAATGGTTCGAAATCAACTGGTAGAGACGCTCCTCGTCGTGGCGCGTCATGTCACCCGAAACGTCGACGCGTCCCTTGTGCATGAGGTCGCCGCCATGATGATGCAGCTTCTCCAGCAGTTCGTCCTCTTCGGGAACCGGTTCCAGTTCGACCATCGCCATGTTGCAGCGGCGCGCGAAATCGCCGATTTCGTCGAGCACATAGGCCACGCCGCCCGACATGCCGGCCGCGAAGTTGCGACCGGTTTCGCCGAGCACGACGACGACGCCGCCAGTCATGTATTCGCAGCCATGGTCGCCCACGCCTTCGACGACGGCGATCGCACCGGAGTTTCTGACCGCGAAGCGCTCGCCCGCGACACCGCGGAAGTAGCACTCTCCTTCGGTTGCGCCGTAAAGCACGGTGTTGCCGACGATGATCGAGTGCTCGGCCAGGATCTTCGAATTCTCCGGCGGACGGATGATGATGCGGCCGCCCGAAAGACCCTTGCCGACATAGTCGTTACCGTCGCCGATGAGGTTGAAAGTCACGCCGCGCGCCAGGAACGCGCCGAACGACTGGCCGGCGGTGCCTCTCAGCGTGACGTTGATCGTGTCTTCCTTCAGGCCGCGATGGCCATAGCGCTTGGCAACCGCGCCCGACAGCATGGCGCCGGCCGAACGGTCGACATTCTTGATGCCGACCTCAAAGGCGACCGGCGTCTTGGAGGACAGAGCGGGCTCGGCCTTCTCGATCAGCGTGCGGTCGAGAACATTGTCGATCGGGTGCTTCTGCGCTGATGTCCAGTAGGTCTCTTCCTTCGGCGCGTCGACCTTGTGGAAGATGCGGCTGAAGTCGAGGCCCCTCGCCTTCCAGTGGGCGAGCATGTCGTCCTTCTCCAGAAGCTCGGAAGCGCCGATGATGTCGTCCAGCTTGGTAACGCCAAGCGAGGCGAGAATTTCGCGCACTTCCTCGGCGACGAAGAAGAAGTAGTTGATGACATGCTCCGGCGCGCCCTTGAAGCGCTTGCGCAGCACCGGATCCTGGGTGGCGACGCCGACCGGACAGGTGTTGAGATGGCACTTGCGCATCATGATGCAGCCGGCCGCGATCAACGGCGCGGTGGCGAAGCCGAATTCGTCCGCGCCGAGCATCGCGCCGACGATGACGTCGCGACCGGTCTTCAGGCCGCCATCCACCTGCAGGGCGATGCGCGAGCGCAGCCCGTTCAGCACCAGCGTCTGCTGGGTTTCGGCAAGGCCGATTTCCCACGGGCTGCCGGCATGCTTCAGCGAGGTCAGTGGCGAAGCGCCGGTGCCGCCGTCGAAGCCGGCGATGGTGATATGGTCGGCGCGCGCCTTGGCAACGCCGGCGGCAACCGTGCCGACGCCGACTTCCGAGACGAGCTTGACCGACACCGCCGAGGTCGGGTTGACGTTCTTCAGGTCGAAGATGAGCTGCGCGAGGTCTTCGATCGAGTAGATGTCATGGTGAGGCGGCGGCGAGATCAGGCCGACACCCGGCGTCGAATGCCGGGTCTTGGCGACGGTCGCATCGACCTTGTGACCGGGCAGCTGGCCGCCCTCGCCGGGCTTGGCACCCTGCGCCACCTTGATCTGCAGCACGTCGGCATTGACCAGATATTCGGTGGTCACGCCGAAGCGGCCGGAGGCGATCTGCTTGATCGCGGAGCGTTCCGGGTTCGGCGAGCCGTCGAAGAGCGGCATGTAACGATCGGACTCTTCGCCGCCTTCGCCGGTGTTCGACTTGCCGCCGATCCGGTTCATGGCGATCGCCAGCGTCGTATGCGCCTCGCGGCTGATGGAGCCGAAGGACATGGCGCCCGTCGAGAAGCGCTTGACGATATCGATAGCGGGCTCGACTTCATCGATCGAAATCGGCTTGCGGCCGAGCGTTTCCGCACCCTTGATCTTGAAGAGGCCGCGGATGGTGTTCATCCGGAGGGCCGACTGGTTGACCATCTCGGCGAACTCGCGATAGCGATCCTCGGCATTGCCGCGCACGGCATGCTGAAGTGCTGCCACCGCATCCGGCGTCCAGGCATGGCTTTCACCGCGCATGCGGAAGGCATATTCGCCGCCGATCTCAAGGGTGCTCGCCAGCAGCGGATCACGACCGAAAGCGGAGTTGTGGCGAGCGACGGTCTCCTCGGCGATGGTTTCAAGACCGATGCCCTCGATCATCGTCGCCGTGCCGAAGAAGTACTTGTCGACCAATTCCTGCTGCAGGCCGATCGCATCGAAGATCTGCGCGCCGCAATAGGACTGGTAGGTCGAAATGCCCATCTTCGACATGACCTTGAGGATGCCTTTGCCGACCGCCTTGATGTAGCGGTAGACGACTTCCGTGGCGTCCACTTCCTTCGGGAATTCGCCGCGCTGATGCATGTCGAGCAGCGTGTCGAAAGCGAGATAGGGGTTGATCGCCTCGGCGCCATAGCCGGCGAGCAGGCAGAAATGATGCACTTCACGCGGCTCGCCGGTTTCGACGACGAGGCCGACCGAGGTGCGCAGCCCCTTGCGGATCAGGTGATGGTGCACGGCGGCCGTGGCCAGCAGCGCCGGGATCGCGATGCGGTCCGGCCCGATCTGCCGGTCGGAAAGCACGATGATGTTGTAGCCGCCGCGAACGGCGGCTTCTGCCCGCTCGCAGAGACGGTCGAGCATCTCGGGCATGCCTTCGGCGCCGCGCTCGACGTCATAGGTGAAATCGAGGGTCTTGGTGTCGAAACGGTCTTCCGTGTGGCCGATCGAGCGGATCTTTTCGAGATCGCCGTTGGTCAGGATCGGCTGGCGGACTTCCAGGCGCTTGGCGTTGGCCATGCCGGTATGGTCGAGCAGGTTCGGACGCGGACCGATGAAGGAGACGAGGCTCATGACAAGCTCCTCGCGGATCGGGTCGATCGGTGGGTTCGTCACCTGCGCGAAGTTCTGCTTGAAGTAGGTGTAGAGCAGCTTCGGCTTGTCGGACATGGCCGAGATCGGCGTATCCGTGCCCATGGAGCCGATCGCCTCCTGCCCGGTCGTCGCCATCGGCGACATCAGGAGTTTGGTGTCCTCGAGCGTATAGCCGAAGGCCTGCTGGCGGTCGAGCAGCGACACGTCGCGGCGAAGCGCGCGCGGCTCCACTGGCTTCAGGTCTTCGAGGATGAGCTGCGTGCGCTTGAGCCAGCTCTGATAAGGATGCTTGGTGGCGAGCTCCAACTTCACTTCCTCGTCGGAAATGATGCAGCCCTTTTCCATGTCGATCAGCAGCATCTTGCCCGGCTGGAGGCGCCACTTCTGGATGATCTTTTCTTCGTCGACCGGCAGCACGCCGGCTTCCGACGCCATGATGACGCGATCGTCATTGGTGACGAGGTAACGGGCCGGACGCAGGCCGTTGCGGTCGAGCGTCGCGCCGATCTGCTTGCCGTCGGTGAAGGCGACGGCGGCCGGGCCATCCCACGGCTCCATCAGGGCGGCATGATATTCGTAGAACGCCTTGCGCTCCGGCGCCATCAGCTGGTTGCCGGCCCAGGCTTCCGGGATGAGCATCATCACCGCATGCGCCATGGAATAGCCGCCGCGCACGAGGAATTCGAGCGCGTTGTCGAAGCAGGCGGTATCCGACTGTCCCTCATAGGAAATCGGCCAGAGCTTGGAGATATCGTCGCCGAACAGCGGCGAGGATACCGACGCCTGGCGCGCCGCCATCCAGTTGACGTTGCCGCGCAGCGTGTTGATTTCGCCGTTATGGGCGACCATGCGGTAGGGATGCGCCAGCTTCCACGACGGGAAGGTGTTCGTCGAGAAGCGCTGGTGCACGAGGGCGACCGCCGACTCGAAGCGCGGATCGGCCAGATCCTTATAATAGGCGCCGACCTGATAGGCGAGGAACATGCCCTTGTAGACGATGGTCGAGCTCGACAGCGAGACGGGGTAGAAGTTGCTCTCCTCGCCCTCGTATTCCGCATAGATGCGGTTGGAGATCACCTTGCGCAGCGTGAACAGGCGACGCTCGAACTCCTCGTTCGTGCCGGCATCGCGACCGGCGCCGATGAAGACCTGTACATGATGCGGCTCGGTGCCGGCGATATCAGGCGCCTTCGAGAGCGAGGAATTGTCGACCGGCACGTCGCGGAAGCCGATCAGCTCCTGGCCTTCCTCGGTGACGACCTGTCTGATGGCATTCTTGAAATGCTCGATCAGCGTCTCGTCGCGCGGCAGGAAGAAATGACCGACGCCATATTCGCCCGCCTTCGGCAGGGTGATGCCCTGCAGGGCCATTTCCTCGCGGAAGAAGCGGTCGGGAATCTGCACGAGAATGCCCGCGCCGTCGCCCATCAGCGGATCGGCGCCGACGGCGCCGCGATGCGTCAGGTTTTCAAGGATGAACAGGCCGTCGCGCACGATCTGATGCGACTTCTCGCCCTTCATATGCGCAACAAAACCGACGCCGCAGGCATCGTGCTCGTTGCGCGGATCGTAGAGGCCTTGCTTCCGTGGGATGCCGGCGGCGCGTTTCGACGTTTTGGCCGTAGCGACAGCATTGGCTGCAGCGGTCTGGTCAAAAGTCATGGACGGCGTCCTGTTCGTCATCGTCTTCCCTCCGGTAAGGCCCGCGTCGCGGGCGCTCCTTCGTCCCGCGCGGTCCGTTTCCGGGGCCGACGCGCGACAGCGCTGTTGCATTGTGAAGATCCGGTCGCGAACACCGGGCCTCGTGGTGGAGCCCGTCGTCAGCGTTCCGCGCCTTGCTATTCCACCGCCGCCCTGCCCGCCGCCTCGAAGGCTTGAAAAGGCATGCTCCCGATAACTATAGCTCTAAATCCCGACATCGTCAGGACCCTCCGGCGCATCTTCGGCCTCGGCGGCCAAAATAGGACAGCAACCCTGTCCTAATTCATCAGCTCTATGCCAGAAAGCTTAAGCCTTCGCAAGAGCAAAACGGCAAAAATTCGTCAGCGAACGACGTAAGATTGCCCTTGTTGCATAATTAGAGCAATAAAGTTTCGCTGCAGCGCATCATTTTATTTGTTGATTGCGTAGATCAATTTCTGTGATGCATTCTTCAAGAGGACGCTCTTGATAGGCAGTTGCATTGGCGTAATGTCCGCCCGGCCTTATTTATCCTTCCTTCAATTCAATCCTTCATCTGGTGCACATCCATGTTCTTTGCCTCCGATAATTGGGCTGGCGCCCATTCCAAGATCGCCGAACGCCTCCTTGCCGAGTCGGGAGGGTTCGCTTCCGCCTACGGCACGAGCGACCTCGATCAGCGGGTAGAGGCCAAATTCGCGGAGATCTTCGAGCGCGAGGTTGCCGTCTTCTTCGTCGCGACAGGCTCTGCCGCCAATTCATTGTCACTCGCCAGCGTCCAGAAGCCGGGTGGGATCACCTTTTGCCACAGTGAGGCGCATGTCGCCGAAGACGAATGCGGTTCCCCTGATTTCTTCAGCGCCGCACGGCTCGCAACGGTCAAGGGTGCTGCCGGCAAGATCGACCCCGAGGCGCTTGCCACCAAGATTGCCCGTTTCCCGCAGGATGCCGTTCATCATGGCCGCGCCGCGGCGGTGACGATCACCCAGGCAACGGAAATCGGCACGGTCTATTCGCTCGCCGAGATCGATGCCATCGCCTCGGTCGCCAAGGCGAACGGCCTGCCGCTGCATATGGATGGCGCACGCTTCGCCAACGCCTTGGTTGCGCTCGACGCCAGCCCGGCTGAGATGACATGGAAGCGCGGCGTCGACATCCTCTCCTTTGGCGGCACCAAGAACGGCTGCTGGTGCGCCGAAGCGATCGTCTTCTTCAATCCAGAAAAGGCGAAGGAGATGCATTTCATCCGCAAGCGTGCCGCCCAGCTCTTCTCGAAATCGCGCTTCATCGCCGCTCAGTTCGATGGCTACTTCAAGGACAATCTCTGGCTCGACCTGGCCCGTCATTCCAACGGCATGGCCGACCGCCTGCGCGCCGGCATCGAAAAGGCGCCTGCGGCACGCCTCGCCTGGCCGACGATTTCGAACGAGGTCTTCGCGATCGTGGCCAAGTCGGCCGCCAAGACTGCCGAGGACAAGGGTGCGAAATTCTACGAATGGCCGATCCCGGAATCGCAGCCCGAACTGGTCGGCAAGGATGAGACGCTGATCCGCCTCGTCACCAGCTTCGCCACAACTGAGACCGACGTGACGGATTTCCTCGCCTGCCTCGCTTGACGGCGGGGCAAAGAAGAGCGCCGGAACCGGCCTCGGGCCGGGCGGCGCTCAACAGGGCGCCAGAAGCTTAGTTCCGATTCCGATGCGCGAACATCGTAAGGGTCGGCGGATCGTCGCGATCGGACCTCGCGGCACGATGGACGACCACCGTCATTGCCATGACGCAAGCGACAAGTCCGGATATGAAGATGGCACCATATAGCGGACGGGCTGATGTCCTTGTCCGCTGCCACTTACAGTGGCGACGGAAGCTGACGTTGGTCTGAACCGGTGTGGCTCAGGGACAGGGCATGCAGGAAGAGACGCAACAGCCGGCGAAATAAACCCAGCAAAGGCTTGATCTTATCCGCATGATCGGCCGCGGCTTTTACAATCGTGCCGGTAATGTCGCAATCGTCACGTCGATCTGAGTCCCCTCACCTTCGCCAGAATATCCTCCGACAAAGCATTGACCAGAAGTTGATTCGCACCCTTGCGCGGCACAAGCACGAACTCCACGTCCTCCAGGGCCGGCAGCCAACCCGGGGCAATCTCGGTCAACCCGGCCGGCGCCATGCTGCGGGGCTGAACGAGAACGCCCATTCCGGCGCGGGCCGCCGCCGTCAGGCCGCTGAGGCTGCCGCAGGTGACGACGATCCGCCAGGGCACCTGCTGCCGGCGCAGTGCTTCCAATGCCACTGCGCGCGTGACGCTCGGCGCGGGAAAGGCGATGAGCGGCAGCGGTGCCGCAAGCTTGCGAATGCGCTCGGGATCGCGCGCCAGCCAGATCAGCGGCTCGCGATAGACGAGCTTGCCCCTGACATCGCCGAGACGACGCTTGGCAAGCACCAGATCGAGATCGCCATTGTCCTGCATTTCATAGAGCGTGCCGCTAAGCGCGACGGTCAATTCCAGATCGACCGAGGGATGCGAGCGGACGAACTCCTCCAATACGTCGGGGAGCTGGCTGGTGACGAAATCCTCGGAAACGCCGAGCCGAAGGCTGCCGCGCAAGCTGTTGCCGGCGAAAAGCTGGCGCACGTCCCCTTCGATCGACAGCATCTGACGCGCATGCCCAAGCAGCGCCTCACCATCGCCGGTCAGGACCACACGATGCGTATCGCGAGCCAGCAGCTTGCGGCCGAGCTCTGCTTCGAGCCTCTGGATATGCTGGCTGACCGTCGACTGGCCGAGCCCGAGCCTTTCCGCCGCCAGCGTGAAGCTACCCATCTGCTCCACGGCAACGAAACTGCGCAACTGCGTGAGGTCGAGCATCCCGCTTATCCCATATTGCGATAACTGTTATTCCTTGCATCGTGGATCACAATAGGTCTATCTGCAAGGACTAATCATTAAGACTTGCAATTGCGATCGGGGTTGGCACGATGCGCCGCTTTCTTCCAGACACCTTCACCATGCTGCTCGTCCTGACGGTCGCGACCGCATCCTTCCTTCCCGTGCATGGGGCGAGCGCCCACTATTTCGGCATCGCCACCAACTTTGCCATCGGCCTGCTGTTCTTCCTGCACGGCGCGCGCCTTTCGCGCGATGTCGTCATCGCCGGTCTGCTGCATTGGCGGCTGCATCTCGTCATCCTGCTGACGACCTTCGGCATTTTCCCGCTGCTGGTGCTCGCCATAGGCCAGGTCGTACCGAACAGCATTCTGCCGGTATCGCTCTACACCGGCATGCTGTTTCTGAGCGTGCTGCCCTCGACCGTGCAGTCGTCCATCGCCTTCACGTCGATTGCCGGCGGCAACGTGCCGGCCGCCATCTGCTCCGCGTCCGCCTCGAACATCTTCGGCATGTTTCTGACGCCGCTGCTCGTCGGCCTGCTGTTTTCGGTGGGTGGCCAGGGCGGCTTTTCCTGGGATGTGCTGTGGCAGATCATGTTGCAGCTGCTCGCCCCCTTCATCGCCGGCCAGTTGCTGCAGCCGTGGATCGGCGATTGGATCCGCTCGAAGAAGAAGATCCTGATGCCGGTCGATCGCGGCTCGATCCTGATGGTGGTCTATTCGGCCTTCAGCGAGGCCGTGGTCGAGGGGTTGTGGCATACCTTCTCGGTGCTCGACATCGCCACCGTTATCGTCGCCAATATGCTGCTGCTGACTACGGTGCTCTGCATCACCATGTTCGGCAGTCGCGCACTCGGCTTCTCCAAGGCCGATGAGATTACCATCACCTTCTGCGGCTCGAAGAAGTCGCTGGCGAGCGGCGTGCCGATGGCCAACGTAATCTTCGCCGGCCAGGGCATCGGCGCCATCGTCCTGCCGCTGATGCTGTTCCATCAGATCCAGCTGATGACCTGCGCCTTCCTTGCCCAGAAATATGCCGATGCGGCCAAGCGGCGCGAGACCGCGAAGGCCGAGGCAACGGGGGCGACGAACGCCGCCTGACGTCCCCCATATCCACTCCAAAACAAAAGCGGCGCCCCGATGGAGCGCCGCTTCTTTTTTTGATCTTGGGAGGATCAAAGGCGTGCCGGCTTAAGTCCGTCAGCCCGGGCATGACGGTCGACGACCGTCAGCCTGTTTTAGTTGATGTGAGCCTCGATGGCCTTCGGAGTTTCCACCGGATCGGCCGCAATCGAGATACGACGGGGTTTCATCGTTTCCGGAAGGTTGCGCAACAGATCGATGTGCAGCAAACCATTCTTCAGCGAAGCCGCCTTGACCTCGACATGATCGGCGAGCTGGAAGCGACGCTCGAAGGCGCGCTTGGCGATGCCGCGATAGAGATATTCGCTGGCTTCAGCCGGCTCTTCGCTCTTTTCGCCCTTGACGTGAAGGACGTGGGCATGAGCCTCGATGCTCAGTTCCTTTTCATCGAAACCGGCAACGGCCATGGTGATGCGATAGGTGTTTTCACCGGTGCGCTCGATATTGTAGGGCGGATAGGTCTGAGCCTGATCCGGCTGGGCAAGAGTATCGAGCATGGTGAACAGGCGGTCGAAACCGACGGTGGAACGGTAAAGGGGAGAAAAGTCTACGTGACGCATGGAGTCCTCCTGTGAGCGACAATTGCGATTCTGAACTTGCCCCATGGCCCCGCTTCTGGCGGCCTCGGGACGGATTTGCGAGCCCGTTTGGCACCCGCAGACTGGAGATGGTGATCGCCTCTCGGGAGTTCAAGACCCCGCTCAGCCGCCCGAAACTTGGCAAAAAATCGTCGTGAACCGCAGATGAACACTCGGTTCGGAACCCGTTCAGGCAGGCGAGCCTATCAATAACACCATCGGATATACCATCATCCGATGACTGAAGTGTATCGTCCCTTCTTCTTCAGTCCTTGCTCGGCCGGCGCTGCGGATCTCTCTATCCCGCAAGCCGGCCTTTTTTCTTTCCACCACTACCGCAACAGCTTCAGCGAACCCGTCAGCGATTTCACCCATTTCGATGGACCGGCTATTCCCAGGCCATCGATGGTCTCCCCGGCAAGGTCACGACCGGGAAATGTTGCCTCATATTCCCTGTAATCGTGAAGCGACCGTGCGAAGGCTGGAAAGGGAACGATTGCCCGTTCTTCCTGCTGAGTGAGCGCCTTCAGCAGCAGCGACCGGATTGTATCGGCATCCGCCTGCAGCATCGGTACAGGCATGTTTGAGCTAATGTCGATGGTGCGATCCTCGCTATCGGTCAGAGATTGCGCCGCGAGACCGGGAAACCTTGCCCCCAGGCCGATCGCGATGGCGCTGGCGGTATTGGCGATCAGCCCGAGCGGCAGATCCGGGTTGATGACGATGGCGATACGGATATCGGGAAGCATTGGTACCCTGCTGTTGTTGGCGGTGTCTGCTCGCAGAATATCTCGTCTATCGCGGATAATCTTACCTTTAATTGCCTAAAATTGGCTTTATGTGGTATGTCCTACCTATACCGACAGACTTTAAGGTGGCCTATGCCTTCTACGCTTGAACCCATCGACCTGAGAATCCTCGGCGCGCTACAGAAAGACGGACGTCTGACGAACCAGGCACTCTCATCCGAAGTCGGGCTTTCCACATCGCCCTGCTGGCGGCGCGTGCGCCAGCTTGAGGAAACCGGAGTGATCCAGGGCTACACGGCGACCCTCGACAGGCGGCAGATCGGCCTCGGTGTCCTGGCTTTCATCAGAGTGAAGATCGACAGCCACAGCGAGGCCGAAGCCGAGGAATTCTCGCGCGACGTCCTGAAGCTGAGCGAAGTGGTGGCGTGCTACAGCATCGCCGGAGACGCGGATTTTCTGCTGCAGGTCGTCGCCGCTGACCTCGACAGCTACGCGGATTTCGCCATGGCGGTCGTCCGCCGGCTGCCGCGCATCAAGGAGATGCAGACGACGTTCGTGCTCAAGGAAATCAAGCCTTTCAGGGGGTTTCCACTGGATGTCGGGCAGCAATAAAGGCCCAAGACATGGAATGTCGGGCGCCGCAGGGAGGCGATCGCTCGTCATGCCGGGAAAAGCAAAAATCTATCGCAATTCCCCGAACTACTCGCGCTGCCTCATGATCGCCGGAACCGGCATAGTCTTCCGCGATTCCAAAGAATGTCCGAAGCGATCGAAATCTGATTGAAAAGACAGCCACAATTGCTTGTTTCACTGGCCAGGACTTGGCTGCTGTGCATGTCCCGCCAGCCCTTTACGTTTGGACCGAAGCCATCCTATTCTAGAAAAGTGGCAGCCCACCCGGGGTATTGAATGTCGGCGCTCCGTTTTTCGAAGATTTCCGCATCGCTGAACGCGCTGTTCGTTGCAATCGGTCTGTTGACCGTGGCCGCACTTACGCTGCCGAACATAACGGGACAGACCAGGCTCATCTTGGAAGTTCTGCTCGCCGGCATCTGGGCTGCCTACGTACTGCAATTGATCGAGACGCTGATCATGCAGCGGATGAGAGACGTTCGCGGCAGGGCGTTGGAAATCGCGGTCGACGTGCTTGCCGTTTTAGTCCCTGTGGCCGCATTCTTTTTCGTCGGCGGCCGCGACCAAAGCCTCTATTGTGCCATCTGGCTGCTGAAGCCGCTGCGCGGCTCAACCTTCTTCCGACTGCTGGGCAGGGTCCTCACCAAAGAAGCGCGCAATCTGATCGGCGTTACCTCGATCTTCGGCATCGTCCTGTTCGGCGCGGCGCTCGCAGCCTATATCATCGAGCGCGACGTCCAGCCTGACAAGTTCGGCAGCATCCCCCTGGCGATGTGGTGGGCGGTGGTCACGCTGTCGACCACCGGCTATGGCGACGAGATTCCGCAAAGTTTCGCCGGTCGCGTCCTTGCCGGGCTGGTCATGATGAGCGGAATCGGCATCTTTGCGCTGTGGGCCGGCATCCTCGCCACCGGCTTTTATGAAGAAGTGCGTCGCCAGGACTTCGTGCGCAATTGGCAGTTGGTTGCGGCAGTGCCGCTGTTCCAGAAGCTTGGTTCGGGCGCACTCATCGAGATCGTGCGAGCGCTGAGACCTCGCGTCGTGCCGGCCGGCGCCATCATCTGCCGCAAAGGCGAGACTGGCGACCAGATGTTCTTCATCGTCGAGGGCCGGGTCAGCGTCGCCACACCGAACCCTGTGGAGCTCGGCACCGGCAGTTTCTTCGGCGAGATGGCGCTGATCAGCGGCGAGCCCCGCTCGGCGACCGTCAGCGCCGCGACTGAAGTCTCACTGCTGTCGCTCTATTCGTCGGACTTCCAGATGCTGTCGAGCAGCAGCCCGGAGATCGCCGACATCATCCACAAAACCGCTCTCGAACGACGCGGTGCGACACCGAAAACCTGATGCAGACGACGTTGTGACAAAAACGTAGTTGCAAGCGTCGTAGGTGCCAACACCCGAGAAATTTCGAGCAACGGATAGCCCGGACCCACCGTTGACTTTTTGCGATCATTTCGTGACGTGTTGACGCTGACACAAGCGATATGGCAGCGTCGTCTGTATTGCGTCTCTCGTCATTTGATGGCGCCTATTCCGACCTTAATTGGGCACGGCTCGATGCATCCTAGACTACTCAAGACATTCCTCGCGGTCGCCCGGAACCGGAGTTTCACTCGCACAGCCGAGGAGGTCCATCTCGCCCAATCGAGTGTGAGCGATCAGATCCAGTCGCTCGAAACTGAACTTGGAGCGGCGCTCTTTATCCGGTCGAGATCGGGCTTGGAGCTGACAGCGGCGGGCGAAACATTAAGACGCTATGCCGAAGAAATTCTGACGGTTGCGGACGAGGCGCGCGCGGCCGTCGAGACAGCCGCCGGGGTTGCGGCTGGGACGGTGACGATCGGCGCGCTGGAGACAGTTGCTTCCATGAGGCTTCCGCAATGGTTATCGACTTTTCAGAGCGGTCATCCTGATATCAATCTACGAGTGAAGGTCGCCGGCAGCGGCGATCTGTTGCGAAAGCTCGAAGACGGCGAGATCGACATCGTCTTCTGTTTTGACAAGGACGGTCTCGATGAAGGCCTGGCGAAGCGAACTTTATCGGCAGAGCCGTTGATCCTCATCATGCCTCCCCAGAAGGAAGCCGCGCCGAAAAGAGGCGACTTGTCCACGCTTGCCTCCATGAGCTTTGTGGCAACCGAGGTCGGCTGCGTCTATCGACACCTGCTCGACAAGGCATTTGACGCGGCAGGGATGGCGGCACCGAAGCTCGCTGCGGAAGTCGGCAGCATCGGCACGATTGCGCGGCTCGTTGCAGCTGGAACCGGCGTCAGCCTGGTTCCGCGACTTGCCGTCGCCGACGCACTCGATCGTGGCGAAATCAGCGAGATGCCTTGGCCGGGTCCAATGCGGACAGCGTCGCTTGTGATGATCTGGCGGCGCAGGCGTATTCAGCCGCCGACCCTGAAACTGCTGCTGGCGACCGCAAGCGACAGTTTCGCGCCGGCTAAACCAGCCGATGCCCGCCCTCGACATGCAGTATCGTCCCCGTTGTAAAGGCATTGCCCATCAGGAAGCTGATGGCATCGGCGATGTCTTCCGGTTGTCCCACCCGCCCAACCGGCAGTCGTTTTGCCATGGCGCTCAGTGTCTCGTCTTTCTTGTCGCCGGCAACGAACGTCCAGATGGGCGTGTCGACCCAGCCAGGCGAAACAGCATTCACGCGGATCGGCGCCACCTCGACGGCGAGCGCGCGAACCAATCCTTCCAGGCCCGCATTGACCGCGGCAACGACCGATCCCCGCGCCGCCGGACGATAGGCCGCGATACCGGATGTGAAGGTGATGGAACCGGCAGGAGAGAGCACGGGTACGCCATATTTCGCGAGCAATAGCGGTCCGTAGAATTTACTTTCCACGACCTTTTGCGCTGCCCTGAGATCCAGTGAAGGCAGCAACTCATAAGCACCTTCGATATCGGCGGCTGTGCTGACGATGTGATCGAGTCGACCGACCCGCTCAAATAGATCGGCGACTTGGCCCTCTTGCGTGATATCGGCAGCGACAGTGGAGAGCGCCGCACTTTGGAGTTCCGCGCCGGTGCGTTTAAGTTTGTCCTCGTTCCGTCCGACGATGATGACCTCGGCGCCGATGGCGAGCGTGCGTCTTGCCAGCGCCAGGCCCATTCCGGAGCTGCCGCCGACAATAAGAATTCTTGAATTCGCGATTTCAGCAATTGCCATGGCTTTCATTCCCACAGGTGATGACTATGGCTGAGAATTCGCAGAGAGGCGCAAGGAGAGGAAACGGAGAAAAACGATAGTATCATCGGAAACGCCGATGGAGGGATATCGCGGCCAACAAACCTGTTGCAATTCCCCCAACCTGCGCTATCCCCTTGAGGTGAGCCATTTGTCAGCGAGGCGCGACATCGCAATGGATTCGATCCTCTATTCCACGGCAGACAATCCGGTGCCAGAGAACCGCACCGAGGGGTTCTTCGAGAGTTTCGACGGGTGCAAGCTGCGCTACGCCGTTTTCCGCTGCGAGCAGCCGGTCGCCAAGGGCACCGTCGTGCTGCTTCAGGGACGCAACGAGTTCATCGAGAAATATTTCGAGACGATCCGCGATCTCACGGCCAAGGGCCTATGGGTGGCAACCTTCGATCTTCGCGGCCAGGGCGGCTCGGAGCGGTTGTTGAAGGATCCGCTGCGCGGCCATATCAGGCGATTTTCGGATTACGAACATGATCTTACCGCCTTCCTCGACAAAATTGTTCTGCCGGATACGCGCCTGCCCTTCTTTCTTCTCGCGCATTCGACCGGTGGCCTGATCGCCCTGTCCGCAGCGCCAAGGCTCGCAACCCGTATTGAACGCATGGTGCTGTCGGCTCCCTTTATCGGGTTGACCGGCCACGGCGTCTCTCCGGGCCTTATCCGCTTTCTTTCCGGTGCGGTCAGCGGCGTCGGGCTCGGACGGATGCAATTCAGCAAGAAATTCAAGGAACGGCCTTTCGGCGAGAATCCGCTGACCACCGACGAGCAGCGCTATCGGCGCAACGTCGGCATTGGCGAGGCCTATCCGCAACTCAGCCTCGGCCCGCCGACGGCGCGCTGGCTGTCGCAAGCCTTCCATGCAATCGAGCGCGTCAACAGGCCCGAACACCTGTTTTCGATCCCCATTCCGACCGTGCTGATCGCGCCGACGCGAGACGGCGTCGTGCCTTATGTCGATCAGGAGCGGCTGTCGCGCTATTTTCGCGCAGCACAGCTTGTGCCCATTCACGGCGCCAAGCATGAAATCCTGCAGGAGCGGGATATCTATCGCAATCAGGCCCTTGCGGCCATCCATGCGTTCATTCCCGGCAGCGATGCGGAAACCACTGCCTATGAGGTGGAGGCGGAAGCCTAGCGCTTATCGAGACAGGATAGCGCGCGCCTGGTCATACACGGCGCGGCTGCCTGCCGCGATGATCGTGCCGCCCATTTCCGGCCGGCCGCCATCCCAGGTGGTGATGATGCCGCCAGCCTGCTCGATGACGGGAATGATGCCGCCGACATCATAGGGCTTCAACGAATTTTCGATGACGAGATCGACGTGACCGGCGGCGAGCAACGCATAGGCGTAGCAATCCGTGCCGTAGCGGAAAAGGCGGACCTGGCTCTCGATCTCGCGATATCTGGCAAGCTCCTCGCCGACGAAGAGATGCGGCGAAGTCGTGAACAGGATCGCGTTCGACAGGCTGCCGCAATCGCGGACCTCGAGTCGCCTTTCGCCGTCGGGGCCTGAGTAAGTCGAGCTGTTACCATCGGCGAAATAACGCTCGCCGGTAAAGGGCTGGTCGATCAGGCCCATGATGGCGCGGCCGTTCTTCTGCAAGCCGATCAGCGTTCCCCAGACGGGCACGCCCGAGATGAAGGCGCGCGTGCCGTCGATCGGATCGATCACCCACACATACTCGCGATCGAGACCGATACTGCCGTGTTCCTCGCCCAGGATGCCATGATCGGGAAACTCAGCCTCGATCAGCGAACGAATCGCCACTTCGGCGGCACGATCCCCTTCGGTCACCGGATCGAAGCCCCTGGCTTCCTTGTTGACCACATCGACGCCGGCGCGGAAGCGCGGCAGGGTTTCGGCCTTGGCCGCCTCGGCCAGACGAGAGAAGAACGTGTGATCGGGAAGCATGGTCAATCCGATTAAGTGACGGGATGAGCGATCCATAGCGCATATAGCTCCTGAAGCAAACCGGATGATGACGCAGTGGGCGCAATGCCTGTCAATCGGGCAAAATTTCAGAATTTGCCTAAATATTTTGCACCGCAATAAAATGCTTGACATTTGTGCAGTGCGGGATCAATATCCAGCTACAGTCTTTTGACTGTAAATACCCTCCTTGGGTGTTTCCTCCCTAGACTTAGCCGCGCCACGAGCGCGGTTCTTTTTTTGTCGGGGTTATTTTGTCTCATGGGAACGGCGCGACCAACGCGGGGCGATATCTTGCCATCCTTAGCGTGCCGAATGGGCGGGAGAGATGCCCCTATTCCGCCGCCAGCGCCGGATCGCCCGTGTAGGATTCCACATGCTCGGCCATGCGCTTCATGAAAAGCGTGATGGCGGATGCGACCTGATCGAAATCCGGGCGCTTCTCCAGCGTCACCTCGTCGACGTAGAGCGAGCGGTTGACCTCGATCTGCAGGGCATGGAGCCCGCGGGAGGGACGGCCGTAATGCTCGGTGATAAAGCCACCGGCATAGGGCTTGTTGCGCACGGCATTGAAGCCGAGTTCTTCGAGGATCTGCATGGCGGCGCGCGAAAGTTCCGCCGATGCGCTGGTGCCGTAGCGGTCACCGAGGATGAAATCCGGCCGCGCATTGCTGCCGGCGATGCGGATATTGCCCGGCATGGAATGGCAATCGACTAGCACACCGAAGCCGAACTTGACATGCGTGCGCGCGATCAGTCGCCGAAGGGTGGAATGATAAGGCTTGTAGATGGTGTCGATGCGCTTCAGCGCATCCTCGACCGGCACCCGCCGGGCATAAATTTCCATATTTTCCGCGACGATTCGCGGGATCGTGCCGAGACCGCCGGCAACCCGCAGCGAATTGATGTTGGCATAGGATGGCAATGCGCCGTCGAACATGCGCGGATCGAGCTCGTAGGGCTCGCGATTGACGTCGATATAGGCGCGCGGAAAATTGGCGAACAGCAGCGGTGCGCCGAGAGAGCTCGCCGCCGAAAAAAGCTCGTCGACGTAGTGATCCTCCGAGCGGCGGATGGCGATGCCCTGCAGGCGGGATTGAGCGATGAAATCGGGGGGGTAGATGCGGCCGCTATGTGGCGAGCTATAGACAAACGGTATCGTCTGGGAGACGGGCTCCAATACTTCGTAAATCTCGAAACTGCGCATTTCTGCGGACATCAACGTCTTTACCATGTCAACAACTTGTCGCAGTAATCATGTTGCCAGTTGCATGCGTGCAAGTCCATAGTAACTTGAGCAAAATGGCCTTAATCCAAAGCGCCGTAACCGAAATCTCCGAATGCCCGACCAGCGGAAACGCAAAGTGTTTTCGTGGGATGCACTCGCGCCTCGAATAAACAGGGAATGCCGCATCCGGCCGGTATTCACGGCTTGTTTACGGCAGAGCGCTAACCTAAACGCTGGACGAGTCCAACAAGACAAGATTGATTAGCGAAGAGATGATGACCCAAAAGATACTTCTTGCCGAAGACGATAACGACATGCGTCGCTTCCTTGTGAAGGCGCTCGAAAAAGCCGGCTACAAGGTCTTGTCCTTTGACAATGGAGCAAGCGCATACGACCGGCTGCGCGAAGAGCCGTTTTCGCTGCTTTTGACCGATATCGTCATGCCGGAAATGGACGGCATCGAGCTGGCCCGCCGCGCCACCGAGCTCGATCCCGACCTGAAGGTGATGTTCATCACCGGCTTTGCCGCCGTGGCGCTGAACCCTGATTCGAAGGCTCCGAAGGATGCGAAGGTGCTTTCCAAGCCTTTCCACCTCCGCGAACTGGTCGACGAAGTCAACAAACTCCTTGCCGCCTAAGGCTTCCGGCGGTCGCGTCACAAAACCGAAAAAAAGCCTATTGACGGCAACCAAGGTTTTGTGATCTATGCGCCGCCATCGGATGGGCGTGTAGCTCAGCGGGAGAGCACTACGTTGACATCGTAGGGGTCACAAGTTCGATCCTTGTCACGCCCACCATCCTAATTCGCTGAAAAGCAAGGCCTTTCGAGTAATCGAAAGGCCTTTTTAGTTTCGCTTTGTCGAGCTGCGCTCATCTGGTCGCGGCGCCTGCTTGTCCCAAGCAATGTTCCGCGAGCCGAATTGACCTGTCGGCCGTCAGCGATCCAGAAAATTCCGGAATACCGCCGTCGTCGGATAGGCATAGGCGCCGCGATCCACGAAGCTGTGGCGATAGAGGCAATCTCTCAGCGCCAGCCAGTAGAGGGTGCTGTTCGGGTCCGGCGACCCGCGGTGCCAGGAATAGGCCTCGGGCTCGCAATAGTTGAGAGCCTTGTTGTATTTTGCCAGCAGCACCGGATCACTGTCGACTCGGACGCCGTGGTATGTCTGATAATTAGAAGGCGCCTCGCCCGCGGAGACGCATGCCAGGCTCAAAATCGCCCCCAGCGCTAACATCATTCTCATGTGCTTTAATCTCCTGCTTTTCGCGTCTCGAATATTCGAGCGCAAGCCCGAGAATAATCACCTTTTTACAGATAGCCAATCACATGCTGCTGTCCGTCATGGTTGCGGTCGCCCGGGATCCGTCGGGGCGATTTCCCGCCATAAGCCGCTTGACTTCCGGCCGCGCCGTCATCCTACTGTCACACTAACGCATCGATCATACGGGAGGATGAGATGACGGTGGTGAAGCGGCAGTTCTATAAGAACCACAAGCCTAATGGCGACGAATATATGTTCCACCTTGCCCGCGACTCCGAAAGCGGCGAAGTCTTCGTGATCCGCCAGGCCGACTACACCGTCGATGGTGGCAGCGAGAAAGCCATGAGCCTCTACGAGTTCCTGGCCGGCGGCGGTAATCGGCAGAAAGCCCTGCTGCAGTTGATCGGCTCACTCGTGCCGGAATGACGGCAAGCGCGCCTGCGCATCGCGGCTTCGGGTTGACTGCCACATTTTGATCGGCAAACCTATAGGGGCTTAAAAGGAGCCCCTTATGCGATTCGCATGCATTGCTTTTGGATTGACGGCGCTGGCCGCTACGTCGGCTGCGGCCGTGGAAAATTTTCCGGCTCAGGGCGTCACCGCGGTCAGCGGAAAATGTTCCAAGCTCGTGGTCGGCAAGCTCGACGTCAGCAAAGGCTGTAAGACCGAGGTCGCCAGCGTGACGGGGCCGGACGGCATAGTGACCTTCATTTTCACATCCGGCGGCAAGATGCTCGGCTTCCAGGGCAACGGCGGCGGCATCAAGCCCGGCAGTCAGAAGGGCACGGCGCAGTTGCCGATCGAGGTCATCTCCACCGGCGCCGGCAACAAGATGTCAGGCCAGGTCGAAGCCAAGGGCACCTGCACCTTCGGCAATCCCTATTCGGGCAAGCCGGTCACCATCGAATGCTCGGCAAAATCGACTGAAATGAGCTTCAACGGCAGCTTTACGTCCGACGGCAAGACGCCACGTCACAAATAAACAGTCGGCGGCGGCCTATTAGTGCGAACCGCCTTTTCGCTTGTTGCCGTGATTGGCATCGGCTGGCGCTTCGCGCGAGAGATCGGCGCCGTTGACATGGGCGGGAACATGCACGTCCTCTTGCGTCACGGGGTGCAGCGTCAGATCGACCTGGTGCGGCGGCAATACCTGCGCCTGACGCAGCGTATTCGACCGCGCCTTCTTCTGCCGTTCCGTCAGTTCCGGCTTCGGCTCCCGTGCATTTCGTTGGATGGGATTGGGACTCATGGACGTTTCTCCTGTCGGTCGCTGTTATCCAGACACTAGAAGCCGCCTGGCAGATGGGACAAACATGCCCGAAGGTCAAACGCCGCCTTTCCCGTTTGGTTCCCCGAATTCTCAATTAGCGGGAGCAATAGTCTCGACCGCGATTTCAACCCTTGACGTGCGTCGCGACTTCACTAACTATGGGTCATCTCCGCGCCTTCTGACATCGGCGACGGATTGAACTTTGGTGCCGGGCCCCTCTGGCGAGAGTTTTTACGGCGCTCTCGCGATGTCGGTACCGCCTGCAGATGAGCCGGCGGATTTCTTCTTATGAACAGCTTGACCATGCGTTATCCGCATGCCGTCTCCGGCGTGTGGCTGCGCGCTCGATCCGGATATCGTCATTTCGTCTGCCGCGAGGTGCGCTCATGACGCCGCCCGCAGCCTCCAAATCCGTGCTCGGCTATTTCGGCTGGGCTTTCGCCGTCACCTTGGGCGGCCTTGCTCTCGGCGCCCTGCTGGGCTGGAACGCCACCGGGACGTTCGGCGGCCTTGCCACGGCCTTCTTCATCTGCGCGGTGCTGGCCGTATTGGAGATCTCGCTCTCCTTCGACAATGCCATCGTCAACGCCAACAAGCTGAAGGAAATGACCCCGGTCTGGCAGCATCGCTTCCTGACCTGGGGTATCATTATTGCCGTCTTCGGCATGCGCATCGTCTTTCCGCTGGCAATCGTCGCCATCGCGGCCCACATCAACCCGTGGGAAGCGCTGAAACTTGCGGCCGCCGAACCGGAACAATATGCGCGGATCATGCAGGATGCGCATCTCGCCATCGCCGCCTTCGGCGGCACCTTCCTGATGATGGTTGGCCTCACCTACTTCTTCAACCATGAAAAGGACGTGCATTGGATCAGCTTCCTGGAGAAGCGGATGGCGCATTTCGCTACCATCAAGGGCGTCGAAATCGCCTTCGTGCTGATCCTTGTTCTCATCTTCAGCTCCCTGCTCGACGGCAATGAGTCGACGACATTCCTTCATGCCTCGATCTACGGTCTCCTGACCTTCCTGCTGGTCGAGGTTCTCGCCGGATTTCTCGATGCCTCCCAAAAAACGATGAGCACAGCCGCAAAGGGCGGTTTCGGTGCTTTTCTTTATCTGGAAATCCTCGACGCGAGTTTCTCGTTCGACGGAGTGATCGGAGCCTTCGCACTCACCCAGAACCTGTTCATCATCGCCATCGGTCTCGGCATCGGCGCGATGTATGTTCGCTCCATGACGATCATGCTGGTGGAGAAGGGCACGCTCGCCCACTATCGCTACCTCGAGCATGGCGCCTTCTATGCCATCCTGATCCTGTCGGTGATCATGTACATGCAGACGCTGATGCATATCCCCGAAGTCATCACCGGCCTTGGTGGTGCTGCCTTGATCGGTGTCTCTCTCTGGTCGTCGATCCGCTACAACAAGCGCAACGGCGTTGCGCATGATGAACGGAGCCACAGGGCGAAGGCGTAGCGCGCAAGCGATGGCCGCCGCCGCATCTCGAGCCGGTTGGCGGCCATATTTCGCAACGTCGAATCCCTTTCGAGGGCTTTCGTCTCGATATCCGGGACCATGGCCCTGCGTGCGTTCATCCGAATTTCCACACGAAGATCGCCGAATGTTTGCGATCACAGCAGATAGGCCTAGCGTTTTCTGCAAAAATATCGCAATGGCGATAGAAGTTGTCCAAGAAGCGTGAGCGAGGAACGCAAAAGTTGCGATCTTTCGCGATAAGCTCCCGAATGAAGTGTCTAGGAGAGGCAGAGCATGGCAGCCAAAATCGTTCCGGTGATCATGGCAGGTGGCAAGGGCACGCGTCTGTGGCCGCTCTCGCGCGCCTCCGCCCCGAAGCAATTCATCCAGTTCATCGGCGACAGAACGCTGTTTCAGAATACGCTGGAACGCGTTTCGGATCCGGAACTCTACGAAGCGCCGATCGTCCTCACCAACGAGGAGTTCCGCTTCCTCGTCGCCGAGCAGGCACGCGAACTGGACCTTAAGCTGGCCGCCGTGCTGTTGGAGCCGGTCGCCCGCAATACGGCCGCCGCCGTCGCCGCCGCCGCCGCACTCATCACCGATCTTTTCGGCAAGGACGCGATCATGCACGTCCTCGGCTCCGACTATGAGATCCACGCCAACGCGACCTACTACGACTGCGTGCGTCTGGCTCGCGATACGGCACTCCAGGGCAAGCTCGTCACCTTCGGCATCACACCGACCGAGCCCGCGACCGGTTACGGCTACATCGAAAGCGGCAAGGCGCTGCCGACCGGTGCCCATGCCGTCAAGCGCTTCGTCGAGAAGCCGGCGCTGGAAAAAGCCCAGGAGATGGTTGCAAACGGCAGCTTCTACTGGAACTCGGGCATGTTCATGTTCTCGGCTGCCCAGCTTCTTGCCGAGATGAAGGAATATGCACCCGATGTCGAAAAGGCTGCCAGCAAGGCCGTTTCCAAATCGACACGCGATCTCGATTTCACCCGCCTGGATGCAGATCATTTCTCCAAGAGCCCCGATATCTCCATCGACTATGCGCTGATGGAAAAGACGGCCAATGCAGCCGTCGTACCCTCGCCCTTCACCTGGTCCGATCTCGGCAGCTGGGATGCGGTCTGGAAGGTCGGCAATCGCGATGAAAGCGGCAACGTCTCTGCCGGTTCCACGACGCTGGTCAACACCAAGAACTCGCTCGTGATGTCGCACAGCCTCCATATTGCCGTGCAGGGCCTTGAGGACGTCGCCGTTATCGCCAGCGAAGACGCCGTCTATGTCGGCCATCTCAAGGATAGCCAGGAAGTCGGCAAGCTCGTGAAGCTCTTGGCGAGCGAAAAGAAGACCGCCAAGCTCACCGAGACGCATCCGACATCCTATCGCCCCTGGGGCGGCTATACCTCGGTGCTGAACGGCGAGCGCTTCCAGGTCAAGCGCATCTTCGTGCTGCCGGGCAAGAAGCTGTCGTTGCAGAAGCATCACCATCGCTCCGAGCACTGGATCGTCGTCAAGGGCACGGCGGAAGTGACTGTTGGCGAGAACGTGCAGATGCTGCGTGAAAACGAATCGATCTACATCCCGCTTGGCGAAGTGCACCGTCTCTCCAACCCCGGCAAGATCCTGCTCGAACTGATCGAAGTGCAGACGGGCTCCTATCTCGGCGAAGACGATATCATCCGCCTGGTCGACGAATTCGGCAGAAGCTGAATTCCCGCATTAAAACAAAGATTTCGAAACGGCGGGCACAAACCCGCCGTTTTTATTTTGGTATTGTGCGACAAGACTTTGGCAGTCCACCGAGATGTCTTGCATTCTCTCGCTGCATTGCACACACTGCCTTTGGGAACAGCAACCACCGCACAACGATGCGGGCAAGGCAAAGAGACATATGGCGATCAAGGCAAGCATCTATCATCTCACCCATTACAAATACGACAATCCGATCCGCCTCGGCCCTCAGATCATTCGCCTGAAACCTGCATCTCATTCCAAGACCCGCGTTCTCAGCCACTCGCTGAAGGTCACGCCGTCAAATCATTTCGTGAACCTGCAACAGGATCCCTACGGCAATTACCTCGCCCGTTTCGTCTTTCCCGATCCGGTGACCGAGCTGAAGATCGAGGTCGATCTCGTTGCCGATATGACCGTTTACAATCCCTTCGACTTCTTCGTCGAAGAGGAGGCCACCAAATGGCCCTTCGCCTATCCCGAGACGATCCGCGAGGATCTGTCGATCTATATGACGCCGGAAGAAACCGGCCCCCGCCTGCAGGCCTTCCTCGACACGCTCGACCGCTCCGAACAGCCGACCGTCGACATGATCGTCGGCATCAATGCAACACTGCAAAGAGAAATCGGCTACGTCATCCGCATGGAAGCAGGCGTCCAGACGCCGGAGGAGACCCTGGAAACGGCGAGAGGGTCCTGTCGCGACTCGAGCTGGCTGTTCGTTCAGGTTCTCCGCCATCTCGGCCTCGCCGCCCGCTTCGTTTCCGGCTACCTCATACAGCTCAAGCCGGACCTTAAAGCGCTCGACGGCCCCTCCGGCACCGAAGTCGATTTCACCGATCTGCATGCCTGGACGGAAGTCTATCTTCCCGGCGCCGGCTGGGTCGGCCTAGACCCGACCTCGGGGCTGCTCACCGGCGAGAGCCATATTCCGCTCGCCGCCACGCCGCATTACCGCAATGCCGCTCCGATCTCCGGCGGCTATTTCGGCGAAGCCAACACCGAATTCGATTTCGACATGAAGGTCGTGCGCGTCGCCGAGCATCCGCGCATCACCAAACCATTCTCCGACGAAAGCTGGGATGCGCTGAATGCGCTCGGCAATCAGGTCGATCGCATTCTCAAGGAAGACGACGTGCGCCTGACCATGGGCGGCGAGCCGACTTTCGTCTCGATCGACGATTTCCAATCGGAGGAATGGAACACAGCCGCCGTCGGCCCGACCAAGCGCGACAGGGCGGATCAGCTGATCCGCCGCTTGCGCGATCGCTTCGCGCCCGGTGGCTTCCTGCATTACGGCCAGGGCAAATGGTATCCGGGCGAAAGCCTGCCGCGCTGGACCTTCTCGCTCTACTGGCGCAAGGACGGCAAGCCCGTCTGGCAAAACCCGGCCTTGATCGCGCAAGAGACCGCCAAGACCGGCGCAACTGCGGACGATGCTGGAAAGCTTCTGAGCGCAATTGCCAAGGAGTTGGCGATAGACCCCGACATGGTGCTGCCGGCCTATGAAGACCCGGCCGAATGGATCATCAAGGAAGGCAGCCTGCCGGAAAACGTCGACCCGTCCAATTCCAAACTGAAGGACCCGGAGGAGCGCAGCCGCATCGCCCGCGTCTTCGAGCGCGGCCTGACGACGGCGACCGGCTATGTTCTTCCCGTGCAGGCCTGGAATGCACGGGCCTCGGGCACACGTTGGGTCAGCGAGAAATGGCGTACGCGCCGCGGCAAGATCTACCTGGTGCCGGGCGACTCGCCGATCGGCTACCGCCTGCCGCTCGGCACCCTGCCCTATGTGCCGCCATCGCGCTATCCCTATATCCATACCGTCGACCCCTCCATTCCGCGCACACCCTTGCCCGACGTCATCGTGCCGGCGGGCCGCGCCATGCCGGAAGCCTCGTTCCAGGCCGACGAAAGCGGGCAATCGCGCGTCGAACAGACGCTCGGCGATATCAGAGGTGCTGTACGCACGGCCATCTCGGTCGAGCCGCGCGACGGCCGGCTGTGTGTCTTCATGCCGCCGACCGAGGGGATAGAGCAGTATCTCGAACTTTTGGCTGCCGCCGAGAATGCGGCTGCTGAGCTCGGGCTGCCGGTGCATATCGAAGGCTATCCGCCGCCGCAGGACGAGCGCATCAACGTCATCCGCGTCGCACCCGATCCCGGCGTGATCGAGGTCAACGTCCATCCCGCATCGAGCTGGCAGGAATGCGTCGACATCACGACGGCGGTTTACGAAGAGGCGCGGCAGACGCGTCTCGGCACCGACAAGTTCCTGATCGACGGCCGCCACACCGGCACCGGCGGCGGTAACCATGTCGTGGTCGGCGGTGCCAATCCGAACGACAGCCCGTTCCTGCGCCGTCCTGACCTGCTGAAGAGCCTGGTGCTGCACTGGCAGCGACACCCCTCGCTCTCCTACCTCTTTTCCGGCCTGTTCATCGGCCCGACCAGCCAAGCCCCGCGCATCGACGAAGCACGTCACGACAGCCTCTACGAGCTGGAAATCGCGATAGCCCAGGTGCCGGCGCCCGGTCATGGCATTCCGCCCCTGCCCTGGCTTGTCGACCGCCTGTTTCGCAATCTTCTGACCGATTCCAGCGGCAACACCCATCGCTCGGAAATCTGCATCGACAAGCTGTTTTCGCCGGATGGCCCAACGGGGCGCCTCGGTCTGGTCGAGTTCCGCGGCTTCGAAATGCCGCCCAATGCCCGCATGAGCCTTGCCCAGCAATTGCTGGTGCGCGCCCTCATCGCCCGCTTCTGGCGCAATCCGATCGACGGCAAGTTCGTGCGCTGGGGCACGACGCTGCACGATCGTTTCATGCTGCCGCACTATGTCTGGGAGGATTTCCTCGATGTGCTCACCGATCTCCGTGAAAACGGCTTCGATCTGCGCTCCGAATGGTTCCAGGCGCAGCTGGAATTCCGCTTTCCCTTCTGCGGCGAGGTCGAATACGAAGGCAACAAGCTGGAACTGCGCCAGGCGCTGGAGCCTTGGCATGTGCTGGGCGAGGAGGGCGCGATTGGAGGTACAGTCCGATACGTCGACTCGTCGGTGGAGCGCTTGCAGGTACGGCTCGAAACCAGCAACCCCACGCGCTACACAGTGTCCTGCAACGGGCGCCCGATGCCGTTGACGTCGACAGGCGCCTCGGGCGTTTCTGTCGCCGGCGTCCGCTATAAGGCATGGCATCCGGCTTCGGGCCTGCATCCGGTTTTGCCCACCGATACGCCACTGACCTTCGACATTTATGATACATGGTCACGCCGTTCGATCGGCGGCTGCATCTATCATGTTGCCCATCCGGGTGGCCGGAACTATGACGTTTTTCCCGTCAACGGCAACGAGGCCGAAGCGCGACGCCTTGCGCGATTCGAACCTTGGGGGCATACGGCTGGCGGCTACGGCCTGCGGCCGGAGGCGGTATCGGCGGAATTCCCGCTGACGCTCGACCTCAGACGGCCGGCGGGAATTTGAAGCGGAAATATGCATGGCTAGAAAACCGGCAGCGGAACGGCGCAACGAGGTAAAGGCTGGCATCGGCAACGATCCGGCCTTTGCCTATAGCGCGCTGCCCGGCGTTGCCGACGAGATGGTCGACAATACCGGCGCCGTGCGGCCGGTCTGGCAGAACCTGCTGTCAGCGCTGAGCCGCATGTCGGAACAGGAGCTGATGGAGCGTTTCGCTCGCGCCGATCGCTACCTGCGCGATGCCGGCGTTTTCTATCGCGCCTATGGAGCGACAGGCGTCAGCGAGCGCGAATGGCCTATTTCCCATATCCCGGTGCTGATCGACGAGCGCGAATGGCAGACGCTCTCCGAGGGCCTGCGCCAGCGCGCAGATCTGCTTGAAGAGGTCATTGCCGACATCTACGGCGACAACCGATTGGTAAACGAAGGTCTGTTGCCGCCGGCCCTGATCGCCGGCAATCCGGAATTCCTGCGGCCGCTGGTCGGCGTCACGCCTGCGAACGGTCACTATCTGCACTTCCTGGCCTTCGAGATCGGCCGCGGTCCTGACGGCAACTGGTGGGTGCTGGCCGATCGAACCCAGGCGCCGTCCGGCGCCGGCTTTGCGCTCGAAACCCGCGTTGCCACGACCCGCGCCTTCTCGGACATCTATGCCGAAACCAGGGTGCACCGCCTCGCCTCCTTCTTCGGCGCCTTTCGCGATGCCTTGCTTGGCGACAAGCACGGCACTGAAGGACGCGTCGCCGTTCTGACGCCGGGCCCGGCCAACGAAACCTATTACGAACACGCCTATATCGCCCGCTATCTCGGCTTCATGCTGCTCGAGGGCGAGGACATCACCGTCGTCAACGACCAGCTGATGGTGCGCACCGTGGCCGGGCTGCGGCCGATCAGCGTACTCTGGCGCCGCCTCGACGCCTCCTACGCCGATCCGCTGGAGCTCAATCAGCACTCCCATATCGGCACGCCGGGTTTGGTGGAGGCGCTGCGGGCGCAGACCGTCTCAATCGTCAACGCCCTCGGCTCCGGCATTCTCGAAACCCGCGCCCTGCTTGCCTTCATGCCCACCATCTGTCGGCATCTGCGCGGTGAAGAGCTGAAACTACCGTCGATCGCCACCTGGTGGTGCGGCCAGAAGAGCGAGCGCCAGCATGTCGCGACCAATATCGAGAAGATGGTGATCGGCCCGGCCTATTCCCGCATGCCCTTCTTCGACGACAGCGGCCAATCGGTGCTGGGCTCGACGCTGCGCAGCACCGCCCGCGACTCGATCGCCGACTGGCTGGCGACCGACGGTCACAAGCTGGTCGGCCAGGAAGTCGTCACCCTTTCGACGACGCCGGCCTGGGTCAACGGCAAGCTGATACCGCGGCCGATGAGCTTGCGCGTCTTCGCCGCCCGCACGGACAACGGCTGGCAGATCATGCCGGGCGGCTTTGCCCGCATCGGCAGTGGTGATGATGTCGCCGCCATTGCCATGCAGGCGGGCGGCTCGGCCGCCGACGTCTGGATCGTCTCCGACAAGCCTGTGGAAGCCCACACGCTGCTGCCGGCGGAAGAGACCTTCACCCGCAACATGCCGGGCAGCCTGCCGAGCCGCGCAGCCGACAATCTTTTCTGGCTCGGCCGCTATATCGAGCGGGCCGAGGGGGCCTTGCGCATCCTGCGCGCCTGGCATGGGCGCTTCGCCGAAGCCGCCGATCCCAACCAGCCGCTGCTCGCCGACGTCACCGCCTATCTGGCCGCCATCGACATAGACACCGAGAAAGCCGTACCGGAAAGCCTGCTGCGCAACATCGACAGCGCCGTCTACTCGGCCAGCAACATTCGCGACCGCTTTTCCCCGGACGGCTGGCTGGCGCTGACCGATCTTGCCAAGACCGCCCGCCGTTTCAAGGAGAAGGTGAAGCACGGCGACGACGCCAGCCACGCCATGACGATCCTCTTGCGCAAGCTCGCGGGTTTTGCCGGCCTCGTGCACGAGAACATGTATCGCTTCACCGGCTGGCGCTTCCTGTCGCTCGGGCGCTATATCGAGCGCGGGCTGCACATGACGCGGCTTCTCGGCCATATGTCCGGTCCCGAGGCGCCCGATGGCGCGCTCGACATGCTGCTCGAAATCGGCGACAGCGTCATGACCCACCGCCGCCGCTACAACGTCAACACAGCGCGCCTGACGGTGACCGACCTTCTGGCGCTCGATCCGCTCAACCCACGCTCGATCCTCTTCCAGATGAACGAGATCCACCGCGAAGTGGAGCAATTGCCGAACGCCTTCGTCAACGGTCAGATGTCGCCCTTCTATCGCGAAGCCATGCGGCTGCATTCGGGCCTTGCGGTCATGACGCCGGAAACGATGACCGGCGAGGTCTATCAGCGGCTGGAACGCGAGCTGGAACGCCTCTCGGACCTGCTGGCCCGAACTTATCTTGGATGATGTGATGCTATACGACCTGTCGCTGCACATGGGCTATATCTACGACGCGCCGGCCAGCGGCGCGCGTCACATCGTGCGTTTGCTGCCGCTGTCGCTGACCAACCGTCAGCGGCTGATCGCCGGCTCGCTGAAGGTTACGCCGCATCCGGACGAGCAATCGAATTTCGCCGATTTCTTCCAGCATTCGGCAACATCGATCCTGGTGCGCGATCCGCACGAGAAGCTTGATATCCGCATGCAGGCGCGCGTCCAGGTGGAGAGCCAGCCCGTCGCGGCCGACTTCTCACCCTTGCTCGCCAAACTGCCCGATGAGGTCAGCGACTGCTGGTCGGTCGACCCCTCCTCGCCGCACCATTTCCTCGCCAGCAGCCCCCGCCTGCCCGAAACAGGCGAAATCGCCAGCTACAGCAGGCAATGGAAGACGACGAACCTGACGACCATGCAGATCGCCCATGCGATCTGCTCCCAGATCCACAAGGATTTCGTCTACGATGCGAAGGCGACCACCGTCGATACCACGCCCAAGGAGGCCTTCCGCCTGAAACGCGGCGTCTGCCAGGATTTCTCGCATGTGATGATCATCGCGCTGCGCAGCCTGGGCATCCCGGCCGGCTACGTCAGCGGCTTCCTGCGCACCATCCCGCCGCCGGGCAAGGAGCGGCTGGAGGGAGCAGACGCCATGCATGCCTGGGTGCGCGTCTGGTGCGGAGAAACCGCGGGCTGGATCGAGCTCGATCCGACGAACAATATTCCCGCCGGAACCGATCATATCGTCGTCGCCTATGGCCGCGATTATTCCGATGTCGCGCCGGTCATCGGCGTGCTCAAGGGCTATGGCAGCCAGAAAACCGTCCAGGCCGTGGATGTCGTTCCGGTAAAACAGTAATAAACCAAGCCAAAATGAGACCGATCCGGCAGTTTGTTAAATTTCGAACTGCCGCTTAAACGGTCGCCTAATATTTGTGACCGATAGTCCCGCCCATTCTTGAGGCCTTTAACTCTCTCCAACAGGCGGACATGATGATCTCCGGTTCGGATAAACTTCGCACCTTAAAACAACTTCTACGTGATAAGGCGGGAAACTTCGGCATCCTTACAGCGATTGCGGTGCCGGTGTTGGCCGCAGCAGGTGGCGTCGCGATCGATGTCACAAACATGTCGCTATCGCACAGCCAGCTCCAGGAAGCTACGGATTCCGCCGCACTTGCCGCTGCAACGGCGCTTGCCGAAGGCAGCGCCACGACGACGACCGCCAAGGATCTCGCTAACAATTTCGTCCTCGGCCAGATGTCGAACTATCTTGCCGGGGATACGAACACCACGAATGCCCTCAAGGCAGGGACTTCGACCACCATTACGTCGAGCAGCAACTCATCCGGTGGCACCAGCTATTCCGTTGCCGTCAACGCATCCTACAATTTGTCAGTGAACGGCATGAGCCAATTGCTCGGCCTGCATGCGATGACCATTTCCGCATCGAGCTCTACAACCAGCGGAACTGCAGTTGAGAAAACCGCATTGTCGATGGAGATCGCGCTCGACAAGTCCGGCTCGATGCTGCTGAACACCAACGTCATCGATACAACACAGACCAGCTGTATCCAATATTATACTGACGGAATCTACCTATATCAATATTCGAAGCCCAAAAGCCCTTGCTATATCAAGAAGATCGCAGCTTTGAAGACGGCGGTCGGCACTCTGCTCGACCAGCTCGATGCGGCCGACCCCAGTTCGCGATATGTCCGCACGGCGGCCATAGCATGGAGCAGCCAGGTCGATAGCTCCAGCACACTTGCCTGGGGGACGAAGTCGACCCGCAACAATGTCATTAGCGGGCTGAATGCCGATGGCGGCACCGAGTCCAGTGCACCGATGACTTTGGCGTATAACAGCCTCATTGCACCCGCCGAAGCAACCGAACAAGCCAAGAAAGGCAATACGAAATTTCAGAAATTCATCGTCTTGATGACCGATGGAGAAAACAATGCCACCAGTTCGGATCAGAAGACACTAGACACATGCACGACGGCAAAAGCTGCCGGCGTACAAATCTATACCGTCGCCTTCATGGCGCCGACTCGTGGTCAAGATCTCTTGCGGAGTTGTGCATCGAACTCCTCCAATTACTTTGATGCACAACAAATGTCCGATCTCCTCGCGGCCTTCAAAACCATCGGCGCGCAGGCATCGAAACAAACTACGCTCCTAACGAAGTAATAGGTGCGCCGCTTGATTCACAAGAAAGCCGCTCCAGATTGCTCTGGAGCGGCTTTTTCTTGTCGATCAATCTGTCGATAAGAGCCGGAAAAACAATCGAAATCAAGTCCTTTCACCGCCTCGGAAGCGTTGGCTCGCTATTTTCGCATCCGCGTCATTCACCTGTTGCAACTGCTTTACATCGGTGCGTAAAGTGATAGTGAAACGGAAAGGCAATTTGCTTTATTCAGACATAACACTCTGAATATAAAACACAAATGGCGAGAGTTGATAGTATGAATAACTTGACGAAGGCCGATCTCCCCGTTCCAGCGCCCCGCAGTTCCCGCCCTGAAATCCTCGCGGAAGAAATCATCGAACGCCTGACCTACCGCATCGGCAAGGATGCGAAAGTTGCCAAGCCGCACGATTGGCTGACCGCGACGATCCTCGTCATTCGCGACCGCGTTATCGACAGATGGATGGAATCGACCCGCAAGGTCTATGAGACCGGCGCCAAGCGCGTGTACTATCTATCTCTCGAATTCCTGATCGGCCGCCTGATGCGCGATGCCGTCTCCAATCTCGGCCTGATGGAAGAAATCACCAACGCGCTGGCTTCTCTCGGCGTCGATGTCCGCGTCATCGCCGGCCTTGAGCCGGACGCAGCGCTCGGCAATGGCGGCCTTGGCCGTCTGGCCGCCTGTTTCATGGAATCCATGGCGACCGTCGAAGTGCCGGCCTATGGCTATGGCATTCGTTACGTGCACGGCCTGTTCCGTCAGCAGATGGCCGACGGCTGGCAGGTGGAATTGCCGGAAACATGGCTCGCCCACGGCAATCCCTGGGAATTCGAACGCCAGGAAAGCTCGTATGAAATCGGCTTCGGCGGCGGTGTCGAAACAGTCAGCGGCCATGACGATCAGCCTCGCTATGTGTGGAAGCCGGCCGAACGCGTGATTGCTGCTGCATTCGATACGCCCGTCGTCGGCTGGCGTGCTAAGCGCGTCAACACGTTGCGTCTCTGGTCGGCTCAACCGATCGATCCGATCCTGCTCGACGCCTTCAATGCCGGCGACCACATCGGCGCGCTCCGGGAGAGCAACAAGGCCGAGAGTCTGACGCGTGTTCTCTATCCGGCCGATGGGACGCCCGCCGGCCAGGAGTTGCGCCTGCGCCAGGAGTTTTTCTTCTCGTCGGCCTCGCTGCAGGACATTATTCGCCGCCATCTGCAGCAATATGACGATCTGACCAATCTGGCCGACAAGGTCGCGATCCAGCTGAACGATACGCATCCGGCCGTCTCCGTCGCCGAAATGATGCGCCTGCTGGTCGATATTCATGGCTTCGAATTCGACAAGGCCTGGGATATCACCCGCAATACCTTCGGCTACACCAATCACACGCTTCTGCCGGAAGCGCTGGAAAGCTGGCCCGTGCCGCTGTTCGAACGGCTCCTGCCGCGCCACATGCAGATCATCTACGCCATCAACGCCAAGATCCTCGTCGAAGCCCGCAAGGCCCGCAATTTCAGCGACTCGGAAATCCGCTCGATTTCATTGATTGACGAGAACGGTGACCGGCGTCTGCGCATGGGCAATCTCGCCTTTGTCGGTTCGCATTCGATCAACGGCGTTTCCGCACTGCACACCGACCTCATGAAGGTCACCGTCTTCGCCGACCTGCACAAGCTCTATCCGGACCGCATCAACAACAAGACAAACGGCATCACGCCGCGCCGCTGGCTGATGCAGTGCAATCCCGGCCTGACCGGCCTCATTCGCGAGGCCATCGGCGATGAATTCCTCGACGATGCCGAGAAGCTGAAGCCACTCGACAAGTTCGCCCGGGACAGCGCCTTCCAGGAGAAATTCGCCGCCGTCAAGCGCGCCAACAAGGTGCAGCTTTCCAATCTCGTGGCCAGCCGGATGGGCATCAAGCTCGATCCGAATGCAATGTTCGACATTCAGATCAAGCGCATCCACGAATACAAGCGCCAGCTCCTGAACATTATCGAAACCGTAGCGCTCTACGATCAGATCCGTTCGCATCCCGAGCTGGATTGGCAGCCGCGCGTCAAGCTCTTCGCCGGCAAGGCGGCGCCGAGCTACCACAATGCAAAGCTCATCATCAAGCTGATCAACGACGTCGCCCGCGTCATCAACAATGACCCGTCGGTGCGCGGCCTGCTGAAGGTCGTCTTCGTGCCGAACTACAACGTCTCGCTGGCCGAAGTCATGGTTCCGGCCGCCGATCTCTCCGAGCAGATTTCGACCGCGGGCATGGAAGCCTCCGGCACCGGCAACATGAAGTTCGGCCTCAACGGCGCGCTGACGATCGGCACGCTGGACGGCGCCAATGTCGAAATGCGTGACAATGTCGGCGAGGACAACATCGTCATCTTCGGCCTCAAGGCGGACGAAGTCGCCAGCCTGCGTAGCGACGGCCATGACCCCCGCGCCGTCATCGAACGCTCGCGCGAGCTGTCGCAAGCGCTTGCGGCCATCGCGTCGGGCGTCTTCTCTCCCGACGACCGCAATCGCTATACCGCCCTGATCGAGGGCATCTACAGCCATGACTGGTTCATGGTCGCCGCCGATTTCGACGCCTATGCCTCCGCTCAGCGCGAGGTCGATATACTCTGGGCCGATCCGTCCGAGTGGTATGCCAAGACGATCAACAACACCGCTCGCATGGGCTGGTTCTCCTCCGACCGGACGATCCGTCAATATGCCAAGGAAATTTGGAGAGCCGGATGAAAAAGCCGAAAAGACCCGCTGACGGCACAAGCTTGAGGGACATTTCGGCAGACGAAATTGCTGCAATTCTCGCAGGCACGCATTCCGACCCGTTCGCCGTTCTCGGCGTGCATCGGACGGATGATGGGTTTGTGGCCCGCTGCTTCATTCTTGGCGCCGAGGCCGTGACCGCCATGGCACTGGACGGTTCCGTCATCGGCGAACTGGATTGCCTTGATCCGGCGGGCTTCTTTTCCGGCGATGTGAAACTTACCAAGCAGCAACCGGTGCGCTATCGCGCCCGGCGCGGCGATGCCGAATGGGCGGTGACCGACCCCTACAGCTTCGGCCCGGTTCTCGGACCGATGGATGACTATTTCGCTCGCCAGGGCACACATTTGCGGCTGTTCGACAAGATGGGCGCCCATCCCATGAAGCATGAGGGCGTCCAGGGCTTTCATTTCGCCGTCTGGGCACCGAACGCGCAGCGCGTTTCTGTCGTCGGCGACTTCAATAATTGGGATGGCCGGCGGCACGTCATGCGCTACCGATCGGATTCCGGCATCTGGGAGATCTTTGCGCCGGATGTGCCGGCCGGAGTGGCCTATAAGTTCGAAATCCGCGGTAAGGACGGCGTTGTGCTGCCGCTGAAGGCCGATCCCTTCGCCCGCCGGAGCGAATTGCGCCCGAAGACCGCTTCCGTCACGGCCAACGAATTGACCCAGGTCTGGGAGGATGCGGCCCATCGCGAGCATTGGGCGAGCGTCGACCAGCGCCGTCAGCCCATCAGCATCTATGAGGTACATGCAAGCTCCTGGCAGCGCCGCGACGACGGTTCCATGCTGTCCTGGGACGAGCTCGCCTCGCGCTTGATACCCTATTGCGTCGATATGGGCTTCACCCATATCGAGTTCCTGCCGATCACCGAGCATCCCTACGATCCGTCCTGGGGCTATCAGACCACTGGCCTCTATGCACCAACGGCCCGTTTCGGCGAGCCGGAAGGTTTTGCCCGCTTCGTCAACGGCTGCCACAAGGTCGGCATCGGCGTCATCCTCGATTGGGTGCCGGCGCATTTCCCGACCGACGAGCATGGCCTTCGCTGGTTCGACGGCACGGCGCTCTATGAGCATGAAGACCCGCGCAAGGGTTTTCATCCCGATTGGAATACGGCGATCTACAATTTCGGACGCACCGAGGTTCTCTCCTATCTCGAGAACAATGCGCTCTTCTGGGCGGAAAAGTACCACCTGGACGGTTTGCGCGTCGATGCCGTTGCCTCCATGCTCTACCTGGATTATTCGCGCAAGCACGGCGAATGGATCCCGAACGAATATGGCGGCAACGAGAACCTCGAGGCGGTCCGTTTTCTCCAGTCGATGAATGCGAGGGTCTACGGCGCGCATCCGGGCGTCATGACCATTGCCGAGGAATCCACCTCCTGGCCGAAAGTGTCGCAGCCGGTCCACGAAGGCGGTCTCGGCTTCGGCTTCAAGTGGAACATGGGCTTCATGCACGACACGCTGAGCTATCTCTCCCGCGAGGCCGTGCATCGCAAGTACCACCACAATGAGCTGACCTTCGGCCTGATCTATGCCTTCTCGGAAAACTTCGTCCTGCCGCTCTCCCATGACGAAGTGGTGCACGGCAAGGGATCGCTGATTGCCAAGATGGCCGGCGACGACTGGCAGAAGTTCGCCAACCTGCGTGCCTTCTATGCCTTCATGTGGGGCTATCCCGGCAAGAAGCTGCTGTTCATGGGTCAGGAATTCGCACAGTGGAGCGAGTGGAGCGAAGAGCGGGCGCTGGATTGGAACCTGCTGCAATATCGCATGCATGAAGGCATGCGGCGCCTCGTGCGCGATCTCAACTTCACCTATCGCAGCAAACCGGCATTGCATGCCCGCGACTGCGAGGGCGATGGCTTCGAATGGCTGATCGTCGATGATTTCGAGAATTCGGTCTTCGCCTGGCTGCGCAAGGCACCCGGTGAAAAACCGGTTGCGGTCATCACCAATTTTACGCCAGTTTACCGCGAGAATTATACGTTGCGCTTGCCGGCGGAGGGGCGGTGGCGTGAAATACTGAACACCGATGCCGACATTTATGGCGGCAGCGGCAAGGGGAACGGCGGGCGTGTCCAGGCCGTCAACGCGGGCGGAGGCGTGCAGGCAACGATAACGCTGCCTCCTTTGGCGACCATCATGCTCGAACCGGAATTTTGAGATCATTACCGACAGGGAGGAATAAAATGGTAGAAAAACGTTTCCAGCCGCTGGCACGCGACGCCATGGCCTACGTTCTTGCCGGGGGTCGAGGCAGCCGATTGAAGGAACTCACCGACCGCCGCGCGAAGCCGGCCGTCTACTTCGGCGGCAAGACCCGAATCATCGACTTCGCCCTGTCCAACGCACTCAACTCCGGTATCCGCCGCATCGGTGTCGCCACCCAGTACAAGGCGCACTCGCTGATCCGCCATATGCAGCGCGGCTGGAACTTCTTCCGGCCCGAGCGAAATGAAAGTTTCGATATCCTGCCGGCCTCGCAGCGCGTGTCGGAAACGCAGTGGTATGAAGGCACGGCCGACGCGGTCTACCAGAACATCGACATCATCGAGCCTTATGGCCCGGAATACATGGTCATCCTCGCCGGCGACCACATCTACAAGATGGACTATGAATGGATGCTGCAGCAGCACGTCGATTCTGGCGCTGATGTCACCATCGGCTGCCTCGAAGTGCCCCGCATGGAAGCCGTCGGCTTCGGCGTCATGCACGTCGACGAAAAAGACCAGATTATCGACTTTGTCGAGAAGCCCGCTGATCCGCCCGGCATCCCCGGCAATCCGGATTTCGCGCTGGCCTCGATGGGCATCTACGTCTTCCACACGAAGTTCCTGATCGAATGCCTGAAACGTGATGCCGCCGACCCCAACTCCAGCCGCGACTTCGGCAAGGACATCATTCCCTACATCGTCAAGAACGGCAAAGCCGTCGCGCACCGCTTCGCGCAATCCTGCGTCCGCTCTGATTTCGAGCGCGAGGCCTATTGGCGCGACGTCGGCACGATCGACGCCTACTGGCAGGCCAATATCGACCTGACCGCCGTGGTGCCGGAACTCGACATCTATGACAAGTCCTGGCCGATCTGGACCTATGCGGAAATCAGCCCGCCGGCCAAATTCGTCCATGACGACGAGGACCGCCGCGGTTCGGCTGTTTCCTCCGTTGTCGCCGGCGACTGCATCATTTCCGGCGCGAGCCTCTACAACAGCCTGCTGTTCACCGGCGTGCGCGCCAACTCCTACTCCAAGCTGGAGGGAGCCGTGGTGCTGCCGAGCGTCAAGGTCGGCCGCCGAGCGCAGCTCAAGAATGTCGTTATCGACCATGGCGTCACCATTCCGGAGGGCCTGATCGTCGGCGAGGATCCGGAACTGGACGCCAAGCGCTGGCGCCGCACGGAAAGTGGTATCTGCCTGATCACCCAGACGATGATCGACAAGCTGGATATCTGAGGCATGAAGGTCCTTTCGGTTGCATCCGAGGTTTTCCCCCTGATCAAGACGGGGGGCCTGGCCGATGTGGCCGGCGCCCTGCCCATTGCACTGAGACCCTATGGTGTCGAAACCAGGACCCTCATCCCGGGCTATCCCGCGGTGATGAAAGCCATTCGCAACCCAGTGGTTCGCCTTGAATTCACCGATCTGCTCGGCGAACAGGCGACCGTGCTGGAAGTCGAGCATGGCGGCATTTCCTTCCTCGTGCTCGATGCGCCGGCCTACTACAGCCGCACCGGCGGACCCTATGTCGATGCCACGGGAAGGGATTACCCTGACAACTGGCGGCGTTTCGCCGCCTTGTCGCTGGCCGGCGCGGAAATCGCCGCCGGCCGATTGCCCGGCTGGCAGCCGGATCTGGTGCATGCCCATGACTGGCAATCCGCCCTGGTGCCGGTCTACATGCGCTACTATCCGACGCCGGAACTGCCGAGTGTGCTCACGATCCACAACATTGCCTTTCAGGGTCAATTCGGCCCCGGCATCTTCCCCGGCCTGCGCTTGCCGGCGCACGCCTTTTCCATGGAGGGCGTCGAATATTACGGCGATGTCGGCTTCCTAAAGGGCGGCCTGCAGACGGCCCATGCGCTGACCACCGTCAGCCCGTCCTATGCCGAGGAAATCCTGACGCCGGAATTCGGCATGGGTCTCGAGGGCGTCATCGCCAGCAGGGCGAACAGCCTCCACGGCATCGTCAACGGCATCGACGACGACATCTGGAACCCTGCGACCGACGCGATGATCGCGCAGACCTATAGCGCCGCGACACTCAAGGACCGCGCTGTCAACCGCGAGCGCGTCATCGAATACTTCGGGCTTGACCACGATGATGGGCCGATCTTCTGCGTCGTCAGCCGCCTCACCTGGCAGAAAGGCATGGATCTTCTGGCCGGCGTCGCCAGCGAGATCGTTCACATGGGCGGCAAGCTCGCCATCCTGGGCGCCGGTGATGCAGCGTTGGAAGGCGCGTTGTTCGCCGCAGCCGGCCGCCATCGCGGCCGCGTCGGGGTTTCGGCCGGCTATAACGAGCCGATGTCGCATATCATGCAGGGCGGTTGCGACGCGATTATCATCCCCTCGCGTTTCGAACCCTGTGGCCTCACGCAGCTTTATGGCTTACGCTATGGCTGTCTGCCGATTGTCGCGCGTACGGGTGGGCTCAACGATACCATTATCGACGCCAACCACGCCGCGCTGCAGGCCAAAGTCGCGACCGGCATTCAGTTTTCGCCCGTCACTGCCGGAGGGCTGCTGCAAGCCATGCGCCGCGCCATGCACCTTTTCCAGGATCGAAAGGTCTGGACGCAGATGCAAAAGCAGGGCATGAAATCCGACGTATCCTGGGGCAGAAGCGCAGAACGCTACGCCGCTCTCTACTCCAGTCTTGTCTCGAGAGGCGCTTAACCCGATGATTAAAACCGTATCCACCACCCCCTACGCGGATCAAAAACCCGGCACCTCGGGCCTGCGAAAGAAGGTTCCCGAATTCCAGCGGCCGAATTACGCGGAAAACTTCATTCAATCGATTTTCGATTCGCTCGAAGGCTATCAGGGCAAGTGCCTGGTCATCGGCGGCGACGGCCGTTACTACAATCGCGACGTCATTCAGAAGGCCATCAAGATGGCCGCCGCAAACGGCTTCGGCAAAGTGATGGTCGGCAAGGGCGGCATCCTCTCGACGCCCGCTGCCTCGCACATCATCCGCAAGTACAAGGCGTTCGGCGGCATCATATTGTCGGCCAGCCACAATCCCGGTGGCCCGACCGAAGATTTCGGCATCAAGTACAATATCGGCAATGGCGGCCCGGCGCCGGAAAAGATCACGGACGCCATCTACGAGCGCTCCAAGGTCATCGACAGCTACAAGATATCGGATTTTCCGGACATCAATCTCGACCGCATCGCCCGCGAAGATATCGGCGGCATGATCGTTTCTGTCATCGACCCCGTCGAAGACTACGCTGCCCTGATGGAGGAGCTGTTCGATTTCGGCGCCATCCGCAACCTGATCAGCCTCGGCTTCCGCCTCTGCTTCGATGCGATGAGCGCGGTCACCGGGCCCTATGCCAAGGAGATCTTCGAGATCCGCCTCGGGGCGCCCGATGGATCGGTGCGCAACTTCCTGCCACTGCCCGACTTCGGCGGCCATCACCCTGACCCGAACCTCGTCCACTGCAAGGAGCTCTACGACGAGATGATGGGCGACGATGCGCCCGACTTCGGCGCGGCATCGGATGGCGACGGCGACCGTAACCTGATCATCGGCAAGGGCATCTACGTCACGCCGTCGGACAGTCTGGCGATCCTCGCGGCCAACGCCAACCTCGCGCCCGGTTATTCGCACGGCATCGCCGGTATCGCCCGCTCCATGCCGACCAGCGGTGCTGCCGACCGCGTCGCCGAAAAGCGCGGCATTGGCATGTACGAAACCCCGACCGGCTGGAAATTCTTCGGCAACCTGCTCGATGCCGGCATGGCGACGATCTGCGGCGAGGAAAGCTCGGGCACCGGCTCCAACCACGTTCGCGAAAAGGACGGCCTTTGGGCTGTGCTGCTCTGGCTCAACATTCTCGCCGTGCGCGGCGAAAGCGTCGTCGATATCGTCACGCAGCATTGGGCCACCTACGGCCGCAACTATTATTCCCGCCACGACTATGAAGGCGTCGACACCGATGCCGCCAACGGCCTGATTGCCGCGCTGCGCGAGAAGCTGCCGACCCTGCCGGGCACGAAGTATGGCGATCTCACTGTTTCCGCCGCCGACGACTTCGCCTATCACGATCCGGTCGATAAGTCCGTCAGCCAGCATCAGGGCATCCGCATCCTGTTCGAGGGCGGCTCCCGCGTCGTCTTCCGCCTGTCTGGCACCGGCACGACGGGCGCGACCCTGCGCGTCTACATCGAACGCTACGAGCCCGACCCGACCCGTCACAACATCGAGACGCAGGAAGCGCTCGCAGACCTCATCACCGCAGCCCAGGAAATCGCTGACATCAAGGGCCGCACCGGCCGCGACGCCCCGACTGTTATCACCTGAACCTACGGATTAAGCCCCTTCTCCCCACATTTGCGGGGAGAAGGTGGCCGGGAGCCGCCGAATGAAGTGAAGCGGCGACTGGTCGGATGAGGGGCCTTCTCAAAATTCGCCGCGACCGCAGAACTTGCCGGACGCTCTGCCCCTCACCCCAGCTCTCCCCGCAAGCAGGGAGAGGGAACCATCTCTAGCGATCCGGAAAGCCCGCCAGACATGTCAGAGCCGACAATCCGCTGCCTTGGCGCTACCCTCACCGAAACGGGCATTGAATTTGCCGTCTGGTCCAGACATGCCGAACGGATCGAATTTTGCCTGTTCGATGCCGAGGGCAAGACGGAAATCTCGCGCCTGCCATTGACCCGCGACGGCGACGAGCATCGCCTTTTCGTCAAGGGTGCCAAAGAGGGCATGCGCTATGGCCTGCGCGCCCATGGCACATACGATCCCGACCAAGGCTTGTGGTTCGATCCGTCCAAACTGCTGATCGATCCCTATGCCAAGGAGATCGACCGGCCGTTCCGATACGATCCGCGCCTCGGAACCTTCGGCGAAGACACGCAGGATCTCATGCCAAAGGCGATCGTCTCACGCGATGTCACTGTTGCCCCGTCCAAGCCGCTGTTTCAGCCGGGCGGCCTGATCTACGAGATCGCCGTCAAGCCGTTCACCATGCTGCATCCGGACGTGCCGGTGGAAAAGCGCGGCACGCTCGGCGCCCTCGCCCATCCCTCCATCATCGCCCATCTCAAGCGCCTCCAGGTGAACGCCATCGAGCTGATGCCGATCACCGCCTGGATCGACGAACGGCACCTGCCGCCGCTCGGTCTCACCAACGGCTGGGGCTACAATCCCGTCGCCTTCATGGCGCTCGACCCGCGTCTCGTGCCCGGCGGTATCACGGAGTTGCGCGAGACGGTCGCGGCCCTCCATGCCGAGGGGATCGCAGTCATCCTCGATCTCGTCTTCAACCACACGGGCGAAAGCGATCGCCAGGGGCCGACGCTATCGCTGCGCGGCCTCGACAACCCAACCTATTTCCGTCATCTGCCGGATCAGCCCGGCACGCTGGTCAACGACACAGGCACCGGCAATACCGTCGCCTGCGACCAGCCGGCGACGCGCAAGCTCATCATCGACAGCCTCCGCCATTTCGTCCAGCACGCCGGCATCGACGGTTTCCGCTTCGACCTTGCCACGGTGATCGGGCGCGGCACCAAGGGGTTCGATCCCGAAAGCATGACACTGCGCACCATGCTGGCGGATGAGGTGCTGCAGGATCGCATCCTCATCGCCGAACCCTGGGACATCGGTCCCGGCGGTTATCAGCTAGGGAATTTTCCAGCACCTTTTCTCGAATGGAACGACCGCGCCCGCGATGATCTCCGCCGCTTCTGGCGCGGTGACAGCAGGATCGGCGATCTGGCGACGATCCTTGCCGGCTCCTCCTCCATCTTCGGCCGCGACGGCCGCACGCAGACGCGCAGCGTCAACTTCCTCGCCGCCCATGACGGCTTCACGCTGATGGACCTCGTCTCCTATGCCGAAAAGCACAATGAAGCCAACGGCGAGAACAACCGCGACGGCCACAACGAGAATTTCTCCTGGAACAACGGCGCCGAAGGCAAGACGGACGACCAGACCATCCAGAACAAGCGCCGCGCCGACATCGAAGCGATGCTTTCGACGCTCTTTGCCACGCGCGGCACGATCATGCTGACGGCCGGCGACGAAGGCGGTCGCAGCCAGCAAGGCAACAACAATGCCTATTGCCAGGACAATGCCATCACCTGGATGGACTGGAACACGCTGGACGAGGAGCTGATCGGCCATACGGCGTGGCTTGCAGGCCTGCGCCGCCGCTTCAGCGCCTTCAGCGATATGGACTTCTTCAAGGGAGACGGCGACATCCTCTGGTTTTCCGCCGCGGGTACGCCGATGTCCGTGCCGGACTGGGATGCACCGGCAGCCGACGTGCTGGGCATGGCAATCGAGACGCAAGACCAAGAAGCCGGTCGGCCAGTGCGACTCGCCATCCTCCTCAATCGCGCAGCCGACGAACTCCACGCCACGCTGCCACCATCCGAAAAAGGCGATTGGTCGCTGTTGAGCCCGTCGGGTGAACCATCAGCCGGCGAGCAGATCACGATCCCCGCCCGCTCCGTCAGTTTCTTCGTCGAATTTTGACCCCGTTGCACTTTCTGTCCCAATTCGCCAGAAAGGGCCATTGACCCCTTAGACTGACGAGGATGGAATGCCCGGCGATATCTCGCTTGTTGAAATTATGAAACGTGTGGGAACGGAGATAGGCATCTCCGATTGGCTCGCGGTCGACCAGACCATGATCGATACCTTCGCCGACGCGACGCACGATCACCAGTTCATCCACGTCGATCCCGAGCGCGCCAAGGCGGAAACGTCCTATGGCGGTACCATCGCACATGGCTTCCTCACCCTGTCATTGCTGTCGGCAATGAACTACAGCGCCCTGCCCAAGATCCGCGAGCAGACCATGGGCATCAACTACGGCTTCGAGAAGATCCGTTTCATGTCGCCGGTCAAATGCGGCGCGCGCGTGCGCGGCCGTTTCGTGCTCGCCGAAACCCGGCTGCGCGGCGCCAATATGCTGATGCTGACCTATGATGTGACGGTCGAAATCGAGAACGAACGCAAGCCGGCCCTCACTGCGACATGGACAACCATATCGCAGTTCGATCCGAAAGATCGGCCGGAAGAAGCCTGACCAGCCGGGATGCGGAGCCATTAAAGGCTCGCATCCTCCGCCGCTTCGGCCAGAAGGCCGAAGGCATAGTCAGAGAAGGAGCGCCAGACCTCGACGCGGAACGTTTCCTCGTCGAGCCGCAGCAGCACGACTTCGACCTTGCCGAACAGCGTGCGCGAGCAGGCGCCGACCGGGAAAGCCTGCAGCGAAAGATCCTGCGGGCAGCCGCCCGAAAGCGTTGCTTCCGCGCCGGGGCCGGACACGATCACGGCGGTATTGCGATGCGAGACATCGACTGCCGAGTGCAGCACGCCGGCCGAGGCCGCAAGGCCGACCAGATCGGCGCCGTTCTCATCGATGACGAGCCATTCGTCCGGGCCAAGCCAAAGGGCATGACCCCCGTTGGCGCTGGCAGAAGTCTTCGGCCGGTTCGGCATTTGCAGGCCGAGCGCCTGCGAAAGGTCGCCGATGGAATCGCTCGGCGCGCGCAGCGAAATGCGGCTTGCGGGCGCGGCAGGCGTCAGCCTGACGGTGGCGGAACCGCCGTGGCGGCCGGCGAGCGGCAGTTTACGGGTTGCAAGATCAACCATTGATCCGGCCTCCTTCCTTGTCAAAGAACACCAGATCCGTCACCTCGACTGATATCGTCTTGTCGGGCATCGGCACATAGAGCGTCTTGCCCAGGCGATCGCGGCCGCCGGCGACCAAAGCGAAGGCGATGGAGCGGCCGAGATTTTCCGACCAGTAGGCTGAAGTGACATGTCCGAGCATGGTCATCGGCTTCTGCTCATTGGGATCGGCGACAATCTGCGCGCCTTCCTCCAGCACCACCTTCGGATCGCGAGTGACGAGGCCGACGAGCTGCTTGCGGCCGTCCTTGATGAGATCAGGCCGCTTCAGGCCGCGGATGCCGACGAAATCCGTCTTCTTCTTGGAGACGGCCCATGAGAGACCGGCATCGTCTGGCGTCACCGTGCCGTCGGTATCCTGACCGACGATGATATAGCCCTTTTCGGCGCGCAGTATGTGCATGGTCTCGGTGCCATAGGCGCAGGCGCCCAGCGGCTCGGCCCGCGCCCAGACGGCTTCGAGAACCGACTGGCCGTAATCGGCCGGCACGTTGATTTCATAGCCGACCTCACCGGTAAACGAGACGCGGAACAGCCGCGCCGGCACGCCGCACACCTTGCACTCGGCCACGCTCATATGCGGGAAGGCCTCGTTGGAAAGATCGAGCCCCTCGACCAGCGGCTCGATGATCTCGCGCGCCTTCGGTCCTTGCACGGCAATGACAGCCCATTGTTCGGTCGTCGACGTCAGCCAGACTTTCAGATGCGGGAATTCCGTCTGGAGATAGTCTTCCATGTGATGCAGCACACGCGGTGCGCCGCCGGTTGTGGTGGTCACGTGGAAGCGGTCGTCTGCCAGACGTCCGACGACGCCGTCGTCATAGACGAAACCGTCCTCGCGCAGCATGATGCCGTAGCGGCAGCGGCCGGGCTTCAGCGTGTCCCAGGCGTTGGTGTAGATCAGGTTCAGGAACTCCGCCGCATCCGGCCCGACCACCTCTATCTTGCCGAGCGTCGAGGCATCGAACACGCCCGCCACCTCGCGCGCCGTGCGGCATTCGCGGTCGACGGCCTGATGCATGGTTTCTCCGGCGCGCGGATAGAACCACGCGCGCTTCCAGTTGCCGACATCCTCGAAGATGGCGCCATGCACCTCTTCCCAGGCATGCATCGGCGTCTTGCGGGCGGGATCGAAGAGCGACCCGCGCGAATGGCTGATCAGCGTGCCGTAAGTAACCGGCGTATAGGGAGCGCGGAAGGTGGTGAGACCCACCTGCGGAATATCCTTGCCAAGCATTTCGGCGGCGATCGCCAGCCCGTGCATGTTGGAAAGCTTGCCCTGGTCGGACGCCATGCCATTCGTCGTGAAGCGCTTGATATGCTCGATGGAATGCATGCCCTCGCGCACGGCAAGGCGGATATCCTTGGCGCAGACGTCGTGCTGGAAATCGACGAAGGCCTTGGCATTGGTGTCCGGTCCTGCGCCCTCGGCAGCGCCGATCATGCCACCGGTCCATTCGAAAGCCTGCTCCGCCTGGAGCTGGATCTTTTCCCCGCCACTTGCTCCGGCTGCGCGCGCCATGAGCTCGCCGGCGGCAAGTGATTCCTCGATTGCCGCCTGCAGCCCGTCGGTGCCGTTGCATGCGCCGACGGAAAGACAATCCTGGACATAGGTGCCCGGCAGGAAACGCTGCTTCTCCGCATCGAACTTCAGCTTGCCGCGCGATTGCGAGAACAGATGCACCGACGGCGTCCAGCCGGCCGAAACCAGCAGCGCATCCACGGCGATCTTGCGAGAGCTGGAGCTGCCATTGCGCGCAACGGTCATGGACGAGACCCGCAGCTTGCCGGCCGTATCGACAACAGCATAATCAGCCATGACCTCGATGCCGAGCCGCTTTGCCTCGGCAACGACTGCCTCGCCCGGCCGCACCCGGCTGTCGACGATGGCAACGACTGAGACACCGGCGCGCTTGAGATCGAAAGCGGCTTCGTAGGCCGAATCATGCGCGGTATAGACGCCGATCTTGGCACCGACGGCGACGCCATAATGGTTGAGAAAGGCGCGCGCGGCCGATGCCAGCATGATGCCCGGCCGGTCGTTGTTCGGGAACACCATGTGGCGTTCGATCGCGCCCGTCGCCAGGACGACGCGCTTGGCGCGGACCTGCCACAGGCGCTCGCGCGGCAGGTTGCGGCCCGGCTTCGCCAGATGATCGGTCACCCGCTCGGCAAGCCCGAAGAAATTGTGATTGTAGTAGCCGAAGGCCGTCGTGCGGGTCAGCACCTCGACATTCGGCATCGCCTTCAGCCTGGCAACAATCTCCTGCGCCCAGGCATAGCCCTCGACGCCGTCGATCTTGACGCCGGTATCGAAGCGCAGCGCGCCGCCCGCTTCCGCCTGCTCGTCGCAGAGAATGACCTTCGCGCCGGCTTCGGCAGCGGCCAATGCCGCTGAGAGGCCGGAAATGCCGGCGCCGACGACCAGCACGTCGCAATGGGCATAGCGGCTGGCATAGTGATCCGGATCCTCTTCCGTCGGCGCGACGCCAAGGCCGGCGGCGCGACGGATGAAGGGCTCGTAAATGTGCTTCCAGGCCGCCTTCGGCCACATGAAGGTCTTGTAGTAGAAGCCAGCGGCAAAGAAGGGCGACATCAAATTGTTGACGCCGCCGATATCGAAGGCGAGCGATGGCCAACGGTTCTGCGACTGCGCCTTCATGCCGTCGAACACCTCCTGCACGCTGGCGCGGACGTTCGGCTGGCGCCGGGCCGCATCGCGGGAGATGTCGAGCAGCGCATTCGGCTCCTCGGCTCCAGCCGACAGGATGCCGCGCGGGCGATGATACTTGAACGAGCGACCGACGAGATGAACGCCATTGGCAAGCAGGGCGGAGGCGACGGTGTCGCCTTCGAGCGCCGTGTAGCTTTTGCCGTCAAAGGTGAAGCGGGCGGTTCTGGCGGGCGTCAGACGCCCCTTGCCCGCAATACGATTGGCGCCGCTCATTCAGCAAATCCCTCTTTTTGTGCCGTCTGTTCTTGTTCGCTCTGGCTCGGGGCTATCGGCTCGGATGCGCCCGGCAGCAGCGTTGAAGGATCCGGCTTCGGCTCGCCGGCCTTGTAGGTGCGGTAGAAATGGTCGCTCACCGTGTCGCGCGCCGCGTTGAAGAAGCGGCCGCAGCCATGGATATGCCGCCAGCGTTCGAAGATCAGGCCCTTCGGATTGTCGCGCAGGAAGAAATATTCCTCGAATTCCTCGTCAGAGATTCCGGCGATATTGGCCGGCCGCACGATATGCGCGTCGCCGGCGTTGCGGAATTCGAGTTCCGAACGCTCTTCCTCGCAATAGGGGCAGTAAATCAGCAGCATCGTTTTCTACCTGTGTTAAAGCTCGGAGCCGGAAAGGCTTGTACCGGGTGGCTGCGCGCAAAGCTGCCGTCCCATGGTGACGAAAGGTGTTATGCGCTTCAGCAGCGCCTCCAGCGACCCGTAGGGTTTCAGCACGTTGGTCATCCCCAGATTGATCAGACTCATGCCCAGCAGATCCGTGTCGACTTCGAAAGCCCTCGTGGCCGCCAGCGTCTGTTCCGGCACGAAATAAACGGCCGGCTTGTTCAGCACCTTGACGCAGGCAAGCACGCCGCTTTCGGCCACGAACGGCCAATCCGCTTCGTCCTGTGCCTTGTGGATCACCTGCATGCGAACATCCCCGGCCCCCGGAAAGAGATCGCTGACCTTGGTCACGATCGTCCCTGCCGGAAGCGAAAATCCCGCCGCAAGAACGATCCCGACCGCCGCCAGCATCAATGCGCCACGGCAGCCGCTGCCGCCTCGTCGATCAATCGGCCAGTGCGGAAACGATCCAGATTAAGCCCGGCATTGAATTTGTGCGGCTCGTCGCGGGCAATCAGATGCGCAAACAGATTGGCCGAACCCGGCGTTGCCTTGAAGCCGCCCGTGCCCCAGCCGCAGTTGACATAGAGCCCCGGCACCGGTGTCTTCGACTGGATCGCGGACCGATCCGGCGTGTTGTCGACAATGCCGCCCCAGGAGCGCATCATCTTCACGCGCCGGAACATCGGGAAGAGTTCGCAGATCGCATCCAGCGTGTGGGTGATGATCTGCAGGCCGCCGGTCTGGCTGTAGGAATTATACTGATCCGTGCCGGCGCCGATAACGAGCTCGCCCTTGTCGGACTGCGAGATATAGGCATGCACCGTGTTCGACATGACGACGCAGGGGAAGATCGGCTTCAGCGGCTCGGAGACCAGCGCCTGCAATGGGCTCGACTGCAGCGGCACACGCACGCCCGCCATCTGCATGACAACGGTGGTATGACCGGCTGCGGAAACGCCGATCTTCTTGGCACCGATGAAGCCCTTGCTCGTGTCGACACCGGTCACGCGGCCGTCCGACCCGCGGCGGATGCCGGTCACTTCGCAATTCTGGATGATATGCACGCCGCGATCCGACGCCGCGCGGGCAAAACCCCAGGCGACCGCATCGTGCCGCGCCGTGCCGCCGCGACGCTGCAGGGCGGCGCCATTGATGGGGTAACGCGCGGTGCTGGAAATATCGAGCGGCGGACAAAAGGCCTTGGCCTGCTCCGGCGTCAGCCATTCATTGTCGATGCCGTAGAGGCGGTTGGCGTGGATATGCCGTTTGAACGATTGCTGGTCGTGCACATTGTGCGACAGCATCATCACGCCGCGGGGCGAATACATGACGTTGTAATTGAGATCCTGAGACAGCCCTTCCCAGAGCTTCATCGAATGCTCGTAGATGTGCATGCTCTCTTCATAGAGATAGTTCGAGCGGATGATCGTGGTGTTGCGGCCGGTATTGCCGCCGCCGAGCCAGCCCTTCTCGATAACGGCGACATTGGTGATGCCGTGCTCCTTGGCGAGATAATAGGCCGCGCCCAGGCCATGACCGCCGGCGCCGATGATGACGACATCATACTCCTTGCGCGGCTCCGGCGAGGTCCATTGAGCCTCCCAGCCCTTGTGAGCCCGCATCGCTTCCCTTGCCACGGCAAAAACCGAGTATTTACGCATTCGCCCTCAACTCCTTCAGGCATGACGCCCTTTTATGGGTCATACAGATCGCAAATCAAAAACCGACACAACGGCTCTTTTGCGACGCATTCAGGACCGGCTTTCGACACGGTGAAAAAGAATGGGCGAACGCAACGTCAAACCATCTGTGGAGTCTGTGCCGATGTGGCCGAATTCATGTCCGCTTGAAGAACAAACCACATTGTTGCGTCACGGGTAAAAAGAAGACACGCGGCAAGCAAATAAAAGGAAGTCATCAAAATTAGCAAAGCAAATTCGAAAACCGTTCCCTCTGCGTGACCCTTAATAGCGAGTACTCCGAAGCCGAAACCAATCAAAAACATCATAGCGAATTGCCCGCAAAGTGTCATCCAGCGCGCCCAGTTCACCAGTTATGGACAACCAGCCAAACCCAGAAGATTTGGATGCAAAGAATCGCAATTTGTAAAATCGTGAAAGCCAATGGTGCTTCAGCAAAACGACTGGCCGTCCGATCCCAGTTCACCACCTGATTTATCAAAACAACCGCCACCCCAGCATATGTGAGGCGTTCGTAATATCGAACGCTCGTTGGCATGGTCTTATCGCTCATAATTCCCAGCTCCATCCTACTTGCGCTGTAGGTGACAAACCTTCACCCGGCCACCACGGCCGTCGCTGCGCCAGATGCATCCTTCCTTGCGCGGCTTATGGTTGTAAAGGTAGATTCTCGCGCGATGCTTGCTATCGAAGGTCTGGTTCGAAAAATCATGACCGCCGACGCGGACGTTCTTACCAAAACGCACCTCACCGGCTGCGGCAGGCGCAAGCATTGCAGCAAGAACGACCAAAGCAACCATGGGCATTGCAAGCAGCCTCCCGGCAGCAACGAGGCCGAGTGATTCCATAAAGTGATTCCTCCTCTCGCATCGGACGACTGAACGGACGCGCGAATGGTTGTGATACAGAACCTTCGCACCGGCATGTCAGCGGTCGCTAAACATCGAAAACCAAGTCCGCACCCTATACGGCGAAGGTACCAATAGCCCAATTCAGGGCTCGACAAGCCGCTTTTTACCCGGCAAACTCACGATCTGGCTAGACTTTGACAAACCGATCTGCTATCTCGCCTAACCAATCGCAAGGCTACGGCTGCGCGAACGTTATATTTTTGCCTCCTGGCGCCGCCGTCGCCGCTGGCATTAACCAAACCAAAGGAACGTGATTCTCGTGCAGGTACTTGTCCGCGATAACAATGTCGACCAGGCTCTCCGCGCTCTCAAGAAGAAGATGCAGCGCGAAGGCATTTTCCGCGAAATGAAGATGCGCGACTACTACGAAAAGCCGTCGCAGAAGCGTGCTCGTGAGAAGGCTGAAGCTGTTCGTCGTGTTCGCAAGCTGGCACGCAAGCGCGCGCAGCGTGAAGGCTTGGTCGCACGCTAATCGTCGTCTTTTCGACGTTTTCAGATGTATGTGTGGCGGGGGCGAGTCGTTCGCCGCCGCCTTTTTGATTTATTCTGCGTACAAATCGGATTAGATCAGAACAGCCTGATATGACGCATGGGAAAGCGAACCCGATAATGGCAATCACGACTACCGAACGGCTCCGTACTTCGAACCTGCTCTTTTTTGTTTCGAAGCGCGCCGCCGCACTGCCAGCTTTGGCGATTCTTGCCGCAATCAGCCTATCCGGCTGCCAGACTGCTTCCACCGATAACGTGATCCGCATCGACAAGGCGCAGGGCTCCTCGGAGAATATCGCTTCGCTGACCTCGGTCATCAATGCCAATCCACAGGATCCGGAAGGCTACAATGTTCGCGGTACGGCCTACGGCCGCGGCGGAGATTTCAGCCGCGCGCTTGCGGACTTCAATCAGGCGATACAGCTCAATCCGAAGTTCTATCAGGCCTATGCCAACCGCGCGCTTATCTACCGCAACATGGGCAAGCTGCCGGAAGCGGTCGCGGACTACAATGCCGCGCTGCAGATCAATTCCAACTACGACGTCGCCTATATCGGCCGGGGCAATCTCTATCGCCAGTCAGGTCGCGACGACGACGCGTTCAACGACTATTCCAAGGCGATCAGCTTGGGAACGACGGATGGCCGTGCCTTCAACGGCCGCGGCGTGATCTATCAGAAGCGCAATCAGCAGGATAAGGCGATCGACGATTTCTCCAAGGCGATCTCGCTTTCACCGAACTCGCCCGAGCCCTACAACAGCCGCGGCATTTCCTATCTTGCACAGAACGACGACGACAACGCCTTCGCCGACTTCAACCATGCGATCGATCTTGACAACAAGGTCGCCCAATCCTGGGCGAACCAGGCCTTCGTCTACGAGCGCAAAGGCGACAAGGCGAAAGCCCGCCGTTCCTACCAGCATGCCGTCAACCTTGATCCAAACTACCAGCCGGCCAGAGATGGCTTGGCGCGCGTGGGCGCCGGCTCCTGACATAGCCGCATAGCAATGAGACGTTGAGCCGCCGACGACCCTTCGTCCGGCGGCTTTTCTTTGCGTCATCGAACGCCTAGTCTCGAATATCTCCCCATCCAAACGAGACCACGACATGCCCTCCCCCCAGAAAATCATCGTTATCGGCGCTGGAATTATCGGCGCCTCCATCGCCTGGCATCTCCAGCGCAAGGGTGCGTCCGTCACGACAATCGCGCAAAAGATTGGCGGCGAGGCAACACCGAATTCCTTCGCCTGGATCAATGCCAGCTGGGGCAATCCCGAGTTCTATTTTCATTTCCGTCACCGCTCGATGGCCGAATGGTCGCGGCTTGCGGCGGATCTGCCCGGTCTGCCACTGTCCTGGTGTGGCGGATTGTGCTGGGATATGCCGGAGGCCGCACTGGATGCCTATGCCGCGCAACATCATGGTTGGGGCTATGGCATACAGCCGGTCAATCGTGCGACGAGCGTCATGATCGAGCCGAACCTCGCCACCCCACCCGACTATGCGTTGCATATCGCCGAGGAAGGCGCCGTCGAGCCCGTTGCTGCAGCCGAGCTGCTGCTGCAGGACGCCGGTCGTCATGGCGCCGGGCTTCTGCACGGTGTCGAGGTGACAAGTCTATTGACTGAGAACGGCAGGATCGCCGGCGTCGAGACAAATGAAGGGCCGATGCACGCCGATCATGTCGTTCTTGCCGCCGGCGCCGGCACGGCAGCAATTGCCGCATCGGCCGGCATTCATGTGCCGCTCGAAACGCCGCCTGGTCTGATCGTTCATTCCCGCCCCACGCCGAAACTGCTGAACGGCCTGGTGATGGCTCCGGAACTTCACATGCGCCAGACGATGGAAGGCCGGATTATTGCCGGCGGTGATTTCGGCGGCACCGCTCCCGGCGACAATCCACAGAAAGCCGCAGGCGAGCTTTTCGCCAAGGTGAAGGCGGCATTGAAGGGAGGCGATGCGTTGGAACTCGATTTCCATACCATCGGCTATCGTCCGACACCGAAAGACGGCCTGCCCATCCTCGGCGGTGTCGACGCCAGGCCAGGGCTCTATCTTGCGGTCCTTCATTCCGGCGTCACGCTCGCGCCGCTCGTCGGGCTGCTGGCAGCGGAGGAAATCCTCGATGGCAAGGAGGTTACGGAACTCTCCCCTTTCCGACTATCGCGCTTCGCCTAAGGCGGACGATGGGGCGCGGACGCGCAACCACAACGATGCATCACCGCCCCGTAAACGCCCGGGATTATTTACGATTTCACGGCAATGAATTTTCAGATGTTGCAAGGCAATTTGCCGAGCCCTAACATGGGTGCCCTGAGAGTATGTAGCTCAGGGTCTAGGCATGGGGGCGCTTGGCATGATGACCGGAACCGTTATTCTTGCTTCCGCAAGCGCTCCCGATCGTCATCGAGGTACGATCGGTTGATCGCACCATGAGGAAGCTGCATTTCCCGAAGGCGTCGATTGGGGCTTATCTGATCGCCATCGCACTGGCGATTGCCTTGCCCATTCTCGCCTTCGTCGCGCTGCTTTTGGTCCAGCTCGAAAACAATGAACGCGATGCATTGAAAGGCGACACCGTTCAGGACGCCCAGTCTTTGGCCCGCGTGATCGATCGGCAACTGCAGGATATGGCGACGACCCTGCGGCTGCTCTCCTCTTCGCCTGAGTTGGAGCACAACGATATCGAGACCTTTTTCACCCGGACGGAGACGGTGTTGCGCACCGATGCGCTTTTCGTCCTGCTCCTGGAAAAGGATGGCCAACTTCGGTTGAACACACGCTGGCCGCTCGGCAAGCCGCTTGGCAAGACGGGCAACATCGCCGCGCTGCAATCGGCGCTGGACTCCGGACGCATCGAGGCGTCCGATGTCTTCGTAGGCCCGAACGCCCGTCGATGGGTCTATAACGTCACCCTCCCGCTCGATCATTCGCCGGCCGGCGCCGCATTGGCGATAACCCAGGATGCGGATCAGCTCGCCAAGCTCATCACGACGGAAGCGCTCCCCCCGGGCTGGTCGGCCGCGGTCCTGGACAAATCCGGCCATGTCGTCGCCGCCGGCGGCCCGACGATCCTTTCCCCCGGCGATACATTCAACAAGGATATTCTGCCCAAATTGATCGCTTCCAGCGGCGTCTATCAGGATGACAAGGTCCTGCCGCACTCGCTGCTCGGCTATGCGCAGATCTCCGGCTGGTCATGGAAAGCGGTCGTGTGGGGGCCTGTCATCTCGGCACAGGCATCGCTGATGAGCACATGGCGTTTCCTGATTTATGGCGGCGTCACATTGCTGCTGGTCGCGCTGATCGCCGTCTATGCCCTGGCGCGCCAGGTACGCATAACCATACAGAGCATCGCCGACATGGCGGATCGCATGGGCCGGGGCGAGATCGTGTCGCCGATCGACAGCAGTGTCGTCGAGGCCAATCAGGTGGCCGTCGCGCTTTCCAACGCGTCCTTCGACCGCAGCGTCACCGAGGACCGGCTGCATTTCGTCATGCACGAGCTCGTCCACCGCACCAAGAACCTGCTGGCGCTCGCCCAGGCGATGACCCGCCAGCTCGCACGCCAGACGGATAGCGTCGATACCTTCCAGCGCGCGGTCGCCGACCGGCTGGAAGGATTGGCGCGCTCGATAGAGGTCCTGACCAGCGAGCAATGGTCCGGCGTCTCGCTGCGCCGCGTGATCGACATCCATCTGGCGACCTTCCTGCAAGGGCCGCAACAGCTCGACGTAAAAGGCAACGATTTCCTGTTGAAGCCCGAAGCGGTGCAGAATCTCGGCTTGATCCTGCACGAGCTGGCAACGAATTCGGTAAAATACGGAGCGCTCTCGGCCCCCGAGGGCAAGATTGCCATCGAATGGACGAACGAGCCAGGTGAGACCGGACCGATGATCCGGTTCGTCTGGACTGAAAGCGACGGCCCGCCGGTCAAACCACCGACCGAGACCGGCTTCGGCACGACGGTCACGAAAGCCCATGCCGCCGCATCCTTCAGCGGTCATGTCGAGATCGATTTCCGGCCCGCTGGCCTCGTATGGATACTCACCGCCCCGCGCGCCACGATGGAGCGCAAGCGAACATAGAACGGGTCACGATCGGGAAATGGGGGGTGAACGCTACTCGTTCATAGCCTTGACGATCTCTTCCGTCACCTTCTTGGCGTCACCAAGCAGCATCATCGTCCCGTCCTTGTAGAACAGGGTATTGTCGATGCCGGCATAGCCGGAGCCGAGGGAGCGTTTGACGAAGAGGCAGGTCTTGGCCTTGTCGACGTCGAGGATCGGCATGCCGTAGATCGGCGAGGCCTTGTCGTCGCGCGCGGCCGGATTGGTGACGTCGTTGGCACCGATGACATAGGCGACATCGGCCTGCGCAAATTCGGAATTGATGTCCTCGAGCTCGAACACCTCGTCATACGGCACGTTTGCTTCGGCGAGCAGCACGTTCATATGGCCGGGCATCCGTCCGGCGACCGGATGGATAGCATATTTCACTTCGACGCCGTGCGCCTTCAGGCGATCGGCCATCTCGCGCAGCGCATGCTGGGCCTGGGCAACCGCCATGCCGTATCCCGGCACGATGATGACCTTTGAGGCATTCGCCATGAGATAGGCTGCATCCTCAGCCGAGCCGAGTTTGACGGTCTTGTCGGAATTATCGGCGCCGCCCGACATGCTTTCACCGCCGAAGCCACCGAGAATGACCGAGACGAAGGAGCGGTTCATGCCCTTGCACATGATGTAGGACAGGATCGCCCCGGAGGACCCCACAAGCGCGCCGGTGATGATGAGCGCCAGATTGCCGAGCGTGAAGCCGATGCCGGCGGCCGCCCATCCGGAATAGGAATTCAGCATCGACACGACAACAGGCATGTCCGCCCCGCCGATCGGCACGATCAAGAGCACGCCGAGCGCCAGCGACAGGACGACGACGGCCCAGAAATCGAAATGGCTTTCGCTTACCGCAAGGCCGATGATGAAAAACACGATCAGGATAAGCAGGGCGGCATTGATGATGTGCCGGTATGGCAGCAGGATCGGCTTGCCGGACATGCGCCCGTCGAGCTTCAGGAAGGCGATGATCGAACCGGTAAAGGTCAAGGCGCCGATGGCCACACCGATCGCCATTTCGATGCGGGCCTCGGTGTGGATGGATCCGATATTGCCGATGCCGAAGGAGGACGGCGTATAGAGCGCCGACGCCGCCACCAGAACCGCCGCCAGGCCGACCAGCGAGTGGAAGCCGGCCACGAGCTGCGGCATCGAGGTCATTGGGATGACACGGGCAATGTAGGCGCCCGCTCCGCCGCCGATGGCGAGGCCGAGAGCGATCAGCACGAAGCCGCCGAAGGACGGCGTCGCCAGCACCAACGTCGTGACGATGGCAATGCCCATGCCGATCATGCCGTACAGATTGCCGCGCCGGCTGGTTGCCGGATGGGAAAGGCCGCGCAGCGCCAGAACGAATAGGACGCCGGAAACCAGATAGAGGAAAGCCGCGATATTGGTCAGCATGCCGCCCTCACTTGTCTTTCTTCTTGTACATCGCCAGCATGCGCTGGGTGACAAGGAAGCCGCCGACGATATTGACCGAAACGAGCACCAGCGCCACGAAGCCGAAGCCCGTGGCCAATCCGCTGGCGGAAATACCGACCGCCAGCAGCGCGCCGACGACGATGACGGAGGAGATGGCGTTCGTTACCGCCATCAGCGGCGTGTGCAGGGCCGGCGTCACCGACCAGACCACATAGTAGCCGACGAAGATCGCCAGCACGAAGATCGCGAACTGGAAGACGAAGGGATCGATCGCCCCGCCGGTTGCGGCGCTGGCCGCCTCAGGCGCTTGTGCCGCAGCGGTCATGACGGCGGTAACGGCATCATTCAGTTGCTGGAGTGCCCGATCCATTGCTTGGCTGGCCATTTCAGAGATCTCCCTTCTTGACCGTCGGCTGGTCGGGATCGACGAAATTCGGGTGCACGACTTCACCGCCATCGGTCAGCATCGTCGCCTTGATCAACTCGTCGGCGCGATTGAGGCCGAGGCTCTTGCTGTCCTTGTCGACCATCGTTTCCAGGAAGGTGACGAGGTTCTTGGCATAGAGAGCCGACGCGCTCGCCGGGATCCGGCCGGCCATGTTGGGATATCCGACCACCCTGACGCCTTCGACATCGGCCACGGCGCCGTATTCAACGCCCTCGATATTGCCGCCGCGCTCGACGGCGAGATCGACCGCGACCGCACCCGGGCGCATGGCCTTCAGCATGTCGCGGCTGACAAGCCGAGGGGCAGGACGTCCAGGGATAAGCGCTGTTGTGATGACGATATCCTGTTTGGCGATGTGATCCGCGACCAGCGCTGCCTGCTTGGCCTGATATTCCCCGGACATTTCCTTGGCGTAGCCGCCGGCGGTTTCGGCGGCCTTGAACTCCTCGTCCTCGACAGCGATGAATTTCGCGCCGAGCGAGGCGACCTGCTCCTTGGCTGCCGGACGCACGTCGGTGGCCGACACCAGAGCACCCAGCCGCCTTGCCGTCGCGATCGCCTGCAGACCGGCAACGCCGGCGCCCATGACGAAGACCTTTGCCGCCGGCACCGTACCTGCCGCCGTCATCATCATCGGCAGCGCCCGGTCATAAACGGCGGCAGCCTCGATGACTGCCTGATAACCGGCAAGGTTTGCCTGCGACGACAGGACATCCATCGACTGCGCGCGCGTGATGCGGGGCATCAGTTCCATGGCGAAGCTCGTCAGCCCGGCGCGCGCCATCTCGACAAGGGCTGCCTCGTTGCCATAGGGATCCATGATGGCGATCACGATCGCGCCGGTCTTGTAGCCGGTCATCTCCTTGCTCGTCGGTCGCCTGACCTTGAGAATGACATCGGCCCGCTTGGCATCCTTCACAGCGCCGATGCGCGCACCGATGGCCTCGTATTCGCGGTCCGGAATGCGCGAGGAAGCGCCCGCACCGGCTTCGATCACGACGTCGAAGCCGAGGCTTCTCATCTTTTTCACTGTCTCGACGGACGCCGCGACGCGCGCTTCCTCCGCCACGCTTTCCTTGGCCACGAAAACCAGATTACCCAACGACAACACCTCGCATCAAACGGCCGCACGCCCAAATGCGGTGGCGTGACAGCCCGCAGAATTACGGGAAGGCTCGAGCCAGATAGGCCCGGCGTCGATCAGCGCTGGAATGTCAGCGCAACAGGATAATGCTGGCGATGGAAAGAACGATGAAAATGAGGACGCCACCGAGGAAGCCGGCATGGCCGAAGAAGCCTGCCGCCATGGCGATCAACAATGCGGCAATGATCGCAGATCCGACCCGGGCGCTCGAGAGGAAAAGATTATAAGTCTTCTCATGCTCCTTGTAGTCCATAGGAGCACCGGTTTCAGCGGGTCCGGTATTATGTTCGGCCATTCAAAAATCTCCCCTCGATGCGCTCCTCCCGAAAGACCCGACAACAGGCGGGCGGTTGGAGTTCGTCCTCAAAAGCCACGGCATCTGGCAAGGAGATGCCGCAGCCGAATTTCCTCTACCGAGGGGTTACACAAAGCGACGAAAAATGCAATGCACGAGAAGGTCGCATCAGTGCGCAGGCTAGCCGAATTGCCCGCGAATATCACGCCGGACGCCGCTTGCCAGTCTCGCGGTCGGCAGAATGGTCAAGGGAGGCGAGCCGGTATCCTCGCCGCGGGAAAACATCATGCGTCGCTCGCAGGGCTCGGAATCGAAGAACGGATATCGCTGCATCAGCTTGCCGCGGATCTCCTTTGATCGAGATGCCAGAAGCGTCAATTCGAAACCATAGGTCTTGGTCATGCGGGGCGGAACGACCGTATCGGCGTAGAACACACGCTTGTAAAAGGCCGCATGCGCCGGACGAATATGCTGCATCACCCTGTCGGTGTCGAAATAGATGGCACCCACGATCGCCGGTCTCAGCGTCAGATAGGGCAAGGCCGGCAATTCCAGCTCGAAATCGGGGTCGACGGCAAAGCGTGCCGGGTCGATCAACGTCATCCCGGCATCGAGGAAGGCATGAATTTCGTCCGGGAAAATGCCGGTTGACTGGCACACGCGATGATCCGGCGTGACATGGTGTATCCGCACCGTGCTCACCAGCTCCTCGTAATAGTAGACGCCGAAGATATAGGCATGGTCGTCGAAGTCTATGTCGTCGATCAGGTTCTTGGCCGCCACGGGCAAGACTGCGTGCGCCTTATAGGCCTTGTAACGCAGCCGCGCGACATCCTCCATGTCCTCGCTGCTTTCAATTCGGCGGTATTCTACGTGATCGAGCACCTCCATCAGCTTGCCGGCAAAGCCGCTTTCTTTAATACTCACATGAGTCATGGTTAATGTTCCGTTATGATTAACGGACCATTATTGGTATTAAGAGAAAAATTGATCAATGTTTGTTTCAAATTTTCATTAACTATTCGTTCATAAAGGTTAATTTTTCAACGAATACCGGTATAGATTCGAATATGATCAGGTTCTGAATATTGCATTACTGCTAACCATGAAGGTGCGCATGCGGCCACCAGAACCATCCTATGAAGGCACAGGCCTGATATTCGTGGAGGCAGTCAGGTGACTGTCAGCTCTGGTCTGATGTGGAAAGAACGACGTGAATGGCATGCACCGGCGGGGCGGTGAGACACGGTCGTTACTATGCGCCTTTCAGGGCAGGTGCTTCAGCGACGCGGTCTGAAAAGCTTCGACCGCCTCACGCGACATTGTCCTGCCGCAGGGCCGGCTGCCGGCGGCTGAGGCTGTCGACCATCTCGACGACTTGTTCGCGCGACACGGGAACAGAGAACACATAACCCTGGATGATGTCAGCCAGGTTCTTCTCAACGACTAGCGCCAGTTGCTCGAGCGTCTCCACACCCTCGATCACGATGTGGAGGCTGAGGGCGCGGGAGAGATCGACGATGCCGCACAGCAGCTTGAAACGACGGCTGTCGGTCGTGATGTCGCGGACGAAGGAGCGATCGATCTTGACGACATCCACGGGCAGCGAATCGAGATAGCTAAGGCTGGAGAAGCCCGTTCCGAAATCATCGATGGCGACCGTGATGCCTCTGGCACGCAGATCGGCAAGAATGGACCGGACTGTCGCCACCTCGTCCATCAGGCAGCTTTCCGTGACTTCGAGATGCAACCGTGACGGCTCCAGCCCCGATGCTTCCAGTGCATCCATGACGATATCGACGATGTCGTTGCTGCGCAGATCCTGTGCCGAGAGGTTGACCGACACCGACACTGGCGCTGGCCATGAAACGCAATCCCGACAGGCCTGGTTGATCATGAAGCGGGTGATACCGCCAACGATGCCCATCTCCTCGGCGATCTGCACGAAGATGTTGGGAGGGATGGAACCCTTCTCCGGATGAATCCATCGCGCCAGAGCTTCGCAGCAATCGATGCGGGAGCCATCCGGCGTGAACATGGGCTGATACACCGCCTGAAGGCGGCCGGCTTCCACCGCCTCGCGCAGATCCTCCTTCAGCCTTTGCCGCTCGACGTAGCGCGCATCCATCTCCTCTTCGAAGGCGGTGCAGCCACCCTTCATCCGCAGCTTGGCATCGAACAGCGCCAGGTCGGCCTTGATCTGCCATTCCTCCGAGCGAAATTCGCGGCTCGACATGGTCACGTAACCGCCGCTGAAGGAAATCCGAAAGCTGTTGCCATCCACATCGTAAGTGCCCGTCACCGCGGCATGCAACGCCTGCACGCAGCTCCCCACGTCCGACGTGCCATCCTCATTCGGGAAAAACAGCACGAACTGATCGCCCACCAGACGCGCGGCAAGCGCCGTGGTACCGGCAAGCTCCTTCAGACGCTCAGCGATGGCGACCAGCAGACGGTCTCCGGTCACATGCCCCTTGGTGTCATTCACATGTTTAAAGTCGTCGACATCGAGAACCAGGATGCCGATCTGGCTTTCTCTGGTGCGAGCGGCAAGCTGCTCCTTGACCAGCTCGACGAAATATTCACGGTTCGGCAAGCCCGTCAGCGGGTCGTAGCGCACCATATGCAGGATCTTGCGCTCCGCCCGGATACGCACTGTCACATCCTCGAAGATCAGGATGACGACACCGTCGGCGCGACGGCTGGCCGCGAACTCCAGAAACTGATCCTCATTGAACTGAATGAGCGTGCGGGAGAGCGAACCGCTAACGAGTTGCGCCATCTGCCGCTGGATCAATCCAGGCAAGGAGCCGTCGATGAATGCATGACGCGCACCATACCGCAGCACGACGTCGAATTCGCAATCCTTCAGCTGCTCCTGATGTGTGAAATTCAGGAGTTCGCATGCCTTGCGATTGACCACGAGGATACGGTTATGGGCATCCAGCATGAACAGGCCATGCGTCATATTATTGAGCGCGGTGTCGAACCGGTCGGCAATCTGCGATATCTCGCGCGACGCGATGACATTCTTATAGAGAAACTCGCGCACGCCGTTTGCCATTGCGCGCGTCGTCAACCCGAAGGGAACGAGCATGATGGAAACGATCGCCTTATAGAGCTGTTGCGACATCAGGCAGGCGATGATGATCGGCAGGCAGCATGCCAGGGTCTGGAGGTCGATCGCTTTCTGGGAACCATAGTTGCGGCCGACGATCGACACCATCGACGCCATGGTCACCGCGATGCAGATGAATTCAGCCAGCGGATCCTGCACGATCAGGATGGCATAGCCGCTGCCGATGCCGAGAATGGACGCGGTTGCCGCAGCACCAATCACATAGCGGGTTTCCCAACGAGCGATATCGGCACGCGCGAAGCTGTGCTTGTCGGCGGCATCGAATAACCAGAAGGAGTACATGCGTAACGCAAAGACAGCGGCAAAAGCCAGGCACAGAACGAGATATATATTTGCACGCGTACTCAGGAAAACGACGACGTATGTCAGGATGTGAACGAACACCCCCGTAAACAGCGTTTTACGGTTTCCGAAAAGCGAACTGACGAACGACAGATAGACATCTGTCGGTACGGTGTCCGGGCTTGGAGGCTTCATTCAGAGTTCCCCTGATGCGGCGGACACCCTAGGTGAAACGTTTTAAAATTTGATTGCCCAAATAGGATGCATCCGGGCGAATTTACCAATCATGCCGGTAACTTACGCTGATTTAAAGTTGCGCACCACATCGTATTCGCGCATTCACCTAACGATTACTCTACCCGCGATATATGTTTCAAGTCACTCATGAAAAGCAGAGTATTACCGAGGCTTAAACAACGTCGATCAAAGTTTGCCCGCCCGCTGCTGGATCATCATGAACGTATCGAAAGTATATTCCGAGAGCTGCATCCAAAGATAGGCATCCTTTTTATAGGCTACCTGATCCTCATAGATACGTTTGAAGTAGGCGTTCGACTTTGAAAGATCGGCGTACAATCCGCTGGCCGCCTGAAAACAAGCTTCCATGATCTCTTGGCTGAAAGGACGAAGCGTCACGCCCTGCTGCACGATATCCTTCAGCGCGTGGGGGTTCTTGACATCATATTTCGCCAGCATGTTGGTGTTGGCGAAGGCACAGGCATCGGCCAGGATCGCCTGATAGTTTTTCGGAAGCGCGCCCCATTTTTCCAGATTGAAGAAGGCGTGCACGACAGCACCGCCCTCCCACCATCCGGGATAATAGTAGTATTTGGCGATCTTCTGCAGCCCGAGCTTCAGGTCGTCGTAGGGGCCGACCCATTCGGCGGCATCGACCGTGCCCTTGTCCAGCGCGTCGTAAACGCCACTGACGGCAATGTCCTGTTGCGGTATCACGCCGATCTTCTCGATCACCTTGCCCGCAAGGCCCGCGATGCGCATCTTCAAGCCCTTTAGATCATCCAGCGTATTGATTTCCTTGCGGAACCAGCCGCCCATCTGCGCCCCGGTATTACCGGCCGGGAGGCCCATTATGCCTTGCGTGGCATAGAACTCGTTCATCAGTTTGTTGCCGTCGCCCTGGTAGAACCACGCATTGGTAAGCCGGGCATTCAGGCCGAAGGGAATGGCCGTGCCAATGGCGTAGGTCGGGTCCTTGTTCCAGAAATAATAGGAACAGGTGTGCGCGGCATCGACCGTGCCGGCGCTCACCGCATCGGCAGCCTGCGCGCCAGGCACGATTTCGCCGGCTTCATAGGTCTGGATGACGAAATTGCCGTTTGTCGCGTCGGAAACATGCGCGGCGATATCCTCGGCACCGCCGTAGATCGTATCCAGGCTCTTCGGAAAGGACGATGTCATCTTCCAGGTGATCTTGGGATATTCCTGGGCCAGGGCCGGGCTCGCAAGCGCGGAGGCGGCAGCACCCGCGCCAACTGCTCCTGCCCGCCTGATGAAGGAACGGCGATCCATTGAAATCTCCCATACGGACGGCATTGCTGGGGAACGACGTTCCCGGTCATGGCGCAAGGCATGGAACTAACCACGCCGCACACGGTCTTTCAAGTTTGCTTTCGCATCGCATTATGGCGATTCCTGTACATCCTCATGACGAACGGAAACAAAGCCTTATCGAAACCGCTCCGCGTTGCCGGCCGCGCGCTCTTCGCGTAGATTTGCAGCAGGGATAATCCGCCCTCGGATTGACATCATGATCATTCAGGGGTCTCAACGAATAATCGTTTCGCATCTTCCGGAGCCTTGAATGTCCAGACCGATCATCGCCATTCCCGCAGATATCCGCGAGTTCGACGGCGCGACCTGGCATGCGGTGCAGCAACAATACGTCCAGGCCACCGTCAAGGCTGCGGGACTGATGGCGCTGATCGTCCCGGCGCTGGAAGAAGAGAATGATGCGGACGCCATTCTGGACCGCGTCGACGGACTGCTCGTCTCCGGCTCTGCCAGCAACGTTAATCCATCGCTCTATGGCAAAGAGGCTCTTGAAAGCGACGGTCCTTTCGATCCGGCACGCGATGCGACATCTTTGCCGCTCATCCGCCGGGCCATCGATCGCGCCATTCCCATGCTTGCCATCTGCCGCGGCATTCAGGAACTGAACGTCGCCCTCGGCGGCACGCTTGCAAGCGAGATCCACGAACAGCCGGGCATCTGGGACCATCGCAAGCCGCAGGATGTCGATCGCGATACGATGTATTCCATCCGCCAGAGCGTTTTCGTCAAGGACGGCTCCTGCATCGCCCGCGTCATCGGCCCGGGCGAAGTGCGGGTCAACTCGCTGCATCGTCAGGCGATTGCCGATACGGCCCCGAGACTGCAGGTAGAGGCTCTGGCCGAAGACGGCACGATCGAAGCCGTCTCCGTCATCGGCGCGAAGGCCTTTGCCGTCGGCGTGCAATGGCATCCGGAATATTGGGCGGAAACGGACTCGCCGTCACGCAAGCTCTTTGTGGCATTCGGCGACGCCGTGCGCGACTATGCTGCGAGCAAGGAGCGGCTCGTCGCCGCTTCTCATCAGCAAAAAGCCGTTTGATCAGCCGCGCGGCTTGACCGGAGTTTCCGGCACCGGCGTCAGCGGCTTGCCCTTTTCGAACCACTCGATGATGTTGTCGGCGACGAGATCGGCCATAGCGTCGCGTGTTGGCACAGAGGCGGAAGCCACATGCGGCAATAACGAAACGTTCGGCAGCGTGAGATAGCCGGCCGGAACATTAGGCTCGTCGTAAAACACGTCGAGGCCCGCGGCGCCGAGCGTTCCGTTGCCGAGTGCCGCGATCAGGGCGTCGTCGTCGACGGACCAACCGCGACCGACATTGATGAACACGCCTCGCGGTCCAAGCGCCGAAAGGATCTCGGCATTGATCACCTTATGCGTTTCCGGCGTCTTAGGCACGATGGAGATCAGCGTATCCACCGATTGAGCCATCTCCTTCAGGGTCGGATAGTAGTCGTAGGGCAACGAGTCGCGCGGCGAGCGCGTGTGATAGCCGATCTTCACCTTGAACGGCTCAAGCCTTCTCGCGATCTCCAGGCCGATGCGGCCGAGACCGTAAATGCCGACTCGGCGTCCCTTCATCGAGAAGGGCGAGAGCGGAAAGGCACCATCCTTCACCCAGCGCCCATCGCGCAGCCAGCTTTCCGCTTTCGGAAATTGCCGCAGCGTGTTCAGCAGAAGAGCGATCGCCGTGTCGGCAACTTCATCGTTCAGGACATCGGGCGTGTTGGTGACGACGATCCCCTTCGAGGCGGCATGCTTGACGTCGATGCCGTCATAACCGACGCCGAAATTGGCGATGACTTCGAGATGCGGAAAGGCATCGATCCAGGCGGCATTCACGCCACCGGCGACCGCAATGCCGCGCACACGCGCCGCGACGTCCGCATCGACCTGAGGCCCATCGGTGCGATCGACGGAGACGACCTCGAATTGCTTCCCAAGCCTTTCAAGAACACGCGGGTGTATCTTCCCCGGAACGAGGACGGTAGTGCGATTATCGGACATGGATCTTCCTCTTGAGAAACGGTTCGGCGCTACTGGCGAGCTTTGTAGGGCGTCGTCGACTGGCGGATGCGCATTTCCGGCTTGATGAGATGAATACCATCCGGCTCATGGCTTCCCGCTAACCTATCCAAAAGTGCTCGCGCTGCAAGCCTTCCGACCTCGGCCTGGCCGTTCCACACAGTGGTCAGCGCAGGCGTTGCGATCGCCGCCTCCTCCAGGTCGTCATAGCCGGTGACCGAGATGTCCCGTCCCGGCACGAGACCCGCGCGGGAAATGCCGTTCATGAGGCCGATGGCGACCAGATCGTTCCAGCAGACCGCCGCGGTCGGCTTCTGCGGCAGCGACAGGAAATGCACGGCTGCCTCGAAACCGCCCTGCTTGGAGCGCGCGCCGGGAATGCGCAGATCGGGATCGACTTCGATGCCCGCCTTGCGCAGCGCATTGACATAGCCCTGATAACGGTCGCGCCCGGTCGAGGTCTGGTCCGTGCCGCCGATCATGGCGATGGTGCGATGACCGAGGCTGATCAGGTGATTGGTCGCAAGCGAAATTCCGTAGCTGTCGTCGCCGCGAAAGGTCGGCAGATCCAGCGCCTCGATCTGGCGCGCCACAAGAATGGCCGGCATGCCGTTTTCTTCCGCCAGCTCGAAATCTTCAGGCGGCGTTCCAATCGCCGGCGACATGATGACACCGTCGCCGCCGAGCTGCAGCAGCGTCTCGATGAAGGTCCGCTGCTTCTCGACCGAATCATAATGGTTGGAAAGGATGAAGGTGTGGCGGCTGCGGTCGAGCTCGCTTTCGATCGCCTTGAGGATTTCCCCGTAAAAGGGGTTCATGATGTCGTGAACGACGACGCCGATGATCCCGGACCGCGATGTCCTGAGACTGGCCGCGCGACGGTTGTAGATATAACCCAGCGCGCGAGCCTGATCCTTGATCTTTTCGCGCGTGTTGGTCGCGACCAGCGGACTGTCGCGTAAGGCTAAGGATACCGTTGCTGTTGAAATGCCAAGCGTTTCCGCAATCGTCGAAAGCTTTATCTTTTGCGCCACGCGCACCCTCCCCGTGAAACGCAGCCATATTCACATTCCGTCGTTTAACGATTCCGGAATTTAAAATATTTAATTAAAAGGTTTAATCACGTCGTGCAACTTGAATTCTCGGGGATTCTCAAAATTCGTCTTCGTCCTCGTCGTCATCGCCGGCCTGGAGATTGCTTTCGATCGCCTTGAGCAGGCGCACGAGCGAGCGGATGTCCTTCTCGGAGAAGCCGCGTGTAGCGAGTTCGTCACAACTGGCCGCCGAGCTTTCGATCTCGCTGACGCTGTTGCGCCCCGTTTCGGTAAGATAGACCTTGGTCAGTCGGGCATCCTCGGCATCCGGCCGCCGCTCGACGAAGCCCTGCGCCTCCATGCGGCCGATCGTACGTGTCATCGTCGGCGCCTTGACGCCGAGCTTCTGCGCCAGCGATCCGGCGGGTAAGCCGTCGCTTGCCGCGAGCGCGAGAATGACGCCATCCTGCCCGGCATAAAGACCGCTCGCCGTAAGGCTCCGCGTTATCACCGTACGCATCGACCGCGCCGCCTGCGTCAATGCTGGCGACAGATCGGCAAGCGTGTAGTCGCGGTGATCCTTCTTTTTACCTGACTTACTTTTCTTCCCGACCTTGTTCTTCTTACCCATCGTGATTCCGTTGACCTTTTCGCCGATGCGCCATCACGCTATGACATTGCGCAGGTTATTGACATAAACAAGAGGCACACCCTCAGATGGCGCATCCTTTGCCATGTTTCGACGACAATGATGGGACATTGACGCCGCGGGAACGGGCAAACTGGATCGCCGTGCTGCCGCTTGGCGCCTATGAGCAACACGGCCCGCATCTGCCCTTCGAGACCGACACGCTGATCGCCGAAGGCATCGTCTCGCGTCTGAAGGTTGCCCTGCCCGCCAACTTACCCGTCACCTTCCTGGCCGTCGAGCCTGTCGGCTACTCCGTCGAGCATATGGACGTCGCCGGTTCGAAGACCCTGGCCTTCGACGAAGCCATCAGCCGCTGGCTCGGCATCGCCGAGCGGATGAGCGGGCTCGGCATCCGCAAACTCGTCATGCTCAATGCCCACGGCGGAAACTCACCGCTCATGACCATCGTCGCGACGGAAGCGCGCATGCGCTTCGCCATGCTGGCGGTGGCAACCAGCTGGACCCGCTTCGGCATTCCGGACGGACTGATCGCGCCTGATGACAAGGCCATCGACATTCACGGCGGCGATATCGAGACTTCTGTCATGCTTGCCCTGCATCCTGAAAAAGTCGATATGTCGAAGGCTGCGGATTTCCCATCCCTGCAGTCCGACTATATGGAGCGCTTCAAGCACTTGCGAGCCTATGGGCCGCATGCATTCGGCTGGAAGATGTCCGATCTGAGCACTCAGGGTGTCACCGGCAATGCTGGCGCCGCCACAGCGGAAAAAGGCGAAAGGCTGATTGCGCATGCGGTGCAAGGGCTTGTCGAACTGCTTGAGGATGTCGACAGCTTCGATGTGACGACGCTGACTTGACCAGGCGACCCAATCTCCTGATCCCAAACCTAATGTGATCTTATAACATACAAAAGCCTTTGAACTGACGCTGCCAACTCCTTATATGGAACCCGATCAATGTCCGCTCCCCGGGGCAACCTTCCATATTTCGAGGCTCCCATGACCGAAACAGCCACGCAAAAGCCCATTCCCGTTACCGTTCTCACCGGCTATCTCGGCGCCGGCAAGACGACGCTGCTCAATCGCATCCTCTCCGAAAACCACGGCAAGAAATACGCCGTCATCGTCAACGAGTTCGGCGAGATCGGCATCGACAACGACCTCATCGTCGAGTCGGATGAAGAAATCTACGAGATGAACAATGGCTGCGTCTGCTGCACGGTGCGCGGCGACCTCATCCGCGTCGTCGAGGGCCTGATGCGCCGCCCTGGCCGCTTTGACGGCATTATCGTCGAAACGACGGGCCTTGCCGATCCGGTTCCCGTCGCCCAGACCTTTTTCATGGACGACGACGTCCGCGCCAAGACCGAACTCGACGCCGTCGTTGCGCTTGTCGACGCCAAGCACCTTCCGCTGCGCCTGAAGGACAGCCGCGAGGCCGAAGACCAGATCGCTTTTGCCGACGTTGTCGTCATCAACAAGTCCGATCTCGTATCGCCGGCCGAGCTGGCCCAGATCGAGGACATCGTCCGCGCGATCAACCCGGCCGCCCGCGTCTACAAGACGACCCGCTCCGGCGTCGACCTCGCCCGCGTGCTGAACCAGGGCGCCTTCAATCTGGAACGGGCTCTCGAAAACGACCCGCATTTCCTCGAGCACGGCCATGACGACCATGTCTGCGGCCCGGATTGCAATCATGACCATCACGACCATGATCACCACCATCATGGCCACGACCATCACCACCATGATCATGACCACCATAGCCACGCCCCTTCGCCCATCCACGACGTGACCGTGCAATCGGTGTCGCTGCGCGGCGGCGAGATGAATGCGGAGCGCTTCTTCCCCTGGATCCAGAAGATCACGCAGACTCAGGGGCCGAACATCCTGCGCCTCAAAGGCATCATCGCCTTCAAGAACGATCCGGAGCGCTATGTCGTCCAAGGCGTGCACATGATCATCGAGGGCGACCATCAGCGTGCCTGGAAGGATGGCGAAAAGCATGAGAGCCGCCTGGTCTTCATCGGCCGCGAACTCGACCGCGAAAAGCTGGAAGCAAGCTTCAAGGCTTGCGAGGCGTCTGCCTGATGCCGACTGTCGCTCCGCTTGATATCGACGGCCACGTTCTGGCCGTCGAATTTTTAGGGGACACCCCCTTCTTCGCCAGCGCCGCCGGCGCAGTTCATCGCCTGGAGGGTGGAGACAAGGTCACCGAGGCCCATCGGGGCATGCTGACCTGCATTCGCGATCCCCATAGCGACAGCCTGATTTCCGGTGGCGAGGACGGTAAAGTCCTGCGGATTGCGGCCGATGGCAGTGTGACGGTTCTGGCCGAGGTCCCGCGCAAATGGATCGGGCAGATTGCCGCCGGTCCGCAGGGTGCGGTGGCCTACTCCTATGGAAAGAGCACCTTCGTGCGGCTGTCCGACGGCACGACGAAGGAGTTTCCGGAAGAACGCACGGTCGAGGGCATCGCCTTCGCTCCCAAGGGCTTGCGCATCGCCGTCGCCCGCTACAACGGCGTGTCGCTTCACTGGGTCGGCATGAGCGCGCAGCCGGTCAATCTGGAATGGAAGGGCGCCCATACCGGCGTCACCTTCTCGCCGGACGGCCAGTTCATCGTGACAACCATGCAGGAAAACGCCCTGCATGGCTGGAAGCTGGATGCCAAGCCAGGCGCCGAAGCCAGGCACATGCGCATGACGGGCTATCCCGCCAAGGTGAAATCCCTGTCCTGGTCCAACAAGGGCAAATGGCTCGCCTCTTCCGGCGCGCCGGCGGCGATCGTCTGGCCTTTCCAGGGCAAGGACGGACCGATGGGCAAGGCGCCGCTCGAGCTCGGCACCCGCGCCAACATCATGGCGACCTCGGTGAAGTTCCACGCCGCCGAGGATATTCTCGCCATCGGCTTCATCGACGGCATGATCCTGGCGGTCCGTCTTGGCGACGCCAAGGAAGCGCTCTTGCGCCGGCCGGGCAAGGGTGCGATCACATCGATGAGCTGGAGCAAATCCGGCAAGCTGCTCGCCTTTGCCTCCGAGGCCGGCGATTGCGGCGTCGTAGACGTTTCCGGTTGAACAGAAAGACAGGATCATGCCTCAGTCGGGAACGGCAATTGCCGGAAATACCCCTGCCCCAGCCGAAAACGTCTGGGATGTGATCCGCCGCGAGGCCGCCGAACTCGCTGAGCGCGAGCCGACGCTCGCCCCGCTGCTGCGAGCGCAGATCCTGGCCAGCCGCTCGGATGCAGACAGCCTTGCCAATGTGCTCGCCGCACGGCTTTGCGTCGTCCGGATCGAGCACGACGATCTGCTTTCGCTGCTGTCCGGCGTGCTGGCGCGGCATGTCGCAATTCTGCAAGCGACGGAGGCCGATCTCGTCGCCGTGCGCACCCGCGATCCCGCCTGCACGACCTATCTGCATGCGCTTTTGAATTTGAAGGGCTTTCACGCCCTGCAGACCCACCGCATCGCCCATGCGCTCTGGACCGAAGGCCGCACCGAAATCGCCAGCTGGCTTTCCAACCTCGTCTCGCTCGTCTTCGGCCCGGATATTCATCCGGCGGCCAGGATCGGTTCTTCCATCATGCTCGATCATGGCTCCGGCATCGTCATCGGCGAGACAGCCGTGATCGAGGATGAGGTTTCCATCCTGCAGAACGTCACGCTTGGCGGCACCGGCAAGGAAAGCGGAGACCGGCATCCGAAGATACGCCACGGCGTGATGATCGGCGCCGGCGCCAAGATCCTCGGCAACATCGAAGTCGGCGCCTTCAGCAAGGTGGCGGCGGGCAGCGTCGTGGTGAAGCCCGTCCCACCCCACTGCACCGTTGCCGGCGTCCCGGCCACGGTGGTGCGCATCCACCCAGCCGACGAGATCCCGGCGGAAACGATGGATCAGAATATCTAATTCTAGTTTCCGAGCCATCGTGGCCACCCGTCCTTCGAGGCTCCGCCCCCTCTTCGACAGGCTCAGGGGGCTGCGCACATCGGGATAAGGCGGGGTGAGTTCGGAGCCACGACAAACGATTGAGCCTTCTTTGCCTCCAAGTGGGGAAGAACTAGCCCTCATGGTGAGGGGGCCCAAAGGGCCGTCTCGAACCCCGAGGGCGGGTGATCAGCTGCCTCCCCCGCCCGTGACATAAGGTAGCATCGCCAGCGCCGTTATGTCTCGCCAGCATACAAACCTCTCGGTCATCTCAGCAAAATCAGCTGCCCAGCCGCACCCCTTACGCGGTGCAATCCTCCTCCCCTTCATGGAACTGTCATACTCCGTTGATAGCTCGAAAGAGTTCTCTATGCCCGGCGCGGCGCAACAAGCGCCGGAGCAATGCCCCCACTCGAAGAGGATATGACGATGACCAGTCTTTCGCGTCGCGCCGCCCTTGCAGCCGGCAGCGCGCTTACCCTTATTTCGCTCTGTTCCACCGCCGGCGCCGCCGATATGGCGCCCGCGCCGAATACCGCAACGCCGATCAAGCACCTGGTGGTTATTTTCCAGGAAAACGTCTCTTTCGACCATTACTTCGCGACCTACCCCAAGGCCGCCAACATCGCCGGCGAGCCGGAATTCAAGGCCGCCGACAACACGCCGACCGACATCAACACGCTGGCAAATGCGGGCCTGCTGGACAACAATCCGAACAAGACCAACACGGCGAACGGCGCCGACGCCGCAGCCCCCTTCCGCCTCGATCGCACGCAGGCGGCCACCCAGTCCCAGAACCACGGCTATACTGCCGAGCAGGCCGCCTATAACAATTTCGCCATGGACCTCTTTCCGGCCAATACCGGCAGGGGCACCAAGGGTGCGGCCGGCGCCTTCGGCACGAAGGGCCAGGTCATGGGCTATTATGACGGCAACACCGTCACCGCCCTCTGGAATTACGCTCAGCATTACGCACTGAACGACAATTCCTTCTCTACCAACTTTGGCCCCTCGACCCCCGGCGCCCTGAACCTCATCTCCGGCCAGACCAACGGTGCCATCCTGCCGCCCGGCTACGCGCTGGAAAGCGACGGCACCTATTCGAAGGGGCGCATCGTGCCCGATGGCAGCGGCGGCTGGACCGCGATCAGCGATTTCGACCCGACAGGCGACGTCTGCTCGACCGGCCAGACGGCCCTGATGTATGGCAAGAACATCGGCGACATGCTGAACGAGCACAAGATCACCTGGGGCTTCTTCGAAGGCGGCTTCGACCTGACGTTGACCAACCCCGACGGCACGACCGGCTGCAAGCGTGCGACCACCTCGACCGTCACCAAGGTCAACTACACGGACTACATCCCGCATCACCAGCCGTTCCAGTACTACGCCTCGACCGCCAATCCGACGCATGCGCGCCCGTCCTCCGTGGCCGCGATCGGCACCACGGACGCCGCCAACCATCAGTACGACACAACCGACTTCTATGCGGCGCTGAAGAACGGCAACATGCCGGCCGTCAGCTTCCTGAAGGCGCCTGCCTATCAGGACGGCCATGCCGGCTATTCCGACCCGCTCGACGAGCAGGAATTCGTGACCCAGGTGGTCAACACCGTCCAGGACTCGCCGGACTGGAAGGACACCGCCATCATCATCCTCTACGACGACTCCGATGGCTGGTATGATCACGCCCATGCAGTCGTCAATCCGTCCAAACTCGGCGTCAAGGGCTATGACGTGCTGACCGGTGGCGACAGCTGTTCGACCGGCACGCCGCTGCCCGGTGTCAACGGTCAGCCGGCCCAGGGCCGTTGCGGCTACGGCACGCGTCAGCCGCTGCTGGTCATCTCGCCCTACTCCAAGGTCAACTTCGTCGATCACACGCTGACCGACCAGACCTCGGTCATGCGTTTCATCGAGGATAACTGGATGGGCGGCGCCCGCCTTGGCGGCGGCTCATTCGATGCCATCTCCGGCTCGCTGAAGGCCATGTTCGACTGGTCCAAGGGCGATACGCCGAAGCTGATCCTCGATCCGAAGACCGGCAACCAGGCCTCTTGATGCACAAAGGGGGGGACGGAAATGCCCTTGCAGATCGACCGCCGTCTCCTGCCCTTCATCGCACTCGCGGGCCTATCGCTCGCGAGTGCGGCCATTGGCGCGGCAAGCAAGCCGGTCGCCAATGCTGCCGCCACGGACGGCTATGACAGCCCGGCGCCGCTGAGTGCCGTCGCCCAGCTCGGCAAGCAGCTCTTTTTCGATCCGACGCTATCGGGCGGCGGCCAGATGTCCTGCTCCACCTGCCACGATCCCGGCAATCATTATGCGCCCGCCAACGATCGCGCCGTGCAGCTCGGCGGCCCGCATCTCGACCAGCCGGGCATCCGCACCGTGCCGAGCCTCGCTTACAAGATGTCGACGCCTTCCTTCTCGGTCGGGGCTGAAAGCGCTGCCGACGAGGCTGCCGAAGCCGCGCCGATGACCGAAGCTTCAGGCGTAGCACTCGCCAACGCGCCGGCGGCCATAGCCGGGCCGCTGACGGCGCAAGCCGTCGTCAAGGCCGATTCGACCGCTCCGGATCTAGTGCCGCAAGGCGGAATGTTCTGGGATGGACGCGTGGATTCGCTGGAAGAGCAGGCTTTGCAACCGATGATCTCACCGTTCGAAATGGCGAATGTGGATGCGGCCACCGTCTATGCGAAGCTGAAGAAAGGCTACGGCAAGGACATCTCCGCACTCTTCGGCAAGAATATCCTCGACGATCAGGACATGACAATCGCCGAAATCGGCTTCGCCCTTGCCCGCTACCAGATCGAGGAGCCGTCCTTCCATCCCTATACGAGCAAATATGATTATTACCTTCGCGGCAAGGCCGTGCTCACGGATGCGGAAGCACGGGGATTGAAGCTGTTCGATGATCCGAACAAGGGCAATTGCGCCTCGTGTCACCTCGACAAGATGACCGGCGACGGACAGATGCCGAACTTCACGGATTTCGAATTCGAAGCCCTGGGAGCGCCGCGCAATCCGGCCATTCCGGCCAATGCCGATCCGAACTACGACGATACCGGCATTTGTGGCCCGCTGCGCAATGACACCTATTCCGCCCAGCCGCAGAATTGCGGGCTGTTCAAGACGCCGACATTGCGCAACGTCGCCGCTCGCCACGTCTTCTTCCACAATGGCGTCTATCGCACGCTCGAGGACGTGACGCGCTTCTACGTCAAGCGCGACACCAATCCTGAGGAGATCTATCCGAAGGATGCCGGTGGCAAGGTGATGAAATACAACGATCTGCCTGAGCAGTACCGGGCCAATATCGACGTCATCGACGCGCCGATGAACCGCAAGCTCGGCGACGCACCGGCGCTCAACGACGTCGAGATCGCCGATGTCATCGCATTCCTGAAGACGCTGACGGACGGTTACGACCCTGCGAAGGAAAGTGTGAAGGCGGCGAATTAAGCCGCTTTTTCAACGGCTTCTCCGGGCTGGGTCTGAAACTCGACGCGATCCCGCCCGTTGCGCTTGGCGCGATAAACGGCTTCGTCGGCTCTTTCCAGGAGCCGTTCGAGGCTGTTGCGGCCCTCGGCAATACCGATCGACAAAGTCGGCGAGACCTGTAGGTCGCTTTCCCGCGACATGGCATCGGCGAAGGCTGCACGAATGCGTTGCGCCAGTCGCACCGCCTCGTCCGCCGTGGTGTATTCGACGACGAGCACGAATTCATCCCCGCCCTGACGTGCCACGATCCCTCGGACGCCAAGCTGCGATTTCGCCACCTGCACGAAGAGACTGAGGATGCGATCCCCCACCGCATGGCCATGGCTGTCGTTGAGCGTTTTGAAATGATCGATGTCGATCAGGAACACGGCAACGGGCAGCCTTCCGGCCAGCCGCGTATAGGCGCTGGCAAGACCGCTGCGGTTCATCGCGCCGGTCAGAGGATCGTGATGGGCAAGCTCGATCAGCTTGTTGCGGTTGCGTTCGGAAGCCATCAGAACAATGGTAATGCCGCGCAGGCAGATGAAAACCGCGGCCGTCAGCGCCAGCCATTGATCGCCGCTGGGTTTGTCGAACAGGCCGTCGCCATCCAGCCGGCCCAGGAGGGCAAGCGTTGCCCGTCCCGCAAAGATCAACGATGTCGGGGCAAAAAGGCCAACGAGGATCCAGCCGGAAACCAAAGTCTCGCGCCGGACAAGCCTGTATCCCTCGCGCATGATCGCGAGATCACAGAAACTGAAGACGAAGGAGAGATAGGCGATGCGCGGCAAATAGCTGGCGCCGTCATCGAAAACGAGAAACAAGGGCAATGAGCCGATGGCGATGACGGCAGCATAGCCCCGTAAATTGATGTGTTTTCCGGCAAAGATCTTGATAGCCGCGAGCAAGGCTATGTAACCCGCCAGCGTCAGGCTGTTCGCCACGCCGACCGTTATGAAATCCGGAGCGATATCGCGCAAGGCAACGCCGAGAGAGCCAAGGCCCAACAGCACATTGCTTCCGCCCCACCACAGAGGCCAGCGTTCGAACCGTCCCGTCGCAAACGCGAGAAGCTGCACGCAGCCCAGCACAAGACAAGCGAAACCACAGACAACATAGATCGTCCGCAGATCCAGCACCATGATGACGTCGTCCCTTGTCGACCCTCTGAGAGTTCGAGGATACGACAGGCCGCTTGCGGTTCTCTTAATTCAACATAGCAAATTGAGGCTGTCTCGCTGCGGTTTGCGAGGCAGCCTCGCATCTCAGGCGGCTCTTGCGACAGGCGGCTGGGCCAGCTTGCGACCACTGGCGACGATCATGCCGGCAGCGCCGTTGAGCCAGCCGTCCTTCAGTTCGAGGGCGAGGAAGCGCTCGCGCTGGAACGGGCCTGGCATCACCAGATGGCGGGTCTTTTCGGCAAAGAAGCCGAAACGCTCGTAATAGGGTGCATCGCCGACGAGCAGGATGGCGCCATGGCCGCGCTTCTTGGCTTCCAGGATGGCGGCGCGCATCAGCGCCGAGCCCATACCCTTGCCTTCATACGCAGGATCGACGGCCAGCGGACCGAGCAGCAGCGCATCGACCGGACGGGTCTCGCGATCGACGCCAGCTTCGACGTTCCATAGGCGAACCGTGCCGATGATGTGGCCGGTGCGATCGCGCGCGACCAGTGCCAGACCTTCGGCCGGAACGCGGCCCCGGCGCAGCTTTTCCGACGACTTCTTGCGGCGGTCGGCGCCCATGGCGCGATCGAGCAGATTTTCGCGAGCAACGACGTCGCCTGCGTTTTCCAGGTCGAGTGTGAAAGTAGTGGGCGCAAAGAATGCGCGGACAGAATCAAGAACAGCGGCCATCTCGGCCTCCCGTTGCCCAATACCGTTATCAGCGGTGGTGACAAATAATTGTGAGGGTGCCGCCCCGGCTGATTACGGGGTCGGCAAAGTCAGACCTTAGATGATGTAGGCCTTCAGCGGATCGAAACCGTTGAACGCCACAGCCGAATAGGTCGTGGTGTAGGCGCCGGTGCCTTCGATCAGGACCTCGTCGCCGATGGTGAGCGTCACCGGCAGCGGATAGAGGTTCTTCTCGTAGAGCACGTCAGCGGAATCGCAGGTCGGGCCGGCGATGACGCAGGCTTCCATCTCGTCGCCGTCGCGCTCGGTGCGGATCGGGTAGCGGATCGCCTCGTCCATGGTTTCGGCGAGACCGCCGAACTTGCCGATGTCGAGGAAGACCCAGCGAGCGGCATCATTGTCCGACTTCTTCGAAATCAGGACGACTTCAGCCTTGATCACGCCGGCATTGCCGACCATGCCGCGGCCCGGCTCGATGATCGTGTGCGGGATCTGGTTGCCAAAATGGGCGCGCAGAGACGCAAAGATCGCCTTGCCATAGGCTTCGGCAGACGGAACGTCGCGCAAATACTTGGTCGGGAAACCGCCGCCCATGTTGACCATCTGCAGGTGGATGCCCTGCTTGGCCAGCGAGACGAAGACGCGCTTGGCATCGGCAAGAGCCGCATCCCAGGCATCGACCTTGGTCATCTGCGAGCCGACGTGGAAAGACACGCCGTAGGATTCCAGACCCAGCTGATGGGCATAGACGAGCACGTCGACAGCCATCTGCGGGACGCAGCCGAACTTGCGCGACAGCGGCCATTCGGCGCCTTCGCCATCCGTCAGGACGCGGCAGAACACACGGGCGCCGGGAGCGGCACGCGAAATCTTCTCGACTTCCTCGTGGCTGTCGACGGCGAAGAGGCTGATGCCGAGCGCATGCGCACGGGCGATATCGCGCTCCTTCTTGATCGTGTTGCCAAAGGAGATGCGAGCAGCCGTCGCACCGGCGTCGAGCGCCATTTCGATTTCGGCGACGGACGCGCAATCGAAGTTGGAGCCGAGGCTTGCGAGCAGGCGCAGCACTTCCGGAGCCGGGTTGGCCTTGACGGCATAGTAGATGGCGCTGTCCGGCATGGCATGACGAAAGGCACGAAAATTGTCGCGGACGACATCGAGATCAACCACCAGGCAGGGACCGTCCGGACGTCGGGTAGCGAGAAAGTCGCGAATACGTTGCGTGGTCATGTCAATTCCCTTTCAATTCCAATAGCTCCGGGGAAAACCCAGAGGACAAAGGGCGACGCTCATTCGCTCAGGAACCAGCCGGTGGAGACCCCGGTACCGTGCAAATGCGCGAAGCGCGAATGATGAACGAGTGCCGCAAGCGGCGCTAATTCGCTTTGTCTGCCATGGATTGGAGGGATTATCCCAACCGCACTTCCGGCAATGAAGGTGTGCCTCTTCAGTAACCCCGGCTGATGGAAAGCCGGGAGAGAACAAAAAGGCCCGCACCGTCGTTGCTTTAGATGTCCTCGCATTTTTCGGTTGGCCGAAATAGCGACTGGAGGGGTTAGTTCCAGGTACCTTACCGATTTTCTCACCACATCGAGGATCGGCGGACACCCACGGGCACGTGCGACTTTGGGCTGATCGGGAAATAGGTATATTCGCCGTCATAATCAAGAAAATTTTTCACCCGCGTCCTAAAAAAATAATTGAACAAACCGGCGGGTTTTGTTCAACATCCGGCAACAATTAACGGGAGACTTCACCATGGACACGTTGACCCGGATTCGCGCCTTTATCGACGTGGTCGAAGCCGAAGGATTTTCAGCGGCCGCGCGCAAGACCGGCCGCTCCAAGGCGCTTCTCTCCAAATATGTCCGTGAGCTCGAAGACGAGCTCGGGGCGCTGCTGCTCAACCGCACCACCCGCCAATTCTCCATGACCGAAGCCGGCCACACATATTATCGCACCGCCTCCGACATCCTGAAGGAGATCGACAATCTCGCCGACCTCGTTCGCGAGAACAACCAGCAGCTCAAGGGACGGCTGCGCGTCTCGGTGCCGCGCACCTTCGTCGATGCCGAGGTCGGGCAATCACTGATCGATTTCGCCAAGGAAAATCCCGACCTCGCACTGGAAATCGCCGCCGACGACCGTTTCGTGGATCTGATCGAGGAAGGCTTCGATGTGGCCGTCCGCATCACAAAGCTCGAGGATTCCGGCATGATCGCCCGCAAGATTTCGGATTTCCGCGTGCATCTCTGCGCAACCCAGGAATTCCTCGATCGCTATCCGGCCTTGGAGCACCCGACCGATCTTGCACGAGTGCCTTTCATCATCGACAGCAACAACCGTTCGCAAGGCAATATTCGCTTCGTCGATGCCGACAGTACCACCTTCAACGTCGCCATCACCGGCACGCTCGAGGTCAACAGTCCGCATGCGACTTTGCGAGCTGCCCTGAACAGTCTCGGCGTTGCCGTCGTTCCGGATTTCATCGGTCGCAAGGCGATCGAAAGCGGCCAATTGTTGACGCTGTTCAACGATTATCTTCCGACCGATCGCGGCATCTATGCGGTCTATCCGCATCGCCGCTATCTCCCGGCCAAGGTGCGTATGTTTGTGGACTACCTGCATAACTGGTTCCGCAAGAATGGCTGAGCGGCGCAGACGGGCCGGCCGGTCCCAATTCCGTCTTATTTTCTGACCAGAAGTCGAAGTGAATCAATGCTCGCGAAACATATCGGACGCATGAGAAAATCCACGATTGTCCACACTGTCGCCCTCGCCGGGGGTCTGCTGCTCGCGCCCGCCGTGGTGTCGGCGCATCCGCATATTTTCGTGGAAGCGCGCCTGGAGGTTCTGGCCGGGCCGGACGGCAACGTGCAGGAATTGCGCAACGTCTGGCGCTTCGATGAGGTGTTCTCCTCCTCCGTGCTGATGGACTTTGACAAGAACACCAATCTGAAGCTCGATCCCGACGAGCTGAAGGAAGTCGGCAAGACGGTGCGCGATTCCCTCGCCGAGTACGAGTATTACACGAACCTGACGCTCAACGGCAAAACGATCAAGGTGGCCAAGCCTGACGTCATCAATGTCGATTATCGCGATGGTCAGCTTCTGATGTTCTTCGCCGTCAAGCCGTCCGAGCCGATGCCGCTGACGAAGGGCAATAAGCTCAGCTTCGGCATCTACGACCCGACACTCTACACATCGATCGACTTCCCGACCGACAAGGAACTGGTGACGGAGGGCGACGCCTTCAAAAGCTGCACGCACCAGGTCGTCCGCCCCAATCCGGACGAAGTCATCGCCGAAAACAAGACGACATTGACGGATGCCTTCTTCAACGATCCGACGGGAACGACCATGTCGAAGCTCTTCGCAACGCGGATAGACGTCCAATGCTGATTTCGAAACCATGGCGGTTGCTTCCAGTGGCAATGCTTGCCCTTCTCGCGGCAGCGGGGCTCGCGCATGCCACGGGATCCCCGCTGGGCATCGGCACGGCCGAACCGAGCTTCCAGCCGACGGGCGGCCCGCTGGCGCCCATCTTCCTTTATGTGAATTACGAGCAGCAGGCTTTCTACCGGGCTCTCACCAAATCGATCGAAGCGATGCGCCAGGACCCCTGGCAACTCTGGACGCTGATCGGTCTCTCCTTCGCCTATGGCATCTTCCACGCGGCCGGCCCCGGCCACGGCAAGGCGGTCATCTCCTCCTACATGGTCGCCAATGAAATCGAGCTGAAGCGCGGCGTCGCCATCTCGTTCGTCTCCGCGCTCATCCAGGGCGTCGTCGCAGTCCTCGTGGTCGGAGCCGCTTATTTCGTCCTGCGCGGCTCCGGCATCACCATGACGATGGCCACCAACGCCATGGAGATCGCGAGCTTCGTCATGGTCATCCTGTTCGGCGGCTGGCTTCTGTTTCGCAAGCTGCGCACGATGATCCGCAACAGGGCACAGTACCGCAAGGTCCAGCTGGCGACCTCCGCGGGCCCGATCGGCCTGGCGCTTTTCGAAGACGCCGCAACCGGCACGGGCCCCGCCAGAAGCCTTTCCCGCAGCCGCGCAGCTGCCATGCCTGCCGCCGACGGCTATCAATGCTATGACCCCGCTCACGCGACAGGCGACGGCGCCTTCTGCGAGACCTGTGGCCATGCGCATCTTCCCGATCCGAAAATGCTGTCGAACGAGCAGTTCAGCGCCCGTGAAGCAGTGTCGGCGATCATCGCTGTGGGTTTGCGGCCTTGCTCCGGCGCGCTGCTGGTCATGACCTTTTCGATGCTGAACGGTCTCTATCTCGGCGGGCTGCTATCGGTGCTCGCCATGTCGATCGGCACGGCGCTCACCGTCTCGCTGCTTGCCATCATCGCCGTTTTCGCGAAGGGTACCGCCGTGCGTTTCGCCGGCCGCGGTTCGAAGCTTTCGACATGGGTCGGCGATGGCATCGAAATTTTCGGTGCCTTGCTGGTCATCTGCACCGGCGTCATCCTCCTCGGCGCCTCGTTGCAGACCTGACGGGAACCGAACCTACAGGCCCTTGCGCCTTTGATAGCGAGCCCTGAGCCAGAACACGAAGAAGAAGGCCAGGATGACCAATACGCCGAAGCCGGTGCCGAGCCATGGCGAAATCGTTCCGAGCCAGACGATGACGTTCGGCATGAGATAGAGCACGGCTGTTGCGACCAGCAGAATAATACCGGCGGCGATCGCCGCCGAACGGGTGTCGCTTTTTCTGTCCGTCAAATCGCCGATCCCTAGCGCGCCGTGAAATGTTTCGGCGAAGGCTTAGGCCAGCCGCCGATGAAAGGCAACGGTCCCAGAGCAATTCCAGCAAAAGTGCGCTGCGGCTTTCCGTCCGAAATTGCGTAAAAACAATAGCATAGAGCGGTAAAGCGATCCCATGAAACGCTTTACCGCGCTGTCCGTCAGAGTTGCACTTTGGCGCCCGCAACCGTCGCCTCGATATGATCGACCAGCGCATCGGCCAGGCCGAGCCGCCCGGCAAGCAGATCGAGATAGCCGCGCTCGGCCCTGGAATCCGGCTCGATTGCGAGGCGCGAGGCCGTGTAGACCTGCACTCGCTGCTCCTCGGTCTGCGCCGAGGCGACGATGGCGTCGAGATCGACGGGGTTGGCAAGCTCGCGCTGGAAGAAGGCTTCCGCCTCGGAGCCGACGCCGGCCTCCTGCACCTTGCCGAGAATGCGCTGACGCTCCGCGTCATCGATATGGCCATCAGCGCGGGCAGCTGCGATCATTGCCCGGACCAGGGAGAGCGCAAAATCATTGCTCGCGACTGCAGGTGCAGTGCTGAAGCCGGAGTTCGACGGCGGCGGCAGGAATTGCGGCTCGGCCTGCGGAACCGATTGCGGCGCCGGCTGCGGCTGATTGCCGTCCCTATAATTCTTGTAGGCCTGATAGCCGAGCCCGGCGATAGCGGCGAGGCCGCCGAGTGCCAGCGCATTGCCGGCGACCTGGCGCCCGGTTTTCGTGCCGAGCAGCACGCCTGCGATGGCGCTGGTCGCCATCGGGTTATCCCTGGCGAGATTGATTGCCTGGGTTGCCTTGTCTTTCACGCTTCCTTGCATTCCTGGAACCTGCGACCCCAGGAATTGGTCAAGAAGCTTGCGGGCGTCGATCATCTGAATGGTCCTCCGTCCTTTTGATGGTGAAAGGGAGATAGGAAGCGCAACCGCAAATACAAATCCGCGACAAAGAAAAAGGCGCGCATGAAGCCATGCACGCCTTTGAAATCGATGGGAGAGAAATCGTTCAGCCCTTGAGGGCTGCGGCCTCGGCTGCGAGCTTGGTGATCCCGGCCCAATCGCCGGCCATAACCAGCTCTTTCGGCGCGACCCACGAGCCGCCGACGCAGATGACGTTCGGCAGCGACAGATAATCATGCGCGTTCTTCAGCGAGACGCCGCCGGTCGGGCAGAAGAGCGTGCCTGATAGCGGCGAGGACAGAGCCTTGAGATAGGCGGCACCGCCGGCCTGTTCGGCCGGGAAGAACTTCAGCACTGTGTAGCCCTCCTCGCGCAGGGCCATGACCTCGCTTGCCGTGGCAGCGCCCGGCAGCAGCGGCACATGCGAGGCGCGGGCGGCATCGAGAAGCTCCTGCGTCGTGCCGGGGCTGACGATGAACTTGGAACCGGCTTCGACGGCCGCGTCCCACTGGGCGACGTTCAGGATCGTGCCGGCACCGACTTCGGCGCCCTCCACCTCTTCGGCGACGGCGCGGATGGCGTCGAGCGCGCCGGCGGTCCGCAGCGTGATCTCGATTGCCTTCAGGCCGCCGGCAACCAGCGCCCGGGCAAGCGGAACGGCCGATTTCGCATCATCGACGATCAGCACGGGAACGACCGGCTGCAATTTCAGAACGGAAAGAAGCTTCTTGGTTTTCTCGCCCATGGTCGGTGCGCTCCCTTAAAACGATTGAAATCCGGCCTTCGAATAGCCTTCCCGAAGGTGCTTGTCGAGACAAAAGCTCGCGTTAGATACGACGGGTAGGAAATCGCCAGAACTTGCTATAGTCTACTCTGATCTGTGCCGGTGGAGCATGTCAAACGCATGGCAAAAGAGATCGAGCGGAAGTTTCTGGTGCGCGGCGATCACTGGCGTGATTTCGTCTCCGAGAAGCTTATCCTGAGACAAGGCTATATCGCCTCCATGGACGATCGTTCAGTGCGCATAAGGCTGACGAACGACAAAACGGCGACCCTGACGATCAAGATCGGCAGGTCGTTGACGCGTGACGAATTCGAGTATGAAATCCCTATCCCCGACGCGGAGGAATTGCTGGGAACGGCAATCGGCCTTGTCATCGAGAAGACCCGCCACAAGGTGCCTTTCAAGGGATTTGTCTGGGAAGTGGATGTCTTCCGCGGCGCCCATCGCGGCCTTGTGATCGCTGAGGTCGAGATGGAGGACGAAAGCGATGCTCCGGAACTGCCGGACTGGATCGGCCGCGAGGTGACCGGCGAATACCGCTATTCCAACCAGGCCCTCGCGACGCAGTTCGAACAGGAATACGATGAGCTATCGCATACGGCCTGACCGGCCCCTTGATGACGAGGTGCAAAGGGTCGCCGCGCATCAACTCGGCAAGGCGATGGCCGTCCTGACGGACCGACCGCAAGGCCTGCACGAAGCAGTGCATGCCGCCCGCAAGAACATCAAGCGCGTGCGCGGCCTTTATCGGTTGATCGCCCCGCGCGCGCGCGAATTTCAGCAGCAGGAGAATGACAGGCTTCGGGACATGGCCCGTACGCTCTCAGGCGTGCGTGACGCCACGGCGCTGATCGAGGTCAGCCACTATCTGCAGGCGACTGCGACGTCCGAGGACGAGCTTCACGCACTCGCTCGCGTCACCGAGGTCCTGACAACCCGGCGTGACCGCTTGTCAGAGGCAGAGACCGACCTTGAGGACAAGGCACAGGCGGCAATCGCCACCTGTGGCGAAGCGATCCAGGCGCTGAAAGGTGCCTCCTTCGAGAGCGGCCGGCGCGACACCGCCCGCCTTTTCCAGAAAAGCTGGCGCAGGAACGGCGACAAGGCCATGCAGGCACTCTCCGAATGCCAGGGCGAAGCTGCCCATGCGGAGAGCTTTCACGACCTGCGCAAACGCAGCCAGGACTGCTGGATGCACCATATGCTGCTGCGGGATGTCTGGCCGGCGGCCATGCATGCCAAGCAACTCGAGGCCAAGGCATTGGTCGACGTACTCGGCCGCTATCTCGACCTGTCGATACTATCCGGCGTCGCGGACCGCGAGCCGCATCTTTTCAATGGAAGCGACGACCGCGCACGTTTGCTGGAAGCGATCATCTCCCGTCAGCAGACTGCTCGCGAGGAAGCGCTGAACAGGGGCCGCTGGGTCTTTGCCGACAAGCCGGAGCGCGAGGCGCGAACGATCAAGCGACTTTGGCTAGAGATGGCGGAATGAAGCATTTGCTACGACATTATGCCGATCACGCAGGGCTTCCGTGTAAATCCTGATTGCCTGCTGACGCACAAAATTGTATTTCCCCCGCATGACAGACATCCTTTCCAGCCCACGGCATGAGGCGACCGGCGCATTCCTCGTTGCGGCGCTCTACCATTTCGTTTCCTTTCCGCGCTTCGAAAGCCTGCAGGAGCCGCTGCTTGCGCTCTGCGAGGCAAACCGCGTCAAGGGCACGCTGCTGCTCGCGCACGAGGGGATCAACGGCACCATCGCCGGCACGGATGCCGCCATTGGCACCGTGCTCGGCTTCCTGCGGGCGCAGCCGGAATTTTCCGGCCTGGAGCACAAGGAAAGCCGTGCGTCGAAAATGCCTTTCGTGCGCATGAAGGTGAAGCTCAAGAAGGAGATCGTCACCATGGGCGTCGAAGATATCGACCCCACCAGGGTCGTCGGCACCTATATCGCGCCGAAGGACTGGAACGCGCTGATCTCCGATCCCGATACCATCGTCATCGATACCCGCAACGATTACGAGACGGCCATCGGCGTCTTCAAGGGCGCGGTCGACCCGAAGACGAAGACCTTCCGCGAATTCCCCGAATGGGTGCGCCAGAATACCGGCCTGCACAACAAGCCGAAGATCGCCATGTACTGCACCGGCGGCATCCGCTGCGAAAAGGCGACCGCCTTCATGAAACAGCAGGGCTTCGACGAGGTGTTCCATCTCAAGGGCGGCATCCTGAAGTATCTGGAGGAAGTGTCGCCGGAAGAGAGCCTGTGGGAAGGCGCGTGCTTCGTCTTCGACGAACGCGTCTCCGTCGAGCATGGCCTGAAAGAGGGCAATCACAAGCTCTGTCACGCCTGCCGCCAGCCGATCACCGCGGAAGAAGTGACATCGCCCTTCTACGAAGCGGGCGTCTCCTGCAGCCATTGCTATCATCAGCGTAGCGAGGAAGATCGCGAGCGCTATCGCGAAAGGCAGCGGCAGATCGCGCTCGCCCGCAAGCGCGGGCAGGAGCATATCGGCGGCTGACGATCTCAGGCGGCGGCGACACACTCTTCATCGAGGGCAGTCGCCATCTGCGCGGCAAGGCGCTTGCTGATTTCGGCCTCCGGCATAGGCTTTCCGTAGAAATAGCCCTGCAACTCGTCGCAGCCGAAGCCCTGCAGCGCCCATCCCTGCTCTTCCGTCTCGATGCCTTCGGCGGTGACGGGAATGTCGAGCGAGCGGGCCAGCGCCACCGTCGCCTGCAACATCTCGCGGGCGCTGCTGTCCTCCAGTATATTCATCGTCATCGAGCGATCGATCTTGATGCGATCGAAACCGAATTGGCGCAGATAGCCGATGGAGGAAAAACCAGATCCGAAGTCGTCGAGGGCCACCTTGACGCCAAGCGCCTTCAGCCGCTCGATCGACCGGCGGGTGCGCTCCGGATTTTGAATGATGTAGCCCTCGGTGATCTCCAGCGTAACGCGATCGGCTTCGATGGCCGCGCTGTTCAGAACGTTGCGAACATAGTCGGCGAATGCGGGATTGCGGAATTGCCCCGGCGAGACGTTGACGGCGATCCGCAGGTCCGGCCAGCGCCGTGCCGCCTCGCAAGCCTTGCGCAGGACCAGCAGCCCCAGCGCCTCGATCAAGCCGCTGGTTTCGGCAACGGGAACGAAGTCATCGGGCGGAACCGGCCCATGACCGGGCCGGTTCCATCGCACGAGCGCCTCGACACCGATCATGTCGCAGCTCGACGCATCCACCAGCGGCTGATAGGCGACGGTCAGCTCCTCCATTTCGATCGCGCGGCGCAGATCGAGCTCCAGGGCGTTGCGTTCCTCGCGATGGGCGTCCATGGCCGTCTCATAGCAGGTCATGCGGGCGCGGCCGGCTTCCTTGGCCTTGTACATGGCAAGGTCGGCGCGACGCACCAGCTCCTCGCGGTCGATCCGACCTTCCGGTGAGCTGGCGATACCGATGCTGGCACCGACCACCACCACCCGCCGGCCGATTTCCAAAGGCTCCGAAAGAAAATCCAGTACCTGTTCCGCCAGCCGCAGCGCCGGCGCATCGTTGAGCTCCCGGGTCGGAAAGGCAATGGCGAATTCATCGCCGCCGAGCCGCGCCAGTGCCGCATGGGGCGGAACGAGCACGCCCAGGCCTGCAGCCACAGCGCGAATGAGCTGATCGCCGGTGCCATGCCCATAGGAATCGTTGATTTCCTTGAAGCCGTCGAGATCGAGATAGAGAAGCAGAACATTGCCGCCGTCGCCGCGCGCCTGCTCGACCAGGCGGTCCACATCGAGGCGCAGCCCTTCGCGATTGAGAAGGCCGCTCAAGCGATCCCGAAGAGAGCCCTGTCGCGCCTGGACCTCCTCCGCGCGCAACCGGCGCCCCGCCAGCGATCCCAGAATGAGCAGCACGACGAAGAACAGCCCGACCAGACCGAGCGCGCCGAGCACCAGCGGACGGACCTGTTGATAACTGAGGTCACCCGGTTGGCGCGAATTCCAGATCAGCCGTCCCAGCGACATGCCGAGCGGATCGACTATGGAAACGGCATAGCGCACGACGGTATCCGGCGGCACCAGCTTGAGACCGCTGATGACATAGGTATTGGACAGCATCGTGATCCTGGCGGCATCGAGATAACGCACGAGGATCAGGTAGCGCCGCTGGCCTTCGGGCACGGGAATACGGCCGGATCTTTCCCGGATCGTCGCGGCCGCGGCAGCGGCAATGCCGTTGCTGGTCATGATATAGCCGCCCGCTTCGGGCACTCCGGTCACACGCGTCATCCGGGCCTGGTCGACCAGAGCCCAAACGGCGGTGCCGAGAATGCCCTCGATTCCCTCCGTCACCAACTCCCCATCGTGATAGGCGACGATCGGCTTGTTGTTGTCATCGACGATGACGGCGATATCGAACAGGGCGCCATTGGAGGATATGTCGCCGTAATTGCCGGCGATCCAGCCTTGCTCGTCCTTCCCGTAGATACTTCTCGCGGCATCATTGCGAGCGGAGTGATCGTGCAGCGTCGCCTCGAGCTGTCCTTGAAAGGTCTTGAGCGCGCCGACCGTCGTTTCCCAGGAGCGTTCGTCGTCCAGCTTATTGGAGTAATCGGCGACGCGACCGATCGCGGTAAGCACCATCAGGGTCACTACGGCAACGACTACTGCGAAAGAAATCAAAACGGCCGTCACGATGGAATGACGACCGATGTGCGTACCTCGCCTTAATGACTGTAAAATTGCGCCCAACGCCTTTTCTCCTTGGCATGGAAGTCTGCCGTCAGGTCTTCAACAAACGGTTAAGGCGAGTTCGAGATCCCTACAGGACGGAGTTATATGTCTGTCGCTGGCGATAGAATTCACGCCTCTGTGCAAATCGCCTCCGCGAACCGGCTGAGACTGGTCTGCAACAGGCCGCTTTCGCGCGCCTGCGACAGAATTGCCGCCTGCGCCTCATCGCCCTTGCCAGCGATCGGTAAACGCAAAAAGGCATCCGACACGATGCGTAGCGACATGGTCTGCAGCACGTCGGCAAGTTGTTCCAGCACAAGGTCGCCGCGATGAGAGGCATGCGCGAACATCAGCGGCTTGAACGGCACCTCGTCGCGCGACACCAGCCAGTCCAGCGCATTCTTGAATCCGCCGGGAATGCCATGGGCATATTCGGGGCTGGAGACGATCAAGCCATCGGCTTCGCCGATCTTCCCGGCGAATTTTGCGACGACAGGCGGCGTCCTCTCGCCCTCGTCATCCGGACTGAAGATCGGCAGGCCGGCGATCAGATCGCAGATTTCGATGGTGATGCCCTCTGGGCATGCGAGCCGCAGGGCTTCCAGCAGCCGACGGCTGGCCGAAGCCTGCCGCTGGCTGCCGCAGAGTGCATAAAGGAAAAGCGGGCGCGAGCTCATGCGCTAGACCTAACAGGCTCCACCGATTCGGACGATAGCTACCCTCTCTTTGAGGGGGAGGGTCGGACCAGTGGTCAGGGGTGGGGCGACCATTGCGGACACCGGAGGTCACCCCCACCCGCGCGTTCCGTGCGACCTCCCCCCAAGGGGAGGCAGAACCGCATCAATCCGCCTTGTGGTTGCCCTTCGGGAATTGGGCGGCGAGCTCCCGGTACCATTTGCCGCTTTTCTTCACCGTGCGCACTTGCGTCTCGTAATCGACATGCACGAGGCCGAAGCGCATGCGATAACCCTCAGCCCATTCGAAATTGTCCATCAGGCTCCAGGCGAAATAGCCGCGCATCGGATAGCCGTCCTTGATGAGATCGGCGACGATGCCGAGATGCTCGATGTAGTAATCGAGACGCGGCTGATCATCGATCTCGCCTTTGACGATCCCCATGTTGTAGCAGGCGCCGTTCTCGGTGATGTAGCACTCCGGCAGCTCGTAGCGCTTGTTGAGATCCTCGACGACGTGCTTCAGGCCCGGCGCGTAGATTTCCCAGCCGATATCGGTCTTCACGTCGCTGACCGGCGGCGCTTCCTTCGTCCATGGGAAATCGCCGCTCTTGGAAGCGTCGTCGAAGACGCGCATCGGCATGTAGTAGTTCAGGCCCCACCAATCGAGCTTCTGGTTGATGGTCTTGAGGTCGCCATCCTCGATGACAGGCATACGGTCGCCGAGCGCCCCGACGAAATCCTTCGGATACTCGCCCTTGAAGATCGGATCGAAGAAGGCGCCGTTGTGGAACTGATGGGCGCGCTCGACCGCAGCCAGATCTTCGGGACGGTCAGAACCCGGCAGGATGGAGGCTGCGTTGAGCACGATACCAACAGGCACCTTCGGCGCCACGGAACGGATCGCCTCGACGCCGAGACCGTGGGCCAGGTTCATATAGTGCATGGCGTAGAGTGCCGCCTGCATGTTGCGCTCGCCCGGCGCATGGACGCCGTAGAGGTGGCTCAGCCAGACGATGCACCACGGCTCATTGAAGGTGGCGACGGAATCCAGACGGTCGCCGAGGCGTGCCATGACGGTCTTGGCGTAGCGCTGGAAGGCATGCGCAGTCGACCGCGCCGTCCAGCCGCCGTCGCCGGCAAGCGTCAGCGGCAGATCCCAATGATAGAGCGTCGCGAAGGTCTTGATACCGCGGGCCTTGCAGCCGTCGACGAGACGATCGTAGAAATCGAGGCCTGCCTCGTTCACCGGGCCGGTGCCGTCGGGGATGATGCGCGGCCAGGCGATCGAGAAGCGATAGGCTTCGACGCCCATCTCCTTGATCAGATCGAGATCCTCCTCCAGCCGGTTATAGTGATCGCAGGCGACATCGCCATTCTGGCGCTGAAAGACGCGGCCGGGCATGTTGGCGAAGGCGTCCCATATCGAGGGCTTGCGGCCATCCGCCTTGGTGGCGCCTTCGATCTGGAAAGCGGCGGTGGCGACGCCGAACGTGAAATCGCCGGGGAAGCGATCGGCAAGAAGCTTCGGATCGATCATGATGAAAATCCCGTCTGTTATAGGCTTCGTTGGCTGCGGTTTAGCCAAGCCGCGTGACAAAGTACAGTGCCGATATCAAAGAGCTGCAACGTTACAGTCTCTGAAAATGCGAGCCGGCTACCGGTTTTTCGGAAGATTGCTCCGACTGGCGCCAGAGCCTTTCGGGTGGTCCGATAACATCAATGTCAACAGTCGTGACTTGTGTTTTCACCCTGGATCAATTGAGGGTAGCAGTCATTTCCCAAACGGAAGGACCGAAATGCTCCCTGTGCTCCACTCTCTCCACCCTTATCTGCTGAGCCTCCTGCGCATCGTCTCGTCGCTCGTGCTGTTCAGCTATGGAACGCAGAAGATCCTGCATTTTCCCGCCGCTCAAAACGTGCCATCCGCCTGGTCCTTGCCGTGGATTGCCGGTCTGCTCGAGCTTGTCCTCGGCTTTCTCGTTCTGATCGGCTTCCAGACACGGATCGCTTCCTTCGTGCTGTCAGGCCTGATGGCTTTCGCTTATTTCCTGCGCCATGCGCCGCAGAGCTTCTATCCCGCGCAAAACGGCGGCGTCTCCGCCATTCTCTTCTGCTTCATCTTCCTGTTTCTCGTCGGCGCCGGCAGCGGTCCGTTCAGTGTCGACGCGCTGACAAAGCGCAAGCAGGAACTCGCCGCCTGAACTGCGATTTCTCCATGAGTTCGAGGCGGCCTACGCCGCCTCGAACAAGAAGCTCGAACCCTACAGCTTGATCCAGGCGCCATTGCGCTTCGAGGAGGCAACGCAAGCCTCGACGAAAGCAACACCCTTCACGCCGTCATCGACGGTCGGATAGATCACGGCGGGATCGACGGCCACACCCTTCTTGCGGGCGTTGATGGCGCGCGCCGCCTCGGTGTAGATCGTGGCGAAGGCTTCGAGATAGCCTTCCGGATGGCCGGACGGGATACGCGAAACACGGGCCGCAGCAGCTCCCGAGCCGGCGCCATTGCGGGTAATCAGCCGCTTTTGCTCGCCGAACGGCGTGTACCAGAGATAGTTCGGATCCGCCTGCGTCCATTCGAGGCCGCCCTTGGTGCCATAGACGCGGAGCTTCAGGCCGTTCTCATGACCCGGCGCCACCTGGCTGCACCAGAGCATGCCCTTGGCCGGCTTTTCCGAACCCTTGGCCTTAAAACGCAGCAGCAGATGGGCATTATCATCTAGACGTCGGCCTTCGACGAAGCTGTCGAGATCGGCAGCAAGGCTGTCGAGTTCCAGGCCGGTAACGAAGGAGGCTAGATTATAGGCATGCGTGCCGATATCGCCGGTGGAACCGCCAGCGCCGGACTGTGAGGGATCGGTGCGCCAGGCCGCCTGCTTCTGGCCCGACTGCTCGATATTCTCCGTCAGCCAGTCCTGCGGATATTCCGCCTGCACGATGCGGATATCGCCGAGCTCGCCATTGGCGATCATCTCGCGCGCCTGCCGGATCATCGGATAGCCGGTGTAGTTGTGCGTGAGGATGAAGAGCGCGCCGCTCTCGTCGGCCACCTTCTTCAGCTTCTTGGCATCGGCAAGATTGGATGTCAGCGGCTTGTCGCAGATGACGTGGATGCCGCGCCTCAGGAATTCCTTGGCGGCATCGTAATGGACATGGTTCGGCGTCACGATCGAAACAGCCTCGATGCCGTTCTTCAGCTTGGCTTCGCGGATCGCCATGTCACGATAGCTGGAATAGGTGCGGGTCGGATCCAGCCCGAGATCGCGCCCGGAAGCAATGGCCTTTTCCGGCGAGGACGACAGCGCGCCGGCGACGAGATCGAATTGATCGTCAATGCGTGCGGCGATGCGATGCACCGCGCCGATGAAGGCGCCAGCCCCTCCGCCCACCATGCCAAGCCGAATGCGCGGCTGCCGCGTCTGTTCCGATGATCCTTCGATTGCCATAAGGCTCCTCCTCAATGAAATGAATTGTTTGAACACGATCGCTTGCCGCAATCGTCCCCTCTCCCCGCCTGCGGGGAGAGGGTTAGGCTGAGGGGCTACCGCGGGTCCGGCAAAATCTGCCGTCGCGATGGATATCGAGAAGGCCCCTCATCCGTCCTCTCTCGGCTTCGCCCCGCTCAACCGTTCGAGTCCACCTTCTCCCCGCTTTGCAGGGCGAAGGGGCTTGATTAGAGCCCCAACATGCGCCGGTTGGCTGCCTGATCCGTGCCGCTGCCGGCGAAGTCGTCGAAGGCCTTCTCGGTCACCCGGATGATATGCGCCTTGACGAACTCGGCGCCTTCGCGTGCGCCGTCCTCGGGATGCTTCAGCGCGCATTCCCATTCGACCACGGCCCAGCCGTCGAAATTGTTGGCGGTCATCTTCGAGAAAACAGCGCCGAAATCGACCTGGCCATCGCCGAGCGAACGGAAGCGGCCGGCGCGCTCGACCCAGCCCTGATAGCCGCCATAAACACCCTGACGTCCGGTCGGATTGAATTCCGCGTCCTTGACGTGGAACATCTTGATCCGGTCCTTGTAGATGTCGATGTTGTCGAGATAGTCGAGGCACTGCAGGACGTAGTGCGAGGGGTCATAGAGCATGTTGGCGCGCGGATGGTTCTTCACGCGCTCCAGGAACATCTCGAAGGTGATGCCGTCATGCAGGTCTTCACCGGGATGTATTTCGTAGCAGACGTCGACGCCGTTTTCGTCGGCATGGTTGAGGATCGGCGTCCAGCGGCGCGCAAGCTCTTCGAAAGCGGTTTCGACGAGACCGGCCGGGCGCTGCGGCCAGGGATAGATGAAGGGCCAGGCGAGCGCGCCTGAGAAGGTGGCGTGCGCCTTGATGCCGAGATGCTTCGAGGCCGTCAGCGCCATCTTCACCTGCTCGACAGCCCATTCCTGCCGCGCCTTGGGATTGCCGCGCACCTCCGGCGCCGCAAAGCCGTCGAAAGCCTCGTCATAGGCCGGGTGGACAGCGACGAGCTGGCCTTGCAGATGGGTCGAAAGCTCCGTCACTTCGACGCCGTTCGAACGGGCAACGCCGGCGAATTCGTCGCAATAGTCCTTGGACGTGGCCGCCTTCTTCAGGTCGATGAGCTGGCCGGCCCAGGTCGGAACCTGTACGCCGACATAGCCGGCATCGGCCGCCCATTTGGTGATCGAATCCCATGAGTTGAACGGCGCCGCATCGCCTGCGAACTGGCCGAGAAACAGGCCGGGGCCCTTGATCGTCTTCATCCGTAATTCCTCCCTAATCGCGTTCTGTAAACGTTTCCGAAGCCTTTCGAACCTCTATTCGAGGTGGTTTTGACACCGTTACCTCAAAAAACATAGGGTCGTTTGGCTGAAAGTCGAATGCCTCGTGACCTAATCACGGCCCGCCGCCGACGGCAAGAGGTACGTGCCGCAAAAATCGCCGCCCAGTGCGAAACGAAGCGGCAGCTGCATAGAAAACGCCCGCCGGAACCGGCGGGCGCATCCGTTCAAATCAACCGATCAGAAGGGTGAATCGGCGAAGTAGAAATCCTTGGCATTGTCCTTGGTGACCAGGGTCGCATCCAGGATGTAATTGCCGCGAACCGGAACCTGATTGTAGAAGTTGGCGGCGGTCAGCTCCATGGCCGTCCCGACCATTGCCGGTGGGTAAAGCACGTCGACCGGGATCAGCTTGTCGCCGTCCATGACCTTCTTGACCATGTCCTTCGAGCCGGCGCCGGCGATGACATACTTGATGTCGGTGCGCTTGGCCTGATCGATCGCCTGCAGCACGCCGACGGCCATGTCGTCATCCTGGCACCAGACCACGTCGATCTTCGGGAACTTCGTCAGATAATCCTGCATGACCTTGAAGGCGTCGTCTCGATTCCAGTTGCCGTATTGGCGGTCGAGAACCTTGACGTTCGAGCCGGCAATACCCTTGTCGAAACCGTCCTGGCGCTGCTGATCGATCGGGATCGGCAGACCGCGGATGACGACGACCTGAGCGTCCGGCGTATTCTTCTTGATATATTCGCCGGCGGTCTGGCCGAGCGCCGGATTGTTGCCGGCGACATAGAGGTCGCGGACGGAATTGTCGTTGTTGCTCGGCGCACGGTCGACAAGCGTCACGAACTTGCCCTTGTCCTTCACTTCCTTGATGGCGTTGACGAGAGGATCAGGGTCCGAAGGCAGGATCACGAGCGCATCGATGCCCTGGGTCTCAAGGTCCTGCACGGCATTCGCCTGGCTTGCCGCATCCGGCGAGGTCTTGACGATGACGGTGAGCCCCGGATGCTCCGCCATCAGCAGCTTGGCGACACGCTCGGCATGAAAGACGACGCCCGAGGTCCAGCCATGATCCGCCGCCGGAATGGAAACGCCGATCGTCACCTTCTTGTCCTCGGCATGCACCGTGCCGGCCAGAGCGGCGAGCACGACGGCCAGACCAATTAGTCTTTTACGCATGATTTATCCTCCCAGATAGAAACAGGGCCTTGTCCTGATGACCGGGCGCCCCTTGACCCGGTTATTCATGATTTGCGAGCAAGCGAGCGCTGAACCAGCATGGCGATGATGATGATCGCGCCCTGGATGGCACTCAGCAGATACTCGCTGATGAAATTGGAAAGCAGCATGATATTGCCGACCAGCTCGAGGATGAAGGCGCCGCAGATCGTACCCCACACCCTGCCCGCACCGCCCTTCAGCGCCGTGCCGCCCACGACGACGGCGGTGATCGCCTGCAACTCCCAGAGGATACCCGTCGTTGCCGAGGTGGAGCCAAGCCGTGGCACGTAGAGAAGCACGGCAATCGCCACACACAGACCCTGGATAACGAAGGCGACGGTGCGGACGCGATTGACCGCCACGCCGGAATAACGCGCAACGTCGCGGCTGGAGCCGACGGCGATGACATGCCGCCCGTAACGGGTGCGATAAAGAATGAAGGCCGCGACGCAGGTGACGACAAGGATGACCACGATCGGCACCGGCACACCGAGAACGGAGCCGTAATAGGCGGGCTTGTAGAGCGCCTGCAGATTCGCCGGGCGCAAGGTGATCGCGCCGCCCTGCGACAGCCAGGTCGTCAAGCCGCGGTAGACGCCCATTGTGCCCAGGGTCGCGATGAAAGGTTCGATCTTGCCCATGGTCGTGATCAGGCCATTGGCCAGGCCGCACAGGACACCGGCGATGATCGAGAACAATACCGCGGCCGCCAACATCAGGCTGGGATCGGCGATGACGCCCGAGTTCATAAAGAGGATCATCAGGCTCGCGACGAAGGCGACCATCGCACCAACGGACAAATCGAGATCGCCGGCCGAAATGACGAAGGTTGCCCCCACCGCGATGATCGCAATAAAGGCGCATCTCGTCGCGACATTGGTAAGATTGGTCATGCCGATGAAATTCGGATTGACCAATGCGCCCACGATCAGAAGCAGCACCAGCGCCGCAAACGGTGCGACTGCCCGCAGATCGACATCCCGCCAGGATCGGCCCCGTCTGCCTGTCTTCTCGCCGCTATCCTCGCCCACGCTCATATCCAAAACCAACCTCCCGTCCCATTATTGCTGGGAATTCACCCATGCCTTCGCCGCCCGTTCAGGCGGCCGTCTTTTTCTTCAGGCCCGCCGCATACCGCATGATTTCCTGCTCGGAGATCTCTTCGCCCTCGAGCACGCCGACGATCCGGCCCTCTCGCATCACGGCAACCCTGGTGCACAGCCCGATGACCTCAGGCATCTCCGACGAAACCACGATGATCGAATGGCCGTCGCGCGCCAGCGCCGAAATGAAATGATAGATCTGCTGCTTCGTGCCGACGTCGATGCCGCGGGTCGGCTCGTCGATGATGATGATCTGCGGCTCGGTCTCCATGACCTTTGCCAGCAGCAGCTTCTGTTGATTGCCGCCTGACATGCGGCCGGCGACGATATTTCCATCGCGGACACGGATATCGAAGCGACGGCGCGCCCGCGCCAAGGCGTTCGCCTCGCTCGTGGCGCTGAGATAGCCGAACTTGCCGTGCCGATCGAGAGATTGCAGGGTAAGGTTCGCCGTCATGCCTGAGTTCAGAAGCAGGCCCTTGGATTTGCGGTCCTTGGTCATATAGGCAAGACCGGCGTCGATCGCGGCATGCACATCATGCGGCGGCACGGGTTGCCCATTGGCGATGACTTCACCGGCGGCACGCGAGCGCAGACCGACGATCGCCTCCATCAATTCGGTACGCCCGGATCCGATCATACCGGAAAAGCCGAGTATCTCGCCCTTGCGCAGCTCGAAGCTCGCATCGCGGACATAGCCCGTCGAAACGGAATTCACGGCGAGCACGACCTTCTCATCGACATCGGGCTCGTTCTTGGCAGGATAGAGGCTGGAGAGTTCGCGCCCGACCATCAATTGCGCAATCGATTCACCGTCGAGCAGTGAAGTCGGCGATGTCTTTACCCACTGGCCGTCGCGCAAGATCGTGACCCGGTCCGTCAATTCCATGACCTCGTCGAGCTTATGGGACACGAAGACGAAACTCGTCCCCTGGTCGCGGAGCTTGCGGACCTGCTTGAACAGGAAATTGGTTTCCTCCCGCGACAGCACGGCGGTCGGCTCGTCCATGAAGACGATCCTCGCATCGCGGCTGATCGCCTTGGCGATCTCCACCATCTGCTTGTCGGCGATCGAAAGCGTGCCGATCAGGGCATTCTCGTCGACATGCGAACCGAGGAGATCAAGCACGCGCCGCGTCTCGGCGCGCATATGCTTGCGGTCGAGCACGCCGAAACGCGTGACCTCGCGGCCGAGAAACAGGCTCTCGGTCACGGTCAGATGTTCGGCGAGATTGAATTCCTGGTGGATGATGACGATGCCGAGCGCTTCGGCGGCGCCATTCGGCGGCAGCTTCACCGGCTGGCCGTCGAGCAGGATTTCGCCGGAGCTCGGCTGCTCGAAACCTGAGAGAACCTTGACCAGCGTCGACTTGCCGGCGCCGTTTTCGCCCATGAGCGCATGGATTTCGCCGGCGCGGAGATCGAAGTTGACGCTGAACAGCACCTGCACGCCGCTGAAGGATTTGCAGATTCGCCTCGCGGACAGCACAACTGCACCGTCGACGGCCTCCGAACTCATGGCTTCCTCCCTTGCGGCTCCACCCGCTTTCCATGCTATGTAAACCTTTACATATAACGTGTAAAGGTTTACATCTTTGGATATTGCACAATTTTTCGCGGTCGCCTTTGACCTCCACGGAAGTCTGTGTAGTGTCCGGTGCGAGACGAGACCCAAGGCAGAGCGCAGTGTCGAATTCCACGCCCGCAACCATCGAAGACGTCGCCCGAATTGCCAATGTTTCGATCGCAACGGTCTCGCGGGCAATCCATATGCCGGAGAAAGTCGCCAACTCGACGCGGCTGAAGGTCAACCAGGCGATCGCAGTCACCGGTTATACGACCAATGCCATGGCGCGCAGCCTTCGGCTCGGCCGCTCGAACATGATTCTGGTGGTCGCACCTGACATCGGCGACCCCAATTTCTCTAATATTCTCATCGGGCTGGAGAACGAGGCGCGTTCGCACGGCTACGGCATTCTGATCGGCCACACGCAGAACGATGCCCAGCGCGGGCTGGAATATCTGAAATTCCTGAATTCCAACCAGGCGGCGGGTCTGATCCTGTTCACCGGCATCCTGCCCTTCGGACATCAAACGATGACGGCACGGCTGCCGCCGAGCGTCGGCGTCTTCGAGCCGGTCTTCAATGGCGGCATCCCCTATGTCGGCGTCGACGACATCGCGGGAGCCCGCAAGGCCGTCGACCTCTTGATCGCCGAAGGCCACCGGAAGATCGCCTTCATCGGCGATTCCCGTACCCGCCTCGCCTACAGCCGGCGGCGCATGGGCTATGAGGCGGGGATGGATGCCGCTGATATCAGCGCCAATCTCCGCATCGTTTTCGAAGGCGACGGCACCATCGAGAGCGGCCGGCTGGCCGTCGAGCAGCTTTTCATGCGCGACACGCTGCCGACAGCCTTCATGTGCGTCAACGATCAGACTGCGATCGGCGTTATGATCGGCCTCAAGGCGCGCGGTTACGACATTCCCGGGGATTTTTCGGTGACCGGCTTCGACGACGTGCCGCAAGCCGTGTTCATGACGCCGTCGCTGACGACGATCCGCCAGCCGCGCACCGCCATCGGCAAGCATGCCATGGCGCTTCTCCTCGAACTCTTGTCCGACGGCCAGCCGGCCGAGACGGAAATTCTGCTCCGGCCGGATCTGGTGGTACGCAATTCGGTCTCGGCGCCGTCGCGTATCAGGCGATAGGAATGCGAAGCGATGCCGCTCGGCAGGATCACTCTTTATGTCCGCGATGTGGAGGCGACGATCGGCTTTTACGAGAGGCATTTTGGGTTCAAGCCGCTCCGGCAGGAGGGCGATCGGATTGTCGAGCTGCTGGCGCAGGATGGTGGCGCCAATCTGATGATCCATCTCGCAGGAAAGGCTCAAAAGATGGGCCAGGTGCTGGTGAAACTGGGCTTCGACGTGGAAGATGTCGAAGCCTTCCGCGCCAAATGCGCTGCCGAGGGACTTGAATTCGGACCTCTGCATCAGGCCGACGGCTATGTGTTCGCCAATGCCAAGGATCCCTCTGGAAATCCCATAGCTATTTCCAGCCGCGCATTCAGGCGGTAGCCCGAGAGGCGATGAGTGATCGCCTCTCGGATGTCGTCGATCAAACGTAGCGGTTGACGATATTCTCAAGCAGTTCCTGCTTGCCGGATTTCGGCTGTGGATTGATATCCTTGGCCTCGACCCACTGGGCGATCTGATCGAGCGAATATTCGCCGCGAAGCAGCTTCTGGCCTTCGGCCGAATCCCAGCCGGCGTATCGGTCAGCGAGCGGCTTGGAGAGCGCCTTGTCCTCGATCATCTTAGCGGCGGCCTTGAGACCACGGGCGCAGCAATCCATGCCGCCGATATGGCCGATCAGCAGGTCTTCCGGATCGAGCGACTGACGGCGCAGCTTCGAGTCGAAGTTGGTGCCGCCCGACTTGAAGCCGCCGCCTGCCAGGACCTGATAGTAGGCGAGCGTCATTTCCGGAACATTGTTCGGGAACTGGTCGGTATCCCAGCCGGACTGGTAGTCGTTGCGGTTCATGTCGATCGAGCCGAAGATGCCGAGCGCGTTGGCAAGTGCCAGTTCATGCTCAAAGGAATGGCCGGCGAGGATCGCATGGCCCTGCTCGATATTGACCTTCACTTCGTTTTCGAGGCCGTTCTTCTTCAGGAAGCCGTAGACCGTCGCGACGTCATAATCGTACTGATGCTTGGTCGGCTCCTGCGGCTTCGGCTCGATCAGGATCGTGCCCTTGAAGCCGATCTTGTGCTTGTATTCGACCACGAGGTTGAGGAAGCGGCCCATCTGGTCCAGCTCGCGCGACAGATCGGTATTGAGCAGGGTTTCATAGCCTTCGCGGCCGCCCCAGAGCACATAGTTCTCGCCGCCGAGCTTGTGAGTCGCGTCCATGCAGGTCTTCACGGTCGCAGCCGAGAAGGCGAAGACATCCGGATCCGGATTGGTGGCAGCGCCCGACATGAAGCGGCGGTTGGAGAAAAGGTTAGCCGTACCCCACAGCAGCTTGACGCCGGTATCGGCCTGCTTCTGGGCGAAGTAATCGACGATCTCATTGAGGTTCTTGGTGTTCTCGGCGAAATTCTTGCCTTCCGGACGCACGTCTGCATCGTGGAAGCAGTAATAGGGCGAGCCAAGCAGGGTAAAGAATTCGAAGGCGACATCGGCCTTCAGCTTGGCGGCTTCCATCGTGTCGTTGAACCAGGGGCGAAGGAAGGTCTGGCCGCCGAAGGGATCGCCGCCCGGCCAGGTGAAGGTGTGCCAATAGGCGACGGCAAAGCGCAGATGGTCTTCCATGCGCTTGCCGGCAACAACCTCGTCCTTGTTGTAGTGGCGGAAGGCCAGCGGATTGGTGCTGTCGGGGCCTTCATATTTTACCTTGCTGATGTCGCCGAAAAATCCGGTGCTCATGATCTATCTCCTTGGGTTGGTTGTTCAAATGTTGTTGTTCGTGTCGTGTCGCTTAGCCCTTCACCCTAACCCTCTGCCCGCCTGCGGGGAGAGGGGATGACCTCTGTATCCTCGCCGAGAAAATCGTTAGGGACGGGCAGTAGCTGCCGCTTTCCTCTTCTCCCCGTCAAAACGGGGAAAAGGTGCCCGACAGGGCGGATGAGGGGCATTACGCCACGGTATTTCAATGCGCAGACCACGGCTTGATCGCCGGATAGAGCGCCCGATAGCGCTTGTAGGCATCCGCATAGGCATCGCTCAGCGAAGCAACCGGTTCGATCGTGCCGGCCGTCTGCGGAGGGGTGCAGACCGCAACCGGATCGGCGCCCGTCGCCGCGATCAGGCCGAGACGTGCCGCACCGAAGGCAGCTCCGAAATCGCCGTCCGCCGGCAGATCGACGGGTACGCCGAGCGCGGTGGCGATCGAGGCCAGCCAGTAGCGTGACCGCGAGCCGCCGCCGATTGCGGTGACGCGCGCGATATCGGTGCCGGCCGAACGCAACGCCTCGAGATTGTCGCGGATGGCGAAGGCGACGCCTTCGAGCACGGCCTGGGTCAAGACGACGCGGCCGCTTTCATGGCCGAGACCGATAAAGGCGCCGCGGATCGTCGCATCATTGTGCGGCGTGCGCTCACCAGAGAGATAGGGCAGGAAAGTGACGCTGGAAGGCGCTTTCAGCGTCTCGCCAAGTTCGCCAGTAAGGTCTGCGGCGGATTTGCCTGTCACGCTCGAATGCCAGTTCAAAGCATCGGTCGCGGACAGGATGACGCCCATCTGATGCCAGGTGTTCGGAAGCGCATGGCAGAAGGCATGAACGGCGCTTTCCGGCTTCGGCAGGTAGGAGCCGTTGGCGGCAAAGAGCACGCCGGATGTGCCGAGCGAAACGAAGGCGGCTCCATGGCTCACCGTGCCCATGCCGCAAGCCGAGGCCGCGTTGTCCCCTGCCCCGCCGGCGACGACGACATCGCCGCCAATGCCCCATTTCGACGCCAGTTCGCCACGCAGCTTGCCGGCGACTTCGGTGCCCTCGACCAGTGTCGGCATCTGCTTTTCATCGAGGTTGGTTGCGGCCAGCAGCTCGGAAGACCATTTGCGCTTGCCGGTGTCGAGCCAGGAGGTGCCGGCGGAATCGGACATTTCCGACATGTGCTCGCCCGTCAGCCAGAGACGCAAATAGTCCTTCGGCAGCAGGACCCAACGCACTTTGGCGAAGACATCAGGCTCATGCTTGGCGACCCATGCAAGTTTCGGCGCGGTGAAGCCGGGGAAGACGATATTGCCGGTCAGCGCGCGGAAACGCGGGTTGGCATCGAGCGCTGCGGCCTCATGATAGCTGCGCGTATCGTTCCAGAGGATGCAGGGCCGCAACACCTTGTCGTCGGCGTCGAGCAATGTCGCGCCATGCATCTGACCGGAAAGGCCGATGCCGCGTACGGCGGCCAGCTCCTTCGGATGCGCCGCCTTCAGGCCGGCAACCGCCTCTTCGGTCGCGCGGATCCAGTGCGCCGGCTCCTGCTCCGACCAACCGGAATGCGGACGCGATACATCGAGGTCGCCATTGGCGGAACCGATGATCTTCTGATTACCGTCGATCAGCATCGCTTTGACGCCGGACGTTCCGAGATCGAGACCCAAATACATCAGATGCAACTCCCTATGTTCTGCCGCTTTCGAATGATCAGGGCAGATTGTCCTTCAAGAAAATGTCGAGACGTATGCGCTCCTGGTCGGCGATGACGCTTTGACCATCGGCCTTCGCCTTCATGACGCGGATGGCGCTGCGCACTTCATGACCGGCATCCTGGTTGAGAACAGCATCGACCGTGCCGTCCATCAGCGCGGCCCGCGTATGCTGCGTCAGCTCGTGCACGACCACCGTCAGCTCCCGCTTGGGCCGGACGGCCTTCAGCGCCGCGATCAGCCCTCGATTGCCGGCGCCGAGGCTGTAGACGCCGATGATGTCCTTGCTTGCCGAAAGCGCCTTGGACACGAGCGATCTGGCAAGCTCCGGATCGTCTCGCCCCTCGAGCACGGGCAGCAGCCGCAACCTCGGAAACTCCGCCGCCATGACGGCCGAGAACCCTTCCACGCGCTCGCGATGGTCGCGCACCAGCATCGAGCCTGCAAGAACGGTGATATCGCCCTCGTGGCCGCCGAGAAAACGGCCGAGCAGCCGGGCAGCAGTCCGCCCCGCTGCGATATTGTCGATGCCGGCATAATGATGCCGGGTGGAATCGGTGAGATCTGAGACCAGGGTGACGACGGGGATTCGCTTGGATACGAGCCGATCGACCGCAGCCCGCACCTCCGGCGCATCCGTCGCCACTAGGGCGACGCCGGCGATATCCTGCCCCTGAAGGGCATCGAGTGCCGCAACCAGCGCCGATACGTCGAAAGCCGGCACCTCTACGATGCGGATTTCCGTGCGCTCGAAGCTCGAGCGCAACGTCGCGTGATGCACTTCGGAGCGGAGCCCGTGCATAAAGGAATTGTCGCCCGTCGGAAGGATGAAAACGAAGGGATAGACGCGCCCCTTGGCCAGATTGGCGGCAGCGACATCGCGGACATAGCCGATCTGGCGGATGGCCGCCTCCACCTTCTCCCGCGTCACCAGCCGCACGCCCGGCCGCTGGTTCAGCACGCGGTCCACGGTGGCGAGGCTGACGCCCGCAGCGGCGGCGATATCATGCACAGTCGGTCTCATCAGCTCCTCCTGCTGAAATCCTTACTGCGATTTCTGATGTACGTAAATCAGAAATTTTCGACGGCCCGATTTTCCTGGCGCTCGCCCTCCTGAAACGAAAAAGGCCCCTTGGAGCGAGGGGCCTTACATTGGTGCTGGCATAGCGGCGAGGTCAATGGCCTCCGCCGCCTCCGCCTCCCGGTGCCTTCGGCTTGCTGAGCATGAGGACGCCGAGGATCATCGCCAGGAACAGGATGGTGAGCATCAGGAAGATATCGCTGAAGGACATGACGATTGCCTGTTGCGTCGCCATGTTGACCATCTGTTTCAGCGCAGCCTGCTTCCCATCCAGGCCTGACGCGCTGAAGTTGGCGGCCATGTTGTTCAGCTGAGCGACGGCAGCCTGGTTGCCCCAATGGATATTGTCGCGCAGGTTGAAGTAATGCTGATCCTGCCTGTCCGTCAGCAGCGTATTGATGATCGCAAGACCGACGGCGCCGCCGAGGTTACGCGTCAGGTTGAACAGGCCGGAAGCCCCGCGCATGCGGGCGGGCGGCATGGTTCCGAGCGCGATATTGTTGATCGGCACCATGCAGAGCATCAGTCCGAAACCGCGCAGGATCTGCGGGATCAGCAGTTCCCAGAAATCCCAATCCGTCGTCAGATGCATCATGATGTAGGTGCCGGCCGAGAAGCTGGTGAAGCCGATGATCATCAGGATGCGCAGGTCGAGCTTGCTCGACAGGAAGCCGGCTAGCGGCGCAGTGAAGAACATGGTCAGGCCCGAGACGAACATAGTCTCGCCGATCTGCAGCGAATCGTACCCACGAATGCGGGCAAGATAGAGCGGGTAGATATAGGTCAAACCATAGAGGCCGATGCCCATCACGAAGGAGAACACCGAACCGAAGGAGAAGTTCTTATTCGTGAAGGCCTTCAGATCGACCACGGGGAAATCCACCGTAAAGGCACGGTAGAAGAAAATCACAGCTGCGATGGCAGACGCGATGGCACCGGCAACGATGTAATTGTCGTTGAACCAGTCGTTGGTGTTGCCTTCCTCGAGCACATATTCCAGTGCGCCCAGGAAAACGCCCATCGAAACCAGGCCCCACCAGTCGAATTTCTTGAACAGCGATAGTTCTGGCTTGTCGAAATCGATGTAGTTCCAGGTGACGATGGCAACGATGATACCCGGTGGAATATTGACCAGGAACAGCCAGTGCCAGGAAAAGGCATTGGAGAGATAGCCGCCGACCGTCGGGCCGATGGTCGGCGCCAGCGTCGCGATCAGGCCGATGATCGGCGAGACGACATTGCGTTTCGACGGCGGGAAGATGGTGAACGCCGCCGCAAAGACCGAAGGGATCATGCCGCCGCCGATAAAGCCCTGCAGGGCGCGATAGACGATCATCTGGTCGATGTTGGTGGCGGTCGCGGCGAGCGCGCTCGCCGCGGTGAAGCCGGCGGCCGAGATCGCGAACAGGTAGCGCGTCGAGATGATGCGCGCCAGCGTTCCCGACAGCGGAATCATGATGACTTCGGCGATCAGATAGGCCGTCTGCACCCAGCCGATCTCATCCGAGCCGGCGCTGAGGCCGGCCTGGATTTCACTGAGCGAGGCCGAGACGATCTGAATGTCGAGGATCGACATGAACATGCCGAGCACCATCGCCAGGAAGGCGATGAGCTTTCTCGGCTCGATATGATCCACCGCCGGTGGCGCGGCGGGCCCGGCCGCGCGTGGGGGCGACCCGGCTGTAGTGCTGGCGGACGACATGGCGCGTCTCTCCCGAGCTTGATCGCTTACTTTTCCGGTGCCGTGCGGGTATCGACGTCGACAACGACGCTGAGGCCTGCGCGCAGACGACCGGTATCGAGCGCATCCTGTGGCAATGCGATGCGAACAGGCACACGCTGGATGATCTTGGTGAAATTACCGGTCGCATTTTCTGGCGGCAGGAGCGAGAAGACCGAGCCGGACGCCGGCGAGATCGACTCAACGGTGCCGACGATCGGATGATCGCCATAGGCGTCGACGTGAACATTGACCTTGGAACCGGGAACCAGGTGCTGGATCTGCGTTTCCTTGAAGTTGGCATCGATATAGAGCTGCCGGGTCGGCACGATCGCCATCAGCTTCTGTCCGGGAGAGACAAGGTCACCTTCCTGAACGGAACGATTGCCGACGACACCGTCATAAGGCGCCTTGAGCACGGTGAAGGACAGATCGCGGGCAGCTTTGTCACGAGCAGCCGCGAGACCCTTGATCGTGCTTTCGGCCTGGCGGCGCTGGGCCTGCAGCAGGTTGATATTGGCTTGCGCGGAAGCGATGGCGGCATCGCCACCGACCAGGTTGGCCCTTGCTTGGTCGAGCGCGATGTTAGCGCTATCCAAGGCGGCCGTGGTGCCGACCGACTTGGACTGCAGTTCCGCAGCGCGCGTCTGGGTGATCTGGGCGCCACGAACAGTGGCTTCCAGGGCAACCTTCTGCGCCTGCGACTGGGCAAGAGCGGCCTGGCCGGCGGCAATTTGTGCATCGATGGTGTGGAGCGAAAGCTGTTCGGTGTCGTACGAGGCCTGAGCCTGATCCAGCGCCAGCTTGTAGTCACCGTCATCGAGCGTGGCAAGCACATCGCCCGCCTTGACCAGCTGGTTGGCGACGACGTTCACCTTGGCGACATAGCCGGTAACCTTCGGCTGGATGGTCGCGATATCGCCTTCGATATAGGCATCATCGGTGGAGACCATGAAGCGGCCCGTCGTCCACCAGTCATAACCGTACCAACCGCCGGCTGCGAGGGCCAGGACAACGATGATCGGCATGGCCAGGCTGCGCCGCTTCTTTGCCGGCGGCGGTGGGGCCGCGGGAGCCGGAGATGCGGGCGCAGCCTGGGCCGGAGCCGGATTGCCGCGCGTTTCAGCAACGGGAGCATCGGCAGATGCGCCGACCTCCTGGGCTTCCGCTCCGGCATCAGCGGGCTCATTCACGATGCGCGCTACATTGTTACCATGACTTGACGACATTGCCCTACCACCGGAATTCTGGGTAAAATAATCGAACCGAACGGTTCAGTTCAATTGACATAGAGCCTTTTTCACTCCATATCAAGAGATATCGAACTGCATGGTTCGATTATTTGACGAGTCTGTTTAAGATTCATAAAAAATGATCGATTGAAGGAGACGATGAAACACGAACCGCAAAATGCCATTGCACTCGACGCCACAGCGCCTGCATCTGGTGGGCGTTGGGCCGCTGGCGAAGATCCGGTCAAACGTCACCAGATTCTAGAGGGCGCCAAGCGCGTCTTCATGAAGATGGGGTTTGACGCGGCGAGCATGAACGACGTTACCCGTGAGGCCGGCGTCTCCAAAGGCACGCTTTACGTCTACTTCGCCAATAAGGAAGACTTGTTTTCCGCGATGATGGACAGCGAGCGCGCTCATTTCGTCGAGTTGGTGCGTACCGTCCTTGCCGACGAAGCGGATGTCGCTTCCTGTCTTTATGAATTTGGCATGGTATTTGGGACGCATGTTACCTCGGACAAGACCATCAGCGCCATGCGCACGGTCATCGGCGTGCGCGCACGCATGCCCTCGCTCTGTCAACGCTTCTTCAGCGGCCCGGAAAACCTGCGAACCGTGTTGCGCGGCTTTCTCGAACGCAAGGCTGCGGTAGGCCAGGTGAAGATCGACGACTTCGATATGGCCGCGCGGCAGTTTCTTGAGATGGCAAGCGGCGGTTACTTCAAATTACGGCTGTTCGGCGACATGGACGTCCCTCCTTCGAAAGAGGAGATCGACTACGTCGTGCGCGGTGCCGTGCGCGTCTTCCTTGCCGCTTATGGCCCCAATCGCCGGGATCAAGACTGACAATCTTCCCAGTTGCCAGCGAGCGGAGGCACCCCAACTCCGCAATGGCGATCAAGCGTCCCGGCCACCATGCGGCTATGACTGGCCCGGCAACCAGGGGAGTTAAGCATTGAGCGCGATCGGAAGAGCGATATGGTTTATCGAAAGCCACTTTGCATCCGACATCTCGCTGGACGAGATCGCGGAAACGGCCGGTCTGTCGCGCTATCATCTGTCGCGCGTTTTCGGGATGACGACAGGCCATTCGATCAGCGGCTATATCCGTAGCCGCCGCCTCAGCGGGGCAGCTCTCGCCCTGATCGACAGCTCCTCCACAATTCTCCAGGTTGCCCTCGATGCCGGCTACGGCTCGCACGAGGCTTTCACCCGTGCCTTCCGCGAGCAATTCGGCATGACGCCGGAAAACCTGCGCAAACAGGGGCACGTTCGCAACCTCGCTCTACAGGAGCCGATCAGAATGGACGACACCCGCCTTCCCAAGCTCGATGCCCCGCGCTTCGAGACCCGCCCCGCAATGCTGCTTGCCGGCCTTGTGGAAACCTATGCCTATGAAGCCACGCAAGCGATCCCTTCGCTCTGGCAGAAGTTCAATCAGCATTTCGGCCACATCCCGGGCCAGGTCGGCAATGTCGCCTACGGCGTCTGCACCCAGGCGGACGAGGGCAGCGAAGGCTTTCGCTATATGTCCGCCGCCGAGGTCACGGGCACCGACGGCCTGCCCGAAGACTTCACGACGATAAGACTGCCGCAGCAACGCTATGCGGTTTTCACCCATCGCGGCCATATATCAGGCATTTCCGCTACCGTGCATCAGATCTTCGGCGAATGGCTTCCGCAATCAGGCCATCAGCACGGCGGAACCCCCGACATGATGGAGCGCTATGACGATCGCTTCGATCCGCGTACCGGCATGGGCGTGACCGAGATCTGGATCCCGCTCAAGGCGTAGATGCGCCCGCCGCCATGAAAATGACGGCGGCGCTTGTCTTGTACGGACGGCGACGCTCCTTACATTACGGCCATTCTTGACAGGCCGGGCTGGGGGTCAGCATCGGCATATGCTGACCAAAGGGGAAATAGTCTATGGATATTGTTGGGCTGGTGCAGGATCCGAGTGCGTGGGTCGCACTCGTCACGCTCGTGGTCATGGAGGTGGTGCTTGGCATCGACAACCTCATCTTCATCTCGATCCTGACCAACAAGCTGCCGGCGGAACACCGCGACAGGGCGCGCAAGATCGGCATCGGCCTTGCCCTTGGCATGCGTCTCGTCCTGCTCGGCACGGTCGCCTGGATCGTCCAGCTGACGACGCCCGTCTTCGAGATCTTCGGTCAGGGCTTCTCCTGGAAGGACATGATCCTCATCGGCGGCGGCCTCTTCCTGGTCTGGAAGGCGACGAAGGAGATCCATCACAACGTCGATCCCCAGGAACAAGGCGAGGATTTCATCGCCAAGTCGACGACGTCGACCTTCGCTTCCGCCATCGGTCAGATCCTGTTGCTCGACCTGGTCTTCTCGATCGACAGCATCATCACCGCCGTCGGCATGACACAGCATCTGCCGATCATGTTCATCGCCGTGATCGCCGCCGTTACCGTGATGCTGGTGGCCGCCAATCCGCTCGCCAACTTCATCGAGAAGAACCCGAGCATCGTCATGCTGGCACTGGCCTTCCTGCTGATGATCGGCACGACGCTGATTGCTGAAGGCATGGGTGTGCATGTGCCCAAGGGCTATATCTACGCCGCCATGGCCTTCTCCGCTCTCGTGGAAGTGCTCAACATGCTGGCGCGAAACCGCCGGAAAAGGGCATCCGGCAGCCATTGAGCACAAGACCCGCACCCCGAAACGGGTGCGGCGTTCACTCCTGAACGTGGACGTCGACCCATTCGCCGGTGTCGCCGCGCCCATAGATATCGACCTTGATCCAGACATTGCCGCGGACGATGAAGTTCCCGGCATCGTCCGCGATATTGCCGCTTGCCAGCATGGCTTCAAGCTTCTGACGGTTTGATGGCAGCGAGAAGAAGCTGTCGCCCTGATCGCCGCGGTCGCGGCGGCGGTAGGCGTGATAGTTCGCGCGATCCTGACGGATGATCTGCCAGGGCAGCGTCAGACGCTCCCCCTTCGAGTTGTATAGGTCGTCGCTGCCGATATAGGCACGATAGGACTCGATCAGCTTCGCCGAACTGTCGCGCGTAATCGTCGATTGGGCCGCGGCGGGACCGAAAACGGCGGCTGCCAATATGAAGCTCAAAATCAATCTCTTCATTATTTCCTCGCGGTGATTGATTGAAGACCTATTCCGTCACTGCCCCAAAAATTGCAAATAAAATTCAGCGAGCGACCCTGTTTTATCCCGATAGCCTTATGAGGGGTAAAGAGGCATCATGACTTTGATAGGTCGGCTCGAATCGTCGCGCCGTACTGTCCCTAGCATATTACCCGGTTGATCTTGCGGCGCAGTTTCCCTTGACGTCATCCATTGAATATGGCCTAAGGCCAGCCATACGGAAAACGCGGGACTGAAGCGGCAACACGCCCTTTTCCGACCGTTTTCCTGATCCAGATACACATCTTCGGCTGGACAGCGCTTGTCCCGAGCGCGGCCCGGCCTTTTATGACGGGCAAACAAAATGACCACTTCAGGCGTTCGCGTCCGCATCGCACCCTCTCCGACAGGCGAACCGCATGTCGGCACCGCCTATATCGCGCTGTTCAACTATCTCTTCGCCAAGAAACATGGCGGCGAGTTCATCCTGCGCATCGAGGATACCGACGCGACCCGCTCCACCCCGGAATTCGAGACCAAGGTGCTCGACGCGCTGAAATGGTGCGGCCTGAAATGGTCTGAGGGACCCGATGTCGGTGGCCCCTATGGCCCCTATCGCCAGAGCGACCGCAAGGATCTCTACAAGCCCTACGTCGAGAAGATCGTCGAGGCCGGCCACGGTTTCCGCTGCTTCTGCACACCCGAGCGCCTGGAGCAGATGCGCGCCGCCCAGCGCGCCGCCGGCCTGCCGCCGAAGTATGACGGCCACTGTCTGAACCTTTCGGCCGAGGAAGTCTCGACACGCGTTGCCGCCGGCGAGCCGCATGTCGTGCGCATGAAGATCCCGACCGAGGGCACCTGCAAGTTCCATGACGGCGTCTATGGCGACGTCGAAATCCCGTGGGATGCCGTCGACATGCAGGTCCTGCTCAAGGCCGACGGCATGCCGACCTATCACATGGCCAACGTCGTCGACGACCATCTGATGAAGATCACCCATGTGGCACGCGGCGAGGAATGGCTTGCCTCGGTGCCGAAGCATATCCTGATCTACCAGTATCTCGGCTGGGAGCCGCCGGTGTTCATGCACCTGTCGCTGATGCGCAATGCCGACAAGTCGAAACTGTCGAAGCGCAAGAACCCGACCTCGATCTCCTATTATACGGCCCTCGGCTATATCCCCGAAGCGCTGATGAACTTCCTCGGCCTGTTCTTCATCCAGATCGCCGAAGGCGAAGAGCTCTTGAGCATGGATGAGCTTGCCGCAAAGTTCGATCCGGAAAACCTCTCCAAGGCCGGCGCGATCTTCGACATCCAGAAGCTCGACTGGTTGAACGGTCGCTGGATCCGCGAAAAGCTGTCGGAAGAAGAATTCCAGCACCGGGTGCTGACCTGGGCGATGGAAAACGACCGCCTGAAGGAAGGCCTGAAGCTGTCGCAGTCGCGCATCACCAAGCTCGGCGAGCTGCCCGACCTCGCCGGTTTCCTGTTCAAATCCGACCTCAACCTCGATCCCTCTGCTTTCGCCAGGATCAAGTCGACGCCGGAAGAGCTGCTGGAAATCCTGAACACGGTGCAGCCCGACCTCGAAAAGATCCTCGAATGGAATGTCGAGACCATCGAAGCCGAACTGCGCGCCATCGCCGACCGCATGGGCAAGAAGCTGAAGGTCATCGTCGCGCCGCTCTTCGTCGCCGTCTCGGGCTCCTCGCGCTCCCTGCCGCTTTTCGATAGCATGGCGATCCTCGGCCGTTCCGTCGTGCGCCAGCGGCTGAAACTTGCCGCCCAGACCGTTGCGACCCTCGTCGGCCCGAAGAACTGAACCGGACTTTAAAACCATGAACGACAAGACCGAAGCCTCCGCCCTCTCCTCCGACGCAACGGAAGTTCGCCGCCAGAAGCTGAAGCTGCTGCGCGAACAGGTCGGCGACGTCTATCCGGCGCATTTCCACCGAACCATGACCAATGCCGAGCTCGCTGCGAAATACGAAGGCCTGGAGCCGGATACGGAAACCGGCGATGTCGTCACCGTTGCCGGCCGCGTCTATTCCTCGCGCAACTCCGGCATGTTCATGGATATCCACGACGCCTCGGCCAAGATCCAGATCTTCAGCCACAAGGACGTGACCGGCGAAGAAGCCCGCGCCTTGCTGCCGATGATCGATATCGGCGACATCATCGGCGTCACCGGCGTCGTCCGCCGCACCAAGCGCGGCGAGCTGACGATCAATGCGCAGCAGATCACCATGCTGACCAAGTCGCTGCTGCCGATGCCGGAAAAGTGGCACGGGCTTTCCGATATCGAGCTGCGCTATCGCAAGCGTCACCTCGACATCATGACCAACGAGGAATCGAAGCTCCGCTTCCAGCAGCGCAGCCGAATCGTCTCCGGCATTCGCCGTTTCATGGAAAATGACGGCTTCATGGAAGTCGAGACGCCAATGCTGCATTCGGTCTATGGCGGAGCGACAGCCGAGCCGTTCAAGACGCATCATAACACGCTGAAGCTCGACATGTACCTGCGCATCGCGCCGGAACTGTTTCTGAAGCGTACTCTGGTTTCAGGCCTCACCGACAAGGTCTTCGAGATCAACCGCAACTTCCGCAACGAAGGCGTCTCCACCCGGCACAATCCTGAATTCACCATGATGGAGTGCTACTGGGCCTACGCCGACTACGAGGACATCATGGACCTCGTCGAGCGCCTGTTCTCGACGCTCGCCATGTCGATCCACGGCAGCACCGAATTCGCCTTCGGCGACAAGCAGATTTCCTTCAAGGGCCCGTTCCGTCGCGTGCCGATGCCCGATGCCGTCAAGGAAGCGACCGGCATCGATTTCCTGGCGATCAAGACCGACGAGGAAGCCCGTGCCGCCTCTAAGGCTGCCGGCTTCGCTGTCGAGAAGGACGCCACCTGGGGCGAATGCCTCGCCTTCATCTTCGAAGAGAAGGTCGAAGGCACGCTGATCCAGCCGGCGCATGTCACGCATTTCCCGAAGGACATCTCGCCCTTCGCCAAGGAAGTGCCGGGCGAGCCGCGCCTCGTCGAACGCTTCGAGACCTATTGCAATGCCTGGGAGCTCGGCAACGCCTTTTCCGAACTTAACGATCCGGAAGAGCAGCGCGCCCGCATGGTCGAGCAGCTCGAGCAGGCCCATGCGCGCGGCGAGAAGCAGAAGGAACTGGATGAGGAATTCCTCGACGCCATCGACCAGGGCATGCCGCCTGCAGGCGGTCTCGGCATCGGCGTCGATCGCCTGATCATGCTGCTCACCAACTCGCCGTCGATCCGCGACATCATCCTCTTCCCGGCGCGTCGCGCCAAGGCGGATTGACAGTTCCGCCCTCCGAAAATCAAAGGTGAACCATGACCGAGAAAGAGACATTGGCCGCGGATGCCGACAGCGAGCAGCAGCGGTTGGCCGATCTTGCGGAGATCGGCGATATCGATCTGTCGCAATACGCGCCGGGAACTTTCGGCTGCCACGAGGCGATGCACACGACGTCGCTCATGCTCGACATGACCGACGATCACTTGCTGCAACACCCCGCCATCGTCGCGGATCCCGAATTCTACCGTCTTGCCGGCGAAGTTCACGAGGCGCTCTTCGCGCTTTACCAAGCTATTGGCGAGAAGCATCTGGCGGATTGACGGGGATTCCCCTTCCGCTCACGGCGCAAAGCCAGCTTAGATCAGTTCGTTACCGGCGAGCGTCGTTCGGCAGCACCCGTCATGGTCGGATCGAGCCCCGGTGAGGGGCTCTTTTCCTTGTCGCTGGCATCGGCGCCGATGAATTCGCCATTCTTGTCATATCCGGGCTGCACGTTGCCGGTCGACTTCGGCTCCGGAGGAGCCGGCTTCGCTTCCCGCTCTTCCGTCTTGGCAGACGCCTTTTCTTCGGCGGCGATCGCTGCCTTGACCTTGTCCTTCTTGGCATTGCCGCCAGCACCGGCGTCGGCCGCCAGCGCATTGTCACAATCGCTGTAATCCTTCAATCCGGCCAGTGCTGCATCGATATCCTCGACGGGCATCGTGATCTCCTCGCCGTAAAACAAGCCAGCAGTGCTTGCGCCGCCATTGTAATAACGTGCTGTGACCGGCTCTTCGACACTGCCTTCGGTAAGTTTGTCGGGATGCGGGACGTAGACGACGTCGGCCCCCAGCGCCCGACCGCGTATGTCGGATCGAAGCGACGGTCCATTCTTGTCGAGAACCACAACCTGAACGAGATCAGGCTTTTGCTCCTGGTACACGGCTTTAGCGACACGAAGCGCCGTTCTTACCCGGGTCAAACCATCGGTCGGATCGGTGCGGATATATTTGCGCACCCAGAAGCGATTTTCCTTGCGAATGGTCACGAGATTGACGTCGGTGCACTCCAACCCGTTGGGCGAAGGCGACATAAAACCAAGCAGTCTGTCTTTGCCGATACAAAGCGCGAAAACGCCGGAGGAGCCTATGAGAAAGGCCACTCCGCCGATTATGACGACAAGCTTCCGGGGAATCCGGAAAATGTGCAGTAAGGCGCTCACGCCAACTGCTCCCGCATAGACCGCTCCAAGGCAACAAAGATGATCAACCCTCACGTTAGGGAAATGGCGTTTCGGAATACTTAAAGCAGAAGCGAAACTTGCAACTCTGACGGCATCGACACAAAAAAGGTCCGAACTTTCACAGCGATGGCGACGCTTGCCTTCGGTGCCGCGCACATGCTCTAACGGCAACATGGCGTTCACCTTGAGACAGCTGCAATACTTTGTCGCCGTGGCGGAACAGGGCTCGATCACCCGCGCCGCGCAGAACCTGTCTATCTCGCAATCCTCGGTCACCGAGGCCCTGAAGGAGCTGGAAGGCGACCTCGGTGTCGAGCTGTTCGACCGGCATCCGCGCGGACTGTCCATCACCCATAACGGCCATCAGTTCCTGCGTCATGCCACGAAGATTCTGGCGACCGTTTCCGATGCCCGCACGAGCTTTTCCGGCCAGCAGAATGCAGCCGGCGGCACGCTGAACATCGGGGTCACATCGCTCGTCGCGGGCTATGTCCTGTCGGATCTCCTGGCGCGCTACCGTCGTGCCTGCCCCGGCGTCGAGGTCAGCGCCATCGAAGACAATGGCGGCTATCTGGAACATCTTCTGGTTGGTGGCGAGCTCGACGTCGCTGTCATGGTCATTTCCAACCTGCGCGACCGCATGGCCCTGCAGGCCGAGATCCTTGAAACGTCGCCCTACCGGCTCTGGTTGCCCATGGGCCATCCGCTCGTCTCGGCCGACATCATCAGCGTCGCCGATATCACCCGCGAGCCGCTGATCATGCTGACCATCGACGAGATCGAGGAAAACACCGGCAAGCTGCTGACCGCGCTTGGCGCCCGCCCTCACGTCGCCTTCCGCACACGCTCGGTCGAGGCGGTGCGCAGCCTCGTTGCAACAGGCGCCGGCGTGGCGCTGCTGCCGGACCTCGTCTATCGCCCCTGGTCGCTCGAAGGCGACCGCATCGAGAGCCGCGACGTGTCCGGCTCGTTGCCGGTCGTGCAGGTCGGCATGGTGTGGCGCAAGGGATCAAGCCTGCCGCAGGCCGCCCGGGACTTCGTCGGCGTCGCGGAGAGCATGCGCTCCGGGCGCCAGAGATAACGCAACGCCAATCATTGCGAAGGAAAGGGACCGATTATGAAGAACGCAATCATATTCGACTGCGAATTTCTTTGTCTTGAAGGCTCGCAACGCAGATTCTGGTGCGCGGCCCATGATCCCGATCCGGTCATCGCTGAGATCGGCGCCGTCAAGCTGGGGCTGGAAGGCGATTTTCCTATTTTGGGCACCTATAAGGCCTATGTTCGCCCGATCGACAGATTTGGCAACCAATATGCGCTCGACCCGTTCTTCACCACGCTGACCGGCATTACCGACGAGAATATCAAGGCCGAAGGAGTGGCCTTGCAGGATGCGCTTGCTGGCCTCGACAGCTTCTCGGACGGCGCCCGCTTATGGTCCTGGGGCAAGGACGAACTGAACATGGTGGCGATCAGCTGCTATGTCTCAGGAATTCAGCCGCCAATTCCCGCCCACCGGTTCGACAATGCCGTCAAGCTCCTGATTGCGGCGGGAATGCCGATCGAGGATCTGGCGAAGACGCCGAGCAACAAGCTTGCCGACTACTATGGCGTGGAACATCCGCATTTACAGGGTCATGACGCGCTCGACGATGCACTTTCAGTGTCATATACCCTGCAATACCTTATGAAGGCTGAACATTTGCGGCCTGAAGTCTTCGATCGCAACTAGCAGCGCCGCGCTTTAACTTGGTGCATATGGAGTGCGATCGCCTCTCAAGCAGGCCATATTCCCCCTCACCTACGGTCACATGCGAAGCAATCGGAATTTCCGATATCGACTTTCTGATAAATGAATTTGCGAATGCGGCGAAATCGGATCACCTTTTCTTCCGGGAACAAAAAGCCAGCTACTGGCTCCGCCAATATCAAGGCTCAAAAACCGGGAGAGTCCGATGAAGCATCTGCTGAAATCATGCACGGCTGCATTCGCATGCTTAAGTTTCGCCACGCAGGTCATAGCTGCTGAGCCGCTGAAGACGCTCGGCAAGGGCGAAGGCGCCGTCAGCATCGTTGCCTGGGCCGGCTATATCGAGCGCGGCGAAAGCGACAAGAATTACGACTGGGTCACCGGTTTCGAGAAGGAAACGGGCTGCAAGGTCAGCGTCAAGACCGCCGCGACCTCGGACGAAATGGTCGCCCTGATGAACGAAGGCGGCTTCGACCTCGTCACTGCCTCCGGTGACGCATCGCTGCGGCTCGTCGCCGGCAAGCGCGTCCAGCCGATCAACACCGACCTGATCCCGAGCTGGAAGACCCTCGACGACCGGCTGAAGAATGCTCCCTGGAACACGGTGAACGGCGTCCATTACGGCGTTCCCTATCTCTGGGGGCCGAACGTGCTGATGTACAACACCGACGCCTTCAAGGGTGAGGCACCGAAGAGCTGGAACGTCGTTTTCGAAGAAACGACCCTTCCCGACGGCAAATCCAACAAGGGCCGCGTCCAGGCCTATGACGGCCCGATTTATATCGCCGACGCCGCCCTCTATCTGATGGCCCACAAGCCCGAACTCGGCATCAAGGACCCGTACGAGCTCAACGAAGATCAATACAAGGCCGCCCTCGACCTGCTGCGCGGCCAGCGCAAGCTCGTCAGCCGCTACTGGCATGATGCGATGATCCAGACCGACGACTTCAAGAACGAAGGCGTTGTTGCCTCCGGCTCCTGGCCGTTCCAGGTGAACCTGCTGCAGGCCGACAAGCAGAAGATCGCCTCGACCTTCCCGGATGAGGGAACGACCGGATGGGCCGATACGACCATGCTGCATGCCGACAGCGAACATCCGAACTGTGCCTATATGTGGATGGAGCATTCGCTCCAGGCCAAGGTTCAGGGCGACGCGGCAGCATGGTTTGGCGCCGTGCCCTCGGTTCCGGCCGCCTGCAAGGGCAATGAGCTGCTGACCGACAGTGGCTGCGCCACCAACGGCTACGATCACTTCGACAAGATCAAGTTCTGGAAAACCCCTGTTGCGAAATGCGGCACGCAGGGCGAATGCGTGCCCTATCATCGCTGGGTCTCCGACTATATCGGCGTGATCGGCGGGCGGTGACGTCTCTTCTTCCCCAGCGGGGAGAAGATGCCCGTCAGGGCAGATAAGGGGGCGAGGAGCGAAGCGACGAACGTCCTGAGCGATGAGAGAAGGACAGCTTATGCCGCGCTCCCCCTCATCCGACCCTTCGGGCCACCTTCTCCCCGCTGGGGAGAAGGAGAAGTGTCTCCGCCAAGCGCCCTTCGAACATCAAGCCGGCGCAAGACATAACCATTTTGGGGAGAAACCAATGACCGCCGTTCGTTTCCAGCAGGTGTCGCGCCATTTCGGCCAGGTCCGCGCTGTGGATCGCGTCGATCTGGAGATCGCGTCCGGCGAGTTCTTCGCCATGCTCGGCCCTTCCGGTTCCGGCAAGACCACCTGCCTCAGGCTGATCGCGGGCTTCGAGCAACCCACAGGCGGCCATATCGAGATCTTCGGCGAGACCGCCGAAGGCGTGCCGCCTTACCGGCGCAACGTCAACACGGTCTTCCAGGACTATGCGCTCTTCCCGCATCTGAATATTCTCGACAATGTCGCCTACGGCCTGATGGTCAAGGGTGTGGGCAAGGCCGAGAGGCTACGCGCCGCCGAGCAGGCGCTGGAACTGGTGAAGCTGCCAGGCTATGGCGCCCGCCGCCCCGGTCAGCTCTCCGGTGGGCAGCGCCAGCGCGTGGCGCTTGCCCGCGCCCTCGTCAACAAGCCGAAAGTCCTGCTCCTCGACGAGCCGCTCGGCGCGCTGGACCTGAAATTGCGCGAGCAGATGCAGGAGGAGCTGAAGGGCTTGCAACGGGCACTCGGCATCACCTTCGTCTTCGTCACCCATGATCAGGGCGAAGCGCTTTCGATGGCCGACCGCGTTGCCGTCTTCAATGATGGTCGCATCGTGCAGCAAGGCACGCCGCACGACATCTATCAACGGCCGAAGACTCGTTTCGTCGCCGATTTCGTCGGCTCTTCCAACGTCATTACCCCTGAGATGATGTCGTCGCTCGGCGGCGAGCGGCGTTGGGCGAGCCTGCGCCCGGAAGCAATACGGTTGACTGAGGAGAGCGGCGTGGCAGCGACCGTGAAAGCGATGAGCTTTCTCGGTGCTGCTACCCGCCTCTCGGTGGAGGCGAATGGCGCGCACCTGCATGTAACCGTGCCCGCCGGCCAGCCGACGCCGGATACCGGCACTTCCGTCCGCCTCGCATGGCTGCCCGCGGACGTACACTACATGGATGATGCCGCATGAACGCCGCCGCCTTCCCAGCCTCGTCAGCGCAAGCGCCGGCCTCGATCCTGCCGAGCCGGGGCGGCTTCTTCGGCCGCCTCTCGGATCTCTTCTGGCGCCGTCCGCGACTGCTGCTCTTCCTCATGCTGACGCCGCCGCTGCTCTGGCTCGGCGTCATCTATATCGGCTCGCTGATCGCGCTGCTGCTGCAGAGTTTCTTCTCGATCGACGACTTCTCGGGAATGGTGAACTACGAATTCACCCTCTCGACCTATGCGCAGCTGCTGAATTCAGCCAATTTCGATATCATCGTCCGCACGGTGGTCATGGCCGCCCTCGTCACGTTAGCCTCCGCCTTCGTCGCTTTCCCGATCGCCTATTATGCGGCGCGCTATGCCCAGGGAAAATGGAAGGCGCTGTTCTATCTCGGCGTCATGCTGCCGCTCTGGTCGAGCTATCTGGTGAAGGTCTACGCCTGGAAGCTGATCCTCGCCAAGGAGGGCATCCTCACCTGGATCTTCGACAAGCTGCATCTGGGTTGGCTGCTCGACGGCGTGCTCGCTTTGCCCATCATCGGCGGCAATTCGCTGTCGGTGAGCTATATCGGCACCTTCCTGGTCTTCGTCTATATCTGGTTGCCCTATATGATTCTGCCGACGCAGGCTGCTCTCGAGCGCGTGCCGGCCAATCTGCTCGAAGCCTCGTCCGACCTTGGTGCGACGCCGAACCAGACCTTCCGCACCGTGCTGCTGCCGCTGGCGCTGCCCGGCATCGTCGCCGGCTCGATCTTCACCTTCTCGCTGACATTGGGCGACTACATCATCCCGCAGATCATCGGCTCCTCGCGCCTCTTCATCGGCCAGGCCGTCTATGCGCAGCAGGGCACCGCGGGCAACGTGCCGCTTGCCGCAGCCTTCTCGGTTGTGCCGATTGTCATCATGGCCATCTATCTCTGGATCGCCAAGAAACAGGGAGCTTTCGATGCGCTCTGATCGCGGCCAACGCGCCTCCCTATCGTTGAAGACAGCCGCTGCCGGCGGCCTGCTCTTCCTGCATCTGCCGATCCTTCTGATTTTCGTCTATGCCTTCACGACCGAGGAGAAGAGCTATCAGTGGCCACCACCCGGCTTCACGCTGCAATGGTTCGGCATTGCCTGGAACCGGCCGGACATCTGGTCGTCCCTGGCGCTCTCGGTGCAGGTGGCGACCATCGCGACTGCCATTGCGCTCGTGCTCGGCACGCTTTGCGCCGCCGCCGTCAGCCAGACCAAGTTCTTCGGCCGCGAGGCGATCTCGCTGCTGGTCATCCTGCCGATCGCGCTTCCGGGCATCATCACCGGCATTGCGCTGCGTTCCGCCTTCAGCCTGTTCGACATCCCGTTTTCAGTCTGGACCATCGTTCTCGGCCATGCGACCTTCTGCGTCGTCGTTGTCTATAACAACGCAGTCGCCCGCTTCCGCCGCACCTCCGGTTCGCTGATCGAGGCGTCCATGGATCTCGGCGCCGATGGCTTCCAGACCTTCCGCCATATCATCCTGCCGAATATCGGCACGGCGCTGCTCGCCGGCGGCATGCTCGCCTTCGCGCTGTCCTTCGATGAAGTCATCGTCACCACATTTACCGGCGGTCAGCAGATGACCCTGCCGATCTGGATGCTGGAGGAGCTTATCCGCCCGCGCCAGCGACCCGTGACCAACGTCGTCGCCATGGTCGTCGTGCTTGTCACTTTCCTGCCGATCCTGGCAGCCTACTATCTTACCCGCGACGGCGATCAGATCGCCGGCGGCGGCAAATGAAAGGGAGATAAATATGGATACCCAGATGCTGATCGGCTCCCGCTTCGAAGCCGGCATGGAAACGGAAGAGCATGTCCTCAACCCGAAGACGGGCGAGACCGTGCTCGACCTGCCGGAGGCCTCGCTCGGCCAGATCGATGCCGCCGTCGATGCTGCCGAAAAGGCCTTCACGAGCTGGTCACAGACGACGCCGAGCCAGCGTTCGGCCTATCTCCTCAAGATCGCCGACGCCATCGAGAGGGATGCCGAAGGCTTCGCTGCCCTCGAAGCACTCAACTGCGGCAAGCCCATCAATGCCGTCCTTAATGACGAGATCCCCGCCATCGTCGATTGCTACCGCTTCTTTGCCGGCGCCGTGCGCAACCTGCATGGCCCGGTCGCCGGCGAGTATCTGCCCGGCCACACCTCGATGATCCGCCGCGACCCGATCGGCATCGTCGGCTCGATCGCGCCGTGGAACTATCCGCTGATGATGATGGCCTGGAAGCTGGCGCCGGCGATTGCCGGCGGCAACACCGTGGTCTTCAAGCCCTCCGAACAGACGCCGCTGACGGCGCTGAAGATGGCGAAGCTGCTCTCAGAGATCCTGCCCGAGGGCGTCGTCAACGTCATCCTCGGTCGCGGCGAGAGCGTCGGCAATGCGCTGATCAACCATCCGAAGATCGGCATGGTCTCGATAACGGGCGATGTCGCCACGGGCAAGAAGGTGCTTGCCGCTGCCGCCAAGACCGTCAAGCGCACCCACCTCGAACTCGGTGGCAAGGCGCCCGTCGTCATCTTCGACGACGCCGACATCGACGCCGTTGTCGCCGGCATCCGGACCTTCGGCTATTATAATGCTGGGCAGGACTGTACGGCCGCCTGCCGCATCTATGCCGACGCCAAGGTCTACGACAATTTCGTCGCCGACCTGACTTCCGCCGTCTCCAGCATCAAGTTCAACCAGGCCGACGACACGGAGAACGAGATCGGCCCGCTGATCTCCAAGCGCCAGCGGGATCGCGTCGAAAGCTTCGTCACCCGCGCCGCCGAACACAAGCACATGGAAATCACCACCGGCGGCAAGACCTCCGGCGAGCGCGGCTTCTTCTACGCCCCGACCGTGGTTGCCGGCGCAACGCAGGACGACGAGATCGTCCGCCGCGAAGTCTTCGGCCCTGTGGTCTCGGTCACGCGCTTCACCAATCCCGACGACGCCGTTGCCTGGGCCAATGACAGCGACTACGGCCTTGCCTCCTCCGTCTGGACCAGAGACATCAGCCGCGGAATGCGGACGGCCGCCCGACTGCAATATGGCTGCACCTGGATCAACACCCACTTCATGCTGGTCAACGAAATGCCGCATGGCGGCCTGAAACAATCCGGCTATGGCAAGGATATGTCAGTCTACGCTATCGAAGATTATACGGCCGTCCGACATGTGATGATCAATCATGGGTGAGGCATAGATCTCGATCAGGTCGGTTTTCCGAATTTGGGACAGCGTTGTGCCCCCTCCCTCTCTGTCGGGACATCTCTCCCACAAGGAGGGAGATCGTTGGGCGTTTGACGCCCGCCTTCACCAAAATCGGGACATCCGTGCCAGCAGATGCAATGTCAGCGTGAGATGAGAGGATGCCACAAGTTACCAATCTCCCCCCTCGTGGGGGAGATGTCACGAAGTGACAGAGGGGGTGCCCCACTCGCCACAAATTCAGCAGCACCTGCGATAACACTCCTTAATCGAAACGGCTTCGGAACAATTTACCGTCCTTCCGCGTCTTTAAGGAGTGCAACGCAGAGGAGATTCACCATGCTGAAGTGGGCACTTATATTCTTTGTTATTTCGCTGATTAGCGGCTTTTTCGGCTTTTCCGGCGTGTCGGCGGCAACCGCAACCATCGCGCGCGTCCTCTTCGCCATCTTCCTGATCATCTTCCTGGTGTTCCTGGTTCTGGCTGTTATGGCCGGCAACGCCGTGGTCTGAGGATATAAGCCGCTATTTTTGAAGGGCGGGCCTAGATCAGGCTCGCCCCTACATTTATGGCGAGCGCCAGGATGGTCGTGTTGAACAGGAACGACAGGATGGCGTGCAGAAGCACCAGCTTACGCATCCCGACGGTGGAAACGCCGATGTCGGCGGTTTGCGCGGCGACGCCGATGGTGAAGGAGAAATAGAGAAAATCCCAATAGATCGGCTCTTCCACCGGCTCGGCGAATTTAAGCCCCTGCCCCTTGCCCAGGCTGCCATAGAAGCGATGCGCATAGTGGGTGGTAAACAACGTGTGCAGAAACGCCCATGAAATCAGGATCGTCACGATCGCCATCATCACGCGGAAGAATGCGACCTCCGGCGACGCATCCTTCACACCAATCAGATCCAACACGATACCGCCGATGCTGGCAATCGCGGCCGCGATCGACAGGAACAGCAGCAACCCGTCCGAAAAATCGAGATCGGCGGAGCGTTTGCGGATCCGTTGCACATTGGCCGTCAGCATCCGGTAGAGACTATAGAGGATATAGACGACGGCAGTCGTATCCCAGGCGATGAGCAGATTGCTCGTGTCGAGATCCCTGGAGGTCAGCAGCAGAAACACGGCGATACCGGCGAGTACGGCAATCAGGATCACTTGATGCTTGCGCAACAGCACGAGACCCCTGGAACGCTGCAACAGTCCGTTGGTGCTCATGCGCCGTTCTCCCGATCGAAAATCGCCTTGCAGAACCGATTCGCAAACGAGAGTGGCAAATAAAAGGAGGCCCCGCAATACGGAGCCTCTTATCGGTCAAGCGAGGGATTCAGCCGGTCCAGCCGCCGTCGACGACGTGGATCTGGCCCGTCGTGAAGCCTGCCTCGTCGCCAGCCAGGTAGGTCACCAGCGCAGCGATCTCTTCGGCGTTTGCAATCCGGCCCATCGGCTGGCGTGCAATGAAATCCTTCATCGCCTTGTCGTAGTCGCCCGTTGCCCGCAGCCGCTCGTGCAGTGAGGGGCTGTCGACCGTGCCCGGGCAGATAGCATTGGCGCGGATGCCCTTGGAGACGAAATCGGCGGCGATCGACTTGGTAAGCCCGATAACGGCGGCCTTCGAGGCGCAATAGGCGAAGCGGTTGGGCACGCCCTTCACGCTGGAGGCAACCGAAGCCATGTTGACGATCGAGCCCTTGCCCTTGTCAAGCATGCCCGGCAGGAAGGTGCGGCATGTCGTGTACATCGCCTTGGCGTTGAGGTTGAAGGAGAAATCCCAATCCTTCTCTTCGCAGTCTAGGATCGTGCCCGCATGCACGAAGCCGGCACAATTGAAGAGCACGTCGATGGGGCCGATTTCGCTGGCGTAAGCCTTGACCGCGGCACTGTTCAGCACATCAAGCACATGCTTGCTGGCGCCTTCCAGCGTCGAAAGCGTCTGCTCGTTGATATCGGTCGCGTATACATGCGCACCGAGCGAAATGAAGCGCTCCGCCGTCGCCCGGCCGATGCCCTGCCCCGCCGCCGTGATGACGACCTTCTTGCCTTCCAACCCGTGACCCATAATCCTGATCCTTTCCTCGGGAATATGATCTCATCCATTCCGGCCGCCGGAAAAGTCACCGGCGGTATGTCAGATAAGATCATGCAATAACAAACAGATGGCGCAGCCTTTGCCTTAACCTTCGAACGATCGCGCGAAGCGCCGGTTGAGCTTTTCGACGAGGACTGTATGCCGCTCGCCCGTTCGCAGTCCATCGCTAATCATCTCAGACGCCTCGCTCTGGAACGCCATGTAACCGTCGTGCCGCGGCCGCACATAGGCGCCTTCCAGCGTGGCGCGCGTGTTGCGGTAGAAATCGAGCGCCGCGCCGTTGACGGCATCGCTGACCCAGGCGTCGGAATGACCAGGCTGACCGTTGCTGGCGGCATAAATGCCTGCTTGCACCGGGCCGCCGGCGATCCAGCGCGCAAAGGCCTTCGCCTCTTCCGGCGCTTGCGTTCGGGCCGAGACGGCAATGCCTGTGCCGCCAAGCGCCGAACCGTTCGGCATTCGGCTATCGATGACGGGCATGTCGGCGAAGGCGATCCGCGCCGGCCTGAACCCGGCGAAGGAATAGTTGACGTAACCGTAGACGAACGGAGACACATCGTATGGGCTGTCGGGCTGGCTCATCAGATCGAGCACCGCTATCGGATCCATCCCATAGCAGCGGACATCCATCGCGGCGACGATCCTTGCCATCCAGTCGAGCACCGCCTCGCCAGCCGCCTTCCCGATGAAATCCGGTCCCTCGATGCTGCAGGGCGTGCCGAGATGAGCTGCAAGCGTGATGAAAGTCATCAGCGAATGCGGCGGTCGCATCGGCAGGATTGCCTTGCCCTTTGCAGCGAGCGTCACGAACTCGGCAAGGTCCGCCACCGGGGCGCTCAGGCGATTCGGACGGTAAGCCTGCACCTGCGTCGCCGCGTCGATCGGAAAGGCCCATTGCCGACCCTGCCAGTTGTAGCTCGGATAGGAGCGGCCGACCGTGCCGGCGGCAATCGCGGCGATCTCGTCCGTATAAGCGGCATCGTCGAGCGGCAGCAGGCAGTTCTCGCGCATGATCTGCCCGACATGCGGATGATCGATGACGATAAGATCGTAGGCGGCAGCAAGCTCCTCCACCGGGAAGGTCTCGAAATCCTGCAGCGAGCGCTTTTCCCAGGTGATCGCGACGCCGGTCTTGTCCTGCCAGATCTTCGAACATGCCAGCATCGGATCGTAGCCGCGCGGATGCGACCATGTCATTCCCCTGAGCTTAATCATGTGAGCTTCACCATCATGCCTTCTCCGTAGCCGATTTGCGCTCGACGATCAGGATATGATCGGCGGCGAGCACGACTTCGTCCCGCTGGTTCAGCACCTCACAGCGCTCGACGACGCGGCCGGCCGCCGGCCGCTTCGGATCGTCCTCCTTCGCCGATATGGTGACGCGGGTGCGGATCGTATCGCCGATATGCACGGGACGAACGAAGCGGAGCCGGTCATAGCCATAGGAAAAGGCGACAGGATTGATGAGCGACGCCGTGAGCCCGACGCCGATCGAAAAGATCATCGTGCCATGGGCGATACGCTGCCCGCCTGGCAAGGTCTTGGCGAATTCCGCATCCATATGATGCGGAAAGAAATCGCCGGTATGGCCGGCATGAACGACGAAATCGGTCTCGGTGATCGTCCGTCCGGTGGTCACCCTGACATGACCGAGTTCGTAGTCTTCGAAATGGATTGTTTGTTCAGACATTCCTCAAGCCTTCGGAAGTTCGGCAATCGGCGTCGCCGGAGCGGCGCTCGACTGATAGGCGGCTTCGACGAGCGCCATGGTCTGCCAGGCATCTTCGACAGAGCCGATCAGCACCTTGTCCTCACCCGAGGCGAAGCGCTGCAGATTGGCCATGCGGTTGACGAAAGCATCCGGGAACCAGGCCCCTTCGAGCTTCACCTCCACCCATTCGCTGCCACCGTCGGGGCGGATCCACAGCTCGTCCGGCTCGCCGCGCGGATAGTCGAGATTGACGCCGAGCTTGATATAGGCAGCCCCCTTGGTGCCGGAGATGCGGAACTCGCACGCCTGGTACTTACGCCCGAAATCATGGTCGTGATTGACCGAGAGCACGCAGCGCACCTTGTCGCCATAATCGAGAATCGCCGCCGTCCGCGTCTGGGCGACATCGTGGTTGGGATGGCCGATGGTCTTGGCATGGACACCCTGCGGATTGCCGAGCAGCCCGCGAATGAAATCGAGGTAGTGGATCGAGTGCATGGCGATCTCGATCCGCGGCAGGCCCTTCAGGAAGGGCCAGAGCCCCCATGGCGTGGCAAGCGCCAGCCAGGCGTCGAAGTCGACGACCTCGCCGAGATAGCCCTTCTCCACCGCGTCATAGAGCGCCAGCATCATCGGCGCGAAACGCAGCTGGAAATTGACCGCCGCCTTGATGTCGCGCTCGCGGCAGACCCGCAGGATTTCCGTGGCGCCAGTGAGATCGCTGCCCATCGGCTTCTGGATCAAAGCAAAAGCGCCGCGCGGCAATTTCGCAAGGATCGCCGCATGGGCGGCCGGCGGCGTCGCGAGATCGAAGATCGCGCCTTCGACGGCTAGCGCCTCGGCCTCATTGGCGAATACGCGGATGTTCCATTGAGCGGCCAACGCCGCCGCTTTCTCGGCATTCGGGTCATAAAGGCCCGCCACCGGGAAACCGCCCTTCTTGTAGGCCGGCAGATGCGCGTCACCGACGATGCTGCCGGCGCCGAAGATCACGATCGGCCGGGGATTCGACGGCTTCGGCCACCATTGGCGGAGGGATTTGGGATCGAAGGTCATTACACCCTCCCCTTGAGGGGGAGGGTCGGACCAAAGGTCCGGGGTGGGGTGATCCCTCCCCGTGTAAGAAAGACAGACATGTGCATCCCGAGCGTCACCCCCACCCGCGCGTACCGCGCGACCTCCCCCCTCAAGGGAGAGGTGACCGCTTCACGGCGCCTTCCATTCCAATCCCTAATCATGATGAAACACCTCCTCCATCATGGCCCACCACTCGCCCTCCTTGCGGGTCTCGAGCGGCTTCTGGCACGGAATACAAACCGACCACCATTCCTGGTTCTTCGGGCTCGCGGCCATCTTACGCATATCGGCCTCGAAATCCGTGCCGACATATTCCCAGTAACCGAAGAGCAGGTTTTCCGGCTCTTTCAGGAAGATCGAATAGTTGGTGATGTTGCATTCGGAGATCAGCGCCAGGATCTCGGGCCAGACGGCCGCGTGAAGCGCCTTGTATTCCGCGACCTTGGCCGGCTCCAGGCCGATCACCATACCCATCCGTTGCATGGCCAGTTCCTCCTCAGCCGTGAATTTCCAGGGTGAATTCACCGATCGATCGAGCCTTCACCGCCTCCCAATCCCAGGCAATGCCGATACCAGGCTCGGAGGGCGCAAGCGCCTTGCCGTCAACGATCTCCATGCCCTTGGTGATGAGATCGTCGAGCTGCGGAATGTATTCGACATATTTGCCGTTCGGCACCGCGCAGGCGAGGCTGACATGCAACTCCATCAGAAAATGCGGGCAAACCGGGATGTCGAAGGCTTCGGCCGCATGTGCGACCTTCAGCCAGGGCGTGATGCCGCCGATGCGGGCAACGTCGACCTGGACGATCGAGCAGGCGCCCTTCTGCATATATTCACGGAAATGCCGGATCGAATAGATGGATTCGCCGACCGCAATCGGCGTCGGCGTCGATCGCGTCAGCCGGATATGGCCGTCAAGATCGTCGGCTGGCAGCGGTTCCTCGATCCAGGCGAGATCAAGCTCCTTGAGGCGCGCAGCCCGGCGGATCGCCTCATCGACGGTAAAGCCCTGATTGCAATCGGTCATGATCTCGAAACCGGAGCCGAGCGCCAGGCGCATCGCCGCAAGCCGATCATAATCCTCCGAGCCATGCGGCTTGCCGATCTTTACCTTGGAGCCGGAAAAGCCCTTGGCCTTCGCCCGCAGGGCGTCCTCGACCAAGGCTTCCTTCTCGATGTGCAGCCAGCCGCCTTCCGTGGTGTAGAGCGGGCAACGATCCCTAGCGCCGCCGGCGAGCTTCCAGAGCGGCAAGCCCTGCTTCTTGGCCCGCAGGTCCCACAATGCCGTGTCGACGGCGGCAAGCGCCAGCGCGGTTATCGGACCGATGGTCGTCGCGTGGGTGGCGAATTCCAGTCTGTGCCAGATCGCCTCGATGCGATCGGCATCCTCGCCGATCAGCAGCGGTACCAGATGATCCGATAGCAGTCGCATGACGGACGAACCGCCCGTGCCGATCGTATAGCTGTAGCCGGTGCCGACGGCGCCGTCAGAATCCGTGATGGTGACGATCGGCGTCTCCTGGCTGACGAAACTCTGGATCGCATCCGTCCGCTTCACCTTCGGCGGCAGGTCGACCATGCGCAGTTCTATCTTCTCGATACGTGCCATGGGGCGGCTCCTCAGATTGCCAGGCTCTTGCCGGTTTCGACGGAAAAGAGATGCGCCTGGCTGAAATCGAAGCTCATCTTCAATTGCTCGCCGCTCTTCAGAGCATGCGGATTGAGCATGCGCGACACCCAGTCGCGTCCGGCGAACTCAACGAAAACAAGCGTTTCATTGCCGAGCGGCTCGGTGATGGCGACAGGCAGCGTCAGCTCGTGTACCGCCGATTCAGCACCGGAATGCAGGCCATGGCCGGTCGGGAAGATATCGTCGGGCCGCAGGCCGAAGGCAACCTTTTCGCCTTCCTTGACCCGGCCGACAAACTGGCCGGGCAGTGGCAGCCGGTCGCCGTTCTTGAACACCAGCTCGCCAGCTTTCACCGTCGCCTCCTCGATATTCATCGGCGGCGAGCCGATAAAGCCGGCGACGAAGCGGGTGGCGGGCTTCTTGAACACCTCATCCGGCGTGCCGACCTGCTCGATATAACCGTCGCGCATGATGACGATGCGGTCAGCCAGCGTCATGGCCTCGACCTGGTCGTGCGTGACGTAGACAACGGTCGACTGCACCTTGGCATGCAGTTTCTTGATCTCGGTGCGCATCTGCGTGCGCAGTTTGGCATCGAGGTTCGACAGAGGCTCGTCAAAGAGGAAGACTTCCGGCTGGCGAACGATGGCACGGCCCATGGCGACGCGCTGGCGCTGGCCGCCGGAAAGCTGCGCCGGACGGCGGTCCATCAGCGCCTCGAGGCTTAGAATGGCCGCCGCCTCGTTGACGCGGCGATCGATCTCGGCCTGCGGTTGCTTGGCGATCTTCAGCGAGAAGCCCATGTTCTCGCGCACCGTCATATGCGGATAGAGCGCGTAGGACTGGAACACCATGGAGATGTTGCGATCGCGTGGCGGCAGCTCGTTGACGACCGTATTGCCGATCTCGATCGTGCCGGCGGAAACCTCTTCGAGGCCGGCGATCATGCGTAGCGTCGTCGACTTGCCGCAGCCGGAGGGACCGACGAGCGCGATGAACTCCTTGTCGGCGATATCGAGATCGATGCCGTGGACGATTTCCAACGCGCCGTAGCGCTTGACGAGTTTTTTGAGAGAAACCTGAGCCATGAGGATCAACCTTTGACCGCACCGAATGTCAGACCCGACACCAGATGCTTCTGAATGATGAAAGTGAGAGCGAGCGCCGGAATGATCATCACGACCGCGAGCGCGCACATGCCGCGCCAGTCGATGGTGAATTCGGACGTATAGTCGAGCAAGCCGACCGGCAGCGTCTTCGAATCGACCGACCGGGTGAGCTGCGAGGCCAGTGCATATTCGTTCCAGCAGGTGAGGAAGGCGAAGATGCCGGCCGAAGCGATACCGGGGCCGGCGAGCGGGAACTCCACCTGCCAGAAGGCCTGCCAGCGCGTGCAGCCGTCGATCTGCGCCGCCTCGGCGAGATCCTTCGGCACCTGCCGGAAGAAGCCGTCGATCAGCCAGATGGTGAAGGGCACGTTCAGCGCGACATAGGTGAGGATCAGGCCGAAATGCGTGTCGATGATGCCGAGCCGCGCATAGACCATGAACAGCGGCAACGACAGGGCGACGCCCGGCACCGAGCGCGTCAGCATAAGCCCCAGGAACACCGTCGACTTGCCGCGGAACCGGAAGCGGGCGAAGGCATAGCCGCCGGACATGCCGATAATGAGCGCGATGGCCGTTGACGTGATGGAGATGATCAACGAATTGCGGAAGTAATCCCAGACGGGAATGCCGCCCTGCCCGACGCCGCTGAACATCGAGCGGTAGGCTTCCAACGAAAGCTCCCTCGGGATCCATACCGGCGGCTTCGCCATGATCTCCACCGTCGGGCGCAGCGAACTGATGATGATCCAGAGGCCCGGCAGGCAGATGATGAGAATCGCGATGAAGAGGCCGATGAGATAGGCGACTTTGCGCAGACGGCGCTGCAGACGTTGTTGAGCGTTGCGATCCATGATTACCACTCCGCTCCTATCTGGGTGCGGGCAAGCGCCAGCTTACGGAAGAAATAGACTGTGAAGGCGATCGACAGGATAATCGAGACATAGGCCATGGCGTTGGCGAGACCCATCTGCGCGTCGGCATAGGCGGTGCGCCCGACCAGCGTCCAGATCAGCTCCGTGCGCCGCGCCGGGCCGCCATCGGTCATGATCTTGACGATGTCGTAGGCGCGGGCGACGTCGAGCGAACGGATCGTCATGGCGATGAAGGCAAAGGGCATCAGAAACGGCCAGGTCACGTAACGGAAGGTCTGCCAGCCGGTACAGCCATCGACCTTGGCGGCCTCGACCGGCTCCTGCGGCATGGCGAAGAGGCCGGCCAGAATGAGGATGGCGAAGACCGACGTCGACGACCAGACTTCCGCGACGATGATTGAAAACAGCGCCAGATTGCCGTCGATCAGCCAGGGGATGGCATCGTTTGTGATGCCTAGGGATTGCAGGGCATTGTTGATGATGCCGACATTGTCATTGAACATGAATTTGAACTGGAAGCCGACGAGAACAGGCGAAAACATCATCGGGAACATCATCAACGTGCGCAGGATGCGCTTGCCGTGCGTCGCCTTGTTGACCAGAAGAGCCAATCCGAGGCCGAGCAGCATTTCCAGATTGAGCGCGATCGTCAGCAGCACGACGGTGCGCACGAAAGCGGCTAGAAACACTGGATCGGTGAGGATGCGGATGTAGTTGCGCAGGCCGATGAAGGTAAAGAGCGTGGCCGGCCGTGTCAGGCGAAACGGCGTGAAGCTCGAATAGAAGGACAGAAGCAACGGAAACAGCACCACGGCGACAAGAACGATGATCGCCGGAAGAAGTAGCAGGACCGGTGGAGATATCTTTTTGAACATGGTTTGCACCTGTCGGCATTCCTCGGCAGCGTGGCCCGGACTGCTTGGAATGGATTGCGTGAGGACGAGAGGCCGGCACGAAACCGGCTGGATAGACCGGCTCCTTGCGGCGCAGGTCGAAAGCCATTCTCGAAGTCAGATTGCAGAAGTCCCGCGCACTTGCCGCGCGGGACTTCGATTGCATCGCTTACAGCGCGCCGGCGTCCTTCAGGACATCGGTTGCCTTCTGGGCCGCGGTGTCGAGCGCCTGCTTGGAGGTTTTGTCACCGAGAATGGCCGCCTGCAGTTCCGGATAGACGACGTTGGAAATTTCGATCCATTGCGGCGTGCGCGGAACCGGGAAGGCGTACTTCATCGATTCCTGGAAGGTGCTCAGCACTTCCTTCTTGTAGGGGTCGGAAGCAGCCTGCTGGATGTCCCACTCCCAGACCGCCTTGCGGGTCGGCAGCGTTCCGTTGGCAGCTTCGAGCTTCTGCGAGTCGTCGTTGGTCAGGAACCATACGAGCGAAGCAGCCGCATCCTTGTGGGCGCAAGCCTCGGTTACCGAGAAGCCGTGGTGACCGGACCAGCCAGTGTGCTTGCCGGAGGAGCCAACGGGCTGCACGACGACGCCGACATTGCCGGCGACCTTCGAGGACTTCGGATCGTTGAAGTAAGTCGCCCAGCCCGGCCAATCGAGATCGAGCGCGATGGAGCCGGAAGCAAAGCCAGCGCCCAGATCGTCCCAGAGATAATTGGTCGTACCGGCCGGAACGGCCTTCGCCTTGTACATGTTGACGAACCAGTCGAGCGCACGCACGCCGGCTTCGGAATTGAAGGCCGGCTTGCCGTCCTTATCGAGATATTCGCCGCCCTCGGCGACCAGCATTTCAAAGAAGCGGCCGTTGATGGCCTCTTCCTTGCCGGGGAACTGAGTGCCGAAGAAGTTCGGCGGATTGGAGAAGAAGATTGCCTGATCGGAGACTTCCTTCCAGGTCTTCGGCGGCGCCAAGTCGTAACCATACTTGGCCTTGAAGGCAGTCTTCTTGGCGTCGTCGTTGTAGAGGCTCTTCTGGTAATAGAGCGCCGAAACGTCGAACTGGGCGCGCGGCAGCATGATCAGGCGGCCATCGATGGTCGAGGCCTGAATGGTGGAATCGACGAACTGGCCGATTTCTTCCTTGGGCAGCAGCTTACCGAGGTCGGTATAGAGGTCGGGGTACTGAGGCGCGAAGGACGAGTGGTTCGAGCCGACACACCAGGAGATGCTGCCCGAGGCCATGTCGGACTTGATTTCCTTGTCGAGCTCGAAATGGTTCTTCTTGGACAGGATGTTGACCTTAGCGCCCGTTTCCTTCTCCCACTCGGAAATGCGTGCATAAAGCGGCTCATATTGCTGGCCGCCGATGAGCTTGGCGTCGATCGTCACACCCGGAAACTTGCCGGGCAGATCGGCGGCGAAGACCGAAGTACTCGCAAGCAATGCCATCATGCCGGCAGCAAGACCGGCCCTCCAATTCCTCATCGAAATTCCTCCCAAAAAACCGGACCCCTTGTCCGATAGTCCTCTCGACCCAAATATGGATCAATGATTTATAAGTAAACATCTTATTCATATGCCGTCAAGCCGTGATCGCACGCTTGTAAAATGCAGTCATTCATATATGAATGATGATTCATGTTTCTTCGTTCAGGGGGCCTGTTGATGAATGTAGAAGACGACAGTGATCGCTATCGCGCGCCGGCATTGGACAAGGGGCTGGATATCCTTGAGCTGCTCGCGACGATCGATGGCGGCCTGACGCAGGCGGAAATCGCCAAGGCGCTCAACAAAAGCCCGAACGAATTCTACCGTATGCTCGACCGCCTGGTGCGGCGCGGCTACGTGCAGAGGCAGGATGGCGATCGCTTCTATCTGACGCTGAAGCTCTTTGGCCTGGCGCATTATCATGCGCCGGTGCGCCGGCTCGTCTCCTTCGCCACGCCGCTGATGCGCGAATTCTCCAATCGGGCCGAACAGGCCTGTCATCTGGCGATCTACGATCGCGGCTCGGTCGTCGTCATCGCCCAGCAGGATTCGCCGACCTATTGGGGCATCTCGATCCGGGTCGGCGCCCAGATCAATCTCTACAACACCGGATCGGGTCACATCCTCCTCGCATTCCGGGATGACAAGCAGCGGCAGATGATGATCAACGAGCAAAGGCGTCAGGAGCAGGACGCCGAGGAACCGCCTGCCGATCTCGAGGAGAAGCTGCGGGCGATCCGCGAAAAGGGCTATGAGACCATGGACAGCCTGCAGACCAGTGGCGTGCGCAACATTTCCGCGCCGGTTCTGGCCATGGACGGCAATGGGCTTGCCGCTCTTACCTGTCCCTATATCGAGCCCGTCAACCCCAAGGCGCCCACCTACGATCAAGTCATCGAATATGTGCGGGACGCCGCAAAACAGATCTCCGAAACCGTGGCCGGCACGGTCGACAAGGCTGAACTATAATTTTTATTTGAATAAACTATTCTTCTGTGAGTATATGTTGGGCAAGCAGGTATGGGAGGAACGCCATGCTTTTCGACAGCCACTTGCACATCGTCGACCGGAAACGTCTCGCCTATCCCTGGCTGACCGACGCCGGTGCGCTCAATCGCGACAGCCTCTACGAGGACTATGCCCGCGAGGCGAAGCGGCTCGGCATAGCCGACACGCTTCACATGGAAGTCGATGTCGCGGAGACCGATATCGAGCGGGAAACCGACTATGTCAAAAGCCTGAGCCGCGAGCCGGGTAGCCTCCTGCGCGGCGTCATCGCCGCCTGCCGTCCTGAGAGTACAGATTTTCCCGCCTACCTCGAACGCGTGCTTGCCGATCCCTTCGTCAAGGGCTTCCGTCGCGTGCTGCATGTGGTGCAGGATGATGTTTCCGAAGGGGCACTGTTCCGCGAGAACCTGAAACGGCTCGCCGGCACTCGCCTCACCTTCGACCTCTGCGTTCTGCCGCACCAGATATCCAAGGCGGTCGCGCTCGTCGACCTCAACCCCGACGTCAGCTTCATTCTCGATCACTGCGGCGTGCCGGCTGTCAAGGATGGGCTCAGTGAGAGCTGGTCGTCAGGGATCACAGAAATTGCCAGACGTCCGAATGTCGTCGTCAAGATTTCCGGTGTTGTGGCCTATGCCGATCCCGACAACTGGACGCCCGAAACGCTGCGTCCTTTTGTCGAACACTGCATCGCAAGCTTCGGCTGGGACCGCGTCATCTGGGGCAGTGACTGGCCGGTCTGCACCCTCGGAGGCAATATCTCCACCTGGGTCGCCGCCACCCATGCGCTGATGCAAGGCGTCAGCGCCGACGAACGCAACAGGCTTTATCATCTCAACGCCAAGCGCCTCTGGTCTCTCTGAGGCCGGACAGTTTTCCATCGAAAGACAATGCCATGACCGCCACCGTCGGCGTATCCAGCACCTATCCGAAGACCATGCCGGCCGATCACGCGGAGATTCCCGTCTGGAATGCGGAAAACTGGTTCTATGAGGATTTCGAAGTCGGCCACAAGATCCGCTCGCTGCGCCGCACGATCTCCGAGGGCGAGTCCCAGCAGTTCAACGCGCTGGTGCTCGACATGCACCCCTATGTCAGCGACCAGATCTTTGCCGAAACCGAAGGCCTGTTCGGCAAGCGGCTCGTCGCCGGCGCCTTCGTCTTTTCCGCCGGCCTCGGGCTTGTGGCTACCAACTGCGTCAACGCCTTTTCCTATGGTTATGACAAGCTGCGCTTCATCAAACCCACCTTCATCGGCGACACCATCTACACCATCCGCACCAATCTGGATAAGCAGCCGAAATATGCCGAACTCGGCCTGATCCGCTCTTCTTACGAGGTCTTCAAGGGCGAAGGCGAATTGGTGCTTTATTGCGAGCATATCCAGACCGTGCGCTACAAGAACGGCCGTCCGGCGGACGCGCCGCCGCTGAAAGCCTGACATGACTACGAAAAACGAAGAGGGCCTGCTTTCCGGCATTATCGTGCTGGATATGAGCCAGTTTCTTGCGGGACCGATGGCCGCCCTGCGGCTCGGCGATCTCGGCGCGCGCGTCATCAAGATCGAGCGGCCCGACGGCGGCGATCTCTGCCGCCGGCTCTATCTCAGCGACACCGAGATCGGCGGCGATTCCACGCTGTTTCATGCCATTAACCGCGGCAAGGAGAGCTTTGCCGTCAACATGAAGGATGAAAGCGATCTACAGGAACTGCGCACGCTGATCGCCAAGGCCGATGTCGTGATCCAGAATTTCCGCCCCGGCGTCATCGAGAGGCTCGGCCTCGATTATGCCTCCGTCGCCGCCATCAATCCGCGCATCGTCTATGGCAGCATTACCGGCTATGGCCCCGACAATGAGTGGCGGCATTTTCCGGGACAGGACCTGCTCGCCCAGGCCCGCTCCGGCGCCATGTGGCTGAATGGCGAAGCCGATGACGGACCGGTGCCATTCGGGCTTGCCGTCGCCGACATGCTGGCCGGCAACCTCCTCGTCCAGGCGATCCTTGCCGGCCTGGTGCGGCGTGGCGTGACCGGGCGCGGCGTTCATGTCGAAACGAGCCTGCTGGAAGCAATGGTCGATTTCCAGTTCGAGGTACTGACCACGCACCTGAATGATGGCGGGCGCCTTCCCAAGAAATCCGCCGTGCGCAACGCCCACGCCTATCTCGCAGCCCCGTATGGTGTCTATCGCTGTGCCGATGGCTGGCTGGCGCTGGCGATGATGCCGCTGGCGAAGCTTGCCCCGCTGCTGAACCTCCCTGCCCTTGCCGACTACACGCCGGACGATGCCTTTCAGCGCCGCGACGAGATCAAGAGCCTGATCGCTAGCCGCCTTAAGCAAAAGGCGATCAGGGAATGGCTTGATATAATGGAACCCGCCGATATCTGGGCGGCGGAAGTACTCGACTGGCCGAAGCTGCTGCAGACGTCAGCCTTCCGCCAACTCGACATGCTGCAGACCGTCACGCGCGGCGATGACGTCTCCGTGCAGACGACGGCAAGCCCGATCCGCGTGAACGGCGTACGAGCCAAGAACGGATTGGCTGCGCCGGCGATCGGTAGTCAGTCGGATAAGATCCGGGCGGAGTTTATTGAGGGTCGGTAGTCTTCTCAGACTTCTCATCCGCCGCACCCGCGAAAACATAAAGGGGTGCCGCATTGCTGCGGCACCCTCTCAAAATGACAGCTCCCCTTAAAGGAGAGCCAAACCGCCTCAGGCAGCAGCGAGCTGCAGTTCCTTGCTGACCATGGCGCGTAGCGTGCCAAGATCCTTGGCGAAGGCGCGGATGCCTTCGGAGAGCTTTTCGGTGGCCATTGCGTCTTCGTTCATCATCCAGCGGAAGGTCTTCTCGTCGACGGTGATCTTGGCGACGGGGGTCTTGTTTTCCGGCGAGAGCTTGCGCTCCAGCTTGCCTTCGTCCTTGGCGAGCTCGTCGAGCAGGTTCGGGCTGATCGTCAGGCGATCGCAACCGGCCAGAGCTTCGACTTCGGCAGCGCTGCGGAAAGAGGCGCCCATGACGATCGTCTTGATGTCGTTGGCCTTGTAGTAGTTGTAGATCTCGCGAACGGACAGAACGCCCGGATCTTCTTCCGGCGTGTAATCCTTGCCGGTCGACTTCTTGTACCAGTCGAGGATGCGGCCGACGAAGGGCGAGATCAGGAAGACCTTCGCATCGGCGCAGGCAACGGCCTGAGCCTTGCTGAACAGCAGCGTCAGGTTGCAGTCGATGCCTTCCTTCTGCAGCACTTCGGCGGCGCGGATGCCTTCCCAGGTGGAAGCAAGCTTGATCAGGATGCGGTCGCGCTCGATGCCCCGCTCCTTGTAGGAAGCGATGATGGAGCGAGCCTTGGCGAGCGAGGCTTCGGTATTGAAGGACAGGTCGGCGTCGACTTCGGTCGAAACACGGCCGGGGACGAGGCCGGACAGCGCAGCGCCGACGGAGATGGCCAGACGGTCTGCCACGGCGTGAATCACTGCTTCCGACGCACCGCCCTGCTTCTTGCCCCAGGCGACGGCTTCCTTGATCGCATCGGCGAACATCGGCGTGCCGAGCGCCTTGAGTACGATGGTCGGGTTGGTGGTGCAATCCACCGGCTTCAGGCGTGCGACAGCCTCGATATCGCCGGTGTCGGCCACGACCGTGGTCATGGCGCGGAGTTGGTCAAGCTTGGAAGTCATAACAGGTATCCTTGTTGAATGAGGCCCATTTGAATGGGGAGATGCCGGGCTGCAAATTCCGTCCGGTCGATGGACGGCTTGAAGGCGTCAGGCGGAGCGCGCCCTTCCTTCTCCTATGTGTCGATAACGGGATAAAAAGCGCGAAAGTTCCATTTCCGGTGAACGGCCGAGCGGTGAACAAACAACCTTCCGACGACAAGCTTTTCACCGGCACCGGGCGCCCTATATGGTCCCATGTCCGGTCTGGCACTTGCTCGGAGCAACACTCGCACATTGTCCTCCTCGATTGGACAAGACCGAATTCCTCAGCACCGACTATCAGCAATCTGGCAACGAAAAGTCAAGGACATTTGTGCAATTCAATTGACATAAGTTTCATGTCATAGAATATCGGCAGCAGAAGAGCCGATCTCGCCTGCCCCTGTCATCCGCCATCGCCACAATTCCTGGTCGGGGCGATCATGACGCTAAAAGGCGCATGCGACAATCATGCCGGAGGACCTGTGGCCAAACTGAGACGCGGGACGCATACCGCCTATTCGGAGACGTCGTCCCTGAGGCTTCGCGCCGCATGGCTCTACTACAACCAGGGCCTGACGCAGAAAGATGTCGCCGAACAGCTGGGCATCAGCCGAACCACGGTCATCCGCCTGCTCGACGAGGCGATGCGCCGTGCCGAGGTGCAGATCTGGATCACCGAAGGCATCGACGATTGCGTCGAGCTGGCAATCAAGCTGGAGCGCACCTATGGGCTTGACGAGGCGATCGTGGTTCCCGAGCCAGCCGGTGGCGACGTCAACGCGCAGGCAAAAAGCGTTGGCTTGGCGCTCGGCCAGTTCCTGACGGAGGCGATCCCGGACAATTATACGATCGGGGTCGGCTGGGGCCGGACGATGACGGCCTCTCTTGCAAGCTTCCGCCCTCCCCGGCGTGACAATTGCAAGGTGGTCTCCCTGCTCGGCGGCATCGTCGCCGTCCATCAGACCAACCCGATCGATTACACGTGGCGTCTGGCGAGCCAGCTCGGCGCGGAATGCTACATGTTCCTGGCGCCATTGCTGGTCGATTCCATCGAGACCAAGCACAACCTCATCGAAAAATGCGGCCTGGAAGCGATCTACCGGCTGGCGGAGAACCTCGACCTGGCCATCGTCAGCTGCGGCGACATCGGCCCGCAATCGACGTCGCTGTCGGAGGGTTTCATTTCAAAGAGCGAGTTGCAGCAGCTGATCGACGCCGGCTGCGTCTGCGATACCATGTTCAACTTCCTCGACGCCGAGGGCAATTCCGTCGATCACCCCATCAACAAACGCGTCATGTCCGTCGACCTCGACACATTGAAGAAAGCCAAGCATATCGTCCTTTCTTCAGGCGGCGCGCACCGCGCCCAGGCGATCAGCGCCACCATCAAGCGCATCGGCTGCAACACGCTGATCACGGACGAGAGTGCCGCCAAGGCGCTGTTGCAGATGGCTATGGCGAAGGCGGCTTGATCAGTTAATTCCGTGTTTGCGGAGGGTTACGTAGGTTCGGCAAACTCAAAACCTTCAAGAATACACAAACCCTCAAGCGTCGCCCGCTTCCCATCCCAGCATCGCGCGCTTGCGCGTCAGCCCCCAATGGTAGCCCGTAAGCTGGCCGTTCTTGCCGAGCGCGCGATGGCACGGCACGACGAAGGAGATCGGGTTGCGGCCGACGGCTGCCCCCACCGCCCGCATCGCCGTCGGCTGGCCGATATCACTGGCGATATCTGAATAGGTCACGGCGCGGCCCATCGGAATCTTCAACAGGCTTTCCCAGACGCGCAGCTGGAAATCCGAGCCGATCAGCACAACGCGCAGCGGCTGATCGCTCGACCAGTTCGACCGTTCGAAAATGCGCGCCGCGTAGGGCGCCGTCGCCTGCGAATCCTCGATGAATTGCGCATTCGGCCAACGGCAGGTCATGTCTTCCAGGCAAGCCCTTTCATTGCCGGAATCGCTGAAGGCAAGTCCGGCGAGGCCACGATCCGTGACCATGATCAAGGCAAGACCGAACGGCGAGATGTGGAAACTGTAGCGCATCACCAGACCACTGCCCCTGGCCTTCCATTCGCCCGGCGACATCGCCTCATGCGTGACGAAGAGATCGTGCAGCCGGCTCGGGCCGGAAAGGCCGACTTCGAACGAGGTCTCGAGAAGCGGCAGATCTTCCTGGCGCAGCAGGCGCTTGGCATGGTCTAGGGTCACCGCCTGCAGAAAGGCCTTGGGCGACAGCCCGGCCCAGCGGGTGAACGTCTTCTGCAACTGGGTCGGCGACTGGCTGAGCCGATCGGCGAGCATCTCCAGCGATGGCTGGTCGCGATATTCCTCGGTGATGAGCTCGATGACCCGCCGAACGGTCTCGTAGTCCTGACCCTGCGGCGTGATGTCGTGCTTCAACTGTGCAATCGCATTCATGATCTTTCTCCTTGGAAAGGAGAAAACCACGGCAACGGAGGCAAAACCACCCGTTTCTTGCGCGGACGGCCCGCCTGCGAAAATGTGATGCCGTCGGTTTTGACAGGCCCGCTCATATCCGCTGCGTCACCGTCGCCAAGGCACGCTTGAAAGCCTTGGCAAAACTCTCCCGATCTTCCGGATTGAGGAAGGAGCCGACATCGGTATCGTGGTGTCTGTCGCGAACATGCATGGATACGACGCCAATTTCATGATGGCGGCGAACGAGGAGACGCGTCCAGAACGGATTGAAGCGATGCTCCACCATTCGCCCGGTGGGCGAGAATTTGCGGATGGAGACATTGGTACGCGACACCGTGACCTCCTCCCACACGCGCCCGGAACGGTAATTCAGCCAGAAGGCCCCGTAAAGCAGGAAGAAATCAGCGCCGAAGAAGAGGCCGATCGGCCATGCGCCCACGGCGACAAACAGAACGCTGTAGAAGAGGCAGAAGGCACCTGCCAGGGCCAGCATGATCCTGAACCCCTTTCGTCCCAGCGAGCGATGGGGGAACAATTCGGCGGCGAAAACCGGCCTGTTGCCGTCTGCCGCAGTATCGGCGTTGCGTTCCATCATAGGACTTGAGTATAGGTCGTTCATGGCAAATCCCAAGATCAAATCCAGCGCCCAAAACGCGAAAAAGTCAAATGCGACCGCAGGCCGCAAGCCGGCGTCGAAGAGCCTTTATTCGAAAGCGGATTTGGAAGAAATCTTCCGCCGCTTCTCCATTCAGCGGCCCGAGCCGAAGGGCGAGCTGGAGCACGTCAATCCCTTCACCCTCGTCGTTGCCGTGGCGCTATCGGCACAGGCGACCGATGCCGGCGTCAACAAGGCGACCCGCGCCCTCTTCGCCATTGCCGATACGCCACAGAAGATGCTCGATCTCGGCGAGGAACGCATCCGCGACTACATCAAGACGATCGGCCTTTACCGCAACAAGGCCAAGAACGTCGTGGCGCTGTCGGAAAAGCTGATCACGGATTTCGGCGGCGAGGTGCCACGGACGCGTGAAGAGTTGATGACCTTGCCGGGCGTCGGCCGCAAGACCGCGAACGTCGTGCTGTCGATGGCCTTCGGTCAGGCGACGATGGCCGTCGACACGCACATCTTCCGCATTGCCAACCGGCTGCTGTTGGCGCCCGGCAAAACGCCCGACGAAGTCGAACAACGGCTGATGAAGGTGGTCCCTGACCAATATCTCTACCACGCCCACCATTGGCTGATCCTGCATGGGCGCTATTGCTGCAAGGCGCGCAAGCCGGAATGCGAGCGTTGCGTCATTGCGGATCTCTGTCGCTCGCCCGAAAAGACCTGGGACATCCCCGCCCCGCTGGTCGAACTACCCGCTCAGATCATCGGTGCAGAAGCCGCCGGCTAGATCCCGCTACACACGCAGACCCATCTCCCGGCGCGAGATCAGCTTGTGCAGATGCACCATCATGCCAGCTGCAAATAGCGGCGTCAGCAGATTGAGAAGGGGGATGGCGAGGAAAGCGGCGATCGCGAGGCCGGCGAGGAACACCGTGAAGGCGTGCTTGACGCGGAACTGCCGCGTCTCTTCCGGCGAACGAAACCGCATCGCGGCGAATTCGAAGAATTCCCGGCCGAGCAGATAGCCGTTCACCAGAAAGAAGGCGATCAGATTGACGCCCGGAATGAAAAGCAGGAACAGCGCCACGATATTGCCAACGATGACCACGCCCAGAAACCGCACCGAGCTTTTCATCGCTGCTGCGAACGGCATGGCCTTTCCCGGTGGATCGGAAGGATAGTCGCGCCTTTCCACGACCTCGGCCACATCGTCCAGAAACAGGCCGGCAATCAATGCCGTCACTGGCGAGATCAGTAACGCCATTGCGAGCGCCAGCGCGATGCCGGCCAGAATGGCGAGGAAGAATGTAAGCCAACTCGTCCAATCCGAAGTGGACGGCATGAAACCTTGCAGCCAGGGCAGAACGAAAGAATTGAACACGCCGCGCAGCAGGAACCAGAACGCGGCGAGCGCCAGCAAGGTCAGGCCAAGAACCTTCCAGAAGACCTTGCGCGTTTCCGGTGCGAAGAGGTTTGCCAGGGAAAGGCGCACAGCAAGAACAATCATTCGGGTCGACATCTCCTGGTTGGTGAACCGACACCTAGGTATCGGCGACGCCGATATCAATATCTCCGCCGACATACGAATACGCTCAATTAAAAATTTGCATTGTTGTAATAAAGTTTAAGCTAATATATTCTGCGAGTCATATTAAGAACAACAACCAAAACAAGATCGGCGGCTTTGTGAAATCTGCGCGCCCGATTGTTCCAGCAGTTGGTGCGACCAGACATCGGAAAGACCGTCAGCGAGGCGCAAAATTTGGAAGACCTTAGCCAGAAACTTAGGGAATATATAAAGGTTGGCACACCGGCCGAGCGACGTATTGCCAAGTATTTCTCTGAGCACCTGAATGAACTGCCCTTCGAGACGGCCTCCTCCGTGGCCGATAGACTGGAATTGAGCCCGATGACAGTTGGGCGTTTCCTGCGATCTCTCGGCTATCACGGACTGGATGGAATAAAGGTCCATCTGAAAGACAACCTGGCCCCGGTTACGTTACACTTGCCTAACATTCTGGAGCAGCTTCAGAAGGACGCCAGCGAGGGTCGCCCGCTCGCAACCCAGATCGCCGAACAGGTCGAGATGCTGCAGCATATCTACAATCTCGCCAACCAGCCGCAATGGCTGGAAGCGGTGACAACGATCCTTTCATCCGGGAATGTCTTCATCACCGCCCATCCCAGCCTCGCAGGTCTCGGGCGCCATTTCTGCGACCGCCTGACATTTGCCCGCGATCATGTGCTCTTCCTCGACGGGGCCAACGGCAGCTATGTCGAGCTGCTAGGCGGGCAGTCCCAAGACGAGCTGCTCATCGTCATCGATTCGCCGCGCTTCGTCGCATCGCGGCTGTTGGCACGTTCCGCTCGTCGCGCCGGACACAAGGTGCTGCTGGCAACCGGCCAATTCACGGAATGGGCGCATGAATTCGCAAACATCACGCTTTCGCTGCCGCCTCAACGGGCCAATAGCCGCGAGAACCTCTCGGCCATGATGTCGCTGCTGGAATTCCTGGCCATAGCCGTCATCCAAGCCGCCGGCGAAACCGCGGAAACCAGAATTCGCCGGATCGAAGAGCTGCAAGGCATGTTTGCCTATGCACCGCTGCGGTAGCGGACGCCCTCGCGGCAAGCCGACCCGCCTATTCCATCGCGTCCAGTTCGGCCCGATGCCGATACATGGCAAGGAAGCGCCTGTATTCGCGATCGTAAAGCGCCTTCTTGCCGGTGTCAGGCAGACGTTCGTAACCGCCCGGATACATAGCGGCGCCAGCAACAGCCAGGCTTTCATGAAGACCACAGGAAACGGAAGCCGCGATTGCGGTCCCGAGCAGCACCGCCTCGTTCATTTTCGGAACGACGACCCTGCAGCCGGTGACGTCGGAATAGAGCTCCATGAGCACCGAGTTCTTCACATGGCCGCCTGCGACATGCAGCGTGTCATGCACGTAGCCATAGTCGCGCATCCTGTCGAGGATATGGCGGATACCGAGCGCTATGCCGATGCTGGTACGCCAATAGAGCCGGCAAAGGCCATCGAAGGAGGCGTCAAGCGTCATACCGCTGATAACGCCCATCGCGTGCGGATCGGCCAGCGGTGACCGATTGCCATGAAAATCGGGTAGCACATGGATGCGTCCGCCGAGGGATTCGCCCTCGGCAAGCCGAAGCTCCGCGATCCTCTTGACGATACGGTCATGCAATGCCGCCGTCGGCTGGCCGCCCGCCGCGTGCATGCTGACGATATGGTCGAGCAGAGCGCCCGTTGCCGATTGCCCGGCTTCGGCAAGCCACATGCCTGGAAAGACGGCCTCGTAATAAGGACCCCACATGCCGGTGCTACGCTTTCGTTCGCGCGCGAGGGAGACGATGCAGCTCGACGTTCCGGCGATGAGCGCCAGCTGGCGTTCCAGAGTGCCGGGATCCCCGGCATGCCCACTGAGCGCGCCGAGCGCACCCGCATAGGCGTCGATCATGCCGGCGCCAACATGGCAGGCGCGGTCCAGCCCCAGCGCTTCGGCAGCCTCCGCCGTCAACGTTCCCATGCTCTTTCCGACGGGAACGCTCTCTTCGGGCAGACCGCCGCGCTCGCGCAGGTCGCCGAGGCCGATCACGTTCAGGAAATCCGCCTGCCAGCCCGGTTGGCGATGGGCGAGATAGTTCCATTTCGCCACGAGCGTGCAGCGCGAGCGCGCTGGCGATCCCGTTGCCTTCCAGGTCATGAAATCCGCTAGATCGAAGAAATAGCCGGCCTGCACCCAGCTTTCCGGCAGGTTCTCTTTCAGCCACATCAGCTTCGGCATTTCCATTTCCGGCGACATGAACTCGCCGGAATAGTCGAGAACCTCGTGCCTAGTCGCCGTGCAGTAATCCGCCTCGGCAAGCGCCCGGTGATCGAGCCAGACGAGGGTATCGAAACGGGCCTCGCCTCCTGTGGAAACCGTCAACTGCCTGCCCTGCCTGTCGCGCACGACCAGCGAACAGGTAGCGTCGAATCCGATCGCGCCGATAGCGGATGCATCGACACCGGAGACCTTCACCGCACTACGAACGGCCGCGCAGACGGCGGCCCAAATGTCCTCGGAATCATGCTCGGCGTGGTTTTCACGCGGGCGATTCATCAGGATCGGAAATTCGCTTTTTCCCAGCAGTGAGCCGTTCGCCGTGAAGACACCGGCGCGTGCGCTGCCTGTGCCGATATCGACCGCAACCACGTGATCACGCATGCAAAAGAGGTCCCGACCACTTATCTCTTGTTGCGGACAAGTTGTATCAAATCCGGCATCGCGTCAAACACGACTTCCGGAGAAAGCTGCTCCAGTTCCGCGCGATAACTGGGTGAATGAGCATGCGAACCACCGGTAAACGCGAAGACCGTCATGCCCGCCGCCCGCGCCGCCGTGATCCCCGCCGGACTGTCTTCGATGACGATGCAATCTCCTGGAGCGACCCCCATCCGTTTGGCGGCAAAGAGGAAAAGATCGGGTGCGGGCTTGCCCCGCTTGACCATGCTGGCGCTGAAGATGTTCGGCTCCAGCCGCTGCAAAAGGCCGGTCACCCCGAGCGAGAGCCGGATACGTTCCAGCTGGCTCGAAGACGCGACGCAACGGGGAAGCGTCAGTGCATCCAGCGTTGCCGCAATGCCGTCGATCGGCTTCAGCTCGTGCTTGAAGCGCTCGTAGAGATCGTTGCGGATGCGATCGAGGAAAACCTGGTCGATGAAAACGTCGAATTCCGTCTGCAGCGTGTCGACGAGCGTCGCGAGGCTCTTGCCGAGAAAGCGGCTGTAGACATCCTCCTCGCTCATATCCACGCCGACATCGTGCATCGCCCGGATGAGCACGCTGACCGACAGCGGCTCGCTATCGACAAGCACGCCATCGCAATCGAAGATTACGAGTCCCTTCTTCGCATCGGTCATCGTAGATCCAACCCGAATTCTGTTGCTGTCCCGCCGACCCTAATATCGACATGACAATGAAAAACGGCCGGAGCAGGAGAACTCCGACCGTTCAAAAGTTATTCCGCGAGTTTGTTGTCCAGGTATAGCTGCAGGGTGACGCGGGTACCCTTTTCCCACAGCGTTTTTAGGGCATGCGCGAAGCGCTTGCGGAAGAGATCGGATTTGGCGACGGTGCCGAAGATATCGTCGAACACGAGGAAGGCATCCGGATCGTCCTTTGCCTTCAAAGCGGCTTCGTGCAGCCGGTCGGCACTGGCATCGTTGAAGACGATGTCCTGGCCGCTGTCCGTCTTGCCGGCGAAATATCGGCACCACAGGGCGGAGACCAGCGCGAGACCGACCACATCCTCGCCGCGGGCGAGGCGGTCTGCCGTGGACGGCAGGATGAACTTCGGCTGGCGGTTGGAGCCGTCCTGCGCCAGACGCGGAATGGTGTCGGCGATCTTCGGATTGGAGAAGCGCCGCTCGATCAGCTTGAAGTAATCCGCGAGCACCGTGTTCGGCACCGGCGGAATGACGGGGATGATCTCGTCATTCTCGAGCTTGGCGAGATAGGCGCGGATCAACGGTTCCTCCATCGCCTCATGCACGAAATGCACATCCATCAGTGCCGCCGGATAGGCGATGGCCGCATGACCGCCATTGAGGATGCGGATCTTCATGTGCTCATAGGGCGTGACATCTGGAACGAAGGTGACGCCGACCTTCTCAAGCGCCGGGCGGCCTGCCGGAAAATTGTCTTCCAGCACCCACTGCTTGAATTCCTCGCAATAGACGGGCCAATTGTCCTCGATATCGAAGACATCCTTGAGCAGATCGATCTCGCGCGTGCCGGTCGCCGGCGTGATGCGGTCGACCATGCCGTTCGGGAAGGCGACATTTTCGGCGATCCAGTCGGCAAAGGCCGGATCGGAAAGCCGCGCCGTACCGATGACGGCGGCTTTGGTGACGCCGCCATTATGAGGGATATTGTCGCAGGACATGACGGTGAACGGCTGCAGACCGGCAGCGCGGCGCGCCTTGAGGCCGGCGACAATAAGGCCGAACACCGTCTTAGGCGCATCCGGGTTCTGCCCGTCGGCGACGATCGCCGGATGGGCCGGATTGAACTTGCCCGAGGCATCGATGAAATAGCCGCCTTCGGTGATCGTCATCGAGACAATGCGGATGGAGGGATCGGCAAGCTTGGCGATGATCGTCTTGGCATCGCCGACCGGCAGGATGCCGACCATGGGCGCAGTGACGCGGGCAGCCGTGCGGTTGTTGTCCTGCTCGACGACGGTCGTCAGAAAGTCCTGCGCGGCGAGCTTCTCCCGCATGGCGGCATCGGACGGCAGCACGCCCGCGCCGATGATCGCCCAGTCATGGTCGTGGCCGGCGTTGAACAGGTCGTCGAGATAGATTGCTTGATGCGCGCGATGGAAATTACCGACACCGAAATGCACGATGCCCGCCGACAGCGACTTCGGATCATATGCGGGAATGGCGGCTGTTGCGGCCGCCTCCTGGAGAGTTGCGAGCGATAGTTTGCACGTCATGTCTCTAGTCCTTCTGGAAAGGTCTCTGGCTCCGGGCGGCTTGGGAGGACCGCTCCGGCTGGTATGCTTCCCGGCCCGCTGATATCGATGGATGCGGACCGGGACAGATGCATTTGCCGAGCGCATGCGGCGAGCAAGGCGTCGGCGCGGGGCTCAGATCGACAATCCCTCGGCGTTGAACCGGTGAATCTGCGACTTGTCCGGCGTCAGCTAGACGGTATCTCCGGCGCGGGCCGGGAAATCGCCGGAACCGCGTGCCGTCATGACACCGATCCCGTCGACGTCGATATGCAGGAACGTGTCGGAACCAAGGTGCTCGGCGACGGTTACCTTGCCCTGCCAGTCGCCCGAGGTGGTCGACAGCAGGACATGCTCCGGCCGAACGCCGATCGTGTCGCCGCCAAGACTCTGCGCATAGGCGCCCTTGACGAAATTCATCTTCGGCGAGCCGATGAAGCCGGCGACGAAGAGATTGCGCGGTCTCTTATAGAGCTCCAGCGGCGAGCCCACCTGCTCGATGTTGCCGCGGTTGAGCACGACGATCTTGTCGGCCATGGTCATGGCTTCCACCTGATCGTGCGTCACATAGACCATCGTCGTCTTCAGCTGCTGATGCAGCTCGCTGATCTCGAGGCGCATGTTGACGCGCAGCGCCGCGTCCAGGTTCGACAAGGGTTCGTCGAACAGGAAGGCTGCCGGCTGGCGCACGATGGCCCGGCCAATGGCGACGCGCTGACGCTGGCCGCCGGAAAGCTGGCGAGGCTTGCGCTCCAGATAATCGGTCAGGTTGAGGACGCGTGCTGCGTCTGACACCTTCCTGTCGATCTCCGCCTGCGGCAGGTTCGCCATCTTCAGCGGAAAGGCGATGTTCTTGCGTACGCTCATATGGGGATAGAGCGCATAGGACTGGAACACCATGGCCAACCCTCGGTCGGACGGCTTCAGATTGGTGCCGTCCTTGCCGTCGATCAGAATCTGCCCGCCGGAGACGTCTTCGAGGCCGGCGATCAGACGCAGCAGCGTGGATTTGCCGCAACCCGACGGGCCGACGAACACCACGAACTCGCCATTGCTGATTTCGAGGTCGATGGAAGGGATGACCTTGGCTTCGCCAAAGACCTTAGAAACCTTCTTAAGGACAATGCTACCCATGTTTCTCTCCCTTACTTAACCGCGCCGAAGGTAAGGCCGCGAACGAGTTGTTTTTGACTAAACCAGCCGAGGATCAGGATCGGGGCGATCGCCATGGTCGATGCCGCCGAAAGCTTGGCATAGAACAGGCCCTCCGGGCTGGAATAGGAGGCGATGAAGGTGCTCAGCGGCGCCGCGTCGACGGCGGACAGGTTGAGCGTCCAGAAGGCTTCGTTCCAGGCGAGGATGATGTTGAGCAACATCGTCGAGGCAAGGCCGGGGATCGCCATCGGCGTCAGCACGTAGATGATCTCCTTTGCCAGCGTCGCGCCGTCCATGCGGGCGGCTTCGAGGATCTCGCCGGGGATCTCCTTGAAGTAGGTGTAGAGCATCCAGACGATGATCGGCAGATTGATCAGCATCAGCACGACCACCATACCCACCCGGCTGGCGAACTGGTTGTTGAGCAGCCCGAAACCTTGGAACAGCAGATAGATCGGGATGAAGGCGCCGACCGGCGGCATCATCTTCGTGGACAGCATCCACATCAACACGTCCTTGGTCCGCTTGGTCGGCGAAAATGCCATGGCCCAGGCGGCCGGAACGGCGACGATGAGGCCGAGGATCGTCGAGCCGAAGGCGATGATGACCGAGTTGCCGAAGTGGAGGAAGTAATCCGAGCGCGACTGCACCTCGAAATAATTCTCCAGCGTCCAGTGAAAGAAGAGGAACTGTGGCGGCGAGGCGATCGCATCGCCTTCCGTCTTGAAGCTCGTCAGGATCGTCCACAGGATCGGGAAGAAGATGAGCAGGGCGACGATCCAGGCGACCACCGACATGAGCACCTTGCGTTGCGTAGTGACTTTGCGTGCCATCTTAAGCCTCCAGATTCTTGCCGACCGCGCGCATCAGGAAGATCGCGACGATATTGGCGAGGATGACTGCGATGATGCCGCCCGCCGATGCGCCGCCGACATCCTGCGACAGCACGATCTGCGAATAGACAAGATAGGTGAGATTGGTCGTCGCCGTGCCCGGGCCGCCATTGGTGGTGACGAGGATTTCGGCGAAGGCGGACAGAAGGAAGATCGTCTCGATCAGGATCACGACCGTAATGGCGCGGGCCAGATGCGGCAGGGTGATATAGATGAACTTCGAAACCGGGCCTGCGCCGTCCATTTCGGCGGCTTCCTTCTGCTCTTCGTCCAGCGACTGCAAAGCGGTGAGCAGGATGAGCGTGGCGAAGGGAAGCCACTGCCAGGCGACGATGATAATGACCGACAGCAGCGGAACGGTCTCCAGCCAGGTCAGCGGATCGAGCCCGAACAATCGGAAGAGATGCGCCAGCAGCCCGTTCACCGGGTTCATGAACATATGCTTCCAGATGAGGGCGGCGACCGTCGGCATCACGAAGAAGGGCGCAAGCACCAGCATGCGCACGATGCCCTGGCCGAAGATCGGCTGATCAAGAAGGAGTGCCAGCGCTATGCCGCCGACCACGGTAATCAGCAACGCACCACCGACGAGCAACAGCGTCACGATCAACGAACTCAGGAAGGCCGGATCGCTTAAGAAGTATTCGAAGTTGAGCCAACCGACGAAGTCGTGCGCGCCGGGCGACAGGAGATTGTAATTCAGCGTCGAGAAATAGATCGTCATCACGAGCGGGACGATCATCCACGCAAAGAGGAGGAGAACCGATGGCGCCATCATGATGCGCGCGGTGGAACGGGTGTGCAACGTTGCCATGGCAAGTACCGACCTATCTTTTAAGCAGGGAGAGGTGGCCGTGGACCGGCTGAAATAAAAAGGGCCGCCAAGGGCAATGCGGGCGCTCGGCGGCCTGGTGGAAAGCAATACCCGAGAGGAGCACTGCTTTCCATACCTTCAACGGCTTCTATTTCGGATAACCAGCCTTCGTCATTTCGCGGCTGGTCAGCTGCTGTGCGGCCTTGAGAGCCTGATCCACGGAGATCTGGCCGGCAAGGGCTGCGGAGAACTGCTGGCCGACGGCCGTGCCGATGCCCTGGAATTCGGGGATCGCCACGAACTGGACGCCGACATAGGGAACCGGCTTGACGGTCGGATGCGTCGGATCAGCAGAGTTGATCGAGTCGAGCGTCATCTTCGCGAAAGGCGCAGCCTTCTGGTAATCCGCACTCGCATAGAGTGACGTACGGGTGCCGGGAGGTGCGTTCAGCCAACCTTCCTTCTGGGCGACAAGGTTGGTGTAATCCTTGCTGGTTGCCCAGGCGATGAACTTCTCGGCGGCCTCGGTCTTCTTCGAAGAGGCCGGGATGGCGAGGTTCCATGCCCAGAGCCAGTTGCCACGCTTGCCGAGGCCCTTGTCCGGAGCCAGCGCGAAGCCGACCTTGTCTGCCACCTTCGACTGCTTCGGGTCGGAAACGAACGAAGCTGCAACCGTCGCGTCGATCCACATGCCGCACTTTCCGGTCTGGAAGAGCGACAGGTTTTCGTTGAAGCCGTTCGACGATGCGCCCGGAGGGCCGGCGTCCTTCATCAGCTTGACGTAGAAGTCGAGCGTGTTCTTCCACTCCGGCTGATCGAACTGCGGCTTCCACTTCTCGTCGAACCAGCGCGCGCCGAACGAATTCGACATCGCCGTCAGGAACGCCATGTTCTCGCCCCAGCCGGCCTTGCCGCGGAGGCAGATGCCGTAGACTTCATGATCCTTGTCGGTGATCTTGCGGGCAGCATCGGCGATGAAATCCCAGGTCGGCGCATCCGGCATCTTCAGGCCGGCCTTGTCGAACAGGTCCTTGCGGTACATCACCATCGAGCTTTCGCCATAGAACGGCGCAGCGTAAAGCTTGCCGTCCGTGGTCAGGCCGCTGCGAATGGCCGGGAGCAGGTCATTCACATCATAGTTCTTGTCGCCGGAGAGCTTGTCGAGCGGGGCGAGCCAGCCGAGCTTGCTCCAGATCGGCACTTCATAGGTGCCGATCGTCAGAACGTCGTATTGGCCCGCCTTGGTGGCGATGTCGGTCGTAACCTTCTGGCGCAATACGTTTTCTTCAAGGGTGACCCATTGCAGGTCGATATCGGGGTTCTTGGCTTTGAAATCGTCCGTAAGCTTCTGCATACGGACCATGTCGCCATTGTTGACTGTCGCAATTGTAAGGGTTTCAGCAGACGCCAAGCCGGCAAACATCAGGGCCGAGCAGGCGCTCAGCAATATGGTTTTCAATTTCATATCTTCCTCCCAGAAGATTAAAAATGAGCATTCGCTTTGCTCGTGGGCAATTACTCACCTCTTGCGACAAAATGTCAATGCGAATTCGTTGCTGCATTGCCGTGCAAACAACCTATCTATTTGTTTTCATGGACTATATTTTTTGCTCACGCCCTGAGCAAAAATTCGGCAACAGCCTCATCGGTAATCAAACCGTTGATTTGGCGGCCAACGACGGCCGCTTTGATCGCCTCGAACTTGCGTCTTCCCTTGGCGATTCCAATGACGGAAGAGGTGTCGCGCGACGGCAGGGGCGCGCTTGCGACGCGATCGTTGACGTCATCAGGCATCAGCTTCCCCTCGCCATCGAAGACCCAGCCGCAGATCTCGCCGGCAGCGCCGCGCTTCATCAGCGCCAGCATCTCATCCTTCTCGAGAAAGCCGTCGAGGCAAAGGGGCGCCTCGATGCCCATCTCGCCGATACCGACGAAGGTCACGTCGGCCTGCGCGCTGATATCGAGCGTCGAACGCACCAGCGCCTGCGCATGCAGGAGCTCGCGCTCCCCGGCGGAGGACACGAGCACCGGCAGCGGCATCGGAAAGTGCCGCGCCTTGATGACGTCGGCCATGCTGAAGATGACGTTGTAATAGGCAGCCGAGCCGTCCGGGCCGATATTGCCCGTCAGCGACACCACGCGATGCTGCAGACATTCGATGGCAGGCAATTGATCGACCGCGGCCTTCAGCGTGCGGCCGGTACCGATCGCCAGCACGATCGGATCGCTGCGCCTCAGCCAGCGCTCGATCTCGGCGGCGCCCGCCTGGGCGATGCCGATCGTGGAAGACGTGCCGTCGGGATCGCTCGGCACCACGTCGACATGCCGGAGATTGAATTTCTCGCGCAACGCGGCGGCATATTCCAGGCAGGCGGCGATCGGATGATCCAGCCGCACCTTGATCAGCCGTTCCGCGACAGCCAGCGACACCAGTCTCTGCGCCGATTGTCGGGAGATCCCCATGGCGACCGCAATCTCGTCCTGTGTCCGCCCGGCGACATAGTAGAGCCACCCGGCTCGCGCCGCGTCGTCAAGCCGCCCCTGGGAATCCAGCTTCTTCGCCATCGCATTCCTTTACCGAAACAGCGCTCTTGTCCGAGTATCGGATCACTCAGTTTCCGGCGGGATGACGCCCTTGGTCAAGGTGAAACAACCATAGAAGCGGCGTTCGCCGGTCTGAACAACGCAATAGGCATTCTTTGCACGCTCGTAGAAAGCGAAGCGCTCGACAGGCGACAACGGCCAATGCTTGCCTTCGGCCTTGTCGATCGCCGCCTGCACCTCGTGCTGGACCTGCGGCACCTCGTCGGGTGCGCCGACCACTTCCATGCGCGTCGCCGCATCATCGATGAACGTATCGAGCGGCATCAGGGACAGCAGCGCGGCAACCGCGTCGGCGGCCGAGACGTTGTCGATGCGCAGGAGATGGCCCAAAGTCGTCTGCTGAGCGATGGCTTCGGCGGGAAAATTGGTGTCGACAACGACCAGCATGTCCCCGTGCCCCATCGACTTCAACGCATACAGCACGTCCGCATTCAACAGCGGCGAAATTCCCTTCAGCATGATCGAGCATCCTTTGATTGCCAGTGGCGGCTCTCCCGCGGCCGCCTCGTTCTCCGGGGCAAAGAAGTAACTACGGCGTTCCTATCTGTCCATAGGCACCGGGAACGTTTTCGGAAGGAAATCAGGCTATGAATACGCTCATCTCAGCACGGCTTATTTCGGCCGTTATTGACCCGATACGTTCACCGGCATTAACTGAGGTCCGGTCAGTAGCTGAGAGGCACAGGTGCGAATTCTTCTGGTGGAAGACGACGATACGATCGGCAGCGCGGTTCGCGATCATATCGCGGCAGGTCCCCATGCCGTCGACTGGGTTAAAAACCTGGCCGATGCCGAAGAGGTCACCAACGCCGTGCAATACGGCCTCATCCTGCTCGACCTGCAACTTCCGGATGGCAGCGGCGTCGATTTTCTGAAAAGACTGCGCCGCAGACCGGATGAAACCCCGGTCATGATCCTCACCGCCCGCGACCAGATCTCCGATCGCATCGAAGGCCTGAACAGCGGCGCGGACGACTATCTCGTCAAGCCGTTCAATCTGGGCGAACTCACCGCCCGCATCCTGGCGGTCGCCCGCCGTTATACCGGCAGTCCACAACCGACCATTCGGTTCGCCGATCTCGAAATCGATCAGCCGCAGCGGCGCGTCCGGCTTGACGGCAGGGACATCGTTCTCACCGGACGCGAATGGGCCGTGCTCGATCTGCTTGTGGCACGACCGGGCGCCATCGTGTCGAAAGACAAGATAGAGGAAGCGCTTTACGCCTTCGGCTCCGAGATCGAGAGCAATACGGTGGAAGTCTATGTCAGCCGTCTGCGCAAGAAGATCGGCAGGGACCGCATTCGGACGGCCCGCGGCGTCGGCTATTGCCTGGGCGACCGATGACTGAGCGCACGGGGCCTAGCCGCGCCAGCATCACCAGGCGTCTCATCGCCGCGCTCACCGGCACGGTCGTGGTCTTCTGGCTGATTGCGGTCGGCATCGGCGTCTATGTGGTCAACAAGGAACTCTCGGAGACCTTTGACGGGGCGTTGCAGGAAACCGCCGAGCGGCTGATGCCGCTGGTACTCGACGATCTTGCCAATCGCGATCCCTCTAGCGATCCGCAAAGCCTCAAGGAACTCAACAAGGGGCTGAACCGCGAATATCTGACCTATCAGGTACTCGACGGAAACGGCAAGGTCATCCTCCATTCGCACGACGCGCCGGCCACGGTCTACGACGTGCCGTTGAAGATCGGTTTCCACAATACGCCGCGATATCGCATCTACACGGAATCATCCCAGGACGGCTCGGTCTTCCTGCATGTCGCCGATGCCTTCAAGAATCGCCGGGAAGCCTCGCGGGAAAGCGGCGTCGCGCTGCTCTGGCCTTTGCTGGCCCTCATCCCCGCCAGCATCATTGCCATCGGCTTCGTCGTCGGCCGCTCCCTGCGGCCGATCGACCGGTTGAGATCGCAGATCGCCACCAAGGACAGCGGCAATATGGCGCCGTTGGATAGCGACGTGCTGCCGCGCGAACTCCAGCCGATCGCCCGCTCCGTCAATCTGCTGCTCGATCGTCTGCGGCTCGCCCTCGAGGCCGAGCGCGAATTCACCGCCAACAGCGCCCATGAACTGCGCACGCCGATCGCGGGCGCTCTCGCGCAGACCCAACGCCTGCTCGCCGAACTGCCGCAAGGCCAGTTGACGGAACGCGCCAGCCGCATCGAGACCTCGCTGTCCAACCTCGCCCGGCTGGCGGAAAAGCTGCTCCAGCTCTCCCGCGCTCAGGCCGGTATCGGCGCGGGCGACAAGCCCGCCGATCTGATTGCGGTCATCGAAAGCGTTATCGGCGACTACGACCGCGACACCGGCACCGCCGGCCGCGTCCTATTGGAGACCGGAGCCAAGGAAAAACTGATCCGAAACGTCGATATCGATGCCTTCGCCATCGTCATGCGCAATCTGATCGAAAACGCGTTGATCCACGGCCCGGTCGACGACGAAGTAACCATCAGCGTCGACGGTGGCACGGTCCGCGTCGTCAACGCTGGCGATGTGCTTTCGCAGGAAGAGCTGGCCGGCCTGAAGAAACGCTTCTGGCGCGGCAAGACGAAGGCCACCGGTTCGGGCCTCGGGCTTTCCATTGTCGAACGCATCGTCGAGCAGATCGGCGGACGCATCGAACTGCTGTCGCCCGCCACGGGCAGAGCTGATGGTTTCGAGGCCAGGATCACGCTGCCTGCCGGCTGACCGCTTCGCAGCCCGGCACGGATTGATCTTGCAAACACCGGCAAAGGGTGCGAGCAAGTGCCGCATGTTTCCTGCAGGTCGGTATTCATGATCGTTTCCTTCGACATCGGCGGTAGCGCCATCAAAGGCGGCATTGCCCGCTCCATGACGGATATTATGCCGCTGGCGCGGCGCCCCACTCCCAAGCACGACTTCGCCGAATTCGTGGGTGTTCTGCGCGCCGTCATCGCCGAAGCAGGCGAGAAGCCGGATTGCCTCTCCTTTTCCATTGCCGGCGTGGTGGACCCCGATACCCAGGCACTCACCTGCGCCAACATTCCCTGCATCCATGGTCGACGCCTGGCAGCAGACCTGGAGGCCGAACTAGGCCATCCCGTCCTGATCGCCAACGATGCCGATTGCTTCGCCATGGCGGAAGCCATGTCGGGCGCCGGCCGCGGTCATCGCATCGTGTTCGGCGCCATTCTCGGCACCGGCGTCGGCGGTGGTCTGGTGGCCGACGGCCGTCTCGTCAACGCTGCCGGCGGCTTTGCCGGCGAATGGGGCCACGGACCCATCATCGCGTCCCATGCCGGCGATCCGCAGGTCGCCATCCCGGCCTATCCCTGCGGCTGCGGCCAGAAGGGCTGTGTCGATACCGTCGGCGGCGCCCGCGGCATCGAACGCCTGCACAAGACGCTGCACGGGCTGGAATTGACCAGTGAAGAAATCATCGACCATTGGCTGAAGGACGACGTGCAGGCACGGCGCACGATCGACGTCATGATCGACCTGGTCGCCTCGCCGCTCGCGCTGACGGTCAACATAACAGGCGCGACCGTCGTTCCGGTCGGCGGCGGTCTCTCCAATGTCGAACCGCTGCTGGCGCGGCTGGACGAGGCGGTGCGCGCCCGAATCCTGCGCAAGTTCGGTCGCCCACTGGTGGTGCCCAGCCAATGCAAGCTCGAGCCCGGGCTCATCGGCGCTGCCCTGCTGGGGCTGCAATATGCCGGAGAGCGCGACCATGCTGCTTGAGGTCTGCGTCGAGGACATTGCCGGCCTCATGGCAGCCGTCGAGGGGGGCGGCGATCGCATCGAGCTTTGCAGCGCACTCGCCGTCGGCGGCTTGACGCCGAGCGCCGGCCTTATGGCAGCCGCGGCCAGCATGCCCGTTCCCGCCTATGCCATCATCCGCCCGCGCGCCGGCAGCTTCGTCTATTCGGCCGACGAACTCGCCATCATGAAGCGCGATATCGATGCGGCCCGGCATACGGGCCTCGCGGGCGTCGTGCTCGGCGCATCGCTGCCGGATGGACGGCTGGATTTCGATGCGCTGGCGGCGCTCGCCGCCCATGCCGAAGGTCTCGGCACGACGCTGCATCGCGCGTTCGATCTGGTCCCCGATATAGGGGAGGCCGTGGAAGTGGCCGTTTCCCTCGGCTTCGAACGCATCCTCACATCGGGTGGCGCAAAGACTGCCGCAGAAGGGGTCGCCGCTCTCGAGCAGGCGATCACTATTGCCGCCGGCCGCATCTCCATCATGCCCGGCTCGGGCGTCAACATCGCGACGATCGGTCAATTGTGGCCACGATTGCCGATCAGCGAAGTGCACTCCTCCTGCGCCGTCACCACGGCCGAGACGGACGAACGCCTGCTCACCCTCGGATTCTCGGCGGTATCCGCACGCCACACCGATGCGGCGACCGTCAGGGCGCTCAAGGCCTACTTCGCCTGAGCAACGTCATGAATTGACAAAGAAACATTAGAATGATCAATCGTTCATAAACGCATATGCTGTAGCGATGGACGGGCTGCGCAACAGACAGTTATTGCAGCAAGGCAGATTTCCTCGGGAGTAGCTGTAGATCTGAATCATGTCGGTGGCGCCACCTAGCAAGAAAAGCATGGCTGTCTTCTGGATTGCGGCGATCATTATCGGCTCGATCATCTTGGCGACTGCGTTGCTTGCCAACGACATGCGTAACCTGCGGGCGCTGGACAGCCGCTATCACCTGAACCTGTTTTCCCGACCGGCACAACAGGCCGGAATGTCACCGGCAAAAGCCGCCAGGGTCAAGACTCCGCCGCCTGCCGGAGCTGCCTCGAACAATACGGTTGGAAATGCCGCGACTGTCGTAGCTGGCACAGCGGCACATGCCCCCGCGACACCGGCCAAGGCGGCGGCGGCCAAACCGCCACATACCAAGACATCCCACTTGTTTGACGCCCCCGTCGACGCTCTGCTGAGCGCCTTCGTACGAAACTGGCGGATATCGGGCCAGACGCTCTGCGCCGATCTGGCAAAATTCGGCCTGCCCGTGGGTGAATGGCGGCAAAGTGAATTGGGCACCGGCACATCCGAATGCAGCTATGCCGTCCAGAAGGGCGCCTATGGCAACGCGAACGCGGCATCTTTCTTCATCATCGCCCGCGGCAAGCCGACCGGCGAACTCGACACTATCCGCATCAAAGTGATCATGCCCGATAATCCCGATGGCAAGGCCATCGGTGGCACCTTCGTCGATGCCGTCGTGCTGCTGCTGAACGAGACACACTGGCTGGACTTTCAGACGGCGCTGGATGCGATCGGCAAACTGCAGGACGTGACGCTGCAAGCCTTCGGCGCCAAGCTCAGCTTCTTCAAGGAATTCCGGGGCAACAACAGTTTCAATCTTCAGCTGGAATTGCGCAGAACCGCGCCCGAGCAGATCCGGACGGCCATCGTCTTCGATAAGACGCGCTGGACGCTGCCCTCCCCCTTATCGATCAACTAGAGCAATTCGAGGAAAAGTGCGTAGCGGTTTTCCGTCCGGAATTGCGCAAAAACAATAGCATAGAGCGGCTAGGCGGTTCTGTGAAACGTGTTACCGCTCCAGGCGATCGCGCATATACCGGATGACGATCGAGCCTTCGGTCTATCCGGTTTTTGTTGCGCCGCGCCATGGATGGTGGTCATATGAGGACGATTCCGAAGGTCGGCGGATCACCGGCCGCAAGCAACATGATTCCCAAGAGCACGAAGCGGTTTCCGAAGGGAATCATGCCTATCATAAACACTCCGGATCCCCCTCCGGCGGTGGAAAGCTAATACATCCGATGGATTCGACGGACCCCAATCCGCAGGGCCAGACTTTCGCGGTCGAACGCAACCCTCGCCTCCGCTACATCATACCCGCCGTGGTTGCTGTCGCCTTCCTGATGGAACAGCTCGATTCGACCATTCTCATCACCGCCGTTCCGGATATCGCCAAAAGCCTCGGCACCACTCCGGTGCGCATGAACCTCGCGGTGACAACCTATATCCTGACGCTTGCCATGTTCATCCCGGTGAGCGGCTGGTTCGCGGATCGCTTCGGTGCCCGTCGCATCTTTGCCCTGTCCCTCTTCATCTTCACCGCCGGCTCGATCCTGTGCGGCGTGGCAACGAGCCTGCCCATGCTGATCGCCATGCGCGCGCTTCAAGGTTTTGGCGGCGCGATGATGACGCCGGTCGGACGGCTCATCCTCATCCGCAGCTTTCCGCGCAGCCAGCTTGTGACCGCGATGACATATATGACCCTGCCTGCCGTCATCGGCCCGGTGATCGGTCCGGTGCTCGGCGGCTTCCTGACGACCTATCTTTCCTGGCGCTGGATATTCTGGGTGAACCTGCCCTTCGGCCTGATCGGCATATTTATGGCGCTGCGCTATGTCGAGGACACCACACGCGACAAGTCGATCAAGTTCGACTTTCCCGGCTTCATCATGGTCGGTGTCGGCTGCGTGCTGCTGCAATACGGTATCGAAAATATCGGCCGTCCCACAATTCCGCTCTGGGCCATCCTCCTCGTTCTTGCCGCCGCCGGTCTCCTGCTCGTCGGCTTCATCCGCTATGCGAGGACGGCTGTATCGCCGGCTGTGGATCTCACGTTGTTCAAGCTGCGCACGTTCCGCGTCGGCACGCTTGCCGGCGGCATCTGTCGCGTCGGGCTGAACGGCGTTCCCTTCCTGTTGCCGCTGATGCTGCAGGTCGGCTTCGGCCTGAGCCCGATCGTGTCGGGCACGCTGACCTTCGTCAGTGCGCTTAGTGCGCTCGTCGTGCGGCCCGTTTCGGTGAAACTATTGAAGCTCTATGGCTTCGACCGCATCCTGACATGGAGCGCCGTTTTAGGCGCAGCCGTCGTTGCCGGTTTCGCCCTGATCACGCCCGAGACGCCGCACTGGTTCATCATTGTCTATGTCTTCATCTTCGGGCTGGCGCGCGCGGCGCAATTCATGACCTCCAACACGCTGTCATATTCCGATACGCCGGCAGCCCAGCTTAGCCGCGCGACCAGCCTCGGCGGCGTCCTGCAGCAATTGAGCGTCAGTTTCGGTATTTCCGTTGCCGCCATGCTGCTCGGTCTGGTCACGCTGGATGGGTCTGAGCTGACGCCGGAGAAATTCCATCTGGTTTTCCTGCTGATGGCCGTGATCCCGCTGCTCGGCATACCCGGCTTCCTCAAGCTGCAGCCGGAAGATGGTGTGCAGGTGAGCGGCCATCACCGCCGACCTGAAAAGTCATCATAGAAGGTCTGCAGCTCTCACGCCGCGAGCACGGAAGAGCGCGGATGCACGAGGTGGTCGCGAAGCACCGTCCCGGCGCCATCGACTTCTTGCATCACCACATCATAACTCCACAGGTCGGCAAGATGCTGGAGTACCCGCTTGGCATCCATATCGTCAAGCAGCGCGCCGTTCAGCACCGTGTGCCGGACGATCAACCGCCTGTCGCCGGCGAGATCGACATCGACGATCTCGATATGTGGATCGATCCAGCCGACGTCATATTGCCGCGCCAGTTCCCGGCGGATGCGCCGGTAGCCGCGCTCGTCATGGATCGCCGCCACCCTCAAACCCTCTTCCTCTTCGGGATCGTCGGTCAGGTGGAACATCCGCATCTTCCGCATCAGATGCGGGCTGAGGAATTGCGAGACGAAGCTCTCGTCACGATAATTGGCCCAGAGGTCGCGCAGCACTGCCATGGCATCGCCGGTGCCGGCGATTTCCGGGAACCACTGCCTGTCCTCCTCCTTCGGCTTCGTCACGATGCGCTCGAGGTCCTGCATCATGGCAAAACCGATCGCATAGGGGTTGAGGCCGGAATAGCGCTGATCGTTGAAGCTCGGCTGGAAAACCACGTTGGTATGGGATTTCAGGAATTCCAGGAAATCGCCGTCGCTGATACCGCCAAGCTCATGCAGCCGGGTCATGATGCGATAGTGCACATAGGTCGCGGTGCCCTCGTTCATCACCTTGGTCTGGCTCTGCGGGTAGAAATACTGGGCGACGTGGCGCACGATGCGGATGATCTCGCGCTGCCAAGGCTTCAGCCGCGGCGCCATTTTCTCCAGGAAGTAAAGAATGTTCTCCTGCGGCAGGCCCGCAAGCGAGCGCCGCCGCTCCAGATCGAGGTCGGGCATCTTCTTGCCTGGCCCGACCGGAATCGTGCGCCAGAGATCGTTGAAGATCCGCTCGTCATATTCGCGGCGTTCGCGCTCGCGCTTTTCCTCGTCGCGCAGGTCGGGCGTCTTCCTGCCGGCATAGCGATGGACGCCATGCGACATCAGCGCATGCGCGGCATCAAGCGTCCGCTCGACGGCGGCATGACCATAACGCTCCTCGCAACGCGCGACATAGCCCTTGGCGAAATTGAGGTAGTCGAGAATGCCCTCGGCGTCCGTCCAAAGCTTGAACAGGTAGTTGTTCTTGAAGAAGTGGTTGTGGCCGAAGGCGGCATGCGCAATGACCAGCGCCTGCATCGTCGCCGTATTCTCCTCCATCAGGTAGGAGATGCAGGGCGAGCTGTTGATGACGATCTCATAGGCGAGCCCGCGAAGACCCTTGCGATAGAAGGCCTCGTGATGGGCGAAATGCTTGCCGAAGGACCAGTGCTTGTAGAACAGCGGCATGCCGATCGAGGAATAGACGTCGAGCATCTGCTCGGCGGTGATGATCTCGATCTGGTTGGGGTAAACGTCGAGACCAAGTTCCTTGACGGCAATCTTCTCGCAGGCATCGTGGATTCGCTGAATGGTGGCGAAATCCCAGTCCGCACCTTCAAAAAGCCGTTCCATCGATGCTTTCGCCATCACCCACTCCTGGTTTCTGCCGTCCGACGCTGGAAGAGATCGTGGAAGACCGGATAGATCTGGCTACGATCATTCACGCGCCGCATCGAGAGCACCGGCCAGGCCGCCTGCAGCCGCTCGTAGAGCGACCAGATCGCCGAGCCCGACGAGATCGCGACGCTGCGTGATTCGCCCACTTCCAGATAGGCGAAATACTGGCAAACCGGCAGGATTTCGCCAGTCAGGAGCGCAGCGGTCGTCGCATTGTCTGAATAGGCGTTGTCGCCGTCCGATGCCTGCGCGGCATAGATATTCCAGTCCGATGGCGGGAAGCGATCGTGCACGATCCGCCGCATCGCTTCGAGCGCACTCGAAACCTGTGTGCCACCCGTCGCCGGACTGCGAAAGAACGTCTCCTCATCCACCTCCTCGGCCACGTCGGTATGCCGGATGAAGACGATCTCGACACGGCGATACTGCCGGGTGAGGAAGATGTAGAGCAGCATGTAGAAGCGCTTGGCGAGATCCTTCATGTGCTCGGACATCGAGCCGGATACGTCCATCAGGCAGAACATGACGGCCTGCGCCACCGGCTTCGGCTCGTTCTCGAAACGGCGATAGCGGATGTCGATCGGATCGATATAGGGAATGCGCCGAACCTTGGATTCCAGCAGCTTGATCTCAGCCTCGAGCTGGGCCCGACGCTTCTCGTCCTTGCACTCTTCTGCCTCTTCGATGAGCTTGGCGACCGTTTCCGGCTTCGGACGATGCAGGGCGACACGCCGCATCATCGCCAACCGCATGGTGCGGTTGATCGCCAGATTGGCGGGCGATCCCGTCACCGAATAGCCTGATCGTACTGGATTGATCTGGTCTGTCGATATAAGCCGCCGCTTGGCGAGATCCGGCAGCTCGAGATCATCGAGGAAGAGATCGAGGAACTCATCGCGCGTCAGGATGAAGCGGAAGGCGTCCTCGCCGGTACCGTCGCCGCCGGCGCGCGGCTTGCCGCCGCCGCTTTCCGGACGCGGGATGATGTCGCCTTCCAGAAAGTCCTTGTTGCCGGGAAGAATATGCTCCCGCAGCCCTTCCGGGCCGCGATGGAACCGAGGTTCCTCGGTTCCATCCAGGGGAATGCTGATTTCGCCACCTTTCAGAATGTCCTGAATGTCGCGATTTTGAGAGGTTTCATAGACCGCTCTCTGCACCAGCGCTTTTGCTCTTCGCAAAAATCGTTGACGATTTTCTAAACTTTTGCCGCCTGGGTTCAGGCGTCGGTCAACAATGTGCATTCCTTCTTCCTTGGTGGCTCATCCCGCCTGTTTCACACGCATGTACCATTCCACAAGCCGTCGAACCTGACGCTCGGTATAACCCCGCGCCATCATGCGCTCGACGAATTCGCCATGTTTCTTTTCGGACTCGCCGTCCTTCTTGGACCCGAACGAGATAACAGGCAGAAGATCCTCGACCTGGGAGAACATCCGCTTTTCGATGACTTCGCGGATTTTCTCGTAGCTCGTCCAGGATGGATTCTTGCCGCCGTGGCTCGCCCGTGCCCTCAGGCAGAACTTGACGATCTCGTTGCGGAAATCCTTCGGGTTGGCGATGCCGGCCGGTTTCTCGATCTTGGTGAGTTCCTGATTGAGAAGCTCGCGGTCCAGAAGCTGACCTGTATCGGGATCCTTGAAGTCGACATCCTCGATCCAGGCGTCGGCGTAGTCGACGTAGCGATCAAAGAGGTTCTGTCCGTAATCCGAATAGGACTCCAGATAGGCCTTCTGGATCTCATGCCCGATGAATTCCGCGTACCGCGGCCCGAGTTCGCTCTTGATGAACTCGATGTAAAGCTTCTCGGTTTCGAGCGGCAGCTGCTCCCTGCGGATCGACTGCTCCAGCATGTACATCAGGTGCACCGGATCAGCGCCGATCTCGGTGGTGTCGTAGTTGAAGGTCGCCGCCAGCACCTTGAAGGCAAAGCGGGTCGAAGCCCCGTCCATGCCTTCGTCGACGCCGGCAGAGTCGCGATATTCCTGCACGCTGCGCGCTCTCGGATCGGTCTCCTTCAGGCTCTCGCCGTCATAGACCCGAAGCTTGGAGAAAGCAGTCGAGTTCTCGTGCTTGGAGAGCCGCGTCAGAACCGTGAAGCGGGCGAGCGTCTCCAAAGTCGACGGCGCGCACGGCGCGTCGCTGAGCTCGGACTCCTCGATCAGCTTCTCGTAGATCTTCTGCTCTTCGGTGACCCGCAGGCAATAAGGCACCTTGACCACGCAGATGCGGTCGATGAACGCCTCATTGTTCTTGTTGGCCTTGAAGGTCTGCCACTCCGACTCGTTCGAATGGGCGAGAATGATGCCGGAGAAGGGAATGGCGCCGATATTCTCGGTGCCGATATAATTGCCTTCCTGGGTCGCCGTCAGCAGCGGATGCAGCATCTTGATCGGCGCCTTGAACATCTCGACGAACTCGAGAATGCCCTGGTTGGCACGGTTCAGCGCACCCGAATAGCTGTAGGCGTCGGGATCGTTCTGCGCCAAGCTTTCGAGCTTGCGGATATCCACCTTGCCGACCAGCGAGGAGATATCCTGGTTGTTCTCGTCGCCCGGCTCCGTCTTGGCGACGGCAATTTGTCGCAGCCTGGAGGGCTGCATCCGGACGATGCGGAAACGGGAAATATCGCCTTCGAACTCTTCCAGCCGCTTCAGGCACCATGGACTCATGAGGCCGGTCAGGCGGCGACGCGGAATGCCGTAGCGCTCCTCGATCATCGGCCCCATGGTGACGGGGTCGAACAGGCTGAGCGGACTTTCGAAGACCGGGCTCAGCTCATTGCCGGCCTTGAGCACATAGATCGGATGCACTTCCATCAGCGACTTCAGCCGCTCGGCAAGTGAGGATTTGCCTCCGCCGACAGGCCCGAGCAGATAGAGGATCTGTTTACGCTCTTCCAGCCCTTGCGCCGCATGACGGAAGAAGGCGACGATGCGTTCGATCGTCTCCTCCATGCCGAAAAAGCCGGCAAAGGCGGGATAGGTCCGGATTGTCCGGTTCATAAAGATACGCCCAAGTCTGGTGTCCTTGGCCGTATCGATCAGCAGTGGTTCTCCCATCGCGGCCAGCAGGCGCTCCGACGCATTTGCGTACATGAGCGGATCATCCCGGCACGCATCCAGGTATTCGGAGAATGACATCTCGACTTCGCGCCGTGCTTCGAAAGAACGGGCGAACGTGTTGAATAGCACATCGTTATTTGACATGGCGCCTCGATAGCTTGCTATTGCAATAAACGCCGGACTTAACGAGATCACTTATCCCGCTAGTATCTAAGGTGCGGTAAGAGTCGCTTCGAATCAATAGGTGACCCGTACAATAATTCGTACGCTTGATTGCAAATGTCATCAACATGTTGAAGGGACCATGCACCGAATTAATGAAGAACGCCCTTAAGTTGTTGCAATCAACGACACCCCATCAAGGGATGTACACCCTCGAAAAGACAACTTGACCGGCTTTCCCATGCGGGAAGCCCGGCCTTGATGAACCGAGCGAGACCAGCGTCAATCCGACAATATCAGCATAATTTTGGAGAAAAGATGGTGCCCAGAGCCGGAATCGAACCAGCGACACGCGGATTTTCAATCCGCTGCTCTACCAACTGAGCTATCTGGGCATCCGAGCTTCGCGTACGGATAAGAGCCTTGAAAGGCCCTGGGCGGTTGGTTCGCCCCGGAAGCGAGCGGGGTTATAGCATCTTGTTCGCCCATGTCCAGCCGCAAATGACTCTTTTTTGACAGGAAATGGAGTTTTGGCAATTCACGAGCAAAATGAAGGGGTTCGCAACGCCGAACAACGCCGGGAAGCGGTATTTACTCGCTCTCGGAGCCGTCGGCTTTCTCCTCTTCCTCGGTAACGGGAATGGCGTAGGAGCCATTGAGCCACCGCGAAAGATCGAGCGAACGGCAGCGATCCGAACAGAAGGGATAGTGTTCGCGTACCGAAGGACGGCCGCATTCCGCGCAAGCGCGCGTCTTGCGCAGCGGCTCGATCTTCGAGCCCACCTTGATCTCACCAACCTTCGTCATGATTCCTATCCTTCCTGCCATCCGGCGTGAACGTCGAATCCCTCGCCCGCCAGCAAAAGCATGGTCTCATAAAGCGGCAATCCGACGACATTGCTGTAGGAGCCGATCAGCTTCTGCACGAAGGAGCCTGCAAGCCCCTGGATGCCATAGGCTCCGGCCTTGCCCCGCCACTGGCCGGACGCCAGATACATTTCGATATCGCGGCTGGAAAGCCGCTTGAAACGCACCTTGGTCTCCACAACTTTCTGACGCAGCTTGCGGTCCGGCGTGATCAGGCAGATCCCGGTATAGACGACATGGCCTCGTCCGGAGAGAAGATGCAGGGCCGAAGAGGCTTCGTCGACGAACTCCGCCTTCGGCAGGATACGCCGGCCGACGGCAACGACCGTGTCGGCGGAGAGAATATAGCTGCTCTGCCAGGCGACATCGCTCTTCACGGCCGCAAACGCCGCCTCGCCCTTCTCAGCCGAAAGCCGCCGCGCCAGCGAGCGCGGATGCTCCGACTTCTTCGGCGTCTCGTCGATGTCCATGGGCATGAGACGTGAAGGCTCGATGCCTGACTGGTGCAGGAGCTCGACGCGACGCGGCGATCCGGAAGCCAGTATCAGCTTGTGTTTCAACGCCATCAGACCTCGACCTGTCATGCGGGGATGAGAACCGACTCCAGAGCATGATGCCGAAAAGTGTTAGGGGATTTCGGGCGACATCATGCTCTACTTCTTTGAACCCAGAGCGGCGGACTACTTGAAACGGTAGGTGATGCGGCCCTTGGTCAGGTCATAGGGGGTCATTTCCACCAGCACCTTGTCGCCGGCAAGAACGCGGATGCGGTTCTTGCGCATGCGGCCTGCCGTGTGGGCGATGATCTCGTGCTCGTTTTCCAGCTTCACGCGGAATGTCGCGTTCGGCAGGAGTTCGGTGACGACACCGGGAAATTCGAGGACTTCTTCTTTCGGCATTAAAGCTTCTTTTCCTGTCGGTTGAGGTCGGCGCCCATGGCAAAAAGCCGGGGGTCGCCGGAAATTGCGCGGAAACTACACAATCGCCGCGGTTTTGTGAACCTCGTTGATAAGGGTTTCTGCATTTGTTTCATCCGCAGCTCTAAAGCGAGCCGCGATGTTCCACAAGTCGGCTTTCGATCAGCCCGAGAAGATAGTCCCGAACCTCGCGATAGGCGGTGAGAACCTGCTCGCGGGTTCCGTCCGTCGCGGAGGGATCCATGGTCGGCCAATAAATGACATCCACGGCATTGGCCCTGGTCAATTCCAGGGCGGCGTGATGCGCCTCCGGCGAGAGCGTGATGATGACATCGAAGAAATCATCCTCCAGCTCCTCCATGGTCTGCGGCTGCCGGCGGCCGAGCGAAAGCCCCATCTCATCAAGCACGACATCGACGAAGGGATTGCGCTCGCCGGCGCGCACGCCCGCCGAGGCGATATAGGTGCCCTGCGGCAGCATATAGCGCGCGATCGCCTCGGCCATCGGCGAGCGGATGGTATTGAGCCCGCACATGAAGAGGATGGCGCCGGGCGCTTTGCCACCATGCTCGCCCCCCTGCCTCTGCTCTGGCACCCGCCCCATGACAGTCACCCGCGCCAATAGAGCACGCAGACAAGCGTAAAGAGCCGGCGGGCTGTGTCGAAATCCATGACGATCTTGCCGTTCAGCCGGTCCATCAGCGTCCGGGAGCCTTCGTTGTGGATGCCGCGCCGGCCCATGTCGATCGCCTCGATGCGACTGGGCGTGGAGGAGCGTATCGCCTCGTAGTAGCTCTCGCAGATCATGAAGTAATCCTTCACGATGCGGCGGAACGGCGTCAGCGACAGGATGTGCGTGGCGACCACGACGCCATCTTCCGTGCGGATATCGAAGACCAGCTTCTGGTCGACCAGCGACAGATTGAGCAGATAGGGGCCGCCCTTGTGTCCCACGGGCTCGAAGCTGTTTTCCTCGATCAGGTCGAAGATGGCGACGGCGCGCTCATGTTCGACATCCGGCGTCGAGCGGCCGATCGTGTCGTCCAGGACAACGTCGCTCAGCCGGAAGACGCCTTCAGCCATGCCTCACCCCTCGAGATTGAGGCGGATCGCGACGGACCGCGCGTGTGCGTCCAGCCCCTCGGAATTGGCAAGCGCGATCGCCGCCGGTCCCAGCGCGCGTAGCTGTTCTGGCCCGAGCCGCAGGATCGACGTGCGCTTGACGAAGTCGAGCACGGAAAGGCCGGACGAGAAGCGGGCGGAACGGGCCGTCGGCAGCACATGGTTTGAGCCGCCGACATAATCGCCGATCACTTCGGGCGTATGGCGGCCGACGAAGATGGCGCCGGCATTGCGGATACCGGCAAGCAACGCGTCGGGATCGTCAACGGCGAGTTCGACATGCTCGGCGGCGATACGGTTGGCGAGCGGAACGGCATGCTTCAGATCGGCTACCTGGATGATGGCGCCGAAATCCCGCCAGCTTGCCGCCGCCGTCTGCGCCCGGCTCAACTGCTTGATCTGGCGCTCGACGGCGCCTTCGACAGCCTTGCCGAATTCGGCATCGTCGGTGATCAGGATCGACTGCGCGCCCTCGTCATGCTCGGCCTGCGCCAAGAGATCGGCGGCGAGCCAATCCGGATCGTTGTTCTTGTCGGCGATGACGAGCACTTCCGAAGGGCCGGCGATCATATCGATGCCGACGGTGCCGAAAACATGCCGCTTGGCGGCGGCCACATAGGCATTGCCGGGGCCGGTAATCTTGTAGACCGGAGCAATCGTCTCCGTGCCATAGGCAAGAGCCGCGATCGCCTGCGCGCCGCCGATGCGGTAGATCTCCTCGACGCCGGCCATGCGGGCAGCGGCCAGCACCGCCGGGTTGATGGCGCCGCCCATGGTCGGCACCGTGATGACGACACGCTCGACGCCGGCGACCTTGGCCGGCACGGCATTCATCAGCACAGAGCTCGGATAGCTTGCCGTACCACCCGGCACATAGAGGCCGACAGCCTCGATCGCCGTCCAGCGCGAGCCGAGGCCGACGCCGAGATCGTCCTCATAGATATCGTCCTTCGGCAATTGCCGGCGATGATGCGATTCGATGCGGGTGGCGGCAACCTTGAGCGCCCCCAGCACCTCGGAGGGAACGGCTGCGATCGCCGCATCGATCTCGGCTTCGGCGACGCGCATGGGCGTCGTGGCGAAATCGATGCCTTCGAATTTCTGGGAATAGTGAGCAAGGGCGGCATCGCCGCGCGTCCGCACATCGTCGATGATGCCTCGCACCACGGCATTCACATCTTCGGACACTTCCCGTTTGGTCGTCAGAAAGGCGGCAAACTGCTGCTCGAACCCTTCCGATGCCTGATCCAGCCAGATAGCCAACGCTGATAATCCTCTTTCATCGAGGCCGCCCTGAGCGGCCGGCATTCATCGATCGCCTGCCTATTCGCCCGCATCCGGATGGCGGGGCTTATGCGCGGTTTCCCATGCGCCGCCGATATCGGCAAGCTGAACCTCGATGCATTCGACATCGAGCGCAATGGTGGCCTTGCCGGCAAGCGTCAGCTCGATCGTACCGTCAGGCCCCTCGCCCTTCTGCTCGAAGCGGATGGCGAGCAGCGACAGCACCTCGTCGCGGTTGCGCCGGTCGACGCCATTGGAGCGCACGGCCTGCACCCGCTTGAACACCAGCGCGGCGCGATGGCGCTGATAGGGCTTGCCGCGCTCACCCGACTGTTCCCAGGCAAAACGATTGGCCGCAAGCGAGAACTGCCCGAGCGTCGGCGCAAAGGACATGTCGCCGACCTTGAAGACGCTATCCTGCATATGCGCGGATATGACGCCCAGATCTTCGTTGTCGAGTGCCATTAGCTTCAGATCGCCCATTCGCCCTTTATCCCCGATCGCACAATCGAAACGCCGTAACAGACGTTTCCCTTCTGTGGACATAGGATGCGAGCGCAAAAGACGCAACCGAAGAAAGCGGGCTCGCCCGCTCTCTGCACGACAAGAAATAATTTTAGTCGCTGATGCGCTCGACCACCGCGCCGCAGCGCGTCAGCTTGTCTTCCAGCCGCTCGAAGCCACGATCGAGATGATAGATGCGCGACACCACAGTCTCACCCTCGGCGGCAAGGCCGGCGATGACGAGCGAGACGGAGGCGCGAAGATCGGTCGCCATGACCGGCGCGCCCTTCAATCGCTCGACACCCTCGATGCGGGCCGTCTGGCCGGAAAGCGAGATCCTGGCGCCGAGGCGGGCGAGCTCCTGCACATGCATGAAGCGGTTTTCGAAGATGGTTTCGGTGATATGTGCGGTACCCGACGAGCGCGTCATCAGCGCCATGAACTGCGCCTGCAGGTCGGTCGGGAAGCCGGGGAACGGATCGGTGACGATATCGACGGGCTGGATGCCGCCGCCGTTGCGCTTGATGCGGATGCCGTTATTGGTCGCCGAAATATCGGCGCCGGCGCGGCGCAGGCTTTCGAGCGCGGTGTCGAGCAGCGCCATATCGGTATTTTCCAGGCGGACATCGCCGCCGGCCATGGCGACGGCCATGGCATAGGTGCCGGTCTCGATACGGTCAGGCAGAACGCGGTGGCGGGCGCCGGAAAGCGAGGTGACGCCTTCGATGGTGATCGTGCCGGTGCCGGCGCCGGAAATCTTGGCGCCCATCGCGATCAGGCAATTGGCGAGATCGACGATTTCAGGTTCTCGCGCCGCATTGCCGATAACCGTCGTGCCGCGGGCAAGCGTCGCCGCCATCATCATCACATGCGTCGCGCCGACCGAAACCTTCGGGAAGACATAGCGCGCGCCGATGAGGCCGCCCTTGGGCGCCGTGGCATTGATATAGCCGGCGTCGATTTCCATGGTGGCGCCGAGCGCCTCGAGGCCCTCGATGAACAGATCGACCGGACGCGTGCCGATGGCGCAGCCGCCCGGCAGCGACACGCGCGCCTGGCCCTCGCGGGCAAGCAGCGGCCCGATGACCCAGAAGCTGGCGCGCATCTTGGCGACCAGTTCATAGGGTGCTGTCGTATCGACGATGGTGCGGCAGGTGAAATGGATGGTGCGGGAATAGCCGTCTTCCTGGCGCTCGCGCCGGCCGTTGACGGCGACGTCGACGCCATGGTTGCCGAGGATGCGCATCAGAAGCTCGACATCGGCCAGATGCGGCACGTTCTCCAGCGTCAGCGTATCGCTGGTCAAAAGCGAGGCGATCATCAGCGGCAGGGCGGCATTCTTGGCGCCGGAGATCGGAATGATACCGTTTAGCTCGTTGCCGCCGACAATCCTGATACGATCCATATGTGCAATACGGGCAAGGCCCGCCTTTCCTGAAGTTCCGTCCGCCTGGGAAAAAGCGCTCTTTAGACGAAATAGATTAAGGCTTCAATTCGTTTGATGATGGGCGACATCAATCATTGCGATTCGTCCATTTTTGCGGCAGCATCCGGCTCATCCCCAGCTTTTGCAGCCGGCAGCCCATCCGTCTCGTCGGCTTGTCCCGCGCGGCGGGCGCGCACCTGCTGCTTGCGACGCGACAGATTCTCGCGCAGCTTCAGCGCCGCCCGCTCGCGCCGCCTGTCCGCCTCGGTTATCTGCTTGCCGCCCGCGAGCTCACCCGCCTCGCCGGCGGTCAAACCGCCCTGCAAAACCTTGCCGTCATCGATCTTCGTCTTGTCCGCACCCATCTATTCGTCATAGCGGAAAACCCCGCCCGTCAAAAGACCGACACATTTTTTCCCACGATCTTTCACCGAAGTTGAAAATTGCGGCTTGCACTCAGCCCCGACCTATGGCAATAGCCGCCTCGCCCAATACGGCGCACTTAACCGCGCCACGGATTGCTGCTATAGCTCAGGGGTAGAGCACTCCCTTGGTAAGGGAGAGGCCGAGAGTTCAAATCTCTCTAGCAGCACCAGTTTCCTTAATATTTTTCCAATAATTTAAATATCAGCTTCATTTGTATGCGTATCGGCTACCATCATCTTTTTTTGCGACACACAATCGCAAATCCAGATAGGCCCGCATGGACTTGCATCCGAGATAAATTCTTCCTCGAGTCGAAAACGGGGGCATTTCTCGCCGCAATCAGCATTACGGCATCCATAGCCTCAGGGACGACTTGCTATGTGGGCTGAGATTGCGTGCGTTTACTGTCCCTCGCCGCACAGGCACGACGAGGGACAGCTAATAACTTAGCTAAAGATATCAGCAGTTTTGGTCGAAAGGCGAGCATAGATCGAGGTTATCCGGTGTAGCGTAGTATAGCACGCTTTACTTTTACCCATCAGCTGCGGGCTGCTTCCGGCAATTTCCGTGTAGGCTTGTGCTGCCGCCTCAATCAGCTCTTCGTCGTTAAACGCAATCGGAATACGAGGCGCCCAACGACCGTTATTATCTTGCGAGACGAAAGCTGAATGCGCCGCTATTATCGGAAATATTATCCCGTCTGGCACTGACACCACAGCTCCCTTTTCCCGCTCTATTGATCGAAGCCTCGTTCCTTTGAACTTCTGGTGGCTTTTCCATTTCTCATAGAGCTGCCAGGCGGGACCAGCTAAGTCTAGGAGACAATCGAAGACGTCTTCAAGAGACGTGTCAGCTTCAATCTTTTGAAAGAGTTTAAGGCAGCGTGTCTTCTGGCTGTACGAGAAGGCCTTGTTCGTTAGTTCTGTTTGATCGCCAGCACCGCCGATACGCTTTAAGATTTCCGGCGGCATTAGCGCAAATATAACCTGAATTACCTTCTCAGTATCGAGAAAACCGTCATCTTCGTCAGTAACAAGGTCGGTTTCTCGCTTGCGCAGATTGGCATCCGGAAAATGGCGCCTAATTGCCTCTTCCAGTTCGTCGAGCTGCCCCTTGCGGCCGGCAATTGAAATCGCACGAACATCGTTCTGGAAATTCCTCGCGATAGATATCTCGGCAACAAGATTTTCGTCCCGGGTAATGATAATCTCGTACCGAATGCTCGGGGTAAATTCCGGGTTTCCGGCCGCCTTCTGGAAGTAGCGCTTCAACTCACCTTGCGTTTGGGAACCGTTAATAATGCTTGGATTTTCAAGCGTTATCATTTTCGCCTTGTCGTCAACGACAGCGCTTTTAGCAACAATCACCATGCCCCCATTGAGGATACTAAAAATATCGGGCGTATCCACAAGAGTCTTGCGGATTGCTTGATGCACCAAGGTTGGGGAACGTTTTTGCTTGCCTTGAACATCAACTAGATATTCTCGCACGTTCTCATTGTCTTCCAACATAAGAACAGAAGATGCAGGCGCATGCCCGGCGTAGACCTTTCGATCTGAACTTTCATCTTCGGGTGAGCTGATGTTACGGCAAGTATGATAAGGGAACGCAAAAGCGTTCTGCGGTGTAGCAGTCATTTTATTCTCCTAATCCGACGATCGCGACAATAAAGGCGCACCCACCTGGATGACCACCGCGTATCGACAAGAACAGCATGCCTTCCACGTAGCAAATAGTCAACAGGGGTGCGTGACACCACTTGTCTATGCGATCAGGAATTTCTTCAGATCGGTTTTAAACCTAAAATTCTCAGCGGCTTAGGGATCTCAACTTATTGTTGACAGCACCAAAACTTAGATACGAAGTTCGGCCCATCGCGAACCCACCCTCCCCAATTCCGCTGCAATCCCCCGTTTAAACCCTCCCATCCGTCACACCCTTCTTGCCCGGGAGAGCAGCCCTCATGTCGAAACTCCGCGTCGCCGTTTTGTTTGGTGGCCAGTCCAGCGAGCATGATGTTTCCATCATGTCGGCCCGCAATGTCATCCGGGCGATCGATGCCGGGACATATGAGGTCGTGCCGATCCTGATCGATCGCGCCGGGCGCTGGCTGCTGGTCGAGGCGGAGGGCGGCGTGTTGGGCGAGCCGGTTGTCTATGAAGGCACGGAGGTTTGCCTGTTGCCGGGGGCGAAGGGTCGGCTGCTGGCGCTGGAAGGCGACGGCGCACGGGAGATCCCGGCGGTCGATGTGCTGTTTCCGGTGCTGCATGGGCTTTATGGCGAGGATGGCTCTATTCAGGGTCTTGCCCAGATGGTCGGCATTCCCCTTGTCGGCTGCGGCATATTGGGTTCGGCAAACGCGATCGACAAGGATATCGCCAAGCGGCTGTTGCGGGAGGCAGGCCTGCCGGTTGCGCGCTCCGTCACGCTCACGCGTGGCGAAAAGCCGGATTTCGAGGCAATCGTGAGCGCGCTCGGCTCGCCCGTCTTCGTCAAGCCCACCCGCCAGGGGTCGTCGGTCGGCGTCAGCAAGGCGCATGATGCCGGGGAATTCGAAAGCGCGCTGGCCGATGCCTTCCGGCATGACCGCAAGGTGCTCGTCGAGGAATTCGTCCGCGCCCGGGAGATCGAATGCGCCGTGCTGGAGCAGCCTGATGGTACGCTGTTCGTCTCCGTGCCAGGCGAAATCGCCACCGCCGCGACGCACGGCTTCTATTCCTACGATGCGAAATATATCGATCAGGACGGCGCCGTGATCACCATCCCGGCGGATATCCCCGCCGAGACGGCCGAGACGCTGAGGCGCATGGCGGCGGATGGCTTCCGGGCGCTGGGATGCGAAGGGCTGGCGCGCGTCGATTTCTTCGTCCGGCCGGATGAGAGCGTTGTTATCAACGAAATCAACACCATGCCGGGCTTCACCAATATCAGCATGTACCCCAAGGCCATGGGCGCCTCGGGCATTTCCTATCAGGAGCTCGTCGGCCGGCTGATCGAGCATGGGCTTGCCAGAGCAAGGCAAGCCTAGCGCAATTCCAGGAAAAGTGCTGAGCGGTTTTCCGTCCGCAATTGCGTCAAGACAGCCGGCAAGGGCGGCAGGGGTTTCGCCGCCGCCCCTTCCCTGCCCGTCAGACCTTTTCCGTCTTCTTGACCTTCACCTTCGGCTCGACCGGCGCATCGGGCGTCGGGGCCAGCAGCTTTCTGAGCGAGGCGATCTTGTCCTTCACCAGCGGACGGAAGCGGGTGGCGCGATAGGGCATGTCGTCGGCGCCATAGCCTTCGGGGCCGTCATCATTGCCGCGATGGATCTCCTCGAGCTTCACGCCAATGAAGGTGCCGTCGACATAATGCGTATATTCGCCGACCCAGCGGATCGTGTAGATCGTGCCCTTGCGGATCAATTGGTCGATGCTGACATGCTTGAACTTGTCATCGATACAGACGACCTTCTGGCCCACATGGAAATCGTAGCTCACTATGCTCTCCTTGAAGCGACAAGGAACCTATAACCCTATCGCCAGGGCACGACCATAGCCGCATATCGGCTTCAGAGTAAACGTGGCGAATGGCGCGACCCGATCAATGCAACGGTGACAAAGCAACCCGTTGACAAGCCTCATGGAAGGCTGAAGATTGCACTTCGCTCGAGCAGCCGTAAGGCCTTGCTTTCATGCCCACATCCGATACCCGCAAAGCCCGCTGAAGGCTCCCTCCATCATGCCCACCCTCCGCCTCCTTGCTGACGATCTCACCGGCGCGCTCGATACGGCGGTGGAATTCGTCGGCTTGTGCGGGCCGATCGAGGTGCGGCACGGGGATGCACTTCCGGCGAAACTCCCCGATGGTTTTGCGATCGATACCGGCACCCGCGAGAAATCGGCGGCCGAAGCAGCCGCCATCGCGGGCAGGCTTGCGCCGCTGCTGAAGGGCGCGGATATCGCCTTCAAGAAGGTGGATAGCCTGTTTCGCGGCCCCTGGGCGGCGGAACTGGCGGCCTGTTTCCGGCTCGGGCACTGGCGACATTGCATCCTCGCCCCAGCCTTTCCGCATCATGGGCGACATACCCGGGGCGGACGGCAGGTGCTCTTTGCCGGCAACGAGACATGGCGCGATGTCAGCGGCGATCTGGTTGCGCAGCTGAGGGCCGAGGGATTGCCAGCCTTCAACACTACACTGAGCCAAAACCGTGTCGATGCCGAAGAACATAAACCTGTTCCAGATGGCATCCATGTTTTCGACGCCCATTCGGATAGCGATCTGGACGCCGTCATCTCGTGGATATCAGCGCGAGTGCGAGGGCCGGTTCTGTGGTCCGGCACTGGTGGGCTGGCGCAGGCGCTGGCGCGGAATGGCAATTTGGGAATGCATCCCGCACCCTCCGTGCCCGTTTCACGCAGACTGCAAAGACCGGTGATAGGCCTCTTCGGCTCCGATCAACCGATCACGCTGGCGCAGCTTCAGGCCTGCGGTCCCTACTGGCTGAAGCTTACGGAAGGCACGGGCGCTGACGTGGTCGATGCGCGCCTCCACCAAGGCGGCATCGCACTGGTCAGCGTCGATCTGCCGGCGGGGCTCGAACGAGACGACGCGGCAAAGCGGATCGAGACCACTCTCGGCGGCATTGCCAAGGCTCTGCCCGCGCCGGCCACATTGATCGTCGCCGGCGGCGAAACCCTGCGGAACCTTTGCACCGCCCTCGGCGTCACCGCTCTCAAGCTCACCGGCCAGGCCGCGCCGGGCTTGCCCTGCTCCACGATCATCGGCGGCCCCTGGGAAGGGGTGTCCGTGATTTCAAAGTCCGGCGCTTTTGGCGGCCCGACCCTGTGGCGCGATCTATTGAATGAAAACGCATTGATCGTCGGAGGAGAAGAGCCATGACGCGGCATTTGGCAATCACAATGGGTGACCCCGCCGGCATCGGCCCGGAGATCATCCTCAAGGCTGCGGCACGGCTGAAGGATCAGATCGAAGAAGGTAAGTTAAAACTCACAATCATCGGCAGCGGCCCTTCCCTTCGCCTGGCAGAACAGCAGCTTGGCCTCGACATCAAAATTCCTGAGACACAGATGGATGGCGACTGGCCGAACCTCTGCTTCATCCAGGCCGATGTCGAGGGCGAGCCTATCCTGCCCGGCCAGCTTTCCGCCGATGGCGGCCGCATGGCCTTCAAGGCGATCGAGAAGGGCGTTCAGCTCGCCATGGCCGGAAAGGTCGGCGGCATCGTCACCGCGCCGCTCAACAAGGAGGCGCTGAACAAGGCCGGCTTCCACTATGCCGGCCATACCGAGCTTTTGGCCGAGCTCACCGGCGCGCGTGGCTCCGTGATGATGCTCGCCCACGGCAACATGCGCGTCAGCCACGTCACCACCCATGTCGCACTGGAGGATGTGCCGAAGCGCCTGACGCCTGAGCGGCTGCGCCTCGTCATCGACCTCACCGACAAGGCGCTCAAGCATCTCGGCATCGCCAGGCCGAAGATTGCGGTTGCGGCGCTCAATCCGCATGCCGGCGAAGGCGGCCTCTTCGGCCGTCAGGATATCGATATTTCCGCGCCCACCATCGCCACGGCCGTTGCCGATGGCCTCGATATCGTCGGTCCCGTCCCCGGCGACACCGTCTTCGTCAAGCTGCGCGCCGGCCAGTATGATGCCGTCATCGCCATGTATCACGACCAGGGGCATATCCCGGTCAAGCTGCTGGGCTTCGAGATCGATCCGGCAACCGGCAAATGGTTGGATCTTTCCGGCGTCAACATCACTCTCGGCCTGCCGATCGTCCGCACCTCCGTCGACCACGGTACCGCCTTCGACATCGCCGGCAAGGGGATTGCCAACGAGCGCAGCCTGATCGAGGCGATCGAGTTTGCCGAGAGGTTGGCGACGGGCGGTTGAGCTATTGCATCGGCCAATGCTTCTCTCGTATGCCGCGCGTCTGTCGCTTTCGCGACATCTTCCCCATGTGGGCAGGGCAATTGCATATGGAGCATGCCGATGCCGTAAGCTCCTTCTTCCCTCGGGGAGAAGGGGGATAATGCGCCCTCCGCAAATTCCACAGTCGATATTGGCAACAACAATCCCACCTGCCCGCATCGCCTTGAAAAGCATTTTTTGAAACTCTCCTTGTCGGCATCCCTCCCTTTCAAACGTCCTCTGGCTGCCTGGCTAGAACGAGACCCATCCAGGAGAGGAGATCACCCGATGTCAAAAATTGCCCCATGCCTGTGGTTCGCACACGAAGCCGAGGAGGCTGCGAAATTCTACGTCTCGCTGTTTCCGGATTCCCGGATCGACCATGTGCAGAAAAACCTCGTCGACACCCCGGCCGGCAAGGCCGATCAGGTTCTGGTCGTCGGCTTCACCCTTGCCGGCCAGCGCTTCATGGCGTTGAACGGCGGCACCCGCTTCGAATTCACCCATGCGATCTCGCTGGAGGTGGATTGCACCGATCAGGCCGAAGTCGACCGGCTCTGGGAGGGGCTCGCCGATGGCGGGGCAATCGAGCAATGCGGCTGGCTCAGGGATCGCTATGGCGTCTCCTGGCAGATCGTGCCGACCGTGCTTAGCAAGCTCCTGGCCGATCCTGATCCGGCCAAGGCCGCGCGCGTCATGCAGGCGCTGATGCAGATGGTCAAGCTCGACGTTACCGGGCTGCAAGCGGCATATCATGGGTAGTGTGAAAAAGTCTCGAACCTGAAGCTCCCGGTCGCCATCTGTAGGAACCGCAGCGCACGCGGCGACCGGGAGAAACCCTTGTTCGTCACGCATCCCGTCGCAAAACGCTCCACCACACCAGCCGCCAACAACCGCACCGGTCAGATTGACACGTAGCCGCGCCGATCGTCTTCCGTCTCTTAACCGTAGCAACCTTAGCGCAAGCATCATCCGCAGGCGCAGCTTGCGCAGGGCCGTCGGCTGGAATACGGTCGCGCCATCGCCTAAGTAGGCGGAATTATTGACATATCCTCAAAGAAATCATGCCGTCACGCCAGCGCTTGCGGATGTCGACCATGCGGCTATTTTATCGACTTTTCGGCGGGAGAACGGCGAAGGTCATGGAACAGCCCCAGCGTGCGCGCATCGGCCTTCCCGCACAGGACTATGCAGCCATCTATGCGTTGAGCGACATCCATGGATGCCATGACGCGTTGCTCGAAGCCGAGAAGCGCATCGTCGAGGATGCGAGCGCCATTCCCGGCCGGAAGCTCCTGATGTTCCTCGGCGACTATGTCGATCGCGGCCCGCGATCGAGCGATGTGCTGCAGCATCTTTGCGAACCGCCGCCATCGGGCTTCGATCGCTACGCTCTCCTCGGCAATCACGACGACGTCTTCCTGAAATTCCTGGATGATCCCGGCAACAACAGTGATTGGTTGTCCTTTGGCGCCGGCCCGACGCTCGCCTCCTATGGCGTCGACGCGAAACATCTGCTGCGGGAAGAAGGCAAGAGCATCGAAGAGTTCGGCGAAATCGTCCGGCAGGCCGTTCCGCAAGCCCATATCGAGTTGCTGCGCTCGCTGCCGGTCGCCGTGACAGTGGGTTCCGTCATCTTCGTCCATGCCGGCATCCGGCCCGGCATACCGCTTGCCGAACAGACCGACGAAGAGCTGATCTGGATCCGCGAGCCTTTCCTCTTCGAAGGCCCGCGATTGCCGGTGCTGGTCGTCCATGGACATACCCCGGGTCCACGCCCGGTTTTCGGCATCGGCCGCATCGGTATCGACACCGCCGTTTCCATGGGCGGGGACCTCACCGTCCTCAAGATCGCCGACAACAGGCAGACGATCCTGACGCCGAGCTTTTGAGCAATCACATCGCCGAAATAAAAAAGGCCCCGGCATAGACCGAGGCCCCTTTGGTTTTATCCGCGCCTGCTATTCCGCAGCAATGGCCGGTGGCAGATGATCGACGGCGTCGTTGCTCTCCTCCTGCTTGGCCGCTGGCTCCGCCGACTTGCTCTTCGGCTCGCGGCCGAAGAACAGGGCATAGCCTGCAGGCAGCACGAAAATGGTCAGCACGGTCGCAACCAGGATGCCGCCCATCATGGCGTAGGCGAGCGGACCCCAGAAGACGCCGCGCGAGATCGGGATCAGCGCGAGCACCGCCGTCAGTGCCGTCAGCATGATCGGCCGGAAACGACGTACGGCAGAGCCGATGATCGCCTCCTTCCGGTCCATGCCCGCCGCGATATCCTGGTCGATCTGGTCGACGAGGATGATCGAGTTGCGGATGATGATGCCGAGCAGCGCGATGACGCCGAGGATCGCCACGAAGCCGAAGGGCGCACCGCTGATCAGTAGGGCCGCTGCCGCACCGATGATGCCGAGCGGGCCGGTGGCCAGCACCAGCATCGCCTTGCCGAAGTGCTGCAGCTGAACCATCAGCAACACGACGATGATGACGAGCATGATCGGCGCCTTGGCAGCGATCGAGGCCTGGCTTTCGGCGCTGTCTTCGGCACCGCCCTGGATCTCGATCTTGTAGCCGGCCGGCAGACTGTTTCTGAGATCCGCCATGCCGTTATAGAGCGCGGCGGTCACGTCGTTCGACTGCACATTGTCGGGCAATGTCGCCCGCACGGTGATGGTCGGCAGGCGGTCGCGACGCCATTCGATGCTTTGCTCCATCACGGGCACGACCTTGGCGACCTGCGATAGCGGCACGAACCCGCCGGTATCCGTCGGGATATAGACGGAGTTGACCGATGTCAGCAGATGACGGCTGGCGTCCGGCTCTCGGGCGACGATCCCGACAGTTTCCTCGCCTTCGCGGTAGTTGTCGAGCGTGAAGCCGGACATCGAGGCCTGCAGTATCTGGCGGATGCGCTGCGAGGTGACGCCGAGCGCGCGGGCGCGGTCCTGATCGATGACCAGCTTCATGGCCGGCACCGGCTCGAGCCAATCGTCGTGGATGGCGCCGAGCAGCGGATTCTGGGAGAAGCGCTGCTTCACCTCGTCGGCAATGTGGCGAACCTCCTGCCGATCCGGACCCATGACGCGCAGCTGCACCGGCCAGCCTGTGGGCGGACCGAGGAACAGGCGGTCGACCTTGCTGCGGACGGACGGGAAGTCCGCCGCGAGGATGGAACGCAGCTTGGTGATCAGCCGCTCGCGTGCCGGTTCGTCCTTGGCCATGACAAGCATCTGGGCATAGTTCGGGTTGGTGAGCTGCTGATCGAGCGGCAGGAAGAAGCGCGGCGCGCCCTGGCCGACATAGGTGGCGATGAAACGCTTGTCCGGATCATCGGCCATGCGCGATTCGAGCGCCTGCGCCTGCCGTTCCACTTCCTTGATGCTGGTTCCCTCGGGCAGCCACAAATCCACAAGGATCTCCGGACGCGACGATTGCGGGAAGAAGTTCTGCGGAATGAACTGGAAGGACCAGAGGCTGCCGACGAAGGCGGCAAGCGTCACAAGCAGCACGATGATGCGATGGCGCACGGCCCAGGAGACCGAGGACCGCAGGCGACGATAGAAGCGCGTGTCGAAGACATCGTGATGCTCGCCGGCATGATGGCGCTGCTTGAGGATCATGTAGCCAAGCCATGGCGTGAAATAGACGGCGACGAACCAGGACACCACGAGCGCGATGCCGACGACATAGAAGAGCGTGCGGACATATTCGCCCGCCGTCGATGCCGCAAAGCCCACCGGAATGAAGCCGGCCGTGGTGATCAGCGTACCGGTCAGCATCGGGAAGGCGGTCGAGGAATAGGCGAAGCTGGCCGCATCGAGCTTTACCAGCCCCTCCTCCAGCTTGCGCTCCATGAGCTCGACCACGATCATGGCGTCGTCGACCAACAGGCCGAGCGCGATGATGAGCGCGCCGAGCGAGATGCGCTGCAGGTCGATGCCGAGCTCGTACATGATGGCAAAGGTCGCGGCCAGCACCAGCGGAATGGCGATGGCGATCACGAGGCCGGAACGCCAGCCGATCGACACGAACGAGACGATCAGCACGATGACAAGCGCCTCGCCGAGCGCATGCATGAACTCGCTGATGGCGTCGGTAACGACCTCAGGCTGGTTGGCGATCTGGTCGACCTGAACGCCGACCGGCAGCGAAGCCTCGAAGCGCTTATAGGTTTCCTCCACGGACGCACCGACATCGGTCACCTTGTAGCCGTTGGCCATGACGACACCGAGCTGCACGCTCGCGTGGCCATTGTAGAGGAATTTGGCGGTGTAGGGATCCTGCAGCCCGGCTGTGACGGTGGCGATATCGCCGAGGCGGGTCACCTGGCCGCCAGCGGTCAGGCGCAGATTCTTGATGTCCTCGATCCTGTTGACATCGCCTTCGACCGAGATGCGCACGGAGCGCGTGCTGGTATCGACGTTGCCGGCCGGATCGACGTTGTTCTGGCCGACGACGGCGTTCTTCAGGTCGTTGAGCGTCAGTCCGCGCTCGGCCAGCACCTTGGAGGAAACATCGATATAGATCTGCTCCGCCTGGTCGCCGATGATGGTGGCCTTCTCGACGCCGGGCGTGGAAAGCAGCATGTCGCGCGCCTGGATGGCGAATTTCTTCAGTTCCGGATAGGTGAAGCCATCGCCGCTGATCGAATGCAGCGTAATGAAGGTATCGCCGAATTCATCGTTGAAATAGGGACCCAGCAGGCCGGATGGCAGCTCGTTGCTGATATCGCCGACCTTCTTGCGGATCTGGTAGAAGGCGTCCTTCACCTGTGCGGTGTTGGTGTCACCCTTGATCTGGACGGTGGTGATGGCAAAGCCGGCGCGGGTATAGGATTTGACCCAATCGAGATGCGGCGTTTCCTGCAGCTTGCGCTCGATCTTGTTGACCACCTGGTCTTCCATGTCCTGCAGGGAGGCACCGGGCCAGACGGTCTGCACGACCATGACGCGGAAGGTGAAATCCGGATCTTCCTTCTGACCCATATGGGTCAGGCCCAGCGCACCGGCGATGATGATGAGACCGAACAGGAACCGCGCAATGCTCGGATGGCCGATCGCCCAGCGCGACAGGTTGAAAGGCTTCTTCTCGCCGGAAGTGTTGTTGATGGACATGATTTCGCCCTCTCGGTTCCGTTAGCGCACGATGTCCGCCGCCGAAGCGGCATGGGTATCGGCGGCGGCCTGCTGAGCTGAAGCGGCCGAAAGCTTGACCTTCATATTCTCGGTCATGAACTGCGTGCCGGCCGCGACCACGACATCGCCGGCCCGGAGGCCATCGGCAACGCGGACGCCGTCATCGGCGAAATCCGCAACCTTGACAGCTCGGGAATGCACGATACCGGCACCACGGTCGACGAGCCAGACGATCTGCTGCCCATTCCTTTGCGCAAGGGCGCTCAGAGGAATGGAAACATAGGGCTGAGTATTGTCGGCCTGCGCCTCGATCGTCGCCGTCATGCCGAGGAGCACACGCGGATCGTTCGGCAGGCTCACGCGCACCGCAAACGTTCGCGATTGGGTATCGGCACTGCCAGCCACCTCACGCACCTTGCCGTCAAGCACCAGCGCATCATCGGACCAGAAGCGCGCCTTGACATCCTTGCCGACCTTGAACTGCGCGATATCCATTTCCGGCACGGCGATCAGCACTTCCTTCTCACCGTCGACGGCGACGGTGATAACCGGTGTGCCGGAGCTGACCACCTGACCGACATCGGCATTGATTGTGGTGACGATGCCGCTCATATCCGACGTCAGGTCGCTGTAGGCGACCTGGTTTTTCGCCTCGGCCAGCGCCGACACAGCGGAATCCCGCGTCGAGACGGCCTGATCATAGGAAAGCTCGGCCTGTTCGAGCTGCGATTTCGAGCCGACGCTCTTGTCGAAGAGCAGTTGGGCGCGGTTGCGGGCAAGCTCGGTCGTCTGCACCTGCTTTTCCGCCGAATCCAGATCCGCCTGCGAGCGGCGCACCGCCAGAACGTAATCGGTGGCGTCGATGCGGGCGAGCACGTCGCCAGGCTTGACCTTCTCGCCGATGTCAACCTTGCGCTCGACGATCTTGCCGTTGACGCGGAAGCCGAGGTTCATATCCGTCCGTGCCTTGACAGAGCCGGAATAGTCGAGCTTGCGCGTCGTATCCGCCTGGGCGATCTCGACCACTTTCACCGGCCGGATCACTTCAGCCGTCTCTTCCTTCTTCTCATTGCAGCCCGAAAGTGCGAGCCCCAAGGCGGCAAATAAAGCAGCGCCGGCAACGGTCCGTAGGGTGGTGGTTGTCAGCGAAACCATGTCGCTCTCCTAAAGTCGAACAAAGAGTGGGAGCGCGCCGGCCAATGCGGTGCGCGGAGTGTTATTTCTTCAAGGCTCTGATGGCGAATTCGATAAGATCCTCGGGCTTGGCCTGGTATGTCTTGCCGAGGCATTGTGCGACCATCTGCGGATGACAGAGATCGACGGTCGCCGAAGCGAAGCACTTGGCCGCGATAACCGGATCCTGCTCGACGAACTCGCCGGCAGCTATGCCTTCGGCGATGATCTCGGCAACCAGATCCTGAATACGAACGATGTGCTTCTCGATGACATGCCATGCGCTCTCGATGGCGATGACAACCATCTCATGAACCTTCTGCTCATCGAGCATGGTCTCCAGCGTCATCTTGTACTGGCCCATGGCGTAGGCCCGTAGTCGATCGGATGCGCTGATCGGCTGATTGCGGATATTGAGGGCCATCAGGTAACTTTGTTCGAGCATACGCCCGCAGAGGGCCTGATGAATCTCGCCCTTGGAGGCGAAGAACCGGTAGATATTCGCGGTCGACATGCCGAGATCGCGAGCAATGTCGGCAACGGTCGTCTTGCTGTAACCATAGTGGCGAAACAGCTTTTCGGCGGCAACGAGAATTCGCGCGATGTTTTCCTGACGCGCAGGATCGGCGCTGATATCGGGAAGATCGAGCATGAGCATAACCTGATGATTTACGAGTGACGATTTTCAATTTTCGTCACTCGTAAATCATCAGAGCGCCGATGTCAAGAAAGCCGCCCACAACTGCAGGCAGCTTTCAGATGCTATTGAATAAACCGAGATTGCGCCGGACAACTTGAAACAAGAGTTAAATCATCGACAACGCGCCTGGCGGAACGGAGTCGGAAGTGTCCGACATTTTATCGCGGAACGATCGACGCGTGATCAGGCGCCCAAAAGCGCCGGGCGGAAGCGGCGGATGCTCAAAAAGCCGACAAGCACGCACACGACCAAGAGCGCCGCCTGGGCCGCAAGTATCGGCGGCTCGTTGCCATTGGGCGCCAGTGCATTGAGCACAGGTATCTTCTGGAACGATTGGACGATCAGCACGAGACAGTTGAAAAAGAGAAGCACCATGGCCCCGATGATGAAGACGGGACGCCAGATGCCTGCAAGATGAAAGCTGTAGCGCGCCAGCGCGGTCGGTATGAAAATGAGAACGCAGAGACTGCCGACGATGATTGCCGGCGTGACAGTGTGAAACGGAAACAGAAAACCCGTCAAACTGGTAAGAATGGTCGTGACCATATAGACCAGCGTCGATCGCTCGTGACGATTGGCCGTGAGAAAACCAGAGGCAACGACAATGCCGCTGACGATGGCAATCAAACTTATGACGACGTGAATTAAGAGAATTCCAGACATTCGCCCCTCCGTTGAGTATTGCATTTCGTGAAAATGACAGCCCAATGCGCGAATGCGGAATATACATGAAACGCGCCGCGCGAACCAGCGCGGCGCGAAGCCGTGAAATGGCCGCTTAGGCGGCGTGGACTTCCAACGAAATCGGAACGGAGGCGAGTGCCTTCGAAACCGGGCAACCGGCCTTGGCCTTATTGGCAAGCTCGGTGAAAGTGGCTTCATCGGCGCCTGGAATCTTGCCCGTCAGCGTCAGATGGATCGCGGTAATGGCAAAACCGCCTTCGACGCTTTCAAGCGTCACCTTGGCCGTCGTTTCCATGCTCTCGGCGGTGAAACCGGCCTCGTTGAGGATCAGCGACAGGGCCATGGTGAAGCAACCGGCATGCGCAGCCCCGATCAGCTCTTCCGGATTGGTGCCGGCAACGCCTTCGAAACGGCTGGCGAAACCGTAAGGGTAGTGATTGAGCGCGCCGCTCTGCGTCGAGATCTGGCCTTTGCCATCCTTCAAACCGCCGGCCCATTGAGCCGAACCTGTACGATTGATCTGCATGTCGTCCTCCTTGTCGTTGAAATGAGCTTTGGAAGCGGAATCGCCGCCTCCCCGCAATGACCGACGGCAAACGGCATTCACGCCATCCGCCCGGACACCATAGTCTTTCTATCCGTCGAAGACGACGCCGCCATAACAAGAGCAGCGTCGTCTTCGACAAAGCGCGGCACAGCGGATTGTTCCCACCGACAATCGCGCAAGGTTTTCAAATCATCATACAATATTATTGCCAATGTATGATGATTAGCGTATCTTGGCTTCGACGCGAAGGGTGCACGAAACGCAGGCCGGATGTCGGCCGCATGAAAGCCCCGCGCATGTCCCTCGTCGCGAGAGGTTTACGGGGCAACATGCGACAGGTGTGGAGGAGATAGGGTGGATTCGCTTGAAGGACAGGAGCACGGCGCATCAGCCCAGCCCGAGCGCCGCCCGCGCGTCCGCAGGAACGTGACAGCGTCGATCGCCGAAGACATTTGCTCCGAACGCTATCCCTCGGGCTCGACCCTGCCGCGCGAAAACGATCTGTGCGGTATGTTCGGTGTGAGCCGTACGGTCATCCGCGAATCCTTGAAAGTGCTGGAATCGAAGGGCCTCGTGCGCGGCAAGCCACGCGTCGGCACCACCGTCTGCGACAAGGACGATTGGAACATCCTCGATCAGGACGTGCTGGAGTGGATGGGGCCTCATATCGCCGAATTCGATATTCTCGGATCCATCTTGGAGGCGCGCCGCACCATCGAGCCCGCCGCCGCCGAATATGCGGCGGAACGAGCCACCGCCCAGGAGATTGCCGACCTCGACCATGCATGGCGGCAGATGCGCGATAGCGCCAATGATCCGGAAAGTTTCACCGAGGCCGATGTAGCCTTTCACAAGGTGCTGCTGAGCGCCAGCCACAACCAGGTGTTCCGTCGCCTGTCGAGCGCCATGCATGCCGGCCTCAAATACGCGCTTCATGCCTCGAATGTCGCCGCCCACAGCCGCGACGAGGCGATCACGGTCCATGGCGAATTGGTGGAGGCGCTGCGACTGCGCAACGGCGCCGCCGCACGGAATTGCGCCCATCGCATGCTCGATCTCGCCGCCCGCGATCTTGCCGTCGAACGACGGTTGGACGATGGCCGGAGAATAAAACCAGAAACCCCGAAATCCGCGGCTGCAGACCGCTGATATCATCCAAAGCCGAAATGGAATCATACCCATGAAGATCACGAAACTGACGACGTATATTGTGCCGCCGCGCTGGATGTTCCTGAAGATCGAGACTGACGAGGGCATTGTCGGCTGGGGCGAGCCTGTCGTGGAAGGCCGGGCGCTGACCGTGCAGGCAGCCGTGCATGAGCTGGAAGACTATCTGATCGGCAAGGATCCCTTCCTGATCGAGGACCACTGGAACGTCATGTACCGCGCCGGCTTCTATCGCGGTGGCGCGGTCCACATGAGCGCGATTGCCGGCATCGACCAGGCGCTCTGGGACATCAAGGGCAAGGCGCTCGGACAGCCGATCCATTCGCTGCTCGGCGGCCAGGTGCGCGACAAGATCAAGGTCTATTCCTGGATCGGCGGCGACCGCCCCTCCGACGTCGCCAACAATGCGAAGGAGGTCGTCGCCCGCGGCTTCAAGGCGATCAAGCTCAACGGCTGCGAGGAGATGCAGATCGTCGATACCTACGACAAGGTCGAAAAAGCTGTCGAGACCATCGCCACCATCCGCGAGGCGATCGGTCCCTATATCGGCATCGGCGTCGACTTCCATGGCCGCGTCCATCGGCCGATGGCCAAGGTGCTGGCCAAGGAGCTGGAACCCTACAAGCTGCTGTTCATCGAGGAGCCCGTTCTCTCTGAAAACCGCGAAGCGCTGAAGGAAATCGCCAATCATTGCTCGACGCCGATCGCGCTCGGCGAGCGGCTCTTTTCACGCTGGGACTTCAAATCAGTGCTGTCGGACGGCTATGTCGACATTCTCCAGCCCGACCTCTCTCATGCCGGCGGCATCACCGAATGCCGCAAGATCGCTGCCATGGCGGAAGCCTATGACGTGGCGCTGGCGCCGCATTGCCCGCTCGGTCCGATCGCGCTTGCCGCCTGCCTGCAGGTCGATGCCGTCAGCTACAATGCCTTCATCCAGGAACAGAGCCTCGGCATCCACTACAACAAGGGCAACGACATCCTCGACTATATCTCCAACAAGGAAGTGTTCCACTATGCCGACGGCTTCGTCTCGATCCCGCAGGGACCGGGTCTCGGCATCGAGGTGGACGAGGCCTATGTCATCGAGCGTGCCAAGGAAGGCCATCGCTGGCGCAACCCGGTCTGGCGTCACGAGGACGGCAGCGTCGCCGAGTGGTAGGATCACAGTCCTTTCCTGACGGACGAAGGACCTCATATCCGGAATAACTAAGGGCCTGATGGCAGCAGATTTGCGCCATCAGGCCCTTTCTTTAAACAGTGCTCTCTTAGAGCGTTTCTGCTTTTAGCTGAATCGGAAGGGATTCCGTTTTCGGTTGATTTGTGATTCAAGATGTTGGCTGGAGTGGAGGCCAGCATCTGATGACTCGACCTCTTTCAAATGATCTTCGTAAGCGTGTTGTTGATGCGATCGCGGCCGGCGAGAGCTGCCGGTCGGTGGCGTCACGGTTCGGTATTGCGGTATCTTCGGCAGTGAAGTGGTCGCAGCGTTATCGTTCGAGCGGATCCGTCGCGCCCGGGAAGATGGGCGGTCATCGCAAGCGTGTTCTGGAGCCGTACCGGACGTTTATCGCGGAGCGGATCCACCAGACGCCGCATCTGTCACTGCACGCGTTGAAGGAAGAGTTGGCTGCACGAGGGGTGAAGGTATCCCACGACACCGTGTGGCAGTTCCTACGGCGCGAAGGACTGCGGTTCAAAAAAAACACTGTTCGCCCTTGAGCAGGCACGTGCCGACATAGCGCGGCGGCGACAGCGCTGGCGATCCTGGCAGACCGGTCTCGATCCAAGGCGGCTGGTCTTCATCGACGAAACGTGGATCCGCACCAACATGGCACCGTTACGCGGTTGGGGGCCGAGGGGCAAAAGGCTGCGCGGCTTTGCCCCGCATGGCCGCTGGCGCACCCTGACCTTTCTCGGCGCGCTGCGCTGCGATCGGCTGACCGCACCCTGTGTATTCGATGGACCGATCAACGGTCAGTGCTTCCGAGCCTATGTCGAGCAGCAGCTCCTACCGGTGATTGAACCCGGCGACATCGTCGTGATGGATAACCTCGGCTCCCACAAGTCGGTCGCCATCCGTCAGATGATCCGCAATGCTGGTGCGCGGCTCTGGTACCTGCCGCCCTATTCTCCCGACCTCAATCCGATCGAACAAGCCTTCGCCAAAATCAAGCACTGGATGCGCCTGGCTCAGAAGCGAACCATCGATGACACCTGGCGCTACATCGGACATCTCGTCAAAACAATCGAGCCCAACGAATGCAACAACTACTTCGTCAACGCTGGATACGCTTCCGTCAAAACCTGAAACGCTCTAGCCCGGCACCTTTCCCCTTTGCCGCGCTGCGGCGAAAATGGCTGCGAACTCGGTTTGCCACTCTCAAAAAAGTTGCGCCTGCAGTATCGGCGCAGATACTGCAGGCGCGTCATGCGTCTCAACAAGCCCCCAGGGAGACGCATTACCGGAGCATGATCACCAAAAGGGTGGAGTGCCTTTCGGATCCGACCATGCCCAAGCGGGCAATTTCAAACCTATTCCCGTTCACCGGTGAGATTCAGCAGCAGCTGAAAGATGTTGACGAAGTTCAGGTAGAGCGACAGGGCACCGAAGACGGCGAGCTTCTGCTGCGATTCCTGATCATGGTTCTCGGCATACTGTTCCTTGATGTTCTGCGTGTCCCAGGCGGTCAGGCCGACGAAGACGACGATACCGATCACCGAGATGGCGAACTGCAGCGCGCTCGAACCCAGGAAGATATTGACGACGCTGGCGATGATCACGCCGAACAGACCCATCATCAGGAACGAGCCGATGTTGGCAAGATCACGCTTGGTCGTATAGCCGTAGAGGCTGGTCGCGCCGAACATGGTTGCGGCGATGAAGAAGGTGCGCGCGATGCTCGTGCCGGTGAAGACCAGAAAGACCGAGGCCAGCGACAGGCCCATGACCGCACAGAATGCCCAGAACATCATCTGTGCCGTGCTTGCCGACATGGTCTGGATGCGGAAAGAGAAGAAGAACACGAAAGCGAGCGGCGCCAGCATGACGACCCACTTCAGCGGCGTCTGAAAGATCGGCACGTAGAGGGCCGGCGTCGTACCGACGACCATCGCGACGATACCCGTCAGCACGAGGCCGATACCCATGTAATTGTAGACGCGCAGCATATGCCGGCGCAAACCCTCGTCGAAGAGCGCCTGCGAGCCGGCGGCGGCTCCGTAGCCGTATCGCGGATTGGTCGGGTTCATGGTCGTTCTCCTTTAATTCAAACTAGTACAGGCTGCGGGCGAGCTTTTCGGCATCGCCGTCGAGCTGAGCCGCCTGGCCATCGCCGATCAGCGCATAGGCGACTTCACCGATCTGCCAATAGGCAGTCTGGACGTCGTCACGCTTGATGTGACTGACCTCCTTGACGGCGAAATTCCCCGGGCGAACGGCGAAAAGTGACAAATGTCCGTCCCTGCCGGCATCAACAGTCATTTCGACGCTCGGACCGAATTCGGACGGATAGATCTGGGCATCGGTGACGCGCCAGTCGCCCGGCAGCTCCGGCAGGACGATCGCCGTCGATGCGCGGATTTCTTCCGGATTGTAGTTCGCGGCCGCCGATTGCGGCTTGATTTGTTCCCGCACGGCAGTCGTCTTGTAGGCGCGCACGGCGTCATCGATGAAAGCCGGCGGCCGTGAGGACGCATTGACCTCGCTCGCGGTGAACGCGCCGAAGGACGTATGCGCCACCCAGCCGGTCGCCACCAATACGGCAACGGCGGCCACGCGCTGGAAAGATGCCAGCATGCGCCCATAGACCAGTCCGCGCTCCAGCCGCCGGGCGGCCTCGCGGGTCTCTGCCCTGAGCACATGGCTCTCACCGGCCAGCGCCATGCGCAGCTCGCCACGGATGCTCATATCCGCCATGACCTTGGCGGCGATCTCGGGATGCTCCGACAGATAGGATTCGACCTCGACACGGCGCGCGACCGGCAGCTCGCCATCGACATAGGCGTCGAGATCGGTATCGATGATCGGATCAACCGTTTTCATTGCCGCCTCCCTCGATAAGCCTGAGATGTGAAACCTTGGAGGTAGCCTCCTCGAAATTGCGCAGGCTCGCCCGGGCCCTTGAGATGCGGGACATCAGCGTGCCGACAGGAATGCCAAGCGCGGACGCCGCTTCCTGATAGGAAAGGTCTTCGATCGCCACGAGATGCAGCGCTTCGCGCTGTTCCTCAGGCAGACTGAAAAAGGCCTCGCGCACCTGGCTCAGGCGGACCGTATGGTCCTGCGACGCCGGTAGCGCCACCTCAAGCTCGGCGGCCGCCTCTTCGTGGCGACGATTCAGCGATTTCTTCTGACGCAGGCGGTCGATATGCACATTGTGCAGGATCGACAGCAACCAGGTCCGCAGGTTGCCGCCGCGACGGAAGGACGCCTTGCGCTCATATGCCTTGACCAGCGCGTCATGCACCAGATCTTCGGCCTCGTCCGCATTGCGCACGAGCGAGCGGGCATAACGTCTCAGCGAACCGAGCTGCCCCAAAACATCGAATGTGCGTCCTTTGCGATCCATACACCTATATACGGAAGCGCTCCGGATTCTATTCCATCGCTTTTCGAAATTTTTTGCTGACGGCCTACATCAGCACGAAATCCTGGGGCTGTGGCAGCGGCGGCAGATCGGTTTCGCCAAGCGCCTCGCGCAGATTGATCTCGATCGTATCGGCAAGGGCGCTGATTGCCAGCGCATTCGGACGATGGCCGAAGGGATCCTCCAGCTCATCGCCCAGCGCATCGAGACCGAAGAAAGTATAAGCGATGAGAGCCGTTACGAAGGGCGAACCCCAGCCGAGCGTATCGACGAAGCCGAAGGGCAGCAGGAAGCAGAAGAGATAGGCGGTGCGATGCAAAAGCAGCGTATAGCCGAAAGGCAGCGGCGTATTGCGAAGGCGCTCGCAGGCGGCCTGCACCGCACCCATCTGGCCGATGCTGATATCCAGCATCTGATATTGGATATCCGAAATCGCGCCCTTCGCCTTCAGACGCGCAAGATCGGCTGAGATCAGGCGCAGGATGAGATTCGGCCGGTTCTGCGCTGCGTGATAGAACTCGGCCTCGCTCGATGTCAGAAGGCGCAACACTTTGCTGTCGTCGCTACCCGATCGCAGAAGGCAGACCAGCGCCTGCGCAAAAGCCATGGTCAGACGCAGCAGGGTCTTCCGCGCCTCGATACCAGCCTCACCTTCCGCTTCAAGGATCAATGTCTGACGGGCAAAGCCGCGGGCGACATAGACGAGCTGACCCCAGTCGCGCCGACCCTCCCACCAGCGGTCGTAGGCGGCATTGTTGCGAAAGCCGAGGAAAATCGAAAGCGCGATGCCGAGCAGGGAAAGCGACGATCCGTTGAAGGACACGACCAGATTCGGCCGCTCCTCATGTCCCCAGACGATCAAAGCCGACAGCAGGAAGATGGCGACGATCTGCGGCAGGATTCGCAGGATGATCGAACCGCGAACAATGAAGAAAAGCTGGAAGAGATTCGGCCGGTCGCGGACGATCATGACGAAACGCACTCTCGATATATGTCTGGTGTCAGGCAGCAATACACCAGACGAGCCGCGAGTAACGAGCTTTTCTTGCAATGCGGCCGTGACCGGCGATCATCGCTCGCCGGTCACACGACCAAGTGCTGGTCAGTTCGCGCTGGCGCTTGCCGTCACCAGAACCGGGTCAGCGCGATAATCCTTGGGAAAGAGATGCTGCAGATTCTTGATCTTCGGCATGTCGTTGATGACGATATAGGGATAGTCGGGATGCGTCGTCAGGAAATCCTGATGATAGCTCTCGGCGGCATAGAATTGCCTAGATGGCTCGATGCGGGTGACGATCGCGGCGTCGAACACCTTGGCGTGATTGAGCTGATCGATATAGGCGCGGGCAATATCAGCCTGTTCCTGACTGCTCGGGAAGATCGCCGAACGATACTGCGTGCCGCTGTCCGGCCCCTGATAATTCAGCTCCGTCGGATCATGCGCGACCGAGAAATAGATCTGCAGCAGATGTCCGTAGCTGACCTTGCGCGGATCGAAAACGACGCGCACGGATTCGGCATGGCCGGTATCGCCGGTGCTCACCATTTCGTAATGCGCGCCATCCTTGCCGCCGCCGGCATAGCCTGACGTGGCGCTGATCACGCCGTTGACATGCTGGAACACGCCCTGCACGCCCCAGAAGCAGCCGCCGGCAAGCACGACCGTCTCCGTGCTGGCGGAACCAGCCTTCTCGTCCATGCTTGGCGCGGGAATGACGCGCGCGTCCTCGGCCGAAGCGCGGCCGGCAAATTGCAGCGCCATACCGCCGACGAGCACCGCCGCGACCGTGAGGCCGGCGAAACGGACGACACGCGCTGAGCGAATGCGGATCATGTCCGTCGATAAAGTCTTCATGACGATCTCCTCTCGACCGCGATTGTAAACGCTCCGGTCATAAGGAGATACGGGAAGACGGGGCCTTTTGTTACACACGCCCGCGTGAAACACCGAAACGTGAATGATCCAGCCGAACTGATCAGTAGTGCGGCGGCTTGGTGATCGCTGGCGCGTCGAGCGACTGCTCCTCCAGCATCAGAAACCGCTCCGCGAGCCGATCGAGCTTGTGCCTGGTCTGCTCGACCACCTTCCATTGCTCCGCAATCTGGTCGGACAGTTCCTCGATGGTCTTCGCCTGGTAGGCAACCGTCTCCTCGAGTGTCGTGATGCGGCTCTGCTCGTCTGACATGTCCAATCCCCTTCGGCAGCGATCTATATCACCGAACCCATCACGTACAGGTCACAATTCGCCACAAGGCCAGCGATGACGTTGTTTGACGGTGATGTGACAAAACTGAAAAACATGTGAAAAGACCCGTTACTCAACTGACATGGGGGCCTTCTAAAGAGTGCGCAGAGACGCGCCTGTTTTGAAGGGAATCCCCTCGCTGGCGCATTGCTTCTGAAGACTCGGGAGACGCGCCTTGAAGATCATCCAGATCACCGACACCCATTTGAGCCCAACCAAGCCGCATTTCAACGGCAATTGGGAGCCGCTGGCAAAATGGATCGAGGCGAGCGGCGCCGATCTTGTCGTCCACACCGGCGATCTCAGCGTCGACGGCGCCGACAAGGACGAAGACCTTACCTTTTCCATGGACCTGATGCGCCAGATCTCCGTGCCGATGCTGATCGTGCCCGGCAATCACGATGTTGGCCATCTGCCGGGATCGTATCAGCCCGTCAACCCGGAACGGCTGGAGCGCTGGCGCCGCCTCGTCGGCCCGGATTACTGGGCGAAGGACGTCGACAATTGGCGGCTGATCGGGCTCAACAGCCTGCTGATGGGCTTCGAGGATGCCGAGGAGAACAAGCAGTTCGAATGGCTGCAGGAGAAGCTGGAAAGCCGTGATGGTCGCCGCGTGGCGCTCTTCGCCCACAAGCCGCTCTTCGTCGACGCACCCGACGAGGGCGATACCGGCTATTGGAGCGTACGCCCGGCGCAGCGCCGCCGACTGTATGATCTGATAGCAGCCCACGACGTCGCCCTGCTCGGCAGCGGTCACCTGCACTGGACCTGGGAAGGCCGCTTCAACGATACGGCCCTCGTCTGGGCGCCTCCTGCCGCCTTCATCCTCGACAAGATGGAACGCGAGATGCCCGGGGAGCGGCTTGTCGGCGCCGCCATTCATGACCTTGGCGAGAGCGTATCGACGGAGCTCGTCGCAGTATCGGGCATGACCGCCTACTTCCTCGATGACGTCGTCATGGAGGTCTATCCGCAGGCCGCCCCGAAGCTTCAGAAGGAGGCGACCGAATGAGCGCCCTTTCGCTTCGCGGCATCGCCAAATCCTTCGGCGGCAACGCCATCCTTAAAGGTGTCGATCTCGACGTCGAACCAGGCGAATTCATCGCCCTCGTCGGTCCTTCCGGCTGCGGCAAGAGCACGCTGCTGCGCATCCTGGCAGGACTTGAGCATGCCGACAGCGGCGAGATCGTTCTTGGCGGCACCGACGTCTCCGGCGTCGCAGCCGCCGACCGTAACATCGCCATGGTCTTCCAGTCCTACGCGCTCTACCCGCATCTGACCGCATCTGAAAACATCGCCGTGCCGCTTGCCATGCGCCGCCTGACCCGCGTCCAGCGCCTGCCCTTTATCGGCTCGCTGATCCCCGGCCAGCGCAGCACCCGCCGCGCCATCATCCGCGACGTCCGCGAAATGGCCGTTTCGCTGAAGATCGACCATCTGCTCGACCGCAAGCCCGGTCAGATGTCCGGCGGCCAGCGCCAGCGCGTGGCGCTTGCCCGCGCCATGGTGCGCCGCCCCAGCGTCTTCCTGATGGACGAGCCGCTTTCCAATCTCGATGCCAATCTGCGCGTCCATGCCCGCGGCGAGATCGTCGATCTGCATCGCCGTGCCGGCGTGCCGACTGTCTATGTCACGCACGACCAGGCCGAGGCACTTTCCATGGCCGACCGCGTCGCCGTGATGATCGGCGGGCAGTTGCTGCAGCTGGCCTCGCCGCAGGTGATCTATGACGATCCGAGCCATGTCGAAGTCGCTCGTTTCGTCGGCCAGCCGCGCATCAACCTTTTGCCGGCGCTCGCCGAAAACGGCTTCGTCGCCTTCGGCGGCATCCGGCTCGCACTCGAAGACGGCAGCTTTGCCGGCAAGAATGTAACGCTCGGCATCCGGCCGGAATTCGTGAGCCTCACGCAGGGACGGCAGGATGCGCTTGCCGCCCATATCGAGCGCATGGAATTCCTCGGCTCCGAGGTCATTCTCTATGCCAAGCTCGATGCCATCGGCGAAACGATGATCGTCAAGCTTACACCCGCAGAGGCCGCGGGGCTCTCCGCCGGCATGCCCGTGGCGCTGACGCTTGCCCCGGAACAGGCCATGGTCTTCGCCGAGGACGGACGCCGCCTGCGCACCGTTCCCGCGACCGTCGACACCGCCAGGGAGAAGGCGCATGGCTAGCATTGCCGCCACTTCCCTGCCGATGCAGACGGCGGCGGCGCGCGAACGCAGCGAAGCCCGCACCGCCCTCCTCTTCGCGCTGCCAGCCATCATCCTGATCGTGCTGTTCATCCTGGTGCCGATCGTTGCCGTCGTCGTCCTCGGCTTCACGGATTTCCAGCTCGGCGACAAGAGCCTGCGCTTCGTCGCCTTCGAGAACTACGCGCATCTGCTGAAGGATCGCGCCTTTATGAAGTCGCTCTGGAACACGACGGTCTATATGGCCATCGTCGCTCCCATCTCGATCGTGCTCGGCCTCGGCGTCGCGCTACTGATCGAAAGCGAAAGTATCGGCCGCAGCTTTTTCCGCACAGCCTACTTCCTGCCCGTGGCTTCGCTGATCGTCGCGATGGCGACCGTCTGGCAGTACCTCTTCCATCCCACAATCGGCCCGATCAACGCTCTTCTCGCCGAGATCGGGGTGCGCGGCCCGAACTGGCTCGGCTCTTCGGCAACCGCCCTCTACAGCCTGTCGATCATCGGCGTCTGGCAGTCGGTCGGCTTCAACATGGTGCTGTTTCTCGCCGGTCTCACAGCCATCCCGCGTGAACTTTATGCCGCAGCCGAAGTGGATGGCGCGAAATCGGCGTGGGACCGCTTCTGGCTCGTCACCTGGCCGATGCTCGGACCGACCACGCTTTTCGTCACGACCATCAGCATCATCAACGCGGTCAAGGTTTTCGACACCGTCAAGGCGCTGACCGAGGGCGGCCCGAACCATGCCTCGGAGGTGCTGCTCTTCACCATCTACCAGGAAGGCTTCGTCTACCTCAGGGTCGGCTATGCCTCGGCGATGACGACGGTCTTTCTCGCCATTCTCGTCGTGCTGACCTTCCTGCAATATCGCGTCCAAGACCGGCAGGTGCATTACACATGACCTCGACAGGCTTCACTCCCGGCCGCATCCTGCGCCTCTCCTTGCTGATCCTCGGCTCGCTCGTCTTTCTTGCGCCCTACATTTTCATGATCTCGACCGCCGGCAAGGCGCAGGACGACATCTTCACCTCGGCGCTGCGGCTGATCCCGACGCATTTCTTCTATATCGAGAATGTCGCCAAGGCGCTGAGCAAGGTTGATATGGGCAGGCTGCTGTTCAACGGCGTCCTCGTCTGCGGCCTGATCTTCTTCTTCCAGGTGCTGATCGCCATTCCCTGCGCCTATGCCATGGCCAAGCTGAAATTCCCGGCTGCGCGCATGATGATGGTGCTGGTCATGCTCGGGCTGCTGATCCCGATCCACGCGACCGCGCTGCCGCTCTATGTCGGCTTCAACAGCCTGTCACTGCTGAACAGCTATACTGCCCTGGTCGCGCCCTTCTCGATCTCGGTCTTCGCGATCTTCATGTTCCTGCAGTTCTTCCGCGCCATGCCCGATGATCTCATCCACGCCGCCCGCCTCGACGGCATGTCGGAACTCGGCATCGTCGCCCGCGTCATCGTGCCGAATGCCTGGCCGGCGGTAACAGCCTTCGCGATCTTCTCGGTCGTCGCGCACTGGAACGACCTCTACTGGCCGCTGATCGTCATCAGCAAGCAGGACTACGCCACGCCGCCGCTGGGCCTCATGTATTTCCGCGCCGCCGAAGCCGGCGACGACTACGGCGCGCTCATGGCGGCAACCCTGATCATCACCCTTCCCCTCGTCGTCGCATTCCTGCTTGCACAGAAGCGTTTCGTCGAGGGCATCACCATGACCGGTCTCAAAGGCTGACCGGTTCGAAACAGGAGAACGAGCGATGAAGCATATCACCCAGATTCTCGCCGCCGCGGCCATTTCGATGGTCGTGTCGGTCCCGGCCTATGCCGAGACAACCTTGACGGTTCACTACCCCATGCCCGGCTTCTTCAAGAACGTGATGGACACGATCTCGAAGAAGTTCATGGAAGAAAATCCCGATATCAAGATCCAGTTCGCCGCTCCCTCGGCCACCTATGAGGAAGGCATCCAGACCATTCTTCGCCAGGCCGGCACGAGCGAAATGCCCGATGTCACCTTCATCGGCCTCAACCGCCTGCGCATGATGGACGAGCGCAATGTCGCCGTCGATCTCGGGCCGCTCGTCAAGAAAGACGGCAACATGGCCGAGCAGGGCTTCTCCGACACGATCCTGAAGCTCGCCCAGGTCAAGGGCAAGCAGGTCGGCCTCGCCTTCGCGACGTCGAACCCGATCATGTACTACAATGCCGACCTGGTGAAGGCCGCCGGCGGCGACCCGAACAACCCTCCGAAGACCTGGGACGAAGTCATCACGCTCGCCGGCAAGATCAAGGCGCTTGGCAACGGCGTCGACGGCATGGACTTCCGCTGGCAGGGCGACGACTGGATGTTCTCCGCCCTGCTCTTCGGCGCCGGCGGCAAGATGCTGAGCGACGACGAAAGCAAGGTCGCCTTCAACGGTCCTGAGGGACAGAAGGCCGTCGAACTGATCCAGCGCTTCGTCAAGGAAGGCGGCATGCCGGTCTTCACCAAGGCCGCCGGCGAACAGGCTTTCGCTGCGGGCAAGGTCGGCTTCGAATTCCAGACCACCGGCGCACTGGTCAACACGATCAAGAACGTCGGCACCAAGTTCGACCTGCGCACGGCCAAGATCCCGCTGATCGATCCGGTCAACGGCCGCCTCCCCACAGGCGGTAACGCCGTCGTCATCCTGACGCATGATCCGGTGAAGGAAGAGGCCGCCTGGAAGTTCGCCAAGTTCGCCGCCGGCCCCTACGGCGCGTCCGTCGTCGTTCCCGGCACCGGCTACGTTCCGAACAACGAACTTGCCGCCAAATCGGCCAACTATCTCGGCGACTTCTACAAGAAGAACCCGCTGTTCCAGGCCGGCCTCAGCCAGATGTCGGTCATGATCCCCTGGTATGCCTTCCCCGGCGCCAATGGTGTCAAGGTCACGCAGACCATCGTCGACAACCTGTCGCGCATCGTCGATGGCTCGGCCGCGCCGAAGGAAGCGCTTGAAGATGCAGCTTCCGACGTCGAAGGCATGCTGCCGCGCAGCTGATTGCCGGATCGGGTTTGAAATCCGCGCCGCCTCTCTTTGGGAGGCGGCGTTTTCATGTGCAGAGATCCGTCAGGATTGAATGGCGAGATTGCGCACGGTTCCGCCCGGCCGCAACCGGTAGGGAACGGTCAGATGTCGCGCCGGTGCGGCATTCTCCGCCATGTCGAGCAGCAGCGAAGCCGCCGCCGCCCCCATTGTCCCATCCGGTATCTCCACTGTCGTCAGCGAAACCTCCGTCAGCAGGCCGAGGGAAATGCCATCGAAACCGGCGACGGAGATATCACGTGGGATCGAAAGGCCCTGACGCCGCAGCGCACCCATAACCCCGAGCGCCAGAAGATCGTTGGAGGCGATGATCGCCGTCGGGCAAAACTGCGAAACAACGTCCGAGAGATCGAGCTGCCCCAGGCTGCTGATGAAGGAAATCTCCAGGGCGTCGAGAGGCTGTAGACCTGCGGACTCCATCGCCTTGAGATAGCCGAGATAGCGCAACTTTGCCCGATCCGATGCGGAAAAATGGCCTGAGATGAACAGGATGCGCCGATGCCCCTTCTGCAGGAGATGATCCGTCAGATCCCGGCCGGCGCCAAAATTGTCGGTCGCGACGGCGGCGGTGAAGCGGGCGGTCGGCAGATTGCCAAGCAGCACGGTCGGCGGCAGGGCGGAAGACAGAGCCGGGCTGCGTTCGGGATCGCAGACCGTGAGGATGAGGCCGGTCGGCTGCTGCTGGAGCAATGATGCGACGGCATCCGCCTCCTGTGCCGGATCGTAATTCGATTGCGCGATCAGCACGCTGTGACCTGCGTGAAGAGCCCGGTTCTGAATGCTCGACAACGACGCCGCGAACACCGGATTGGTGATGCTGGGAATGAGCACGCCGATCGCCGGCCGTCGATTGCCGGCGCGGCCGCCGGCGCGATAACCGAGCTCCGCCGCCGCCCGACGCACCCGACGCACCATCTCATCGCTGACGGGACCGTTGCGGTTCAGCACCCGGCTGGCGGTCGCAACCGAACAACCGGCACGAAAAGCGACCTGCTGGAGCGTCGACAAGATATCAAGCACCTTCGGCTTCGGATTTCAGCATCGAGGCTGACATCGCCCATAGGGAATGGCGGGGATTTATATCAAATCGATGACAGTTATTTGACGCTCGTCCGATACAGCCGTGACATCTGCGCCCTTGATCTTTGCTGCGGCGCAACAGATCTTCAACGGATCACGGCGCGAATGATGCTGTCATCAACCGATGCCATGATTGCCGCTGTGATCCGCAGATCCGACCCTTTGAAAGGATGCTCTCATGTCTGAAGCAGAAGCACGGACGCCTGCCGCCCCCAGAGAAAAGACCGAACGGCTGTTTTTCCTCGATATCAACGACGGCCGAATTCTATCCTCCGCCATCGACGGAACCGACCTCAAGCTGATCATCCAGCGCCCGGGCCGCAGTCCGGACGGCATTCTCGTCGACAGCGAGAACGGCTGGCTCTACTGGACGGAAATGGGCACCGACTACAACGCCCATGACGGCTCGATCGAGCGCATTAATCTCGACGGCAGCAACCATGTCACCCTGATCCCGCCGGGCAGCACGCTGGTCACGCCGAAGCAGATCCAGATCGACCACGACAACGGCACGCTCTACTGGTGCGACCGCGAGGGCATGCGTGTCATGCGCGCCAACATCGACGGCTCCGACATCGAAACCCTGGTGCAGAACGGCGACAGTCCGCAGGACAGTGCCGATATCGAACGCTGGTGCGTGGGCATCGCCCTCGACCTGCCGCTCGGGCAGATCTACTGGACGCAGAAGGGGCCGCCGGACGCCGGCCTCGGCCGCATCCTCCGCGCCAGCATCGACATTCCCGAAGACGAGACGGCAACGAGACGCAGCGATATTGAGACCCTGCTCGACAAGCTGCCGGAACCGATCGACCTCGAACTCGATCTCGCCACCCGCACAATCTACTGGACCGACCGCGGCAATCTCCCACGTGGGAATACCGTCAACCGCGCCAGCATGGACGACATCGCGGCAACATCCGAAGTCGTCCTGGAAGGACTGGACGAAGGCATCGGCCTGTCGCTCGACCTGCCGAACAATCGCATGTTCTTCTCCGATATCGGCGGCAATCTCTATTCGGCGAGCCTCGACGGCTCGGGCGAACGCGAACTGCTTCACCACGCGGGTTCGTTCACCGGGATTGTCTACGCGGTGGTTTGAGATTTCCAATCGGCTCCGGGTCGCGGGATTGCCTCTCATACCCTAGCCCTCTCCCCGTTTTGACGGGGAGAGGCAACGATCTCTGTACCCTCGTCCAACAGGTAGCTGAATGGAAGGCTGGGTGAGCGACTATCCCCTTCTCCCCGCTAGCGGGGAGAAGGTGGCCGACAGGCCGGATGAGGGCTCTCCAGCCTTCAATGTGCCTTGCGCACGCCATCCAGCAGATGCGGCAGCGTCTTGATGCCTTCATCCCTCAGTTCGGCCGGCAACATCCCTTCCGGCAGATCCTGATAGGATACCGGACGCAGGAAGCGACGGATGGCGAGCGTGCCGACCGACGTCGTGCGGCTGTCCGATGTTGCCGGGAACGGTCCGCCATGTACCATGGCATGGGAGACTTCCACGCCCGTCGGCCAGCCGTTGGCGAGAATGCGTCCGGCCTTGCGCTCCAGCACCGGCAGCAGCTTTGCGGCGACGGCATGGTCGCCAGCCTCGATCTGCAACGTGGCGGTCAGCTGGCCCTCAAGCTTTTCGGCAACCGCAATCATCTGGTCGATGTCCTTGCAGCGCACCAGCAGGCCCGCCGCGCCGAAGACCTCATGCCCGAGCCGCTCGTCGGCAAGGAAAGGCTCGACATCGGTCTCGAAGAAGATGCCGGGGCTGCGGTTGACTCCCTCGGCCGGTGCGCCATGAGCGACGGTCTTGACCGCCTCATGCTCCGCGAGCGCAGCCACGCCCTTGTCGAAGGCGGCGTGAATGCCCGGCGTCAGCATCGGCGCCGGCGCGCGACCGGTCAGTACCGCGCTGGCAGCCTCGATAAAGCGATCGAGATCGGGGCCATCGATGGCGAAGAGCAAGCCGGGATTGGTGCAGAATTGGCCGGCGCCGAGCGTCAGGGATTCGATAAAGCCCGTGCCGATCGCTTCGGCGCGCGCCGCAAGCGCCGCCGGAAAGAGGAAGACGGGATTGACGCTGCTCATCTCGGCATAAACAGGAATCGGCTCCGGCCGGGCCGCGGCGATGGCGCCGAGCGCCAGACCGCCGCCGCGCGAGCCGGTGAAGCCGACAGCCTTGATACGCGGATCGCGCACCAGCGCCGCGCCTGTTTCGTTGGCGCCCGTCAGCAGCGAGAAAGTCCCTTCAGGCAGGCCGCAGGCCGCAACGGCAGCGCGGATGGCGCGTCCCACAAGCTCGCCCGTGCCCGGATGGGCGAGATGCCCCTTGACGACGACCGGGCACCCAGCAGCAAGCGCGGACGCGGTATCACCCCCGGCGACCGAGAAGGCGAGCGGGAAATTGCTGGCGCCGAAGACGGCGACGGGGCCGAGCGGGATCTGACGCAGGCGCAGATCGGGCCGCGGCAACGGCTTGCGCTCCGGCAATGCCGGGTCGACGCGCAGATCGAGCCATTCGCCGGAACGAACCACCTGCGCAAACAGCCGAAGCTGGCCGACTGTGCGGGCGCGCTCGCCCTGCAGACGTGCCACCGGCAGTCCGGTCTCTTCCGTTGCCCGCTCGATCAGCGCATCGCCGATATCGATGATATTGTCAGCGATCTTTTCGAGAAATGCCGCCCGTTCCTCCGGGCTGGTCGCGCGGTAGACGTCGAAAGCCTGGCCGGCCAATTCGCAGGCCCTTGCCACGTCGGCCTCGCTCGCAATCGCAAAAGCCGGCTCGAGATTTGCGCCGGTCGCCGGGTTGATGGCATGCGCGGTTCTGTTGTCGCCGGTCGACTCTGCGCCGATCAGCAAATCGCCGCTAATCACAAAAGACTGTGTCATGGGTATTCCTTGATGATGTCGAAGCGCCGGGAGGTGCGCCGTCGAAGGCTGATAGCAGGACGGGATGACAGATGTAAGATGATAATCGTCATCCAATTATCAAGGCTTCGGTCGCGGGATCAAGTCCGTCGGGACACTTGCACCGAAGACTTGGCTTGGCTGCATCGAAGATGTCGCAGTTCGTCGCTATATGGCATTGTAAACTCTTTCATGCCAATTTAGCGCCCATCCGATAGATTGAGTGCGGCCAAACCCCCATGTCTCTTGCACTTCTCGATGATCCGATCGTCCAGTTCTGCATCCTGGTGGTCATCGGCACATTCGTCAGCCGTGTCATGCTGCGCCATCAGCGCGCCGGGCGGCTGATAGGCCAGGCTATCTTTTTCGTCTGCCTGACCGTGCTTCTGCTCTATCACGGCATCATACCCTACGAGCCGAGCCCGCCGCAGGTGTCGGTGTCGCTGCGCACCTTCACCGGCTTCGCCAAGATCATCTGGTGGATCAACGGTGCCTGGGTGCTGATCGCCTGCGTGCGCCTGTTCCTCATCTTCGAGCGCAAGCCGCGCGAGGGCCGGCTGCTGCAGGATCTGATCGTCGGCGTCATCTATCTCGGCGCCATTCTTTCCATTGTCGCCGACGTCTTCAGCGTTCCGGTGGGCACGCTGATCGCCACCTCCGGCGTGTTCGCCATCATTCTCGGCCTGGCATTGCAGAGCACGTTGAGCGATGTCTTCTCCGGCATCGCGCTCAATCTCGGGCGGCCCTATTCCGTCGGCGACTGGATCGTCCTCGAAAACGATATTCAAGGCCGTGTCGTGGAAACCAACTGGCGGGCCACGCAGCTGCTGAACGGCACCAACGATCTGGTCGTCATCCCGAACAGCGTCCTTGCCAAAACGCGGCTGACCAATCTCTCCTCGCCCGACGAGAGCCACGGCGCCACCGTCACCGTACGCGTTCAGCCGACCACCCTGCCAAGCGTCGTCGTCGATGTGATGCAAAGCGTGCTGATCAGTTGCAACTCGATCCAGAAGACCCCCGAACCCAGCGTCGCCATCAATTCCGTCGACGGACAGGCAATCGAACTACAGCTGACGTTCCGCGTGCGCGATATATCGCAGACGATGGCCGCAAAGAACGAGATCTACGACCTCCTTTACCGCCATTCGAAGGCGGCGGGCCTGAAACTCGCCGGCCCTTCCGATACGATCGTCATTCCGGCGGAACACAAGGCAGAAGCATCGGGCGAGCAGCAGCACGCTCCCGGAACGCCATGGCGGCTGGTCAGCAACATCCCGCTGTTCTCATCGTTGACCGAGGACGAAAAAGAGCATCTGGCATCGCACATGCAGCGCCGCACTTATCGCAAGGATGCGGTCATCGCCGAACAGGACGCACAGCTTCGCGCGCTGACGATCGTGCGATCGGGCGTCGTCAGCATCACCCGCCGCGAGGGGCATCGGCAGATCGAGCTGACGCGGCTCGCGCCTGGCGATTATTTCGGCGAAAACGGCCTGTTGATGGGAACAGGCGAAGTCGGGACGGTCCGCGCCCTGACCTTTGTCGTCACCTATGAAATCGGCGAGGACTGCCTGTCGCCGCTCTTGCATGACAGACCCGCCCTCGCCGAAGAGCTGGGCGCCATCATGGCGAAGCGCATCGAGGCCGAACGCCATCTGTTCGCCAACACCGATATCCTGGTCAACGGCGCTCCCGTCAGTTCGCTGAGCTCGCGCATCAAGCATCTCTTTCAGTTGCAGCAGCACGACTAGAGCGATGAAGCGTTCACGGAACCGCCTCACCGCTCTATGCTATTGTTGTTGCTCAATTTCGGACGGAAAACCGCTGCACACTTTTCCTGGAATTACTTAGTTCGATTTCACGGCCGGCGCGGCGGGAGGCTGCGTGGCAAAGAACGCCTTGGCATCCGTCGTGAACTGCTCGCGTGATGTCGGCCGGGTGTAGAACATATGACCGCCGCGGTAGAGTTTCAGCGCCACGCGATCGGCAAAGGCCGATGGCATGTGGTCGAGCACATATTTGTTGACGCCAAAGGGAATGACGAGGTCGCTGTAGCCCTGCCCCACCATGAGGCGGAAGGACGATGACAGCGACAGCAGTTCCTTGAGATCGTCGGTGACGCCGGCGCTGAGGCGCGAGCCGCCGTCGTTTCGCCCACCCCATTTCCACTGCCTGTTCACCGATGTCGACAGCAGCGTGTAGGTCATATCGGTGTGAAAGCCCAACTCATCACGCGCATAGCTCGAAAACGCACCGCCATAGGCGCGGACGAAACCGTCAAGGATCGGGTCGCCGCCATGCTCGGCGTCGGACTGAGGATAGGGGTCGGGCGCCAGGAAGGAAGCATCGTAGGCACTCGCCACCTCCGCACCATCGCCGTCGGAATGTTTCCGATAGACGCTACCGAGAAAACCCTGGTTCTTGGCAACGACATCCTCGGGGATGCCCGTCAGTTTTGCGACCCGACCATACAAGGCCCGGCCGGCATCGCCGGAGGGCGGCGGCCCGGCAAGAACAGGCAGATATTCGTTCAGAGCAAAAGCCTGGGCATCTTGAACCGCCTTGTCGCTGAAAGCATTCTGCCGCTCGAGCTGGGCGGCTGCCAGCGAGGGCAGCTCCAGGGCAGCACTAAGCGCATCGTCGCCGCCGCCAAAGACCAGCCGGCCCTCGAGCAAGGGCGAAAGCATGACGATGCCGGAGATCAGGATACCTTGATCCTCGCGTAGGCTGTTGGCGACCTTGACCGAGCGAAATCCTCCATAGCTTTCGCCAAGAATATACTTCGGCGACGCGGCGCGACCGTTATGGGCGACGTAAAGGGCGATCGCCTTGGCAAGGCTTTCGGCATCGCTTTCGACCGTGTAGAATTCATTCTGGTCATCCGGCTTCACCGCCCGGCTCCAACCCGTGCCGATCGGATCGATCAGCACAAGATCGGTGAAATTGAGCCAGCTCTGCGGATTGTCGACCAGCTTGGCATTGGCGCCATCACGGCCATCAGGCCCGAAATCGAGGATACGCGGTCCGACAAGCCCGAGATTGAGAAAGGCGGATGCTGCCCCTGGCCCGCCGTTGAATACGAAGGTGATGGGCCGACCTGCATCCCGGTTTTTCGCGACATAGGCGGTATAGAAGATCGCCGCACTGCGCTGACCGTCCTGACCGAAGAGATCGAGCGTTCCAGCCGTCGCCATATAGGCCATGCTCTTGCCGTCGGCATCCAACACGTGGTCGCTCACCGCGTCGGGCGGCAGGAGCGAGAGGACGCCACCACCACCCGGCTCACCACGAGCCTGCTCCGGCGGCGCGGCAAAGGCAGGCGTCGATATCAACGAGAAGGCCAGTATCAAGCCGGGAACCATCTGGCGAAAAGACATCGAAACTTATCCTCCAAAGGTCCGGCACATAACCGCGGTTGCCGGCGATACTATGTCATGGCGGACGGATACGGAAACTCAAGAGATGTTGATCGGCGATCCGCCGGTCGTATCACTTTCGGCAAGGAATGCTATTGAGCGCCTGTCGGCCATTTGCCAAAGTGCCCGCCGCGCGGGGAAGACAAACAGACAACAGGGATCGCAAGGGATACGAGGATGAAACAAGACGTCGACATCAAGACGGCCGACGGGGTCGTCAAAGCCGCCCTCTTCCGCCCCGACAATGGCGCTCCGGCCGAACATGGCGTGATCTTCTACATGGATGCCATGGGTCCGCGCTCCTCCCTTGACAGCATGGCGCAGCGCCTCGCCGATGCCGGCCACATCGTGCTGCTTCCCGATCTCTTCTACCGCTTCGGCGCTTATGGCCCCTTCGACGGCAGTGCCTTCGGCAATCCGGCATCTCGTGAAACGATCATGACGATGCTGCGCGGAACGACACAGGAAATGACCAAGCGCGACAGCGCCGCCTTTCTCGATGCCCTATCAGCCGCCGGGGCGAAAGGCCCGGTCGGCACGGTCGGATACTGCATGGGTGGAGGCCGCGCGCTGACCGCTGCTGCGACCTATTCCGACCGCATCGCAGCGGCGGCCAGCTTTCACGGCGGCAATCTCGCCAGCGACGCGGAAGACAGCCCGCACCGCCTTGCGGCCGATATCAAGGCGCGCGTCTATGTCGGCGTTGCGGGCGTCGACAACAGCTTTCCGCCGGAACAATCCGCCCGCCTTGCCGAGGCGCTCCGCACCGGTGGCGTCGACCACATCATCGAAAACTATATCGGCATGGCGCATGGATGGACCGTGCCCGACCACCATGGCGTTTACGACGAGACCGGCGCCGAAAGGCACTGGAAGCGCCTTCTGAACCTGTTCGACGAAGTCTGGCCTAGGTAAAGCCGAACCGACATCCCGCTATCGCATTGGAACGCGGGATGTTTCCATCGAGTCGTTACCGGATCAGAACTTGATCATATCGATGCTGGTCAGCGTCGTCTTCTGCGCGACACCCGGTGCGTTGACCATATGCCAAGCCACATACTGCTCGCCATAGAGCTCGGTGGAGGACATGCCATCGACGGGCAGGATGATGTTCATGCCGTTCAAAGCGGCATCCGTCGCGGTATCGAGCACCGCGCCTTCCGAGGCCGTGCCGGTGACGATGACCGTCTTGATGCCCTTGTCGGCCAGGATACTGCGCAGATTGGTGCCGATGAACTTGTCGGCACCGGACTTGACGATCGGCTCGCTTGCCAGCGGCGCCAGAGCCGTGGCGATATCCTGCGGCTCGCCGGCGCCAGCCAGGCTGAAGACGACAAGCATTTCCTTGGCACGCGCCTGGTCGAGCAGGGTTTTGACCTTCGGCACGGAAGCAAGGCACCGCGGCTTGGTGTTCTTGTTGCATGGTCCCTTGGTCGGGTCCTGCGCGCCGTTGAAATCGAGGATCAGCAACGCGGTCGTCTTGAGGTCCACCGTAACCGGCTTCAATTGCGGCGGTGCCGGCGGCTTTACGTTGTGCCAATCGTCGATGATCGTCTGCGCCGCCGCCGGCGAGGTAATCACGGGGCTTACGACCGCGCAAAGGACTGCCAGACCGGCGCCGAAAACAAAGCACGCTTTCCGCATCGTACCGCTTACCTGTCGCATCAAATTCCTCTCCTGCATCGCGTTCCCATTGGTTGACGATGATGCAAAATAGATAGGCCAGAAATCGCGCCGGGGTAACGAAACTCTTCGTGATATCGAGCCGACCACCAATGATGGCAGCGGCAGCTTAGGTGCCGGCCTCGTCTATCGGCTCGGCGGCATTTCCATCGCCGCTGCGCAGCTTTTCAAGCAAGGCCTGCAAAGCTTGCTTGATCCCCTCGATCTCTTTCGTCCCGGCCATATCGGACCAACGCTGGTCCACCAGGCGGCCGGTGGCCATCGCGACCGGCCGCACGCCTTTGCCGCGCTCGGTGAGGAAAACCAGCCGCGCACGCCGGTCGTTGGGATCCGGCCGGCGTTCGACGTAACCCAGGCGCTCGAGCTCTTCCACCGCCTGCGTCATCGTCTGCTTGCGGACATGGGCGAGCTTTGTGAGTTCGCTCACCTGAATTCCCTCCGGGCGGGCGAAAGTGAAGACATTGGCATGTGGCGGGCGGATATCGTCGAAGCCGGCTTCTTCAAGTGCGGCTTCGACATCCTGTGTCCAATGCTGATGCACGAGCCGCAGCAGCAGACCCAAAGACAGACGTGTGGGAACGCAATTTTCCATGAATATAGACAGGCCCCTGACTATTATGATAGATAGACAGGTACCTTACCATTTCCTTTCGAGAGAGGATACCCCGCATGCCCGTGCTCAACGTGCTGGACTCGACGATCTTCTACGAGGATGCAGGAACGGGAACGCCTTTGGTATTTCTGCATGGCAATCCCACCTCGTCCCATCTCTGGCGGCATATCGTGCCTGCCATAGCTGCGCCGGCCCGCCGTCTTGCGCCCGATCTCATCGGCATGGGCCGCTCCGGCAAGCCCGATATTGCTTACAGTTTTGACGATCATGCCCGCTATCTCGACGCCTGGTTCGACGCGCTGGCGCTCGACGGCGTCGTGCTGGTCGGCCATGACTGGGGTGGCGCCCTCGCCTTCGACTGGGCTGCCCGCCATCCCGAACGCGTGCGTGGTATCGCCTTCATGGAAACGATCATGAGGCCGATGACCTGGGACGATCTCCCGAACGCACGCCCTCGCTATGAAGCGCTGCGCCCGCCGGGCACAGGTGAAACGAAGGTTCTGGACGAGAATTTCTTTATCGAGCAGGCGCTGAAGGCCACGGTTCTCAACGGCCTGAGCGCCGATGACCACGCCGTCTACCGCGCACCCTACCCGACGCGCGAAAGCCGACGGCCTTTGCTTGCCTGGCCGCGCGCGATGCCGATCGAAGGCGAGCCGGCCGATGTCGTCGCACGGATCGAAGCCTATGATGTCTGGCTGACGGAAAGCACAGATATCCCCAAGCTGTTGCTGACCTTCGACGGCCCGGCGGAAACCCTGCTGATCGGCGAGGCGATGACAGCCTGGTGTCGTGCCAACGTGGCCAATCTGGAGGTCGAGAATTCCGGTCCGGCCAGACACATCGCACCCGAAGACCAGCCGGAGGCGATCGCCGCGGCCATTTCCGGCTGGATCGACCGCCACGACCTGTCTCGATAGAGGCCGGGCTTTGCAAACAAGGGTGCGTCCATCACCCTTGTTCGACCGGAAAAGTGCCGGAGACAATCCGCCGTTGACAAACCTCCGTCAGATCATAATCTGCGGTAAGCCTTTGCGATCGCCACCATTCTTTCGGAGATCAGGACCATGCCGGCGAATTGCATGAGACGATGGATTCTCGCAGGCGTTGCCCTCGGTATTTCTGCCTATGCGGCGGCAGCCGCGCAGACACTCGATCTTGTCGCGCAAAAAGGCACGATCCGCATCGGCTACATCAACGACGAAGCCCCGTTCTCCTCCAAGAAGAAGGATGGCAGTCCCACGGGATACGCCGTTGACCTCTGCGGCAAAATCGCCGACGCGGTCGGGCGCAAGGTAACGAACCTGAAGCGCGATTACGTCGAAACCACCCTGGCCGATGGCTTCAACGCGGTGAAGGACGGCCGGGTCGACCTTCTCTGCGGCGCCTTGACTATCAATCTTGCCAGACGCCAGAGCGTCGATTTCTCGCAGCCGATCTTCCTGACGGGTGCGAGCGCCCTGTTGCGCAAGGATTCGCCCGACTATCTGATGATGCTCTTCCTCGACAAGCGCCCGACGCTCGCCTCCAGCAAGCAAGCGCCGGCGACAAGCACGATCGGCGTCCGTTCCGACACGACGACGGGCGCGACGCTGCGCGAAGCGCTGGGCTCCGATGTGCCGAAAACGCGGATTGCCGATTTTGCCACGCATCAGGATGGCCTCGCCGCTCTCGAAGGCCACAAGATTGATGCCTATTTCGCAGATCGCGCACTGCTCTTCGATCTTGCATCGCGTGCCCGCAATCCTTCGGCGCTCGCGATCGGCAATCGCCTGTTCACGCACGAGCCCTACGGAATTGCGCTCAAGCAGGATGACTCAGCCTTTCGCCTGCTCGTGGATCAGACCCTGACGGACGTCTACCAATCGGATGATTTCCCAAAGCTGCTGACGACCTATTTCGGCGACGAAGGCCCGATTTTGCGCCGTGAGATCATGATGCAATCCATCCCGCAATAATGCAGTGGGGGTATGCCGTCGCCTTTGCGACATCATTGGCCATGATCATGACAACGAAATCCCCCGCTTCCCAAGCTGAACGGCGTCGCGGTCGTCGTGCAAGCATCTTGAATATGTCGTAGACAGGCTCTGGTCGCCGCCGCGCACATCATAAAATCCGTTTTCAGTATCAATCAGGGTCGCACGCAATGGCAGTATTTCCTCAAAAGGCGAAGGTCGTCATCATCGGGCTCGGCGGTATCGTCGGCGCCTCGATCGCCCACCATCTGATCGAGCGCGGCTGGGACGATATTGTCGGCATCGATAAATCCGGCATCCCGACAGATATCGGCTCGACGGCACACGCCTCCGACTTCTGCTACACGACCAGCCACGATTTCCTCTCCTGCTGGACGACCCTCTATTCCATCGAATTCTACGATAAGCTCGGCCACTATGCCCGTGTCGGCGGCCTCGAAGTCGCCCGCGTCGGCGACGACGACCGCATGGCGGAAATCAAGCGCAAGGTGACCTCGGGCAAGGCCTTCGGCACGCGCGTAAGCCTGGTCGAGCCCTCCGAGATCAAGGAGAAATTCCCGCTGATCGAGGAAAGCATGGTGCAGGGCGGCATGTGGGATCCGGATGCCGGCCTGGTCATTCCGCGCTCGCAGACAGTTGCCGGCAAGCTGATCGATCAGGGCGAAAAGAGCGGCAAGCTCCTCTCCTTCGCCAATACGCCTGCCCAGTCGCTGATCGTCAAGGACGGCCGCATCACCGGCGTCGTCACCCATCGCGGCACGATCGAGGCGGAATACGTGATCGTCTGCGCCGGTCTCTGGGGCCGGCTGATCGCCGAGATGGTTGGCGAAGACCTGCCGGTCATGCCTGTCGATCACCCGCTGACCTTCTTCGGCCCCTACAACGAGTTTGCCGGCACGGGCAAGGAAATCGGCTTCCCGCTGATGCGTGACCAGGGCAACTCCGCCTATATGCGCGACACCGGCGACCCCAAGACCGCCGAAGGCGGCCAGATCGAATGGGGCTATTACGAAGAGAAAAACCCGCGCCTCTGCCATCCGCGCGACCTGCTCGAAAAGCACGAAGCCCGTCTTTCGCCCTCGCAGCGCGATCTCGACATGGAACAGATCATCGAGCCGCTGGAACGCGCCATGGAGCTGACGCCGATCCTTGGCGAGCTTGGCTACAATGAAGGCCATTCCTTCAACGGTCTGCTGCAGGTGACGACCGATGGCGGCCCTTCCGTCGGCGAAAGCCAGAAGGTCAGAGGCTTGTGGTACTGCGTCGCCATCTGGGTGAAGGATGGCCCGGGCTTCGGCAAGCTCGTCGCCGACTGGATGACCGACGGTCGCACCCCGATCGACCACAACAGGATCGACTATTCCCGCTTCTATCCGCACATGCTGGAAGAAAAGTTCATCGAGGGTCGCTGCACCGAGGCGGCACAGAAGATCTACAATCCGGCCGTCCATCCCCGCGAGCCCTACGCGACCGGCCGCAGTGTTCGCCGCTCGCCTTTCTGGGAGCGCGAGAAGGAGCTCGGCGGCTATTTCATGGAGCTCGGCGGCTGGGAACGCGCTCATGGCTATGCCGCAAACGAGCACCTGCTGGAAAAATACGGCGACCGGGTGCCTGTGCGTGCAAACGAATGGGACAACCGCCATTTCTGGCGCGTTTCCAATGCCGAACATCTCGCGCTGAGCGAAGACTGCGGCATCATCAACCTCTCGCACTTCGCCATGTATGACATCGAAGGCCCCGATCATGTCGAGCTGCTGGAATGGCTTTGCGCGGCAAAAATCGGCGGCGATGCCAATATCGGCAAGGGCATCTATACCCACTTCCTCGACGACGAGGGCATGGTGCGGGCCGACTTCACCGTGATCCGCATGGCCGACCGCTGCCGGCTCATCGACGGCGCCGATGCCGGCCCGCGTGATTTCCACTACATGCGCCGCGTCGCAGAGGACAAGGGTTTCGACGTCACCATCACCGATGTCACCGAACGCTATGTCACGATCGGCATCTGGGGACCGAACGCCCGCACCAACCTGCAGAAGGTGGTCGAAGCCCCGGAAATCCTCTCGCAGGAAAACTTCCCCTTCGCTGCAATCAAGCAGATCCGCATCGCCGGTAAGAACGTCACGGCATTCCGCATTTCCTATGTCGGCGAACAGGGCTGGGAATTGCATATGGCCTATGGCGACGCTTTGGCTGTATGGGACGCGCTGCGCTCCACGGGCGCCATCGCCGTCGGCGTCGAAACCTATGCCAACAGCCGCCGCATGGAAAAGAGCCTGCGCCTGCAAAATGCCGACCTGCTGACGGAATACAATCTTCTCGAAGCCGATCTCGCCCGCCCGAAGGTCAAGGATGCCGACTTCCGCGGCAAGGCCAAGCATCTCGAATATCGCGCCCGCGATCATCAGCCGGCCATGCTCTGCACGCTTGTCGTGACCGACAACACCGACTCCAAGGGTGTGGCGCGCTATCCGGTCGGCATCCTGCCGGTCATGGACCCTGAAACCGGCGAAACGCTCGTCGACGAACTTGGCCGCCGTTCTTTCACCACGTCGATCGCCTATGGCCCGACCATCGGCAAGAATATCGCGCTCGCCTACCTGCCCTGGTCCTACGCGCGGGAAGGCCGCAAGCTGAAGGTCGAATATTTCGGCGAAACCTACCCCGTCGAAGTCGCCGGTGTCGGCTACAAGCCGCTTTACGATGCAGAGAACCTCAAACCGCGCAGCTGATCACCCCATCGCTGCGGGAAAGCTGGATTGAACAACCGCCCGCCTGGCATCCAGGCGGGCAGTTTTCTTTTGCCACGCTCTTCCGCTCGCCGGCGGGCACTCGCCGTCGCCTCCGCTGAGATTATTCCTGGGCGAGATCCCTCTGGGCGTCGCTCAGAAGCAGTAGCCGAGCGGCTTGCGACCTGGGAGCTTGGGCAGACGTTTCAAGGCGGGCTCAAGGCTGACGACGTGATCGCCAGGGCGGCGCCGCAAAAACGCGACGCCGGCCTTCGCTATTCTGTCATCTGGCATCGTGGAAGATGATCCCGACCGTGTGCCGCATGCCGGAGCGGACACGGCTCACGCCATGGCGCAGGTTCACGCGATAGTTCCCCTTCGGACCCCGCACAGGGCGATTGTGGACCGCGAAGGCAACGGCATCGCCCTGGCGAAGCGGCACGACCTCGACGCGGCTTTGCATGCGCGGCCGCTGCTCGGTCAGAGCGAATTCGCCGCCCGTGAAGTCCCGGCCAGGTTCTGAAAGCAGGATTGCCACCTGGATTGGAAATGCGAGATCGCCATAGAGATCCTGGTGCAGGCAATTGAAATCGCCCGGGACATATTGCAGCAACAACGGCGTCGGGCGCATCTGGCCGGCGGCGTGGCACTGCTTCAGGAACGAAGCATGCTCGTCGGGATAGCGCTCATCGATCCCCATGCGCACATTCCATTCATTGGCGACATCAGCGAGGTGCGGATAGAGCACCGTGCGCAAGCCGCCGAGCAGGTCAGGCAGCGGGTATCTGAAGTAGCGATATTCGCCTTTGCCAAAACCATGTCGCGCCATGAGGACGTGGCTGCGAAAGTGGCTTTCGTCGGGATAGAGCCCCGCGATTGCGCGGCACTCCTCCGGCGCAAGCAGCTTCGTCAGCACGGCACAGCCGAAGCTGTCGAGCTCTCCGGCAAGCGCCTTCCAATCGTAGGCGGCAACCCGCGCCTCCGCGGACGCCACCGCAGAGGCTGGGGAGGCGGCGGATACATGAGAGTTCATGCCAGGGCTTCCTTCTGGATGAGGACGCGCTTGCGCTCGATGCCCCAGCGATAGCCTGCCAGGTCGCCATTGCCGCGGACGACGCGGTGGCAGGGAATGGCCAGTGCGATCGGGTTGGCGGCGCAGGCACTGGCGACCGCACGGGGATTAGCCAGCGGGCCGACCCAGCGGGCCAGCTCCATGTAGCTCACCGTTTTGCCAACAGGGATCGCCTTCAGCTTTTCCCACACGCGGCGCTGGAACGATGTCCCGCGCATGTCGAGGGTGAAATGAAGGCTCTCGGCCGGCCTCTCGAGGTAGCGGAGCACCTGCGCCAGATCGTCCTTGACCGCGGCTTCGTTCGAAACGAGCGAGGCCCGCGGGAAGCGGCGGGCGAGATCCGCCGTCAGTTCTTCGGCGGTGTCGCCGAGCAGGATCGCGCAGACACCCGTGGCACTGCGTGCGACCAGCACGCTGCCCAGCGCGCAACCGGCGACGGCGTAGAAAAGGATATCGGCTGATATAGCCGTGGCTTTTGCCCGGTGCATGGCCCGCAAGGCATCGCTGGAGATCATAAGGTTCATCGTCGTAACTCCTTGCTCTGTTATCAGCATCAAAGTTACTCCGGACTTGGGCCACCCGAACTCCGGTCCTTGCTTTCAAATCGAGAAACTATCTGGCTGGCACATGGCGCAAAGAAAGAAGCCGGGCGCGTGCACCCGGCATGGACCCTCTTCTTGGCGACCGATCAGACCAGACGCAGGATGGTGGTTTCAGCGAGCAAAAATGTCTCGCCAGAATTGAAGCGGACCTCGATCTGTCCGCTATCGAGCACGTCCCAGACCGCAAAGCCATCGGCGACGAGCTGGCTGATATGAGCCATGACGAGCGTCTTGTCGGGATTGTCCTCAGCGAGCGCGACAATGGCCGCATCCGCTCTGGGAGGCCGGCGTCGGCTCGTCCTTGCATCGAATCCGCCGCGCGAAAACATCGGTGAGACGCTCCTTGTTTCAGGCGTTGCGTGCTTGTCAGGCTGACCGGGATAACTCCCGATCGAGCAGGGCACCTTTGCGCTCGATGCCCCAGGCATAGCCCGAGAGCGCACCGTCATTGCGAACCACCCGGTGGCAGGGAATGGCGACGGCGAGGTTGTTCGCCGCGCAGGCGCCTGCGACTGCCCGCACCGATTTCGGTGATCCGATGCGGCGGGCAATCTCGGCATAGGAAACCGTTTCGCCTACAGGAATCTCCTGAAGTGCCTGCCACACACGACGCTGGAACGCTGTGCCGCGGACATCGAGCGGCAGATCCAGACCGATCCCCGGAGCTTCGACGAAGCCGACAACCCGCGCGATCAGGGCCTCATAGTCGCGATCGGCTCCGATGAGGCGGGCGTTCGGGAAGCGATCCTGAAGATTGCGGACCAACTCGTCAGGGTCATCCCCGAGCAGGATTGAAGCGACGCCCTTTGTGCTTGACGCAACGAGGATCGCACCGAGCGATGACTGGCCGACCGCGAACCTGATCTCCTCGTCGATGCCACCGGCACGATATTGCGAGGGCGTCATCCCGAGCATGCCGGTCGATTTTTCGTAAAAGCGGCCGCTGGAGTTGAACCCTGCTTCATAAATGGCTTCCGTGACGCTGTTGCCGGTTGCCAGGCCTTTGCGGACCTTCTTCGAGCGATCGGCGACGGCATAGTTCTTCGGGGTCAATCCGGTCGTGGCCTTGAACATACGATGGAAATAGCTGGAGCTCCGGCCGACGGCATCTGCCAGCTCTTCAAGCGAGGGCTCCTCCTCACTTTCCTCAATAATCCGGCATGCCTTGGCGACAAGGGCCGCATTCTCGCATTCAAGTGAGAGCCCCTCCGGATTGCAGCGCTTGCAGGGCCGGAAACCGGTCGCCCGCGCACTCTCCAGCGTCTCATGGAGCGTGACATTCTGGGGATTGGCGATGCGCGACGGGCATGACGGGCGGCAATAGACCCCTGTCGTCCCGACCGAATACCAAAGATGGCCGTCCGCCGCCTTGTCGCGAGCAACGATGCGCGCCCAGCGGGGGTCCTCGGCTACCGACGGCGTCGGGGTGCGTTCAGCCATGCGTGTGGATGTGGTCATGGTCATCATCTCGAATTGCTCCTGCCCGACCGTGCCGCCGAAACTTGTCGGGCGCACTCCGATCCTTGCTCCCGAATCCGATCGTCAGCCACCCGATTTCCGTCTGCCGCCCTGCTGGGTGCGCACTCCGGCAAGTCCCTGAACGCCGAAACGGCTTTGAAGTATATGCATTTGGGTGATTTGGTTGCGGGGGCAGGATTTGAACCTGCGGCCTTCAGGTTATGAGCCTGACGAGCTACCGGGCTGCTCCACCCCGCGTTACCAGCGTAAGCCGCAAAGCGGCTTATCGCGTCCAGCGTAAACCGCTTGAGCGGTTTATCGCGCCCGAGCAAACCCGGAGGGTTTGTCCCGTATTACCAGCGTAAGCCGCTTGAGCGGCTTATCGCGTCCAGCGCAAATCGGTGAGCGATTTGTCGCTTGTTTCCCTTGGCCCTTATTT
>NZ_FMAF01000026.1 GCF_900094565.1 Martinezella lusitana
CTGAATCCGGGTTAACAGTCATGCTCGGATGATTTCGGCCATGTATTGTGGGTTTCTGCCTGCTTTGTTTCGTCTGAGTTTGATACTGCGCTTGTCGTTATGGCTTCGAACCATGTTGATGGCGAAGTGTCGGACGACGGCCATGTTGGCTGGTCCATGCCCGGTTCGAGATCGGGCGGCATCCTCGTTGAAGGTGACGTCGAGTACCCAATGGAGGGAGTTCTCGATGGCCCAATGGCCACGTATGGCCTCGGCGAACTGGAGCGCGGTCATCGACCGCGAGGAGATATAGAAGCGGACCTGGCTGCTTTGCCTGGACTTTTCATAGACTTGTGCTTGCACCTTGACGATGGTGGCGATGGACGGGAAGCGGTATTCGCCGGGAAAGCGCCTGTCGCCGGAGAGCCAGTCGATTTGAGTGGAGACGGTGACCCGCCGCTCTTCGACCCGGCCATGGCCCTTGTCGACTTCGGTCACGGTTGAGGTGAGGTTTGCCGGAGCGTCGGCAAAGAAGCGCTCGATCTCACCCATCAGGCCGGGCTGATTGGCCTTGGCCGCCAGGAGGTAATCAGCGCCTGCATCGAGCACCGCCTAGGCGGTTTTGGCATTGCAGGCAATGGCGTCGATGGTCACGAGCGCGCCTTTCAGGCGATCCTTTTCGGCCAACCGTTCCAGCAGCAAGGGGATGGTGTCCTGCTCACAGCTTGTCGTTGCCACTGCCTCTTGTCCAAGAACCAGCCGTTCACGGGTGGCGAAAGCCGAGACGAGATGCAGCGCCGCCCGGCCGTTGGCCCGGTCATGACTGCCGCGCGAGGTCTTTCCGTCAATCGCCACCAGCGCCGGAGCATCGGGTCGAAGCGTCGCCGCCCAGGATATGAAGCAGTTCGAAAACAGGTCCGGATCGATCCGGTTGAGCAGAATGCGCAGCCAGCGCGAACCCGGTATGCCATGGTGATAGGGAAGAAACCGACGTAAAAACGCCAGGTTATCCTCCCCCCATTCGACGACCTCGTCAAAATCGTCGCATGCGCCGATCGTCCCGCAAACGACCAGAAGAAGCACCTCGGGTAACGGATGGGCGACCCGCCATTGCTCCCGCTCATCCTCAACGAGACTAAAATGGTCCAGCAAAACCCGCAGCCGCGGGCGATCGTCTTCAAACATGTCGGCCTCCAAATCACCGACACTCTTGAATCACACCCAAACCGTTCAGGGAAGAAACGTTAACCCGAGTTCAGAGCCGTGCCTCGAAACCGCTTCCCTTGACGTCGGATCAATCGTGTTGAAGCAAGGGCTGGAGCAAGCCTGGTCCCAGGAGGCGGTTTCAGGTGCATGGGGCAGTACTATTCACAGGATGTGCGATCGGGCCATAGCATCCGCACTCGAGGGCGTCAGCGGAAGCGTCAGCTACATAGTCGACAACACGCGCTTTCTACCTCGGTCCATCATAGCCAGCACGCCTAAATACATTACGGACCGCCACCTGTGGGAACACCAACCCGTCAGGGGTTCCGTGGAGCTGCAGCAAGGCTGCGGCGGAATAGAGCCTGGTCCGAAGGACGTGCCTGTGAAATCACGTGGCACCGATGGGAAAACAAATGAAGAACGATTTACGCCGTGCTATGCCTATTCACGGCACCTCGTTTCATAGGTGATGCAGGGATAGACAAGCAGGATGCTGTGATGCTGAAAACCGATACCCGCCAAGCGAATTGGCGCCGTGCCAATCCAGGCAAATACGATGCTCACCTTGCTGTGCAGCGAGCGGTGAAGGCAGGCGAGCTAGAAAAGCAAATATGCGAGGTTTGCGGGATCGAAGCGGTCGATGCCCATCATGATCAATACGATGAGCCTTTAAGGGTGCGGTGGTTATGCCGACGGCATCACACCCGGCTTCACCACTACGGCGAAGATATGTTTCCGATCAGGGACTTGATCACTGGCAGCGACTGCAGAAACTGACACGCAGTCCAATAACTGTCCGTACGGGGCAAAATGACCTGGTCATAAATTATCTTGGCAGGCTTTCGAACAGAGGAGATATTTCGGACAGCCTATTCGGCCTAAATTGACCCATACCGCACCTTTGCCTAATCTTTCAATTTCGTTGCGGAGGTGTGGCGAACTGGAAAAAGCCTGTCCGACAAACGGACGTTTTGCGGGCCGTGCAAGAGGCTGCCGCGCACTTGAAGATTGGCAAGCCCGCGCTCTACAATGCACTGAAATCGGAAAGGAAATGAAATGGCGAACCGCGACCGACTGTTCTTGCTGCGCCCGGGCTTTGACGATTCTGCCTATCCAGGTCAGCAGTTTTATTGCTGGCACTGCGCCCTTCTGGAGGGGGTGCTGGCCTCGTTCCCGGATTTGGCGATGAAGCTTAATGTCGAGCGCATAGAATGGCCGAGACCCAGACAAAGCGTCATCGCCCTTGTTGGAGAGCAAAACCAGTCCTTGCCCTTGCTGGTACTAGCGGAGGGAGACAGCTCGCCTCATCAAACAGGGGTTTATGAGGGGCGCATCTTCATCGCAGAGAAAGACAAGATCCTTGCCGCGCTATCGGATCGGCACTGCTTTCCGCTCCCACATCCATAACCAGTGAAAAGCGGTTCTTCACTCGTTCTCAAAAGCCGGACAGAATCACCACTTCGGTGTCGTGACGCCTAAAGGGAGAGGACATGAACGGATGAGACTGGTACGCCTGACCTTGAATGCCGCAGTCTTGGTGCTCGGCCTTGGCGCAATCTTCTTTATGATCGGCGCCACACTTGAATTTCTGAGGATCGATGTGGGCATGGCCGACGTGTTCCGTAGCACCATCTATTCATCGATTTGCACGATCCTGTTGGCATTCGCCGCCGTCTGCCTGGACAAAGCCAACCAAGCATTGTTGCGGAAATAGATGCTCTGAGGCGTGGGTGGGGCCATGGCCCCTGCTCGCGATGAGGTCTCGGAAGATAGCCAATCGGTTAAAGAGGAACCTGCTGGCAAATCACTTAGACCTGAGCCCGAGGCTGGCATACGCAGCCCCCTCCATCCATACCAATGGTCTTGCAGCGACGGTAAATGACTTGCAAATCGCGCATAATTAGGTTGATCAGGGGTTGTAGGAAAGCACTACCGGTGTGGCGGATATCCAAGTTCAACTGTGCGCATATCCTTGGTGGCAAGGCGGCCATCACTTGACGCGGAGAAAGATAATCGCGACATTTCAGAGATGACTATATTCAACCTCCTCGCTGTGAGAGTTCAGATCCGGACCGGCACCTTTGGTGCCAGTACGCGCTGCATCTGTCCTTCGCCTTGTCAGCAAGGCGGTCGACGCCGGTTGGGGCGAGCGGGAGGTTGCCGCAGCACTCGAAAGGCTTTCCAGGAATTCGATGCCAAGGGCCGGATGAAGCCATCCTCCTATTATGACCGTGTCGTCGATGTCTGCGAGGAGCTGGCAAAGTTCACCTGGCTGACGCGTGATGCGTCCGGCTACCTGACAGACCGCTACAGCGAGCGGAAAGAGGAGGCCGAAAAACTCGAACAGCGCGTGAGCCTCAAATCCATATGACGATGATCAGCACCGAACGACCGCCCGTCGCGGCTATCCTTGCCCTCGGTCTCACGCAGATCATCGGGTACGGATCGCTCTATTACAGCTTCAGCATCCTCGCACCGGGCATAGCGCGGGATCTGAAATGGTCGTCGAAATGGATTTTTGGCGCGTTGTCGGCCGGTCTCCTGATCGGCGGCTTGGCGGCCCCAGCCATGGGCAAGTGGATCGACCGCTTTGGTGCCGGTCGCGTCATGACAGCCGGCTCGGCGATTGCCGCCGCCGCCCTTGTGGCTTGTGCGTTTGCCTCTGGCAAGATTGCCTTCGTCGCCGCCCTGATCGCGCTTGAGACGGCTTCCAATCTCGTGCAGTACGGTGCGGCCTTCGCGCTTCTCGTTCAGATCAGACCAAAGGTCGCCCAGCGCAGCATTACCTACCTGACGCTGATCGCCGGCTTCGCCTCGACGATCTTCTGGCCGATCACGACGGCGCTCAACGCGCATATGTCGTGGCAGAATGTCTATCTGGTCTTCGCTGCGCTCAATGTCGCTGTCTGCCTGCCGATCCATGCGTGGCTGTCGTCCAGCGTCACCAGAAGCCGCAAGCGTGCATCGGCCGAGCCTGCAAAGCATGTCGAGCCAAGTCTCTCTCCGTCGATCCGCTCGCCAGCCTTCATGCTAATGGTAACAGGCTTTGCGCTGGAGAGCTTTGTCAATGCCGCGCTCCTCGTCCACATGGTCCCGGTTCTGTCGGGACTTGGGCTCGGAGCGATGGCGCTCATGGTAGGCACGCTGTTCGGCCCGTCGCAGGTGCTGAGCCGGTTCATCAACATGGTCTTCGGAGGCGGCCTACCGCAGCTGGTGCTGGCGCTGATCTCCGCCGTGCTGTTGCCGGCCGCGCTGGTCATCCTGATTGTCACCGCCCCCTCCGTGCCAGGCGCACTGGTGTTCGCCGTGGTCTTTGGCCTCGGCTCGGGCTTGAGCAGCATCGTGCAGGGAACCTTGCCGTTGGCGCTCTTCGGCAGTGAGGGTTACGGCCAACGACAGGGACAGGTATTGGCCATCCGTCTGGTGGTCTCGTCGACGGCGCCCTTTATCCTGGCATTCCTGATGACGAACGTCGGGGTGTTCTGGTCACTAACGGTTGCCGCCACTGTCGGCGCGATTGCCGTATTTGCGTTCGTCGCAATCAGCCGGCTGGCGCACCTGCCTGACCCTTCGCATCTCGCTCTTAACCGTGCCGAGACCTGATCTTTTCAACAGCCTTTGCGAAGGATCGAAGACAGTCCGCTCAACAGATCTCGAGATGTCCTCGACGGTGCCGCAAGGATCGCCATATCGCCAACCTCGCACGCCTTGAACCAATTCGAACTACCGACCGGAACGAAATTTTGCAAGGTACTGAAAACACATTCATTTCGCGATAAATCGAATGGCCCATGGTTTTGACGCAACGCATATTTTAGGAGGATGCTCTCGACAAGCGATCGCGCCCCTTATGCGCGGTTAGCTTTCGGCTCGACCATAGCCCAATTGTCGTAAGTTCTCCGCCACCCGCCCTTCGACCGAAAGCGCATCTTCCGACCACAGTTCTGCGATCGCGTTCAATACGCGGTCGAGCTCCCATGGTAGAACAGACCTGCCCTCGATTTGTGTGAATGGTCCGTCAGATTCGGTTAACAGGCGATCACGGGGGATCATTTTGACGATATCCCGGCCCTTCTGACCATGGATCATCCCTGGTCCCACGCTGAACCAACAGCCCATGGAGACGGCGCGATCCAGCTCTCGCTTTGTCCCCGAAAACCAATGAAGGATTGGTGTTCCTGCGCCTTTGTGCGCTTCGAGTGCGTCCATTACTTGCGTGGCCGCCCGCCGACTATGAATAGTCATTACACGACCGCCCGCCTGGTCGCATAGATCTAAAATGCGATGAAACACCCGCTTTTGGGTTTCCCAGTGGGGTCGCAACTCGGGTGAGCCGTCTAACCCGATCTCCCCTACGTATGTGGCTGATGGCAGGAGTTTTTCAAATAAGGGAAGTTCGCCATGGCGTTCATGTGCAATCTGTGGGTGCAGCCCGAGCGCCGTTCTGATCCGCTTTGCCTTATGTGAAAGAGCAAGCGTACCTTCCCAAGCCGAGGGCGTGTTAGTGACAGAGAGAACATAGATATTCCGGCTCACGCAGGACTGCGTGACCGCAACAGGATCCGGGTACAGATCAAGATGGCAATGGAAGTCAATCACTTAACACCATATAGTCGATGCAGCTCACCGAGTTCGTTTAACCCTCGATCTAGCATGCCGCGGACACCGTTACGATCACCAATATCCGGAGGCGACAAGGTGTGGCCAAGCCACCGATCGAGGCCGTCAGCTTTCACCGAAGCCAACGCTATGGCAACGGAACGAACATCATCGAACGACGCGTGGTCTTCATCATCCTTTCCCAAGGGCTCGTAGACGTAATCCGTCGTATCGCGCTTCGCGTCCCATGCGACGAATGCTGCCCGTCTCACTTGACAGGGAACGCAGCGACCGCAGTGCCGGTAATTGAACCGCTGAAAGCGCCCACAGCTGGTCGAATGCGCGGCCTCGGTCTGAAGGAAAATCTGGTCCTTGCATTCGATAAGCATCTCGCCCTTCGTTTTTTGGGCGTAGGGATTTTCGATCTTCACGTTGAGGCTTGCGGCATCGAGGATCTTCTGGAATCGCGTTAGGAAGACAGGGTGCGCCGTGCGCGTGCTCAGGCTTCCAAGCCGGGAACCGGTGAGCGGCGGATTGATCGCAATGAACCCATTTTCGCAAACGTAGAGCGGGGCGGTGTTGCCTTTTGCGTATTTCTCCAGCGATGTAGCTACGACCACGCCAAAGGTCAAAAAGATCAGAGAGCGCGCTCGCTGTGACGTTTCCTGCACGGTGGGGGAAGTCGCAACGTGATTGAGCTGCAGGTGCTTCGTCAGACCAATTTCCTGTGCGAAATCCCGTTGCTTCAGACCGTCCCCTCGAACGTTCTGGCTGACTGCCACCGGCTTCAATCCATCACGAGTCAGATCGATTGCGCCAACGAGACTGTCCAATCCGCCGGACAACAACACGACGCAGTCTTCTTTCAGCACCGAAATCTTCTTCGGCGGAGCGGGTAAAACGCCGCCGTCATGAAACCGAAGCTTCCAGCGGTCCGTTGTCAGGAACGCGAGCGCCTGCCGAAATTCGTTGGCCATCGTATTCCAGAAAGCTCGGTCGGAAACGGCGACATCGAGTTCAATCTCTCTAGTCCAGCCATCGGCGCTGTCATCCCGCAGTACCGAAAAGTCGGCGGTGATGATTGAAAGTGCGATCGAAAGCAGATCCCATGCCCGTCGATGGGGGTTCAGCCCCTTTCGCCGAAGCTCTGCCTTGACGGCTTCACCCGCACTTGCCTCCGAGGGGATGCGTGGCTGACCATACAGGACAACACGCAGATCGCCTTCTTCCAATGGAAGCTCGAACGATCCAGGTCCACAAACGAGCCTCATTCTGCGTATCCCTCGAAAACCTGAAAGGTATCCCGTAGTGCATCTCTAACCACCGCGGCGATACGGTTCGAGTTTACGCTCTTGCCCGCCGCTCTGAGTTTGCGAAAGGAAGCAGCTACGGTCTGCTTGATGTAGTCACGCACCTGTTTCAGGCGACTGAGAGCCACTGTGGCGGTGGGCGCTTTCTCGATGATTGTTTTTCCGACATCGAGTTCGAACCGACGAGCAACATCCATTGCGGTGAAACGCTCGATGGCGAATTCACGCTGTTCCGGTGTCAGGGCAGCCAAATCGGCATCAGGGTACTTCACCAAGAGATCCGAAAGCGAGTCCTTGATGGCGGTTCGTTCAGCCTCGGCGTCCTGAGTGCCGTCGACCGGCCGAACCGCTTCGACGACAGCATCCATCACCTCGTTCGCGGTGCGGCCCGCAAGAAGCGCCGGATCCAGTGCACTGCCTGCGGGCTGTTGCCCCATAGTTTCGAGGATGCCGCCGAGTGCACTGGCTGTGGAAGCGGTCCCACCAAATCTGCTGGTGGTCGTCCTCGATCCGCCGTAGCCGTTACGCACGTAGTTTCCCAAGCTGCGGCGCATATCACTTAAGTTTCCGGCCTTCGCAAATTCGCCAAGGCTTCGGCGGGTACCAGCGAACCGGTGACCGGGCGCGAGAGGGGCCGCTGGTGGCGGCACGTTAGGCGCAACGGGTTTGTTGGGAGCGGCATCTACCGGCTCCTGCTCCGGCGGATTTAGATCTGGAGCGGGGTCTGGCGGCGCGTCCGGTGGTTGATCACCGGAAGGCGGATCTTCCGCCGGTGGCGCGGGGGTCCACGCGGGCACCATGTGGACGCCTCCCTTGGGTCCGTTACTTGATTGAGATGTCCCCATTATTGTTCGGCCTTCTCAATCGCTCTTTTGACCACCAGCGGCACGCCCGTGCGCTTCCATTTCTCGAAAACGCCGTCCGCCCAAGGTTGGTCTCCGATTTTCGGAACGATCCCCGGAGTAATCTGCGCCGGTGGACGATCGTTCAGAAATGCCGCCAATCGTAGTCCTTGCTGAGGATCGGCTTTCGCAACCGCGAGGCAGGCTTCCAGGATAGCTGGAACTCCCCATTCTTGTTCTTGATGAGCACGGTCCAGGAGACGATCCATAATGATCGAGGTTTCTACGCGCGACACGCGTGCCAATTTGTCGACCAGGGCCGCAGCCATTTCAGGGTGGGTGAGCATTGCGGTCAATATTTCGGCCGCTTCGGTCGTTAAACGGTCACCGGGCGTTATGAGCGGCGCGTGCTCGCGGCTCACATACAAAGCGCCCAACAACTTCGCATCGTGTAGCGGCGGAGGCAAAGCCAGCCATTCCCTCGAGAAAGGAGCATCCCAGGGCGCGGCAAGGTTTAGGTCTTTTCCCTCTGTGGCCGCTTCTTCCCAATCCTTCAGGAATCTGGGTTTGCCGTCATCGTCTTGGCTAACGGCCTTCAATAGTTCGGCGTAAGCCAACGGGCTACCGAGACGTTCGAACAGGAGAAGCTTGGCGAGGACCGCCTCATCCACGCCGACGCCCTGAGCATTGGAGATCGCCATGCGGATAGAAAGTGCATTCAGGAAACGCTTGATCAGTCGGGGATTACCGACGATGCCCGAGGCAGTCGTCATGATAGGCGCAAGCCTTTCAGCCGTATCAAAACGTCCGATAAGATCTGCCGGTATGTTCTCGTGCAGTCCCGTTACATATGCCTTGTCGACGCGCGCGCCCTGCCACGTCTTTCGCAACTGATCGATTATCCCAACCCGCAGTTTTTCCTTTACGTCGTCCTTCAAGTCGCTGTTTTCGATGTAGAGCAACATCATGTACGCGCGGACTTCCTGCGTTCCCAAGGGAGGAACGCGGATAGGCACCTGGATCAATTTGTCGAAGTAGCTCGTTACAAGTAGATCGTCGGGAACGCCTTCGAAATGCTTGCGGACGGCGTGTTTGATCATGTCGTTGTCGGCCGCGATGACGAATGCCGTATTTTTCAGAAACAGGAACAGCCGTATGGCCTCAAGGGTCGAGATCGTCGTCTCGGGGAGGCAACGGTCAAGGTCGTCGATCAACACGACAAGAGTTACCCCAAGCTCCTCAAGGGTCTCCTCGAAATTATCCCTGAGGGCTTGGATTTCCTTAGGTGGTGAGGTTTCCTCTGCCGGATTGAGAAGCCCGGAGGCAGCACTTGCCACCTCACCCGCTTTCGATTTGGCGTCTTCGATTAGTTTTTGGTCGACGGAACCACCTAGAAACCGCTGCCCCAGCCCCCACACTTCGCCGATGAGCCCAGTTGGAGGAAGTCCCATCGACACCGCTATCGCCGAACCGGCAGCGAGCTTCATTGCACGCAGCCAGTTCACGCGCTTGATGAGCGCCTTGGCCTTGTCTACTCCTCTTTCGCGCGCTCTTGCTTCCTGCTCTAGCTTCGTCGCGATGACGTCCATCAATGCGGCGCGAGCGTCGTCATAACCTTGGTAAAGCCAAGCATTGAATTCGACGAAGACGAAGTCCTTCTCGCCTTCTTTCCTCTCTCGGTTAGCGAGGGATGCTTGGGTCAGTTTTATCATGGAGGATTTTCCAATGCCCCATGATCCCGAGACACCGATTGAAATTGGGCGCCCCCGCGCCTGGACGATGATTTCCGCTACGGTGTCGGCCACTCCCGAAAAATTAAGGAAGTCTTTTTCAGTCTCATTATCTGCCCACATTCAAGGCCTCCCCCGTCGCACCTGTCGATAGTAAAACCATCGCACCGAGACGTCGCACCGATGATTCGCGTCACCCTACATTTGCAACGTATTGTTCGCGCCGAAGCTGTGTCAATTTGGAAATTCTTGCCTCGCTGGAAATAGGGAAGTCGATGTACATCGAGAAGGTCAAGATAAAGAACTTCAAGTGTTTCGAAGGCTGGTTCGCAGCCGATTTCAATCGGGGCGTCAACATCATCGTCGGCAACAACGAAGCCGGAAAATCCACGCTGCTCGAAGCTATCCATCTATGCCTGACGGGTATGCTGAACGGGAAATACCTGCGCAACGAATTATCTCCCTATCTTTTTAACCGGAAGGTCGAGCGGGCGTATCTGGACAGCATCGCCGCGAAACAACCTCTCGATCCGCCGGAGATCCAGATCGAGCTGTTTTTCGGCGGTGATAGCGACGCGTTGGAAGACCTGCGCGGAAACGGGAATTCCGAGAAAAACGACAAGGCTCGCGGCCTTCTCTTCTCGATCGAGTTCGACAAGAAATATGACGGTGCCTATACCGAGTTGCTGAAGAACAGGGAGATCAACTCGATACCCTTGGAATTCTATCAGGTGCAATGGTCGGAATTCTCCCGCCAACCGGCGATGCCTCGCACCATTCCCATTAAATCGGCCCTCATCGATTCAACAAGCACGCGTGTGCAGAGCGGTTCGGATATGTACATCTCCCGCATCGTCAGAGAGTTTTTGGACGACAAGGAACGTGTTGCGATATCCCAAGCCCACCGCAAGCTGAAAGACGCCTTCAAGGCCGACGGCAATGTCGGCGCCATTAATGAAAGATTGGCGGAAGCGGCGAAGATCAGCCGAAAAAAGGTCAGCATCTCGGTCGATATGTCGTCTCATAATGCCTGGGAAAACAGCCTCATGACTTATATCGAGGATGTGCCCTTCCACTATATCGGCAAGGGCGAGCAGTGCATCGTCAAAACGCGACTCGCGCTGAGCAGCAAAAAGAACAGCGAAGCGACCGTATTGCTGATCGAGGAACCGGAAAACCACCTCTCGCACTCGAAGCTCAACCAGCTCATCAGCGATATCAGCACCGACAATAGCGGCAAGCAGGTCATCATCACCACGCATAGCAGCTTCGTCGCGAACAAACTAGGACTGGACCACCTGATCCTGTTACGGGAAGCGAAGGTCACACGGATCGAGGATCTGGACGCGAGCGACTTCTTCCATAAGCTGCCTGGCTATGACACGCTGCGTCTCGTGTTGTCGCAGAAGTCGATCCTTGTAGAGGGCGATGCGGACGAGCTGGTCGTCCAACGGGCCTACATGGATACCAACGGGGGAAAATTGCCGATCGACGACGAGATCGATGTCATCTCGGTCGGGCTTTCGTTCCTGCGTTTTCTCGAACTGGCGACGGCGCTGAAAATCCCCGTCGTGGTCGCAACCGACAACGACGGGGATACTGCTGCGCTTGAAAAGAAGTACGCCAAATACAAGGACGTCGATCATATCACAATCTGCTATGATCCTGTGGTGGATAAGGGCGACCTGGTCCTCGGCGGCAAGCCTTTCAACTATAACACCCTTGAGCCGAAACTGGTCAAATCCAATAGCGTCGAGACCTTCAACACGCTGTTCGGTACCAAGCATGATCTCGATAACCTTCATCGTTATATGAAGAACAACAAGACCGAATGCGCGCTGGCGATTTTCTCGGCGAAGACGAAAATCAGTTATCCGAAATATATTCTGGATGCGATCGCCAAATGATGGGGCCGAATAAGCTCGTCATTGCTGCGGCAGGCTCGGGGAAGACCACCTACCTCGTCAGGCAGGCGCTTGCCGTTGAACAAAAACGGGTCCTCATCACCACCTACACGGAATCGAACGAAAAAGAGATCCGGCGCAAATTTTTCGAAATCAATGGCTCGGTTCCGGGCAACGTGCATATCCAGACCTGGTTCAGTCTGCTGATCGAGCACGGCATCAAGCCCTTTCAAGGCAAGCTGTTCGATTGGGATGTCGCTGGCATGCTTCTAGTTTCGCAGAGATCCGGTTTGCGCGGGCGCGACCGGCAAGGCCGTCCCATGTATTGGGGTGAGGAAGATTTCAGACGCTGCTACTTCGACCGTCGAAATCGCGTCTATTCAGACAAATTGTCGAGGCTGATGATACGGTGCAACGAGGCATCGGACGGCGCTGTCATCGAGCGGCTTTCCCGTATCTATCACTTTATTTTCGTAGATGAGGTGCAGGATCTGGCAGGCCACGACCTCGACATTTTGGCGGCGCTCTTCCAAAGCCCCGTCAACGTCGTCATGGTGGGTGATCCCCGTCAGGTCACCTATGTGACCCATCTGGAGGCTCGCCTTAAGAAGTACAGGGATGGCGGCATTGCCGACTTCATTCGGGCGGAACTTCCCCGAAAGGTTACCTGCGATATTGATGTGACCAGCCTCATGACATCGCACCGAAATAGCACCGCTATCTGTGAACTATCGTCGAAGCTCTATCCAAAGTTGGCGGCTGCGACTGCATGTAAATGCGTCGACTGCAGGCAGCCGGTCCCTGGTGATGCGGGTCTCCACATCGTCCGACGTAACGATCTGCCACGCTATCTCAAGACCGGACGACCGGTACAGCTGCGATGGAGTTCCGCCGTTAAGGTCGCATCTGTAGAACTGCCGTCGCTTACATTCGGACGATCCAAGGGACTCGGTTTTGACCGCGTCATTATCTATCCGACGAATGAAATGATGGACTGGCTGAAGAGCGCCCAATCGGCGTTGAAAGCCGAAACCCGTGCAAAACTCTATGTTGCCCTAACCCGCGCAAGGCATACGGTAGCGGTGGTCCATGACCTTGCCGATGGTGAAGTCGTTCCAGGATTCACATTGTTCCAGTAGCGAAAATCTCCGGAAAATGCACCCTATATAGATCTATGATTTCATCCTTGGCGGTGGGGCATCATCTTCCGATGATGACCTTTTTCTAGGTAGCTTCGTTGAATTCCCGATACAGCTCGATTGTGGGCAGATGTGCATCGATAGTCTCGCGCACCTTCGCGGCCATCGGCAGGTTGTTTTTCTCGTTTTTCCACACATCCATAAACCGTCCGACCGTCTCGCGTGCTGTGTCGAGGACCAGCTTTTCGGACAGCGCCGACTTGGCGGCCAGATGTGCAAGCTCGTCCTTCGATAGCTCCGCCATTCTTTTCGTGCGTGAAAAGTTAAGCGCGGCCGTATCCTCTCCCTCGATATAGGGGATTGTCGATAGCAGGTCGTAAGCCGGCGAGAGCGCAGGGGTACGGCGATCGGGGTAGATCAGCGACCAGTTCTTCAGATGCATGTCGCCATTGCCGATCAGTGTGCTGAAGACCAACCGGCGGATGAACTCCGCCACGTCGGCCGTGCTCGTCTCGATGCCGAGGACGCGGGCGATCATCCGGTAATTGCCCTTGCTGTACTTGTCATCCGGCTTCACGCCAAACACCTGCGCAAAATCCTCGATATGCACCGGACCCTCCGGCGTACGGTCGAAACGCCTAATGGCGAGCGCCTGCCCGTGCAGTTCTCCTACCCCCTGTGGCAGGCCGCTCACCGCATCCAGCTCGACCAGCTGGATCTCCGGCACGTCCATGCCCATCATCGCGGCGATGGTCATCATGGAGAATTCGTTCTCCGGCACGCCGCTATACTGCTGGGAGGGCAGCTTCACGATCCATGATCCACCGGTACCCTCGGCCGGAATAGTCAGGCCGCCTCCCTTCGTGGTGTTCTTGAAGGCCGAGAATTTCAGCTGCACACCGGCCAACGAAAAGCGCAATGCATTCGGTCGCGCTTCGACAGAAGCCTGCTCGTCATCGGGCGGCAGGTCATCACCCACGGTGGGATGGACCGTCACTGCACCGGGCAGATCACGACCGAGCATCCAGAGCAGGAAGAATTCCCGCGTCTGTTTTACGCCAGCACGCTCGGCGAGGTATTTTCGCAGCGGCCCTTCCGGCAACAGGTTCGAGAAGAAGGGTGGGACCACCATGTTATATGGGCGGAACTTCGTAATCAGGGCGCCGAACGGGTCCTTGAAGGACAAGCTGAGTGTCGGCCGCTTTTCGTTTTCGATATAGTCCTCGTTGAATGCGAAGATGGTGCGCCCGTCCTGCAGGTTCGTCAGGGTCGCGACCGGTTCTCCGTTTAGCCTGACATCGAGTACCGTGACCTTAGGCATCATCGTCCTCCTCATCCAGCGCGTAGGCCGAGCGCGGGATTGCGTCATCCCGGTCGCGATGCACCGCGGCGTTGCGCAGTTGCCTTATCTCGCGAACGATCGCACCCATTTCCTGACGTGACATCTTGTCGGTCTGAGAATTTTCAAGGCGGTTGGCTGCCCGCCTGAGGATGTCCAGCTCGTCGGGAGTCAGTGGCAGATGGCGTAGGAGGCCCAGGCTATCCTTGAACGCGTCCGCGTCGGCACTCGTCCCGACCCCATACCCGTACTGCGCAGACGATCGCTCGAGACGCGCGACCAGTTTGCGTTGGTCAGATGTGAGGACGTCATTCGACGCCGAACTACTTTCGAGGATGTTGCGGATCGCCGGCATCAGCTTCTTCGGCGCAAGGACGATCTCGAGGTCGAGCGCGCGCGCCACATCCACCAAGCTGCCGAGCCCAGGCTCCATTGTACCCCGCTCGATCTGGGAAATATGGCTCTGCGTCAGGCCCGAACGAGCGCTCAGCTCACGCTGGCTTACTTTCTGTCCTTCCCGGGCAGCGCGTAACTGCTGTGTTATATGCTCTGTTTTATATGCCACGATCATTATCCTGTATCGCATGATGGGAGATATACAGGATAATATATAGACAATTCCGTAAGGCAGCGCAACTCTGATATACAGATCTGTATCACTGAACAATTTTATATATAATCATATGTCAATCAGCCATGATGACTCATCATACCGGCCTAGCTTCTGTAGCCGCCCATGAGGGCGCGCAACATATCGGCCTGTGCAGACCCTGCCGGCATCGTATCCACTGTGAAAGGGACATTGATATAGGCCTGCCCGTCAGGTTGCGGCTGCGCATGCACGCCGAATTCCTCAAAAAGCCGGTAACCGACCGCCCCGACATCGATCAGCGCATCATAGCTCGGCCACTCACCACGCGTATCCCATAGGCCGCGCAGCTGCTCCACCAGCCGGCCGATCGCCCTGACCAAAGCCTGATCCTCGGTCGGCAATTCTGGCGCCACCTCGCAGAGGTTGTCGGATTCGTTCATCCCGTCCAGATGGCCGAACAGGTAGGATGCGATCCGCAAGGGCTCAAGAATGACAATACCGACTTCCTGAAAGACCCGCACCACATTGCCATGCAGGCGATAGGACCGGATGGCATCGTGCGCCCTGCCGCGGCAATCCTTCAACCGAACGGCCAAATTGTCGCGGAAACGGGCTTCCTCGTTGACCGCGAACCCCGCCGACAAACGGCAGACCGCATATTCACCCCGGCAGGCTTCGGCGAAGTGCTGCTCGTGATCGCTGATGAAATGCCCGGTCGGCGGACGAAAATGGATGCCGGGAATTGGTCCTCGCGAAAGGCGATTTCTTCGACATGTGCGCATTCATGGGCGATGATGGCAATGGCCGTGCGGAAATCCTCTTCATCGCGATCGGCCCCCTCGAGCACAATCGGGCATACCGGACCCGCGGACAAAACGATATGTGTCTTCACGGCGTCGCCACGCATGACCACGACACTCTTTCCGACGCCGGCCAGGCCCTCGTCATTGGTGCGGCTCAACGGCGCCAGCCCTTCGACGCCCCGATCGAGGTCGCGCAGCGCCTCGTCGTAATCGACCGCTACGGTCACACCGTCGAGCGCGCTGATATCGATATATTCCCCGACCTCGCGCAGAATGTGGAACATCTGCTGCCCGAGGCATTCGGCGCCGTACTGGTTGGTGATGCCCTGTACCGTCACCTGAATCTGCGGAAGCGTGGAGGCAGGCACCTCTTGTCGCGGCGTGTCGCTCGTATCCATATTAGCCCCTCTCTCCCCTCACCTCATGCGGTTTCACCCAGCTGCGCCTGCCCGCCGGCGGCAAGCACCTTATAGCGGGCATGCAGGTTATAGAATGCTTCGTCGCCCACCATGGTGAGTATCATGCGCACAAGGCTGAAGACGCACAGCAAAACGGAGAGGCCGAGTATGTTCAGCGTCTCCTGCAGCTCGTCTTCCTCCAGCAGAGGATCGAGGCTGAACAATGCGGTCCCGTCCGGCAGGAACGAACGATGCCGTAATAGCGAGCTGTAGGTGACATGTGCCGTGTCGGCCGAGATCTCACGATACATGTGCGCCATGCGCGGGAACTGGCTGTCCTTGCTCAGGTCACTCGGCTTGAGCTGCGCGCCCTTCTTGTCATTCAGGAATTCCTGCAGCAGCTTATGCGAGCCGGCATCAAGGTCCGTCTGCATGTCCTTTAACGCCTTGGCTCTCGACCATTTACTCGTGGCTTCGTCATCCTTGAGCGCCTGCAAATAGTCAGGCTTGCGGCACGCTGCATCCATATGGATCGCGCATTCGACGACCTTGCGGCAGGTACTGCGCACATCGAGCACCTTGTCATGCTCAGCGAGCAACAATGCCGTGTCGAACAATGTCAGGGCACGGGCGAACAGCGCGAATTTCACGAACAGCAGTTCGGGCTCTTCGCCTTCCGGCGCATCGAAGCTGTCCACGTCCGCGAGCTTCGCCGAGCCATGCGGAAATCCCTCATCCATTGCAGCCATGCTTCATTTATCTGGGGCTGATCATCATTCATGCGATTCTTCCTGGTTGCCACCGGTACATGTGGAGTCAAATAGCTATCCGGAGGATAATCCCACCGCCAAATGGTTCGGCGGAATGCGATGCGACTATGCGATAATCAGGAAGTCGGCAGCCGTCAGCGCCAAACCTTTGTCGAGAGAGGCGAACTGGACCGCAGCAGCCTTTTCCGTACCGTCAGCCTGGTACTGGAGAGCACCCGTGTCTTTATATGGCCGTTCCTACATCGTGGCGAACGTGAACGGAATGCGGAAGCCGCAATTGCCGTGCTCATCCCATTGGAAGAAGAAGCCACCCTCGCCCAGCACATCGATGATGATCTCGCCGATCGGTGCGAATTCGCTTCGATCTTCCCATTGCCCGTACCTGGCCCACAGTTCTCTTAGCGCGGTGCGCAGCCTTTCGAAAAACGGCGCGAACCAATGCCCTCCCAGCGCCCTGCGAACCGCAGGCACATCGTCTATCGTCAAGCCGTGACCGTCCATATGGCCGAGCAGATAACTGCCGCTCGTCATCAGGTTCTGGTAATACCGCAGGACCTCGGAGAGTATTCGGTCATGGTCGTGATCGGTGCGATAGCGTCGGATACATTCGTTTGCCCGGTTCATCGTCTCCTCGAGATGGGTGATGAATGCATTGGTGTAATCCTGCAGAGGATCTCGGCCGAACGGGGCTGCGATGCGGCAAGCCGCATACTCATCCCAGCAGGCGTTTTCGGCCTGCCCTTCGCAGGCATCTGCGGCATCATCGTAGATTTTTTTCAGCAGCGTATCGGGGAACGCCTTGTCAGTCGTCATGGCGAGTTCGACATGTGCGCATTCATGAGCGAGCAGATGCAGGGAATGGGCATAGTGCTCATCTTTCTCGTCCGGCAGTGAATAGATATAGGCAGCGTTCAGTACCAAATGCGATTTGAGAATACCGTCACGGATGACGCTCGGCGCCATCGCAACGCCTTCGACCAGCTCGGAGCTGGGCGTTAGGCGGTGGTCCGTCTCATATCCTCTATCGAGTGCGAGAAGCGCTTCCTTGTAATCGACGGCGATGGTGATGCCGTCCAGCCGCTCGAGATTGATGTAACGGCTCAACTCCCGCACATAATCGCCGACGCAATAGGCGAGCTTCTCGCCTGCTTTTTCTTCCATGCCTTGGACTGAAATACCAATGCTGGGCACGGTGATCGGTCGCTCTTCCTCGGTGGTCTCCGTCATGCTTCCTCACTCTGACTGCAAATGCGTCTTGGCCCAGACCAGCGCGCTCAACGCCCCTGCCCTTGCCTCTTCCACGGATGCGAATTCCTTGTTGCCGCTGCGGGTCGCACCGTTCTTGCGGTTCGTCACCACCACGCCAAAGCCTGCATTTTTAGGGAATACCGTCAGATTATACCCTTCGGTGTTGATGTAATCATTGCCCTTGGCCGAACGTTTCCATGAGCGCTCGGCCCATGTCCTACGGCGTTTGGCGAGGCTCCTTAATCCCCTCTCCCGTTCTTTCGGACGGACATAGTCCTCTTCCATATGTTCGGCACAGACGCAGTCAACGGCCAATGCTTCCGTGGTCTGGCCGTGCTCCATATAATGGACGTAGCGGATGGTGACGCTTTCGCACATTTCGCAAAGCTGGGAAGGCTCACCCAAATCCTCGATCCCGACACATGACCATCCCTTTTTGGGCACCCCAGCTTCGGACCATTTGCCATGACTCGTGTGATCCCTGGTCATCGCGTCCACTCAATCTTGACGTCTATTTCACGATACTGAGCTTTGAGCGTCGGACTTCACCACCCTCATTGTCGGTACCGTGCTGGGGCAGAATACAAAATAAAAGTCGTTCGACCTCAGTCATTGGAAGCGATAGCTCATCGGCAACGTCCACGAGACTTTTCCGCTCCGCCCAAAGCTGGGATAAAACCTTCCCCCATAGCACAGACGTTTCCCTGGGGATGCCATCAGGCTCGCTCGTGCGATAACCGCGTTTCCCAAGCTCGATACATATGGAACGGTATTGCCATTCGGAGAGCATGGGTCTGGTAAGATGTGCCAGTCGGTATGCCAGCGCCATTGCCGAGACGCGCCACCTTTTCTTCGCCCGTAAAATGAGATCAGCCGTTATAAGACGGGGCATTCTGACCCTGACGTCTTCCTCCGGCATTAGAAAGGCGGAAGCGAAGCGGTTTGCCTCCACCTCGGCCGTGCGTGTATCTTCGTCCGCGCCTGAGGTTTGGCCATGCCTGTGCAGGACCAAATGGCCCAGTTCGTGAGCCGCATCAAAAATACTACGCTCCGCCGATTTGAACGAATTCAGAAACACATACGCTTTGTCATTTTGCCAGAACGAGAATGCATCGACATTTGCGGTGGTTTCTTCTAGCCCCAGGACGCGGATGCCTTTGGCCTCCATCAGTTTCATCATGTTTGCGATGGGTTGGTAACTGAGGCCCCAGTGCTGGCGGAGAGCATCGGCGGCAGCTTCAGGTGTCAATTCCGGGTCGAAATGCGGCAAATCCAACGCCGGTAGATTGTATCGATTTTCAAGCCACTCATAGACTTCGACCCCGTTATCGCCGGCCGAAAGGGCAGCGTTTCGTTCTTTCGCGGTCATGCTCGACAGGCTGCGAAAGCTGACGATTTCTGCTGAAAGGAGTGCGGGGTCCTCCTTGAAGAAAAACTGCACGGGATAACCGAGAACCTCTGCGAGCTTCTCAAGTGTTCCAGAATCCGCCTGGTTCTGACCGGTTTCAAGCCGCGTGATTGTGACCGGCGATACGCCGGCCTTTTCTGCGAGTTCCTTCGCTGTCAGCTTCTGCCTTTTCCTGGCGAGGCTGAGTCTCTTTCCATTGAACATGATTGTTCGGCTTTATTTTCGACTGACGACGATATCCAGATCCGGATCGTTGGTCGGTTCATTGATGCCAAAATCGACCGCGTCCAGATCGCCACCCTCAATCAAAAATACGCGATCGATACAGCGAAGGAATTGGCCATTCTTCACCACAGGTAAGCTGAGTTCCATTGCGCCAAACTGATCGACCATCAGGTAATATGTTTTGTGGTCTCCATGAAACTTGACCACGCTGATAGGGAGGTCGATACCGGCAGCTTCAAACATATCGCCACAAGCCACGCGCTCGGAGCCAGCGCCTTTTCGAGACCGCGCTCTAGGATCCGCTTTGCGGCAGGCTTGATTGACATTTACAAAGAGAACTCGAAGCTTGAGGACGTCATTGCGGATGCCTTCCACACCTTCCTCGCTAAAGATCTCCCAATTTCCACCGAGGTTTTCGGCTCGAAGGCCCTTCACTCCGTCCATATACGCGAACATGCCGGCGGCATTGGTGGGATGCAGTGGTGAGGCAGTCGCAGCAGCAGCAAGTGCGTGATGACCTGCCGCGATCAATTTCTCACGCTCAAGTTCCAGACGAGCAAGGTAAAGGTCGCCAATCTCAGGATCAGTGATTGTCTTTGGGCTGATATTTTCCATGCCGCCTACTCATGTTAATGTTCTCTACCTCATTTGTGGAGGAAAAAATTAACATGGTCAAGCTAGAAGAATGTATTCGGCTAATTCACAGGACGCTCCAGGCGCGAAACCTCCCCCGCCCCGTCATCTCGCGCAATCCGAGCTCGCCAACGATCCGCCGCGCCGCCTGCGGCGTGACGCCCAGCGTCGTTACGACCATCTTAGCCGACACCAGCGGTTTCGCCATCACCAGCTCGACCAGCTCCGGCAGTTTTGACGACGTCCGGCGCCCGTCCAGTTTTCGGTCCATCATCGTTTTCACCAGCGTCAGCCGATCATGCTCTTTCAGCCCGATCTCGGCGGCCGCGACCAGTCCATGGGCGATGGCGAGCAGCCGGGTTTCTCGATCGCGATGTCGGCGCCGATCGACGGGAATGGTTTTTAGTCCGAGATTGATGGCTGCGAGATGTGCGGCCGTGGTGACACCGGCCTGGCGGAGGATCGAGGCGGCCAACAGTCGTCCAAGCCAGGGCGCGTGCTGCAGCACCGCAATCTCGTTCCAGGCATCGAGGGCGACAATCGCCTGCAGCACCGCCGGCAGATCATCGGTCTGCCGCAACACGTTGCGCCACTCGCCCAGCCGCGCGTCCTCGTCCCAATCGAGATCGTAGATCATGGGATCTTTTTCTTGCGCGCCGGCCCGTCCGGACCGTGCGTTCTCGATCGCCGCCTCGGACCGGGCCAGCAGCGCATCAATGGCGGCATAATCGACGCCAGGCAGATCTTTGGCGTCGTCAGCATCGTCCCCCTCCCCTATCGGCTCGACAGCGACAGGCCGCTTGGCGGCGGCGCCCGACTCAGCATCATCGGCCCTGACCGATGTCACATCCGAGGTTTGCCTGAGCGTGCGAATGCCGTCGGGCGACAGTGCCCAGACCGGTGGTTGCGCGGCAATGCGTCGCCGGGTGCGCAACGCGTCGCGGGCGATTGTCAGTTCATGGGTGGGTGTGCGAATATCGCGGGTGTCGTCGTGGAGGACGAGGTCTTCGAGGTGAACAAGTTCGCCGTCGATCCACAGCGAGGCGCAGGCGTCGGCAAAGTGCGACCGTTCGATCCACCCCTGTCCGACCGCGGAGCGGGCGATGCGCTCGTCGAGACGCGCCAACTCAATGCCGGCTCGAAAAGTGTGGCTTCTACTTTGTTATTTCAAATGGGAAAACTTCATATGTCTGTTAGGTTTAGCCGATAAATGAAGGGCGATTTTCCGCTAACGATTTCACTGAAACGTCTCTTTGCCAAAACGATTTCAAGATCGAACATCAATGTCGGCTCGCTCGATCGAGGGAGAGCAGTGGTCGGCGTCGTCAAAGGCGTGCCGCGCTTATGCAAAGGTGCGACGTGCAGCTTCATCACGCTGGCAAGCATTACGCGTAGTCGGTCGCGCTACTCGGCGGCTGGCTCGGGTTGCGTTCTGGTGCGCCTTGCCGCTGGCTTCTTTGCCGCTGGGTCCGGAAGGTAAGCGGGCGCGGTCGTGCTGCGTTCCGCTACAATGAATATCAGCCTGTCCACGGCCTTCGCCCTTTCCTTTCCCTCTGGCAAGGACTCGGCAAGATGGATTGCCAAAAGCGTGTCCTGCATTTGCGCCAGACGGGAGAAGAAGAAATTAAGCTGAATCAGGCTTCGGTTATAGAGATAGAAATAGCCTCCGCCGATGAATTGAAGCAGTACACCCGCTAAGGGAACGATATATGCCGTCCCATCGCTTCGGCCCGAGGAGAACGCCCACCACGTACCCCCAATGATCGTCCCGAAACCGGCAACGATGGCGGTCAGGCTGGCAGTGTAACTCCTGCGCGCCTGACTTTTGTTCATGATGTAGTATTCGATCAGCTGACGGAGGTTCGCTTTGATGCCCTGAATAATGTCGTCGTCGGACTTGGCAGCGCTTTCGGTTTGCGGCGCCATCTTGGCATCGCCGCCCGCGCCTCCAGACTGCGCGTCGAGCAAGGGAGTGAAGCTGGATGCCCACGCCCTGAGAAGCTGGTCGTCGCTGTCACGATCTACGATTGCCTTGAGCTTATCACGGTCGATCACGCTGAAAGCGACCATCACGAGCATGAACAGGGCGAAGACGACCCCTATAGTGATGCCCGGCTGAAGGTCGTGCGGCTTATATTCATAGCCTTGCACGAACACGTGGCTTGTTGCCAAATAGAAGACGACATAGAAGCTTCCGGCAATGGTCAAAATGGAAATGATTGCGACCGCCCAGCGAACCTTCGGCGAGTACCGAAGGACTTCAACGATTACGAGGATGACGGTAAGAATAAGCTGATACATGAAGCCCCCGCCGAACAAATTCGCGACAGTCATCTGTACTCTCTCAACCTTTACGAATCGTGCCTATACAACCCTGGCGCGGAATAAATCGAGCGGGCGCGTCGTCACTTCAATGGCGGCAGCGTCATGCCCTTAATGCTATCGGCCACGGTCGGCCGCTTCCGCTTCCCGTCCGCGTAGGGATCTGGCAGAGCCCGTGCGGCCTTCTTCACGGCCTCGATGTCATAGCCGACCGGACGGCCAAGCAGGAACATCTCCACAAATCGGTCAACAAGCGACTGGTCTGCCAAAAGATTGGCTTTGACCGCCTTGCGGAAGGACGCGATATCCGAACCATTGGTCAGGTAGCCCAGATTCCGTGCCTCGGTGAGGTGCTCATCAACCCTCTTCTGAACGCCCTTGCCCATGCAAAATGCACGGACGTAACGCACTAGCGACGTGAACAGCAGCTCCTCGCTATGCATGAGGAGCAGCTTGTCTTTCAGGACTGCTCGGAACGCACCGATAAGCTCGCTCTTCTCGAAGACGTGCCGGTAAAACCGGACCACAGAATCCTCCGCATCGCCTGCCGTAACTTTGTTTTGGGGCGCGGCCAATATGTAGAATGGCGCGCGGGTCGTGACATGAATTTCTTTCACGAGATGAAAGCTGAAACAGGCCAGCGAGATGACGCACAGGTTATTGGCCGTGGCTATGTTGATCGCGCGCAGTCTCTCTGTGATCTCGGCCCAGCTGCAATCCTCGTTCGAGGCGACGATATGAATACCCATGTCCTCATCGCCATGGGTATCGAAATGGATGATCGGCAGCAGGCCGTCTTCAACCACCTTCGCCACATAATCCAAGAATCCCAGAAGATCAGCGGCGCTCTTCGGCTCAAATTTCATGAAGAAGATCTGGTTGGCCTGCAACAAGGGTTCCAAATCTTCGAGGACGCGGAGGGTCACCCCGTGCTCGCTCTCATGCAGGGACGTGATCCAGATCACGGAATTTACGCTCACATGGGATTGGATAGTCGCGGTCTTGGTCATTGGTCGCAAGGCCATGCAGCTTTATAGGGAGCCATCAACGAACGCTCGGCCGGCCAGGTTCCCTTCTCGGGATGCGTCGTCACCCAGTCGCAGCCAATCACGATGGCGCGGGCGACATTGGCGCCCTTCGGGATGCAGAATTTCCCGAGAATGCTCTCCCGAGCGATCCCGAGCATTTGCTCGTCCTTCATGCCCATCTTAACGACGCTATCGAATACAATCTCATCCTCGCGCCATTTCTCCATGAAGCCCATGACGTAATTTCCGGCAAGTGTGATGCTGCTCTTGCAGTCGCGCGCCAAATCCTGGGCCATCATAGCATTGGCGCCGGTCGCAAAAAGGGCGGCTGCAGCCGCCAGTATCATCCGTTTCATGATCTTCCCCAACCCAAGTTGGGGGCAGATTATCGAGTGCAACCGGTAACTGCAACAGGGTCAATTCGCTTGCTTCCCTTGGTTTTTCTTCACGTACCCGTGGCCGTGCGCAGTTGTCCGATGCACCTCGAGCTTGACGCCAAGACCGCCCTGCTCGCGCTGACGCAGTTCAATGGTAAAGAACTTTCGGTACCGTCCTTTGATGGGCGCGGCGATGAAAAGTGCATGTTCCACCGCCGATTGGGATGAAAATCGGAATTGCTAAGTGGTGGCGCAGCCAATGGAAACGGCGCATCTTTCTTTCATCACCGAGCTAGTGCCGGAGCCGCCAAGCCACCGTCCTCATGGGAGTTGATGGCCGCCGGTCTGCAACGCGACCGCATGAGCCGCGACGACGGCAACCGAGCATCTTGAGGAGCAGGTTCGGACGCTGAATCAGGGACGGCGACAAATGTAACTCATCTTATATTTTCCACGCGTCGGGCATTCCGCCCTTAGAAAGGACCTGACATGCATGAAATTTATCAGAACGGAAAGCCGATCGGCCTCACTTTCAGCGACCGCGAGGTGGCCAAAGCCATAGCCCGCGACATGCAGAGGGAGGGCGCCAAAAACGTCGAAATGCGGCCGTTTAAGCGCCGAAATCACTGGTATAATTGGCGCGCAAACGGGCGCAACGTGGCGTCTTATCTCGCCTCGTTACGCCCTGCCGCGCCACTTAGGAGGCCTTGTGATCCCGATAGAGCAATACTTATCTGGTCAGAGGCGGTACAAAATCTGATCGTTCCAGAAACCATCGAGGCTACACAACTCCCCACGCCCGGAACCTCCCCTCCCTACCATCTGCATATCAATGAAATTCTTAGCTAAAAGCGACACCCACGTACCCCTTTTAGTACGTGGGGCAAAATCGGTGGCAGCGTTTCGGTGAGCGAGCATAGAAGTGTGCATAACCCAGCGTTTTGAGAATTGATTGATAGCCTGGGGATTCTCCTGCCGGGGCAAATCATGATTCGATTCTGCCATGACGAAACGGCTCCCCTCCCCCGAGCATGCCGGCACGCTGTCGCTGAATGCGTTGCGCAGTCTGGTGTCCGGTCTGTTGGAGCGGTCGCAGCAGGCGGAAGCCCGGCTCGCGAAGCTTGAGGCCGACAACATCCAGCTGCGCGAGGAAAACGCCGCCCTTCGCTTGGAAAACACCCGGCTTAAAGTCGAGAACCAACTGCTGCGCGATGAGATCGCTCGACTGAAGAACCTGCCGCCGCGCCCGCCGTTTCGACCGTCCGGCATGGACAAGGCAACCGATATCAAATCCGGCGACAAACAGGCGAGCAAGAAGAAACCGCGCGGCCCGAAGCTCGATGTGAAACGGGTCAGCCGGGAAGAGATCGTGCGCACCAATGCTCCGGCCGGCTCGCGCTTCAAGGGATACAGAAGCGTCTATGTTCGCGACCTGGTGCTCAAGGCCGAGCTCGTGCATTACCGTCGTGAATGCTGGGTGACGCCGGATGGAAAGACGGTGCTGGCACCCTTGCCTATGGGAACCGTAGGTGGCTACGGCATCAACCTCAGGCGACTTTGCCTGATGCTGCATACACAAGGGCAGGTGACGACCGCGCGCCTGACGACTTTGCTGAACGACATCGGTATCGACATCTCAAAACGCCAGATTTTACGGCTTTTGACCCGGCAGCTGGATGGCTTTGTCGCCGAGGATGCCGCGGTGTTGCATGCCGGCCTGGTGTCGTCGTCTTATGTCACCGTCGACGACACCGGCGCGTGGCATTCCCATAATCCGTGTTACGCCACACACATCGGCGGCCCGAATTTTACTGTCTTTCGCACCACAAAATCGAAGTCCCGCCTGAATTTCCTGTCGCTGCTGCGCGGTGGCTACCAGGATTACGTGCTCAACGATGCCGCGTTCGATTACCTGAAAGAACGCCGTGCGGATGCGTCCATAACTGCCGTACTTCGCGCTTTTGAACCACAGCGCTTCTGCAACCAGGTCCCATTCATGGCGCATCTGGCCGAAAAGGGTATCGACATCTTCGACCGGCAGGAGATCGGCACGCTTGCCGAGGCCGGCCTGTGGGGTTCTATTCGTCACCACGGCCTGATGGGCAATACGGTGATCGTGTCCGACGACGCCGGCCAGTTCCGCGTCGGCAATCACGCGCTGTGCTGGGTTCATGCCGAACGTCTTCTGCAAAAGCTGATGCCAGGAACCGCCAAGGAGGAGCGGTCGCTCACCATGGTCCGCGATCTCGTCTGGCGCTTCTACAAGGCGCTGAAAGCCTACAAGCAGACCCCTTCCCCGCGGGCCGTTCCGGCCTTCAGACGACGGTTCGACCGAATCTTCGGCCTGCGCACCGGCTATGAGGCGCTCGACAAGCTGCTTGAGCGGCTGCATCGACGGAAGAGCGAGTTGCTGAAAGTTCTCGATCATCCCGAGATTCCGCTACACACCAATGCATCCGAAAATGCTTTGCGGAGCTTTGTGACGAAGCGGAAGATCTCCGGCGGCACGATGAGCCGCGATGGTCGTGTTGCACGCGATACCATGCTCGGTCTGATGAAGACCTGCCAAAAGCTCGGGCTATCCTTTTACCACTATCTCGGTGACCGGCTTGGCATCGGCAACGTCGGCCAACCGGTTCCGCCCCTGCCGGCAATCATTCTCGCTAGGGCGTGAACACGGGGTCACTTCAGTCCGGTTGCAGCACCACCGTTGCCCAACGAACCAGCACCGCCACCGAATCTGCCCCACTTACCCTTTTATCCGGGAATGTTGGCCGTTTCCATCTCGTTACCCATATGAATTAACGTTGTTCTTTTCCAGAACAGAAGCTATTTAAGCCATTGCTTCCGTCACTCGGGACGGCGCCGTGGATGGGCAATCACTTCCGATAAGTACTGCGTATCGATAGGTGATGGTTTTTGGCGGCAAGAGATAGCGTATTTGTCCGTGAGAATTGGCGGAAAAGCCGCAAATCCGGGCCCCTTGAGGGCTTTTCATTTTGGGTCGCTGGAAATTCTGCCTGATTGAGCGGAAATAACGCGTGCTGAACCGGTCGAGCTCTTCCCCTCCCCGACCGCCTCTCGGCGTCAGAACCTCATCAAAAAGCCGGAGCCGGAGCGACCTCTTCCGAAATAGCCGATTTCCCTGCGTTTTCGCCATAGATGCCCGCTGACGTGCGTTCTCGGGCGGCGATGGGTCGATGCCTGCCTCACGTCATAGAACGCTCTCTATCGCCTCCCATTTTTGTCATAAAACACGCTTGCAAATCCCCATTTTCTCATGCATTCATTATCTGTACAAAGGCCATCAAAAAAGAGCCAGAACGAATGCCCCAGGTTGCAATCGCCAGCTCCCCCTCTCCGCGGCCCCGGCTGATCGGATACGCCCGGGTTTCGACTGACGATCAGCTCAACGATGCCCAGGTCGATGAGTTGCGCGCCGCCGGCTGCGATCGCATTCATCAGGAGCACGGATCCGGGTTATCCCGCACAAGACCGGTGCTCACCAAAGTGCTGAAGGATCTCACCTCTGGCGACGTGCTAGTCGTCGTTCGTCTCGATCGCTTGGCCCGATCAGTCAGCCATCTGCTTCACGTGATTGAAGACCTCGAAAAGCGCGGAGTTCATTTCCGCTCGCTGCGCGATCCGATCGATACGTCCACGCCGCAGGGAATGTTTTCCTTGCAGGTGCTCGGCGCCGTCGCCCAGCTTGAGCGCGCCCTGATCGCCGAACGAACCAAAGCTGGCATCAAGGCTGCGAAAGCCAGAGGGAAGCTTCCCGGAAATCCCGGTCTGCGCGAGCGCCGACCGGAGGCGATCAAGGCGGTGTCGAAAGCACGCGAGAAACTTTATCTCGACGAACTGATTTCGTCGGCACAGACCTGGCTGCCGACCGTGAGGCAGCTCAGGCCACAGCATAGTTGGGACAACGTCGTGCGCGTCCTTAACCGTCGCGGTCATCACTGGACGGTCCAACGATTACGCCGCGCGGTGCATCGGATGGTTCGTGAGAAGCTTGCAGAGCCAGAGCTGCTGGCCCGCTCACCGCGCCGCGCGCCCGAAGATCATTTGATGAAGTTGGTCGCCGCGATCACCATCGCCGACCCCAGTTTGTCGCTGCGCGACATTGCCGCGCAACTGGATCAGATGGGGGAACGGCCGGCGCGTGGTGGCAGGAGGTGGCAGCCCTCTTCCGTTAGGGCGCTGTTGGACGAGGCACATCGCTTCGGGTTAGTTCGTCCTTGACTAGCTGATTCATAAGGGAGCGCCCGCGCTTTTTGCCCCGCGAGCTTCCTTTCCCGGCGGAGATCTCCTTCCAATCCGTGCTTGCCACGACCTGTTCGGCCAACCCCGCCAAGGTGGATTTCCTCCTCCACCTGACGCCCGTCCGGTTCAATGGTGTAGCCGGTCATCATTGTTCCTTCTGCCAACGACCGAGGTGGTTTCTCGTCTCGAACCCGCATGATGGTATGCCGGCTCGTCACGATCTTTCTTCAGCGCGGCGACCTGCTGGGCTGCTTGTTCGGCCCTCAAAAGTCGCTCGCGCAAAACATCGGGCAACCGAGCCTGATCTCGCTTGCATATACGATCAAAAGGAGCCGCAAGGCTTATTACGGAGAGCTCGAAACAAATCAGCGTAAGCTCGATATAATCGAAAGGCTCATCTACTCTACTTCTTGCAAACCATTCTCGATGCGCAGCAGACGACTCTCACGCGCGTTGCGTTTTATATCCGCAAGGCAAAGTTCTATGAACGGTTCCGCGACCAGTTCAACAATCGCCAAGGCGATCTCCCGCATGTTCCGCGAAGGGATTGAAGGCTTCAAAGGTGGCCTGAGCGCGGAAAATTACATCTCGATCACAGGGGCTTCCCGGGCAACGGCGACTCGAGACCTTCATGATATGGTGGAGAAGGGGGCAATGAACCGCAGCGGTGAACGCCGACATACGCGTTACACCTTAAACCTGCCGGAGCCAGAGTGATAGAAACAACGGCTGGGGCACGGCCTTTCGTCCACTCTATCCAAAGAGCGCGACATCACTCGGCGGAAGCAGACTGGCTTGATTCTTGCTGTGGCTGGTCGTTAGTTTGCTGCCTAAACTGCGAAGACACGAGGATTGTTATGCCAACTGGCAAGGTTAAGTTCTTCAACGCCGATAAAGGCTTTGGTTTCATCACGCCGGAAAGCGGAGGAGGCGACGTTTTCGTGCATGTCACCGCCCTGCAATATGGCGATTATCTCAGAGAGGGACAGTCCGTTTCCTACGATCTCGGTCAGGATCGGAAGACCGGCAAGTTAAAGGCGGAAAACGTCAGACCGCTCTGAGGCCAATTGACCGGAGCGGCGGCAACGGGCTCAAAAGCGCCTCGGGGCCACCTGCTCTTAAATTGCGAGATCTCGGCCTGTGCCAAAGGCGCAGCGCCCAACTTCTTGGCCCGGTCGAAGGGTGTCACATCCAGAAGCGGAACGTCTATGAGACTAGCATAGCCCTCAAACCCCATCTTGGTGCAATAGCAAGACTCATGATGTTATCGGCACGTACGGTCGCATTGATGAATTTCGAACACGAGTTCTTCGGCTGTTGTCCGAGTTGCGGTAAAAAGAGCTGTCGACGCTGGATATCTTTGGGTTCGCGCGTGCAAATGTAGGGATGTCGACAAAACGGTGGATCGCCGTACAGGCTTAACAACTGACAGCCGACAAGCAGCCGATCGTAACTTGCGATCAATAAACCACTCCGCGAACCCCGCGGCCGAAAGCAGCGTCTCCAGCGCCGTTGTTCCGCCGGCGCGGATGTCCGGATGATTTCGTTCAGAAGGCTACACAGCTCTTTGCATCCGAGGTTACGGCCCTTCGAATATGCTGTTTTCAGCGACCCCACTTTAGATTGATAGCTTATCGGCGATACTCGGGAGACCACAAGCCAGGATCTCACCTTGCTGCGGTCTCCAAACAGCATCAGCTTTTTGCAGCTCATGATGCTCTCCGGCCTGGCGAACCATTCGTTCGCATCAGCGCCATCAACATCGGCCCAAGTGAAAACTCTCCGCGTTCTGCCTTGCGGGTGAGGTCACGCAAATAACCGCCCGCATTGTTGATGTGCCCTGCCCTTTCGAGGATGCAGGCCATCACGGCCGCAGCATTCTCGGCACCGAGTGCCTCACAGGCATTCTGGTAGGCACTCGGACTGACGGCCAGCATCGATCGCACGACCACCGCGGCTGACATGAGATCGCGCCAACTCCCGACCGCCCCGCCCGGCCCGTAATTCGAAATCTCAGGGCAGGCCTGCAAGACCATTCCCAGTGGAAAAGCCTTTATCGGCTCTCGCATTCGCCCAATGTCTGGGTTCGATTTCGCCCCCTGCTCTGTTTCAGAGCGAGGTTCAAATTCATTGCTGGATTCGGGTTTTGAATTCTGTATGTGACGTCCAATTTGGACATCATTGGTATCTGTTTTTTGAGAATCTTCCTGAAATTCCAGTTGGTTGATGATCTCTTCACGCAACATTCGCATTTCGTCGAGGACGGATTCAATATCTTTGAGGGTTGGGGAGCGGGGGATGCCTGCGAGCAGCTGCACGTAGTAGCCCTCCAGCTTTTCCCAATCGCCAGAAGCGCCCTCTTCTATCGCAGCCGTCAGCAGCTTACGAACGTCACGACGGCAGATCGTCAGTGCTTCCTTGGCGCTGCGGAAGTGCCGGCGCTCGGCTGCTATCTGCTGTGCGAGCTGCGCAAGCTCTTCGGCGCGAGCAAGCAGCGGCGCGAGGCTGAAGCCGAACGCATCTTCGATCTGGCCGCCATTGTCCTTTCGGGCGTATCGTTTGCCATTAGCACTGTCTTTGCGCTGGATCAGTCCAGCATCGACGAGTGCAGCAAGGTGGCGGCGCAATGTCGTGCCAGCAATACCATGCGCTCGAACGGAAAGCTGTTCATTTGATGGGAACACCACCAGGCCGCGCTCTTCCGAAAGCTCATTGTCGGGATAGAAGGTCAAGAGCGCATCAAGAACGGCAAGGGCGCGGTCCTGAATGCCGAGCACTGCCCTCGCCTCCGAGGCATCGCGAAAGATCTTCCATTTGTCGGCCGTCTTACCTGGCCGCATCTCAGCCGTTTTCATTTGCCCTCTTACCTGGGCAAGCGATATCGGCCGCCGCCCGAAGGGCGTCGTCACACTTCCAATCTGCATTTTTTCTCTCACCTTAATTGAGGCAAAAGAGATCCGCCCGCCAAATCGACGGTTACGACTCTTGACAGGGATTCGTGGAAATGCGATTCTCAATCTTGCTTAGGGAATACGAGAAGGGCTTCCACGACTTGGTCGTTTGGGGGCCTTTTTCTTTTGCGGCTTCAGTCTCCTTTGCTTCCCTCCTTCAGGAATTGCTCGTAGAGCGCATCCAAATTGCGGGAAAGATATTCTCCGAAACGGCCAGCATTCTTCGCCTTCATCGAGAGCGAGAAAGCTTTGCCCGTATTCTTGATTTCGGCCTGCACTGCCTTGTCCCGGGGCTGCCACTTCGCCTTTTGAGTCGAAACCTCCGCCTTCCTCACGGGCCGCGCTGTTCTGTTGAGCGCCTTGTACAGAGATGAAAAGCGTTCATCGGACGGCAATGCGTCGAAGCCGTCCGTGCTCAAAACTTCTGACACTTTGCCGCTATTGGCGAATTTTCCGACTAGAAGTGAAAGCTCTATCCAGCGCTCTCGGCCCACACCGGGAGCCGACCCGATTTTTTCTATGACGTTAGCCGAGATGCGCTCTGCCACCGTCATCATCTTCGAGACCGAAGCCGCATTCGCGGACAATGCCAAGGAAATCACCTCTCGGCCGTAACCAAGATCATCCAGGCGCTTGGCAAATAACGCCCTTTCGATAAAAGAGAGATTCGCGCGCGCGGAATTTTCCTGCCCTTGAGCAATGACATGGGAACGGTCGTCGATTGCCTTGACAATAGCCCGGACTTTTCTGCCGAGGTCCCTTGCTGCCCTTACCCGTCTGTGGCCGAAGACAACCTGATAAAGACCATCGACCTTTGTATGGGGCCGCACGAGAATAGGCGTATCCTGCCCACGTACCCTAATTGCCTCTAGCAGATCTTGATACTCGCCGTCGTCGTCTGATATCCGATCCTTTACGAAGGAGCCTTCAATTTGTGCCGGATCAAGTTCGATAATTGCCTCGCCTTCGAGATATTTGTCAGCCTGCTTTGCCAGCTCGTCCAGCGAACGCACGAGAGATTTGCCTGCGCCTCGCATTGGATATGCAGGTGCCGTGCCGCTATCTTCATGCAGGTCAGCAAGTCCCTCGAGCAGATTTTTCCGTGCCATCTCATTTGCTCCGAGCAGCCGTTAGCTGCTTGTTTTTCCGCATAAAACGTTCGTTTTTGTCAGCTGACAAATCGACGTCCCCATGACTCGTGAACGAGGCCGGCAATTTCAGCATTCACTGCATCCAACGATTCCATCGCACGGTCATACGTGCCTCTATTCATGGATGCCCGATCGACTTCGTACAGAGTTTGCTTGGTAATTCCGGCATCTGAAACCGCCGTCGACTTCACCATCTGGTTCTTTAGTATGAACTCGTTGAACATCGTGGACATAAAGCCGACCATCTGGGCTTGCGGAACATCGGTCGGCTCGTAGCGCGTAATCAAGTATCTGTACCAGGAGAGGTTCACTTCCGCACCAGCGGCACGGATCGGCTTTAGGATTCCACCAAGCATCAGAAGGAACTGACCCATCGACATCACGTCGAGCATCTGCGGATGGATTGTTATCAGAACACTTGTAGCTGCGGTCAGTGCGGTCAGCGTCAAATATCCGAGCTGCGGTGGACAGTCGACGACGACGACATCATAACGATCGTCGACCTCAGCCAAAGCCCGCGATATGCGGGTGAAAAACGTTTTGCCTTCATTAGAAGACTTATCAGACATCGCAAGCGGCGTGTCATATTCATACTCCTGCAAATCGAGGTTTGCAGGGACAATGTCCAATCCAGGAAAATTAGTGGTCTGGATGATCTCCGAGATCGGCTTTCTCGCACCATCATAGCGAATGGCATCATAGATGGACGCGATCTGATCGAGCTCCGGTTGGAAGCCGTGCAGAGACGAAAGGGATGCTTGAGGGTCGAGGTCTACGGCAAGGACGCGATGCCCCGTCAATGCCAGGTACTGCGCTAAATGCGCGGCGGTCGTGGTTTTCCCCGAGCCCCCTTTGAAGTTGACTACAGCAAGCACCTGCAGCTTTTCACCGCCGCGCCGGTGGGGAACATACATGCGGTTGTCGGATCGACCGTGCGTATCCAGATATTGACGCAGTTCCAACATCTGTTCGGCGGTGTAGGAGCGACGACCGGAGGACGATGTTTGAGGGGAGGGGCCCTTTCCGTCCAGATGCAGCTTTTTCAATGTGCTCTGCGATACGCCGACATAGGTCGCGACCTCCGCCAGCGAGAAGCTTCGCAATGTCTTTTTCGCGTTGGGCGGGAATCGTTGTACGCTAAGTAGGTGCAGCTTTTTCGAGATCAAATCACCCTGTTCTAGGATTTGATCTTCAAAGTGCATCGGCATCTTAAGCGAAGCCATCGAATTAGCGTTCATTGTCAGAAATCTTTCAGATAACGGTTTTCGGCCCGATATTGCCACTGAACCGTTATTATGTCCGATTCTCGCGGGCCGGCAAGGAAAATGCGGCTAATAAACTGTTAATAGCCGGGACGCCCCTTGACCTATGGTTAACGCCGCCATCTGTATTTCCCTTGCAAATCCAATCTGTTACCGCTCCGAGTCACAACGTTCGTTGCATATTTGTTCACTGGTGATTCCTACAACTAAGGGAATAACACGCGAGATCAGATCAGCGCGTTGTCGCCCAAAACCGCGCGCGACTCACCAAAATACCTTGTAGGATTCTACAACTGCCCAGCCATTCTAATCCGTGCTGATCTTTGTCGATAAATTTAAGCGACGGAGATCAGTATGAAGGTTGTTGCGATATCGACCAGACATGGGCTTCCTGCACAGCACCTTCTCGAAGCACATCATCGACTTCGAGCTCAAGTGTTTTCAAATCGGTTGGGTTGGGAGGTCGGTGTTCTTGACGGCCGGGAAGCGGACGTCTTCGACGCTCTCCAGCCGACTTACATACTCGCCGTATCGGACAGCGCTCGTGTGGCAGGATGCGCTAGACTCCTGCCGGCCATGGGTCCGACGATGGTGACCCATGTCTTTTCGTCACTGCTAACGCATGGACACCTAAACGCCCATCCAAGTATGATCGAAAGCTCCCGTTTTTGCGTGGACACAACCTTGGTCGATCTTCGCGGAGGAGGCCTCGTCCACGAGGCCACTTTGACCATGTTCGCAGGCATCATCGAATGGTGCATCGCAAATGGGTACACGGAGCTCGTCACGGTGACCGATCTTCGATTCGAGCGGATCCTTGCACGCGTTGGGTGGCACCTATCGCGATTGGGCGAACCAAAGAACATTGGCAAGACAATTGCCGTCGCGGGCACCTTACCGGTGAACGCCGAGACATTCCTGAGGCTTCGTCCATCCAGTTACCGTTCTGAATTCATCTCCCCAGATGGGCAGCGGAAAAGGAGAAATCCATGAACCAGCTCCGCTCTCACCACCGGCTTGTCTGCAAACTTCAAGACGCGCTCGGCCATAAGCTGTGCGCCGCATTGGAAGACGTGGATGTGATCGAAATAATGCTCAATCCGGACGGAAAGCTCTTTATTGAGCGCCTCGCTCACGGCGTTGCGGCGGCCGGCGAAATGTCCCCCGTCGCCGCGGAAACGGTGATCGGAATTGTGGCGCATTTCCTTCAGTCCCAGGTAGACACGAAGCAACCGATCATCTCCGGCGAGCTCCCGATAGGTGGGCACCGCTTCGAAGGCCTTTTACCACCAGCGGTCGCCAAGCCAGCCTTTACGATCCGCCGCCGTGCCCCACGCCTAATTCCGCTGGAAGAATATGTGCGGTCAGGCGCGCTGACGGGATGCCACGCCTTAATGATCCGAAAGGCGATTTCCAAAAGGCGAAACATCATCGTATCCGGGGGCGCCGGTTCTGGCAAAACGACGCTTGCGAACGCGTTGATCGATGAGATCGTCAAATTCGCCCCCGAAGACCGTTTGGTGATCCTCGAAGATACCGCCGAAATTCATTGTTCGGCCGAGAACGCCGTTCTTCTGCATACCAGCGATACCGTTGATATGTCACGATTGCTGAAGAGCACGATGCGACTGCGCCCCGACAGGATTGTCGTCGGCGAAGTCCGCGACGGTGCCGCGTTGACTCTGCTGAAGGCGTGGAACACCGGTCATCCCGGAGGCGTTGCGACAATTCACTCGAACACCGCCATGTCGGCCCTCCGCCGCTTTGAACAATTGACCGCAGAAGCAAGCCAGCAGCCGATGCACGAGGTTATCGGTGAGGCAGTCGACCTCATCATCTCCATTGAACGGACACCGCGCGGGCGACGGGTTCGAGACGTCATCCACATCGAACGGTTCGCGGAGGGCCAATACCAGATCGGTTCAGACCAACTCGATGAGGAAGAGGAGGCCCGTCATGTCGCGTAAGCCTTCGCTCGCCAAGGTCACATTCTCTGTCCTAACGACAGTTCTCGCTTCGCTTGATCCGGCACTCGCCAGTTCGGGCGGTGGCGGACTGCCCTGGGAAGGACCACTGCAGCAGATTCAAGAGTCGATCACCGGACCTGTCGCAGGATACATCGCACTTGCGGCTGTCGCCATAGCCGGCGGCATGCTCATATTTGGTGGGGAGTTGAACGACTTCGCGCGGCGACTTGTATACGTGGTTCTCGTCGCCGGCATTCTGCTCGGTGCCACGACCATTGTGGGCCTGTTCGGCGCGACTGGAGCTTCAATTGGCCTGACGAGGGAGCTGGTCGCCTCGGACGGCTTCCAAGGCGCAGGAGTGACAAATGGCTGAGTCCGCGTCCGGTCTGCAGCGGAACCGCATCCACCGCGCGCTGTCGCGCCCGAACCTTCTGGTGGGCGCGGACCGGGAACTGGTGCTGATCACCGGCTTGGCCGCAGTCATCCTCATCTTCGTCGTTCTTACGATCTATTCGGCGCTCTTCGGCGTTGGCGTCTGGATTGTCATCGTCGGGCTCTTGAGAATGATGGCAAAGGCCGATCCGCTCATGCGACAGGTCTATGTCCGCCATATCTCGTACAAGCATTACTACAAGGCGACCTCCTCGCCGTGGCGCCGGTATTGAGAGGAACGCATGGTCGCTCTCAAACGCTTCCGGGCCCCCGACCCATCCTTTGCTGATCTCGTCCCCTATGCCGGCCTCGTCGACAATGGTGTTCTCCTGTTGAAAGACGGAAGCCTGATGGCCGCCTGGTATTTTGCGGGACCAGATTCAGAGAGCGCCACGGCCCTCGATCGCAACGAACTGTCGCGCCATATCAATACAATCCTCTCGCGGCTCGGGAGCGGCTGGATGATCCAGGTCGAGGCAGTTCGCATCCCGACATTCGACTATCCGTCGGATAATCGTTGTCACTTTCCCGATCCTGTAACTCGCGCGATCGACGCCGAGCGGCGGGCGCATTTCGCCCGCGAACAGGGGCATTTCGAGAGTAAACACGCGCTGATCCTGACCTATCGGCCGCTCGAATCCAAAAAAACGGCGCTCAGCAAATACATCTACTCGGACGAGGTGAGCCGCAAGAAGACCTATGCCGACACGGTGCTGTTCATTTTCAAGAACGCGGTCCGCGAGATCGAGCAGTATTTCGCCAATACGCTTTCGATCCGTCGCATGGAAACGCGGGAGGCTCTCGAGAGGGGAGGGGCGCGGGTTGCCCGCTACGACGAACTGCTCCAATTCGTTCGCTTCTGCATCACTGGTGACAACCATCCGATCCGGCTGCCGGATGTGCCCATGTTTCTCGACTGGATCGCGACCGCCGAGCTTGAACATGGGCTGACCTCAAAGGTTGAAAGCCGCTTCCTCGGTGTCGTCGCGATCGACGGCCTGCCGGCCGAGAGCTGGCCGGGGATCCTCAACAGCCTCGATCTCATGCCGCTAACCTACCGCTGGTCGTCGCGCTTCATTTTTCTCGACGCGCAGGAGGCCAGACAAAAACTGGAGCGGACCCGCAAGAAATGGCAGCAGAAGGTGCGCCCATTCTTCGACCAGCTTTTTCAGACGCAGAGCCGTTCGCTTGATCAGGACGCCATGAACATGGTCGCCGAGACAGAAGAGGCTATCGCCCAGGCTTCGTCGCAGTTGGTCGCATACGGCTATTACACGCCCGTCATCGTTCTCTTCGATCACGATCGTGAAGGACTGCAGGAAAAGGCAGAGTCCATCCGCAGACTTATTCAGGCGGAGGGCTTCGGGGCGCGCATCGAAACGCTCAACGCCACCGATGCCTACCTCGGCAGCCTACCGGGCAATTGGTATTGCAACATCCGCGAACCGCTGATCAATACCAGCAACCTTGCCGATCTCATTCCGCTCAACTCTGTCTGGTCGGGCTCCCCTGTCGCGCCGTGCCCGTTCTACCCGCCGAATTCACCGCCACTGATGCAGGTGGCGAGCGGGTCGACGCCGTTCCGGCTGAACCTACATGTCGACGACGTCGGTCACACACTCATTTTTGGGCCGACCGGTTCGGGCAAGTCGACGCTGCTTGCACTAATCGCCGCGCAGTTCCGGCGCTATGAACGCGCCCAGATCTTCGCCTTTGACAAGGGGAACTCTCTCCTTCCGCTGACCCTTGCCACCGGAGGTGATCACTATGAGATCGGTGGCGACGCTCAAGAAGAGGCGAAGGCGCTGGCCTTCTGCCCGCTGTCGGACCTCTCCAGCGACAGTGATCGCGCATGGGCCGCGGAATGGATCGAGATGTTGATCGCGCTGCAGGGCGTGACCATCACCCCGGACCACCGCAATGCGGTCTCTCGCCAGATTGGCTTGATGGCCAGTGCAGCGGGCCGATCTCTCTCGGACTTTGTAAGCGGCGTACAGATGCGCGAGATCAAGGACGCGCTCCATCACTACACCGTCGATGGTCCCATGGGCCAGCTTCTCGATGCTGAGAAAGACGGACTGTTGCTTGGCTCATTCCAGACCTTTGAGATCGAAGAGTTGATGAACATGGGCGAGCGGAACCTCGTACCTGTTCTCACCTATCTGTTCCGCCGCATCGAAAAGCGCCTCGATGGCTCACCGAGCCTCATCGTCCTAGACGAAGCCTGGCTGATGCTCGGCCATCCGGTCTTCAGGAGCAAGATCCGAGAGTGGCTGAAGGTGCTGCGCAAGGCGAACTGCGCGGTGGTATTGGCCACGCAATCCATTTCCGATGCTGAGCGTTCCGGCATCATCGACGTGTTGAAGGAATCCTGCCCCACGAAAATTTGCCTGCCGAACGGCGCCGCAAGTGAGCCTGGGACCCGCGAGTTCTATGAGCGGATTGGCTTCAACGAGAGACAGATCGAGATCGTTTCGAATGCGATTCCTAAGCGAGAATATTACGTCGCAACGTCCGAAGGCAGGCGGCTCTTCGACATGTCGCTCGGCCCCGTGGCGCTCAGTTTCGTTGGCGCATCCGGCAAGGAAGACCTGAAGCGCATCCGCACGCTCAGTTCCAAACACGGCCGCGACTGGCCGATCCACTGGCTACGAACGAGAGGAGTTCAGGATGCCGCAGCGCTGCTCAACCTCGAATAAATTGCTCACTGGCCTGGCGGCTGTCGCATTGATGGCCGGCACTGTCGTGCCCGCAAATGCTGGAACTGCCACGGGTGCCGCCACCGAGTGGACGCAGGTCCTCAATAATGGCGAGCTGGTCGCTTTGGTCGGGAAGTCCGGCGAGCAGATCCAGAACCAGCTCACCCAGATCAGCCAGCTCGCACAACAGATCGAAACGCAGCTGAATATCTACCAAAACCTCCTCCAGAACACGGCGACGCTTCCGTCGCATATGTGGGGGCAGGTCGAAAGCGATCTCAACCAGCTGCGCAGCATCGTCGACCAGGGCCAGAGCATCTCGTTTTCCATGGGCAATGCGGATGATGTGTTGCAACAACGTTTTCAGAGCTACTCAAGCCTTAAAACCAACCTGCCAGACAATTCGTCGTTTTCTACCACCTATCAGTCCTGGTCCGATACGAACCGGGACACGATCGCCAGCACGCTGAAGGCGGCGAGTCTGACGGCCGAGCAATTCGATAGCGAGGAAGGCACGATGTCCTCGCTGCGGTCCATGTCCGAGACCGCCGACGGGCAGATGAAAGCCCTGCAGGTCGGGCATGAGATCGCCGCGCAACAGGTCGCCCAGATTCAGAAGCTTCGCGGCCTCGTCTCGCAGCAAATGACGATGATGGGCACCTGGCTCCAGACCGAACAGACCGACAAGGACCTTGCGCAGGCGCGGCGTGAGAAATTCTTCAGCGGGACTGCCCCTTCCACCTCCGGCGGCGAAAAGATGAAAGTCGAGTGGTAAGCACATGACAACAATATGTCTTCGGCGGCTCCGCACCGCGATGGTGATTGCCACCTTCTGCATGCTGGCAGCACAGCCGGCAGTCGCCCAAGAAGGTTCAGTGCTGACCTCATTACAGAGCCAGATCACCACGGCCGCAAAGGGGTGGGAAACTACTGTCATGGATGCGGCGAAATCCTTGTTCTGGATCCTCGCGACAATCGAGATTGGCATCGCCGCCGTCTGGCTCGCATTGCAGGCAGCTTCGCTAGACAGCTGGTTTGCCGAGCTTGTCCGGCGGATCATATTCGTCGGCTTTTTTGCCTTCGTTTTGGGACAGGGGCCGGCCTTTGCGAAGGCAGTGGTGGATAGTTTGTTTGAGATTGGGGCTGGAGGCGGCACGGCCTCCCCAGCAGACGTCTTCAATGCTGGACTCGCCGTCGCAACGAAGATGTCGGAAAAGATACAGTTCGGTCTTTTTGAGGACAACGCGTTGGCGATCTCGGCTGCTTTTGCAATGGTCGTCGTCGTCATCTCATTCTCGCTTGTCGCCGCGATTTTCGTGTCGGTCATGGTTGAGATGTATATCGGCCTTCTTGCCGGTATGATCATGCTGGGGCTTGGCGGCTCGTCCTATACAAAGGATTTCGCGGTCCGATATTTGGTCTACGCCTTCTCGGTCGGAATGAAACTCATGGCGCTCGTCATGATCTCGCGTATCGGATCAGAGGTGCTGATCGGGTTGGCAGACCAGCCCGACATTGGCGACCAGTTCCAGACTGCGCTTGCGATCGCTGGTATCGCTGTCGTGGTCTTCATTATCGCCATCTACGTCCCGAACATCATGCAGGGTGTTGTTCAGGGCGCGTCCGTCTCGGGCGGAATGGAGGCAATAAGGCACGGTGGTCAGGCCGCATCGTTTGCGACAGGAGCAGGGTTCCTCGCGGCGGGCGCTGCCGGGGCGGGATTTGCGGCGGCTCAAACCGCGCGCGCCGCGGGGTCATCCGTCGCAGGCGCAATGCTGCGGGGTTTCGGCGCAGGGATCGGCTCGGCAGGAAAAGCGGCGGGCTCGGCTACCAAGGAGAAGGCCATCGGCTCTCCCGGTGCCTACGCCGGGTCTATCCTAGGCCTTGCTAACGCCAAGCTGGATCAGGCGCGCAGTGGGCACAGCGGACCAAAGCCACTTCCCGAACTTAAAGACTAATAGCAATCAGAAAGTGATCGATCGATGGCAGCGAAACGCGCTCCCGAAAACCCGTATCTTGCCGCGCGCCAGGAATGGAATGAGCGATACGGCTCCTATGTGCAGGCCGCGGCCGCATGGCGCATCGTCGGCATACTGGGTCTGACCATGGCCGTGATCGGCTTCGGGTACGCGATATACCTAAGCACGCAGGTGAAGCTGGTGCCTTATATCGTCCAGGTCGACAAGCTCGGCACCTCGGTCACCTCAGGGTTCCCCGAGCAGATCGAATACGCGGATGTGCGGGTGGTGCGCGCCACGCTTGGCAACTTCGTAACGAGCTTCCGCAGCGTCACACCGGATGCCGTAGTGCAAAAGCAATATATCGATCGAACCTATGCGCTTCTGCGAGCTTCCGATCCCTCGACCCAGAAGATCAATGACTGGTTCCGCAGCAATTCGCCGTTCGAAAAGGCGAAGTCGTCGACGATCGCCATCGAGGTCAACAACATAGTGGCGCTCTCCAATCAGACTTATCAGATCGACTGGACCGAATACGAACGGGACCGGAAGGGCAAGGAAACCGGGACGCGCCGGTTCCGCGGAATCGCGACGGTTGCGCTTACCGCGCCGCAGGACGAGGCGACCATCCGCCTCAATCCGATCGGCCTCTACGTTAGGGATTTTGACTGGACGGCACAGCTTTGAGGGCAGGGGATTTGACATGCACAGAACAGCACTAATTGCAGCCACCGGCTGCTTGGCGGGACTCGTCTTTGTGGGCGGCGCTGAGGCGCAGACCATGACGGCAAATGAGGTGAATGGCACGACCATTTCCAGGAAATGGCGCGTCGCGCCCGGACTGGTGACGGCAGGCTCCGATGGCAAGGTCACCTTTCTCTTCGGCGAAACCCAGCCGTCCGTTGTCTGCTCGCCCTTGCAGGTCTGCGATATCGAACTCCAGAGCGGCGAGATCGTCCGCGATGTTCTCGTTGGAGATACTGTTCGCTGGAAGGTGGAGCCTGCCACCTCCGGTGCAATCGGCGGCCAAGCGATCCATCTGATCGTCAAGCCGTCGGAAGTAGGTCTTGTCACCTCGATGGTGGTCACGACGTCGCGACGCACCTATTACATCCAGCTCAAGTCACATCCGAGCCAGTACATGGCACGCGTCGGCTTCGAATATCCGGAGGACGTCTCGACCAAGCTCGCCGACATCAATTCCCGGCTCGAGACCGGCGGCATTCCCGGGGCGGCACCCGACAAACTGAACTTCTCATATTCCGTGAGTGGCTCGGCACCTTGGAAGCCGACGCGGGTCTATTCGGATGGCGTGAAAACCTACATCCAGTTTTCGAAGTCGATCTCAGGTCAGGATGCACCGGTGCTGGTCGTGATCCACGGCGGCCAGAGCCGCATCGTCAATTACCGAATGAAGAACGACTTGATGATCGTCGATTATGCCGTCGACGAGGCGATCCTCGTCTCCGGCGTCGGCTGGCGCCAGCAGAAGATTACCATTCGGCGAGGAGGCTAAGCTATGCACAAGCTTCTCGTCATCATCATCAGCGGCTTTCTCACCGCATGCCAAACTGCTGGGGATGGGTCTGACGCCAGGTCAAACGCCGCGCCGGTCTCCGGGCCCGCCGCAAGTGCCATCGCCGCCGACATGGCAAGCCGGCTCGCCGAGCAGATCAGTCCCGTGAGGTCGACGACAATCAAGATGGAAAGGGACACATCGGAGTTTGCGGCGGCACTCGAGGCGGCCCTCAAGGGCTCTGGCTACACCGTTCTAACCGACGGCAAAGTTGGAAAGGACGTGAAACCGGTCGAGCTCACTTACGCGATCGATGGCACTCAAGATCAGGTGCTCGCGCGGCTGTCAACACCGTCCATTACCCTTGGCCGCGCATACAAAGCAACGGCCGCCGGTGCGACGCCGGCAAGTCCGCTCTCCATCATGCAGCGTAATTGAGGGGAAAGGTATGATCCAATCGCTCCAGCTCGGCCCTTCAAAGCAAGCCGACGATCCGAAAGGAATGCGCCGCCTCAATCGGCTGCCAATTATTACCGCAACCGTCCTCATCGCGCTATTCTTCGGCGTGGTCGTGATCGGCCTATCGTGGCGAGGACTTCCCTTCAACTGGAGCTACGATATCGACAGCAACTTGAATACACCGGCGACGAACTTCGGTGACCAGCTCAAGCGCGGCATCAGTGACGGCATCATCGGCGAGCCAGGTGAGCGCGAAGTGCTCCAGCCAACACCCACCGTCGAGCAGAAGGTGGAGAAGGGAGCACCTGTTATAGACCGCCGGCCTACGGAACGGCAAGAAAGAGGCCCGCAGCTCGAATCAGAGGAGGAATGGCGAGCCCGCCTAAAGCGGGAGCAGGATGAACAATATATCCGTGAAGCTCAGCGCCAGCGGATGGCTCACCTGCAGGCGCGGGCAACCGCTTTGGACTCGCCTTTGAAGGTGGATATTTCTGATGTCGAGAAGGCCGCTAAAAGTTCCACAGACGCCGGTCGTCAGACTGCGACGACGACAGCCAACAATGCTTCTGATCTCTACACCGCCGCATCGAAATCCGGGCTGACGGCCCAGAACGTCGACCCGAATGCCCAAAGTTCGAAGGAGGATTTCTTCAATCAGGACATCAAGGATCTTGGCTATTTGCCGAATAAGGTCGTGCCGCAGATGTCGCCGTATGAGCTGAAGCGCGGCTCGGTCATTCCAGCCACGTTGATCACAGGTCTCAACTCAGACCTTCCGGGCCGGATCATCGGGCAGATCAGCCAGAATGTCTATGATAGCGCCACCGGCTACCGGCTCCTGATCCCGCAGGGAGCCAAGTTGTTCGGCCGTTACGATTCCAAGGTTTCCTTTGGCCAGGACCGCGTGCTCGTCGTCTGGACCGATCTGATCTTCCCGAATGGCTCGACGCTGCAAATCGGCGGCATGGCTGGGACCGATGGGGCAGGTTATGGCGGGTTCAAGGATAAGGTCGATCGGCATCTCTGGCGCACGTGGAGTTCGGCAGCACTTGTCGCGATACTCGGAACCGGCATCGACATGTCGATGCCCGAAAGCACGACGCTTGCCACCCAGGACACGGCCTCCGATGCCGCCAGACGGAATTTTGCGGACACCTTCGGTCGCGTTGCCGAGCAGACGATCTCGAAAAACTTGAACGTTCAGCCGACAATCCAAATCCGGCCGGGATACGAGTTCAATGTCTTGGTCGATCAGGATATCGTCTTCCCCTCTACGTACAGCAGTCAGTGATACAGCATCAGAAGAGATCTTTGTTTAACTTCATCTCTTGGTCAGAAGGTTTGATTGCGAAATAGAGGTGAATAGACGTTTGCGCGGGTGAGCGCAGATCTGTATCACTTCCGAAGGAGCGGGGGCGCCTTCACGTACAACAGAAAGGAGACAGGTCTGTGGATCCAGCCTTAAGCGCTCTCATTGACATGGTTGAAGCCTCATACGATGAACGGATGATCAAACGCGGGCTCAAAGGGTTCGTTCATTCGTGCGGATTTCAATTCTTTGCATATCTGCAAACGGAAGGCCTTAGCGCCCGCGCGCTCAGTTCCTATCCCGAGAAATGGCAGAAAATTTACCTAAGCAACCAATATTCTCGGGTGGATCCGGTCGTTACGGAAGCCAAACGCCGGATGGAGATGTTTTCCTGGGCGATCGATGACTGGCCGTCTCGTGGGAGCTCTGAGTTCAATCGTTTTCGGGATGAAGCGGTAGAACATGGCATTCGCAGTGGGGTGACGGTTCCCGTTCAAGGCAGTTTCGGCTCGATCATTATGCTGACATTCGCGTCCTCGGGGCATAAAGCTGATATTTCAAAATGTCAAAAGCAACTAAACCCGCTTCAGGCGGTGTTGGCAATTCACTATCGCCTGAAGATCATAGCTGCGTCGACGATCGTCGCACCCAGCCGGCTGCTTTCACCAAAGGAAGCGATGTGTCTTACGTGGGCGGCAAAGGGTAAAAAGGCTTGGGAGATTGCCATTTTAATGGGAATTACCCAACGAACAGTGCAACACCATTTCGATCGCGCACGCAAAAAGCTGAATGCCGCGACGATCCCTCAGCTCGTGGCAATCGCGAAGGACCGCGGTTTGGTTTAACCATCATTCGTTGTTTTCGGAGGGCACATCGGGAACATAACCAAGCGCATCGACGATTTCCGAGAGTTCTTCCTGCTGCGCTTCTGACTTCTTTTGACGATCGAGATACTCATCTTGCAGGCTCTTGAGCACGTCCCTGGAAGTCGAGGCGTTGGCGGTTGCAAGAGTCCACGTTTCGTAGACAGCTTCATCCGCGGCTAGAAGTCGGCGGTGCTCGCGGATCGCAGAAATTGCTAACGCTTTCAAATCGGCTTCTCGCATCGCTTTATAACGAGACTCTCTTTTGCCGCTTGTCTCGAATGAGACCTCGTTGTCCATCCGCTTCTCCTCTTACCTCGTTTGCGACCCGGCAAGGATCGAGACCTTCCGGTAGCGTATACGCTTTGCAGAATAGATCCCATCCTTCAGTAAGATGGGTGGCTACAAACTCGACAATTCATTGCTCGCAAGAAGAGGGCATCAGTGAACGCCTAATCACCCTGATTCGTATGAACATTCCATATCCGGAATACGGCTGTAGAGAATACTCCGTGGAGAAATACTCTGCAAGCCGCTGCTCTCTCCAGCATGGAGATTCGAGAGGTGTTTGCACGGAATCTGAAAGCCGCGCGTCAAGCCAAAGGCCTGTCGCAAGAAGAGCTCGCGTTTGAGGCAGGCATCGATCGAACTTATATCAGTTCTTTGGAGCGCAGTGTCTATAATGCAAGCATCGACGTTGTCGATCGCCTGGCGACGGTCTTAGGTGTTGAGGCGTCTGAACTGCTGAAACGTCGGCCTGAGACAAAAATTGAGCCACTGAGATGACGGGTACAGGGCTGGGAACCGAAAACAAGGCAAACAAGGACGCAATGCTCAGCGCGTCCTCAACCCCGAATGTCCGACAGGCTCTGGAGGAATTGCTATGCGGCCATAAAAGGTCATGCCATCCGGCGAACGTTCCGCGGTACCCTTTTTCGCCTGTGGCGTTGGCACTTTGGAATTGCCCTTCAACTTTTCGACGAGGATGATTATGCATGCCGGGGATGTTCCATCCGTCGCGCCGTTTCCGACGTAAGAAACTCGAGTGCTTATTTGCCTCCGATCCTCGAAAGATCGATCCGAATTCCGGCTTGGCCAATAACCTCATTCACCTTCGTCCGCATCTCGGGAGTGGTCGCGGTGGCTGGCGGTTCATCGACGGACCGCGCTTCGCTTTGCCGAGGCAATTCGATGGAGGCTCCTGGATCCTGCGCTTGAAACACACCGACGCCCTCGAACTCGCCGGCTTTCCACGCATAGAGCGCATCCTCGAAAATCTGGCGGAAGACGTCATCGCTCTTCGGATCGCCGTACCATTTGGCAACAATGCGCAGGACCTTGGCGAACATCGCCGTTCCCTTGCGCAGGTTCTGGCAAGCATCGACCAAATCCGTTTTGAGATCGGCCAGGTCCTTGACGCCCACACCGGCTGGAAACTGCGTCAGACCGACACGAACGACAGCGTTGCCGGCATATTGGCGCACGATGTCCATCGCCTCGTCGGGTGATCTGGCCTTGGGCACCAGGATCAACCGCCCTCCCGAGCGCACGGTCACCGCAAGGGGATCGGCAGAGCCCGCCGCCGCGACGAACTGCTCGACGATCGCGGGTTTCAGTGAAGGGTCGGCGCAGTCTTTGATAAGGGCGGCGTCGAGCATGGGACCTCCTCGGCATCAGGTGTTGAAAGAAAAAACGACTGGCCTGGAAAACAGCTTTGCCCAGGCGGCGGTGCTGGCGCGCTGGATGGCGACAATGGACGTGCCTTTGGTCCACCAGCCGTTGCCGACCGCAACGATCACGTCCGGACTGCCGAGCATCGATTGCAAGACCGGCCAGACGAGCAGTTGCTCGTAGCAGATCAGCACCGCCACCCGCCCGGAGCCGAGCGCGACGACAGGATTTGCAAAGATGTGCGCTTGCGCTCCGGCGTTGCCGCCGAAGAGCGGCTGCCAGGGCTGCCACATCGAGCCCGGAACCGGCATCCGTTCCCGGTAGAGGATCCGACTGCTATCTGCGGAGATTGCAACCACCACATTGTCGTATCCGGCCGCGTTAACGACTGCCGCGCCCGCGAGAACGGTCGTGTCATGCCCTGATAGCGCGCGGATCCAAAGCCGTTCGACCGTCGGCGTCCAGAAGCCCAACGTACTTTCAGGAAGGATGACGGTTCGAACACCGTCGGTCCCTCGTTCAAGCACCGTTGCAATTAGATCACGGTGGCGGGCCATGCTGGTGTCCCGCCCGACCGACGCACCCAATTCGAGATCGACGCCCCGCCAGGCTTCCGGTAGCTTCGGGTCCGTCCACGAAGCGGCGGACCAAAGCCAGAAGCCTATAAGGCCCATGGCGACAGTTGGGCAGAGGCGGGAAACGAGGCCCGCCAAGCCGGCTGTCGTGACGGCCAGTCCCCACCATCCCCATCCCGGAAACAACACGCCTGCGGCCGTGATGGGATGCGCCCAGCCGGTAATGCCGAAAGGGGGAACCACCATCAGTACGGCCGCCAGGACGTAGCGGCCCGGACGAAGGCCAACCTCCTTCGTCCACAGGAGCGCATGCGCCGCGACAAAGCTGGCCGAGGCAGCCAGCCACAGCAGCAGGCCCGGCCAGATATCCGCAGCATAGAAGGTGGCCACGCCTTGCGGCAGGCCGCGCGACGCCGACAGGAAATATGCTGCGGAAACCAAGGTTGCCGTCTTTTTCGTTCTCGACAGCGACCAGAGGACGGGAAAGCCGAGCGCCACCGGCAACAACAGCACGTGGCCGCTCCATGCCACCGATCCGACGCCGACCGAGGCGATGATAAGCAGCGTTGGCCAAACCCAGTCATGGCGCATAGGTCAGCACCTCACGCGCCAGACCGAGAATGCCGGATGTCGGCACAGGCCCGAAATAACGGGAGTCGAACGAGCCGGCGAAGGCCGAATGCAGGAAGACCTCACCGCCCGGTACCACGCCGCCCGAAAACCGTGTCAGCGGCCGACCTTCTCCGTCTTTTTCGGCGACAGTGGAAGCACGAACCAGGCGCCCATCGACCGTCACCTCGTTGGCGATCTCGACGCGCTGGCCGGCGACCGCGACCACCGACTTGATGAGCGGCGCGAGATGACCGGGGCAAAGTCCGGAGCGGAGATAGCCGCGCGCCCTCGCTTCGTGCATGGCGGCTGTGTCCGGTGGGCAGATGAACACCAGGTCGTCCACACCAGGCGAACGGTCGAGCGGGACAATCTGCCAGAGGCCAAGTGGCTCGCTCGGCGTAAGATTGATGCGATAGCTGCCTAATAGACCGGCCAGTCCGATCACTGCGATGGCGGCAGCAGAAACCGATGAAGTGACGGCAGCTTGTTTTCGCTGCGCCATGGCTCGCTCGCGTGTTCGACCCGGACGCGTCATTTGAGCGAGAGCCCCTGGCTCTTCGTTTGCCGCAGCGTCTCGGCCTGCTTCAACGCCTCGGTCGTGCGCTCATGCGCGGAAAGTTGCTGCACCGTTCGCATCGTGCTCCAGGCCGATTGCACTTCCGCCTTCTGCCCGGCAGACATGCTCGAGGTCACCGACTGGAAGGTCTGACCTGTCATGTCTTTGGCGGCGAGCGGTAGGAAGGTGCGTTCCCCGAAACGTTCCGATACGGCTCTCGCAAAACCTTCGAGTTCGGCTTTCACCATTTTGTCGGCGAGCGCGTTTTCGAGTCCTGCGGGAAGGTCGTTGCGATCGATGGCGTCACGGACGCGTTCGAGCGTCTGCTTTGCCGCCGGCGACAGCGCCGGGATGTCGAGAGAGATCTTCATGCGGACGGCGCGCTCCTCGGCGTCATATTTGTGTTCCGCCTCCGTGCGCTGCCGCAGATAGCGTTCCAGGTTTCGGGCAAGCGCCGGCGCATTGGTGACGGCCCTCTCATGGGCCTGCTTGTCGGCGCGGCCGGCAAGGATCCCGGTCTTGCCTTTCAGCGCACCAAAGGTCTCCGGCTCGGAACCGATCTTGGTGATCGTCGATTTCGCCGCCGCTTCGTTTCTCAGCATCGCATCGACGTTGACAGCCTTGAACGCGTCTTCCGGCTGAGCGTAGACGAGATGGAAGCGCGCTGAGACTTCCTCCCATTGCTTCTTCAAGCCGGCGTCCGCTGCAAGCAGGTCCTCGACGACCTGTTCCAGCGATTTTGGGAACGTGGTGATGCCCGATACCATGGGTTTTGCCTCCTGCATGCTGTGCGATTGACTGGTCTTGGCCGCGCCGGCGGACAGACCAAGCCTGCGGGCGATTGCCGCCAGACGAGCGCCAAGCGCGGCGAGCTTCGACTTTTGCCGGACGGTCCATTCGATCCGGTCGCGAACGACAGTGCGTGCGACGTTAACGAGGTGAAGGCCACGGGCGTCGGCGAAGCGAAGGGCTTGGGCGTAGAAGCGGCCACTCGCATAATCGAGCGTCGTTTCCTTGGCTTGTCTGCGCGACAGGATCGGGATCAGGCCGCCTGCCTTGGCGAAAGATCGGCGGCCGTGGTAGAGACCGAAGTCCTCTCGGTGACGGGTCATGGCCACGTAAGTGAGATGGCGGTCGAGAGAGAGGGAAGCCAGCACCTTCACCCTATCGACGGTGGCACCCTGGCTCTTATGGATCGTGGTGGCATAGCCGTGATCGAGATTGGCGTAGAAGCGTTGTTCGACCGTGACCTGGCGGCGGTGTTCGCCGTCTCCGACTTCCGCGACAATACGCCCGGGCGTCGCGTCCACGACCTTCGCCAGCATACCGTTCTTGACGCCGAGCGAGCCCTCGTTCTTCAGGAACACGATCTGGTCGCCGGCCGCGAATTTTCGGTGCCCGTCTTCGGTCCGGAAGGCGAAACCGTCGGCGACGAGACCGCGTTCGACGAGCTTTGCGCGAGCCATGCCGTTGAGCATGCGCACGTCTCTTCGCAAGTGCGCAAGAATGAGGCTCGACCTTTGCGGATCGTAGTCGCGGTTCCAATCGGCAATCAGCGCCTGCACGGCATCGGCCTTGAGATCGGCTCCGCTGACGCGGCCCTGGGCGCGATAGGCTTCGACGGCTCTGCCGATATTGCCGCGGGCCAGATCGAGCGACGCCTCGCGCATCCACTGTTCACGCTGGCGGTAGATGTTTTCGAGTTCGCCATAGCCGATGCGGTCGGCAATGGCGCGGAAGGCAGCGCCGGCTTCGATCGGCTGGAGCTGTTCCGGATCTCCGACAAGCACGAGTTTGGCGCCGGCCTTGGTCGCCGCTTCGACAAACAGCGCCATCTGCCGCGACGACACCATGCCCGCTTCGTCGAGAACGAATACGGTTTTGTCGTCCAGCTGATTGCGGCCTTGGTTCCAGCGCAGTTCCCATGATGACAGCGTGCGGGAGAGAATGCCGGCTTCCTTCTCCAGGCCCTCGGCGGCCTTGCCCGCAAGCGCCCCGCCGACGACGCGATAACCGGCCGCTTCCCAGGCTTCGCGCGCCGCCTTCATCATCGTCGTCTTGCCGGCGCCTGCACGTCCGATCACCGCAGCGATGCGCTCGCCGCCGGTAACATGTGCGATCGCCGTCTTCTGCTCGTCCGCCAGGCGCAGGTGGCGGGCGAAGGTGGCTTCGCGCACAGCGTCCGCAACGCCGTGAGAAGAGCGTTGAGCCAGCCAGATCGCCCGGTTGGCCATCTCTGCTTCCAGCCGGACGAGGTCCCGCGTCGTGTATTTCGTCGGCACGCGTAGGCCGCCTGAAAACTCGATCCGCTCGCGTTCGAGCCGGAGCGTTTCGGGGCTCTGCAGGATCCTTGCCATCAGACTTTGGAAGAGGCCAGCGTCGTCTATGTAGCGGTGGAGGATCTTGGCAACGTCGCGTTCGTCGAAGACGCTCTTCTCCCGCGTGATCAGGTCGAGCACGAGCTCGGGACGGCGCTGAATGCGGCGGGCGTTTTCGGCCCGGCGCTCCTCCTGCAGCTCCAACCGCTCCAGCGAAGGGGCCCGCTCGGCTTCCGCCGACTTGCGCTCGATCGCCTTGGCGCCGACACCGAGGTGGATGGTTGGCGTCAGATTGATCCCCTGCTTCTCGAAGGAATGGCCGTCGACGCGGAGATCGAGGCCGGCGCGCGCCAGGTGCCGGTTCTGACAGGCGAACCAGCCGTCACGAAAGGCATTGAAATCGTCGAGGCTGCCGGCCCAGAGCTCGTAGACGATCTTGCCGGCATCGTTGCGCACTGGCTTGCCGCCAGGGCCGGTCACTGCAACCTTCTTGGCGCCGAACCCGTCTTCGGTCAGCGGCCGGAGCGTCGTCATCAGGTGCACATGCGGATTGCCGGGTGCATCGTGATAGACCCAGTCGGCGATCATGCCCTTCGACGTGATGTGACGCTCGATAAAATCCCGCACCAGTTCGATGTTCTGCTCGCTTGAGAGCTCCATCGGCAGCGCAACGGTCACATCCTTTGCAAGCTGGGCATCGACGCGTTTCTCGAAGATTTCGACACTGTTCCAGAACGCTTCCGACGCGCCGGAGACGGATCGGTCGGCAATCATCGTCCGCAGCCATGACGGCGCATCGGCAGGGATGACGAACTCCTCGTGCAGCAAGCCCTGCTTGCGGGTGTAGTCGATCGTGCGGGCCTCCCGCTCGTACTCCATCTTGGCGCAATGCCGATAGGCCGCCGACAGCACAGCGCTGCGGCCGGAGCCGCGGGCGACGATGCTGACGGAGAAATGAGGAACGGCCACGGCGGAATTCTCTCCCGATTCCGAGCAAAATCAACATGTTCGCCAGCGAGATCGGCTCCGCCAGGCGCTCTCAAAAGAACGTCGCGCCAGCGACGTATAATTGCGCCCTTCGGATGCCGCTCTTGTCGAGCGGCCGGGATCATCCACGAAAGCATCGCCCTTGGCGATTGTAGGATTCACAGTAGTGCGTTCCGCACCGACATCCGGAAGATGGGGTCCGAAAGACAAGCTTTCGCACCCAAGGAGACATCCGGACATGAAGAAACCATCCTCGAAAATCCGCGACGAAATCGCCAGGCTCCAGGAGCAATTGAAGCTCGCCGAGACCCGGGAGGCCGAGCGCATCGGCCGGATCGCGCTTAAAGCCGGGCTCGGTGAGATCGAGATCGACGAGGGTGAACTGCAGGCAGCATTCGAGGATCTGGCGAAACGCTTTCGCGGAGGCAAGGTCCGTTCGACCGGAGGGAAGGGGGCAAGCGGCGCAGGCGAGGGCAGCGCGCCCGCCGCGCAGAACCCGCCTGGTACGGCTGAGGGCAGGACTGGCGAGGCTTGAGCGGATGCGAAGATCCACGACATCAGATGCCCGCAAGAAGGACACGCGCGAAAAGATCGAGCTCGGCGGCCTGATCATCAAGGCGGGGCTGCGCTACGAGAAGCGCGCGCTGCTGCTCGGGCTCCTCATCGATGCCGCCGCGCGCCTGAAGGGAGACGCACAGGAGCGCTCACGGCTCGCCGCACTCGGTGCTGAAGCGTTCGGAGAGAGAGATGACTAGGATCCTGCTGTTCGTAGCGCCATGCGCGTTGATGATGCTGATGGCCATCGGCATGACCGGGACCGAACTGTGGCTATCCCACTTCGGCAAGAGCGATGCCGCCCGGCAGATGCTCGGCCGTGCCGGCATCGCTCTGCCCTATGTCGCCGCGTCCGTCGTCGGCATCATCTTTCTGTTTGCGAGCGCAGGCTCCGCGCGGATCAGGACGGCAGGATGGGGCGTTGTCACGGGCGCGACAGCGACGCTCGTCCTAGCGGTCCTGCGCGAGGCATCGAGGCTCTCCGCGTATCTCGAACAAGTCCCGGCCGGCAAAACCGTCTTCAACTATCTCGATCCCGCGACGGCGATCGGGGCTGCTGCCGTGCTGATGTCGGCGCTGTTCGGCATGCGTGTGGCGATTGCCGGCAACGCGACATTCGCGAGGGCCGAACCGAAGCGCATCGTTGGGAAACGGGCGCTGCACGGCGAGGCCGACTGGATGAAACTATCGCAAGCCGAAAAGCTGTTTGCCGAGAGCGGCGGCATCGTCATCGGCGAGCGCTACCGGGTCGACCGGGATAGCATCGCGGCACCATCGTTTCGCGCCGACAGCGCCGCGAGCTGGGGAGCGGGCGGCAAGTCGCCGCTGCTTTGCTTCGACGGCTCGTTCGGCTCGTCGCACGGCATCGTGTTCGCCGGATCCGGCGGCTTCAAGACGACATCGGTCACGATCCCGACGGCGCTCAAGTGGGGTGGCGCGCTCGTTGTCCTCGATCCTTCGAACGAGGTTGCGCCAATGGTGTTGAAGCACCGTGGCGACGCCAACCGCGACGTCTTCGTGCTCGATCCGAAACACTCGGAAATCGGCTTCAACGCGCTCGACTGGATCGGCCGGTTCGGGGGAACGAAAGAGGAGGATATCGCCTCCGTCGCATCGTGGATCATGAGCGACAGCGGTGGCGCGCGTGGGGTCCGTGACGACTTCTTCCGCGCCTCGGCCTTGCAGTTGCTGACGGCTCTCATTGCCGACGTTTGCCTCTCAGGCCACACGACGGAAAACGACCAGACACTCCGGCAAGTACGCAAGAACCTGTCCGAGCCAGAGCCCCAACTGCGCCAGCGGCTGCATGAAATCTACGACGATTCGAATTCGGATTTCGTCAAGGAGAATGTCGCAGCCTTCGTCAACATGACGCCGGAAACCTTCTCGGGCGTATATGCCAACGCGGTCAAGGAAACGCACTGGCTGTCCTATCCGAACTACGCCGCGCTGGTCTCGGGAACTTCCTTTTCGACGAGCGATCTGGCGGACGGAAAGACGGATGTCTTCATCAACATCGATCTCAAGACGCTGGAGACGCATGCGGGCCTGGCGCGCGTCATCATCGGCGCGTTTCTGAACGCGATCTACAACCGCAACGGAGAGATGCAGGGAAGGGCACTGTTCCTTCTCGATGAGGTGGCGCGCCTCGGCTACATGCGCATCCTGGAGACCGCGCGCGACGCCGGCCGTAAGTATGGAATCACGCTGACCATGATCTACCAGTCGATCGGCCAGATGCGCGAGACCTATGGCGGCCGCGATGCGGCGAGCAAATGGTTCGAGAGCGCAAGCTGGATTTCATTCGCCGCGATCAACGATCCCGAGACTGCCGACTACATCTCACGCCGCTGCGGCATGACGACCGTCGAGATCGATCAGGTCAGCCGCAGTGTCCAATCGAAAGGATCGTCGCGCACGCGGTCGAAGCAACTCGCCGCCAGGCCGCTGATCCAGCCGCACGAGGTGCTGCGCATGCGGGCCGACGAGCAGATCGTCTTCACCGCCGGAAACGCGCCGCTCAGATGCGGACGCGCGATCTGGTTTCGGCGTGACGATATGAAGGGGTGCGTGGGCGCGAGAGCGTTTTCGAAAGCAGCGAACCCCGCAGAGAATTCGCCCGATCGGCCGGCGCGCAGCGCAGCGAGCAAGGCCGATCGAGAACAATGAAGAGTATCGGAGAAATCAGCGTGGGCGTCCGCCGAAGGGCGGGATTTCTGGAATTCTCGTCGTGCAAGGAGCGGGAAAAAGCGCAGCCGCAGGAGCCTCAACATAGTGGCCCACACCGGGGAGGCGGGACCGACTGCGCCCGCTCCTAAACTCCATCTGAGGCCGGCTTGTTCGTAAAGACAGAAGAAACCGGGCTCGACGTAGATTGATGCGAACAGCAGAGGACAGGCACGTGGCGAAATCGAATGTGGTGCCGTTGAGACCGCGGCGCAAATCCGGCCGCGGGAGCGATCGATATCGGCCGCAGCGAAAATTCCGAACTGGACAGAACGGCCCGCGCAAGTCGCTGATGGCGGTCATCTCAGCCATCATCATTGGAGCAGGCGGATGGTTTGCGTTTGCCGGCGCCGGCGATCTTTCTGGCATCTTAGCTTTGGCCAAGGCGCCGACAACGGATACGTCGCAGGCCACGTTTTCGTTGTGCGGCGAGAGCGTGCGAATGAACTGCGTCGTCGATGGCGACACTTTCTGGTTTGGGGGAGAAAAAATCCGCATCGCTGACATCGACACGCCGGAGCTCAGCCCACCGCGCTGCGAGGCGGAACGGATCAAGGGCGAGGCAGCGAAAGCGCGCCTGCTGGCGCTTCTGAACGCCGGCAAGTTCTCGTTGTCAGTAGGCTTGCGGGACGAGGACAAGTATGGCCGAAAACTCCGGACCGTTACACGGGAAGGGCGCTCGCTCGGCGACCGCCTCATCGATGAAGGTCTTGCCCGGCGCTGGGACGGCGCAAGACATGGATGGTGCGGGTGAGGGGCTGCGAGAGGATCGCACCTGGATGGGCGGAGACCGTTTTCGGGCACCGTGAGCATCGCGAATAGAGCCGTGCGCCGCAGGCGTCTCGCCCAAGAACCGTCGGCTTTGCACGACCGAGGCCCGATATCCATCTGTTGATAGTCACGTTAGCGCGCTCGTGACCCGCGATAGTAAAAGCGCTCGACCAGCGCAGCACCCAGAACCGGCAGCAGCGCCAAGACCGCAAGCTGGAACATCCCATCAAGGCCGAAGAGAATGGACACAGCGACCGCGACGATGGCGCCCAACAATGCGCCGATGACATAGGGAAGATAGCCTTTCATGTGACATCCTCATGCTATTTTCGAAATTTATGATCTTCTCGGAGGTGAAATCCCGGCGAAGTGAGAAACCTGCGCCAGCGCACGCCTAAAAAAAGCGAAGCTCCCTGAAATTAAACCTCTATCATCTGATGTCGGCGGCAGTCGAAGACGCTCATTGTGCCAAGCCCAGCCTCGAAAGGAAATCCCGCGGAATTGGTTTAAGTTCCTTATCGATGGTCGCCATCCGCACGGACCGTCATCAGGCAAATTCGAGCAAGGCCATCGTGTCCGGTCGCAGGTCATCAGCGATATGAATCGATCCTTGCCGACCGATTCATAAGTCTCGTTGGACGCGATTCCCGGCATAGGCGATTCTTGTCTCATGATCGCGCAACCGTACCATCTTTATGTCGAACGCTCTGACGCCGCCAGAAACATGGCGCGCTACTACGCCATGTCGATCGAGCCCAACCTGTTCGGGGATGTCTGCCTGCTCCGGAAATGGGGCCGCATCGGCACGAAGGGTCAGATGATGGTCCACCATTTCGGGCGGGAAGAGGAAGCAGTCGAACTGTTTCTCGACCTGCTGCGGCAGAAACGAAAGCGCGGCTATCGTCCACGCACCTCCGTGCCAACATGAGAATGGCCCGCCGAAGCGGGCCTCATCGGCGCCTGTTCCAGTCGGTCTCGAAGGACATCTCGATCTCGACGAAGAACGGGATCTTGACGCCGAACATATTCCGGTTCCGTATCGCACCGAAAAAGCCGGCGGCAGGCTCGATGTCTGTCGTCGGCTTGCCTATCTGGCCAGTCGGCCCCGCCTCACGGTGGGGCGTTTCCGGCTCAGTCCCGGTTGGTGATGAAAATTTCGAAGCGCCGTTGCGGGTAGCGAGCGAGGCGCAGCCGGTCCGCGTCAGACGTGCCCCATCGAGGCGCCCCTGGAGCCACGAATAACCAGACAAAGGGACATGACAGTGGCGGCCCACGCCTGGTAGATTTCGCAATGCGATTCGGCTGCTTCGCCTTCAACGTGAAGCCGTTCGCTCTCATAGCAAGGCTCGCACACCCTCCAGTCAAAAGCCAACAGGCTCTTTTCGGGTGGGAAAATGATTGCTATATTTGCGGAAAGGTTGGAGCAGACATGGCCAAAGTCGTCGTCAAAAAATTTGGAAGTGCCAAAGTCGGCGTACGCGATACCGCGGTCACGCAGAAACGCGTGCGTGACGCAGGTACCGGGCAGTTTCTGACTGTTCGGACGATCGACGCGCAGAGCAAGACGCTCGGAAAAGATCTGAGCTACGTGTTCAGCAAGAATGTCGCCAAGGCGCGTCGCGAGAACAAGGCTGTAACTGGCGTCCTTGATCGTGCTCCCATCGAAGATTGAGCAGCCAGTCTTCCTGATCATCGCCGGGCCAAATGGCTCTGGGAAAAGCAGCGTGTACGAGAATGCCGACCTTGAAATGGAAGGTCGCTCAGTCTGGATCGTAAATCCGGATCTACTGGCTGCCAGAATCAGCAAAGTCGAGTCCAGACCGCCGCTGGAAGCCAACCTAACCGCGGTTCAACGGATCGAGTCTTGGCTTGAAGCGTCGATCAACGTCCACAAAACAATCGGCGTCGAAACAGTCCTGTCGACAGAGAAGTATCGACGTCTCGTGGTAGCGGCGAAGGCGCTCGGATTCGCGGTCTGGTTCTTATATGTCGTCGTCGATAGCCCCGAGCGCTCGATCGAGCGGATCAAGTTGCGCGTAGCCAAAGGCGGACATCCGGTACCCGACGAAAAAGTCCGCCAGCGGTACCAACGGTCCCTTGAGCAATTTCCCTGGTTTCTGGAACAAGCCGACAAGGCCTGGATCTGGGACAACAGCGGCGCAAAGCCGAAAACGATCGGCGAGAAGTCTGATGGGGTCATTGAACTCGACGTGCACGCTCTGGAGGTCGTTGCCAAAGCGGTTCGGTCCATCGCAACCGAATAAGGAGTCGTGATTCCGCACTTTCTGTGGAGAACCGTCGATTGTCTGGCCTCCAGATAGGTGTTTGCGTGACAGGCTGCGGCTCCGGTGGAAATGATTTCCTTCTTGAAACGAGGAGAAATCGATGACCACGACAAATGAAATCGCTGACAAGATCGCGTCAGACCACGGCCTGACGAAGGTGCAGGGAAAGGCGATCGTCGAAGCTGTATTTGCGGCGATCACGGCCGCTGCCACCTCCGGCGCCGAGACGTTCATTCCCGGCTTCGGGAAATTCAAGGTGAGTGCGACGTGAAAGTCGCCTAAGTAATTGTTTGTACGGGATTTATATTCCGGGACAAACCTGATGTTCCGTCATCAGTAGCCTACCGGCACATGCGGGACTGGTAACGGTCCGGTTTGAAGCTGCCGGGACAATGTAGCCGGGCCTTCGGGCCATGCCGATGTCGTGAGGCTGAGGCATCTTCTGCGAGCATCAATGCGGATGGGGCGCTAGGCTGGGTGGTATGATCAATGCAAATGAACTGCTGATAAACGTCGTGAAATTTGACAAGCCAAAGATGCTGACAGGCTTGAACCAAAAGGTGTGCGGTCGGATGCTTCTCTTCACTTTGGAGGCACACGGACGAAGGACCGCCGGCGGATAGGCAGGGTCTAACCCGCCCGCGTTATTTAGGTGAAACACGGTAAACCCGCATCGTCGCCCGGCAATGGGCAGGCCGACCGCAAGGAAAGTTGTTGGCGGTGCGGGCAGAGGATGTCGGAGAAAGCGAACGCCGGACTGTAATGGTTTGGACAGGGGTTGCGGCTCGCCAACATCACCCCGCCCGAAAGGGAGCAGACTTCCGACGGGTCTCCCGTCGCGAGAGAATGTGCAGAACCCTCGGCAGGAGGACAGGCAAATGACGGTCACAACAGTGACTGGTGCGGCCTCCCGCGAAGCGGCGAGCTGGGGCCAGATTGACTGGCGCAAGGCTTACCAACACGTGCGACGGCTGCAGATGCGTATTGCGAAGGCAGTTAAGGAAGGTCGCTGGGGCAAGGTGAAAGCCTTGCAACGGCTGCTGACCCACTCGTTCAGCGGCAAGGCGCTTGCGGTGAAACGGGTTACTGGAAATCAGGGAAAGAGAACACCCGGAGTGGACCGGATCATCTGGGACACACCGGATAAGTGCGTCAGAGGATTATTGTCGCTCAAACGGCGTGGGTATCATCCTTTGCCGTTGAGGCGGGTATATATCCCGAAAGCAAACAGCAAGAAACTGCGTCCGCTCGGTATTCCGACGATGAAGGACAGGGCCATGCAGGCACTTCACCTGCTCGCTCTGCTACCTGTCGCGGAAACGACGGCAGACCCTAATTCGTACGGTTTTCGACCGTATCGAGCAACCCGTGATGCGGCCCGGCAGTGCTTTATCGCGCTGCGCGGGCGCGGCACGGCGGAATGGGTCTTGGATGCGGACATTGCTGGCTGCTTCGACGAAATCAGCAAGGACTGGCTCATCGCCAACATCCCCATGGACAAGGTGGTGCTCCGGAAGTGGCTGGACTCCGGTTACATAAAGGACGGTGACTGGCACGCGACGAAAGCGGGAACTCCGCAAGGGGGAATAATCTCGCCCACGCTCGCCAACATGGCCTTGGACGGAATGGAAAAGATGTTACGGGACTTCTACGGCCCAAGACGTCGCAACAGCCTGACCAAGGTCCACTTGATACGTTACGCCGATGACTTCGTCGTCACAGGTGCTTCAAAAGAAGTGCTGGAGGAGGCGAAATCTATGGTCGAGGAATTTCTGTCAGAACGGGGCCTGTCTCTGTCTGAAGAAAAGACTCGCATCGTGCGGGTCGAGGAAGGTTTCGACTTCCTCGGCTGGAACGTGCGCAGATATGATGGGCATACCCACATCAAACCCGCCAAGAAGAACGTGGTGGCGTTTATGCGCAAGATCCGAACTATCACCAAGGGTGCCGCCGATGTGAAGCAGGAGTATCTGATAATGTCGCTAAACCCGGTCATAAGGGGATGGACCAATTATCATCACAACCAGGTGGCGAAGGAGACCTTTCGCAAGGTCGATCATCTCATCTGGAAATGTCTCTGGCAGTGGGCCTGTCGTAGACACCCGGACAAGCCGCTTCGCTGGGTGAAGTATCGTTACTTCGCTCGGGAAGGTACACGAGACTGGGTATTCCGCACCGGGATGAAGGATAAGGCAGGAAACTTCAAGTTCATCCGCCTCATCCACGCATCCGACGTACCGATACGTCGCCACTGCAAAATCCGCGCCGAAGCGAATCCTTTCGATCCCATGTGGGACAGCTACTTCGCCGGAAGGCGCGGTCTGCCGTCGGAAGTTACGGATCGGCCCGGTGATTCCACATCTCATACCGATGCACAGGAACTGGCGGCTCTGGTCTAACAGGGCTTGGCGGAGGCTTGAGCTGTATGCTGGGAAACTCGCACGTACAGTTCTTAGGGAGGAGCGGCCCGGCAACGGGTCGTTCCTACCCGACAGCATACCCCGGAGCGCGAAGGCCGCAATCCGTCGACCGGTGCGGCGATCAAGGTTGCTGCGGCAAGAAAGCTGGGCTTCCAGCCTGCCAAGGCTCTGAAGGACGCCTTGAACACGTAAGGGTTTGCGGACCGCTGAGCCGGCCTTTAACCGAGAGATCGACGGCCCCGCTTTAGCGGGGCCGTCTGCGTGTCAGTCCCGGTTAGGGCGGGACCAGATCAGCTGGTAGCCCTCTTCGCCCTCGACCTCTGTGAGCGTCGCGTAGATCGGGGCAGGGAAGCTCGGATCGTCGAGCTTGACCGAGAGGTAGTCGCGGTCCTGCTCGGAGCGCTTCTGCCAGGCCGCGCCCAGCTCGACATTGCCTGCGTAGATGCGGAAGTGCGGGCCCTTGTCGGAGGGGTTTTCGATGCGGGCGATGCGGGCCTTGACGTTGAGGGCGAGCGTGCGGATCGATCCGTTGAAGCCGGTTTCGGAGGTGGTGAAGGTGCCGATGGTTGCCATTGTCGTATTCCTTTGCTGTCTCGGGCCGCGCCCATCGCGGCCTCGATGGCTGTCGCAAGGATCGGGGACGATCGGTCCGCACCCGTAGGGCCGAAATGAAATGGCGGGCGGCCAGGAGAAGCTTTGTTGCTCCGCGAGGAATGAGCGCATCGCGCTCAGCGGAAGAAAGTTTCGCAAGGCCGTTGCGGGAAGACGATCGAGGCGAAGCCGGTCTTCGATCAGACATGCCTCATCGAGCCCGCGAAGGACGTGGCTTGCTGCAGTGCTCGAAGGGATATGGCAATGGCAGCCCGTCCCCGGTGCCTGCCCGGACGCTACAACGATCAGTCCGCTGTCTTGTCCACATGCCTAGCCCAAACCTCGCAGAACCACCCAGCGTGAGGGCGTTGCATTGCCCGCTCCGCGCTATCGCGGCGCCTCGCGAACCGTCGCCTGAGGATCTATACGTCAGCAGACAAAGCCGTTTATCGTCGAAATCAAGCCGTCCCGGAAGCTCAAGCCGATCGACCGGACAACCTCGATCTGGGGCAAACTGGACCTCGCGGCTGATCGTGACGCGCCCCCCGACCGACGGGCAAGAGTTGCCGACCGCTGGCGAGGCCAACGACCGGCGCTGACAAGTCTTCACGCGACGAGCCGCTCGTCGGCTGCGGCGAGCTGCAGCGAATGCAGGAACGCTACGGCCCGTTGCGCATGCGCCGACGCCTGGAATATCGCCCGTCTGTCGTCGGTCAGGACCTTAAGCCAGGAGTCGAGGTAGGAGGCGTGATCGGGGCGGGGCTCGAGCTCGGGAACAATCCCGAGATCGGCGCAAAGGAAGCAGCTACCGAGCTCCGCTATCAGTTCCTCGCGGGCTCGCTCGGATTTGTCCTTGGCATAGCGGCTGAGGTCGCGAGCGAGGCGGTGGGCCGGCGCCGTCCAGTGCGTGACCTCGTGGCTTAAAGTCGCGTAGTAGCTTGCCGCATCCTTGAAGCTCTCAAATGGTGGCATCTGGATGAGATCGGCGGCAGGCGCAAAGAAGGCCTGGTTGCCGCCATGGCGGATTGCAGCGCCGGTGTCGCGGAAGAACCGATCGGCATGCCCAACCCGTTCAACCGGATCGAGAACCGGTGCCGGCCGGTGATGATACTGGTCGGGAAGTCCGTCGATCTGTTCGACGTTGAAGACGCTGTAGGCTTTCAGGAAAGGGATCTCCCGCTCGACCTCGCCGCCGTTCCCGTCGGTTTCGGACTTGGTGAATCGGCTTGCGAAGACGACGGTCGTGCCGGTCTCGCCCTTGCGCACTGCGCCGCTCAGTTCCAGGGCCTGCTTGAACGTCATCCATGTGGATGACGTATAACCCCGTGTGATACCCTCCGACCATAAAAGCAGCACGTTGACGCCAGAATAGGGTTGCCCGTTGTAACGCAGCGGGCGGGTAATGTGGCCTGCCGTGTTCGCCGAATTCCATGGTTTCATCCAGGGCCGCACGCCTTTCGCCAGGTCTTCGATGATCCTGTCGGTGATGCGGCTGTAGAGATCGCCCCGCTGATTTTCTGTCTTGCTCATATCCAAACCTCCGTTTCAAGGCCGCGCCCGTCGCCGCCCGTTACGGAGGGCGAAAGCAGGAGCAGATCAGCCGGTGGATGCACCGGAACAGCCGCAACGCAGTGGAGGACGGCGAAGCCGTTGCATCCGCCGGCGGCTCCTGCAGACCCGACGAAGGAACGGGCGGCGACGGGCGTGCCATCGGCTTCATTTCTTTTTCCTTGCTGGCCGGGTTCGCAAAACGACAACAGGCCGGTCCCGCCATGGAACCGGCCGGCTCGAGTTGATGGAAAAGGCGGGGCCGGAACCCCGCCGGAAGTGGCTAGTCGAAGGCGGAGATCTGCGCTTCGGCAGCCTTGCGGTCGAGCGCGCGGCCCGGTTGTTCGACGGGACGGTCGAACGGTTTCCAGCTCTCGCCGATCACCTGGACATAGGCGGCGACGGCGCCTTCCGCCGCCATTCTGAGCGAATGGGCCTGTATGCCCATGTCGGCGGCAAATTCGCGCTTACGCTGGGCGGCGCTGTCATAGCCGACGGGACCGTCGAGGTCCTCGTCCCGGGCATCGTTGGCGGCCTTGGCCGTGGCATCGCGTGCCTCGGTGACCGCGCGGCTGTAGAACTGGCCGGCGCCATGGGCGGAGCCGACGTAGGCGCCGACGATCCGTTGCAGGTGGATCTGCATGGCCTTGTCGCCAAGGCCGTCGCCGAGCGCGTCGGCTGTCTCCGTGACGAGCCGCTCGTGCAGGTCGCGGATGCCGTCGCTGTCGATGACGGCGGTTCCGAAACTCTCGGCGATCTTCAGCGCCTGCATGGCGTCGGGGCAAGTCAGCCGAACCATGTCGACGGTGGCGCCTTTGCGCAGTTGCACGACACGCGTGGATTGCCGGGATGAGGGAGTGGACTTGGCCATGGTCGTTTCCTTTCGAGGTCGTCCGAAGCGGCTCCGGCCCCATGCCGGCTTGCCCTTCGGTGCGGTCACCCCGGACCGGCGGAAAGACGGGCGCCTCAAGGTCCGGCCCCTCCTGGACGAGCGGAGCCGGTTTGCGTGCGAAGAGGGCAACCTGTCCTCGATAAAGCACGCAAGCCTGCTCCGTGAAGGACGGCGGGGTCCGGCCGCTCCGCGGCGCGATAGCGGCCTGGAAGCGCACGGCCGCCGGTTCAGACCGCAGCAAAACGAAGGGCAATCCGGCATGGGGAGGAAGGTGACGTCCTCAAATCAACGACAGGCGCTCCCACGAAAGGCTGGTGGCGCCGAGGCTGCGCTCGCCCTCCTTGCGGATCAGCCGGCCTCGGCTGTTACGGGCCTCCTCCGCCCCATCAGCTGCCGGGCCGGTCTGACCGGTGGGCTTCCTGACCTCCGGCATCCGGCAGTGGACGCTGTGCACCTTGCCCTCGCGATCGCGGTACAGTCGCCTTTGCCTGGCTTGCCGTAGACGCGTTCGGCTTTCTTCGGCAGGTCCGGCTGGCCCCAATTGTTGACTTCGACGATGGTACCCTTCTTCGGCACGTTGCTCGCCATCCATTCCTGCTGGGCGCCAAGCAACTCTTCGACATTGGTGGTATAGCGATTGTCCTCATCGGCAGGGCCGAACAGGTCCTCCGCCCACTCGATCCCATAGGCCTGGCGCAGATCGTCGCCGAAGCTTGCATCACGTGCATACATACGGGTCTTTGTGAGACCGTTGGCGATCTGCCACCAGGCCGCCGTTCGCCTTTCTTCGGCTAGTGGGCCTTCCAGACCTCTTTTTGCTCGTCGTGCGAGGCGGCCGCAATCGTTCTGAGCCGCTGCTCGTTCGGCATATCGCCCTTGGCTATCTGATCGAGCATGGAGGGCAAGAGGTTTGCGAGCAGACGAAGCTTGCGGATCTGGCGGACGGGAAAGGCAAGCGCTACGGCGACCGCCTCCTCGGTCCAGCCGAGCGCGACCAGCCGCTCGATGCCGCGCATTGATCGATGGGATTAAGGCACAAGCTATATTCTCGGTCATCGAGCGCATCGCGCCGTTGTCGTTGGCCACCGCGACCACGACCACGTCGATTTCCTCGATACCGGCGGCGATCGCCACACTGGTGGGGCGGTGACCGGCTTCGATGATGTAACCGTTGCCGCCGGCTTCCGGGAAATGACCGGCGCTGGATCACGCCGACGGCCTTGATCGTCGCCAAGCAGGGCGTCGGCCTGGGGCGTCGACTTCGACTGGCGCGTGTTGTCGGGGTCGTCCTTTAACGCACGCGGATCGACCTTCATCAATTGCATGGGATATTCCTTTTCGAGGATTGGACAGGCCTCTGCCTGTCCTTCGCGTCTTCATTCCTTCCGAAGACACGACCCGAAGCGCGGAGCGGGCAGCCGGGTGCAACTGCGGCCGAGCATCGCTGCCGCGAAGGACGAGCGGAGCTGACAGCCCTGCGAGGACCAGTGGCCGCCATTGCGAGCGGCGCGGTTGAGCGTCAGCGACGCCCGGCTACTCGATCTGCGAGTAGTCTTCCTCCATCTTTTCTTCCATTTCCATTCGCCTATCCCTTGCTCTCTCACCACAAAGCTTGGAGGATGCGGCGAACCAAAACGTGCTGATGGAGACCCGTACTAAACGTCACTTGGCGCTTTTCTTGGCAGAAGGTTGTTTGACGCGGATGCGCAGAGGTCTGCTGTCCGAATGGTCTATCTCGAACGCATTTGTCTTCTTCACGAGGTCGCTGAGCTTCCTGAATCCATATGTTCGGGGATCGAAGTCTGAAGAGAGGTTCGCAAGCTGCGTTCCGACTGCGCCGAGCGGCACCCAACCATCCTCACTCTCCATCTGCGCGATGACCTTTCTGATGATCGGCGCCGCTGCACTTGGCGGCTGGAGCGAAGGAGTTGCCTGAGTAGCATCGCCACCATTTGTAGGCGCTGAAGAGAGGAGGTTTTCAGTGTAGATAAACCTCCGGCACGCCTGGCGGAAGCTTTCGGGCGTTTTCTGCTCGCCAAAACCGAACACATCGATGCCTTGCTCACGGATCCGAGAGGCGAGGCGTGTAAAATCGCTGTCGGAGGAAACAAGGCAAAAGCCGTCGAAGCGCCCGCTGTGGAGGAGGTCCATGGCGTCGATCACAAGTGTGATATCAGAGGCATTTTTACCGGTCGTGTAGGCAAATTGCTGCTGCGGAATGATCGCGTGCCTGGCAAGGACGTCGATCCAGGCTTTCGAGCGAGCGTTTGCGAAGTCACCGTATATGCGTCGGACGCTCGCCTCGCCGATTTTGGCTATTTCCTCGAATAAGCCGTCAACGATCTTGGCCGACGCATTGTCAGCGTCAATTAGTACAGCAAGTCGCGGTGAACGTGTTTCAGGCATTCGATAGCTCCAATCTGTCCTAATGGACCGAAGACCACAAGATGGACAAGGGGCCCATGCCTCACAAGCCCGAAAGTGTCAGATGCTATCGGACCACGCGCAGTTTGCTGGCAAGGGGAGTCGCGTCAGGATCGTGCGCGGATAAATCGTCGGATGACCTGAACAAAAAAAATGGGCCAGCGAAAACCGCGGCCCATGAAGCGTGAAGGTCAATAAACCTCCAGAGGGGAACAGCTGCTGCGGCGGCACTGGGAGGAAATCCGCCATGTGCATCAGCTGTGTGCACTATGATTAATTTTTGATCGGAAGGAAAACATTTATTGTGCAATGCAGCTATGCGCGTGCTGCACCGCCACGGACGACCCATCGAGACGGGCTTGATCGTCAAGCGGCGTCAGACGTCCCCGCCGTTTCCCCGCGCGCCGCGGTCGCCAGGACCTCATCGACCTCCCGAACCTGTTGGCGCTTGTCGGAAAGGTCGTCCGCGAACGCGAACATGCCGCCGTCGCGCGAGCGATAGGAGACAAGACCGCCGCTCGGCCTCGTGCAAGCGATACCGATAGCGCTCCTGCGCCTCATCGACACCGTCGAGCGCATGCTCGAGCCGTGAAACCGCGCCGAGCGGCGTCATGGTGACGGCAAGATCGAGCTCCTGGGTTGCGCCGGTGCGCTGCAGCAGGGTTGTGTAGTGATAGCCGTCGATTGCGGTAACCGCCATACGTCGCGGCATCGGCGCTGCCGCGCGCAACCAGGTCGCGCACAGATGCGATCGGCGCGGGGAGGTGGCGCAGTTGGACCGGCAGCTTGGCGGCGACTTCGTCGTACACCTTGTCGGAGAGGTCGCAGTAACCGTGGAAGTAACGGATCGCCTCGTCGATGCGCAGCGCGAAGAACACGTATGTCACCGAGCCGGTGAGGAATTCCCGCATCGCGAACAGCGAGCCGCGGATCCAGAGCGGCGGCAGGATCTCGAACATGTAATCGTGCTCGGCCTCGGGGATTTCGAACCATTCGCCTGCATAGAGCGGAGTTGCGTCACGGTCCCGACGATCGGGTCGCTGGACGTGGCGGTCGAACGTGGGAAACATCTGCTGGCGGCTTGCGACGCCCTGAAACACTTGCGGAGGGAAGAGGCCATTTGCGGCTCCTTGCGCGGGCGGACCAAGCGCGGCTCAGTCCTCTCGACCCTGCCATCTTCTTCAGTCCTTCGTGATCCGTTTCCTGCCGCCGGCATCGCGACCTCCCGCATCCAGGGCTGGCTTTAGCCGGGAGAAGCCTCCCTTGACGCGGCCGGCTCGCCTGCGGCACGCCTCTTCCTCTTTCGCTTCTTCCTCCAATTTCTGTTTCTCGCTGCCCCGCTTCGGGCGTAGCTTCTGAACTTCGTTCCAGTCTTCTTGTGACGGGCGAAGTCGCATCCAGTCGCATCCCGCCTCCTCGGCAAGTGCGCGTAGTCGCTCGGCAAACATCTCGCCTTGTGGGTTGGCGTCGGTGGCAGCGACAAGCTGGACGTTGGGGCCCGACGCAAGCCTGCGGAGTGCCGCGGCCGTGGTCGGCGACCAGCCGCCGCCGGTGCTGAGGTAGAGTGTGCCGTCTCGCAGGCCCTCGATTGCCGCAAGGCTCATCGCGTCGATCGCAGCTTCCGTGACGGCCAGTCGCACCGCTGCACGCGACCCCAGACGAAAGAGAACCTTCGTTCCTCCCGAGGCGAACCCGCGGTATTGCGGACCGCGCGCCTCCCAGCCTGTGACACCGCCTGCCTCGTTCGTATGGGCGGCCCACATGGTGCCTTGCGGACCTTCGCGAAGAAGGTTGCGTTTGATCGCCGAGCATAAAAGAACCGTCGGCAGGCAACGCACGTCCTGCAGGTACCGCCATGTTGATGAACCCCGCCAGGGGCGGCGGCGCGCCTGCCAGCGATCGCCAAGCGGAAGGTCGGATTGGCCGTCCGGAATGCCAGGCTGCCACTCAGCCTTGGAAATATGGAAGCCTATGAGGTCCGCGACCTTTGCGACGCATGCCGAAAAGCCAACACGGTCAAGGTGCTCGACCAATCCAAAGATATCGCCTTTCGCATCGCTGAGCGGATCGAACCATCCACGCCCTCCATGCGTCACGATGATGATCTCACTGCCGCGGCGGTACTTGACCGCCCGCCGGGTGCTTTCCTTGACGTCAATGGCAAACCCGTTCTTATCCAGCACGGCGGCGCAGCTTACCTTGTCGCGAAGCGATTCTATTTCTCTTCTCTCCATTTTCCTTCCGATCGCGAAAGCGATCGCCTCCTGCTCGTCAGTTCTATTCATCGGCCACTTCAGCGGCCGCGAAGAGCAAAGGACGCAAGGGCGCGGCTGGCAATTTGGTGAATCGTGCAAGGTCGACCGCGGCGAAGCCTCCCTTGCGGCCTGCCGCTCGCTAGCGGCACGCCGCAGGCCATGCCGCCGGCTCAATGCCAAGGCGTGTATTCATGGACGATCTCAAGATCGTTCATCGGCGTCGATTGCGTCGGACGGCAGGACGCCGTTATCCGCCGTCGACGGAGAAGAGGGTGACCGGGACCATCAGGTTGCGGGAGAGCTGGAAAGCGTGGGACTGGGCGAGTGAGAGATTCGTGCGACATGTGAGTGGTTCCTTCGGAGCGGCCCAATTCCCGCTCGATCACTCCACAAAAGGCCCGCCCGGGGAGGGCGCGATCACCGCTGCGCGACGCGGAAGCGGCCGCAGCATGGCTAGCGGACCGCTCGCGGGTGGAAGATCCGGAACCGGGCCAGGACTCCATCAACAGAGAGCGGGATTGGACTGGTTAGGGAGGTGCCTCACGCAACGACGCTCGACTGCATCGACCAGGTCACGATCTGCGGCCTGCGGTCTCGAAATGCCGGGCGGATTTCATCGGCCGCCTGCCTGCGCGATGCCATCGTATCGACCGGCTTATGGCATATTTGAACTCGGTGATTCCCCTGATGAGAGAGGATTGAGATAGCCAACGATATCAGCATCGGAATGTCTTTGTTCTTAGCTTAGAGGATGGCCGGGAACAGAGGTTGCCGACTTCTATGAGGCCGCTTTTGGTGCCCAACAGATCGACTTTTGCAATCTGGATGGCGCTTTGGCGGGCTTTGCAATGCGCTTTGGCGCAATGCCCGTTGCAGTCGCTGGATCCAATCCCCGGCGCGAGCAACACCCTTCTTACGGCGGCCCTTTTTCCCGAAAGCGCTGGGCAGTCAGCGCCATTTTCACGATCAACGTGATGACATTGAGCAAACCGCCGGCGCGGTGTGACTGCCGGAGCGATTGTCCGCGATGAGATAGAGACGGACATTTCTTGGCCGCCGCGAGGCCTCGATCTTCGATCGTTCGGCCCGCTCTGGGCGCTGGTCGAACGAAGGGCAGCGCGCGTCTGGAAAGCCGCCCAAGCGCTTTCCACATCGGTCGCGTTCGTCATCAGCCCAGCGATCAAAACTTTTCGATCAATGTTTATGAGATGGCCGAGGTCATCTCGTCTTTCGGTAGGTCCAAAGTTGTGCCGGCGGAATGTTGCGCATCATGAAAGCCAGATGACGGACCTCGTATCCGGCGGGAAGCGCGACGACTGGAGAGAGCAATCCATAGGTGATTTGGACGACGGGCCGCCCTGTCGGAATCCGTTCGAGAAGATCGAGGATCAGCGACAATCGCTTTGAAGGCGGCAAATGAAGGAGGGGCACAGCGGAGATGACGCAGTCGAACTTTGCACCTCGCTGAGCGCCCAGAACGAGATCCAGCGCAAAGGCGTCTCCACATCGAACGTCGACCTCGGGAAACTCCTGCTGAAGATGCCGACAGAACTCGGGCGAATACTCGATGGACAAGAGCTCCTTGGGCCCAACGCCGCGCGCCAGGATCTGTTTTGTGATTACGCCGGTTGCCGGACCCAGTTCAAGGACAGGAAGGCTGGAGAAAGGATCGATAACGCTTGCCATCTTCTTTGCCGTCGCAACGGAAGTGGGCGTTATGGCGCCTACCGCTGTGCGGTCGCGCTTCCAGCCCTTCAGGAACGCGATCTCATCCTTGAACTTCAACCCCAGCCGCTGCCGCACGCCCATTTTGCCTCCGCTTTGACACCCGATCAGAATCATGGGAGCGACAAACACCGTCAAAATGCGACAAATGCAAGCCCGGCGGCGGCATTTTCAGCTCAACATCGCCTTTTGCTCATAAAAGAAACCCGCGGCGAGCACCATTCACTACCAAGCCACGCCCTTTGGGCGCCTTGGTTCTCCGGTTCAGACCGGCATACTTCGAAAGAAATGCCAGCTTTACCATATTCTCGGGAGTTCCATCACAGTTAAAGCACACTCACAATGATCGCTGAGGGCTCCCCGATCAGGCTGTCAACGAACCAATCAATTCGTCACGTCTCCAAAAGCGAGCGACATACGATTTTGTCGGAATACGTCGACGCGGCGCACGGGCGAGGAGCCATGCCCCGACATTTTGATGATATGCCGTTTTTGGTGGCATGAAATTTGTACGAAATCAGTCGTGGAGGAATGCACCACGACATTCGATCCGAGGTTGGGCATCTTCTATGTTTAGCAGCGCGGCAACAATTGCAATCGAATCTGTGGCTTTCGGCAGGGGCAGTGAACCGCATGCGGCACGAAAAGCCTCCTCTGACAATCTGGTCGCAAATTTAAGGGCGCGACCAAAGCTATTCCCGCAAAGGGGTATGAGGGTATGAGCGCAAAGATTTTTCCGGATTGGAAGAAAACCAGGTTTTGTAGCCTGGTTAAACGAATTGTCACCGCAAGTTTCAGCCTGCTGCTGCTGACCGGGGTGGCACAAACCCAAGCGCTGCCAAAACTGAAGATCGATCGCAACGCGATCTCGGTGTCGGGCCTATCATCGGGAGCGTTCATGGCCTCGCAGTTGCAGGTCGCGTATTCATCAAGTTTCATGGGAGCCGGCATTGTCGCTGGTGGACCTTATTTTTGCGCTATGGGCAATCTCACCTATACGGGAATCTGCATGGGCCAAGTGCCGCGCGTTCCTCCAAATCCTGCGATGTTGTTCGCTGCGGCGGAAACGTCTTCGCGGATCGGCGCCATCGACCCGCTTTCCAACCTTGGATCAAAGAAGATTTACATTTTCAGCGGTACGGCCGATACGATCGTCAAGCAAAGTGCCGTCGATGCTAGCGTCCAGTTTTTCAAATTGGCCCGAGTTCCCGATTCAAACCTCGCCTATGTCAGCAATTACCCTGCCGGTCACTCGTTTGTTTCGAAGGTCTTCGGGAATTTGTGCCCGACCAACGCAACGCCGTACATCAACGAATGTGTGAACGATCCCCCAAATACTGCCAACGACAACAATTACGACCAGGCTGGCGCGATTTTGCAGTTCATCTATGGCAAGCTTAACCAGCCGGCCGCCAAACCAACTGGGAAGTTGAGGGCGTTCGACCAGAAACTCTACGGGGCCGCCAACCCGGTGTCGAGCATGGCGGATGTGGGGCATGTCTTTATCCCCGACAGCTGCGGCAAGCCTAGGGCCAACTGCAAACTGCATGTTTCCATCCATGGCTGCCGCCAATCGCAGCAATCGATTGGGGACGATTGGTATACCAAGCTCTATCTGAATAACTGGGCGGATACCAACGGTATCATAGTGCTGTATCCGCAAGTCAATAAGTCACTCCGGAGGCCGTATAATCCCCGGGGTTGTTGGGACTGGTGGGGCTTTACAGGCAGCAACTATGCGATCAAGGGTGCTGTCCAAATGGACGCCATTATGAAGATGATCGCTGCTCTGGGCGCCCTCTGACGGCGAAGCGCCAAGACACCTGCAGTTATCGCCGTGGCGACATCCGTTCTCCTTGGGTGGACCGAGTGTTACCACACGCGGGCATCATAACCGCGTTGCGCCTTGGGGCCGAGCTTAACCTTGACCATATTGGCGAGATTCGACGCCCTACGGCATCTTCTCCCGAGCGTTCGAAAGGAATTTCACTTCAGATTACCATCGTTCGAGAGATCGAACGTGACGACCTTCTGCGCATGGACAAAGAGGTTCTTATGAGTTTCTACGCGCGGCATCGGAATGAAAATGACGCGCGAACTGTAATCCATTTGGCATCGCGCCAACCTATCTCGGTTTTGATTTTTGCGGTTTTAACACGATGGTGAGATTCCAAAGCTCTCGAACGTCTAGATTTCTAACCGTATGAACTTATAGTGATTGTTTGAGTCACTCCCGCTCGAAAAGTCTTGCGCGCCCTCTTGACCCTACCTCGCTAGCTACCCATTTCATCTGTCGTCGACGCCAAAAAGAGTCGACTACGTCAGGGGCGCCGAGCTTCTTGGCGTTCCTCGTATCTATGTTGCTCCGTGGAGGATGTAGCTATGAGAACAAACCTCGATCTTACCCCTTTCTATAGGTCCAGCATCGGCTTCGACCGCATATTCGATCTTCTCGAAAATGCCAGCGTTAACGCCGACAAGTGGCCGCCTTTCAACATCCTAAAACTCGGCGAAGACACGTATCGCATCGCGATCGCGGTGGCAGGTTTTGCCGAAAGCGAACTGACGATCACCCACGAGGCAAAAATGCTCGTGGTGAACGGCGCGAAGTCCGAGGACGACGAAGCACTGTATCTGCATCAAGGCCTTCCCGTAAGGTCGTTTGTGCGCAGATTTGAGCTGGCTGATCACGTGATCGTCGAAGGAGCAAAGCTCGAAAACGGGCTACTCCTCATCAATCTCAAGAAGGAAACACCTGTGGAGATGAAGTCGCGTCGGATTGCCATCCAAGCCGAGACTGCCAAAGCCGCTTCAAAGCAGATTGAGGGCGCCAAAGCCTAGCGTGATGCGCACCTGCTTACTCCTCGGCTGTTCCCGAACCGCCAAGGACGTCATCGCACGACAGGAGAAAAAAACCGAAGAAAGGATGATAGTCATGAGTGTACGTGACCTGATCCCATGGAGCCGTGGCAACAGCCAGGTTCCGAACGTCTATCGTGGCGACGACATAGACCCGTTCCTGTCGCTTCACCGCAATGTCAACCGTCTGTTCGACGAAGTCTTCCGCAGTTTCGGTCCGCCATCGTTGTTTGGTGGCACATCGCCGATTGGCGCCGAGTGGCCGCACGTAGAGATCAAGGAGAATGACGACGAAATCCGAGTGATAGCGGAAATTCCGGGCATCGATCCAGAGGATATCGAGTTGCTGCTGAAAGACGGCGTGCTTACGCTTCGTGGTGAAAACAAGTCCGATACCGAGGACAAGGATCGCGGGTTCAGCGAGCGTTATTACGGACGCTTCGAACGGCGACTGGCTTTGGGTCGCCAGCTTGATGAGAGTAAGGTCGCCGCAACGTTCAAGAACGGCCTTCTTACGGTGACGCTGCCGAAGACCGAGAAGGAGCGAGCCAACGTCAAGCGGATCGCCATCGACAACACCGAATAATACCGACAGCTGCAAGCTCGCCGGGTACAAACGCACCCGACGAGCTTCGGCAACGGCGACGCTGTCTTACGGTCGCGATCGAAAATACCATCCCGGGCGCTGCGCTTTTGGTCGCAGCGCCAATGGGCACTTAGTGGGTAAGCAGAGGTGGAGGCGGGAAGTCCAATACATTGCTCGTATAGCTTTCGACCAGCGCACTGAACGGAGTGCCGTCCTGAAGCTTCAGCACTGCATGATGTTCGAGAAGAAAGGGCGGTAGTATAAGAGATCCCGTTGCGGGTGTCGGTAGTTCCTTTTCCACGTCCCATCCTTCTGGAAGAGGGGACCACAGCAAATTGGAAGATAGATTTGTGCGGGTGAATTTAAGAGATTGGACGGCTCTGCCAAAGGCAACGTCGCTCGTATTCAACGCTTTATTCATGTCCATTGTCAGCCTTGCCGGAACATACCAATTGTCAGCCTCAGAAAGGACGCGATTGCCGCAAACGAGGCGGACATGTCGGTAGGCGATGGGCTCGTCGGGGCCGACCGCCAGAAGTTCTCGGATGCGGCTATTGACGGGCTTGTCTCTCCCGCGTACCCGCTGTGCAACGATCTTAGAACCTTGCGGTGCGAGATTGTGTCCGGCACACCACCGGTCGAGCGTCAAAGTGGCACTAGCATTACTCAGGAGAGTTGCATTCAAGGTCTGGAGAATCGCAAGCGCCTCAATCCGTGCCGTTGGCGTGTTTGGCCATTGCACCGTGGTGAACGATTCCTGCGCCGATATGCTATGCGCGGCCAGCATGATCGCAGCAGCAGGTGCAAATGCGATAACCCGTATAAACTTCCAACAGTAAATTGACACGAAAAGTCATCCTTTGTGCGAGTTTGATGAGCGGTCGAGACGATATTTATTGCCAGGGAGGCTTTCCCACAAGAACGCTCGAAGGTGACTTCTAAAAGGCTGTGTGAGCGGACCTACCGTCCCGCTTTCAAGGTTTCCGTAGATACCTGGCACCAATGATGGCTGCTGAGCGCATCATGACGGACGTTACCTCTGCCTTGGGAAACCGGCCGGTTTATGTCCGAGGCGGCACCCGTCGTCCCAGCGTGAAAACCGATGCGGCGATAATCCATGACGTAAATGGGTGCGATCCAAAGAATCGATTTTTCCAATAAGTCGAGTGCCGTTAGAACGCGCTGAATTTGGCTTAGCGCGACAGCACGACGGTTTTGCCACGGAGTTCTGACGGAATGATAGCCGTCATGGCGATCAAGGAGTGAAGCAGCTTCGCTCACTCCAGACTGACGGACTAGGTGAGTGCGTTGTGGCCGATATGCGAAAACGCGGAGAATGTATGTGCGGGATTGTGGGTATTGTCGGCCATCATCCGGTTTCGGACCGGTTGATAGACGCATTGAAACGGCTTGAATATCGTGGCTACGATTCGGCAGGCGTCGCGACGATCGACGGTGGAGCGCTCCATCGCCGGCGCTGTGAGGGCAAGCTCCTCAACCTTGAAGCAAAGCTGAAAGAACTGCCCCTGGCGGGCACAATCGGCATTGGCCATACGCGCTGGGCAACCCATGGCGCGCCGACGGAACGCAATGCCCACCCACATTTTAGCGACGGCATCGCAGTCGTCCACAATGGGATAATCGAGAATTTCGCCGAATTGAAGGATGAGCTGACCGCGGCCGGCACCGAGTTCCAAACCGACACCGACACGGAGGTCATCGCGCATCTCGTGGCAAGACTTCGCCGGGACGGCATGGCCCGGCGCGAAGCTATGCATGCGATGCTGAAGCGCGTCCGAGGCGCTTACTCGCTGGCTCTGCTCTTCGAGGAGGACCCTTCGACCATCATGGCTGCCCGGAATGGCCCGCCGCTCGCGATCGGTCACGGAAGCGGCGAGATGTTTCTCGGATCGGACGCGATTGCGCTGGCGCCCTTCACTAACGAGATCACCTACCTGATCGACGGCGATTGGGCGGTCATCGACAAGACTGGCGTCCGTATCTTCGATATCGACGGAAAGGTCACCACCCGACCGCGGCAGATCTCGGTGGTGACGGCCCATATGATCGACAAGGGCAACTATCGCCATTTCATGGAGAAGGAGATTTACGACCAGCCGGAGGCCATCTCCGATACCCTTGGCCATTACATCAACTTCAGCGACAATCAGGTGGTCGCGGCTTGGCGCGACACCGTCTTCACCAACGTGCAAAGCTTGGCGATCTCCGCCTGCGGCACTGCGTACTTGGCCGGACTAATCGGCAAATACTGGTTCGAGCACTACGCACGTCTGCCGGTCGAAATTGATGTCGCCTCCGAATTTCGGTACCGCGAAATCCCGTTCTCGCCACAGGTGGCAGCTCTCTTCATCTCACAGTCGGGCGAGACGGCCGATACACTTGCTTGCCTACGCTATTGCAAGGAGCACGGCTTGAAGACCGGTGCAGTCGTCAACACGCCCGAATCGACGATAGCACGAGAGTCCGACACTGTGTTCCCGATCCTCGCCGGACCGGAGATCGGCGTTGCGTCTACGAAGGCCTTTACATGCCAACTCGCCGTATTGGCTGCGCTCGCGGTTGCTGCCGGCAGGGCGCGTGGCACCCTTACGGAGAAGGAGGAACAGACACTGGTCGCCCGGCTTGCCGAGATGCCGCGCGTCATTGGGCAGGTGCTCAACAGCATCCAACCCAGGATCGAACTTCTGTCGCGTGAATTGGCAAAGTGCCGCGCCGTGCTCTATCTTGGCCGCGGAACCAGCTTCCCTTTGGCCATGGAAGGCGCCCTGAAACTAAAGGAGATTTCCTATATTCACGCGCAAGGGTATGCTGCCGGCGAACTGAAACACGGTCCAATTGCTCTCATCGATGAGAACATGCCGGTTATCGTGATCGCACCACACGACCGCTTTTTCGATAAGACCGCTTCCAACATGCAGGAGGTTGCGGCCCGCGGCGGACGGATCATCTTGATCACGGATGAGAAGGGCGCTCGCGCCTTGAAGCTCGACACGATGCAAACAATCGTTCTTCCAAATGTGGACGAGATCATTGCGCCGATGATCTTCTCGCTGCCGGTCCAACTACTCGCCTATCATACGGCCGTGTTTGCGGGCACGGACGTCGATCAGCCGCGCAATCTGGCGAAATCAGTCACCGTCGAATAGGTCATCGTTTCCGTAAGGGACGAATGACAGAGTTTAGATGACTTATAACTGCTGAGCATTTGGAGATCGACATGCCGCAAACGAAGATATTTGGCTTCTCGGGGAACATAACACGACCGTCCACGACGCGCACATTCGTCGACCATATCGTCGGGCAATTGGCAATCAAAACGCGAGCGGTGGCGCAGTCCTTCGATGTCGATGACCTTGGACCTTCACTATTGGCGGCCAAACGGCTAGACGACCTCAGCGCTCAAGCACGCGGGGTCGTAGACCAAATGCTGGAGGCAGACGTCCTGGTTGTAGGCTCACCCACCTACAAGGGCAGTTACACCGGCCTATTCAAGCACTATTTCGATTTGCTCGATCCAACATCGCTGAGGGGCAAGCCTATCATCATCGCTGCGACGGGCGGAGGCGAGCGTCATTCGCTTGTCGTCGAGCATCAGTTGCGCCCTCTGTTCGGGTTCTTTGAAGCGCTTGCGATGCCGACCGCAATCTATGCCACCCGTAATGACTTCGCCCACGGGGAGGTGATTTCCGAGGCCATCCGCATGCGTGTAGGCCGGGCTGTCGAGGAAGCAGCATACGCAATAGGATGACCAGACGCAGCAAACGTCGGCGCAACAGGCTCTATTGTCCCACGCGAACCTTAAGAGGCGATTTAGCGGTATTCACCGCCTCGAAGACAACGTTGACTCTGTGTTTCCCTGGTCCAATCGGATGCCAGTGTCCTCAAAACGCTAGCCTCTCCCCGGCCGTAGGTGGTCTTGTTATAGTTGGCGAGTGCGCCCAATCCTGGCTCAATCCAGCAGCTGATTGGCGATCTCTGACGGAGTCGCCGACAAAAAACTGCTGCTTTGGACGGCGGAATAGCCCGACATCACTGGTGTCGCCAAGATGTTTTGAACAGTTGAGTTTTGTCACCTTCGAGACCGTCAGGCATTTCAACTTTGCACCACAACAGCCGACATTTTTGACGCCACGGTTGAGCGCGGACACCCGTGAACTGCGAGGAATTGCCATTTGAGAAAACCGTGTCTTCTACTCGCTGCCGTTCTTGTCTGTGCAGCACTCCAGTTTCCCTGCGCCAATAGCATGGCTGAACAGGCGGCCGCACCCGCTCTGACGGTTTCTCTGACGGCGCCGGCAATACGGGACTGGCCGGAGACCGTTCCCGCGAGCGGCTGGTTGAAGCCCTGGCAGGAAGCAATCATCGCGTCCGAAACGAGTGGCCTGCGCATCACCGACGTCCTGGCGGATGTCGGGTCCGTGGTCACGAAGGGGCAGACGCTGGCCCGGCTTTCGCAGGAGAGCGTGCTGGCGGACCTTCGCAAGCAGGAGGCGGCTGTCGTGACTGCCAAGGCAAATCTGACAAAGGCCAAGGCGAATGCGGATCGTGCACGCCAGCTCAGCACTTCGGGGGCCCTCGCCGACGAGAAAATCACTGGATATCTGGCCGACGAGCAGACGGCGACGGCAAGCCTGACATCCGAGGAAGCCGCGCTCGACAGTGAAAAGATCAAGCTTGCGCAGACGACTATCACCGCCGCCGACGATGGCCTCATAACCTCGCGTTCGGCCGATCTCGGCGCCGTCGTCTCCACCGGCACCGAGCTGTTCCGCATGGTGCGCCAGCAGCGTGTCGAATGGCAGGCCGAAGTATCGGCGCGTTATCTGCCGCGCATTTCGGAAGGCTTGAGCGTTAGGATCAACGGGCCGGAAGGTCACGTCATTGCCGGCAAGGTGCGGCTTGTCGGACCCTCGGTCAGCACCGACACCAGCCGGGCGATCGTCTATGTCGCGCTTCCCGCCGACATTCGTCCGCGGACCGGCCTCTACGTCACGGGCAGCATCGAGTTGCAGACCACACCGGCGCTCACCGTCCCCGAGACCGCAATCGTGTTCCGGGATGGCATCAGCTACGTCTTCACCGCCGGCGAGGACAAGCGGGTGCGACGGGTCCGCGTCGAAACCGGCCGCCGCAACAATGGTGAAGTCGAGATCGTCTTCGGCATCGATCGGTCGTCGAAGGTCGTGACGTCAGGCGGTGCCTTTCTGTCGGACAATGACCTCGTGAAGATTGCGGAGAAGAACTGATGAATTTCTCCGCCTTCTCGATCCGCAATCCCATACCAGCGATATTGCTGTTTGTGATGTTTGGATTTGGTGGGCTTTGGGCATTCAAACAGCTGGCGGTTCAGTACTTTCCGGATATGGACCTGCCGACCATCAGTGTCACCGCCACGCTCGACGGCGCTGCGCCGACGCAGCTCGAGACGGAGGTTGCCCGCACCATCGAGGATAGCCTCACCTCCTTGAGCCATCTCGATCATATTCTCACGACGATCACCGACGGCACCGTCTCGACCAAGGTATCCTTCAAGCTGGAGAAAGACAGCGAAACGGCCCTCAATGAGGTCCGCAATGCCGTCGATAGCGTCAAGGCCGATCTGCCGGCACAGATGGCGACGCCGATCATTACGAAGGCCACCGTCCAAAGCTCCGCACTTGTCACCTATGCCGTCCGCTCGACCGCTCTCAACGAGACCGAACTCTCCTGGTTTGTCGATAACGATCTGACCAAGGCACTGCTATCGGTCCCGGGCGTCGGCCAGGTCAACCGCATCGGCGGGATCGATCGCGAGGTCCATGTCGATCTCGATCCTTCGACGATGGCGTCGTTCGGCGTCACCGCCGCGACCGTATCAGCGCAGTTGAAGGCCGTGCAAGCCGACAAGTCTGGCGGCCTTGGCGAAGTCGGCGGCACGCGTCAGACATTGCGCACGCTCGGCGCCGTAGAGTCGGTCGAGGCCCTGAGGGAGCTCACTATACCGCTCGCTAACGGGCAGCAGGCCCGACTCGACGACATCGCCTCGGTCAAGGACAGCTTCGCGGAGCGCACCTCGATGGCCTATCTCGACGGCAAGCCGGTGATCGCCGTCGAAATCAAGCGTTCGAACGGGTTTTCCGACAGCAGCGTTTCGGCTGACGTTAACACGGCAATGAAAAATTTCGCAGCGTCGCATCCCAATGTGCAGATCCATGCAGTCTACAGCCTGATCGGGTCAATTCTCGGCAATTATGACGGCGCGATGCACATACTGTATGAGGGTGCGATCCTGGCGATCGTGGTTGTCTGGCTCTTCCTTCGGGACTGGCGCGCGACGATCCTGTCGGCTGTGGCACTGCCCTTGTCGGTCATACCGACCTTCCTGGTCATGTACCTGGCGGGCTTCAGTCTGAACGTCGTCACCTTGCTGGCGCTGTCGCTTGTGGTAGGTATTCTCGTCGACGACGCCATCGTCGAGATTGAAAACATTGCCCGCCACCTGCAGATGGGCAAGCGGCCGATCGATGCCGCGATGGAGGCGGCCAACGAGATCGGGCTGGCCGTCATCGCCACCACCTTCACGCTGGTCGCCGTCTTCCTGCCGACGGCATTCATGAGCGGCATACCGGGCCTCCTGTTCCGTCAGTTCGGCATCACCGCCGCTGTTGCCGTCGTTGCCTCGCTTGTCGTTGCGCGTCTGCTTACCCCCATGATGGCAGCCTATTTCATGAAGGCTCATCCGTCGGAGCAGAAGGATGGCCGAATCATGCGCGCCTATATGGCGCTCGCGAAGGCTGCCCTCGATCACCGGAAGACAACAGTGGCCGTGACTGCCGTCGTCGTTGCGGTTTCGCTTTCCGTTATCCCCCTCTTAAGAACGGGATACCTGCCAGCCGCTGACGACTCGCGGACGCAGATCACGCTCACCCTGCAGCCCGGCGCCACTGTCGAGCAAACCGACGCCGCAACCAGGAAGGCCGCAGATATTCTCAGTGAGATTCCCGACGTGACACATGTGTTTGCGGCTATCGGCTCGGGATCCTCGGGCGGTGGTGCGACGGTCGCCAGGAGCAGTGTCGGGTCTGCCGCGATCGTCGCCACGCTGACGCCGATTGATGAGCGCGACCGCAAGCAGTCGGAGATCGAAAACGATATCCGGCAGGCGCTCTCCGTCCTCCCCGGAGTGCGTGTGGCGGTCGGTATCGGCAACGGTACCAAGCTCGAGTTCACTCTGGCCAGCGACGATGCCAGTGCGCTCGATAGCGCAAGCACGGCGCTCGAGGAGCAGTTGCGCACGCTGCATGGCATCGGTGCGGTGACATCAACGGCCGCAAGGCAGGCGCCGGAAATTCAGATCACGCCCGACTTTGCGCGCGCCGCAGCGCTCGGGGTAACGTCGAATGCGATCGCCAGCGCCGTGCGCGTGGCGACAAATGGGGAATATTCCTCCGACCTGCCGAAGCTCAACCTGCCGCAACGCCAGATCCCGATCGTCGTCCGCTTCTCGCCGGAAACGCGCACCAGTCTGGATGATATCAAGACCATGCGGGTGGCCGGCACCAATGGCAATGTCGATCTCGGATCGATTGCCGATGTCCGCATCGGCGGCAGCCCTTCGGAGATCGACCGTATCGACCGCATGCGCAATGTCACCGTTTCCGTCGAACTCAACGGCCGCATTCTGGGCGATGTCAACCGCGAGGCGAAGGCGCTGCCGGCTCTCCAGCATCTGCCGCCAGGCGTTACGCTGGTGGAACAGGGCGAGTTGCAGCGCAGCTCCGAGCTGTTCCAGAGCTTCGCGCTTGCGATGGCGATCGGTGTGTTCTGCATCTATGCGGTGCTCGTCCTGCTGTTCCACGATTTCCTGCAGCCGCTCACGCTTCTGATGGCCCTGCCGCTCTCGCTCGGCGGCGCGCTGGTGCCGCTGGTGGTGACGGGCACCAGTTTCTCGATGCCTGCCGTCATCGGCCTTCTCATGCTGATGGGCGTTGTGACGAAGAACTCCATCCTTCTCATCGAATATGCGATCATGTCACGTCGCCGAGGCATGTCCCGGTTCGATGCGCTCGTCGATGCCTGCCACAAGCGGGCGCGGCCGATCGTCATGACCACCATAGCCATGGCCTCGGGCATGCTGCCGGCCGCGCTCAGCCTGTCGGGTGGGGATTCCAGCTTCCGGCAGCCGATGGCCATTGTGGTGATCGGAGGCGTGATGATATCAACGCTGCTCAGCCTCATCATTATCCCGGTCATCTTCACCTTCGTCGACGACCTGCAAAATTTGCTCAAATCGTTCAATCGCCGAGCGCTTCGACGCCATGCGACCTGCGGGCGAGAGACGGAGTTCAGTAATTTGCCAGGCGATCTCGGCGGCGATACAGGGAAATCCCTAGAGATGACTCCATCTCAGCATAAAGTCATCGAACCCACACCTTGATCGGGACTGGAGGCGTTTTTGGCAAACGCTTCTCGTTGTCGATCAAATCACGCGAATTCCAACCCTCGGCCTGTCATTGATATTGCCTCCTGCGGTCAAGTGCGAAGCTCGGCGCCTTCTTTGTTGCGGCAGTCGCGCGTGTGGATACTATGCGCGGCAGCAGATAATGCATTTTAATTTTAGCCTTTCAGTTGAGGCGGAAGAGGACATCATTGCGATCGCCGAACAAGGTGTAAGCATGTTCGGATCCACACAGGCGAGGCGATATCATGATGACTTGTTCGCTGTGCTTGACCTCATTGCCGCCAACCCGCGAATGGCACGTGAGCTGGAAGAGATTTCGCCACCGTTAGAATTCATCCGTTCGAGGCCCATCCTATTGTCTACAAGATCGAGGAAAACGGAGCAATTTTCGTGATCCGAATACGCCATAGACATGAAGACTGGACCGGCGATCCTGTCTTGGACTCACTGAGTAGACCAACATGCATCATTGTGTGAGAGGCGTTACGGTCGGGCTGTGACGCATGTCAGATCAGCTACATCGCCGTTATCCTGTGCTTTTTCTCCTGATTTTTTGGAGGAGATGGCCTAACCGATTTGCCGGACAGCAGTCTGGAGAGTTCGTTCTAAGATAACGTCGGGGACTGAGTGACGCAGCAGTTCGATTTGTTTGTTTCAAGTGAGACACCTTCCGCGAAGGCAGCTGCTTCATTGCCTGCCAAGCGCCAACGGTCAGCTGCTTTAAGTGAGGACGATATGGTGCAGCAACTCCAGGCGACCGGCCGATATCGCATCCTCAAAAAACTCGAACCGCGTGCCATCGCAACGGAGGCGCGGCCCGGATTCCCGTTGAAGTGAGGTGGCTCCTGATCGAGGCTCGCCCGGGCAAAGGAACCTTCGTTCGCGAGGGGCCCGCAAGTCCCGCCGAGGTTGTCGACCTATCTTGGCAATCTGTCGCGCTTGGAGCTGCGCGGGGAGACGGTGGTTTTTTGGAAACTTCATTGACGCTTCCACCAGCCGACGGCTTGATCTTGAGCATGGGCTACCTGCCGCCTGATCTACAGGCGTCTGGCCTTTTGGCACACGCGCTCCGTCGAGCCGCAGGTCGTGTCGATCTTTGGGATAGACTGCCGATCGAGGGTCTTCAGTCATTGCGGGCGTGGTTCGCGCGCGAGATCGGAAACGGCGCCGTGTTCTCACCCCACGATGTCATCATATGCAACGGCGGACAGGCGGCGATCACTGCGACGCTACGGGCACTTGTGCCGCCTGGACGTCCCATTCTTGTGGAGACGCCGACCTATACTGGCGCTATGTCGGCTGCCCGGGCGGCGGGTCTTGAAGTCATTCCCGTAGCCATTGACGAAAACGGAGTGCGACCGGAACTGCTGGAGGACGCCTTCGAACAGACGGGGGCCCGGGTCTTTTACAGCCAACCAACCTTCTCCAATCCTTCGGGCGTCGTCATGTCGAATGAGCGGCGAGCTGCTGTCCTCGACATTGCTGCAAAGGCAGGCGGGCGCCTTCATCATCGAGGACGACTGGGCGCGCGATCTCGATCTGGCAGGCAACGCACCGGCTCCGCTTGCGACGGCTGATCGCCATGGACACGTTGTTTATATTAGGTCCCTTGCCAAATCGGCTGCACCCGGTTTGAGGGTCGCAGCCGTTATCGCAAGGGGAGCTGCCCTGGCACGGCTGAAGGTGGCTCGCGCGAGTCAAGACTTTTTTGTTTCCGGTCCCTTGCAAGCGGCGGCTTTGGCCGTTGTCTCCGCGCCAAGATGGAAGCCTCATCTCAAGGCCGTCCGCGCTGCCCTAATCGAGCGGCGCGATGTCCTCGTCGGGGTGCTGCGCGAGGAAGTTGGGGATTGCGTGACGTTCCAGGTCCCGACCGGAGGCATGCACCTTTGGCTACGCTTGCCGGATCACGTCTGCGATGTCGCACTCGCTGCAGACCTGGCCCGGAACGACGTTATCGTTGGCGCTGGTCGCCCATGGTTTCCTGCGGACCCAGAAGGCTCTTTCCTGCGGCTAACTTTCGCAGGCCACCCCACCACTCTTGTTGAGGGCGCAAAGCGCCTCAGCCAGGCTATTAAACACAAACTTTAATCTTGGATAACGGAAGGAATAGGGGTTAGTCCGCTGCGCGAGAAGCGGCAGGGCCAGCCACGCTTTCCATTTGACCCAATGCCGGAACGGGTCGAGCCATGCCTTGCACTGCTCGAAGCCGCCGAAGGGTGCCGATTGGGTCTATGAGATCAAATGGGACGGATCCCGCTTGGCCGTCCATATCGAGCCGCAGCGTGTTCGCATCCTTACGCGTGGTGCCATGATTGGACACATCGCTTTCCATCGATTGCCGCGGCAGCAGGTGAGATCGGTGGGAACGCCATCCTCGATCGCGAGGCGGTTGTTCTTGATGAGGTAAGACGGTCAGACTTCCGTGCCCTTCAGCAGGCGCTGGGCGGTCGCGGCGGTAAACGGAGTTCGGGGGAGGCGATTTTCTACGCCTTCGATCTTCTGTACTTCGATGGCCACGATCTCCGCCAGATGGAGCTATCCGAGCGCCGGTAGGCACTTTCCGGCGTGGTACACGGGGACGCGGATGCAGTTATGCCGGGCTACCAGCACCCCGGATGGGTTCATCTTTAAGCAACACCTAAAAAAACGGCGAGCGATCTTGTGACCGCCAGGAGCGCATCATCTTCCAGGCGACCGATCGTTGTGCCAATTCTATCCCGTTTCACGGACATGGCTTTGTCCACCATCACTTGCGAGGCTTTTCGCAATCCGCTTTGCACTGTCGGCTGAATGGTTGGTCGAATGAGCGGCGCGTCGACCAGTGTGCTGGAGATCAGCAGGACAGTGATCGTTCCAGTTGCATCAAACTGATCGGCCTGGATGATTAGTGCTGGACGCGGCTTGCCGAAATCACCGCTGATTGCGACGGTCACAATGTCACCGCGCCTCACGCTTCACCCTCGTCGTCCAGGTCATCGAGAGCGGCGTCAAGGAAGTCTTGCAGACTGGGATCGGCGGCATCGGCAAGGGCTACCTGAACGGACTGACGATGGCATTCGGCGGCAAAACCAGGGCGACGAGTATCGGGAACCCATATTTGCACAGGACGCAGCCCAGCGGCGCGCAACGTCTCACGGCGCTTTTGAACTCGTTCGTTGACCGAGCTTGCCATGATCAAACTCCAATGTGATTGTTACATGTAACATAATGGGCGAGCCCCGCCATGTCAATGAGTCGCAGCAGAGCGTGAAGGTACTCACTCTGGCGGGGACAAGTTGCGGTATATTCAGGCGTCGGTTGGGAGGGGCGGGCTGATCGAGTTCCGGCGCTTGCCTGGGGCCTTTGCCGAAGAACCGACCATTCATCGTCCACAACGACTGGTCGTCAAAATGTGTCGACGAAGTGGATTGGTGACCCGACATTTTCAAAAACAAAAGAGGCAATTACCTCAGAGCGATACGGCACTGTCGCGTACGCTTCAGGATACAGTAAATGCGAACCATCCTGTGCCCATATTTGCGCCGCCCAATGTTTGGCAGATGCGAACGAATGCCAACACAACGCCCGGTCAGTTGGCAACGAGTTTGAGCCAATTCGCGTTGACCCAGCCCTTGTTCTTATAGGGCAGGGGGTGCGTTTTCGTTGAATGGCATCTCACATTGGGGGTCTCGCTCCCGTAGACGACACCGGCCCACTGTCCGCGCTGCTGGAAGGCGATGACCATATCGCCATTGTGAAGTTCGCCAAGCTGGCGGTACTGGCTGCCAGGCCCGGACCTTATTGCGAGAAAGCCGTCCCCGTTGGCTTTTAGTCCGGCAACCATGTTGCTCGAGCAGTTTGCCACCTGACCGTCTCCGCCCTCTTCCAGAATTTGGACGTCCAGGTCACCGCCCGCGGCCGTCGCTTTTTCCGTGGCAGGCTGATCGCTTTTTCCTTGCTCCGGTTTGAAATCCCTGCCGTTCCAGTACAGGGTCGAATAGCAGGTGTCGGACCCGGCGCGGCCGCAGCTACTTCCATGCAGGGCAAGCTTGATCGCCGGTCGCCCTGCGATCTCGACAAAGCCTATGCCCTGCACATAGTCGTCAAAGATGGATTTGTAACTTTTGTTGGGTTTGGCCACGAAAATCTGCGTCTCGCATCCAGCCGAACCGCAAAAGGATGAAGGCATGCCGACACATTTCAAATGAGCGTAATCAAGAATGTAATCCGGAACCTGATCGCCGTTGATGTCCTTGATGCTGACGAAGCCCTTTTCAAGCTTGGCAGGCCCTCCGCAGTCTTTCTTGGACTCGTCGATCGCCGCCTGAACGGGCTGGGGGAGCGACTGCGCCGATGCGGCGCCCGAGCATGCGAGAGCGGCCGCCGCGCTTACCACCAGAATTGCCTTGCGCATTTTTCCCTCCGGAGCAGCCGAATTGCGACGCCTCGCCTGGACATTGGTGTCCGAGACGGCGCGTGTATTGCAAGGAAACATACATGAAAGGGCGAGCGTCTTGTATCGCCTGAACGGGCGATGACCGCGCATATAGCCCAGCACTGCGCCGTCACATTGCGGAATGGACCGCGGACAGTGATCGCAGTGGCCGTAGAGTGACGAACTGCTCGAAGCTCGGCGCCACGCCAAATCCGGCGTCTACAGGCCATAAGGCTAAGCCGCTGCGGGCTGGCTCGCTGCAATTCGTGCAGATTGGCTAATGGGCTCGCGGTCCTTAGCCCTGTCTCTTAAGGTCGATTGCTCCAAGCAATAAAACCTCCGACGAGCATTAGGAATGACGTAAAAAAGAACACTGAATGTATACCGGCATGAGCAGCTAATACGCCGCCAATGGCCTGGCCGAGCACTTGACCCGCGTGCTGCGCCGATGTCGACCAGCCGAGGATCGCGCCGACGGCTTGCTCGGGGACGCTGTGGCGTATCACGCTGCCGATACAAGGTAGCAAGCCCCCTAAAACGAGCCCCATCAATATTCGCAGCCCCACCAACTCCAAAACGTTCGTAACGAAAGCTTGTGACAGAAGGAGTGCCGCAGCGATGCACATTGCGACAACGATAACTTTCCAGTGCCCGACGCGATCTGCTAGTCTTCCAAGGTGCGAGGCGGAAAGAACACTCCCAAACGCTGTACCCGAAATGACCAGACCGGCCCAAAGGGTAACATGACGATTTGGCTCGACGAGTTGCGAAATGTAAATCGCTGTTATTGGTTCAATGGACAGATTGGCGATCATCAGAAGCAAGCCCGTCGCCAGCATTGCCAAGACAGGCCTCCTGCTTGGGATCGTCGACCAACTGTTGGAGTGTTCACGCTCTGTCGTTCGAGCATTGAAATTCTCTCTGATCAAAAATGCGCTGGCAACAAAAGTGAGGAAGACTAATGCCGCAGTCAAAAAGAACGTTTCTCGAATGCCGATTAATGTTGGTAGAAATCCGCCGATCAGCGGGCCGACGAGGTTGCCCCCCATAATCCCCGTGGCCAAGAACCCCAACGCCCAGCCAATACGGTCTTTGGGAACCTGTGTCGCTACCAAAGCATATGATCCAGACGAGTAGCCTCCGAGTAGACCGGCTAAAAATCTCATAGCCAGCAACTGCCATACATCTTGAGCTACACCCATCAAGGCCATCGCTGCGACCACGCCCAAGCTTGCGCGAACCATCATCGCCTTCCGACCGTAGCGGTCGGCAAGTCTTCCCCAGAGCGGGGCAACCAGTGCGGCCGCAAGGAAAGTCACGCCGTACGCCACGCCCGAAAACTGCGCTATGGATGCTTGGTCGCTGACGCCTAATTCCCGGATATATAGGGGTAAGAAGGGAAGTAACATTGTCATGGCAACGGTCGTGGTGAACGAACCGGCAGCACAAACAATAAGGTTCGTCCTCCAATAGGGCGTGCTGCCGTTCAGATACGAGCTCGCATTCCCAAGCTTATTTCCACTGTTGAGCACTGTGAATCGCACTTCTTGCTGGGGCATATGGATTTCGGGCACACATTCGGTGTCAATGCCGACCTCGAACCGACTGCTTCGCTTCCGTGTGCGTCGAGGATTGCTAAAGACGTTATGGATCAGAAGTCCTCCTCAGTCGCGGGATAATCCGCTCTATGGCGGAAGGGATTGACCCTGTGGTCAATGCCTTCTCCGGTAGAATGTACTCTGGTAGATATCTGACATGTTGCTCTTGTAGCCCCCGGTCCGTCCGCTGGATTTAGCCGAGAAAGGAATGTTCGCCGGCAGCTCCCGCCGTTTCGCTACAGGGCTGCAAGGCTCGTGCCAAAAACACCGAAAGACTTCCTGTCAGCTTTTCAGCTATTTAACTTGAGACAAAATGAGTTTGCTCAACAAAACTGTGTCGCAAACCCGGTGCAGACGCGTCAAATGAGATGCTCCCGCCGTCTCAACTATGCATTTCGCGGACATCTTGTAATTTCCGTTGCCAGCAGGTTGTCAACGATGAAATCGATATTGTGTTCTTAGAGCGCGCACGCGAACGCGTCTCTCGTGCCGCTTGTTCTCTGTAGCATTTAGGAGCCGCATAAAAGCGGCAGAGCCGGCTGCTCGGCTGATAACAAGATAGGTTGTCATTCTTGAGTTCAGGAAGTCGGCGACACAGTGAGATCGGTGCGCCATGCTGCGGCACTCGCGAAACCAGCCAAACTTAAATCAGCAGGTTTGGAGCACCTACCGTCGCTCTGCCCCACTTCCCCAAGCATGCAGCACGCCGCGGTGTTGACCCAGATCAACGTAGCCAACCGCATTGCTGGTAATCTTAAGCATTGCTAAATCCGAAGGTTAAATGCGGAGGTGACACAATGCTAGCGGCAGCAAGAAAAGATTATCTCGTCGGCCCGTCGCGGAATGCAATCCCGTGTTTGGGGCGTTGGTGCATGGATTGGGATTTGAGGGGATGGCGATCTTTGAAACGGCTGTCTATGGCGTGGCTGCCCTACGGCGGACGGATTTCGGGCGTGCGCAAGCAAGCATGCGGTTGAGGACGGCGCAGCCGATAGCGACTTCGGTCTGCTGCACGGGAGACGATCTTGCGCGCAAAACGTTTTCCGATGATGGACTTGTATCCCCCAATGGCGGTCTCGATCAGCGAGCAACGGCTCAGCCATTGAATATCGCGAGTTGACCGAAGGCGAAACCGTTGAAGATCGCTGGAACTGCTCTATCCGCGACTGACGACCGTGGGCGCACCGCGGCGAAGAATTTCGCGCGATCCACGATGTCTTTTCCTTTTTTGGATAGCTTCGGCAGCAACCGGCATTCAGTTTGGTTTCATCGTGTGGTAACGGACCGTTGCGCGAGCAAAACGCCCCCCGGAAATTTGCTCGCGCACAATGAACCACACCCGGTTCCTCGGCCCTGCCTCACTGCCTTGAGGTGGGGCCATTTCACTAAAGACCGCTCCAGAACGTCACAGCTTCGCCGCCCCGGTGAAGAAGTCGTCGATCTGCTGGGGCGTGAAGCCCATCGCCTGAAAGCCCTCCTGCATCATCGGCGACGATTTGACGAACGAGCCGGAATATTCATAGGCGATCTGCACCGATCGGTCCTGCGTTTTCACCCATCCATCGACCTGGTCGAGAAGGCCTGCAGCGAGGAGCTGCAGTTTGAATTGGCGCGCTGAAACCATCTCAGGGACAACGATTGGCGCAACATAATCGGCGATCATGCCCCCGCCATTTACCCAATCGACTATGATCTGATTGTCCTCTGCGACGAAGAATTCCCCTTCGTCGGAAACGATACGGATGGATTTCGGATCAGATGCCGTTCGTGTGACGCCGGGAGAAAGCGTCTGGTCAATCGTATCGAGCACCGGCGAGATATCGACCGGTGTGGCCTGCCCGCGAGCGGCGCCGTAGAGCTGGTTTGCTTCAGCGTTGCGAGCATTCGTCAAGTCGGTCATTACCCGCGCCGCACTGTCGGGAGCATCGAAGCCTTCGGATATTCGATGGCGCAACGTCCGTCGTCTTCAACTGCGGCACCGGCGCTCTGGCATGTGCTCGGCCCTCGAAATCGCCCATGTGGCGTTCTCCGCGGTCGCTGCCACCGGCAAGATCAAGCCAGCGACTGTTTCCAAGGAAGGCGCCGCCTACGCGGGCGTCGAGACGATCTGCGCCGATCCATCCCACACCACCACCGTCAATGCCGTTGTGCTCGTCGCACAGGCCTAGTACCCCTCCGCAGAGATTATGACTCTTTGACTGGATAGGCCTTGTGGAGTTTTTCACGGGCTTTTTCGGTGGTGAACATCCATTGGATTTGTG
>NZ_FMAF01000033.1 GCF_900094565.1 Martinezella lusitana
GTTTCCACGCAGAACTGAGCCGGTTAGGCGCATAATTTCCATTGAGAATTGAGCCATGTGAACCTTCCCCCAACGCGGTGAGCGACGGGGGCAACGGAGTGATCCACATGGGACTTTTAAACATCATCCGTCGGATGAAGCTGCGCGAGAAGCAGTCGATCCGCGAGATCAGTCGGCATACCGGTTTGTCGCGTAACACGATCGCGAAGTATTTGAACGCTGGTACGATCGAGCCGACGTTCACGGTACCGGAGCGACCGAGCAAGCTTGATCCTTTTGCCGACAAACTGGCGGCCTGGCTGAAGACCGAGGCCGGGAGGTCGCGCAAGCAGCGCCGAACGTTGAAGCAACTTCATGCCGATCTGGTGGTTCTCGGCTTTACCGGCTCCTATGGTCGGGTCGCCGCCTTTGCCCGTGAGTGGCGGGTTGAGCAGCAGACGACTGGCCGCGGCATATTCGTTCCGCTGTCTTTCCGTGCAGGCGAAGCATTCCAATTCGATTGGAGTGAAGATTATGCCTTGATCGGCGGCGAGCGCACCAAGCTTCAGGTCGCACACATCAAGCTATCGCACAGTCGAGCGTTTCTGGTCAGAGCCTACCTGCTGCAGACGCACGAGATGCTGTTCGATGCCCACTGGCACGGGTTCCGGGTGTTCGGCGGCGTACCTGGTCGCGGCATCTACGACAACATGAAGACGGCGGTCGACCGCGTCGGTCGCGGCAAGGAGCGGCAGGTCAATGTCCGCTTCCAGGCGATGACGAACCACTACGTTTTTGCGCCAGAGTTCTGCAATCCCGCCGCAGGCTGGGAGAAGGGACAGGTCGAGAAGAACGTTCAGGATGCCCGACCACGTTTGTGGCAACAGATGCCGGACTTTCCAGATCTGGCGGCGTTGAATGCCTGGCTGGAACAGCATTGCCAGGACCTGTGGCGAGAGACGGCGCATGGCACCTTGTCCGGCACGATCGCAGATGTCTGGGCTGATGAGCGGGCAGCATTGATGGCATTGCCTAACGCATTTGACGGCTTTGTCGAGCAGAGCAAGCGCGTCTCGCCGACATGCCTGATCACCTTCGAGCGCAATCGTTACAGCGTGCCTGCGTCTTTTGCGAACAGGCCTGTCAGCCTGCGGATTTATCCCGAGCGACTGGTCGTTGCAGCCGAGGGCAATATCCTCTGCGAACATCTGCGGATCATAGAACGCAGCCACGACAAGCCGCCGAGGACGATTTACGACTGGCGGCATTACCTTGCCGTCATCCAGCGCAAGCCCGGTGCTTTGCGCAATGGCGCACCCTTCCTGGAATTGCCGCTGGCCTTTCGGCAACTGCAGGACCAGATGCTCCGCCGCCCCGGCGGTGATCGCGAGATGGCCGACATCCTCGCTCTGGTGCTTCATCACGACGAACAGGTTGTCGTCAGGGCTGTAGAACTGGCTCTGGATCAAGGCGTGGCGACCAAGACGCATGTGCTGAACCTGCTGCATCGGTTGATCGACGGCAAGACCACCGACGGTCCCGATATCGACACGCCACATGCGCTGACCCTGCTGCACGAACCCAAGGCCAATGTAGAACGCTATGACGGTCTGCGGGTCCGGATCGTAGGAGGTCGTCATGCGTCATGATCCTGCCAGCGCCGCCGTCGTCATCATGCTGCGTAGCCTGAAGATGTATGGCATGTCTCAAGCCGTCACGGACCTGATCGAGCAAGGGGCTCCAGCGTTTGATGCAGCCGTGCCGATCCTGTCCCAGTTGCTGAAAGCCGAGATGGCCGAACGCGAGGTCCGCTCCATCGCCTATCACATGAAGGCTGCCCGCTTCCCGGCCTACAAAGACATCTCCGGATACGACTTCGCCGCCAGCGAAGTCAACGAAGCGACGGTGCGCCAACTAAACCGATGCGAGTTCATCGACGGAGCGCAGAATATCGTGCTTGTCGGCGGACCGGGTACAGGCAAAACACATGTCGCGACCGCCCTCGGTGTCCAGGCAATCGAGCATCACCGCCGAAAAGTCCGCTTCTTCTCGACCATCGAATTGGTCAATGCGCTCGAGCAGGAGAAGGCCAAAGGCAAGGCAGGCCAGATCGCCGAGACGCTGGTTCGCCTCGATCTGCTGATCCTCGACGAACTCGGATACCTTCCGTTCAGTGCTTCAGGCGGAGCGCTGCTCTTCCATCTGCTGAGCAAGCTCTACGAGCGCACCAGCGTCATCATCACCACCAACCTCAGCTTCAGCGAATGGGCGACCGTCTTTGGCGATGCCAAGATGACGACCGCTCTGCTCGACCGTCTGACCCACCGTTGCCATATCCTGGAAACCGGGAACGACAGCTTCCGCTTCAAAGCCAGCTCGGCCGCAGCAGCACAGAAGAGAGGAGAAAAGACCAACCCATTGACCAAAGCCTGATCAGAAAACCATACTCAGAGGTGGCTCACTTCTCGGTGGAAAAACCGGCTCAGTTCCGCGTGAAAACCAACAAGATATTTGAAAAAGTTTTCAAACGACCAATATAATTCCGCTTGCTAGTCATTTGGCAAATGACTAGCAATAGGTTTGCTAAACATTTGCCAAATGACTAGCAAGGAATGACATGCGACCTCTTGCACCTTCGTTGAACATCGCATTTGCGGATCTCGTTGAAAACGCACATGAGAAAGCATTCAACGCCCACTTTCCCGCAAATGGGACATTTCATAAACTGAAGCGCGTGGGGAAGGAGTATTGGTATCACATCATGCGCGACCCGACTGCACCTAGCGGCAGACGAACGAGCTACGCCGGGTTGGTCGGCGATCCTGATGTAGACGCGCTTGTCGAACGACATGGCCACGAACATGCACGTCACAAACTGCAGAAGGAGGCAGCCTCTATGCTGCGCCGATCGGGCCTTCCGGTACCCGATCCCATGGAAGGAAAACTGGCGCAGGCATTCCAGAAAGCCGGCCTGTTTCAAGCCGGCGCGATTCTCGTTGGATCAGTGGCATACCAGGCCTACGGCGGGATTCTTGGTGTCAAATTGAGTGGTGACCTCCACCGCACGCAGGACATCGACCTTGCCCAAGACCGCGAAATCGCGCTTCACGTGAGCCACACGGGCCAAATGCTGGAGGATTTTCAGGATATTCTCAAATCGGTCGATGCGTCGTTCGCGCCAAAGCTCAATCCTAGCTATCCGACCACTGAGCCGACGCGCTACGAGAACGCCAGCAACTACAAGGTTGACCTCCTGACGGCTCACAAGAACTCAGACCGCGACCGTAGAGCGCCAGTATCGATTTCGATTATGCCGGGCGCAGCTCTTCAGCCACTCGATCTGATGGAGTTCCTTATCAAAAAACCGATCCGTTCTGCACTCCTATATGAAGACGGTGTGGCTGTCGTAGTGCCCGATCCAGTTAGGTATGCCCTCCACAAGGTGACCATCAGCCAGATGCGAGGTCTATCGGGTGAGTCGGGAAAGGATAGCAAGGACCGCATGCAGGCCGCAGAACTGGTAAGGGCCATCGAACATGCCGGCCGCACCAGCGAACTCGCAGAGGCTTGGTCAGAATTATGGCGCGACAAGCCGAAGCAACAGAACTTCGTGCTGCGCGGAATCCTATCGCTGCCCGACGACGCTGTTGACATCATCGCGCGCAGCGCCATTCGATACGGAGAGGAACCGTTTCGCGACGGTGAACCACCCACGGCCACACTTCAGCGTCTCATTCGCAAGAAAACCAAGGACGGTTAGGACGGCCATGGCGCATATTTCAGTCGTTAACGTCCTCCCCATTTAGGAATGGTAGCCGGTTTTGTCGACTGGCAAGTGCGCTCGAACAGATGTTCCTTCGGTCAGGCCCAGTTGATGGCGTAAGAGGTTACCGATCTTGTGGCACTTGCTCCATAATGCCGGATATTTGCGACAGGAAGTATTCCACATCTAGCTCAGGGTCGGGCTGAGGGCCTAATCTCCCGGCTTTCATTGCCCGGATTAGCCGAGCAAGTCGCGCCGCCTTCGTCAAAGTTGCACGGACATAGTCTTGTCGCTGATCGTTTGCCGCAACGGTTATGGCTGCCTGCGAATTGGGTGAAATGCGAATACGGTGGCGTTGACTAATGCAACGCCGCCGCCCAGCGAACCACGTGAGTGGCAACGGTTGCGACTTGATCGACAACCGTGATCCCGGACACAGCCTTTCGTGGACGGAAGTCATGGTCTCCGTCTTCAAGCCAGAGAATTTCGATCTTGTCGGAGAGCTTGTAGCTGGAAACTTCCTCCCGCGATCCGAAGAGGTCCCGAGTTCCCTGACAGATTAAGGAAGGCGTCTTCATCTCCTCGAGATGAGCGGTCCGCAGGCTTTCAGGCTTCCCAATCGGATGGAACGGATATCCAAGGCAGAGCAGCCCGGAGATCTTTCTCGCATCGCGAATGTCGTCCGCGATCATGCTCGCCACGCGGCCACCCATCGATTTACCCGCGATGACGATCGTTCCCTCCAAACCGAGTTCGTCGATCACGGCTTCGAATTCATGCTTGAGGACTTCTGCGCGGGGCGGTGGCGCCCGCTTTCCTGAAAATCGTCGCGCCGCCATGTAATCGAACTCGAACCGGACGATCCGCAGGCCTTTATCGGACAGCGCTGCAGACATGGTTTCCATCCACGTCGTGTCCATCGCACCACCCGCCCCATGCGCGAGGACGATATTGATCTTGGCGTCTTCGGGGCCGGTGACGAGGAAATCATGAGGCATTCGGGGTTCTCCTGGTTGGTGACATCACAATTTGCAGGATAAAGGCCGCCGCCGACCGTACCGCTGCCGACCGATCGAATTCGACCTGTCGAGCATACTCTGGCTTCGCCGTCGAGCACCAACAGTCCACGTAGTTGAAGGCCTTCTCCTCGTCGGCCTCGAAAAATCCGATATCCCAGCGGGAAGCTCAATTGAAATCAAGATCGATGGAAAGGCATCGATCGTCTGAGGCGCTAGATTGCTCGACACTAGCATGTCTGAACCCGATGGTCTGGATCGCCGTGGAGGCCCCGGCACAGTCGGTCACGCTCTGGACGGACGCCGTTCACGTCATCGGCGGATTCTTGCCGTTCTTATTCCGGCGCAGCGAAAACTCAAATTTGTGATGGTCAAGACTATACGCGGTGGCTGTTCTGCGGTGACCGAGGGGAGGGAGTCCAGTCAAGATTCTCAGTTATCTCATTCTTGCTTCGCTATCGGCTCGAACTCGCTCAGTTTGGCCCGTTCTACCTTCATTTTTTCAGCAGAAACAGGACACTTTAACTTTGCGGTGCTGGTTCCAGATTGAATGCAACGCCGTTCGGAAATCTACATGCTTTGGCGTTCCATAGCCAATAAATGCCGACTGAAGATCTCCTTCGGTGTCTGGAACCCCAGGCACTTGCGTGGCGTGTCGTTGAGCCGGTTGCACAGAGAGCGGATCTCCTGATTGCTCACATCCAACACGACGGTCTCCGGCGGAAGGTAGCGCCTGACGCGCTTATTGGTGTTCTCGACTGTCCCTTTCTGCCATGGCGCTTGCGGGTCACAGAACCAGGCTGTCGTTCCCATTCCAATCTCCAGTTCGCGCCAGGAGACGAATTCCAATCCTCTGTCGAATGTCAGGCTTTGCCGCGCTTGCGCGGGCAGGGGTGCCAGCTGACGGATCAACTGGCTCATGATCGGCTTCGAGCGTCGGTCATTGTTGCGGAACAGAACCGTGTAACGGCTCTTGCGCTCAACGACGGTGGCGATATTAGCGGCGCCATGCTCTTTCCTGAAGATCATCAGATCCGCTTCCCAGTGGCCGAATTCGCTGCGGGAATTGATGACATCGGGTCTGTTTCGAATGGCGCATTCGATTGGAAAAACGAGACTTCTCGGCTTGCGCGCATATCTTGGCCGTCGTTTCCTGCGCCGCTCCGGCAAGTGCCGCGCGAGTTGCTGATCACGACCTTCCGGAGAATAGACATACTGATAGATCGTCTCATGGCTCAGTTTGGCAGACGAACCGCTGACAAGCCTCAGACGCCCGGAAATCTGTTCCGGCGACCAGCCGTCCTTCAGCCGATCGATGACCGCAGCGCACAGTTGTGGATCGCGCAATAGCTTGCGATACCGCCTGCGGCGATCGTCAGCCATCTGTTGCGCCGTCACATGCCAGTAGCCCTGGGCGATTGGAACTTCGCGATCGTGCCAGAAATTCCGACGTAGCTCGCGGCAGATCGTCGAGCGGTCCCGGTGAAGGGCGCGTGCGATCTCCGCCTGGCTGATCTTCTTCTCATACATCCGCGCGATGACGCGACGTTCGTCCATACTCAACTGCACAAAAGAGCGGGCCATTCCATCCTCCTGAAATCATGGCCAATATTGTCTCTGTTGCATTTGAAAATGGAATCTGCCCCGGCTACAGTCAAAGATCAGATAATCTATCTTATGGAACTAAATTCGATACCGGCTTTGTGCCGCTTTTGCGGCTCTTCGTCATGCCAGTACGTTCATAGAGGCGCGGATGGCCAACACAACTCCATTCTGCCGCCCTAGCGTTTCTTTATAGCGAAAGCGGGCAACGATGCGAGTCTTGCAAAGACGGCATGCCTCATGTGCAGGCGTATGCATTTTATTTGGGCTAAGAACTGACTATCTGGCAGGCATAGTCAGAGGAGATGACGATGAGAGTGTTTGATAGAATTAAGCGGTTCGCTGAAAATCGCCGAGCCATCCGCGAGCTCGGAACGTTGGACGATCATGTTCTCAATGATCTCGGCTTATCGCGTTCGCATATCCGTTCGGCCGTCTTGGGCAACTCCCGTTCCTAAGTTTGCACGGCGCTGTTACGTTGTTTCGAAATGATGTGTTGGGAAAGCTGATGGTCCCCTCAAAACCAAAACTGCTGCATCGGCAGAAGCAGAGAGTCTAGCTGCCTATAAAGTAGCTGGAAGCATCAACTTCCGCCCGCCGTCACTTCAGAACAGACCTTACTGTCCAAGGTTGCTTCAGCGCTCTCCAACGCCGGTCGCGAAGGTGACATGATCCGGAAACCGTTCCTGCCTGCCGATTTTACCTCGTATAAGACACGGTCCGCTTTCGCAAATATGTCTTTGGGCGATTGACCAGGTAGGATTATGGCAGCTCCAACGGACGCAGCGATCCGAATGTTCTGCGTTGGAGTTGAGATCGTCCAATTCATGCCTTTTACAACCCGGGCCGCGATCTTTGCGAGATCTTCGACCGATGAACATGGATGGATGACAGCAAATTCATCCCCGCCTATGCGAGCGATCATGTCAGCCTGAGGTGCCGCCCGCGAGAGCCTGCGGCTTGCAACTTTGAGGCACTCGTCCCCGGCCTGATGCCCGAAAGTATCATTTACCGACTTAAAACCGTCGAGATCCGCCAAGAGCAAGGCTCGCGCCCCTTGGCCCTCGGCTCCGCATATCTCACTAAGGAAGGTTTCAAACCTGGTCCGGGAACTCAATCCGGTGAGCGCATCGCGTTCCGCCAAGTGACGAAGCTGCTCGACCACAGCCTTCTCGGCAGTGATGTCCTGTTTCACCCCGAATATTCTTGCGGCAGTGCCGTTCGCAAACTCGACACAAGCGGTTATTCTTATCCATCGGTTGTTACCTTTTGCGGTAACTATCTGAGCGTCCAGGGTAAAGCCTTCACCTGTGCGAATTGCCCTATCGCGGGCCTCGTTAAGCAGCTTGCGGGTTTCTGGCGTGTAGAGTTTGACGATTTCGTCCCGCGCCAATGGCGCTTGCGGAACAAGATCAAAGAATTCATAGACCGTATCCGTCCAACTTAGCGTTTGATCCGGCAAGCTGCATTCCCATACACCTATCCGAGCCGCCTTGAACGAGCGATCAAACAGCTCCCGCAAACGTATGAACTCCTCGGAGCCGATCGCGTGAGGCTGCGGTATTTCATATACATTGCAAGACATTTGGCTCCCTCGCCAGCTGAACGAAGATTGTTGCCAGTTTCATCAATATGCCCCAGACCACCATCCCAAACAGAGGATTACACATATTGCTTGCGTTCGGGTTTCTAAAATACGGACCGCACGAATTTCGTTCAATCAAGAATCGCATTCAAGCCCCCGTTCCGAAACTAATCTACAACCCGGCATATCGCGACGCCCGCGCTCAAAGCGCGGCCAGGCTTTCGCCTGACACAATCAACCAAGACATTCGTTTGGAAATTTCGGAGCACTGGACATCGGTATTCGAACCGAAGAACAAACTCCCGCGCGGATTCATGACAATCCAGTTTCGCGTGACGCACAGACGAAGCAACTGGGCCGGTACTCAATGTGTGAAAATCGAACGCCTTGAGAGGGCTCTAACCGGCAATACTTCCTCTCCAGTGCATGCTTGCGACGAAAACCGGTGTCGTTTACAGCAGAATTCTAGCGGGTGATCTGATCTGGAATGCAGAATATCGCAGGTATTCCGCCCGAAATTATCAGCCCTGTTCTGGTCCAGAGGTCGCGTGCCTCCTGCATGAGCATCAGGGATTCCGCCCACCGATCGGTCGTGTCCTCCCCGTCCCTCCCCGTGATCGCATAGGGTTTTGGCCCCAACTCGCAAGTAAAGGCGAGAGTGTCGTTGCTGCCGGCGCGCTTTCGCCAGCTTCTGAAGCCGTATTCCCACCAGCCGAGGAAGAGATCGACCCAGGGCTGATGATGCGCAAAGGAGATTTCGATCTGGACCTGCTCGCGCGAAGCGACCCGGCCGTGAAAGGCCCATGAATTGTCGAGTATCTGATGGATGAGCGCATGATTTTCATCCGATACCGGCCAGGCGAATTCCCGGCCGACGAGGAAATGCGAGATATCGCCCAGCAGCCGCAAATCCGGCAGGCGATCGAGCAGATCGAGCGTGAAGAACAGATCGGTGGTCATCCGGTCGCGATGCGTCTCGATGAGGACGTCGATGCCGGCCTCCTCCCCAAGACGTTGCCAGCCCTCGAGCAGGGGGACGCAATCCTCCAGGCGGCGCAATCGCACATCGGGTTGCAGACAGATGTGATGCACATTGTATTCGGCGGCGATCTCGAGCGCTGGCTTAAGATCGTCGATGGTCTTGGGAAAGCATTGTCCTTCCGCCTGCAAACCGTGCTGCTTGAGCAGCCCTGCGACCCGGCGAACATAACTGCGGTCGTACCAATGGGTGCTGATGCCGTCGAAGCCGGCGACGGCGATCCTCTCCAGGTTCTCTTCGAGAGTCTGCTCCGGATAAACAGCGCTGCGTCGCTCCATGGCCCAGAGCGACTGAAAGATGAGCATGTTCTGCATGATGCCTCCCGTACCAGTGGACTGCACAGATCATGAATTCGCTGTCTTTGCGAGACCGTTTGGTGATGGGTTTTGATCATCGATGCGTTTCATTGCAAAGCGGATGCATTTACGCGCCGGCAGTCACCGGCATGATGGTTTTTCATCAAAATACTCTCGGAAGCCAACCGGCTCCATTAGCCCGCCCGGAGCTGCAGGCCATGATCAATTCTCATCAAATCTCTGCTGTCGTTCCGCACCTGTGTCGGAGACATTGAATGCATGATATCCGGCAATTGGGAGGCAACACCATGGACGACACACTTTACGGCACGCGCGACAAGCGAGGAGACTGGAAACCCAACAAGCTCCTCAAATATCCGCCGGTTTTCGTTTGGCCGGCTCAGCCCATGGCCTTCCTGAAATGGTTCTTCGGCTATCCTGGCTATCTGATGCCCTGGAATACCGTCTATGCGATCGTCGGCACGCTGCTATGGCTCTATGCCACGCCCTCGATGGAAACGATGAAGACCTTCGCGCCGGGTTGGATTGCCTATCTTCTCCTTCGCAACGCCGCCCTCGTCTTCCTGTTCTTCGGCGCCTTTCATCTGCGCCTGTACATGCAAAAGAAGCAGGGAACGACCTTCAAATATAACGCCAAGTGGCCGTCGACGGGCAATTCAGCATTTCTCTTCGGCAATCAGACCGTCGACAACGTGATCTGGACATTCGCAAGTGCCGTGCCGATCTGGACAGCCTTCGAAGTCCTGACCCTATGGGCTTTCGCCAACGGCATCATTCCCTATGTCGATTTTGCCGAACATCCGGTCTATTGCGCGGCGATCATGCTGCTGATCCCGGCATTCCGCGATCTGCATTTCTACCTCGTTCACCGCCTGATCCACTGGCCGCCACTCTATCATGCCGTTCACAAGCTGCATCATAACAACGTCAATCCCGGGCCATGGTCGGGTCTGGCGATGCATCCCATCGAGCATCTCCTCTACTTCTCCGGCGTGCTCATCCATTGGATCGTGCCCTCCAGTCCGATCCATGTCCTCTTCCATCTGACGCATACAGCTCTTGCGCCAGCGCCGGGCCATGCGGGGTTCGACAAGATCGTGATCGCGGACGACACCGCCATCGACACGCATGCTTACGACCACTACCTGCATCACAAGTTCTTCGAGTGCAATTACGCCGACGGCGTCATCCCGCTCGACAAATGGTTCGGCACCTTCCACGACGGCTCGAAGGAGGCAGAGGACCGCATGAACAAGCGTTTCATGGAGCGGGCGAAGAAATATGCCGACAAGCAGGCGCGTCGTTCAGGGTCGGCGAACTAGGCCGAGCCCGGCCGGAATAGTCAGGCCGCGCAACGACCTCAAGGACTTGCCAAGAGCGTGGTGTGCTCCATATGCGACATTAGGTTCTCCCCCCGCCGCCGATCCTCAGGTCGTCGATGGCGGGAAATGCCGGAGCCTGCTGGCCCTCCTTTCGCAGGCTCCGGCATGACCAATCATGTCAGCCAAGATAAGGCTCTGGATCAGCCGCTTGGCCGCCGACACTACCTTCTCAACCGCCTGCGGTTTGACGCTTCCCCTTTCGTTGAAAACGCGCGACGGCCACAAGGCCGACCAAGCGAGGTTTCTTCATTCTGCTTCTCCTTGATGAAAAATGATCATGATCGGCGTGGAATGTGAAGGGTCATATCGCGCATGATCGAAATTGCTCGGGGGAGGAGAAAGCTGAGCGCGATCAAGGTTCAAGGCCGGAATGTTCCTCCAGCGAGACGATATCTTTTGTGCATGGCGGCAAGCCGCCGACGGACAGCAACGAGGAGGCAGAAAATGACGACATGGATCGATGCGTGTGCAGCCGAGGAGATCGATCAGGAGGACGTCGTCCGCTTCGATCACGCCGGGCGAACCTTTGCGATCTATCGAAGCCCGGATGACGAATATTTCGCGACCGATGGGCTTTGCACCCATGAAAAGATCCACCTGGCCGAGGGGCTTGTCATGGACGACACCATCGAATGTCCAAAGCACAACGGTCGTTTCAGCTATAAGACCGGCGAGGCTCGCGGCGCGCCGGTCTGCGTCGGCCTGAAAACCTATCCAGTGAAGCTGGAGGGCGATCGCGTCATGATCGGGATCGGAGCATGAGCAACGACGCGGGCATCATCATCGTCGGCGCGGGCGAATGCGGCGCGCGCGCCGCTCTGAGCTTGCGAGAAAACGGCTACCCGCATGCCATTACCCTCATTGGCGACGAGGCTCACCTCCCCTATGAGCGGCCGCCGCTTTCCAAGCAGATGCTGCTCGCCGAGGCAACGCCGCAGGCGCCGACCGTTCTCAATGATATCATGTTGGGCGAACGGGCGATCCGGCATATCGGCAGCGCGTCGGCAAGCGCTATCGACGCCACCGGCAAGCAGGTGATCCTGTCGGACGGCCGTGCGTTGGCCTATGACAGATTGTTGTTGTCGACGGGCGCCGCGCCCAGGCGATTGCCGAATGTGCGAGCCAATGCGCGCATACTCTATCTCAGGACGATCAACGACGCGCTTGCGCTTCGCCCCTGGATCAGCGCCGACATGCATGTGGCGGTGCTCGGAGGAGGCTTCATTGGTCTGGAGGTCGCCGCATCGGCGCGCAACCGTGGCGCAAGGGTCACGGTGATCGAATCCCAGGAGCGCATTCTCAAGCGCGGCGTACCCGAACAGATCGCGGAGACGATCAGTTCGCTGCATCGTCGCAACGGGGTCGAGGTGAAATGCGGCCTAACGGTCAGCGAGATCGACGCAGACGACCGGCGCGTGAGCGTCCGTCTGGCCGATGGCACCGAGGTGACCGCGGATGTGCTCGTGGTCGGCATCGGCGCGCAGCCGCGCACTGACCTCGCCGCACAGGCGGGCATAGCCGTCGACAACGGGATCTCGGTTAACGAGCGCCTCGAGACTTCGGTGGCGGATATCTATGCTGCGGGCGACTGCTGCTCGTTTCCGCACCCGCTGTATGGGGGACGCCGGCTTCGTCTGGAGGCGTGGCGCAATGCCCAGGATCAGGGCATTCTTGCCGCGGCGAACTTGGCGGGCGCTGCGCGTGGCTATGATGCCGTTCCCTATTTCTGGTCCGATCAGTTCGATCATACCCTGCAGATCGCTGGACTTGTCGATGAAGGACGCACCGTAGTCCGAAGAGACCTGGGCGATGGCGCCTTCATCCTGTTCCATCTCGATGACGGACAGAGACTGGTCGCCGCAAGCGGCGTGGGTTACGGCAATAGGGTCGCCAGGGACATGAAGTTGAGCGAGATGCTGATCGCAAGGCAGGTCGTGCCGCCGCTCGATGCGCTGGCGGCCGACGCTAACCTGAAATCTTTGTTGCCAAGAGCGGCGTAAAAGGCCGCTGCTGTTTGCCAACTCTAGCAAAAGACGTGAGCAGCGCCCGGGTCGAATTCCAGATTGACATGATCACCACGGCTGAGGCCCGAGATGGCCTCATGCCCGAAAGGCAAGCGAACGGACAAGGTCTCGTTGGCTGAAATCTGTGTCGTCACGTGCACGTTGTTGCCAAGAAAGGTTATGTCGTTGACGGTGGCGCTGAGGCCCTTGCCCGCCCCGTTGCTGCGCCCGAGCCGGATGCGCTCGGGCCTCAGCATCAGCGCGGCCTTGCGGCCGGTGGCCGCCTGGCCATGGACCGGGATGCGCTCGAAGATCGCCTTATCGCCGAGTGAAATGGTCGCCTGTCCATTGTCCGATGACAACAGATGACAGGAGATGAAATCGCTGTCACCGATGAATTCGGCGACGAAGCGGGTGCGCGGATTGGCGTAGAGTTCCGGCCCGGTGCCGATCTGGTCGATCACGCCCTTGGAGAAGACGGCAATGCGATCGGAGAGCCGCAGCGCCTCTTCCTGATCGTGAGTCACGTAGAGGATCGTCACTTCGGTCTGCTGGTGAATCCGTCTTATCTCGTGCTGGATTTCCTCGCGAAGCTTCTTGTCGAGCGCCGACAGCGGTTCGTCCATCAGAAGCACCGGCGGATCATAGGCGAGCGCCCTGGCAAGCGCGACACGCTGCTGCTGGCCGCCGGACATCTGTGCCGGCTTGCGATCCTCGAAGCCCTCGAGCCTGACGAGACGCAGCATTTCCCTCACCCGGCTATCAACTTCGGCCTTCGACTTGCGGCGAACCTTCAGCGGAAAAGCGATATTTTCGCCCACGGTCAGATGCGGAAACAGTGTATAGCGCTGGAACACCATACCGATATTGCGCTTGTGCGAAGGCGTCGACAGCAGCGTCCGGCCGTTCAGCAGGATGTCGCCCTTGGTGGGGTTCTCGAAGCCGGCCAATATGTAGAGCGTCGTGCTCTTGCCCGAGCCGGAAGGTCCGAGAAAGGTCAGGAATTCGCCGCGCCGGACGTCGAGATTGACATCGTGCACGGCGACGACCGGGCCGTACTCCTTGCGGATGCCTTTGATTTTCAGGAAGGATTCGCTCATGATTTCAAAACCTTGCGTACGATCGCGGCCAGCGCCATCAAAGTGACCGTCAACAGAATGAGAAGTGTGGAGGCAGCAGCCACGACCGGGGTGAGGTCCTGCCGCAGCGTCGTCCAGACCTTGACCGGCAATGTCTGCAACGTCGGGCTCGCCATGAAGATTGCCACGACCACCTCATCCCAGGATGTCAGGAACGAGAAGACTGCCGCGGAGAAGAGCCCGTGGCTTATGGCAGGCAGCGTTACCCTGATCTTTGCCTCGAGCGGCGAAGCACCGCAGAGCACCGCCGCATCCTCGATGGACTTGTCGAAGCCTTCGAGCGCGCTTGAGATGGACAGGATGGAAAAAGGCAAGGCCAGGACGAGGTGGGAAAGGACGAAGCCGATCAGGGTTCCCCCGAGCCCGATCCGTAGGAAGAAGGCATAGAGCGCAACGGCGAAGACGACGACCGGAAGGATCATCGGCGTCAGGAACAGCGCCTTCAGCGCATCGCGAAACAGGAACTTGCCGCGCACGAGGCCGAACGACGTCACGAGCCCGAGCACGACCGAAAGCACCGTGACGATCGCCGCGATCCTGAAGCTCGTCCAGGCGGACTCCAGCCATTGCGGATCGGAAAACAGCTCGCCGTACCAGCGCAGGGTCCAGCCCGGCGGCGGAAAGATCAACCATTGCGACGAGCCGAATGACAGTGCCGCGATGAACAGGATCGGCAGCAGCAGGAAGGCAGCTGTCAGAACAGTGATGGTGAGAAGCACATACTTCCACCAGCCGAGCTGGCCGAAATTCAGGAGCATCTCAGCGCCCTCCCGTATTCTGTACGCCGAACAGCCGCAGTTGGACGGCGTAGAGCGACAGCGTGACGACAAGCAGGACAAAGGCCGCCGCTCCGCCCATGCCCCAATTGACGAGGGATTGCACGAACTGGGCGATGAGTTCCGCCAGCATCATGTTCGCCGTGCCGCCGAGCAGTGACGGGGTGACGTAGTAGCCGAGCGACATGACAAAAACCATCAGCGCACCCGCCATCATGCCGGGAGCGGCTAAGGGGAGCAGAACACGGGTGAGGCATTGCCAGCGGTTCGCACCGCAGAGAGCAGCTGCCTGCAGCACCGCCGGGTCGATCTTCTTGATGACGCCGTAGAGCGGCAGGACGATGAAGGGCAGCATGATATAGGTCATGCCAATCGTGACGCCGGTCAGGTTGTTGACGAGCGCCAGGGGCTTGTCGATAAGCCCCATACCAACAAGCATCTTGTTGATCAGCCCCGTCCGCTGCAGCAGCACCATCCAGGCATAGGTACGGGCAAGCAGATTGGTCCACATCGACAGCAACAGGATCGCAAATACCAGCGAGGCCAGTCTCGCAGGCATGATCGCCAGCGTCCAGGCGACGGGAAAGCCGATCAGCAACGATATGATGGTGACCAGACCGGAGACGATGAAAGTATTGGTGAAGATCTTCAGATAGGTCGCGGATCCGAGCAACTCGGCATAATTGCCAAGCCCGAGCGTCGGCTCCATCACGCTGCGCAGAAGAAGCGCTACGACCGGAAAGGCGAAAAAGATCGCGATGAAGATCAGTGCCGGCGCCACCTGTCCAAAGCCGGTAGGCCTCGCCGCCTTGCGCGTCGGTGCGGTTTCGTCCGCAACGTCCATATATGTCGACATGGCAATCCTTTCCCACCGTGGGCACCGCCAGGCAGCCATAGCCGCCATGCGGGCCCGCACCTCGTATTGCCGCACCGCGGACATCGGTCCGCGGTGCTGTTGACAGCTCCCTGGAGCTTACTGTGCCTGCCAGGCGTACCACTTCTTGCCGATGGCATCCCGGTTTTCGGCCCAGTAATTCATATCGGCATTCACCTGGCTGGCGGTCTGCTGGTCCGGCAAGGTCTTGGCAGTTTCCGGATCCATCAGCTTCGCCGAACCGACATTGATCGGGGCATATCCCGTCGCCTTCGCCATATCGGCCTGCGCTTGTGCGGACGTCGCAAGCGCGATGAACTTCATCGCCGCTTCCAGGTTCGGAGCGCCCTTGGGAATGACGAGGGAATCGGCTGCCGTGATGTTCTGGCTCCACGACGTCTCGGTCTTGACACCGCTATTGGCGAGCGCGGTCATGCGGCCGTTCCACAGGCTGCCGAACGGCGCTTCCGCCGATGCGACCAGCTGCTGCGACTGCGCGCCGCTCGACCACCAGACAATATCAGACTTGATCGTATCGAGCTTCTTGAAGGCGCGATCGAGATCGAGCGGATAGAGCTTGTCGGCGGGAACGCCGTCGGCCAGCAAGGCGGCTTCGATCACGCCGGGCGCCGACCACTTGTAGAAAGTGCGTTTGCCCGGAAACTTCTTCGTGTCGAAGAGATCGGCCCAGGTCTTCGGGCAGGCACTGACGGCATCCGCATTGCAGCCGATCACGAAGGAATAGTAGAAGCTGCCGACCGAATAGTCGCTGACGAAGCGCGGATCGAGCTTGGATTTGTCGATGACGGAGAAGTCCAGTTTCTCCAGCAGACCATTCTTGCCGGCCTGTGCGGCGTAATCGCCCTCGACGTCGACCACGTCCCAGGTCACGCGAGCCGCCTCGACCATGGCTTTCAGCTTGCCGTAATCTGTCGGGCCGTCCTGCATGACGCCGGTGCCGGTCTTTTCGGTGAATTGGTTCGCCCAGGCGACCTTCTGCGCATCCTGCGTCGTCCCTCCCCAGCTCGTGAAGACCATGGTATCGGCCTTGGCGGGCAGGCATGCGGCCATCATTGCGGCAAAGGCCGCGAGTGCAATTTTTGCTTTCATGTTCCCTTGTCCTTGTTTTTGCAGTCTTTCTGGTCATGCCTTATGCGGCCGCCCGCTCATCCCGCGGGAGAAAAGCTGGCCGGCTTCATAATCTTGTTCTCCGCCACCTCGATCAGATCGCGAATCCTGGGCAGGAAGGCTTGCCACTCAGGGTCGGCAGCCAGTCGCTGGCGTCGCGCCTCGCGGTCGTCGAGGCTCGCATAGGCCCAGATGTGGACGATCTCGTTGATCGTGCCGATCTCCGAATAGAAATAGCCGACCAGATTGCCGAGATGGGCTTTCTGGATGGCAATCCCCTCCTCCCCGACGACCTTGAGATATTGCGGGATCGTGCCGTTCTTCAGCCTGTAGGTGCGGATCTCGTAGAACATCGGCGTCACCTCATGACGAAAGGATCGGGGATCGGATCATCTGACGTGCGCAGCCAGATCGTCTTGGTGCGCGTGTAGTCGAGCGCCGCCGCCAGCCCGCCTTCCCTGCCCTGCCCGGAAAGACCGAAGCCGCCGAAAGGCGCGATCGGCGATACCGCGCGATAGGTGTTGACCCAGACAACGCCGGCGCGAATGCCTTTCATCAGGCGATGGGCGCGGGTGAGATTCTGGGTGAAGACGCCGGAGGCCAGTCCATAGCGGGTGTCGTTGGCAAGCTTCAGCGCCTCGGCCTCGGTGTCGAAGGAGACGACGGAGAGAACCGGGCCGAAGAATTCCTCGGCGAGCGACGGCGAAGCGACGGCGTCGCAATCGAGGATCGTCGGCGGGAAATAATAGCCCTCGCCGTCTGGCCTCTGCCCGCCGGTGACGAGACGCGCGCCGCTCCGGACGGATTTTTCGACAAGGGCTGCCACATGATCCTGCTGCCGCTTCGTGGCGAGCGGGCCGACTTCGGTCGCCATTTCGAGCGGCGAGCCGATGCGGATCGCCTCCGCCTTGCGCTTGAGAATGGACAGGAAAGCATCCTTGACGCTGCGCTCGACGATCAGGCGGGAGCCGGCGACGCAGCTTTGTCCCGTTGCTGCGAAAATACCGGCAACCTGGGCATTGGCGGCGCTTTCAAGATCGGCATCGGCGAAGACGATGAAGGGCGATTTTCCGCCGAGCTCCAGGGATGTCGAGGCAAGGTTCTCGGCAGAGTTGCGCACGACATGGCGCGCCGTCTCCGGCCCGCCGGTAAAGGCGATGTGCGCGACTTTCGGATGCCGCCCGAGGGCCGCGCCGCAGGACGAGCCAAAACCGGTGATGATGTTGACGACGCCGGCCGGAAAGCCTGCTTCGTGAACGAGACGGGCAAATTCCAGAAGCGGCGCCGGCCCATCCTCCGATGCCTTGACGACCATGGTGCAGCCGGCCGCCAATGCCGGGCCGATCTTGACGGCGGAAAGAAAGAGCTGGCTGTTCCACGGCACCATCATGGCGACGACGCCAATCGGCTCGCGGCGGAGCCAGACATCCATGTCGGGCTTGTCGATCGGCAGGTATGATCCCTCGATCTTGTCGGCGAGCCCGGCATAGTAGCGATAGTAATCGGCGACATAGGCGATCTGCGCCGAAGTCTCGCGAATGATCTTGCCGGTATCGCGGGTTTCCAGTTCGGCGAGCTTTTGGGCATTGGCCGCGACGAGATCGGCGAGCTTATAGAGCAGCTTGCCGCGCTGGGTCGCCGTGGTCTTGGCCCAGGGTCCGTCATAAAGCGCCGTTTCGGCGGCATTGACGGCGCGATCGACATCGCTTTCGCGCGCCTCCGGCATCTCGGCCCAGATCAGGCCGGTGGCCGGATCGACGCTTGGATAGCGGGCCTCCCCGTCCAGAAATTCGCCGTCGATATAATACTGGAAGCGCTGCATGGGGTTCACTCCGCAAATGCCGGCATGACCTCGGCGATGAAACGTTCGAGCGAGGCTTTCTTGCGCTCGAACGGCATGCCGGTGTCGATCCAGAAGGAATATTCGTCATAGCCCATCGCCTGGTAGGCCTTCAGCCGCGCAATCACCGTCGCGGCGTCGCCGACGACATTGTTGCTGCGCATGACCGCATCCGACAGCATGGCATTCGCGCGAATGTCCTCATCGGGAATGCGCTCGATCAGGCCCTGATGGACCGGCTTCTCGTTCTTGAACCAGGCGAAGAAGTAATTGTAGTAAACGCTGAGCTCGTGGGCGGCCTCAGCGATATCGGCTTCCGACGAGCCGACATAGGTGTGGCGTAGCAGCATGATCTTCGGCCTGTCGATATCAGGGTTCTTAGCGCAGGCGTCGTTGAAACGGCCCATCAGCGCCTCGACTTCGTCATCTCCTTGCCAGAGCGGCGTCACCTGAACGTTGCAGCCGTTGGCGACGGCAAATTCATGCGAGTTCGGATCGCGTGCGGCGACCCAGATCGGAGGATTGGGCTCCTGTAGCGGCTTCGGCGCCGAGGTGGTCGCGGGGAATTTGAAGAATTCGCCGTCGTGGGTATAGTCGCCCTTCCAGATGCCTTTGATCGCAGGGATCAGCTCGCGCATGCGCTGGCCGGCGCCCCAGGCGTCGAGACCCGGCAAAAGACGCTCATATTCGAAGGAATAGGCGCCGCGGGCGATGCCGATATCGAGCCTGCCGTCGCAGATGATGTCGGCCATGGCCGCTTCGCCGGCAAGCTTGATCGGATGCCAGAAAGGCGCGATCACCGTGCCCGTGCCTAGTCTCGCCCTCGACGTGCGGCGGGCCAGATCGGCGATCGTCACGAAAGGATTGGGAGCGATGGTGAAATCCATCCCGTGATGCTCGCCCGTCCAGATGGCGTGCATGCCGCCCTTGTCGGCAATTTCGCAGAGCGCGACGAACTCGTCGTAGAGGCTCTTATGGCTCTGGCTCGCATCGAGGCGCTCCATGTGAACGAAGAGAGAGAATTTCATGCTCGTGCCACCTTCGTCGAGACCGGGCGGACCGTACCGGAGGTCTCGTCTCCAAAATAAACGCCGAAATTGCCGATCTGGCTTTCCAGTGCGAAACGAGCGACGATATCGGCTGTCGCACTCGTCTTGAAGCGGGTTTTGGTCAAAGCGTCCGGCTTGAAGAACCTGCCCTCGCGCGGCTCGCCTTGCGACGTGAAGGCGCGGTAGACGATGTGATGCTTGCCATCGCTTTTGCCTTCATAGACCGAATAGAGAAAGCCGATCGTCACCGAAAGCCCGGTCAGCTCTTGCAGGTAGTCGCATAGAATTTCGGTCGGGCTCCCTTCCCTTCCCTCGCAGCTCGGCAGTGCGAAGATGTCTTCTCCGAGCAGCAGGATCTCGCCATCGCGCTCCAGAACGGCACCGAGCTCGATATTGCCCTCGGTTGCGGCCGAAACCGCCTTGCTCGCGAGGATCGGCGTGAAATAACCGCCGCGGGCATAGCCCAAACCGTTGCGGCCGCTGTTGTGGAAGGAGGCGATGCGTCCCATGAGGATGACATGGTCGCCGGCATCGATGACCTGCTCCATACCGCATTCGAACCAGGCGGCAACATCGGCAAGGATCGGACAGCCGTCGGCGGCGGCATTCCATTCGACAGTTGCGAACCTGTCTTCAACCGGACGCGCGAAGGTGTTGGAGATATCTTTCTGCGCTTCCGACAAAACATTGATAGCGAAATGCTTCGCGCTCGTCATGGTCGCGAAGTTGCGGGAGGTCTTTGCCAGGCAGACCAGAAGCAGCGGCGGATCGAGCGAGACCGAGGTGAAGGAGTTGGCCGTGAAGCCGATCGGCAGACCGGCGTGATCTTGCGCAGTCACGACCGTGACGCCGGTCGGAAATGCGCCGAAGGCGTCGCGCAGCGCCCTTGCATCGATATGTTGCGCCGTCATCTTGCGTCCTCCCCGCATGAAAGCCACTCGGCAAGCAATTCGTTGACGATCTCAGGTGCCGTCAGGTTCACCATATGACGATGCCCTTCGACGATCCGGACCCAGCCTCTCGGGGTGGCAGCCGCCATCTGCTCGGCCATCTGCGGCGTCGAGTTGGGATCGTCCGAACCAGTCAGGAATAGTGCCGGCACCCGCACCTGCGGCCACCGATCGGCGTAGGTTTCGTCGCCGCCGGCAAATGCCGCATAAGCTGTCGCATATCCCTGCGGATCGACGAGGCCCAACCAGTTGCGGGTCAACTCCCGGGCGGTCGCACTTTGCGCATCGTCGCCGAACCAGCGCAGAAGCGGCCCTTCCTTGTCGACGCCGGTCACCGGGATTGCCGCTGCGCGTGCCAGGACCGCCGCCTTTGCTTCCGCATCACGGCGATAGACGCCGTTGAGATAGGCGACGCGCCTGATCCTCTCACCGAAGGTTGCCGCGGCACCACCGGCGACAAGCGCACCCATCGAATGCCCGGCAACATTGGCAGCGTCGAGCGCCATCTCATCAAGGAAGCCGCCGAACCAGTCGACGAAGGCTTCCAGGCGGCTGCCGGCAGGCAGCGATCTGCTTTCGCCATGGCCAGGCATGTCGACGGCGATGACGCGATGGCTCCCGGAAAAGGCAGCGATCTGCGGCAGCCAGGCTTCGAGGCGCATGCCGACGCCGTGAATGAGAACAAGGGGCTCGCCTATGCCCACCTCGTGGTAGGCCGTCCCGCCTGCCGTGATCTTACGCGGCAATCCTTCTGCCTCGGGGACATTGGCTTTGCTCTGCGCTATGGTGTCCATCGTCGACATCTCCGCGCCCAATCCGTCAGACGCCGGCAGGATTTGAGACGTCCTGCCCCAGGTCCTTGAGGTCCTGATAGCGGTCGCCGATACGATGATGCGGCCGGCCGCCGACGGAAGCGCCGAGTGCGACGACAATCTCGTCGGCAGCCGGAGCATCGGCGATCGACGTCTGGATCGTCAGATAATGCGAGCGGCGCCCTTCGTCGTTCTTGTCCATCAGCGGGATCATGATCGGCGCGTTGGCCGGGCCACGCGTATTGCAGAAGGCGAGATAGGACTTGGCGCCGACGGCATGGCGATAATGGTTGCCGAAACGCAGCGTATGGATCAGTGCAGACGCATGTTCGATCTCGCCGTCTAGGCCGACCACTGCCGATTTTCCATAGGCTTCAACGGCCTCGCCCGATCCGACCGCCTCGATGATCATCCTGGTGAGCAACTCACCGAGAACCGGCGCTGCGGCATGGATCTCGGGCTTCAGATCCTCGACAAAGCCGCGACCGGCCCAAGGGTTCTTCACGATCGCACAGGCCGAAAAGAGCTTCAGAGGCGTGGGCGCTGCTTTGCCCCCTTCAACCAAGGTGGTTTCGATCTGCAGGACGGTTTTACGGATTTGAAAGGTCATGGCTGCGCTCGTTTTTCTAGGTTATGTATGATGGTATGCCATAATACATAACTGTCAAGCGGCTTCGCGCAAACGAGCGGAAAACTTAAGTGAACAGAAAGAAAATATAATTATAACAGATGCTTATTCATCAAAGCGAAAGTGATTGATCATGGCATGCTAACCATCATCTTCATGCCAATATTCTGGGTGAGCCTGCAGGCTGCGACTGCATTCCCAGTTTTTTTGATGTTCCAATTTTGTATTATTGATTATGGCATACCGTCACATCGAACGCCGCGGAGAGTCAAGCCCGCATCGTGAGGGTGCCTTTAATTTGGTGAGGTCGCCGAGATGGCATTAGGTGCGATGCCGCCGTACATCGGCAAGGAGCGGCGTACCGGATCAATCGATCGGTTGGCGTCCTGAGAGAACCGCCTGTGCGATTGCGCTGGCGCTGGCGACATGCTCCATGGCTGCCTGGAAGGCGCCCTCGCCGTCTCCGCGCCGGATGGCATCGACGATCCGCGCCATCTGCACTGGCCCCTGAACATCGCGATTTTGCGTCTTGATCGTCATCGAGCGCAGATGATTGATGCGCACGGTCAGAAGATTGACGACGCCCCACGCGATGTGGCGGTCGACCATGCTGAAAAGCGTCTGATAGAAGGATGAGGTATGGGCGAGTACACCAGCCATATCCTTGTCCCGGTAGCTGTTTCTGATGTCCTCAAGGGATTTGTCCAGAGCATCGGCAATGGCGGGATTGCGCTGCTCGGCGCAAAGACGCGCGGCCATGCCTTCCAATGCGCCGCGGATCTCATAGATCTGCTTCGCCTCGTCATGGTTGAGCTGGGCGACGATCGGCCCCTTGTTCGGCAGATTGGCGACGAGGCCTTCGGATTCGAGGTGGCGCAGAACCTCGCGTACGATCGTGCGGCTTACACCAAGCTGGGCGCAGAGATCACGCTCCACCAGACGATCCCCCGGGCGGAAATAGCCATTGAGGATCGCCTCCCGCACTTTGTCGAGCGCCAGTTCGCGCAACGTCTTGGCCGGACGCTCCACGCGAATTGCCGTGCCGTGCGCATCATCATTCATTCCAACACCTCTGTTTCAGACGTCAACTTCCGTCCCTTGCCGCAGGGACGGTCAAGTTTCGGATACCATATTATGGCCTACCAAGATTATGCAATGGCGAGATGGAGTCAATGCAACTGGATAGACCGTTGCGAACAACCCCTACTCCAATGTCACCGACAAGGATATCAGGAACTTTTTCGCGACGGGCGGGGCGCGGAAGTCTGATTGGGAATATGAGTGGGGAGCTGATCCAGGCTCGACAAATTCCACTCCGCAGTCTTCCGACCACGGAGTTCTGCCCTTTTCTGCCAGGCATCAGTACGCAGCAACGGCGCCTCGGAACTGCAGGTCAGTTCAATCTGGCGAGCGGCCTGCCATCGGTATCGAAGAGGTGGCAAGCGGCAGGTTCCATGTCGAGAGACAGAGCTGTGTGCAGCGGAGTCGTATCCGTACCTTCCGTCTGCACGACAAGCGACTGGTTCGATCCGATATCCACATGCAGGATCGTGAGGCCGCCCAGCCGCTCCGCCAGCATTGCTTGGCCGGGGAAGCGTCCATTCGGGTCGATGCGGATATGTTCAGGGCGGATGCCAAGTGTCAGGTTGGCTCCTACCGTTCCGCCGAAGGCCGGCACAGTGATCCTGTGTCCGCCCGGCAGCGCGACGGATATGCCTTGAGGTCCGGTCGATTCGACCACAGCCGGAAGAAGGTTCATCTTCGGCGAGCCGATGAAGCCGGCCACGAAGATATTTGCCGGTCGGTTGTAAAGCTCAAGCGGCGAACCGACCTGCTCGATGCGACCGGAGTTCAGGACCACGATCTTGTCGGCCATGGTCATCGCCTCGATCTGATCGTGGGTAACGTAGATCATCGTTGCCGCCAGCCGCTCATGCAGCCGCATCAGCTCCAGCCGCATGTTGACGCGCAAAGCGGCATCGAGATTGGACAAGGGTTCGTCGAAGAGGAAGATCTTCGGATTGCGTACGATCGCCCGGCCGATGGCCACACGTTGCCGCTGACCGCCCGACAGGTCCTTCGGCCGACGGTCGAGCAGATGCGCGAGCTCAAGAACCTCGGCAGCTTCCCTGACCTTGCGATCACGGTCGGCCGGGGAAACGCCTGCGATCTTCAGCGCAAAACCCATGTTCTCGGCGACCGTCATGTGCGGATAGAGCGCATAGGACTGGAAGACCATCGCCAGGCCGCGTTGCGACGGGTCCACGTCGTTGGCGCGAGTGCCATCGATCATCAAATCACCGCCGGTGATCTTCTCCAGACCGGCGATCATACGCAAGAGCGTGGACTTGCCGCAGCCGGACGGGCCGACAAAGACCACGAATTCACGGTCGTCCACATCCAGGTCGATGCCCTTGATGACTTCGAGCGCGCCATAGGTCTTGCGGGCGTCACGCAGCTTGAGATTAGCCATTGCTGGCCTCCTTTCTTTCGATGGATGGACTGGCGCCAATGTCTGTCTCCTGCCCGAGGATGAGGCTGGCCGCGCCGATCAGCCCGGCGTGACGCCCGAGCTGGGCGGCAACAATGGGGACCCCGCGATAAGCCGGCATGGCGCGTTCGCGAACGGTCGCCACCACAACTTCCTGCAGAAGATCGAAGCCATGCGAGATACCGCCACCCATTACCAATATGTCTGGCGAATAGAGATGCAGCAGATTGGTAAAGCCGATGCCGAGCCAGCGCGCTTCCGCATCCAGCAATTCCATCGCCAGCACATCGCCCTTTCGCGCAGCCTCAACGACATGCCGCCCGCTGACGTCGCCATCGCTGGCAATCGCACGCATCAGCGAGCCGTCGAATTTCCGGGTCCGTGCCGTTGCATGACGCCCCAAAGCCGTTCCCGAGGCAACGGCCTCGAAACAACCGATCGCGCCACAAAAGCACCGCTCCCCTTCGTTCGTGATGGTCATATGCCCGATCTCGGCCGCCAGGCCGCGCCGGCCGTGCAAAGTCCGGCCGTTGGCGATCACGCCGCCGCCGATACCCGTGGAGACCGTCACGAAAACCATCGAATCCGCGCCGCGACCCGCTCCGTAGTGCCATTCGCCGAGGGCTGCCGCATTCGCGTCGTTCTCCAGCCGGACCGGCAGTTCGAAGCGATCGGAGAGAATGGTCGCCAGCGGCACCTCATGCCAGCCGATAAGCGTTGGCGGCCCGATGACGATACCGGCCTCGGGGTCGAGCGGTCCCGGTGCGCCGACACCTATGCCGATGGGAGAAAGGTCGGGCGTTTGCGCCAGCACCTCGGCTGCGAGCTGTTCCATCTGCCGCGTCACCGCCGCAGGTCCATCGGCGGCCGCCGTCGGCATGGCCGAGAAGGCCAGAAGGCTTCCTGCCTCGTCGACGAGTGCGGCGCGAAGCTCCGTTCCGCCGAGATCAAAGGCAAGGGCAACCTTGTTCACGCAACCCCGCTTTCCAAGCCATGGAGCCAGGCGATGCGGCCGGCTAGATCCTTGTCGCCGAAGGCGAGCGAGCCGAGAACAACCGTCTGCGCGCCGGCCTTGCGCAGGAGCGGCACAGTCTGCTCGCGGATGCCGCCATCGGCCGCAAGGATGATCTGGTCCTCACGACTGGATTGCTTGAGCAAGTCACGCGCTTCCAAGAGCCGGTCGCATGCCCTATCGGAAAGGCTCTGCCCCTTAACGCCGATGGACGTGCCAAGCAGCGTCACGAAGGCAACATGATCGATGAACGGCTTGATCGCCGAAACCGGCGTTTCCAGCCGCAGCACCACCCCTGCTTCGGCGCCAAGCTTTCTTGCGAGCCCTACAGCACGCAACCCCGCCTCGCCATTCTCGGCGTGGACGCTGATCAGATCGGCTCCCGCCTCGATGAATTGGCGCGTCTGTTCCTCGACGATTTCACCTTCGACCATCAGATGCACATGGATGGGCTTGGCGGTCGCTTTGGCGATGCGGGCGACGAAATCCGGAAAGAACAGGAATCCCGGGGTAAAGCGGGCGTCGGCGACATCGATATGGTGCAGGTCGACAAAGGGCTCGATCCGCTTCAGATCGGTTTCCATATTGGCAAGATCCGCCGACCAGAGCGAGAACTCGCCGAGCAATCGGTTACGGGGCAGTGCGGCGATGGCAGCCGGGCCGGAAAGAGGTTTGGATGTCATGATCGAAAAAGGCTCCGGATTGAACTGGATGCAAGGAAATCGGTGATGGCGCCTTGGATTTCGGCGAAATGCCGCGCCTTGTCGGCGGTCTTGGCAGTGACTTCGATATAGCGTGCGCCGGGAATGGTTTCAGCGAGCGTGAGGGCGCAGAAGAGCGGATGGATCGCATCCTGGTCGTTTCCGATGACCAGCGTCGGAACTTTGATGGCTGCCGTGTCGGCCTTCGATACGCCAGGCCCATCGGCGGCGATGTCGCCAAGGACGGATGCGAAATCGAAGGCGTCCGGCCGCTCGAAATAGCCGAGCAGCGAAGAGAAATTGTCGGGCGCCTCGGACGCGATCCGACGCCCGATTTCCGAGGCGATAAAGCGTTCCCTGGCTTCCGCAACCGGATGTGAACGGATCAGGGCCGCAACGGCGCGACCAGGCTCGAGATTGTCCGGTGATGCCTCGAATATCCAGGCGGGACGTACGAGAACGAGTCCCGCGACACGGTCGGGGTGATGATGGGCAAGATGCAGCGCAATGGCCGCTCCCATCGAAATGCCGCCGACAACGAAACGGTCAAAGCCGTATTCGGTGGCCGCTGCCAACACGTCCTCGGCGAACATATGGATCGAAAAAGGTCGCGCGCTGCCAAGCGACGAGGCGCCATGCCCGCGGCACTCCAGCGTCAGTCGATGGATATCCGCGGAGGTTGGAACATTCTGTGCTACCTGTGCCTCGTCAGCGCCAAGACCGTGCTGAAAGACGACCGGAAGCCCCTGCCCTTCGCGATAGACGGCAAGGCTTGCATCGGCACGCATGAATGACGTCTTTCCCATCAGATCAGCCCCTTAAGGAACGCTGCAACGCCGCGGGCCTCGGGCGCCGAGAGGCCATGCGTGACGAGTGGGCCGTCGAAGCCCACGGCCCGCAGCCGTGCAATGAAATCAGGAAAATCGACGACGCCCTGCCCCGCGGTTGCGAAGCGACCATCGGCATGACGATCCTTGGCATGCGCGAGAGCTATATGGCCCGCCGCGGTTTCGACCGCCTTCTCGACGATCACCCGCGCCTGCTCCGGCGTCGCCTGCTCGAACAGATTGGCGGGATCGAGCACGATGCGCAGCCGTCGCGATCCCATTTCCTCGATCAGCCGCCTGGCGTCCTTAGCCGACGTGACAATATTGGCTTGCTCCGGCTCGATGCCGAGATCCACACCATGCCGCTCCGCCAGTTCCAGAGCTTTCGACATTTCAGCCGCCATGTCGGCCCAGGCGGCGGGATCGCCGTTGTCGGGATGATGGGCCCATTGGTCGTTCGGGTCGCGCGTACCGGTGCAAAGCGTCACGAGCGGAATGGAGAGTGCCGCCGCCGTCTCGATGACGACGGCGAGTTGGGCCATGCCCGTTCGACGCGCGGATATGTCCGGATGGGCCATGTTGTAGGTGCCGGAGAGAGCTGCAAGCGAGACCCCGGTGGCGCGCACTGCCGTCCGGATTTCCGCAAGCGTCGTCTCAGCGACGGCATCGGGCATCGAGGGCAGTCCGCAGCAGGCGAGATTGAACTGCACACATGCGTAGCCGCTGTCGCGCACCGCCGAGAGAACACCGAGCGGCTCGGTCCCCGGAAAGGTCTTGGCGAATATCCCAATCTGCATCAGACCGCTCCCGTGACCGATGCAAGTTCGACGCGCTCGCCCCGTTCCACCGATCGGGCGATCGCCACCATCGCGCGGATCGAAGCCAGGCCGTCCTCGACGTCGGCCCCGCGCATCGGCGCACCATTCAACGCCGTATCAGCGAGGCCTTCGAGCTGCCGGCGGAAGAAATGGCCGTCGGCACCGAGCGGCTTCCTAGTGGTCGCATCCTTCTCATGGAAAATCTCGACCTCGCTCGAGCGGAAGTACCAAGGATTGAAGGTCTTGGCGAGGATCGAGCCGTTTTCACCATAGAGCTGGAAGCCCTCATGCCAATCCATGCGCACGGCAACGGTCAGATCCAGATGGCCGAGCGCGCCACTGGCGAATTCGGTTTCCACGAACCAGCAGTAAGCACCGGCTCGCTCTAGAAGCCGAGCGCGCACTGCAACGATATCGCCGCAGAAGAAACGCGCGGTGTCGACCAGATGCGAGCCATGCGCCAGCATGAAATATTGCCGCAGGTCGGCCTTCGGATTACCGGCCGGCTTGCGCGCAAGCTTGCTGGTGACAGGCAAGGGCTGCACCGCATCCGTATTGGTATAGCGGTGGGTGGAATCGCAATACCAAGCCTTCATCGCAAAGATCTGGCCAATATCGTCGCGGACGAAATCGCGCGCCGCCTCCAGCGCCGGATCGAAGCGCTTCATGTGCCCGACCTGCAGAATCCTGCCGGAGCGGCGCACGGCCTCGGCGAGCTGCAGTCCCTCCTCGATCGACACGCCAATGGGTTTCTCGCAGAGCACATGCTTTCCGGCTTCCAGCGCCTTGATGGACATCGGCACGTGATAGGCGTCGGATGTCGCGACGATCACGGCCTCGAGATCGGGATCGGCGAGCATTTCATCATAGTTGTCGTATATCTTCTGCGGCTCGTAGGTCGCGCCCATGCGTGCCAGGAGATCGGGCGCCGCATCGCAGATCGCATAGAGATCGGCATTCCTGGCCTTCACGCAGGATTCCAGATGCGCGAACTGGGCGATCGGCCCGCAGCCGAGCACTCCGACGCGAAGACGGCGATTTTCCTTTTCGATCATGGTTCTCTTCCTTATGCGCCGTAGCCGCGCATGGTTTCGCGGTTGGCTCTGACCGCGGCGGCAGGGTCGGCGGCTGCGGTTTCGGATTCTTCCTCCAACACCAGCCAGCCATTGAAGCGCGGCGCTGTGGAGACGAGATCGATCACGGCAGGCGTGTCGAGAATACCCTTGCCGAGCATCGCCCATCGGTCATTGGCGTCGACGTCCTTGAGGTGCAGGTAGCGGATGCGATCCTGGTAGGCGCGCATCGTATCGAGCATGTCAGCATGTCCGCGCAGGATATGGCCGGTATCCGGCACCCAGCCGACCAGGCTCGGGTCGAGCAAGGCGAAGATGCGGTCATAATCGGCGCGGTCGAACAGCAGAGTATTGTGATGCGAACTCGGATGCACGGCGACATCGACGCCGCTGGCTTTGCCCAGTTCTCCGGCGCGATTGTAGAAGTCGCCGGCGATGGCGAACTTGTCATCGCGTGGGCCGTCTGAGACGACGGTGGCCGAGCCGATGGAGACGAGTGCGCCCGGAAAATGGGCGGCGTAGTCGATCCAACGCCGCGCCGTCGCAAGATCGTCCTTAGTCGCATCGGCGACCGTGAAGCCGCTCTTCGAGCCGAAGGCGAAGGAAACGAGCGTCAAGCCGTGACTTTTCAGCGCGCTCGCGAAAGCATGCGGGTCTGCCGCGTAGCGGCCGATCATCGTATCGGTGATTTCGATGCCGAGATAACCGCCGGCGGATATGGCCGACAACAGATCGTCGGCCGTTCCTTGCCAGGCATCGCCGAGCATTTCCCACGTAAATGTCTGGCAGCCGACTTTTATGTCCTTGCTCATTCCCGCTATTCCTTGATTCCGCCTTGGGTCAGGCCTTCGATGATGTGTCGTTGGAAGAAGAGCACCAAGACAATGAGCGGCACGGTGACGACAGCCGATGCGGCGGCGATGTCTCCCCAGGGCACGTAATATTGGTTGGTGAAATTGGCGATGCCGACCGGGATCGTCTGGCTGTCGCTATCCGAGGTGAAGGCCAGCGCGAACAGGAACTCGTTCCAGGCGGTGATGAAAGCAAGTAGGCCTGTCGTGACCAGGCTCGGCAGCGACATCGGCAGGATGATATGCCAGAGCAGGCCGACCGGACCGACGCCGTCCATGCGGGCCGCCTCGTCGATCTCGCGCGGCAATGTCTCGAAATAGCCGAACAGGACCCAGGTCACCAACGGCAGTCCGAGTGCGAGATAGGTGATGATCAACGCCGTATAGGTATCGAGCAACCCGAGATCCGACGCAATGAGATAGAGCGGCCCGACGAGTGCGATCTGCGGAAACATCGACACCGAAAGGATGACCGTGAGGATGCCGAAGCGCCCTTTCACCTCGAGGCGCGACAGCGAAAAGGCGGCGAGCGAGCCGACGATCAGGCAGAGAGCCGTGGTCGACAACGCGACGATGAGCGAGTTCAGCACATAGTGATGCAGGCCTTTTTCGATGAAGGCGTTATAGTAATGCTCCAGCGTGAACGGGTTCGGAATGAGCGAGGGCGTTCCCTCGGTCAGCGCCTTGTCGAGCTGGAACGATGTCGAGAACTGCCAGAGGAACGGGCCGGCGGACCAGATGAGAATGAGCAGTGCGCCGAAGTAGATGACGAGGCTTTGAAAGACGGAGCGGCTTTCGTTCATGTCGTCTTCCTTATCTGCCGCACGAGGAAGATGCAGAAGACAACGGCGATCAGCCCCTCCGTGATGAACATGGCGGTCGAGACGGCCGAGCCGTAGCCGAACTGAAGCGTCGAAAAGAGCACCTTGTAGGACAGCGTCGAAAGCGTCTCGGTGGAATCGGCCGGGCCTCCGCCCGTCAGCACATAGACCAGATCGAAGACACGGAACGCATCGAGCGCGCGAAAGAGGCCGGCAATCAGCAGCGTCGGCATCAAGAGCGGCAGCCGGATATGCCAGAAGATCGTCCAGGCTCGCGCGCCGTCCATGCGGGCGGCCTCGACCAGGGATTTCGGAACGGTTTGCAGCCCTGTCAGCAGCAGAAGCGCCATGAACGGCGTGGTTTTCCAGACGTCGGCAAGGATGATCGTCGTCAGGGCCGTATCGGGCGAGCCGTACCAGTTGACGTTCTGGTCGATCAGCCCCGCATGCAGCAGGATGAAATTGATGATGCCGTGCTGACCATCGAAGAGCCAGCCGAACATCTTCGATGTCACGACGGTCGGCATGGCCCAGGGCACGAGCATGGCGGCGCGGATCATGCCGCGGCCGGCGAAGGTCTCGCAAAGGATCAGCGCCATCGCAAGGCCGATGAACGTCTCCAGCCCGGTCGAGATCACGGTGAACCAGATGGTGTGCCACCAGGCATTCCAGAAAGGCGGATCGGCCAGCAATTGCACATAGTTGGCGATGCCGATGAAATCATTGTCTTGAGTGATCAGCGAGCGATTGGTGAAGGACAGATAGAGGCCGTTGAAGATCGGATAGAAGGATACCGATGCGAGCGAGATGAAAGCCGGTAACAGCAGCAGCCAGGGCCAGAGGGCGCTTGGCAGCGCCCTCGATTTGCCTGGGGTTCGCTCGGACGCGGGAACCGTCATCGTTACGGCCATTTCAGCCAACGATCTTGTTGATCTGGGTAGCCGCCGCCTGCAGTTCCGCCTTGACGTTGCCGCTGACCAGCGCCTTCGAGATGCTGGACTGCAATGCCAGCGTCACCTTGGCATATTGCGGCGTGATCGGCCGCGGTGTGGCGCCGGTGAAGACACTCTGGAGGCTCGCCATGAACGGCTGCTCGGCCTTCAGCTTTGCATCCTGGAATATCGCCGGGCGCGAGGGTGCAAGACCGAAATTAAGGGCCAGCCGGGTTTGGGTTTCCGGCGACGACATCCAGGTCAAGAATTCGATCGCCGCTTCCCGCTTCTTGGAATTGGCATTGATGCCCAGCTGGTAGCCGCCGAGGCACGCAGCACTCTTGCCGCCGGCAAAATGCGGCAGCGGAGCGACGGCAACCTTGTCGACGACATGCGAGGCCTTTGGATCCTGCGCGATCGGATAGACATAGGACCAGTTGCGCATGAACATCGCCTCGCCCGACGTAAACGGCTGGCGAGAAGGCTCCTCATCCCAGGACAGGACGTTCTGAGGGCTGATCTTCGTCTTGTTGATGGTGTCATAGAGGAACTGGATCGCTTCGACGGCAGCATCATCGCCGATGACCGAGGATTTACCGTCGGCGGAAAGGATGGAACCTCCGTTGGACGCAATGATTTCGACGGCGTCGCAGATCAGGACTTCCGCCTGTTTGCCCTGCCAGAGATAGCCGAACTTGGCGTCGCCGGCCTTCTGTGCCTCAGCCGCGATCGTTGCCATGTCGGCCCAGGTTTCCGGCACCTTACCGCCGTGCTTCTCCACGAGATCCTTGCGATAGTAGAACATGCCGGAATCGACGAACCACGGCAGCGCGGTGAGTTTGCCGCCATAGGTGCAGGCGGCGACCGTACCGGGGAAATATTCGGCGCGCTTGTCCTTCGGGAAATATTCGTCGAGCGGCAAGGCCCAGCCCGCGGCCGCAAAGCCTGCGATCCAGATGACATCCTGGCTGAAGACATCAGGCGTCCCATTGCGGCGTGCCAGCTGCTGGACGAGCCCCTGATAGACTTCTGTCGACGAGCTTGGCGGCGGCAGCTCGATGAACTTGACGGTCACCCGGCTTTGCGACTCGTTGAAAGCCTTGACGAGATCGCCAAGCCCTTCCTTGCCGAAGAAGCTCGCGCTGGCGAAGCTGATTTCCGTCCGGTCGGCCGCGCGCGCCGGGCGTATGCCGAAGCCGGACGCAACGCTAAGTGTCGCCGCGCCCGCCGCACCGAGCAGCAGCTGGCGGCGGTCGAGCATTATCGATTGGCTGATCATCTTGGAGTCAGCCGGCGTCTTCTTGAAACCTGTCATGTTTCCCTCCCAGGAAGACTGGCGACCTCCGTATCTCCGCGCCAGTATTCGCACATGTTTCATAAAAAATTGTCGCGCGTCAAGAAATAAGATGCTTTAAATCACATCTGGAATCGTCGTTCGGGTGCGTCGACGCGCCGCGAACGAATGAAGTGCATCAGGGAGGATTGAAAATATGACAGGCAATTCAAAGGGAAAGCTCGGTGTCGGAGTCATTGGCTGCGGTAATATCTCCATGACTTATCTGCGCAATGCGGCGCTGTTTGCCGGCGTCGAATTGCGCGCCTGCGCCGATATATCGGCCGATGCGGCCGCACTGCGCGCTCGTGAATATCGCATTCGCGCCTTGAGCGTCGACCAGCTGCTCGCCGATCCAGAGGTCGATCTGGTCCTGAACCTCACGGTTCCCGCCGTGCATTTCGACGTGACCATGTCGGCCCTGTCTGCCGGCAAGCATGTCTTCACCGAGAAGCCGCTCGCGACATCGGCGGCCGATGGCCGCCTCCTTGTGAAGGAAGCCAGGCGCCGCGGCTTGCGGCTGGGCTCGGCCCCCGACACATTCCTCGGCGCGGCGGGCCGTCGGGCACGGCGCTTGATGGAGGAAGGCGCGATCGGTCGTCCGGTCAGCGGTACGGCCTTCATGATGGGGCGCGGCATGGAGGACTGGCACCCCAATCCGCACTTCTACTACCAGCCGGGCGGCGGTCCTGTCTTCGACATGGGCCCCTATTATCTGACTATGATGGCGAACCTGCTCGGGCCGGTCGTGCGCGTCATGGCGATGGCGACGAAGGGCCAGGAAGAACGCCTCATCACCGCCGATGGCCCGTTCAAGAACACGAGCTTCAAGGTCGGCACACCGACCAATGTTCTCTCGCTGCTGGAATTCGCATCCGGCGCCACGGTCAATTTCGGCGCCTCGTGGGACGTCTTCCGCCACTCCAATCATCCGATCGAACTGCATGGCACCGAGGGGTCGCTGCGCCTGCCAGACCCCGACACGTTCGGCGGAACGGTATCCCTGTCCGAGCGGGGCGCCGATTGGCGTGATTTCGACAGCGACGGCGAACTCTATGGGAAGAGGAATTGGCCATATGCGGCGCCGGATCGGGCAAATTACCGCATGCTTGGCGTTGCCGACCTCGCGCGCTCGCTTGAGGAGAACCGGCCGCCACGGGCATCCGGCGATCTTGCGCTGCATGTACTCGAAATCATGGAGGCCATTCTGGCTTCAGGAGAAAGTGGACAATCCGTCAGGATTGCGGGCGATCTTACGCAGCCGCCATTGCTCGGCGAGGACGAAGCGCGCAGTCTTCTCGCCTGACGCCAGCCGGGGGACGCTGATATGACTAAACAGCCCGATGAAAACGCCCGACAGCTTCTCGATCTTGGCAAGAGATCGAAGCCTCGCGTATTCGAAGATGGTACGCCCGAACAAGCCCGCCTCGATTACAATGCCGGCTTCCTCTCGGTTCAAGGCGCCAAGGAGACCGTAACCTCGTTAGAGGACAGGCAGATCGACGGTCCGAACGGCCGGATCAATCTGCGCCTCTATCGTGGCATCGATACGCCATCGCGGGATGCCGCCGCCCTGCTCTATCTCCACGGCGGCGGCTGGATGCTTGGCAATCTCGATTCGCATGATGAGATTTGCCGATGGTTCGCCAATATCGCGCGGTGCGTCGTCATCTGCCCGGACTACCGTCTGGCGCCCGAACACAGGTTTCCGGTCGGCTTGGCGGACTGCGCGGCGACATTGACCTACATGGCTCGGAATGCGGCCGAACTCGGCATCGATCCCCTGCGCATAGCGGTCGCCGGAGATAGCGCCGGCGGCAATCTTGCGGCGGTTCTGGCGCTGATGGCGCGCTCTGGCGAAGTGCCGACGCTTGTGGCGCAGCTACTGATCTATCCCAATACCGATGCCGCACAGACGGCGGACAGCTATCGTCGCCATGGCGAAGGTTTTGGCCTGACATCATCAACGATGCGATGGTTTCGCGATCACTATGTCCGCAGCAGTGCGGATATCCTCGATTGGCGAGTTTCGCCGCTGCGCGCGGAAAGTCTGGCGGACGTCGCCCCCGCCTTCGTCCTCCTTGCGGAGTACGACATCCTTGCCGACGAGGGCCTCGCCTATGCCGAGCGTCTGCGAGAAGACGGTGTCCCCGTGGTACTTCGCCAATGGCCCGGGCAGATCCACGGCTTCGTCTCGATGGGCAAGTACATTCCCGTCGCGCGCCAGGCGGTCGAGGAAGCGGTTGCGGCATGGCGCGGCTTCGAAGAGGTTTCCGATCAAACGATGCCTTGAGGCCGCGTCAGGCCGATTGCCTCATGACCAGCGTGCCGTTCAGGCGGACCATGGGCGCGACCGCCTGAGCCGGCGCATCCGTATCGCCGAGAAGCGCCAGCAGCGAATCGACGCTGTTTGCCGTCATGGCGGCGAAATCCTGTGCCATCGTCGTCAGCGGCGGGCAGGTATAGCGGCTCAGCGGATGGTCGTCATGCGCGGCTATCCGCAGATCATCGCCCTTCTTACGTCCGACTTTCAGCCCATGCGCGAAAGCGGCGGCCATGACGCCGAAGGCGAGACGATCGTTGGCGCACAGAATGGTCCGGCGCGGCAGGGTGTTCGCGTTCAGGATGTCGTCCATCTGCTGGTAACCGACATGCTCGAACTCCCAGGTGTAGGAGGCCGTCGTCTTGATCACCAACGGCTCATGGCCGGAGGCCTCCATCGTGGCGATGTAGCTCGCCAGTCTCTCCGGCGAGTTGTGATTGACATGAGGAATATCAAGATAGGCCGGCGCTTCGCCGGACCGGCAGAGATATTCGACGATCGTCGCGACGCTCTGCCTGTTGTCATTGCCGATGAAAGGCGTATTCCCCTCGATGTAGGTGTCGAAATAGACGATCGGCACATTTTGCGCCAGCCTCTCGAACGCCCGCGGATGGGACGTCTGTCCGAGCGGCGCGGCCACGGCACCTGCGACCTTCAAGGAGAGCATCGTGTTGACGGCTTCCCTCTCCAGTTCCGGCAGACCATGCGAGGAAAACACGATCGGCCAATAGCCTTCGTCGCGCAGCCTCAACTCGAGACGATTGACCATCTCCGCATAGAATGGATCGGTCAACGCCGGAACGAGAATGCCGATATTGCGGGTTCTCTTCCGGTTGAGATTTCGTGCATAGATGTTCGGCTGATAGTTGGACGAACGGAGAGCAGCTTCGATCAGAGCACGCGTTACCGGCTTCACACTGGTCGGATCGTCGAAATATTTGGAAAGCGTGGGACGGGAGACGCCGCAGGACTTTGCGAAATCCTCCATTGTCTTATGCGTCATTTTTTCCATCGAATGCCAACCATCCTGCCTGAGCCGAACCGCTCGCTTTTCCCGTTATGCGTCCACCCGAAAGCAAGCGCAATCGACGACACAAATTTCGGTAAAGTTTTCCGGAACTTACGTCACGCAAAAATATTACGTGCGCAAATTTATTAATTGACGCACAAAAGTTCAAGTCTTAGAAACTTGGTCGGTTCAAAGCCTTCGCGCCGCCAAAATTGAAACCACCTCGAAGTGAGTTCAGCCTGCATGAAAAAGCTCGTCAGTGCCGGAGAGATCGTCGTCGAAATCATGGCGGATCGGGTCGATCAAAGCCTTGCCGAGCCCGGGCTGCTGCACGGTCCCTTTCCTTCTGGTGCGCCGGCGATCTTTATCGCCCAGGCTGCGCGCCTTGGCCAGCCGGCTGGCCTGATCAGCGCGGTGGGCGATGACGATTTCGGCCATCTCAATATCGATCGATTGCGGGACTGGGGCGCGGATGTCTCCGCCATTGCCGTCCACAAGGAACAAGCGACGGGCACGGCTTTCGTTTCCTATCGGGCCGACGGCAGCCGCCACTTCGTCTTCAACATCAAGAACAGCGCGGCCGGATCGATCGAGATCGACGAAGGGGCCGTGGCACTTCTGGCCGGTGCCGATCATTTCCACGTCATGGGCTCCTCGTTATTTTCCGAGAGGGCGACGTCAGTCATTCTCGCAGGTATCGAAATGGTCAAGCGCAAGGGCGGCACGGTCTCCTTCGATCCAAACATCCGCAAGGAGATGATCGAGCTGCCCGGCATGCGCGAGGCGCTGACCAAGGTTCTGATGTTGACCGATATTTTCCTGCCGAGCGGCGAGGAACTGTTCATCTTCACCGATGCCGCCGACGAGGCTTCGGCGGTAACCGAAATGCTGGCGCGCGGCATTTCGGCGGTGATCGTCAAAAAAGGCTCTGCGGGTGCCGTCTATTACGACCGGCATCGTCAGGTCACGGCCCAGGGCTTTCCTGTCACAGAGGTTGATCCAACTGGTGCAGGTGATTGTTTTGGCGCGGGATTCGTCTCGTTCTGGCTCCGTGGCGCTCATCCCGAAGACGCTTTGCGCATAGCCTGCGCGTGTGGGGCGCTGGCCGTCACGCGCAAGGGGCCGATGGAAGGAATCGCAACGCTCGCCGAGGTGCAGGCATTCCTTGATGACGCAATCGGGAGGCCTTCGCCATGAATGCGACGCAACGGCTGGCAAGAATGCCGCAACGCCGCGCCGAGGGATTGCCAACCGGTATCACCTCCGTCTGCTCTGCACACCCGCTTGTCATCGAGGCAGCGTTGACGCATGGCAAAGCCAGAAATGCCGATGTGCTCATCGAGGCGACCTGCAATCAGGTCAATCAGGATGGCGGCTACACCGGCATGACGCCTGCCGATTTCCGGACCTTCGTCGAGGCGATTGCCGCAAAGGTCGGGTTCGCTCCGGACAGGCTCATTCTGGGCGGCGATCATCTCGGTCCCAATCCATGGAAACATCTGCGCGCCGATCAGGCGATGTCGAAGGCGAAGACAATGATCGACGCCTTTGCCGCTGCCGGCTTTACCAAGCTCCATCTCGATACCAGCATGGCCTGCGCCGACGATCCGCAGGCGCTGCCCGATGCGACGATCGCGGCCAGGGCCGCACAATTGGCCGAGGTATCGGAAGCCCGGGTCCGTCAATCCGGAACGCAGGCTCCAAGCTACATCGTCGGCACGGAAGTCCCTGTTCCCGGCGGCGCGGTCGAGGCGCTGGACCATATGCACATAACCACGCCGGACGATGCGCTCGCGACGGTGGAGCTGCATCGCCAAGCCTTTGCTCAATTGGGTCTCGACGAGGCCTTTGCGCGGGCGATCGGCGTTGTCGTCCAGCCCGGTGTTGAATTCGGCAATGCCGAGGTGATTGGCTATCACCGCCGGCCAGCCGCCAGCCTGGCCGCCACCTTGAGCGACATGCCGCAATTCGTGTTCGAGGCGCATTCGACCGACTACCAGAGCGCCGAGGCGCTTCGCGATCTTGTCAGCGACGGCTTTGCGATCCTCAAAGTCGGCCCCTGGCTGACCTTCGCCCTTCGCGAAGCGCTATATGGCTTGAACTCGATCGCCAAGGTGCTTGCTCCGCGCGCGATTGGCCAAACGCTGCCGGCAGCGATGGAACAGATCATGTTATCCTCGCCCGAACACTGGCAAAAATACTATCCGGGCGATGCGCGCGAGCAGTTTATCCAGCGGCACTACTCTTTCAGCGACCGCATTCGTTATTACTGGGCTATGCCTGCCGCACAGGGGGCTGTGGACGAGCTGATGTCGGCCCTCGAAGGGCGCATCATCCCGCGCCCCTTGATAAGCCAATATCTCGGCCATCTGGAGCCCATGATTGCCGATGGATCGGTCATGCCGGAGGCGCGGGCTCTCGTGCTCGCCAACGTCGTCCGTGTGCTCGACATCTATGCCGGTGCGATCGACGGCGCGACCCGGCAATAGCGCAGCGTTGAACGGCTCATGCAAGCTTTCTCGAGATGAGAAGAGGCCCAGACGAGGCAATCTCCAGCGCCAGATGGTCATAGTTTTCGATGCTTGGATGCCGCGTGATGAGCGGCGCGCGGTGGGTCGCGCTGATCACGAGTACGGAAGCGCCGGCCGTTTCGGCTGCTTCGACGCCGGCGGGAGCGTCCTCGAAAACGAGACATTCCTCAATGGGTTGCGCCAATGTCTTCGCAGCCAGCAGAAAGCAATCGGGCGCCGGTTTGCCGTTCTGCACGTCCTCGCCGGCGATCAGCACCGGCGGCCAGGGAAGGCCGGCTGCCTGGAGGCGGACCCTGGCCAGTTCCCGTGGAGCGGAGGTAACGATCGCCCAGCGATCCCGAGGCAGGCTTTCCAGGAAATCGAGTGCACCCGTAATCGGCTCAACGCCGACCACATCGTCGATCTCAGCCTGGGTCAGAAACCTGACCTCCTCGGCCGGATCAATCCCCGACAGGCCGAGCCGGTTGATCGTTTCAATCGCCTTTCTGCCGTGAACGGTGGCCAACAGGCTTTCTGCATCGACGCCTCGCCGCTCCGCCCACGCTGTCCAGACCCGCTCGGCAACCGCAATGGAGTTCAGGATGGTTCCATCCATATCGAACAGGAAGGCGCCGAAGGAGCGGCCGGAAAAAAGAGTCACGGCTGATCCTCGGTTTTCTGATTGGACGACAGTCGGTCAAGGATCGCCTGCGCGGTATTGGCATCGGTGACCAGCGCGTTGATCATCCCGGATCGCGCCGCTCCGATAATGCCGGGTGCCTTGCCCGGAGTGGCGGCAACGGCAATGCACAGAGGCACCTTTCGCAATTGTTCCGGCGAGGCCGCGATCATCCGTTCCTCGCCGTCCCAATGCAGGATCTCGCCGGCTTCGGTGACATAGTGGCGCAATACGTCGCCTGCGGCATGGCTCAGCGCCCTTTCTCCCGGCAGCGCTGCCGTCGCCTCGGATGGGTTCGACGCGTGCGTCAAACCGACGCCGACGATCGCCGCATCCAGCCTGTCCCAGAGCGACGTCACCTGCTGCACCGTGGGATCGGCGAGGAAAGCGTCCCTGAGTTCGGTGGAGGAGACATAGGGGGCATGCAGGAAATGCGGCATGCCGCCCATCTGGGCGGCCGCCTGACGCACGAATTCATTGATCTGGAAGTGTGCCGCTGCCTGCTGCATGCCGCCATTGAGGGCGACGGTAATAATTCCGGGCAATTGCGGCAGGCCGGCAAGCGTCACCTCCCGCACCGCCCTTCCCCAGCCGATGCCGAGCGTCGAGCCCGAGCGCAGCCCCGCCTGCTGCATGAGCGAGCCGACCGGAGCAGCAAGCGCGCTCAAGACGTTGGATGACGGCGTGTCGATCACCGCGGCCGTGCGCAATTTCAGACCATCGATCAGTGCGGCGCTCAGATCTTCCGACGGCGAATGATCGATCACCTCGATCCTGACGATCCCGACCGAGCGAGCCCGCTGCAGCAGTCGCGAGACCGTGGCCGTCGATAGGCCAAGCTTCTTGGCGATATCCACCTGCGACATGTCGGACTGGTAATGCAGCTTGGCGACGGTATGCAGCAAAGCACGATTTGCTGCAGCCTCCTGCGACTGAGATGAATTCAGGTTGAAATTCCTTTCTGCAATGTGTTACACATTTCCTGCTTGAGGAGTTATCGCTCAAAACAGCCGATTTCGCAACGCTTATGCGGCGGCACATGCGCACCCTCAATATCAGAGGTTTGGCCTCTCCTGGGAGTGGAGAAGTCAAACCGGCATCATTGCCGTTTCGCACGGCCGGAGGAAGGATCAGATGACGAGATTGACCACAGCGGAAATGCGCGGCTATCAGCAGATTTGCGGTAGCGATGGCGCCATGATGGTGATTGCCTGCGATCAGCGCGGTGGCATGCGCAGCCTGTTGGCCAAGGACCCGGCGGAACAGGCCGCCATCTCCGACAAGGTATTGGGCGACACCAAGGCCGATATCGCCCGTTTCCTGGCAAGCAAGGCGTCCTGCGTTCTGGTCGACCCGATCTGCGCGGTGCCTGCACTGGTCGATGATCGGATCATCCAGCGCGATACCGCGCTCCTGATCGGCCTCGATGCCTCTGGTTGGGATACTTCGCCCGAAGGCTATCGTTTGTCGAAGCTGGTTCCCGGCATTTCCGCCCGCCGCGTGCGCCAGCTGGGTGCCACTGGCGGCAAGATCATGGTCTATCTTCGCTCGGATCGCGATGAGGCGAATGTCCGCAACATCGAAATTCTGCGCCAATGCATCGAGGATTTCGCGCGCGAGGATCTGCTGCTCGTCGTCGAGTTCCTCACTTACAAGTTCGAAGATGAGGACGAAGCAGATTACAAGGCCAAGCTGCCCTCGCTGATCGTCGGCGGCAGCCGGATCTGCCTGGATTGCGGCGCGAAGGTCTTGAAGATCCCCTATCCGGGCTCGACGGAAGCCTGCGCCGAGGTGACGCGCCTCGCGGGCGATGTCCCTTGGGCTGTCCTGTCCGCGGGCGTCGATCACGCAACTTTCCTCTCGCAGGTCGAGGATGCCATGCGCAACGGCGCCTCCGGCGTCATCGCCGGCCGCTCGCTCTGGAAGGACTGCATTTCCCTGGACCGCACGGTGACGAAGGATCGGCTTGAAACGGTTGCCGTACCGCGGCTTCGCGAAATTCAGGCTCTTATCGCCACACACTTCAAAGGCGCTGGCTCGAAGAGCGCCAATCAGGGGCAGCGCGCCAATGCCTGATATCGCCATCGGCGTGGACATTGGCGGCACGAATATTCGCGCCGCTCTCGTCTCCGATCGCGGCGAGATCCTCACGAAACTGTCGGAGCGGACACCGACCGATCCCCTTCAAGTCCTCGAACGCGTGATCGCCATGGCACGCCAGCTCGACCGACCGGACGTTGCTGGCATCGGTCTCGGCATCCCCGGCCGCGTCGATGTCGCCAACCGCGAGATCCTGTCGGGCGGCATCCTCAATCTTGCCGGTCTCAACTTTGCGGAGCGGATCGAGGCGGCTATCGGGAAGAGAGTGGTCGTTGAGAATGATTGCAGCATGGCGCTGATCGCCGAGATGCGCATTGGCGGCGCGAAAGGTTACAGAAACGTCGCCATGCTGACGATCGGAACGGGCATCGGCGGCGCTGTCGCCCATGCCGGCAGCATCTATCACGGCCACAGGGCGGCCGGACAGCTTGGCCATATCTGCGTTTCGCAGGATGGCCCGCCTTGCCCGTGCGGCAGACGCGGTTGTGTGGAGACGTTCAGTTCGGGAACCGCACTGCGCCGTCACATAGCCGAAGCCGGCCTGTCGGCCGCCACCGTCGGCGAGGTTTTCGATTTGGCCGCCGCAGGAAACGACGATGCCAGGCGTGTCTTGCGCCAGTGGGCTGCACCGTTGCGCGCGGCCCTCGACAACATCGCAGCGACGATGGATCCGGAAGTCATCCTGCTCGGTGGTGGTCTCGGCTGCGACGCCGCGCGTGCGCTTGCCGACCTCCCGGCGGTCGCTCCATGGTTTTGCCCGGCAATATTGCCGGCCAAGCTCGCCGATGATGCAGGCGTCATCGGCGCCGGCCTGTCGATCTTCGGCAACGCCGGCGGGGCGGCCGAAAAGCATGTCGTGCTGGTCAACGGCGTGCCGGCCTCGGGAAAGAGCCGGCTTGCCAAGGCGCTGTCCGAGCGCACCGGCTGGCCGATTCTCTCCCTCGACGGCATCAAGAATCCGTTCCTGCAGCATATCGGCCCCGTCGACCGCGACTTCAATCGCACCTTGGGAAAAGCGAGCTACCAGGCGATCTGGTCCTTCATTGCCGATGCGCCGGCCAGTTCGACATTTATCGTCGATGCCTGGTTCGGCTTTCAGCCGAAAGCACAACTCGAGGCCTATATAGCGGATGCAAAGATCGCGCGGGTAGCCGAACTCTGGTGCAAGGTTCCAGGGACTGTTGCCGGCGAGCGCTATGCCAGCCGCCTGAAAGATCGTTTGCCGGGCCATCCGGGCGCCGAATATGTACAGGAACTGGTTGCGCTTGCCGATCGTGCCGAGCCCATGAGTTGTGGGGCCGTGATGACGATCGACCAGACGAAGGAGCTGGATATGGACGCTGTCGTGGCGTGGGTTTCGCAGGTGTTCGGCGGCAGCTAATGCGGCCGCCGTCGAGGCGGCCAGTACAGGGTTGGAACAATGTTTGACTGCCACGCGACGCAATGTCCGCGGCAGATCGTAACGTTGCGGATAGCTTTAAATTGCCTAAACATATCAATCAGATAAGCGAAATTCCTTGCAGAAAAAAATTACTTGACGAGCCGCAGTAAGCCACTGATTATCGCTTTGCCGGACGGGGAGGTTCGGCTTCAAGAGGAGGAAGTTATGGAGCGCCGCTCATTTCTAAAGGCTTCGGCCGTGGCATCGCTTGCCACCGGTGTTGCCGCAATCGCCGGCAGTGCCAAAGCCCAGGATAAGAAGTTTACGATTGCCCTCATTCCGGGCCTGACGACCGATGCCTTCTACATCACCATGCGCAAGGGCGCCGAAGCCGCCGCCAAGGCAGTTGGCGCAACGCTCGTGTTCCAGGGCGCGCCCGACTTCAACCCGGTGACCCAGGTGCCGGTTCTTGACGCCGTAATCGCCAAGAAGCCCGACGCGATCCTGATCGCGCCGACCGACAAGGACCAGCTGATCCAGCCGCTGAAAAAGGCTGCTGACGCCGGCATTCCGGTCATCACCGTCGATACCTTCATCGGCACCGGCGTCTATCAGACCGGAAAGGGAGACGCGGATTTTCCGCTGGCCTATATCGCTTCCGACAACCTGCTCGGCGGCGCGATCGCCGCGCGTGCGCTGGCAAAGGCAGTGGGCGAGAAGGGCAAGGTCTACGTTTCCAACGTCAAACCCGGCATCTCGACCACGGACCAGCGCGAGCAGGGCTTCAAGGACGAGATGAAGAAATATCCGAACATCACCGTTCTGGATACGCAGTATAATGACGACGACGCCAACAAGGCGGCCTCGCAACTCCAGGCCGTCTATGCCCGCAACTCCGATCTCGACGGAGTCTTCGGCGCCAATCTGTTCTCGGCCCTTGGCGCAGCCAACGGCGTGCAGCAGGCAGGCCAGACGGGCAAGATCCGCGTGGTCGCCTTCGATGCGCCGACGACGATCGTCGACAACATCAACTCCGGCCTCGTCGATCTGGCGATTGCACAACATCCGGCTGAAATCGGCTATTTCGGCGTCATGGCGGCCTATGCGCATCTGACCGGCAACTCGATCCCGACAGCGATCGGCACCGGCTTCACGGTCATCGACAAATCGAACGTCGCCGACAAGAACGTCGCGAAGTTCATCTACTCCGACTAATCGGTTGAACTCTGTGCCTCGTCCATGGGGCGGGGCACGTCTCTGATCATAATGGAGGGAATGGCGTGACGACTTCTGTACGTCCTCGCTCGAGTTTGGATTCATCCATGAGTATCGAAGATACCGAGGCCCGCAAGGCGGACCAGCATGTGGCGCCGCAGGCGGACCACGGCGACCAGGCAAAAACCGTCATCAATTATATCGCGCAGTTGCGCGCGTGGCTCTTTCTCGCCGCGCTGATCGTGACTTTCGAGATCTGGGCCCGTATCGATTTCGGCGGCACCTTCATCGGCTCGAGTTTCAACTGGCAGTCGGTGGCGGTCTTCGCCGTGGCGCCGCTGCTTCTGGCGATCGGGCAGACCTTCGTCATCATATCAGGCGGCATCGATCTTTCGACCGGCTTCATCATGGGGCTCGCGGCCGTCGTTGCGGCCCATATCACCAATGTCGCCGGCCTTTACATGCCCCTGCCCGTGGCAATGGTATTTGGCGTTCTCGTCGCCATGCTGGCCGCGACCGTGCCCGGCTACATCAACGGACTGCTGATCTCGCGTCTTAAGGTCCCGCCCTTCATCGGTACGCTCGGCATGTTCGGCGTTGCCCGCGGCACGGCCTTCCTGCTTGCGGGCGGCACCACCGTGCCGGTCAAGAACTCCTATTTCGCCGAGCTCGGCAACGGCCGCTTCTACGGCGTGCCCTATCTTGTCATCGTCACGCTCGTCTTCGTCCTCATCATGCATTACCTGCTGAGCCAGACGCGCTTCGGCCAACACAATTATGCCATCGGCGCCAATGCGCAGGCCGCGCGCCGCGCGGGCATCGATATCAAATCGCACCTGCTGCGGCTCTATGTGCTCTCCGCTGCTTGCGCCGGCCTCGGCGGCGCGCTCTACGCGGCCCGCTTTACCGCAGGTGCCGCGCAGGCGGGCGAACCGCTGCTGCTCGATAGCGTCGCTGCCGTCGTCATCGGCGGAGCCAGCCTCTTCGGCGGCTCGGGCACCATCATCGGAACCGTCGCCGGAGCGCTCGTCATCGCCGTCATCCAGTATGGCCTCGTCTTCATGAACGTCGAGCCGTTCTGGCAGTTCATCGCCGTCGGCGTCGTCATCATCATTTCGGTGCTCATCGATCAGGCGCAGCGCCGGTTCAGCGGAGCAAAACAGGATGAATAGCGCAACACCCCTTCTCGAAGTCCGCAACCTCTCGCGCTATTTCGGCGCCGTCCACGCGCTCGATAATTGCTCCATGGTCGTCCGTCCCGGCGAAGTCGTCGCCCTTGCCGGCGACAACGGTGCCGGGAAGACGACGATGATCAAGGCGATCTCGGGCGTCTATCCGCCGACGTCGGGCGAGATCCTGATCGAGGGTAAGCCTGTCACCTTCTCTTCGCCGCAGGACGCACGCGAGAAAGGCATAGAGACGATCTATCAGGATCTGGCACTTGCCGACAATCTGACGATCGGAGCCAACATCTTTCTCGGCCGCGAACCGATGAAGAAGCTCTTCGGCTTTCTGCCTGTCCTCGACCGGAAGGCCATGGCGGAGGCGGCGCGCACCACTATGGCGCAGCTCGATTTCCATGTGAAAAGGCTCGACGCGCCGGTCAGCAACTTTTCCGGCGGCCAGCGTCAGGCTGTCGCGATCGGCCGTGCGGTCTACTGGAACGCCCGCATCCTGATCATGGACGAGCCGACCGCAGCGCTCGGGGTGCCGGAACAGCGCAAGGTCGTCGCCCTGATCAAATCATTGAAGGCGCAAGGGCGCGGCGTCATCTTCATCTCGCATAATCTGCAGGATATTTTCGCGGTCTCCGACCGGATCGTCGTCCTGCGGCGCGGCATCGTCGCCGGCGAGCGCAATATTGCCGACACCAATCATGAGGAAGTCGTCAAGCTTATGATCGGCGGTTAGTGTAGCAGCCGCACAATCTCGGATCGCGAATGGGAGCGGCGACGGTGGCATGCTGTCGCCGCTCTGACTATTTGGGCACTTTCGGTGCTTGGTCGCCGTCCCATGAAATTGCATTCATAGGCTGGCCAGAGGGCCGGAAAGTCGATGATCGGCGGATAAACGATGCGGCCGGGAGCTGTCGAATTGCCGCCCGACACCACGAACTGCATCCGTTTTAAGCAGCACTGATTATTGCCTTGCAAACACGCATTGGCTGTGCCTGTATATACAGCCAACGGCGGCTGGGTTGACTATGCAGATTATCACTTCCAATGATGCGGCAGCGCTTTTGAAGGATGGGATGACCGTCGCCGCCTCGGCTTTTGGCGGGTGCTGCCATCCTGAAGCCATCTCGGCCGCGGTGGAGCAACGCTTTCTGGCGGAAGGCGGTCCCCGCGGTCTCACGCTGCTGTTTGCGGCGAGCGCCGGTGATCGCAAGACGCGCGGCATGGGCCACTTCGGGCATGAGGGCCTCGCGAAGCGCGTCATTGCCGGTGGATGGCGCGGCACGCCACGGCTCGGGGAACTGGCGCTTGCGGAAAAGATCGATGCTTATTGCTGGCCGCAGGGCGTGATCGCACAGCTCTATCGCGCCATTGCTGCCGGCCAGCCCGGCGTCGTGACCCATATCGGCCTTGGCTCCTTCATGGACCCGCGCAATGGCGGCGGCCGCATGAATGAGAGCACCACCGAAGAGCTGGTGGAGCGCATTAGCCTGCGCGGCCGCGACTGGTTGCTCTATCCTTCCATGCCCCTCGATTGCGTACTTTTGCGCGGCACGACGGCCGATGAAGACGGCAATATCACGCTGGAGGACGAGGCCTTTCCGGTCGATGTCCTCGCCATGGCCCAGGCCGGCCGCAACTCCGGCGGCATCGTCATCGTCCAGGTCAAGCGCATAGCCGAGCGCGGCTCGCTGCCGGCCGCCGATGTCCGCATTCCGGGCATGCTTGTCGACTATGTCGTCGTTTGCGACGATCCAACCCAGCACGGCATAAGTTTCGGTGAAGCCGATAACATAGCCTATACCGGCCGGCTACGCTCCGCCGTCAGCCAGTTGCCGCCCCTGCCCTTGACTGTCGACAAAGTCATCCAGCGCCGCGCCTTTCAGGAGCTGCTCGGCCGGAAGGGCGCCACAATCAATCTCGGTATCGGCATTGCCGCCGGCATCGGCCGCATCGCCAGCGAAGAGGCCTTCGACGACTATACGGTCACGATCGAATCCGGTGTTATCGGTGGCATCCCGGCCGAGGAGCTTTCGTTCGGGGCGGCCGTCAATCCGAGCGCCATTATCGCGCAAGCGTCTCAGTTCGATTTCTATGATGGCGGCGGCCTCGATCTCGCCTTTCTCGGCATGGCCGAGGTCGATATCCGGGGCGCGGTCAATGTCAGCCGCTTCGGCAAGACGATCGTTGGCGTCGGCGGCTTTACGAATATCGCGCAGACCGCCGGCTCGGTCGTCTATATGGGCTCCTTCTCCCATGGCGGCGCCGATATTCGTGTTGCCGACGGAAAGCTTTCTATCGTTGCGGACGGGCGCAGCTGCAAGATCGTCGATAAGGTGGCGCAAGTGAGCTCCGATCCTCATGCGGCACCTGTTGGGCAGCGACAGATTGTCGTGACCGAGCGCGCCGTCTTCCATGTCATCGACGGCAGGCTGACGCTGACGGAAGTCGCGCCGGGCATCGATGCGAGAACGGATGTCATCGAGCGTCTGCCCGCGGGCGTCGCCATCGCCGACAGGCTGGTGCTGATGGATACACATCTTTTCCATCCGTCCCCGATGAAGGATTTCGCCCATGAAGATTGAAGGTGCCGTCGTCATCGTCACGGGGTCGGCGACCGGCGTCGGCGCATCCTGCGCCCGGATATTTGCCGAGAAGGGTGCAAGGGTCGTCGTCAACTACAGCCGCAGCCGCGACGAGGCGGAGGAAACAGCGTCTGTCTGCAGGGCAGCCGGGGCGGAGGTCGAACTTGTCCAGGCCGACGTGTCGGATGATGCCGCCTGCCGAATGATGGTCGCAAAGGCCGTTGACCGCTGGGGGCGGCTCGATGCGCTCGTCAACAATGCCGCCGTGACAGTCAAATCCGATCCCTTCGATCTCGAGACCCTTTCGGCCGACGATTTCCAAACGGTCTTCGGCGTCAACGTGGTCGGCGCCTACCATATGTGCCGAGCCGCCCTCCCCGCCATGCGGGCAAACGGAGCCGGCGCGATCGTCAACGTGTCTTCGAACGTTGCGTTTACCGGTGGCGGCTCCTCGCTTGCCTATACCGCCTCCAAAGGCGCGCTCAACGCGCTTACGCTGGCGCTTGCCCGCACCTGCGGACCGGAGATTCGCGTCAATGCCGTCTGCCCCGGTGTTATCGATACGCGGTGGATGCGCCAGACGCTCGGCCCGGATGCCTATGAAGCGCTGGCGGCGCGGTTTTCCAGCACGGCGCCGCTCGGGCGGGTTGCGACACCGGAAGATGTCGCCGGAGCGGTGGTCTGGTTGGTAGAGGGTGCCGACTTCATCACAGGCGAATTGCTGCCGGTCGATGGCGGCATCCGGCTCGCCGGCGGCACCCGCAAGCCGGCCACCAAGGCTGAGGATTGATCATGGCGATATCCGCTCGATCGTTGATGGAGTTTCCGATCCCCGAGGCGCGGCAGACGGTGAGCGCGCGTGATGCCATCCTCTATGCTCTCTCAGTCGGATACGGAACAGAACCGCTCGACACGGCGCATTTGCGCCGGGTGCTGGAACGGGATCTCTTGGTAGTGCCGACCTTGGCAAATGTGGTCGCCCATGCCGGTCCGTGGATGCAGGATGCGGGTGTCAACTGGCAGCGGCTGGTCCATGCCGAGCAGCGGCTGACGATCCATCGCCCCCTGCCCCTCGATGGGCCCCTGCTCTCGCGATCGCGCATGCTCTCGATCGTTGATCGCGGTGTTGATAAGGGCATGTTCGCGACCTTCGAGCGGTCGATCGTGACATTGCCCGAGGAGACACCCATCGCAAGCATCGTTCAGACGAATGCTTGCCGGGGCGATGGCGGATGCGGATCGGCAGGAGTGCCGCTTGACCCGCTAATGCCTGTTCCGGAGCGCGTCGCCGATGCGATGTTTGCGATCAGGGTCCCGCGGGACGCGGCCCTTCTCTATCGTCTGAACGGCGATCTCAACGCTCTCCACGTCGATCCAGCCTATGCCGCCCAAGCCGGGTTCCCGCGTCCGATCCTTCATGGCCTCTGCACCTTCGGTTATGCGGGCTACGCCATTGGCCGCACGCTGGGGGCCGAGGGTATCGCGGATGTGGGCTTCATCGCCGCTCGCTTTACATCAGTGGTATTTCCCGGCGACAGGCTGGAGGTCGATATCTGGCACGAAGATCGCGAGGTTTATTTCCGGGCACGTGTGCCGGAGCGCGGGGTGACGGCGCTCGACTATGGAAATGCGAGGCTGTCATGACGGGACCCAAGCCAAAACCGCCTGGCGACGCGCCGCATTATCTGCGGATCAAGGAACGGATCATGGGTTTGATTGCCGAAGGCAAGTTCAAGCCCGGCGACCGCGTCTTTTCCGAAAGCGAACTGGTATCCTCTTTCGGCGTCAGCCGCATGACCGCCAATCGCGCTTTGCGCGAGCTGATGTTCGAAGGCGTGCTGACACGCTCCGCCGGTCTTGGAACCTTTGTGTCCTCGCAGCGTCACGATATCGACCTGCTGCAGATCAAGAACATCGCTGACGAAATCTCCGGCCGGGGCCACCGCCACGCCACCAATGTACTGATCGCCGACCGCATCAAGGCGGATGCGAATGTGGCGCAGTCGCTCGATCTTAAGCCCGGCATCGAAGTCATGCACACCCTCATCGTGCATCTGGAAGACAACCAGCCGATTCAGGTCGAGGAACGCTATGTCAATCCGATCGTCGCGCCGGATTATCTTGCCAATGATTTCCGCTCGATTACCCCGAACGAATATCTGACGCGCGTCGCACCGATCACCGAATTCGAGCATTTCGTCGAAGCTATCAAGCCCGACGCCGCGGTCAGAAAGCTGCTGGGCGTCAAGCCTGACCAGCCCTGCCTGCGCGTCTTCCGCCGGACCTGGTCCGGCGACGCCGTCGTGACCTGTGCGCTGCTCACCTATCCCGGCGACAAGTATCGGCTGGAGGCCCGCTCCGGCAAAGATCGCAGGAAACCCATCGCACTTCTCGGAGGCAAGCAGGAATGAGCAAGACCGGCAGCATCGTATCCTTCGCCGGCACTCCCCCGGCGGTGAGCGACATTGTCGCCATCGCGCGCCGTAATGCCAGGATCGCGATCTCACCTGATGTCGAAGAGAAGATTCGCGCCGCGCGCACTGTCGTCGACCGCTATGTGGCGGCCGATCTGCCGGTCTACGGCCTGACGACCGGGCTCGGCGCCGGTGTCGATACCAAACTTGCCACGGATGATCTCATCGCCTTCCAGATGCGCGTACCGCTGGCGCGTGCGGTCGGTGTTGGGGCGGCACTGCCACGCGAGGCCGTGCGGGCAATGATGGCGGTGCGGGTCGCCGGCATGGCAGCCGGCGGCTCGGGTGTCTCGCTGCCGGTGTTCTGCGGTCTTGTCGCTGCGCTGAATGCAGGCTTCCATCCGGTCGTCCCCTCTCTCGGCTCGATCGGCGCCGCCGATCTTGCACCGTTGGCGCATATGGGCCGGGCGCTGTTGGGGGACGGCGAAGCTGAAGTCGGTGGCGTCGTGATGGCGGCCGGAGAAGCGCTTAAAAAGGCCGGGCTGGAACCGCTGCTCATCGCGCCGAAGGACGGCCACGCCCTCGTCGTCGCCAACAGCCTGTCGGTCGGCAAGGCCTGCCTCTGCCTGGAGGATGTCGAGCGGCTGTTCGACTGGTCGCTTGCGGCCGTGGCGCTGAATTTCGAAGCATTCCGCGCCAATGTCACTGCCTTCGACGACCGGGCAATGGCGGCAAGGCCGGCTTTCGGCCAACGCGCGGCCGCAGCCAGGCTGCGCGACCTGCTTTCCGGAAGCTCGCTGCTTGTCGAAGGCGCGGCGCGACGCCTGCAGGATCCCCTAAGCTATCGTTGCGCCCCTCAGGTCTGGGGCGCGCTTCTTCATGCAATCGGCGAAGCCCGTGAGGTGACCGAGATCGAAATTGCCAGTTCAGGTGACAATCCGGTCGTGCTCACCGACGAAGGTCTCATCCTGTCGCACGGCAATTTCGACATGACCGCCTTCGTGTTGGCCTGGGAGCGCCTCGGCCAGGCGCTGGCGCATTGCGCGGCCGCGACGGCCTACCGAACCATGAAGATCATGTCGGCTGCCATGTCCGAGCTGCCACGGTTCCTCACGCCGTTCGGCCAGAGCCGCACCGGTTTCGCCACGGTGCAGAAAACCGTCTCGGCGCTCGAAGCCGAGATACGCCATCTCGCCGCGCCGATCTCGCTCACGCCGATCCCGGTGGCCGATGGCGTCGAAGATCAGGCATCGATGGCACCGAGCGTTCTGACGAAGACGGAAGCCATCATCGAGCGGCTGCGCTATCTCGTTGCCATCGAGCTCATCGCGTCGGCGCAGGCCATCGAGCTGCGTGGCGTGCAGGGGGAACTGGGCGCGGGTACGCAGCAGGCCTATCGGCAGGTCCGCGAGCTTGTGCCGCCGCTCGACGAGGACCGCGCCCAGGGGCCGGATTTCCTGAGACTATCGGAATTCATAGGAAGCACCCCTCAGAAGGAGGGCATCGCCCTTCATCAATGACAAAGAGCCAAAAGGCCGCAACCGATTTGAATATAGACCAACGAATCCAGAGGGAAAAATGAGACTATCGATCCTGTCCACCATAGCCGCCGCCGTGATGGTTGCCTCCGCAGTCAGACCCGCCGCAGCCGAGCCGATCAAGGTCGGCAGCAAGAACTTCACCGAGCAATATATTCTTGCCGAAATGTATGCGGCACTGCTTGAGAAAGCGGGCTTCCAGGTCGAGCGAAAGATCAATCTCGGCGGCACGCTGATCGCCCATCAGGCCCTGACCACGGGCCAGATCGATCTTTATCCGGAGTATACGGGCACAGCGCTCTCCTCCGTCGTCAAGGGAACCATGTCCACCGATCCGGACAAGGTCTATAACGAGGTCAAGGACTTCTACGCCAAGAACTATAATCTCACCTGGCTGAAGCCCACCGGCATCAACAACGGCTATGTGATCGTCGTCCGCAACGAAACTGCGGATGCCAATAATCTCAAGAGCTTGTCCGATCTTGCTAAAGTGGCAAATACGCTCGTCTTCGGCGGCGGCGCTGAATTTCCCGATCGTGCCGACGGCCTGCCCGGCCTGAAGCGCGTCTACAATGCGGAATTCAAGGAGTTCAAGCAATTCGCCAAGCTTGGCCTGCGCTATGACGCGCTTTCGCAAAAGGATATCGACGTCGCCAATGGTGCCGCCACCGACTGGCAGATCGGCGCCCAGGGCCTCACGGCACTTGACGACGACAAGGGCCTCTTTCCGCCCTACTATGTCGCCCCGGTCGTTCGCCAACAAGTTCTGGACGCAAATCCCAAGCTGAAGGACGTGCTGGAACCGCTCGGATCCCATCTCGACAACGCAACCATGCGCGTCCTCAACGCCAAGGTCGAGACCGATCACGAAGAGCCCAAGGATGTCGCAGAGGCATTCCTGAAGGAAAAGGGCTTGCTGCCCTGATGATCATCGAAGCGGCAGGCTGGTTCGTACCTGCCGCTTCGCTTTCCGCAGACCCGCGCGGCCTGCACCCCTCGATAACCCGGCGCAGCCGGCAACTGGCCTGGAGAACGGCAATGCAGGAAATCTGGATCGACTATCTGAACGCCATCGATACGAAAGCCCTGGCGCTTTCCAACGATGAAATTCTTGACGCCGTGACCAAGGCGCTCGATGCGCAGGGACGCGGTGAGACGGTGATCAAGCCTCGTGTCCACCTCGTTCCCGAGAGCTCCGACAAGGGCCACTTCAATGTGTTGCGCGGCTATGTGAAGCCGCTCGATTACGCGGGCGTCAAAGTCGTCGGCGATTTCGTCGACAATTACAAGCAGGGCCTGCCCTCGGAACTGGCCGTGCTCAACCTGTTCGATCCGCGCACCGGGGTGCCGAAGGCGATTATCGACGCGACTGCAATCACCGATATGCGCACGGGTGCCGTCACGGCCATCGGCGCTCGCCATCTCGCCCGCAAGGACAGCAAGATACTCGGCCATATCGGCGCGCGCGGCACCTCCTATTGGAATGTCCGCCTGCTCGATCACCTCTTCGATTTCGACGAGATCCGCGTGCATTCGCGCCGCCCGGAAAGCCGCGATGCTTTCGCCGCACGACTGGAGAAGGACCTCGGTAAGAAGATCATCGTCACGGACAACTGGGAAGACTGCCTCAAGGGTGCCGACATCATGATCGAGGCAAGTCGCCTGCCCGAGCCGACGCCGCTCTTCAAGACTGCCTGGGTGAAGAAGGGCGCCTTCGTCGTCCCCTACGGCACGATGAGCGCACTCGAATTCGACTTGACCGACATCATGGACAAGGTCGTGGTCGACGATTGGGGCCAGTGCGGCCCCGGCCGTCCGTTCGGCGCGCTGCGCCGCCATGTCGATGAAGGCAAGGTGACGGCCGAGACGCTGCATGCCGAGATTGGCCAGATCGTCTGCGGCGCCAAGTCCGGTCGCGAAAGCGACGACGAAACCATTCTCTTCTGGCATCGTGGCCTCAGCACCACCGATGTCGCGCTGGGTGCCGCGATGGTCGACAAAGCCAAGCGGATGAACATCGGCCAGCGCCTTCGTTTTGCGTGACTGCCATGACACGCCCTTCTTCAGCCATTGCCTGCTCGCGAATGTACAATCTCAGTCCGAAAATATCCGGGCTGTGGGATCGCCTGTTTGGCTGGCTTTCCAGCCACTCCGGCGTCGATCTTGAGGTCATCGCCCATGCGGCGCCTGCGCCGTTGTCGGCGCTATGGGCACGGCCGGACATGGGCGCCGTCTTCATGTGCGGCTTTCCGTTTTCAAGGCTCGCAGCCGCTGAGCGTCCCATGCCGCTGGCAGCACCTGTTTCCCTGGCGGATTGGGGAGAAGAGCGGCCGGTCTATGCAAGCCATATCGTCGCCGCTCACGACAAACCGCTCACGGAATCTGACCTTTCGGCCGTGCGCTGGGGCTGGACCGTGCGGGACTCGCAGTCCGGCTATAACGCACCACGAGAGTTCGTCGCCGCGCTTGGGAACGGACGTTCGGTGCGCGAGACCGTCGGCCCGCTCCTCAATCCGCGCGGCGTGGTCGAGGCGATCGGCGCGGGTACGATCGATGTCGGAGCGATCGACGCCTATGCCTATCAGCTGCTTGAGATGCACGAACCCGACATGATCGCGCCGCTGCGGGTCGTTGCAACGACAAGGCCTGCGCCCTTCCCGCTTCTCGTCGCCGCCAGGCAACAGTCTCCCGAGACGATCGCCGCGCTTCAAGGCGCACTTCTTGGTGCGCATCGAAACCCGGAAGGGCGGGATATTCTCCGCTCGCTCGGCCTTGCCGCCTTCGCCGAGCCGGATATCGCGGCCTATGAGCAGCTTCCGGCAAGAGCCCGCGCTATCGACGTAGCTCTCGGAGGGGCATGGTGAAGCTCCGATACACTTGTTGCCGCCGCGAGGGAGCTCGCCCATGAAGTGGGTTCCGAAGAATTTCGGCCGTTTGGCCGAGGCCCTGCTGGAACATCTCTACCTCGTCTTGTCCTCAGTCGGGATTGCTCTGGTGATCTCCCTGATCGTCGGCATATGGGCCGCGCGCAGGCCGCGAACCTTCGGTGCCATCGTCATCGTGACCGGTGTTCTGTTCGCCGTCCCGAGCCTCGCGCTTTTTGCTCTCCTCATCCCCGTGCTCGGCATCGGCGCCGCGCCCGCCATCACCGGCCTTGCCGCCTATTCGTTGATGATCCTCATTCGCAATATCGGGCTCGGCTTTCAGGCCATTCCGCGCGACGTGCTCGATGCGGCCAACGGCATGGGATATGGCACGCCAAGGCGCATCTGGGAGATAGAGTTGCCGCTCGCCATGCCCTTCGTCGTTGGCGGCATTCGCATTGCGATCGTAACAGTCATCGGTATCGCCACTGTGGCCGCCTACATCAATGCCGGCGGTCTCGGCGTCATCATCTTCGAGGGTATCGACCAGCGCTTTCCGGAAAAGATTCTTGCAGGCGGCCTGCTCACTTCGGCATTGGCGCTTTTTGCCGATTACCTTTTCGCGTCACTCGAAAAATACCTGCGCCGCCGCAACGGAAGGCAGGCGGCATGATGCTGATCGATGCCATCAACTGGATTTCCCAGAACCAGAACACCTTCTTCAGCGCCTTTAACCGCCATGTGCTGATGTGCGCCATATCGCTCGGCATTGCCCTCGTCATTGCGATACCGCTCGGCTTTCTCGTCGCGCGGGCGCCGCGCGCCGCCTTCGTCGCCGTCAATATCGCCGGCTCGCTGCGTTCCATTCCGAGTCTTGCCATTCTGTCGGCGGCGATGCCCTTTCTCGGCATCGGGCTTTTGCCCTCGGTCATCGCGCTGATCGTGCTGGCGATACCGCCGCTGCTGCTCAACACCATCATCGGCATAAGGGAAATCGACCCGGCGCTTCTCGATGCCGCCAACGGCATGGGCATGGGGCGACGCAATATTCTCTGGCAGATCGAGTTTCCGCTGTCGGTGCCTTCGATCCTTACCGGCGTGCGCACCAGCGCCATTCAGGTGATCGGCGGTGCGGCACTCGCCTCCTTCATCGGCGGTGGCGGGCTCGGTGATTTCATCAATGCCGGCATCGCCATCATGAACATGCCGCGCCTTCTGGTCGGCGCCCTTCCGATCGCGCTTCTCGCCATCGCGGCCGAACTCGTCTTTGTACGGCTCGAGCGATTTTTCACTCAAAGACGATGACTGCAAAGGGCGCTTGATATGATCAGACTGGACAAGGTCACGAAGAACTACGAGGGAAGCGGGCGCCACGCCGTCGACGGTCTCGATCTCATCATCGAAACGGGCACGACCGTCGCGTTGATCGGCCCTTCCGGCTGCGGCAAGACCACCACCATGCGCATGATCAACAGGTTGGAAACACCGACCGCCGGCCGCGTGCTGGTCAATGATCGCGACGTGGCCGCGACCGATCCGAAGGAGCTTCGCCGCAGCATCGGCTATGTCATCCAGCAGGTCGGCCTGTTCCCGCATATGACGATCGAGCGCAACGTCGCGACCGTCCCGCGCCTGCTCGGCTGGGACAAGGCAAGGACGGACCGCCGCATCGACGAACTTCTCGAACTGGTCGGCCTCGATCCCTCGATTATGCGCAGGCGCCTGCCGCATGAGCTTTCCGGCGGCCAGCGCCAGCGCGTCGGCTTTGCCCGGGCACTGGCTGCCGATCCCGCCATCATGCTGATGGACGAGCCCTTCGGCGCGATCGATCCGATTACCCGCGTGCGTCTGCAGGACGAGTTCCGGCAGATCCTGAAAAAGGTCAGCAAGACGGTCGTCATCGTCACCCACGATATCGACGAGGCGATCAAGATGGGCGACCGCATCGCCATCATGCGCGATGGACGCCTGCTGCAATATGATACGCCGGAAGCGATCCTGGCGCGGCCGGCCAACGAGTTCGTCGAGAGTTTCCTCGGTCCGGACAGGGCGATCAAGCGCCTGCGCCTGATTGCGGTCGCGAGCGTCATGGCACCGCCCGCGCCTCAGGCTTCCGCCGTATCCATCAAGCCCGACGCCAGTCTTCATGATGCGCTGGCGCTGATCCTGGCAGGGGATCTGCCCGGTCTTGATGTCAGGGCAGAGAGTGGCGAAACGATGGGGTATCTCTCCCGCGGGGCGGTGCTTTCCGCGCATAGGTAGGGCAGTCAAGTCCGCTTTGAGGGCCGTGATTGGCATGGACTCTTGGAAACGAGTGCGCGCATAATCTACATTGAAATCAAAGTCCATCTGCATGGATGGTGGCCGTGGCCACTAACGTCAATGATCCGGAGGCGGATGCGCTAACGCGCAAGTTTGCGCACATGGCTGGCGTCGCCATTTCCGAAGCGATCGTTATCGCTACGAAGGAGGCGATCGCATCGGCTAAAAACCCTATGACCTCGCCGATCGCCGTGCTGGAAGCAGCGCTTGGCCTTGCCCGTCCGGATAAATTCGATCTCTCGGTGGAAGCAGTAGAGTCCCTGCTTCTGGAATTCATGGACGAGCGCGGTATTGAAATCTGTGATCTGCCGCCGGCGCGGGAAACAACCCGTCTAGCGCTTGCGGCGGCGCACCGCTATCGCTCTGAACGTCATGGGCTCAATCTCGGCGATTGCTTGCATTACGCCTGCGCCAAATATTATGGCGTACCGATCCTCGCGACGGCAGAGGAATAACGCCAACGGGAAATAGTAAAAGCAAATCCCCGCCGTGGCTCACACAGCGGGGACCGTCGATATCATCAGGCTCTTTATTATGCCGGCAGCTGGAATACCCAGTTGGCTATCAGTACGATAGCGAGACCGCCGATCAACGCTAGGTAAGGCAGAATACCCGCTTTTTTCACGCCGAGATCCTGACCGACAAGACCCAGATCATCCATGGCGCCGGCCGGGAACTTGCCGCCATCGCGCACATAGTGCCTGTAGGCGAAAACCGGCAGGATCAACGCGGCGAACGCAAAGCCGATCCAGAGTGCGTTCGCATAGCCCCAGACCTTGGCGCCGGCACCGAGGAAGAGCGCATTGACGAAGGCAAGAACGGTGTTGAGGCCGATGAGCCAGGCCGGTGCCTTCCAGGGACGCTCGATATGGCCGGAATCCATGCGATGGATCCAACCGGAGTTGAGATTGAGGAAGTTGAAGATGATGTATCCGACGTTGGAGACGGCGAGCACGAAGAAATAGCCGCTGGTATCCGACGCTATGGCGAGAAGGGCGAGGTTGAAGGCGAAGTCCGTCCACATCGCTCTGGTCGGCGCGCCATTCTCGTTCACGTGGTCGAGATATTTCGGTAGCCAGCCATCCTTCGAGCCCTGATAGAGCGTGCGCGACGAACCGGCCATGGCGGTCATGATGGCAAGGAAGAGCGCCATGATCATCAGGATGACGAGCAGCTGTGTGACGATACGGCCCGCGCCGATCAGGCCACCGAGCGCTTCGCCGACACCCGTGCCATCGACGATGCCGGGCGCCAGCATGCCGGAATGGCCGAGCACACCCTGAAAGGCGAAGGGCACGAGGAAGAAGAAGACGCAGCAGGCAAGACCGGAATAGAAGATCGCCTTGAATGTATCCGTCTTCGGGTTCTTGAGCTCACGCGTATAGCAGACGGCCGTTTCGAAGCCGTAGGTCGACCAGGCCGCGATATAGAGGCCGCCGAGGAAGAGCGTCCAGCCGCCATTGCTCCAGGTGCCATCGGTCGCGGCATAGGCCGCCGTCGGCGGCACGAGGCCGGTGACGTTGGTGGAGAGAATCTGGCCGCTGACGATCGGATAGACACCGATGATCAGCAACGGCACGAGAACGATGATCGCCAGCCACTTCTGCACGCTTGCCGTCTCGGAGATGCCTCGATGCTGGATCGCGAAAATGATCAGCATCAGGATACCGCCGATGAAGAAAGTAGCATTGATGTTGGCCGTTGCGAGGAAGGGAATGTTGAAGCTGACGAGAGACCAGTTGCGAACGGCAGGCGTCAGCGCGGCAACGCCATCGGCGCTTAGCAGCGCTGTTACGGCATCCTGCGGCGACGTGCCGGCGTGAGCCGCAATATATTCGGCAATCCGCGGGCTATCGGCCGTAATGGATGTTGCATGGGCGCTGATCCAGCTGAGCACGGCCTGCGAATCTGCCGCCGGGATCGGGTAGAAGGCATTGAGAATATAGCCCGCGGCGATGGCGCAGCCGAGCGATAGCACCGGCGACCAGGCGAACCAGTTGCACCAGACGGAAAGCGGCGCGATGAACTTCGAATAACGCAGCCAGGCGGTTGCGCCGTAGACCGAAGCACCACCGGACTTGTTGCCGAACATGCCGGCGATTTCCGCATAGGTGAAGGATTGCAGGAACCCCATGATCATCGAGATGATCCAGACGACGAAGGCAAGCTTGCCCGTCGTGCCGGCGATACCGCCGATGGAGAAGAGAACGAGCGGCGGCACGCCCGCAGCCACCCAGAACGCGCCCTTCCAATCGAGCGCGCGTATAAGCTTACCTTCGGTGCCGACAGAAGCGCCGGCGTCCACAATATCCGTCATTGGTGATGTTCCCCATCTTTGTTCCGGACGTATCTCTCCTACGTCTCCCCGAACGTGCCTCCCATGGCATTTTTGGCTTGCTGGAGGTTTTCGCGAGCCGCGTCTGTGCGCGGATTTCCAATTACCAAGCCTTTATACATAGTGAAGATATTTTCTTTCTAGTCAATATCCCTTTACTTTCCGATGGCATTTTGTCAGCATGATTCCGGTGCCGTAACGCACCTCGTTTTCCCGAGAGGGCCACATGCGAGAACTCCATCCGCCGATCGCCGGGATACGGCCCGTTTCGGCGAGCATTGTCCGTTATCCGGGCATTCCGGCGCTGCCGTCTGACACCGAACGCTATCGCTGTAAGGGCGGCGGCACACTCGTCGTGCGTGTCGAGGCGGGCGTTCGAATCACGCTGACCGACTGCGAAGGCGGCCAGACCTGCGAGCTGTCATTCCTCGATGAGAAGGGCCGCTTCCAGTCCGCCGGATTGGGTGCCGCCTTCACCGGTGCCGCCGAAGGATTGAAGTCTATCCTGTCCTCCAAAGACGCAAGCGCTTCGCGCGTGCGCGCGGCGCTCGAGCGCCGCGGTGCCGATCTCGCGTCGGCCGGCGCTCTCAGCATCTTCGGAGAAACCTCACCGCCCGGCAGCACGGCTGAATTCACCATCGCTCTGAAAGGTCTGCTCATCGCCTGCGCCCCGGGCGCGGCCATGTCGCCGGAGGCACAGGATACGGCAACGCCGGTGGAGATCAGGATCCGGCGCGCGACGATCCTCCGCGACTATGCCTCCGCCCTGCCCGAACCCCTGGCCGATCCGATCGAGGATATCCGCATCAAGGCGGCCACAGCCTCCGCCTATTTCGTTCGCGCCGGCGAATTCATCCAGATCATCGACGTCTATGGGCGGCAGTGCACCGACTTTCAGGCGTTTGCTGCCCGCAAGGTGGATAAGGGGCTGGATCTCGCGCTCGATTCCACCGTCACGCGCACCCTGCTCGGCCGCAGCTATCCGACGCCCGGCCTGCCCTCCAAGGCCTTCGACCGGGATTTCGAGCCGCTTATAGAAATCGTCCAGGATACGGTCGGTCGCCACGATGCCTTCGCCACCGCCTGCAATTCACGTTACTACGACGATATGGGCTATCCCGGCCACGTGAACTGCACCGACAATTTCAACGCAGTGCTCGCGTCTTACGGCATCGCCGGCCGCAAGGGCTGGGAGGCGCTCAACTACTTCTACAACACCAATATCGACCACAATAATCAGCTCTATCTCGACGAACCCTGGTCGCGACCGGGCGACTATGTACTGATGCGGGCGCTGACCGATCTCGTCTGCGTCTCCTCCTCCTGTCCGGACGATATCGACGCGGCCAATGGCTGGGACCCGACCGATATCCATGTCCGCACCTTTTCCGGCAAAGAAAAATTCACACGAGCGGTAGCCTATCGCATGACCCCTGACGCTGACGCCGAACTCACGCGGGAAACCGCGTTTCACCCCCGCCTCTCCGCACTGACGCGGGATTACACCGAGTATCGCGGCTTCTGGCTGCCGAACCGCTTCTCTTCGGAGGGACCTGTCGAGGAATATTGGGCTTGCCGCGAGAGAGCCGTTGTCATTGACCTCTCGCCGCTGCGCAAGTTCGAGGTGACCGGACCGGATGCGGAAGAGTTGCTGCAATATTGCCTGACCCGCGACGTCCGCAAGCTATCGACCGGCCAGGTCGTCTACTCCGCCATGTGCTACGAAAATGGCGGCATGATCGACGACGGCACGCTTTTCCGTCTCGGCGATAAGAATTTCCGCTGGATCGGCGGCGATGACTATAGCGGCATCTGGTTGCGCGAGCAGGCTGAGAAAAAAGGGTTCAAGGCCTGGGTCCGCTCGTCGACCGACCAGATGCACAATATCGCGCTGCAAGGCCCGAAGAGCCGCGATATCCTGAAGGAGATCATCTGGACGGCGCCACGCCAACCGGCGATCGGCGAACTTGAATGGTTCCGTTTCACTGTGGGCCGCATCGGTCACTTCGAAGGCGCGCCGGTCGTCGTCTCGCGCACCGGCTATACCGGTGAACTTGGCTATGAGATTTTCTGCCATCCGAAGGATGCGGCCACCGTTTTCGACGCCGTCTGGAAGGCCGGCGAGCCATACGGCTTGAAGCCCATGGGGCTGGAGGCGCTGGATATGGTCCGCATCGAGGCCGGCCTGATCTTCGCCCATCATGAATTCACCGACCAGACCGATCCTTTCGAGGCCGGCATCGGCTTCACCGTGCCGCTGAAGTCCAAGCAGGATGATTTCATTGGCCGTGAGGCGCTGATACGGCGAAAGGAAAATCCGCGTCATCTGATGGTCGGTCTCGACATCGAGGCCAACGAAGCGGTCGGACATGGAGACTGCATCCATATCGGCCGTGCCCAGGTCGGCGTGATCACCAGCGCGACCCGCTCGCCGATCCTCGGCAAGACGATCGCGCTTGCTCGCGTCGATGTCCTGCACGCAGGCATCGGCACCAAGGTCGAGATCGGCAAGCTCGACGGCCACCAGAAGCGCCTTCCGGCTGTGATCGTGCCGCTGTCGCATTACGATCCGCAGAAGACGCGACCGCGTTCATAAAGCGTTTTTACTCCGCTTTCCTCTGCGCATTCGAGATCGCCCGCGCTGCCTCCTCGGAGGAATTGGCGAGCGTGCGCATCTCCGCCGCCAGCACCGCAAACCCCGACCCCGCCGTTCCGGCTCTCGCTGCCTCGATGCCGGCATTGACCGCAAGCAGCTTCAGGTAGCGCAACGACTGCAGGATTTCGTTGGTCTTGGAGGCCGTAACCCGCATGCCCGATGTCTGTTCGTCGATACGCTGATAGAGCGACTCGATGTTGATGATGCTGCCCTCCAAGTAGAGCAATTCCCCGGCCTCGTCCCATACGCCGCCGCCGGTCTCCGTCACCCAGATGAGATGACCGTCGCGATGGCGTATCCGGTACTCCATCGTCCAGTCGGCGCGGCTTTCCAGCGCCTTGCCGACAACCTCGTCCATGAGTGGAACATCCTCCTCGTACATGATGGAGGTGAAGGTTCGCGTGCGGTTGCCGATAATCTCGTCGACGGGATAACCGAAGATGCGTTCGACGCCGTCGGTCATTTCCAACATCGTATAGTTCTCGTCAGCGCGGCAGCGATAAAGGAAGCCGCTCATGCGGCCAAGAACGCTAGTTTGGAAATCCATGGAGGCCGTACCCGAAGAAAAAGTTGCTGATCAAATCGCTTCGTCTCAACTCAAATACGCCAGCAAGGGCGGCGCTGAGCCTCCCTTGCCGGTCACGCGGGAATATGGCGGGCGCGTCAGTTGCGCAGATATTCTTCCATCGAGTCATCAAGCGCTTCGACCCAGGGTGTATGATGCTTGGGCGACATATTGCCGGTCATCAGCGAACGATAAGCATGGTCGCGGAAGCCCATGATGTTCTCAGCCTTGTGATGCTCCCATTCCATGAAGGTCTTGTTCGTACCTTCGATATCGAAACTCGGATAATCGGTCTCGGCGAGCAACTCCTTCACATAGTCGCCCTGGTACCAGATCATCTGTTCGGCATCCTCGAGCGTTTCCTCGCGGGCGCGCCACATGTCGAAATTCGCCTGCAGCTCTTCTTCCGGCGGCAGCTTGATGCGGCCCATCATGACGTCGCGCGCCCACCAGGCCTGTACGTCGAACATGTTGAAGGTGTAGAACTGGTCCTGCATGCCGATGTAGAATAGCTGCGGATTCTTGTCGAAGATCACGCCCTTGTAGAGATGATCGGCCCAGAGACGGTTGGCCGTCTTCAGGCGCAGATCGTCCGGCAGGAAGGGGAAGTGGTGCTGGTATCCAGTGCAAAGGATCAGCGCATCGACCTCCTTGGAGGAGCCGTCGAGGAAATGGGCCGTCTTGTTCTCGAGCCGCGTCAGCAGCGGCCGCTCCTCGAAATTATCAGGCCATTTGAAGCCCATCGGCTTAGAGCGGTAGCTCGTCGTCACCGATTTCGCGCCGTATTTCCAGCATTGCGAGCCGATATCCTCGGCCGAATAGCTGCGGCCGACGATCAACACGTCCTTGCCCTTGAATTCCAGCGCATCGCGGAAGTCGTGGGCATGCAGCACGCGGCCGTTGAAGGTCTTCACCCCTTCGAAATAGGGGACGTTCGGCGTCGAGAAGTGGCCGCTCGCGACCACGACGTAATCGAATTCCTCGTCATACATGCGATCCTGGGCACGGTCATGCGCAGTCACCGTGAACTTCTTCGTCTCCTCATCGAAACGCACCATGCGCACGGGCGTGCTGAAACGCACCCATTTGCGCACATCGGCCTTCTCGACGCGACCCTTGATATAGTCCCAGAGCACGGCGCGCGGCGGATAGGAGGCGATGGGCTTGCCGAAATGCTCTTCGAACGAATAGTCGGCGAATTCCAGGCATTCCTTGGGGCCGTTCGACCATAGGTATCGATACATGCTGCCGTGGACGGGTTCACCATATTCGTCCAGGCCGGTGCGCCAGGTGTAATTCCAAAGCCCGCCCCAGTCGGACTGTTTTTCGTAGCAGACGACTTCCGGGATCTCAGCGCCTTTCTGCGCTGCCGATTGGAAGGCCCGCAACTGGGCCAGTCCCGAAGGACCGGCGCCGATAACGGCAACTCTTGTCATGAAGCATTCCCCTTCTCGATTGTATCGAAATTCTTATCGTATGCAGTCGTTTGGCACTGGGACGGGATCAATCCGGGAAGATGCCGGGGCTGGTCGGCGCCCCGTCGTCATAGGTCGAAAGCCAGTCGATGGTGGTCTCGCGGAAGCGTGTCAGGCCCTTGTAGTCGATGAGTTCCGGCGGCAAGGTTCGCAGCACGCGCGGGAAGCGGCGTGCCCATTTTGGCACCGTCACGAGTTCGTCCATGTTCATCAGATAGCAGCGGATCACGAAGAGGATGGCATTCGAACGCGGCAGGCGCCAGAGGCTCTGCAATTCCACGCGCAGATGCACTTTCTCGCCGACATTCTCCGGTGTCACCGTTGTGCGGTCCGGTCCCCATTTCGGATAGTTCTCGGGACTGGTGTCGAGGCGGGGATTGATCGTCATCGTCCAGTTGAACCGGCGCGTCGGCTTGCCCTGCTGCAGGTTCAGGAGGAACTTCAAAGCGCGGTCGAAGACGCCGATCTGGTGGGCGAGCGGCACCGGTCCGTGCCATTCCATGAAATTCATGCCGATGTCGAAGTCAAGCGACCAGTCGGCCTGGGTCGTGACCATGCCGGCATCCATCCAGAGATTGCCGTCCCGCTGGTCGACGATGCAGAAATCGCCCTGTGCCTGGCGGGTGATGTATTCGAAGGGCTCGTAGGGCAGCGTGGATGTATCGCCGAAGGTGAAGGTGTCGTCGATGCCGAGCGGCCGGTTGATCCAGCGCCACTGGTCGCCGTTCTTGGTGAGCGTAAAGTGCTCGGGATAGCCGGCAGCCTGCTCTTCCATCAGCAGTTCCAGCGTATCCCACTGCGCCGACATCATGTGCGGCAGCGCCTGATAGCGCAGCGGATCTTCCTTCAGAACCAGCGCCCGGTCGCGCATTTCGGCGACGTAGTGCTCGTCGACGTCGATCAGGCTTTCGTAGATCGTGTTCTTCTGACCCTTCACATGCGGTTCCATGTTGACGGAATACATGTACTCGTCGCGGTCGAAAGGAAACGGAAAGCGCCGGATGTTTTCCGGACTGTTGCGATAGCTGAAATCGTCCCGGAAGGTTTCCTGCTTGAAGGCGATTGCCATGTCCGTTCTCCTGAGTATCGGTCCGGTGCCTAAAGATCGAGATGCAGCGCGCTTCCCTCGAAACGGGAAACGCAGATCATCACCTTTCGGCCGGACGCCTTTTCTTCGTCGGTCAGATAGACGTCGTGGTGCAGAAGCTTGCCATCGCAGACAGCAACACCAGTCTCGCATTGTCCGCAGGCACCACCGCGACAGAGGAAAGGCGCGTCGACGCCGGCAGCCTCTATCGCCTCCAGCATGCTCTCGTGATGGCCGACATGAACCGTCTTGCCGGAGCGCGTCAGCTCGATCGAGAAGGGCTTGCCGGGTTGCGAGGACAGGAAGCGTTCGGAATGCAGGTTCTGCTCGGGCCAGCCGGCCTCCAGACCCGTTTTCAGCACACCGTCGATCATGCCCGAGGGGCCACAGATATAGAGATGCGTGCCGAGCGGCTGGCTTTCGAGGAGACGGGCGACGGGGATGAAATTGCCGTCGGCGTCACAATAGATCTTCACCCGCTGCGAGCCATATTGTTCGACAAGTTCTCGGCAATAGGCACCGCGATCCACCGAGCGCACGGCATAATGCAGTTCGAAATTGGCGCCCTCGCGCGAAAACTGCTGCATCATCGCAATGAAGGGCGTGATGCCGATACCACCGGCAATCAGCAGATGCTTGCGGCCACGCCAATCCGGCTGGAAGAGATTGACCGGATAGCTGACCTTGAGCTCGTCGCCTTCGCTCACCTTCTCATGCATAAAGGCGGAACCACCGCGCGAATCCTCGACGCGCAGCACGCTGATCTCATAGGCCGAACAATCATGCGGCGGCGACATCAGCGAATAGGCATTGCGCCGCATATGTCCTTCGTCGTTCATCGAAACGATCACATGGGCGCCGCCGGAAAAGTAAGGCATCGGCTTGCCGTCGAGACGCTCGAAGCGGAAACGCTTGATGCGATCGGCGACCGGTGTGACCTTCGCAACGCGGACCGGAATTTCTGTACCACCGCTCACAGGAACAACTCCTCCGGATCGGGCGCACTGCCGGGCTCTTCCGCATCGATATTGACGCCCTGGAAGGCGCCGAGACGGCGCGAATAATGATCACGCACCAGAAGCGGAAGCCCGCAATGGCTGCAGGTGAAGGGACTATGCGTGACATCCTCGGTGATGCCCTTGCAATGGACGCATTGCACGCGACGCGCCAGCGAGCCGCGATGTTCCGTGATGATCGAGGCATGGTCCATGCCGTAGTCGAGCGCTACCATCATCGCCTGGCCGATGAAGCCCTCGGTGCCGGCAATATAAAGCCGCGTGCCCATATGGGCGGTCGAAAGCGACCCTTTCAGGCGAAAGAGCAGCGTTGCGATCGTCGGCGCCGTGAAGAACATGTCGGCGCCTAGCTTGCGCAAGGCTTCGTCATGGCCCTTGCCCTGCGAGCCGCGCGCGACATAGAGGATTTCGCTGCGCGACAGGATCGTGTCGTCAAGCGCGGCCATCTGGTCGAGGAGAGCATTTGCCCCCTCGCCTTCCAGCGCGAAGATGTGCCGCCGGGCGTGCGGCTGGATGGTGAGGCCTTTATAGACCGGTCGGCTCTTGATGCCTTCGACAAGCATGAGCGCCTCCTAACCGATGGCCGTCCTCTTCTTCTTTTCCGGATCGTCGAAGGGCAGCGTGTGAGCGATGGCACTTGCCTTCAGGCTCTTGCCGCGCACCTCGAGCTTCGTGCCCTGAACCGCCTTGTCGACGTCGAGACGGGCGATCGCCATGGATTTCTTCGTCAGCGCGGAATAGCACGGGCAGGTAATGACGCCGACCTTCTTGCCATCGGCAAAGACCTCGTCGCCGAGATCGGCCGGGCCATCGGCATCGATGAGCATGCCGAAGATCTTGAAGCGCTCCTTGCCCTTGAGGCGCGCATGTTCCTCGGCACCCCTGAAGCCGGTCTTGCCGGGGCTGACGGTAAAGTCGAGGCCGAGTTCCCAGAGGCTGTCGCCGGGCGGCTGATCGGCGAAGGGATACATCTGCGAGTTATCATAGGGATAGAAAAGCAGATAGCTTTCGACGCGCAGCATGTCGAGAACGCTGAAGCAGCAGGGAATGATCCCCATCTCCTCGCCTTCCGCGACGATGCGGTCCCAGACCATGGGAGCGTCCTGTCCGCGCACGAAGATTTCATAGCCGCGCTCGCCGGTATAGCCGGTGCGCGAGATCATCACAGGCGCGCCGAACAGCGTCGTCTGCATGTGATGGAAATATTTGAGGTCGCGGATGCCGGGCACGTATTTGGCGAGATAATCGACAGCGACCGGACCCTGCAGCGACAGATCATGCAGATCGTCGTCGAAGAGGACGGCGCAGTTGCGCCCTGCTGCCTGCTTGACGAGTTCCTCATGGCCGGAGCCCGAACCATGCACCAGCATCCAGGAATTCGGTCCGGTGCGATAGACGATGCAGTCGTCGGTGAAATAGCCGCGATCGTTCAGCATCGCGGCATAGACCGAGCGGCCGGGGTAGATCTTCGACATGTCGCGTGTGGTGATATAGTCGAGCACGGCGATGGCGTGCGGGCCGACCAGGTGCACCTTCTTGAGGCCGGAAACATCCATAATGCCGGCCTTGGTGCGGATCGCGACATGCTCGTCCGACATGTCCTTCTCATAGGTCCAGGCGGTTCCCATGCCGCTCCAGTCTTCGAGTTTCGATCCGAGAGCACGGTGCCGGTCCGCCAAGGCGGAGAAACGCCATGATAATGCCATTTCGTTCCCTCATTTTCTTCTATGGAATATTTATTTCCTGACTATAATCGTCTTTCGTGTCTTGGCAAGCCGATCCGAGTGGTTTTTTGTCGCCACCCGGAAGGCATTTTCCTCAAAACTTCGGCGGCTGCTTTCCGGCGGCCCGATGGGCGGCAATGACGGTATTGGCCATCAGCATGGCGATCGTCATCGGCCCGACACCGCCCGGAACCGGGGTGATGGCGCCGGCGACATCGGAGGCTTCCGCATAGGCAACATCGCCGACCAGCCGGCTCTTGCCCTCGCCGCGCTCCGGTGCGGCAATGCGGTTGATGCCGACATCGATAACCGTTGCGCCCGGCTTGATCCAATCGGCCTTGACCATCTCAGGCCGACCGACCGCGGCCACCAGGATATCAGCGCCGCGAGCCACAGATGCCAGATCCCTGGTGCGCGAATGCGCCGTCGTGACAGTCGCATTGGCATTGAGCAGCAATTGCGCCATCGGCTTGCCGAACAGATTGGAGCGGCCGATGACGACGGCATTCAGCCCCGACAGGTCCTCGCCATGAATGCGCCGCACCAACAGCATGGCGCCGGCCGGCGTGCAGG
>NZ_FMAF01000004.1 GCF_900094565.1 Martinezella lusitana
CTAGCATTACAGTTGCATATTTCTATAAACTCTGAATCTATGGGTCTCCATGATTCGGAGGTCATGGATGATGGGTGCATCAATCGAGACGACGCTGGAACTTTGGGCATCGTCGCTGCGTGACGTGAAGGCTCGTATGCGGCGACTGTTTACGCAGGAGCGAGTTGCAGCATCTGCGAACCTTTTCCTGGACGGCTTGCTGGGTGACGAGCGGCGAAAGACAGGTTGGATGCGCGCTGAGGCGGCCGGTGATCCCGGTCCGTGGCGGCAGCAAGCCATTTTGGGTCGCGGACGCTGGGACGCGGATGGACTTCGCGACATCGTGCGAGAGTATGTTGTGGAAAACCTCGCCGCCGATGATGCGGTCCTGGTCATCGATGAGACGGGCTTCCTCAAGCAGGGCAAGACATCGTGCGGTGTTTCGCGTCAATATACAGGTTCGGCAGGCAAGATAACGAACTGCCAGATCGGTGTGTTCGCCGCCTATGTGTCCGTTCGCGGTCATGCCTTTATCGATCGAGCCCTGTACTTGCCCAAGAGCTGGACCGGTGATCCGGCAAGGCTTGCAGCCACCCATGTTCCTGAGGCTATAGCCTTCGCTACCAAGCCAGGCCTGGCTGTCGATATGATACGGCGTGCGCTTTCAGCCGATGTGCCGTTTTCATGGGTGGCTGCAGATGCGGTCTATGGCGTCGGGGACGTTGAAGGGACCCTGCGCAGAGCCTGCAAAGGCTACGTTCTTGGGGTTAAATCGGACCACCATTTCGGCTCCTGGTCGGGCAAGCCTCCGGTCGCCGGCACAGCTCAGGAGATCGCCCGTGACCTCGATCCAAAAGCATGGCAGCGTCTTTCCGCCGGTGATGGCACCAAAGGCGCGCGGCTTCATGACTGGGCCTACTGCGAACTCGCCGATCTCCATGCCGACGAATATAACGAGACGGAAACGGGCCTTTGGACCCGTGGCCTCCTGATCCGGCGCAATATCAGCGACGGCGATCTCGCATTCTTCACCACATGGTGCCCGGCCGGAACGGGCATCCAGACGCTCGTTTCCGTTGAAGGCCATCGCTGGGCCATCGAAGATAGCTTCGAGACCGCCAAGAACGAGCTCGGACTCGATCACAACGAAACCCGGTCATGGCATGGCTGGCATCGCCACGTCTCCCTGGTCATGCTCGCCTTCGCCATGATGGCGGTGATCCGGTATCGCGCCAATGACGTGACGCCCCAAAAAAGACCGCGGATGCCGACCATCAGGATTTAATCCGCTGGTCTATCCAGGAAGTCCGGCGCATCGCCACAAGGCTTGCCCAGCGTCGCATAAAGCCCGCCTACGTCATCGCGTGGTCATGCTGGAGGCGCGCCCATCAGGCTGCCGCTCGACGAGCGCATTTGAAAGCGAAAATGCAACTGTAATGCTAGTTCAATAGCGGCGTTACACGGAGTTGCCTATCAGCGCACCGACACCCGCGGTAACGGCCATCGCGATAGCACCCCAGAAAGCGACGCGGACTGTGGGTTTTACTATCTGGGCGCCTCCAGCCCCAGCGCCAATGGCGCCCAACAGCGCGAGAACGACAAGCGACACACCGAACACGGCGGGAACGAGTATATCCTTCGGGGCAAGCTATCCATTCGACGTCCTTTACGCGGCTGCCGCCGCAGCTCACCGGCGTTTACTACCGCACCGCCGTTACGGCCTTGCGTCACGTTACCCCCGTCCTACTGAAACGCATTGGCCGGCACACGGCAACAAGCTTTTTCGACCAACGGGACCGTTCCGACAGCTGAGCTGTCCTCGGCCGTCCTGCGGGATAGTTCGGCGAGCAGAACATCGATGAGACGAGCTGCACTCTCTTCCCATCCGGGGCAGATGATGGCCCTATCAATGTGCCACTTGTCGCCAAACCGACCGGCGGATCGCATGCGGATTTCTCCGGCAAAGTGCCGGCGGGGATTTCTCCGCTCAGAGACACATAGTCTGGTGCGATCAGTCGGAAACCGATGGTAGCGATAAAGTGGATCACCCGCGGCTTGTGTCATGCTAAAAGATTCGCGCAGATCAATCGCCGACCTGATAACTTTACGATGCCCTTCGATACTTTGATCATTGCATCGTTCCCTGGAACAAGGCAGCATATTCTTCCTTGGCGCAGCAGCAGATCAATAGATTTTCGTATTTCTTCTAATCGCTACTTATGCCGGGGGGTGCAGGGCAAAGGGGCTGACACCATAATGGTGACGCGTGCGCAGCAAATTGGCGTCGTTATCGGCCTGGCCTTCGTCACAGCATTGACGATCCTGCGGGCAAGCGATCCTCCGTTGCTAAGGCTCGCCCGCGATTTGACATTTGACCAGTATCAGCGCCTGGTGCCCCGAACTTTTGAGAACCAGCCTGTCCGGGTCATCGACATAGACGAAGCGTCACTGCGCGAGTTCGGTCAATGGCCTTGGCCGAGAAACCGGATTGCCGCCCTTGTGGACAGGCTTTCCGATATGGGCGCGTCGGCTATCGCTTTCGATATCCTCTTCGCCGAGCCCGACCGCCTGTCGCCTCGCAATGTCGTTCGCGATGTCACCGGCATTGATCCCTCACTGCTGGGCAAGCTACCGGATAATGATGAGATTTTTTCCCGATCGCTGTCGGGAAGGCCGATGGTGCTGGGTTTCGGCCTCTCCAACCAGGGAAACTATCTGCCATCGGTGAAGGCAGGCTTTGCCTATACCGGCGAAAGTCCATTCGGTGCGCCGCCCGCAATCAAGGCCGCGACGCCGCTGCAGCCGCAATTGGAAGCCAATGCCGCCGGCCTCGGTCATATCAGCCTCAATCCGGGTGCATCATCAGCAGTGGTGCGCGCAGTTCCGCTTTTCCTCAGCGACGGCAAGCAGCTCTACCCCAATCTAGCGCTCGAAGCGCTCCGTGTCGCACAGGGAGCCTCCACCTACGTACTCGACGCCGCGCCGGACAGGCCGAATACATTGACCCGGGTCAAGATCGGGGATTTCGTGGTGCCGGTAACGGCGGCGGGAGAGCTGTGGCTCTATGTCAGCCCCGACACCACAAAACGGTATATTTCGGCAAGCAAGGTACTCGCGACCGGAGACGCCTCCGCCGATATCAGAACCGCTATCGAAGGCAGTATCGTTTTCGTCGGAACCTCTGCTTCCGGGCTCCAGGATGTCCGCACGACGGCCCTTGGTGAAAACGTGCCGGGTGTCTCCATCCATGCGCAGATCGTCGAGCAGATCCTTTCAGGCCGCTTCCTTTCCCGGCCGGATTGGGCAGACGGGATGGAAATCCTGTCCATCGCCGTGTTGGGCGGCCTTCTGGTGATCCTCACCACCTTCGTCAATCCGGCCGTCGCACTTGCGTGCGGCCTGCTGATTACCTCTTTTGCCCTTGTGGCCTCCTGGCTTGCCTTCCTTTATGGGGGGCTTCTCTTCGACCCGCTGGCACCGATCGTCGCCGGATCGATCACGCATTTCGCTGCGACGGGATTCCGCTTTCTCGTGATCGATCGGGAACGGCGCGACGTGCGGCGAGCTTTCGGCCACTATCTCTCACCATCGCTGCTCCATCGCATCGAGCATACGCGCAATGCCCTGCGCCTTGGAGGAGACGAGCGCGAGCTGACCGTCATGTTCGTCGATGTGCGAAACTTCACCCAGATCAGCGAGGAGATGACACCGAGCGCCGTCGTCGCGTTTCTGAACACGCTGCTCGATGCGCTGAGCCACCATGTCATCGTCAACGAAGGCACGCTCGACAAATTCATCGGAGACTCGATCATGGCCTTCTGGAACGCTCCCGTCGATGTCTCCGACCATGCCGGCAAGGCCGTACGTGCAGCCCTGGGCATGCGGGAAACGCTCGCCCGCCTCAACAACAGCGATGCATTCGGTTTCGGAGACGCGCGGCAGGTCGGAATAGGGATCGGCATACATACGGGGCTTGCATGCGTCGGCAATATGGGCGCCGAGACACGCTTCAACTACACCGCGGTCGGCGATGCCGTGAATATTGCCGCGCGTATCGAATCTACCTGCAAGGACATCAATTTCGACATTCTGGTATCCGAACCGACAGCACGCCTGCTGCCCGATTGCGCCCTGCTCGAGGCGGGAGCGTTGATGCTGAAGGGTAAGAGTATGCGAACCAAACTTTTTGCGGTGGTCGGTGATGCGCGCCTGGCAAAATCTGCTGATTTCGTCGAACTTGAGGCCATGCACAGGCGACTTGTCGCTGCCCTGCGAACACGGTCGACGAGCAGCCGCAAACTTGTCGGCGCCGCAAAACTCAAGGCGCAGGTCGTGACGACAGGACTGTTGCAGGAGTTTTACGGCCAGATTTCGCGCCGTGCCGGACACTTCGTCGACGAGCCCGCAGACAAGGCGGCCGATATTTAGCTGATTTGCAGCCGTCGTCCGCAATTCCGCCTGTGCTACCGACGGTGGTGCCCGCCGTCGTGATCGCCATGATCGCCGTCATGGCCATCGCTGTCTCGGTCGCCCGGATTGTGATCACCCCATCCGTGGTCGCCTCTGCCATGATGATGATCGTGATGATGATCGCCGTCATCGTCGTGCTTTTGCGGTTTGTCGGGCGTGCTTGGCGGATTTGGAACATTCGGCGTGCTGGGAGTTTCCTGCGGAGCAGCAGGCGCCTCGGTGCCTGGCGATTCCGGCGTGTGGGATACGCTGGGTGTATCGGGCTGTGCCGGAGCAGGATTGTTTGCCGGAACGCTGCGTGGAGATACGCCGTTGGGCCGATCTTTCATCGCCGTCGACAGACCGCAGTTGCCGCCAAAACCCATTCGTCCCGAAAGTTGTTGATCCCCGGACAGAAACGGCAAAGCTCGCTGGTTGCCGAGCGTCTTGAGAATGTCGCGGTTGACCCGGCGGGGATCGCTTATCTGACCATTGCGTTTAGCGACAACGCAGTCGCATTGCTGCTTCAACTGCCTGCAGCCACCCGCGCCGCAAAACTGCGCGGCGCCATTCAGAAGAACGACCGCCGTCGTGCCGTTAGCCCCGACATAAAAATCAAATACCGTCCCGCGCACCCCGATCGTTCCGGCGGGCGTCACGATTTGATAGGCTGAAGAGTTTGAATGTCCGCTCATCCAGCGGAAAGTGCCCTTTGCGGCATTTATCGTAAGCTTTTTGACTGAGCCCGAGTCATCGAAAACGAATTTGTCGATGATAACCGACGAACCCGCTCCGACAGCCAGTCTCGTGCCGTCTCGAAATGTGAACTGTCCAAGGCCCGAAAGGGAGGTACGAATTTGCTCGTCCCGGTGGACGGGGTCGTCGACCGCCAGCGGACCGCCTGCGCCCGTAACTTCGGTATTAATCAGCACAGCCTGGCCGACCTTCTCGGCGGCTTTCGAAGACAACGGTGCGAGCAGCATGACGCTCAGCACAACGGTCGCGGCGTGGCGCAGATACAACATCCCACCCTCCAGGCTTATCTATGTTTTAGCATAGGCAATTCTGGAATGCTCATCATCCTTTCTGAGTATAAAGGGCGTAGACTGAGTTATTGCCAGATCGGCTTTGGCCAAAAATCGCGTGTATTTCACCGCTGGTATTCTCACTGAATCTTCTCGACGAACGGTCTACACACCCTATCCGATGGCGTGACATGCCAAAATTCTTCAGCAACGCCCGCCTGAGGAGACCTGTACTTAGCGTTTTGTCAGAACAGGGCATCAAAATTCCGATGTACCACTGATGACACTTTCTTCAATGATCCATATGCTCCCAGCGCCCTATAGGCCTTTCTTCGTTGAAGCAGATGTATCAAGCGAGAGTTCATGAGGGACCGATTTGCGAAAGCGATTTGCGCCGTCATGGAAATCGTCTCATGGATTGACCGGCACGGAAAGGATACGAGATGCGCGCGCCGTCAGGTTCTGTTACGGGACTTTGCTCCGCCTCCGCCACCATGTTCGCGGTAGGGATGGCGTTCCTTGGCTACTGGGGTGTGTATGAGCCCGGGCACTGGCGCAGCTTCGACTATGTCGTCGTGATTTTGGCGCTCATCGGATTTGCAGCGCTTGGCTCGGTGCCTTGGATTGTCACGACCCCTGTTGCCGAAGAGGGCGAGGAGAAGGTCGTAGCCGCCAGGCGAGCGTTGGCGCTGGGAGTCGTCTTGATCTGGCTGTCCGTTCTCGTCGCGGTATTTGCCTAGTCTCGGCCGCTGGTGCACGGATCGGGCCTTAAGGGGAATGGCGACCTTTGAAACGGCTGATTATGCAATCGACCCTACGACGGACGGATTTCGGGCGCGCGCAGTCAAGCATTCGGTTGAGGGCGGCGCAGCCGATGGCGATTTCGGTCTGCTCACCAGTCAGCGACCGTGCCCGCAGACGGCAACCGATGACGGACTTGTATCGCCCTATCGCCGTCTCGGGCAGCCAACGCTTTCCGTAGCCGCGGGAACCCTGCCATTTCATCTGGCCGCCTCTGCTGATAGCAGCGATATGCCGGGATATGCCGGTCCCTTTGTCCGACACGTCCGTCGTCGATTGGTTGACCACGTTGGCGCGAGGCGGAATGACGATGGCCGCCGCCCCGCTATCATCGATAACTGCGTCGTATGCCGGTTTTCCGTCATAGGCACCGTCGAACAGTAAATTGTCCGATCGGATTGCCAATCTGATCGAGTAGTGGCTCAACTTGAGAAACGTCACGGAATAATATTGATCTATTTCATAGTAAAAAATTCGAATTATTCTTAATTATATAATAAATTCAATATGCTCTATCATTTTAACCATCGAAAATTGCAATAAAATTGCACTGATGCGGTTCAATCGGCTATCTAAATTAAATCAGATCCAGACGAATAAATGGACAGATTGCAAACTTTTAGAATTCCCGGATAACGACACATTCCTTAAATATTAGTAAATTATAATCGGAAATTGAGACAATAATTTCCCGCCACGGATACATATAGGTGAAGACTATCAAGTCTTTTTTCCTGTGATCTTTGGTCGTTAGTTAAGTTTGTTGGGAGGGTTTGATGAACATCGCGTTCAAATCTACGACTTTGTCTCTGGAAAATACAGAAAGACGCACAATTCTTGTTGCAGGAGGCGCAGGGTTTCTTGGTTCGCACCTTTGCGACCACCTATTACATGCCGGTCACAAAGTCATTTGTGTAGATAATTTCTCGACCGGACGGATGGAAAATTTATGGCATCTGCTGCGCTTCGACACGTTTAGTTTCATCCGCCACGACATCATCTCGTCGTTCGATGTGCCGGTGGACGAGATCTACAATCTAGCCTGCCCGGCCTCGCCGCCGCACTATCAGGCAGACCCAATCCATACGATGAAAACATGCGTTTTCGGATCGCTGAATCTTCTGGAGCTCGCCGCGCGTCATCAAGCGCGGATATTCCAGGCTTCCACTTCGGAAGTCTATGGAGATCCGCAGGTGCACCCGCAACCGGAGAGTTACTGGGGTAACGTCAATTCCTTCGGTCCACGCTCCTGCTATGACGAAGGCAAGCGTTCTGCAGAGACGCTTTTCCGCGACTTTCACGTAAGGTATGGCGTCGATATCCGGATTGCGCGCATCTTCAATACCTATGGGCCGCGCATGCGCCCTGACGACGGCCGCGTTGTCTCCAATTTCATCGTCCAAGCCCTCAAGGGGCAGGATATTACCGTCTATGGCGACGGCTCGCAGACACGCTCCTTCTGCTACGTCGATGATCTGATCAAGGGCTTCGTCCGGTTGATGGGTGACCAGTCGGCTATTCATACCCCGGTCAATCTTGGCAATCCGGTCGAATTTACCGTGCGCGAGCTTGCCGAACAGATTGTCACGATGACGGGATCCTCGTCGAAAATTGTCTACAAGACACTGCCGATCGACGATCCCCGCCAGCGTCGCCCCGATATCACGGTTGCGAAACGGGAATTGGGCTGGGAGCCGTCGGTTGCGTTGACAGATGGCCTGAAGTCCACCGTTTCCTATTTCGAACGTCAACTGGTTCGGCCCAGCGGCGAGCTTGTCGAGGTTGCGTGATGTCCAGACGCAGAGTACTCGTTGTGGGTGGCGCCGGCTTCATCGGCAGCCACACCGCCAAGCTCCTGTACAAGCAAGGCTTCGAGCCGATTGTCTATGACAATCTTTCGACGGGCCATCTGTCGTCGGTGCGCTGGGGGCCTTTCATCGAGGGGGATATTCTCGACACGCAGTCTCTTGCCGAGACGATCGAGACCTATCGCCCTGTAGCGGTCATACATTTCGCTGCTTCGGCTTATGTCGGCGAGTCTGTCGAAAACCCGGCAAAATACTACGCTAACAACGTGAACGGCACGCATTCATTGCTGGAGGCCTGCCGGCGCGCGGGTGCGGACAAACTGATCTTTTCGTCGAGCTGCGCGGTCTACGGCACTCCTGATCATCTGCCGATCCGCGAATGCGAGACCAGACGCCCGATAAATCCCTATGGCCGGACGAAGCTGATCGCGGAGCACATGCTCGCCGATTATTCGGCGGCTTATGGGCTGCACTATGTGGCGCTGCGCTACTTCAATGCTTCCGGAGCGGATCCGGAACGGGAACTCGGTGAATGGCATGATCCGGAGACACATCTCATCCCCCGCGCACTGCTGGCGGCATCCGGCTCCATCGACGTTCTTGAAGTTTACGGTGATGACTATAACACGCCAGATGGCACATGCATCCGCGATTACATTCATGTCGTCGATCTTGCGCGGGCCCATGTGCTGGCGGTTGAATATCTGCTGGCCGGCGGCGCCGACCTTGCCGTTAATCTGGGCACCGGACACGGAACCTCCATCAAGGAAATTGTGAATGCGATCGGACGCGTTTGCGGGTACCCGGTCCCTGTCGCAATGCGTGCCCGTCGGGCAGGCGATCCACCCGCACTTTATGCAGCTTCGGACCTTGCCGCCGAGAAGCTCGGCTTCCGGGCTCTCTATTCGGATATAGAGACGATCATTCGAACTGCTGCCCCCTTCTTCGGACTGGAGGTGCGGCAATGAACCCTTACAAGACACAGGTTCAAGCCCCGCAGGACGAACCCTTGATGACGCCGGTCCTGCAAGGCTATCGACGCGCCGAATATTTGGTCGGCGCCGCATTATGGGCTGCTGCGCTCGTCTATTTCTGGCGTTGGTGGTTCGAACCAGCACATTATGTGGACCTCTCCGGCTCCATTCTGGTGACCCTGGTGTTGGCTTGGGTCACAATCATTCCCGCCTATTTTATCGTGGTATTCTATCGTGCCCGGAAGCCACACGGGCGCTTGCGCCTGCCCGCCGGCAGCCGCGTCGCCATGGTGGTGACGAAGGCACCATCGGAGCCTTTTGCCGTGGTGGCGCGGACTTTGCGCGCCATGCTGGAGCAAGAGGTGCCGCACGACACCTGGCTTGCCGACGAAGATCCTTCGCCCGCGACGCTCGATTGGTGCCATAGGCATGGCGTTCATGTTTCCACCCGCAAGGGGCGTGAAGACTATCACCGTCAGACATGGCCGCGGCGCACCCGATGCAAGGAAGGCAACCTCGCCTTCTTCTACGATCATTACGGTTATGAAGGCTATGACTTCGTCGTCCAGCTCGATGCCGATCATGTGCCCGAACAAGGGTATCTTTTCCAGATGCTGCGCCCGTTCGCCGATCCGGCGGTCGGTTATGTGTCCGCGCCCAGCATTTGCGATTACAACGCACGTGAAAGCTGGTCGGCGCGTGGGCGCCTCTACGCGGAAGCCAGTATGCATGGATCGCTCCAGGCTGGTTTCAATGGCGGGCTCTCGCCGCTTTGCATCGGCTCGCACTATGCCATTCGCACCGTCGCCCTGCAGAACATCGGCGGCCTTGGCCCTGAACTGGCCGAGGATCATTCGACCACGCTGATGATGAATGCCCACGGCTGGCGCGGCGTTCATGCGCTCGATGCCGTGGCCCATGGCGACGGTCCGCGCACCTTCGCCGATCTCATTACGCAAGAGTTCCAATGGTCGCGCAGCCTGATGATGATCTTGCTGCAATATTCGCCGAAGCTGATCGGACGACTGCCGCTGCGCCTCAAGGCCCAGTTCCTGTTTTCCCAGCTCTGGTATTCTCTTTTTTCGCTGTTCATGGGGCTGATGTTTATCCTGCCCGTGATTGCGCTTTTCCGCGGAAGGAGTTTCGTTGACGTCTCCTACCCCGGTTTTCTGCTGCACTTCGTACCGCAGTCGGTCCTGCTGATCCTGTTCGCCTATCGCTGGCGCAGCACCGGCACGTTCAGGCCGGTGGACGCCAAGATCCTCAGCTGGGAAATGACGCTATTTCTGTTCGCCCGCTGGCCGTGGGCGCTCGCCGGAGGCCTGGCAGCCGTTCGCGACTGGGCAACGGGATCTTTCGTGGATTTTCGCGTCACGCCGAAGGGCACGTCCGAAGTTGATCCGCTGCCTCTGCGAATCCTGGCGGCTTACGGTCTGCTGTCGCTGATTTCCATCCTCCCGGTACTATCCGTCGCTACAGCGGAAGAAACCGGCGGCTTTTACATCTTCGCCACGCTGAATGCCGCCATCTACACGCTGCTCCTGCTCGTCATCATCCTACAGCACACGCGCGAAAACACCGTGTGCGTGAGCAGGCGTTTCTATCGTCCGGTGCTCGCCAGCAGTCTGCTTGCCCTGATCGCCTTGCCATGTGTGGGCACCATCGAACATGGCCATGACGGCATCCGGTCGCTGGCCTGGAATACGGACGGCTACATGCTGTTCGAAGATCGCTTCTCAGTAGCGGGCGCCGGAATCGGCGGACGCGGATTGCACAGGCTGACGTTCAATCCGCGCTGGCGGCTGAGCGACACCGACAACAACGGTTCATGACAAGAAGGACGCCATTGGCGCGAACTCAGATGAAAATAGCTGTTATTGGAACTGGATATGTAGGCTTGGTCAGCGGCACATGCTTTGCCGAATGGGGCAACAATGTCGTCTGCATGGACAAGAACGCTCAAAAGATTGCCGGCCTCCGACAAGGCAGGATGCCGATCTATGAGCCCGGCCTCGACGACCTGGTCAAACGAAACTACGCCGCGGGACGGCTGGACTTCACCTGCGACCTGGCCGAAGCAGTCAAAGGAGCCGCCATCGTCTTCATAGCCGTCGGCACGCCGACACGCGCCGGTCACGAGGATGCCGATCTTTCCTTCGTCTATATGGCAGCGCGCGAGCTCGCGTCGCTCATTGCCGACGACACGGTTGTGGTGGTGAAATCGACGGTGCCTGTCGGAACCGGGGATGTGGTGCAGAGGATCATCGGCTCGGTCCGCAAGGCCGACACCTTCTCCATTGCCTCCAATCCGGAATTCCTGCGCGAAGGCGTCGCCGTCAGTGATTTCCTCGCACCGGATCGCGTCGTCATTGGTGTCGAAGACGAGCGGGCAGGCAAGCGCCTCATCGAACTGTATGAGAGCATGGTCACGCTACAGAATACGCCCGTTATCATCACCATGCGGCGCACTGCCGAACTGATCAAATATGCCGCGAACGCATTTCTGGCCACCAAGATCACTTTCATCAACGAGCTGGCCGATCTGTGCGAACAGGTGGGCAGCAATGTGAGCGACCTGGCGCTCGGCATGGGGCTCGACAAACGCATTGGCGCGAGCTTCCTCACAGCCGGGCCCGGCTATGGTGGCTCCTGCTTTCCGAAGGATACCCTGGCGCTTCTGCGGACGGCGGAGGATTACGGGGTAACACTTGGTATCGTAGAGGAAACCGTTGCTGCCAATGACGCACGCAAGCGGCGCATGGCGCTAAAGGTAGCAGAGGCATTTGGCGGAGACATAGACGGTCTGACCATCGCTGTCCTTGGCCTCACCTTCAAACCCGACACCGACGACATGCGTGATGCACCTTCGGTGCCGCTCATCGAAGCGCTGCAGCGTATGGGAGGCCGCATCCGGGCCTACGATCCCGTCGGCATCGAGAATGCTGCAAAGGTTCTCGACGGAGTCGACTTCTTTGAAGATCCCTATGAATGCGCATGGAATGCCGATGCCGCCGTCATCGTGACGGAGTGGGAGACCATCAAGAAAATCGACCTGGTTCAGCTCAAACATCACCTGCGCCAGCCGGTCCTCATAGACCTGAGAAACGCCTTGGACGCGGACGCCGCCGAAGAACTCGGATTTCACATTTCGGCCGTGGGCCGGCCTGCCAGCACCGACGGCAGCCTACAGGAAATCGTCAAGCGACGAGACAGACGGCAGGCAGTCAAAACAGAAACGGTAGAGCTCGTCTCAATTGCAATGCGGGGGAAATAAGATGAAGCCATCAAACAACAAGACCACCTTTGCCCGTGTAACAGCGACGGCATTCGCTATCGCCATGGGAATTGCAGGGTGGAGCAATGCTACCGCCGCCGTTGCAGGCACAAAACTGCCTGAAGGTACAAGGCTCATGACGGCGTTCGAACTCTACACGCTCTATCGTGACAAAACCTGGCAGTGGCCCGATGGCGCCGGGCGAATGCAGAATACCGATCGCCGGTTTTCCGCCTGGGTCGACGGAACAGGAGGCCAATCCTGGGCTGAAGGTCGGTGGATCGTGACGGATACAGGCCTCTTGTGCTTCGAGGCGGCCTGGCATGCGACAAACGGCAAGTTTCCAGCCAAAACCTGCTTCATTCATCGAATTCAGGATGGGACTATCTACCAGAAGCGTGAGGCAGGCGGGGCCTGGTACGTGTTTCGCCATGCTGTAGCCAAACAAACCGATGAGGCGGCGAAATTAATCGCCGACGATCTGGTCTCGCAGCGACTAGAGGTGGTGAAAGCCACCTTAGACGCGCACAAGACCGAATAAGGAGGAGTCAATCCAATGAGAACCCTAACCAAACTAACGGCAGCTATGCTTGGCACCGTCGCGCTCTGCGGCGTGGTCTACGCGGCCGGCGATGTTCTTGACGCACGGGCCGAGAGCCTGTTCCACGACAAGAGGCCGATCATCACACCGCAATCGCTTGCTTCCGGTGCCTATGATCCAAATGGGGACTTTACCAATGACCCCGACCCCAAGATCGAGCATCTCTTCCTCCCTTGGGAGGATGTCGATCTCTCAACCCTGAGCACGGCAAATGACTATGCACGCAAGCGCGGCCGTTCATTGCTGATTACGGTTGAGCCCTGGTCCTGGGCCCGCGACTGGCGCGTGGCACCGGACGATCTTCTCAACGGAATTCTGGCGGGTCGCTACGATGCCAACATGGCAGCGATATGCTCCACGGCAGCCAAGCTCGACAGGCCCGTCACCATCCGCTGGGCGCAGGAAATGGATGAAAAGAACGGGCAATTCACCTGGGCCTACTGGAAGCCGGACGGCTATATAAAAGCATATCGGCACGCCATCACCGTATGCCGCCAATATCTTCCGTCGGCCAAGTACATGTGGTCGCCAATGGGAAAAGAGGGGCTCGAAGCCTACTATCCCGGCAATCAATATGTTGATGTCATCGGGCTTTCGGTGTTCGGCTACCAGCCGTTCGATCAACGCAAGCTCGGACGGGATTCGACGTTCGTGGAAGCAACCAAGCCCGGCTACAACCGCGTCAAGGCCTTCAAGAAGCCGATCGTTATTGCCGAGTTGGGTTATCAGGGAAATGAGGCCTATGTTCACGCATGGGCTGAGGAAGCCGCCAAACCGCACGCCGAATTTCCCGACCTGACAGCAGTCGTCTATTTCAACGACCGTGAAGTCTATCCCTGGCCGGATGGCCTGGGTCGGCCGGACTGGCGCGTTGCCAGCCCTCTGTTGAACTGACTGCCGCGGCGAACAGTTGAAGGAGAAACAAAATGTTTTCGTTCCGTTTCGTCATCTTAAACGCCGCGATCTCGATGTTGTTGCTGACCGGCCCGGCAAACGCCGCAACACAACATCAAATCGATAGACTGACCGCACGCGCGGCCAGTCAAGCAGATCCGATGAGCGCCGCCGCTCTAAAAAGACTCTATTCGGGGCGCTCCTGGATCTGGAAGGATGGTGCAGGGTTCTTCTCCCGTAACCACAACCATTTTACCGCCTGGTCGCACAAGGGTTCCCAAAAATCCTATGCAAAAGGCACCTGGTATGTGACCGATCGCGGCAAGCTCTGCATGAGTGCCTTATGGTACAGCGGAAAAACTGCTGCACGCAATGTTTCCTGCTTTCTGCATCGTGAGAAAGCCGGGATAATCTATCAGAAACGAGCGTCAGGCGGAAAATGGTATGTGTTCCGTCATAATCCAATCAAGCATGATGACGAGGTTCTGAAACTGCGACGGGGCGATAATGTCCGCAAACATCTGCCCGGTTGAAGTTGAATACTCAAATAGGGGCCATCGCTAGGATGGATGGACAGCCTGCTCGCTATCAGTTCTGTCCGAGTACCATCCGAGAAGCAACCCCTATTCTCTTTCGAGAGCAGTCTGAGGGAGCGCTGGGCTTACCTCAAAAAGCACTGCGATTGTGACAATGCGATGTTCTGCCGAAGCCGCTAGGCGTGCAAACATACGGCGCACCCTTAAAGTATTCCTCGGAAGAAATTTTGGTCGTCTTTGCCAGTGAACTTCCACTATAGAAGACGACATTATTCTTTTCGTATTTCTTCATATACAGTTGAATGGTCTTCTGCTTTGCATGCGCAAGTTCAGACGCGTTCGCATTGGCAGACAGAGCTAACGGGAAGGCAATCAGAAAAATTGCTGATATGGAACGTTTAATCCAATGACGATTGCGGCGTGCATTACAGAAATTTCGATTGGAATTCATAAGCTCCCCCTCGGTTAATCGCTTTTCTTCACCAATCCTGACAAAAATCATTGATGCGAACGCCATAAATACCCTGAACAAATTAATGAATTCGCCTGATTTCTTGTGTAAGCCTCAAGCTGGAAGCAATCGCAGCCGCCTGCCTCGACAGTTGCCGCGACTTCCACTGCAGTGACAGCTTTGGCATCGGTGACCACCACCAGCGCGCCTTCATCGGCCCGCCGGCGGGGAAATCGCCGACCCGATGCCACCGCCCCACTGGTCCTTACAGCAAGTTTTTCGATAAATCTCCTCATTTTCTCCGCTTCTCGAAAGTCTTGCACAGCGGGCGAACCGGCCAAACGCGGAAACGTTCAGCATGCTCAGCCGAGAGTTCGCCACAAGGGGCGGCCTGAATGAGCAGGTTCTGTCGGATCTCGAGACGAAAGCCAGAGATCGCCGCAACGCCGATATCGAGTTCCCAACACTCGGACAGCATCCCCTCTGCCATCCGTAAAATGCCGTCATCGCGGCTGGATCGGCCGTTCTTGATGAGGTAAGCAGGACCATCAAATTAGCGATTGAATTCGTCAGTTTGATAGAAGCAAGACACCTCCAGGCGGATTTCACGCTTGCCGTGTAAATCAAAATGATCTGAAAATGAAGTATGATCCGTTAGACCACGTTGCGGCACATTTTTTGCGGGATTTACAACCTAGACGGGTTGCTTCTCGCAACGAACGCGACCTGTTGCGGCTGATCTGGAAATCTCCCGGGATTGAGCGTTCTGACCTGACCGAACCGCTCGACCTTACCCAGCAATCTCTGCATAGGATTGTCGCGCGGCTTCACGACCGAGGAATGATTGCTTTTTCCCCGTCAGAGAACCGACGCCCTGGACCACCCAGTCCGGAGCTAAGCCTGCAAAAGGATTGGTGTTTGACGCTCGGCATCTCCATAAATGTCGGTTCGATCGGCCTCTGCCTCATGGGATTCGGAGAGCCTTTGGAGAACACGGAAATTCCACAGGCTGGATCCTCGCTGTCCGAGGAGATGGACCGAATTGGCGCGGCGGTCAAAGACATTCTCGCCCGCCGAAGCGCCAATCGGCGGGATGTCCTCGGCGTTGGTCTTGCCGTCGCCGGTCACCGTATGCTGGAGTCGGCGTTTAATTGCCCCCTGCCGCTCGCCCATTGGTCACTGATCGACCTGGCTCCTTTGCTTGGAGCAAAACTCGGCTTGCCGATCTGGGCGGACAATGTCGCCAGAACAGCAGCTTTAGCGGAGGCAATCTTCGGTGTCGGCCGCGAGGTTGCGGATTTCGCTTATATTGCCCATCTTCATGGCTACGGCGGCGGCCTGGTTTCCGGAGGCATGCCATTTCGCGGCAGTTTCGGAAACGCGGGCGAATTTTCCGTTCTCTTTGGGCAGCAGGATTACGAGGAGCGTCCTGCTCCTAGCCTTTTGCTTCGGCATCTTCACGCCAACGGCCGCCCGGACTTGACGCTGAAGGACTTGAAAAGCGAAGATTTGGCGCAATGGCAGGGTGTTGCGGAGTGGGTAGACCGCGTCGCACCGGCGCATAATCGCACCGTCAACGCGCTCTGCGCGGTATTTGACCCCGCCTTGATCGTCCTTGGCGGTGAACTCCCGCATTCACTGGCAAGAATGCTTATCGAACGGACTGAAATTAATAATCTACCTCGGCATGGCGCCTTACGCGACGTCCCCAAGCTTGCCGTGGCGGAGGTAATTGATGCCCCTGGCGCAATCGGAGCGGCCTTGATCCCTCTATTCGAGACCGTCTTGTGATAGGCAAGCATCGTCTTCCAGGTATCCACGCCGGAAATCGCCAGTTGTAGCAGCGCAAGAAATGATGAGTATTTAATTTTTCTAATTTAAAGAATAGGCGACAAAGGCAACAAGATTTGATAGATTTACGATAGCCGGTTGCGGTTTGGCGTGTAGATAAAAATTTGCCAGGCGTCTTTGCACCGCTAGCCGGATTATGGCGTAGGAGGAGAGACGCTATGGCGACATTCCATGTCATGGCCGGTGCGAGCGGTGAATTTACGCGCCCGGAAGTCCGGAAGATAGGTGTCGCGGATCTTGTCGATGCGCTGAAGTCGGGGCTTAATGACTTTGGAGAGAAGCCATCTCATTACGTTTTTCTCTGTCTTATGTATCCGATCGCGGGCATTTTTCTGGCCATGTGGAGTTCCGGCGCTGACCTGCTGCCGCTGCTTTATCCCTTGATATCAGGCTTTGCGCTCATTGGTCCGATTGCGGCCCTCGGCCTTTATGAAATCAGTCGACGCCGCGAGCAGGGATTGGATAGCTCATGGCATCACGCCCTGGAGGTCCGTCACTCGCCGGCGCTGCCGTCGATCATTGCGGTAGGCCTCATGCTGTTGGCGCTTTTCGTCGCCTGGCTGATTATCGCACAGCGCATCTACACCATGACCTTCGACGAGGCAGGCCTCACCTCGATCTCGACCTTCCTGTCAGACGTGCTGACGACCCCGCGAGGCCTCTCACTTATGCTTTGGGGAAATCTGGCCGGTTTCATTTTCGCAATAATAGTGCTGGCGACGACGGTAGTGACCTTCCCGCTGATGCTGGATCGGGATGTCGGCGCAATTGCAGCCGTGGACGCGAGCATACGCGCTACGCTTAGCAATCCAGGACCAGTTGCACTTTGGGGGTTGATTGTCGCGGCGCTGCTCGTCGTCGGCACTATCCCGATTTTTGCCGGCCTTGCGGTCGTCATGCCAATCCTCGGGCATTCGACCTGGCACCTGTATCGAAAATTGATTGCACCCGTCTATCCGAACCGCATGCCTTGAATTCACAAAGGAAATTTACCCAGAGATCATCGTCCGAGCCGTTGCGATCTGCATGATGGGAGTCGTGTTGGTTGGGTTAGCGATGAAGAGAATGAGGATTGCCATGTCTTACCGTTTTCTTCCGATCTGTCTGCTTTTCGCCATTGCCATCCCGCTTGACGCTACGGCGCAGGAGGGCGACGCCACCGCAGGGGCCACCGTTTTCAAGAAATGCGCCATTTGCCACATAGCCGAAACCGACCAGAACAAGGTCGGCCCTTCGCTGAACGGTCTGTTCGGCAGAACCGCTGGAACACATCCAAATTTCGCCTATTCGCCGGCGATGCAGGAGGCGGGCAAGGCCGGCCTCGTATGGAACGAGACGTCGCTCCGCGATTATTTGCACGACCCCAAGGCGAAAGTGAAGGGCACGAAAATGACTTTCGTCGGGTTGAAGGACGATACCGAGATTACCAATCTGATCGCCTATCTGAAGCAGTACTCCAAATAGCGAAATGCCAAGCGTGGACGAGCTGTTTCCCGCGTTGCCGGTTGGATCGGGGGGCTCGGCTCAGCAACCTGACGCCGCCCATCCGTTCCCGCGGCGCCGATATGCCCCGGGCGTTTTGCCGGGATGAACCGCTGCCGTTACCGCAATTGCTCGCCTGACTTGTTCATGAGATAATACTAAAACGCTTCGCGATGGGATTGTGGAAATATTCGCTGCCGGGTCACGGAGGAGACGATGGCTGTCGTAGTGATTCTCGTTCTGCTGGTGGTGGGATCGATTGCGTTCCATCTGCTTAGCCCATGGTGGTGGACGCCGATCGCGTCGAACTGGAGCTACATCGACAATACGATTGTCATCACGTTCTGGATCACCGGCTTTGTTTTCACGGCTGTCGTGTTGTTCATAGCCTATTGCGTCCTCCGCTTCAGACACCGCGCCGGAAATCAGGCGGCATACCAGCCCGAAAACAAGCGGTTGGAATGGTGGCTCGCGGCGGGGACTGCGATCGGGGTGGCTGCAATGCTCGCGCCGGGGCTCTTCGTGTGGAAACAGTTCGTTACGGTCCCGGCCGATGCCAGCGAGGTTGAAGTCGTCGCTCAGCAATGGCAATGGAGCTTCCGGCTGCCGGGCGCCGACGGGCGGCTCGGTCGGGCGGACACGCGCGATGTGACCCCGGACAATCCGCTCGGCTTGAACAAGAGCGATCCCGCCGGAATGGACGACGTCATCGTCGAAGGCGGTGAACTGCATTTGCCCGCAGACAAGCCGGTAAAAATGCTTCTGCGCTCGATCGACGTCGTGCACGATTTCTACGTGCCGGAATTCCGGGCCAAGATGGACATGATCCCTGGTACGGTCACCTATTATTGGTTCACGCCGACACGGACAGGAACATTCGAGGTTCTCTGTGCAGAATTGTGCGGCGTCGGTCATCCGCAGATGCGCGGCACCGTTATCGTCGATACCGAGACCGCCTATCAAGCCTGGCTGCAGCAGCAACCGACTTTCTCGAAATCACTGGCGTCGGCGGAAAAGTCGGCGGCCAAATAAATGCCATGCGTACTTGAGGGGAAAAGCCGCATCGGAGGGAACAGGGAGGATGGAATATGGTCGACATTGGATCCGGCGCTGGGCAGGTCATCCAGCCCGCTGAAGTCGAGGACGTGGAGCTTTATCATCCGAAAAGCTGGTGGACGAAATATGTCTTCAGCCAAGATGCCAAGATCATCGCCATTCAGTATTCCTTGACCGCTATCTCGATCGGCATGGTGGCGTTGGTGCTGTCCTGGCTGATGCGGCTGCAACTCGGGTTTCCCGGCTACTTTTCGTTTATCGACGCGGAACATTATTATCAGTTCATCACCATGCACGGCATGATCATGGTGATCTACCTGCTGACGGCACTGTTCCTCGGCGGTTTCGGCAACTATCTCATCCCCTTGATGCTCGGCGCCCGCGACATGGTGTTCCCCTATGCGAACATGCTGAGCTATTGGCTCTATCTGCTCGCAGTCATCGTCCTGGTCGTCGGCTTCTTTGCGCCCGGCGGGCCGACGGGCGCCGGCTGGACGCTGTATCCGCCGCAGGCTCTTTTATCGGGGACGCCGGGAGGGCGTGATTGGGGCATCATCCTGATGCTGTCATCGCTGATCCTGTTCATCATCGGCTTCACCATGGGTGGGCTGAATTATGTCGTCACCGTGCTGCAAGGACGCACCCGGGGCATGACGCTGATGAGAATGCCATTGACAGTATGGGGTATATTCACTGCGACCGTCATGGCGCTGCTTGCCTTCCCGGCCCTCTTCGTCGCCGCTGTCATGATGTTGTTCGACCGGTTGCTGGGTACCAGTTTCTTCATGCCCGCCATCGTCGAGATGGGCGAACAGTTGAAGCAAGGGGGCGGCAGTCCCATCCTGTTCCAACATCTGTTCTGGTTCTTCGGCCACCCTGAAGTCTATATCGTCGCACTTCCTGCCTTTGGCATCGTCTCGGATCTGATCAGCACCCATGCGCGCAAGAACATCTTCGGCTACCGGATGATGGTCTGGGCGATCGTCATCATCGCAGCACTAAGCTTCGTCGTATGGGCACATCATATGTATGTGAGCGGCATGAATCCGAACTTCGGGTTCTTTTTCGCGACCACGACGTTGATCATTGCCATCCCGACGGCGCTCAAGGTCTACAACTGGGTGCTGACGCTTTGGCGCGGCGATATCCATCTGACATTGCCGATGCTGTTTGCCCTGGCCTTCATCGTCACATTCATCAATGGCGGATTGACCGGTCTATTTCTCGGCAATGTCGTTGTGGACGTGCCGCTTTCGGATACCATGTTCGTCGTTGCCCATTTCCATATGGTGATGGGGGTCGCACCGATCCTGGTGATCTTCGGCGCAATCCACCATTGGTATCCGAAAGTCACGGGTCGCATGCTGAACGTGGTGATGGGTCATATCCACTTCTGGATCACCTTTCTCGGCGCCTATGCGATCTTCTTCCCGATGCACTATCTCGGCCTGATGGGCGTGCCGCGCCGCTATTACGAGCTGGGCGAAACTGCTTTCATTCCACCATCGGCGCACACGCTGAACATGTTCATCACCGTCGCCGCGCTGGTCGTCGGCGCCGCTCAAATTCTGTTCCTGTTCAACCTCGCCTGGAGCCTTCGCTGGGGCAGGCCAGCGGGCGGCAACCCGTGGCGGGCAACGACATTGGAATGGCAAACGCCGCAAACGCCGCCGGTTCACGGAAATTGGGGCAAGGAGCTGCCCATCGTCTATCGTTGGCCATATGATTATAGCGTTCCCGGAGCGGACCAGGACTTCCTGCCGCAAAACCAGCCGGCTTTGGGCGAGCCGTCCGAGAGAGTGTCGCCATGAGCGCCATTCTCATTTTTCTGGCCGGGGTCGCCGGCATCATTGCCTGGTGGATGGCAAGGCAGCGGCTGACCTCCAAGCCCTGGCTGGAAGTGGGTCTGGCAGGCGATGCGCCGGAGATGCAGGGATCATCGGCGACAATAGCGAAACTCGGGCTCGGCATTTTTCTTGCCGTCATCGGTGCGCTGTTCACGCTCCTTATCAGCGCCTATCTCAGCCGCATGGGCGGCGCCGACTGGTGGGCCATCCCGATCCCGCGGCTGCTATGGGTGAATACGGCGGCCCTCGCCGCCAGCAGCGTGGCGCTGCAATGGGCGAAAACCGAAGCCCGCCTTGATCGCGGCGAGATGCTGAACACAGCTCTTGCGGTGGCGTTCGTGCTGGCCGTTCTTTTTCTCGCCGGGCAGGTTTTGGCGTGGCGACAACTGGTGTCGGCAGGCTATCTGCTCGCCGACAACCCATCAAACAGCTTCTTCTACATGATCACCGGATTGCATGGTCTGCACATTCTGGGCGGGCTTTTCGTACTCGGACGGACCGTAATTCGCGCCCGGATCAGTCCTGTGCTGACTGGAGTTCGCCTGAGCGTGGATCTATGCGCCATCTATTGGCATTTCATGCTCGCTGTCTGGCTGATCCTTTTTGCGCTCTTTGCCGGCTGGGCGAATAGTTTCGTCGATCTCTGCCGTCAATTGGTCACCTGAGGAGTTTCGATGATGACCGAATCCATGGAAAGACCGGTAAGTGATCCGCATCTGCGGTCCGCGGGACTGCGAGGCGTTGCCGCTGATCTGTCATCGGACCAGCGGGCGTTCAAGAACGTCTCCTGGGGCAAGGCGATGATGTGGATCTTTCTCCTGAGCGACACCTTCATTTTCGGGTGTTTTCTGCTGGCCTACATGACGGCGCGCATGTCGACCACCGTTGCTTGGCCCAATCCGAGCGAGGTCTTCGCCCTGACGATCGGAGGCAAGGAAATTCCGCTGATCCTGATCGCCATCATGACTTTCGTCCTCATCAGCAGCAGCGGCACAATGGCCATGGCCGTCAACTTCGGATACCGCCACGATCGCCGCAAGACTGCCGCGCTGATGTTGGCGACGGCAGCCCTCGGCGCGACATTCGTCGGAATGCAGGCATTCGAATGGACCAAACTGATCAGGGAAGGCGTTCGTCCCTGGGAGAACCCTTGGGGGGCGGCGCAATTCGGGTCGTCCTTCTTCATGATCACGGGCTTTCACGGCACCCATGTTTCGATCGGGGTCCTGTTCCTCCTGATCATGGCACGCAAGGTGTGGCGGGGGGACTTCGATCAGGAAAGGCGGGGATTTTTCACCAGCCGGAAGGGTCATTACGAGATCGTGGAGATAACGGGGCTTTACTGGCACTTCGTGGATCTGGTCTGGGTATTCATTTTTGCATTCTTCTATCTGTGGTGAGGATGGCATCATGGCACAACAACAGGCGCATTCGGGACAACAGCATCCGATAAGACTTTATATGGTCGTTTGGGGGCTGCTTTTCGTCCTCAGCACCTTCTCCTACCTCGTCGACTACCTCGGCATCCAGAGCTATCTCAGATGGTCTCTGATCCTCCTCTTCATGGTCCTGAAGGCAGGGCTGATCGTTGCGATTTTTATGCACATGGCCTGGGAGCGGCTGGCGTTGATCTACGCCATCCTGCTCCCCCCAGTTCTCGTGCTTGTCTTCGCCGCATTGATGGTGTCGGAATCGCATTACACGTTGCTCACCCGACTGGCCTTTTTTGGGGGCGGTCCGTAACATGACAGACGATCCAACACACCCGTGACTGCCCCTAAAAAACAGTCTTGAATCCGATTTGTTCAGCTTTGGAAATCCCCGGAGTCCCCGTGACCTACGCGGCCACGTTGGACGCGGCCGACATCAAATCTTGCGCCGCCGGCACGCCGAACATCTGCCGACCGTTGTCGGCAACCTCCGTGAAGCACCACCTGACGACGCCATTGCGATCGAGCAGGAATTCGCCGACGAGCTGGCCTTCGCCGCCGGCGATCATCTGCCGGTCGTCCTCGGTGAATTCGTAGCCGTCGGCCTTGTCGAGATACTCGGTCGCAGCCATCACGCCCATCGGCTCGGGAAGTTCCTTCGGCATGTCGATCTTCATCGACGTCAGCACATCCATTCCCACCTTGTGCGGCCACGCGGTTTCAGATTCGGTGAATTCAACATTCGGCAGTCCGAATGCCCTGTGCGAGATACGGTCCGGATCGGATGCGGCCAACAGGTTGGGCAACGGATGATAGCGGAAATACAGACGTGCGCGCTCGATCGGCGTGTTGACAACGGTCAGGCTGTCGATGCCCAGCTCACGCAGGTCGCCGGCAAGGCTCGCCATGGACGTGATCTGGCGCCGGCAAAACGGGCAATGAAGCCCGCGAAACAGGCCGACCAGCACGGGCCTTTGCCCGCGAAACTCGTCGATTGAGACCTTCCCCTGGCGGGTAATTGCGTCAAGTACGACGTTGGGCGCGTGATCGCCCGGCTGCAGGGGCCTATCAGTGAAGCTGTCCGGCATGTCATCCTCCCTCTCCGAGCGCCGCCTGTTCAAATGATCTTGGAAACGGCGCTCCAGCTCTTCCAATCGAGGCGAAATCATTCGCCGCGGGTGATGCCGCCCGAACGCAATGGCTCTCGACGGCGGTCTTGAGCATGATGTCGAACTCTACGAAGCGGTTTCGCACGCCACCATGCGCTATTTCTTTCATTCCAGATCCGATGAGGATTTCGGGGTCCATTCGATCCCAAGGTCCCGTCGGCTCTAGTCGAGAAACGGCAACACGACCAACGCGCCCGGGTCGAGCTGATGTCGGCTGCACACCTCCTGCGCTAGGGCAAAATACCGCTCGGCCTCGGCCATGTCGTCGTGTTCGAGATTCAATGTCGCCAGGCCATCATAGCATGGAAACAACAGTTGCGGCTCGCCAATTTCACGAGCCAGGTCGAGGGCCTCCTCGTAATACCTGCGGGCTAGATCCGGCCGGCCGTGGCATTGGTGGATTTGCCCGAGCACGATCAACGGCACTGCGAGATGGTCGCGCTGATCAAGAGCGCGGTCGATCTCGATCGCTTTCTCGGCTGCGGGGATGCCCTCCCCGGCGCAATTGTCGGTGAAGGTGCAGCAGGCAACGGCAAGATTGGCGAAGAGGCGGGCCTGGAAGCCGAGATCGCCAATGCGGATGGCGACCTCCAATCCGCGCCGGCACACGGCGATCGCTTGCTTGGGGTCCACGATCGTGTAGAGCACGCCGAGATTGGAATAGGCACGGCAGGCGGCGCTCAGCAGACCTGCAGCCTCGGCAACCACAAGGCTTTTCTCGACGGCTGCCACGGCGTCGCGATGACGGCCAAGTCTGGCCAGCGCCACGCCTTTGGTGTTCAACGCCTCGGCACCGGCCCGTGCTGCCTCGAGGCCCACGGGGCTCGAGGCCTCTGCGGATACGGCGCCGAGGCAAATCAAGGCTTCGTCCGCCCACTGCGCCGCAACCGCCTGGTCTCCCATCCGGAAGGCGAGGTGGCCGCGCTCCTGCAGCAGATGCGCGCGCTCGATCGGCTCGTCGGTGCCGTCGAGCAGGCCGGCAGCCTCGGCGAACAAGGCATCCGCCAGGTCGCGTCGACCGGTGTCGAGGTTGAGACGTCCGAGCTTGCGCAAGATCCGGGCGGCAGCGGCCCGGTCACCGGCAGCACGATGGACGGCCAGCGCAAGGCCGTAGTGATCACGAGCAGCATCGCGCTCGCCGTTGGGGCCGCAGAGATCGGCCAGCCGCTCGTCGAGCGCCGCTTGTTCGGGCATCCTCTCCGGTTGCTCGGGGAAGGCGGCGAGCGCCTGGCGATAGAGTCGCATCGCATCGTCATTCGCATAGATCTTGCGGGCCAGATCGCCGGCCGCCATCAGATAACCGGCGCCCTTGCGCGTTTGAGCGGCCTTGCAGAAATGATGGCCGAGCTGCGCCAGGTCTTCCAGCCGGTCCGGTGCCCTACCGTGCAAACGCTCCAGGCTGCTGCCGATGCGACCGTGCAGTTCCTTGCGGCGTTCGAGCAAGAGGTTGTGGTAGATGACATCGTGCAGCAGCGTCTGCGTGAAGCGATAGCCGGGCGACGATTGCGCCGAGGTCTCGGCTACCTCATCGATAATCTCGGCCTGGCAAAGGAAATCGAGCCTGGTGTCGAGCGATGCCGGGTCCGCCGCGATGGCGCCGAGGAGCTTTTTGTCGAAGCGCGGGCCGATCGCCGACGCCTGCTGCGCCAGCCGCCGCACCGCGGGCGGCAAGCGGTCCACGCGGGTCAGCAACATCGCCTGCAGGCTCATTGGGATCTCGTTGCCGATATCGGCGGCTGTCGCGCTCCAGCTTTTGCCATCGAAACGCAAGGCTTCGGTTTCGATCAATCCGCGGACGATTTCCTCGATGAACAGCGGGTTACCGCCAGCCCGATCGAGAATCCGCTTGCGCGTTGCGGCCGGGATGCCGTTCGCCCCACGGAAGAAGGCCTTCAGCAGTCCTTCGCCATCCTGATGGCGCAAGGGAGCAAGGCGCAGGAATGTCAGGCTGGTGCGGTTCGATTCAAGCCCGTCGCTTTCAAGCGTCGGCCGACAGGTCGTCAGCATCATCAGCCGGCTGCGTTCCAGCCGGTCGAGCATGAATCGCAACGCCACCAGCGATGCCGCGTCGGCCCAATGCATGTCCTCCACGATCAGCAGCAGCGGGCTGCGGGACAGGCGCCGCTCGAAAATCGTCCTTGTCGCATAGAGGATCTGCCGCCGCAGCTGTTCGGGCTCGACATGCTTGAGTGTGCCGCTCGGGTCGCCTAAGCCCAACACGTGGAAGAACAGAGGCGTCAGCCGGGCGACATCCTCCACGCCGAAGCCGAGTTCTCCAAGACCGGCCGCGAGCAGCTCTTCGGTTCTCGCCGCCGTGTCCCGTTCTGCAATGCCGTACGCGCTGCGCAGAACAGCGGCCAAGGCGCCATAGGATTGTTCGCCGAGAGGGGAGCAGATCGCGCGCCGCACCACGACCGCCTGAAAGCGCTCGTCCTGTGCCGCCGCCTCGACGAAATCGTCGACAAGCCGCGATTTGCCGATACCGGCCTCACCGATCAAGCGGACGAGTTGGGCGTTGCCGTTGCACGCAAGATCGAGGCAGCCGAGCATCCGCGCAAGCTCCGAGTCCCGCCCGATCATCGGCGCCTGGAGGCCATAGCTTTCGAGGCCGCGTGCCGTGTTCGGCGCCTCCAGGGGTGCAAGCAGGCGGTGGACGAGCACGTTGCCGCTCTTGCCCCGCAGGACTTGAGACCCGAGGCTTTCGAATGCGAAGCCATGACGGGCGAGGCGGTGCGTCAGGGGGCCGACGAGGATTTCATCCGGTCCAGCCATGGATTGCAGTCGCTGGGCCGTGTTCACCGTATCGCCCGTCACGGAATAGGAACGGGCGTTGGCGGCGCCGAAGCCGCCGGTCACCACTGGCCCGGTGTTGATCCCCACATGCAGGCGCAACGGTACGCCGGCGCGAGACTGCCAGCGATCCCCGACGCGTCCCGCCCGCACGATCATGTCGAGGCCGGCGCGCAGCGCCCGTTCCGGATCGTCTTCATGAGCAACCGGCGCGCCGAACAGGGCAAGCAATGCATCGCCGACGAACTTGTCAACGAAGCCGCCGTAGCTTTCGACCGCCTCGGTCAGCTCGTCGAAGAGTTCGTTCTGCAGAGCTCGCATGACCTCGGGGTCGAGCCTCTCGCTCAGCGTGGTGAAACCGCAGAGATCCGCAAAGAGAACGGTGAGCGGGCGCCGGTCGGCTTCCGTGTCGGACGCCGCCCGTTGCGGGGGACCAACGGACGAGGTAGGAATTGCGACCTCGGCAGGAACCACGGATTGCGCGCGTGCACCACCGGCAACGGCGTTGCCGCATTTCGGGCAGAAGGCAAAGTCCGGCAGGCAAGCTTGGCCGCAGCTGGCGCAAGAGATCGGCTGCCTTGCCCCGCATTTCGGGCAAAACGCAAAGCCGCTCTCAATCGCAAAACCGCAGGCGGAGCAGTCCATCGAAGCCAATCTCCCGAAGACCCACCGAGCGCCGGCTCAATTCCTCGGCGCCTCGGGCTGGCCTACGTCTGCATCGAGAATGAACCTCCAGCGTCGGGCTGGCAAGGATCCTGTGATGTTGTTGTGCGTGCGCGACCTGAAGGACATGATGGCCGAGCGCTGCATCGGCGTCGATCATTCGGATCCATCCCTGGGTCGTGCACTTTGCATCCCTGCTGCGAATGTGGGGGGCGGGCGTGGAGACGCGGTTGCCGAGGTGATCGCCAGTGAAGGCATGCCGGCGAAGCTGACGCGTCACGGCATCTGCGACGAATACAGCTTGATGGCGCCGCCACCCCATCTATATGCCCAGTATGAACAGGACGCCAAGGACATCCGGCAACGTGCCGCTCGACATCTTGAGAGAGCTGCGTAAAGTCGGCAAAACTTGGCAAGCACTGCATTTGATGAAGTCCGGCAAGGCTCTGGCAAACAGATTGCCGCCGCCCGGTTCATAATAGGCTCCATGGAACTGGAGCGCCCAGAGGAGGAAGAATGCTCTCTCATCTCAATGACTCATCATTGTTCCGGCAAGCTGCCTTGGTCGGCGGCGAGTGGATCGAAGCCGATCCGCTGGTTCGAGCTGATGATGGAAAACCAGGATGATCTCGGACGCATCCTGACAGCCGAACAAGGCAAGCCGCTCGCAGAGGCCAAGGGCGAGATCGCCTATGGGGCGAGCTTCATCGAATGGTTTGCCGAAGAGGCGCGCCGCGTCTATGGCGATATCATTCCCGGCCACCAGAAGGACAAGCGCATTCTTGTCATGAAGCAGCCGATCGGCGTCGTTGCCGCCATCACCCCCTGGAACTTCCCGAACGCCATGATCACCCGCAAGGCCGGTCCGGCCTTTGCCGCCGGCTGCGCCATGGTGCTGAAGCCGGCCTCGCAGACGCCGTTCTCGGCGATCGCCATCGCCATCCTTGCTGAGCGTGCCGGCCTGCCGAAGGGCCTCTTCAGCGTGCTCACGGGTTCGGCGCGTGCCATCGGCGCGGAGATGACTTCAAGCCCCGTTGTGCGCAAGCTGACCTTCACCGGCTCGACCGAAGTCGGTGCCGAGCTCTACAAGCAGAGCGCGCCGACCATCAAGAAACTCGGGCTGGAGTTGGGCGGCAACGCGCCTTTCATTGTCTTTGACGACGCCGATCTCGATGCCGCCGTCGAAGGCGCGCTGATTGCCAAGTTCCGCAACAATGGCCAGACCTGCGTTTGCGCCAACCGCCTCTATGTTCAGGACGGCGTCTACGACGCCTTTGCCGACAAGCTCTCGAAGGCCGTCGCCACGCTGAAGACCGGCAACGGTTTCGACGAAGGCATCAATCTCGGCCCGCTGATCGACGAGGCGGCTCTCACCAAGGTCGAGGAGCATGTCGCCGATGCGCTCGCCAAGGGCGGCCGCATCGTTGCCGGCGGCCATCGGCACCAGCTCGGCGGACGCTTCTATGAGGCGACCGTACTTGCCGACGTCACGCCGGCCATGGCCGTCGCGAAGGAAGAAACCTTCGGGCCGGTCGCTCCCCTCTTCCGCTTCAAGGACGAGGCCGATGTGATCACCCAGGCCAACGATACCGAGTTCGGTCTCGCCTCCTATTTCTACGCCAAGGACCTTGCCCGTGTCTTCCGGGTCGCCGAGGCACTGGAATACGGCATGGTCGGCGTCAATACCGGGCTGATCTCGACTGCCGAGGCCCCCTTCGGCGGCGTCAAGCTCTCCGGCCTGGGCCGCGAGGGCTCCCGCTACGGCATCGAGGAATTCATCGAAATCAAATATGTCTGCCTCGGCGGCATCGCCTGAATCTAAGGCTGGCTAATCTTCACCCGCAATACGGCTCGAAATAGCTTCCAACCGCCGGGATCGTGGCACTTTTGGATGCTTTTTCACAACGAACCGGGCTCGGTCCTTTTAGGGCAGGCTCGCCATTTTACTCGGGCACTGCTTGAGCCGCTCGACGAGCCAGCGGCCGGCAGGCCCTGGCGGTGCGGATGTCGGATAGACGGCAGACATCGGCAAGTTGAGACTGCCCTGCGGCACGTCCTCGATCGACAGCTCCACCAAACGGCCTTCGCGATATCGCGCTGAACGGTATGCAGCGGCATGCCGCCCCAACCCAGCCCATTGAGAAGAAAAGCGTTCTTGGCGAAAAGGTCGGCGAGGCGCCATGTCGCTGACGACATGACGCCGAACTCGCGACCCGCCGACAGCTCTGATCTATCGGTGAGAACGAGGTGGACGCATCGTCGATCCGAAGGATTTGGCCACTATCCGGGACGATGTGCCGGGTCGTTTCCGAAAAGGCAATCAGTCGTTAAACTTTTATGTAAATTATAAAACACTAATCAATGCGGGCATTCTATTTTGAGCGTGTCTGGCCGATACAAGTTCGGCGGCATCATGATTGTGCCTAGGCGCCCTTAAGCAGGGTTGCCTCAGTCGGCTGCACTTTTGACCGGATAATCTCAAAAGAGGTCCAGGTGTTTTCCATGCCTCTATCAGGCTATTTTCGCGCAGCCACAGCCGTGCGCGTGCACGACACTCTGTATATGTTCGTTGACGGAACCATTGTCGCTCGCGCGGACAATTGGCGACCGCTCGGCAAAACCCACGATAAGCGCCGTGCCTTCGGTCACTCCTCATATCGCGGCGAATTGGTACCGGTCTATGACTTGGCGGTCATGCTGGGCCGGGAGCCCTCGAACAGTTGTCAGATCGTCATCGTGAAAATGAAGGAAGGATATGTTGCGTTTGTGGTTGACGAATATATCGGAAGCATTTCGGCCGTCGACGACACCATCCGTCTTTCGCACCTCGACATTTTCCACCGCGTGCAAGAGGCGGCGTGAGGCCGCCTCGGCAACTACCGACGCGCAGGCGGCCGAGCGGTGGGCTCTGATATCCGCGACTTGAGCGGAGATGAGCTTGGCTAGCGCCAGGCACCATCAATCGGGAGCTCTGTCAAACACGAAGGGTCTGGCTTCGGGCAGATCCAACTTGGCGTGTTACCCTCTGGGGCGGCGATAGGACGCGCCTATATGCCGATCCGGCAACCGGTCGCCTTCGCTAAAGAGTTTTCGCCGAAGCGCGCCTTCCGCATAGGCTGTCTTGTAGATACCGCGATCCTGCAGGGCCGGCACGACGATATCGATGAAATCCTCGAAGCTTTCCGGCACTACGGTGCGGGTAAGATTGAAGCCATCGATTTCGCCCTCGTCGATCCATGCCGAGAGCTCGTCGGCGACCGTTGCGGCATCGCCGACAACAACCGGATAGCGACCACCGATGGCGAGCTCTTGCAGCAGCTGCCGCTTCGTCCAGCCGCGCTGCTGCGCGATTTGCGTAGCCGACTGGCTGGCGTTGGACGCTCCGTAGGCGATGGTCTCATCAAGATCGTAGCGCGAGAAATCGATGCCCGTGCTCGCCGAAAAATGTGCAAGACCCGCCTCCGGATTGGCGTAGCGCACATACTCGGCATGTTTTTCCTGCGCCGCGGCGGCAGAATGGTCGGTTATGACGGTCATGCCGAGAAATATCTTCACGTCGTCAGGCTTTCGTCCGGCAGCTGCGACCGCTTCGCGCAATGTGCGGGTGGTTGCGCGCGCCGCATTCTTGTCGGTCGCGGTGATGAAGATGCATTCGGCATGACGGGCGGCAAACTGCCGACCGCGACCGGAGGTACCGGCCTGATAGAGAATCGGGGTGCGCTGCACCGACGGCTCGGCGAGGTGATAGCCTTGTGAGCGATAGAATTGCCCTTGATGGTCTATCGGATGGACCTTTGTCGGGTCGGCATAGACACGCTTCTGCTTATCCGCCAGAACCGCATCGTCCTCCCAGCTACCCTCCCAGAGCTTGTAGAGGACGGTGAGATAGTCATCGGCGCGATCATAGCGGCTGTCATGCTCGACTTGGGCGTCCAGGCCCAGTCCTCGCGCTGCACTATCGAGATAGCCGGTAACGATATTCCAGCCTATGCGCCCATTCGTCAGGTGATCGAGCGTCGACATGCGTCTGGCAAAGATATAGGGCGCATCGGCGCTGGCATTGACGGTAACGCCGAAACCGAGATGTTGCGTCACCGCCGCCATCGCGGAAACGAGCAACAATGGATCGTTGACCGGCAGCTGGATGGACTCGCGCAATGTCAGATCGACCGAGCTCTGGTAGACGTCATATACGCCGAGTATGTCGGCGAGGAATATGCCGTCGAAGAGGCCGCGCTCCAAGGTCGTGGCGAGCGAGGTCCAGTAATTCAATGTCTTATAGTGATCGGAGTGATCCCGTGGGTGAGCCCATAATCCGTGATTGATGTGACCAACGCAGTTCATGTTGAAGGCGTTGAGCAGGATCTGTTTCTTCTTGGTCACCATATTGTCCGTCATTCCGATCTGGATCGCCGCATGGCGCGGGTCTCTTCTCGGCAATCGCTAGCGTCTTGAGGAGCGGCTCGCTTTATGTCTTGTTGGCTGGTGCCAATTGCCCGAGTTTGCCGGTAAGGAGAGCGTTGCATAAGTTTTGGCATCAACGGCTTTCGAATAAAGATATCCTTGCGCCAGCTTGCATCCCATCTCTTTCAACAGCGCAGCGTCCACAGATGTCTCGACACCTTCTGCGATCACATCGATATCCATACGTCGTGCGATGCCGACCATTCCTTCGACGATTGCAGCAGCACCGTTGTCACTCTGCATTAGCTTGGTGAATGATCGGTCGATCTTGATGATGTCAACCTTGACCTTCAACAGGTGTGAAAGCGCCGCATATCCCGTCCCGAAGTCGTCGAGAGCAATCTTGAAGCCTATCGCCCTCAGATCGATGATGGCGTTGCGAATAGATTCCGCCCTTTGTTCGAGATAGACGGTCTCCGTCACTTCGACGATTACTTTTTGCGGCTCAAGCCCGGCCCGATCAGCGAAACGCAATAGTCGTTCCTTGAGAACGCCTGCCTGAAAATCGGCCGCGGTTACGTTGATGGCAATGTGGCCGATGTCAATGCCTCCCCTGCGCCAGCCGACGAGATCGGACACCATCTGATCAAGCATGCGACTCGTGATTTCCGAGGCGATATGAGCATCATGCATCGCCTCAAAGAATTCGGCGGCTGATGCGTGGCTTCCGTCAGGCCGTCTGATGCGACAGAGCGCCTCTGCGCCGACAAACGTCCCGGTCTCCAGGTCCACGACAGGCTGATAAAACGGTACGATTCTGTTCTCTGCGAGAGCGAGCGTAACATCACGGATCGCGTCAAAGCGGGCGGTGATTGCCGTTGCAACCGTATCGTCGAAGATCTGAAACAGTCCCTTCGCGACGTCCTTGGCATGATAAAGTGCAATGTCCGCTTGATGTCGCGTAACATCCATTCTCATGCCTGCCTGGCACAAGGCTCCGCCGGCGGTCGCGAGCGGCAGCACGGTGTGCCCGCCGCAGCATGCCGGCGCCTTGAGAACCTGGAGGCATGCTTCAGCTACCTGCCTGAGGTCGTTGGCGTTACGGGCCCGGCATATAATTGCGAACTCATCGCCTCCGACGCGGAACAGACGGTGGGCAACGCCTCGCAATCTTACTGCCACTTCCTTGATCAAATCGTCGCCGGCGCGATGGCCAAAGGTGTCGTTCGTAAATTTCAGATTATCGAGATCAAGCAGTATGAGGCCCAGCCCGTCTCGGGTGGTCTGGCTCGCATGGCGATCGAAGGCCGCTCTGTTCGGCAGGCCGGTCAAAACATCGTGGTAGGCAAGCCGATGCCGCTCCATCGCTCGAGTATGACGCTCTATGGCAATGGCACAGAGATGAACCGAGGCTTCAACGAGCTTCTCTTCCATCTTGGATGGGCCGCGTGCCTCCTCATAATAAAAGGCAAAGGTGCCAACAACGGCTCCATCACTCTTCTTTATCGGGCTCGACCAGCACGCTCTATAGCCGAGCGGTTCGATCAAATCCCTGAACGCCTCCCACTTTTCATCCAGGAAAACGTCATGGACCGCCACTGGTCGCCCAAGATATGCGGCTGTTCCACAGGAGCCTACATTTGGGCCGATTTCGACACCGTCGAGGGCGCGCGTATAGGCCGCCGGAAGCTTCGGACCGGCGAGCGGACGAACTACACCGTCCTCCACGAGCAAGACCGAACAAGCGATACCAGGAACCTGCTCTTCGATCAGGCGGCACAGACGGTCAAGCGTGGTATCCAGTCGCCGACCGGAAGCAATCATCTCAAGTATTTGGTTCTGCAGCTTGACGAGCATCGGGGGCGTTCCTCCACACAATCCAATACAGCCAAAGCCTTAAGCCGCTGTAGATCGAGAGGTTAGTATTCTACCTATCCGTTCGTTTCTCAGCGTTCGTGCGACAAGGTACAGGAGAGATCTAGACGCCCAAATGTTCGGCAATGCAAGCAGCAGCAACGGATCCGGCACTGCCGGGCAGGACCCTCGACGATCGATAGAGTCCAATGCTCGATGCGCGGATACATCCCGCTGTTTTATCTCCGTTGACATTTGCTAAGCTACGCTTACTATTAGCGTGCTGAATTTGATTAACCTCCAGTCCAGCAGAAGGCGGCCCAGTTATTTCCCTAAACTGGACCGCTTTTGCTTTTTATTGGATGCCTCCCTGCCCTACCCGGCAACGCTGCACCCGTGCGCGAGAACTGATCTCGGCGGCGACCGTCTTTGAAGCGTCAATGGTGCTTGAAAGCCGACTCGGAGAGCAGGGGGAAGTGAGCTGGATCTTTGGCTCCATCGGCTCAACGCCGAGATCGTGGCGGTCTCTGCCGACCATAGCCCTAGCCAAGCTGACCAGCGAGCCCTTGCCGTTCAAGGGCAATGATTTTTCCGAAACAGACATTCGAGCGGCAACAGAAAACAACCGCTGGCATCCTGCCATCGGAACACATCACGACTGCGGCGCGTGCGACGCCCATCGAACGCTTGCCGGCTCCGCGGTTCTCTATTTTGATGCGCGAAATACGGCGATTCAGGCTAGCGCAACAAATCCCGCATACTTCTCTGCGATAGCCTTGCTTAGAATGGAAGAATAGACCGCGTGATTTTGGTCGCTGGTCGAAACGCGACCATAGGACGGTTTCTCAAAGGTCGATATCGGCAACAGGGCCAGTGGCGTTGAGACAGGAGTGAGGTGGGAGCCCTGCCCGGCGCGCAACGTCGTCAGGAGACCGAACATCTCGCCGGTGATGCTGGGGCGGGACAATATCGCCATACGATACTGCCCGGACGAATTCGTGACGAGATAGATATGCCCCGATAGATGCGGAACCGATACCGAGCCCTGCTGTGAAAATGAGGCGTCGCTGCGCTCGCGCTCCCTGAAACTCAGGCGCGTGCTTTCGCTATCCCAGGCGATCTCGGTGCAATAGGCAAAAATCGCATTCTGATCCCCGAAGGATGGCCGAAGCGTGAGATAGACCCCCTCGAGCCATGAAACCGAAGCACGCGAATAGGCACCAAGCTCTTCCGGGGCATGCCCGGACTTCTCGTTGCCCGATGCCGGCTGCGCTCCTGCCGGCTCGCGCAAAACAACGCCCATCGCTTGCTCCAGGCGAATGATGGTCGCAAGCGTGAAAGGGCGATGTCCGGAAAGAGCCTTCTCCAATGTCGAAAGACTGATGCGTGCATCGTTGGCCAGGCGCTGCCTGGAAATGCGCCGTCGGGCAATTTCTTCGCGAACCCGCGCCGCCACGGCACTATTTTGACTGTCCGACAAATACGGGTCGCCCTGGACCATTCGTTCATTTCCTGATTGCGTAATTTTCTTCACAATTCCACACATACCCGCCACCGACAATACCGTTTACGGCAAGATGCGGACGAAACAGGGCAAAGCTTACGCTGGCAAGAAAATAGCCTTTATTCACAATGGCTTCTGTCATTCCACAGCGAATAAGGAGCCTGTCATGTCAGCCTCGCTAAGCATTTCATCTCGCCGACACCGGGAGACTGTCCTCACAAGATTCGGCCAGCTATTATGGTTCAGCCATGCGATCCTGCTGCCGGTGCTTGCGGTCATCTTCGCGCTGCTGCACCCCTTAGAGTCACATGCTCAGCCGGCAGCATTCGTCACGCCGAACGAGGTGGGTGCAGGCAGCCTGCTCCTTCAGGCGACGCAAGCCGGGCAGTATGTCGAGGCGCCGCGGCTTGCGACCGATGTCGACATCGACGTCAATGGTCCGACGGCGCGGGCGGTTCTGACGCAGGCTTTCGAAAACCCGAGCGACAAGTGGGTCGAAGCCCTCTATGTCTTCCCGCTTCCGGAAGATAGTGCCGTTTATTCCCTCAAGATGATCGTCGGCAATCGGGTTGTTGTCGCCGACATCAAGGAAAAGCAGGCGGCGCGCGCCGTCTACGAGCAAGCCCGCAGGCAGGGCAAGAAGGCGGCTCTCGTGGAGCAGCAGCGACCGAACGTGTTCACCAACACGGTCGCAAACATAGGTCCCCATGAAAAGGTCGTCGTCCAGATCGAATATCAACAGGCGGTGCGCCTGACGGATGGCCGCTTTTCCCTGCGGGTTCCGCTGGTCGTTGCGCCGCGTTACTCCCCGCAGGATGCCTCTGCCATCACACAGCATGCTGACCTGAAAGCCGGCTGGGGACGGACGGAGAACAGCCCATCGCGCAACTCCGCCGATACGCCCGTCTCTGCGCCGTTGATGGCACCGGGCAGCAACCGCACCAATTCTGTCACGCTGAAGATCAATCTCAATGCCGGTTTTCCGGTTGACGATGTCAAAAGCCTCTACCACACGGTCAAGATCGATAGGCTGAACGATACTGCGCGGCGGATCGTTCTTGACGGTGACGCGACGGCCGACCGCGACTTCGTGCTCGAATGGAACGCCATCGCGAGTAATGTGCCGAGCGTCGGCCTGTTTCGCGAGCATGTCGGCAAGGATGATTACGTGCTCGCCTACGTGACGCCGCCGGCAGTGACGACACCGCAAAAGGCCGGCCGAGAAGTGGTCTTCGTCATCGACAATTCCGGCTCCATGGGCGGTACCTCCATCGAGCAGGCAAGGGCGAGCCTCGACTACGCTCTGTCCCGGCTCGAAACGAATGATCGTTTCAACGTCATTCGTTTCGACAATACGATGACCAAGTTCTTCCCGGATTCGGTCATGGCGACGGCTGACAATGTCGCCGCGGCACGCCGCTTCGTTACCGGCCTGGAGGCTGCCGGCGGAACGGAAATGTTGCCGCCGCTCCATGCCGCGCTCGATGACAGCCATCAGGCGGGCGGATTGCGTCAGGTCGTTTTCCTCACCGATGGCGAGGTCAACAATGAGCAGCAGCTTCTCGATGCGATCGCTGCATCGCGCGGACGCTCGCGCATTTTCATGGTCGGCATCGGCTCCGCGCCCAACACCTATCTGATGAGCCGTGCCGCTGAACTTGGTCGCGGCAGCTTCACCCACATCGGATCAGTGGCCGAGGTGAACGAACGCATGCGCGCACTCTTTGACAAGCTGGAGAACCCTGCCGTCACCGATATAGCGGCGGTCTTTCCGGAAAAGAATGTCAGCCTGTCGCCGAGCCTCCTTCCCGATATCTATCACGGTGAACCGCTTGTCTTGGCTGCCCGTGTGGGGAAGGCAGAGGGCACTTTGACCGTCAGCGGGATGGTTGGCGATCGTCCGTGGACACTTTCGCTGCCGCTTGACCAGGCAAGCAGTGCCAAGGGCATTTCCAAGATCTGGGCGCGTCGCCAGATCGATGATGCGGAGGTCAATCAGACCCTTGGCAAGATCACGCAGGCAGACGCCGACAAGCGCATCCTTCAACTGGCCCTGGAGCATCACCTGGTCACGCGCCTGACCAGCCTTGTTGCGGTCGATACCAAGCGTCTGCGCCCGACAAACGCACCGCTGGCTGAGGCCAACATTCCATTGCAGCTTCCCGCCGGCTGGGATTACAAGACGCTTCTCGGCATCGGGACTACCCGCGATGCGAACGTGGACACCAAGCGCCATCAGGCCGCCGACAAGCCACGCAGCCTCGACGGCGATGCGGACATCGAGGCGATCTCGGCACCGGCTTCGGCGAATGTTCCGCTGCCACAGACCGCAACGCCCGCGACGCTTCTCATTCTTCAAGGGTTGTTTACTCTGTTGCTCGGCGCTTCGCTTCTGGCCTGCGCGTCACGAAGGAGCAAAGCATGAACACCGGTACTCGCCAAGCCTTGGGGAGCGCGCCAGCGCGCTCCCTTTCCGCCTTCGCAGCATGCATCCTCATCGCGACAGGTCTGTTCCTCGCGGCCCAGGGAGGATGGATATATGCCAAGGCGGGTATTGCGCAGATCCTGCTGGAGCGCGCCTTTGCGCAAACCCTCACGTCAGGTTCGCCGGTCAAACCCTGGAGCTGGGCCGACACCTGGCCCGTGGCTCGCATCAAGGTTCCACGGCTTGGAGCTTCCGCGATAGCGCTCAAGGGTGCAAGCGGCCAGGCGCTGGCCTTCGGTCCCGGCCATCTCGACAATACGCCGGAGGCGGGCGAGGAGGGCACGGCGGTCTACGCCGCACATCGTGACACGCATTTCGCCTTCCTGAAAAACATAAAGGAGAACGATCGCATCCGCATCACGCGCAGTGACGGTCAGGTTTTCACGTTCCGCGTCACCCGCATGGCCGTCGCGCGTTGGGATGAAGCTGAGATCGACCCGAACGCGCGCGGCGTTCATCTCGTTCTCACGACGTGCTTTCCCTTCGATGCCATGACATCGGGTCCGCTGCGCTATCTGGTTTATGCCGATCTTGACCATACTGCCGCGCCGTCTGTCGACTAGAGAAAGGCCGTGCACGGGTCGAGGCGACGCCGTATGTCGCAATCAAATGCTCGCGGACTTTGTCTCGACGATCGAGTTCGCGATTAACCGCGCCTCGATACCTATCTGGCGTAGGAGGCCCGTTGTGGCGGCATTGAAGCCACAGAAATACAAGCCATCCTTTGCCGGGTGTAGCTCGCTCCTTGCCGGCTTGCCCCCATCTGGAAGTCGTTCAGCCAGGTCGGGCAATAGCGTGTCGAGAGACGGCGTGTAGCCCGTCGCCTGCACAATCGCATCGAATTCCGCGGATTGGCCGTTCGTGAAGAGCACGCTCGAACCGTCCGATATTTCGATGCTGGGGAACACCTTTATCCGGCCATCTCTCATCTTTGCAATCGTACCGATGTCGATCAAGGGCGTTCGGCCTCGCTCTATCATCGTGGTCAGAGGTCCCTGCTTGGAGCGCGTGAGCCCCATTCCCTCGATATCGCGGTAGCGCAAATGCAGAAGAGGCGCATTGACTGCATCGACCAATCTGTACGGCAGGTGTTGTTGAGCAATGGCGATTGTCGCGGTCGACACGCCGAACATTTCCCTCGGAACGATATTGACCGGACCGCGAACCGACATGGCGACCTCAAGACCCGCTTCGGCGCATTCGAGCGCGATCTCTCCCGCCGAGTTTCCAAAGCCGACCACCAGTATTCGACCTGCGTTGAGGTCAAACGCATTCCGGTATTCACAAGAGTGGATGATATTCCCCTTGAACGTGTCCTGGCCAGTCCAGTGTGGTCGGACTGGCGAGTTTGACAGTCCGGTAGCGATTATGACGGTTCTCGCTTCGAGTACATCGCCGTCCGCGGTCTCGACGATCCAATTCGCTTTCTTGCGAACGCATGTGACCATCTTTCCAGCAATTACGTGAAGGTCATTCGCACGCGCGTAGTCCTCGAGGTAGTCGATGATCTGCAGTCGTGACGGATACTTTGGAAAACCCGTCGGCATCGGCCTTCCCGGAAGTGCCGAGTGCCTTTTTTCCGTATGTAGATGGAGCCGATCGTAGTGCCTTCGCCACGAAGCTGCGAGCTTGTCAGCGGCTTCAAGGACGACCGAAGGACAGCTCTTTGCGCGAAGTGCCGAGGCACATGCCAGCCCCGCCGGGCCTGCACCGATGATGATTGTCTCCTCGATAGCCATGCACAGTTCCTCCGTATGAGTCCTTGCACTCATCGTCGGAGGCTACATCATCGTCTGAGTACCAGACAGGGGTTCCCATGACCGCCGCGCAATGTGCTCTCCCGGTGCGGATCGCCGGCAAGGTCCACGGCATCAGCTATCGCGGCTGGACACGACGCCAATGATCATGGCGGTGACAGAGAGGATTCCATTGCTGCGCCCAAAGACAAGACTTGTTCGTCCGCAAAGCGTCGGCCGACGATTTGAAGCCCGACCGGCAAGCCGTTGGACGCGCGTCCGGCAGGCAGCGATAGAGCGGGAGGCTGGGGCAGCAGGTTGAATAGACAGGTCATATCAAGGCCCGCGAAGCTGCCGTCCGGCAATGTCGCGACATAGTCGTCGTCGCATTCGTTCAATGGTGGAGCGGTGATCGAGCAGGTCGGACACAGCAGCGCGTCGTAGCTTTCGAAAAGCTTTGCCATATCCCGCCACATCGAGGTGCGGAGCAGCTCCACTCGCTTGTAGTCCCGGTCAAAAGACGCGTAGTCAGCGCAGGGCCAATCCCTTGACGCGTTTGCACTTATCCGAGGGATCGGCGCATCATCGAACGAGCAATCAGATTTTGATGCAGCACGCCGCAAACATATGAACGGCGGAACCCGAAGCACTAGAGGGTAAATGCATCGCCCGTCTCCTGCCAACCGCAAAGCAGCGCGAACAACTCCTCGCGATCCTTTTGGTCGAGGCGCGGCAATCCCGGAACGCGGACTGGGCCGACATCAAGGCCGGAATAGGTGACCGCCTCCTTGACGACCGTGACGTTGGCGCCGTTGCGGAACTTCGTGCGCATGCGCTCGAAGGGCTCGAGCTTGTTGACGATCGCGCGCGCACCGGCGAAATCGCCTTTGGCCAAAGCCGCATGAACTGCGAGCGACAGTCGCGGCGCGACGTTGACGAGGCCGGAGGTGAAGCCGCGCGCTCCCGCCGCCGTAAAGCTCGGCGCCCAGCTTTCGGCGAGGCCGCAAACGAAGAGCGCGCCGTTCGGATCGGAAGCTGCAATCGCCCTTGAAAGCAGCATGAGATCCGTCGTGGCGAATTTGATGCCGACGATGTTGCCGTGACCGGCCAGGCGAACCATGTCGTCGACGCTGAAGCCGTCGGCACGGACATAGGCGACCAGCGGCAGCGGCGAGGCTTCCGCCAGGTTGCGAAAATAGTCGATCTGCGAAGCAGGGGCGGCGAAAGGGTCCACCGGCTGATGAGACATGACGGCGGTGGCGCCGATCGCGGCCGCGTCCTTGGCCATGCGGATCGCCTCGTGCAGGGAGCGGCCGATCGCCGCCGTCACCGGCGCCTTGCCGTCGACGCCCGATATGGCAGCTTCGTGGACGCGGCGGATCTCTTCCGGCGTCAGCGCATAGAACTCGCCGGTATTTCCAGCCGCGACGATATTGTGAATGCCGGCGACGGCAACCCGCTCATAGACCTTGGCGGTCACGCGTGGCTCCACCTCGCCGTTTCCATCATAGGCCGTCACGGGGACTCCAGACACACCGGTCAGCGCCTGGCGCATGATTGCAATACTCATGGTCCTACCCTTTACCTCTTCATCGTCAATCGAAGCTCTAAGGGGGCGTCAACCGCCTCACCTTCCTCGCTTCGAACATCCCATCAAACGCCCTGGAACATACGGGCGCGTGCATTCAAAATATGCCTCTTCATGGCGTCATGGGCCTCGGCCTCCTGCCGTGCGAAAATCGCCTCCACGATCACCGCATGCTCGTCCTGCACGCTGCGGATCTGCTCCGGCGTGCGCTTGAGGCTCAGACTGCGCGTCACAGAGTGCCCGATGGCGAAATGCGGCTTGAACCATTCGCGAACGGTAATGTGAAACTGATTGCCGGTCGCGATCGCAATGGCATCGTGCAGCCCCTGATCCTCCTCGGCACCAAGCCTGCCTTCACCAAGACATTGCTCAAGCTTCTGGAGCGCCGCTGTGATGCGCTCTTTATCGGCAGGCTGCCAATTGCGCGCGGCAAGCTCGGCTGCCTCCGCTTCAAGCCCTGCCCGGAATTCGAAGAAGCGCTGGACATCCGCGAGCGACCCCACAGGCACCATGTTCAACACCGACGAATCCGGTCGTTGTCGAACGTAGGAACCTGATCCCTTACGAGAGACGATCAGGCCGTCGGCACGCAGACGCTCCAGCGCATCGCGCACCACGGGCCTTGACGCGCCGAAGGTTTCGGCAAGCTTGGCCTCGGACGGCAAGCGCTCGTTCACCGGAAATTTGCCATCGGCGATCATGGCGACGATCCTCTCGTAGATGATGTCGCCAAAACGGGTCGGGCCCGCGCTGGAATCGTTGGCGACCGAGAGTGTCATTATCGTCCTTCTTGATGTTGCCGGATGGCAAGCAATAGCGCACTTCCTGCGCGTTAGGGCTATATAATCTGTAAATATCTGTCAACTCTTGTAATTATCTGAGAACGAACTTATGGTCGTGCCGCTGCGCCAGGACGGTGCATTGCGACGGGTTGGGAGCTTGTCGCGCCGGTTCAGACAAAGTCGGGCCGGCGTTCAACGGGAGGGATTCGATGCGCGATAAGATATTGTCTCGCGGTGTGAGCAGGCGTGCTGTTCTTGGAGGCATGGCGGGTATGGCAGCCTTGTCTTTAGCTGGCCGCGTCAGCGCCGCCGATGGCGGTGAAGCTCCGGCACTGGCTGATCTGGTCAAGGCAGGCAAACTGCCGCCACTCGCCGACCGGCTGCCGAAAAAGCCCATGGTCGTCACCCCTTACGAAAAGGTCGGAACCTATGGTGGCACGCTGCGGCGCGGCCTCAGGGGCTCGTCTGATCATAACGGCATTCTGCGCATGGTGGGCAACCAGAGCCTGGTGCGCTGGAACCTCGATTTCACCGAAGTCCTGCCCAATCTTGCCGAACGCTGGGACGTCAATGCCGACGCCTCGCAGTTCACCTTCCACCTGATCCAGGGTGTCCGCTGGTCGGACGGCCATCCGTTTACCGCCGACGACGTCGTTTTCGCGATCGAGGATTGCGTCAAGAACACAGATCTTTACAGCGCGACGCCGGCACAACTCTCCGTCGCCGGCAAGGCCGTTGATGTCACGAAGATCGATGATTATACGGTGAAATTCACCTTTGCGGCGCCAAATGCGCTCTATCTGGAAAACCTGGCGACCCCGCTTGGCCAGCATCCGACACTGTTTCCCAAGCACTATTGCAGCCAGTTCCTGCCGAAATACAATCCGAATGTCGCTGACGACGCCAAGAAGGCAGGTTCCAACAGCTGGCCCGAACTTTTCCGCGCCCGCTGCGGCGATATCGAGATCCCGTCGCGCTGGGGCAATCCGGACAAGCCGACGCTCGATCCCTGGGTCGTCAAGGAACCTTATACCGGCGGCGCCACACGCGTCGTCATGACCCGCAACCCGTACTTCTGGCAGGTCGATACATCAGGCAACCAGCTTCCCTATGTCGATGAGATCAACTTCGGCATCTCACAGGATGTGGAATCGCTGATGTTGAACGTCATCTCCGGCAAGATCGATATTCAGGAGCGTCATATCAGTGTGCTCGCGAACAAGCCGACGCTGTCGCAAAACATGAAGAAGGGCGACTATCGCCTTCTAACCTTGATCCCTTCGACCTCGCAGCAGTGCCAGATCTACTTCAACATCACCCACAAAGATCCGGCCATGCGCAAGATGTTTGCCGACAAATCGGTCCGGCAGGCGCTCTCGCTCGGCATCAATCGGCAGGAGATAATCGACATCGTCTATTTCGGCCAGAGCCAGGGCTATCAGGCCGGCCCCCGGCCTGAGCATCCCTGGTACAATGAAAAGCTGGCACGTCAATTCACCGACTACGATCCCGACAAGGCCGGCGCCATGCTGGATCAGGCCGGCTACGGCAAGAAGGATGCGAACGGCTTTCGCCTGCGGCCCGACGGCCAGAAGATCTTCTTTGCCGTCGACGTCATTCCGACCCTCTATCCCGACCTTGTCGACGCGCTGGAACTCGTCAAGGCGCATTGGGCGCAGATCGGCGTCGACATGAAGGTCAATACGATCGAGCGGGCGCTGTATTACACGCGCGGCGACGACAATGCCCATGACGCCCAGGTCTGGCCAGGACCCGGTGGTCTCGATCCGATGCTCGATCCGCGCGATTTCTTCGCCTTCCATCCGCAAGGCTCGCGCTACGCCATTCCTTGGTCGGTCTGGTACACCTCGAACGGCAAGCAAGGCGAAGAACCGCCGGAAAGCCAGAAGAAGCGCATGAAGCTCTTCGACGAAGCGCGCTCGACGGCTGATCTCAATAAGCGCGGCGCCGTCATGAAGCAGATCTTCGACATCGCCGCAGATGAATTCGAAACCGTTGGGCTTTGCCTTGCCGTCGGCGGCTTCGGCATCATCCGCAACAATCTGCGCAACGTTCCGGAAAAGCAGCCGGACAGCTGGTCATGGCCCAATCCGGGACCTGCCATGCCACAGCAGTTCTTCTTCACCAGCTGATCGGACTGATCAAGCGCCGCCTTCCGTGGGCGGCGCTTTCCTTCGTGCGGCGCTGCCTGCGACCGCGCTCAATGCGAGAGATTGCTATGCTCGTCTTCATCGGAAAACGCCTTTTGTGGATGATCCCATCCCTTTTTGCCATCAGCTTCCTCGCCTTCGTGCTGATCCAGCTGCCGCCCGGCGATTATGTGACGACCTATATCGCCACCCTCGCCTCTTCGAACGAGGTCGTCGACCAGAACACGGCAGCACAGCTGCGCGAACGCTTCGGTCTCGATCAGCCGATGCTTATCCAATATCTGAAATGGATGTGGGGCATTCTTTCGCGCGGCGATTTCGGTATTTCGTTCGAATGGCAGCAACCGGTCTCCGGCCTCATCTGGGAGCGCATGGCGCTGACGCTCATACTGGCGCTCGCCGCCCTGATCGCCACCTGGGCGATCGCGCTACCGATCGGCGTCTATTCCGCAGTCAAGAAATACTCGATCGGCGATTACCTCTTCACCGCCTTCACCTTTCTCGGCCTTGCCATCCCGTCTTTCCTGCTGGCGCTGGTGCTGATGTATGTCGCCGCGGTGGAATTCGGCCAGGATGTGGGCGGCCTGTTTTCCTCCGAATACGAGACCGCGCCCTGGAGCATCGCCAAGATGCTGGATCTGCTGTCGCATCTCTGGCTGCCCGTCATCATTCTCGCCGTCTCGTCGACCGCAAGCCTCATCCGCGTCATGCGCGCCAACATGCTCGATGAGCTGCCGAAGCCCTATGTGACGACGGCGCGGGCAAAGGGCCTGTCGGAGTTCAGGCTTCTGGTGAAATATCCCCTGCGCATCGCGCTCAACCCATTCATCTCGACGATCGCCTGGCTGCTGCCCAATCTCATCTCGGGGTCCGTCGTCGTCGCAATCGTCCTTAACCTGCCGACGGCAGCACCGCTGCTGCTACAGGCCCTGATGGCACAGGACATGTACCTCGCCGGCGCCTTCGTGCTGTTGATCTGCGCGTTGACGCTGGTCGGGTCGCTGATCAGCGACATCCTGCTTGCTCTCGTCGATCCCCGCATACGGTTGGAGTAGGAGCAGCCCATGGCCGACATCGCCGTCACAAACCTCCGCCCTGATCGTGCTGCGGTGGCATCGCAATGGCAGCTGATCTGGTGGGCATTCCGCCGCCACCGGCTCGCCATGGTCGCTCTCATCGTCACAGTACTGATGTACATCGTCGCCCTCGTGCCAGGGTTTTTCGCCATCAACGATCCCACTCTGCAGAATGCGCGGGCAACCTTCCATCCGCCGCAGAGGGTGCATTTCATCGACACCGACAACGGCTTCTCCCTCGGCCTGCATTACTATCCGCTGAAGCTTACCCGCGATCCGGAAACGCTCGCGGCGATCTTCAAGGAGGATACGACCAAGCGGGTCTCCATCAGCCTGTTTGGACGCGGCTACGACTATTCGGTGCTGGGCCTCTTTACGACAAACATCCATCTGCTCGCATCCTCCGACAAATCGACGCCTCTGCTGCTGTTCGGAGCAGACCGGCTCGGGCGTGACGTCTTCAGCCGCACGATACAGGGCGCGCAGATTTCGCTGTCGATCGGCCTTGTCGGTGTATTTTTCTCGCTGTTGCTCGGCATCGTTCTCGGCGGCATCTCAGGTTATTACGGCGGAAAGCTCGATTTCTTCATCCAACGCCTTATCGACTTCGTGCTGTCGCTGCCGACGATCCCGATCTGGCTCGCCATGGCTGCCGCACTGCCGCAGGGCTGGCCGGCCGCACTTCAATATATGATGATCACCATCATCCTGTCGCTGACGGGCTGGGCGCAGCTTGCCCGCGTCGTGCGTGGCCGTTTCCTGTCGCTGCGCACCGAGGAATTCGTGGCAGCCGCCAGACTGGACGGCGCGAGCGAAGGACGCATCATCTTCCGCCACATGCTGCCGAGCTTCGCCAGCCATATCATCGCCTCCATCACGCTTGCCGTGCCGGCGATGATCCTCGCCGAAACATCCCTCTCCTTCCTGGGGCTCGGCCTGCAGCCGCCGACCATTTCCTGGGGCGTGTTGCTGCGCGAGGCGCAGAACATCCGCTCGATTGCCACGGCGCCATGGCTGTTCCTGCCCGGCGTCGCCGTCGTCGTCGCCGTCATGGCGCTGAACCTTCTTGGCGATGGCCTGCGCGACGCGGCCGATCCCTACAACAAATGAGGCGGGTATGACCGATATCGTTTCCATGGCCACCACCCGCCCGCTGCTGCAGGTCAGGAACCTAACCGTCGACTTCCCTTTGCGAACAGGCACCTTTCGCGCAGTCGACAACCTCTCCTTCGCCATTGAACCGGGCAAGACACTGTGCGTCGTCGGCGAAAGCGGCTCCGGCAAGTCGGTAACCGCACGCTCGATCCTGCAGATCGTCGATGCTCCGGGGCGCATCAGCAACGGCTCGATCATCCTGAATACCGCGAACGGCACCTCCATCGATCTCGTCAAGCTCAATCCGCGCGGCCGCGAGATCAGGGCAATCCGCGGGCGCGACATCGCCATGATCTTCCAGGAGCCGATGGCCTCGCTCTCGCCGGTCCACACGGTCGGCGACCAGATCATGGAAGCGCTTCGCCTGCATACGAGAATGAGCAAGAAGGAGGCCCGCGCCGAGGCGATCTCGCTGCTGAAACAGGTGGAAATCCCGGCACCGGAAAAGGCCATCGACCGCTATGCCTTCCAATATTCCGGCGGCATGCGCCAGCGCGCGATGATCGCCATGGCGCTCGCCTGCAAGCCGCAGCTTCTGATCGCCGACGAGCCCACGACTGCGCTCGACGTGACGACCCAGGCCGAGATCCTCGACCTGATCGCCCGCCTGCAAAAAGCCTATGGCATGGCCGTGCTGTTCATCACCCATGACATGGGCGTCGTTGCCCAGATCGCCGACGATGTGCTCGTCATGCATAATGGCCTCGTCAAGGAGTACGGCCCGGTCGAACAGATTTTCCATGCGCCGAAGGACGACTATACGCGCATGCTGATCGGCTCCGTCTTGAAGCTCGAGGAGAAGGCCGAAATCCGGCTGGCGCGGCCACCGCTCGACCGGACCGTCGCCCCCATTCTCGAACTGCGCAACGTATCGATGGCCTTCGGCGAAGTCCGCGCCCTGAACGACGTCTCGATATCGCTTCTGCCGCGCGAAACGCTCGGGATCGTTGGCGAGAGCGGTTCCGGCAAGACGACGATGGGGCGCTCGATCATGCGCCTCATCGACCCCAGCGCCGGAGAAATCCTCTATCGTCGTACGGATGGCGAAGTCATCGATCTGGCAACGGCCAGGGGATCCGCGCTTGCGGCGGCGCGACGCGAATTGCGCATGGTCTTCCAGGACCCGTTCGGCTCGCTCAATCCGCGCATGACAGTCGCGCAGATCATCGGCGAACCGCTGCTCGTCAACGGCATTGCCCGCGGCCGGGCGCTCGATGAGCGGGTCTGCCACCTGATGGAGCAGGTCGGTCTCGACCCGAAGACGCGCGAGCGCTATCCGCATGCCTTCTCCGGCGGGCAGCGCCAGCGCATCGGTATCGCCCGCGCAATTACGCTCAACCCCCGCATCATCGTCGCCGACGAGGCGACGTCGGCGCTCGATGTCTCCGTCCGTTCGCAGGTGCTCGATCTGCTGATGCGGCTGCAGGATGAGCTCGGCCTCGCCTATATCTTCATCAGCCACGATATCGGCGTCATCCGTTACATGTGCGACCGCGTCGGGGTGATGTACAAAGGCCGCCTTGTTGAGGTCGGCGATGCCGAGAAGGTCTGCAACGCCCCGGAACACGCCTACACCCAGGCACTGATATCGGCCATCCCCCGCCCCGATCCGCGCGATCGGGATCGCTCAGGACGCTTCCGCTATGTCGAGCCGGAAGTCCTGAAAAATGGAAGCTTGGCGTGATGATGATCAGTCGGGCACCGGATCGCCACGGCGACGATTTCCAAACCTGCGGCACGTCCCACGCCGCATCCATAAGCATCGATAGAAGGAAATAGAGATGAAAATCGATCGCATGCGGGTGTTCATGACCCGCGACAAGGACCGCCCGCGCGTCATCGTCGCGCTCGACACGGATGATGGGCTGACGGGCTGGGGCGAATGCTACAATCACGGCCCTGACAAGGCGCTTCCGCCGCTGCTCGACTATCTCTATGCCTTCATCGCCGGTCAGGATCCGACCCGCATCGACTATCTCGTCAACCTGTTGATCCAGCAAAGCCGGTTCCCGCCCGGCGCGCTGGGCTTGGCCGCGATCTCCGCGCTGGACCATTGCCTGTGGGATCTTTCGGCCAAGGCCGTCAACGTTCCGGTCTACAAGCTGCTCGGCGGCGCGGTGCGTGATCGCATCAAGGTCTATGCCGGCGTCTATACCGCACCGGATGCGCCGGCGGCGCGGGACGAATTCGACCGCCTGAACGCCGAATGGGGCTTTACCGCCTTCAAGCTCAGCCCGTGGCGCATCGACATGCATGCCCATCGCTGGGGCAATGTCGTCAAGGCTTCGGCCGACTACTTCCGCTCGCTTCGCGAAACGGTGCGCGACGACTACGAGATCGCCTTCGACGCCCATGCGAAGATCTTCGAGCCGGTTGCCGCGCGCCAGCTTGGCAATGCGCTGGCCCCTTACGATCCGCTCTTCTACGAAGAGCCGCTGCGTCCGGAAAACATCGAAATGTGGGGCGAGCTGAAACAGGGGCTCAACTGCGTGTTGGCGACGGGCGAGTCGCTCTATAATCGCAACGAGTTCCTGCGCCTGCTGCAGGTGAAGGGTGCGGATCTCATCCAGCCCGATATCTGCGTCGTCGGCGGCATCAGCGAGATGCGGCGCATCGCAACGCTTGCCGAGGCTCACTTCGTCGGCGTCGCCCCGCACAATCCGATGGGGCCGCTGGCAACCGCCGTCAACGTCCACTTCTCGGCCGCCGCCCAGAACTTCAAGATCCTCGAATACCGACTGCCGAAGGGGCAAGCCTATGTCTATGGCGGCAACGATATCGAAAAGCGCCAGGGCGAGACCCGCTATGTCGTCGATCCCTATCTGCCGAAGGACGGCTACCTCGAGCTGCGCCCCGACAGGCCCGGCTGGGGCGTCGACATGGACGAGAAGGCGATGGAGGAAGAGGGCTATATTCACTGGCAGCGGCGCGTGCCCAAGCGCCCGGACGGCTCCTACGCTTTCGCCTGACCGTTCGTCGGAGAGCGGCTCTTCGGATGCAGTGACGACAATTCGCTCACCTTAAACGAGACGGGCGGCTCTATGGCCGCCCGTCTCAGTCAACAAGCAGTGCAGCCACTGCGATTACTTGACCCGTGCGGCACCTGGACTGCCAAGGTCGTGCGACTTCGGCGTGCTTGGCGCCATGCGCCCGATCACGAGAACCAACAGAGCCGCCGCAAACAGACAGGCGGCAAGGAAGAACATCGGCGCAATGGTACTCCCGGTGGAATCCTTGATCCAGGGAACGACGTTCTGGGCGACGAAACCGCCGAGATTGCCGACGGAGTTGATGGCGGCGAGGCCTGCCGCGGCACCTGCGCCCTGCAGGAAGCGCGACGGCAGGCTCCAGAACACCGGCTGACCTGCGAAGATGCCGGCTGCTGCAATGCACAGGAAGGTGAACTGCAATGTATGGTCGGGGACAACAGCTGAGAGAACCAGGCACGCGGCGCCGACGAGAGCAGGAATGACGATGAACGGCGTCTTCGAGGTCGCCTTGTCAGCCGCAGCTGGCACGGCATAGAGCGCAATGGCAACGAGGAGCCAGGGGATGATGTTCAGGAAGCCGTTGGTCGTGTTGCTGACGCCGAAATTCTTGACGATGGTCGGCAGCCAGTAGCTTAGCCCATAGGCGGCCAGCGGGAAACCGACATAGCAAAGAGCCATCAGCAGCACGCGGGGATTGATGAGCGCGCGGAAACCGTCGGAAGCGTTTTGCTCCATGCCTGAATTTTCCGCCGCGAGCCTGTCCTTGAGCCAGGTCTTTTCCGCATCGCTCAAAAACGAAGCCTTCAGAGGCAGATCGGGCAGATAGAAAAACGTGATGATGCCGGCAATGATGGCGGGAATGCCGGTGACGAGGAAAACCCATTGCCATCCGGCGAGGCCATAGAGCCCATTCAGATCCAGGAGGACGCCGCCGAGCGGCGCGCCGATCGCATTGGCGAATGCGCTGAAGATCATGAAAAGGCCGACCATGGTGCCGCGATAGGCCGAGGGATACCAGAGGGTCAGCAGATAGAGCACGCCGGGAAAGAAGCCCGCTTCGCAGGCGCCGAGCAGGAAGCGCAGGATGTAAAACATGGTCGCGTTCTGCGTATAGGCCAAGGCGACCGTGACGATCCCCCAGGACACCAGAATGCGGGCGAACCATTTGCTGGCACCGTACCTGTCGAGAAGCAGGTTGCTCGGGACTTCGAACAAGAAATAACCGATGAAGAACAGCGACGCGCCAAGGCCATAGGCATATTCGCTCATCCCAAGGTCACCGACCATTTCCAGCTTTGCGTAGCTGACATTCTGGCGATCGATGTAGGCGATCAGATAGAGGATCCCCAGAAAGGGCATGAGCCTCCAGGTAATCTTGGAGATAAGCTGCTTCTCATCAACCACGTCTCTTCCTCCCTGCAAGACGATATTGAGGGATGTAGATAGTGCAACTCAGCGTTTATCAATGCAGGTTTCGGCGAAAAGTCGGCAAGAGCGCTATGGAAGCATTGGCCGCCAACAGGCGGCAGCCCATGCTTTGCCATCCGAAAGAAGTCCACCGAGAGTACCACGCTCATGAAGCGGCGAACGCATCATGGTTCCATCGTCCATACCGGCAGGAAAGCCTAAGCGACGCGCTCGAACTGCGTGCGGATATGCTCGATATAGTGCTGGCCGGGCGAAGGTGCCTTCACCATGGCGGCCACAGCCTTTTGCGGCACACCGGTGAACTGGCGCTCCTCGCCATTCTTGAAGCGAATGAAAAGGCGCCCGTCATCGGGGCGGAAGAAGACGGATTTAATGATCTTTGACGAAACTGGAAGCTCTTGCATGGGTCACCTACCTTTGTTTCGCTTTGTTGCACAAAAACTGAAAACATTGAGTGAAATGACCTAGTTAACGAAAGATAGAATTGCTTCGACGGATTTTATACATTGCGGTTTACCCGCCCTATTCCCCCTTCGGCAAGGCGTCATCCGCATAGAGCGCCGCAAACTCGGCGCTCGGCGGTATAGGCTTGATGATGTCGATCAGCACACCATTCGGATCGGCGGTAATGAAATGGCGTTGACCGAAAGCTTCGTCGCGTATGGCAAGAAGGATCGGCAGGCCGGCTTCGCGTGTGCGCTCATAAACAGCGTCCACATCTTCCACTTCGAAATTAAGCAATAGCCCGGCGACCCGACCACGCCCTTCCGCCGGGATCGTCTCGTGCCGCCCGTCCAGGATGGCAAGGTTGATACCACTGTCCTGCGCTGACTGCAGATGCACATACCAGTGGCTGGCGAAATTTTGCTGGAAACCGAAATGCTCGATGTAGAAGGCTGCGGTCTCCTCAACGCGCTCCGTCATGATGACAGGATAATAGCTCGTCACCTTCATGCTTCCCATCTCCCTTAAAATAACATACAGTCTGCCTGTATTTCAGCAAATAACATACAGGCTGCATGCATGCAAGACTATCGCTCCAATCGGGAAAGAACCGAGAAGACCAAGGCGGCGCTGATCGCAGCCGCGCGGACGCTCTTCGTGGAAAAGGGCTATGCCGAAACATCGACGCCGGAGATCGTCACCGCGGCCGGCATCACCCGCGGCGCGCTCTATCATCATTTCGAAGACAAGCGCGCGCTGTTTCGCGCCGTCGTGCGGGAGGAAGCCCTTGCGGTGACTCGTGAGATAGAGCGGGCCGCCCCGAAGCGCCTCGCGCCGCTCGACGCGCTGATTGCCGGCGGCAACGCTTATCTCGACGCGATGCGGGTTGTCGGCCGCACCAGGCTTCTCCTGATCGAGGGACCGACCGTGCTTGGCTTTGTGGAAATGAAGCAGCTGGACGAGGAAACCACCGCCCTCACCTTGAAACATGGCCTTGAAGCCGCGCTCGGCCCGGGGAACGGCTCGCGCATTCCCGTCGATGCATTGGCAGACATTCTTTCTGCCGCGTTTGATCGTGCGGCCCTCGCCGTGGATGCCGGCGGGGACGCGGCGCGCTATCGTGCCGCCATTGCCCATATGATCGAGCATATAACTGGCTGACTTTACTCGCGTCGGCCGTCCCATCGGATACCACAGTGCCGGGTGGATATAAGCTGTCTCAGAGGGTCGGAAACTGATCGTGACAAGAAGGCGCTGGTTGCGCGCATATTATTTAAGCATGCCGATTGCTTGACACATTTTTAGCCCCCACCTATGATTTTTACCAAATGATCAAAAAGCAGGGGATCAAAAAAATGACCAATGAAATCATACTGTCACGTCGTGCCGTCATCGCTTCGGGCATCGCGCTGGGGGTAAGCGCGCTTGCGCCGGCCGCTCGTGCCGCCGCGCCGCTCAAAGTGGCCGGCATTCATGCCTCTCCCGTCGAAAACGCCTGGAATTCCTGTCTTCACAAGGCGCTCCAGGACGCGGCCAAGGAGGGTGTTATCGAATACGTCTTTTCCGAAGGCGTTTCGGGCACCGATTATCCTCGCGCCATGCGCGAATATGCCGAGCAGGGCAACAAGCTGATTATCGGCGAGGCTTATGCGGTGGAGAAGGAAGCACGCCAGGTCGCCGCAGACTACCCGGACACGGCCTTCGTGCTTGGATCGAGCGGCGAAGCGGCCGGCAGCAACTTCGGCGTCTTCGGCACATGGAACCATGACGGTGCCTATCTCGCCGGCATGCTGGCGGGCAAGATGACCAAATCCAACGTCGTCGGCTCCGTCGGCGCGATCCCGATCCCCGAGGTCAACATGCTGATCAACGCCTTTGCAGCAGGCGTCAAGGCGGTCAATCCCGACTGCAAGCATCTGGTCTCCTTCATTGGCACCTTCTTCGATCCACCCAAGGCGCGCGAGGCAGGCCTTGCGCAGATCGATGCGGGCGCCGACGTTCTCTTCGGCGAGCGCATCGGCACAGCCGACGCCGCCAAGGAGCGCCACATCAAATCCGTGGGGTCGCTCATCGACTACACGCCGCGCTATCCGGACACGGTTTTCGCCAACGCCATGTGGTACTTCCGTCCCATTCTCAATGCCGCCATCGCCGATGCCGCCGCCGGCAAGCCGGTCGGCCGCAGCTACACGGCCTATGGCCTTATGAAGGAAGGCGGCAGCGATATCGTCTACGTCAAGGGTGTCGCGCCGGCGGACGCCGAAGCCGCGATGGAGAAGGTCCGCACCGACATCAAGGCCGGCACTTTTGAAGTGCCGAAGATGATGGATCAGCCGAAGTAATTCGGCCTGGTCATGAGCAGCCCGTCATCGGCCGACGCCACGGACCTCGCCGACGCCATCAAATCCGGCAAGCTCACCTGCACGGAAGCCATGCAGGCCTCTCTTGCCGCTTGCGCAGTCCATGAGGATCTCGGTGCCATAGCCTATCTCGACGCCGGGATGGGTCTTGCTGCCGCGCAAGTGATGGATGGAGAAGCGTTGGAGCGGCCCGAGCGTTTTGCGGCGCGATCATTCGCGGGCGTGCCGACCATCGCCAAGGATCTCGGTGGCCCCTTTGCAGGGCTGCCGGTGACGGCCGGCTCACGTCTTTTCGAGCGTAAAGGCAGTGAGGCCGACAGCGATCTGGCAAGACGATTTCGCGAGGCTGGCCTCTGCGCGTTCGGGCTGAGCACCAGCCCCGAGTTCGGCTTATCGCTCGCCTCCGAGCCGGCCATGGGTCCGATCTGCCGAAATCCGTTGGATCCGAGCCGCACCGCAGGCGGTTCCTCCGGCGGTGCGGCGGCCGCCGTTGCCGCCGGCATCGTGGCGATTGCCCATGCCACGGACGCGGGCGGATCGATCCGCGTGCCTGCCGCGTGCTGCGGCTTGGTTGGCCTGAAGCCGACCCGGGGTGCTATGCCCGCCGGCCCGGCCTTCGGCAATCATCTCGGCGGCATTGCCAGCGAGCTTGCCATCACCCGTTCCGTACGCGATACAGCCCGAATCTTCGCTGCCCTGCGCGGCATGACGAAGGGACCCTTTGCCGACATCGCGGAGCCTGCCGCCAAGCCGGGGAGCCTTCGCATCGGTCTGCTCGCAGATACCGGCGAGCGTTACCCGACCGCGGCCGATCGGCTGGAGGCGGTCGAAGCGGCCGCCGGCTTCCTCGAAAAGCAGGGGCACCGGCTTGTCCCGCTCGCCTGGGCTGATGTCGACGAAGCGGTCGCAGCCGGCGCCCGCGCCTTCGGCCACATCGTTTCCGTCAATATCGCTGGCCTGATGGACGACCTCAAACTGGATATTCTGGCGACAGAGGCAATGACGCAGGCCTTCATCATGCGCGGACGCGCCATGCCGGCGACGGCACTTTGGAGCGCCCTCAATGGCGCGGTAAGAGCAAGCCGCACATTGTGGGACCTCTTCGAGAAGGTCGATGTCATCGTCATGCCGATGCTGGCTAAGGCAGCTCCACCGATAGGATCCTTTCCAACGGATCATGGCGATACGGACCTGCATCTCGAGCGGATGACGGCTTTCGCGCCGCTTGCGTCGCTTGCCAACGTCTCCGGCTTTCCGGCCATTACGCTTCCCTTCGGCGCCGATGCCAATGGCCTGCCATTGCCGATCCAGCTCGTGGCGCCGATGGGCGAAGACGCGCTGCTTCTCTCGCTTGCGGCTCAGCTTGAAGCCGATGGGCGCTGGCAACACCGCCATCCGATCGCGGGGCTGGCCGCATGAACACGCCTGTTCTGACGATCGAAGGTGTCAGCAAACGGTTCGGCAATACCGTTGCCAATGACAATATCTCGCTGACGCTCGCCAAAGGCGAAATTGTCGCCCTGCTCGGGGAGAACGGTGCCGGCAAGACGACACTGATGAGCATTCTCTTCGGCCATTATGTGCCGGACTCCGGGCGCATCCTTGTCGATGGCGCCGAGCTGCCGCGCGGCAAGCCTCGCGCCGCAATTCGCGCCGGGGTCGGCATGGTGCACCAGCATTTTTCACTCGCACCCAATCTGACCGTGCTCGAAAACGTCATGACCGGCACGGAGACGCTCTGGTCCCTGCGATCGCAGACCGGAGCCGCGCGCAAGAAACTGATGGCGATTGCCGAGCGCTTCGGCCTGAAGGTCGATCCGGACGCACGCCTCGGTGACCTCTCGGTCGGCGAGCAACAGCGAGTGGAAATCCTGAAGGCGCTCTATAACGATGCGCGTATCCTGATCCTCGACGAACCGACGGCAGTGCTCACACAAATCGAAGCGGAACGGCTGTTCGCAACGCTGAAGGAGATGGCAGCACAGGGCCTGTCATTGATCTTCATCTCGCATAAGCTCGATGAAGTCATGGCGACAGCCGATCGTATCGTCGTCCTGCGTGGCGGCAAGGTTGAGGCCGAACGACGGGCGACCGAGACCAACAAGGCGGAGCTTGCGGAACTCATGGTCGGCCACCGGGTCACTCGGCCAACCCGCGAAGCGAGCACGCCGGGCGAAATTGCGCTGGAGGCGCGCGATATCACCGTGAAGATCGGCGATGTCGAGCGATTGAAGAAGATCAGTTTCCGCCTGCGCGCCGGCGAGATTCTCGGCATTATCGGCGTATCCGGCAATGGCCAGGCGGCGCTGGGACAAATCTTGTCCGGCACGCTGGCCCGCACAGCAGGCGAGCTTCTGCTCTTTGGCGAGCCCATCGATAATCCAGATGTGGCCGAGATCATTGGCGCCGGCATCGGGCGTATTCCCGAAGACCGAAACCGGGACGGCGCGATCGGCGAAATGGCGATCTGGGAAAATGCCGTGCTGGAGCGCCTGCCATCTTTCTCGAAGCACGGGCTGGTCGACCGCAGGGCCGGCATGGCCTTTGCGCAGGAGATCATCGATACATTCGATGTGCGCGGCGGCAACCCGGCGAGCCGCACCCGGCTTCTGTCCGGCGGCAACATGCAGAAGCTGATCCTCGGCCGCAATCTACATGAACGGCCGCGCGTCCTTGTCGCCGCCCAGCCGGCACGCGGCCTGGACGAAGGGGCGGTGGCGGCCGTTCACGGCCGCATATTGGAGGCGCGCCGGCAGGGCACGGCCGTGCTTCTGATTTCTGAGGACCTGGATGAAGTCATTGCCCTGGCCGACCGCATTCAGGCGATCGTCGGCGGCAAGCTCTCAGCGCCCATCGATGCGGACGAGGCGAATGCGCGCGCGTTGGGGTTGATGATGGCCGGAGAATGGAAAAGCGGGAGCGAGGCCGGCCATGCGGTTTGAACGGCGCGAACATCGCCCTCTTTACATGATGGTCCTCGCGCCGTTGCTGGCGATCGTCGCGGCTCTGGCGCTGGCGGGGATACTCATCGCCATTGCCGGCGCGCCCGTTCTCGAAGCCTATTGGCGCATCCTGATGGGTGCCTTCGGCTCGCGGCTTTCCGCGACCGAGACGTTGACACGCGCGACGCCGCTGATCCTGACGGGGCTGGCGGCCGCAGTCGCCTTTCGCGCCCGCCTTTGGAATATCGGCGCCGAGGGACAGTTCTATTTCGGCGCGATCGCGGTCGCAGCCTTTGGCTCGAAACTGCTCGCCAGCCTGCCGGCTCCGATCCTGATTCCGCTGCTTCTGGTCATCGGCGCCATTGCCGGCATGGTATTGATCCTCATTCCCCTGTGGCTGAGACTTCGCTTTTCCGTCGATGAGGTCGTTACCAGCCTCATTCTCAATTTCATCGCCGTGCTTTTCGTGTCCATGCTGATCGATGGCGTGCTGAAGGATCCGACCGCTTTCGGCTGGCCGCAATCCCAGGCCGTCGTCGATCATGCCATGCTGCCGAAACTGATCGCCCGCTCCCGCCTGCATATCGGTTTTGCGATCGCCATCGCGCTTGCAGCACTCGTCTATTTCATCCAGTCACGCACCGTCTTCGGCATGCAGTCTCGTGCCGCCGGCCTCAATCCGTCGGGTGCCGTCTTTGCCGGCGTCCGGCTTGGATCGACGCTGGTCAAGGTCGCCTGCCTTTCGGGCGGCCTCGCGGGCCTTGCCGGCGCGATCGAGGTGCTGGGCGTCAAGGGTTATGTCACGACGGATCTGTCGCCGGGTTTCGGCTATGCCGGTATTGTCGTCGCCATGCTTGCCAATCTCAATCCGCTCGGCGTGGTGCTGGCCGCGATCTTCACGGCGATGATGTTCGTGGGCGCCGATGGGATGAGCCGCAGCCTCGGCATTCCCACCTATATCGCTGACGTCACGGTTGCCTTGTCGCTGCTGACCATGCTGATCGCGCTGTTCTTCACGCAATACAGGATCCGCCGATGAGCACGCTGGTCGACATCATCGCTTCCGCCGGGCTCTGGGCAGCCGTACTGCGCATAGCCACGCCGCTGATCTTCGGCACGCTCGGAGCGCTCCTGTGCGAGCGCGCCGGCGTCCTCAATCTCGGCATCGAGGGCATCATGACCTTCGGCGCAATGATCGGCTGGCTCTCGGTCTATCACGGCGCCGATCTCTGGACCGGACTTCTGATCGCCGCGCTCGCCGGCGGCATTTTCGGCCTGCTGCATTCGGCGCTGACGGTGACGCTCGGCCTGTCGCAGCATGTGTCCGGCCTTGGTGTGACGCTCTTCGCCTCCAGCTTCAGCTATTATGTCTTCCGGCTGATCGTGCCGGTCGCCGGGACGCCGCCGACGATCACGCCGTTCCAGCCGATCGCTATTCCGGGGCTCTCGACCCTGCCCTTCATCGGCCCTGCCCTTTTCACGCAGACCGCGCCGACTTATCTTGCGATCCTCCTGGCGCTCGTAATGGCCTACATCATCTTTCGCACGCCGGTCGGGCTTGCCATCCGGATGACAGGCGAAAATCCGCATGCCGCCGAAGCCCAGGGCGTCAACCCGATGAAAGTTCGCTACGGCGCCGTTGTTGCCGGCAGCGCCTTGATGGGAATGGGCGGTGCATTCCTGACACTTTCGGCCTTCAACAGCTTCTTTCCAACCATGGTGCAGGGGCGCGGCTGGATCTGCATCGCGCTCGTCGTCTTTGCGTCGTGGCGGCCGGGTCGAGCGCTGTTCGGAGCGCTGCTTTTCGCCTTCTTCGATGCCTTCCAGCTACGCTTGCAGACTGCAGTGCAGGGCGTGCCTTACCAGATCTTTTTGATGACACCCTATATCCTATCCATCGTTGCGCTCGCCGTCATGAGCCGGCGCGCCCGTGTGCCGCAGGCACTGATGCAGCCCTACCGCCGCGGCGAAAGATAATCCGAGGAGCTTTTCATGTTCGACCTGATCATTCGCAAAGCCAATCTGCCAGATGGCCGCAAGGGCTTCGATATCGCGGTGAAGGATGGCAAGATCGCCACCATCGAAGCCTCGATTGCCGCCGAGGCGAAGGACGAGATCGATGCGACCAATCGGCTGGTGAGCCCGCCCTTCATCGATCCGCATTTCCATATGGACGCGACCCTGTCGCTCGGCCTGCCGCGCATGAATGTGTCAGGCACGCTTCTGGAAGGCATCGCCCTCTGGGGAGAGTTGCGTCCGATCGTCACGAAGGAAGAGCTTGTTGAGCGCGCTCTGCGCTATTGCGACCTTGCCGTGACGCAAGGTCTGCTCTTCATCCGCAGCCATGTCGATACCTCCGACCCGAAGCTGGTGACGGCCGAGGCGCTGCTCGAGGTCAAGGAGAAGGTGAAGCCCTATATCGACCTGCAACTCGTCGCCTTCCCGCAGGATGGCTATTATCGCGCCAAGGACGGTGTGGCGTCGCTGGCGCGCGCCCTCGACATGGGCGTCGACATCGTCGGCGGCATCCCGCACTTCGAGCGCACAATGGACGAAGGCAAGGCCTCGGTGGAAGCGCTTTGCAGGATTGCCGCCGACCGCGGCCTTCCCGTCGATATGCATTGCGACGAAACCGACGATCCGATGTCACGCCACATCGAGACGCTGGCGGCCGAAACCATTCGCTTCGGCCTACAGGGCCGGGTCGCCGGCTCGCATCTGACCTCGATGCATTCGATGGACAATTACTATGTCTCCAAACTCATCCCGCTGATGGCGGAAGCGAGGATCAACGTCATCCCCAATCCGTTGATCAACATCATGCTGCAGGGCCGGCACGACACCTATCCGAAGCGCCGCGGCATGACGCGCGTGCGCGAACTGATGGACGCCGGCCTCAACGTTTCCTTCGGCCATGATTGCGTGATGGATCCCTGGTACTCGATGGGCTCGGGCGACATGCTGGAAGTCGGTCACATGGCGATCCATGTGGCCCAGATGGCCGGCATCGAGGACAAGAAGAAAATCTTCGACGCGCTGACTGTGAACTCCGCCAAAACGCTCGGCCTCGAAGGCTACGGGCTGGAAAAGGGCTGCAACGCCGATCTCGTGATGCTGCAGGCGGTCGACACGGTGGAGGCGCTGCGCCTGAAGCCCAATCGTCTGGCCGTCATCAAGGGCGGCAAGGTGATCGCCCGCTCGGCGCCACGCATTGGCGAACTCTTCCTCGACGGCAGACCGTCGCGGATCGACGGCGGGCTCGACTACGTGCCCGTTCAGAAGTAGCGCGCTAGCCGCATCGCGGCAGGCGTGGGAAACCTTACTTTCCGACGCGCCTCCTGCTGCTCACAAGTCGGATCGCCGAAATCCCTGGCCGAATTCGTATAGTCGGCGCTGGTATTCGCATGCTTATTCACAAAGTGAAACTCAGCCATGACCAACTGACCAAACTTTGCTTTACAACTAACATGTCAGCGTGATACGCCTGATCTCACAAGATCGGGAGGATTGGATGAGAGAGAGTTTTGGCCTGTCGGCCGCCTTGGCAACGCCCTTTGACGCCGATGGCGAGATTGCCGTTTCGGGCGTGATCGCGCAGGCCAGGCACTGCCTTTCCAATGGTTGCAAGAGCGTCACCCTTTTCGGCACAACCGGCGAAGGCGCCTCGATCGGCATGCAAGAGCGCCAGCAGGTGCTGGCTGCGATGATGGCTGCAGGCATCGCTCCCTCGCAGATCGTCATGGGTGTGTTGGTCGATGCAGCCGAGGATGCTGCCGCGCAGGCAAGGGAGGCTCTTGCACATGGTGTCCGCAACATTCTTTTGGCACCCCCCTCCTATTTCAAGAACGTCAGCGACGATGGGCTTTTCAAGTGGTTCGCGGCCGTCTTCGCCATGCTGGGCACACATGCACGCGACGTGATCGTCTACAACATTCCTTCCGTGACGATGGTGCCGCTCTCCATTTCTCTCGTCGGCCGTCTGCGCGCCGCCTTTCCGGATACCGTCGTCGGCGTCAAGGATTCCTCCGGCGACTGGCCCTATACCGAAACACTGCTGAAGACCCATGGCGCTCTCATTATTCTCATTGGCGATGAGCGGCATCTAGCCCGCGGGGTACGTCTCGGCGGACAGGGCGCCATCTCCGGCATGGCGAACCTGCTTCCCCGCGAAGTGCAGGCCATGGCGGAAAAGGGTATCGATGATGCCAATGTCGAACGTTTCGTTGGGGAGTTGCTGCACTATCCCGTCATCCCGTCCATCAAGGCGATCCTCGCCCGCATGACGGGTGACGAAAGCTGGCTTGCCGTGCGCCCGCCCCTTGTGCCAATGAGCAAGGACGATTGTGACAAGCTCTTTGCTGTCTTCGGCGCCTTGTTTCGCGCTAAGGCCGCCTAGCCGAACTGCCCGGAGCCGCCGATGGATGGAACTGGCGAACAGCCGACGTTGAGAGAGAAGGCCTATGAGAGCTTCACGCGCCATCTGCTGGCGCGCGACGTTCGGCCGGGCCAGTTCATCTCGCAGCGACGGCTCGTCGAGCTGACGGGACTGACGCTCGGAGCGATCCGCGAGCTGATCCCCCGACTGGAGGCGGAAGGGTTGATCAAGACGGTTCCACAGCGCGGGCTGCAGATCGCCCACATCGATCTCGACCTCATCCGCGAGGCCTTCCAGCTTCGCATCTTCCTGGAGAAGGAAGCGGTCGCACTTTTCACCTATTCGGCTTCGGACGAGACGATTGCCAAGCTTATGAAGGAACATCGCGACATCGCCGACGCCATCCGGGCCGGCGACGCGTCGCCGGAGCTCGAATTGCATGCGCAGTCGGTCGATTGGGGCATGCACGACGCCTTCATCGACGCACTCGGCAATACCATCATTTCGAACGCCTACCGGGTCAATTCCATCAAGATGCGCCTGATCAGCCAGGACAGGTTCCGCATCAACGGACATGTGGGCCCCGTGATGCACGAACATCTGAAAGTGCTCGAAGCGATCCAGCGACGCTCGGCCGAGGAGGCGGTTGCCGCTCTCGCTTCCCACATCAACGGAGCACGGGACCGCGCATTGAAGATTTGAATAAACAAGGCCGCAAATGAGGAGATTTTCGGCCAAAGGAGGAGGAACAGGATGTCATCATCATTTTTCAATCCGACGCGTCGCGGCTTCATGGCCGGCACGGCTGCCCTTGGAGCGGCAAGCCTTCTGGGCGTGCGCTCCGCATCGGCGGCCGTCGACTGGAAGCGCTTTTCCGGCACGACGCTCGAAGTCAACCTGATCAAAAGCCCGCGCAGCGACACGATCCTCAAATATCTGAGCGAGTTCGAAGCGCTGACGGGGATCAAGGTCAACGCCGAGGCGACGCCTGAGCAGCAGCAGCGCCAGAAGACGACGATCGAACTCAGCACCGGCAAGCCAAGCTTCGACGTCGTCCATCTGAGCTATCACGTCCAGAAACGGCAGTTCGAAAAAGGCGGCTGGCTTGCCGATATCAGCGGCTTCCTGAAGGACCCGTCGCTGACCGATCCGTCGCTCACGGAAAGCGATTTTGCCGAGGCCGGCCTGAAATTCGCCAAGGACCCCGCCGGCGTCATGCGCTCCTTGCCCTTCTCGGTGGACTACTGGATCGTCTACTGGAACAAGACCCTGTTCGAAAAGAAGGGCCTTGCCTATCCCGAAACCTTCGAGGACATGGCGAAAGCCGCGGAGGCGCTGACCGATAAGTCGACCAATACCTACGGTTTCGTCGCCCGCGGCCTGAAGAATGCCAATGCGCCGGTCTGGACGACCTTCATGCTCGGCTATGGCGCAACGCCGCTCTCGGCCGACGGCAAGTTGCAGACGACATCGCAGGGAGCAGTGGACGCTGCGACGCTCTATCAGCGCCTGATGACGAAATCGGCTCCTCCCGGCGTTTCCGGCTTCAACTGGGCCGAGGCACAGTCGGCCTTCCTGCAGGGCAAGATCGGCATGTGGCTCGATGGCGTCGGCTTCGCGCCGCCGATCGAAAATCCGGAAAAGTCCCGCGTGGTCGGCCAGGTCGGCTACGGCGTCATGCCGAAGGGACCGAGCGCGCAGGCTGCGGCAACCACCGGCGACGGTATCGGCGTGACCGCCGCCAGCCAGAAAAAGGAAGCCGCCTATCTCTTCTGCCAATGGGCGATCTCCCATGACATGGGCGCACGCCTGCTGCAGGCCGGCGCCGGCGTTCCGTTCCGCCAGTCCATTCTGGAGGATCAGAAGGTCCGCGAGGGCGTCAAGATGCCTGGCCCATGGCTGGACGCTGTCGCCGGCTCCGCCAAGGTCTCGCAGCTCGCCCTGCCCGTCATCATTCCGGTCACGGAATTTCGCGACATCTATGGCGTGGCGCTGACCAACATGATCGGCGGCGCCGACCCGGCAAGCGAACTGAAAACGGCAACGGCGCAATTCGAGCCGGTACTGGCACGAAGCGAGGGATAATGGCCTCCGTGAGCATCGAAGATACGAGGGCGACGAAGGCTGAGAAGAGGAGCAAGCCGAAAAGGCTTGTTCCAAATTATTGGCCCTTCGTCATTCCCGCACTGATCGTGATCGCCGCCGTCATCGTCTTCCCCTGGGTCTTCACCCTGTGGATGAGCGTGAACAAGTGGACGCTCGGCCAATCGCAGAGCTTCATCGGCTGGGACAACTACGTCCGGCTGGCGACCGATCTGCGCTTTTGGGAATCGCTCTGGCACACGGTCCTCTATACCGTACTCTCCGTCGTCGCTCCGCTGATATTCGGAACGCTGGCGGCCCTGATCTTCGATACGAATTTTCCGCTGCGCGGCTTCCTGCGCGGCGTCTTCGTCATGCCGATGATGGCGACGCCGGTCGCCGTGGCGCTGGTCTGGACGATGATGTTTCATCCGCAGCTCGGCGTGCTCAACTACCTGCTGTCGCTTGTGGGCATTGGGCCGCAGGAATGGATCTACAATCAGGTGAGCGTCATTCCTTCGCTCGTTCTGGTCGAGGTCTGGCAATGGACGCCGCTGGTCATGCTGATCGTGCTCGGGGGTCTCGCCTCCGTGCCGCGCGAACCCTATGAGAGCGCCGAGATCGACGGCGCCAACGCCTGGCAGAAGTTCCGCTATCTGACGCTGCCGATGATATCACCCTTCCTGATGATCGCCGTCATCATCCGCGGCATCGATGCGATCAAGAGCTTCGACATCATCTATGCAATGACGCAAGGCGGCCCGGGAACGGCGTCCGAGACCATCAACATCTATCTCTACAACACCGCCTTTGCCTATTACGACATCGGCTACGGCTCGGCCATGGCGGTGGTGTTCTTCATCGTCATCGTCGCGCTCTCCTTCATGCTTCTGATGATGCGCCAGCGCACAAAATGGACCGACGCGGAGGGGCATTGACATGAAACGCTCGACACTCAACCGCATCGGCCTACTCTTCGTGGCCCTGGTCATGGTTTCGCCGGTCGTCCTGTTCTTCCTCTGGATGATCTCGCTGTCGCTGAAATACGAGATCGACAACGGCGCCTATCCGCCGATCCTCATCCCGGATCGCTTCGCCTGGTCGAACTACGTCCAGGTATTCCAGGAAAACAACTTCTTCCTCTACTTCTGGAACTCGGTATTGGTGACGGGTGCGGCCACCCTGCTCGCGCTCATCATCGGCGTGCCGGCAGGCTATGGCATCGCGCGGCTGAAGGCGGAAAAATCCGCGATCGTCATCATGATCGCCCGCATGACGCCGGGCCTTTCCTTCCTCATTCCGCTGTTTCTGCTATTCCAATGGCTCAATCTGTTGGGAACGCTCTGGCCGCAAATCATCATCCATCTCGTCGTCACCGTACCGATCGTCGTCTGGATCATGATCGGCTATTTCGAGACCACCCCGATGGAATTGGAGGAGGCCGCAAGCATCGATGGCGCCACCCCCTGGCAGGTCTTTCGCCTCATCGCCTTGCCGATCGCGCGGCCCGGCATCGTCGTTGCCTTCATCCTCTCGGTCATCTTCTCCTGGAACAACTTCGTCTTCGGCATCGTGCTTGCCAGCCGCGAAACCCGGACGCTGCCTGTCGCCGTCTACAACATGCTCTCCTTCGAACAGGTGAGCTGGGGACCGCTTGCGGCCGCCGCCTTGATCGTGACGCTGCCGGTCCTTGTCCTCACAATGTTCGCACAACGGCAGATCATCGCGGGCCTGACCGCCGGTGCCGTCAAATGACCTACCTTCCTTTTGACAGCATTCCGTTCCTGGCATCCGCAGACATAGGGAGCGGGAAGCGGCCTTGACGTCCTCATCTGTTTTCGATCCGCCGGCGGGCGCCCCGAAGCATGTCCTCTGTGTCGGCGCCGCGGTTCTCGACACCCTCTTTCGCGTCCACACGCTTCCAACCGGCCAGGGTAAGGTGCTGCCGTATGATATGCTGCAGATTGCCGAGGGCATGGCCTCGAGTGCTGCTTATGCAGTCGCACGCCTCGGCGGCAAAGCGAGCCTATGGGGAGCCGTCGGCAATGACGAGACCGGCGAACGGATCATTCGCGAACTCGCGAGTGCCGGGATTGTCACCGGAGGCATGCTGTGCGTCGAAGGCACCCGCTCCGCTGTCTCGACAATTCTGATCGATGACGACGGGGAAAGGCTGATCGTCCCTTTCTACGATCCGAAACTGCACCACATGACGAAAGCCTTCACGCCGGAAGATTTGGCCGACGTCGATGCCGTCCTCGTCGATGTCCGCTGGCCGGCATTGGCGCTGAGGGTTTTGAAAGCGGCAAGAAGCATGGGTAAGCCAGCCATCCTCGACGGCGATGTCGCGCCGGATGGCATCATCGAGCGGTTGGCGCCTGAAGCCACTCACATCGTCTTTTCCGAACCCGCAGCACAACGCCTCACCGGAATCGAAGATTTCGCTGAGATGGTGCGTCTGTTGAAGCGAAGGTTCGGCCATTCCTTCATCTGCGTCACGGCGGGTGCGGCCGGCAGCTTCTGGTGCGACGATCACAGCAATGACGTCAGACACAGCCCGACAATTCCCATAAGGGCGGTCGACACGCTGGCCGCCGGCGACATCTTCCACGGCGCCTTCGCTCTTGCCATCGCCGAGGGGAAAACGCCCGCGGAGGCCATCCAGCTTTCTTCCATAGCTGCGGCTATCAAATGCGAGGCATTTGGAGGGCGATCAGGGGCGCCGACCCGCACTGATGTCATCGCGCGCTTGGGCTCACATGAGGCATCAAGCCTCTAGTAGATCGCAACGCTCACTTCTTGAGATAGAGCTCCGCCACCCCTTGTTTATGGAGTGACACCGATGCACGCGTGGATTATATAAATCCTGCGACTCAAGCAGGAGGATCGCCAGATGAGAAATTTCAGCACCCACTAGCGCTGAACGGCGACGCCGAATTCGGGCTGCTGTTCAGTCCCTTCTTGTCCTTTCATATCCTCCTCAGTGCCCATGGAGGGCATTCATGCTTCGTCGCTTCTTTTCCTATTATGCGCGCTATAGAAAGCTGTTTTTCCTCGACTTCGGCTGCGCCGTGCTTGCCGGCCTGCTGGAACTCGGCTTTCCTTTGGCGGTCAAGCTTTTCATCGATCAGCTGCTGCCAAGCCGTGACTGGGGCCTGATCTTCGGCACCGCCGCGCTGCTGCTTGTCGTCTACGCGATGAACACCGGCCTCTCGGCAGTGGTCAATTATTGGGGCCATGCGCTCGGCATTTCGATCGAGTCCGATATGCGCCGCCAAGCCTTCGACCATATCCAGAAGCTCTCCTTCCGCTATTTCGACAACAACCGCACCGGTCACCTGATCACCCACGTCACCAAGGATCTCGAGGAAGTTGGCGAAATCGCCCATCACGGCCCCGAGGACCTGTTCATCGCGATCATGACCTTCGTCGGCGCCTTCCTGCTGATGTTCAGCGTGCACTGGAAGCTCGCGCTGCTGACGACGACCATCGTGCCGTTCATGACCTGGCTGGTCAGCCGCTACGGCTCCAAGATGACCGTGAATTCGCGCAGCCTGTTCGGCAAGGTCGGCAACTTCAATACGCGGATGCAGGAAACCGTAGGCGGCATCCGCGTGGTCAAGGCTTTCGCCAATGAGAGATACGAAAGCCAGCTGTTTGCCAGCGACAACGAGGATTACAAGGCGACCAAGCTCGATGGCTATGCCTATATGACGGCGAGCATTGCGCTCAGCTATTTCAGCACGCGCCTGGTGCAGCTCGTCGTCATGATGGCAGGAACCTGGTTTGTCATATCGGGAGAGCTGAGCTATGGCGGCTTCGTCAGTTTCCTGTTGCTGATCAACGTCTTCTTCCGCCCGATCGACAAGATCACGTCTGTTATCGAGACCTATCCCAAAGGCATTGCCGGCTTCAAACGCTTCCTCTCCTTGATCGACACGGAACCGGACCTTGCCGACAGACCAAATGCGATTGCGGTTGACCATCTGAAGGGCGATATCGCCTATAGCAGCGTCGCCTTCGGCTATTCCGATCAGACCACGATCTTCAAGGATCTCAATCTGACGATCGCGGCTGGCGAGACCGTGGCATTCGTCGGCGCCTCCGGCACTGGCAAGACGACCATCTGCTCGCTGCTGCCACGCTTTTACGACGTGACGGCTGGCAGCATCACCATCGATGGCGTCGATATCCGCGACATGACCCAGGCCTCGCTGCGCAGCCAGATCGGCATCGTGCAGCAGGACGTCTTCCTGTTCGGCTCGACCATTCGCGAGAATATTGCCTATGGAAGGCTCGGCGCGACAGACGAGGACATCATGAAGGCGTTGCAGCGCGCTTCGCTCGACGAGTTCGTCCGGTCCTTGCCCGCTGGGCTCGATACGCCGACGGGCGAGCGCGGCGTCAAACTTTCGGGCGGACAGAAGCAGCGCCTGGCGATTGCCCGCATATTCCTCAAGGATCCGCCCATCCTGATCCTCGATGAGGCGACCTCGGCGCTGGATACGGCGACGGAATATGCGATCCAGCAGGCGCTTTTGGAGCTGGCGAAAGGCCGCACGACGCTGGTCGTCGCGCACCGGCTGTCGACCATCCGCAATGCGGACCGCATCATCGTCATGGGCGACAATGGGATTATCGAGCAGGGCTCGCATGATGAGCTACTGGCCCGTCGCGGCGCCTATGCCCGACTGCATAACGCGCAGTTTGGCCTCTATGCCTGATTTGTCGATGTAACCTGGAGCCGAGGCTTTATGCCTCGGCGACCGTCACGCCCAAGCAGGCCGTGTGAGACCGAGATGATCGCGTAGCGTCGTACCTTCGTATTCGCGGCGGAAGAGGCCTCTGTCCTGCAGGATCGGCACAACCTCGCGCGTGAAATCCTCAAGGCCGGCCGGGAAGAATGGCGGCATGACGTTGAAACCGTCCGCAGCGCCGCTTTCGAACCATAGCTGCATGCGGTCAGCGATCTCTTCGGCCGTGCCGAGCACGATGTGATGGCCGCGGCCGGCCGCAACGCGCAGCGCCAGTTCGCGGATCGTCAGCTTTTCGCGGCGGGCAAGCTCGGTCAAAAGCTCGGCGCGGCTGCGCAGCTGATCCGAGATCGGCAGGTCGGGCAGCGGGCCATCAAGATCATACTCGGCCAGACTATGGCCAATCCGTTCTTCCAGCAGCGGCATGGCGCTCTTGATGTCAGTCCAGCGGTTTAGCACGTCGAGCTTTTCACGCGCTTCGGCAACGGTCCTGCCGATGACAGGCAGGAAGCCCGGCATGACGGCGACGTCATCGGGGCTGCGCCCAAAGCCGACCACCCTGCTCTTCAGGCTCTTGTAGAAGGCCTGCGCCTCGTCGAGGCTCTGCTGGGCGGTGAAGACGATATCGGCAGTGCGGGCGGCAAGATCCTGGCCTGGACCCGAGGATCCGGCCTGGATCAGGATCGGATGGCCCTGCGGCGAGCGCGGGATGTTGAGAGGACCCTTGACCGAATAATATTTGCCGGCGTGATCGAGCATGCGCACCTTGGCGGGGTCGGCATAGACGCCGCTTTCCTTGTCCTTCGGAAAGGCATCGTCTGCCCAGCTGTCCCAGAGGCCACGCACGACGTCGACGAACTCTTCGGCCACCGCATAGCGCTCGTCATGCTCCGGGTGGCTCTTGGAGAAATTGGCGGCCGTGCGCGCATAGGACGTCGTCACGATATTCCAGGCGGCGCGACCATGGCTCAGATGATCGATCGAGGCAAAGGCGCGAGCCAGATGGTAGGGTTCGCCGTAGGTGGTCGACGCGGTCGCCGCAAGGCCGATCTTGTCAGTGACCATGGCGAGCGAGGCAAGCAGGGTCAGCGGCTCGAAACGGGCGATCATCGACGGATGGGCATCGAGGCCGCTCGTCAGGCCGTCGGCCAGGAACAGCATGTCGAACTTGGCAGCCTCGGCAATCTGCGCGACCCGGCGCAGGAGATCGAAGTTCTCGCTGCCGGCTTCCGCCTCCGGGTGGCGCCAGCCGGACACGTGATGGCCAGCACCTTGCAGGAAAAGGCCGAGATGGATCTTGCGTGTCGTGCTCATGGATACATGCCTTGCGTTTCTTGGAAGAAGATCAGTTCAGACTGTGGGCCAAAAGCGCGATAAGGCGATGAAGATCGTCCTCGCTGCGCATCGTCCTCACAAGATCGGGAATAGCCGATACGGACGGATGGTTATCGGTCGCATCGCGGAATTTCTCGGTCGCATCGCTCAAGCCCGGCAAGCCCTTGAACTCGCGGACCAGACGGCTTCCGTCCTTGAGCTTGATCTCGGCAATCACGAAACGTGTCTTCGGATCGCTCGACATGCGCGGGGCCGCCTCATCGTGCCGGCGGCGAACACGCCGCGCGATCGCAATCAGGTCGTCGCGCACCGGCGTCTCACCGAAATGGCTGATCTTCAGCGCACCATCAACCAATGCCGTGGCAAAGACGTATTCGGCGCTGAAGCGGGCATCGATGCCAGTGGTAGGGGTTGTGACGACCAGCGCCGCATCACCGCCCGGCGGAAAGGTGAGGACGACTTCGTCGATCAATCCGGCATCCAGTTTTTCCCCATGAAGCTGAAGACCGATCATGCCGACGGGATGGCTTGCGGTGCAGCATGGGAACGCCTTGAGCGTCAGACCCGGAGCGACGATCTGCCATGGCGAACCCCATCCCTCCACCGCCATCCGCGGCCGCTCTTCGCCAAACGCGAAGGCCGAAAAGAAGCCGATCGGATTGTCGAGGAAATCCCTGGCGCCGCCAAAGCCGGCCTTGGCAAACCTGGCCGACAGCAGGCCCGAGCGAGCCGCCATGCCGGCGTGATAGGGCTTGGCATCATGGCCGAACTGCAGGCGCAGGCCGCTCGAATGGGTGGCGGCAAGTCCCAGTGCGGTGGCAGTCTCGGCGACCGAGTAGCCAAGTACGTGGGCAACGGCCGCCGCAGCGCCGATGGTGCCGAGCGTCGCGGTCGCGTGGAAACCGTTCTCGTAATGGCGCATCCCGAGCGAGAGGCCGAGGCGCGCCATGGCTTCCAGACCAACGATATAGCCGGCGATCAATCGGTCGGCCGACAGGCGCTCTTCCGATGCCAGCGCAAGCAGCACAGGCACGATGACCGTCGTCGGATGACCTCGGACGCTGGCATGCACATCATCATAATCGAGCACATGGCCGGCATGGGCATTGATCAACGCCGCCGTCAGCGCATCGGTGCGACGCCCCTGCCCGATAATGACGGCCTCGCCCGCACCCGCCGGCAGCTGCTCCAGCAGGATGCGCGTCGTGCGATCGGATGCGCCGCCGAAAGCGCAGGCCAGCCAATCGACGATCGCCTTGCGTGCCGCCGCAACGGCGGCTCCATCGCTCAGCGGTTCGGCTGATACGATGGCCTCGGCGAAAGCTGTGGTCAGCGGAAAGGTCTTTTCCATCATCGATCCCTTCAGATGCCTTCGCCGTCTTCCAGCGAGGCACGCCCGCCGGCAAGTCCGTTGACGAAACGGCGGATACGCGCATTCGTGGACTTCTGGAAGATATCCTCCGGAGACCCCTGATCAACGATCAGGCCGTTCTCGGTGAAAACAACGACATCACTGATCTCTTCGGCAAAGCGCATTTCATGCGTGACGAGGATGCTGGTCATGCCCTCCTTGACGAGATCGCGAATGACGGCAAGCACCTCACCGACGGTTTCAGGATCGAGCGCGGAGGTTACCTCGTCGAACAGGACGAGATCCGGCCGCATCGCAAGAGCCCGCGCGATCGCCACGCGCTGCTGCTGCCCGCCGGAAAGCTGCCCCGGAAACATCTGCGCCTTTTCGGATAGGCGCACGCGCGCCAGAAGATCCCTGGCGTGACGTTCGGCCTCTGCCCGATCGACGCCGAGGATGCGGATCGGCGCGATCGTGATGTTGTCGAGCACGGACAGATGCGGGAAGAGATTGTACTGCTGGAAGACGATCCCGATCTTCTGCCGCAGCTTGATGCGCTCGGCCTCGTTGCGCATCTGATCGACGCGCATGCCGTTGACCGTAATGTGTCCGGTCTGTGGCGCAACCAGCGCGTTGATGCAGCGCAGGATCGTCGATTTGCCGGATCCGGACGGACCGATGATCGAAACAGTCTGTCCCCGGGCGACCGTCAGGTCGATGCCTTTCAGGACCTCGGTGGATCCAAAGGCGAGATGCACGTTGGCCAGTTCGACGATCGGATTGGTCTGAGCTTGGCTCATGCCGGCTCCTTATGCTTTGAGGCGACGCTCGAGGCGGCGCGTCAGGCTGGAAATGGGATAGCAGAGGGCAAAGAAAGCCGTCATCACTACTAAATAGGCGAGTACGGTAAAATCCAACCGGCGCACGGCAGTACTGGCGTCTGTCGCGGCATGCAGCAACTCATGCACGCCGACCAGCGAGGCGAGCGCGCTCGCCATCGTGATCGAGGCAAAGAGGTTCATCCAGGGTGGCAGCGAGCGGCGGGCGCATTGCGGCAGGATGATCCAGCGCAGCGCCTGCAGCCGGGAAAAGCCGAGCCCCTTTGACGCTTCCCATTGCGTCGTCGGGATCGATTGGATGGCCCCGCGCGTGATCTCGGCGACATAGGCGCTGGCCGGAATGGCAAGTCCGATCACCGCCTTTAGCCAGTCGGGAAAGGGCAGATAGTGGCCGAATACGACGATTTCGAAAGGAAAGATATAGGTCGTGGCAAAGATCAGCACCAAGTGCGGCGCGTTGCGGAAGACCTGCACATAGAGAACGACCGGATAGCGGACGATCTTCAGCGGCGTCAGCTCGAGAATGCCGAGCGCCACGCCCAATAAGGTCCCACCCGCCATAGCGAGTAGGCTGATGAGGATATTCATCAGGAAGCCGCTGCCGAGGTAGGGCAGCCATTCGATCAGCACATGCAGCAGCGAGAGATCGGCAAGCAGCCAAACGACAGCCGCCACGACCAGAGCGCCAAACGCCCAGACCAACCAGTTTCTCGAAGGAGCAGAGGAGAGTTTTGCGACGCTCATGTGCCGACCCCGAAGCCCGGCACAGCGAGCCGCTTCTCGACCCAGCGCCCGATCCTGGCCACGGCAAGGTTGATGGCGCTGAAGAACAGCAGAATGACGATCATCAGCTCGACGACATTATCGCGCTGGGTCCAGACCATGATCGAGGCATAGGTGATCTCGCTTACCGCGATCGCATTGCCGACGGTGGTCAGCTTCACCAGATTGATCATGTTGTTGACGATCGCCGGCAGCGAGGCCCTGACGGCAAGCGGTATGGCCACGAAGCGCAGGATCTGTAACCGGGTGAAGCCGATCGCGCGGGCCGCCTCTACCGTCTGCTCCGGCACGGCCTCGATGCCGGCGCGAAGCGCATCGGCATGGAGCGCTGCCACATGCAGCCCAACGACCGCGACCACCCAGAAGAACGGCGTCAAAGGATTATGCTGCGCACCGCCGAGCCCATTGGAAACGAGCGTGTTCAGCACGAGAAAGCTGAACATCAGCTGCACCAGCGTCGGCGTATTGCGGGTGACTTCGATGAAAGCTCTGACCGGCGCGGACAAGGCCTTGCGGCCGGACGTCAGCATGGCGGCAAAAATCAGGCCAAAAAGCAGGCTGATCGGAATGAGCAGCACAATCAGATAAAGCGTGGTGATGAAACCACCACGCCAGATCTGCGATTCATAGCCGCTGGACAGGAACTCGTAGTGGAGCCCAATCTTGCCAGTCCAGCCGATGAAGGTCTGAAGAATCGAATTCCCCATGCAATCCGCTCCTCAAGCGACCGACAAGGTCACTTGGCCTCGAGCTTCTTGTGTTCTTCTTCCAGGAAGGTCGTGTTGAGCAGGCGGTTCGCCTTGGCATAGTCGAGAAGCTTGCCGTTGGCATGCAGCTCAAGGATTGCCTTGTCGAGCGCAGCGCTCGTATCGCCTTCGCCCTTGCGCAGCCAGATCACCGAATCCGACGGAACGAGCTCAGTGGGGAACAGGATCTTGTAGTCCTTCCAGTCTTCCGGACGATCCTGAAGAAGCAGGCCGACCGTCGCACCGACATGCACGGCCGCAACGCAATTGCCGCCCTGCAGCGCCAGAAGCGATTCCGGCTGGCTCGGCAGCGCCTTCACTTCGGCGCCGTATTGTTCGATCAGCGGCTGGGTGTAGTTCGAGCCCTGAGAAACACAGACCGGCTTGCCCTTCAGGTCGCTCCAGTCCTTCAAACCGCTGTCCTTGCGGCCGACGGCGGCGCCGCCGCTTCGGTCATAGGGCGTCGGCACGTAATCAAGGATCTTGGCGCGCTCTTCCGTGTACTGCATGTTGGCAATCAGGATGTCGACCTTGCCCTGCTGCAGAAACTGCACCCGGTTCGGCGGCGTCACCGTCACCGTTTCCAGCTTGACGCCGAGCTTGTCGGCGAGCGCCTTGGCGATGTCGAGGTTATACCCCTTCTGCTCCTGGCTTGCCGGATCGATATAGCCGAAAGGCGCACCTGACAGGATGACGCCGACCGTCAGCGCGCCGCGCCCCTTGATGCGATCGAGCGTCGCATCAGCGTGGGCGATCGTGGTAAAAAGCGCGCCGCAGGAAAGAGCAGCGGCAAAAATGGCAGCAGATGTTCGCTTGGCAAAATTCATGAATGTCAGGCTCCTTGTCTGCGCGGAACCTAGAGAGGGCGAGCGCACCACGCGAGGAATCAAATACTATTTATAGAGGGATCGGCGCAACAATTACCCATATAAACCATAGATTTTAACGTGCTTCATTTGCCATTACGCCCGCGCCGATAACGACGACCAACGCGATCATTGAAAATCAAAGACACTGAGGCCCGCCGCCATTTCGTCGAGGCCAAGCGGGCGCGTCACAGGTGGTTCGGCTCTCGCCAGACAGCCCTGACGCTCACACAATCGACAGGCCGGACCGATCGTCACCGGTGTCGAACCGAGCGCCTTGCCATAGATGACCTCATCGCGATGGGCAATGTCGCAGCCGATGAGAAGTGCCGTGCGGCGCACCCTTTCGCCAAAGTCCGCCTGAGGACCTTCAACGGTGCGCGATATCGTCAGAAAGCCTGCACCATCGGGCATTTCCGTCGCCTCGACCAGTATCTGCCCTGACTGGGCGAAGGCGGCGTGAATATTGAGCTTGGGACAGCCTCCGCCGAAACGAGCCTGCGGAAAGCCCTGCGCACCCGCCTTGCGCAGGCGATGGCCGGCGCTGTCGATTTCCATCAGGAAGAAGGCGACGCCCGAGGCGCCGGGGCGCTGCAAGGTCGTCAGACGCGTGGCGGCCTGCTCGTAGGAAACCCCGAAGCGGGTGCCGAGCCCATCGATGTCATAATGCAGGCGCTGCGCTGCCGAAAGATAGGCGCCATAAGGCATCAGCAGAGCATGCGAAGCATAGCGCGCCAGCTCGAAACGGGCGATCCGCTTGGCTTCAGGCGTCGAGAGAGCGAGCGAGTCCAGTTCAGCGGCAATCTCGTCACGCAATGCCAGCAGGGAGACCTCGGTTGCGATCTCCCGTAGCTGGTCGAAAGGCGACAAGCGCTCGGAAAGAAACAGGCGCATCGAATGGCGGTCGTAACGCCGGCGCAGGCCCGGCATGGCGCGCACCGGCAGCAGGCGCACCGCAATGCCGTGCTCGCTTTTCAGCCACGTTTTCAGGGCGCCCGCCATGTCGTCGCCGGGCGCAAGACGTGAGTGGAACGCTTCTGAGGCATCCTCGATGCGGGCAAAGAAATTTGGCCGCCCCTGCAACCGGTCGTGCACCTCGTCGAGCGGCAGACGCGGGCCGGCGACATCAGCAACCCGGCCTTCGCGGGCCAGGAGTTCGGCGAGATCGGACAGCCTGGCCGCCTGCTCGCGATAGGCGCGATAGAGCCGGATCATACCGTTTGCCGCGTTTGGCGCGGCCTCAGCAAGCTCGATCAGCTCCTGATCGGCGGGGATCTCGCCGACCAGCAGCGGATCGGCAAAGATCTCGCGCAATTGCCCGGCATTACCGCCCTGCTCGCCCTGTAATTCGTCAAGGTCGATCTTGTAGACACCAGACAGCTTCAAAAGCAGCTGCACGGTCAGCGGCCGCTGATTGCGCTCGATGAGATTGAGATAGGACGGCGAAATATCCAGCGCCTGCGCCATGGTCGTCTGCGTCAGGCCGAGACCCATGCGGATGCGCCGAACCCGCGGCCCGGCAAAGATCTTGCGCTCAGCCATTTGTCATTCCCTTTACAAATTTTCGCTTCGCCTAAATTTTACAAAATTTACAACTTTACTGACGGCCGCCGTCAACAATAGCACATCATAACCCTTTTATCTAATGCGTTCTTCTCGTTCTTCTGGTGTCTGGCGCTACTATCTTGTAAAAATAGTCACGCAATCCACATCGATCAAACGATCAGCAGAACAGCCTTGGGAGATTCGCATGACAGATTTTTACAAACTGGTTCCGAACGCGCCTGGCGGACGCTTCGATGGTGTTGAGCGGCCCTATACGGTCGAGGATGTGAAGCGGCTGCGCGGATCGATCACCATTCGCCATTCCCTAGCAGAGATGGGAGCGAACCGCTTGTGGCAGCTCATTCATGAAGAGGATTTCGTCAACGCGCTCGGCGCGCTCTCGGGCAATCAGGCCATGCAGATGGTCCGCGCCGGGCTGAAGGCGATCTATCTCTCGGGCTGGCAGGTCGCAGCCGATGCCAATACTGCCTCGGCCATGTATCCCGACCAGTCCCTCTACCCCGCCAATGCAGGCCCGGAACTGGCCAAGCGTATCAATCGGACCCTGCAACGGGCAGACCAGATCGAGACCGCCGAGGGCAAGGGTCTTTCTGTCGACACCTGGTTCGCACCGATCGTTGCCGATGCCGAGGCAGGCTTCGGTGGTCCCCTCAACGCCTTCGAGATCATGAAGGCCTATATCGAGGCGGGTGCTGCCGGCGTCCATTTCGAGGATCAGCTGGCGTCGGAGAAGAAATGCGGCCATCTCGGCGGCAAGGTTCTCATTCCAACGGCAGCCCATATACGCAATCTCGACGCCGCTCGCCTGGCTGCCGACGTCATGGGCGTGCCGACATTGGTCGTTGCGCGTACCGACGCTGAGGCCGCCAAGCTTCTGACTTCGGATATCGACGAGCGCGATCAGCCCTTCGTCGACTACGATGCCGGCCGCACGGTCGAAGGCTTCTATCAGGTCAGGAACGGCATCGACCCCTGCATCGCCCGCGCCGTCGCCTACGCACCGCATTGCGATCTCATCTGGTGCGAGACGTCGAAGCCGGATCTCGAGCAGGCGCGCAGGTTCGCCGAAGGGGTGCATCGCGCCCATCCGGGCAAGCTTCTCGCCTATAATTGCTCGCCGTCCTTCAACTGGAAGAAAAACCTGGACGACGCAACGATCGCCAAGTTCCAACGCGAACTCGGCGCGATGGGCTACAAATTCCAGTTCATCACGCTTGCCGGCTTCCACCAGCTGAACTTCGGCATGTTCGAACTCGCCCGCGGCTACAAGGCCCGCCAGATGGCCGCCTATTCCGAACTGCAGCAGGCCGAATTCGCCGCCGAGGCCAATGGCTACACCGCAACCAAGCATCAGCGAGAAGTGGGCACCGGTTATTTCGATGCGGTGTCGCTGGCAATCACCGGCGGCCAGTCATCGACCACGGCCATGCACGGATCGACCGAACACGCCCAGTTCAAGCCGGCAGCAGAGTAATATTGAGCTCAACAGGAGGAGAATGACATGCCATCCATAGCACGCGTTCGCGAGAGAGCCGAGGAGCAATCTCTCACCATGAATGCCGACCAGCAGGCCGTTATCCGCATGCTGGCCAACGAGCTGCATCGCCTCAACCAGGCGGTCATGAATGCGGTCGACGCCGGCGTCTCCGTTGAGCTGGTTCGCTCGGCCCGCCACCATGGCGGCGATGGCAACTGGGGTGACCTGCTGATCCCCGTCGTCGTCGCCAACGCGGCACGGCCGGCTTAGGCAGGAGCATCGGTCAACCATCTGCGGGCTGTGACCTCATCCGAGGGCCGGCCCGCCTACCATTGGCGCCCTATACGGTTGCGCCCGGATTGAAATCATCGAATGCCTGCGCCGTGAATTCAGCCGTTGCGCCGGAAGCGATAAGAGCGGCAAGCAAGATCCTGGCCTGACCGGGTCTCAACGTCGAGGAATGGATAGCTCCGGCTTCGACAAGATCATGTCCGCCACCGCCGCCGCCATAGCTCGACATCAGCAGGCCATCCGGCACCCGGCTCGACACGACAACGGGAACGCCGGCGCTCTCGCAACGCTTGACGGCTTCGACCAGGCGGGAATTGGCATTGCCCGAGCCGAGGGCCGCAAGCACGATGCCGTCGGCCCCTGCCCTCAGGCTCGCATCCACGTGCACGGAATCGCAACCCGGATAGATCGCTACCATGTCGACGCGAACTTTGCCGAGCGATGTCGCCAAGCGCGGACTTGCCGGATTGTCGATTGGTCGCGCCTGCCGGAAAGCATCCACGACATCGGAGGAATATTTATAGAGCCCCCAGGCCGGCAGCAGCCTGCCGCCAAAACAGACGAGTACGCCGCGCCCCATATTGGCCTGATCGGCGGCGGCCGCAATGGCGGCTGTGAGATTGGCAGGCCCGTCAGCTTTGGGATGGTCCGCCGTGAATTGCGCGCCGGTGAACAGGACGGGCTTGTTCAACTCATGCTGCAAATGGACGAGCAGCGCCGTTTCCTCCATCGCATCGGTGCCGTGCAGGACGACGATGCCGCTCACATCGGCGTCGTCAAGCAAATCGCCGACCCTGTCGCTGATCTCCTGCATGTCGGCGAGCGTGAGGCTCGCCGAATCCTTCGCCATCAGCTCGATGGGCCTCAGCATCACCGGCATGTCGGGCAGCAGCGACAGCAGGCTTTCTCCCGTCAGAGACGGCTTGCTGGCGCCGTTGTCGGCACGCTCGCTTGCGATGGTGCCGCCGGTGGCAATGACCGCCACCAGCGGATTGGTCTTTCCTGCGGTCACGCCTCACCCCGCTCGACCGCCAGCTGCTGGATACGGTCGCGCAGCAGATACCATCCGATCACCAGGGCCGGGGCGATCAGGACAAGCGAGGCGATCGTCCAGGTGCCAACCGGATAATCCAGCGCCATCAGCACCAGCACGGCAAACAGGAATACGAGGGTCAAAATGCCGGTATAGGGCGCACCGAACATGCGGAAATCCGGCCGCGCCATCTCGCCGCGCTGCGAAAGCTTCCACAGCTTGAGCTGACACAACACGATGACGCCCCATGCGCAGATGATGCCCAGAGCCGAAAGGTTCAGCGCGATCTCGAAAGCCGACGACGGAACGACGGCATTGAGCGCGACGCCGATGACGGTGACGGCGGCGGTGACCGCGATGCCGCCATAGGGCACGCCGGCCTTGTTCATCTTGGCAAGCGCTGCCGGCGCCGAACCGGAGACGGCCATCGAATGCAGGATGCGGCCGGTCGAATAGAGGCCGGCGTTCAGCGAGGAAAGCACGGCCGTCAGTACGACGAGATTCATGATGATATCGGCACCTTCGACACCGATGGCGCCGAAGAAGGTGACGAAGGGGCTCTCGCCTGCCTTATAGGCCGTATAGGGCAGAAGCAGCGATAGGAGCAGCACCGAACCGACGTAGAAGACGAGAAGGCGGGCGACCACCGTGCGGATCGCACGCGGCATGACCTTGCGCGGATCCTCCGTCTCGCCCGCAGTCGTGCCGATCAGTTCGATCGAGGCATAGGCGAAGACCACGCCCTGGATGATGACGAAGGCCGGCAGAATGCCGCTCGGGAAGAAGCCTCCGCTATCGCGGATGATGCTGAAGCCTGCCGAATGACCGGCAATCGGGGTTCCGGAGACGACGAAATAGATGCCGACGATCAGGAAGCTGACGAGCGCCAGGACCTTGACCAGGCTGAACCAGAATTCCAGCTCGCCGAAGACCTTGACCGACAAAAGGTTCATGAACAGCACGACCATCAGTGCAATCAGCGCAAATACCCATTGGTCGATGCCGGCCAGCCAGGGCACATAATGCTTGAAGAAATTCATATAGAGGGCAACGGCCGTAACATCGGCAACCGAGGTCATGGCCCAGTTCAGCCAATACATCCAGCCGACCGCAAATGCCATCTTCTCGCCGTAGAACTCGCGGGCATAGGAAACGAAGGAGCCGGAGCTCGGACGGTGCATGATCAATTCACCGAGCGCACGCAGCACCAGGAAAGCGAAGAAGCCGCAGATCGCATAGACGAAGATCAGGGCCGGACCGGCCGCGGCGAGCCGGCCGCCAGCACCGAGGAAAAGCCCTGTGCCGATCGCGCCGCCGATGGCGATCATCTGGATCTGCCGCGGCTTCAGCGCCTTGTGGTAGCCGAGATCTTCATCGACCGGTGGCCGGCGGTCCGCCGGCACATTCTGAATAGGTTCGACTGACATTGCTCCTCCCTTGAGCCATTTTTTCCGTAGACAGTTCCGGGTCTCGTACCCGACAGGATGCCTTTCAGTTGATCAGACCATCGATCGGCAGGTTATGATCGCCAGCCTTCCTGTAATGCTGTATGACAGATTTTTCCTCATAGACATTTTGTGGGGCGGAGGTCAAGTCGCGCACTGGCTTATTGACGTTGTTTGCCGCAGCAGATAACAGCTCCTTAAATCTGTCATACAGCTTGACAGATTTAGCTCGATCTACGCTATAGGAGGATAATGTGGACACGACGCGAAGCGAGTATGATTTGCTGGGTTCGAAGGATATTCCGGCCACTGTCTATTGGGGGGTGCATACCGCCAGAGCCTTGGAAAACTTCCAGGTGACGGGCACGCCGATCGGACGTTACACGCATCTCATCCGTGGCCTTGCCTTCGTCAAGGAGGCCGCCGCCCTTGCCAATCACGAGCTTGGCCTGCTCGACAAGGAAAGGCTCGACGCCATCGTGCGGGCCTGCCGCGAGATTCGTGCCGGCGAGCTTCATGAGCAATTCGTGGTGGATGTCATCCAGGGCGGCGCTGGCACATCGACCAACATGAATGCCAACGAGGTCATTGCCAACCGGGCGCTCGAACTGCTCGGCCACGCCAAAGGCGACTATGCCCGCCTTCATCCGAACGATCACGTCAATCTCAGCCAGTCGACCAACGACGCCTATCCGACGGCGGTCAATGTCGCGCTGATCGAAGCGATCGACGGGCTTGCGGCGGCGATGCAGATGCTGCAGGAGGCTTTCGAACGCAAGGCCAAGGAATTCGACAGCCTCCTGAAGGTCGGTCGCACCCAATTGCAGGATGCCGTGCCGATGACGCTCGGCCAGGAGTTCCGGACCTTTGCCGTGATGCTTGGCGAAGACAGATCCCGCCTCATCGAATCCGCTGCCCTTCTGCACGAAGTCAACCTCGGCGCGACCGCCATCGGCACCGGCCTCAATGCGCCGGCCGGCTATGCAGCACTTGCCTGCGCTCATCTCGCGCGATTGACCGGACGTCCACTTGTGACAGCTAGCGACCTGATCGAAGCCACGCAGGATCCCGGCGCATTCGTCCATCTGTCGGGTGTGCTGAAGCGCGTGGCCGTCAAATTGTCGAAGACCTGCAATGATTTGCGTCTGCTGTCTTCCGGCCCTCGAGCTGGCATCGGCGAGATCAACCTGCCGGCCATGCAGGCCGGATCGAGCATCATGCCGGGCAAGATCAATCCGGTGATCCCGGAGATGGTCAATCAGGTCGCCTTCTCGGTGATCGGCAACGACATCACCGTGACCATGGCTGCAGAGGCAGGTCAGCTGCAGCTCAATGCCTTCGAACCGATCATCGTGCGCTCGCTGTCGGAGAGCATCACGCATCTGACGGCGGCCTGCCATATCCTTGCCGAACGTTGCGTCGACGGCATCACCGCCAATCCCGCCATCATGGCACAGCGTCTGCAGGAATCGCTCGGCCTTGCGACAGCGCTCAACCCACTAATCGGCTATCAGGCGGCGACACAGGTTGCCCGTGAGGCGCTGGCAACCGGCCGTACCGTGCCGGAAATCGTGCTGCAGCATGGCCATTTGACCGCCGAGCAACTTTTCGAGGCGCTCCGGCCGGAAAGGCTCGCCAACCTGCCCATTGTGGTCAACGCTGCGGCTGATCCTCGCCGATGATGGTCGTCACCACGCGCTCGACCTGACCGAGATGGGCCTCCATCGCTGCGATGGCCGCCTGCTCCGAGCCCGCCACGATCGCCTCGACGATCTGGCGGTGCTCGACATTCGAGGCCACACGCCGCTGCGCCATCATGTTGACCAGTTCCGATTGGCGCATCAGCGCGTCGCGGGCATCCGCAACGATCTTTGCAAACACGGCATTACCGGAGGCCTCTGCGATCATGCTGTGAAATTCAGAGTCGAGCTGCACCCATTTATAGGGGTCTTCCTGCCTGTCCATCTCGTCGCATAGTCCCAGCAATCGCGCCAATTGCGCGTCCGTGCGCCGCAGCGCCGCCCAACCGGCCGCCGGCACCTCGATGAAAGGCCGCGCCTCGATCAGATCACGCGCCGAATAGCCGCCATAGTGCAACTCCGGACTGGGCGTGGACGTGACCACGAAGGTGCCGCTGCCGGTGCGGGTTTGCGTGAAGCCCAAGGTCTGCAGCGAGCGGAGCGCCTCGCGGACGATGGGGCGGCTCACCCCATAGTGTCCGGCAAGCTGCGACTCGGCGGGCAGCCGCGTCCCGACCGCCAACCGTCCCGATGTAATTGCCGAACGAATATCGTCGAACACCGCCTCAGCGGCGTTCTTCCGACTGATCGGCCTTGTATAAGATAACCAATCAGCCACCTCACTCATGACACCCAACCTTTATAAACATTCCATGCTTGTCAACAAACGAGGCTTGGAAAGACAGCCCCTGTCCCGGCGCGCCAGCCTCAACCCGAACTGTCGCCGGCATAGACGCGTTTCAGAAAGCCGACAAAGGTTTTCAGCTCCTCTTTGGAGAAGCGCCCGGTGAATTTCCGCTCGTGGGCCGCGATCAGATCGCGGCACGCTGCAAGGATCTCCTGACCCTCGCCCGTCAGGATCAGCTGCTGGCGACGGCGGTCGACGGGAGACGGGCGGCGCGCAACCAGGTTGCGATCCTCCAACCTATTGACGAGCGACATCATCGTCGCACGATCCATGCCGAGAGTTGCCGCTATATCGATCTGGCTCGCCCCCTCGTTCTGCGCGATCAGTTCCAGCACGGCGACCTGCTTCTGCGTCAGGCCAAGGTCTTCCATGGCTCGCGAGAAATCATGATAAAGCGCAACATTGGCCATGCGCAGGTGAAATCCGAGGATGTCCTCCAAGGAGCTGGTGTCAATCCGGCGCATGTCGTCAGCGCCATCCTGCCTTTGCGCCTTTTCCCCACGATTTCCGACCGCCATCACTCCTCCCTGCCCGGCACAGTCAATGCGCCTGGCAGTCTTAGAAGCACAATTCCATGCCGGCAGCAAATTTCCCTTGAGGAGAGCAGGTAAAATATTGTATGTGTTGCATACAAATTTCGCTATGGGAGTGGCGAGGTGGAGGAGCAAATGCAACAGGTCTCGCAGCACATAGGTGAGGCAATCGGCGCGGTGGGGTTGGAGACCGACGATCCGCTTGTCTTTCGGGCCAAAGTCAGCCCGAACCGGCCGGCGGTGATCGAGGTGGCGACAGGCCGGCATTTGAGCTATGGCGAGCTGAATGAACTGGCCTCACGCTGCGCCGGGTGGCTGGCAAAGGTCCTGCCGGGCGGCGAGGATCATCCGCGCATCGCTTATCTTGGCCGCAACTCGATTGCCGAAATCATCGCATGCCTCGGTTGCCAGCGCCTCGGCGCGGTCTTCGTGCCGCTCAATTGGCGTTTGAGCGCAACCGAACTTCAGCAGATCCTCGCCGATTGCCGCCCGCACATGCTGATCGTGGATCGGGAATTCAGCGAAATCGCCGGCGAAACCGGTCCCCTCCTGCCACCACAGCTGATCGTGGAGGGTGAGGCTGGGTTTCTTGCTCGTCTGCAGGGCGCGCGCCCTCGTGCCGGCGGGCGAATTGCGGCGGATACGCCTTGCATCATCCTCTACACGTCAGGCACGACCGGCACTCCGAAGGGCGTGATCATCACCAGGCGCAACGCCTTCTTCTCGGCAATCAATTTCGCGCTGGTCGGAGAAGTGACGTCGCAATCCGTCACCCTCTGCGACCTGCCGCTCTTCCACACGATCGGCATCATCGCGATCGCACGAACGACGCTTCTCATGGGCGGACGGCTGGTCATCTCGGACCGCTTCCAGCCTGGGCGAACCCTCTCTGTCCTCGGCGATACGGCCCTCGGCATAACGCATTATTTCGCCATTCCCCAGATGGCCTCGGCATTGCGCGCATCGCCCCATTGGAATCCCGCTGCCTTGAAGGCTCTGAAAGCGATCTTCATCGGCGGCGCTCCGCTTTCGCCGGCCCTGATTGAGTCTTTCCTCGAAGACGGCGTTGCCCTCGTCAACGGCTATGGCATGAGCGAGGCCGGCACCGTCCTGCACATGCCGCTCGACAAGGACCTGATATCGGCCCATCCCGGCAGCGTCGGCTTCGCCGCCCCGCTCACCGAGATCCGCCTCATGGCATCGGATGGAACCGATGCCGCCGATGGCGACGTCGGCGAGATCTGGCTGCGCGGGCCGGCTGTGACGCCGGGCTACTGGAACAAGCCGAAGGAAACGGCCAGCGCCTTCGTCGACGGATGGTATCGAACCGGCGATCTCGGCAGGCGCGACGAAACCGGTCTGCTTTACATACCCGACCGGCTGAAAGACATGTATATCAGCGGCGGCGAGAATGTCTTCCCGGCCGAGGTCGAAGCTGTCATCGCAACGCATCCGGCCGTGCGTGATGTCGCCGTCATCGGCATCCCCGATCCGCGATGGGGCGAGAGCGGCGTGGCCTTCGTCGTACCGGCCTCCCCCGAAGTGCTTGCCGAGGACATCCTCAGCCATTGCGCAGCCCGCCTTGCTACCTACAAGCGCCCGCTACGCGTCATCTTCCTTGAAGCCATTCCGCGCACCGCATCCGGCAAGGCGCAAAAGCATATCCTCAGACAATCACATACCGACACCGATCCGAAGCCGTTTTGACGGTCGGCAGGCATGACTGAAACACTAAAGATGAGCAGGAGAGACAGATGACGGAAATTGAGAAGACCACGGCCGATCCGGTGCTTGTCGAATTCGACAATGGCATCGCCTTCGTGACGTTGAATCGCCCCGATAAACGCAACGCGATGAATCCTGCGCTCAACACGCGCATGCTCGAAGTCCTGGACGATCTTGAAGGCGATGAGCGGTGCGGCGTTCTGGTCCTGCGCGGAGCAGGCTCATCCTGGTCGGCCGGCATGGATCTCAAGGAATACTTCCGCGACAATGACGGCAAGCCGCGCGATGCGACGCTGAAGAGCCGCCGGCAATCCGGCGGCTGGTGGAGCCGGCTGATGTATTTTGAAAAGCCGACGATCGCCATGGTCAACGGCTGGTGCTTCGGGGGCGCCTTCACGCCGCTGGTCGCCTGCGATCTCGCGATATCAGCCGACGAAGCAACCTTCGGCCTCTCCGAAATCAACTGGGGCATCCTGCCCGGCGGCAACGTTACCCGCGCCGTTGCCGAAGTAATGAACCACCGCGACTCCCTCTACTACATCATGACCGGAGAAACCTTTGGCGGACAGAAGGCCCGCGACATGGGCCTCGTCAACGAATCCGTGCCGCTGGAACAGCTCGAAATCCGCGTGCGCGCTATTTGCGCTATCCTCCTCGAGAAGAACCCGGTCGTGCTCAAGGCCGCCAAGGACACGTTCAAGCGCGTGCGCAATCTGCCCTGGGATCTGGCCGATGATTACATCTATGCCAAGCTCGAGCAGATGCTGTTTCTCGACAAAACGGGAGGACGCGACGAGGGCCTCAAGCAGTTCCTCGACGACAAGGCCTATCGGCCGGGTCTTGGTGCCTACAAGCGGTAGCCGTTGTCGGCGCGAATACATGGATTGATGCTATAATTCGCGGCGGCCAGCGGGAACTGGCCGCCGCAACGTCGTTTGATCAGAAGGGATAGTGCTGCGCGGAATCTTCGATGGTGATCCAGCGCAGATCGGTGAATTCGGCGATCGCAGCCTTACCGCCGAAGCGGCCGTAGCCGCTGCCCTTGACGCCGCCGAACGGCATCTGCGCTTCATCGTTTAAAGTCGGGCCGTTGATATGGCAAATACCGGACTGAATGCGTCCGGCAACGGCAAGCGCGCGCTGTACGTCGCGGCTGAAGACGGCCGACGACAGGCCGTATTCGGTGTCGTTGGCAATCCGTACCGCCTCATCCTCGCTTGCCACACGAATGATCGGCTTCACCGGCCCAAAGGATTCTTCCGCATAGACGCGCATATCCGGTGTGACGAAATCGAGCAACGTCGCCTCCACCACCGTTCCGCTGCGCTTGCCGCCGGCTATCAGTTTGGCTCCCTTGGCCTGTGCGTCGGCGATCAGCTCCTCCATCTTCTTGGCTGCATCGAGGCTGATCAGCGAACCCAGCACCACATGGCCGCGCGGATCGCCCGCCGGCAGCGCGCTGGCGCGCGCCGCAAGCTTGGCGACGAAGGCGTCGGCGATCGCCTGATGCACGATGATGCGCTCGGTCGACATGCAGATCTGGCCTTGGTGCATGAAGGCGCCGAAGATTGCCGCGTTGACGGCACCATCGATATCGGCATCCTCCAGCACCACCAGCGGCGCCTTGCCGCCGAGTTCCAGCAGAGCCGGTTTCAGATGCTTGCCGCTGAGTTCAGCGATGATCTTGCCCACCTTGGTCGAGCCGGTGAAATTGACACGGCGCACTGCGGGATGCGCGATCAGTGCCTCGACGATCCGGGGCGCATCCTCGGGCGCATTGGTGATGACGTTGATGACGCCAGCCGGCAGGCCTGCTTCCGTCAGGGCCGTCGCGATCAGCCGCTGCGTGCCGGGGCATTGTTCGGAAGCCTTCAGGATCACCGTGTTGCCACAGGCGATCGGCATGGCAATGGCCCGCGTCGCCAGGATGACAGGCGCATTCCAGGGCGCGATCGCCAGGCAAACGCCGGCCGCCTGGCGGATGCCCATGGCGAGCGTGCCGGGCTTGTCGGAAGGAATGATCTCGCCGCCGATCTGCGTCGTCATGGCGGCCGCTTCGCGCAGGATATTGGCGGCAAGCATGACGTTGAAGCCGGCCCAAGGCGCGGTCGCTCCCGTCTCCTCCATCATCAGCGTCGTGAACTCGCCGACCTTGGCATCCATGATATCGGCCGCTTTTGCCAGGATCGCGCGGCGCTGGCCGGGGCCGGTGCTCGCCCAGGCTGGGAAGGCGTTGGATGCGGCTTCGATCGCAGCCGCCACGTCCTCGAGGCCGACCGCCGGCGCCCGGCTTGCCAGCTTTTCGGTAAAGGGGTCCAGACGGTCATAGGTCCGGCCGCTGGCGGCCGGCCTGTCGACGCCGTTAATGAGAAGGGAAATGTTCATCTCTTGTCTCCTGATGCGAATAATATCTAGAAGCCGAGCACGTCGGCATTGATGGAGGCTTCAAGCCCGCCATCGGTGGGGAGATTGGCGCCATTGATCCAGCGCGCACCGTCCGAGCACAAGAACAGGATGGCAGGGGCGATGTCGGCTGAGGTACCCGCCCGGCCGACGCGCGTGATATCGCTGTCGACGCGGGCGTCGCCAAGCACGGCGCGGAACTGCTTGAGGATCCGCGTTTCGACGGGACCAGGGCTGACGGCGTTGACGCGAATGCCGCGATCCTTGAAGAGCGCTTGATGTGCGGCCCGCATGGTCCAGAGCAGCAGCAGCTCCTTGGACAGCGGATAGCCCTCTTCGTTCTTCAAACCATGCTCCGCGACGAGACCGGCGACATCAGGAAAGCCTTCGATTGCCGTCAGCTTCTTTGCTCGCTCCAGATTGGCGCGCCAGCCATAGCCCGCGATCGAGGCGACATTGACGATCGCCCCGCCCTCGCGCAGGCGGGGTGCGACCGCCTCGGAAAGCGTACGCAAACCGTAGAAATTGACTGCAAGCGTTGCCGCGACGCCGGTGCTTCCGGAAAGCCCTGCGACATTGGCCAGAGCATCGACGCGGTTGGGCAATTGGCGGACGATGTCCGCTACGCCTTCGGCGGTCGAGATATCGCCCTTGATGAAGGAACTGATGCCCGACGACGGCTCGCGGACATCGACGCCGATAATGTCAGCGCCCATCTGCCCCGCAAGTTCGGCGGTGCGCGCGCCGATACCCGAAGCGACCCCAGTGACGAGGATGGTCTTGCCGAAAAGCATGATTTCACCTTTCTCATGAAATGCGACGACGGACGTCGCCGCTACTGTTTGGCCTTGAAGAGATCTGAAAACGTCAGCCGGTAGCCGACGGGCAGCAGTTGCAGATCGAACCGTCGCTCGATCGCGCCCCAGAGGCCCTGTGGCAGATAGAGGGAGAAGAGCAGCGCTGCGGCCCCGAGGCCAACCAGATACCAGACCCCCGTTCCGCCGAAGACGGTCTCGATGACGAAAAAGAGCACAGCGCCGAGGATTGCCCCCTCGAATTTGCCGATGCCGCCGACGAGCACCATAAAGATCATATAAGCGGTCCACTGCACGCTGAAATAGGTCTTCGGCTGGAAGGTGGTGGCCGTTGCCAGCCAGAGGCCGCCGGCGACGGCGATGCCGAAGGCAGCCAGCACAAAGAGCAATCTCTTGGTGGCCGCAACCCGCACGCCGACGGAGGTTGCCGCATCCTCGTTGTCACGGATCGCCTGCATCGCAGCGCCGGCGCGGCTGCGCATGAGGGCAAAGAGGGCGCCGAGCAGGGCAATCATCGCGGCAAGCGCCAGCCAGTAGATCGTCACCCGCCGCGTGCCGCTGTCATAGGCGTTCAGTGCAATGAGCGAGGTGCCCGTTTCCCCCTGGATGAGCCGGTCGAGATTGACGAGCAGATGGGCGAGCTCGGCGATCACCCACATGCCTATCGCAAACTCCCCGCCCTTCAGCCGCAGCATGAACCATGAAAGCGGAACCGAAAGAATGCCGGTGACGATCGCGGCGACGAAGAGCGAAACGAAGGGATCGAGCCCTGCATCAGCCAGGCGGATGGTGAAATAAGCGCCGAGACCGAAGAAGACCTGCTGGCCGACGGAAACGAGGCCGCCGAAGCCCGCCAGGGCATTCCACATGGCGGCGAGGATCACGTAGATGAAGAGAGCCGTCATCCGGTCGATGACACCGGCTCCCATGAAGGCAGGCGAGGCCGCCAGCAGGATCGCCACGACTGTCATCACAGCCAATGTCAGGCGGGACGAAGCCGTCCAGCGTTCGACGGATATTCCGGGTGCGATCACGGTCATGTCGGGCTCCGAAGAAGAGCGCGGATCCTGCCGAGTCCGGGCATGCCGAACTGATGGAGCCGAACGAAGAGGACGAGCAGGAAGGCGATGTGGCCGCCGATCAGGAAGCCTTGCGGATGAATCTGGGCGCCGATCGATTGCGCCAGACCGAGAACGATGCCGCCGAGCAGGGTTCCCCATAGCGAGCCGGCGCCACCGATGACAGCCGCTTCGAAGGCAAACAGCAATTGCGGCCCGCCCGAATAGGGATTGAAGGTCGCCCGCATCGCCAGGAATGCGCCGGCGATGCCGACCGTGACCATGGTGATCGCGGTCGCAACCGCGTTGACCCTACGGGCATCGATACCGACAAGCCCTGCGGTATCCGGATCTTCCGCCGTGGCCCGGATCGAACGGCCGAGCGCGAAACGGCTGAGGAAGAACTGAAGGCCACCGAGGATGACGATGGCGGTCACCATCATCAGCACGGCAAGCTTGCCGACGAAGATATGGCCGGGCAATTGCCAGGAGGCATAGGAGAGATTGCCGATGAACGGCGCGAGTGAGCGCGTGTCGGCTCCGAACTGTTCGAACAGCAGATTGTCGATCACGATCGACAGACCGAAGGTCGTCAGGATCGGCAGCAGCGTGCCGCCGCGCGCGCTGCGCTCCAGCACGAACCTCTGCAACAGCCAGCCAAGCATGGCCATGACGGGCAGTACGATCAGCAGGCCGGCAAAGGGTGGGATCGCGAGTTTGGACGCCAGCAGCCAAAGACCGTAGGCGGCAACGACGGCAAGACTGCCATGCGCGAGATTGATGATGCGCATGACCGAGAACATAAAGGACAGTCCGCAGGCGATGACGGCGTAGTAGCCGCCGAGCAGGACGCCTTGAAGCAAGGTGTTGATCACGACGCGCTCCTTTCAGCGGTTGCCCGATGCAGTCCGAAATAGGCCCGGGTGACATCCTCGCGCGTCACGCCGGCTGCCGGCCTGTCGAGCACGATGCGGCCTTCGAGCATGCAGATGACACGGCTTGCGACGCTCATTGCCCGCGTCAGATCCTGTTCGACGAGAATAATCGTCGTGCCCGACGACAATAGGCTTTGCAGCTGCTGATAGACGCGGTCGACCACCAGCGGCGACAGGCCGAGCGATACTTCGTCAAGCAGCAGAATGTCGGGATTGCTCATCAGCGCCCGGCCGATCGCGGTCGCCTGCTGCTCGCCCCCGGAGAGATGTCCGGTCTTGGCATGGCGGCGCGGCTTCAGGTTCGGAAAGGCGTCGAAGACCCGCTCGACCGTCCACTCCCCCTTGCGGCCGGCGCTTTTGCCGAGCAGCAGATTTTCCTCCACCGTCATCTGCGAAAACAGCCGCCGTCCCTCCGGCACCAGGGCAATGCCCCTGACGATGCGCTTGTGTGAGGGAACGGCGGTGACATCCTCGCCGTCGAGAAGGATCTGGCCGCCGGCCGGAAGATGAGCACCGGCGATGGAGCGCAGCAATGTCGTCTTGCCGGCGCCATTGGCACCCACGAGCGCGAGCACGTCGCCCTTGGCAAGGTCGAAGCTCACGCCGCGCACCGCCTGCAACAGACCATGGCGAACATCCAGATCTCGAATGGAAAGCGTGCTCATACGGGCGCTCCTCCAAGATAGGCGCGCACGACTTCGGCATCGCTCATGACAGTCTTCGGATTGCCGTCGGCAATAATCTTGCCGGCATCCATGCAGATCAACCGTTCGACGACCTGCAGCAAGATATGGACGATATGCTCGATCCAGACGATGCCGATGCCGCGGCGGCGCAATTCGAGAATGGTCTCCACCAGCTCACTCGCCTCGCCATCGGTCAGCCCGCCGCCGATCTCGTCGAGCAGCAGCAGCCGTGGGCCGGTCGCAAGCGCCCTGGCAAGCTCCAGGCGCTTGCGATCGAGCAGGCCAAGCGTATCGGCGCGGCGATTGGCAACGCCGAGCATGCCGCAAAGCCGCAGGGAATCGACGACGCGTCCATAGGCCTCGTCGCGACCGGATGTCTTGCCGTGCGAAGCAGCGACAAAGACGTTCTCGAACGTCGTCATGCCGCTGAAGGGCTTCGGGATCTGGTGTGTCCTGACGAGACCGGAGCGGCAGCGGTCGGCCGCCGTCAGCGCCGTGACGTTCTGTCCGCCGAAGGTGATGGTTCCGGCATTCGGTGGAAATGCACCGGCCAGCACGCTGAGAAGCGTCGTCTTGCCAGCCCCGTTCGGGCCGACGATGCCAACGGCATCGCCATCGCCCATTGAAAAATCGAGATTTTCCAGAACCACAAGCGCCCCGAAGCGCTTGTGGATCCCCTTGGCCGCCAGAAAGTCCTGTCCCGGCCGCTGTTGCTCTTTGACCTGCACGATGCCGTTACCCGTTGTAAGCGATGAGTTTGGCGCCGACGGGCACGTTCGGATCGGTAGCGTGCTCGGTCACGACATAGTCGAGTGCGAATTTCGAGCCGGCCGGCGCCTTGACCCATTGCGTGCCGATGATCGGCCCCGGAGAGACGTTGGCGACTGGGCCGCTGGTGAAATCCACCTTGCCGGCGATCGTCGTGGTCTTCAGCGTGCTCATCGCCTTGGCAACCGCTGCCTTGCTCTTGACGTCGGACGCTGCCTTCAGCACATCGAAGCCGGCGTCGAGCAGCGACAGGCTGGCGCCGAGCTGCTGCGTCCACTGCTTGCCGCTTGCCGCCTCATAGCCATCGGCCAGCTCATTGCCGGAAACACCCGTCAGCGACGACTTGTAAGGAAAGGCCTTGTGCCAATAGGCGGCGCTGCTGACGTTCATGCCGAGGTCGCCCAGCGCCTCAATGTCAGATGGAAAGAGGCCTGTTTTGGCAACCTGGCAGATCTTGATCTGCTGGGTAAGACCCTGCTGCGCCGCCTGCCGCCAGAAGGCTGCGAAATCCGGCGGGATCGGGAAGCTGTTGAAGATCTCCACGCCCTCCTGCCGGAAGAGCGCGATCTGCGAGGAGAAGTCGGTCGTTCCGGTTTCATAGGCACCGGGGTCGACGATGGTGAAGCCCGCCTTGGCAAGCGCCGGTGCCAGATTGGCGCGGATCGCGTTGCCGTCGGCATCGTTCGGATACATGACGCCGACCTTCTTGTTGGTCTCGATGAGGTTCCACTGCGAAATATAGGTCTTGAGGAATTCACCGACGCCGAAGCCGAAGTGATAGGTCCACTTGAACGGCGACGGCGCGCCGGGCTTGGCGCCACGGCCGAAATACCAGGCCTCCCACGGCATGACCGTCGACAGGCAGGGCACGCCCGCCGCCTCGCAGGCATCGGCGACTGGATTGATCGTCTCCGGCGTCGAGACCGCCAGCATCAGATCGACAGCCTGATTGTTGATCAGGTCCTTCGCCAATTGCCCGGCGCGCGACGGATCGGATTGCGTGTCGCGATCGAGGATTTCCACCTTCCACGTCTTGCCGCCGGCCTGCAATCCGCCTGCCAGCGCCTTGCGCGCCAACTCCAGAACGTAGCCGTCCGTCTCACCGAAGCCACCAAGCGGTCCCGTGCGGGGGCTGATGAAGCCGACCTTCAGCGTATCGTCGGCGGCAAATGCCGACCGTCCGCCGAAGGCCAGCGCGGCGGTGCCCGCTGCCGTGGCGGTCATGAATCTGCGACGCGTCAGTGCGGCGCCGGATATAGGTCTGTTGAAATTACCAGTCATGAAATAGTCCTCCCTTTTTTGTCGGAGCCCTCTTACTCCGCATGCCTTTGTCTTTGCCGACCTGCCGTCTTGCGACCGTTCAGATCGGATACTCCCGTTTGCCGGATGCAAGCGTGATCCAGCGCAACTCGGTGAATTCATCGATGGCCGCCTTGCCGCCGAAGCGGCCGTAGCCGCTCGATTTGACACCGCCGAACGGCATTTGCGGCTCATCCGCGACAGTTGCCTCGTTGATGTGGCAAATGCCGGTCTCGATGCGCCTTGCGACTGAAAGTGCCTGATTGATGTCGCGGCTGAACACCGCCGATGACAGGCCATATTCATTGTCGTTGGCGACCGTCACAGCCTCATCGACGCTGTCGACCCGGATGATGGCGGCGAGCGGTCCGAAACTCTCCTCGCGGTAAATCCGCATCGCCGGCGTCACGTGATCGATGATCGTGGCATCGATCTGCGTGCCCCGCGCCTGGCCGCCACAAACCACGACTGCACCCTTCTGCATCGCATCCTCCACCAGCGCACGAACACGTCTGGCGGCCTCCGCGCTGATCATCGTGCCGAGCGGTGTATTGCCGTCGAGTGGATTGCCGGCAACGAGCGTCTCGGCCTTCACCCTGAACTTCTCGACGAATTCGTCGGCAATCTCCTCCATGAGGATGATGCGCTCGGTCGACATGCAGATCTGGCCCTGGTTCATGAAGGCGCCGAAGGCGGCGGCGCGCACCGCCTCGTCGATATCGGCGTCGGCGAGCACGATGAACGGCGCCTTGCCGCCAAGCTCCAGCAGGCAACGCTTAAGGTGGCGTGCTGAAGCCTCGGCAACGAGGCGCCCGACACGCGTCGAGCCGGTGAAATTGATCCGGCGCACGGCCGGATGTGCAATCAAGGCTTCAACAATCGCGGCCGCATCCTTCGGCGCGTTGGTGATGACGTTGACGACACCGGGCGGGAAGCCTGCCTCACGCAGGACCTCGCCGATCAGGCAATGAGTCCTGGGGCAGAGTTCGGATGCCTTCAGAATGACGGTATTGCCGCAGGCTAGCGGCATGGCGATGGCGCGCACGCCAAGGATGATCGGCGCATTCCACGGGGCGATCCCGAGGCAGACCCCGGCCGGCTGACGCACCGCCATGGCAAGGCTGCCCGGCTCGCTGGAAGGAATGATCTCGCCGGCGACCTGTGTCGTCATGGCAGCTGCCTCGCGCAGCATGTCGGCGCCGAGACCGCAATTAATCCTCGCCCAAAGCGCGGTCGCGCCGGTCTCGCCGACCATTGCTTCGACAAAGTCGGCTGCGCGAGCGGTCAGAATGTCCGCAGCTTTGTTCAGAAGCGTGCGCCGTTCGCCCGGCCCGGTCTGCGACCACACGGGAAAGGCGGCCGCTGCGGCGCAGGCGGCGCGGGCAGCGTCTGCCGCCGAAGCGGCCGGCGCGATGGTCGCGACATCGCCGGTCGCCGGATCGACGCGCTCGAAGGTGGATGCATCAGACGCATCCAGCGTTTCGTCATCGATCAGCAGTTTTGCCACGAACATGCGATCATCCGCTCTTTGGCAGGCCATGCCTGCAGTCATCCAAAATGGGAGAAAGCGCGCATGGTCGAGCGCCGCCGGGATGCAGCCGCAACAACCATATCTTTTGCGTGGAGACCTCCTCCCAAAGGCTCATGAGAAGAGATTACGTCGTTGCGACGAGGATTGAATGCGATTTTCTGGGTTAATATTGCAAATATCTGGCAATCATGCCACGTTCTCGTCATGCCATGCGAAGGAGGACTCGTTGGTTTTCGACAGCGGCATCCATCTTCATGCGCGCGGAGATTGGCACGAGCCCTCGCTGACACCTCGCACGATCCGTTTCCAAAAGGGCCTCTACGCCCAATTCCACCACCTTTTCCTGCTGCAGGTGGGGACAGCAAAACTTATTCTCGAGGGCGAAGACCAAAGGGCTTTTCTTGGGCCGACCATTGCTTATCTGCCGCCGCAGTCGCACTGCGAGCTGCATATGGCGGCCGGTGCTGCCGGTTTCATCATCGGCGCCTCGCCGCAGATCGTGGTCGACGCGATCGGAGACCGGGCGGAATCCTACGCGCTCAGAATCTTCAGCGAACAGCCCTGGTTCATGGCCGCGCCGGATGCCGATGCCGTCGGTGAGGCGCAGCCGCTCGTCGCCGGCTTCGTTCGGGAGCTTGGCGATCCCTCCCGGGCGTCATGGATGGCGATCTCGGCCTATATGCGCCTGATCCTGATGGCGCTTTGGCGGGCAGGCGGCGCGGAAACAGCCGAACAGCGCGGGCGCGGCGGCGGCGCATCGATCCTGCAGAGATATCGGCAATTGGTGGAGACCTGGTTCCGCCAGCATCGGCCGATGACGGACTATGCCCGCGAACTCGGCGTGACCACCGATCGCCTGCATTCCATCTGCCGCAGCGCGCTTGGCCGCTCCCCCGTGCAGCTGCTGCACGAGCGGGTGGTGCAGGAAGCGAAATTGCGGCTGGAGCGCTCGGCCCGCACAGTCCAGGAGATTTCCGACGGCCTCGGCTTTCGTGACCCCACCTATTTCAGCCACTTCTTCAAGAAGAAGACGGGCTTCTCGCCGGCAACCTATCGCGACTTCGCCCGCAGGAGCGAAGTCGCGGAAAGCCATGTCCTGTCGTCGGGCTATGCAGATTGGCCGTAACGACAGCCTGTCGTCAGACGATCAGCCCCTTCATCGGCAGGACATGATCGGACCCGGGAAAGACGTCGCGGGTCAATACAACAGGCGAAGCACCGAGCAGATCGACGGCGATGCCCTTGATCACCGCGCGCAGGTCGGTCGTGGCGGCAAGATCGCGGCCATCGCGCAATTGCGCCTGCTTGAGGCCGGGCCAGTCGGCGATCACCCGGCCGCCCTTGATGGCACCACCGGCGAGAAAGGCAGTCGTGCCGGTGCCATGATCCGTACCCTCGGTGCCATTCACCTGCGCCGTGCGGCCGAACTCGGTCGCAACGACGATCGCGGTATCCTTCCAGGAGGGGCCGAGTTCTTGCTGGAACGCCGCCAACGCATTGTCGAGACCCACAAGCAGCTTGTTCAGCCGATCCACCTCGCCGGCATGGGTGTCCCATCCTTCGAAGGCGAGTGCGGCAACACGCGGGCCATCATCCTGCGCCAGCAGGCGCGCGGCGCCCCTCGCCATCTGCTCCATCCCGGTGGGATCGCCTGGGCCGCCTCGTGCCTTCACGTCGAGGCCGGCTGCGATCTTGCCGGCGGAGATGCCCTCCGCGAGGATCTTCGCGAACAAGGGATCGGTGTGGCTGTAGAGATCCATAAGGCGCGGCGGCAGGTCCTCGCTGACGGGTTGCAAGTTGGACGGCGACCAGCCCAGCACCGGCGCCTTGCCACGAATGACTAGCGGTGCGTTCGCGCCGACCGACAATCCACGGATGGCAGATGAACCGGGCGAGACCTTGCCCCCTTTGGGAAGGCCTTCCAGCATGCGGTTCAACCAGCCGGAATCGACGCGGCCTGGAGTTTCATAACCGGATTCCAGCACATCCTGACCGTCAAAATGCGAGCGGTCGCGATAGGGTGTCGCGCTCGCATGAACGACGACCGCCTGCCCTGCGCGGTAAAGGCCATTAAAGTTCGGCATCGACGGATGCAGCGCAAAGAAGCTGTCGAGCGGAAGCGCAGCATGAGGACCGCTCGTCGTCATGGCGATCGCCTGGCGAAGCGCTTGATAGTCCGGATCGCCGACGGGCGGGACGGCCGTCAGGCCATCGAGCGCACCACGCAGGATGATGGTGATGAAGCGCGGATCGCGGCCGCCGGCGGCATGGGCGAAGCGGGGAATGAAGGCCCAGGCGAACAAGGCGCCGGAAGCACCAAGAACGGCACGGCGGGTGGGAGTCATGAGTTCGCAAGTCATGGTCAGCGCCTTTGAAATTCGGGGGAAAGATAGGCGATCGCAAAGCCCTGGTTCCGGGTTTCCGCACGCGATACCGCCTGCAGCGTTTCATTTGAGAGAAGCGGGCCGAGACTGTCCGAAACGAAGCGCCTTGGATCTCCTTGCGGCGATGCCGCATTGGCGATCATATTGGCGACATCCATCCGCATGCTAAGGCTCTCGCTGGAAGCCCAGACATCGGCAGTGTCTGCAAAGCCGTTCGGGCCGGCCGGCGCCCAAAACGGTTGGCCCATGGCGGTCAGGGTGCCGAGAATGACATTCGGCTTCGGCGTCTCGCCGCTGGCCCTCAGAAGAGCGGCCATGAATTCCAGCGGTGAGCGGACCTTGGCAAGCGCCGGGTTCCAAGCCTCTTCAGAGCCGAGCAGGGCGCGATAGACCGCGGAGAGATCACCATCCGTCTTGGTGAAGGTTGCCGCAACCGTCTGCACGAGCGCCGGCGGCGGCACGTCGGCGATAAAATGCCGGACGAGCTTGGTGGCGATATGCTGCGCGGTTGCCGGATGGCGGGCAAGGTCACGCAGCGCCTCCCGCCCCTGCCCGACGCCGTTGTCGGCATAGGTCAAGCCGAGCAACGTCTGGTCGCCCGGCTCGTGGGCAGCCGCGTTGAAGACGAACGTGCCAGGCGTGCCGAGCTTCCCCTCCGCCCGCGCCACCGTCCAGCCGGTGATGATCTTCGCAAGCGTCGTCACGTCGGTCTGCGTGTAGCCACCATTGACGCCCAGCGTATGCAACTCCAGCGTCTCGCGGGCAAGATTTTCGTTGAGGCCACGCTTCTTGTTGGCATTGGCCTTCGAATTCGGCCCGATCGACTGCTGGTTGTCGAGATAGCCGAGCATGGCCGGATGGGTTTCGACCGCAAGCAGCATGTCTGAGAACCGCCCGAAGACATGTGGACGGATAACCTCCCGCTCGAACGCACCGGCAAGAATGTGGCATTCCTCGCTCTTGGAGATCGCGACGGCGAAATGGTTTGCCCAGAACATGGCCAGCCGTTCGCCGAAACCGATCAGCGGCTGCCGGATGGTGCCGTTGAAACGTGCATCCGCCTCCGCCAGCAGGATCTGCTGCGGAAGATAGGGGGCCGAAGGCTTCTCCAGCTTCTCGACCGCCTTGGTCATTGTCGCTGCCATCTCCTGGGCGCCGGGCTGGGCGCTCGTCGAGCCGGGGAGTTGAGGACCCTGCTGCGGGGCTGGCGCCGGTTTGTCCTGCTGCGGTGTAACGGCCGCAACGGCCTGCTGCCGGGCTTCCTTTCGCTGCTCCTGGAAAGCGTAGAGAGCAACGAGAAGATCGGCTGTGGACTGCAATTGCGGCCCGACCGGAACCGGGACGAAGCGTTCGGTGATCTCTTCAAGCAAAGCGCCGCGCGGATCCGACAGGATCGACGCGATGCCGTTATGGTCCGCTCCTAGCCCGAACCGGGAAAGAGCGAGCGCGGCATAAACATCATTCGATTGCTGAGCCATGTTCCTGCCAACTCCTGCATCAGACATGCTCCTTAAACGCGAGCATCTTTCCGATCCGTCGGTGGGCAAGTGTGATCATTTTGTGGCGGCGGCTTTGGGAACGCCGCGGCGGATCAGGCTTTCGGCAAGAGCGCGGCGTTCGTCATAGGAAAGCGTTGCCGCGAAATCGACGGCGCGTTCCTCGAGCTTCGTCCGCAGGGCGATGTCGGCATTGCGCGCTCGCGCCAAGGCGGCCGACAGTGCCTCCGTATCCAATGTCGGTTGCCCTAGAATGGACGCAGCATCTATTTTGGCCTGCTGCGCCTCGAGAATGGTCGGGCGCTGGTCTTTCCGCGCTTCGTTCAGCGCCGCGCGCAGCGCTTTCCTCTGCGACGAAGGCAGTTGCTCGCCTGCCAAAGGCATCATGGCGGCGCGTGCCTGCGAGTTGCGGATCCATGTCAGTCCTCCGCCTGCCAATGCTCCGATCAGGAAGGTGTTCAGCACCAGCAGAGATATGACCAATATTCGAAAGCTGCGGTCTGTCATTGGCTGTCCTGCCTTATCGCCGCATCCGGCCCGACATCGCCGAACATGGTGGCGGTCCCATCCGATGCGATGACGGTGTCCGACGTGAGGCTGGGCGCCAAAATGGCGATGGCGATACTGCCGGCGAGAGCGCCCGCAATGCCGATGCCGACAAGACCGATGCCGGCGGAACCGAAGCGAAACAAGTTCCTCATCCTCGAGCGGTGGACAAATTTTGCGACTATCCGGCCGTCCAAGCCTTCGTGGCCAGCTTTGAGGACGTATGTGTCGAGCAGCGAATCGAGGTCCGCTGCACGTTCGAGCATGCCGGCTGCCTCGGCACTCCTGGCATGGGCGCGTGCGGCCGCGCGCTCATCTTGCGGCCATCGGCCGATGTCGCCGCCATAGGCGTCGACCATTTCAGCGAACCGCTCGGCACTCATCGGACCCGCCATATGTTCAGCCATCGCTCTGTTCCTTCAATAACAGCAACTGCAAGGAGCGCCTTCCACGCGCAAGCAGGCTTTCCAGCGCATCCACGCTAACGTCCATGATCGCCGCCGCCTCCGCATTCGACAGCCCCTGATAGTAGACCAGGACGATCGCCTCGCGCTGCCGGGGAGCAATCATCTGCATGGCCCGCTCCACGCGCCGCGATGGGTCATCCTCGCTCATCAAGCCGGCGTCCGGCGCCGGACCCTCATATTCGAGGTCGGGCGGGTGCTCGGCAAACACATCCTTGCGCCGACGCAGGTGATCGTAGCAGAGGTTGATCGCCACGCGATGGACCCAAGTGCTGAAGAGGGCATCGCGCTGGCGCCAGCCTCCGGCGTTCCGCCACACACGCAGAAATGTTTCCTGCGCGATATCCTCGGCTTCGGCGGCATCGCCAAGCATGCGGGTGGCCACGGACAGAATCCGCGGCAGCTGCCGCGCGACCATCAGGCGCATCGCCGGAACGTCACCGGCAGCGATGCGACCGAGCAGATCCTCGTCCGGATCGCCACTCCTGGGCACGCGATCCCATTTCATCGACAATCGCCGTCGTCCCGGTTTCGTGAGATGATCGCATAGCACCCCCGTTCCCTGCATTTGACAAGGGTACTTAGCCTATCCGTCAGTCCCGGCGAGCGACGCCAATCCGATCGAAACGTCTCCGACAGCGTGTCTTCCCTTCGATATCGAGCATAGGTTCTCAATGGTTGAACGCTTCGCGCGACGAAATCCGTCGCTCTGATATCATCGATTTTTGCTTTTCCGTTTGCGAGCGCGGCACCTCTGTCGCGGGCAGCACTGAGAACAAGGCGGCTTTCCAGAGAATCGGAGATCGTGCGGCGTCAGGCCCTCGTCCATAAGAGGATGGGCTGCAGGAATGCCTCATTCATAGGGGAAGTTCTTTAAAAGCCGGCCCGCTTGGACAGGGAAGCCCCAACGTCTCTTGTTCAAGCGGGCGGCCCGTTCGCATGATCGGATGCGAAAGGTCACTTTCGATCAGAGGGACAGCAGTTCGTCCGTCTGCTCCTGGTCAGTGGACGCATAAAGGCCGCCGAAATCAGGCATCTGCGGCTGCTGTTGCGCCTTCATGGCCGATTCGAACTGGCTCTGCGTCAGCGATCCCGAACCGGAGGTATCGAGACTCTTGAATAGCGCTGTTGCCTGATCCTCGCTCACGTCGGACGGGCGAGTTGCAACGAACTCGGTTTCGCTGACACTGCCGTCGCCATTGGTATCCATGGAGGAGAACATGCTGGAGAGCTGGTCGTCACTCGACTGGCTGCCCTGAGGCGGCGGAGGAGGAGGCTGCTGGCCCGACTGCATGGCGCTTGCCAGCTGCGATTCGGTAAGCGAGCCGGTGTTCTTCGTGTCGAAGCTTTTGAACAACTGCGTTGCCTGGTCCTCGCTGACATCGGACGGACGAGCGGCAACGAATTCCGCCTCGCTGATATTGCCATCGCCATCGGTATCCATGGCGCGCATCATATCGCTTTGCTTGCTGCTCTGGCTGCTGGTCGCGGAAGACTGCTGAGTGCTCGACGTCGCGCTGGTGGAATCACTCTCCGAGTCTGACGTGGAGCTGTCACTGCCGTTGCCAGACTGCAAGTTGAGGATGATATTCATCAGCTGGGCAACCAGCTGCTCGGCCGAAGCGATCTGAGATTGGTCGGTTGATGACGACGAACTCGTGCTGGAAGAACTGCTGGATGAGCTGCCGGACAGTATGGACGCGACCGAATCGTCCGATGAGGACGACGTCGACTGGGATGTCCGATATGGATAGTAGTTATTTGATAAGACTGAGGTAATGCTCGTCATGGGGCCTCCGAATACGAGCGTTGAGAGGGACTTGAATGCTTTACGCGTATGCGACTTGAACAGGATGTCATGCCGGATCGCGTGACTGCGGCGGCCTGACTTCGACATCGATATGGGCGGATGGGATTGCCGAATGCTGGAGATCAAACTCGCCATGCCCCTGCGATCGGGCGAATGGGCCGTTTCCGGGAGTAATGAATTCAAGGATGTCCAAGGCGAGCGATCGCCATCATGGCGCTATCGGCATCTGCACATTTTTCGATTTTGCACTTCCCAACACGCCCAAACTGCACAAGGAAACTTGCGCGTGGCTTATAGGAGCTTGACGAATACGCCTCAGTACGTTTTCCTTCGTCGATTTTTAGGGAATATCTAAGCTTTGCTGCGTTGTGGCTGTTGCTGGTATAAGGGAGGACCAGTACCGAAACGGCGTTGATGGAGCGACATATAAAAAAGGGGCACAGCTTGAATATTGGCTTATGTGGAGAACCGAATGAGGCGCACTAAGGAGGAGGCGGCAGAAACCCGGAGCGAAATCCTACATTCCGCGAAGGCTCTGTTTCTCGACAAGGGATACGAAAATGTCAGCCTGGAGGAGATAGCCGCAGCAGCCGGTGTTACGCGGGGAGCGGTTCATTGGCATTTCAAGAACAAGCAGGGATTGATGTTCGCGATCCGGGATGAGGCACAGCAGCCATTCCAGGAATTGGCGGAGCGGATGTCGAAGGAATTGCCGCCAAATCCGCTCGATCTTGTGGCGGATGCGATTGCAACGGTGTTCGAGGATATTCAGTACGATCCGCGCAAACGCAGCATGCTGAAGGTTATGATGCATCTCGACATGGCGTTCTGCGATGGAACCACGAACCGCGCGAGTTCCTTCCGGCACGATATGCACGAACACTTCGCGAGAATATTTACCTTGATGGATGCGAACACGAAGCTACCCGCACCCTGGACGCCGGATACGGCTGCCTCCTCACTGACCGCCGTCATCGGCGGGTTGATCACGGAATGGACGCTCGACAGGGGCGATTTCCAGCTCGTCCCTTGCGGACAGATGTTTATCAAGATGGTATTGAAAACCTGGTTCCCGTCGGTCCAGACGCGCGGGATGGCGACATTGGCCCTTTAAATCAAGAAGGATCCGGAGGGAAAGCCGGATCCTTCCTCTTTGATCGGAGGTCAACCGATCAGTGTAAGAAGCCCGACGGATTGGAAACATCAGGCTTCTATTACCTGGCACGAGGCCAGGTAACTTAGGATTAGAAGCTGCGCTCGAAGCGCAGAATACCGGCCCACTGATCCTGGTTCACAGAATCGAAATCGGTATAGGAGACTTCCGGCTCGATAAGCAGGTTCTTGACCGGGTTGAACTTGAGGTTCGTGGTCGCAGCAAAGATCTTCGAGTCGGTGTAGGCGAGCTGGAGGTTCCACTTCAGCTTTTCGTTGATCGGAACGCCAACGCCGCCCCAAACTGCCCAGTCACCCCAGCCGCACTTCGACGGATCGTTAACGGGGCAAGCAGAACGATCAAGGTTAGTGCCGGCATACTTGTTGAGCTTGTCGCCGTCCGTGTTCCAGCCACCCATCAAGAAGGCCGAGAACATACCGAAGTCGGCATCGACGCGAGCCTTGACAGCGCCTTCTTCGACGATGGAGTCATAACCACCGACGACCTTGAAGCCCCATGCGCCAGACTTGAAGCCGGCACCGGCAACAACGTCGGGAGCGTAGTGGTTGGACTTGTCGTCCGTCCACCAGCTGGAGCCGTAGGAAGCGCCCGAGCCGCTGGAGTTGCTGTCTTCGACGGAGACCATAGCCGTGAAGCCGTTGCCTGCATCGTAGTTGTAGGTCAACTGGTTCAGTTCGTACGGGCCGTCATAGATCACGTCGTCGTTGATGACGTCGCCAGCATAACCAATGTAGGAGTTGTACTGCGAGTCGGCCTTACCGACGAGGAAGCCGCCGAGGCTGATGTTGGCAAACAGCAGCTTCGTGGAGGTGGAGTTGCCATCGCTCCAATCCCAACGGATAACCGTATTGGTCTTCAGCGGACCGTATTCGGTGTCGGTCGCGGTGTCGAGGCTGAGCTCGGCACGAGTGTGCCACAGCGTACCGACCTTGCTGTTCGGGTTGTAAGCATCGTACCATTCGCCTTCGGTACGGACACGGCCGCCGACCTTGAGGCAGGTTTCGGTGCCCGGAATGAAGAAGTAGCCAGCACCGTAGGCGTCGCAGATGCGAACGTATTCGAGCGGCTCCGGTTCAGCGGCAACGATAGCGTCGGCCGCATGAGCGCCGGATACTGCCGCCAGCGCAGCAGCCGAGCCGAGAAGAAGACTTTTCAGGTTCATATTAAACTCCTGGTTGTAATATGCATTTCTAGTTTTCCGCGAGTGCAGAGCTGGAATATCACCTCGAAAGCCGGTCGGTCTAAACGCGACCAAGTAGCCCGGCAAATACGCACCTGATGTTGGCTTGAGTCCCCTCTCACCTCCATAATTGATCTCGCGGCAACGGTCATGAAATGCCCCTACCGATCCGGCCGAATACTCGACCGTAAGACAGCTTATGTCCTGCATCCGATTTACAAACGGACAGTATGTTTGTCAATTATGTGAAACCGACCGTAACGTTAGTCTTGGCATCTGTTGCTTAAATGCAACTGCGGGCAGCGGGACAGGCGTGGACCCATTCATTGATGGCGGAAAGGCGCGTTTTTGGGGCCGGCGGAAGTGCCCACGGCCGAGCGCGGCATCGACATCGGTGGCCAATCCGGAAGCCCCGCGACCTAACCCGCCATTTTCGCACGCCCCCGGCAATCATCCCGGCTTCCGTCAACAACGTTCGGAAACTCTCCAGAAACAAAATTCAATAATTCGGTACACACAGAAATGTTGAATCTCCCTAGATTCTTGCGACTCGCGCGCTACCGGAAAGGGCCCAACAGCGAATGACCGAGAATCGGCTGATCTTCATAGCGACACCCTGTTTCGGCGGACTTGTTGCCAAGGATTATATGCAATCCATCTTTTCCCTGATGCAGGTCGGCGCGCAGGCCGGCATACAATTGACGCTTGCACTCCTCGGCAATGATGCGCTGATCACCCGCAGCCGCAACACGCTGGTATCCTCCTTCCTGAACGACACGGCGGCGACGCATATGCTGTTCATCGACGCGGACATCAGTTTCGAGCCCGAGCAGGTAATGCGGCTGCTGAATGCGGACAAGGATGTCGTCGCGGCCATGTACCCCATCAAGGATTACGACTGGGATAGTGCGGCGCGCGCAACCACGCGCACCGGCGAGTCACTCAATGCCGCAGCTCTGCATTATGTCGGCACGCCGCTGGTCGGCCAGAGCAGCGAACGCGATGGTGATTTTGTCAGTGCTATCTATGCGGGCACCGGCATGCTGCTCATCAAACGTGAAGTCATCAAGACGATGACCGCAGCCTATCCCGATCTGCGCTACAGCGCCATCCATGCCTATCCCGGCACCAAACGTTCGCCTGCGACTCAATACGCTCTCTTCGAATGCATGATCGAGGAAGGGACGGGCATTTATTTGAGCGAGGATTTCGCCTTCTGCCATCGCTGGCGGGCGCTTGGCGGCAAGATCTGGCTCGATACCGCCAGCAAGCTTACCCATACCGGCGCTCATCGCTTCGTTGGCAACACGGCGCCCCGCTACTAAGGCGGGTCTATGCCGGAGCGGCCGGAGGAAGATCACAGACAGCGACCGCGATCTTGGCTGCGGGGTTGACAGAGACGGAGGGGAGAGCATAGCCTCCCGATATTCACCAGGGGGGTCCCGACAAGGGGCTGAGATACTGCTGGACAATACGGCTTTGCCTGTTGTGGCGCAGTGACCCGTTGAACCTGATCCAGTTCATACTGGCGTAGGGACGGTGCAAGCGCTCGAAGGCTTCGGATTCACGCGTGGAATCCACAGCCGGCGTCTTTTCATCATTCCGGCTGATTGACTGGGTCTCCAAATGCAACTTGGAGCCTCAAACCATGACCATTGCCGCAAAAAACCTCACCCCAACCGTCACCACCGGCCCGCTGCCGGCATCCCGGAAGATCTACATTCCGGGAGACATCCATTCCGACATCCGCGTGCCGATGCGCGAGATCAGCGTTCATCCGACGGCAGGCGAGCCGCCCGTCGTCGTCTACGATTCCTCCGGCCCCTATACTGTCGAGGGGGCCGAAATCCGCATCGAGCAGGGACTTGCCGGGCTCCGTCGTGACTGGGTGCTCGCTCGTGGCGATGTCGAAGCCTATGAGGGCCGCCATGTGCGCCCTGAGGACAACGGCTTCGTCAGTGCCGATCGGCTGACCCCCGAATTTCCCGGGCGCCGCCAGCCGCTGCGCGCCAGGGACGGCAAGGCTGTCACGCAGCTTGCCTATGCGCGGGCCGGCATCATCACCCCGGAGATGGAATTCATCGCCATTCGCGAAAATCTCGGCCGCAAGGCAAAGGCCGAAGCCTTGGTCCGCGACGGCGAGAGCTTCGGCGCGCATATTCCCGATCATGTAACACCGGAATTCGTCCGGCAGGAAGTCGCCGCCGGACGGGCGATCATTCCCGCCAACATCAATCACCCGGAGGCAGAGCCGATGATCATCGGCCGGAACTTCCTGGTGAAGATCAATGCCAATATCGGCAACTCCGCCGTTACCTCCTCGATGGCGGAAGAGGTCGAGAAGATGGTCTGGGCCGCCCGCTGGGGTGCCGATACCGTCATGGATCTCTCCACCGGCCGCAACATCCACAATATCCGCGAGTGGATCATCCGCAATTCGCCGCTGCCGATCGGCACCGTGCCGCTCTATCAGGCGCTGGAGAAGGTCGAAGGCGTTGCCGAGAACCTGACCTGGGAGGTCTATCGCGACACGTTGATCGAACAGGCCGAACAGGGCGTCGACTATTTCACCATCCATGCCGGCGTGCGGCTTCACTACATCCCGCTGACAGTCAATCGCGTCACCGGCATCGTCTCGCGCGGCGGCTCGATCATGGCCAAATGGTGTCTCCATCATCACCGCGAGAGCTTCCTCTACGAGCATTTCGAGGAGATCTGCGATATCTGCCGCGCCTATGACGTCTCCTTCTCGCTGGGTGACGGCCTTCGCCCCGGCTCGATCGCCGATGCCAACGATGCGGCGCAATTTGCCGAGCTCGAGACGCTCGGTGAGCTGACGAAGATCGCCTGGGCCAAGGATTGCCAGGTGATGATCGAAGGGCCCGGCCATGTGCCGATGCACAAGATCAAGGAAAACATGGACAAGCAGCTCGCGGTCTGCGGCGAGGCGCCCTTCTACACGCTCGGGCCGCTGACGACCGATATCGCGCCGGGTTACGACCACATCACCTCTGGGATAGGCGCTGCCATGATCGGCTGGTTCGGCACGGCGATGCTCTGCTACGTCACGCCGAAAGAGCATCTCGGCCTGCCGGATCGCAACGACGTCAAGACCGGCGTCATCACCTACAAGATCGCCGCTCATGCCGCCGATCTCGCCAAGGGACATCCAGCGGCGCAACTGCGCGACGATGCCCTGTCGCGGGCGCGATTCGAATTCCGCTGGGAAGACCAGTTCAACCTTTCGCTCGATCCCGACACCGCCCGCAGCTTCCACGACGAGACCTTGCCGAAGGAAGCCCACAAGGTGGCGCATTTCTGCTCGATGTGCGGCCCGAAATTCTGCTCCATGCGGATCTCGCACGACATCCGCGCCGAGGCCCAGAAGGAGGGACTGGACGCGATGGCGGCAAAGTATCGCGAAGGCGGCGATCTCTACATGCCGATCGATAAGCCAGCGCATCCGGCCGAATGAGATGCGTATCCTTGTCAAAGGGGCCGGCGTCGCCGGCCTCACGGTCGCGCATGAATTGCGCGTTCGCGGCGCAGAAGTGACGATCTTCGACCCCCGCCCGAACTTCGATCATGCCGCTTCCTGGCTCGCCGGCGGCATGCTGGCGCCATGGTGCGAGCGGGAAAGCGCCGATGAGGCCGTGCTTACGCTCGGCCGCGATGCCGCCGACCGATGGAATGCGATCCTGCCGGGTAACGTCGTGCGCAATGGGACGCTCGTCGTCGCGCCGACGCGCGATCACGGCGAACTAAAGCGATTCGCCAGCCGCACGGCCGGCTATCGCTGGGTGGAGGAGAGCGATATCGCGACACTCGAGCCAGCCCTTGCCGGACGTTTCAGACAGGGGCTGTTCTTTCCTGAGGAAGCCCATCTCGATCCGCGCCGGGCGTTGCATTCGTTGAAAGAAGGATTATTGGCGAAGGGCGTCGCCTTTACCTGTGACGATGTGAACGAGGACGAGTTCTCCGAGATCGTCGATTGCACGGGCGCCGCCCGTATCGGACACGCCCCGGATCTGCGCGGCGTACGCGGCGAAATGCTCTATCTGCGCACGGAAGAAATCGCGCTTGCCCGGCCTATCCGCCTGCTGCATCCACGCTTTCCCGTCTATATCGTTCCTCGCGGCAACGGCCTTTTCATGCTCGGCGCGACCATGATCGAGACCGAATTCGATGGACCGGTCAGCGCACGCTCGCTGATGGAACTGCTGAATGCTGCCTACGCGCTGCATCCTGCCTTTGCGGACGCCGCCGTCATCGAAACCGGCGCCGGTATCCGCCCCGCCTTCCCCGACAATCTTCCGCGCGTGACGCGGGAAGGCAAAGTCGTCGTGATCAATGGTTTCTATCGCCACGGTTTCCTGCTCGCGCCGGCAATGGCGGCGGAGGCTGCCGATCTCGTCCTTTCCGAACAGACAAAGCAAAGGAGTTCCCGATGCGCCTGATCATCAATGGCGAAGCCCAGACGATCGCCGCAGCCACACTTTCGCAACTTCTGGCTGCACTCGACTATGAGGGCGACTGGCTGGCGACCGCCGTCAACGGCGAAGTCGTCCATCGAGAGGACCGCGATGACCATGCATTGAACGACAACGACAGGATCGAGATCCTGACGCCAATGCAGGGAGGCTGAACCATGCTTGATCTTTATGGAACCCCAATAGAGTCACGCCTTCTTCTCGGCACCGCGCGTTATCCCTCGCCCATCGTCCTCGCAGAAGCGGTCAAGCGATCGGGGACAGGGATCCTCACCGTGTCGCTGCGCCGCGAAACGGCCGGCGGGCGCAATGGCGGCGCTTTCTTCGACATGATCCGTGAGCTCGGCACTCGCGTTCTTCCCAATACCGCCGGCTGTCATGGCGCATCCGAGGCCGTGCTGACGGCGAAGATGGCGCGCGAGGTGTTTCAGACCAACTGGATCAAGCTGGAGGTGATCGGCAACCACGACACGCTGCAGCCGGACGTGTTTGCGCTCGTCGAAGCAGCTCGCATTCTCTCCGGCGAAGGTTTCGAGGTCTTTCCCTACACGACGGACGATCTGGTGGTGGCCGAACGGCTGCTCGAAGCTGGATGCAAGGTGCTGATGCCCTGGTGCGCGCCGATCGGAACGGCGGCGGGACCGCTCAATCTTTCCGCCCTTCGCTCGATGCGGGCGCATTTTCCCGATATTCCATTGATCGTGGACGCCGGTATCGGCCGGCCCTCCCACGCTGCCATCGTCATGGAGCTCGGCTTCGATGCCGTGCTGCTGAACACAGCAGTTGCCGGCGCCGGCGATCCCGCTGCCATGGCGGAAGCCTTTGCGAAGGCGATCGATGCCGGCAGGCAAGCATTCGGCGCAGGCATGCTGGAGCCGCGCGACATGGCGGTGCCGTCGACGCCCGTGATCGGAAAGGCGGTTTTCGCATGACGCTCGATCCGTTCTACCTGATCGTCGATAGTGCCGCCTGGATCGAAAGGCTGGTGCCGCTCGGCGTCAAGCTGGTGCAACTGCGCATAAAGGATCGTCCGCCGGCGGAGATACGCGCCGACATCCGGCAGGCAAAGGCCGTCTGCGCGGCACATGGATGCCAATTGATCGTCAACGACTATTGGAAACTCGCCATCGAGGAAGGCTGCGATTTCATCCATCTGGGTCAAGAGGATCTGGCGGCGGCCGATCTTGGCGCGATCCGCGCGGCCGGCTTGAAACTGGGCCTATCGACGCATGACGAGGCGGAGCTGGCGACAGCACTTGCGGCGCATCCTGATTACATCGCGCTCGGTCCGATCTATCCCACCGTGCTCAAGGCGATGGCCTGGGCGCCGCAAGGTCTGGAACGCATCGGCCAATGGAAGGCCAAATTGCGCGAGATCCCTCTTGTCGCGATCGGCGGGCTGACCGTCGCGCGCATTGCCGGCGTGTTCGAAAATGGCGCCGATAGCGCCGCCGTCGTCACCGACATCACACGCAATCCCGATCCCGAATCACGGACGCTCGAATGGATTAGGGCAACGCACGATCGCATTCCAACCAATTAATGCGGCGCGAGATCACAGCGCCGACACCGGTTTTCAAAGGCTTAGCGCCGATGAACGGCGCATTCATAAAACATTCAGGTGAACATAATCATGCTTAGAACGTTAGATAAATGACTCGCGCATTCGCTGAGCATGAAGACTGCTTTGGAGGTAGTCATGATAAAGAAAACAATTCTTACGGTTTTGCTGGCCGCTACGGTCGTAGGCGGCGCACTCGCGCCCGTCAGCAACGCACAGGCGCAGTATTATGACGGGCGCCCGCCCTATCGGGGCGACTGGCGTGGACATGACGATTGGCGCCGCCATCATCACCATGGCAATGGTGGTGCAATCGCAGGCGGCGTCGCCGCAGGTCTCCTCGGCGGCCTGATCGTCGGTGGCGCACTTGCCAACCGCGGCCCGGTTTACGAGGCACCTCCGCCGAGATGCTGGCTGGAGAACCGCGAGGTTCAAAACCAGTATGACGACGGTTGGCACTACGAGCGCGTCCGCGTCTGCAATTAAGCAATCAACTGGGCATCGGCTCCAGGCTGGTGCCCGGCTTGATAAACCAACTTGGATTGCCGGCGGCCGAAACCGCCGGCAAACTGTTTCTATAGCCTTACGGACGCAAGCCGTTTGCAGACCTAAAGGCCATGTGTTCCCGGATAGGGGCTGCGCTCGGGAAAGGCGCGGCCGGCAAGACTTTCCGGTTCCGGCTGCCAGATTTCCACGCGAAGCGGATAACACGGCGCCAAATCGCTCGAATGGCCGCTGCCGCAATCGCCGCCCGGACACGCCGATAGTGCGCCGAGAAGATCGATCTCCGCAAAGAATTCAATGAAATCGCCAGGACGCACCGGGCTCGCCTTCATAAAATATTGGTGCGTGTCGCGCGTAAAGCCCGTGCACATGAAGACGTTCAGCACGTCATGGACATGGGCCTCCGCCTCGCGGACAGGAATGTTCATTTCAGAGGCGAGCGCTCGCGACAGGTTTGAATGGCAGCAGTGGTGATAGTCGTCGCCTTTCAGCAGACGGTTGGTATAGGGATCGCAGCGCGTGCCGATGACATCGTGGATGCCGGCGCCATCGGCGTCCCAGCCATACCAGCCGAGCGTGTCATAGGTGATCGTCGCCATCGGCCGCAGATAGGGCAGAGTGCTCCACAGCCGGTCGCCGACGCCGACATGCGTGGCATGAAGCGCGCGGGTCTTGCCGCTGAAGAAGCGTTCGGAGAGGTCGGCGGCGTTCCAGAGATTGAGGTCGCCGACCTGCGAACCCTCCGTGCTGACGATGCGAAAGAAATGCCCTTTCGGCACGCGGAAGCTGCCGGCTTCGCGCGGCGGCACGATGATTTCCGCGATCTTGCTCATGCTTCGCCTTGCGGCATGCAGCACATCCAGACCGGCCGGCGGCAGCGTTTCATTCGGATAGACGACAACCGGCGGCTTGCTGCGCCGTTCTTCGGCGTCGGAGGGAGCGGGCATGTCGATAGTCCTGTGCATCACAATCCTTCATCCTTTACCGATTCACCTACCTGCTTCATTCCGCGAGCGAGGCAACGGTTTCGGCTGCACTCTAGCGAGATCAGCCCATTGCACAACGTCGATTGTCCTTGCGCTCTGGCTAAGTTTTACTTAGCCATAACCTATGCGTCATATCCCTCTCGCCTCCCTTCGCGCCTTAGAGGCGGCCGTGCGTCATGAGAGTTTCGTCAAGGCGGCCGCAGAGCTCAATCTGACGGCGGCCGGCGTCAGCCAGCATGTGCGGTCGATGGAGAACTGGCTCGGCGTTTCGCTGTTCATGCGTCATGCCCGCGGCGTGACGCTGACGGCAGCGGGCCGCGAATTCGGAGCGGCGGTGGCAAACGGCCTTGGACATATCGATATCGCCGCCAGGCAATTGAAGCTCGAGGCCCATGACCGGCCGGTCAGCGTCGCCTGCATCGCGTCCGTCGCCACCCGCTGGCTGATCCCGCAATTGCCGGCATTCAGGAGAGAGCATCCGGATATTCGCATCAACATCGTCTATGCGCTTGATGCAATGACGCCGGAGGCTGCAAGCGTCGATCTGCTGATCCGCCACGGGACGAGACCAGGAGCGGCCGCTATCGCGCTATTGAGCGGCGAGACGCGGCCGACCTGCTCGGCAGAGTTCGAGCTTCGTCATGGGCCAATCACGGCACCAACCGACCTGATCGACGCGGACCTTCTGCATGACGAAACCACAAGCTCCTGGGCGCGCTGGTTCGCGCTTGCCGGTATCCGCGCGCCTCCGAAACCCGGACCAATCTTTGCCGATTTCAGCCTGATGATCGGATCGGTTATCGGTGGGCAGGGCATCGGCCTCTGCCCGACCGCGCTGATTACCGACGAGCTGGCCAATGGAACACTCGTCACGCTCTTCGACACACCTTCGGACATGGACAAATCCTATTGGCTCATCGAAGCCAACCGCCTTTCCGCTGAAGCAGAAATCTTTCGCGACTGGCTCATTGCAGTAAGCCCGACATCCCGAAACAGTCAGGGCACCTGAGGCTCGTGCACAACGGGGCAGCGAAGCGATCGACGAGGCGCCCTTGCCGTTTCAAAGGCTTTCCGCCGTGACGGTCAGAAAGCGTACCGGCTCGGCATCGATATCGGTATCGATCAGGCCGAGGCGCTTCAACGTCAGGTCGATGGCGCGGCGCGCCTGCACTTCCGGGGCCTGATCGAGAACGATCGTCATCAAGCCTTCCTTCAGGTAGCCGCGCGTCGCATCCGAAAGTTCATGGCCGACCCAGAAGACCGATTGCTTACGGCGGCGGCGAAGAACCGTCGCGATTGCGGCGTTGTCGCCGCCGGCGCTGTAAAGACCGGCAATATCGGGATAGCGATCGAGGGCGCTGGACAACAGTTCCATCGTCTTCATCTCGTCATCCTCGTCGAACATGACTTCGGCAAAGCAATGGGATGGGTTCGCATTCGCAAGCAGATAGTCGGAAAAGCCGCGGATGCGCGCCTTGTGGTTCTCGTAGGCCCCGCTGTGACAGAGGGCGACGAAGGTGCCCGCGCACCCGGCCTGCATGCGCGCCATATAAAAGGCGGCGGTGCGTCCGGCCGCCTCGTTGTCGATGCCGACATAGGCAAGTTCCGGTGCCGGCCGCGTCATGATCTGCACGACAGGGATGCCGCCGGCGGCCGCCTTGCGGACGCTGCCGACCACATCGGGGTGATCGGGCGCGACGACGATGAGCGCCGAACGGCGGGCTTGCGGGGTGGCGATATGGCGTGAAAAATCGGCTGGGTCATTTTCACGCGCAAAGGTCCGCTGGATGAGAATATCCTTGTCGAGCAAGGCGGCGATGCGTTCGAAGGCGCGATTGAGCCTGGAGTAGAAATAGGTTTCCGGCCGAAGCAGCACAACTTCGATGCGCACCAGCCCGTGCCTTGTGCCGGCAGGCGGTGTGCGATAGCCAAGCCGTTTGGCTGCAATGAATATTTTCTCCGCCGTCTCAGGCAGCACATTGCCGCGCCCGTTCAGCGCTCGCTCCACCGTGGCAGCACCGACACCGGCAGCGGCAGCCACATCCTTCAGCGTAACTTTCGCCACGTCTCCCCCATCTTCTCCCATAGTCCATGATCAGATCTGATCATAGATTCGCGGCCGCCGAAAGAGGGCTTCGGCTTCAGCCAAAGCGGGCCACAAGGAAATCGATCGCGCTCCGCAACATCGCGGTGGGACGGCGATCCGGCGCATAGACCAGATGCATCGGTGTCGGCTTGTACGACCATTGCGGCAGCACAGGCTCCAGCCTGCCCGCATCGAGATCGGCTGCCAGGAGCAGCTCCGGCTGCAGGGCGATACCGGCGCCATGCAGGGCGGCGATGCGGAGAGCCGCCCCCTGGTTCGTGGTGAACCTGCTGCTGGTAGCGATCTCGCGCGTTTCGCCCCCGGGACCGACCAAATGCCATCGACCTTGGGTGCGCCAATAGGAATGGCCAAGGCACATATGGTTGGCGAGCTCCTCGGGCCTTTCCGGCCTGCCGCAGCGGTCGAGATAGTCGGGCGATGCCGCGAGAATCCGGCGATAGGGTTTTAGCGGGCGTGCGACCAGATTGGTATTCGTCAGGGCTCCGATATGAATGCCAAGTTCATAGCCCTCGCCGATCAAATCATGAGGGTTGTTGTCGAGCGCCAGATCGACGCTGACTTCAAGATTCTGACGCAGGTACTCGACGAGAGCCGGGACGAGACTTTGGGTCCCGAAACTGACCGGCGCGACGAGCCGCAACCGGCCACGCGGCGCCGATTGCAATTCCGACGCCGATGCCTCGGCCAGATCGACCTCCGTCAACACCGTCTTGCATCGCTCATAATAGAGCTTGCCGACCTCGGTCAGCTGGTGGCGGCGCGTGGTGCGATGGAGCAATCGTGCGCCGAGGCGCTGTTCGATCGTCCTGATATGCTTGGCGACCATGGTGGCCGATACCTGGCTGGTCTCCGCCGCAGCTGCGAAGCTCCCATGCTCGACGACCCTGACGAACATCGCCATACCAGCCAACTTATCCACGATTACATACCTATAGGTTCGGAATGAAGCGAATGGCAGCGTATTTATCGATTTCTGGTTTTGCAAGATAGTCGGAGATGCCTAATCTCAGGCTATCTTCTATCAAGGAGCCGTCATGCCCATCTTGCGCTTGGAAATGCATCCCGGACGCACACAGGACCAGAAGCGTGCCTTCGTTCGCGAAGCGACCAAGGTCGTCGTCGAAACGCTCGTTTGCCCGCCGGAATCGGTGGAAATCATCATTACCGAGATTTCGAAGGAATCCTGGGCGACGGCGGGCAAACTGAAATCGGATGGCTGAGAAGGTCCGATCTGATCATCATTGGGCCTGACGACCAAATCGGCCGTCAGGCCTCGTTCGTCGTCAAGCTCCGACGCCCCCAGCCCTCGGCCCAATCCATCAGACGGGCCAATTCCTGCTTGAGGGCATGCGAACGGATGATATCGGCGGCGTGGTCGATATTGGTGCGCGGATTGTAAAATGCGCCGATCTCCTCGCCGCTGTCCCGTCTTGCAGCCTCCAGGCGGGACTTTACTTCCTCCACTTCGGCCTTCACCGCAAAGTACCGCTTCATGACCTCAATGAGGTCGCGGTCGCTTGCATTCATTTCCATGCATACTCCACCTTACTAATTTTAGCCCTTCGCAATGATCCGATTCGAGTGGCGAAATCTAGATCCTTGTTTAGCCGGCGAGATGGTTGCGATGGATGAGGCAGGATCGCAGCGCGGCAAGCAGCGGAATTGCGGTGCGAACTACGACCAGTTTTCCTTGACCGACTGCATCACCACATTGGTCGATGTGCTCGCCACGAAAGGCAGGCTGGAAATCTTCTCGCCCAAGACGATACGGTAGCGACGAATATCTGATGTCCGCACTTTCAGAAGATAATCGAAGCGGCCGGCGATCATATGGCACTCCTCGATTTCCTTGATCTTCTTGACTGCATTGTTGAAGCTGAGCAAAGCTTGCTCGCGCGTATCCGTCAGCTTCACTTCGGCAAAGGCGACATGGTCGAGGCCGAGCTTGATTGGATTGAGCACCGCCTTGAAGCCATCGATATAGCCGGAATCGATCAGTTTCTTCAGTCGTGCCTGGCAAGGGGTCTTGGAAAGACCGACCCGCTCGGAAAGCTCGGTGATCGACATGCGGCCGTCTTCGACCAGTGCATCGAGAATCTTTTGATCGAACTGGTCTATTTCACTGGATTTTATCATTTTTGTAGGCATTCCTATTTGAAATACGGGCTATTGAAGTCCAATATGACTAGAAAGCCGCAGTTTCAAGGCGGAACGCCTTTCCAGAATGAAGTATGTTTGCATCGAAGCAACGGGAGAGCTGCAGAAGGCGAAATTGCTCGCGCCTGCCAGGCTACCGGGACCCTTGCACCTTGAGGTTATCATGACTGTCACTGCCACACTCGCCGCCGAAGAACCATCGCCAGACGCCGCCCCATTCGCGCAGTTCGCACCCCCTATCCAGCAGCAAAGCCCGCTTCGAAAGGCGATCACGGCCGCCTACCGCCGCCCGGAAACCGAATGCCTCCCTATGCTGGTCGAGGCTGCCACTCTGCCGGAGCCCGTCCGCGAGGCTGCGAAGAAGACGGCGAGGACACTGATCGAAGCGCTCCGCGCCAAGCACAAGGGCGATGGCGTCGAAGGCCTGGTGCATGAATATTCGCTATCGAGCCAGGAAGGCGTGGCGCTGATGTGCCTTGCCGAGGCGCTGTTGCGCATTCCCGATACCGCGACGCGTGACGCCCTGATCCGCGACAAGATTGCCGGGGGTAACTGGAAGTCGCATCTGGGCGGCGGTCGCTCCATTTTCGTCAATGCCGCGACCTGGGGCCTGGTGGTGACCGGCAAGCTTACGTCGACAGTCAACGACGGCGGGCTGTCGGCATCGCTGACGCGGCTGATCGCGCGCTGCGGCGAGCCTGTCATCCGGCGCGGCGTCGACATGGCCATGCGTATGATGGGCGAGCAATTCGTCACCGGCGAAACGATCGACGAGGCGCTGCGGCGCGCCCGCACGCTGGAGGCGAAGGGCTTCCGCTACTCCTACGACATGCTCGGTGAGGCCGCGACGACGCATGCCGATGCCGAGCGCTATTATCGCGACTATGAAACCGCGATCCATGCGATCGGCAAGGCTTCGGCCGGCCGCGGCATTTACGAAGGGCCGGGCATCTCCATCAAGCTTTCAGCCCTGCATCCCCGCTATTCGCGCTCGCAGGCCGACAGGGTCATGGGCGAGCTGCTGCCGAAGGTGAAAGCGCTCGCCCTCCTCTCCAAGCGATACAATATCGGCTTGAATATCGATGCCGAAGAGGCCGACCGGCTGGAGCTATCGCTCGATCTGCTGGAGGCGCTTTGCCTTGATCCCGATCTTGCTGGCTGGGATGGAATGGGCTTCGTCGTGCAGGCCTATGGCAAGCGCTGCCCCTTCGTCCTCGATTTCATCATCGATCTCGCCCGCCGCTCAGGCCATCGGCTGATGGTCCGCCTCGTCAAGGGCGCCTATTGGGACGCCGAGATCAAGCGTGCCCAGCTGGATGGCCTCGAAGGCTTCCCGGTCTACACCCGCAAGGTCTACACCGACGTCTCCTACATCGCCTGCGCCAAGAAGCTGCTCGCGGCAACCGATGTAGTCTTCCCGCAATTCGCCACGCACAATGCGCAGACGCTGGCGACGATCTATCAGATGGCCGGAAACGATTTCTCCGTCGGCAAATATGAGTTCCAATGCCTGCATGGCATGGGTGAACCGCTCTATGAGGAAGTGGTCGGCGCCGAAAACCTCGGCCGCCCGTGCCGGATCTACGCGCCCGTCGGCACGCATGAAACGCTGCTCGCCTACCTTGTCCGGCGCCTGCTGGAAAACGGCGCCAACTCCTCCTTCGTCAACAAGATCGCCGATCCCGCCGTTCCCGTCTCCGAACTGATCGCCGATCCTGTCGAACGCGTGCGCGCAATGCCCATCATGGGCGCCCAGCACGACAAGATCGCCCTGCCCGCCGACCTGTTTGACGGTGCTCGAAAGAATTCTGTCGGCATAGATCTTTCAAACGAAGCGGCGCTTTCCGATCTGTCTATTGAACTGCACTCCTCCGCTGCCAGGGAATGGATTGCAAAGCCGTCGCTCGCTGATGGCTCTGAACGCGGCGAGAAGCGCCCAATCCTCAACCCCGCCGACCATTCCGATATCGTCGGTCAGGTTGCCGAGCTTAATCCTGAGGACGCGGCCGAGGTGATGCGCCTTGCAGCCGGCGCTGCTGCCTCATGGGCCGCCGTCAGCCCGGATGCGCGGGCAACGATGCTGGAGCGTGCCGCCGAGCTGATGCAAGGCGAGATGCCGTTGCTTGTAGGCTTGGCGATCCGCGAGGCGGGCAAGTCGGCTGCGAACGCCGTCGGCGAAGTCCGGGAAGCCATCGACTTCCTTCGCTATTATGCCGCGCAAGCGCGCGAGGTGTTGAAGCCCGACAGCGTCCCGCTCGGTCCGGTCGTCTGCATCAGCCCCTGGAACTTCCCGCTGGCGATCTTCACCGGCCAGGTTGCTGCTGCACTGGTCGCCGGCAACCCGGTCGTCGCCAAGCCGGCCGGCAATACACCGCTGATTGCCGCCCAGGGTATTCGCATCCTGCACGAAGCCGGTATTCCGCACGACGTTCTTCAATTCGCGCCGGGCAGCGGCAGGATGGGCTCGGCTCTCGTCGGTGCGCCGGAGACTGCCGGCGTCATGTTCACCGGTTCGACTGAAGTCGCCCGGCTCATTCAGGCGCAGCTTTCCGAACGGCTGTCGAAATTCAACAAGCCGATCCCGCTGATCGCCGAGACCGGTGGCCAGAACGGCATGATCGTCGACTCCTCGGCGCTCGCCGAACAGGTGGTCGGCGATGTGATCGCTTCTGCCTTCGACAGCGCCGGACAGCGCTGCTCGGCTCTGCGCGTGCTGTGCCTGCAGGAGGAAATCGCAGATCGCACGCTGACCATGCTGCGAGGCGCGCTTCGCGAACTGTCCGTTGGCCGAACCGACAGGCTCGCCATCGATATCGGCCCTGTCATCGACGACAGCGCCAAGCGCGGCATCGATGAACATATCGAACGCATGCGCAAGCTCGGCTGCGCCGTCGAGCAACTCGACCTTCCCGCAAGTGCCGACAAGGGCACATTCGTCGCCCCGACGATCATCGAGCTGAAGAAGCTGAGCGACCTCAAGAAAGAGGTGTTCGGACCTGTCCTCCACATCATTCGCTACAAGCGCAAGGGGCTCGACAAGCTGATCGACGATGTCAATGCATCCGGCTACGGCCTGACTTTCGGCCTGCATACGCGGCTCGACGACATGATCGCCCATGTCACCGGGCGCGTGCGGGCGGGCAATCTCTATGTCAACCGCAACATCATCGGCGCCGTTGTCGGCGTCCAGCCCTTTGGCGGCCGCGGCCTTTCCGGCACAGGCCCGAAAGCGGGTGGACCTATGTATCTGCGCAGGCTCGTCGCCTCTTCGACAGAACCCTTGCGCGACGCCACTGTACAAGTCGATCCGGCCGCCCTGGAATTTCTCGCCTGGCTTGAGAGCAAGGGAGCAGCAAAGCAGGCGCGCGCCGTCGCCGGCCAATCATCATTGGGCTTCAACGCCGAGCTGACAGGCCCCGTCGGCGAATTGAACCTCTATGCGCTGCATCCCCGCGGCAGGATCCTGCTTATTCCCCAGACCGCACTTGGCCTGCATGTCCAGATCGCTGCCGCGCTTGCGACTGGCAATTCGATCGCCATCGACGCTTTATCCGGCCTGCAGGACGAGCTTCAGAACCTGCCGGCCGCCGTCACAAGCCGCATCTCCTGGACAAAGGACTGGGCTGCGGACGGACCTTTCGCCGGCGCGCTCATCGAAGGTAATGCCGAGCGCATCGCACAGGCCGTCAAGACCATCGCCACACTGCCCGGCCCGCTGGTGCTGACGCAGGGCGCCTCGAGCGAGGAAATCGCCAACAGCACGGACGCTTATTGCCTGAACTGGCTATTGGAAGAAGTGACGACCTCGATCAACACCGCCGCAGCCGGCGGCAATGCAAGCCTGATGACCATCGGATAACGTCTTTCGTAACCTTGATGCATGCGGCAGTCGAACCCTTGCCGAGGGTTGGCTGCCGCCTTTTTTATTGATCTGCCTTCGATCGTAAACCCTCCCAAACTCGCCCCGGCGCAATCGCCGCCACGCGCTCTTCTTGCGCCTCGAGCGCCATGAACCGGTGCGCTCAAAAATATTTGAGAAAAGCTTTTCTCATCTTGACTCTCATAGTGAGAAAAGCTTTTCTCATGAAAAATCGAACGGGAGAAAACATCTGGAAAACCAGCGTGCGAGAGGCGGCCGGGCAACGATTCACGATGTTGCAGCGGCTGCGGGCGTGAGCATTTCCACGGCATCGAAAGCCCTGAACAATACCGGTCGCATGGGTGACGACACTCGCGAGCGGGTCAAACGCATCGCCGCCGAGATCGGCTTTCGCCCGAACGCATTGGCAAAGGGACTGCTCAGCAATCGCACCTTCACGATCGGTCTTCTGACCAACGATACATATGGCCGCTTCACGCTGCCTGTTATGGCCGGCATCACGGAAGCGCTCGTCGATCACGGAGTTTCGGTCTTCCTCTGCACGATCGAGGACGATCCGGCGCTCGGAAAGGTTCATGTGGACGCCATGCTGGACAAGCACGTCGACGGCATCATCGCCTCGGGGAAGCGGATCGACCGCCGCCTGCCGGTGGATCTTTCCAACCTGCCCGTGCCCGTCGTCTATGCCTTTACCGAGGGTGCGCCCGATAGCGTCACCTTCTGCGCCGATGACTTTCAGGGCGCGGCCCTTGCCGTCGAGTGGCTGAAGGGTCTTGGCCGCCACCGGATCGCCCATGTGACCGGCCCGGAGAGCTTCGTCTCGGTGCGCGAGCGTGCCCGGGCCTATCGCGAGCTTGCCGGCGACACGCTGCCGGTCATGTACGGCTCCTGGTCGGAGGCGTGGGGACATGAGGCGGTGGAGCAACTGTGGAGCACAGCCGGCGCAAAGCCGGATGGTATTTTTTGCGGCAACGACCAGATCGCCCGCGCGGTCGTGGATGCGCTGCGCGAGCGCAGCGTGCGGGTGCCGGAGGATGTCTCGGTGGTCGGCTTCGACAATTGGGAGATCGTCGCGGCGCAAACGCGGCCGCCGCTGACGACGGTCGACATGAATCTCAAGGCGCTCGGCAGAGAAGCCGGGCTGACGGTTCTGGCGCTGGCGGAGGGACGCACCGTCGAACCGGGGATCAGAACATTGCCCTGCGAACTCGTCGTGCGGCAGTCGTGCGGGGGAGACCCCAATCTTTAATTGAGGAAAAGGGGCACACGGGAGTTGCCCCATGGGAGGAGAAACATGATGAAGCGCTTTCTGGCCGCAACCGGCCTCATATCCCTATGCCTTGCATCCGCCGCATCCGCCGAAAACATCTCCATGTGGGTGCGCAGCGGCATCGGCGATTCCTTCAAGAAGGTCGTCGAGGCCTATAATGCCGGCCACGACGACAAGGTCGCGCTGACGGAAGTGCCGTTCTCGGAACTCGTGCAGAAATACGCAACCGCCATCGCCGGCGGCCAGGCCCCTGACGCGTTGTCGATGGACCTGATCTATACGCCGGCCTTTGCCGCCGCAGGCCAGCTCGCGGACCTCACTGATTGGGCCAAGAGCCTGCCCTACTTCAACTCGCTCTCGCCCTCACATGTGAAGCTCGGCACCTATGACGGCCATGTCTACGGCCTGCCGCTGTCGGTCGAGACCTCGGTCTTCGCCTGGAACAAGGATCTCTACAAGAAGGCCGGCCTCGACCCGGAAAAGGCGCCGGCCACCTGGGAGGAGATCGAGCAGAATGCCGAAAAGATCCGCGCGCTCGGTGGCGATACCTACGGCTTCTATTTCTCCGGCGGCGGTTGTGGCGGCTGCATGATCTTCACTTTCACCCCACTCGTCTGGGGTGCGGGCGCCGACATTCTTTCGGCAGACGGCAAGACCGCCACGCTCGACACGCCGCAAATGCGCAAGGCGGTCGGCATCTACCGCGACATGGTCAAGAAGGATCTGGTGCCGGCGGGAGCCGCCAGCGACATTGGCGCCAATTTCCTTAGCATCAGCAACGGCAGGATCGGCCAGCAAAGCATCGGCGCCTTTTCGATCGGCACGCTGATCACGCAATATCCCGATATCCATTTCGGCGTGACGCTGATCCCCGGCGTCGACGGCAAGCCGTCTTCCTTTGCCGGCGGCGACAATTTCGTCATCTCCAAGGGTACCAAGAAGCTCGATGCGGTGAAAAAATTCCTCGAATACACCTATTCGCTCGAGGGACAGAAGATCATGGCGAAGTACGGCAGCCTACCGACGCGTGGCGATATCGCCGATCAGGTGCTACAAGGCCTCGATCCGCGCATGCAGGTGGGCCTCAAGGCCATATCGGTCGCCAAGACGCCCTATACGCTGCAGTTCAACGATCTGATCAACAGCGCCAACGGACCCTGGGCTGGCTTCACCAATGCCGCCATCTTCGGAAGCGACGTCGACGGCGCCTTTTCCAGCGCCCAATCGGAGATGCAGTCGATCATCGACAACGCCCAGTAACATAAACGCGTGAACACCGGGAAGCCTTGGGGCTTCCCGGTCCTTCCATCGCAACATCGGGAGCATTCCATGGCTGGTCCTGGAGCTACAGCAACCGCGCGGCTTCGCAAGCGGCGAAGGCGTGCCGGCTGGCACGGATTTCTCTACATCGCGCCGGCCATGGCGCTCGTCATCGTCTTCTTCATTCTGCCCGTCATCTTCACCGTTTGGATGAGCCTGCATAACTGGCCGCTGCTCGGCAATCCCCGCTGGATCGGCTTCGGCAACTATACGCGCATGGTCTCCGACATACGTTTCATGGCGGCGCTACGGTTTACCGCCTATTACACCGTCATCGTCACCATCGCGATTTTCGCCATAGCCTTTCCGCTGGCGCTCTATGTGGAGAAGCAGCGGCCCTTCGTCGGCTTCTACCGCACCATCATCTTCCTTCCCGTCGTTGTCGGGCTTGCGACGGCCTCGCTGCTCTGGGTCTGGCTCGCCAATGTCGACAGCGGCTTTTTCGCGCCGGTGGCGCTGGCGCTCGGTCTGGCCGACAAGAGGCCGAACCTGCTGGCCGACTTCGACATGGCCTTCGCCACGATCATCGTCATGGTCGTTTGGAAAATCGCCGGTTTCACCATGATCATCCTTCTCACCGGCCTGCAGGCAATCCCCTCCGAACTCACCGAAGCCGCCCGCATCGATGGCGCAAAACGCTGGCAGCGCTTCCGGCATCTGACCCTGCCGCTGATGCGCCGCACCATCGCGCTCGCGCTGATCATTTCCATCACCGGCTCGGTGCTCGCCTTCGACCAGTTCTACATCATGACCAGCGGCGGGCCGCAAAACCGAATGATTTCCGTTGTTTACTACATTTTCAACCAGTCCTTCGTGTCCTTCAATCTCGGCTATGGCGCCGCACTCTCCATCGCACTGCTCGTCATTCTCGTGCTGATCAGCATCGTCCAGCTCTGGCTGCTGCGCGTCGGGGAGGATCGGCCATGATCAGCGCAAAGGAGCGCCGCGCAAGGCGCAAGCTTTGGGGCGGTGTCGGCTATCACGGCATCGGCGTCATCATCGTCATCTTCTTCTTCGCACCCTTTGCGATCGCGCTCCTGTCTTCGTTCCGGCACGGTAGCGAGGCGAGCCTTCCGCCGCTGCCACCCTGGCCGACGACGGGCTTCAGCTTCGATGCCTATCGTTCGCTCGATGGCTTCGGCGCCGGCATCGTGCAGCACACGCTGAATTCGCTCTTCGTCTCGCTCGGCACGGTGCTGCTGACCGTCATCGTCAGCCTGCTCGCCGGCTACGGCTTCTCGCGCTATCAATTCCCCTTCAAGGGTGCGCTGTTCATATTGGTCATCGCAACGCTGATGATCCCCTTTCAGTCGATCCTGACGCCGCTTTTCATCATCCTGGCGAAGCTTGGCCTCAACAATTCGCTGATCGGGCTGACGCTGGTCTACGTGACGCTGCAACTGCCCTTCTCGGTCTTCATGATGCGCAACGCCTTTGACGCGGTGCCCAAGGAAATCGAAGAGGCAGCCCGCATCGACGGCGCGCGCGACCTCAGGCTTCTCTTCCGCGTGCTGTTTCCGCTGGTGCTGCCTGGTGTGGCAACGGTTGCGATCTTCGCCTTCCTGAATGCCTGGAACGAGTTCCTGGCAGCGCTGATCCTTCTCTCCAGCAACGAGAAATTCACCCTGCCGGTGCTGATGATCGCCGTCAGAACCGGGCGCCTCGGCGCCGTCAATTGGGGGGCGGTCCAGGCCGGCATCGCTGTCATGACCATCCCCTGCGTCATCGTCTTCCTGCTTCTGCAACGCTACTACATGCGCGGCCTGATGGCCGGCGCGGTGAAATGACCCCTTCAAACAAATGGATGAAAGCCATGTCAGACAAGCAAAGCCGCCAGTTCCGCCCCCTGCCCGTTCCGAATGTCGAGCTCGCCGGTCTGTTCGGTGAGCGCCAGGATGCAATCTGCAATTCGACCGCAGCCACCCTGCTCGACCGCTGCGTCGAGGCCGGCATGATCCGCGCTATCGATGTCGACCAGCCGAGCCCGGGCATCATCATTCCCTTACAGACATGGTCGGGCTCGACGCAGATGTTCTGGGACAGCGATCTCGGCAAATCGATCGAGACCATCGCCTATTCGCTCTACCGCCAGCCCAATCCGGAACTGGAGGCGCGCGCGGACGCCATCATCGACATGTATGGCAAGATGCAGGACGAGGACGGCTATCTGAATGCCTGGTTCCAGCGCGTCCAGCCCGGTCGCCGCTGGACCAATCTGCGCGATCATCACGAGCTCTATTGCGCCGGCCATCTGATCGAAGCGGCCGTCGCCTATTATCAGGCGACGGGCAAGCGCAAGCTGCTCGACATCATGAGCCGCTTTGCCGACTACATGCTCACGGTCTTCGGCCACGGCGAAGGGCAGCTTCGCGGTTATTGCGGCCATGAGGAGGTGGAGCTCGCGCTCGTCAAGCTCGCCCGCGTTACGGCTGAGAAGAAGTATCTCGATCTTGCCAAATACTTCATCGACGAGCGCGGTCAGGAACCGCATTTCTTCACCGAGGAAGCGCTGCGCGACGGGCGCGACCCCAAGAAATTCGTACAGAAGACCTATGAGTACAATCAGGCCCATCAGCCGGTCCGCAACCAGACCAAGGTTGTGGGGCATGCCGTGCGCGCCATGTATCTCTATTCCGGCATGGCCGATATCGCCACGGAGTATAACGACGACACGCTGACCTCGGCGCTGGAAACGCTGTGGGACGATCTGACGACCAAGCAGATGTATGTCACCGGCGGCATCGGCCCGGCCGCCGCCAACGAAGGCTTTACCGACTATTACGACCTGCCGAACGAGAGCGCCTATGCCGAGACCTGCGCCTCTGTCGGCCTCGTCTTCTGGGCCAACCGCATGCTCGGGCGCGGCCCGAACCGCCGCTATGCAGACATCATGGAGCAGGCGCTCTATAACGGCGCGATGGCCGGATTGTCGCTCGACGGCAAGACCTTCTTCTATGAAAACCCGCTGGAGAGCGCCGGCAAGCATCACCGCTGGACCTGGCATCATTGCCCCTGCTGCCCGCCCAACATCGCCCGCCTGCTCGCTTCGGTCGGCTCCTACATGTATGCCGCCGCAGACAACGAGATCGCAGTGCATCTCTATGGCGAGAGCAAGGCCCGCGTGCCGCTGGCGAGCGGCGTGACAGCGACGCTTGTCCAGACGACGCGCTATCCTTGGGATGGGGCCATCCATTTCGAGGTCAACCCCGATCGCAACGCAGATTTCGCACTGTCGCTACGCATACCGGAGTGGGCCGAAGGCGCAACGCTTGCCGTCAACGGCAAGTCCGTCGATCTCCCGGCCGTTACCATCGACGGCTATGCCCGTATCGAACGCGAATGGCAGGCGGGCGACAAGGTCGACCTCAACATTCCGCTGATCCCGCGTACCCTGTTCGCCAATCCGAGGGTTCGCCAGGATGCCGGGCGCGCTGCCCTGATGCGCGGCCCGCTCGTCTATTGCGTCGAGACCACGGATAACGGTCACGATCTCAACGGCATTTCGCTCGCCGGCGATCCGGCATCCGCAAAGACGGCGGAAATCGCCGCCCTCGAAGGCGCCGTTGCGCTCGATATTCCGGTCACGCGTGATGAGGCTGACTGGGGATCGGATCTTTATCGGACGACACCGCCGAAGAGCCGCGCCGCCACTGCGCGCTTCGTTCCCTATCATCTCTGGGACAATCGTGAGCCGGGCGAAATGCTGGTCTGGATCCGCGCCGGTCAGAGCCATGGGGCCTGACATGACAAAGAACGGCATGAGGCTCACCGGCGTCCGCAAGAGCTTCGGCGGGCTGGAGGTCATTCACGGCATCGATCTCGATGTGCCGGAGGGCGCCTTCGTGGTCTTCGTCGGACCGTCCGGCTGCGGCAAGTCCACCCTGCTGCGGATGATTGCCGGGCTGGAGGAAGTCACCGACGGCGAGATCGCCATCAAGGGTCGCGATGTCACCGATCTCGATCCCTCCGAGCGCGGCATCGCCATGGTTTTCCAGTCCTACGCGCTCTATCCGCATATGAGCGTGCGCGACAATCTCGGTTTCGGGCTGAAAATGGCCCGGGCCGATGCGGCCGAGATCGAACAGCGGGTGGGCTCCGCCGCCGCGATCCTCAAGATCGACCATCTGCTCGATCGACGTCCGGGCCAGCTCTCGGGCGGCCAGCGCCAGCGCGTCGCCATTGGCCGGGCGATCGTGCGCAAGCCGGAGGTCTTCCTGTTCGATGAACCGCTGTCCAATCTCGATGCCGAACTTCGGGTATCCATGCGCATCGAGATTGCCCGGCTGCACCGCGAGCTCGGCAATACGATGATCTATGTTACCCACGATCAGACCGAGGCCATGACGCTCGCCGACAAGATCGTCGTCTTGAAGGACGGCCGGATCGAACAGGTGGGCAGTCCGCGCGAGATCTATGAGGATCCCGCCAACAGCTTCGTCGCCGGCTTCATCGGTTCGCCACGCATGAACATGATCGAAGCCATATGGTCTGGCGAAGGGATGGCGAAGGTCGGCAACGGCAACATCAAGGTCGATCTCGCACAGCACAGGCCGGCTCCCGGCGAAAGCCTGCTGCTCGGCATGCGCCCGGAACATTTGATCGTGGCATCCGATCGGGAGGATGCCGTACGGGTCACGGTCGACGTCACCGAATATCTGGGCGGCACCCGCTATCTCTATTGCCAGACGGAAGATGGCCAATCACTGATCGCCGAATATCGTGATGGGCCTGATATCGAGCGCGGCGATACGCTCTATCTGCGCTGCCCATCCGAGCGGCGGCGCTATTTCGACAAGCAGGGCGGGCGACTTCGCTAAGCCGCATATTTCCATCGCATCGGCACGCTAATCATTTGACGAACAAGGATGATTTGAGGAAAGTTGCTGATGGAGATTTCATGCCGTGCGCCTGTCCTGTCCAGGACGATGCGCGATATCAAGCCGGAAGGGTCTTATGGCGAAGACATATGATTTCATCATTGCCGGCGGCGGTTCGGCTGCCTGCGTCGCAGCCATGCGGCTTATACGCGATTTCGGCTTCTCCGTGCTCATCATCGAACGCGGCCCGCGCAACACTGCCAAGCTGATGGCCTTTCCCGCCGGCTACATGAAATATCTCGCCCGCGACGATTTCCTCGAAATGCATCATACGGTCGCCCAGCCGCAGCTTGGCGGACGCGGCCCGATCGTTCCCGTCGCCAAGGCGCTCGGCGGCGGCAGTGCCGTCAACGCCATGGTCTACATGCGCGGCCAAAAGGAAGACTACGACCACTGGGCCGCCCATCTCGGTAACGGTACGGAATGGTCCTATGCGGACATGCTGCCGCATTTCAAAGGCATCGAGGGCAATACCCGCTTCAACGACGACTATCACGGTATTGCCGGCAACCTACGCGTCTCTGAACCCGGTTATACGTGCGATACGACCCAGGATTTCCTGCTCGCAGCCCAGGGCCTCGGCCATCCCTACAATCCGGATTTCAACGGCGCCAGGCAAAACGGCGTCGGCATCATGCAGCACACCTATGGATTATGGGGCGGCAAGACGGAACGTTCCGATGCCAAGAAGGCCTTCCTCGATCCGCTTGCCGGCGATGAGCGGCTGGATATCGTCACCGACGCCCGCGTCGATCGCATCGTCATCGAAAGCGGCCGCGCGACTGGCGTCAGTTACACGCAGAATGGCCAAACGCACACGGTCAGGGCCGCCCGCGAAGTTCTCCTCGCAGCCGGCACCTATAACAGCGCCAAGCTGATGATGCTCTCCGGCATCGGACCGGCCGATCACCTCCGCAACCATGGTATCGACGTCGTGCGTGATCTTCCAGGCGTCGGCGCCAATCTGCAGGATCATCACGAGGTCCCGGTCATTGCCACCACCAAGGGCAAATCCGGTTATTTCGGCGAGGACAAGGGCTGGCCGATGTTGCGCAACGGCCTGCAATATCTCCTGTTCAACTCCGGCCCGGTCACGACGACGGGCATCGAATCCTGCCTGTTCTACGACCCCGATGGCGGCGAACGGCCGACGATCCAGCTCTACTGCGCGCCGATCGTCTATCTCGACCGCGATGTCTCCTCGGCAAAGCCGACCTACGGCGTCACCTTCACCTCGTGTCTGCTGCGGCCGAAAGCGCGCGGCAGCGTCAGGCTGCGCTCGGCCGATCCGGCGGATCAGCCCTTGGTCGACTGCAATTTCTTCGGCGATCCCGACGATCTGCGGCTGACGCTCGCCTCGCTGAAGGTCGCCCGTCAGCTATTGGAAACCGAACCGTTCAAATCGAAGATATCAGATGAGATCCTGCCCGGACGGGCGCTACAGGACGAAGAGTCGCTGGCCAAATTCGCCGGCCAGACGGTCAAGACCAACTACCATCCCTCCGGCAGCCTGCGCATGGGGCCAGAGAGCGATCCGATGTCAGTGGTCGACGGAACGCTGCGCGTGCGCGGCATCGAAGGTCTCAGGGTCATCGATTGCTCGATCATTCCTTTTATCCCCTCGGGCAATACCAATGCACCTGCCATGGCGATTGGCTCGAAGGCAGCTGAGATGATCGCGAGGGGTTATTGAACTTGGCGCGATACTAGAATTCCCACGGCGATATCAGTTCAAGGCCTGCAGTCTCAAATTCAGATAAATTGCGAGTCGCCAGGCGTCCGCCATTTACGCGCGCTATGGCAGCGATCATGCCATCCGCCGTCGACATCGGCCGCCCTTGTCGTTTCGCGACTCCTATGATCTCTCCATAAACCAACGCAGCCTCTTCGGTGAGGCCGAAAAGCCGATCGGCAAACCGGCGGCGCCATTCGGACAATCGTTGCGCCAGCCGTGCCGCACGTTGATCCGGTAAGATCTTCTGAATACCGAAGGCGATTTCGCCGATAACCGCGGTTGAGAGCGCAACCTCCGCATCATACCGACCAAGCCACGAGATCACAGCCGCATCAGGCAGCTTTCGGAACGCTTCCGAGACGACATTGGTATCGAGAAATATCACAGATCTATTCCGTGATTAGCTTGCCGTCCTTCGCGGATGACGGCCTCCAGATCGATATCCTCGCCATCGCTCAGAGCCATACGAGCATAAAAAGACGATGCGGGTTCACGGCCGGCCTCGCGAATTTCGTAGGATTCCAGCGCGCGTTCGACGATATCGGCAATGGTGCGGTTCTCGCGCCGGGCAAGCCGATGAGCGAGGTCCCGTGCCTTGGCGCTACGAACAGATAGTTGAGGTTCAGCCATATTGGTCTCCTATCCCACCAATATAAGCCCCCTCTTATCTAGCCATCAAGATGGCATCCGATGGCTAGATGGCAACACCTAATTGATGTGTCATGCCGGCTCGAACAACGGCTCGATCACCATTTCCGGCACAAGAACGAGGCCCTTGTCGGTGATGCGGATTTCCGGAATGACGGAAAGGGGGATGAGGTTGAAGCCCATATAGGCGATGGTGCAGCCGGCCTTCTCCCATTCGACCTTCAGCGCCTTCACCTCTTCCGCAACCTCATGCACGCGCTTGTCGGAGAGCAGCCCGGCGATCGGCAGCGGCACCATCGCCGTTACCTTGCCGTCCATGACGACGCAGACGCCGCCCTGCACGGCCTCGATCGCATCGAGAGCGACCTTCATATCCGCCTCGTTGGTGCCGGCGATGATGATATTGTGGCTGTCATGGCCGACGGAGGAGGCAACCGCCCCCTTCTTCAGGCCAAAGCTGTTCAGGAGACCATGGGCCACGTTGCCCGAGGACTTGCCGTGACGCTCGACCACCGTGACGAAGCAGAGCCCGTGACGGTCGAAATGCGTCTGCCAGTCGTTTGCCGGCTCGAGCTCGACCGTGACATGCCCGAGCGTGATGCCCGGCAACTCGGTCTTGATCGTGTGGGCGATCACCGCTCCGGTCGGCAGCTCCGGCGTCAGCTTCAGCGCCTTCGGCAGCTTCACCGTGTGATAGGCCGCTTCCGGATAGCGGTAGGGATTGGACAGCGCCGCATCAAGAACCGGGGTGATCTTGCGGTCTTCGACCACCAGCTCCCCGCCATACCAGGTGCTGACCGGCTTCAGGTCATCGGTCAACAGCACCAGATCGGCGCGGCGGCCGCCGCCGAGACCGCCGATTTCGCTTTCCATGCCGAAGCGGGTCGCGCCGTGCAGGGAGCCCATCGCCCAGGCCTGCTCTGGCGTCATGCCGGCCTTGACGGCCTCTCGCGTTACCCAATCGAGACCGAAGAGCAGAAGGTCTTCGGCATCGCGGTCGTCGGTGCAGACGGCGATGCGCTTATGCGACGCGCCGAGCTCGGTGATGGTCTTGATGGCATGCGGCAGGCTGTGCCAGGGCGTTGTCGGCGGACCGCCGCGCAGGAACAGCCAGATGCCGGCCTCCAGCAGGTCGTCGGCGATTTCCCGGTCGATGGCTTCGTGCGTATCCGTCACGCCGGATGCCGCATAGGCGGCGACGAATTCGCGGCCATAGACATGACCCGAGACCGGCCGTCCTCGCTCGAGCGCCGCCGCCAGGATCGCATGGCTGCGCTCGTCGCCCATCGCCACCTGCACGAAATCCATCTTTTCGCCGAGCGCCAAGGCTTCCGGCCATTTGTCGAAGAGATCGGCGATCTTTTGCGGTGTCAGATCGCCGCCCGCCGTCTCCAGCTGCGGCGAGGTCGCAGGCACCGTGCTCGGCACCGTCAGGAAGATCGACAGGGGCGCATGGCGTGCATCCTCCAGCATCGCCTCGACACCGGCGACATCCATCACATTGCCGATCTCATGGCTGTCGCAGAAGATGGTCGTCGTCCCGTTCAAGAGAGCGGCCTCGGCATAGGCGCAGGCCGTCACCATGCTGGACTCGATATGGATATGCGGATCGACCAGGCCGGGCGCGATGATCCCTCCCCTGGCGTCATAGAGCTTGGCGCCGCTGCCCCGGTAACTGCCGGCCGGCTTGACGGCGGCGATACGGCCGCCCGCAACCCAGATTTCCTTGTCAGGCAGGATGCGCTCCGAATAGGTCGACAATACGCGCGTACCCTCGATCACCAGATCGGGCTCGCGGCGGGCCGAGGCAACATCGGCAAGCGTACACGTCATGGTCGAAAGCGGCTTGACGGAAAAACGTGTGAGCGTCATCGGATATCCAATTCGAGATCAGTGATAATCGGGTATGCCCGGCATGGTGCGGAAGCCTTCGATGGCACGGAAACGCCGCACCCAACGGCGCAGGGCCGGATAGTCGTCGTGATCGATACCATAGTCGCGGCTGAGCGCGAAGGATGGAAACAACGTCAGATCCGCAAGCGTCGGGCCGTCGCCGACGAACCATTCGCGGCCATCGAACTGGCGCAGCGTCATGTGGTCGTCCATGATGCGGAAGGCCTTGCGCGCGCCGACATAAAGGGCTGTTTCATCGCCCGGCGTATCGAACAGGGATTTCAGCCGTGCGGCCACGGCGGCCGCAAGTGCTGTCGCCGAAAAATGCAGCCACGTCACAGTCGCGCCGAAGGCGGGCGCATCCTCCGGCAGCCAGAGGCGCGAGGGATCGTAGGCCTTGGCGAGATAGGCAAGGATAGCCTCAGTGCCATGCAGCACGAGGTCGCCGTCGCTCAGGACAGGCATCGTTCCCAGGGGATTGAGCGCCAGCATGGCCGGCTTCGTCTCTTCGTGCCCGGGAAACATATCGACGGCGACCGTCGTATAGGTGAGCTTCAGCATCGAAAGCAGCAGGCGGACGCGATAGCTTCCCTCGTCCATCTCGTAATTATAGAGCGTGATGCCGGCCATCAGGCGACCTCCGCTTTCTGCTCGAGGTCGAAACGCAACCTCTCGGCCCAGACAGCATAGTGCTTCTGCTTGGCGCCGGCATGCACGGCAGGCGCACCGGCAATAACGATATGCAGGGCGGTCTTGTTCGGCGAGATGTTTTGCAGCGCCACCAGTAAGCGATCATCGCCCACCTCGAGCAGGCCGAGATTGGCGCCCAGGTCGCTGAAGCCGCTCCTGGGCAATGCAGCAGCGACATCGTCCGGGCAGCGTTCGATATAGAGGCTGCGCACCGGGGTCACCTCGGTTACGCCGTCGATGTCAGGCAGCGCAGCCTCCCGCGCGGCCGTCGCCCAGACGATCCCGTATTTCTCCTCGGCCGCATAGGTCGGCACCTTGATGGTCTGCGGCACATCAAGGGTCGGATGCGCCGGGATATAACGACATTGCCCGGCGGTATCGTACTGCCAGCCGTGATAGAGGCAGGCGATGTGATCGCCGCGAACGAAACCGAAGCTCATGCGCATACCGCGATGCGGACAGCGATCCTCCCAGACATGAGCCTTGCCGCTATTGTCGCGCCAGACGACGATCTCGCTGCCATCGACCACGGCGCCGGCCGAGGTTCCAGCCTCGATCGACGCCGAAAGCGCCACCGGCACCCATCCTGCTTCCAGTTTCATAAGCCACTCCGCTCGATATCGAGAATAACGCAATCGTAGGGCCCGAGGCTGCAGGCCATTTCGAATGCGTCGACAAGATCATTCTGGCCCCTTACGGCAAGCGTCGCGGATCGCGCATCGCAGGCCCCGACCTCGATGTCCAGATCCAGCCGGCGCGCACGATGCCGGGCAAACTCGACGAAACTGTCGCACACCATCCGCCCCCGAAAGACAAAACGCGCCGCCTCGATCATGCCGCAGACAGTCCGCTCGTTCTATCCATGCCCACATTACGCATCAAAAATGCCCACTTTGCATAAAAAATAAACATGCTTCAGTTTTAGGCATTCTAGCCGCGCTGCCTTTTGAAATTCAAGAGGCTTTGCGGAGCGGATCGATATCGACCAACAGACATCGGACAGATCACCGCGCGGCAACTGGCATAATTGTTGCGTCGATTACACCCGGGCGCCGTTGCGCACCTAATCAAAAGAGGGGTCCCATGATCGACTTGCGTTCGCTTTCCCGTCGCGGATTTTTAAATATGAGCGCCGCTGGTGCGGCGTCCTTGATGCTGCCTGCAGGCCTTGCCGGCCAGGCCTATGCCGCAGCCTCTTTCCCGGCGATCAAGGAAGAAGATGCGGTCGTCGGCTTCGGTCATGTCGGCCCGATTTCGGACGAAGGCTGGACTTGGGCGCATCACCAGGGCCTGCTCGCGGTAAAGGCGGCCTATCCGAAGCTGAAAAAGATCCTCGAAGTCGAAAACATCCCCTACTCCGCCGATGCGACCCGCACCTATCGTCAGTTCGTCAACGAAGGCGCCAACATCATTTTCGATACCTCCTCGAACGGCGACTTCCTGCATGCCGTCGTCAAGCAGGCACCCGCCGTCGCCTTCCTCGAATGCGACGGCCGCGTCGATATGGATAATCTCGGCTGGTACTATCTGGCCCATTGGTATCCGACCTACGTCATCGGCGTTGCCGCCGGTCATCTGTCGAAGTCCGGCAAGCTCGGCTATGTCGCCTCCTTCCCGGTCGCCTCGGTGTTTGCCTCGACCAACGCCTTTCTGATGGGCGCGCGCTCGGTCAATCCGAATGCGACGCTGCAGACCATAGCCATCAATTCCTGGTTTGATCCGCAGGCGGCAACGCAGGCCGGCACGGCGCTGATCGACAATGGCTGCGATTTCCTCTTCGGCATCATGGACGAAGCCGGCTATCTGCAGGTCGCCGAAAAACGCGGCGTCTGGGCGGCCATGTGGAACACCGACATCCGCCGCTACGGCCCGAACTCCTACGTCTCGTCCGTCCTCATCGATTTCAGCAAGTATTATGTCGATCAGGTCGGCAAGCGGCTAGCCGGCACCTGGACTCCGACCAATACGCTCTTTGCCATGGGTTCCGGCGTCGACCGCGACAAATGGGGCGAAAAGGTTCCGGCCGATGTTGCCGCTGCTGCCGATGCGGTGCGTGACAAGATCGTCGGCGGCTGGTCGCCCTTTGCCGGTGAAATCAAGGATTCGACCGGCAAGGTCCGCATCGCCGCCGGGCAGACGATGACCGATAACGACCTCTATAATTGGGATTGGTCCGTCGAGGGCGTTACCGGGCTCAGCGTCTGAACAAGCCAATTGCGAATTACGCCTCGGCCGATCTGCGGCCGAGGCCTATCCCATGACTGTCTGGTATGCATTTGATGACCGAAACAGCGACACCCTTTTCCGCTCCCGCGGGCACACCGCCACTGGTCCAGCTCAAGGGCATCGCCAAGTATTTTCCAGGCGTCATCGCCAACGAGAATGTCGATCTCGAGGTTTTACCCGGCGAGATCCATGCGCTGCTTGGCGAAAACGGCGCCGGCAAATCGACGCTGATGAACATCCTCACCGGCATCTATCAGCCCGACGCCGGCGAGATCATCATCGATGGCTATGCCAAGCATTTTGCGACGCCCCTTCAGGCGATCGCCGCCGGCATCGGCATGGTGCATCAGCATTTCAAGCTGGTGCAGGCCTTCACCGTCGCCGAGAACATCCATCTCGGCTGGTCGGAGACGCCGCGGCGCGCCTCCGCACAGGTGCTGGAAGCGCGCACGGCATCCCTCGCGGAAAAATTCAATCTTCAAACCCGCCCCGGCGCGCGCATCAGCGATCTTTCGACGGGTGAGCAGCAGCGTGTCGAGATCCTGAGAGTGCTCGCGCGTCAGGCGCGTGTTCTCATTCTCGACGAGCCGACCGCCGTGCTGACGCCGGCAGAAGCCCGCGAACTCTTCAGGGCACTGCGCGAATTCGTCTCCCATGGCAACGCCATCATCTTCATCAGCCACAAGCTTGATGAGGTCATGGAGATTTCCGATCGCATCAGCGTTCTGCGCGGCGGACGCAAGGTCGCGACCGAAAGGACGGCCGATTGCAATGCCCGCATGCTTGCCAAGCTGATGGTCGGCCGCGATATCGTGCTTGCCGACATGCGCCAGCGCGCCGCCGGCGCCGCGCCGATCTCTGCGAAACCCGTGCTGAGCCTGGAAAGCGTATCTGCACAGAATGACGCCGGTACCGAGGCGCTGCATGATGTTTCGCTTGCGGTTCATGCCGGGGAAATCCTCGGCATTGCCGGTGTCGCCGGAAACGGCCAGCGCGAATTGAGCCAGGTGCTATCAGGCATGCGGCAGATCGGCAACGGGCGCATCCTTATCGATGGGCGTCCAGTCGAGCACAGCAATGCGGCTGTTTTCGCTGACAATGGCATCGGCCATATACCGGAAGACAGGCTGCATAGCGGCCTTGCCCCTGCGCTCAGCATAACCGTCAACGCCGTGATGCGCGAGTACAAGAAGTCGCCGGTATCAGCCGGCGCGGTCTATCGTCCGGGCGGAGCGACCGCACTTGCCAAGGAGATTGCGGCGGCTGCGGATGTGACCATTCCCGACTTCAACATGCCGGTCCGCAATCTTTCCGGCGGCAACCAGCAGCGCCTCGTCGCCCGACGTGAGATGCGTATCGCCAACAAGGTTCTGATCGCTGCCTATCCAAGCCGCGGCCTCGACGTCGGCGCCATCAACACGATGCTGCGCTACATCGTGGAGCTACGCGATGCCGGCGCAGGGATCGTGCTGATCTCGGAGGAACTGGAAGAACTCCTCAATCTCTCCGACCGCATCGCCGTGCTCTACGAAGGCAGGATCATGGGAATAGTCGACAACGACAGGACCGACATCGACCAGATCGGCCTGCTGATGGGTGGACGCGCCCTTGCGCGCGAGGTTGCCTGACATGAGCATGTCCTGGCGTCTTCACCGCCTACCCTCCGCCTCGCCCGCCAAGGCATTTGCCGCCCGCATCGTCGCTATCCTGCTGGCGCTCGTGTTTGCCGGGCTGGTTTTGGCGGTCACCGGCGCAAAGCCGCTCGAGCTGGCTTCCGAGGTGATCGATTCGAGCCTCGGCTCCAGTTTCGGCCTTCAGGATCTCGGTGTTCTGCTGGTCCCTCTCATCCTGACGGGACTGTCCGTCGCCGTCGGCCAGCAAATTGGCATCTGGAATATCGGTGCCGAAGGTCAGTTCTATGCCGGTGCATTCGGTGCTGCCGTGGTCGGCCTCTTCGTGCCCGGCCCGCCTGTCGTGATCCTGCCGTTGATGTTTCTTGGCGGCCTCCTCGGCGGCCTTGTCTGGATCCTTATCCCGACGCTGGCGCGCGCCTATGCCGGCGTCAATGAGCTGATCACTACGCTGCTGCTCAATTTCGTCGCTGTGCTTCTGGTGTTCTACGTCTCGACCAGCGCCTGGCGCGACCGCACGGCGAATTCGGCAACCGGGCGATTGTCGGCCGAAATACCGGAGCTTTGGGGCTCCATCCATTGGGGCTTTCCTGTCGCCATCCTTGCCGCCATCATCGTCGCCGGCCTGCTGGCTTTCTCGCGCTGGGGCTACGAAGTGCGCCTCGTCGGCTCCAACCCGGCTGCGGCCCATTATGCCGGCATACCGGCGCGGCGCCACCTGATCACGGTCATGCTTCTGTCCGGTGCCATAGCGGGGCTTGCCGGCATGCTGGAGATCGCCGGCACGGTGCATCGCCTGCAGGGCGGTATTTCCAACAATTACGGCTATCTCGGCATCATGGTCGCGGTGCTGGCGCGCAACTCCGCCATTGGCGTTATCTTTTCAGCGGCGTTGATGGCCTTCATCCTGAATTCCGGCATCGTCCTGCAAACCCAGGGGCTGACGACGTCGGCGGTGCTCGCGATCACCGGGCTCATCCTGTTCCTGACGGCGATCGGCGATGAGCTCGCCCATTATCACATCGCCCGCGACAAGGCTTGAAAGGACAAGAGACCATGGATCTTCTCACCGGCCTCCTGACCACAGCCTTTCTCGCAGGCGGCGTGCTGGCGCTGGCTGCTCTCGGCGAAGTGCTGGCCGAACGGGTCGGCGTCGTCAATCTCGGCGTCGAGGGACTGATGGCAATGGGGGCGCTGACGGGCGTTGCCGCAACGACGATCTATCCCTCGCCGACGCTCGGTTTTCTCGCGGCCTTGATCGTCGGCGCATTCTTCGGCGCGATCTTCGCCGTAGCCACCGTTCTCCTGCGTGCCAACCAGGTGCTATGCGGCCTGGCGCTGACTTTGATGGGCAACGGCATTGCCTCCAGCATCGGCCGCGCCTATTCTGGCATGCCGGTGCGCGCCACCTTTTCCGGTATCGAAATCCCGCTCCTCAGCGATCTTCCTATCCTCGGCAAGGCCTTCTTCTCGCAGAACATCCTCGTCTATCTGATCTATATCATCCTGCCGGTAGCGCTGAGCTACCTCATGTTCCGCACCCGCCACGGCCTCAATCTGCGCGCCGTCGGCGAAAATCCGGCGGCGGCGGACGCGGCCGGCATTTCGGTCAACCTCATCCGCTGCGCCTACGTCATGGCCGGCTCAGCCCTTGCCGCCGGCGCGGGTGCCTACCTGACGCTTGCTTTCGTGCCGTCCTGGTCCGACGGGGTGGTCGCCGGTCGCGGCTGGATCGCGGTGGCGCTGGTGATCTTTGCCGGCTACCGGCCGATCCCGGCCGTTCTGTCGGGCTTGCTGTTCGGCCTCATCACCGCGCTCGGCTTCGTCGGCCAGGCGCGCGGCTGGCCGATCGCACCCGCCTTCCTGTCCATGTTGCCCTATCTCGGCACGATGGCCTTCATCATCGTGCCGGTTCTGGCATGGCAGCGCATGCGCCGTATCATGGCCGCCCCGGCCGCCATCGGCCTGCCCTATTATCGCGATGTCCGCTAAGGTGCATCGACGGACAAGAAAAAGGAGCCTCGCATGAGCCAATGTTTGGACAAGGCAGCCCTCGATCAATGGTATGCGCTGGAAACGGAAAACGAGATTCCCTTCGGAACCTCGGTGAACCGTCTTCTCGGCACCGACCTTACCGTGACGCGATCGAATGACGGGACACTGGTCGTAAATGCCGAGGGACGCGCCGAGCCATTGCCGCTGATCCACCGCTTCGGCCTCGTCTGGACGACGCTCGGCACGCCGGCCGGCGGGTTGTTCGACTTGCCCGAAGCCGATGAGCCGGATCGCCGCGTGGTCAATTGCGGCACGGTGGCGGTGCGGGCCTCGGGGCTCCGGATCGTGGAAAATTTCCTCGACCTGGCGCATTTCCCCTTCGTGCACACCGATATTCTCGGCGCCGAGCCGCACACCGAAGTGGCGCAGTACAATGTCGAGATCCGCCGCGACGTCGACGAGGTCTGGGCGACCAATTGCCAGTTCTTCCAGCCGCAGGCGGCACTTTCGGCCAGCGAAGGCATCATGACGGATTATATCTATCGGGTGATGACGCCGTTTGCGACGCTGCTCTACAAGACCTGCCCGAACGCCGCCAATCGTTGGGACGTCATCTGCCTTTTCGTGCAGCCGCTGGATCCGGATCGTTGCCGCGCCCATCCGGTCATGTTCCTGATCGACGACGTCTCGACGACGACGGAACTGGTACATTTCCAGCAACTTATCTTCCTGCAGGACCGCATCATTCTTGAAAACCAGCGCCCGGTGCTGCTACCGCTGGAGCCGCGGGCGGAAATCCCGACTCGCGCCGACGCCACGTCGATCGCCTATCGGCGCTGGCTGAAGGAAAAGGGCATTACCTACGGCACCACCATGATGGCTGCCTGAAATAGAGAACAGCGATGGATTTGCGTGGCAAGACCCTGAGCGCATCGGGCTTTCATTCACCCGTGCGCGGCAAGATCGACATTCTGGATGATGTGCTGATCGAGATCGATGTAGCCGGCGCGATCAAAGCGATCCATCGTTACGGTGACCCCAACTATCGGACCATTCGCGACGCCCGCGAAGCCACCGGTGAATTGGTGACGCTGCCGAACGGCTCCTATCTTCTGCCAGGTTTCGTCGACCTGCATGTGCATGCGCCGCAATACCCGCAGCTTGGCGACGCGCTTGACGTTCCGCTGGAAGCCTGGCTGCAGAAACACACGTTCCCGCTGGAGGCACGCTATGAGGACCTTGTCTTCGCACGCCATGTCTATGGCCTGCTGGTCGACGACCTCCTTGCCAACGGCACGACGACGGCGTTGTATTTCGCCACCATACACCAGCAGGCGACCCGGGCGCTGGTCGATATCTGCCTCGAAAGGGGCCAGCGCGCCCTGATCGGCAAGGTGGCCATGGACAATCCGCAGGAATGCCCCGACTACTATCGCGACGCCTCGAGCGATGCGGCGCTGGAAGGCACTCGCGCACTCATCGATTATGTGCGCGGCCATCCCGACAATGGCGAAAGCCGCGTCCTGCCTGTGGTAACGCCGCGCTTCATTCCCTCCTGCACGGATGCAACGCTCGAAGGGCTCGGCGCGATTGCCCGGGAATGCGGCTGCCATGTGCAGACCCATTGTTCGGAGAGCGATTGGGAGCATGGCTACGTGCTTACCCGGCACGGCATGACGGATACCGAGAGCCTGGACCGCTTCGGCCTGCTTCGGCGCGGCACGGTATTGGCGCATGCGAACTTCCTGACCGCTGGGGATATGGAGACGATCAAGGCGCGCGAAGCAGCCGTTGCGCATTGTCCGCTTTCGAACGCCTATTTTGCCAATGCGGTCTTTCCGTTGCGGGCGGCGCTGGAAAAGGGCCTGCATGTCGGCCTCGGCACGGATATTTCCGGCGGGCCCAGCGCGTCGATGCTGGAGAATGCCCGCGGCGCGATCCTCGTCTCGAGGATGCTGCAAAGCGGTGTCGATCCGAACGTGCCGGCCGAAAGCCGCTCCACATTCGGACCGGCGCAGATCGATTTTCGCGATGCCTTTCATATCGCAACGGCCGGCGGCGGCGCGGCACTCGATCTGCCGGTCGGGCAGTTTACGCCCGGCTATCAGTTCGATGCCATCGTCATCGACACCGCCCACGAGAAGGGCACGGTGCGGCTGTTCGAGGATCGCGATGCCGGAGAAGGCATCCTGCAGAAGATCATTTACACCGCCTCGCGGCCGAATATTGCGGCCACCTGGGTCGGCGGCCGCAGCGTCTAGCCCGGTTTGCGCGCAGCCTTGCTCAAGCAGCCTTGCTGATGCGCACCGGAATGGACTTGTAGGAAGGCGTGCCGCTTTCCTTGTCCTGATAGTCAAGCGGGATCAGGCAATTGGCTTCCGGATAATAGGCAGCGACGGAACCCTCCGAGATATCGTAGGAAATCGCCGTCAGCTTTAACAGCCGCTTGCCGCCGGAAGGCAGCGCCGTCTCGATCTCGACGAGATCGCCATGCTCCAATCCCTTGGCCTCAAGGTCCTTGTCGTTCATGAACAGGACATCACGACGGCCGAACACGCCGCGATAACGGTCGTCGAGGCCGTAGATCGTGGTGTTGTACTGATCATGGCTGCGGATCGTCGCGAGCTTGAGGATACTTGAATCCGAAAGCGAGATGTCCTCATTAAGGCCGGAAAACAGCTTGAACTCGGCCTTGCCGGAAGGCGTCTTCCAGACGCGCTCCGTCGCCGGGAGCGGCAGGCGAAAGCCGCCGGGCACGCGGATGCGCTCATTGTAACGGGCGAAATCAGGATAAACGATTTCGATCTTGTCGCGGATCAGGTCATAGTCGGTGACCAGTTCCATCCACGCGACCTTGCTTTCCGGCAAGGTAGCCTGCGCCATGGCCGCAACGATGGCTGGCTCTGAACGTAGCTCCCCCGATGCCGGCTTCAGCCTGCCGCGCGAGGCATGCACCATCGACATCGAGTCCTCGATGGTCACCGATTGCGGGCCGGCGGCCTGAACGTCCTCTTCGGTGCGGCCAAGCACTGGCAGCAGGAAGGATTCCTTGCCGATCAGAAGATTGGAACGGTTAAGCTTGGTGTTCATGTGAACAGCAAGGTCCAGCCTGCGCATACCCTCGGCGCACATCTCGGGATCCGGAAGCGCGATCGAAAAATTGCCGCCGAGGCTGAGCAGCACCTTCGAGCGACCTTCGGCCATCGCCTGCATGGCGGCAACCGCATCATGGCCGTGATGGGCCGGGGACTTGAAACCGAAGGCGCGCTCGATGCCCTCAATCAGCGCGGCATCCGGCTTCTCGGTGATCCCGACGGTACGATTGCCCTGCACGTTGGAGTGTCCGCGCAGCGGGCAGATGCCGGCGCCAGGTTTACCGAAATTGCCGCGCAGCAGCAGAAGATTGGCGATCTGCTGCACATTCGCAGTGCCCTTGGCATGCTGGGTGATACCCATGCCGTAGGCGACGATCGTTGCCTTGGATTTGGCATAGGCGGCGGCGACCTGCTCCAGATCGGCGCGGGAAAGACCCGATACGCGCTCTATATCAGCCCATTCCGTCTGCTTGATATCGGCAACCAGCGCGTCGAAACCGCTGGTATGCTCGGCAATGAACGCATGATCGAGCACGTCTTCCGAAGTCTCGGCAAGTGCCAGAACGCCCTTCATGATACCCTTGAGCGCAGCGGCATCGCCGCCGATCTTCACCTGGTAGTAGGAGGAGGCGATCCGGGTCGATCCGAAGGTTCCCATTTCGATCGGGCTCTGCGGGTCGGCGAAGCGCTCCAGCGCCCGCTCCTTCAGCGGATTGAACACGATGATCGGCACGCCGCGGCGCGAGCACTCGTGCAGTGTGCCCATCATGCGCGGATGGTTGGTGCCGGGATTGTGCCCCATCGAAATGATCAGGTCGCACTGATCAAAATCGTCGAGCGATACCGTGCCCTTGCCCATGCCGATCGATTGCGGCAGACCGACACTGGTGGCCTCATGGCACATGTTCGAGCAATCGGGGAAATTGTTGGTGCCGTATTCCCTCGCGAAGATCTGGAAGAGGAAAGCCGCCTCGTTGGAGGCGCGGCCCGACGTGTAGAATTCGACCATATCCGGATTGGGCATGCTGCGCATGACTTCGCCGATGCGGGTGAAGGCATCTTCCCAAGCAATCGGCTTATAAGTGTCGCTTGCGCGATCGTAGACCATCGGATGCGTCAGCCGACCGGAATTCTCCAGATCATAGTCGCTCCAAGTCAGGAGTTCGCTGACCGTATGCTCGGCGAAGAAATCCGGCGTCACGCGCTTGTTTGTCGCTTCCCAAGTGACTGCTTTCGCACCATTTTCGCAGAATTGGAAGGTGGAGGTATGCTCCTTGTCGGGCCATGCACAGCCGGGGCAATCGAAACCCGTCGGCTTGTTGGTGCGCAGGAGCAGGCCGGGCGCCTCGGTGACTTCCATCTGGTCACGGACCGCCTTGGCGGTGGCCTTGAGCGCTCCCCAGCCGCCGGCCGGGCTGTTGTAGGCACGGATCCCAGGGACTTCACGCTTATGCGCCATTGCACGCTCCTTTGGTTATCCCGCGGCTTCCTCCCAAAGGTCGGGCCTTAACGAATAAGCGCGAGCCAAGAGGGAGTAAAGTCCAATCAGTGGGCACTCGATCAGACAAGCGCGGCGCGATGCGACGATGGCATGCCTCCGGCATTCGAGATCGGCATCTGAGGTCAGCAAGAAACTCAATTCTTGAACACCAGGCAAGTGCCGCCCTGTTGCCGGACCTGCGTGCAAACGGCATCCGCCTCGGCACGCGTCTGCCTGCCGATACGCGCGGCAAAGCGGATGCGCCGGCCGAAATCCGCATTACGCTGACGCACGATCAGCGGCTTTTCCGCGTTCAAGGGAGACTGCAACTTTCGGACATTTGTCGCGAAAAGGTTGCGGGCGGCATTAACCTGGAAATGCTCTGCCAATTGAGCGCCCCAGGGTGCCCATGGCCGCTCTTGCTCCAAGGCGACCTGCTTCAGCCGCCGACTTCCAGCAAGGGCAACACAGGATTGAACAAAGGGCTTGCCCTTGTCCAAGTCCGGCGCGGCGACGTCGGGCGGTCCATCGCGCCACTCCTCGACCGTATGCGCGGTGATCGCGCTCACATAGCTGCGCGTCTCATAGGGAAGATCGCCGGAATTCAGAAAATTCGCCAGGCCCGCCTCGCCGGCATTGTAGGCGGCGGCGGCCAGCCCGAGATTGCCGAACCGGTTGCGCAATTCGTCGAGATAGGAAGCTGCCTTGCCCAGCGCTTCGAGCGCATCATAGCTGTCGCGGACGCCGCGAAGCTTTGCCGTCCCAGGCATGAACTGGGCAATGCCTTGAGCGCCTTTCGGGCTGACGGCATCCGGCCGAAACGTGCTCTCGCGCCAGACCAGCCGAGCCAGATAATCCGGCGGCAGACGGTTGATGCGGGCGAAGTAATCGATAGCCGCACAGAGATCCCTGTTATAACTTTCCTTGCGAATGCAGAGCGTCTCGCCCGTGCGCGTGATCATCGGGCCGGAGACGCAGGCCGGTGGCGCAACGCTCCATTCCGGCTGCGCGCTCGCAGGGCGAAGGGCCGAAGCCACGACGACACATATAATGGCAAAGGCGACCACGCCGCCGACAAAGCCTGCTCGATGCTGCCTGCCTGCCATCCGTGCGATATCCGTCCAAGCCAGTTCGATCGCATAATTGCGATCTCTTCATAGCATCGATGGGCTGCAGCGAAAACCTTTGACGGCGTGATGTTGCTGCCGGCGATTATCCGGCGAGACGTCCGCCGCGCATGGGCTCCGGCGCACCCGTCGTGCCGGGGAAGCTGATCGGCAAGCCGCGCAGCACACGCACGGCCAGAAATGCAAAACATTCCGCTTCAACGGCATCGCCACGCCACCCGAGGTCTTCGGCAAAGATCGGCTCTACACCGGCGCGGCTTTGCATCATCGACATGATCGTCGGATTGTGACGGCCGCCGCCACTGACGACAACCTTCTTCGGCCGGCGCGGCAACAGATCGAGCGCCTTGCCCACGGCGCCCGCCGTGAAGGCCGAAAGCGTTGCAGCACCATCTTCAGGGCTGAGCCCATCCGCCATCGAAGCACCGAAATCGAAACGATCCAGCGACTTCGGATAGGGTTTGCTGAGATAGGGGTGCTGCAGCAACTTCTCGAGCCGCGCCTCGTCCACTTTGCCAGCCCGACCGAGCGCGCCGTCGCGGTCCATCTCGCCGAGACCATGGGACTTGATGAAATCATTGAGCGGTGCATTGGCAGGGCCGGTGTCGAAGGCGACGAAATTGCCCTCGCCGTCCCACCACGTGATATTGGCGACGCCGCCAAGATTGAGGATAGCGGTCTCGCCAGCCGCGCCCGCGCCGCGCAGCAAGGCGGTGTGGTAGACGGCGGCAAGCGGCGCACCCTGGCCACCGGCGCGCATATCGGCCGAGCGGAAATCATAGGCGACCTTGGTGCCGAGGATGGACCGCATCAACTCGCCATCGCCGAGCTGGCGCGTCTGCCCCAGCCGATCTTTCTGTGGTGCCCGATGCAGCACGGTCTGGCCGTGGAACCCGACAACGCCGATGTCTGCCATGGTCATGCCGTTGCTCTCGACCAATTGCCTGACAGCCTCCGACTGCGCCCGCGTCAGGGCCTCTTCCGCCTCCTTGAAGATCGCCGGCTCGGGGCCGTCGAAATTCCATGCCCGCGCTTGCCGCAGCGTCTCCTCCAGAAGCGTCCGGATCCAGTCGGGATAGGGAGCCAGAACATAGGGGCCGAATTCCTCGATCCGCTCGCCATCCGTCTTCAGCATGGCAACATCGATATTGCCGTCGAGAACGGTTCCGGTCATCAGACCGACTGCCCATATTGGTTCCATGATCAGGCTCCTAAGCTGCGTTGACGCGATCGCCGACAGTTTGACGAAGCGTCAGGATGCCACTGTCGAAATGGCGTGTCGGATGAATGCGGTTGGTGAGCAAGGTCCAGGCCCTGCCCTTGTCGAAATCGATCCAGAGGCCGGTGCCGGTGAACCCTGTGTGGCCGATCGTCTCCGGCGAGCACAGCGTCCCACCGGACCAACCGTCATGGGCGCGCTCCCAGCCATGCGTGCGTGTGGCCGAAAGCGGTGCGCGCATCAATGCGATCGAGCGGGCTGATGCGCCGCTGCCATCGAGCAAGCGCCCGGCAAAATCGAGGATTGCCGCTGCCGTTCCGAATAGCCCGGCATGGCCCGCACCCCGAAGAGCGGAGCAATTATCGTCATGGACTTCGCCCGACAAGACGCGATGACGCCACGTGCAGTCTTCCGTCGCGGCCGCCTGATCGGGCTCGGCGGAAAAGGCAAAGCCCCGCCCCGGGTCCATGGCGCGGATCGTCTGGCCGGTCAGGCGTTCGAGCGCGAAGCCGAGAAGAATGAAATTGATATCGGAATAGACGGGTGGGCCGGCCCGCCATTCGCGCTGCAGGATGAAAGCGCGCAATAGGTCCGGATCGTGGCCGTAGGTATAGATCGGCTCGACCGCCGGAAAAGGCGTCTGATGACCGAGGCATTGGCGAAAGGTCACCTTTCGCTCCCATGCCTCGGCGCTGTACTGACGCAGATCGGGCAGAAGTGTCGTCAGCGGCGCATCGAGATCGATGGTGCCGGCCTCCGCCAGCGCCAGGATGCGCGATGTGGTGAAAATGACCTTGGTGAGCGATGCGAGATCGAACCATGTATCGACCAGCATGGGCCTGACGCTCGGGACCTTCTGCGCCGAACCGACGGCACGTACCAGCCGGTTGCCGTCGAGATCGACCATGCCCAGAACGCCGCCCGGAATGCGCGTTGACGCGACGGCCTGTTCGAGCGGCGAAAAGGCCCGATCGAAACGCTCCTCAAACTGCATACCCTCTCCCGTCATATCTCGCCTTCCCGCCGGCTTGCTTCAGGCTTCCGCCAGAGCGATGTGATCCGGCGCGAACCGGCGCCATTCCGGTGTTGCCGGCTCGAAACCGAGAGGACGCACCAGCGAAGGAACCTGACGCGTGTCGAGCGCGAAATTCTCCTTTCGCCGCGCGACCGTCGGGACTGCCGAGATCAACCGCCTGGTATAGGAATGCTTTGGCTGCGACAAGATCGAGGCCGCATCGCCGATCTCGACGATCTGGCCGGCATAGAGCACGGCGATGCGATGGGCGATCCGCTCCACCACTGCCATGTCATGCGAGATGAACAGATAGGCGAGCCCATATTCGCGCTGGAGCTCTATCAACAGGTTCAAGACCTGCGCCTGAACGGAGACGTCGAGTGCGGAAACCGCCTCGTCGAGCACCAGCACGGACGGGTTCAGCATCAGAGCGCGCGCGATGCACAGTCTCTGGCGCTGGCCACCGGAAAACTCGTGCGGGTAGCGTTCAAGGGCATTTTCCGGCAAACCGACACGCTTCAGCAGCATGACCATCCGCTCCCGCGTGCCTCCCGACAGACGGCCACCGGCCGCGATCACCGGTTCGGCGAGAATGCTGTCGACCCGAAGTCTCGGGTTGAGCGAGGCGTAAGGATTCTGGAAGACCATCTGCACCGCGCTCGTGCGGTCGGCAGCCTTGCCGCCACTAGTCGTGAACGTGCCGCGCGTCGACTTGACCAATCCAAGGACCGCCCGCGCGGTCGTGGATTTGCCGGAGCCGCTCTCGCCGACGATCGCCAGCGTCTCGCCCGGCATCAGATCGAAGCCGACCCCTTCCACGGCATGAACCGCGCCGGTCGCACGACGCAGGAAGCTGCTCGACACCGCGAAACGGACGGTCAAGCCATCGACCTTCAGCGCCGGTTTGGTCTGAGATTCATCGCGCTGAAAATCCGTGCGCGCGGCACTCCCGGCAGCGAAATGCGGAACCGAATGCAGCAGATGCTGTGTATAGGGATGGATGGGATTATCGAGGATCTGGTTAAGTTCGCCCTGCTCGACCGCCTCTCCGGCCTGCATAACCATGACCTTGTCGGCAATGCCGGCGACGAGGCCGATATCGTGGGTGATGAAGATCATCGACATGCCGGTCTCGCGCTTCAGCTCGGCGAGCAACGCCATGATCTGCGCCTGCACGGTCACGTCGAGCGCGGTCGTCGGCTCGTCGGCGATCAGCAGGCGCGGATTGCAGGCAAGTGCCGTCGCGATCATCACACGCTGAAGCATGCCGCCGGAAAGCTGGTTCGGACAATAGGTCAGGCGTCGCGCGGCATCGGGAATGCGCACACGATCCAAGGCATCCTTGGCGGCGGCCGTCGCTTGGCGGCCGGTCAGACCGCGATGCAGCCGAAACGATTCCTCGATCTGCGTGCCGATCGTCAGCACTGGATTAAGGGACGTCATCGGTTCCTGGAAGATCATGCCGATCTCGGCGCCGCGGATCTTCGTCAGCTGTGCCTCGCCGGCCGTGGTCAGGTCGAGAACGCTGTTATCCGCACGTTTCAGCCGGATCGAGCCGCCAGTAATGCGACCGCCGCCGAAATCGACGAGGCGATTGATCGAAAGCGCCGTGACGGATTTGCCCGACCCACTCTCACCGACGATCGCCAGCGTCTCGCCGGCTTCGAGCTCGAAGCTGACTCCGCGAACGATGGGATTTGCTTCCGGGTTGCGTCCGAAACCGACGCGCAGATCCGAGACCGACAGCAGTGGGCTCATACGGTGGACCTCCGCATTTTCGGATCGAGAATATCGCGCAGGGCATCGCCGAGCAGGTTGAAGCCGAGAATAGAGATCATAATGGTTATGCCGGGGAAGATCAGCAGCCAGGGCGCTGTTTCCATAAGGTTGCGGCTGTCACTCAGCATCAGCCCGAGCGAGGAGGCCGGCGGCTGCGTTCCCAAACCGAGAAAGCTCAGGCCCGCTTCGGTCAACAGCGACCAGGCGAGCGCCAGCGTCACCTGCACCGTCAGCGGCGCAACAAGATTGAGCAACAAATGCCGCGTCAGGATGTAAGACCTGCTGCTGCCGAAGGTGCGGGCGGCATCGACGAAGTCGCGTCCCTTCAAAGACAGCGCCGGACCGCGCACGACGCGGGTAAAGATAGGCGTGTAGACGATCGCGATCGCCGCGACGCTGGTCCAGGTGCCCGGCCCGACGATGGCGATAATCAGGAGCGCTAGAAGGATCGCCGGGAAGGCCAGAAGCACGTCCATCGTCCGCATAATCACGCCGTCCCAGCGCTTTCCGGACCAGGCTGCGGTCAAACCGAGCACGGTGCCGATCAGGCTTGCGGCGGCCACGGACAGGAAGGCGACGGTGAAGGATTCTCCGATGCCGTTCATCAGCCGGCTTGCGACATCGCGGCCGAAGAGATCGGTGCCCATCCAATAGGTGAGATTGGGGGCATGCAGGCGGTCGATCCGGTTCTGCATCAATGGATCGTGCGGGGTAAGCCCCAGCATGCCGAGAATGGCAAGCACGATATAGATGAGAACGATGATGCCGCCGATCCGGCCGCTCATATGTCCCAAAATGGCCTTGACGATCCGCATCAACCCTCTCCCAGACGGACGCGCGGATCGAGCGCGACATAGGCGAGATCGACGAGCAGGTTGACGATCATGAAGTTGAAGGCGATGAACAGCACGCTACCCTGCACCAGGGCATAATCGCGCTGCAGGATGGCGTCGAGCACCATGCGGCCGAGTCCGGGCAGAGCATAGATCTGCTCGACGAGAACCGCGCCGCCGAGAAGATAGCCGAACTCGACGCCACTGAGCGTCACCACCGGGATCAGCGCATTCGGCAACGCATGCCGCCAGATGACGCCACGCGCCGGCACGCCGCGACTGCGGGCCGTGCGGACATAATCATCACTCAGAACATCGAGCATGGCCGAGCGTACGACGCGCGTGACCGAGGCGGCGAAGGCGAAGCCAAGCGTCAATGCCGGCAGGATCATCTGGCCGAGATTGCCGAGCGGATCCTGCCAGATGGGCGTGAACTCCCCCATGGTCGGCAAGACACCGAAACCGGCCGACAAGGCATAGATCAGCAGAAGCCCGAGAACGAAATTCGGCGTCGATTGCCCGATCATGGCGACGATGCGCACGGCAAGATCGGAGAACCTCTCGTTTCGTGTCGCGGCAAAGACGCCCGCCGGCAGGCCGATGGCAAGCGCGATCACCATGGAGAGCAACGCAAGTTCGAGCGTCAGCGGGAAACGCTCGAGGATGATGTCGAGCACCGGCTTGCCGTAGGTGACGGAAATGCCGAGATTGCCCTGGAATATGCCCAGGAGCCAATGCCAATACTGAACAGGCCAGGACTGGTCGATGCCGAAATAGGTGGCAAGGGCCTGCCGCTGCTCCGGCGTCAGCAGGCCCGCATTGGTTCCGAGCATCGCCGTGATCGCGTCACCCGGCACCAGCCGGATGGCGACGAAGACGAGGATGGATACGCCCAGCATGATCAGCGGGAATGTCATGAGCCGGCGCGTCAGGTATCCCATGGCACTTCCTCTAAATCTCGACTGCCGTCACTTGATCGAGACTTTGGCGAGGCCGAACAGCGAGCCCGTCGGCGTCGGCACAAAGCCCTGAACATTCTTCTGTTCAGCCGTGTAGCCATAAGCCGTGTAGAGCCAGATCCAGGGCGAGACTTCGGCGATGTGCTTCTCGAATTCGGCAAAGATCGCTTTGCGCTTGGCCGGGTCGGTTTCGACGCGCCCCTTCTGCATCAGGCTATCGAGCGTGTCGTCGATGTAATTGGCGACCTTCTGCAGATTGCCGGTCTTCGTCCAGTACCGGTTGTACATGGAGTAAGGATCGGCGCTGCCGCCGTTGAGCGCGACCGCCATGTCGAAATTGCCCTTCAGCCAGGTATCGACATAGACGTTGAGCTCCATCACCTTGATATCGAGCTTGATGCCGATTTCGGCGAGCTGCGACTGGATGACCTGCGCTTCGGCTGTCGCCGTCGGCGGCTCGCCGGTGGCGGCGATCACGGTCGCGGAGAAGCCATTGGCAAAACCGGCATCGGCCATCAGCTTCTTTGCCTTCGCTACGTCGCGTGTATAGCAGAAAAGCTGGCCGGGATCGGTGGCGTAGAGCGGCATCGTCAGCGGCCCGGTCACCTTGCCCTCGCCGAGCGCGGCCGTATCCATCACGTCCTTGCGGTCGATGGCGCAAGAGATCGCCTGGCGCACCGCAAGCTGATCCATCGGCTTGCGGGAGGGATTGAGCTGCAGGACATTGTAGGAAAGCACCGGCGTGCGGGTGAGCTGCAGCTTCGGCTCCTTAGGCACCAGTGTCGCCACGAGCGGATCGTTCAGGAGAGCGAAATCGATTTGGCCGGTGCGCAGCGAGGCGAGGATGGCCGTTTCATCGGGCAGTACGCTGATGTTGATGCCGTCGACGCCGATGGCGCCGCCTGCCCAATCCTTGTTGGCGCTCAACACTTCCTTGGAATTCGGAACCCAGCTGTCGAGCTTGAAGGGGCCGGAACCGATCGCCTTCGTGCCGATGGTGCCGGCGGCAATTTCGCTCGCCGGAACAACCGCCGCATTGAGGCTGGTCATCGCCGTCAGGATCGGAACGTCAGGCTGCGACAGGTTGAACACAACGGTATTGGCGTCGGGCGTATCGATGCTCGCGATCGACAAGAAGTTGGCGCGGGCGACGGCGCCGGTCGCCTGGTCGAGGATGCGCTGGAAGGAAGCCTTCACGTCGGCCGAGGTCACCGGGGCGCCATTCTGGAACTTCGCCTTGGCGTTGAGCTTGAAAGTCAGCTGCTTGCCGTCGGGTGAAAACTGCCAGCTGTCGGCAATGCCGGGCACGATCTGCAGACTGCCATCGAGGCGAACGAGCGGCTCATAGATCAGTTCCAGCAGCCGGATGGAGGAAAAGGCCGTCTGCTTGTGCGGGTCGAGCCCGGTCGCATCCTGCGACCACGCCATGCGCAGCGTCGCTGCCTCAACCGGCATCGCGACCACCGCCATGCCAAGCCCCGCCGCCAGCACGACCCCCGAAATCAGTTTCCTTGCAAAATGCCCTTCCATTCCCAGCCCTCCGATTTTTTCAAATGTCCCCGGCCGATTTTGGCCAATTGATTGCTATCGCGGCGCGCCGCGATCTTCCCTTAAGCAGTCCTAGCGTTGATGGCCTTGCGCAAGAATCCATCAGCGTTTTGCAATGCCGCGCGGGCTTCTTCAATGCCCATCCCGGTTATTTCCATGAGAATGGCAAGCTTGACGTCATTGCCTGTCAGATCGAGAACGCGGCGTGCCTCCTGCTGCGAGCAGCCGGTCGCCTGCATGACGATGCGCGCGGCGCGCGCCACCAGCTTCTTGTTGCTCGCGCTGACGTCGACCATCAGATTCTGATAGCTCTTGCCGATGCGGATCATGCTTGCCGTCGTCAGCATGTTAAGAATGAGCTTCTGCGCTGTGCCGGACTTCAGGCGCGTCGAGCCTGTCAGGATTTCCGGACCGACAACCGGAGAAATCGCCAGATCGGCGATGCCGGCAATAATGGAATTGGGATTGCAGGACAGGGCGACCGTAAAGGCGCCGATGCTCTTCGCATAGTTCAAGCCGCCGATGACATAGGGCGTGCGACCGCTGACGGCGATGCCGACAACGACATCGGCTGCCGTCAGATTGATGTCCCGCAGCGCCTGGCGTCCCTGCTCGGGATCATCCTCGGCTCCCTCGATCGAGCGCCGCAGCGCATCCGGCCCGCCTGCAATCAGGCCGATGACCATCTCCGGCGGCACGCTGAAGGTCGGCGGGCATTCGGAGGCGTCGAGCACGCCGAGCCGGCCGCTGGTCCCTGCCCCCATGTAGATCAGCCGGCCACCCTTCTGGAAGGCGGCGACGATCTGGTTGACGGCGGCGGCGATGGCCGGAATGACCTTTTCGACGGCGACCGGCACCGTCTGATCCTCATAATTGATCTCGCGCAGGATATCGAAGGTCGGCAGCAGATCGATATGCATCGTATTCGGATTGCGGCCTTCGGAAACCAACTGCTCCAGTTCGGATATCAACTTCTGCTCTGTCATGGGCCTGTTCTCGAACTAACGCTTCGACATCAATAGGTCAGGAGATGACAAGCCCGACCAATGAAGCATCGGACCCGCCTCAGCAAAATTCGGTTTTTCAACAAAACGGAAGACTGAAATCAGCCAGGATGCAGCCGGCCTTTTCGGCTTCGTTCTGCGCCCATTCCCTGTTTACCTTTATTAACACTATGTCCGTTTATTCCTTCAGTCAATCACAAAAGGAATAAAATATTCCATTTTTTCGCGCGAAAAACCGCTGCGCCAACCTTCCCGTCAACGCTGGCGGATTGCCCTTCTGGCAAGGATGATGGCGCCCGAGACCGCATCGCCATCGATGGGCTTGAGGCTGCGGCGCACATCCGGCGCAAGCCAGGGCTCGAGCGGACTCGCCAAGCCGCCAAGCAGGCAGACGCGCGGCGCACCCTTCTCGAACAGGGTGCGAACCAATGTGTCGATATGCCCTGCCGCGCTTTGCACGATGCGCCGCGCCACGGCATCGCCCTGGTCGGCATGACGCAGAACCATCGGCGCAAGTGTCGCATAGTCGGTGGCGGATGCGCGATCCATCCAGGCCACCGCTTCCATGGTATCGTTCTGGAATCGCTGCATGATCTCGGCCAGCAATGCCGTCTTCTGCTCGCGGCCATCATGGGCGCGAAGCGCGAACTGCACCGCATTCAGCCCGAGGTAAGCGCCACTACCCTCGTCCGAGATCGGAAAACCATAACCACCGACCCGCAATTGCCGGCCCTCGACGAGACCGAGCCCGATCGACCCCGTGCCGGCAATGACGATTGCCCCATCCCGGCCGGAATGGGCGCCGAGGCAGGCTCCCTCGCCGTCGCTGACGAAGTCGATGCTGGCAAAGGGATGTTCTATGGCCCTGAGGGCTGCAAGCGCGCCCTTGCGGCTGATGCCGGCCAGCCCGACGCCTGCATGGATACGCTTGATATGCACGGCGCTCAGACCCGCCTCTTCGATTGCGGCATCGAAGGCCCTGACGATGGAAGCCCAGGCTTCCTCGACACCGAGCCGCGTCGTCGCGGGACCGGACAATCCCTGCCCCAGTATCGTGCCGGCGGTATCCTCGATGCGAGCGCGGCAACCGGTGCCGCCGCCATCGACGCCGAGGAAATAAGGAGAGGTTTCTGCTGCAGCGGTCATGACGTCAGCCGTTCGATATCGGCGCCGCAGAGGCGAAGCTTGCGATCAAGCTGCTCATAGCCGCGATCGAGATGATAGACGCGATTGACGATGGTTTCGCCTTTCGACACGAGCGCCGCCAGCACCAGCGAAACGGAGGCGCGAAGATCCGTCGCCATCACCTGCGCCCCCTTGAGCGGCGCACCACCCCGCACCAGGGCCGTTGTGCCCTGCAGGGTGATGTTGGCTCCCAGCCGCATCAGCTCCGGCACATGCATGAAGCGATTTTCAAACACCGTCTCGCGGATCAGCGAGGCGCCCTCGGCGCAGCAGGCAAGAGCCATGAATTGCGCCTGCAGATCGGTCGGGAAGCCCGGATAGGGTTCGGTGGTGAGGTCGGCGCCCTTGAGCGGACGGTCTCTGGAGACGACCAAGCCGCGATCGCTCGGCCAGACACTGACGCCCATGGCCTCCAGCGCCTGTACGACCGAGGCAAGATTTTCCAACCGGGCATGGATGAGCTCGAGCTGTCCACCGGTGATGGCGGCGGCCACGGCATAGGTTCCCGCCTCGATACGGTCGGGGATGCCGTGGTGTTTGGCGGGACGCCAGCTGGTGTCGCCATCGATGAGGATGCGATGCGTGCCCGCCCCTTCGATCCGCGCACCCATGGCGCTGAGGCAGGCGGCGAGATCGGCAACTTCCGGCTCACGCGCGGCGTTCAAAATCTCCGTTTCACCCTTGGCTGCGCAGGCGGCCATCATGGCCGTCTCCGTCGCGCCGACGGACGGCGAGCTCAGCACGATGCGGGCACCCTTCAGCCCATTGGCAGCCGAAGCGACGATTAGGCCGCTTTCGATCGCGATATCGGCTCCCAGGGTCGCAAGCGCCTTGATATGCATATCGACAGGTCGGGCACCGATGGCGCAACCACCGGGAAGGGAGACGCATGCTTGACCGAAACGGGCAAGCAGCGGCGCCAACACCAGGACGGTCGCTCGCATGCGCCGCACCGTATCGTAGGAGGTCTCCTTCGAGACGATGGCGCTCGGATCGATCGTCGTGCCGTGCGCCGCACGCGTGATCTTCGCCCCATGAAGGGCAATGACGCCAAGCATGTTCTCGACATCGCTGACGACAGGCAGGTTGGTCAGCTCGAGTGGATGCGGGCTCAAAAGGGCAGCCGCGATCTGCGGCAGGGCCGCATTCTTGGCGCCCGAGATCGTCACGGCGCCCTGCAACCTTTTGCCGCCAGAGATGCGAAGTCTATCCATGATCAGAACCCGTTGAAGAGAGGTGCGACGTCCCAGAGACTCCGCCGCCTGCTTCCTGCAGAAGATTATTCGACCATTCCAACCTGTCAACGGAAATTGGAATTTTTTATTCCAATTCTCTATGGTAACCTCTATCGCTCAAAGCATGGTTGCCCGGCTTCATCCGAATGCTATTTTTGGTCTGCTCGTGATGATGCGTGAATCGGCCCCGACGGCCCGAAGGGACAGATGTCTATCTTGAAGAAAATCAGTGCGCAGCTCGAGACCATGGCGCCTGCCGATCGCCAGATCGGGCAATTCATCGTCGAAAATCCCGACCAGATGTTGCGCCTCTCATCGGCGGCGCTTGCGGTCGAGACAGGCCGCAGCCAGTCGAGCGTCGTCAAGTTCAGCCAGAAGCTTGGCTATGCCGGCTACCAGGAACTGAAGCTTGCCGTCAGCGAGGCGAAAGCCCAGGAATGGCCAGCCCCGGCCGGCATGATCCACGGCACGATCGAAGTGGGTGACGGCTATCTCACGATCCTGCAGAAGCTGTTGGGCAGTAAATTGCAAGCCATGCAGCAGACCATCTCGGTCAACAATGAGGGCGATATCGACAAGGCGCTCGAAGCCCTTCACGATGCACGGCGCATCCATCTGGCCGGCGTCGGCGCCTCATCGCTGGTCGCCCGCGACTTTTCTTACAAGCTGATGAAGCTCGGCCGCAACGTCCTGCATGACAGCGACAGCCACGTGCAGATGGCCAATGCGTCGACGCTCGGCCCGGACGATCTGCTCTTCGCCCTTTCCTATTCCGGCACCAGCATCGAGACGCTGCGGATCGCCGAGCTCGCAAGCCAGCGCAAGGCGACCGTCATTGCCGTCACCGGACTTCAGGACAACCCGCTTGCCCGCGTTGCCGATATCCGCCTTCACACCGTCGGCGACGAGGATCGCGTCCGCTCCTCGTCGATCACGGCGCGCGATGCCCAGCTGATGTTGACGGATTTGCTGTTCATTCTGCTGGTGCAAAAGCAGCCCGATGCCCACGACTATGTCCACAACAGCGAAACCGCCGTTTCCGTGCTGAAGGCCAAACGCCTTTCGTAGAGACCGGTAAACAAGCTGTGACGGCTGCCACTCTGTACTGCAGGGATTTCCGGACGTAGCTTGCGAGCCCTTTCGCAACGCACCCGGAGACAATCTCATGGACCTTGGCCTCAAGGATAAAGTCGTTCTGATCACAGGCGGCTCTAAGGGCATCGGCTACGCCTGCGCCGAACTCTTCCTGTCGGAAGGCGCGCGTGTCGCCATATGTTCGCGCGCGCAAGCCAACATCGACAAGGCGCTTTCGAAGCTCTCCGGAGCGCAAGGCTATGCCGCCGACCTGATATCCGATGAGCAGGCACTCGCGGTCGTCGACAAGGTCGAGGCCGAAATCGGCCCCATCGATATTCTCGTCAACAGCGCAGGGGCTGCGGCGCGCACGCCGGCAGACGAACTGACCCCTGCGATCTGGCGCGCCGCGATGGATGCGAAGTATTTTTCCTATATCAACGTGATCGATCCCGTCATCAAACGCATGGGTACGCGTGGCTCGGGCGCCGTCATCAATATCATCGGCAATGGCGGCAAGATCGCCTCGCCCTTCCATCTGGCCGGCGGGTCGGCCAATGCCGCCCTGATGCTCGCAAGCGTCGGGCTCGCCAACGCCTATGCCGGCAAAGGCGTGCGTGTCGTCGGCCTCAATCCCGGCCTGACAGAAACGGATCGCGTCGCCGAAGGCCTGAAGGCGGCGGCGAAAGCTACCGGCTCGACAGAGGAGGAGGCGCTCGCCGACGCGCTGCGGCGCATCCCGATCGGCCGCATGGCAGATCCTACCGACATTGCCAATGTCGTTGCCTTCCTGAGCTCGACCAAGGCAAGTTACGTTACCGGCGTCGTCATCAGCATGGACGGCGCACAAGTGCCGATCGTTGTCTGAGCTTGCAATCGGCGGCGTTAAGCCGCCGACTTCCAGTCCAGGCCGATATCGAGCGTCGGCGCGCTATGTGTCAGCCATCCGACGGAAATGAGATCGACACCGGAGGCCGCGATTGCTGCAGCGGTTGCCGGCGTGATGCGGCCCGACGCTTCGGTAATGGCTCGTCCGGCGACAATATCGACCGCCTCGCGCAGCTGATCCGGCGCCATATTGTCGAGCAGCACGGCATCCACACCTTCGGCCATGGCTTCGCGAAGCTGTTCCAGCGTATCGACCTCGACTTCGATCTTGACCATATGGCCGACGCCCGCCTTGGCTCGACGGATCGCCTCGACGACACCGCCCGCAATGGCAACATGATTGTCCTTGATCAGCACAGCGTCATAGAGCGCGAAGCGATGGTTCATGCCGCCGCCAGCGCGGACTGCATATTTCTCCAGCGCCCTCAGGCCCGGCGTCGTCTTGCGGGTGCAGACGATCGAAGCCTTGGTGCCCGCGATCGCCTCGACGATGCCGCCCGTCACGGACGCGATACCCGAGAGATGGCCGAGGAAATTCAAGGCGGTGCGTTCCGCCGTCAGCAGGCCGCGCGATGGCCCCTCGATCGTTGCAATCACCTCGCCTGCCTCTACCTTCGTGCCGTCAGGCACGTGGCGGGTCATGGTGATGCCGGGATCGACGAGCTGGAAGGCGAGTTCGGACGCATCGAGGCCGGCGACCACACCCGGCTGGCGCGTCACCATTGCCACGCGGGACCGATGCGTCGCGAGGATCACGGCAGCGGACGTGACATCGCCGGCAAGGCCGAGATCCTCAAGCAGGGCATTGCGCACCAACGGCTCGACGATGAGGCGCGGAAGGGGAACGAGGGTCATGTCAGGCGCTCCTGGCGAAGGAATAGGGAATGACGGATCTCGCGATGTCCAAGGCATCGGACAGACGCATCATGCGACGCTGCACATGCTGCAGCTTCAGCGGAAAATCCGTGCGGGCGTGGGCACCGCGCGATTCCCTCCTGAGGCTGGCGAAGACGGCGATCAGCAGCGCGACGAGGGCCGGATCGGCCGCCGGACCCTCACTGTCGAACAACGGCAGGAGGGCTGCGATCGCGCCATGAATCGCGCCAGCATTGCGCAGTACGCCGAGATGGCGCGAGACAACAGGCCGAACAAGCGACGGATCGGGTGCCACGAGACGCGCATGATCGTGCAGCAGCCTTGTCGGGCCTGCATCGATGCCGGCGATATCATGCGCCGCTCGCATGCCCATCACGGCAGCTTCCAGCAGGGAATTGCTGGCAAGGCGGTTGGCCCCGTGCAGGCCGGTGGATGCCGCCTCGCCAACGACCCATAGGCCGGGCACGGAACTGCGGCCATTCTCGTCCGTCGCCACGCCACCCATATGATAGTGGACAGCCGGACGCACCGGAATGAGATCACGCGATGGATCGACGCCGGCCTCGCCGCAAAGCGCGTCGATGACAGGGAAACGCGCCGCGAAGCGGTTGCCGAGCGCCTCACGGGCATCGAGAAAAACCCGGCCTCCGCGCGCGATTTCCGCGCTGATGGCGCGCGCAACGACATCGCGGGCGGCCAACTCGGCGCCATCGACCTCAGCCATGAAGCGCTCGTTATTCTCATTGACGAGCAAGGCACCCTCGCCACGAACCGCCTCGCTGACGAGCGCCAGCGGTCGCCTGCGGCTGTCGAGCGCCGTCGGATGGAACTGCACGAATTCCATGTCGGCCAGAAACGCGCCGGCCCGCGCGGCAAGCGCGATCCCCTGCCCGAAATTGCCGACAGGATTGGTCGTGGCCTCGTAGAGGCCGCCTATGCCGCCCGTCGCGAGCACGACGCGGCAGGATGGCAGGATGATTGTACCCTTCTCCGTAGCACACAGCAGACCGGCGATATGGTCGCCGTCCAGCAACAGCCGTCGCGCCTCATAGCCTTCAAGCACCCTGATCGACGGCGCGCGGGCGACCGCCTCTGTAAGCGCACGGACTATGGCCGCACCCGAGCCGTCGCCTTTCGCATGCACGATACGGCGACGTGAATGAGCCGCTTCGAGGCCCAATGATAGGACGCCGGCGCCATTGCGATCGAACTGAACGCCGGCCCGCTCCAGCGCGGCGATGGCAGCGGGCGCTTCGGCGACGATGCTCGCAGCCACCTTCAAATCGCAAAGCCCGTCGCCGGCGGCAAGCGTATCGGCCAGGTGCAACGCAGCACTATCGTCGTCACCCATGCTGGCAGCGATACCGCCCTGCGCCCAGGCGCTCGACGTTTCCCCGCCGAGCGCGGCGCGCGTTACGATCACGGTGGGTTCCGGGGCCAAGGTCAGCGCTGTCATCAGCCCGGCAAGACCACTGCCGACGATAACGATGCGACCGCTCAGTTCTTCAAGAATCTCGCTCATATCGCCAGCATCCTTTCCACCGCGCGGCGGGCGGCGACCGCGATCGCCGGATTGATCGTCACTTCATGCTGCCCCTCTTCCAACGCCTTACGGATATTCCCGAGCGTGATGCGCTTCATATGCGGGCAGAGATTGCAGGGCCGGATGAACTCCACATCGGGATGACGCACGGCGACATTGTCGCTCATCGAACATTCCGTCAGCAGCACGACGCGCGCGGGGCGCCTTTTGCCGACATAGTCGGACATGACGGCAGTCGAGCCGGCAAAATCCGCTTCCATGACAACATCCGGCGGACATTCGGGATGCGCAAGCACCGTGACGCCAGGATAATTTTCACGCAGTTGGCGCACGTCATCGGCGGTGAAGAGTTCATGGACCTCGCAGTGTCCATGCCAGGCGATGAGCTGAACATTGGTTTCGCGCGCGACGTTGCGCGCCAGATATTCGTCCGGAAGCATCAGCACTTTCGGCACGCCGAGCGATTCCACCACCTGTTTGGCATTGCCCGAAGTGCAGCAGATATCGGATGCCGCCTTCACGGCAGCCGAGGTGTTGACATAGGTGACGACGGGAACGCCCGGATGTGCCTGTCGCAGCAAGGCGATATCCTCAGGCGTGATCGAATCCGCCAGCGAACAACCCGCGTCCATATCGGGGATCAGCACCGTCTTTTCCGGGTTCAGCAGCTTGGCGGTCTCGGCCATGAAGTGCACGCCGGCAAGGACGATGATGTCGGCGTCGACCTCGATGGCCTTGCGCGCCAGCGCCAGGCTGTCGCCGACAATATCGGCAACGCCGTGGAAGATCTCCGGCGTCTGGTAGTTGTGGGCGAGAATGACGGCGTTGTGCCGCCGCTTCAGCTCGAGGATGGCCTCGACATCATCCTGAAACGTCAGCCATTCGGCTTTCGGGATGACGCGGCTGACACGATCATAGAGGGAGGATGCGGATACGGGAAGATTCATGACCGGCTCCTTGTTATACTCATTTTGAGCATATTATGCGCAAATAGATATTCTCGATATGAGCATATGTCAATTGCGGGAGAGCGGTAATTTCGTTCCGGCGAATTCGCGTTCTTCGAGGATGGCGTGACGGAAGCGGAAGAGCTTCGCCGGGCGGCCGCCGGTCTCGCTTTCGGAGCCGCCGGTCTCTTCCACCAAGTCCTGCTGTTCGATCAGCCGTCGGAAATTCTGCTTGTGCAGCGTCAGGCCTGCCAGCGCCTCGACTGTTCGCTGCAATTGCAGAAGCGTGAAGTTCTCAGGCATGAGCTCGAAGACGACCGGGCGGTACTTGATCTTGGCCCGCAGCCGCGCCATGCCGGTGGCGAGGATACGACGGTGATCGGCAAACATCGGCCGTCCGAAAGTTCGCGACTGCTCGCAGCCCGCCTCGGCGACGATACCGGCCTCGTAGAGCAGCTCATAGCGCTGCAGAACGAGATCTTCGTTCCATGCGGCCCCGTTTAATCCAAAGGCGAAATCGATACGGCGCCGGCGTTGATCACGCCTCGCAGCGTCACCATCGACCCAGAGCGCAACGCGGGCGGCGATGTCATCGAGGACCGCCGGCCGACCTTTGCGATGGTCTTCCCAAGGGAAATATTCGTACCAGCCATGCCATCCCGGCAGGCCGCCGCCGGGGGCTGCCTGTTCGCGCACCAGGCCGAGATAGCTGATCGAGATCGTTCGTCCGCCGAGGATCTCGTTGTTTCGGTCACGATCGGCGAAGGTATAAAGCTGCTCCAGATAGCCGACGGGATGAGCCGTCTGCTCCCTGATCCACTCACGAAGCCCGCTTTGCAGCGTGCGATGCCCAAGCTCGAACGGACCGGACGGCAAAGCTTCGCCCGACCGCACCGTCATCACCCTGGGATCATTGCCCGTGACAGCCGTCAGGACCGCGATCAGCTCGGCATGCGCAAGTCCGATGGTCAAGCAAACTCCATGATCTGTTTCATCACATGCTTTCTCGCATGAAGCGAGGCGCAAGCCAATGCGCGCGCTTGCGCGCTCCACATGTCCAAGCAATCCTGAGATGACCGATGGCGTTTAACGGCTCACATAATCCGGATATTGCTCGCAGATCAGATCGATGATCGATAATGTGCCGGAGAGATGCTTGCGCAAGGCGGCAACGGCCGCCTCCGGATCGCCCAAGCGAACGGCATCGACGACGGCCTGATGATCGACGATGATCTGCTCCAGTTTGCCCGGCATCGGCAGATTGAGCATCCGCAGCCGGTCGATATGTGCGCCCTGACGCCGAACTGTCGCCCACAGGCCGAGAATGTCTGCCCTCTCGTAAAGTACCCGATGAAAATCCTTGTCGAGCATATCAAAGAGATCGTAGGTCTCCGGCGACACGACACGTTTTTGGCGAGACAGAACCGTCTCCAGAGCCGCTGACGTCTCATCCGGCGCTTCCAGCGTCAGCCGGCGGATCGCCTCAAGCTCGATCGACAGTCGCAGGAAATGCGCTTCGGTGGCATTACGAATATCGATCCGCGAAACGACGGTTGCATATTGCGGATAGACCTCGACCAGCCCCTCCTCTTCCAACCGAATCAAGGCATCGCGCACGGGCGTCTGGCTGACGTTAAATTCGCTCTGCAGCGAGATGCGCGATAGCACCGTCGTCGGTGGCAGGCTCATGGAAAGAATACGTGACCGCAGGATTTCCAGGATCTGCGGCGCGACCTGACGGGAGCGGTCCAGGGCGAATTCTTTCGGGTTGAGCTTCACTGGCAGCCTTTCTGATCGAGAGCGTCGAACCTTTAAGCACAGTTTAGGGCTTGATGCACTGATACATTAGTGCTTTAGTCCAACCAAGCCAACTCCATTTCTCAAGGGTTGGATCAATGGGAGGAGTAGATGAGAGGATTTCTTCGCTGTCTGACCGCGGTCGGCGTGATGCTTGCCGGCACTTTTTCAGCCGGCGCCGCTGAAAAGACCGACATTTCGATCACGCGCCAGCCGGGCATTCTTTATCTCGCCAGCCACGTCATGGAGACGCAGAAGCTGATCGAGAAACACGCGGCGGCCGATGGCCTGCCCGGCGTCACGGTGGAATGGCGCACCTTCAGCGGCGGCGGCGCGCAGACCGATGCACTGCTTTCCGGCAGCGTCGACATCGTCAATACCGGCACCGGCAACCTCCTGCTGCTTTGGGATCGCACCAGGGGCAAGGTCAAGGGCATCGTCACCAATTCGGCCCAGCCGGTCATCATGGTCTCGCGCGATCCGCGGGTTCAGTCGCTGAAGGATATCCAGCAGGGCGACAAGATCGCCGTGCCGACGGTCGGCGTTTCGACGCAGGCTATCCTGTTGCAGATGGCTGCCGCGCAGATGTATGGCGACGACCAGGTGCACAAATTCGATGCCAATACGGTACAGCTCGGCCATCCCGATGCCATGGCAGCGCTTGCCAACCAGACGCATGAGGTGAAGAACCACTTCTCCGCCCCACCCTTCCAGTATCTGGAGCTGAAGCAGCCGGGCGTTCATAAGGTCATCGATTCCCGCGACATCATCGGCGGCGAGCTGACCCAGGGCACCTTCTTCACCACGACCCAGTTTGCCAGCGCCAACCCGACGATCATCAAGGCGGTGCGCGAAGCGACGGCGGAAGCGATCGATTTCATCAAAAAGGACCCGAAATCGGCGGTGGAAGCCTATAAGACGGTCAGCGGCGACAAAACTGGTGTCGACGACCTGCTGGCGATCCTCAATGAGCCGCACATGATGGAATTCCGCATGGACCCACAGGGAACCATGAAGTTCGCGGCCCATCTCTACAAGACCGGCACACTGAAGACGATGCCCAAGGCCTGGACCGACTACTACCTGCCGGAAGCAGCCGATCTCAACGGCAACTGACGCCTGCGGGCGGCGCGAATGCCGCCTTCAAGCCATTTCGTGGAGGAGCCCTCATGCTTCAGACAAAAATTGCCGCCGACAAGCCCACAACAGAAACGGCAACCGCAAAGCCGCTGTTGAATGTCGATAAGGTGACGCTGCGCTACAAGACGCCGAATCTCCTCATCACCGCGACGGAAAACGTCAGCTTCTCGGTTGCCCAGTCCGATCGCTTCGTTCTCCTCGGACCCTCGGGCTGCGGAAAATCGACCCTGCTGAAGGCCATCGGCGGCTATATGACGCCAACGGCGGGCCGGATCGAAATCAAGGGACAGCCGGTCAAGAAGCCCGGCGCCGACCGCATGATGGTCTTCCAGGAATTCGACCAGTTGCTGCCGTGGAAGACAGTGCTCGAAAACGTCATGTTTCCGCTGACGACGGCACGCCGCCTGCCACGCAGGGAAGCCGAGGCCATCGCCCGCGACTATATCGAGAAGGTAAAGCTCACCCGGGCGGTGGACACTTATCCGCATATGCTTTCCGGCGGCATGAAGCAGCGCGTCGCAATCGCCCGCGGCATGGCCATGCAGCCCGATATCCTGCTGATGGACGAGCCCTTTGCCGCACTCGATGCGCTGACCCGCCGCCAGATGCAGGATGAGCTGCTGCAGCTCTGGGAAGATACCCGCTTCACCGTCATCTTCGTCACCCATTCGATCGCCGAGGCGATCAAGATCTCCAACCGCATCCTGCTGCTGTCGCCGCATCCCGGCCGCGTCAAGGCCGAAGTGCGCGATGTGGAATCGGTCCGCAATGACGCCGCGGCCGCCGCAAAGCTGGAGCAGGAAATCCATCACATGCTGTTTGCCGAACAGGGACACAGGGAGTGAGACCATGAGCGCACCGCAGATCATCCTTGCCCCCGAGACAGCCGAAACGGTCGGCCATATCGCCGCCGTCGAACAGAAGCTCGGCCCGCTGGAGCTCCTCTGGCAATCCGGTCTCTTTCGCAAATCACTGCTGATCGTCGCCCTTGCCATCATCTGGGAGACCTATGCCCGGCATCTCGACAATCCCCTCCTGTTCCCGACGCTCAGCGACACGCTGACGGCGCTCTACGATCGGTTCGCCGACGGCGTCCTGCCAGCCCGCATCTGGACCACCTTGAAGGTGCTGGTGACGGGTTACGTCTCGGGAACGGTGCTTGCCGCCATCCTCACGGTCGTCGCGATCAATACCCGCATCGGCACCGATTTTCTTGAAACCATGACGGCGATGTTCAACCCGCTGCCGGCAATTTCGCTGCTGCCGCTCGCCCTCATCTGGTTCGGTCTCGGACCGGCAAGCCTCGTCTTCGTACTCATACATTCGGTACTTTGGGCTGTCGCGCTCAACACTCATGCCGGTTTCCTCGGCGTCTCGCGCACGCTGCGTATGGTCGGCGCCAATTATGGGCTGACCGGACTTTCCTATGTCTTCCGCATATTGATCCCGGCCGCCTTCCCCTCGATCCTGACCGGACTAAAGATCGGGTGGGCCTTTTCGTGGCGTACGCTGATTGCCGCCGAACTTGTGTTCGGCGTCTCCTCCGGCCAGGGCGGCCTTGGCTGGTTCATCTTCGAAAACCGCAATCTTCTCGACATACCCTCGGTCTTCGCCGGCCTGCTGACTGTGATCGTCATCGGGCTTATTGTCGAGAACCTGGTCTTCCAGACGATCGAGCGTCGGACCCTGCAAAAATGGGGCATGAAGGAATGATGCGGCGCATCGACTTATCGCTTCCACCAACATTCGGATACGAGGCTGGAATACAATGAGCAGCAGGAAAATACCGTCGGAACTGCGCAGCGCCAGATGGTTCGCCCCGGACGATCTCAGAAGTTCGGGGCATCGTTCGCGCACCATGCAGATGGGTTATGCGCCCGAAGAATGGACCGACAAGCCGGTCATCGCCATCCTAAATACCTGGTCCGATGCCAACCCTTGCCACGCTCATTTCAAGCATCGCGTCGAGGATGTGAAACGCGGCATCCTGCAGGCCGGCGGCTTTCCGTTGGAACTGCCCGCCCTGTCGCTGTCGGAAAGCTATGTGAAGCCAACGACCATGCTCTATCGCAACATGCTGGCGATGGAAGCTGAAGAGCTGCTGCGCTCGCATCCGGTCGACGGCACTGTCTTGATGGGCGGCTGCGACAAGACTACGCCCGGCCTCGTCATGGGCGCGCTCTCCGCGGGGCTGCCAATGATCTACCTGCCGGCCGGCCCGATGTTGCGCGGCAATTACCGCGGCGAATATCTGGGCTCCGGCTCGGATGCCTGGAAATTCTGGGACGAGCGCCGCGCCGGCACCATTTCGGAGAAGGAATGGGTCGACGTCGAAGCCGGTATCGCCCGCTCCTACGGCCACTGCATGACCATGGGCACGGCAAGCACCATGACGGCGATCGCCGAGGCGCTCGGCCTGACATTGCCCGGCGCCAGCTCCATTCCGGCACCGGATGCCAACCATATCCGCATGTCCTCGGCCGTCGGCCGTCGCATCGTCGAGATGGTATGGGAAGATCTCATTCCCTCCAAGATCGTCACGGAAGCCGCGGTTAACAATGCCGTCGCGGTGGCAATGGCGACGGGCTGTTCCACCAATGCCGTCGTCCATTTGATCGCCATGGCGCGGCGGGCCGGCGTCAATCTCTCGCTTGACGATCTCGACACGGCTGGCCGCACCACGCCGGTGCTCGCCAACATCAGGCCGACCGGCAAGACCTATCTGATGGAGGATTTCTATTACGCCGGCGGCCTCAGAGCGCTGATGGCGAAGCTCTCTTCCAAGCTCGACCTGTCGGCACTCACCGTATCCGGCGTTACGCTCGGCGAAACGCTGGAAGGTGCCAAATGCTACAATGACGACGTCATCCGCTCGCTCGACAATCCGGTCTATCATGAAGGCTCGCTCGCGGTGCTGAAGGGCAACCTTGCTCCAACAGGCGCCGTCATCAAGCCGGCCGCCTGCGATCCGCGCTTCCACAAGCATCAGGGGCCGGCGCTGGTGTTCGACAGCTATCCGGAGATGAAAGCGGCGGTGGACGATGAAAATCTCGACATCACGCCAGACCACGTCATGGTGCTGCGCGGTGCTGGCCCACAGGGCGGGCCGGGCATGCCGGAATGGGGCATGCTGCCGATCCCCAAGGCGCTCTTGAAGCAGGGTCATCGCGACATGCTCCGCCTCTCCGACGCCCGTATGAGCGGCACCAGCTACGGCGCCTGCATCCTGCATGTATCCCCGGAATCCCATGTCGGCGGCCCGCTGGCCTTGCTGCGCAACGACGATATCGTTCGTCTCGATCTCGAAGCGCGGCGCATCGACATGCTTGTCGACGAAGGCGAATTGCAACGGCGGCGCAAAGCATGGGTCAAGCCGGCCGAGAAATTCGGCCGCGGCTATGGCTGGATGTTCTCGCGCCATGTGGCGCAGGCCGATACGGGCTGCGACTTCGACTTCCTGGAAACCAGCTTCGGCCCGACACCGGGCGAACCCGACATCTATTGATCGCAAAGGATATTCTGTATGAGCAACTACGTGCTGAGCAACGAGACGCGCAACAAGCTGATGGGGGTCGCAACACCGACGATCGCCACGGCCCTCTTCAAGCGCGGCTTGCGCAACCAGTTCATCCAGGATGTCCGGCCGCTCTCGCCGAAGAAGGCGAACATGGTCGGCCAGGCCTTCACCCTGCGCTATATTCCGGCGCGCGAAGACCTCAACACGCTCGAAGTCTTCCGTAATCCGGAACATCCGCAGCGTGCCGCCGTCGAACAGTGCCCGCCCGGCGCCGTTCTGGTCATGGACAGCCGCAAGGATGCTCGCGCCGCATCGGCGGGCTCGATCCTGATCTCGCGCCTGCAGGTGCGCGGCGTGGCCGGCGTCGTCACCGACGGCGGTTTCCGCGACAGCCCGGAAATCGCCGCACTCAATATCCCCTCCTATCATCACCGCCCCTCAGCGCCGACAAATCTGACGCTGCATCAGGCCATCGAGATCAACGGTCCGATCGGCTGCGGCGACGTCGCCGTTTTCCCCGGCGACGTTCTTGTCGGCGACAATGAAGGCGTCATCGTCATTCCCGCACATCTGGCAGATGAAATAGCAGACGAGACCGTGGAGATGACGGCTTACGAGGACTTCGTGACCGAGGAGGTCATGAACGGCGCCACCATCATCGGTCTCTACCCAGCAACCAGCGACGCCCCGAAGCTCAAATTCGCCGAATGGCGAAAGAAAAAGGGCCGCTGACGGCGGCCCTCACGCAACAGCGTAGCCACGGGAATGTCCGTTACTCCTCGATTCCGGCTGCGCTTCTCGCCAGCATGCACAGGAAATCCACGTCGTCGCCGATCAGGGCGTCGATAATGCCGTCCTTGACGCAATGCCGGATCATGGGAAGCAGGTCCCTGCCGCCTTGCCAGAAAACGGCGAGTTTTTCCGGTAGCGGCAGGCTCAATCGCACAGCGATCCCAGCCTCCTGCAGGGCCTCGGCATCGGCTCGATGAAAGCGATTGAGCTCCAGCGACACGCCATCTATCCCGCCTGATCGCATGGAGGCGACGATATCGACCGGACGATGATGAAGGATCGCTTCCGTCTGCAGGCGGGGCTCGATCTCCTTCACCCGCCGCAGATCGAGGTGATCGAAGGAGGAGATGGCGACGTGCTCGAAGGCATCCATGTCCCTCAGCGTCCCGATCATGATGTCGGCCAGCCTGTCGGGCCGCTCCTGCTCCTTCATCTCGATGGCGAGGCGCGTGTCCGTCCGCTTCGCCCAGGAGACCACCTCGGCGAACGCCGGCGCGCGCGTGCCGGCAAAACGCGCATCGAATTTCGCGCCCGCATCGAGCGTCAGAATATGGTCGAGATCATGATCGGCGACGAAGCCTCGGCCGCTCGTGGTGCGATCCAGCGTCTTGTCGTGCATCACGACGATCTTGTCGTCGCGCGTCAGCATCAGGTCGATCTCGGATTCGTTGGCGCCGGCGTCCACCCCTTTCTGGAAGGCAAGGATGGTATTTTCCGGGAAATGTCGGCTGAAGCCGCGATGGGCTGCGATGCGCAGCAGGCCGTGACGAGCGGCATGAAGAGGTAGAGGCAATGGAAGTCTCCTTGGATTATCGAATGTTTTCAGCAAAAGCTTAGTGCAGCGTCGGGTCGAAGGCGTCGCGCAGATAGTCGCCGATCAGGCTGATCGACAGCGACAGCAGGAAGATCACGATGCCCGGCAGCGTCGAAATCCACCATTCGGTCATGATGTAATCGCGCCCTGCGCCGACCATGCTGCCGAGGCTGACGAGCGGCGGCTGGATACCGAGGCCCAGGAAGCTCAGCGCCGATTCCTGCATCAGGATTTCGGGCAAGATCACTGTGAGATTGACGAGAACCACCGAGAGGATATTCGGCAAGACATGCAGGAAGGCGATGCGGGGTGTGCCGGCGCCGTTGCGCTTCAGGGCAGCGACATAGCCCCGCTCCAGTTCCAGGCCGGCCATGGTGCGAACCAGCCGGGCGTAACGCTCCCAGCCGTAGAGGCCGAGCAGCGCCATGAAAAGCCAGAGGTTGTCGCCGAAGAAGGCGAGAACGGCGAGCGCGATGATCAGAAACGGCATCGATGCCTGGAAGTCCACCGCGACCCGGATCAGCATGTCGGCAAAGCCGCGGCGAAACGCGGCGAGCAGTCCGAGCGTCGTTCCGAGCGCCAGGCTGATCACTGAGGCGCCGAGCGCGATCAGCAGGCTGGTCCGCACGCCATAGAAGACACGGCTTAGAATATCGCGGCCAAGCTCGTCCGTGCCGAGAACGTGCTTGAATGTGCCGCCGAACAGGAGCGGCGGCGCCTTGCGGGCATGGAGATCGATCTGCGCAAAGCCATAGGGCGCAAGCGCATTGGCAAAGATCGCAACCAGAATGAACGTGACAAGCACGATCGCGCAAACCGCCGTCGTGAGATCGAGACGCGGGCTACGCGACGCTTTCTCGGACTTGATCTTGGGGAGCGCATCGGCGCCGGTCGCGGCGTTCGTCATGATGATGACCTTTCGAAGTGGCCGATCAGGCCGATGCCCGATGCCGCAGGCGCGGATCGGCGAGAATGTAGAGACAATCGATGAGGAGATTGGCGCTCACCATCGTCGCCGTGATGAGGATGACGATGGTCTGCACGATGTTGAGGTCGCGCTGCGCCACCGACGAAACGAGAAAGCGGCCGACGCCGGGCCAGGCATACACGGTCTCGACAACAGCCGCGCCGCCGATCATGCCGCCGACGAGAAAGCCGAGCATGGTCAGGAGCGGCAGGGCCGCATTCGGCATGACATGCTGCCAGAGCACCGCGCTCTCGCCGATCCGCTTGGCGCGGGCGGCCAGGATATAGCGCTGGCCCAGCACTTCCAGCACGCTCGAACGAACGAAGCGGGCGATGATGCCGGCATTGTAAAGACCGATCACCAGAACAGGCATGACCAGATGCGCCGCCGTCGATCCGCCGCCGCTTGGCAGCAGCCGCAGCGACACGGCGAACAACTGAATAAGCAGGATTGCGATCAGAAAATTCGGCAGGGAATGCATCAGCACCGCCAGCATCATCACGAAACGGTCGATCAGACCGCCGCGATTGCGCGCGGCCAGAATGCCAAGCGGCACGCCGGCGCCAAAAGCCAATATCAGCGCCGCGCCCATCAACTCCAGCGTCGCCGGCACCTTCGAAAGGACCAGCGTCAAGGCATCCTGCCCGTTCAGCAGCGACTTGCCGAAATCCCCGCGCAATAGATGGCCGAGATAGGAGAAATACTGGATGTAGAGCGGTTGATCGAGACCCCATTGCTGCCGCATCAGCGCCACCACTTCCGGCGGCGTCTCGACGGGCAACAGCGAATGCAGGGGATCGCCGCTGATACGCAGGATGATGAAGGTAAAGGTGATCGCCAAGAAGAGCGTGACGAGGGCCCTGAAGAGCGCACGCAGAATGGATTGAAGCATGGCCCGTTCCTTCAGAGCGTTTCGAGAACGGCGGCTGCCTGCCGCATCTTGTGGCGACGTCCGCGCGGAACGGCAGACAGAAGCTTTGCCGTGTAGGGATGATCTGGGTTTGCGAAGACCTCCTCGGTCGGGCCGGTCTCGACGATCTGCCCAGCCTCCATGATCGCTACGCGATGCGAGACATGGCGGACCACCCGCACGTCGTGGCTGATGAAGAGCAGCGACAGGCCGCGGGCGCGCTGCAGATCGAGCAGGAGATTGAGAACCTGAGCCTGCACCGAGACATCGAGCGCCGAGACCGGCTCGTCGCAGAGCAGGATCTTCGGCTCGACGATTAGAGCACGCGCGATGGCCACGCGCTGGCGCTGGCCGCCCGAAAGCTGATGCGGGAACTTCTGCAGGGCGGAGACCGGCAGGCTGACGGCCTTGAAGGTCTCGGCGGCGCGGTCGGACCGGCTCGACGGATGACCGATGCGGTGGATCGCCAGTGTCTCCAGCATCTGGTGGCCGACGCTGCGCCGCGGATCGAGCGCGCCCAGCGTATCCTGTGAAATCACCTGCAAATGCCTGGCCAGCCCGCGCCGGTTCGGCTTCATTAAGTCGTCAAAGGATTGGCCGAACAATTCGATGGCGCCTGATGTCGGCATCCGGTCACCGCAGAGAAGGGAGGCGAGCGTGGATTTGCCGCAACCGGACTCCCCGACCAGACCCAGCGTCTCGCCGGGCTTCAATTCCAGGCTCACATCCTTGATCGCGTGAAATCCCTGGGCTCGCCCAGGCCAGAGGGAGAAGCCGGGCGAATAGGAAAATTGCAGATTGCGGGCGGCGAGCGCGAGGCCGGCTTCATCCCCATTCGATGGGATTGTTTTCTCAAGCGTCATGGGAGCTCCATGGATTGAAGCAGGCAAGCGAAGCCCTGCCGGCGATCAGCGGCGGAACGGCCGTCGCGCAATGGGTCTCGACCCGCGGGCAACGTGGAGCGAAGGCGCAGGCCAAAGGCTTGGCATCGTGCAGCTTCAGCTCGCCTGGAATATCGGCGAGCTTCTCGAGCGGCTTGCCGCGGCCCGGCATCGCCTCCAGCAGCAACCGCGTATAGGGATGGCGCGGATTGTCGTAGAGATCGTCCGTCCGGTTGATCTCGACCAGCGAGCCCGCATACATGACCGCGATACGGTCGCAGACCTCGGAAACCAGATCGAGATCGTGGCTGATGAAGATCATCGGGATGCCGCGCTCGCGCACTGCCTTGACCAGCAATGCCACGACCTGCGCCTGAACGGTGACGTCAAGCGCGGTGGTCGGCTCGTCGGCAATGATCAGCCGCGGCTGCATGGCAAGCGCCATGGCAATCATCACGCGCTGGCACATGCCACCGGAAAATTGCGCGGGATAGGCATTGTAACGCGTTTCCGGCTGCGGAATGGCGACCTCCGCCAGCAGCCGCAGCGCCTCGGCCCTGGCTTCGCTTGCGGACAGGCCGGCGCTGACAGCCGCTTCGGCGATCTGGGAGCCGATCGTGCGGACCGGATCGAGACAGGAGACGGGCTCCTGAAAGATCAGGCCGATGGGCGGCAGCTTTGCGCGCGCCATCCCGCTAAGCTCCGCAGCATCGTACATGGCATCTTCGAAGGAAATATAGCCGGTGGCACTCGCCGTCGGACCCAAGAGGCCTGCAAGGGCAAGACAAGTCATGCTCTTGCCCGACCCGCTCTCCCCAACGATGCCGAGGATTTCACCCTCGGCAAGGTCAAAGGAGACATTGTTGATCGGATGAACCCGGCCCGCGCCCATTCTGAACGAGACACTCAGATTGTCGACCGAAAGAATGGGCGTTGCCATCGCGACGATGCTCAGCTCTTCTGCTCTTCGAAGGCAAGGCTGCCGGCACCAAGATCCATCTGGAAGGCCGGCAGCGGCTGCCACTTGATGCCTTTGCGGATACCGAAGAAGACGGCATTCTGGTGCAGGACAGTCACACCCGGATCCTGCCACTCGATCAGATGCAGCATGTCGCGGAAGATCTTGGCACGTTCGGCCGGATCGACGGCCTGCTCCATCTTCGCGCCCAGGGCGTCGAAATCCGCATTTTGCCAGATCTTGAACGAGTTCAACGAGCCGGCCGAGCTGAACTGCGTGAAGAAGGAAATATAGGGGTCGGGGACCTGCCCGGTGCTCGACCAGTTGCCAGTGGCCCGGGTCGACGAGTTTTCGAACAGCTTGCCGCTTTCGACGAACTTCATCTTGGCGTTGACGCCGACGGCCTGCCACATGGCGACGACGGCCTGCGTAACGGGATTTTCCGCCGTATAATAATTGTTCTGCGAGCGAATCTCGATTTCTTCGCCGTTATAGCCGGCATCCTTCAGGAGCTGCATCGCCTGATCCGGATCGTACTTGTAAGCCGGATAGTCCTTGAGATAGACGGGACCGTAGAGTTCGAACTGCAGGCCGTTCGGCACTCTGGTGCGGCCGTTCCAGATCGTATCGACGATCGCCTGACGGTCGATAGCGAGAATGAGTGCCTGGCGTACGCGCGGGTCCTTGAGCGCCGGATTGTTCTTGTCGAAAAACAGGATGCGGTGATTGGGAACCGGACCGCCGACGATCTCATGGCCGGCGCTGGCGGTCACGACCGCAAGCTGATCCGGCGGCAGGTCCGTCGCGATGTCGTAGTCGCCGGCGAGCAGTCCGGCGATGCGCGAGGAGACTTCCGGGACGATGCGCAATGTCACGCGCTTGGCGGCCGGCTTGCCGCGATAAGCCTGATCATGCGACGCGAGGATCACATTTTCATTGGTCGCATAGCTCTCGACCTTGTAGGGGCCGGCGCCGACCGGCTTCTGGCGCCATGTGGTCCAGTTGCCGCCGTTCTTCTGCCAGGCGTCCTTGCTGATGACGACGGCGGCATAGGATGCCAGGCGCTGCAGGAAGATCGGATCCTGGAATTTCGTGATGAAGCGAACCGTCAGCGGATCGACCACCTCGACATGATCGAGGCTGGTGAAATTGGTGCGATAGACGGGGTAGCCCGGCGCATCCTTGTTCAGGAGCCGCTCGGGGCCGAAAGAGAAGGCGACATCCTCAGCCGTCATCTCGCGGCCGTCGTGGAAGATCACGCCCGGACGCAGCTTCATTTCCAAAATGGTCGGCGAGACCCAGGTCCAGGATACCCCAAGATTGGGCTTCACCGAGAAGTCGCCGCGCATGTCGAGCGCAAGAACCGTCTCGTGAATGGAATAATTGTTGCGGAAGGCGACGTTGCTGGCCGCATCGACAGGCTCTTGCGATACCGGATTCTGCTGAACCGCGATGCGAAGCTCGGGTCTTTTGTCATCGCCATCCCCAGCGGAAGCAGACAGTGCCGGCACGAAGACGGAGAGTCCTGCCGCCGCTCCCATGAAAAGCGTCGTGCGGCGGGTAATGGCCATATTGAGGCCGGTGAGCAGGGTATCGGACATCGGCACGCTCTCCTGTTAAGGGCTTGCACAAACGTTTGCGCAAATAAGAAAGGACCACTTGCGCTCAAAACTGTCGTTTCAACTACGCAAGGGAGAATGGCCGCAAACTAGGGGAGCACGATGACGCACGTATGACAAGTTCAGGCGGTACGAAGCGCATCGGGCGCTTTGTAATGCGTGCTTCCAGTGGAAGATTCGACAGCTCAACCAGAAGGTCAAGCGAGGCTTCGCACAGCGAATCCGTCGGTTGTGCCACTGTCGTAAGCGGCGGCGCCCAATAGGCTGTGTCGGGCACGTTGTCATAGCCTACAACGGATATATCGGCGGGAATCCGCAGCCCGATGTCGCGCAGAAATGCAACGACCTCGATCGCAAGGCCATCGCTCCCACAGATGAGGGCCGTCGGATGCGTCATGGGCGAAGCCAGGATGCTCTTGAACGCGTCACGATCGCTATCATTCCTCTCGAAGGAGATGACATCGCCGACGATGGCACCCGCGCTGCCGCCAACCACGTCCTGATAGATCGACAGGCGATCACGAAGCGCGCTGCGGCTCACGCGGTAGACGAAGGAGATGCGGCTGTGTCCCAATCCCGTCAGATGGTCGAACAGCAGGGTCATGCCATGACGGTCGTCCGTCACGACTGCAGGCAACGGACCGGTCAACCCCGCGCCTAGCGTCACATGCGCCTTGCCCATGCGATCCAGATGATCGCAAAGGGCCTGCTGACCGGGGAGATCGCTGACCATGATCACGCCGTCGAAGAAATCCTCCTGGAACAGGCGTAGCTGGCCGGCGACCTCGCCAGCCTCCGCCTTCGCCTGCGCGACCAGCAGTTCCACCCCTCGCCGCTGAGCCGCCGCCTGAAGGCGGCTTGTCAGATGCGGCTGATAGTGACCCGAAAGACTGTTGACGATGGCACCGAACACACCGGTTCTGTGCGTTCTGAGCGATGTCGCCAGCCGGTTGACGACATAACCGACACTGTTTGCCGTCGCCCTGACGCGTTCCTGTGTCTCCAGGCTGATGCGGCTATCGGCATGACCGTTGAGGACGCGGGAAACCGTCGTAGCGGAAACGCCGGCCAGCCGCGCAACCTCAAGAATACCGATTCTCCTGGGTGTTTTCATATCGCCTTGCACAACCTCTTCCGCCCCGGGCGTGACAATGGCGAAAGGTCGATATCGGGGCAAGCGGCGGAGACGACAATAGCGTTGCGAGCTTCGATATCTCTGTCGCCGCCTATTCTTCCCTCACCAGTTTCAGAACGAGCTGCTGGAGATTGCCGCCGTCGCTGAATTCGACCTTGTCGAAGTCGACGTTGCGCTGCCGCTCTTTCTTGGAAATCTCGCCAAGCCGCTTCGTCAACTCCACGCGAATCCTGCTGCATTTCGGGTCGTCGGGCACGGAGAAGTCGACGCTCATGGTCTCGATTTCCTTGACCATATCCTTGATGAACCCACCATGCACCCGCTCATGCGCCTCGACGCCGGCAATGAACTTCTGCCAGCTTCTGCGCGTCGAGGCCGGCAGTCGTGCCGAGGGTTTCGGCAATGTGTAGGTGATGATCACCTTGGGAATGTTGACGGTGATCATGCAGGCGCCATCCGGCTGCGGCTCGTATTTGCGGGTCCAGGTGAGCTTGAAATCGGTATGGGCGATCGCCCGCACCTTGGGGCCGAGCAACGGACCCCGCTCGCCGATCGAATCATAAAGTTCGGCGCCGGACGTTCCAGTAATTGCATAGGTCTTGATGATCTCGACAGGCTGCCAATCGGCATAGGCAGGCATGGGCAGAAAAGCGATGCATAAGGCCATCGCGGACAATCGAATAGCTGATCTCACAAACTTCCCCGTGCACGCTGCTCTCAAGCGCGGCAAGCTAGCCGGTGACCCCGGCTATTTCAATGAGTGTCAGGCCTCAGAATGCAGAGGTCGACTGCAGCACCTCTTCGGCGTCCTGACGCTCCATATCGAAAACCTTCTTGCCGACCGCAAAGCTGAAGCCGTTGCGGGCGAAGGCGGACAATTCCTTTGACTTGCGCCTCTCATCCAGATCACCGCGTCGAAAGGGGCCGAAGCCGCGCTTTCTGGCAAAGATCACGGCCGCGTGGAGATCGTCGACCTCCTCCACTGCGGCGACGACCGTTTCACTATGTATCCCCTTGGACGCGAGCTTGAAGGCGATGGCTTTCTTCGATTTGCCGGAGCGAGCTGCGGAGCGCGTGCTGATCTCGGCGTAAACGACATCATCGAGTACTTTCAGCTCATAGGCGAATTTGACGGCAAAATCGGCAAGCGCTTTGATCTGCGCATCACTGATACCCTCGAATTTCTGTTTCGCCTTTCTGGCGATCGCATCGAACAGCTGCTTCTCGGTCATCATCCGGCGTTCGAGGCGATAGATCGTGGAGTTGCGCGCCCAGGAGAGCATGCGGCTTGTCGGCGTTTCATCCATGAAGGAAGACATTCGGCGAAAGAGGAATCATCACGGAGAATTTTACGCAAGCCAAGTCGTCCAGGCAATGAATGCGCTTGGTTATCATGGGATGATTGGCTATTGTATTGCTGTGGCCTCGACGCTGGAGTGTCGGGCGCCATACGTCATCGACGGTGGAGGCCGTCTCAACCACGACATCGCTATGGATATCGGAGCCCCCGGCTCTGCCGCTCGCTTTTGCGAATCGGGTGCCGTCGCTCCGTCAGAGGAGACAGGAATGGATTATCGCAAGCTCGGCCCAAGCGGGGCCGTCGTAACCGCCTACTGCCTTGGCACCATGACTTTCGGCGCGGAAGCGGACGAAGCCGCATCGCACAAACTGCTGGACGATTACTTCGCCTGGGGCGGAAATTTCATCGACACCGCCGACGTCTATAGCGCCGGCAAGTCGGAAGAGATCATCGGGCGCTGGCTCAAGGCGCGTCCGACCGAGGCACGACAGACCGTCGTCGCCACCAAGGGCCGTTTTCCGATGGGCAACGGCCCGAACGACATCGGCCTCTCGCGCCGGCACCTCGGGCAGGCTCTGGACGACTCGCTGCGCCGTCTCGGCATCGACCACATCGATCTCTATCAGATGCATGCCTGGGATGCCTTGACCCCGATCGAGGAGACGCTGCGCTTTCTCGACGATGCGGTGCGCGCCGGCAAGATCGGGTATTACGGCTTCTCCAACTATGTCGGCTGGCACATCGCCAAGGCCGTCGAGATCGCCAAGGCGCACGGATACACGCGGCCGGTCACGCTGCAGCCGCAATATAATCTGCTCGTACGCGATATCGAGCTTGAGATCGTCGACGCATGCCTGGATGCCGGCATGGGCATGCTGCCCTGGTCACCGCTGGGCGGGGGCTGGCTGACCGGCAAATACAGGCGCGACGAGGCGCCGACCGGTGCTACCCGGCTTGGCGAGAACCCCAATCGCGGCAGCGAATCCTATGCACCGCGCAACGCGCAGGAGCGGACCTGGGCAATCATCGCTGCCGTGGAAGAGATCGCCAAGGCACGCGGCGTCACCATGGCGCAGGTCGCACTGGCCTGGACGGCTGCGCGGCCGGCGGTGACCTCCGTCATCCTCGGTGCCCGCACGCGGGAGCAGCTTGCAGACAATCTCGGCGCTGGCGAGCTGAAGCTGTCGGAGGCGGAGATGGATAGGCTGAACGAGATCAGCGCACCGCAACCCGCCGCCTATCCCTATGGCGAGAGCGGCAGGAACCAGCGCCATCGCAAGATCGAAGGCGGCCGGTAAAATATAGTTTGGCGGCGAAGAGAGATCGTTCTTCGCCGCCAGCTTTTTCCTTGTCCCAGTCTCGGGCAAGCACAAGGGCTGCCGGTCAGACCAGCGGCGGATTGAGCCTGGCAAAGCCCTCCTGCCGTCGATATGGGAAATAAGGATAGGGCGCGGCCACGGCGCTGACCCGGTCCAGCTTTTCGATTTGCTGCTTGGAAAGCGCCCAGCCGACCGCACCGAGATTTTGTCGCAGCTGCTCTTCGTTGCGCGCGCCGATGATGACGCTCGCAACGGTCGGCCGGCTCAGCAACCAGTTGATTGCGATCTGCGGCACGCTCTTGCCGGTTTCGGCAGCGATCTCATCCAGAGCATCGACGATATCGAACAGCTTTTCGTCATCGACCGGCGGCCCGAAGGATGCTGTTTCGTGCAGACGGCTTTTCTCCGGCAGCGGCTGACCACGGCGGATCTTGCCCGTGAGCCTGCCCCACGCGAGCGGGCTCCAGACCAGCGCGCCGACATTCTGATCCGCGCCGAGCGGCATCAGCTCCCATTCATAGTCGCGGCCTGCAAGCGAATAGTAGACCTGATGGGCGACATGGCGCGCATATGAATGCCTGTCGGAGACGGAAAGCGATTTCATCAGCTCCCAGCCGGCAAAATTCGAAGCGCCGATATAGCGGATCTTGCCCGCCTTCACGAGACCGTCAAGGGTGGAAAGCGTCTCCTCGATGGGCGTCGAGGCATCGAAGGCGTGCAACTGCAGCAGGTCGATATAGTCAGTGCCGAGACGATGCAACGCAGCGTCGACCGATTTGATCAACCGGGAACGCGAAGCGCCCCAATCACCCGGTCCATCCCCCATTGGCAGTGCAGTCTTGGTCGAAATCAACACGGCGTCGCGCCGGCCCCGGATCGCCTGACCGAGCACCTCTTCGGAGGCGCCGGCCGAATAGACATCGGCGGTGTCGAAGAGATTGACGCCCGCCTCGAGGCAGATATCGACGAGACGCCGCGCCTCCGTCGCGTCCGTCGAACCCCAGGCACTGAAGAGCGGCCCGCTGCCGGCAAATGTGCCGGCTCCGAAACTGAGCACGGGCACTCTCAAGCCGGAAGCACCAAGATTTCTGTAATCCATCGTCTGTCTCCTTTGGTTCTCCTCATAGATAGACGCTTCGGCAGTGATGATATAGATTGTCGGAAAGAAACTAATTTGTGATTTCAATTCATCATGAGCCGTCAGGACATCAATCGTTCCGGTGAAATGGAGGTCTTCGTCCGCGCCGTCGAGCTCGGCGGCTTCACCGCCGCCGCTAAGGCCTGCGGCATGACCCCTTCAGCCGTGAGCAAACTCGTCGCGAGGCTAGAGAAGCGTCTCGGCGCGCGTCTCATCAATCGCTCAACGAGGCGCCTGCAGCTGACGCCCGAGGGTTGCGGCTTCTATGAGCGCAGCGTGACGATCCTCGCCGATATTGGCGAGGCCGAACGCCATGCTTCGGCAGGCGAGCAGGTTGTAGGGCATATCCGCATCAACACCAGCGGCTCCTTCGGCAATCATGTGCTCGCTCCACTCGTTCCCGCCTTCATGGCGCTATATCCTGATGTCTCGCTCGAGGTCTTTCATACCGATCGGATCGTGGATCTGATGGAAGAGCGGGCAGATGTCGCAATCCGCGCCGGCCCGCTGAAGAGTTCCAGCCTCACCGCCCGCAAGCTCGGCGCGACGCGTAAGATGATCGTTGCATCGCCGGATTATCTACGGCGGCATGGTGTGCCGCGCTCACCCGCAGAGCTTGAAAGGCACTGCCGCATCGGCTTTTCCTATTCGCGGGCGATCGAAGACTGGCCCCTTCAGTCCGGCAGCCAAATGATGACACTTCCGGCGACGCGCAACCTGCTGGTTGGCGACGGCGAAGCCATGCGCCACCTTGCGCTTGCGGGCGCCGGGATTGCGCGCCTCGCCGCCTTCACGGTCAAGGCCGATCTTGATGCCGGCCGGCTGCTTCCGGTGTTGGAAGAGCTCAACCCGGGCGATGTCGAGGAATTCTACGCCGTCTATATCGGCCAGGGTGGCCCCCTGCCGGCGCGGGTGCGGGCGCTCCTGGAGTTCCTGCGCGAGAATGTCAGGCTATGAAAAGGCGATGCGGCCCCTGAGGTCGCATCGCATCGATTGGTAGTCGCGCCAACGTGGCGACTTAGGCAGTCGGCTGCCGGGTCTTGCGCAGATAGGGCAATACCGTATCGAACGAGCCGAACCGGCTGATGGCGTCCTCGTTGGAAACGGCGGCGGTGATGATGACATCTTCGCCCTGCTGCCAGTTTGCCGGCGTCGCGACCTGGTGCTTGGTCGTCAGCTGGATGGAGTCGATGGCGCGGAGAATTTCGCCGAAATTGCGCCCGGTCGTCATCGGGTAGGTAAGGATCAATTTGATCTTCTTGTCCGGGCCGATGACGAAGACCGAGCGAACAGTGGCGTTGTCGGCGGGGGTGCGCCCCTCGGAGCTTTCGCCGGCACCGGCCGGCAACATGTCATAGAGCTTGGCGACTTTGAGGTCCTTGTCGCCGATCAGCGGATATTCGACCTCGAAGCCGGTCGCCGTCTTGATATCGCTCTTCCACTTTTCATGACTTTCGACCGGATCGACGGAAATGCCGATGACCTTGACGCCGCGCTTGGCGAATTCCCGCTCCAGGCCTGCCATCGCTCCGAGTTCGGTCGTGCAGACGGGCGTGAAGTTCTTCGGGTGGGAGAACAGAACAGCCCAGCCGCTGCCGATCCAGTCGTGGAAGTGAATTTCCCCTTGCGTCGTCTCTGCGGTGAAATCGGGAGCAATATCGTTGATACGCAAGCTCATTACCCTACCTCCAAAATGTGATCCTCGTCGCATGCCTTGGATTGCGAGCAAAGGAAACGGTCAAAAAGTCGACCGCACAATGGCGTCGAATGGCTCTCATGGGAAGCCCCTCTTTCAAGGGAGCGCCGTGATTGCAAGCGGAAGTCCTTGCGGCCGGCGATGCCTCGTGCGCGCCTTCAGCATTTCCAGAAACCCGTAGCCGCTTGGCCATCGTCCAAACCCGCTGGCGATATTGATGTGCCCGGCAAGGCCGATGTTGCGGACATCGGAATTCCAGAGCCGGCCGAACATGGTCAGGCGGTCGAGCCTCATATAGATGTCGTTGAGGCTGCCGATCGTGATACTAGGGAAAGGCAGCGCCTCCGTCGGCATCGTGCCGAAGGAAAGATGGCCGGCGTGAAGCGTCTCGGTTGCGGGAATATCGCAAGGAGCGACGAGAAGTGCTCCTTTGACCCTTCGCGCAGCCGGGCGACCGGCCAATCTCGCGGTCAGCAGGCAGCCCAGGCTATGGGCAACGATATAGGCTTCGCCGGCCTCTTCCAGCGCCGCCTCGAGGCTTTCCATCCAATTGCCGAGATTGGGATGGTCCCAATCGTCTTGCTCCACGAGCCGAACATCAGGATGATCCTGCAGCCAATAGCGTTGCCAATGCCCCTCGCCCGATCCGAACAATCCGGGCACGATCAGCACTCTGCTCATGATACCCTCGCAGCCGATTTCAGCGAGAACCGCAATCCGCGACACAAAACCAAGGGCGTGTCCCTTCAATACCAGGGCGCCGGCGTGGAGCACCAATAATAGAGCTCATACTCGCGCGCGGAAGGCTCCCGGCCGTCGCTTGCGATCGGCGCCCCTTGTACGGGCACAAGCCCATCCCTCTTTCTATCCAACGGAAAGAAGCCGAAAATCGTCTTCAGGCGACTGATGATACTAGATCTCATGCAACCCTCCATCTCGTTGAATTCCAGGCTTAGCGCTTGCAGATCGAACCGCCTTTCAGGCACTATTCCGCGGCAACAAGCACCCTCACCGGATGCGGAAAGAAGGCGGCAAGCTCGCCGACGACTTCATTGATCCGGTTGGCGAGCGGCTCCGAGGAAACCTTGTAATCGGTGAAATCGCGATCCGAGGCATAGACCGCAGTCGGCAGCGTATGGGCCATGAAGAAGCCGAAGAGCGGCCGTAGTTGGTGCTCCACCATCAGCGCATGCCGGTCGCCTCCGCCCGTCGCCGTGATGATGATCGGCTTGGCGCGCAGTTCATGAGGATCGATAAGGTCGATGAGATGCTTGAAGAGCCCCGGATAGGATCCCTTGAAGGTCGGCGAACCGATGATCAGCGCATCCGACGAGACGATATCGTCGATGACGCTCTTGGCTTGATCGTCAAGATCCTTGCGCCATTGCGCTGCGCCGAGCGAGGGACCGACATCGTGCAGGTCGTAGACCTTGCTGGCAAACCCATATCGGTCGCTCGCCAGACCGGCGACGGTCCGAACCAGCGCGTAGGTCTTTGATGGCCGATTGAAGCTGCCGGCGATGCCGACGAGTTTAGGGGCGCTCATTCTTATTCCTTTCCGAACGTCGGGCACGCTTTCGATAATGCGAATATTGTCCACAAAATTGATAGATTAAAAGAAACGACGATCTCTCGTTGGTCGCAAAACCGAAAATCTCTTCCCTGCTTGTAGGGGCTGCCCGTCCCGGGTGATCCAAAATGCGCGATGCCCAGCCATTTCACTCATATCGCCGAAAAACTTGTCGCGCGGGGCTGGGCGAAAAAACAAAGCACGCTATCTGAGGCACATGAGCGTGGAGGAATATAATATCAGGTCTGTGGAGGAGACAGCCCGGCACAAAGGAAGAGGTTTGCGATGCCCAATTCGGTTCTGAATGCCCTAGGACAGCCGCTTTACTACAGCGATACGTCGACGGGTTTCTTTTCGGCCACCGGCTCCGGCCCTACGCTCCACGGCACCGCCGGAAATGATTCCATGTGGGGTGACAACACCGTCAACGTGACGATGATGGGTGGCACCGGCGACGATATCTACTATCTCTATTCAAGCATCAACCACGCCTACGAGGCGCCCAATGCCGGTGTCGATACCATCAACACCTGGATGGACTACACCCTGCCGGACAATTTCGAAAATCTCACGGTGACCGGCAACAACCGCCATGCCTATGGCAATAGCGCCGACAACATCATCACAGGCGGCAGCGGCAGCCAGACCATCGACGGCGGCGCCGGCAACGACGTGCTGACAGGCGGCGGCGGTGCCGATACCTTCATCGTCACCAAGGGCAACGGCAGCGATCTCATTACCGACTTCAGCGCTGACGACAAGGTGCGCCTCAACCAATACGGTCTGACTTCCTTCGATCAGGTCGTCAGCCATACCAGCCAGGATGGCGCCAACCTGCATCTCGATCTCGGTAACGGCGAAAGCCTGGTCTTCGCCAACAAGACGGTTGCCGATCTGCACGAAAATCAGTTCCAGCTCGGATTGGACAGATCCTTGCTGACGCAAACCTTTTCAGACGATTTCAACGCGCTCTCGCTGCATGAGGGAACACAGGGCACCTGGGACGCGAAATATTCCTGGGCACCGGACAAGGGCAGCAGCCTGAACGACGAGCTGCAATGGTACATCAACCCGTCCTATGCGCCGACGGCATCGGCAAATCCGTTTTCAATTTCATCCGACGGTGTTCTCACCATCACCGCGAAACCGACGCCCGACGCATTGAAGACAATCACCGAGAACCATAACTACACGTCCGGCGTACTGACCACCCATTCCTCCTTCTCCCAGACCTACGGGTATTTCGAAATGCGCGCCGAGATGCCGCATGACCAGGGCGTCTGGCCGGCCTTCTGGCTGCTGCCGGAGGATGGCTCCTGGCCGCCGGAACTCGACGTGGCGGAAATGCGTGGCCAGAACCCGAATACGGTCAACGTCACGGTTCATTCGAATGCCACCGGCGAGCACACGATGACGTCCATTCCAGTGGAAGTGCCGAGCACCGACGGCTTCCACAATTACGGCGTGCTCTGGGACAAGGATCAGATCACCTGGTATTTCGACGACGTCGCCGTCGCCCATGCCGCCACGCCCGCCGATATGCATGGTCCGATGTATATGCTTGTCGATCTCGCCGTCGGAGGCCTGGCGGGCACGCCGTCGGACGGGCTCCAGCACGGATCCGAAATGAAGATCGACTACATCAAGGCCTATTCGCTGGACGACCATGCAGCGCAACTCGCCGCCTCGGCCCAAACAGCCCATACGTCGGATTGGCATATCTGAGAAGATCAAGGGTGCCTCACGGCGGCACCCTAATCCTCCTTGAATGCCCGCCGGATCTGATCGGTCATCGGCTTCGTCAGATAGGCCAGAATGCTTCTTTGGCCTGTCTGCATGAAAGCCTCCACCGGCATGCCGGGCAGCGGCGTCAGTTTCCCCAGCCGGTCCCATTCCTGTTTCGGCGCCCTTGCCCGCACGATATAATAGCTCTGGCCCGAACGCTGATCGATCGCCAGATCCGCCGAGACCGTCTCCACATGCCCGTTCAGCTCCGGCGTAATCCGCTGATTGAAGGCGGGAAATCGCAATGAGACCGGCTGCCCGACAGCGATCTGATCGATATCCTGCGGCGCGAGCTTCAGCTCGGCCACGAGCGCATCCTTGTCGGGGACGATCTGCAGGATCGCTTCGGCCGGCGAGATGACCGCGCCTTCGGCATGGATGCCCAGCTGATCGACGATGCCCGCCTGCGGCGCCCTGATGTCGATCCGCTTCAGATCGTCCTCGGCGGCGACCAGGCGTTCCGAAAACTGGCCGGTATCACTCTCCGCCTGGCGCAATTGATCGGAGACCTGCGAGCTCTGATCGGCATCGATCTGAAGGATCTGCAGTTCGGTTTCCGCGATCTTGCCCCTGGTCTGGGCAATCGACGATACGAGATTGCCGAGATCGCCGTTCAGCGAGGCGCTTTCCCGCTGCAGAGAATAGACCTTCGTCGCCGAAATGATGCCCTGGTTGAGCAGCCCCTCGAGGCTGCCAAGCTCCTTGCCGATCAGCGCAATCTCGCTCCGCTTGCCCTGCTCCTGCGCCGTAAGCCCCTCGATCTCCTGCTTCAGCTGCTGAATTCGTTCGCGCAGCTGCGATTTCTGGCCCTCGCGTGAAGCCTCCCGGTCTCGAAAAAGCCGCCGCTCACCGTCCAGAATGGCCCCGACATCCTCGTTGCCGACAGCAGTGAGCAGATCGGCCGGAAAGGCGATCTCATCCTTGCCGTCGCGCTCGGCGACCAGACGCGCCGTGCGCGCGGACAGTTCGCTGAGGCGCTTGCGGATGATGGCGAGATTGGCTCTGGTTTGCGTATCGTCTAGCCGCAGGAGCACCTGGCCTGCACCGACATGATCGCCGTTCTTCACGAAGATCGCGCTCGCGATACCGCCCTTCAGATGCTTCACCGGCTTCACGTAGCTGTCTACGACCAGGCTGCCGGAAGCAATCACCGCGCCGGAAATCTTCGTTGCGGCCGCAAGGCCGCCCATGACGCCGAACAATAGCAGGATGGCGGCCACCACGAGCAGCGACAGACGGCGGATGGCGCGTTCGGTTGAAGGTGATGCGCTGTCGTTCATCCTCATACTTCTCCGCCAGCAATCGCAAGGGCTGCCGTCTCGACCTGCTTGGGCGGGGCGCCGAGTATCTCCTTCTTCGGCCCGAATGCCTGCATCTGGCCGCCGGCAACGATCATCACCTTGTCGGCGGCGGCAAGCGCACTCGGCCTGTGAGCGATGACGATGGCGATGCCGCCCCGCTCCCGCACGCCCGTCAGCGCGGCGGTCAGGCCCGTCTCTCCTTCGGCATCCAGGTTAGAATTCGGCTCGTCCAGGACCACCAGGAATGGATCCCCGTAAAGCGCGCGCGCCAATGCGATGCGCTGCCTCTGGCCGGCCGAAAGCCGTGAGCCGCCCTCGCCGATCACCGTATCGAATCCATCGGGAAGCTTGACGATCATGTTGTAGACGCCAGCAGCCTTTGCAGCTGAGATGACCGGCTCGGGCTCCATATTCTTATCGAAACGGGAAATGTTGTCCGCAATCGAGCCGTCGAAGAGAGCGACATCCTGCGGCAGATAGCCGATATGCCGGCCAAGTTCGTTCGGCTCCCATTGCGATAGCGCTGCCTTGTCGAGCCTGATGGTGCCGATCGCAGCTGGCCAGAGACCCGTGATCGCGCGCGCCAGCGAAGACTTGCCCGATGCACTCGGACCGATGACGCCCAGCACCGTTCCCGCCGGTACTTTGAACGAGACGTTGCGCAGGATGAGATCGCGGCCGCCCGGAGAGGCAACACTGATATTCTCGACGCTGAGTTCGCGCGCCGGTGCCGGGAGGGTGAGAGCATGCTGCTCGGCAGGTGCGACATCGAGGAGCGTCGCAAGCCGCGTCCAGCCCTGGCGCGCGGCAACGAAACCCTTCCATTGACCGATCGCAAGCTCGACGGGTGCCAGCGCCCGCGTCACCAGGATCGAGCTCGCGATGATGATACCGCCCGTCGCCTCCTGACGGATGACAAGGATCGCGCCGACCGCCAGCACCGCGGATTGAAGCATCATGCGCGCCATCTTTGCCGCGATCGTCAGCGCTCCGACGATGGAGCCGGCAGCCGCCTGATGCTTCAGGTAATCGTCATTCATGACAACCCATTTCTCGGTCAGCCGGCCGGCAAAACCCATTGATATCGCCGCCTCCCAGTTCCGCCGTGCCGCCTGGGCAAAGCCGAGACGCAGGGCGGAGGACTTGGCGGCATCCAAGGCCGGCCGTCGCGACAATATTTCCGCGAGCAAGGTTATGCCGACGAGCAGGATGGCGCCGCATAGGGCCGTGACGCCGATCCAGACGTGGAACAGGAAGCAGAGGATCAGGTAGAAAGGCATCCAAGGCAGGTCGAAAAGCGCCGTCGAGCCGCTGCCGGACAGAAACGAGCGGATCTGCTCGAGATCGCGAACCGATTGCAACCCGTCATCCGATGTCTGCCTTTGAGTCGGCAGGAACAGAAGCGAGCGGAAGACCTTTCGGTTCAACCGCTCATCCAGCGACGTGCCGATGCGCGCAAGCAGCATCGAACGCAGCAGTTCCAACACTCCCTGGAAGAGGAACAGGGTTGCGACGATGATGACGAGTCCCGATAGCGTCGGCAGGCTGCGGCTGGGAATAACCCGGTCGTAGACCTGCAGCATGAAGAAGGAGCCGGTCAGCGCCAGCACGTTGATACCAACACTCGCAAGCGCAATGCTGAAGAAGGCCTTGCGCAGAGACGACAACATCAGCGAGGCGAATGTTTGCGGCGGTTCTTTCGGGACGGCAGGCACTTCGCTTTGATCCTCAATATCGGCCGTCGCGTGCGGCAGGGGTTTGCGCGACGTTCGTCGGCACCGCCTCCCGCTCGGCGCCTCGAACCTGTAAATTGGCCGGCGATGACTTCGTCACCATTTCCGCTTCGCGCCTAACCTTCGGCGATTCCACGCAATTTAGGAAGTCGAAATCTGCCCCGGCTTCAGTCTCGGTGAACTCAATCTTAGCATTGAGCCCCTTGTCCTTTTACGGGACAGCTGTGCCATCAGATGGGGCAGGAACATCTGCCGGCAAGATGAGCCGGCCTTCATATCAGGATTGGCAGGCGGTTTCTTGCAGCCGCCTGCCATATCGACACCTAGTCGAATTTCTCGGTCGCGTCCGCCTTGCCCTTGACCCAGTAGCCGGATGCCTTGATCCAGCTCAGCGGATAGCCGCGTTCTTCGACGAAATAGGTCCGCAGCGCACGCGTCACCGAGGCTTCAGCGGCAATCCAGACGAAGGTGCCGGGCGCAAGCTCGACCGATTGGAGAACGGCCATCAGCGCAGACGCGTCGGTCGCCTCCGACAGGGGCCGATGCGCCCAATGAGTCTCCAGCTGGGCGTCGGTTTGAAAGATCTGGTGCTCGGCAGCGTCCGCAACCGCCATGATGGCCGTGATCCGCACATCGCTGCCTGCCTCCTCTATGCGACGGCCGATGGCCGGCAACGCCGTCTCGTCGCCGACGAGCAGCCAATTCTTGACGTCGTCGGAGATTACCGCAGAGCCGCGGGGACCGCCGATCTCCAGGCTGTCACCGGGGCGGGCGCCGAGTGCCCATTGAGTGACAGGTCCTGCTTCATGAATGGCAAAATCAATGACGAGCGTGCGGGCATCGGTATCGTAGCGGCGAGGCGTATAGTCGCGCCGCACCATCTCTTCGCCAGGGCCCGGCACGAGAACCTTGATGTGATCGTCGGGCGCCAGGCTGACAAAATCGGCAAGGTCTTCCCCGGCAAGCTCGATGCGCAGCATGCCGGGCGTCATCTTTTCGACGTTGGAGACGGTCAGGGTACGCCGCTTCAGCTCATGGCGCACACGCTCGATCTTCGGAACCGAACTATTCGGATTTGAGGTTTGGGGGTTATCCATCTGTGTCCCTTCGAGGCTCTTAAACCTTGATCCGCAGGACATAGCCGCGCAGACCGAAGCCGCAGAGCCGTTCGATCATACGCGTTGAGTGACGTTAACGCTTACGTGGCCGGGCGACACCCGGCCATTTCGGGTTCCTCTATAGGAGAAGAACGCGCGGCGCGCAATAAAAAGCTTCAAACGAAACTCAAGTTTATGACGTCGGAAACACGCGGCCATCGAACATTTTTCGCGCTGTCCTGACCGTTCCCGCCCCATTGACGGCCGCCCTCGTCGAGGTCCAGGAAAACCTCCATCAGGCCCGCCGGATGTTCGATAAGAGATCGCATCGGCCAGGCAGTATTTGCCTTCGTCCGTCAGGCGCAGCGGATAGTCGCCGAGGTCGAAGCTGATGAGATCGTAGACGCCGAGCGCCTTTGCCGCCTTTTCCGATTCCGCCCGTTGCGCTGCCTTGACCCGCTCCAGCGTCATGCCCGGCTGCTTCCGGAGCTTTGCCGACTCGCCGCGCTCGTCGAGGGACAGGCAGACGACGGTGACCTTATAGCCCGCTCCGCATGCAGCGCGATACGAAGTCAGCAGCATGCGCGCTGATAACAAGTGCCGTCTTTTCTTCCGACATGGGAAACTCCTTCCGAACGACAGCGATTTCACGCCGCGCGGCGCAGTTTGCCAATTCGGACCTCGTGCCCTGGCGATAAGTTTTGGCTATAGCGACCCGCTCTGTCGAACGTATTCAGCCTTCCCGACCGCACTCGAAAGATCCGGGCCGGCACGACCTCATCAAAGTCGTGCCGGCCCTTTCGATTACTGGAGAGCCTTTTCCATCACCCGCGCCAGACGCTCGGCGAAAGCGCGCGGATCGGCCGGCTTGTCACCATCAAGCACGCGCGCCTGATCGAGCAGCAGGAATGCCGCATCGTCGCGCAGCGACGGTGCATCGACCTTGGCGGCGATAGCCTTGACGACCGGGTGATCCATATTGATTTCCAGGATCGGCTTGGCGCCGGACTGCAAGCGGCCGGCCCCCTGCAGGATCTTCTCGAGCTGCCGGTCGTAACCCTGTTCGGAGGCGACCAGGCAGACAGCGCTTTCGATCAGGCGATCGGACGCGCGCACGTCCGACACCTCATCGGCAAGCTTTTCCCTGGCGAAATCGATGAAGGCCTGCACTTCGGCGGGAGCGCTTGCGCTTTCCGCCTTGTCTTCGTCCAGCTTCTTGAACTGCGCGAGATCGGCGGAGCCCTGGGTGATCGACTTGAAGCTCTTGCCCTCGAATTCCGGCGCGTTCGTCACCCAGAAGCTGTCGACGGAATCCGTCAGCAACAGCACTTCGATGCCGCGGGCGCGGAAACCTTCGAGCTGAGGCGATGCCTTCAGCTGATCCAGGCTGCCGCCGACGAGATAGTAGATCGACTGCTGGCCTTCCTTGGCGTCCTTGACGTAATCGGCAAGCGAACGGTAGCCATCGCCGGAGGCGGTGGTGCGGAAGCGCGACAGCGCCAGCAGTTGCGTGCGCCGCTCGAAATCCTCGTAGAGGCCTTCCTTGATCAGGCTGCCGAAATTTTCCCAGAGCTTCAGGAAAGCATCCTGGTCGCTTTCAGCCAGCTTCTCGATCGCCGTGATGATACGGTTGGTGACACCCTTGCGGATCGCCGACAGGATCGCGCTTTCCTGGATCATCTCGCGCGAGACGTTGAGCGGGAGGTCGTTCGTATCGACAAGACCGCGCACGAAGCGGAGATAGCGCGGCAACAATTCCGCCTCGTCGGTGATGAAGACCCGCTTCACATAGAGCTTCATGCGGCCTTTGCGATCCGGATCGGAGAGATCGAATGGCTGCGAGCCCGGCACGAAGGCGAGGGCGGAATATTCGTGGCGGCCTTCGGCGCGGAAATGCACCGTCAGCGCCGGCTCGTCATACTGGCCGGAAACGCCGCGATAGAAATCCGTATATTCCTCGCTGGTGATGTCGTTCTTCGACTTGGTCCAAAGCGCGGTGCCGTCGGTCAGCTGCGTGGGCTCGGCGCCGGGCGCCTCGACGATCTTGATCGGCACCGGCACATGGCCCGACTGCTCCTTGACGATGCGCTCCACCGTCCAGCGCGATGCATAGCTCTTGGCATCGTCCATCAGATGCAGCGTGATGCGCGTGCCGCGAGCGGGAGCCTCGGCCACATCGATCGGGGCGACGCTGTAGCCACCCTTGCCGTCGGATGACCAGAGCCAGGCTTCCTCCGCGCCGGCGCGGCGGGAGGCGACGTCGACCCGGTCGGCGACCATGAAACAGGAATAGAAGCCGACGCCGAACTGGCCGATGAGCTGGGCGCCTTCGCCCTGCTTGTTGGCCTCGATGCGCTCCATGAAGGCGCGCGTGCCCGAGCGGGCGATCGTTCCGAGCGCCTCGATCAGCTCGTCGCGGCTCATGCCGATGCCGTTGTCCTCGACGACGAGCTTGTTGCCGTCGGCATCGAGCGTCAGCAGGATGCGGCTGTCGGGGTCGTTGGCGAGCAGCGCGGGCTCGGCGATTGCCTCATAGCGCAGCTTTTCGCAGGCATCGGCCGCGTTCGAGATCAGCTCGCGCAGGAAGACGTCCTTATCCGAATAAACCGAGTGAACCATCATATGCAGAAGGCGGGCAACGTCAGCCTCAAAGACGTGGCTCTCAGCGGTGTTTTCTGCGGTGGTTGTCATGTGCGTCTAGTCTCCTGGGAATATTGAAAGTCGCGCCGAACAGGTGGCGGAAGATGAGGCAAATTTCAAGCGGGCGTTGTCGCTTCATGCGCTAGCGGCCAGATGATTTTCGCTCTCATCCGACACAACCGTCCATCCGGCAAATGTTCCGGCCGCGCGACCCGCAACGTCGCCTGCCAGCCGGTCGCGGCTCCTGCCGTACCGATACCCGCGGGATCGTCGACACATGCCTTGCGACCGCGGCCGTGGGTGTAGCGAACACCCCATCGCGATTGTAAATCAACGGTTATTTTCATTTATTGTATCGGAGCGGCTGCCGGTTAAAATCGTCGGCCATAAATGCAGCCTTGCCTTTGCCTTGTTTCAGCCCTATGTTAATAATGTCGATCTTGCTTGATGATCTTTGTTAACGCGGAAGCGTAGCCGAATTTTCTTTCAATTTTGGTCGTGATACTGCGGCAAATGGTTTGTCGCGGAGCGAAATTCTATGTCTAATTGAAAGGAAATTGTCATGAGCTCTGGAACTGTAAAGTGGTTCAATAGCGCCAAGGGTTTTGGCTTCATTCAACCTGAAGACGGCGCAACGGATGTGTTTGTTCACATTTCCGCTGTGGAGCGCGCGGGTATGAATTCTCTCGCCGAAGGCCAGAAGGTCGATTACGAACTGGTTCGCGATCGCAAGACCGGCAAGAGTTCTGCCGACAATCTCAAAGCTATCTGATTGTCATTCGTCATGCTGACCACGGATGTACCGGCAGCAAGGATCGAACTGGCAGGGAAAGGTCGGGTAATGCCCGGCCTTTTGTATTTCTGCGGCCCATCAGCGAGGGGATGCCATGAGCAGAATGAAGTTTTCGGCTGGAGACGTAGTGGTCTTGAAAGCGGATCTCACTCGGCTGAAAGCAGCCCCAAGGACATGCCGCATCATAAGCATGCTCCCCTCCGACTCCGCCGAGGCATATTATCAGGTTCGCTTCACGCATGAGAGCTTTGAACGCCGCATCTCGGAGGCGGACATCGAGCAGCTTTGCGCGGATCCAGTTGCCGACAGCCAAAACTCCACATCCGCAAGACCGGAGCCTTGGCTGAAACCCCTTACTGCGGGAGGCAAAAAACAAGCCTTCAGATAGGGCGCGGAGCGACATGCTGTGCGCTACGGAAAGGTATGATTTGCAAGTTTTTGTAAAAGACAATGATATTGATCAAGCATTGCGCGTACTGAAGAAGAAGATGATCCGTGAAGGCATTTTTCGCGAAATAAAAGTGCGTTCAGCCTTTGTGAAGCCATCCGAGCAGCGTGTTCAAGAGAAAGCGCAAGCCATTCGCCGGCACCGCAAGCTGATGCGCAAGAAGCTACAAAGAGACGGTCTGCTGCCCAAGAGCACCCGAAGCCGGACCCAAAGTCGTTAATCTTCGACAACCCTCCCCAATTTACTGCTGTGCGCGAAGGAGCGATCATGACAGCCACCAAGGACCAATTCTTCAAGAAGGCTGCGTCTCTCACCAACGACAAAGCCGCGACCACCACCAGCATGGCAAAATCCATCGTGGCGGCGGAAAACTCCGCCCGGGAAAAGAAAACCGAGGCGCTGCGAACTCTTCGCCTGCAACAAGAAGCCACGGAAGAACCGAAAACGGCCACCTTGGTAAAGGAAAGAAAAAAGCCCATCCGGCGTGGCCGGGCGTGACATTGCGGGAGAATATCGCCTAACCATTAAGGGACAAGGCAATCTCGCCTGCGCGCGCTAGAAGCCCAGGCGTTCACGTCTTTCCATGTCCTTGACATTAAGAATGGCGCAATAGGCCTTTGCTTCCTTCTCAGTCAGAACGTTCAGTATCCAATGCGTGGGCTCCGCAGCCCTTCCCGTGAAGACATCGTACACTGTCCAGGTACAATCACGCTCCTCACGAACGCTGTATCTGAATGTAAGCTTCGACATGGGCCACCGAGAAGGATGGGGCGGAGCAATTTCCGTGTCGCATCGATCTCAAGTAGTTTATCAGCCATTTAAGTTTCGGAGAAGACGGATACTCATCATCTCCTTAGCTGCATCGAAAAAACGTCCGGAAACTCCCTATGGACGCCTAATAAATCGAAATAAATTTCTCTAGTACTTGCATTCGACGGAATGACACCCCACATCTACAAAGTAACATTGCTGGTGAGCGCTAACGAAATTTGACGCTCGCGATGTTTTAGTCGTTTTCCTCTTTTGACCACGGATGTACTGGCATTGGTGCGAGGGCGATGTGAGGAAGGTCGGCGCGGTTTCGCTCCGGCCTTTTTTGTTGCCGGCAGCTCCAGGAGGCAACATGAGTGCATTTAGAGTCAATCGGTCAGAGCAGCGCTTGTCCAGAGCCGAAAAAGCGGCGATTGCCACGAATGATTCAGCACGGACCATCATTCAAAACGAAGTCGTTGCGCGTGAAAGCAAGACGGAGCGCCTTCGCCAGGCAAGATTGGCCAAGGAAGTGTCGGACCCATCCGTTGAGAAGCCGAAGCAAAAACAGGGGCGCAGGCTGAAAGGCTAGTAGACCGTCAACGTCCGAATTGGAAAAGACGACCGCGACACTCTTCTAAGCATTTGATTGGCTACGAACGTCAACCCCATTCACTGGCGTTGCAAGTCCGGGACATTCCGCAGAGCAGTCGGAATATGCTCGCCCTATATTCGGAACCCGAGAGCGCTGGGCGCTCACCGCCATAGGCTTGACTTATTGCACTCAATATGAGAACATAAAGTGAACATATGGAGATGTCCATGACCAAAGCTGAACAAGTCATTGAGCGTGCCATGACCTTTGTCGCGGTCTCGAAGGCGCTTCGGGAGCGCGAGCAGAAGCGGCTCGCCAATTGGAAACGCCGCGTCGACATCAGCCGGCCGCTACCACCCTTGCCGCGTGCCGTTCAGCTTTCATTGAAACTTGATAGCTGAAGCGGCAGGCGTGGTAACAGCACCCGGCCGGCTGTGAAGCGCCCGCCGGAAGGCGGGCGCTTCACTCTTCGGGGGATCTTTAAGCCTTGAAGAACGCCAGCAGATCCGCATTGATGATATCCGCATGCGTGGTCGCCATGCCGTGCGGAAAGCCTTTGTAGACTTTCAGCGTGCCGTTCTTCAGCAGCTTGATGGACAAAAGGGCCGCGTCCGCAATCGGGACGATCTGGTCATCATCGCCATGCATGACCAGCGTCGGCACCTCGATCTTCTTCAGATCCTCAGTGAAGTCCGTTTCCGAGAAGGCCTTGATGCAGTCGTAATGCGCCTTGGCGCCCCCCATCATGCCCTGACGCCACCAATTATCGATGACGCCCTGCGAAACCACCGCACCGGGGCGATTGAAGCCGTAAAACGGTCCTGACGGAACGTCGCGGAAGAATTGCGCGCGATTGGCGGCAAGCGCCGCGCGGAAGCCATCGAATACCTCCAGCGGCAGGCCACCGGGATTCTTGTCGGACTTGACCATGATCGGCGGCACGGCGCCAATCAGCACCGCCTTGGAAACCCGGCCATGACCGCCATACTGCGCCACGTAGCGGGCGACTTCGCCACCGCCGGTCGAATGGCCGACGTGAATGGCGCCTTTCAGGTCGAGATGCTCGGCGAGTGCGGCCACGTCGGCAGCATAGGTATCCATCTCGTTTCCGGTCGCCGTCTGGCTCGAGCGCCCGTGGCCGCGGCGATCATGGGCGATAACGCGGTAGCCCTGATTGAGGAAAAAGAGCATCTGGGCGTCCCAATCGTCCGAGCTCAGCGGCCATCCGTGATGGAAGACGATCGGCTGGCCTGTTCCCCAATCCTTGTAGAAGATCTGAGTTCCGTCCTTGGTGGTGATCGTGCTGCTGCTCATTGTGTCCTTACCTTTCGAAGATTGCTTTGCAGAGGCTTGTGCAGGTTGAGCGAAGGGCATGACGGCGGCGGCGGCAAGGCCTAGTCCGGCGGTCATAACGCCACGACGGGTAGCTTGATTGATCGACTGGCTCATTTCAATCTCCACTTATAATATATTGCGCGATTTATTATCGCAATATCATTATGCATAGAGCACTCGCCGCGCGTTGTCTACAAAAAATTTATCTTACGATTATATCGTGCGATAAATAATTATAGGATACTCCACGAAACCCAATCGGGCCGCATACGATTGTACGCCAAGACTATTGCGCGGGTTTGTCGACGAAATGCGAAATCGCGAATTCCGCCACTCTCCCATTCGACTTCCTGGCATCCTCGAGCCAGAATGGGAAAATCTGCCACTGGTGAATCATGCCAGGCCAGATTTCCAGGGCCACGTCTCCGCCCGCCTGCCGCACCTTGTCCGCCAGCCGCACACTGTCATCCAGCAGCGTCTCCCGCGAACCCACCTGGATCAGCAGGGGTGGAAAGCCGGCCAAATTGGCATAGAGCGGCGATATCTCGGGATCGACCGGTGATCGGTCGGCAACATAGGCATTGTGGATGATGGTCAATTCCTCCTTGCCCATGAACGGGTCACGGGAAGCGTTTGCAACCAGTGACGCCCCCGTCGCGGCGAAATCGGTCACCGGGCTCATGGCAACCACTGCCGCGGGAAGCGCTCCTTTGAGGCGAAGCTGGTTCAGGATAATCTCGATGGCCAGGGTTCCGCCGACCGACTCTCCCGCAATGACAATGTTTCCGGCCTTGTATCCTGACGACAGGAGCCAACGATAGGCCGCCACCGCATCGTTGATCTGCGAGGGAAAACCGTGTTCGGGCGCGAGACGATAGTCGATGAGCAGCACATCGGCAGACGCCCCCTTGGCAAGCGAGGCGGCAATATTGCGGTGTGTCCGCAGCGAGCCGCTATAAAAGCCCCCTCCATGCAGATAGAGAATGGCACGCCTGCCGATTCCATAGTGCAGCCGTGCCGGCCAGATCAGATCGCCGGCAACGCCGTTGGCGTCAACCCGGCGAATCTGCACCCGTGTCGGATCCGGCGTCGCTGCCATCAGATTCTCGAAGTCGGCACGCCGCTGCAACAGGTCCTTGTCGGCCATGGCACCGCTGTCGCGCAGCGCTTTGATCAGCTTCTCGATCTGCTCGCCCGATGCCTTCGTCTGCTGCCCGACCTCAAGCGCGTGAGCTTCTGATGCCGGCAGCATCGGCGAGAAAACCGCGGCGACCAGAATGTTCATCGCCATGGCAAAACGGGGAATGCAGCGAAATGATCGGAACTTGTTCATCAGAATAGCCTCTCGCCCACCACAAGGCCGCACACGACATCGTGATGCCACGGTCGCAGAAATGCTGTTCCTGTCAAGCATGAGAGGCTACCTGAAATCAGGATCCTGTTCGCCCGATTGGGCATCGTCACCTCGATGGGATTGTCGCTACGATCAAAAGTCAGATCGTGTCCTTATCGACGTTCCATTTCAGCGAGGTGACATCGCTTGCGCACAGGATCGGCGCTCAACCGGCCTGATGCCGGCGAGCCGCGAGACGAGCCATGATGGCCTCCCGGGCCGTCCGCGAGCCGGCAAGCCGCCGTTTCGTCTCGATCAACACATCGGCCGGCGCCTCCTCCGGCGATCCGGAGTGAAACGGCGGTGCGGGCGCGTATTCCAGCGAAAGCTGGATGGCTTCCGCCTCCGCCTGATCGCGCAGGGCCGCAACGATGGTCAGTCCGAAATCGATGCCCGCCGTCACGCCGCCCGCGGTGAAAAGGTTGCCGTCCCGGACGACTCGTCCAGGGGTCGCGATGGCGCCGAATTCCGCCAGGAAATCGCGCGCATTCCAATGGGTCGTCGCCTTCCTGCCCTTGAGCAGACCGGCGGCGCCAAGAACGAGAGAACCTGTGCACACCGAGGTTATGAAGCGTGCCTGGGCCGCCTGCGCGCGGATAAAGGAGAGAACCGTCTCGTCTTCCAGCAGCGCATTGACGCCGCTGCCCCCCGGCACGCAGATCACATCGAGGGACGGGCACGCCGCAAAGCTCGTCGTCGGCTGCAGCACCAGCTTGGTGGCGGAGACGATCGGAGACGTATCCTTCCAGACGAGGTGAACCTCCGCACCTTCCATCGACGCAAATATCTCGTAAGGGGCGGTCAGGTCGAGTTGCTGGACGCCCGGAAAGGCGAGCAGGCCGAAGCGAACGGTCATGGTGGATCTCCTATGGTTGACTTCGACCAGCCTATGCGATCACAATCTGGCGTATTTGCCAAACTCCCGTCATTTTGTGCCAATCATGCGCCACATCGAGATACTTGCCTTTGACAATGCCCAGCTGCTCGACATAGCCGGTCCGCTGCAGGTTTTCACCAGTGCCAATGAGGCGGCAATCGAAAGCGGATTGCCAAGGCCCTATGAGGCAGTCGCAGTCGCGACGGACGCGCAGACCAGGACCAGTTCAGGCCTTGTGCTGACGACTGCGCCACTCAGCGACGTTGGCGGCCCGCTCGACACCTTGATCATCGCCGGCGGCTGGGGCGTCAACAAGGCATGCGAAGATCAGGCCCTGGTCGAGTGGGTGCGCAGGCGGTCGGCAAGCACCCGGCGAACCGCCTCCGTCTGCAGCGGCGCCTTTCTTCTTGCCGAAGCGGGACTTCTGGACGGGCGACGCGCGGCGACCCATTGGAACCGCTGCGAGGAATTCTCAAAGCGCTTCCCGCAAGTGAAACTGGAGCCGGATCCGATCTTCGTCCGGGACGGCGACCTATGGAGCTCGGCGGGCGTGAGCGCCGGCATCGATCTGGCCCTCGCTTTGGTCGAAGACGACCTCGGCCGGAAACTGGCACTTTCCGTCGCCCGCGAGCTCGTCGTCTTCCTGAAGCGGCCGGGCGGCCAGGCGCAATTCAGTTCAGCATTGCGACTGCAGGAAAGCGGCGAGCGCTTCGACCAACTGCATGCCTGGATCATGAGCAATCTGCGCGCGGACCTCTCTCTGCCCGTTCTCGCCGAACGGGCGAATATGAGTGCGCGCAGCTTTTCCCGGCATTACCTCAAGGCGACCGGACGCACGCCCGCAAGGGCTGTGGAGGATATCCGCACCGAGGCGGTGCGGCGTCTGCTGGAAGAGGGCCTTACGGTTCACCAGGCGCGCATCCGTTGCGGCTTCAGCTCGGAGGAAACCATGCGGCGCAATTTCCTGAGAAAATTCGGAACCACGCCACAGGAGTTTCGCGATCATTTCGCCTAGATCAACCTGCATTCCAGGTCGCGGCCGGCGAAATCCGCAGAGCGCTGTTGTCGCTTTTCTATTATCGTCCTTGGGATCGTCCGAAGCGGTAATCCATAATATCCGCAAACGCGGTCTTTCGTGACACGGCAAAGCTGTCATAGGTTGACCGAACCAAATTCAGGATAAGGCTGTAGGCAATGGCAACGCACCGTTTTACCCCCACCGTCTATCACAACGTCATCGGCTCCCTGCCGCCGGCCTTGCATGTCGCCGATGGCGATACCGTCATTACCGAAACGCTCGACGCTGCCGGCTATGACAAGCATGATATTCGCCATGCCTCGGGTCCCAACCCGATGAACGGCCCGATCTTCGTCGAGGGTGCGGAACCGGGCGATTCCCTCAAAGTCGAAATCCTGACGATGGTGCCGACGCGCGATACGGGATTCACCCGCAGCGTCGTTGCAGGCAACGTCGTCGATCCGCAGGATGTGCGGGCACTGCCGGCCAGCGAAAAGGTGATCTGGCAGATCGACCGCGAAGCCCTGACAACGAGACTTTCCGAGCCGGTGGCCGGCCTTGAGGCCCTGACGCTGCCGCTTTCGCCGATGATCGGCTGCTTCGGTGTTGCGCCGGCGCTCGGCCAGGCCATATCGACCGCCACCAGCGGCGAATTCGGCGGCAACATGGACTATCGGCTGCTGGGGCCGGGCACGACCATCTGGTTTCCCGTATCGGCGCCAGGCGCACTTTTCTTCCTGGGCGATTGCCACGCCGTGCAGGGAGACGGCGAGATCGTCGGCACGGGAATCGAAACCACCTTCGAGGTGACGGTACGGCTGAGCGTCGAAAAGAAAAAGACGATAGTCTGGCCGCGCGGCGAGACGGTGGACGACATTTTCACCATCGGCAATGCCCGGCCGCTCGACCAGGCCCTGCAGCACGCAACCAGTGAAATGCTGCGCTGGCTCGGCTCCGACTACGGCCTCGATAAGACTGCCGCCAGCCACCTGCTCGGCCAAGTCGTGCGCTACGATGTCGGCAATGTCTTCGATCCGGCCTATACGATGGCCTGCCGCGTTTCGAAATCCTGGCTGAGGCGCCGCTAAATCCCAGATCGGGCGTCAGCTCGCATCCTCTGATTGGTCGCGCCGCTGGCGCGACACGTTGCTTTCCTGCCGTTCGCGCGCCATGTGGCTGACGGCGGCGCGCAGTTGCGGATGCCGCGACATGAACAGGTTGAAATCACGGCGCTCCAGCACGAAAAGCTGACAGAAATCGACGGCAACGACATCGGCGGTACGGCGCGCGCCGGTCAACAGGGCCATTTCGCCGAAGAATGAACCGGCGCCGAGCGGAACCTCATCGTCCTCAAGCTGCACTTCGACGGCGCCGGACGCGATGAAGAACATGCTGTCGCCGCGATCGCCCGTGCGAATGACGCGATCGCCCGGCGAAGCCGATCTCGGCCGGAAGAGCAGCAGAAGCTCCTCATGCGCATTGTCATCCAGCTCGGCAAACATCGGAAAGGTCTCGATCAGTTCCTCGATCTCGAGACTATGCTGCCGATCCCTTTCCTCCCGCTGCTTGTTGATGGCGGTCAGTTCGCGACGCAGCCCATCTTGCTTGGCCATGCCGTATTTGCTCGCGAACGACGGCCATCGGGAAAACGTCCATTTCTCCAGCTTCTCGACGGCGAAGAAGGCCAGCGGATTGAGCGTAATCGACAGGATCGCTCCTGCAAGAATGAGATCCTGTCCTTCCCGGGACAACAGACCGAGCGAAACGCCGAGCCCGGCCAGGATGAAGGAAAATTCGCCGATCTGCGCAAGGCCGGCTGCAACCGCAAAGCCCATGCTCGCCGGGTAACGCAGCAACAGCACCAGGCCGAAAGCAATCAGTGACTTGCCGATCATGATGAGCGCAAGCACGCCGACGATCATCAGCGGTTCGCGCACCAGGATAGTCGGATCGAAGAGCATGCCGACAGACACGAAGAACAGCACGGAAAAGGCATTTTGCAATGGCAGGGAGTCGGCCGCAGCCCGATGGCTGAGATGCGATTCACTCATCACGAGCCCGGCAAAGAAGGCTCCAAGCGCGAAGGAAACGCCGAATATTTCCGCCGCCCCGAAGGCGATGCCGAGCGCGATCGCCAGAACCGACAGCGTGAACAATTCGCGCGAGCCTGTGCGGGCGACCGACGTCAACAGCCAGGGTACGACGCGCGGACCGATGAAGATCGCTACAAGAGTAAATGCCGCCACCTTGACCAGCGTCATGCCGATCGTCAGCCAGATCGAGCCGGAAGCCGCATGGTCGCCGGCATTCACATGGCCGCCCATGGCGCCGGCAAAGGCCGGCAGCAGGACAAGTGCGAGCACCATCGCCAGATCTTCGACAATCAGCCAGCCGACAGCCACGCGCCCGTTGGTCGAATTCACCAGATTGCGCTCTTCCAGCGCTTTCAACAGTACAACGGTGCTGGCAACGGCAAGGCTTAGCCCGAGGACCACGCCTGCGCCGATGCCCCAGCCCCAGAGGGACGTCAAGCCGATGCCTAAAAGCGTTGCGATCGCGATCTGACCGATGGCACCGGGGATGGCGACCCCGCGCACCGCCAGCAGATCAGCGGCCGAAAAATGCAGGCCGACGCCGAACATCAGCAGGATGACGCCGATTTCCGCCAATTGCGATGCGAGTGAAACATCGGCGACAAAGCCCGGTGTGGATGAGCCGATAATGACGCCGGCAACCAGATAGCCGACCAACGGCGGCAGATGTAGCCTGTCGGCGAGATAGCCGAAAATGGCCGCGAACACGAACCCGCCGGCAATCAGTGCGATCAATGCGACGTCGTGCGGCACGGCTATCCTTCCCGTTTCACGGCGTTAAAGCCTGTTCCTCTCTTTTCAGGCTAACTAGCATCGCTTTTGCCTACCCGTCTACGGGGTCGTGCGAAACCGGAGGAAAACGTCGCCTCGCCCATGCAAGGCGACGAGGTAAACAGACGCTTACTGATCCAGGATGATCTGCAGCTTGACATCCGTTGGTCTGGCCTCGACGGCACGATCGAACGCCTCGATGGAGTCTTCAAAGGCGAATGTCTCCGAGATCAGCGGCTTCAGATCGACACGGCCGGACGCGATCAGTGCGATGGAGCGCTCATATTGATGCGCATAGCGGAAGACCGTTTCGATACGGATTTCCTTGGTCGATGCCGTCGAAACATCGAAATCGACCGGATCGACCGGCAGGCCGACGGCGACGATGACGCCGCCCGGGCGCGGCAGCGCCATGACTGTTTCCCAGGCCTTCTGCGAACCGGAGCACTCGAAGACGACGTCGGCGCCCCAACCATCCGTAAGGCGGCTGACTTCCTCGACCAGATTGTTTTCGCGAATATTGACAGGGATGACGCCCTGATATTGGGCGGCGATGTCGAGCTTCGGCTGGGCGAGATCGGCAACGATCGCCCGTGCGCAGCCGCCGGCAAGAGCCGCGATCGCGACCATGGTGCCGATCGGGCCGGCGCCGAGGATGACGGCGGTGTCACCGGGGGTAATTCTCGCCTTGGTCGCCGCCTGCATGCCGACCGCAAAGGGTTCGACCATCGCGCCCTCGGCAAAGCTGACATTATCAGGCAGTTTGAAGGTATAATTGGCCGGATGCACGACAAAGGGCGTCAACACGCCATGGACGGGCGGCGTTGCCCAGAAGATGACGGCGGGATCGACATTGTACATGCCGAGACGGCTCGCTTTGGAATTGGGATCGGGGATCCCCGGCTCCATGCAGACGCGGTCGCCGATCTTCAGATGCGTCACGCCAGCACCGACTTCGACGACAGTGCCGGCGGCTTCATGGCCAAGCACCATCGGCTCGTTGACGACGAAGGGGCCAATCTTGCCGTGCGTGTAATAGTGGACGTCGGATCCGCAGACGCCGACCGTATGGATCTTGATCTTGACTTGACCCGGCCCGACCTCCTGCGGAAGGTCTATATCGCGGATTGCCAGTTCATGCTGGCGTTCCAGCACCAAAGCGCGCATCTTACTCATCGCATTTTTCCTCTTTTCGAAGCAAACGGCGCCTGCTTGCGCAAGGCCCAAACTCTTGTTCTTCCAGCGTCCAACCGGTGTCGCGAAACGAGCTTGCGCCAATGCCGGAGAAGACGCGTTGTGCTGGTGCCCAATAGAATGGCGGTATACTACCCCATTATATTAGAATGAACTTATTATTTAACGCCCTATTGCCAATATTGACTGGAGTTCCATTTCTTGCCTTTGTAATGATTGAGGAAAAGGAGGGGCTCATTATGGCAGTATATGATTGGACCGGTCAGCGCGCCCGCCGGATGAAAATGTTGCGTGCAGCAAGCTTTGCAATGCTTCTTATCATCCTGATGGCGATACCCGCCGTGCTGTTGCATTATAATCTCATTCAGTATCCCCATTGAGCAGCACATGTCGTTCATAGCGGAGATTTTCAAGCCGCCTTTTTCGCGCCCGCCTTCTGCTTGCGCGCAACGTTGTCGCCGGCCCTGCGGTCGAGCGGCAGGCAATCCAGCACGGCAAAGAGAGCGATGATGCCGAGCAACACGAAGGCGAGGCGGAATTCGATGGCGACGATGCCGCCTACGCCAAGCGGTGCACTGACAGCCTGACCGATGCGAATGCCGATGGCACCGACAGCGATGCCCATGCCCATGGTCAGCTGAAAGACGGTGCTGAACAGCGTGTTGGCGCCTGTCATCTTCTGCGGCGGAATGTCGGCGAAGGCAATCGTATTCAATGCCGTGAAATGCATCGAGCGGCACATGCCCCCGATGAACAGCACCGGTACGACGAGCCAGACCGGCGTATCGGGCGAAAACAACGCACAGGCTGCAATGAAGACGGCATTCAGGATGCCGTTGACGATCAACACCGGTTTAAAGCCGAAACGCCGCAAAATCGGCGTCGTCCCCGGCTTCATCGCCAGGTTGCCGGCAAAGACCGCCAAGGTCAGCATGCCGGCATGAAAGGCGCTGAGCCCGAAGCCGACCTGGAACATCAGCGGCAACAGAAAGGGCACCGCACCGATAGCGGTACGAAACAGTGATCCGCCGGAGATCGTGACCGCGAAGGTCGGCAGCTTCAGCCCTGAGAGATCGATGAGCGGATGCTCCGTCCTCAGGAAATGAAACGCGGCTACGGTGAGCAAAACCAGCCCGGCGACCACATAGGCCGAGGCTTCCAGCCATATGAGGTCGGGACGGCCGACCAGCTCCAGCCCGTACATCAGGCTTGCCAGACCGATGCTGCTGACGACGAAGCCGATCCAGTCGAAAGGCGGCCGCGCAGCATTCTTGGTTTCCGGAATGAGAATAAGCGCGAAGGCAAACGCCAATATGCCGAGCGGCAAGTTGAGAAAGAAGATCCAGCGCCAGTTCGCATGGTCGGTGATGAAGCCGCCGAGTGGCGGTCCAAGAACGGGCGCCACCAGCGCCGGCCAGGTGATCGTCGCAATCGCCGAGATCAGCTTGTCCTTCGGGGTATTGTTCAAAACCACGAGCCGGCCCACCGGCACCATCATCGCGCCGCCGATCCCCTGCAGGATGCGCATAGCGACGAAGGAGCCGACACCGTTGGCAAAACCGCACAAAACGGAAGCGAGCGTGAAGACGACGACGGCCGTGGTGAATACCAGTCGCGCGCCGAAACGGTCGCTGATCCAGCCGCTGATGGGGATGAAGACGCCGAGCGTCAGAAGATAGGCACTCATGCCTATATTGAGATCCACCGGTCGGGCGCCAAAGGAAACGGCCATCTGCGGCAGCGCGGTTGCAATGACCGTACCATCCAGGTTTTCCATGAAGAAAGCACCGGCCACGAGCAACGCAATCGAGACCGACCGTGAGCCTGCCGCCTGCATTTCCTTCTCCCGCCCATGCGTGGACATGTCGTTCATCAACCAGTTACTCCGAATCCGCCTCGCATCCCCCTTTATTTAATCGGTTCGGCATCGTTTCCGATAGATCGAAATCGTCCCATCATTCGATTGGTCAATCACGTTTCGCTTAGTGGGTGGCGCAGAATTTGATTGCCGTGCTGCCACCTTCCGCCATGCGGCTGGGCCGGAAATCATGACGATCCGCCAATGCGCCTTGGTGAACGGACCGGTCAATCCGGTGCCAGTAGGCATTTGCGCACAAGACATGGTAGGGTTTTTTATCGGAAATGCCGCGCCAAGAACGACAGGATCGATATCAAAACAATATGAAACAGCCTCGAACAAGCCGAGACATCAGCATAGAGCCCGCAAAACATATCATCGGCTGAAGATTAGCTTCGCAATCGCGTATCAAAGGAATGAGAGCTCCGCATAATGAAACATGGCCTTGATGCAAAGACCACTGCGGCAACACCGGAGGCGAAACTGATCGTAACGCAGTCACCATTCGATGCCTTTGTGCGAAAATACGGTACGATCCCCCGTCGCGGCGTCTTCGGCTATTTCGTCCACGAGCTTGGTCGCCGCATCGTCGGTGGAAGTTACCCGGTAGGCGCCACGCTGCCGAACGAGCCCGATCTGGTGGAACAATTCGGCATCAGCCGCACCGTCATTCGCGAAGCGATGAAATGCCTTGCCGGCAAGGGGCTGGTGGAGATCAAGACCCGCGTCGGCACCCGCGTCAAGGAGCGCTCCAACTGGCATCACCTCGATACCGACGTCATGGTCTGGTACTACGAGACCGGACCTTCGGTGGAAATCATGCGCTCCATCAAGGATTTGCGGCTGGCGCTGGAGCCGGAGGCTACCGCGCGTGCCGCCACACGCCGCACGGACGAAGACGTCACGGCAATCAGTTCCGCTTACGGGGAAATGGTTTCCACCATCGGCGACATCAATACCAATGCCGACGCTGATCTGCGCTTCCATACCGCGATCTTCGCCGCCACGCACAACATGATCTATTCACAGCTGATCGACCTGATTGCGGTTGGGATCTACGCCAATCGCACGCTTTCGGACCATGATGAAGTGGCGGAGGGTCAGAAGCGTTCCCTGCCCTACCACAAGGCCATCCTTGACGCGATCGTCGCCCGCGATTCCGACGCCGCGATCAAGGCATCACGGAGCCTGTTGGAGTCCTGGCGCATCAGCCACTACGATTTCTGACGCAGCACGTCGCAAGCGTCACGATGAATGCCGGCGGAGGGAAGCGTGGCCCGTTGCCGGTCGCGCTCCGTCAATGCGTCATCGCATCCTGGGCATCCGCCTTGGGCACCGATCGGCGGCCGGCATCATGGGCAACGGGAATGAGCCAGACGGTTGCGAACGTCGTGATGGCGACGATGACGACGCCCCAGAAACTCCAGTGAAGCGCGGCGTCGAAAACGTTCCTGATCGCCGGATCGCCGACAAGATCGGAAAGGCCAGTCGGCTGGTTCAGAATATCGTGAAGCCTCGTTGCCAGTTCGCCGCTGCCGAAATGAGCGATACCGATATTCATGATCGCGCCGAGCGCCGTGGCGCCAAGCGTGTTGCCGAGGCTGCGCGAGAAGATGATCGAGGCCGTGGCGCTGCCGCGCATAGACCATTCGACGCTTTCCTGCACGAGCACGACGCTGGTGAGACTGATGAGACCCATGCCGAAGCCCATCAGAAACGAGCCTACGCCGGCGATGATCGGGCTGCTTTCCGGGGTCAGGAACAAAAGAAACAGCGCACCGAACGGAAACATGAAGCTTCCGGCACGCAAGGTCCGGCGGATGCCGAACATGCGAAAGAACCGGCTCGCAAGCATGACCGCCAGCGGCCAGCCGACGATCAGCATGGTCAAGGTGAATCCGGCTTCGAGCGGTGATCGGCCGAGAACACCCTGAACGTAGATCGGCAGAACTGTCGTCAGGCCGATCAAGGCCATGCCGGCAAGCAGGGTTGCCGCATTACTGGTCGCCACCAGCCGCCGGCTCCACAGCGCGATCGAGATGATCGGCTCAGGCGCCCGCCGCTCCTGCCATATGAACAGGACGCCGCTGACCACAAAGACGATCGCTAGCAAACCAAGGACGGCAAAACCGGAACCGGTTTCCGTCAGAATGACCAGCAGCGATACGATCGATATCGAAAACAGGATCGTCCCGAGATAGTCGATCTTCGCCTCGCGCGGGGTGATGCGCTCATGCAGGAAGCATACGAAGCCGGCGATGGACAGGACGCCTAACGGCAGGTTGATCCAGAAAATCCATGCCCAGGAGAGATGATCGACGATGATGCCACCGGCAAGCGGACCGATGACCGCCGAAACAGCCCAGACGCTGGCAAGGGCACCCTGCACCTTGGCACGCTCTTCCAGCTTGTAGAGATCGCCGACAACCGTCATCGTCACGGGCTGAATGGCGCCGGCGCCAAGCCCTTGAAGCAGCCGGAACGCGATCAGCGAGGCCATCGACCAGGCAAAACCCGCAAGCGTAGATCCCACGAGAAAGATCAGGATGCCAACGATAAGCATGGGCTTGCGGCCGAACATATCGGAAAGCTTGCCATAGATAACCGTCGTGGTGGACTGCGCCAGGAGAAAAGCGGAGAAGACCCAGCTGTAATAGGTGAAGCCGCCGAGCTGGCCGACGATGCGCGGCATGGCGGTCGCGACAATCGTCGCTTCCACTGCGACCATGAAGGTCGCAAGCATGATCGAGACGATGACCAACGGACGTCTCGAACGATCGACCGTGCTGGACATGGTATTCCTTTCTGACTGCCGCGCCCGATGTCGAATACGCACAGGCCGTCGAGGCGACCATGATCGAGCGTTTCATTTTTGGAATCGACGCCGGAAGACGAGGCGACTGGGGGGATTTTTGCCTAGATTGCTATGATAAGCATTGCATACTGATACAGGTCGATGTCAACTGTTTAAACGCAACTGCAGATCGCGCAGATTGACTGGAATCCGTCTGTTGTCACGTCCGCAAATAAGCCCTCAGCTAAATTTATTTCCGTTGATTTGTTCATTTTATGAACTTATTGTCGGAAAAACACGCTGAAATCCAGGCGGAACGTCGAATTGCTTACTTCTTCCCAGCAACAGCTTCTGCGCGTGATCAGTCAATCCGGACCACTGAGTCGAACAGATCTTGCGACATCTATGGGTCTTAGCAAGGCCGCCATGAGCGGAATTGCCCGCGATCTGATCTCACTTGGCGTCCTGCACGAAACGGAGACGATCTACGGCCAGGGCCGCCCCTCGATCCTGCTCGATCTGCATCCCGAAGGCGCCTTCTTCGTCGGCATTTCACTGCTCGAAGACCCGGCAGCGATGGTGCTTAGCGATTTCAACGGCAGTATCGTCGCGCGCCAGACCATGCCGCGGTCGCGCGATCCGGATGTTATCGCCGAGTTGATAGCAGAGACGCTGCCGAAGCTGCTGGCAGAACGCGAGGATGCTGTCCGCAAGCTTTACGGCATCGGCATCGCCCTCTCAGGCTTTGTCGACGAGAAGCAGGCAAACTGCGTTCAATCAACGCTGCTTGGCTGGAAGGATGTGCCGCTTGCGAGCATCGTCAGGCAGAAGACCGGTATCGACACCTTCATCGAAAACGACGCCAAGGCGGTCGCCGTCAGCGAGAAGCTGTTCGGCAGCACACGCGACGTCCAGAATTTCAGCGTCGTCTCTTTCGACGACGGCATCGGCTGCGCCCATTTCGTCGGCGGCAAGCTTTATCGCGGCAATCATGGCGGCGCCGGCGAGATTGCCCATTGCACCATCGAACCCAATGGCTCGCCCTGCCGGTGCGGCAAGCGCGGCTGCCTCGATACCGTCGCCTCGATGAAGGCAATCAAGGAAATGGCGAAAGCGGAAGGCCTTGCGTGCAGTTCCCTTGACGATCTGGAAAACGAGGCCTCGCTCGGCAACGCGGCCGCCATCCGCATCCTGCATCGGGCCGGAAATGCACTCGGTCTGGCCATCGCCCATCTGATCCAGTTCAACGATCCCGGCATGATCCTGATCACCCATGTCGAGGGACGCTTCGATGGTCTCTTCGGCACTGTCATGCGGCAGGCGGCCGAGGCGAACGTGTTGCCGCGCTATGCCGGCCAGACGCCGATCCGCAACCAGCGCGTCGATGGCGATGTCTGGGCGCGTGGCGCCGCCAGCATTGCCGCCCATAATTTCCTGATTGGTCCCAGCCCGAATTGAGGTTCCCATGCGCATTGCCGTCGGAGGCATTCACATCGAGTGCAGCACCTATAATCCCGTATTGAACGAGGAAAGGGATTTTCGCGTTCTGCGTGGCGAGGAGCTGACGGCCGCGCCCTATTTCGCTTTCCTTAGGGATTACGACGGCGAATTCCTGCCGACCATCCATGCCAGGGCAATCGCCGGCGGTCCTGTCGCACGCCATACATACGAGGCCTTCAAGGCGGAGTTTCTGGAGCGTCTCAAACCCCTGCTGCCGCTCGACGGGCTCTATCTTGCCATGCATGGCGCCATGTATGTCGAAGGCATGGAAGATGCCGAAGGCGACTGGATCAGCGCGGCACGTGCCGTCGTCGGCGACGATTGCATGATCTCGGCCAGCTATGACCTGCACGGCAACGTCACCCAGCGCATCATCGATGCGCTCGACATGTATTCCACCTATCGCACCGCGCCGCATATTGATGTCGAGGAGACCATGCGTCGCGCCGTGAAGATGCTGACGGAGAGCCTGAAGACCGGCGTGAAGCCGATCCTGCTTTGGGCACCGATCCCTGTGGTACTGCCGGGCGAACGCACCAGCACGGTCGATGAGCCGGCCAAGAGCCTCTACGATCTACTGCCCGGGATAGACGCCATCGATGGCGTCTGGGATGCCTCGCTGATGGTCGGCTATGTCTGGGCCGACGAACCGCGGGCCACCGCCGCGGCCATCATGACCGGCACGGATCGCCAAGTTCTTGAGCGCGAAGCGAAGCGCCTGGCTCAGGCCTATTGGGATGTGCGTGAGGACTTCGTTTTCGGTTGCAAGACCGGAACGATCGGGGAATGCGTCGCCAAGGCGATTGCCAGCGAGACGGTGCCCGTGGTGCTTGCCGAATCCGGCGATAATCCCACAGGCGGCGGCGTCGGCGACCGCGCTGATGTCCTTGCTGAACTTATCGCCAATAACGCAAAGGGCGTCATTTTCGCCGGCATTGCCGACAAGGCTGCCACGGAAGCCTGCTATGTGGCAGGCGTCGGCGCCACCCTCGATCTTTCGGTCGGCGCATCGCTCGACACGAAGGGCAGCAAGCCCGTGAAAGGCAGCTTCACCGTTAAATTTCTACTTGAGACCGCAGACCCGATCGACGCCCAGGCGGTTGTTTCCATCGGCGGTATCGACCTAGTGCTGTCGGCAAAGCGCCGGCCCTATCACAACCTCTCCGATTTCACGCGCCTCGGCCTCGATCCGCACAAGGCCAGGATCATCGTCGTGAAGTCCGGCTATCTCTCGCCGGAATTGGCGCCGATCGCCAATCCGAACCTGATGGCGCTTTCGCCGGGGGTCGTTGATCAGTTCGTCGAACGCCTGCCGCGGCTGCGCAAGCAGAAGCCAACCTACCCCTTCGACAAGGATTTCGATTTCACGCCCGAGACGGTAGTCTCGGCGCGCGCTATCAGTCGCTGAGCTCCAAAGCCGGCAGCGGTAGGTCGGGCAAAACTCTTCCGGAATAGCACGCGGGCGGCACCGTTTTACGGTCCGCTTTTGTGCGTCACGCACAAACATTGTGCATTGCATAAATTGCACAAAAAAGAGCTTGACGGCAGGGTTGCGTTGAACTTCTATTGAACCAATTCGAAATTGGTTCACTCCCCACTATGGCAATCAGCAGCCTTCCGGAGAATTCGATCTACGCCCTGGAAAAGCTCAGAGGGCTTTTGAATTCGGCCGATCTGCCGGCAGACGGGAAGTTGCCGACGGAACGGGTTCTGTCGGAGACATTGGGCGTCAGCCGTCGTGCCATCCGGCGAGCGTTGGAGGTGCTGGAGGCCGAAGGCCGCGTCTGGCGGCGCCAGGGCTCGGGAACCTATGCGGGGCAGCGCCCGGACGGCTGGAGCGAGCATGTCAGTTCGCTTGTCGCCCGCACGGATCTCATGGAGGTCATGGAGGTTCGTCTGCGCATCGAGCCGCAGCTGGCCCAGCTGGCGGCCATGCGCGCCAAGCCCGATGACATCGATCGCATGTATGAGCTGACCAAGAAAATCACCGCCAGCGACGATGCCGACAGTCGCGAGCTCTGGGATGGCGCGCTGCACCGGCTGATCGCCGAGAGTGCCGGCAATCAGTTCTTTCTGACCATCTTCGACGTCATCAACCATGTCCGCCAGGACGAGGCATGGCAAACCATTCGCGAATTGGCCCGCAGCATCAACAAGACGCGCCCGATCTCCTATGCCCAGCACATGGCGATCATCGATGCGATTGCGGCGCGCGACCCGATGAAGGCCGCCGAAGCCATGCGTAAGCACCTTCTAATGCTTCAGGAAAGCTTGATCCGCATCACGTCGCTCGATGCGCGACAAGCACAGGAACCGCTGACCGAAGAGGTAGGCTGACCAAAAGCTCTGCCCGCACCAGACAACGACCGGAGAGGAAACCGGTCGAGACTGCAAAAAACGAAAATCATAATTCATAATCAGGAGAACAAGATGAAGATCGCCAAATTCCTGACATCGCTTGCCGCCGGCGCATTGATCGCGCTGCCGGCTTTCGCTGTCGAGCTGAAGATCGGCCTGCAGGACGATGCCGACGTGCTGGATCCGGCCCAGTCGCGCACATTCGTCGGCCGTATCGTCTATACCGCCCTTTGCGACAAGCTGGTCGACGTGACGCCGGATTTGCAGTTCGTGCCGCAGCTCGCCACATCCTGGAAATGGTCGGCTGATGGCAAGCAGCTGATCATGGAACTGCGTCAAGGCGTAAAATTCCAGGACGAGACGCCGTTCAACGCGCAAGCGGTGGTCGATAACATCCAGCGCTACCAAACGATGCCGGAATCGCGCCGCAAGAGCGAGCTCTCCTCCGTCGCCAAGGTCGAGGCATCGGGCGAATACGAAGTCACCTTTACCCTGAAAGCGCCCGATGTCACTCTGCTTGCCCAGCTCTCCGACCGCTCCGGCATGATGGTCTCGCCGACCGCGGCAAAGGCGACCGGCGCCAAATTCGGCGATCATCCCGTTTGCTCCGGTCCGTTCAAATTCGTCGAGCGTGTGCAGCAAGACCGCATCGTACTCGAAAAATTCCAGGACTACTGGAACAAGAACACCATCTTCATCGACAAGGTGACCTATCTGCCGATCCCCGACACGACGGTTCGCCTCGCAAACCTACGCTCCGGCGATCTCGACATGATCGAGCGCGTCGCCGCATCCGATGTCGGCACGGTGAAGGGTGATCCCAATCTCGTTTATGCCGATGCAATCGGCACGGGGTGGCTCGGCGTCTATGCCAATGTCGGCAATGGTGCGCGCGCAGACAATCCGCTGGGCAAGTATAAGCGCCTGCGCCAGGCCTTCTCGCTGGCGATCGACCGCGAAGCCGCCATGCAGATCGTCTTCGACGGCACCGGGCTTGCCGGCAATCAGCCCTTTGCACCGAACAGCCCCTGGTACGATAAGGACATTCCGGTTCCTGCCCGCGACATCGACAAGGCCAAGGCATTGGTCAAGGCCGCCGGTTTCGATCGCATCCCCGTCGAACTCGCCGTCGCCAACAATCCGGTCTCGATGCAAATGATGCAAATCATTCAGTCGATGGTTGCCGAAGCCGGTTTCGACGTAACCTTGAAAACCACCGAATTCGCAACGCTGCTTGATGCGCAGTCGAGCGGCAACTACCAGCTCAGCCGCTCCGACTGGTCCGGCCGCTCCGATCCCGACGGCAATATCCAGCAATTCGTGACGACGGGTGCCGGCCTCAACGATTCCAAATACACCAATCCTGAGGTCGACAAGCTGCTGCTCGAGGCACGCCAGTCGCAGGACACTGCGGTGCGCAAGCAAAAATACGATGCGGCCGAAGCCATCCTCAACGAGGATCTGCCGATCATCTTTCTCGGTCATCAGGCCTGGATCTGGGCCTACAACAAGAAAGTGACCGGCTTCGCGCCCGCCCCGGACGGTATGATCCGTCTTGCCGGCGTGAAGAAGAGCAACTGAGCCAAAAACGCCATGCGGGCGCTCTCCCCGCATGGCATTTCCGGCATTCGATATGCGCGGCGAGGATCTGCCCATGTATAGCTATATCGGAAAGAGGTTGCTCGTCGCCATACCGACGCTGCTGATCATTTCGATCTTCGTCTTCTCCCTGCAGAAGCTCCTTCCGGGCGATCCGGTGCTGGCCATGGCAGGCGAGGAGCGCGATCCGCAGGTTCTTGAGCTGCTTCGCGAAAAATACCGGCTGAATGACCCTGTCATCTACCAATATGGCTATTGGCTGCAGGGCGTCGCGAAGGGCGATCTCGGCGTTTCGCTGCGCACCAATCAGCCGGTCTTGACGCTCATCGCGGAAAAGCTGCCGGTCACCATCCAGCTCGCCGTCATGTCGATGATCTTCGCCTTCGCCATCGGCATTCCCATGGGCATCCTCGCAGCGGTGAAGAAGAATACGCTTATCGATTTTCTCGCCAATATCGTCGCCCTCTGCGGCTTGTCCGTGCCGAATTTCTGGCTCGGGATCATGCTGATCCTGCTGATTTCGGTGAAGCTTCACTGGCTGCCCGCCTCCGGATACCAGCCGTTCTTCGAGGATCCCTGGCGCTCGATCCAGACCATGCTGATGCCCGCCTTCGTGCTCGGCAATGCGCTCGCGGCCACGCTGATGCGGCACACCCGCTCTTCGATGCTGAGCGTGCTCAGCGCCGACTATATCCGCACGGCCCGCGCGAAAGGTCTTTCCGAAGCCGCCGTCGTTTTGCAGCACACCTTCCGCAACGCCATATTGCCCATCGTCACCGTCAGCGCGCTGCTATTCGGCGAGCTGCTGGCCGGCGCGGTTTTGACCGAGCAGATCTTCACCATCCCAGGCTTCGGCAAGCTGATCGTCGATGCCGTCTTCAACCGGGATTACGCGGTGGTCCAGGGAGTCGTGCTTTGCACGGCTATCGGCTTCATCGCCATGAACCTCATCGCCGACATTCTCTATGTCCTCCTCAACCCGCGCATGAGGGCAGCGCTATGAGTACGATCGTACAGACGGCCGTAGCCGCGCCCTCGGCCAAGCGCGCTCCCAACCGCGCCTGGCGCAAGTTGAAGGCCAATAAGGGAGCATTGGTCGGGCTCGCCATCATCCTCTTCTTTGCCGTGCTCGCCGCGCTGGCGCCGATCCTGCCGATCGCCGATCCCATTGCCACCAGCTGGTCGGCGATCCGCAAGGCGCCATCAACAGCCCATTGGTTCGGCACCGACGATATCGGCCGGGACATTCTGTCCCGCATGATCTGGGGCGCGCAAGCATCGTTGATGGCAGGCATCTTTTCTGTCGCCATTGCGGTCGCCATCGGCGTGCCCTTCGGCCTGATCTCCGGCTACTACGGTGGCTGGATCGACCAGATCATCTCGCGCATCACCGAAGCCTTTCTGGCCATGCCGTTCCTGATCACAGCCATTGCTCTTGCCGCCTTTCTCGGACCGAGCCTCACCAATGCGATGATCGCGATCGGCCTTTCGGCAACGCCTGTCTTCGTACGGCTAACACGCGGTCAGGTGCTCGCGGTCAAGACGGAGGAATATGTCGAAGGCGCCCGCTCGATCGGCCTGCGCCACTTCAGCATCATCACCCGCTATATCCTGCCGAACGTCTTTGCGCCCATCCTGGTGCAGGCAACACTCACCATCGCGACCGCCATCATCGCCGAGGCCAGCCTCTCCTTCCTCGGGCTCGGCCAGCAACCGCCGGCTCCGAGCTGGGGCTCGATGCTCAACGTCGCCAAGAATTATCTGGAACAGGCGCCCTGGATGGCCATGTGGCCGGGGGCCGCCATCTTTCTCGTCGTGATCGGCTTCAACCTCCTCGGCGACGGCCTGCGCGATGCGCTCGACCCGCGCGAAGCATGAATAAACTGAAAGGATGCCCCCAATGACCGCATTCACCACACGCCCCGAGATCCTCGGCACTTTCGGCGTCGTTACGTCAACGCACTGGATCGCCTCGGCCGTCGGCATGAGCATTCTCGAAAAGGGGGGCAACGCCTTCGACGCCGCCGTCGCGACCGGCTTCGTGCTGCAGATCGTCGAGCCGCATCTTTGCGGACCGGGCGGCGATATGCCGGCTATCCTCTATTCGAAGAAAAAGGACAAGGTCGAGGTCATCTGCGCCCAGGGACCGGCGCCGGCCGGAGCGACGATCGAGCACTATACGAGCGAGGGGTTGAAGCTGATCCCTGGCGATGGCCTGCTCGCCACCGTCATCCCCGGCTCCTTCGACGGCTGGATGCTGATGCTGCGCGACTATGGCAGGCTTACGGTCCGCGATGTTCTCGAGCCGGCAATCCGCTATGCCGAGAACGGCCACCCCATCCTGCCCCGCGTTTCCGCCACCATCGCGGGACTTGCCGATTTCTATCGCAAGGAATGGCCGACTTCCTATGAGGCCTGGCTTCCCGGAGGCTCCGCCCCGGAACCTTGGTCCAACTTCAAGAACCCGGTTCTTGCCGAAACCTGGAAACGTGTCGTCGCGGAGGCGGAGGTGAAGAGCGGCCGCGAAGCGCAGATCGAGGCGGCACGCGATGCCTTTTATCGCGGCTTCGTCGCGGAGGCGATCGACAGCTATGTCGGCAAGGCCGAAGTGATGGATGCGAGCGGCCAGCGCCACAAGGGCGTCCTGACGGCTGATGACATGGCCAATTGGTCCGCCACCGTCGAGGAGCCGCAGACCTACGACTATCATGGCTGGACCGTCGCCAAGATCGGCCCGTGGGGCCAGGGACCGGTCTTCCTGCAGACTTTGTCGCTGCTCAAGGGTTTCGACCTCGCTGGCATGGATCCGGCCGGCGCGGACTTCGTCCACACGATCACGGAGGCCATGAAACTCGCCTTTGCCGATCGCGAGGTCTATTACGGCGATCCCAATTTCACGACCGTACCGCTCGATACCCTGCTATCGGACGCCTATGCCGATGAGCGCCGCAAGCTCATTTCCCCGGAGGCCTCGCTTGCGTTGCGCCCGGGCAAGCTGCCGGGCTTCGAAGACCAATACGATCTCACCATGAAGATGCTCGAAACTCCGGAAGCCAAGGGCGGCGCGGTCTACGAGCCCACCATGTCGCACCTGACCGAAAAGCGCGGCGATACCGTGCATATCGACGTGATCGACCGTGAGGGCAACATGGTCTCCGTCACCCCTTCCGGTGGCTGGCTGCAGTCCTCGCCGATCATTCCCGGTCTCGGCTTCTGCCTGAATTCGCGTGCGCAAATGTTCTGGCTGAAGCCGGGCCTGCCCTCTTCGCTTGCTCCGGGCAAGCGGCCGCGCACGACGCTGACGCCGACGCTTGCGCTGCACGAGGGCCGGCCGACGCTCGCCTTCGGCACGCCGGGCGGCGATCAGCAGGAGCAATGGCAGCTTTCCTTCTTCCTGCGCTATGTTCACCACGGACTGAACCTGCAGGAAGCGATCGATAAGCCGCTGTTTCACAGCACGCATTTCCCCAGCTCCTTCTATCCGCGCACCCGCGAGCCCGGCGGCCTGACGGCGGAGGCCAATTTCAATACCGAAGTGCTCGATGCCCTCCGCAGGAAGGGCCATCAGCTGACCGTCGCACCCGAATGGACCGTGGGGCGGCTCACCGCAGCACGGCGAGATAAAGATGGCCTCTTGCGCGCTGCAGCAACACCGCGTTTGATGCAAGCCTATGCCATTGGGAGATAGAGCCGATGACCTGGTCGATCGTTGCCCGTGAGCCGGAAACCGGCCATCTCGCCATTGCCGTCGCCACCCGCTTTTTCGCGGTCGGCAGCATCGTGCCGCATATTCGCGGCGGCATCGGCGCCGTCGCGACGCAGGCCTTCGCAAGCCCGCTCTACGGCATCGACGGACTTGCGATGCTCGCCGCCGGTCATACACCGACCGAGATTCTGCAAGCGCTGAGTGCCCGCGACGAAGGCCGCGAGCAACGCCAGTTCCATCTGATCGACAGCAAGGGCAACAACGCCGCCTTCACCGGCGCCAAGTGCATCGACTGGGCAGGCCATCTTGTCGATGACAATGTCTCGGTTGCCGGCAATATGCTGGCGGGTCCACAGGTGATTGCCGAGACGCTTGCGACCTACAGGAAGACCAAGGGAAAGCCGCTGGCCGAGCGGTTGCTCGAAGCCATGCGCGCCGGCGAGAATGCCGGTGGCGACAAGCGCGGCAAGCAATCGGCCGCGCTCGTGATTTACCGCGATCAGGATTATGCCTGGCTGAACATCCGCGTCGACGACAGCGCCGACCCGCTCACCGAACTCGAACGGCTCTATGCCGTCGCGCAGGAGCGCTATCTGCACGTCGCCGAAACCATGCCGACACGGCAGAACCCCAGCGGGATGACCGACCGCCGCGAGATCGACGAGAGGATTGCTGCTCTTGAAGCCGCAAGGATCGCCGAGGGTCGTCCTTCGGCCTCCTTCGCCACCGCGCCGGTACCATCATGAACAGCGTCGATTGATGCCCGGCCAGTGCGCAAGATCATAAAAAGGGGACGCCATGACAACCGTTACAACGCAGCAAACCAAACCGGATGCACAGCCTGTTCTCTCCGTCTCCAATCTGACGACCTCGTTTCTCGTCGATGGCCAATGGCGTCAGGTGGTCAAGAACATCTCCTTCGACGTCATGCCGGGAGAGACGGTTGCGATTGTCGGCGAAAGCGGCTCCGGCAAGAGCGTCACCTCGCTTTCGATCATGCGCCTGCTTGCCAGGGGCAGCAGCCGTATCGAAGGTTCCGTCAGGCTCAACGGCCGCGATATCCTTACTCTTCCGGAGCGGGAGATGCGCAGGGTCAGAGGCAAGGACATCGCCATGATCTTTCAGGAGCCGATGACCAGCCTCAACCCGATCTTCACCATCGGCCGGCAGATTTCCGAAGCGCTCACCTGCCACGGCGATATCTCCAAGGCAGAAGCCAGGGCAGAGACGATCCGCCTGCTGGAGAAGGTGCGCATCCCCAACGCAATCTCGCGCTTTGACGAATATCCTCATCAGTTTTCCGGCGGCATGCGCCAGCGCGTGATGATCGCCATGGCGCTCGCCAGCCGCCCGAAACTATTGATCGCCGACGAGCCGACGACGGCTCTCGACGTCACCATTCAGGGGCAGATCCTCGACCTCATCAAGGTGCTGCAGGAGGAGGAAGGCATGTCCGTTCTCTTCATCACCCACGACATGGGTGTCGTTGCCGAGATTTCCGACCGCACCATCGTCATGTATCGCGGCGAGGCGGTGGAAACCGGCAAGACCGACGACATCTTCCATCGCGGCCAGCATCCCTATACCCGCGCGCTGTTGTCGGCCGTGCCGCGGCTCGGCTCGATGAAGGATCAGGCCCAGCCGCTGCGTTTCCCCATCGTCGATATCAGCACCGGCGAGCGCAGCGAACCCAAGGCGCTTGCCGACACCGTCGATCGCGGCAAGACGCCGGTTCTCGAGGTCAAGAACCTCGTCACCCGGTTCGATCTTCGCGGTGGGCTGCTGGGGCGCCCGACCGGCGCCATCCACGCAGTTGAAAACGTCTCCTTCGATCTTGCCCAAGGAGAAACACTGTCGCTGGTGGGAGAATCCGGTTGCGGCAAGTCGACGACCGGGCGCTCCATCATGCGCCTCATCAATCCCAAATCCGGTGACGTTCGTCTCGACGGCTATGACGTGATGAAGCTCGGCGCGCTCGATCTGCGCCGCATGCGCCGCAGCATCCAGATGATTTTCCAGGACCCCTTCGCCAGCCTCAACCCGCGCATGACGATCGGAGCGGCGGTCGCCGAACCCTTCATCGAGCATCGTCTCGGTTCACGCGCGGAAGCCCGCGAAAAGGCCGCCGATCTTCTGGAGCGCGTCGGCCTCAAGGCTGATATGATGGGCCGTTACCCCCACGAATTCTCGGGCGGCCAGCGCCAGCGCATCTGTATCGCCCGCGCACTCGCCCTCGATCCGAAGGTGATCGTTGCCGACGAAAGTGTCTCGGCGCTCGACGTGTCGATCAAGGCGCAGGTCTGCAATCTGCTGATGGACCTGCAACAGAGCCTCAATCTATCCTATCTTTTCATCTCGCATGATATGGCCGTGGTCGAGCGCGTCAGCCATCGCGTTGCGGTGATGTATCTCGGCGAAATCGTCGAGATCGGCCCGCGTGCCTCGGTGTTCGAAAACCCGCAGCATCCCTATACGAGGAAGCTGATGGCGGCAGTGCCCGTGCCGGATCCGTCGCGTCGCGGCATCAAGCGCAATCTGGGCGTCGACGAGTTGAAGAGCCCTGTGCGGCCGGTCGGATACATCACGCCGACGCGACACTACCGTGAAGTGTCGAACGGCCATCTGGTCCGGATGGAGGAGGCCGCCTGAGCAGGATTTTGACCTTGACGGCCGTCAAATCCAGGCAAATATCGGCATCCTATTTTCCATCTCACTTGGAGTGAACGAAATGACCGACAACGTGCTCGATATTCCGGTAAAGAAGATCGACGGCAGTGATACGACGCTCGCCGATTATCGCGGTAAGGTCATCATGGTCGTCAACGTCGCCTCCAAATGCGGGCTGACGGTGCAATATGAGGGGCTGGAAAAGCTTTACGAGGACAAGCGCGACGAAGGCTTCGTCATTGCAGGCTTCCCGGCCAATGATTTCAAGGGCCAGGAACCCGGCACGAACGAGGACATTCTGAGCTTCTGCACGCTGACCTATGACGTGCAGTTCCCGATGTTTTCCAAGATCGCTGTCACGGGCGAAGAGCGGCATCCGCTCTACGACGGCTTGATCGCCTCCGGCGTCGAAACGACCGGCGACGGCCCGATGCGCGAACGCCTGGCGAAACACGGCCTTGAGACCGGCCAGGACGGCGGCATCGTCTGGAACTTCGAAAAGTTCCTGATAGGCCGCGACGGCAAGGTCGCCGCCCGCTTTGCACCTGATGTTACGGCCGACGATCCGCGCTTGCTCTCCGTTTTGGAAAAGGAGCTGGCGCGCGCCGGCTGAAGCAACTCGCGCGTTTCCAAAATAAGGCATTACCTCAATAGGCTGCACCTTTTCCAAGGCTGCAGCATGAGGCCTGCTCAGCCGTATGACGTAATTGCCTCCCCTCCCGCCCGAGAGTATGTTTCGGCTTCCGTATATATCTGGACGGAACGCTGCATCAATTCTGATGGGAGGATGTCATGCGCGAACCTGATATGCAGAAACTCGATGCCCTAGTCGGACGCCTGGTCGGCGATCTCGGCGCGGCGGTTTCGGGTGTGTTGGTAACGCTCGGAGATCATCTGGGCCTGTTCAAGGCCATGGCGGACGGAACACCGATGACTTCGGCTGAGTTAGCCGACAAAGTCGGCGTGAAAGAGCGCTATGTGCGCGAATGGCTTTCGGCTCAGGCGGCGGCCGATTATGTCAGCTATGACGACAAGACCGAGCGCTTCCACCTGACGCCGGAACAGGCGATGGTGTTTGCGGAGGAAAACAGTCCCGCCTTCTTCACCGGCGCCTTCGATGTCGTTCAATCCATGTGGCTTGACGAACCGAAGATCGCCAATGCCTTCAGGACCGGCAGCGGCCTCGGCTGGCATGAGCACAGCGCCTGCCTGTTCCGCGGCACGGAGCGTTTCTTCCGGCCGGGCTACAACAGCCATCTCGTCTCGGAATGGATACCGGCGCTGAAGGGTTTAGAGGAAAAGCTTCAAGCCGGCGCCGCCGTCGCCGATGTCGGCTGTGGCCATGGCGCCTCGACCATCCTGATGGCGGAAGCCTATCCAAACTCGACCTTCTTCGGCTTCGACTATCATCTTCCCTCCATCGAGCGAGCGAAAGCTGCGGCGAAGGAAGCGGGCGTCGACGGTCGCATCACCTTCGAACAGGCGAGTGCCAAGGACTTCCCGGCTGCCGGCTATGATCTCGTGACGATGTTCGATTGCCTGCACGACATGGGCGATCCTGTCGGCGCCGGCAAACATGTCAAGGACAGCCTTACCGACGACGGCACCTGGATGATCGTCGAGCCTTTTGCGCATGATTGCCTGAAGGACAATCTCAACCCGGTCGGCCGCGTCTTCTACGGCGCATCGACGATGATCTGCACGCCGGCCTCGCTGTCGCAGGAAGTCGGGCTGGGTTTAGGCGCGCAAGCCGGCGAGTTGAAACTGCGCAAGGTCGCTATGGATGCGGGCTATTCGCATTTCCGAAAGGCGACCGAAACGCCGTTCAATATGGTCTTCGAAGTCAAGGCATGAAAATGGCGCCGCGCGCTCCGCAGAACGCGCGGCGCCATCTGATCTTTTATAGACGCTGCCCGTCTTCGCCGAACAGCGACGCGAGCGCCGGCTGGAAATAGACCGGCTGCTCGCTTTCGAGCGCAACCTCCTCGTCGGCATCGATGCGCACCGATATGGTCTCGTTGCCGACCTGGCCCCAGATCAGATTGTCCGAGCCCATCGGCTCGACGATGCTGAAGGTCGCCGGCAGATTCGAGGCACGATCGCTGGCGAGCGTGAACTGCATCTGTTCCGGCCGCACGCCGAGCGTTGCCGTACGGCCCTCCCCGGGCGTGCCGGAAAACTGGTAGCCGTTGAGATCGATCGTGCGGCCATCGGTCAGCACGAAGGCAGGCAAGCCGTTGTTGCTCGTCACCTTCCCCGACAGGAAGTTCATGGAGGGCGAGCCGACGAAGCCCGCCACGAAGCGATTGACAGGGCGACGATAGATTTCCTTCGGCGTGGCGAACTGCTGGATGACGCCGCCGCTCATGACAGCGATACGATCGGCCAGCGTCAGCGCCTCGATCTGGTCGTGCGTGACGTAGATCATGGTGGAGCCGAGGCCGCTATGCAGGCGCTTCAGCTCGACGCGCAGTTCGGTTCGAAGCTTGGCATCGAGGTTGGACAGCGGCTCGTCGAACAGGAAGACATCGACGTCGCGCACCAGGGCGCGGCCGATGGCGACGCGCTGGCGCTGGCCGCCGGACAATTCTCCCGGCCGCCGCTTGCGCAGGGGGTCGATCTGCAGGATCTGCACGGCGCGGTCGACGCGCTTGGCAATCTCCTCCTTCGCCATGCCGGCGATGCGCAGCCCGAAGGAGAGATTTCCTTCGACCGTCATCGTCGGATAGAGCGCATAGGATTGAAACACCATGCCGATACCGCGATCCTTCGGCTCCTCCCAGGTGACGTTCTTGTCGCCGATCCAGATCTGGCCATCGCTGATATCGGTGAGGCCGGCAATGGCATTGAGCAGGGTCGACTTGCCGCAGCCGGACGGACCGAGCAGAACGATGAACTCGCCCGACCTCACCTCGAGATTGAGCGATTTCAGGACGCCGACGCTGCCGAAACCGATTGCAAGTTCGCGAATGGAAACATTGGCCATGAACTATCCCTTGACTGCGCCGGCGGTGATACCCCGCACGAACCAACGACCCGAACCGAAATAGACGATCAACGGAACCAGGGCGGTCAGAATGGTTGCCGCCATGTTGACGTTGTAGAGTTTCTCGCCCTGGGTGGAGTTGACGATATTGTTGAGCTGCACGGTCATGGGGAAGTTTTCCCGGCCGGCGAAGACGACGCCGAACAGGAAGTCGTTCCAGATACCGGTGACCTGCAGGATCCCCGCCACCACAAGGATCGGAATGGACATGGGGATCATCAGCCGGAAGAAGATCTGCCATAGCCCCGCGCCGTCGATGCGGGCAGCCTTGAACAGCTCCATCGGCAGGCTGGAATAATAATTGCGGAACAGCAGCGTCAGAACAGGCAGGCCGAACACCGTATGGGTGATGATGATGCAGGGCAGCGTCGAATAGATGCCGACATCGCGATAGATGAGAACCAGCGGATAGATGAAGACCTGGTAGGGAATGAAGGCCCCCAGCAGGAGGATGGCGAAAAGGACATTCGAGCCCCTCACCCGCCAGAAGGAAAGCGCATAGCCGGTCAGCGACGAGATGAAGATCGACAGGATCATGCTCGGAATCAGGATCTTTACCGAGTTCCAGAAGCCGACGCTGATACCGCCGCATTCAAGGCCGGTGCAGGCCGTGCTCCACGCCTGCACCCAGGCCTCCGTCGTCCACATCAGCGGGAAGGCAAAGATATTGCCCTGCCGGATCTCCGGCATGGATTTGAACGAGGTGACGAGCATCACATAAAGCGGCAGCAGGAAGAACATTGCCGCCATGACGAGAAAGGCGTAGAGGCCGATGCGCCCGGGAGTAAAGTGCTGCGGTTTGCGCCCGGTCGGGCCCTGCATGGCGGCTGCGACGGAAGATGGCATCGTCATCAGTTCCCCCTCGGTTTTTCACGGAAATATTCGTAGTAGAGCCAGGGCGTCACCACGATGACCACGGTGACGAACATGACGGTCGACGCCGCTGTGGCAAGGCCGATATTGCCGCGGCCGAACAGGTAATCCATGATGAATTTCCCGGGCACCTCGGTCGAAATTCCCGGGCCGCCGCCGGTGGTCGCCAGAACCAGCTCATAGACCCTGACCACGGCGATCGCCAGAAGAACGCTGGCGGTGATAATGGTCGGTCTCAGAATCGGTATGACGATGTGGAGATAGACGCGCCAGCTCGGGATGCCGTCGATGCGCGTCGCCTTCCACAGCTCGCGGTCGACGCCGCGCAATCCCGCCAGCATGATCGCCATTACGAGGCCCGTCGATTGCCATATGCCGGCAAGCACGATGACGTAGAGCGCCAGATTGCTCTGGACGATCCAGTCGAAGCGGAACCAGGTGAAGCCGATGCTGTCGGCAACCTTCTGCAGGCCGAGCGTCGGATTCATGATCCACTGCCAGACAAGGCCTGTCACGATGAAGGACATGGCGAAGGGATAGAGGAAGATCGTCCGGAACGTATTTTCGAAGCGAACCTTCTGGTCCAGCGCCACGGCAAGAAGGAAGCCGAGGATCAGGCAGCCGGCAATGAACAGAAAGCCGAAAAGCACGACGTTCTGCAGCGATATCTGCCAGCGTGCGGTGTCAAACAGCCGCTCGTACTGCTTGGTGCCGACAAAGATGTTGACCGGCAGCACCTTGCTGTCTGTGAAAGATATCCAGATGTTCCAGACAACCGTCACGACATAGGCGAGAAGGACGATGACGAAAGCAGGGAAAAGGGCGATATAGGGCGAAAAACGCATTCTCCTGCGGGTGGCGCCCGTCTTTACGACGGTCACACCGACAGTGGCGGCGCTTGTTTCAGGTGTGCTCATGACGCTCCTCCTCAGCATTCATGAAAACCGGCGGCAGGCCGGCCCTGCCGCCGCATGGATGTCGACTGAAGCTTACTTCGCCTGTTCTATGACCTTGGCAAACTGGTCGGCGAACTGATCGGGCGTCATGCTCGGTGTCGTCCAGTACTGGGCGACGAGGTCCTGTTCGGTCTGAACGATATCCTGCGATGTCAGCACGTCGGAGGTCAGGATCTGACGGCTCGGATCCTTGAGCGCGTTCAGACCCTTCTGAGCGCAGGCATCGAGCTTCGACGTATCGACGTCGAGACGAACCGGTACCGAGCCCTTCTTGGAGTTGAAGGCGAGCTGACCTTCCTTGGACATGATGACCGTTGCCAGCAGGGTCTGAGCGTCGACCGCCGCCTTGTCCTTCAGGACCGGGAAGACGAAGATGTCGCCGCCCATCATGAAGTTCGATTCGCCCGGCCCGAGGATGCAGCCGAAATCCTTGTCGGCGACGAGGCCTGCATGGATGAATTCGCCCTTGGCCCAGTCGCCCATAAACTGGATGCCGGCCTTGCCGTCGATCAGCATGCCGGTCGCGACGTTCCAGTCGCGGTTCGGGCTGCCCGGATCCTGGTAGTTGCGCAGCTTGGCGAAGACCTCGGCGACATGTTTGAACTTGTCGGACTTGACCGCATCCTTATCGAGATCCTTCCAGACCTTGCCGTAGAGATCCTTGCCGCCCTCACCGAGAAGGATGGCGTTGAACATCAACTGGAGCTGCCAGGGCTGGCCGCCAACGGCGACCGGGATCAGCCCGGCGGCCTTGATCTTGTCGAGCGCGGCAAACATTTCATCCCAGGTTTTCGGCTCCTCGGTCACGCCCGCCTTGGCGAAAACGGGCTTGGAATAGAACAGCCAGTTTTGGCCGTGGTCATTGATCGGCGCGCCATAGATATGGTCCTGGAACTGAATCGCCTGATAGAAGGCGGGCGTCAGGACGGATTTCCAATCCTGCTCCTTGGCCAGATCATCAAGCGGTCGCAGCAGGCCCTGCTGGGCCAGGTCGTTCATCTGCGTGCCGGTGTTGAACTGCATGGCCGTCGGCGGGTTGCCGCCGATGATGCGGTTGATGCCGATCGGGCGAGCGGTCGAGCCGGATCCGGCAATCGCGGTATCCACCCATTCGCCGCCGGCAGCGTTGAAGGCCTTGGCCAGTTCCTTCACGGCGGCGGCTTCGCCCCCGGATGTCCACCAATGCAAGACTTCGGCTTTCTTGCCGTCGGCCAGAGCGCCGGTCACGCTTGCCGCGACCAGCGCCGTGGCGCCGACCAATGCCATCATCAATTTACGCATACGTTCCTCCTCCTTTGATAACGTTCTCCAAACGCCCGTGCTCAGCCGCCGCCATCTTCAGACATCGGATGCCGAATTTCACGGTCCTCCAAAACCGTACCGCCGGGCCTCCATTCCCTGCGGCGAGTGGCCAATGCTCCCTTACGCATCGTCCCTTCGTCAAGCCCACAGTCCGAAAGGACTGCATTTTCCCAACCTATAGCGCAGCCTATGCGAAACGTCCCTCATTAATTGTGCGATCTATCGGATCCGGACGACCACAGCTGCTGTGGATTGCAACCACGCCGCGTGACTGGGCCGACCGCTCGAATGCCGTCATGACTTCCAGGGCGTGGAAGGCAAGTTCCGACGATACCCGATGCTGGCGTCCCGAGCGAAGGGAATCAACCATTTCAGCCGCGCCCAAACCGCGCAGCCCGAGATGGCCGGGCACACCCTCGGTATAGGGATGGTCGACCGGAACCTCCTCCCAGGCATCAGTGCCTTCGCGGAATATCTCGACCTTGCCGGTAAAGTTGTTCGGATCCGGCGTCACCATGGTTCCCTCCGAGCCATAAAGCTCGATCTGGTTGTGCTTGTGCTTGATGACATCGAAGCTGGTCGCGATGGTCACCGTCGCGCCGCTATGGAACTCCATGACGCCAGTCAGATGCGTCGGCACCAGTACCTTGATCGTCTCGCCGCGATGCGGATCGGTCTTCACCATGCGCTCGATGCGAGTGATCTTTGCGGTGCCGAAAACCTCGCGCACGGGGCCGAGCAAGGCAATGAGGTTGGTCACGTAATAGGGACCGACATCCAGCATCGGCCCACCGCCACGGCCGTAGAAGAAGGCCGGATTGGGATGCCAATGCTCATGGCCGGGCAAGAGCAGCATGGCGGTGGCCGAGATCGTCTTGCCGATGCGGCCTTCATCCAGCAGCCGCCGTGTCAATTGATGACCGCCGCCGAGGAAGGTGTCGGGCGCGCAACCGAGCCGCAGGTCACCGGCACGGGCGATCGACATGAGTTCCTCGGCCTCCGCCATGGAAACGCCTAGCGGCTTTTCGGAATAGACATGCTTGCCGGCAAGAAGCGCCTTCTTGCTGATGGCATAATGCGAGACTGGCGTCGTCAAATTGATGATCAGGCCGATTTCCGGATCGGCCAACATCGTATCCAGCGGCACGGCCTCAATACCGAACTGCGCAGCCAGCTTCTGCGCCGATGAATCATAGAGATCGTAGATCGATTTCACACGGATAAAATCGAACATATGCAGGGTTGCGACATAGGTGGCGCTGATATTGCCGGCGCCGACGATGCCGACTTTCATGGGCTCATTGCTCATTGGGATTGCCTCTAGGAAATGATGATGTCGAGTTCGGCGGCGGCGGCGCGCAGATAGCTCATGCCGCGTCGCATCTCCTCGTCGAATTCCGGTGTCGCTTCACGGAAATGCGTCCAGTGAGACGCTCCCGGCGCATCCTCCAGCTCCAGCGTGATCGGACCGGAATAGCCGATCGCCTGCAGTGCCGCGAAAATCGCCTTCCAGTCGATCTTGCCGCGCCCCGGCCGCCAGTGGGCATTGGTATGGCCCTCATTGTCGGAGAAATGGGTGTTGAAGATGCGGTCGCCGAGTGCCAGCACGACGTAGTGCGGCATGTCGCCGGCCGGAAAGAGGTGGCTCGGATCGAAATTCAGGCCGAGGTTGGGAGCGCCTGTGCGCTCGATCAGACGCTGCATGCCTTGGCCAGAGCTGACCCAGCGATAGGGATGCGGCTCGATCGCCACGCGCAGGCCCGCCGAAGCAGCGATTTCGCAAGCCTTGGCAAAACCATCGATGACCACATCATATTCGCCCGTCCAGTCCCATTGCGGCTCGACCGCCGCTGTCCACTCCTGCGAAATCGGCCGTTGCAAGATCGGCTTGACGTCGGACTGAAAGGGATAGGGCGTCATGCTGGTGACGATGGGCGTGCCGATCTCCGCCGCCACATCCATTCCGCGCTTGTAGCCATCGAGATCGACGCTTGAAGTCGCCGCTTCCGCCACGCGGCTGAAGGGCAGATTGAAGAAGAAGTTGGTGAGCACCAGCCCCTCGCCACCGGCGATCTGCTTCAGCTCGCGAATGGTCTCCTGCGTGTAATAGGCCAGCATGTCGACCGACCATGCGGTGAGCTCGAAGCCCTTGCAGCCGGTGCGGGCAAGTCGCCGCAGCGGTGCCGCGTAAGGCGGGTTCCAGTTGAACGTCCAGATTGGCGATCCGAAAAAAAGCGCGCCTTGGCTCACGTCATCCTCCCTTGGAATGTGGCTGCCCGCCTGCGGCAGGGCTTCCGTGCCCTCGTCGATATTTTTGCCAATCGGAGCCTCAAACCCCTCCGAATGACAATTCGTAACGTTACGATTGTTGGATAATCATGATGCTGTCAAGCGATCATTTTCTTGGCAACAGGCGCGGCATTTCCTATAAATGCGCGAAATTGTAACGTTACGAATATCTTCTACGGCTCGGCTGATGTTCCCGACTGCTGCGCATATCAGGCAGAGAGTAGCTGACTATTGTGATCGACGAATTCGGCCTGAACGATTTCGCGTAGCTCAGCGGGATCGTCACCGGCGATCGCCAGGGTTAGAAAGGCGGCCAACCGCTCGCCGATCGCATGATTGGAGTAATAGAAAGTACTGAGCGGTGGATTGAAGAAATCGGGCAATGCCGTGCCGCCATAGGTGATCAGCGCGAAATCCTGCCCACCCTGTCGGCCTGCGTCCCGCAAGCCGGCCAGGAAGCCCAGAGCCGCCTCCTCGCTCGCGACGAAGGCGGCGGTCGCTTCCGGATTTTGCGTGACGACGCGCTTTGCCAATTCGCGACCATTATCCGGCGTTCCCGCCGTGAAGTGGATCTGTTCGCCCGTAACATCGAGATGCCGCTCGGCAAAGGCCTTGCGCCATCCCCGGACGAACTGGAGGCTATAGGTGAATTGACTGCTGGGCGCGATCAGCAACGGCTTGCGATGGCCGGCATCCAGAAGCAGGCGCGCGGCGTGCGCGCCGATCACCTCATGATCGAGGTCTATGCTCGGATGGACGCTCAACAATTCGGTGCGGCCGAAAGTAACAAAAGGCATGCCGACCTCAAGCAGATATTTGACGCGGTCGTCCTGCGGCGTCGTATGCGTGATGATGATGCCGTCGACGGACCCTTCCTCGACGATATCGCGCACCGTCGCGAAGGGATCATCCGCCTGCAGTTGCGGCACGATGGTGGTCCGGTATCCCCGCGCCTTCATGTAGCGCGACGCACCCTCGATCAGCGAGGCGACGACAATATTCACCTCGCCCTCACGCCCGAATGGCAGCACGATGCCGATGGCGTGGGTCTTGCCGGTGCGCAGATTGATACCGCCAAGATTGGGGCGATAACCAAGCTCGCTCGCCGCTCGCTTGACCAGCTCGATCGTCTCGCGATTGACCTCGGGTCCCTCTTTCAAAGCCCGGCTGACGGTTGTGACCGAAAGGCCGAGAGCAGTCGCGACCGTTCGCAAGGTCACGCGCTGGCCAGCTTCGCGCCGCAAGCCGCGCCCTAGTCCCCATCCATGCACTTTCGACAAATCTTTCTGCTCCGTCATATCAGCCTGACAATGCCCGCCGGCGAATGGCGACGCAAGCGCGGAGCCGCGCTCATCGCAACGGAAAGACCAGCAGGCCCCGCCGGCGCATATGCTCGACAGCAAATTGCTTAATGCAACTTTTTGTAATTGACATTCATAAAAGCAATTTTAAAGTGCAAATCATTGCTCGCTACTTTTGAAAGAATAGCTCATGGACAAATATACCAAAACTGTTTTGACAATCATTGCCGTCGCGCTTGCAGCGATCGCCATCCAAAACACGATCACGCCGGCACAAGCCGTCGGTGGCGGTTGTGGTTTGGAGACTTATAGGCCCTGCTACGTAAAGCTCGTAAACTAACAAAACCCATCGTTCGCAGCCCGAGCTCGCTGACCGGATTCTCCGGATCTGCCGTTTGGGCCGATATCGGCGGATCCGAAACTGCGGATCGACATCGCAGATAGTGGCAATGGCATGCCCGGAAGTGCTCCCGGGCAGCCTCTTTGCTACCCAATCGTTTATGAACTAGCGATTTTTCGTGCAGTCTGAATGGCCGTGCGGGCACCGGCCCGCAACTGCGCCGTTTCCGCGCCGGCGATGACCAGATCGAGGCCAAGTTTCAGATATTGCCCGGCGCGATCGCCATCGCCGCCGAAGGCGCAGATCACCTTGCCATGGGCGCGGCAACGTGCAAGCACCGTCGACAGCGCCTGATCGATCGCCGCACTTTCCGGCGCCAATCGCGCACCGTTCGAAAGCGCGATGGAAAGATCGGATGGGCCGACAAAAATGCCATCGATACCATCGACAGCAAGTATCTCGTCGATGGCGTCGAGCGCCATGCGGGTTTCCACCATAGCGATGGTGACGGTCAGACTATTGGCGCTCTGCAGATAGTCTTCCGCTGAAATGCCGAAATGATTGAGCGCAAGCGAAGGCCCCCAGCTACGCTCGCCGAGCGGCGGATATTTCGTCGCCTTCACCAGAGCGCGAGCGTCATCGGCGGAATTGATCATCGGCGCGATGATGGCGGAGGCACCCGCATCCAGAAGCCGCGAGGCGGAGGCGAAATCGCCGACCGGGATGCGGGCGATCGCCGGCTTGCCGGCGAGCCTTACATGCGCAATGCCGTTGGCGGCCGACGCCATGTCCCACATGCCATGCTGCATATCCAGCACAACGGTATCGAAGTCTTCCTGCGCCAGGTGATTGACGAACAGCGGGTCGGGTGTGCCGATCCAGGCAGAGATCATACCGCCATTCTCGCGACGCTTCAGGCGCCCGGCAAAGCCGTTAATGTCAGTCGTCATATTGATTTTCCTCACCTAATCGAGCGCAAGCCCTATCTTTCGAGATGGCCTTCGACAATCAAATCAAGGCCGCCACTACCGCCGACAATACTCAATTCCGACGCCCGGGCCACTCGAAAGTGACCATCCGACGCAAGCGCGTCAAAAAAGCCGACCCTAGCGTGATTGCCACCGCACGGCGGGCCGCTTCATCCCGAACCTGACAGATGAACATGACAAATATCCGGATATTTTCGCTGCTTGGCTGGCCGATAGCACGATCGGTTGATGACAAGATGTTTGAAAATCACAACGCGGCAAGGCCATGGCTTCCATGACGGAAAAAACACCGTAAAACACTATCGACGCCGCGCCATGCGCGCGGATGCACACAAGGCAGACAGAGGACGTCGACGACATGCAGCAGCGAGACTTTTTCAAGCCCGGCCGTTCGGTCACCGTTTCGGACAAGGGCATGGCCGCCACCTCCCATCCGCTGGCAACACTCGCCGCCGTCGACATCCTGCGTGCCGGCGGCAATGCCGTCGACGCCGCGGTCGCTGCGGTCGCGCTGCAGTCGGTCATCGATCCCCACATGACCGGCATCGGCGGCGACTGCTTCGCCCTCTATAGTGCCGCCGGCGGCATGCCGGTCGCGCTCAACGGCTCCGGCCGCGCGCCACAAAAGGCAAAACTCGACTATTTCCTCGAACAGGGCTTCACCGCCATTCCCGACGACAGCCCACATGCCGTCACCATTCCCGGCGCGATCGATGCATGGTGCCGGCTGATCGGCACCTACGGCAGGCTGGATATGGGCCGCGTACTGGCTCCGGCCATCGCCGCCGCGGAAGACGGCTATTGCATCACGCCGCGTGTCGAACTCGACTGGCATCGTTACAGCGACCGCGTCGCCAAATATCAGGATTCGGCCGCCTACTTCCTGCCGAACGGCCGGGCGCCGAGAACGGGTGAACGCGTCACCAATCCCGCCCTCGCCGCGACGCTGAAGGCCATCGCCAGGGATGGCCGCAACGCCTTCTATCGCGGCCCGGTGGCCGAGGAGATCACCGCGCTTCTGAAATCGCTGGGCGGCCTGCACGAGGAAAGCGATTTCGCCGACTACAAGGCGTTCGAGACCAAGCCGATCTCCGGCAAGTTCCGCGGCCGCGATCTTCTGGAATGCCCTCCGAACGGTCAGGGCCTTGCGGCGTTGCTGATCACCCGCATCCTCGACGGTTTCGATCTTCGCGACCCGAAGCTTTCCGAAGCCGATCGCATCCACCTGCATGCCGAAGCGACCAAGGCGGGCTATGCCATGCGCGATCAACTGATCTGCGATCCCGATTATCTGACCTTCGACATAGACGAACTGCTGTCGGAGCACTCGGTCGCGGCCATGCGGGCAAAGATCAGCCTCGAGCGCGCCGCCGATGCCAAAATCTGGGATGGGCCGACGCATCGCGACACCGTCTACGTCTCCGTCGTCGATCGCGATGGCAACACCATTTCACTGATCAATTCGGTCTTCATGGCCTTCGGCAGCGGCATCTATGCCCCGCGCTCGGGTGTCCTGCTGCAAAACCGCGGCGCCGGCTTCGTCGTCAAGCAGGGCCATCCAAACGCCATCGGCCCCGGCAAACTGCCCTTCCACACGATCATCCCGGCGATGCTGATGGAAAACGGCAAGGTGCTCATGAGCTTCGGCATCATGGGCGGGCAATATCAGGCGGCTGGCCATGCCCATATGCTGACCCAGATCCTCGACCGCGATCTCGATCCGCAGCAGGCAAGCGACCAGCCACGCAGCTTCTGCTTCGGCGGCAAGCTGTCGCTGGAGCCGACGATATCGGAAGAAACCAAGCGAAATCTCGAACGCCGCGGCCATGTCGTCGAATGGGCGGACGAGCCGATCGGCGGTGCGCAAGCGATCATGATCGATCACGAGCGCGGCATCCTGCTCGGCGGATCCGACCACCGCAAGGATGGCATCGCGCTTGGCTATTGACTTCGAATATTGACGGAGCAAGAGGTGGGGCCTATATTATGACTACACTAGTCATATAGGTGACCTATGAGAGAAATTCAGTTGAAGGATGCGAAGGCAACACTTTCCGCCGTTGTCGATGACGCTCTCAGCGGCAATGCGGCCGTCATCACCCGCCATGGCGAACGCACCGCCGTCATCATTTCCTATGACGAATATCAAAAGCTGAAGCAGGTTCCGTCCTTTGGTTGGTTGCTAACCAATGCACCGCTGGAAGATGACGACCTGCCCGTGCGCAAGCCGGGCCGACTGCTGCGCGATAACGATATCTGATGTATCTTCTGGATACGAACATCATTTCCGCGACATCGCCGCTGCGTGCGCAAGATTTACTGTCACAAACGGTTCGGGCATGGGTTGCGGCCCATGCCGATCGGCTTTTCCTATCCGCGATAACCGTCGCTGAAATAGAAACTGGGATCGCGAAGGCCCATCGAACAGGTGCCAGCCAGAAAGCCAGTCTGCTTGGCGAATGGCTCGCGCTCGTCCTCCATCTCTATGGCGAACGTATCCTGGCGTTCGACGCGGCAACGGCCCGCATCGCCGGTCGCCTGTTCGACCAAGCGGTCGGGCGTGGCGGAAACCCTGGGTTCGAAGATGCAGCCATCGCCGCAACGGCGCTGCGGCATGATTACACGGTTCTCACCCGGAACCTGAGACACTTCGAGTTAATGGATGTTCGCTCGCTCGATCCGTTCGCCAATCCACCGGAACTATAAGGTCCTCAGATAATCCCGCCGCTGCCGCCAACCGAGGTCGGTCGTTCGCCGGCAACCTTGCGGCGATAGCCGCTTGCCCTGTAGGTCGCGACGGGATCGATGGCGCCGCCGGCGCGACGGCGGGCTTCGGCGAGGATCGGCTCGACATCGGCGCGATAGGCGCGCTTCAGCGTTTCCGACGCCATCAGCGCGTCGTTGGCATCCTGATAGTCCGCCAGCGCATTTCGGTCGACGATCAGCGCCTGCGCATAAGCGCGGCGGATCTCGTTGGCGCTGGAAATCAGGCTCTCGATCGGATCGGTGACATTGTGCGATTGGTCGATCATGTGCGCCGGATTGAAATCGTTGACGCCGCGCCGTTCGGCATCGACCAACTCGTTGAAGACGAGGAACAGGCGGTAGGGCTCGATGGCGCCGGCGTCGAGATCGTCATCGCCATATTTGGAATCGTTGAAGTGGAAGCCGCCAAGCTTGCCGAACTGAATGAGGCGCGCGACGATCATTTCGATGTTGGTGTTCGGCGCGTGATGGCCGAGGTCGACAAGGCAGTGGGCTTTCGGGCCCAGTGTCTGCGCGATCAGGTAGTTGGTGCCCCAATCCTGCACGATCGTGGAATAGAAGGCCGGCTCGTACATCTTGTGTTCGGAAAACAACCGCCAGTCATCAGGCAGCGCCTTGTAGATATCCGCCATGGACGCGAGATAGCGCTCGAATGCCCTCGTGAAATTGCTCTGTCCGGGAAAGTTCGAACCGTCGCCGATCCAGACGGTCAGCGCCTTCGAGCCGATCGCCTTGCCGATCTCGATACATTCGATGTTGTGCTCGACGGCCTGGGCGCGGGTTGCGGCATCGACATGGCTGAGCGAACCGAACTTATAGGAATGCGCCTGGCCGGGCGCATCGGAGAAAGTGTTGGAATTCATGGCATCGAAGCCGAGGCCGAGCGCATCGCCCTTCGCCTTCAATTCGCGGGGATCCGCCTTGTCCCAAGGGATATGCAGCGAGACCTTGGGCGTTGCGCGCGTCAATTGCTGAATGACGGCGCAATCGTCGAGCTTGTCGAAAATGCCGCGTGGCTCGCCGGTGCCAGGGAAGCGGGCAAAGCGCGTGCCGCCGGTGCCGACACCCCAGGACGGGACGGCGACGAAGAATTCCGAGACCTTCGTCGTCACGGTTTCGATATCGACGCCACGGCGGGCGAGTGTGGCGCCCAGCGCCTCGTAATCGGATTTGAGCGCAGCGGCGCGCTTGTCGTTTTCGGCAGCGACCAGATCAGGCGCAATTCTAAACTCGGCCATTCTTTCCTCCCAGATACGTCATTCGAAATGTTACAGCGTTTCGATCGTGCGGCCTCCTCTTCTCCCCAGCGGGGAGAAGATGCCCAACGGGCAGATGAGGGGGACAAGGAGCGTGGCGACGAGTATCTTGAGCACCAGCGAAAGATAAAACTGCGTTTTGCCGCGCCCCCTCATCCGACCCTTCGGGCCACCTTCTCCCCGTCGGGGAGAAGGGAGAGCGTATCCATCACCGCGTGAAGCTTTGCGCGTTGCCGGCGTCGACGTTGATGATATTGCCTGTCGACTTGGCGGAAAGGTCCGAAGCCAGGAAGTAGATCGCCTCGGCAATGTCCTCCGGAAAGACGTTGAGCTTCAGCATCGAGCGCTTGCGGTAATGTTCCTCGAGTTCGTCCACCTCGATCTTCGAAGAGGCCGCCCGCTGTTCGCGCCATTCGCCGTTCCAGATCTTCGAACCGCGCAGGACGGCATCCGGGTTGACCGTGTTGACGCGAATGCCGGCTTCGGCACCTTCCAGCGCCAGGCAACGTGCGAGATGGATCTCGGCGGCCTTGGCCGTGCAATAGGCCGCCGCATTCGGCGATGAAGCAAGGCCATTCTTCGAGGCGACGAACACGACATTGCCGCCGAGGTTCTGCCGACGGAACAGCCGGAAAGCCTCCCGTGAAACGAGGAAGTAGCCTGTCGCGAGGATGTCGATATTACGGTTCCACATCGAAAGCTCGGTGGTTTCGATCGGCGCCGAGGAGGCGATGCCGGCGTTGGATACCAGAATGTCGATGCCGCCGAATTCGACGCAGGCCTCGGCAAAGGAGGAAATGACAGCGTCTTCCTTGGTGACATCGAGCTTGACGCTGCGCACCGTATCGGCACCGAATTTCTTGGCGAAATCCTCGTGCGTCCCCTCAAGTGCCGCGTGATCGATATCCGCCAGCACCACGCAGGCGCCCTCGCCGGCCAGACGCGCCGCCGTGGCGCGACCGATACCGCCGGCACCGCCGGTGACGAAGGCAACCTTGCCGGCAAGGCTCTTCGGCTTCGGCATGCGCTGCAGCTTTGCCTCTTCCAGCAGCCAGTATTCGATATCGAAAGCTTCCTGCTCCGGCAGGCCCTGATATTCGGACACGGTGGAGGCGCCGCGCATGACGTTGATGGCGTTGACATAGAATTCGCCGGCGATACGGGCGGTCGCCTTGTCACGGGCAAAGGACAGCAGGCCGACGCCCGGCACCAGGAAGATCACCGGATTGGGATCACGCATGGCGGGCGAGTTGTCGTGCTTGCAGTCGTTGTAATAGCGGGCGTAATCGGCGCGGTAGTCTTCCAGCGCCTTGTCGAGACCGGCGATAACGGCATCGACATCGGGCTTGGCCGGATCGAAATCGACGATCAGCGGGCGGATCTTCGTGCGCAGGAAATGGTCCGGGCAGCTCGTGCCGAGCGCACCGAGCGGCCGCAAATTCCTGGAGTTGACGAATTCGAGCACGGCAGCCTGATCGTCGAAGTCGCCGAGCTTACGCTCCGCCTTGCCGATCCGGCCGCGAATTTCCGGCATCAGCCGCGCAGCGATCGCACGCCGTTCGGCCTGTGGCAGGCTCTGGACGGCCGCACCGCCGAAGATCGTCTTCCCTTCGGTCTTGGCGGCAAACCATTCGATGGCCTTGTTGATGATCTGAAGCGTCAGCTCGTAGCAGGCTTTGGCGTCATTGTCCCAGGTGAACAGGCCGTGGCTTTCGAGCACGACGCCCTTGGCATTCGGATGCGCCTTGACGAAGGCTTCGAGATCGAGGCCGAGCTGGAAGCCGGGACGGCGCCATGGCAGCCAGCCGATCTCCTCGCCGAAGATCTCCCGTGTCAGTTCGCGCGAATTCTTCGAGGCGGCGATGGCGATGATGGCATCGGGGTGCATGTGGTCGACATGGGTGAACGGCACGAAGCCATGCAGCGGCGTATCGATGGAGGCAGCGCGCGCATTGAGATTGAAGGTGCAATGCGGCAGGAAGCCGACCATGCGATCCTCATCGGCGACGCCTTGATAGATGGCCTTCAGACTATCGAGCTTTTGCTGGTAGAGCGTGGCAAACCCATCGAGCTTGATGGTGCCGACATCACCGCCGGAGCCCTTGACCCAGAGAACCCTCACCTTCTCGCCGGTCAGCGGATCGGTTTCCATGACCTTGGCCGACGTGTTGCCGCCACCGTAGTTGGTGATACGCTTGTCGGCGCCAAGCAGGTTGGACCGGTAAAGCAGTTTGCCCGGCTCATCGAGGCCGGCCGCATATGCATCATCCCAACGGTTCTTCAGAAGCTGAACGTCAGCCGCCATGTCATCCTCCCTTGAAATCAAGTCTTGCAAGCGGAACCGGAACATGCAGGTACCACTCTTTGTGAGCAGGGTATCGCTCACACACAGTCACCTTGTCAATCGAAAACGATCATATTCGATAATGCTGCGATGCAATATGAAAGTTTATGATCGTTTATGATTGACACTTTGTCATATTTGCGAAATAACCGCCAACAAGGAGGAGCCGATGCACGAACGTGAACGCCATCGCATTATTCTGAGCGCCGTACAGGAAAAGCCTGTGGTGACCATTCAGGATATTTCCGAGCTGACAGAAGCTTCGGAAGCGACGATACGCCGTGATATCGCAGCCCTGCATGTCCAAGGGAAGATCCGCCGCGTCCGTGGTGGCGCAGAATCGATCCACCCTCCGCAGCTCGGCAATCTGGCCGGCCGCCCCTTCCGTGTCTCAGAAGCGGTCAATATCGATAAGAAACGCGCAATTGCGCGCAAGGCCGCTGAATTGTGCAATCCGGGCGACGCCATCATCATCAATGGCGGCACGACCACCTTTCAGCTGGTGCATTACATTTCGGGTTTCCGGCTGCAGGTGATGACCAATTCCTTCGCCATCGCCGAACATCTGGTCAAGCATTCGAAAAATACGGTGACGGTTCCGGGCGGCGCGATCTATCGCGAGCAGAGCCTGATTCTCTCGCCCTTCGACAACGACACGACACGCAATTTCTACGCACGACGCATGTTCATCGGCGCGCAGGGCGTCGGCCCGCTCGGCATCATGGAGGCCGACGGGCTGCTGATCCAGAGCGAGCAGAAGCTGATGCGCCAGGCCGACGAACTCATCCTCATGGTCGATTCGAGCAAATTCCGTCAGCGCTCCAGCCTGATCCTTTGCCCGCTCGAGCAAGTAACGACGATCATCACCGATGACGGCATTTCGGCAGACACCGTGCGGATGATCGAGGATGCAGGCGTATCGCTGATTATTACAAGCGTTTCGGCTGAGGCCGAGGAGGAAGATTCCCCGTCGGTCGCATAAGGGACGCGGCTGTGGCGGGGTGAGCATGGCCTATCAACTTGGGAGGAAGAAACATGAACATAGCAAAGAAACTGGCGATCGGCGTCGCACTCGCTGCGGCATTGATGGCCGGCACGGCAAGCGCGAAAGACATCAAGATCGGTCTTGTGGTGAAGTCGCTGGGCAACGGCTTCTTCGAGGCCGCCAACAAGGGCGCCCAGGAAGCAGCCAAGGACCTCGGCGGCGTGCAGGTGATCTACACCGGCCCGACCTCGACCACGGCCGAAGGCCAGATCGAAGTGATCAACTCGCTGATCGCGCAGGGTGTCGATGCGATCGCCATTTCCGCCAACGATCCGGACGCTGTCGTCCCTGCCCTGAAGAAGGCAACACAACGCGGCATCAAGGTCATCTCCTGGGATTCCGGCGTCGCGCCGGCCGGCCGCATCCTGCAGCTGAACCCCTCTTCGAACGCGCTGATCGGCAAGATGTGCCTGACGCTCGCCAAGGATCATCTTGACGGCGGCAAGGGCGACTTCGCCATCCTGTCGGCCACGACGACCTCGACCAACCAGAACATCTGGATCGGCGAGATGAAGAAGCAGCTCAAGGACTTCCCGGGCCTTAACCTGGTAACCACTGTTTACGGCGACGACCTTTCGGACAAGAGCTATCGCGAAGCCCAGGGCCTCCTGACCTCGCATCCGGAAGTCAAGGTCATCGTCGCTCCGACCACCGTCGGCGTGCTGGCCGCGTCACAGGCCGTCAAGGATGCCGGCAAGATCGGCAAGGTCTACGTGACCGGTCTCGGCCTGCCGTCGGAAATGGCCGGCGCCATCAAGTCGGGCGCGACGAAGGAATTCGCGATCTGGAACCCGATCGACCTTGGTTATTCGGCAACGCAGATCGCTTACCGCCTCGTCAAGGGTGAGACCGACGGCAAGCCGGGCAGCGAGATCAATGCCGGTCGCATGGGCAAGATCAAGGTTGGCGAAAACGGCGAAGCCGCCATGGCCGATCCGTTCGTCTACAACGCCACGAATATCGATCAGTTCTCCAAGGTTTTCTGATCGAAGATCTTATCCGCAGCTCTCCGGCGGCGTCAGCCGCCGGACCTGGTTTCATTGATCCGGTACATTGCTGATGACCACAGTCCTTCAACGATCCCTAGCGGACACACCAGCCGCGAACAGTCAGGCCATCCTGGAAATGCGCGGCATTTCTCAGATCTTCCCGGGCGTCAAAGCGCTGGATGGCGTCAGCATTTCTCTCTACCCCGGCAAGGTCACCGCCCTGATCGGCGAAAACGGCGCCGGCAAATCGACCCTCGTCAAGATCCTGACGGGGATCTACCGCCCGAACGAAGGCGAGATCCTCATCGACGGCGAGCCGACGACCTTTGTCAATGCCCAGGCCGCCATCGATGCCGGCGTTACCGCCATTCATCAGGAGACCGTGCTCTTCGACGAACTGACGGTTGCCGAGAACATCTTTCTCGGACATGCGCCGCGCACGTCCTGGCGCACCATCGACTGGAAGACGATGAACAGCCGCTCCAGGCAACTGCTGGAATCGCTGGAAAGCGCCATCGATCCCTCCACCCGTCTGAAAGATCTTTCCATCGCGCAGCGCCACCTCGTCGCGATCGCGCGCGCACTCTCGATCGATGCCCGCATCGTCATCATGGACGAGCCCACCGCCGCCCTTTCCCGCAAGGAGATCGACGATCTCTTCCGCATCGTCGAGGGGTTGAAGGCCAAGGGTAAGGCCATATTGTTCATCAGCCACAAGTTCGACGAACTCTATGAAATCGCCGACAATTTCGCCGTCTTCCGTGACGGCCGCGCCGTCGGGCACGGCACGCTCAAGGAAACGCCGCAGGACGAGATCGTCCGCATGATGGTCGGCCGAGACGTCAAGGACGCTTTCCCGAAAGTCTCGGTGACGATTGGCGATACGGTGCTGGACGTCGCAAATTATTGCCACCGCACAGAATTTCGCGACATCTCCTTCAAGCTCCGCCGCGGCGAGATCCTTGGCGTCTACGGCCTGATCGGAGCCGGACGCTCCGAACTCTGTCAGTCCCTTTTCGGCATTACCAAACCGCTTTCCGGACGATTGACGCTCAATGGGCAGGAAATCCACGTCCGTTCGCCGCAGGACGCCATTCGCGCCGGTATCGTCTATGTGCCGGAAGAACGCGGACGCCACGGTCTGGCACTGCCGATGCCGATCTATCAGAACATGTCGCTGCCCTCACTCGGACGCACCTCGCGCAAGGGCTTCCTGAAGGCCGCCAACGAATTCGCGCTGGCGCGCAAATATGCCGAGCGCCTCGATCTTCGCGCCGCAGCCCTTTCCGTTCCGGTCGGCACGCTCTCCGGCGGCAACCAGCAGAAGGTGGTCATCGGCAAGTGGCTGGCGACGCAGCCGAAGATCATCATTCTCGACGAACCGACAAAAGGCATCGACATCGGCTCGAAAGCGGCCGTGCACGGCTTCATCAGCGAACTAGCGGCAGAAGGCCTCAGCATCATCATGATTTCCTCCGAGCTGCCAGAGATCATCGGCATGGCGGATCGCGTGCTGGTCATGAAAGAGGGCTTGTCGGCCGGCCTGTTCGAGCGCGAAGGGCTGACACCGGAAGCGCTGGTGCGCGCCGCCACGGGCAACGCATAGGGAGGACGGGATGCCACGCATCCTCAAAAGACGCGAAACGCTGCTTGCCATCATCATTGCCGTGATGATCGCGGGCTTCGCGACACGCGCGGCCGGTTTTGCCGAGCCCGCCAATCTCGCCAATATCTTCAATGATACGTCGATCCTCATCATCCTCGCTTTGGCGCAGATGACGGTCATCCTGACGAAATCGATAGATCTGTCGGTTGCCGCCAATCTTGCCTTTACCGGCATGGCGGTGGCGATGCTGAACGCTGCCTATCCCGATCTGCCGCTGATCGTCCTCGTGATCACGGCGATCGTCATGGGCGCGGCTCTCGGCGCCATCAACGGCTATCTCGTCTGGGCGCTGGAGATCCCGCCGATCGTCGTCACGCTCGGCACACTCACCATCTATCGCGGCATGGCCTTCGTGCTGTCGGGTGGCGCCTGGGTCAACGCCCACCAGTTCACGCCGAATTTCCTCAGCGTGCCGCGCACACCGTTGCTCGGCCTGCCCGTGCTCGCCTGGATCGGCATCGCCATCGTGCTGATCATGTATTTCGTGCTGCGCTACACGCGGTTCGGCCGCTCCACCTATGCCAGCGGCGGCAATCCGGTGGCGGCGGTCTATGCCGGCATCGACGTCGGCTGGACGCGTTTCCTCGCCTTTGTCCTCTCAGGGTCGCTTGCCGGCCTCAGCGGCTATCTCTGGGTGTCGCGCTATGCGGTCGCCTATGTCGATATCGCCAGCGGCTTCGAACTGGACAGCGTCGCGGCCTGCGTCATCGGCGGCATTTCGATTGCCGGCGGCGTCGGCTCGGTGGCGGGCGCCGTACTCGGCGCTCTCTTCCTCGGCGTCATCAAGAACGCCCTTCCGGTCATCGGCATTTCGCCGTTCACGCAGATGGCGATATCAGGCACCGTCATCATCCTTGCGGTCGTCTTCAACGCCCGGCGCGAGCGCAATCGCGGCCGTATCATCCTGCAGGATCAGGCGGCGAAGGACACCGCCAGCCATGGAGCAAGCGCATGAGCACCGTTTCTCAATCAAAGACGGAAAAGCGCGCCATTCCGGACCGGTTGGGAACACCGCTCAAACGCATTCTGGCAAGCTGGGAAACGCTGCTGTTCGGCGTCGCAGTCGCGATCTTCATCTTCAATTCGCTGGCCTCGCCCTATTTCCTCGATCCCTACAATCTCTCTGACGCGACGTTCAATTTCACCGAAAAGGCGATGATCGCCTTTGCCATGGCGCTGTTGGTCATTGCCGGTGAGATCGACCTTTCGGTCGCCGCCATCATCGCGCTCGCCTCGACGGCCATGGGCGCTGCGGCGCAGGCCGGCGTCGATACTGTCGGCCTCGTCGCCATCGGGCTTGGGGTCGGGTTGCTCTGCGGCCTGTTCAACGGCTTCCTCGTCTCCGGGATGAAGCTGCCGTCGATCGTCGTCACCATCGGCACGATGAGCCTCTTCCGCGGCATCTCCTACATCGTTCTCGGCGACCAGGCCTATGGCAACTACCCAGACAGCTTCGCCTATTTCGGCCAGGGCTATGTCGTCTGGGTCTTCTCCTTCGAATTCGTTCTCTTCATCGTGCTGGCGATCGTCTTCGCGATCCTGCTGCATGCGACGAATTTCGGCAGGCAAGTCTATACGATTGGTAACAATGATTTTGCCGCGCGCTTCTCCGGCATCCCTGTCGAGCGGGTCAAATTCATCCTGTTTCTCCTGACCGGTCTCATGAGCGGCATCGCAGCAGTGTGCCTGACCTCGCGGCTTGGCTCGACCCGCCCGTCGATCGCGCTCGGCTGGGAGCTCGAAGTAGTGACCATGGTTGTGCTTGGCGGGGTCTCGATCCTCGGTGGCTCAGGCACGATCGGCGGGGTCGTCATCGCCGCCTTCGTCATGGGCCTCGTCACCTTCGGCCTCGGCCTGCTCAACGTCCCGGGCATCGTCATGTCGATCTTCATCGGCCTCCTTCTCATCATCACCATCGCACTGCCGATCGTCGCAAGACGCATCAAGACCATGAGTTCCAGATGACCGCAGCTCTCGAACGCCACGCCTTCAAGATGAAGCTCAATCCCGGCATGGAGGCGGAATACAAAAGACGCCATGACGAGATCTGGCCCGAACTCGTGGTGCTGCTGCATGAGGCCGGCGCCAGCGACTATTCCATCCATCTCGATCGTGAGACGAACACGCTCTTCGGCGTGCTGACGCGACCGAAGGATCACACGATGGCGAGCCTGCCAGACCATCCCATCATGAAGAAATGGTGGGCGCACATGGCCGATATCATGGCGACCAATCCCGACAATTCGCCGATTCAGAGCGATCTCGTTACGGTCTTCCATCTGCCATGACCGCCGTATCAGCCTATCGCCATATCGCAGTGATCGACATCGGCAAGACCAATGCCAAGGTCGTGGTGCTCGATGCTGAGACCGGGGGCGAAATCGCCGTCGTCAAAACGAGCAACGGCGTGCTGAAGACCGGCCTCTATCCGCATTACGATATCGAGAGACTTTGGGATTTCATCATCAGTGCGCTGAAGGGCTTTGCAACGACGCCAGGCTTCGATGCCATATCGATCACCACCCACGGAGCCTCGGCGGTGCTGCTCGATGTCGATGGCGGCCTTGCCTTGCCGGTTCTCGATTATGAGCACACCTATCCGCAAGCCATACAGGACGCCTATGGGCAATTGCGCCCGGCCTTTACGGAAACCTTCTCGCCAAGCCTCTCCGGTGGCCTGAATGTCGGCGCGCAGATCCACTATCAGAAAAGCGTCTTTCCCGAAGACTTCGCCCACGTCGCGACGATCCTGACCTATCCGCAATATTGGGCGTATCGCCTGACGGGCATCGCTGCCAGCGAGGTGACCTCGCTCGGCTGCCACACGGATCTCTGGAACCCGACGACCGGAACCTATTCTTCCCTGGTCGATACGCTTGGCATTCGCACTTTGATGGCGCCGGTTCGCTCGGCTTTCGACGCGCTTGGGCCGGTACTGCCGGCACTTGCAGCTGATATCGGCCTTGCGGCGCCGGCCCCGGTCTATTGCGGCATCCATGATTCCAATGCTTCCCTACTGCCGCATCTGGTCGAGAACGAGGCACCTTTCGCCGTGGTGTCGACGGGAACCTGGGTGATCAACTTCGCCGTCGGCGGCGATCTCGAACATCTCGACCCGGCACGCGATGCGCTTGCCAATGTCGACGCTTATGGCCGCGCCGTGCCCTCGTCCCGCTTCATGGGCGGCCGCGAGTTCGAGATTTTGGCTGCAGACATCGGCGAAGCACCTCCCGAGGCGATCGAAGTCGCTCTTGAGACGGTGATCGGAAATGGCCTCATGCTGCTGCCGAACATTGTTGAGGGATCGGGACCGTTCCCTGACAGGAAGATGCAGTGGATCGGGGATGCCTCAACAAGCAATGCCGAACGTCTTGCAGCCGTCAGCCTCTATCTTGCCCTGATGACGGAAGCCTGCCTCGGCCTGATCGGCGCCAAGGGGCCGATCTTCGTCGAGGGACCTTTTGCCCTTAATCGCGCCTATCTCGTCGCGCTGTCCGCCCTGACGAGGACTGACGTCATCGCTGTGGCGGGCTCGACGGGGACCAGCCAGGGTGCGGCCTTGCTCACCGGCATCCGACCGCCGGCTGCGACGGAAAATCCGCCAGTCCACACCGACCTGCCGGGTTTGATTCGCTATCGGCAGACCTGGCGCGAGGCTTTGGCCGGGTAGGTTTGGTCAATCCGCGCCGAGTGACGGGTGGTCGGGACTGGGAACAACCCCCGACTGCAAGACTACAACAACCATCCCTCGCCGAAAATTTCCGAAAAGTCGCTAAAATTGTCTTCGCGACGGTTATTTTCTTGCGGAATCGTCGCAATATTCCTACAGAAAATACTCTTATGAGCGCTCTCGAGGTCAAAAATGTCCGAAAGCGGTCGTCAGCTTCGATGTCAGTTCTGTTCTCTTTAAGAGCACGCCTTACGGCAGTTTGCGCGTCGAGACAGGCCATTGGGCGGGTTCAAAGGGCGCTGCCGCGCCCATCCAAGGAGAGATAAAATGAGTCTGAAGACATTGACGGCCGCGACCTTCGTCGCTTCGCTGGCCTTTGCGCCTCTCGCGCACGCGGACATCACGATCGGCCTCATCGCGCCACTGACCGGCCCGGTCGCCGCTTACGGCGAACAGGTCAAGAACGGCGCGCAAACCGCTATCGAGGAAATCAACAAGAGCGGCGGCGTTCTCGGCCAGAAGCTGGTCTTGAAGCTCGGCGACGATGCCGGCGACCCGAAGCAGGGCGTATCGGTCGCCAACGGCTTCGTCGGTGACAGCATCCGCTTCGTCGTCGGCCCGGTCACGTCGGGCGTTGCCATTCCGGTTTCGGATGCGCTTGCCGAAAACGGCATCCTGATGGTGACGCCGACCGCGACCGCTCCGGACCTGACCAATCGCGGCCTGACCAACATCCTGCGCACGTGCGGCCGCGATGACCAGCAGGCAACCGTTGCGGCAGACTACGTCGTGAAGAACTTCAAGGACAAGAAGATCGCCATCCTCAACGACAAGGGCGCCTACGGCAAGGGCCTCGCGGACGCCTTCAAGGCTACCCTGAACAAGGGCGGCGTGACCGAGGTGCTGGACGATTCCCTGACGCCAGGTGAAAAGGACTACAGCGCCCTGACGTCGAAGCTGAAGCAGGCCGGTGTCGAGGTGATCTACTTCGGTGGCTATCATCCGGAAGCGGGTCTGCTGGCTCGCCAGCTGCATGACATCTCCGTCAAGGCGCAGATCATCGGCGGCGACGGACTTTCCAACACCGAATATTGGGCGATCGCCAATGACGCCGCTGCCGGCACGATCTTCACCAATGCGGCCGACGCCCTGAAGAACCCGGCTTCGCAGAGCGCCGTTGCCGCACTCAAGGCACGCAACATTCCGGCTGAAGCCTTCACCCTCAACGCCTATGCCGCCGTGCAAGTGTTGAAGGCCGGCATCGAGAAGGCCGGCAAGCCAGACGACGCCGAAGCCGCCGGCGCTGCATTGAAGAAGGGCGAGCCTGTCGATACCGCCATCGGCAAGGTCACCTATGGCGAAACCGGCGACCTCACCTCGCAGAGCTTCTCGCTCTACAAATGGGAAGGCGGTAAGATCGTTTCGGCCGAATAAGCCGTCGGATCGACGCTCTCAAAATCTCGCCGGGCCACATGCTGGCCCGGCTTTTTTATGCCTAATTCACACTATGCTGGCTAGAGCGGTTACGCGTTTCACGGAATCGCCTGACCGCTCTATGCTATTGTTTTTACGCAATTCCGGACGGAAAACCGCTACGCACTTTTCCTGGAATTGCTCTAACAAACAGTGCGGAACCGCTCGATGCAGCTGGCCAGCACCTCCTCACCCGGCCGCTTCCACCAATTGTCTTGCGAGAAGATTTCGACCTCCTGCAGGCCGAAATAGCCGGCTTTCTCGATCTCCGCGCGAATGCCCTTTAGATCGATGACGCCATCGCCCATCATGCCGCGATCCAACAACAGATCCGTGGTCGGGACCAGCCAGTCGCAGATATGGTGCGCCAGGATCCTGCCGCCGGCACCGGCGCGCGCGATCTGCTCGTAAAGCTTCGGATCCCACCAGACATGATAGACATCGATGGCGACACCGATCCCCTCGCCCAGCAGGTCGCAGATATCGAGCGCCTGCTCCAGCGTGTTCACGCAGGCGCGGTCGGCGGCATACATCGGATGCAGCGGCTCGATTGCCAAGGGAATGCCGGCGCCGCGGGCATGCGGCAGGATCGCCGCGATACCGTCGACCACCATCTCGCGGGCATGACCGATATCCCTCGAACCCTCCGGCAAACCGCCGACGACGAGGACAAGACAATCGGCATTGAGCGCGGCGGCCTCATCGATTGCGCGCTTGTTGTCGTCGATCGCCGCAGCCCGCCCATTGGCGTCCGCAGCGGGAAACATGCCGCCGCGGCAAAGGCCTGTCACCTTGAGCTTGTTGTCGGCCACAATCCTTGCGGCCTCCGCGAGGCCGATCTTGTGCACTTGATCGCGCCAGGGGGCGATCGCGACGATACCCTGCTTCAGGCAGGCCTCGACCGCCTGGCGCATGTCGTATTGCTGGCGCACCGTCGCCAGATTGATGGACAGACCCTCTACGGCCATTGCGATGATCCTCTTGTCCGTTAGTCGATGCCGACGGTGGCGAGGATCGTCTTCATCCGGCGCACCGCCAGATCCGGATCCTTCAAAACACGTGCCTCCTCCGCCAGCCGGAACAGTTCCGAAAGATGCAGAATGGAACGCGTGCTCTGCTGGCCGCCGAGCATCTGGAAGTGATCCTGGAAGCCGTTGAGATAGGCGAGGAAGACGACGCCGGTCTTGTAGAAGCGCGTCGGCGCCTTGAAGATATGCCGCGACAGCGGAACGGTCGGTGCCAGGATCTTATGAAAGGCATCGAGATCGTTCTGGGCGAGTTTCGCCAAGGCCACGCTCGCCGCCGGCGCGATGGCATCGAAGATGCCGAGGAGGGCATGCGAATAGCCTTGGTTGTCGCCGGCGATCAGTTCGGCATAGTTGAAATCGTCGCCCGTATACATCTTCACCGACGGGTCGAGCCGGCGGCGCATGACGATTTCCTTCTCGGCCGACAGCAGCGAGATCTTCACGCCATCGACCTTGGCGGCGTTCTGATTGATGATCGCGACCGCTGTCTCCATCGCCTGCAGATCGTCGGGCGATCCCCAATAGCCTGACAGCGCCGGATCGAACATCGAACCGAGCCAATGGATGATCACAGGCTCCTTTACCTGCCCGAGGATACGGTCGTAGACCCGGATATAATCGTCCGGACTTTTGGCCGCCGCGGCAAGCGCGCGGCTCGCCATCAGAATGATGCGGCCGCCCTGCCCTTCCACATAGGCAATCTGCTCCTCATAGGCGCGAATGACATCGTCGATCGTCACATCCGGGCCGGGCGGCACGTGATCGGTGCCGGCGCCATAGGCGATCAGCGCATCCGGCCGATTGCGGGCGGCCGATTGCGCATGCACAATCAGCTCCTTGGCGCCGGTCCAATCGAGACCCATGCCCCGCTGTGCTGTATCCATGGCCTCCGCCACGCCGAAACCGAGATCCCATAGGTATTCCCGGAAGGCGATGGTGCGTTCCCAGTCGATGTTGCGGTCGAGCCAGGGATCGTTGTCTGCCAAGGGGTCGACGACGACGTGGGCGGCAGCGTAGGCGACGCGGTTGAAATGATGACCGCCGGCCGGCTTTACCGGAGCGCTCAACGGCGCGCTGGTGAGCGTGAAGTCGGCAAGGCCGCCGCCGACCGTCGGCAAACGAAGGCTTCTCGTCATGAGGCCGATCTCCTACAGCGCTGTCAGTGCGGGCACATCGACCCAGCGACGCTCGGTCCAGCTCTTCTGCGCCAGCTCCGCCAGCTGCACGCCCTTGGCGCCTTCGCGAAGGGTGAACTTCCACGGCGCGTCCTCGGCGACATGGCGCAGGAAACCTTCCCATTGCACCTTGAAGCCATTGTCGAAGACCTGGGTGTCTGGCACCTCGTCCCAGGTGTCGAAGAAATTGATCGTTTGCGGCTGGTCCGGATTCCAGACCGGCTTGGGCGTGTTGACGCGATGCTGCGTCCAGCACCGCATCAGGCCGCAGACGGCGGAACCATGGGTGCCGTCGACCTGGAAGGTAACGAGATCATCACGCCGCACACGCACCGCCCAGGAGGAATTGATATGGGCGACAATGCCGCCTTCAAGTTCGAACGTGGCATAGGCCGCATCGTCTGCATCCGCGACATAGGTCTTGCCACTCTCATTGACGCGGCTCGGAATATGTGTGGCGCCGAGGCAGCTGACGGCCTTGACCTCACCGAACAGGTTGTCGAGCACGTAGCGCCAATGGGGCAGCATATCGAGGATCATGCCGCCGCCGTCGGCCTTGCGATAGTTCCACGACGGGCGCTGCGCCTGCACGCCCCAATCCCCTTCGAAGACCCAATAGCCGAACTCGCCGCGCACGGAGAGGATCTTGCCGAAGAAGCCGCTGTCGCGCAGCATGGCGATCTTGCGCAGGCCCGGCAGGAACAGCTTGTCCTGCACCACGCCGTTCTTGACCCCGCGCCGCTCCGCCGAAGCGGCGACCGAAAGCGCCTCGGCAAGCGTCTCGGAGATCGGCTTTTCGCAATAGACGTGCTTGCCGGCGGCAATTGCCCGCTCCAGCAGGTCGACGCGCATCTGCGTCGAGCCGGCATCGAAAAAGATCGTATTGTCGGGATCGGCCAAGGCGCTGTCGAGATCGGTCGTCGTTTTGGAAAGCCCATGCTTGCGGGCGATCGCCTCGATCTTCTCGGCATTGCGGCCGACGAGGATCGGCTCGGGCATCAGCTTATCGCCGTTGGCCAGCAAGACGCCGCCCTGTTCGCGGATTGCCAGAATGGAGCGCACCAGATGCTGATTATAGCCCATGCGTCCGGTGATGCCGTGCATGATGATACCGATCGGCTTCGTCACCATAAGTCATTCCTCCCGTAAATAACTATATAGTTACATAACTGACATGGCGAAGCGAGGCTGTCAACGGTCATCGTCGATGGCCGCGGCGGCAATCACCCGCAATTGCTGAGCTTGTCGCGAGAGGGCGCCTAGGGGCGCAGATAGGCGAAGATGACGTCGACGATGTGCTCGCCCCAGGCGTCGATTTCCGCCTTGTCGGAAAGATTGCGCCGGAAGATCGTCGATAGCGTCCAGCGGTTCGTCAGGAAGAACGAGCCGAGCGCTGCGATGCTCATATAGATCTTGACGGGATCGCAGCCGGGGCGGAAATCGCCGGCTGCCGCACCCCGGTCGAGCAGGTCGGAAATCTCTGAAACCAGGGGCGAATGCAGCTCGAAAATACGCGCCGAACGCTTCAGGAAGCGGGCCTTGTGCATGTTTTCCGTGCTGAGAATACCAAGGAATTCAGGGTGATCCAAGAAATATTGCCATGTGAAAACAACAAGCTCCCGCATGCCTTCCACAGGCGATCGATGCGAAAGGTCAAGCCTTGCCTCAGCCGAGCGGATGGCGATGTAGCTGCCTTCGAGAACGGCGACGTAAAGAGCGTCCTTGCCGCCGAAATAGTGGTAGAGCATCCGCTTGTTGATCTTGGCGCGCTCGGCGATCGCATCGACGCGCGCGCCGCCATAGCCGCGTTCGGCGAATTCCTTGGTCGCAGCGGCCAGGATCGCCTTGCTCGTGCGTTCCGCATCCCTGAGACGGGGCCGTTCCGGCGTTGCGCGCGATGACGCCTGATCGATATTCGCAAGGTCTGCGTTCTTTGCGCGGCGCTTCACGGTTCTGGCTTCCGACATCATGGCTCCCGGCGGCATCGTTCAAGGCTTGTGCGGCCATTCCTGACGCCGATAAGTAACCGATCATCTCATAAGTTGACAGTCCCTCGCGAATCGCTGGTCATAGTAACCAGATGGTTATATCGATTTAAATGTGGATATGTGTCAGACAAGACCCTCCCTGTGGCATGAATTTCCCTGACAAATGAATGGGCTGACCTTGCTTTCGACACCGGTCCGGCCCAAGAGAGCGGATAGGAATTGGCACCGGACGGCTTATGGCTGAGAAGCAGATCGCAATCATCGGCGGCGGCCCCGCAGGGCTCATGGCGGCAGAAGCCCTGTCTCTGTCGGGCCATCGCGTCACTGTCTATGACAGCATGCCGACGGTCGCGCGCAAATTCCTGCTGGCCGGCAAATCCGGCCTCAATATCACGCATTCGGAAGCCTATGGCCTTTTCGCCGACCGCTTTGGCGCGGCCTCGCCCCGGCTGCGCGCGGCACTCGATGGCTTCAAGCCCGACGATATCAGAACCTGGGCGGCGGGGCTGGGAACGGAGACCTTCATCGGCTCTTCCGGCCGCGTCTTCCCGAAGACCATGAAGGCGTCGCCATTGCTGCGCGCCTGGCTCGCCCGCCTGGAGGCGCAAGGTGCGCGTATCATGACACGGCACCGCTGGTCTGGCTTTGCAGACGGCGGTCTGGCATTCGAGACACCGCAGGGGCGCAGCATCGTCCATTATGATGCCGTTCTGCTCGCGCTCGGCGGTGCCAGCTATCCTCGGCTGGGTTCGGATGCGGCCTGGACCGGTTGGCTTCGAGGCAAAGCCATCGACATTGCCGATTTCCAGCCCGCCAATTGCGGTTTCGACGTCGCCTGGAGTGGGCCATTCAAGGAACGTTTTGCCGGCATGCCGCTCAAAGCCGTGACGGCAACATCCGAGGCGGGGACCTTCCCAGGCGAATTCGTCGTCTCGCAGGCGGGTATAGAAGGCAGTCTCGTCTATGCCCATGCCGCCACCTTGCGCGATCGCCTAACAAGCGAAGGCAAAGCCGCGCTCATCATCGATCTGGCGCCCGGCCGAACGGCGGCACGGCTGTCGCGCGATCTGGCTCGACAGGATCCGAAAGCCAGCCTTTCCAATCGCCTGCGCAAGGGCGCGGGGATCGAAGGCGTCAAGGTCGGCCTTCTGCGGGAGCTTGCCGATCCGGCGACCCTTTCGCATCCGGAAAGTCTGGCGCGCCTGATCAAGGCCTTGCCGATTCCGCTTTTGAGACCAAGACCCATTGCCGAGTCCATCTCGTCTGCCGGTGGCATCCGTTGGGGCGAACTCGATGACGGCTATATGCTGAAGAAGCTCCCTGGTATCTTCGTCGCCGGGGAAATGATCGATTGGGAAGCGCCGACAGGCGGCTATCTCCTGTCGGCTTGCTTTGCCACCGGCCGCGCGGCGGCCAAGGGCATCGACGCCTGGCTCAAGCGTTGAGCGATAAGGTCTGAGCTTCTCAGCCGATACGCCCGTTCGCCATCAGCCATGCCACCGATTCCTGAACAGCTTCGAGCGATGTATATCGCGGCTCGTAGCCGAGAAGTCGCTGTGCCTTGGCGATCGAGCAGTTCGGACTGCGGGCGATATGCTCCCATGTCGCCTGCGCATCTTCCGGAGTCCGATCTCTCGCCCATGTCTCATAGGGCAGGAATTCAAGCTTCGGTTCGTGACCAAACCAGCGCGACATCGCCTCAGCATAGCCTCGAAGCGTCACCGCACCGCCCGAGACGGCATGGAAGCTCTCCCCGGTCGAAGCCCGCCAATTGGCGATCGCCCCCATGAACATCTGCGCGACATCATCGGCATGGACATGGTGAACAGTCTCCAGGCCGAAATTCGGCAAGACGAGCGTTTCGCCCAGCGCCAGCGTCGAAAATGCCGACAGATTGAAATGGCCGGCCGGATTAAGGGGAGCCCAGCCAGGGCCGACAATATGGCCCGGATGGATCAGCGTCGCGGGAAAGCCCTTGCGGCGCGCCTCATCCAGCAGATGCGCCTCGATGGCTGCCTTCTGGATTCCATAGTCCCCGAAGGGTCGCTTCGGTGTCTCCTCCAGCGTCGGAACGACCATCGAGAAGCCGTGCGTCCAGATCGTGCCCGTATGCAGGAAATGGCTCACATGACCGGTCAGCGCGTCCGTCAGGTGCCTGGCGCTGTCGAGCGTGAAGCAGATCATGTCGATGACGATATCCGCCTTCAAAGCGCGGATCGCCGGACCAAAACTGCCGTCCTTTTCCATGGCGGAGCGGTCCATCGTCAACATTTCGACGTCGTCCCAGGCCCGGTTCGGCGAATAGGGCTTTGCCTGACCACGGCTGATCGCCACCACGTCATACCCTGCCTCGACCAGCCGGGGCACGAGATAGGTGCCGACATGGCCGGTTGCGCCGATTACCACTGCACGCGTCATGATGTCCTCCCAAAGTCAAAAGCCGGATCCTATCGAAATTCAAAAAGTGATCCGCCCTTGAGAATAGGAGCGCACACCGATTTGTCACCCTCCGAGAGGAAAGGAAGCGGGGATTTTCTTACGGCCGCGCCGATGCGCTGCTTTGGCCCTTCCCGTTCATCGTCGCCGTCCTCCGAACGGATAAGATCAGGACTGCGCTGAACGGTTCGTCCATAAGAATGATTTCCGGATTTGCGGCAATCGCGCGAGCCAGGCCGACACGATTACAGCTAATTTGGGAATTCTTCCTCAATATTATAATACTTGAACGTGAAGCCCCGCAGAAACAGCCGTATTCTCGCGACTAATTGCCGAGCGACATAAAAGTAGAAGAGACCACCGCTGCCAGCGTCACGCTCGCCGGCGAGGCAGAGCGGTTGCGCGAATTGGTGACGCATTTCGAATTGAGCGAAGTGCCGTCTGGCCCCCAATCCCGCCGCGCTGCTGCGTAAGCAACGCCGCCTGCTATCGACTGTAAGTAGGCGATTCTCGTTCGAACGCTTCGCAATCCTGGGGTTCATGGTTTCCAACTCGAACTTCGGGCCTTTGGCCTGCCCAATCGGGGCGCTCCGGATTCAATGTCTAATCCATTGATATTGTATTGTTATTACAATATCCGGACACTGTGGCGCTATCCGTTCTCATCCTCAGAACGGATATAGACCTGCAGCGTATAGCCGATATGCTCCGTCATCAGCGCCTTGGCGCGCTCGAGATCGCGGTCGAGGGCCGCTTCCATCAGCGCCGTGTGATGCTCGATCGCCATCGCATCCTGCAGGGCTGCGGCTGCCTTCTCATAGCCGATCGTCAGGCCGGCGGCGGCGCGCTGGGTCGGCGCCAGACCAAGGAAACGATGGTGGCGGCGAAGCTGGTCGGTGATGGTGGCCTGGAAGCGCAAAAGCCAGTTCGATGTCGCCGCGCTGACAAGCGCTGCATGAAAGGCCGTATGCTTCTCGTCCCATTCGTCAGCCATCTCGTCCGAAGCGGCGTCGGGCACGATCTTGCAGCGCGACAGGCGATAATGCGCGGTGACGACGGCCGATTCCCAATCCGGACCGCCCTTTTCGATCGATTCCAACAGCAGCGGCAGTTCGATGACCATGCGCGCCCGCATCAGGTCCTCCAGCTCCGCGCGCGATACGGGGGCGACCGCAAAGCCGCGATTGCTGACGGCCGTTACCAGCTTTTCGGCCTCCAGCCGCGACAGCGCCTCGCGAAGCGGAGTCCAGCCGACGCCATAGGCATCGCGCAGGGCGGCAAGCCGCAGGGATGCGCCGGGCCTCAGCCTGGTGTTGAGAATGTCGCGCCGCAACAGCCAATAGGCCGCCTCCGTCTTGCTCAACGCGTCCTTGTCCTGCATGACGCCCATCCCAATCCTCACATTCCCCGGATTATATATAAAACAGCTGTATCGAGAAATTATATATTAAAGTCGCCCGTGGTGCATATCATATATCGCAAATTGACAGGCTTGCAGCAGTCGCTATGATCCCGCCCAAGAAAGCCGAAAAACACGGCTCCTTGACACATGCGGGAGGGAAATATGCTGAAATCTACGTCCAAATGGCTGTCCAGCCTCGTGGTTGCCGGTGCCTTCATGGCAGGCGTCGCCTCGGCGTCGGCAGAACCCATCAAGATCGCAATCGCCAACTTCGGCGAGCATCCGCAGCTCAATGCCTCGATCGCCGGCTTCAAAAAGGCGCTCGCCGAGAATGGCTTCGTCGAAGGCAAGGATGTCGTCTATTCCGAAAGCAACACGAGCTTCGACGCCTCGCTTGTGCCGCAGATGATCGCCAAGCTGCAGTCCGAACATCCGAAGCTGATGTACACGGTCACGACGCCGGTCTCGCAGATCGCCAAGAAGGCGCTCGCAGGCTCCGGCATTCCGATCGTCTTTTCGGCCGTGACCGATCCGGTCGCCGCCAAGCTCGTCCCCTCCTGGGATGCCGGCGGCGAAGGCATCACCGGCGCCAGCGACCTGCAGGACATCGCCGCCATCATGACCTTCACCAGGAAACTGCTTCCGAATGCCAAGCGCTTCGGCGTCCCCTACAATCCGGGCGAGGCCAATGACGTTGCCCTTCTCGAAAAGGTCAAGCAGGCCGCACCGGCAGCCGGCTTCGAAGTGGTTCCCGTCGGCGTCGACAACGTCAACGACATCCAGCAGCGCATCGCATCGCTCGCCGGCAAGGCAGACGTGATCTACACGCCCGCCTCCAATCTCCTGCAGCCGGCAATCACCGCCGTTTCTTCCGCTGCCCGTCAGGCCCAGATCCCGATCGTCAATTCCGACGACGCCGCGGTTCGCAATGGCATCGTGCCCGCGAGCTTCGCCGTCAACTACGAGCAGGTCGGCGAAAATGCAGGCAAGATCGCGGCCCAGATCCTCAAGGGTGCCGATCCGAAGACGATCAAGCCTTCGCTTCCGGCCTATGCCGACCATGCGCCGCTGATCAACAAGACAGTGCTGAAGGCATTCGGCGCCGAAGTGCCGGCATCGCTTGCCGATTGCAATTGCTTCACCAAGTGATCGGCGTCATCGTCTAACGATCATTCGATCCATGGCGGCGTCACGAACGCCGCCATTTTCCAAGCCTACACTGCAGGGGAGGCACGGATGCTGGACATCAAATCCGCGCGCAAGGTTTTCTACAGGGGCCAGCCGGACGAGAAAGTCGCGCTCGACGGACTGACACTCTCCCTCAAATCCGGTGAATTCGGCGTCGTCATCGGCTCGAACGGCGCGGGCAAGAGCAGCATGCTCAACGCGATCTCGGGCGCGCTCAGCCTCGATTCCGGAGAGATACTCATCAACGGCGACGACGTCACCGACATGCCGGTGCACAAGCGCGCCGCGCGCCTTGCCCGTGTGTTCCAGGATCCGATGAAAGGAACCGCCGCCAGCATGACGGTCGGCGAGAACATGCTTCTCGCCGAACTGCGCGGCAAGAAACGCGGGTTGCGACCCGGACTGAACGCCTCCCGCCTCGCGACCTACAAGGAGCGCCTCTCCGTTCTCGGCCTCGGCCTCGAGAACCGGCTTGATACCAAGGTGGAGCTGCTTTCGGGCGGCCAGCGGCAATCGCTCTCCCTCATCATGGCAGTCGGCGGCTCCCCCGATGTGCTGCTGCTCGATGAACATACGGCAGCGCTTGATCCCCGCACCGCCGACATCGTCATGCAGGCGACGGTGCGCACCGTCGAGGCGCTGAAGCTGACGACCCTGATGGTGACGCACAACATGCAACACGCCGTCGATTTCGGCGACAGTATCATCATGCTCGACGCCGGGCGCGTCCATCTCGAAATTACCGGCGAAGGAAAGCGGCGCATCACGGTGCCCGAACTGATCGGCCATTTCGCCGTCAAGACCGACCGCATGCTGCTGGTGAGCTGAGATCATGGATTTCATTCAGACAACCTTTTCGAGCTTCGTCTCGCTCATCCCGGTCACGCTGGCGCAGAGCTTCATCCTGAGCTTCGTCGTCCTCGGTATCATGATCCCCTTCCGCATGCTGACCTTTCCGGACCTGACCAGCGAGGGCGCCTTTCCGCTTGGCGGCTGCATCAGCGGCATTCTGCTTGCAGCCGGCGTCACACCGCCGCTCGCCATCGTCGTGGCCTTCGCCGTCGGCCTTGCCGCCGGCTGCTGCACGGCGTTCATCCACCTGCGCTTCCGCATCCATACGCTGCTTGCCGGCATCCTGATGTCGACCATGCTTTACAGCATCAACCTCGCCATCATGGGCAAATCGAACCTTTCCGTCTTCGGCTCGCCGACCGTGTTCGACTGGGTGCCGTTCACGGAGGCCGGCTTTCCCGCCAGCAAGATCGTCGTTGCCGGTTTCATCGCTCTCGTCGTGCTGATTGCACTCAATCTCTACTTCAAGACGGAAAAGGGCACGGCCATGCGCGCCGTCGGCTCCAATCCCGACATGGCCGAGGCACAGGGCATCAATGTCTGGGCCGCGACCATCGGCGGCGTCGGCATCGCCAGCGCCTTTTCCGCAACAGGCGGCGCACTGATGGTGCAGTCGCAGGGATTTGCCGACGTCAACATGGGGATCGGCATCCTGATCAACGGCCTTGCCGCGCTGATGATCGGCGAAGCCTTCACCGGTAAGCAGAGCGTACTGCGTCAGCTGCTGGCCCCCTTCGTGGGGTCGATCATCTATTATCAGCTCGTGTCGCTCTGCCTTGCAGCCGGCATGCCGCCGCCGAACCTGAAGCTCGCCACCGGCCTGTTCGTGCTTGCCATGCTGGCGCTGCCGAGCATCCGCCGCAGCCGCGGGGGAGCGCCCGCGCGGGAAACCATTCGCGAATAAATCAAGAGGCAATATCATGGACAGCCTTCCCGATCTCGCCGCCGTCGAGGCCCTGGACGAGGCCGATCCGCTGCGTGTCTTCCGCGGCCGTTTTGCCCTGCCGGCCGGTGTCATCTACCTTGATGGCAATTCGCTCGGCGCGGCATCGCACGAGGTCTTTGCCGAAGTGCGCCAGGCGGCCATGGAAGAATGGGGCAACGGCCTGATCCGCAGCTGGAACAGCGCCGGATGGTTTCATCTGCCGCTCGAGCTCGGCGATCGCATCGGCCGGCTGATCGGCGCCGCCGAAGGCCAGACTGTCGTGACCGACTCCACGTCGATCAACATCTACAAGGCGCTTCATACGGCTTTGACGATGCGGCCGGACCGCAACGTCATCGTTGCCGAAGGCGACAGTTTCCCGACCGACCTCTATATGGCCGAGGGCGTGGCCTCGACCCGTCCTGGGGTTACGCTCCGTCTCGAGGGTCGCGATGCCGATACCATCGAGGAATTGATCGACGAGAGCGTCGCCGTCGTCCTCATCAATCATGTCAACTACAAGAGCGGCGAGCTGCGCGATATGGCGGCACTGACGAAGCGCATCCAGGCGGCCGGCGCACTCGTCATCTGGGACCTGTGCCACAGCGCCGGCGCCCTGCCGGTCGATCTCGATGGCGCGGGCGCCGATTTCGCCGTCGGCTGCTCCTATAAATATCTGAACGGCGGCCCCGGCGCGCCGGCCTTCATCTATGCGGCCCGCCGCCACCATGCATCTATCGTCCAGCCGCTCAGCGGCTGGTGGGGCCATGCTCGTCCCTTTGCCTTCGAGCGAAGCTTCGACGGCGACGTCGGCATCAAGCGCTTCCTCTGCGGCACGCAGCCCATTCTGTCGTTGCGGGCGCTAAAGGGTGCTCTTTCGATGTGGGACGAAGTGGACATGAATGCTCTGCGCCGAAAAAGCATAGCGCTCACCGATCTCTTCATCCGGCTGGTCGAAGCGAAGTGCGGCCGATATGGCGTCGTATTAGACACCACGCGCGACAGCGAAAGGCGTGGCAGCCAGGTCTCCTTCACCCACGGCAATGGCTATGAGGTCATGCAGGCGCTGATCGAGCGTGGCGTCATCGGCGATTTCCGCGCGCCATCAACGCTGCGCTTCGGTTTCACGCCGCTTTATGTCAGCTATCGCGATGTGTGGCTGGCAGCTTCGGTGCTGGAAGAGATTCTGAGCAGCGGATCCTGGCAGGATGCACGCTTTGCCGTGCGCTCGGCTGTAACCTGATCCATTGTTGCCGATCGCCGGAACGGAGGAGCCATAGATGAGCTATTTCAAGGTCACCGATTGGGATAGTGCCTATACCAACGGCGCCTACATCGTCGACGGCGATCGGTGGCCGGATGCATGGGTCGAGCCCGCTCGATCCTTCCGTGACAACCTGGCAACAGCCGGAGGTGCCAGACTAGACCTCGTCTACGGTCCCGCCGAGCGCAATCGCTTCGATCTCTTCCTGCCCGAAGGACATCCGAAGGGATTGGTCGTCTTCGTTCATGGCGGCTACTGGCTGCAACTGGACAAAAGCTACTGGTCGCATCTGGCAGCAGGTCCGATTGCTGCAGGCTACGCAGTCGCCATCCCGTCCTACACGCTCTGCCCTGCAATCCACATTGGCGGGATCGGCAGGGAAGTCGCAGCGGCGATCACAACGGCGGCAGGCATCATCGATGGCCCCGTGATCCTGACGGGACATTCGGCCGGCGGTCAGCTCGTGGCCCGCATGATGACGACGACATCGCCGCTGGACGAGACGATCCTCAAACGCATCCGCCATGTCCTCGCGATTTCCGGCCTGCATGATCTGCGCCCGATCATGAAGCGGAGCATGAACGCGCAGCTTCGCATCGATATGGCGGAGGCACAAAGCGAGAGCCCCGCGCTCCTGGAACCCTTAAGCAATATCCGCCTCACGTGCTGGGTCGGCGGTGCGGAGCGTGCCGAATTCGTGCGTCAGAATGCGCTGCTTGCCAATATCTGGACCGGGCTTGGCGCTGCAACGGAAGTGGTAATCGAGCCCGATCGGAATCACTATACGGTACTCGACGGCCTCACCGATGTCTCTCATCCACTGACGCGAGCCTTGCTCGCGGATTGAAGCTTGCAGTCAATGAAACATGCCCTCGGCGCGCATCGTCCGCGCCGAGGGTTGGCAGATATCACTCGTTGACGGGCGCATTCATGGCCCAGGTGACGCCGAAGGGATCGCGGAGCTGACCCCAGCGATCACCCCAGAACATCACCTGCGGCTCGATGATGACCTCCAAGCCTGCATCGACAGCACGCTTCCACCAGGCATCGAAGTCCTCGACGACCAGCTGCATCACGAACGACTGCGGCTTTTCCAGTGCGTGGCCATACTCGGGAAAGGCATCGCCGAGCATGACCGAGCTGCCGTTGATGTAGAGATGGATGTGCATCGTCCGGCCCTTCTCGTCGACCGGGAACATGAAGGCTTCTTCGGCACCGAAGGCACGCTTGTAGAAATCGGCTGCCTTTACAGCGCCATCCACCGTCAGATAGGCCACGACGCCGCCGTGAACCGGCACGCGGGGCTGCGAGGATTGCGTCTGTTCTGCTGTATCGGTCATGTTCGTCTCCTTGCGAACGGGTTTGCATGTCACGCCCTTGCGGTGGGCCGCCCCAAGGACGTCGACCGAAAAGACTTCCCGACAAAAGGAGTTCGATCTTTTAAATTATCTTTTCGGAAGCACGGGGCATCCTGTCCGAGGATCACCCATGCGCCGGCTTTCGGGCGCGAAGCGCCTTGGCGGGATAGATCTCGCTGAAGATGCGTGCCTCCGCCTCCTCGCGCCGCATCGGCCGGCCGAGCAGGAAGCCCTGTACTTCGCTATAGCCCTCGGCGCGCAATTTCGCCAACTGCTCCTCGGTCTCGATGCCTTCCGCCAGCGTCACGGCATTGAAGCCCGAGGCAATGCCGACGACGGCACGCACGATCGCCAGATTGCCGGGATCGGTCTCCATGCCGGCGACGAAGCTGCGGTCGAGCTTGATCTTGTCGAAAGAGAAGGAGCGCAGGTAGCTGAGCGATGAGTAGCCGGTGCCGAAATCGTCAATGGCGATGCGGATGCCGAGTTCCTTCAGGGCGCGCAGCAGCGACAGGCTTTGCTCGACTTCAGAAAGCAGGACGGATTCGGTAACCTCGATCTCCAGCCGCTCGGGGAGAAGGCCGGTCTCGTCCAAAACCGAGACGACGGTCGCGAGCAGGCTCGCATGACGGAACTGATAGACGGAAAGGTTGATGGCGATTTTCAGATCGCCTGGCCATTGCCTCGCGGTCCGGCAGGCCTCCCGCAATACCCAGTCGCCGATCGGCACGATCATGCCGGTTTCCTCGGCAACGGGGATGAACTCGGCCGGCGCAATGAGCCCACGCGTGGGATGGTGCCAGCGGATCAAAGCCTCGAAACCCGACAACCCGTCATTGTCCAGCCGAATGATCGGCTGATAATAGAGCTCGAATTCGTTCCTCTGCAGGGCTTCGCGAAGCTCCAGGGTGAGTTGATAGCGCCGCTCCGCCTCAAGCCGCATATCAGTCTGATAGAAGCGATAGGTCGATCGGCCACTGCCTTTTGCCGCATAGAGCGCCAGATCGGCGTCCCGCATCAAGACGTCGGCATCGCCGCCATGTTCCGGCGCCATCGCGATGCCGATGCTGCAGGTCACGTGCTCGCGGACGCCATCGAGATCGAAAGGCACGGAGAGCGATAGCAGCAGCAGGTCGGCAAAGCGCTGGGCCCGCCCGGCATCCGTCATCTTCAGGACCAAGGCGAACTCATCACCACCGAGGCGGGCGACAAGATCGTTCTTCTCGGCAAGCTGCAGGAGACGCTGGGCGACCTGGCGCAACAGCATGTCGCCGGCGGCATGGCCCTTGCTGTCGTTGATATCCTTGAAATGATCGACATCGATGTAGAGAAGCGCAATCGGCTTCTCCGGTGTCGCGGCAGCCACCTGCTTGACGATGCTCTCTGAAAAGAAAGCACGATTCGGAAGGCCGGTCAGGGAATCGTGCATGGCAAGATGCGCAAGCTTCGCCTCGACATTGCGCTCCTCCGTGACATCCTGCGAGATGCCGAGAAGGTAGCGCGGCGCCTGTCCTTTGGGCGCTGGCAGTATCCGCTTGGCGGTCTTCACGATGCGCGGAACTCCATCCCGTGCGTGGATAGTTTCTTCGAAGCCGACGGTCGTCGCCGCGTCGAAGGCAAGCCTGTCCTGTTCGCGAAGGATCGCCGTCTGCTCGTCGGAAAATATAGCTTCGTCCGGCCTGCCGATCACGTCCTTCGCCCGCAGCCCGACAATGCCTCCGCAGGCCTCGTTGAACAGGATATAGCGGCCGCCCTTCGCCATATCCTTGACGAAAACGCCGACTGGCAGATTGTCGACGATGCTGTCGAGCAGCGACTGCGTGGCATCGACCTGTCGCCGGGCAGCGTTGACCTCGGTGCGATCCTGAACGATCGCCAGGATCGCCGCCTTGCCGTCGAAGTAAATTTCACGCCCATAGGTCAAAACCTCGAACGTCTGGCCATCGACTTTCAGATGCGTCCAGCGCTGCGCCGTTTCCATGTCGGTGCGCTGGTGAACCGCTTCGAGCATGCGCTCGCGCTCCTCCGCCGGCCGGATATCGAGCACGGTCATGACCGAAAAGGCAGCGTGGCTGTAGCCATAGAGATCGCGAGCGGCGTCATTGACGATCAGGAATTTCAACGTCTTGGGATCATAGACCCACATTGGCGAGGGATGCGTCTTGAAAAGCGACCGAAAATCGTCGTTCGGGGCGTCGGGCCAAACGGAATTCATGGACGGATCGACCTTGCAAATTCGAGTTGAACTACCAGAGAATTGGAAAGTCATATTCTAAAAAGTTAAATAAAATCAAAATGGTAGCTCGCCTAAACTTTGAGCAAAAGCCTACCGAATATGCAACCACGCGCTTTGCTTTTCTACCCTCACGGCCACGCAGTCCAACAGCGGACAAGCGTGATGCTTACAGGCCAGCCTTGCCGATGGCGTGAATGACGCCATGCAGTTCCGCCAGCCCCTTCAGGCGGCCGATCAAAGAGTACCCCGGGTTGGTCGGCTTATCGATATCGTCGCCGATGAGATGCCCGTGATCCGGCCGCATCGGGATCAGATGATCATCGCGACCCTCGGCGCGTCGGCGCGCCTCCTCGGCCAAAAGCGTTCGCAGGATGGCGTGCATGTCGCTGCACCCCTCCAGATGGGAAGCCTCGACGAAGGAACCGTCGGCCTCGATCGCGACATCGCGCAAATGGGCGAAATTGGTGCGTGGGGCAAATTCCCGCGCGATATCAAGCACATCATTGTCGGCGCGGGACCCGAGCGATCCGACGCAGAGCGTCAAGCCGTTGGCCGGATGGTCGACGCTGCCAAGGATGCGGCGCAGATCCGCCGCCGTTGAAACGACGCGTGGCAGGCCGAAAAGCGAAATGGGCGGATCGTCCGGGTGGATTGCGAGCCTCGCGCCAAGCTCGGCTGCAACGGGCGCAACCTCCTGCAGAAACATCTCGAGATTGGATTGAAGATCCCGAGCCGTCATTCCCTCGAAGAGGGCGATGGCCGAGCGGATCGCCTCGCGACCGTAGCTGTCCTCACCGCCCGGAAGCCCGGCGATGATGTTGTTTTCCAGCCGTTGCACCGCCTCCTCGGAAAGGCCCTTCAGCCGCTTCTCGGCGCTTTGCACCAGCTCCGGCGCATAATCCGCCTCGGCACTCTTCCTGCGCAGGACGAAGACGTCATAGGCGATGAATTCCACCATGTCGAAACGCAGCGCAAGCGCGGTGGTCGGCATTTCAAAGCGCAGATCCGTCCGCGTCCAATCGACCACCGGCATGAAATTATAGCAGATCGTCTTGATGCCGGACCGGGCGAGATTGACCAGGCTGTCCTTCCAGATGCCGATCGCGGCCCTGGCTCCGGCGCCGCCAAGCTTGATGGCGCTGGGCACGGGGATCGATTCACATACGCTCCAGCGCAGGCCCGCCGCCTCCACCAGGGCCTTTCGCGCTTCGATTTCAGCCGGCGTCCAGGAGCGTGAATAGGCGACCTCATGCAGCGCCGTGACAATGCCCGTCGCCCCGGCCTGACGAGCATGCTGAAGCGGAACAAGATCCTTCGGCCCAAACCAACGCCAACAGCTCTCCATGCGACACCTCCTCCATTTGTTGGTCAAAATATCGCCATATTCGCAAATGTCCACTCAGAACACATCTTTTGCCGCGCTTGACAGTCCTTATTGACCAACAATATGTTTCCGGCCATGGAGGACGAATCGTGGTGGAGACCGCTGACATCGAGGATAGAGGCTCGGCAGTGGACCAGGTGGTCGATGCGCTGCGGCGACTGATGCGCGAGCGCAATCTCGGCCTTGGGGATGCATTGCCCTCTGAGGCGGAGCTCGCCTCGATGTTCAACAGCAGCCGCAATACGGTCCGCGAGGCAATCCGCATCCTCAAGGCCTACGGCATTGTCGAAAGCCGCCAGAAGGTCGGCGCCGTCATCACCGACCGGCGTCAACAGGCACTGATGGATCAGTTCTCCTTCGCCATCGACATATCGGCGGAAAGCTTCCTCGATATCCAGGGTTTTCGCCGCCTGATCGAGGTCAATCTCTGCGATCTTCTGTTCTCAAGCATCGATGATGCCGCCATCGAAACGCTGCGATCGATCAACGACTCAATGAAAGCTGCACCGGAACTTTCGCAGGCCGCCGCGCTGGATTTCAAGTTCCACGCCACTCTCGTCGGCTTTGCCGGCAATCAAACGCTGTCACAAGTCTATGGTATTCTGCAGCCATTGTTGCAAAGGCTGATGGAGGCGGGCAAGCGGTCCCGCGAAGCCGTCGACAACGCTTATGACGAACATAGCGACATCATCGAGGCGTTGATAAAACGGGATCGAATCGCCTACGCCTATCACATGAACCGCCACCTGCAGGCCGGGCTGCAATTCATCGCGCCGAACGCCGTTTGAGACGCCCATTTCTTCACGGATCCATGACATGAAAAGACAGACGCTCGACACCGGCTGGACCATCTCGCGCCTTCGCGCACCCTCCACCGCGCCGTCCCTGCCGAATACGATCCCGGCCGCTGTGCCTGGCAACGTGCATCTCGACCTTATGGCCGCCCAGCTGATCACCGACCCCTATCTCGACGTCAATGAGATCTCGCAGGACTGGATCGGCCGCGCCGCCTGGCGCTATCGCCTCGCCTTCGATTGGGAGAGCGAAGAGGCCGAGCGTATCGATCTCTCCTGCCTCGGCCTCGATACGGCGGCGCGCCTGGAACTGAATGGCACCGTGCTCGGCGAGACCCGCAACATGCATCGCAGCTATCGCTTCGACATCGGCGACAACCTCAAGAGCGGCCGCAACGAACTAATCATCGATTTCCAATCGGCCTACGAGCATGGCGAAGCCGTGCGCAAGCAGCTCGGCAGCGCCGCCGATATACCCACAAATTATCCCGGCCCCGGCAATCTCATCCGCAAGATGGCCTGCAATTTCGGCTGGGATTGGGGTCCGACCGTCGTCACCTCGGGCATCTGGCAGCCCATCGCCATCGAGAGCTGGTCGAAGGCACGCCTCGGCAGCATCCGCCCGGAAATTACGCTGCAAGGCGGCCAGGGCGTCGCCCGCCTGCATGTCGAGATCGAATGGGCCGCGAAGGGTACGGATAGCGTGGCCCTGGTGCTGTCGGTCGGCGGCAAGCGCTCGGAAGTTCGCGTCGCGCAGGGAGAGACCCACGCGCAGATCGAATGCCGCATCGACAATCCGCAGGTCTGGTGGCCGCACGGGCTCGGCGACCAGCCGCTCTACGACCTCGATCTTCAGCTTCAGGGCTCCGATGGCGCGGTGCTGGACGGCTGGAAGCGTCGTGTCGGCTTCCGCTCCGTGCGGCTCGACACGACGCCGGATGAGATCGGCTCGGCCTTTACCCTCGTCGTCAACGACGTACCGGTCTTTGCCCGCGGCGCCAACTGGATTCCGGACGACTGCTTCCTGCCGCGCGTGACGCGGGAGCGCTATCGCGAGCGGATCGCCCAAGCCCGCGATGCCAACATGAACCTCCTGCGCGTCTGGGGCGGCGGCATCTACGAGACCGATACCTTCTACGAGGAGTGCGACGCCGCCGGCATCATGGTCTGGCAGGATTTCCTGTTTGCCTGCGCCACCTATCCCGAAGAAGAGCCCGTCTACAGCGAGATCGAAGCCGAAGCGCGCGAGGCAATCACCCGGCTGATGCCCTATGCCTCGCTGGTGATCTGGAACGGCAATAACGAGAATATCTGGGGCTATTTCGACTGGGGTTGGCAGGATGTGCTCGGCAATCGTCCCTGGGGCGCCGGCTATTATCTCGACCTCCTGCCGAAACTGGTGGCCGAGATCGATCCGACACGGCCCTATTGGGCGGGAAGCCCCTATTCCGGCTCGATGGAAATCGCGCCGAATGCCGATGAGCACGGCTGCAAGCACATCTGGGATGTCTGGAACGAGGTGGGCTACGAGACCTACCGCAACTACATCCCGCGCTTCTGCTCCGAATTCGGATGGCAGGCACCTTCAACCTTCGCGACATTGACGCAATCCGTGCGCGAGAAGGATCGCGCGCCGGCTTCCCCCGGCGTCCTGCACCATCAGAAAGCGACCACCGGCAACGACAAGCTGCTGAAAGGCTTGGATGGTTGGTTCCCCCATCCGGAAAATTTCGACGACTGGCTGTTCGTCACACAGCTCAATCAGGCGCGCGCCATTGGCTTCGGCATCGACCACATGCGCTCGCACCGGCCGACCTGCATGGGCACGATCGTCTGGCAGCTCAACGATTGCTGGCCGGTGACCTCCTGGGCGGCGATCGACGGCGCGGGGCGCAAAAAGCCGCTCTGGTACGCGCTGCGCCACAGCTATGCCCCGCATCTTCTTACCATCCAGCCGCGCGGCGACGGCCTTGCCGCCGTTGCCGTGAACGATGCGACGCTATTCTGGCGCGTGCCCTTCACCGTCGAACGTTTCGATGTTAACGGCAAGCTGCTTGCACACCACTCCGTCTGGCGCGTTCTGTGCGACCGTTTCGAGAATACCGACATTCCGATCCCCAGCGACGTGGCGACGCCTGATGATCCCCGGCGGGAATTCCTGCGTGCCCGTTTGGGTGACGCCGAAGCGTGGTGGTTCTTCGAGAAGGACATGGAGCTGCATTATCCGCAGCCGCGCTTCGATATCCAGAGCGTGCAGACGGCCGATGGAGTTGCAGTCACCATTACGGCACAGACGCTGCTGCGCGACCTCTGCCTGTTCGTCGATCGCATCAGCCCGAATGCCGAGGTCGACGATATGCTCGTCAATCTGATGCCGGGGGAAAGCAGGACTTTCCACGTCAGCGGCATTTCGAAGGAAGCCTTCGACAACGCCGAGCTTTCAACCATCGTGCGCACTGCCAATCAGGTCGCGGAGACGCCGACGCATCGATGAAAGTGACAGCGTTTCCAGTCGAATGACCCGGCGCCCTTGCCGGGTCGAGTCATATGTTTTCCGTGAGCCAGCAGGCAGCTGTCACGAAAGATTGCTGTCGCGAATGGCAAAAATGCCGCCTATGATCGGGCTCAGCCTTGTGATCTAGTACCCCCATCCGATCCATGAATCAGCGAGACCTAGCTTATGTCCTCGGACTTCAATCGCAGCTTTCAGACGCCCCGTCGCGAAGAACTCGGTCTTACCACGCTTACCAATAGTGCCGGCCTTTCGGTTTCAGCGCTGCCGAACGGCACGCTGTTTTCAATCGATTTTGCCGACCAGCAGGGCGGCGTCATGATCAACCAGGTGCTTGGATCGCCCGTCTATGGCGGCATCGGCCGTCTTTATCTGCGCGTCGGCGGCGCCAAGCCGGAAACGGCCGAGATCGTCGGCCCGAAGGCCGCGGTGCGTTTCGGCCATGCCGAGAGCGGCCTTTGCTGGAGCGGCGAGACGGCCGGCGTCAAGCACACGGTCAGCCTGCGGCTGCACCCGAGCGAGGCCGCATGGTTCTGGCGGGTATCGCTCGAAAACACCACCGGCACGACGCTCGCGGCCGATCTCGTTCTCCTTCAGGACGTCGGCCTTGGCGATCGCGGCTTCCTGATGAACAGCGAGGCCTACGCGTCGCAATATATCGATCACCATATCGCCAACCATGCCGTCTTCGGACCAGTGGTCATGAACCGGCAGAACCTCAAACAGGGCGGCAAACGCAACCCCTGGCTGGCGCAAGGCTGCCTCGAGGGTGCAGCGGCTTTTGCCACCGACGCGATCCAGCTCCTCGTGCCGTCCAAGGACAATGACGGCGTCATGGTGCCGGACTTCGGCATCAGCCTGCCGAGCATGCGCCGACAGCACGAGGTCGCCTGCCCGGCGATCCAGTCGAAGCCGCTTTCTCTGGCACCAGGCGCGGCAGCTACAACGTCCTTCTTCGGTCTCTTCGTTGCCGACCATCCGGCCGCCTCGAGCGATGCCGACCTTGCGCGCCTCGATAACCTGCCAAAATTGCGGGATGAACTGGCCAAGGACGCGATTGTCGCTGCGCCGCCGGCCCGCAGCCTTGTGCAGGACGCGCCTTTCGCCGTCAGCGACACCCTCGAGCAGGCCGACATCGATGCGCTTTATCCCAAGCGCATGCTCGAGGAGCATGTCGACGGGAAGCTCATTTCCTTCTTCGTGCCGGATGGGCCGCACAACAGGCACGTCGTGCTCAGCGAAAAGGAACGTGTCGTGGCGCGCCGTCACGGCGCCATTATCCGCAGCGGGCAGAACATGCTGCTCGACGACCAGACCTTGGCGGCGACCTGCTGGATGCAGGGCATCTTTGCCGCGCAGCTGACCATCGGCAACACTTCCTTCCACAAGCTCTTCTCCGTCTCCCGCGACCCCTACAATCTGACGCGGTCGAGCGGCCTGCGCATTCTCGTCGATCTCGGCGACGGTTGGCGCCTGCTCGGCGTGCCCGCTGCCTTCGAGATGGGGCTGAGCGACACCAGCTGGATCTATCGGCTGTCCCACCGCACCATCACTGTGTCGGCAATCGCCTCCGGCGACGATCCGGCCATGCAGTGGAGCGTTTCGGTCGAAGGGGCCGCCTGCCGCTTCCTGGTATTCGGCCATATCGTACTCGGCGAACGCGATTATGAAGCAGTCGCCGATATCGCCATCGATACCGAGAACAAACGAATTTCCTTCCGCCCGCAGCCCTCGTGGCTGTGGGACCGCTACCCGCAGGCAGCCTATCACCTCGTCACCCCGACGCCGGATGCCTTCGAGGCCATCGGCGGCGACGAACTGCTCTATGACGATGGCAACTCCCGCAACGGCCCGTTCATCGCGCTGAAATCGCATCCCACGCAGGAATTGCGCTTTGCCGTCACCGGTTCGATGGCTGATGCGGCTGCCGGCGAGACCTTTTCGGCGCGCTACGCCTCGGGTGTGAAGAGCGAAGAGATGCTGGCGCCTGCGCAACGGTTCTGGAGCCATGTGACGCGCAACGCACGCATCGAAGGCGACGATCCGGATGTAACAGCCCAGGCCGTCATGCTGCCCTGGATCGCCCATGATGCGATCGTGCACTTGAGCGTGCCGCATGGACTTGAGCAATATACCGGCGCTGCCTGGGGAACGCGTGACGTCTGCCAGGGTCCGGTGGAATTCCTGCTTGCCTATGAGCATGACGAGGAAACCCGGCAGGTTCTGAGCACCGTCTTTTCCGAGCAGTATCGGGATCGGGGCGACTGGCCGCAATGGTTCATGCTGGAGCCCTACGCCAATATCCGCGCCGGCGAGGCCCATGGCGATATTGTCGTCTGGCCGCTGAAGGCGTTGTGCGACTATATCGAGGCGACGGGCAATATCGCTTTCCTTGCCGAAACCGTGCCGTGGCGTGCCGACGACACCTTGCTGCTGACCTCGGAGCGTGCGACGATTTCCGATCACGTCGAAAAGCTGCTCGAAACCGTGCGCAGCCGCTTCGTGAAGGGCACAAGCCTTATCCGCTACGGCGATGGCGACTGGAACGACAGCCTGCAGCCGGCCGACCCGCACCTGCGCGACTGGATGGTCAGCAGCTGGACCGTTTCGCTGCTTTACGAGCAGTTAGTGCGCTATGCCAAGATCCTGACGCTCGCCAGCCGCAGCGATGAGGCGCAGGCACTGCAGGAGACTGCAGCCGCCATGCGCAGCGATTTCAACCGGCTCCTGATGCGCGACGGCATCGTCGCTGGCTACGGCGTATTCGATCCGAGCCATGATGGCGTCGAACTGCTGCTGCACCCGCAGGATACCCGGACCGGCCTGCATTATTCGCTGATTGCGATGACGCAGCCGATGATCGGCGGCCTGTTCACGCCGGAGCAGCGCCATGCCCACATGAAGATCATTCGCGAGAACCTGCTGTTCCCGGATGGCGTCAGACTGATGGAAAAGCCGGCGACTTATGCCGGTGGACCCGAAACGCTGTTCCGGCGCGCCGAATCCTCGTCCTTCTTCGGGCGTGAGATCGGGCTGATGTATGTGCATGCACATCTGCGCTACTGCGAAGCCTTGGCGCTTGATGACGATGCCGAAGCGGTATGGGCCGCCCTGGCGCTCGCCAATCCAATCGCCGTCAGCGGCCGGCTCGACCATGCGTCACTGCGCCAGCGCAACACCTATTTCAGCAGCAGCGACGCCGCCTTCGACGATCGCTATCATGCTTCGTCCGACTGGGCGCGCGTCAAGGCGGGCGATATTGCTGTCGATGGCGGCTGGCGCACCTACTCGAGCGGCCCGGGCCTCTATACCAAGAGCCTGATCGGCAATGTCTTCGGCTTCAAGCGGGACTTCGGCCAGCGCATCCGCAAGCCGCTTTTGCCGGCTTCGGTTGGTGCGTGCGAGGTCAAGCTGGATTTCAAGGCTTGAACCGATAAACACATGAGGGAGCCGCTGGCGCGGCTCCCTCATTTTTAGAATTCAAGCTGCCTCATCCCAGACAGGTGCTAGGCCGTCGGGACTGACGATGCGGCCATCCGGGCGGCTAAGCGCGTGGATTGCCGCCATTTCATCCTGCGTCAGGGCAAAATCAAAGATAGCGGCATTTTCCATCGCGCGACTTTCCGACACGGTCTTCGATAGGACGACCAGACCCTGTTGCACGATCCAGCGCAGGACGATCTGGGCAACCGACTTTCCATGCCGGCTGGCGATCTCCTTCAGCGGCGTGTCAGACAGTACCTTCCCGTCGGCCATGGCATAGTAGGCGGTCACCGACATGCCCAGGCTTCTTGCCGTCTCGATGACAGCGGACTGATCGAGATAGGGGTGATACTCGACCTGATTGGTGACGAGCGGCAGTTCGCTCAACGCTGCCGCCTCGCGCATCAGCACCCGATTGAAGTTCGAGACGCCGATATGGCGCACCTTCCCTGCCCTGGCGACGTCGTTCAGCGCGCCGATCTGTTCGGCAAGCGGCACTGTAGCGTTCGGCCAGTGAAGAAGCAGGAGATCGACGTAATCGGTCTTCAGCTTCTTCAGGCTTTCGTCGACCGAGGCGACGAAAGCCACGTGGCGATAATTTTCGACCCAGACCTTCGTCGTCAGGAACAGATCGGCGCGGGCGATGCCGGAGTGCCGGATGCCGTCGCCGACTTCGGCCTCGTTGCCGTAGATCTGGGCGGTGTCGATGTGGCGATAGCCGTTGCGGAGCACATGCGCCACCATGCGTTCGGTGTCAGGCCCCGGCACACGGAAGGTGCCGAAGCCGAGAGCGGGGATGGAGGCGCCGTTGGCGCTGACGATTTGCATGGATTGTCCTTTCGATTGCAAAGTTTGATCAGGCAGCGGAGGAGACGGCCTGCGCCGTGGAGGCCGAGCGGCGGTCGAGCGCGCCGCTCCAGAGAGTGAAAAGCAAGGCAGCGACGACCAGGATCGCGCCGACCCAGGGCGTGGCACCGAGGCCAAGCGAAGATTCCACCACCAGGCCGCCGACCCACGCACCCGCGGCAATGCCGAGATTGAAGGCGGCAATATTGAGGGCAGAGGCCACATCGACGGCGGCAGGGCGAACCTCCCGGGCAAGCTGGACGACATAGAGCTGCAGCCCAGGCACATTGGCGAAGGACAGGAAGCCGAGAGCGGCCAGCGTCGGGATGGCAAGCCAGGGCGAGACAGCCGTGAAGCTGAACAGGACGAGCACCACAGCCTGGGCAATGAACAGCCAGGTCAGCGCGCGCACCGGATTGCCGTTGGCGAGGCGCCCGCCGACGACATTGCCGATGGCAATGGCGACGCCATAGAGTACCAGGATGAGGCTGACGGCGGAGGCTTCAAAGCCGGTCACGTCCTGCAGGATGGAAGCCAGGAACGTGAAGGCAACGAAAGTGCCGCCATAGCCCAGCGCCGTCATGGCGAAGACGATCAGCAAGCGGCCGCTTGCAAGCACGCGGATCTGCTCACCGATGCCGGCCGCCGGTGCCTTCTTCAGGTTCGACGGCAGCAGCAGCGCGATGGCGGCGAAGGCGATGACACCGAGAGCTGCGACGGCGGCAAAGGTGGCGCGCCAGCCGAAGGTCTGGCCGATGAAGGTGCCGAGGGGAACGCCTGTCACGATCGCAACCGTCAACCCCATGAACATCATGGCAATTGCCGAGGCACGGCGGTTTTCCGGCACGAGATCGGCCGCGATGGTCGAGCCGACGGAGAAGAACACGCCGTGGGCGAAGGCGGAAAGCACGCGCGCGACGAGCAGCGGCGCATATCCCGGGCTCAAGGCGGCCATGCCGTTGCCGACGATGAACAGCGCCATCAGGCCAAGCAGCAGCGGCTTGCGCTCGATGCGGCCGGTGAGCGCCGTCAGGATCGGTGCGCCGAAGGTGACGCCGAGCGCATAGACGCTGACGATGAGGCCGGCAAGCGGCAGGTTGATGTGGAGGTCGTTCGCCACAGTGGGGAGTAGACCGACGATGACGAATTCGGTTGTCCCGATCGCATAGGCAGCGATCGTCAACGCGAAGAGAGCGAGAGGCATGAGATCACCCGATCCAAAAGGCAGGCCGGAGAATTCCGGCTGCACAGGTTCTTGTTCGGGAGAGAATATGGGGCCAAGACATTCAAGCGATAATCGCCTATATAAACGCAACACTTGTGAATTCAATTCAAAGCCAGGAGGAAGAAGTGGACAATCGCGCCGGCGAGATGGATGTCTTCGTTCAGGTGGCGACCCTTCGCAACTTCTCGGCGGCCGGGCGGAAACTGCGCCTGTCTCCGTCCGCCGTCAGCAAGCTCATCACCCGGCTGGAAGAGCGGCTGAACACACGTCTTCTGGTGCGCACCACCCGCTCCCTGCAACTGACGCCGGAGGGAGAGATCTATCTGGAAAAGGCGCAGGCGATCCTTACGGATATTCAGGAAGCGGAGAGGATCGTGGCAGCCGGCGGGGCGGCCGTGCCACGCGGATTGCTGCGGGTCAGCGCCTCCGTCGCCTTTGGGGTAAGCTGCCTTGTGCCACTTATTCCCGATTTCCTGAGACGCTACCCCGAGATCGAACTGGACATCTCGCTCACCGACAACGTCATCGATATCGTCGGCGAGCGCGCCGACGTCGCCATTCGCTCAGGGCTATTGCGGGATAGCTCGCTGAAGGCCCGCAAGCTTCTAGAAAGCCGCCGCGTCGTCGTCGCATCGCCGGCCTATATCGAACGGAAGGGTCTTCCGAAGACGCCGGAAGAACTCGACCATCATAATTGCCTCACCTTCAATTTCCGTCCCACTGCCGAAGGCTGGCCTTTTCGCGATCCACACACCGGCGCGCAATTTGTGAAAATCGTTGAGGGCAATCTTCAAGCCAACAACGGCCCGACCGTGCGCAGCCTCTGCCTGGAGGGAATGGGGCTTGCCCGCATCGGCCAATTTCATGTGCAGCCGGACATTGATGCCGGGCGGCTGGTGACGGTGCTTGAGGACTTCAATCCGGAGGATATCGAAAACATCCATGCCGTCTATGCCGGCCATGAGCATCTGGCGGCCCGCATCCGCGCCTTTATCGACTTTCTGGTTAACCGAATCGGCTAAACCGAATCAGGACACTCCAGAGCGGAGAGCAGGATTTGGAAACGGAACTCTATCTCCCGATCAAGTCATTTCTCGAGACGGCGGGCTACGCCGTAAAGGGCGAGATCGGCGGCTGCGATCTCGTCGGGCTCAATGACGGCGAGCCGCCCGTCGTCGTCATCTGCGAGCTGAAGCTCACTTTCAATCTCGAACTGATCCTGCAGGCGGTCGATCGTGCCGCGGCCAGTGACGAAGTCTGGATTGCCGCCCGGGTCTCGGCGAAGGGCAAGGGCCGGGAAAGCGACCGGCGCTTCCGCGATCTCTGCAGGCGGCTGGGCTTCGGCATGCTGGCGGTGTCCGACAGCGGCACCGTCGACATCGTCGTCAGCCCTGTCTCGCCGATGCCGCGCAAGAATGCGCGCCGCAGATCACGGCTTGTTGACGAACATCGCCGGCGAAAGGGCGATCCGGCACTTGGCGGCAGCACGCGCAAACCGATCATGACTGCCTATCGTCAGCAGGCCCTTGCCTGCGCCGCAGCGATCGAAAACGGCGTGCAGAAACCGAAGGATATGCGTGCCGCAGCACCAAAGGCGCCGCAAATTCTGAGAGATAACGTCTACGGCTGGTTCGAACGCGTCGATCGCGGCATCTATGCGCTGACGGAAGTCGGTGCGGAGGCGCTTAAACGATGGCCGGCGCCACAGCCCTGAATATGGAGAAATTCGGGCCGCCAAACATTAAATTCATGTAATATCTTAAAATTTTGCAATAATAACATGATCAATATTTAATTTGTAAAAGTCAATTGGCGGATCATATTACATGACAGCGCCAATTCAATTTTATACTTTGCTTCCCCACAGTAAATGCGGGAAACAAGGGCTCCCGGAAAGAATTGACGCGAACCCATTCGACGCCTGTCCCGGAGATGGACAAGACGCCAATTCGCCAACAATCTCGCAAGGGACTTTTGCCATGTCATCTCTTCTTCGCAAACATCGCACCGCCGCCATTGTCGGAGCCGCCATCATTGTCGGCGCGGGCGCATTGCCTTTTGCCTTCGGCACCTCCGCAACCCCAGCAGCCGCAGCCGAGCCTGCCGGCATCATCGCGCCCGGCGGTTCCTTTGCCCCGATCGTCGACGCGGACAAGCCCGCTGTCGTCACCGTCACCACAACCATGAAGGCGACGGACACGAGCGTCGACAGTGGCGACTCGCCGATGGACGAGCAGTTCCGCCAGTTCTTCGAAAACCAGGGTGTCCCCTTCCCGAAACAGGCGCCGCACCAACAGCAGAACCAGCACGCCATGGCGCTCGGCTCCGGCTTCGTCATCAGCCCTGACGGCATCATCGTCACCAACAACCACGTCATCCAGAACGCAGTCGACATCAAGGTGACGCTCGACGACGGCACCGAACTGCCGGCCAAGCTGCTGGGCGCCGACGCCAAATCGGACCTTGCCGTCCTGAAGATCAAGGCGCCGAAGCCGCTGGCAACCATTGCCTGGGGCGATTCCGACAAGTTGAAGCTCGGTGACCAGATCCTGGCCATCGGCAATCCCTTCGGTATCGGTACAACAGTCACCGCCGGCATCGTCTCGGCCCGTGGTCGCGACCTGCACAGTGGCCCCTATGACGATTTCATCCAGATCGATGCCCCGATCAACCACGGCAATTCCGGCGGCCCGCTTGTCGACCGCGAAGGCAATGTGGTCGGCATCAACACCGCCATCTATTCGCCGAATGGCGGCAGTGTCGGCGTCGGCTTCGCCATTCCTTCCGACGAAGCCAAGACGATCGTCGCCAAGTTGGAAAAGAATGGCTCGATCGATCACGGTTATCTCGGCGTCGCGATCCAACCCGTAACCTCGGATGTCGCCAACGCCATGGGCCTGTCACAGACGCAGGGTGCGCTCGTCGCCAGCGTCAATGACGGAACCCCCGCTGCCCGTGCCGGCATCAAGAGCGGCGACATCGTCACTGCCGTCGGCAACGAGACCGTCAAGACGCCGAAGGATCTGTCGCGGCTCGTCGCCGATCTGTCCCCGGGCGACCAGCGTTCGGTCACCCTGTGGCGCAACGGCAAGAGCATGGATGTCAATGTCACCATCGGCGGCAACGACGACAGCAAGCAGGCCGCCAATGACAATGGCGATGGCAAGGTTCAGCCTTCCAACCAGCCGAGCATCGGCGTCGGCCTTGCCAACCTCACCCCCGATCTACGCCAGCAGTTGAACCTGCCGCACGGCGTCGAGGGTGCGGTCGTTGCCAGCGTCAACCCGGACAAGCCGGCCGCCGCAGCCGGCATCCAGACCGGCGACATCATCGTCTCGGTCAACGACCAGCCGGTTCGCAACGCCCACGAGGTGCAGACCGCCGTTGCACAGGCAAGCAAGGATGGCCGCAAATCCGTCCTGCTCCTCATCGAGCGTGATGGCGACAAGACGTTCGTAGCGGTACCGTTCTCGGCCGCCTGACGCCTGAACCGATAGTACAAAGCGGCCCGTCTCCCATTCCGGGAGGCGGGCCGCTTGCGTTCAGATGACCAGCAACCCCTGCCGTTCGGCAAGACCAATCCTCGCCAGGGTTCCGGCGTTGAAAGGGAGAAAATCCGTCTCGATGCCGTCGCTGAAGATGACGCCGTGCTCCGCCATTTCGGATACGACGGTCATCCCAATCTCGGCGGCGATCTGTCCCGAAACCAGGGAGACACCCGTCGTCCGGCTGGGAAAGGGTTCCCGCACGAAGTAATGCAGGAACTCGGCATCCCAGGGAAACGTAGCGTCGGCAAGCGCAGCCGGCAACTCCATGCCGAAACTGGCGGCCGCTCCCGCCCAGCCCGCGTAGAGGCTCTTCAGCCATCCGGTCGAGCCCATGCCGGTCGAGACGATGATGCCGCTCGACGATTGCCTTTCGCGTCTCTCGCCGATTTGGAGATCGTAACGAGCTGAAACGTGGCTGCGCGGACCGATAAAGAGGTCGTTGACGGCATAGAGGACCTCGCCGGTATTGAGCGAGGCCTTCGCCATGCTGACACGCTTAAGCGATCGGCGCTGCGCCAAAGCTTCCGGCACGACCTTGCGGACGTCCGCCACACGGAACGGCAGCAGCACGCCGTCCCAGCGCTTCGGATCCGGGTTGACGCCGAGCACATGCTGCCCGTCGAGATATTTCAGCGTGTTGGCGACCAGACCGTCCTGCCCCAGCACGACGACGATATCATCGACGGCGAAGATGAAATTGCCGAGATAGCGCCGATTGAGCGTCTGCACCCGGGCAACTTCGCGCAGGCTGGCTTCGACCTCGTGCACGGCTTCCCGGTAATGCAGCTGCTCCGCCAGATAATCGCCGAAATCCGCACCGAGATGCTCGACATAGAACTGCGCCTGCTGGACGGTGTTGAACCGCACAACCAGTTCATCGAGACGCGTGTCGCGCACGATCAGCACGATCTTTCTATCGTCATACTTCCCGTACTCCGAGGTCGGCATTGGCTTACCCCCTCGCTTGCGGCTGCATGATTTCGCGCAGGAGATCAGGCGAGACATTGAGCTGGCCGATCTTGGCGGCATTATCGGCGAGATCGCGGAAGGCGAGCGCCATCAGCTGGCCGGGGTCCATGCCGACAGACGCCAAGGCTTGCAGCACCTTTGGATCGGCGTCGCCGAACGACTTCATCATGACGGCGAGACCATAAGCCTTGGCATCCGCCTCTTCGCGCGCATTGGTCGAGGCGAGAGCGACAAGCGCCTTGTTCTGCTCTTCCAGGGCGATCTTGCCGGTCATCTCCTCGCGGCGGATCTGCAGCTGCCGCTCCTGAACCGAACGTTCCGCATCCATCTGCGCCTCGCGGACCTGACGCTTCTTGTTTTCGACGGCTATCTCGGTGGAGAGCTCGTTCTCCTTGATCGTACGCTCCTGCTCGACGGCGGCGTTGCGACGCGCATAAATCGCCTCGTCGGCACTGCGCAGCAGCGCTTCGCGTGCGCTTGCCTCCAAAGCCTTGGCGGTCTCCGGCTTCGGCTTTACCGCCAGGATGGACAGGCTGAGGAGTTCAAGGCCGAGCGCCTGCAGCGCCGGATGACCATGAAGCGTGGTGGCGACGCGCCCGACGAGCAATTCACTGGCCGCCAAAGCCTCCTTCAGCGTCAAGGCCTGCACCTCGGCACGCATCGCCACCTGAACCTGGTCGATCAACCGCTGCGACAGCTTCTGCGGATCCTCCGAACCGTAGGTACCCTTGGCATTGAGCGAGAAATCAAGCAGCTCCGCTGTTCGCTTCGGATCGGCAATGCGGTAGGTGATCTGGCCCTGGATCGTCACTTCCTGAAAGTCGGACGTCACCTCCGGAAAAATAAACGGTTCGTTGACGCTCGCCGTCGGCACCACGACCAGCGACGTCGAAGGCGCGAAATACCAGAAGGAAAGCCCTGCGCCCTCCCGCTGGGGCCGACCATCGCGATACTGGATCACATGCTGGGTCGGCTGCGCCTTGATGAAACGAAATCCGAACATGACTGCCTCCTGAGCGAACACGACGGCCTTCCCAGCCGCCACGTCGCGAAGAAACACCACTTAGTGTCAAATGTCAACTAAGTTAGTTGAAACTTTACACTAAGATGAAGGCGCGCTATATTCGGGAGCATGAATAGCCCCGAAGACCTTTATCAAAGGCCGATCGTTTCGGTCGATCTTGCCATTTTTGCCCTGGTACCTGCTGGGCTCGAGGTCCTGCTGGCATGTCGCGGCACGGATCCTTTTGCCGGCGATTGGGCGCTGCCGGGCGGGTGGATCCATGTCGACAAGGACCGCGACCTCGAAGCGGCGGCGCGGCGTGTCCTGGCCGACAAAGCGGGAATCACGGCGCCCTATCTCGAACAAGTCGGCGTTTTCGGCGATGCGTTGCGCGATCCGCGCGGCTGGAGCTTGAGCGTAACCTACATGGCGTTGATTTCGCCGGATGCGTTCACCTTGCGGCACGGGGGTAACGTGACTGATGTTGCCTGGCGGCCGATCAGCGGCGACGCGGTTATGGAGCCCCTTGCATTTGACCACGCCACCATTCTGAGGGCGGCGACCGCAAGGCTGCGAAGCAAGGTCGAATATTCGACGCTGCCGGTCCACCTTCTGCCGGAAGCCTTCACATTGGGCGAATTACAGGCCGTCTACGAGCGCCTTTTGGGCCGCAGTCTCGACAAATCGGCCTTCCGCAAACGCATGGCGGAAGCAGATTTCATCGAGCCAATAGAAGGAGAAATGCGCCGTGCCAGCAATCGCCCGGCCCAACTCTATCGGCTGAAGCAGGCACGCTCGACCGTCTTCTTCGATCGAACGATCTAGGAAGCCGCATTTCCACAGAAGAGACACTTCGGCTTTGACACGTGATTGTTTTTGTCCAAACTCTGCCTTTGTGATGGTACAAAGACGTCGTGGGCAGATAGGAACGACCCGATGGGGGACCTTTTTGTCTGCCGGAAAATTCAACGGCAAAGGGCTTCTGCCCTTGGGACAGGACGAAGCGGCGGCAGGAGTTGGAGTGACTGATCCATACGACATTCTCGGCGTTGCGCGCGATGCGGGCGAAGAGCAGATCAAGGCGGCCTATCGCAAACGGGCGAAGGCGGCACACCCCGATTCCGGCGGCGATACCGAGACCTTCTCGCAATTGCAGAAGGCCTATGAGCTGCTTCTGGATCCCGTGCGCCGAAAAGTCTTCGACGATACCGGCTATGATGTCGAATTGACCGATGCCGTCGATCTGCAGGCGCTGGTCGCCATCGAGAAGCTTATTACCGATATGGTTCTGGACGAACGCGAGCCCGGGACCTTCGATCCGGTTGCCAAAATGCGGGCGGCTCTTCTCGAAGAGATCCGCAAGGCGCATTTCAGCAAGAGCGAACTGGAGCGGCATTCCAATCGGATCAACCTTCATCTCGACCGTCTTGGAAAACGCCCCGGCAAGGACGTTGTCGGCCACATGCTGCGCGCCCGCATTAAGGCGATTGCCACCGCGATCAGTGAGACCGAATCAAAGATCGGCGCCAACGAACGCGCCTGCGACATGCTCGACGGCTATCTCTATGTCATGGACGAATCTCATGACGAGGCGGAATTAGCGCCCGATATCGAATGGGACGAAGTGCCTAAGGTCCGCTCCGCCGCCCAGTGATTGCGCCATTGATCATGGCTCGCATGCGGGGACATGGATAAGCCCGTCCAAGCTGATCTTTGCGGTCGATCGAAGCCACCTTGAGACGGTCGGTTTGCTCGCCCTTATCTCGATCGCCGACTCTTTTCAGCAACGCTATGTTGCAATGCAACAATCGTCCCTAGACAAATCGAAGGGCTGGCCTAGATCAAGCCTCAAGTGAGCCGTTCGATTCCATCAAAGATGACGACACGGCGATCGGCCGACGCCGGAAGACGCCTGCGCCGGTTGAAAATTTAAAACGTGGAGTATGCGATTGCTGGCTTCCCAAGCGGATGACATCGTCTTTGAACATCTGAGCGAAAACCGATCGCGGGCCGCATTGAGGGGTGCATTCTGGTCGGCACTGGACACGTTGATCCCGACGGCGCTCAACAGTCTCGTCTTCGTCGTCACGTCGCGATTTCTTCTGCCGCAAGATTTCGGTCTCGTTGCGCTCGCCTTCGCCATCGTCAGTTTCACCGCCGGCTTTGGGCCTACAGCCTTCGGCGAAGCGCTGATCCAGCAGAAGTCGATCCGGCGCAGCCATCTCGACACGGTCTTCTGGCTCTCCTTCCTTTCGGCGGCCATTCTCTATGCCGCGCTGTTTTTCCTCTCACCGACCGTTGCCCATTGGGTCGGCCACGACGAGATCGTCAGCCTGCTGATGATCATCGGATTGAAGATCTTCTTCGACATGATGATCATCGTTCCCAACGCCTTGATCGGCAGGACGATGTCCTTTCATCTGGCGGCGGCGCGTACCGCGATCGCCACCTGCGTGTCCGCAACCATCTGCCTGTCGCTGATCTTCGCCGGCTTCGGCCTCTGGGCGCTTGCGATCGCCCAGATCGCGGCGCCGGCCGCAGCCTGTGTCGCGGCTTTCTGGGGCGCCAAATGGCTGCCCGGTGTCCGGATCAAGCTCTCGAGCCTGCGCGAGTTGCTGCATTACGGCATATTCGCCTCCGGCAACCGGTTCCTGCAGACCATGAACCTCGATCAGCTGATCATCGGCACGTTGGTGAGCCCGGCAGCGCTCGGTATCTATAATTTCGCCAGACGCCTGTACGAGATGCTGAACAACGTGGTCGCCGGCGGCTTGACCTCGGTGAGCCATGTCCTGCTCTCTTCCCTGCAGCACGATCAGAACAAGGTCCGCGAAGCCTTCCTCATGGCCACCTTCGGCTGCTCGCTGATTTCCTTTCCGGCTTTCATGGGGCTCGCAGCCGTTGCCGACGATGCCATCCCGCTGATCTTCGGCCCGCATTGGGCGGCTGCCATCTGGCCGGTGCGCTTCTTCTGCGTGATCGGCCTGATGGCCGGCATCGGCGTGATCCAGGCATCCCTGATCACAAGCCAGGGTAAATCCGATTGGTGGTTCTACTACCAGCTAGTGCGCAACATCGTCACCATCCTGACCGTGCTTCTTCTTTATAAATATGGCGTTACCACCATCGTCTTTGCGCTGATGGTCGAAGTGCTGATGCTGTGGCCTGCGACGCTGTGGATGGTCTCCCGGTTGATCGGCCTGAGCATCCCGCAATATTTCGGCCAGTTCATCAGACCGATCGCCGCCTATCTCGGCATGCTTGTCGCGGTACTGGCGATATCGTCGGCCATGCGCGACTGGTCCATAGCCTCGCGTCTGGTCTGCGAAATCCTGATCGGCGGCATCACCTACTCAGCTCTGATCCTCCTCCTGTGCAGGGAAAGGATCCTCTTCCTGGTGCGCACGACGCTGCAAGGTCGTCGCGCAAAAGCTCAATAACTGCCGTCGCGGACAACGGATCGAAACAAGGCAGCAAATGCCACTTCGACCCCCGCCATGGCAGCACCAATTGTCAGAAAGGGCGCGTTTATGACGCTGGTTACCTTCATCATCCCGGTTCGTCATCAGGCCAATTCGAACGATTGGCCTTCGTTGAAGAGGAGGCTGTCGCAAACGATAGCCTCGATTTCCGGACAAACCAACGGCGACTGGCGCGCCGTGATCGTTGCCAATGAGGGTGCCGATCTGCCTGACCTGCCGCCGAAATTCTCGGCAGAGCGCGTAACCTTCCCGCCAAATCAGCTGCACGATATCAACGGCGCCGACCGCGAAAAAGTCTACGACGCATTCCGTCTGGACAAGGGTCGCCGGGTGTTGGCCGGAATGCTTTCCGCCCGCGACACGCGCTTCTTCATGATCGTCGACGACGATGATTTCGTCAGCGCCAACATCGTCGAGTTCGCCGCAAAGAACGCCGATGCCAATGGCTGGAAGATCGACCGCGGTTATCTATGGAACGAAGGCGGTCGGCTGCTGCTGCATCACAACGATTTCGCCAATTTCTGCGGGACGTCGCTGATCATCCGCTCGGATCTATACCGGCTGCCGGCAACCTTCGAAGACGCCGATATCGATTACATCAAGTCGATGCTCGGCAGCCATGTGCGCATCGGCAAGATGCTGGCCGATCAAGGTCATCCGCTGGGATCGCTCCCCTTTCGCGGCGCGATCTACCGGGTCGGACACAGCGGCGCTCATAGCAAGTCCTCCAATCTGATCCGGACCCATTTTCTGAACTCATCGGTGCTTCGCCATCCACGCCAGTTCCTGGGAAATCTCACCCGTGTCCGCCCGCTAGATCGCAACCTGCGAAGTGAATTCTTCGGCGTCCGCGCAGCCGGATAAGGCACACGCGTCGCTTTCGCTCAACGAGGTCTCGATCAATGCCGGCTGATGCAACAAGACATAGATACGCCGCCCTGGACGCCATGCGCGGCCTGGCGGCATTCGCCGTTGTCGTCTACCATCTCGACAGGCCCTATGCGCCATCAGCCTATATCGCGGTCGATTTCTTCTTCGTTCTCAGCGGATTTGTGATCGCCAGAGCCTATGGCGAAAAGCTTGCCGGTGGCATGACCGTCCTGGCCTTCATGAAGGCTCGATATATACGCCTCTATCCGCTCTTTTTGATCGGCAGCGTCTTTGGCCTTGTTCAATTGTTGTTGCACTGGCAGGCCGCAGGCGTCGGGCGCGCCGATCTCTTCGCAAGCATCTTGTCGACCGTCTTCATGCTGCCTTCGCCGAGCTTCCTGACCCGTTCGGCCGGAGACCTCTGGCCGCTCTATCCGCTGAATGGGCCGGCCTGGTCGCTGTTCTGGGAGCTGCTGGCAAATCTGGTATTCGCGCTCGTGCTTTTCAGATTGAAAACGCGAACACTTATCGCCATTGCCGCTGTTTCCCTGGCGGCGCTGATCGCTTCGGTCTTCGTTCACAGGTCGCTTGACCTCGGCTGGGAATGGCATTCGGTTGATGGCGGCCTCGCCCGCGTGTTTTTCTCATTCACCCTTGGCATGATCATCTACAGGCTCCGAAGCCTTTCCGGGCTCGGGCGAACAGCAAATACCTACTTCGCCGTCCTGCCGATCGCGGCGATTTGCATTCTTTTGTTCCTGCCCACCTCTTCGCTGAAATATGCGCTGATATTCTGCATCCTGATCTCGCCGCTCATCGTCCTTGCCGGCACGATGCTTGAGCTTCCGGCCAGTTTGCAGCGGATCGGCGTTTTCCTCGGCTATCTCTCCTATCCGATCTATATGTGCCATCGCGGCTTCACCGAGATCTACGGCCATGTTTTCCGTGCGATTCAGTCGCAGCCCCTTGCCTATATTGTTCTCTATCTCGCGTTGATTTCCATCATAGCATTTGCCTCGGCGCAGCTTGCCACTCTGCTCGTCAAATATGCATCATCCTGGAAAAGCGAGACCAAGGGAGTAAGCGCCAGCACGCCCGGCGAATAGCTCTTGGCAAAGTCAGGTGTGAACGGCGGCAAGCGCGATGGCATCGGCGACTTCATCGCGCCGCTCTGAAAGATTGGCGGTCGCAACGCGCAAGTGGCTGCTGGGCAGGATGGAGAACTTGGCGCCCGGATGCACGGCTATGCCCCGCGCCGCAAGCGTCACCATCGCGAAGGGTTCGGACGAGACTGGTATCCAGGCGCACAACCCTTCTCCGTGCAACGCTTTCACACCGCGCTCGCCGAGCGCATCGATCAGACCGGCGCGGCGCTCGCGGTAGGTTTTGCGGGCATGGTCCAGGCACGCCTCAGTCGCCGCATCCCGCAGCAGCCAGGCGGCAGCCGCCTGCAGGATACGGCTGGTCCAGCCGGAACTAAAGCTGCGATAGGACTGGATCTGGTCGATGATCGCGCGCGAGCTCGAGAGCACCGCAAGGCGCAGATCCGGCCCGTGTGTTTTCGAAAATGAGAGAATATGGATGACGCGGTCGGGGAAAAGATGTCCCATGGAATGACGCGGAGCCGTCGAGATATCGGCTACACCATCGTCTTCCACGATCAGCGTGTCCTTATCGCGAAGGACGCCGGCAAGACTTGCCATGCGCGCGGGGCTGACACTTTGGCCGGTGACGGAATGTATGCGCGGCTGAAAGACGAAGGCGACCGGCCGGTACTTCAGCGCCTCCTCCAGCGAGGACGGCAGCGGCCCTTCCTCATCGCATTTTACCGGAATGATGCGGGCGCCACGATCCTCCAGAATATCCAGCAGCCGCATGCCTGTGGGATCTTCGATGGCGACCGAGGCGCCGGGCATGACGAGAGCGTTGATCAAAGTATACACGGCGTTATAGCCGCCATTGGTCGCCAGGAAGGCTTCGGGCTCATAGGGCCAGGCCTTCCTCACCTCCTCCTCCAGCTCCGGCAGGATACGGCTGCGCTCGTAACTGTTGAGGTTCTCGGCCGAGGCGCCATAGGCCATCGCCGCCTCCAGCTTCGGCAGCAGTCGGACATCGGGAACGGCTGCGGTCAGGTTCAATGCGCCGTCGCCATAGTCACCCACGCTCGCAAGACGCACCGGCTTGGCGACGAAACGATCGCCACTGACCCATGTGCCGTTCCTACCGCGCCCACTGATGATCTTCTGGCGCCTGAGCTCGCTCCAGGCCTCCGACAGCGTCGCTGGACTGATGCCGAGCGCAAAGGCCAGATCGCGGATCGGCGGCAATTTGGTGCCGACAGGCAGCGCGCCCGCGCGGATCAGCGCACTGGTTTCGATCGCAATGCCGCGAATCGTCCGATCGTTCAATTTTTCGGCAAACCACTTCGCGTCCCGATTTTCGCCCATTTCCGCGCCATCTTTTAATGTTCAATAACGTAATAACATTTGATTGACCCATATTGAACATTTACTCATCTGGAAAACAAGTTTTCTCGTGAGTGAATATCCATGCCCCTTACTCTCCGCCTTGCCCTCCGTGACTGGGACTACATGACACCGTTGGTCCTGGGTGACGTCTCCTCCCCCAAGCTCGATCTCAAGGTCGACCGAGTCGGCACGCTCATCTCGCATGTCGGCAAGAGCGATGCCTATGACGTGGCTGAAACCTCCTTCAGCCGCTATACACAATTGCGCATCGACGGCGACGAGAGCGTCGTCGGCATCCCGAATTTCATCATGCGCGGTTTCCGCCACCGCTGCGTCATCACCACCAAGGACAGTCCGATCACGACCTTTGGGCAATTGGCCGGCAAGCGCATCGGCGTCACCGGCTGGCGCGACTCGGGCAATACCTGGACGCGCGCAGCGCTCCGCCGTGAAGGCGTCGGTGTCGAGGACGCCATGTGGTATGCCGGTCGCCTCACCGAAGCTCATCCAATCGTCGACCGTCTCGATGGCTTCGGCCGTCCCGGCCGTATCGAGCCAGCCCCCCGCGAGAGGCCGATGGTCGACCTTCTGAAAGAAGGCGGGCTCGACGCGATCTTCACGCCCTTCATGCCGGACGGCTATTTCGCCGGCGGCTCCGCTTTCCGCCAGGTCCTTTCGGATTTCCGCAGCGCCGAGCGTCGCTACTTCGATGAAGTGGGCTATGTACCGGGTATGCACCTGATCGGATTGAAGGCCGAAATCGTCGCCGAACATCCCTGGGTGATTGGCGAGCTGAGTGCGTTGATCGATGAATCGCAGCGCGTGTGGCTGAGCAAGCGGCGGAAATATGCCGACACGACGCCCTTCATGCTCGACGAACTGCTGAAATCGGCGGCCGAGCTGCCGGAGGGCTGGAATGCGAGCGGCTTTGCGGCCAATCGCAAGATGATCACAGATTTCGCCGGCGAGTTGCATGTGCAGGGGATCCTGCCGCGACTGATGACGCCGGAAGAACTCTTTCCGTTCGACGTCGACGGCAGCCGGACGAGCGCGGCGTAACCATCGACTGAGACTGAAAAATGCAAAGCAAAAAAGGGGAACACATATGTCGCTGAAGAAAATGACCTACCTTGCCGTGGCAAGCCTGATGATCTCGGGTTCCGCCTTTGCAGAGGACGCGAGCTTGCCGAAACTCTCGGTCAACGCGGACCTGCATGCCAAGCTGCCGGAAGCTCTACGGACCTCCGGCAAGATGATCTCCGTCAATAATGGTTCATTCCCTCCCTATGAAATCGTAACCGGCACCAAGCTCACCGGCGCCAGTGCCGATCTGACCGATGCTATCGGCGAGATCCTCGGGGTCAAAATCGAGCATGAGAGCGTCAGCGGCCTGCCCGCCATCCTCGCAGGCATCAATTCCGGCCGCTATCAGTTTGCCTTCGGTCCGATCGGCGATTTCAAGAGCCGCGAGGAAGCCAATGATTTCGTCGACTGGGTGCAGGAATTCGTTGTCTTCGCCGTCCAGAAGGGCAATCCAAAGGCCATTACCTCGCTCGACAGCGCCTGTGGCCAACGCATCGCCGTCATGGCTGGCGGATCGGCCGAAAAGGTGATCCAGGCCCAGGCCGAGAAATGCAAGACCGATGGCAAGGGCGCGATCGAGATCCAGTCCTTCACCGATCAGCCAAGCTCGATCCTCGCCGTCCGCTCCAAGCGCTCCGATGCCTTCTTCTCGTCGCAGGCACCGCTCACCTATTTCGTATCGCAGGCAAACGGCCAGCTGGAACTGACCGGCGTCGGCCAGAAGAACGGCTTCGAAGACCTCTATCAGGGCGCCGTGGTGCCGAAGGGCTCGCCGCTCGGGCCCGTTCTCAAGGATGCCGTCAAGCTTCTGATTGATAATGGCACCTATGCCGCCATCATGAAGAAATGGGGCCTTGAGAACAACATGATCAAGGAACCGGGTATCAATCTTGGCGGGACGTTGCCGAAATGAGCACGAACACCGGAGACATCGCATCGCCGTCCGGCGATGCGGCTGAGCGGGATGTAGCGAATGCCCATAAACCGTTCCCGAAGGGCCGCGTTGCGGCCTGGATCGTCACGCTTGCGATCGCCGCCTATTTCGCCTGGTCGGTCGCCAACAACGAGAATTTCGGCTGGCACGTCGTCGGCCAGTATTTCTTCGATCCCGTCGTCATCAGCGGCCTTTATGTCTCGCTTGGCCTGACTGTCGTCGCCATGGCGTTCGGCATCGTCCTCGGCCTGCTGCTGGCGGTCGCCCGCTTGTCTAAGGATGGGCTCGCAAGCTCGCTCGCCTCCCTGTTCATCTGGTTCTTCCGCGGCACGCCGCTGCTCGTGCAGCTGATCTTCTGGTATAATCTCTCGACGCTTTTTCCGACGCTGTCGATCGGCATTCCCTTCGGCCCAACCTTCGTCAGCTGGGACACGAATTCCGTCATCAGCCCGATGACGGCGGCCATCGCCGGTCTCGCGCTCAATGAAGCTGCCTATATGGCGGAGATCATCCGCGGCGGCCTTCTCTCGGTCGACAGGGGCCAGTTCGAAACGGCCGAAGCCTTCGGCATGACCCGGGCCCGCGCGCTCCGCCGCATCATTATCCCGCAGGCGATGCGCTCCATCGTGCCGCCAACGGGCAATCAGCTCATCAGCATGATCAAGGCGACCTCGCTCGTCAGCGTCATCGCCATGGCCGACCTGCTCTATTCCGTGCAGTCGATCTACAACCGCACCTTCGAAGTCGTCCCGATGCTGCTTGTAGCCGTCCTCTGGTACCTGCTGATCACGTCGGTGCTGAACATCGGCCAGAGCTATATCGAGCGCTACTATAGCCGCAGCGACCGCCGCACCGGCACTGCCACAGCAGCAAAGGATGACACTCCGATGCTGATTCCGGCACAGGAGGCGGGCCAATGAACGCCAACGTCAACCTGCCGCCGCTCGTGCGCGCCCGCAATGTCCACAAGTCCTTCGAGCATCTCGAAGTGCTGAAGGGCATCGACCTCGATGTCGCGCCAGGCGAGGTGGTCGTCATCCTCGGCCCTTCCGGCTCCGGCAAATCCACCTTCCTGCGCTGCATCAACCATCTGGAATCGATCAATCGCGGTTCGATCGAAGTGGATGGAGAACAGATCGGCTACCGCATGCACAAGGGCCGCCTCGTGCAGCTCTCCAACCACGCGATTGCGCTGCAGCGGCGCAAGATCGGCATGGTGTTCCAGAAGTTCAACCTCTATCCGCATATGACGGCCCTGCAGAACATCATCGAAGCACCGGTCGGCATCCACGGCGAAAGCCGGAAGCAGGCGACGGACAATGCGCGGGCACTGCTCGACCGTGTCGGCCTTTCAGCCAAGGCCGACAACTATCCGCGACAGCTATCCGGCGGCCAGCAGCAGCGCGTGGCAATTGCAAGAGCGCTGGCGATCAAGCCGAAGCTGATGCTGTTCGATGAGCCGACCTCGGCGCTCGATCCGGAACTCGTCGGCGAAGTGCTGGCAACCATGCGCGATCTCGCCAGCCAGGGCCTGACGATGATCGTCGTCACCCACGAGATCGGCTTTGCCCGCGAAGCTGCCGACCGGGTCGTCTTCATGGATGGCGGCAAGATCGTCGAGCAGGGCAAGCCGGAGGATGTCATTGGCAATCCGCAGCATCCCCGCACCAGAAGCTTCCTGTCGCGCTTTATCTAGCGCGACGGCATTCGATCCCCTTTAAAGCCGCCCCGCCGAGGCTGGACGGCGGCTCTAGCGAACCATTGGAACAGCCATGACCCTCGACAACGATTTCGCCCGCCTGTCGGATTTCGAGCCGATGAAGGCCGAATTGATCGGCATCCGGCAGCACTTTCACGCCAATCCCGAGCTTTCCTTCGAGGAGGCGGAAACCGCCTGCTTCGTCGCCGAAAAACTGGAAGCCTGGGGTTACGAGGTGACGCGCAATGTCGGCGGCCATGGTGTCGTCGCCCGGCTGACGGCCGGGGCCGGCAAGAAGAGCATCGCCATCCGCGCCGACATGGACGCCCTGCCCATCACCGAGCAGACGGGTCGCCCCTATGCCAGCAGGACGCCGGGAAAGATGCACGCCTGCGGCCATGACGGCCATACGACCATGCTGCTGGGCGCTGCCGAATATCTCGCCCGCACCCGCCGCTTCAACGGGACGGTGAACCTGATCTTCCAACCAGCCGAGGAAGCAGGCGCCTTAAGCGGCGCTCCGGCGATGATCAAAGACGGGCTGTTCGAGCGCTTTCCTTTCGACGCCATCTTCGGCCTGCACAATCATCCCGGCGCGCCGGAAGGCACCTGGCTGATACGTTCGGGACCGCTGATGGCGGCGGCGGATACGGCCGAGATCACCATAACCGGCAAGGGGGGCCATGCCTCTCGCCCGCACCTGACCATCGATCCGGTCGTAGTCGCCTGCAACCTCGTCGTCAGCCTGCAGTCGGTCGTCTCCCGCAGCATCGACCCGACGCAGACGGCCGTCGTCACCGTCGGCTCCATCCATGCCGGCGAAGCGTCAAATGTCATTCCCGAGAGTGCCAGGATGCTGCTCAGCATCCGCTCTTTCGATCCGAAGATACGCGAGCTCCTCGAAGCCCGAATCCGCAAGCTGGCGCAATCCGTTGCCGAAGGCTATGGCGCCAGCGTCGAGGTCGACTATGCCCACGGCCATCCCGTCGTCGTCAATTCCGAGAAGGAAACCGAATTCGCGCGCATGGTGGCAGAAGAGCTCGTGGGCGCCGACAAGGTCGCCACATGCAGCCTCATTCCCGGCAGCGAGGATTTCTCCCACTATCTGGAACACAAGCCCGGCAGCTTCCTGCGCCTCGGCAACGGCGTCAATTCCGCAATCCTGCACAGCGCCAAATATGACTTCGCCGATGAAAGCCTCACCGTCGGCGCCGCCATGTGGGCGCGACTGACCGAGCGCTATCTCGACGCCTAGGCAACATTGCGAACCTGCCCAGACTCTCGCAGCGGATCGGCCCTGACCATTGGTCGGGGCTGATCGATATCCAGATGCGAGATGATGGAAAAAGTGTCGGCAACAGGCGCCGTCAGAGGGACACCGTCATGTCAAAGCGATCCCTCGAAACCCGTCACTTATCCAGGGATCCGAGACTATCGGACGTGGCCGGTGCCGTGTTCTCAGGGGTCTCCGTCTGCAGCCCGGTCTTCAGCTGCGAGTCATGAGACTGCATCAGCCGCCATTCGCTTTCCAGACGATCAATCACATCCGTAGGAATCTCATTTCTTACGTTTTCGAACTCTTGCATCACGACCTCCATTGCCATGCGATAATGGCATGACATGGAAGAGATTCTTTGTAAATCAATGCATTAAAAAATTTAAACGATTAAAATTACTTTAATCGTTTGAAATCCTTTCGCTTGTGGACAACGGCTCTATCCTGATCGAACTTCAGTCAATTCCATTCATAAAGCCGCTCATTTCAGAGCAGAATCATTCGCCTTGTCCGCCGCAAAGGCGCCATTGCTGTTACGAAGCGCCGATGGCTGCCTTCGAGCGTCGAACTCGAAATCCTGTGCGCGCCAGATCGAATCGTGCTGCTCGCGCATGGCATCGGCCGATTGGCGAACGACCTCGGAAATCCGCGTGAGCTGCTTGGCCAAGGGGCTCGTCTTGCGCCAGATCATGCCGATCGTTCGTGACGGTTGCGGACTTTGGAAACGCACGGCCGACACCGATGCCGAGCGTGTCTCCACCGCCACCGCCATCTCCGGTATCAACGTGACGCCGATGCCGGCGCTGACCATCTGCACCAGCGTCGAGAGCGAACTGCCGTCCATAAGCTCTCGTGGGAGCGCCGACTGTATATTACAGAAAGATAGGGCCTGATCGCGAAAGCAATGGCCTTCCTCCAACAGCAGCAAGCGCATTTCGCGCAGCGCTTCCCGATTGGGCACCGGCTTGCCTTCGTCCTCGCTCGGTCGCACCAGCACAAAGTTTTCCGCAAACAGCGCGACCTCTGTCAAGGTCGGTTCGGAAACAGGCAGCGCGACGATGGCCGTGTCGAGCCGGCCTTCCGCCAGTTCCTCGACCAGCTTCGACGTCAGCGTCTCGCGCACATGAATGTCCAGGCCGTCATACAGGCTGGTGAGATTGCCGATGATGGTGGGCAGCAGATAGGGCGCGACCGTTGGGATCACGCCGATCCGCAGCCTCCCGACTGGCTGGTTATGGGAAGCGCGCGCCAGATCCCCCAGTTCGTCCACCGAGCGCAGAATATTGCGAACGCGCACGGCGAATGCCTCTCCAAAATTGGTCAACCGAACCTGGCGCGCGCCCCTCTCGAAGAGGTCGGTGCCGAGCTGCTCCTCCAGTTCCTTGATCTGCATCGACAAGGCGGGCTGGGAGATTGCACAGACATCGGCCGCGCGCCCGAAGTGACCATGCTTTGCCAGGGCTTCGAAATAGCGAAGCTGCTTGAGGGTGAGATTTGTCATAACTTTACCTTATCGCACCGATCAGGAAATCCAACTTAAATTAATGGAACGGCTTGGCTATAGTGCGCAAGGCGAATACGAGATGTCGCCGCATGTCATACCAAGCTCACATTGGGAGCATTGACTGCAAGAGCTCATCGATGCCCGGGTCGGTCGAAAACCTGGGCGTCGGGATTGGTCTGCTTCCGGACGGTCCGCTTCGCGGGAGGTCAGAATAACGAGAGATTCCATGCGCATGACATGTCGTCATCGCGCCGAACACGAAACCCAATTGCTGCCCAAGAGGTGACGACACCTCCACCGGGCGGCGCAGTTCAAGCCATCATAAGGGAGAAAATTATGGATACAAAAGTTGAAAACGCTGGCAAATGTCCGTTTCCGCACGGCAACACAAGCGTCTCGGCCAGATCGAATCGCGACTGGTGGCCGAACCAGCTGAACCTTAGGATTCTCCATCAGGGCTCTTCCCTGTCGAACCCGCTGGACAAGGCGTTCAATTATGCCGAGGAATTCAAGAAGCTCGACCTGAATGCGCTCAAGCAGGACCTCTTCGCCCTGATGACGGATTCGCAGGATTGGTGGCCGGCCGATTTCGGCCATTACGGCCCGCTCTTCATCCGCATGGCCTGGCACAGCGCCGGCACCTACCGCACCGGCGACGGCCGCGGCGGCGCCTCCTCCGGCACGCAGCGCTTCGCACCGCTCAACAGCTGGCCGGATAACGTCAACCTCGACAAGGCCCGCCGCCTGCTCTGGCCGATCAAGCAGAAATACGGCAACCGCATCTCCTGGGCCGACCTCATGATCCTTACCGGCAACTGCGCGCTGGAATCCATGGGCTTCAAGACCTTCGGTTTCGGCGGCGGCCGCGATGACGTCTGGGAACCGGAAGAAGACATTTATTGGGGTGCGGAAGACACTTGGCTCGGCGACAAGCGCTACAGCGGCGACCGTGACCTCGAAAATCCGCTCGCAGCGGTGCAGATGGGCCTCATCTACGTCAATCCGGAAGGCCCGAACGGCAACCCTGATCCGCTCGCGGCTGCCCGCGACATCCGCGAGACCTTTGCCCGCATGGCGATGAACGACGAGGAAACCGTCGCCCTCATCGCCGGCGGTCATACCTTCGGCAAGACGCATGGTGCCGGTGATGCCGCTCATGTCGGCCCCGAGCCGGAAGCTGCCGGCATAGAAGAACAGGGCCTCGGCTGGAAGAGCAGCTTCCGTAGCGGCAAGGGCGGCGACGCGATTGGCAGCGGTCTGGAAGTGACCTGGACCTCAACTCCGACCAAGTGGAGCAACAACTTCTTCTGGAACCTGTTCGGCTACGACTGGGAATTGACGAAGAGCCCGGCCGGTGCGCACCAGTGGACCCCGAAGCATGGCGCAGGCGCCAACTCGGTGCCGGACGCACACGACAGCTCCAAGCGTCACGCCCCGGCCATGCTGACCACGGACCTCGCCCTGCGCTTCGACCCCGCCTACGAGAAGATCTCCCGGCGCTTCTTCGAGAACCCGGATCAATTCGCGGACGCTTTCGCCCGCGCCTGGTTCAAGCTGACGCATCGCGACATGGGTCCGCGCGCCCGCTATCTCGGCCCGGAAGTTCCGACGGAAGAGCTCATCTGGCAGGATCCGGTCCCGGCCGCTAATCATGCCCTGATCGACGCCAACGATATCGACGCGCTCAAGGGCGAGATTGCTGCATCGGGCCTCACCATCCCGCAGCTGGTTTCGACCGCTTGGGCTTCGGCTTCGACCTTCCGCGGTTCCGATAAGCGCGGCGGTGCAAACGGTGCCCGTATTCGCCTTGCGCCGCAAAAGGATTGGGAGGCCAACCAGCCGGCCCAGCTTGCATCCGTGCTCCAGACGCTGGAAGGCATCCAGAAGAAGTTCAACGATGCGCACGCCGGCGGCAAGCAGGTCTCGCTCGCCGATCTGATCGTCCTCGGCGGGTCCGTCGCCATCGAACAGGCTGCGAAGAAGGCCGGGCACGATGTGGTCGTGCCCTTTACGCCGGGCCGGACCGACGCATCGCAGGAACAGACGGATGTCGAAGCCTTTGCCGTTCTCGAGCCGATCGCGGACGGGTTCCGCAACTATCAGAGGGGCGTATACACCGTTTCCTCCGAAGAGCTGCTGATCGACAAGGCGCAGTTGCTGACGCTGACGGCACCTGAAATGACCGTCCTCGTCGGCGGCCTGCGCGCACTGAACGCCAATGTCGGACAGACCCAGCATGGCGTCTTCACCAAGCGCCCCGAGGCATTGACCAACGACTTCTTCGTAAACCTGCTCGACATGAGCACGGAGTGGAAGGCGGTTTCGGATGCCAAGGACGTATTCGAAGGACGCGACCGCGCAACCGGCGACGTGAAGTGGACCGGCACCCGCGTCGATCTCGTCTTCGGCTCCAACTCGCAGCTGCGCGCGATCGCCGAGGTCTACGGACAGGGCGATGCCCAGCAGAAATTCGTGCGGGACTTCGTGGCAGCCTGGACCAAGGTGATGAACGCTGATCGCTTCGACATCGCCTGATGTGAAGTAGAAGCATGCTCGGACGCGGCCAAGTTCAGGTCGCGTCCGAATATCGCATCGTGACTATCTTCGAAATTATCCCGGCAGATCGATTTCCTCGCGGCACATCCACGGCTTCAAACCATGAAGCGGACTGGAATGTTATGTTTTGGTACCCGCCAGATCAGCCCGGTACGGCAGCAGCGTCCTGGCGTCTGCCTCTTTCAATCCACGCATTCAACCGCGCGCGCGCTGGCTGTTCGACCAGATGGGAGCTGGCTGCCGCGCAGCAAATAGCCAGGACCAACGCGATAGGCTTCGGCAGCAGATCTTGTAGCATGGCGATATGGAACGGCTGTTGCCATAAATAGAGCGAGAAGGACATTCGCCCGATTTGCCGGATGACGGAGCCTTTGAACAGCGCTCGGGAAAGACGGGTAGAGTCCCCGATTGCGCAAACAGCGATCGCCAATAGCAAAGTTTTTGCACCGAAGAACAGCCAGGCGACATCGCCGAACAGGCGCGCAACCAGACCACCGAAAAGTGCCAACGGCATTATCCACCTTATCGCCGGCCTTTTGAGGCGCTCACCAAATAGCAGGAAGACTGCCGCCGAAATCAGCATGGGCGCCGCAGCCACGTCGGTTGGCCAGAAGACGATAAACGGATCCCGCCCATAGATGTCATATTGCACAATGCCGTTAGCGAGCGCCGCAAGGCCCAATGCAAGAATGGTGAGCCCGATGAACCGAACAGCGGCTCCGCGAAGCAGCAAGGCCATGAGGGCAAGCAACACATAGCTATGCTCCTCGACGCATAATGACCAGATATGATCAAAAACCGGTATGAAGGTGCGACTTTCGATGATGACGTAGTTCAATGTGAAAGTGAGCGCGGACAAGACGCCGGTGACGCCGGGTGCCAGCGGCGTTTGGGAAAGGAGGACAGCGCTTGCAAGCACGAAGGCCAACAAAGCGGAATAGACCCGGCTGAAACGACGGAGGAAGAAAAGCCGCAGGGGCATTTTCCTTACAAAGAGAATTTCAGCCATGAGGCGGCCTGAAAGGACGAAGAAAAGGTCAACGCCAGCCGATCCGAGATCGGGAAGATAGCTGTCACCGCCAAAGTGCCCGATGAGCACCAGCAAGACAGCAAGTCCGCGCCAGCCGTCAAGTGCCGGAATATGAAGTTGCTTTTGAATTTCGGACATCAAAGGCTGCCGGATTGTTCATCTCTAGCGCCACCTTAAGATGTCCATATTAATAGATTTGGCATGCTCCACTATCCAAGATAAGCAAAATACCTCCTGGGAGAGAGTCTTCTCATTGCACAAATCCCGGACAGGCTTGGCTTACAAGGGCATAGCAACCTATTTCGCTGACTTTGATTGCAGGCAATGAGTGTCGAGATCATTGCCTGCAGTCTTAGCCGATCAGAGCAGGGCAGTTTGGCCTATACGACGGCGAAAGCAGCCATGCGCGAGGACGCATCGGCACGATTGCGTCGCCGGTGCCAATCATCAGGTCAGCCGGCTGGGCGCAATTGCAGGCGCGAAACGCCGGCCGCGACATTCAGCCCGGTTCCTGCCTCGGCACTCAGCGGCTGCAGCGCGAAATTCTTCGAGTTGCCGCCGACGAGGGCGTTGGCACCGAGACCGAGACCGACGGAAGCGCCGGCGGAAGCGCCGACATAGGTGCCGGCCAAAGCGCCTTCACCGACGCGGGTTGGTGCGGTATTGACGACGATCCAGCTGAGATACGTCTTGCGGGTGACCCCGATGTCGATACCAAGCTTGCCGATCGTACCCGTGTAGCGTTCGACCTTGCCTGTTCGCTGCTTGAAGGTGCAACTGATGTCCTTGCTGGATCCGATAATCATGCCGACGCCGCCCGCAACCTCGCAGGACAGCGTTCCAAGACGCTGCTTTGGCTCGGAGGCAACCTGCACTGGCTGCTTTTTGGGATGATGCGTGCTGGCGGCCGAAGCCACCGAGCCAAGAGCAACGGAAATGACCGCTGCCGCGATGATGATCTTTTTCATGACTTATCCTTTGGCGGTTTGAGCGCCGCGGTCAGCCCGGCCCGCGGCCCGGAGGTCGATGCACCGATCTCGGACCGGCCGGGCGGTCCTCGATCTGTGTGGAGGACGATATGGTTGATGATCCGAAGCCCGGCATATTCGCCGGCAATCGAGAGCGCCCGCTCACGCGCCTCATCGGATGGCGCGTCGCCCGACAGAACAATCGCGCCCTCTACGGCGCTAACGTCGATATGCGCATCTTCCAGCCCATCGGCATAGGCAATCAAGCAGCGGATGGCCGCGCAGGTCGCGCAGCTATCCGACGAAATCGTCAGCGATGAGAGCCTGGCTAGAAAGAGCATCGGAAAGCCTCGGCGAGATCGAAAGAGTGGATGTTGGCGCGCTTGTCAGCGCAGCGCGTTCCTGACAGCGTCCTTGGCCTTGCCGAACTTGGTCTGGATCTTCCCTTCGACCTTTTCGACAGCGCCTTCGGCCCTCAGCCGATCGTTACCGATCAGCTTTCCGGCGACCTCCTTGATCGATCCGCTTGCTTCCTTGGCTGCACCTTTGACACGGTTCTTATCCATTGTCTTGCCTCCTTGGTTTTTCAAAAGAAGAGGCATCGGTTTTCAACCGAGGCCGTAACAATGAAGTAGGGCGGCATGGTATGCGCTTGCAGAGCAGGAACTACTATTTGTACTAGTAGAAAATAGCCTTTTTGACGCTTGCAATGCCGATTCTTCGGTCCAGCGCCCAGACCGAAGCGGAATGACCTCGCATCAGGTCGATTTTCCAGTCTTCATGGGCATCGACATGCCTGTGAAGCCACGTTCCCTCGCCCATATGACGACAGCGGAGCGCCGGTTTACGCCGATCTTCGCGTAGAGAGACGCAACATGGTTGCGGATCGTGTTCCTGGAGAGGTGCAGCGTTTCGCTCATCTCGGCGTCGCTCTGGCCGCGGCAGATCAAAGCGAGAACTTCCCTTTCCCGTTCGCTGAGATCGAGGAGTTGCGCCGAGGGACCCTTGCCGTTCGAGACCTGCCGCAAAGTCGCGAGGCGATCGACAATGGAACGACTGAACCACGATGTATCGGTCATCACGCTCTCGATAGCCTCAATCAGCTCCGCTTCGCTGCGGCTGCGCTCGGTGACATCCTGCAACGACCAGATGACACATTGCTGGTCGCTGATCTCGACACGCTCGGCAGAGACAAGGCAGTCGGCCATCGAGCCGTCCTTCTGCTTCATGCGCAAAACCTCGTCGCGAAGCGGCATGTTATCGACAAGCTTCTTTTCCATGGCGCGGCGGGCTGCGACATCATCCCACAGGCGCAACTCGCTTGCGGTTTTTCCAATAATCTCCTGGAGGCTGTAGCCCGAGAGTTGGGCAAAGGCATCGTTGACTTCGGTGAAGACGAAATCGCCCAATCGAGAAATGGCCGCCGGCGCCGGCGAGAGCCTGAATGACTTGGAGAACCGCTCCTCGCTTTGGCGAAGTGCGTTCTGGGCCTTTCGCCGTGCATCGAGATCGGCGAAAGTGAACAACATGCACGGCTCCTCGCCGACAGCGATGGGCTCGCCCGCTATGATGACCAGCCTATCGCCGCCACTCGGAAGCGGGATCAGGGCTTCACGCTGACGGATCAGCCGGCCTTCCACCAGCTTCGCCAACGCATCCTCGCCCGTATCGCAATTGGCAAACAGGCCCATCTCATCGACAGTTTTTCCAATGACGTCTTCCTTGGCATAATTCGTCATCTCGACGAAACCCTGGTTGACGCGGATGAAACGAAGATCATCGAGACGGCAGATCAGACCGGGTGCCGGGTTGGCATTGAAGGCCCGCTCGAAACGCTCTTCCGCCTCGAAAAGCGGCGTCTCGTCACGAATGACGAGCGCAAGCACATCCGGGCGGACTCCGGCATCCGCAATGATCAGGCTGCGGACGGTGTGGACCCAGACGAGATCCAGATCGGCGGCGGGCGATATTTCGACTGTGACCTCATCGACCGTCTCGCCGCACACCAGCCGCTCGATCGGATATTGGCCCTCGTCAAGCAGATGATTGTTGCGGTAGCGCAGCGTGAAGGCCTGCCGGTAGCCGGCGGCATCGCCACCCAGCTCCTCGATCGTCGACACCCTGTGCATCCGCAATGCGGCGCTGTTTGCCCAGGAAATAGCGCCTTCAGGGTCTATCAGGATGATGCCGTCGCTCAATCCGGCGACAAGTTCGCGCAATACGTTTCGATTGACGTTCGGCGGCTGCGGCCCATCGCTCATGAGGATCCTCATCTTGCTACTGGCAATTTAGATAGGGAGGCCAGCCGAGAAGAGAAGCTACAATGCGCTCGTAAGAGCAAGCACGGAAAATTACGAAAGCCTGCGGCTCATCATCGAGTAATCGATGCAGGCCGAAGGCGCCGCATTTTGCAGAAATAGCGGCAGAGCGAGGGAATGGACCGGGATTGTCAGCGCATCGAGCGTCGCCGTCTGCTCGGGTGAGAGCTGAACATCAAGCGCGCCGACGTCATCATCGAGCTGTTCCAAGGTATGCACACCGATAATGGTTGACGATACACCGGGCCGCGCCAATGCCCAGGCGAGGGCCACCCGGGCAGTGGTTGTGTCGAGCTCGGCCGCAATGCGGAGCAGAGCGTCGACGATTTCAAGACGCTGCGCATCGGGTTGCCGTGCCAATGGCGATGCGCGATCGGACATGAGGTTTCCGATGTTCTTGCGAGTGTATTTTCCGCTAATGAGCCCGCCATTCAGCGGCGAATGCGAGACGACGCCGAGCCCCATTCCACGTGCCATGGGAATGAGCTCGCTCTCAAACAGCCTGGCGGCCAGCGAATATTCGATCTGCAGACCGACGAATGGCGCCCAGCCATGAAATTGCGCGATCAGCTGCGCGTGCGCGACTTTCCAGGCCGGCGTATCGGAAATGCCGAAATAGCGCAATTTCCCCGATTGAATGAGGTCATTCAATCCTGCCAACACCTCGTCGAGGGGCGCCTGCATGTCCCAATTGTCAAGCCAATAAAGATCGAGATAGTCCGTGCGCAACCGCCGCAAGGTTTGTTCGCATGCCTCTATGATGGCTTCGCGACCCAGCCCCACGCCCTGCTGATCGACGCCGAACTTGGCAGCCATGACGAGCCGGTCGCGTTTGATCGAGTTCCTTGCGAGGTAATTGCCGACAACCGTCTGGGCATCCGGTTTTGCGTCACCCCTGCCCGTATCGAGATAGTTGCCGCCGAGATCGAGATAGTGATCGAGGATCGCCGCGGGCTTCTTGACGCGCGACTGCCAAGCGAAGCCTTCGCCGAAAGTCATGGTTCCCAACGCAAGCGGACTGACACGCAAGCTCGAACGGCCGAACGCGGCATAGTCATCAAGATGCATTCTTTGTCCCCCGACCCACCTGGAAGCCAATACTCAGCCTCCCTTACATATCTAATGTTACGGGAAAACAGGAATTAGACGGCAATTCACGATTTTACTATTCGGGATTCCGGATAATGGGCCGGACTCCTCCAACGAGTCGGATGGAAACGGAAGACCACGCCTCTTTCCGGGCGTCAAACTATGCCAAGGTGATGCCGAAACGCGCAAGTGTCTGCCATTCATGAACAGCGGACATGACGGCAATCGGAATTGCCCATCTTAACGCGGCGACTAGCCTCGGCTAGTCTTTCGTCCGATAATGGCAACTGCGCGCAGCGCTTATCGGTAGATGATAAACAAGGCGGACGAAACATGAAGACCATTGGCTATGCTTGCACCTCAGCGGATGCTCCGCTCGAGTCTTACAGCTTCGAACGACGTGCGCCGCTCGCAAACGACGTGGTGATGGAAATCACCTATGCCGGGATCTGCCATTCGGATATCCATATGGCGCATAATGACTGGGGCTTCACGCTCTATCCGCTGGTTCCGGGTCATGAAATCGTTGGCCGTGTCATCGCGATCGGCAGCGACGTCACCAAGTTCAAGGTCGGCGATCACGGCGCGGTCGGCTGCATGGTCGACAGCTGCCAGCATTGCGACCAGTGCCGCCGCGGCGAGGAGCAGTTTTGCCGCGAAGGCAACACCGGCACCTACAGCGTCCCAGACCGTATCGACGGTTCGATCACCAAGGGTGGCTACTCCAAGCATATCGTGGTGCGCGAAGAATTCGTCTGCACCGTGCCCGAGGGCATGGACCTGTCCCGCACCGCGCCGATCCTGTGCGCCGGCATCACCACCTATTCGCCGCTGCGCACCTGGAACGTCGGCCCGCATAGCCGCGTCGGCGTCATCGGCATGGGCGGTCTCGGCCACATGGCCGTCAAACTCGCCGCGGCGATGGGCGCAAGGGTAACAATGATCTCGCGCTCGCCCGACAAAGAAAAGGTCGCCCGCGAAATCGGCGCCGACGACTTCCTGATCTCGACCAATGCCGGGGCAATGCAAGCCGCGGCCAACGTCTTCGACCTGATCATCGATACCGTCCCGGTCAAGCACGATCTCGATGCCTACATGCCTCTGCTCGACGTCGACGGGACGCTTGTTATCGTCGGCCAGGTCGGCCCCTGGGGCGAGGTAAACGGCCTGCCTTTCCTGATGGGCCGACGTCGCGTCGCGGGCTCGCCGATCGGCGGCATGCGCGAAACGCAGGAAGTGATCGATTTCTGCGCGCGCAAGGGCATTCTTCCGGAGTGCCGGATCATCCGTCCGGAGCAGGTCAACGAAGCCTTCGCGACCCTGCAGCGGGCCGATATTCCCTTCCGCTTCGTGATCGACATGGCGTCTCTGTCGGTTCCGGAAGCAGCCTGACAGGCCGCCTCGGCGCAGCGAACTTGGACTCTCATCCTTAAATCCCGGCCGCGTCATGGCGGCCGGGTTTGGTCATATTCGTTGATGACGGGATCAGCCTCGGTAACGCAACGCGTCGACCAACAGGGAGAACGCCGCCGAAGGCTGCCGGCGGCTCGGATAGTAGAGATGATAGCCGGAAAACGGCGTGCACCAATCGTCCAGGACGCGCACGAGCCGCCCAGCCGCCACATCCGCGGCGACATGATCTTCCATCACAAAGCCCAGCCCCAATCCCGCTCTCACGGCACGCACGATCATGCCGACATTGTTGAAGACGAGCTGACCGTCGACGCGGACGCGAACCTCGCGCCCGTCCTTTTCCAGCTCCCAGGCATAGAGGCCGCCGGCAGTGAGCAAACGCAGATTGATGCAGTTGTGATCAGCCAGATCGCTTGGCGTCTCCGGCGCAGGATGCCTGGCGAGATAGGCCGGGGAGCCGACGACGACCATGCGGATGTCGGGACTGATCTTGACCGCGATCATGTCCTTGGCGAGAGCTTCCCCAAGCCGGACCCCGGCGTCGAACCGATCGGCGACGATATCCCGCAGACCGGAATCGATGCTAAGCTCGACGCGGATATCGGGATATTGCGACAAAAGCCTTTCAAGCGCCGGCCATAGAACAGTCGTGGCGGCATGCTCCGCCGTGGTGATGCGGATGGTACCGGCGGGTTTTTCGCGCAGTTCGCGTAGAGAGGCGAGTTCGGCGCCGATGCTTTCCAGCGCGGGCCGAAGCGTGGCAAGCAGCCGCTCACCGGCTTCGGTCAGGGCCACGTTTCGGGTCGTGCGCGTCAACAGGCGCACGCCCAGCCGCGCCTCCAAACGCCGCACCGTATGGCTGAGGGAGGATTGCGACGTGCCGAGCCTGGCGGCGGCACGCGTAAAGCTCTTCTCTTCGGCCACGACAGCAAAGGCGTTCAGGTCGACCAGCTCCTCTCGCTGCATTTATGAACTCCTGATATAATTTTATGCCATTGATATCGTATGGTTCCTGCAATGCGACAAGTCTAAAGTCCCTTGAATAACGGCGATCACGCCGTAGTTTTTTATCGAGGAGTTCGAAGCCATGGACATCAAACGCAGCGGTTCCCAACCATCGGCCAAGGGACCGGAAGAGTATTTCACCGGCACGGTTCGCCTCGACGCGCCGTTCAGCGGCCGCGGCAATCTCAGTGGCGCAACCGTGACTTTCGAGCCGGGCGCCCGCACGGCATGGCACACGCATCCTTTCGGCCAGACCCTGCTCGTCGTCTCCGGTCTCGGACGTGTCCAGCGCGAAGGCGGTCCGGTCGAGGAAATCCGCCCCGGCGACATCGTCTGGTTCCCGCCCGGTGAAAAGCATTGGCACGGCGCGGCGCCCGATTGCGCCATGAGCCACATCGCGATCGCCGAGAAGGAAAACGGCTCGCCGGTAACCTGGATGGAGAAGGTGAGCGACAAGGACTATCTTGGGAAGCCGCAATCATGAAACCCCATGTCATCTGCCATATGATCTCGTCGCTTGACGGCGGGCTGCACCCCAGCCGCTGGACCGAGAGCCCAGACGGCAGCCGTGTGGATTGGACGGCACTGTACCAGTCGTGCCACGAAAAACTGGAAGGCGACGCCTGGATGGTCGGCCGCGTGACGATGGCGGAAATGAGCAAAGGCAATCCGCATCCGCCGCACGAGCACGAGCACGACAAGGTCGACCGATCCCGCCATTTCGCCAATCGGGAGGCTGCCAATTATGCGATTGCAGTCGACACATCAGGCAAATTGCATTTCACCAAAAATGAAATCGACGGCGATCACGTCGTCGTCCTTCTTGGTGGCGACGTGCCGGACAGCCATCTTGCCGAACTGGCGGGAGACGGCATTTCCTACATCGTCTCCACACAGCCGCAGCTCGATCTTCCCGCCATGCTCGACACTCTCAATCGCGAGCTTGGCATCAAGCGCCTTCTGCTGGAGGGCGGCGCCGGCATCAACGGTTCCTTCCTCGCGGAAGGTCTGGTCGACGAAATCAGCCTGCTCATTACACCCGCTCTCGACGGACGCGCCGCGAGCCAGAGTTTCGTCGAATTCGGTGAAGAAGGCCTGGCGGGCAAGGTGGCACTTTCGCTCAAGAGCTGCGAAACGCTTGACCACGGCGTGATCTATCTGCGCTACACCGTCGCGCCGCGCTGAGGCTGGTCAAGGAGCACTTTGCCCAAGGCTATGCAGCCAGGTTTGGAAGGAGGCCGCCGGCGGTGGCCTCGGAAATCAACCTCAAGCTCAGCGGCCGGTCGTCTTCATCAGCTGTTCGGGATAGCGTTTGCCTTCAATGGCGATCTCTGCGGCAGCCCGCTGGATTTCGGCCAGGTCATCGGCACTCAGCTCGCGAGGCAGCATCTAACGATTAGACGGCATAATCGGCATAAAGTTATATTCATGATTCATGAGTGGGGAACGCCGAGCGCAAAATGCGTGCGCCCCCTGCTGCAAATGCTGGTCGCCATGAAGCGTAAGCTCGCCTCAGACGAGCTTTGCGACGATATCCTCCAGGGCCAGCGCCGCCCCCAGCAGCCGCTCGTCCTGTTCCTTCGGAGCGGACAGCAAGAATCCCACGGGCATGCCGGCGCTGCCGGTGCCGCAAGGCAGCGATACGCCGCACCAATCGAGGAAGTTGCCGATCAAGGTATTGCGCAATGTCTTGAAGTTGACCTTGACGAACAGTTCGTCATCCTCCTCAAGCGGCGCAAGCGCGGGCGCGACATGGGCGACAGTCGGATAGGCGATGAACTCATTCGGCCCGATCATGCCGGCCACGTCCTTGATCAGCTGCTCGCGCACCTGCAGTATTTCCAGATAGCCGACCAGCGTGATCTTCTCGCCTAGGCGCGTGCGCGCCACGACACGCCGATCCATGGCTTCAGCCTCAGGCCCGGCCAACCGGCGATGATGCAGGGCGAAAGCCTCGGCGGTCACCAACGGGCCATGCTCGGCCATCACCTGAAAGAGGCTGTCGAAAGCGGGGAAAGCGGCGCGCCGGACCTTGACGCCGGCAGCGCTCAGCCGGACAAGCGTCGCCTCGAACGCCTCCGCCACGCCGTCCTCGGCATCGTCCATGACGACAGTGGTCGGCACGACGACTGAAAGTCCGGCAGGATTCGCGCGGATGATGTCGGGTGCCGCACGGCCACGCATCGCCGCATCGACCCAGACGGCGTCCTGAACGCTGCGGCACAGGGGGCCGAGCGAGTCGAGGCTGGTTGCCAGGGGAAAGACCCCGGCCATGCTGTAGCGGCCGCGACTTGCCTTATAGCCGACAAGGCCATTGAAGGCCGAGGGAATGCGCACCGAACCACCGGTATCCGTGCCGATCGACACCGGCACCAGCCCGGAAGCGACGGCGACAGCGGAACCGGAGGAAGACCCGCCCGGTATCCGGCCGACATCCGTGGCCCGTGGATTAAGCGGCGTGCCATAATGTGGATTGAGGCCGAGGCCGGAAAAGGCAAACTCGCTCATATTGACCCGGCCTATCGCGACCATGCCGGCTGCTTTCAGCGCCTTTACGACATCCGCATCCTCTTGCGCCGGCGCGGCATCCGCGAGCACGATCGATCCTGCCGTCGTGGGCAGGCCCCGAATAGCAAAAAGATCCTTCCAGGCCACCGGAATACCATCCAGCAACCCGCGTGAGCGCCCTTCCCGCAATCTCCTTGACGATGCAGTGGCTTCCTCGCGCGCACGCTCCTCGAGCAGGCGCGTAAAAATCGCCTGATCCTTGTGCGTACGGATCGCGTCCAGGCTCTCTTCGACCAGCGTGACAGGATCGAGACTGCCGGACTGGATCAGGACCGACAATTGCGCGATCGACTTGCCGAGATGTGTCTGTGTCATGACGCCTGCTCTCCTCTGCCGCCGACAAGCTGCATCCAGCGACGAACAAGATAGTTGTGCTCATCCATTGTCGTATTCCAAACCGCAATGCAATTGGCGCGCTGCCAATAGGACCCGCCGCTGCGCACCGAGCCCGCCTTTATCCTGATCTGCCCATCCGGTCCCGGCAGGTCTTCGGTCGCGGCGACCCCGTCATACCAGTATCCCCATTCCGCCGGCGTCATGAACTGACGCGAACGTTGCGGCGTTGAGATGTAATAGCCCTGCCGTGCGACGACGGCGCCCGGCCAGCCAGATATCCACCAGTTCAGATAGTCGTAGGCGACATCGAGAAGGCGACCGCTGAGATGTTTCGACAGGCATAAGCCACCATGCCAGGCGCGATAGCCCTCGGCGGGCACAGCCTGCTCGACCGGCACGCCCCTGGAATTCAGGATGCCGATACCCGGCGACCACATGCTTTGAACGCTGGTCTCGCCGGCGATCATCAGCCGGGCGGCGTCTTCGGCCGTCTTCCAGAAGTCACGGAAGAAACCGGCTTTCTTGCGCTCTTCCAGCAAGTCGATCAGCTGATCGATCTCCTGCACCGACATATTGCCGATATCGTCGAAAGACATCAGGCCGGCGGCTTGTGCGGCGAGCGCCGCATCGAAAATGCCGATGGCGGGCTCGTCCACCAAGGCCACGCGCCCGGCCCATCTCTCGTCAAAGAGTGCGCTCCAGGAATGCATGCCGACGTCATCGTGCGCCTGATCGGTTCGATAGGCGAAGCTGTCAAAATTATGGGTGGTCGGAAGCATGGAGATGAAGCGCGAAGGCGTGTCGCCCAAGGCGAGATTCGGCTGAACGAAGAGCTTGCGGGCGGGCACATCGCCGAGCCCCAGCCGCGGGTTGGGTCCGATATGGCCGGTCTTCGTCAGATCGTTGATCTCGTCCCACAAGACGATGCGCTGCGTGTCGATCGGCTGGATGGCGCGCCAATGCCAGACGATATCGAGGTTATGAAAGCACTGATCGTAGATGTCGTAGGTTTCCGGCTCGCGCGCCGCCTTGTACTGCGTCGTCAGGAAGTCGTTATTGTCGAAGGTCACGTCGATGCCGAGATCGGTCTGCGCGCGAAGCCGCAGTTCCTCCAGCAGCGAGATCGCGGTGCCGAGAACGCGCAGACGCGGCCGCCCTGCCAGATGCAGGGCTGGAGCAGACACGGTCTTTGCCATGGGTTGATGCTTGTTCATGAAGGGATCGATTATCCTATTGCGCCGCCATTGCCAAAGAAGATGCGGCAGATGGCGTCTGCGGCACGCGTGCCAATGTGAAAGCCTCGAAGGAGCGCTTGACCACGGCGCCATCGATCCCATCCAGAATGAAGACCAGACGTGACGTACGGTCGCCGGAGGGCCATGTGTCCATGTGAACCGGCGCGTGGACCAGATGCTGAACCCCATGCACCGCGACGGGACGCTCTTCGCCCTTGAGGTTGAGGATGCCCTTCACGCGCAGCACGCGCTCCCCGTGCCGGTTGAGCAGCATGGTCAGCCAAAGGCCGAAAGCGGTCCAATCGACGGGCCGGTCGACCCTGAGCGAGACGGAGGAAATCGCCGCCTGATGGGGCACGCCCTCTGCCGAAACGAGCTGCAACGGCTCCTCGCAATAAAAGCCGCTTTGCGACAGGCAGCTATCTGGCGAGACGCTGCCGCGCATGTCCGCAAGCGAGGACAGATCGAGATCGGGATCGGCTGCCATCAGGAGCGGGGCATCGGGATTGAGGATGCGAAGGCGCTCTTCAAGTGCCTGTCGGTCGCAATCCGCCGCGAGATCGGTCTTGGTCATCACAAGTCGGTCGGCGATCGCCGCCTGCCTGTTGGATTCGATATAAGTGTCCAGCTGGCGCAGCCCGTTGACGGCATCGACAGTCGTGATCACGTTGCCGGCGCGGAAATGATGCCTGAGCACCGGATCGGCCTTGATTGTGGAGAGCACCGGAAAGGGGTCGGCAAGGCCGGTGCTTTCGATGATGACGCGGCGGAACGGCGGCAACAGCCCGCGCTCGCGTTTGGAATAGAGGTCCTTGAGTGCCGTGGCGAGCTCGCCGCGGACGGTGCAGCAAACACAGCCGGAGCGCAGCAGCACCATGTCGCCATCGACGCGTTCGACAAGATCGTGGTCCAGCCCGATCTCGCCGAATTCGTTGATCAGCACGGCCGTATCGGCAAATGCCGCATCCGCCAGGATGCGCTTCAACAGCGTCGTCTTGCCGGAGCCGAGGAAGCCGGTGAGAAGATTGACCGGCAGGAAGCCATCGGGCTCAATCATCATGCCGCGCCTCCATCCGTGTCATGAATACGATATCAAGGGGATCACACGGTCGGCCGACGAGCCTTTCGGCCGCCGGCCAGAGATGCCCGAGGTCTTCGATGATCTCGCTCGAGCCCGTTCTCGTGGATAGGACGAAGGACGCGCCCTGCCAATCGGAGAGAACGAGGCCGAAGCCGGAGAGCATTTCGTTGGCCGCACGGACGCGCTCGGCGCGTTCACGCCGCCGCTCCGGGCTGGCGTGATTGCGCGTAAAGACGCCCGGCCGGGCCGCAGCATCGGTCCAATGCTCATTGCCACCGAGAACACCGCACAGTGAGCACATGATGATCGTTCCTTCCGAAAACGGCTTCGCCCTGTCGAGACTAGCCGGCTATTTGGCGCGCGGGAAGCGGGCAGCGAAGTCGTCGGCGATCTCATTCATCGTCACGAACTTCACGCCCGGATGCTTGATCATATGCGCATAAAGCCGCTCCAGCATCATCAGCACCTGCGGCCTGCCGGCCACGTCCGGATGGATGGTGATCGGGAAGACGGCATAGTCCATTTCGCGATAGACCCAATCGAACTGATCGCGCCACATCTGCTCGATATCGTGCGGATTGACGAAGCCGTGGCTGTTGGGAGCCTTCTTGATGAACATCATCGGCGGCAGATCGTCGAGATACCAGGAAGCCGGGATCTCGATCAGATCGGTCTCCTTGCCCCTCTTCAGCGGCACCATCCATTCAGAGGGCTTGCGGGAATAGTCGATCTTCGTCCAGCTGTCTCCGACCCGCACATAATAGGGCGTGAAGTCTTTGTGCATCAGCGAGTGATCGTACTTGATGCCGCGCTCCAGAAGCAGCTCGTTGGTGACGTTGGAGAATTCCCACCAGGGCGCGACATAACCTGTAGGACGCTTGCCCGAAAGCTTGGTCACGAGCTCGATGCACTTGTCGAGGATCTCGGTTTCCTGCTCGCGCGTCATGGCGATCGGGTTTTCATGGCTGTAGCCGTGAATGCCGATTTCATGGCCGGCATCGGCCACCGCCTGCATCTGCTCGGGAAAGGTCTCGATCGAATGGCCGGGGATGAACCACGTGGTCTTGATGCCGAACCGCTCGAAGAGTTTCACCAGCCGCGGGCTGCCGACTTCGCCGGCAAACAGGCCGCGCGAGATATCGTCAGGCGAATCCTCGCCGCCATAGGAGCCGAGCCAGCCGGCCACGGCATCGACGTCGACACCAAAACTGCACAAGATTTCCTTCGCCATGGGATGACCTCCTTTGATCAGGTTTTCTATAATCAGTGAGCTGGAATGACGGTCGCGTCGGCCGGATCCCAGGTAAGCATGACCTCGGCCCCCACGGGGAAGGCGCCGGGCCTGTATTTGTCGATATGTGCTTCCAGGGCGAGACCCCGGCCATCGGGCAGGCTGACGCCGATCTGCGAGATATGGCCGACGACATCGAAGCGGTCGACGCGCGCGCCGACGACATTGCCGCCGAAAGCGCCGGCGAGGCTTTCTCGCGCCGAGGTCTCGGCCGCATGCACTTCGATCGCTTCCGACGGAATAACGATATTGACCTTGCTGGAAAGGCCACCGTTGGCCTGACCTGAGAGCATGCCGAACGATGTGGAGACGAGCGTATTATCGGCTTGAGCGCCGGCGACTTCGCCTTCGAAGATGGTATTGCGGCCGATGAACTGCGCTACGAATGGCGTGTCGGGGCGCGTGTAGAGCTGATGCGGCGGGCTGATCTGCTCCACCCTGCCCTGGTTCATCACGACGATCCGGTCGGACAGCGCCAGCGCCTCCGACTGGGCATGCGTGACGAACACGAAGGTCACGCCGAGCCTCTTCTGCAAGAGCTTAAGCTCGTTCTGGATCGCTTTGCGCAGATTGGCATCAAGGGCGCCGAGGGGTTCATCGAGAAGCAAGACGTCGGGCTCGACCACCAATCCACGTGCAAGCGCGATGCGCTGGCGCTGGCCGCCGGAGAGCTTGTCCGGCTTGCGCTCGGCAATATCCTCAAGCCCGAGCGTGGCGAGGATGCGGTCGACCCGCGCATCCCGCTCGCCCTTCACCACGCCTTTGACCTCGAGACCGTATCCGACGTTGCGCCGGACGGTCATATGCGGGAACAGCGCATAGTTCTGGAAGATCATCGATGTCGGCCGCTTCTGCGGCCGTACATCGTTCATTCGCTCGCCCTTGATCATCATGTCGCCGGAGGAAATGCTCTCGAAGCCGGCAATCATGCGAAGCGTCGTCGTCTTGCCGCAGCCCGACGGCCCCAGAAAGGCGATGAACTCCCCCTTTTTGATCGCAAGGTTGAAGTCGATGACGGCGGGAGTGCCATTGTCATAGACCTTGCCGGCATTGATGAGTTCCAAGTCATAAATCATGAGAGATCTCCGAGCGTGGGCAGAGAGGCCGGATTGGCCTCCCCGCGGGGCAAGAGGCAGATGGCCGAAGCCTGTGCCAGACCCAGATCAGGCATTGAGGAATTCATCCCATTTCTGGACGAGATGGTCGTATTCGTCCGGCCACTGGTGCCAATAGGCCACGTTCTTTGCGCGCTCCGAGAGCGAGCCGCCGTCGCGCAGGTCGCCTTCCTTGATGCCGCGCTCTGCAGCGCCCACCCATGGCTTGCCCTCGTACCAGAAGGCGTATTTTTCCGGCGCCATGACCTTCTGGATATTGGTCGAGGGCGAGTAGTAGCCCTGCTCCGATACGGTGATGCCCGGCTCGCCCGACAGCCAGTAGTCGGCATAGGCGATCACGGCTTCCTTGTTGGGCGTGCCCGATATCATCGAAGGGCCGATCGCCCAGCCGCGATAGCCTTCCTTCGGCACCGCATATTTGCACGCCTTGCCCTGGGCCTTGACGGCCATGACCGCCGGCTGCCAGGCGTCGCAGACGACCATCTCGCCCGATGCCATAAGGTTCACCAACTCACCGAAATCACCCCAAAGCGCCCGGAACTGCCCGTCCTTCTTCTTGGAGACGAGGAATTTCGCCGCTTCGTCGATTTCGGCGGCGGTCGGGTTGCCCGGGTTCTTGACGCTCGAAAGCCCGAGCGTGTTCATGGCCATGATGGCCTGGCCGAAGGCGATCAGCGGATCGGTATTGAGGCCCGACTTGCCTTTCCACTTCGGATCGAAGATCGCCGACCAGCTATTGGCCTCTTCGGCCGACAGCACGTCGGGATTGTAGCCGATGGAATCGTAGTTATAGACGGCCGGCACCATGTTCAGCGTGGTCTTGGCATCGTCGGCCCAGATCTGGCCGACGATCTGCTGTTTCGGCCCCCACTTGTCGGATGGCGTCGTGAAGGTGTCACGAATATTGGCCCAATTTTTCAGCGAGGCGGCCGGGATCGCTTCGACATTGTTGGTCATCACGATCGACGGCAGGCGTTCGCCGATGATCTCCCAGCAATCGTAGTCCTTGGAGCCAGAGAGGATCTTCGTCTGCGCATCCGGGAACGTCGCTGCCGTGCCGGAGGTTTGACCGACGCCGCTTTCCTTGCGGAAATCGGCGAGGATTCGTTCCTGAACGGTGACGGAAAGACCGATGGTGCGCAGCTGCTCCTTGGCAAGGCCACTTGCCTGTGCGTAAGCCATCCGCGACGATAGGAGTGGCGTGCCGCCCCCGATCGCCAGCGCCATCATGCCGGCCGATTGTTTCAACAGAGAGCGCCTGTTCATTTCCATTTTGGACATCTCATGTTCTCCTGTGCTGATTGCTGTTCCCTGAGCCCTTGGCGGGCCTGCTTTATTGCCGTATCGCGTGGCGCCCGGCCGCTGCCGGAGCGCCGGCGATCAGTACCGCCCCACCAGGAGGCCACCATCCACGACCAGAACCTGGCCGGTCATGTATCTCGCGCCCTTCGACGCGAGGAATGCGATCACATCGGCGATATCTTCCGGCTCGCCGAGCCGGCCCATGGGGATGAATTCGGCTGCCTTCTCGGCACCCGCAGGGCCGAGTGAATTCTCTTCCGAGAGCAGTTGCGCAGTGCGGATATAGCCCGGGGCAATGCCGTTGACCCTGACGCCGTCTTTCGCCAGCTCGACGGCAAGCCCTCGCACCAGCCCAACAACGCCGGACTTGGCGGCGGAATAATGGACATGCTCGTCCCATCCGTAGGCGACGCCCATGATGGAGGAGAGTGCGATGATGCTTCCAGATTTACGGGTGCGCATGCCGGGCGTCGCAGCACGCACCAGCTTGAAGATGCCCTTCAGGTCGACATCCATCGTCAGGTCCCACTTGTCGTCGCTGAGCTTGGCGAGCGGGGTGCGATGGGCGATGCCGGCATTGGCGACGATGACATCGATCTTGCCGAAACGCGCTTCGACATCGGCGACAAGCTGGTTGGCAGCGTCCGTCGAGCGGACATCGTAGAGGTGGAATTCAGCCGAACCGCCGGCGGTGAGAATGTCGCGAACGGTCGCCTCGCCCTCGTTTTCGAGGATATCGGTGACGACGACATAATCGCCGAGCGCGGCAAAAGCCTTGGCTGTCGCCTGGCCGATGCCGATGCCTGCGCCGGTGATGATGACAACCCGCTTTTGTAAACTGTCCATCTGCTTCTCTCCTTCAGAGCATCACGTCGCCGGAATTAGGCCCTAGCGTCTGACCGACGAAGAGGCTTGCGGCCGGCGATGCCAGGAACGCCACGGTCGCGGCCACCTCTTCAGGCTCGCCGAAGCGGCCGAGCGGCAGCTCGCGTTTCTTGCGCTCGCGCCATTCCTCGGAAAGCCCCAGTACCAGCGGCGTGTTGATCGGCCCCGGCGCCACAGCATTGACCCGCACGCCACAGCTGGAAACCTCGCGGGCAAGCGCCTTTGTCATGCCGATGATTGCCGCCTTGGCGCCGGAGTAATGGACGAGCTCGATGCCGCCGATCTGCCCGAGCTGCGAGGCGACGTTGACGATCACCCCCTCGCCGCGTCGAAGCATTGCCGGCATGACCGCCTTGGTCATCAGGAAGGTGCCGCGAACGTGCACGGCAAACATCCGGTCGAAATCCTCAAGCTCGAGATCCTCGAAAGCGGCCTGATGCGCAATGCCTGCATTGTTGACGAGAAGGTCGACGTCGCCGTGCGAGGCCTCGGCGGCAGCATGGATCGCCGCCACATCCTCGGGCCGGGCGACGTCGCCGGCGATCGCGGTCGCCATACCGCCTGCCGATATGATTTCCGAAGCGACGACCTGAGCCCGGTCGCCGGAGAGATCATTGACCAAAACCGCATAGCCGTCAGCCGCAAGCCGGAGCGCGATAGCCCGACCAATACCCGAGCCGGCGCCGGTGACGATTGCAGAAGCCCTATGCGTCATCATGCGTCCTCCTGGATGCGGATGCGCTTGGCGCGGCGAACCGACAGCCCCATCAGGATCGCGTAGGTGCCGAGAAGCGCGAAGGAAAACAGCGTCGTCAGCACACCGAAGGCAAAGACGTTCGGATGAACCTCGACGGAGAAGGTGCCGTAGATGGCGAGCGGCAGCGTCAATTCCCGGCCGGAGGCAAACAAGGTCCGCGAGAACTCGTCATAGGACAGCGTGAAGGCAAAGAGCATGGCCGAAAGCACGCCGGGGAAGATCAGCGGGAAGGTCACCTTGCGGAAGGTGCGCGCCGGGGTGACGCCAAGCGACCAGGACGCCTCCTCCATGCTGGGATCGAACCTGTTGAAGATCGCCAGCATGACCAGGAAAGCGAAGGGGAAAGTATAGACGACATGCAGGACGAAGGCCGTGCTCCACCAATGCCGGTCGATGCCGAAAGCATTGGCGACGAGCGCCATGCCGAGACCGACCAGCACGCCCGGCACCATCATGCCGAGAACGATCAGATAGAAGACGACGCCCGAGCCGCGGAACTTGCGGCGGAAGGCCTGGGCGGACATGACGCCGAGCACCGTGGAGACGATCATGGTCATCAGCGCGAGGGATAGCGAACGGATCAGCGCCTGATCGATCGGCAGGGGCGCGATGCGCGAGGGCGGCGTCAACCCGAAGAGATGACGATACCAATAGGTTGACCATTCGATGATCGGGAATTGCGGGCCGCCCTCCGGGCCAGTCTGGAACGACAGGATCGCCAGGACCGCGAGCGGCCCATAAAGGAAGATGAGAAAGAGCGCCGTATAAACACCCAGGCCGAGTTTGATGCCGCCAGCGTTCATGATCAAAGCTCCTTTCTGAGGTCGACGACCCTGAGCAATGCGGCAATGACCGCGCCCATGACGATGGTCAGGATGACGCCCGCGACCGCCGCAAAAGCCCATTTCAGCGAGCCGACCTGGGTGACGATGATATTGCCGAGCAGATTGACCTTTCGGCCGGACAGCGCGGCGGCCGTCGCGAATTCGCCGAGAACCATCACGGAGACGAAGATCGAGCCGACCACTACGCCCGGCATGGACAGCGGCAGAATGATCGTGCGGAAGATGCGCCAGAAGCCGGCACCCAGATCCTGTGCAGCCTCGATGACCGAGGCGTCGATGCGGCCCATCATGAACGCGATCGGCCCGACCATGAAGACGCAATAGATTTGCGTCATACCGATGATCACGGATAGCTCCGAAAACAAGAGCACTTCGATGGGCTGCTGCACGATGCCGAGCTTCATCAGGATCATGTTGATCGCCCCCTCGGTACCGAGCATCGGCCGCCAGGCGAGAACGCGGATCAGGAACGATGTCCAGAACGGAATGACGCAGAGGACGAGAAGCACGGTCTGCAGCGTCTTGTTCTTGACGAGCAGGCCGACGAAGAGCGCCGCCGGATAGCCGACGACGAGGGTCGATATCAGCACGAGCAGCCAGATGCGGATCGTCGTCCAGAGAGCCCCGAGATATGTGGGGCTGGTCAGGAAGGTGACCCAGCTCTGCAAGGTCAGCGTCGGCTCGATCTTGAAGGTCGTCTGCGTCCAGAAGGAAACATAGACCATCATCAGGATCGGCAGGACCAGAAAGGCGAGCATCCAGATCATGCCCGGCGCCAGCAGCCAGAATGTCTTGTTCGATGCCCTGCGCACAGTTGCGCTTTCCTCTGCGGCGTCCTCGCTTGTCGCAACCATGGTCATCTCTCGCTCTCCTTGGCGGGTCCGGGGGAAGGTTTCGGGATGCTCAGATCAACCGAAGACAAGGGCATCCTCCTTCTTCCAGACGAGCGCATAGCGATCCTTTTCGACGAAGGCCGGTGGCCGGGCGTGGCTGAGATGGGACTCGACCTCGAAGACGTGCCCGCCATCGAGCGAGAAGAAGGAATTGACCGCCGCGCCCGAATATTCGCTGGCGATGAAATCGCCCTCGATACGGACCTCATCGTCCGACAGCCGGGCATCGCGAGGACGGATCGCAACGCGGTCGTAGCGGATGGCATAGGCCGGTTGCGGCGCCTTCCGGCGCGACGCGTTCAGCGGAAAGCGGCCGGCGGGACCGACGAAGGCATCCTCGACGACAGCACCGGCAAACAGATTGTAGCAATTGAGATAGCGGGCGACGGCTGCCGAGGCCGGGCTGTTGTAGACGACATCGGAGGCAGCGGCCTGCGCGATGCGGCCGCGATCGAGAACAAGCACGAGATCCCCCATCGCCAGGGCCTCGGATTCGCTGCCCGTCACATGCAGGAAAGTCACGCCGCAGCGCTCCCTGATAATCTTGAGCTCACTTCGCATGCGGCCGCGCAAGTTGGCGTCGAGCGCGCCGAGCGGCTCGTCGAGCAGCACCATCTTCGGCTCCGTCACCAGTGTGCGCGCCAAGGCGACGCGCTGGCGCTGACCGCCGGAAATCTGCGTGACGGCGCGATCGTCAAAGCCCTTGAGACCGACCAGCGCCAACATGTCCTGAACCCTCGAGGCCAAGGCGCGCGGATCGGTGACCGGATCGACCTTGCGATTGCGCAGGCCGAAAGCGACGTTTTCGGCAACGGACAGATGCGGAAACAGCGCGAAGTTCTGGAAAACGAAACCGATGCCGCGATCACGTGGCTGAACACCATCAAGGCGCTTGCCATGAAAGAGGATCGAGCCGGAATCCGGCTCCTCGAAACCGGCGATGACACGCAGCAATGTCGTCTTGCCCGACCCGCTCGGTCCGAGCAGCGAAATATAGGCATCGTCGGGCAGAGAAAAATCCACCGCATCCAGCGCGGGCGCCGCGCCATAGGACTTGGTGACTTGCTTGATCTGAAGAACGGTCGACACCGATTTCCTGCCAGTTTCAAGGCAAGGACCATCCTTTAGGCAAAGAGCCGCCATCGCCGGATCAGCATTGATCCGGACACCAGACGTCCGTCTGCTTTCGCGCATGATCACATGCGCGTCAAAGAGATGTTCCTTGGCGTTTCAACGAGTTCCACCTGCGGCGCTTCTGATGAGCGCCTTGATGATGAAAGCATCGCATAAATGATTTTTGTATTCAATAGACTTTTTTTCAAAAGTCTGATTGCCCGGCAACAAATATCAAAACCTCAACCGACATCCAGAGCACTAGCCGCGAGAAACTCCCGTCGAAAGGCCCCAAAGTGTCGTCACCATATGATCGAAGCAAAGGCAGCCAGGTCAGTGCTTCCTACGGAAATAACTCACAAAAATGCGTATTGCATCCCGCACACTTACCCTCGCCGCGCATCGGCGCCGGCTTACGGAATGGTATTAGTTGAATTTCGTATTCAATAGTCATTTATTTTTGCGCTATATTGACGCTACAAAAAGCGTAAGAGTGAGGCATCGGAACGACATGAGTCCATTGCATCAGATGACCGAAAACGGTGCGCGGCCCAGCGCGCAGAAGCGCTACGAGATCGCGGAGGATGTACTGCGCGGCAATATCGAGGACAGCACACTGCCGCCCGGCGTCGTGCTGCTCGAGGGCCCGATCGCGGACATCCTGCAGATTTCGCGCGCGCCCGTGCAAAGGGCGCTCCAGACGCTGGAAAGCGAGGGGCTGGTCCATCGCTTCAACGGGCGCGGCTATCTCGTCGGCCCCGCCGGCCAGGGCATCGAACCGAACCGCATTGATATCAAGACGCTCGGGCTTACGATTCCGCGCCATGCCGACGAGGCGCTGCAAAGTCGTGCCTCCTGGGAGCGGATCTACAACACGGTCGAAGCGGATGTGGCCGGGTGCGTCGTCTTCGGCCAATATCGCATCATCGAGATCGAACTGGCCGATCATTTCAATGTCAGCCGCACCGTAGTGCGCGATGTGCTGACCCGGCTGCGCGAACGTGGCCTCGTGCGCAAGAACCAGTCTTCCCATTGGATCGCCGGGCCGCTGACGGCGCAGATGATCAAGGATCACTTCGTCTTGCGCGGCATGCTCGAGCCCCAGGCACTGGTTGCAGGCGCCGACCACGTCGATCGTGGGCGATTGAACGACCTGTTCCTGCGGCTTTCCGATCTGGAGCGGCACGAGCCCGCCGATCATCTCGCGGCTCTGGAAGCCATCTATGCCGATTTCATCGACGTCTGCATTCTTGCAACGCCGAATGAGCGGCTGAAGGAATCGATCCGCAACAATCTGCTGCCGGTGACGGCGACCGAACGGTTGCTGCGGCGGCTCGGCCTGCCCGGCGACCCGGCCATCATCACCGAGCTGCGCCTGGTGGCGGAGCTCTTGCTGCGGGGTGCCGTGAAGGCGGCAGCCGCAATGATGGAGAATCATCTGGAGGCCGCCGTCAACCGAACGATCGCGCAGATGAAGATCGTCGCAATCATTCCCGGCCCAAGCGTGACGGCTGCCTATCTGACGCGCGTTCTCGAATAGAAACCGGCGGAGCCGGCTGCGTGCTACCTACGCATCCAAGACGCCTATCACTGGGAAGTCTTCACCACAGATGCCGGCCAGGGATTACGGCCTTCCCGAAGCCACGTCAGCGTATCGGCCCAGAAGCCGCTCGCGTGGCTATCGTGAAACAGGGCGAAATGGCCGATTGCTTCGCGGCCAAAATCGGCAGGTTTCAGCAGCACGACCCCGTGTTGCGCGCCGGTATAATAGGTCAGCGCGCGGCGCACCGCCGGCACGGTGCCAAGCTCGTCATCCGAAACCGCGATCGCCAGGATCGGAGCCTTGACGGCCGCCATCCGGCAAAGCGCATCTTTCCGCTCGTTTCGCGGATGGTTCAATTCGAACCGGCGCCGGCGAAAACTCCACTCGTTCGCCACATTGCGGGGCAGGTCCTCCAGCCAACCAAGCCGGCGACCGGGAAAATAGCCGCAGAAGGCCGTAATCGCAGGCATGGCGACATGCCATTTGACGAGCAGACCCAGCCGCCGGCGCGGCGCGTAATCACCCCACCAGGCATATTGGGCGCCCACGGTCAGCATTCTCTCGATCATCGCGGCACTTTCGGCCAGTCCCGGCAGAAAACCGCCGATACTATGGCCGACCACCATGAGCGGGCCGCCGCGCCGATAGCCGGCCATCAGCCGCAGCGCAGCGTCAAAATCCTGCTCGCCCCAGTCCCGCCAACGATAGCCGACGCCCTTGAGGCTTTGCGGACGCGATTGGCCGATGCCGCGGTAGTCGAAGGTCAGCACATCGAAGCCATGCCTCGCCAGAAACTGCGCATAGCGATGATAGTAGCGTGCAAGAACGCCCGTTGCCGGATTGATGATCACGCTGCCCGCGGGGGTATTCGTCTCCGCGCGCCAAAGATGGCCGCCAAGGACCACACCGTCCCGACAGGAGATGGAAATTGGCCGACCGCTGATGGTCGATGGATGGATTGCCTCTTCACTCATGCCCGACAGCATGGGATGATCGCCGCGTTATGTATATTCACTACTCGGTATACTTTTGACAATGAAAGCCCAGCCCCCGCCGACACGTGATCGTATTCTTCAGGCCGCTGCGAAGCTGTTTTATCATGACGGCATCCGGGCCGTCAGCGTCGATGCGATCGCCGAGAAAGCAGGCGTGACCAAGCGCACCCTTTACTATCACTTTAGAAGCAAGGACGATCTCATCGCAGCCCATCTGGAAGCGCGTGATCAGCCGAATCTTGCTTTGTTCAAACGCTGGTTCGAGGAAACGGAAGGCAACGTGGCCACGAAAGTCGCCGGCCTCTTTCGCCAGCTTGCCCGCTCTGCGCGCAATGGAAAATGGAAAGGCTGCGGCTTTCTGCGCACGTCGGTCGAGCTGGTCAACCTTCCCGGCCATCCGGCCTTGGTTGCGGCGCGCACCCACAAGAAGCATGTCGAAGACTGGCTCTCATCAATTTTCCTGGACGCCGGAGCCGGAACTGATGCCTTGCCGCTTGCTCGACAAATCATGCTGCTTCTTGATGGCTCGTTTACGATCGTCCTGCTTCATCGCGATCCAAGCTATATGGAGACCGCGGCAGACGCTGCGGCGCGGCTTATCGATGAGCGTTTAACAAACGCAAGAATGCCTTAGCGCGGCGGTCCCGGGCCGAAAATGTCCCCAAGAATGGCCATTGTTGCTGCGGGCATGGCATGTATCAGTAGGTGCAGGTTTTTCTCAAATAGACAGAGACGGGAAAATGGGGTTCTGGGAGTTGTTTACCGGAAAGACGTATCCGGCGAAGGGTGTGCCGCGCCGATCGGTCGACGCGCTTCGCGACGCCTTGCTCTCGGTCAATCATGACTCCGCACCCTTCCTCGTTCGCGATGGTGCGGCAGAGGGCGTGGACCTGGTTGCGGAGTGGAAAATCGTCGATGCGCAATGGTACGAATTCTTTGCCAAGGCCGGCCTCGAACGGGTCTTCAAGGTGCTGATGCGCTTTGACGAGGCCAAGGGAGAAGTCCGCTCCGTGGACCAGGAATGGTCCGTCGCGTGGCGCGCAGGCATCCCGACAATTGCGCTGGCGGCATCCGCCTTTCGTGGTCAAACCGCGGAGAAGAGCTTCGGGAAGTCCTATGGCTTCCGGGAGGACGGCTCCTTCGGCGCGATCTATGACTATGCATTCGACACATCAGTGATCAAGAAACCGCTGCGGAAGGCCGCATTGGACGCCGGCTGGATCTGGCGAAGTGTGGCCTTCGCCAAACTTTAGGAACGAGGCTCCGTCTAGCCTTGATGCATCGGTTCGCCCTGCAAGCCTTCTGGCGATTGTGATCGAGGGTCTGCGTCCACCGAAAGCCGTTCAGCCGATGGGATCAGTACATTCGTGTTGCACCGTGATCGCCATCCACCCCCGATTGCGTCCCCTACGCGAAAGCAGGGGTTTATTAAGCTGTCGCGCTCAAACTGCTGACTTATGCGGCGCATTCTGCTCTTGGACATCGACCCATTCGCATCGACAGCGTCGTCGAAATGGCGCTCATATCCGCGTAGATGAGCTGCGTGGCCGCAAACGGATGGAAAACCCCGGTCGCCCACGCCGGCCCGCCGCTGGGCATTTAGAATAGTTTCATTTCCGCGGCGCGATGCCGTAAGGGCCTTGTAAAAAGGGAACTTCGAGTTTGACTCGCTCCAGGGAACCGTGGCTACCCGATCAGGATAGTGCCGTATCCTCGCAACTGTCGGCGGATGCCCGATCCTCGGCAACTATCCTCGCCATGGACGGCGAGATCCTGGCTGCCAGTGACGGCCTGAGCGATCTGCTAGGACTTCCCTCATCATCGCTTGCGGGACGCAATATCCGCGATTTCCTGGAGGTACAGGATACCGGCGCCTTCGAAACGCAGTTCCTGGCAGCGATCGCAGCTCCAGACCGGAGCCAAAGGGTCCAGCTCCGCTTGCGCGCCGACGGCGGCATGTCCAAGCCTGTCGCGGTCGCTTTGATGGCCGAACACGATGGCACGCTGGCCTCGGCGATCGTCTCCGCTGCGTTCACGGAAGCTGGCGTCGCGAACGACCGAGACGGCGAACAGCCAGGCACGGACAATCGCGCCAGCCTCGCCCTGGTGGCTGCCAAGACCGCTATTTGGGATCACGATCTCGAAAGCCAGGAGACATTCTATTCGGACATGTGGCGGCAGATCAGAGGGCTCGCCATCGACGACCCAGTTCCTCGAACCATGGACGAACTATTGGAATTCGTTCATCCGGACGACAGGCAAACCGTGCTCGATCGCATTCACCAGCAACGACAGCCGAACCTGAACCCCACAATCTTCCAGTATCGCTACCGGCATCGGCTCGGGCACTGGATCTGGATCGAATGTCGCGGCAGTTGCATCAAGTGGGATCGGCACAATCATCCGCTTAGGGTTCTGGGCACCGACAATGATATCACGGCCAGGAAAGCCTGGGAGGAATCACTGGATCGCATGTCACGGCGTCTGAAGCTGGCGCTGGAGGCCTCGAAGATCGGCGTCTTCGAGGCGGACTTTGATCGGGGAACGGCGGAGTGGGACGACGGCATGTTCCGCCTCTATCACCTCGAATCGCAGGAGACCGTGAAAATCGGCGGACTGTGGGAATCGATGCTTCATCCCGATGACATGGAGCGTGTCTTCAGGAATGTCGATCATCATGTCGCCAACCTCATTCCATTTTCGGACGAATACCGGGTGATTTTAAACGACGGCAAGGAGCATTTCATCCGAACCAGAACATTGCCCTTCATCGACAGCGATGGCCATCGCAAGATGATCGGCGCCAACTGGGATGTGACCGCGGACCTCGCCCTTCAGCGCGATTTGGCGCAGGCTAAGACCCTCGCTGAAGCGCGCAATCAGGAGCTCGAGGCCGCCAGGAAGCAAATCGAATATGTGGCTCTCCATGACGCGTTGACGGGGCTTCCGAACCGTCGCTTCATGGATCGGATGATCCTGGAAATCGAGGCTGAGTGCAAGTCGAGCGGCTCCGGCCTTGCACTTCTCCATATCGATCTCGATCGCTTCAAGCAGATCAACGACATATATGGACACCATGCCGGCGATGCGTTGCTGCAGCATGTCGCCAAGCTTCTGAAGGAAAGCGTTCTCGAAAGCGATTTTGTCGCCCGCATCGGCGGTGACGAGTTTCTGGCGATCGTCGGCTACGACGGATCGACCGAAGAACTGCGGGTGACCGCCGAGCGCATGATACAGAACATGCGTCAGCCTGTTGTCGTCAACGGCATCGAATGCCGGTCAAGCGCAAGCATCGGCATAGCCCACGAAAGAGGGAAGAATGTCGATGTCGGCCAAATGCTTCTCGACGCCGATATCGCGCTCTATCAGGCCAAGGCGCAGGGGCGCAGCCGCTACCAGTTCTATTCCGCCAATTCGCGCAGCCGCTTTGCGAACGCACAACAGACGACGGAAGACATTCTCATCGCCCTGGAACGGGGCGAGTTCGTGCCCTTCTACCAACTGCAATTCGACGCAAAGACGCTCGCGATCGCCGGCGTCGAGGCGCTGGCCCGCTGGCAGCACCCTTCGCGCGGGCTGCTGACACCGGACAAATTTCTGCCGATCGCCGAAGACCTGAATATCGTCAGCGAGATCGATCATCTCATCTATCGAAAGGCGATCTCGGATCTCGATATCTGGAAGGCGGAAGGGCTGAACATCCCCAAATGCTCGGTAAATGTCTCCTCTCGGCGGTTGCGCGACCCTAACCTCAAGCAACTATTGGATATCCAGCCGGAGAAGGCACGATGGTTCTCGTTCGAACTGCTGGAGTCGATTTTTCTCGACGATCTGGACGAACAAATTGCTGAAAATCTGGCTCATCTCCGCCAGCTCGGCATCAGCATCGAGATCGACGACTTCGGCACCGGCCACGCCTCGATCATGGGCCTGCTTCGCCTGCGCCCGAGCGCATTGAAGATCGACCGTCAATTGACCAAGACCCTGGACACGTCAGCAGAACAGCGCGAACTGGTCGGCTCGATCATCAGCATGGGGCATTCGCTCGGCGTCAAGTCCATTGCCGAGGGCGTGGAGACCGAACGGCACGCCGAGGTCCTGCGCGACCTTGGCTGTGATACGCTGCAAGGCTTCGGTTTGGCGATACCCATGTCGTGTTCGGACCTGATCGAATTCGTCAGCCGCTTGGTCGCCAGCAGATCGGACGTACGGCATGATCACGCTAACTCCCCGGAAGCCAGACGGGCAAAAAAGACCGGTCTCCACCGCATGGGGCGCGGCGGAGGCAAGCGCGATCAGTGATATTTCAAGCGTTCCCGGCCGAGGATAGCGGAAGCGTCGACCCCCGCAATGGGCTGGGAGAGATCGCCCGAAATGTCACCGGCGAGCTGCAGGTCGAGATAGCGTGCGCAGCAGACGCGCAGGAACGACGTGAAATTGCCGAGGTCGTGGCCGGCATCGATCGATTCGTGATGCAGCCTGGTAATCAGCTGCACGACATTCATGCCGTCACGCCGGGCGATTTCTTCCAGTTTCGACCAGAAGAAATTTTCCAACCGCACGCTGGTTACCATGCCGTCTATGCGCAGAGAACGCGTCGTGCTTTCCCAGAGTTTGGCGTCAGCCTTGATGAACAATTCGCACATGGATGCCTCCCCGCTCAGCCTCAGGCTGCGTTGGCTTTCGACAGGGCGCCGGCATCGAGGACAGCCATGAACTGGCGCAGCCACGACGGATGCGCCGGCCAGGCGGGCGCGGTGACGAGATTGCCATCGGCAACGGCATCATTGATGGCGATATCGGCATAGATGCCGCCGGCAAGCTCGACTTCGGGACGGCAAGCGGGATAGGCCGAGCATGTGCGCCCTTTGAGAACGCCGGCCGCCGCCAGCAATTGCGCACCGTGGCAAATGGCTGCAACGGGCTTGCCCGCCTCGAAGAAGTGCTGCACGGCCTTGATGACTTCTGGGTTCAGGCGCAGATATTCCGGTGCGCGGCCGCCGGGTACGACAAGCGCGTCGTAATCTTCGGCGCGGATGCTGGCGAAGGTGGCGTTCAGCGCAAAATTATGGCCGCGCTTTTCGGAGTAGGTCTGATCACCTTCGAAATCATGGATCGCGGTTGCCACCGTCTCGCCGGCATTCTTGCCCGGGCAGACCGCGTGCACCGTATAGCCGCAGGCAAGCAGCGTCTGGAACGGCACCATGGTCTCGTAGTCCTCGGTGAAGTCACCGGTGATCATCAGAATCTTTGCTGCTGGCATTGTCTTCCTCCCTGAAAACCAATGGAACGACTTTAGCAAAGGACCGCGCCGCGTGGGTATTAGGCCAATACTACAAACATCCCAAGGATGCTTTATCCGGCGGGCCGGCGACCAATATCCGGAAGCGCGCAGGCCTCGCCGCCGCCGAAGAGGCGGGAGCGGGTGAGAAACCGTTTCTCCCGTCCATTGTCGAGGGAAAACATGCCGCCACGGCCGGGCACGACATCGATGATGAGCTGTGTATGCTTCCAGGCCTCGAACTGGCTGCCGCTGATATAGACTGGCACGCCGCCGATCTCGCCGAGCTTGACGTCGTTGTCGCCGATCATGAAGTCATCCGTCGGATAGCACATGGGCGAGGAGCCATCGCAACAGCCTCCGGACTGATGGAAAAGGATATTGGGATGATCCTTCTGGATTTCCCGGATGAGGTCGAGCGCCTTGTCCGTCGCCAGAACCCTTGGCTCTGTGCCTATGTCATCCATGTTGATCTCCCATCGTGGTGATTGAAATGCACGAAAGCCCCCAGCTTCCGCTGGGAGCCTCGTTGGCTTCTTTGGGAGGTCTCAGAAGAAACCGAGCGCCTTGGGGCTGTAGCTCACCAGCATATTCTTGGTCTGCTGGTAGTGATCGAGCATCATCTTGTGCGTCTCGCGCCCGATACCGGACTGCTTGTAGCCGCCGAAGGCCGCATGCGCCGGATAGGCATGGTAGCAATTGGTCCAGACGCGACCCGCCTGGATCTCGCGGCCGAAGCGATAGGCGCGGTTGCCGTCGCGGGTCCACACGCCGGCGCCAAGGCCATAGAGCGTATCATTGGCGATTTCGAGCGCTTCCTTCTCATCCTTGAAGGTCGTCACCGACACGACCGGGCCGAAGATCTCCTCCTGGAACACACGCATCTTGTTGTGGCCCTTGAAGATGGTCGGCTTGATATAGTAGCCGCTCGACAATTCCCCGCCGAGATCGGCGCGCACTCCGCCCGTCAGGACTTCAGCACCTTCCTGCCTGCCGATGTCGAAATAGGAGAGAATCTTCTCCATCTGCTCGCTGGAGGCCTGGGCACCGATCATCGTTGCGGAATCGAGCGGATTGCCCTGCTTGATCGCTTCGACGCGCTTGATGGCCTTCTCCATGAAGCGGTCATAGACCGATTCCTGGATGAGCGCGCGGCTCGGGCATGTGCAGACCTCGCCCTGGTTGAGGGCAAACATGGCGAAGCCTTCGAGCGCCTTGTCGAAGAAATCATCGTCCTCCGCCGCAACGTCGGCGAAGAAGATGTTCGGCGACTTGCCACCCAACTCGAGCGTGACGGGGATGAGGTTCTGGCTGGCATATTGCATGATCAGCCGGCCGGTCGTGGTCTCGCCGGTGAATGCAATCTTGGCGACGCGCGGGCTGGTGGCAAGCGGCTTGCCGGCCTCCAGACCGAAACCGTTGACGATATTGAGAACGCCGGGCGGCAGGAGATCGCCCACCACCTCGGCCCAGACCAGCAGCGAGGCCGGCGTCTGTTCGGCGGGCTTGATGACGACGCAATTGCCCGCGGCAAGCGCCGGCGCAAGCTTCCAGGCCGCCATCAGGATCGGGAAGTTCCACGGAATGATCTGCCCGACGACGCCAAGAGGCTCATGGAAGTGATAGGCGACCGTGTCGTGGTCGATCTCGCCGATCGAACCTTCCTGCGCACGGATGCAGGAGGCGAAATAGCGGAAGTGATCGATGGCAAGCGGAATGTCGGCGGCCATGGTTTCGCGGATCGGCTTGCCGTTGTCCCAGCTTTCGGCCTGCGCCAGCACCTCCAGCTTATCTTCCATGCGCTGGGCGATCTTCATCAGGATGTTGGAGCGCTCAGCGGCGGAAGTCCTGCCCCATTTGTCCTTTGCCGCATGGGCGGCATCGAGCGCGGCATTGATGTCCTTTTCGTCGGAGCGCGGAATTTCGCAGATCTTGCCGCCGGTGATCGGCGTGAGGTTATCGAAGTATCTGCCACCGATCGGCTCGCGCCAAGCGCCGCCGATATAGTTGCCATATTTCAGTTTGAACGGAGATTCGACGATCTTCTGATGTAGCATGCCATCCTCCCTTGGTCGGCAGGTCCGGTAGATGGACCCGATGGGAGGAACCTGCGCCCATATGCGCCAAGGCGAAACCACCGCCCAGCGATGCCGCAGCGCACAGTGTCGCAACTCTGCGACATCTGCAGCGCGCAAATGCGCATCGCGGGGGCATCAGTGCAGATTGAGCCGGTTCATCTTTCGATGCAGGGTCGAGCGGCTCATGCCAAGCGCCAAAGCAGCCTGCGACACATTGCCGTTGGCGCGGAAAAGGGCTCGCAGCAGGGCGGCGCGCTCGGCTTCCAGCAGGTCTTCGCCCGCTTCCCCTTGCTGCTCGCTCAATACATCGCAGGCGGGAATTCCGGCGGCGATACGACGATCGTCCAGCTTCAATGCGAGGCGGGCGGCTTTCGTCGCGCCGAGCACGAGATCATTGCGGTCGACCGCCAGAAGCGCCGAGGTGGAAGCCGTATCCGTCGGAACCATGACGAAGCGGGCGCCGGCAAAGGCGCTCCTGAACAGATTGAGTTCGATACGCAACGCCGCGTCGCGAACAGTTTGCGACAGGATTGCCAATGTCGCATCGTTGACGTCGTCGCGGCGGGTGGAAATGTCGAGCGCGCCAGCCAACTGACCGCGATGATCCCGGATCGGCGCGGTCGTGCAACTCAAGTCGATGTTGGAGCAAAAGAAGTGCTGATCGCGGAAAATCGCCACGGCCCGCTCGTCGGCAAGCGCAGTGCCGATGCCGTTCGTGCCGATACTTGCTTCCGTCCAGACCGAGCCGGTCCAGAGACCAAGATCGCGAAACTCCTTGTCGTCGCCGGCTGCGCCGCGGCGATCCAGCGCTATACCGTCCCGGTCGGTCAACAGCAGGCAGCATCCAGCTTTGCCGACAGCCAGAAAGAGGCGATCCAGTTCATTGGAAGCTTCCGCGATCAGTCGCTCCGAGCGCTCCACGGCAGTCGCGAATTCCTGCCCTGTCAGACTTACCGGCAAACGTTTCTCTTCCGGCGCGAGACGGTGCATCATCATGCATCGGCGCCAGGAAGCAACGACCGAAGAACTGGCCGCGGCCGACTGCGCTGACGCGTATACCTGGTCCGCATGCGCGGAATATTCGTGCATCTGGCTCCTCCCACCGAACGCAACATCGATTGTCGCTAAAAAAACACGGTAACGCAATCCTCCACTGGTTCTTTTACCGTCCGCCAGCTGCGCGCTCTGCCACCCTCTTGACGACGAAGCCCCTTTCGGCCTCGCGGTGGCCGACCTTTCATGCAGGATCACCCGGATACTGAGCGCCATTGCCCGATAATCCCCCTCGAGCGTCGGATTTCGGGTGCTCCGATCCGCCGTGTCATGCGCAGGCAATCTCGAGGCCCCTAACATCAGTCATGCACTATAGCCGCCCCTTTCAGGCGGTTGTCAGCGTGCTGTTGTAGCGATGACGAAGTGAGAAAGCGGAGTTTGAGGCGCAACTTCATGAGTGCCAGTTTCATCAGTAAGCGTGTTGCCTGTGATGGCAAGCTGGACTTCCGCGCGCGGGCCTACAGGGTTCTGACCCCATGAAGAAAACCCTCGCAACGGCTACCGACACCTGTCGCGCACGCTGCATCAATGGCCTTCGACGATTCTTCGCAGCACCGACGCTCACCCCCCCTGCAAATCGAGCGTTTCTCGAACGTCCGATCGTGATCATCTCCATCTTCCTTGCCCTGTCTTTGCTGGTCATGATGACCGCCGACTACCCCTTGGGCGTCTGGATGAAATCATTTCCGGAGCAGCTTCGTGGAACGGCGAAATGGATCAGCAGCTTCGGCACCGGCCTCCTGGTTCTTTCGTTCAGCGGTGCTCTGCTGATATTCGCTATCCTCGCGCCCGCCCACAAATTGAGGAAATCGGCACGAACAGGCGCCGATCTTGTTGCCACCGCCGCGGCATTCGTCTTCTTATCGGTAGCAGGCGGCGGCCTTGTCGACTCGCTTGCCAAGAACATCATCGGCCGGGCTCGGCCGGAGCTGCTGCAGACGAACGGCGCATTTTATTTTCGACCCGTCGCCTTCCACGCGGACTTCGCGTCCTTTCCGTCCGGACACTCCGCGACAGCGGGCGCCATGGCGATGTCGTTGGCACTCGTCTTTCCGCGCCTGCGTCCCATATTCATGCCGGCCGGCATACTGATCTGCCTGTCGCGTCAATGGGTCGGCGCCCATTGGGCGAGCGACACCTTGATGGGCTGGGGCGTCGGAATAGCCTTCGCCTTGTGGCTGGCCCACGCTTTTGCCCGCCGCCGGTTGCTCTTCACCTATGGCTCCGATGGCCGCCTGTGCCCGGGAGAGCGGTATAAAACAGTCCTCATGACCCTGCGCGCGCTCCTGCGGCGCAGGCCGGTAGCCGCGAAAGAAGAAGCAACCTCCGTACCGGCGACGGCATGCCCATCACAGTCAAACCTCGCCTCCCACACCTTGGAAATCCGATCCTGAGCCGGCGGTGAGCGCCGACACATCGGCCCCCTACGGAGAAATGCAAATATCGGACATGGGCAGCGACGGATTTACCGATCTCCGCCGTTTAAGCGCTGAAGGGACAACAACTAAGTTCTTTGGGAATAGAGGCTACATCATGAGAAAGATTACTTTATTGGCCCTGGCGGCCGCAGCTTGCTTTGCCGCCGTTGCACCGGCCGAAGCCCGTGACGGATGCGGTATCGGCTTCCATCGCGGCCCTTACGGCGCATGTCGCCCCAATCGCGGGCCGGTTGTCGTCGTGCCCGCCGGCCCACGCTATGGCGCCTTCTATCCGGGACGCGGCTATTGGGATGGGCGCCGCTACTGGATGCACCGCGAGCGGTGGCATGGCGGATGGCGCTATCGCTAAATAGATCCTGCAAGATTAGCGTGGCCCAACCCGGAAAGTAGGGCCACGCGGCCTTAAATGACAAGGCATGGGGGCATCCAAGCCACCCCTGGTCTTATGGCACGAGCAGTAGTTTTCCTGTCGTTTTGCGGCTTTCCATGTCCTCATGCGCACGGCGCGCATCCGCCAATGAATAGACGCCGCCTATGTTGACCCGCAGCTTGCCGTGCTCGATCCATTCGAAGAGGCGGGAAGAGCGGGCAAGAAGAAGCTCTGGCGTATGAACGTGATCGAAGAAGGTGGCGTAGCCGATCTTGATGCTGCGCGGCAAGCTCATGATATCCAAGGGGCCTGGGCCGCCAAGAACTGGCCCGAACCAGCAGAATGTCCCCGCCCGCCTCAGGGAATCGAGCGATCCTTGAAATGTCTTCGGGCCGGAGCCGTCATAGACGACATGGACTCCCTCCCCTCCGGTGATGCGCATCACCGTATCGGCGAATTTGCCTTCCGTATCTACGATCACATGGTCGGCACCCACGGATTTTGCGATACTGCTTTTGTCTTCGCTGGAGACGCGGCCGATCACCTGCCCTCCGCGCAGCTTGATGATCTGCGTCAGCAGCAAACCGACGCCGCCGGCAGCGGCGTGAACGAGCGCGATATCGCCTTGTCGCACGGGATAGAAGTCGGTCGCGAAATGGCTGGCGGTCAGCCCCTGCATCATGACGGCCGCCGCCGTCCGGTCGTCGATGGCTGCCGGTATCGGTACCAGCGCGCGCTCAGGAATGGCGATGCGTTCGGCATAGCTTCCCGGCGCATAGACCCAGGCAACGCGATCGCCGACCTGAAAGCTTTTGACACCCGCGCCAATGGCCAAAACATGACCTGCCCCCTCGACGCCAAGCGGCTTGGGATTGGGCATATCGGTCCAGGCCATGCCCTGTCGCACGCCAATATCCATGAAATTTACACCGGCCACATGCACCTGCACCAAGACTTCTCCCTCGCCGGGAACGGGATCCGGTCCGTCCACATGTTGCAGGACGTTCGAGCCGCCAACTGCGGTCATGACGATCGATTTCATCTTCATCTCCTTATTTGAACAATCATTCCAAAACTGGGCAAAAAAATTCCTTATCGCAGGCCCCGAAGCGCAAGGCGGGCAAGGGCGAGCAAACTATCGCCTCCGACCCCAGCTCGGGCAGCCAGACGGATCGCGGCGATGTTGGACGTCAAGAACTGCGCGGCCTGCTCGGGGTCGATGTCCCCGGCAATGCTGCCTTCGCTCTGCGCCTCACGTACACGCTCGATGACCGCTGCATGCAACCTGCGGCCGGCGGCTTCGTGAATCGTCGTCAACTCAGGCTGGCTTGTCCCAAATTCGCAGATCGAACCGACACCGAGACAGGCCTCGGAGGCCGTCGCCACGACGCGCGCCAGCAGGGCATCGATGCCGTCTATAGACTGTGGTCCCGTTTTAAGCGCAGTAAGGTGCGCCTCAGTCTCCTGTGCCGCATAGCGGCGCACCGCTTCGAGATAGAGGCGCCACTTGTCGCCGAAAGTGTCGTAGAGGCTTTGCCGCCCGATATGAAGGGCTTCCACAAGCATGGTGGCTGAGGTCGCTGCATAGCCTTTGTCGCGGAAGACCGAAATCGCCGCATCCAGAGCCGCCAGTTCATCGAATTCCTTTGGTCTTGCCATGAGCGGTACAAAGTAATTATTGAATGATCAGTCAAGAATAATATTGTTTCCGTAAAGCCTGTCTTCTGAACGCATGACGATACGCCTCTCGCGTTTGGAAACACCCGACCGTTGCAAGCGACATCACAACCTTTTGTAGGTTCTGGCGGCGAGCGTGGAAGGCTTGCAATTGACGTATCGTCGACGAAAGGACAAAGCTGCCGCTAAAGCAGGCTTTGGAAGACACCGATGCACGCATGAGCGAGAGCAATACCATCGAACATCAAGGCCCCATCATCGTCTTCGATGCCATGTGTGTCCTTTGCTCGGCCAACGCCCAGTTCGTGCTGCGCCACGACCGCATCGGCCGCTTTCGCCTCGCCTCCATGCAGAACGAGACGGGAGCCAGGCTCTATCGGCTGTGCGGCATCGATCCCGCCAATCCGGATAGTTTGATCATCGTGGACGGCGAGAAGGTGTTGCGGGACAGCGACGCGGTGCTTTCCATCTATGCCGGCCTCGGCTGGCCCTGGAAAGCGCTCGCCCTGCTGAGCGTCGTGCCCCGGATGCTGCGCGATCCAGCCTATCGCTGGCTCGCCCGCAATCGCTACCGCTTTTTCGGCAAGCGGGAGACTTGCTGGCTGCCGACGCCGGAGCAGGCAGACCGTATCCTTTAAACAAGGTTCTCGTTTTTGGTCGGTATGGCGGGTTCGGCTCGCGCCTGTCGCGACAGCTGGCCGGTGACGGTTTCGAGGAGCGCCCTATCCTCTCTTCAATTCCTCTTCCGCCCCCATCGCAAACGCCGCCACCGTTCTGTTGCGCCCGCTCAGCTTTGCCTGGAGCAAGGCGCCATCAGCACGATTGATCAACGTCGTCGTCGGCCCTGAAACAGGAGACGAGGCTATGCCGACCGAGATGGAAAGAGGCCCGACGATGCGTCCGCGATAGGAGAAGGGTGTGGTGAACACACTGGTGCGCAGTTTCTCGGCGAGCCCGAAGCCTTCCTCGTCCGCAATATCGGTGGCGATCACCGTCAGTTCCTCTCCGCCGAACCGGTAAGCCGTGCCGGCGGCGCCGACCGTATCGGAGACGATCTGCGCGACATGGCGCAATACCTCATCCCCGGCATCATGACCGAATTCGTCGTTGAAGCGCTTGAAGTGATCGATGTCGATCATGATGCAGACGACCGTGCGGGCGGACTTATCCCTGTGAAGATTGTTCAGCGCCTCGTCGAGAGACCGCCGATTGAACAGGCCGGTCAGGGCGTCGCGCACGGCAAGGCTCATCAGCTTGTCGCGCAGCCGCAGGTTGGCGATGGCAAGGCCGATATTCTCGGCGATCAGTTCAAGATAGAGCCGCGGCGCGTCGGCGGCGGTTGCATCCTTCGAGCGGTCTTCGAAATAGAGGAGCCCGATCGCCTCGCCGAGCGCCGTCAAGGGAACGCAGAGCCCCGGCACACCGGAATCATCCAGATGCTGACAGGGAATATCGTTGTCCGCGACATGGCTCACATGCGGCCGTCCGCGGCGCAGCCCCCAGCAAGCAGCCGCCGGGAAGGAGGGTTGGGTATGGGCGGGATCCAGCCATCGGCTGACCTCGGCGAGCGCGGTCCGGCTTTCGTTCATCGTGTAGAGGCATCCGGCGATCCCCGGAAAGATTTGCGGCACGAAAAGGGCGACGACTTCCGCCAGTTCGTTCTGGGCGTAGCAGGCCTGAAGACGGTGCATCATCTGCAGGATGAGATCCTTGGTCCGCTGGTCCTGCTTGCGCTCGTCATCGAGCCGATTGCGCTCCAGGCCGTTCTCGCGGAAGATCTGGATGGCGTCGTTCATCTCCCCGATCTCGTCGCGCCGGCGATCGGGCGGCACTTCGAAGGTAAAATCCTGCTTGGCAAGCCGGTTGACGATTCCCGTCATCCTCATCAGCGGAATGGCGACGCGGCGCCGCAGCACGAAATAGAGCACGGCGAGGAACACCGCAGCGGTCAACGCCAGAATCACCTTGGCGATATCGGCCCAGAGGTCACTGCGTGCTTGAGCATTGCGCATCGCCGCCTCCGTGCGGGCGGTTGCCAGCGCGCGGAACTGAGTGACAGCGTCGAGGAGCGCCGTCTGCACACGCTCGTGTTCCGGTCCGAACAGAGTGTCGCGTGCACCGGTCTGGTTGCCCCCACGGTAGAAGGCCACCGCAGCTTCCTCTATCTTATCAAGTGCTTCAGCGTTGACCGCAACCTGCTCCACGACCTGAAGCTCACGATCGGGAACACCGAGCCCACGCAATGTGCCGACGGTGGCATCGCGACGGCGCTCCTCACCCTCGTCGACAGTGAAGGCATCAAGATGCCTGGCCTCGCCGCGCATGACATAGAGACGCGCCTCGTCCGTCGTCTCCTCCGCGCCCAAGGCAAGTTCTTCTCCGAGGCTGTTCAGCAACAGATGTTGCTCGATGGCTTGCCTTTCCTGGGTGGCGCTTCGAGCCGACAGAATGAAAGCCGCGGCGGACAGCACGGTCAGGACCACGGTAATGCCGTAGGCCCAATTCGTAATTGTCGTGATTCTCATATGCCGGCTTCCTTTGCAGTTAGCTCTCGCGGCCTTAAACTATTCTTTTTCGGAGCTTTAGCTATGGCATTTGCTTATTAAGATAAAGCTTGAATGAACTGCTGAAAGAGCCCGCTGGAGCGCATTGATCAGGGAGCGATGCGGTCGCCAGTCCCCAAGCGCTCAACCACCATCATGAAAAACAGCGTACATAGGTGATTGCGTAGGGCTGACGGGAATCCTGGCTCCGGCTATTAGGTCGGTTCCAAGACTCCCGGCTGTCGTCAGGGGTGAACACGACAGCGCGGTCACCAAATCGAGTTTCGGATTTGCAATCCATCTACTGAGCAAAAGCTGGAAAACACAAATTTAAGCTCCACAAGCGACTGCTTCATTTCGAGGCACTCGCCGCGTGATCAGGAAACCGATCAGCCGCAACAAGATTGTCTGCTGATAGACTTAGGCTGCCAGGACCAACCCAACCGTGCAATTCCTGAATAGCTCCTTGAGCTCTGCACAGATTCTGCAAATACGCGCGCCATCCTCGCGCCATGAACAACGCACCCGAAGAAACCGTCGCTCCACCCGTCCGCCTGCCCCATAGCCTTCTCAAGGAAGGCTGGTGGCTGGTGGAAGATCCTCAGCCTCAAACCGACCTCCCGGCTCGGACACCAAGGGTCATACCCTTTATCGCTGCGGGGCGAACCGTAGGGGGCCTATACGCATGAGTGCCTCGGATATACCGGCGCAGCCGGCTAACCCCACACGTAACGTCAGCCGCAAGCTCTTGATACTGATCGTTCTCGTAGCACTCGCCGACCTCCTCCTCTTCGGCAGAGAGCCGGGCCTCAACTTTTTCCTCTTCGTCAATGCCATCGCCGCGGGCGTGCTGCTTTGTTCGAGAAAGCCACAGTCTCTTCCAAAGGCTACAGGGCTTCCGGCTCTCGCTTTTGTCCTGTCGGCGCCGCTTCTCGAGACCACATCCTGGATGGGCATCGCTCTCAGCTTGCTCGGCATCACATGCGTCTCGCTTGCCGCCACGGGACTTTTTCCACGAAGACTGGTCCGTTTGCCGGTCGTGCTGTTCCGCTTTCTTCTGGACCTGCCGCTGCGGCCGTTCCGCCGAGCGACCTACGGTCGTCTCCGGCACTCCCGAAGGCCGACGCCGGAGACGATCTGGCATCATCTTCGCGGCTGGATCATGCCGCTCAGCTTTACAGCCGGATTCGTCGCCCTCTTCGCAATGGCCAATCCGCTGATCGACAAGGTACTACGCAGCTTCGATCTTGCGTATTTTCTGCAATTTCTGGATGCCTGGCGCATCGGCTTCTGGCTCATCGTCGCCGCCTTCGTATCTGTCTTGCTTCGCCCGCGCCTCAAACGCCTCGCTCGGCGTCGCCCAGATCAGGCCTCCGATGCCGTCAAACCCGAGAGCGCGTTTTTTGGACATGCGGCCTTGCTGCGCTCGCTCTTTGTGTTCAACGCACTGTTTGCAATGCAGTCTCTGCTGGATCTCACCTATCTCTGGGGCGGAGTAAATCTGCCTGACGGTATAAGCCACGCCGAATATGCGCATCGCGGCGCCTATCCATTGATGGTGACGGCACTTCTGGCCGCGGCCTTCGTGCTCGCCGCCATGCGCCGCGACGGGCCAGGTAACAGGAGCGCCCTTGTTCGCGGCCTCGTGCATCTGTGGATCGCGCAAAACATCTTGCTCTGCTTCTCCTCCATCCTCAGACTCGATCTCTACGTCGAATCCTACTCGCTGACGGAGCTGCGGGTCGCGGCCGGCATCTGGATGGGTCTCGTCGCCATGGGTCTCTTTCTCATCCTCCTGCGTATCCTGCTGCAGCGCTCCAACGAATGGTTGGTCGCGCTCAGCCTGGCGACGCTGGTTGTGACGCTCTACGCCATTGCCCTTGTCGACATTCCCGCCTTCATCGCCCGCTTCAATGTCGCCCACAGCAGCGAGGTGGCAGGCGAAGGTATGCCGCTCGATATCGATTATCTGTCGACGCTTGGGCCATCCGCAATACCTGCGCTCGATACTTATCTGGCATCGCTACCCGCCGAAGCGGAACGAGCCGCTCCTGCGAGCAAGGTCCGGAGCGCACTTGTAGTGGACGAATGGCAGCGATCGCGCGACTGGAGAAGCTGGACTTTCCGCGCCGCCCGCCTCGATCGCTATCTTCGCGACCACACAACCCTTGCAAGATGAGGCCGAAACGAAGAAAAACGAGCAAGAGAACCAAAGCAGGCATCGCATGGTCAAGCGTATCCTCGTCGTCGACGATGAACCCAATATTCGCGACGTGATTTGCTTCGCGCTCGATCGCGCCGGCATGGCGACGACAACAGCCCGCAACGGCACAGAGGCCATGATGGCTTTTCATCGTGGCGATCTCGATCTGATCGTGCTCGATGTCGGCATGCCCGAGATGGATGGTCTGGAAGTCTGCCGCCGGATCCGCAGGACATCCAATCTCCCGATCCTGTTCCTCTCGGCGCGCGACGAAGAAATAGACCGCATCCTCGGCCTCGAGATCGGCGGTGACGATTACGTCACCAAACCCTTCAGCCCGCGTGAACTGGTCGCCCGGGTCAAGACCATTCTGAAACGCTCCGGGCATGGCACGGGACCGGACGCCAAGGAAAACTCCATATCCGCCGGCTTGTTGCGCCTCAATCGCGGCGGCCGGACCGCGACCTTCGCCGATACGCCGCTGGCTCTGACGGGTCTTGAATTCGCTATCCTCGACACGCTGCTGTCACGTCCGGAGATCGTCTTCAACCGCGATCAGCTCATGGAGGCAGCTTACGGGGCCGATATCCAGGTTGCCGACCGCACCATAGACAGCCATATCCGCAATATCCGCGCCAAGCTTTCAGCCGCCGGTGGCAAGGGCATCATCGCCACGGTACACGGCATTGGCTTCAAATTGACATCAGGCGTGGAGGGAGGCGCATGATGCGCAGCCCACTGGTGAAGCCGAAGTGGCGGCCGCCGCTCTACCTCATCGTCTATGCCGTGCTTCTAACCGTAATGACGCTCCCTGTGCTGACCGTCATCTGGTTTCGCGCGGTGCGAGCCGCGTCCGGCGCCATGGCACCGGCCGAAATCGCTACTCTGGCCGTCGTTCTGGTCCTGACACTCGTGGTCGCCTATGTGTTGACGCGAACCCTGACGGTGCCCATTAACGCCCTGATCGCACGAACGGAGGAAATCGCCCGCGGCGGCAGAGCCGCTATCCGGCCGCTCGACAATTACGGCACGCGGGAGGTGGCGACACTTTCGCAAAGTTTTCTCGACCTTGCCGGCAAGCTGGTCGATCATTCAGACCACGTCCGCTCCTTCGCAGCGCACGTCTCGCACGAGCTGAAATCACCCCTCACCTCGATCAAGGGTGCTGCGGAGTTGTTGCGCGACGATGACGACGACAATCCGATGAGCCAGGCACAACGCAATCACTTCCTCGCCAATATCATCGCTGACACTGAACGCTTGGACACGCTGTTGTCACGCCTGCGCGATCTGGCGAAGGCCGAACTGCCGTCCGAGCCGGGCCTGACCAACATCGAGGATATCGTCGCCCAGCTGGCCAGAAACTTCCGCCAATTGGCTGTCATCGATGATGGAAATACCGAAAGCGCGATTGCTCTGCCCAGCGAGGTCGCCGGCATCATTTTTGCCAATCTGGCCGAAAATGCCTCTCAAAACGGCGCGACTATACTCGGGATCAAGTCGGCGCCCGACGGGCGTAAGCTGACGATCGAAATTCGCGACAATGGCTCCGGTATTGCCGAAGGCAATCGCGAGCGCATCTTCGAACCGTTCTTTTCGACGCGCCGGGAAGAGGGCGGCACCGGCATGGGCCTTGGCATCGTCCGGGCAATGCTCGCCTCGCATGGCGGCAGCATCGAGTTGCTGGAGAGCGGCGATGACGGCACGACCTTTCAGATTATCCTGCCGCATGTCTCGTAATGCTTGAACGACGCAGATTAAAAAGGGGGCGACGGTTGGATCCGCCGCCCCATTCGTGGGGTCATGAAGCGTTAGGCCGCTTGCGATTCCGAAATGCTTTCCAGCGCCATCGCCCGCGCCGTCACGAAATCGATCTTGCCGGAACCGAGGACGGGGACCTTGCCGACGGTCACCTCGGCCGGGACCATCATCTCGGTGGCGCCCTTCGCCTTGGCAAAGGCCAGGAACTCGCTTCGCGTGGCATTCGGCTGATCGGTCAGGAGAACGACGCGTTCACCCTTCTTGGCATCAGGCACGGCCGAGACCACGCTGAGCGCGCCGGGCCAGAGCTGGGCGGCAAGCGTCTCGACCGCGGCAAGCGAGATCATCTCGCCGCCGATCTTGGCGAAGCGCTTGGCCCGGCCGCGGATCTTCACGAAACCGTCTTCGTCGATGATGACGATATCGCCGGTATCATGCCAACCCTCCGGCAGCGGTTCGATGACACCGGGATTGTCGGCGCGCATATAACCGGCCATCACATTGGCGCCGCGGATGAGCAGACGCCCGCCCTCATCGATACCGGCAACCGGCTCGAGCTTCCATTCCATGCCCGGCATGATCTTGCCGACCGTCCCAGAGCGGTTGTACATCGGCGTGTTCAGCGAGATGACCGGGGCCGCCTCGGTGACGCCATAGCCTTCCAGGATGCGCAGGCCGAACTTTTCCATATAGACCTCGCGGGTCGAGGCCTTCACCGGTTCGGCGCCGGAGAAGATGTAGCGGATCGATCTAAGATCGTAGGGATGAGCGCTGCGCGCATAGCCGTTCAGGAACGTATCCGTGCCGAAAACGATGGTGGCGTTCGAGACGTAAATCAGCTCCGGCACGATGCGATAGTGCAGGGGCGACGGATAGAGGAAAATCGGCACGCCCGAGACCAGCGGCAGGATGGTGCCGGCCGTCAGACCGAAGGAGTGGAACATCGGCAGGATGTTGAACACCTTGTCGCCCGGATGGAAATCGATGCGCGAGGCCGCCTGGGCTGCGTTCGACAGGATGTTGCGGTGGGTAAGCACCACACCCTTCGGCGCACCTTCCGAACCCGAGGTGAAGAGGATCACGGCCGGATCATCGGCACTGCGCTTGACCAGCGGCCGATATTTGCGGATGAGGCCGAAGATCTTGTCGAGGAAGGTAATTTGCGTGCGCAGCTCGTCGAGCCAAACGAACTCGACCTGCTTTTCAAGCTCCTCGACAATGGGGCCAAGCTTGGCTTGCGTGACGAAGGCGCGCGAGCAAAGGATATGCCTGACTTCGGCGGTCTTGCAGGCGGACAGGATATTGGCGGCGCCTGCGGTGAAGTTCAACATGGCCGGCACTTTGCCTGCCGACATGACGCCGAGCACGGTCGCAGCCGTACCATTGGCGTTCGGCAGCATGACGCCGAGGGTCTTGTCGGCCGGGAACATCTTCTTGAATTTCGCACCCAGCACCGCGGCACCGGTGAGCAGCTTGGCATAGGACAGCTTGCCGGAGAGCGGATCCTCTACGGCCAGTTTTTTGCCACCGTATTCATGGGCGCTTTCGATGACGCGACCAAGCACGGTATTATCGGTATCCGCCGTGCGGAACATCAGCGCCGACATGATCTGGTAGAGTGCAGCACCGGCCGCGATGCGCCGCTTGCGGCCTTTCAGTTCCAGGGGAACGTCGAGCTTCACCGGCTCAAGGATCGTTACCTTGACCTTGGGGAAGAGGCGGCGGCGGACATGGCTCGAGGTGAGATAAGAGGCATAGCTCTTTTCCAGACCGTCGATACGAACGGGCACGATCATCGCGCCCGTCTTGTCGGCAACCATGGCAGCGCCGTCATAGACCTTCATAAGCGTGCCGGTAACCGTCAGGCGTCCCTCCGGGAAGATCCCGACCGGGCTGCCGTCCTGGATGACCTTGATCAGGGAACGCGTCGCCATCGGCTTGGTCGGATCGAGCGGCAGGAACTTGCACTTCGTCAGCAGAGGACGCACCCACCACTTCTTGGCAAAGGCATAGTCGATGGCGAAGACCGGCTCTTCCTCGGTGATGGCGAGCGCCAGCGCGCCGTCGAGCAGGCTCACATGGTTGAGGGCGATGATCGGCGCCGGGCCGGCCTTGCGGATGTTTTCCAGGCCCTCGACTTCCAGCCGCATGAACGCGCGGAAGATGATGGAGATGAGATCGCGGAAGGCATTGGTCGGCAGCGTCTTCAGCATCACCCAGGCGATCACGACGTTGAGCGCCGAGATGCTGAGGACGATCACCGGGATCGACAAGCCGACGGCCTGCAGCACAGCCACCAGCGCCAGGCCGACCGCTATGAAGAGTGCGGACAGCACGTTTGCCGCGCCGATGACGCGGGCGCGGCGGTCCTCATTCGCCCAGCTCTGCATGGCGGCAAAGGTGGGAACGGCGAGGAAGGCGCCGCCGATTGCCATGCCGGCCAGATCGACCGCGACAAGGATTGTCTTCGGCCCTTCGAAGAAGGCGAGAATGGACTCGGCATGCGAGCTGGACTGAAGACCCCAAAGGTTCCAGGCGAGATCGAGACCGAAGAGCGCGACGATCAACATGCCCACGGGCGCCGGCAGGAGCACGATGCGGCCGGCGGCCATCCAGCCGGCGATGGCCGAGCCGATGGCGACGGATATGGCAAAGATCGCCAGATAGGCGGGAACGACGATTTCCGAACCGCCGAGAATGTCAGTCACCATGATCGGCAGCATCGACATGATGAAGGCTCCGACGAACCAGAACCAGCAATTCATCAGCGACGCACGCCAGATACGGCTGTCTGCACGAAGCTCATTGACGAGCCGATAGCTGGAGCGGATGACGTTCCTATCGACGACAAGATCGGGCGCCTTGGAGCCGGTTGAGGGGATCATGCGTGCGGCAAACCAGCAGAGGACGGAAAGCCCCATCATCATCGGGCCGAAGATCCAGACGTTGTCCCCCTGCCGGAAGGCGACGGCCGAGACCATCGTGCCGGTGAGAATGGCGATGAAGGTTCCGCCCTCGATCCAGGCATTCGCCTTGGGAAGGTCCCTGCTTGCGAGGTGATCCGGCAGGATGCCGTATTTGATCGGCCCGAAGAGCGAGGAGATGACGCCGAAGCCGAAAAGGGCGAGCATCAGGATCCAGATGGAAGAGAAGGCGATGCCCACCACCGAGATGGCTGCGACGACGAGTTCGCAGCGCTTCAGAAGCTCGGCTATCTTGGCCTTGTCGTATTTGTCGGCGAGCTCGCCGGCAATCGCCGAAAGCAGCAGGAACGGCACGATAAAGATGCCGCCCGCCAGCGTCACCAGCGCGGCACCCTCGGCTGCCATCTGCGCGAGAATAACGAAAATCAAAGTCTGCTTGAGAAAATTATCGTTGAAGGCGGTGAGGAACTGCGTCCAGAACAGCGGCGCGAATTTCCTCGATCTCATCAAATGGGTTTGCATGACGTTCCCCTTGTTCAGTGAACAAGACGCCACAGAGTGGTTACGCAAAGGTTGAGCGCGAATACAACTCTATGGCGTCGTTAATAAAGGTTAGTCTTGACCGTCACGATTGAACTTAACGAGAAGCTTCTCGGTGCGGGCATCCTCCACCTTGCGGATCAATTTGTCAGCCTCGGAATTATCGCGAACCGTCTTGGTAACGTTGACCGTCGTCTGCACCAGCATCAGGATGCCCATGGCGAGATAGCCTTTGCCCCATAGGTCGATCGGCATCATGTAAAGGCCGACGAAGAGCATAAATGCGGCGGCGGCAAAGGAGACATAGGAAAAGCTGACCCAAGCCTGGGAATGTTTCTGGAAGCTGTCGTTCATGATCGTACCCTCTCTAATATGTTTGGTGTGTTCGGTTTCAGGCTGCTGAATTCATGCGCTCGCGCAGGCGGGCAAGCACGTCGTCGGCCGAGGGACCGAGCGGTGCACCGAAGCCGGCATTGGCGAGCTTTTCGATGATGATTGCGGGCCGGTTTGCGGCGTCCATTTCCTTCAGGGCTGACGTGGCAATTTCGCATCGATCCTGATAGGCGCGAAGACGGGCCAGCGTCTCCTCGGCTTCGTCCAAGTTCGCCAAACCTGAGCCATCATTGCAGACTGCATTGAGCTTCTGTGTCTGCTCGGTCGCACGCGCCAGGCGCTCGCCGCGCTGTAACCCCTGCAGGCGCGCCTCCGAGGACCGGACCGTCGCCTTGAGCTTGGCGATCGTCGTGGCGAATTGCGCCTGTGCCTTCTCGGAGGAATCGCGCTCGGCTTCAAGCTCGGCAATCGCCTCGGCCGCTTGCCGGGCGAGTTCGTCATTGCCCTTCTGCAGGGCCGCGACGGCCCGGGTTTCCAGATCCGCGATGCGACCGACGATCGCCGCGTGCTGGCTGTTTTCCTGCTCATTCTGTGCGACGGCGATTGCCACCGCCCGCCGCGCCGACTGAATGGCGCCGGCTGCATCGCGGATCTGCTGGGCAAGCAGAGGCATGGCGTTGCGATCGATGAACGCCTGCTCCGTATCATAGGCCCGACCGCGGATGAGCGTCAGAATTACATTGAACATTTGTCGTCTCCCGTTTATGAACGATGTTCACGAAGAGAGATATGCCAGACTCATGAACGTTGTTCAAGGATAATTTTGAACAACGTTCAAAAAATCGGATCGGAATGGTTAATGGCGAGAAAAACCCAGGAAAAGCGCGAGGATCTGAAGCTGCGGCTGATCGAGGCGGCGCGCCATCGCATCGCGGCCGATGGCCTCTCCAACTTGCGAGCACGCGATGTCACGCAGGATGTCGGCTGCGCTCTCGGAGGGCTCTATACCGTCTTTGCCGATCTCGACGATCTCGTCATCCACGTCAATTCGGCGACATTGAAAGCGCTGGAGGCTTCTCTTGCTCTGGCTGAGGTCAAGGACCGAACGCCGGCGGATCGGCTGCGCAACCTTGCACGCGGCTATTTGCGATTCGCAGTCACCAACCGCAATCTATGGAAGGCGCTCTTCGACCATCGCCCGCCGGACGAACGCCCTACCCCCGAATGGCATCTGGAAGAGCATATGTTCCTGATGGGCATCATCGCCGAACCGCTTGCCGAGCTGCAGCCCGCCATGTCCGAGACGGCCCGCGCCATTCGCGCCCGAACGCTGTTCGGAGCTGTGCATGGCGTCGTCAGCATCAGCCTTGAGGGACGCTTCGTCGGCCTGCCCGTCGAAAGCCTGGAAAAGGAACTCGACGACTTCATCCTGACGGTCGCGGCAGGGGCCGCGGCGCGGTAGCGCTATGCGTGTTTGGGGCACTCACGGATTTGACGGCGCGTATGTCCTGATATCGCCGAAGGCGTAGCCGCGCTGACGAAGCGTGCGGATAAGCGCCTGCAGGTTTTCCTGTCCATTGAATTGATCCTGAAACATCTCATCATGCATGAGCAGGATCATCTTGCCGGGCTGGGTAAAGCGGCCGTACTGAAAGAGGTGATCGATTTCGTTGATCAGATGGTCCACCGATTGCACCGGCTTGCCGTCATTGCTGTGCACCCATTCGAAATCCCAGCCATAGAGATAGAAGCCGGCTTCGGCGACGAGCTCGTAATCCAGCCATTCGCGCTCCCATTGGGCGACGTTGATGGAAAGATCCTCCCTGGAAACAGTCGGAAGCCGAAAGACGTCCCTGCCCGGCAATCGCGCATTCACCATCGGCGTGAGGCCGAGCACCTGGTTGGCGTGAAGCATGTCCGCGACGACAGCCTGGGTGTTGGAGTAATACTGCCTGTAGCGATTGTTGGCGTGGGTGTAGCTGTGATTGCCGACCGTCACCAGCGGCATTGCCTTTGCCTCGGCCAGCAAATCGCGGCCCGCAGGGATGGTTTCCACATGCAGGCCGACCATGAACATGGCTGCCGGGACATTTTCCTTACTCAACACGGAAAGGACGTTTTTCGTCCCCGGCAAGGGGCCATCGTCAAACGTCAGGTAGATCGTCCGGTCGGCGGCCGAGGCGCCGATGGCGCAGGCTGTGAGGAAGAAGCCCGCAAGCAGCCATCTGAACACCGCATTCCACAGGGAATTCAATCCGCCCAAGCCTGCAACCTCCCGCTTCATTGCAGCAAACTGGCATATCGTTTCCGACAAGGAAAGCAGCATGGCGCCCCGAAAAGCAAAGGGCGCTCGACCCATTTCTGGGGAGCGCCCTTGCTTTTAACCCGGACAGCGAACACCGCGTCGACACAGAAATGTCAGCGCGGCAGGCCATCGATACAGGTGATGGCGTGCAAATAATAGCGAATCGCGCATTTTGCAAGAGCGAACTTCAGGGAAATGCTCAGGGTCCGCCAAAAGGGAGAATCCTTCGGCTTCGTCCTCGCATAACCGCGATATCGCGCTTCAATCAGGCAGCCTGAAGGGCTGCGTCCCTGGGAATCTCGACATCGATCTCTAGCATGGAGACATGCTCGTCGCGATCCATCTTGACCTGCACCTTATCGCGATCGACCTGAACATGCTTGGCGATGACGGCCAGGATTTCCTCGCGCAGAATGGATACGAGATCAGAGTCCACCGAGGCACGTTCATGGGCAAGGAGAATCTGCAGGCGCTCGCGCGCCATGGGTGCAGATTGCTGCTTGCGGAACAGTCCGAAAATGTTCATGCGGCCCTCCTTGCGAAGATCTTGCCGAAGATGCCCCGCTTTTCGCCGGGGATGGTGATCGGCAGCTGCTCGCCGGCAAGGCGACGTGCGGCTTCGAAATAGGCGAGAGCCGGCGCGCTGCGGGCATCCGCGAGCGTGACCGGTGAACCGATATTGGAAGCACGAAGAACATCCATGCTTTCCGGAATGATCCCGAGCAGGGGAATGGAGAGGATCTCCAGCACGTCATCGACCTTCAGCATGTCGCCACGCTCTGCTCGGGCGGCATCATAGCGGGTCAGCAGCAGGTGCTTCTCCATGCGCTCGCCGCGCTCGGCCTTCAGCGTCTTGGAGTCCAGCAGGCCGATGATGCGATCGGAATCGCGTACCGAGGATACCTCGGGATTGGTGACGACAACAGCGACGTCGGCGTGCCGCATCGCAAGCGTTGCGCCGCGCTCGATCCCGGCCGGGCTGTCGCAGATGACCCAGTCGAAGTGGTTCTTGAGCTCATTGATGACGCGCTCGACACCCTCGGGCGTCAGGTTGTCCTTGTCGCGCGTTTGCGAAGCCGGCAGCAGGAAGAGCGTTTCCAGCCGCTTGTCGCGGATCAGGGCCTGCGGCAGCCTGGCATCGCCATGGATGACGTTGACCAGATCGTAGACCACGCGCCGTTCGGCTCCCATCACCAGGTCGAGATTGCGGAGGCCGACGTCGAAATCGACGACGACAACCTTTTCGTTTCTCTGCGCCAGAGCCGCCCCCAATGCGGCAGTCGAAGTCGTCTTCCCAACTCCGCCCTTGCCTGATGTGACGACGATTACCTTGCCCATCTCGCTCTCCTGTTTTGGCCCGCTTCGGCTCAGATTAGTTTTTCTGCCATGATCGTCTCGCCATCCAGCCAGAGCTGGACGGGTTGTCCGCGAAGGCCGGGTGTGACGTCTTCCGCCATTTTGTAGATGCCATCGATCGCCAGCAGCTCGGCCTCGAGCTTGCGGCAAAAGATTCGCGCCGATGCATTGCCGATAGATCCGGCCATGGCCCGGCCGCGCAAGGTGCCGTAGATATGCACGGACCCTCCGGCGATGATTTCCGCGCCTGACGCCACCGATCCGATGACGGTGACGTCCCCCTCCGGAAAGATCACCGACTGGCCCGAACGGACCGGCTCGCGGATGATCAGCGATTGGGTCACCGGGCGAACCTCGGCGGGCGCCGGCTTGCTTTCGCTGTTTCGCCGTTCGACGACCGGGTCGGTCTCGGTCACCTCGAAATCGGCTGCCGGACGACCGCCCTTCAGCACCGGCGGCATGCCGGCCCCGACGATGGACGGACGTCCGCCCTCGATGCCCATGATGCTGACATTGCGGGCGGCAAGCTCGCCGATCAGCTCCTTGAGCTGCGCACGATCGATCGGCAGATCGGTTATATCGAGCACGACCGGCCGCCCCAGAAAGAAGCCGGCCGAACGGGCTGCAAGGTCATCGAGCCTTATCAACCACTGGTCCAGCGGCAGATCGGGCGAAAGCATGACCGCAAGAAAAGAGCGGCCCTTGATACGGATCGAGCGAGCGTCTGTTAGCACTTTGGTCATCTATGTGAATAAATCGTTGACCTTGTGTACCGTTGACATGGTTAACAGTTGGTTAACGTCCGCTGTGATTTAGGCTTGATCCGCCCCATACGGCAGCAATGCTCGCAAGCGGCGAAAGCTCTTTCGAACCAGGATCGTAGACGCACGGCGCGGCAAATATGGCTGCTGCGGCGAGAAGAAGAATAATTGGTCTCATGAGGCTCTCCAGATGCGGGGCCGGAACCGATCCGCATCATCCCGCGAACGCGGAGGCGGCCCCGCAGGTTAAATTTTGCGGTGTCGACAACGACATTGCGCGCCGCGCATTCAAGCGAGCGGCGCGCAATATCAACGCTTAAGCGATGCTCAGGCGAGCTTCAGTTCGACATTGATGTTGCCGCGGGTCGCCTTCGAATATGGGCAGGTCTGGTGTGCTTCTTCGACGAGCGTCCTTGCCAGGTCGGGTTCGATGCCGGGCATGCTGACAGTCAAGCGTGCCTGCAGGAAATAGGCACCTTCCGTAGTCCCCAGATCCACTTCTGCATCGACCGCAAGATCGGCCGGGAGCTTGATCTTCCGCTTGCCAGCGGCAAGGCCCATCGCGCCGATGAAGCATGCCGACCATCCGGCCGCGAAAAGCTGCTCGGGGTTGGTGCCGGCGTGGGCGCTGCCGGGAGGCGAAAGCTGGACATCCAGTTGGCTGTCATCGCTGCGCGCGGAGCCATCGCGGCCACCGATGGTATGGGTTTTGGCGGTGTAGAGAACCTTGTCGATCTTCGTCATGGAACACTCCTTTTGTTGCGTCGCCCGCTTTGTTGTGTCGTCTGGGGCGACGTCCGTTGACGGAGTGGTTTTTGATGGACCGACGTATCCTGCATGTTTCCGAAATCGCCGGAAATGTCACGGAACGTACACCCATATCGGCCGGACACAATTGCTTACAAAGACGCTGAAAATCTTTTGGCAGGACATCAGGCGATCGCGACTTCAGCAGCCAGTCCGCCGCCGTCGCGATTGTAGAGCCTGACGGAGCCGCCAAGCGTCTGGGCCAATTGCTGGGCTATCGCAAGGCCAAGCCCTGTGCCGCCCGTATTGCGGTTGCGCGATTGCTCCAGCCGGAAGAACGGCTGCATGGCCGATTCTATCTGGTCTGGCGGAATGCCCGGGCCGCGATCGAGGACCGTTATGACGACGTCGCCTGTATCCCTGCGTTCCACGGAAATTTCCGCTGCCCCGGCGAACTTCAGGGCATTGTCGATGAAGTTGGTGAGGATGCGGCGAAGGGCATGCGGTTTTGTCGCCACTGTTCCCTGAATCAGGCCGAGAATCTCGACCGATTTGCCGGTATCCTGATAGTCATAACAAATGCTTTCGATGAAGGAGGCGAGATCGATGCGGGAGCTCTTCTCGCCGTTGCCGTGGGCGCTGCGCGCATAGGCGATGCCATCCTGCACCAGCCGCTCGATTTCGCCGAGATCCTGCAGCAGCTTCGTTTTCTCGGGCGATTCGTCGGCGATGTCAGCGCGCAGGCGCATGCGGGTGATCGGCGTCTGCAGATCGTGGGAGATCGCCGCAAGAATCTGCACGCGCTCTTCAAGATAATGCGCGATTCGATCCCGCATCGCATTGAAGGCCTTGGCGGCATGGGCGACCTCGCTTGGCCCCCGATCGTTCAATGCCTCTCCCTTCTTATTGGGATCGAGCGCGTCGGCGGCTGCAGCGAGCTCGGCGAGCGGGCGGATCGCCAGACGAACGGCAAACCACGTACACAGCACGATGACCAGCATCTGCACCACGAAGACGTAAGGCAGCCAGGAAGCGATCGGCATGATGCCCTTCGGCGTGACGTCGATCGTCAAAGGGCTGCCGTCGCTCAAATTCAGATGCGCCTGCAGGCGTGCGATCGGGCCAGGTATCGATTCGATGTGAATCGGAAAACGGTGGCCGACGGCATCCTCGATCTTGGCGGCAATTTCTGCGCCATGACCCGAGGTATCCGGCACGCCCGGTAGCCCCGGCCCCAGCTCGAAATGGTAATTGCCGCGGCTGAGCCAATCGACGAAGCCGGCCCTCTCGTCGGCCGGCAAACGGTCAAGCACCGCGATCGACGTCGCGACATCGCTCTCCAGCGTACCGAGCATGACGGCCTTTGCCGACATGTAGCGCTCGAGATAGAGCACGCTGAAGGAAAGCCCGTAAGCGATCGCAAGTCCGACCAGCAGAATCATTGAAATGCGCGAGCGCAGGGTGCTGGGCCACGATAGGCTCCGGCCCAACAGGGCCGCCGTGCTCATGGGCGCAGCTCCGCGATCTCGACCGGAACGGAGAAGACATACCCCTCGCTGCGGACCGTCTTGATGTAGGTCGGTTCGCGCGCATCGTCGCCCAAACGCTGGCGAAGCCGGCTGACGAGCAGATCTATCGACCGATCGAACAGATCGGCATCCCGGCCCTGGGTGAGGTTCAGCAGCTGGTCGCGATTGAGCACCCGCTGCGGGTGATCGATGAAGACGCGAAGCAGGCGGTATTCGGCGCCGCTCAAGGCGATTTCCGTTCCGTCCCGATCGAGAAGGTGGCGGCCGACTGTATCGAGCCGCCAGTCGCCGAAGGCGAGCAATTGCCCGGCTTCGCTGATCTGCAGGTTGGGTGGCAGCATTCGCGTGCGCCTGAGCACGGCCTTGATGCGGGCGAGAAGCTCGCGGGCGGCGAACGGCTTGGGCAGGTAATCGTCGGCGCCCATTTCGAGCCCGAGGATCCGGTCCATCTCGTCGCTGCGCGCCGTCAGCATCAGAACAGGCGTCGCCTTATGCTTTCCCGAGCGAAGCTCACGGCAAAGCACCAAGCCATCGTCACCCGGCATCATGACATCGAGCACGATCAGATCGACCGAATTGGCCTCGAGAAAACTGCGCATCTGGCGGCCATCGGCCGCTGTCGTCGTCCTCAAGCCGTTCTTCGTCAGATAGCTCGACACCAGCTCGCGGATTTCACGGTCGTCATCGACGATCAGGATGTGGTCGATATGCTCCATTTGTCTTCTCACTCAATCACTATCGTAAGTGTCAGCCTACGAACATTCTTCGAGGCGCCGGCATATGCCAGCGCCTCCCCGCACACTATCGCCGAACTAGAAACGATCAACATCTATCACAGCCTGCGCAAACGCCTGCGGCGCTTCCTGGGGAAGATTGTGCCCAATGCCGCCGGTGATCGTGCGGTGCTCGTACTTGCCCGAGAACTTGGCCCGATAAGCTGACGGTTCCGGGTGAGGTGCGCCGTTCGCATCGCCTTCCATGGTGATGGTCGGGATCGAGATCACAGGTCCGGCGGCCAGTGTCTTTTCATAGGCATCGTACTTCGCCTCGCCTTCGACGAGGCCAAGGCGCCAGCGGTAATTATGGATGACGACCTCGACATGGTCGGGATTGTCGAAAGCCGCAGCCGACCGGTCGTAGGTCGCATCGTCGAAGGCCCATTGCGGCGAAGCGGTGCGCCAGATCAGCTTTGCGAATTCGTGCCGGTTTTCCTGGTAGCCGAGGCGGCCGCGCTCGGTGGCGAAATAGAACTGATACCACCAGGCAAGCTCGGCCTTCGGCGGCAGGGGCTTGCGGTTGATCTCCTGGCTGCCGATCAGATAGCCGCTGACCGACACCAGCGCCTTGCAACGCTCGGGCCAGAGTGCCGCCATGATGTCGGCGGTGCGAGCGCCCCAGTCATAACCGGCAACGACGACCTTTTCGATCTTCAAAGCATCGAGAAGCGCGATCATGTCGGCAGCAAGAGCAGCCTGCTGGCCGTTGCGCGGGGTCTGGCTCGAAAGGAACCTGGTGCTGCCATAGCCACGCAGATAGGGGATGATGACACGATAGCCGGCGTCGGCCAGCACCGGCGCGACATCGACGAAGCTATAGATATCGTAAGGCCAGCCATGGAGCAGCAATACGACCGGACCATTTGCCGGGCCGGCCTCGGCATAGCCGATATCGAGTACGCCCGCATCGATCTGCTTCAGCGCACCGAAGGACGTGTGAGTGCCGGCCTTGACGGCGGGTACGGCAACAGAAGCCTTCGGCTGCTGCGCGGCGGCGATGGTCGGGAGGCCGAATTCGGCGGCAGCAACGGCGACTGCGGCGACGCCAAAAAAGCGGCGGCGATTATGGTTGATTTCCTCGTACATCAGTCTCTCCTGTGGAATGGATGTTGAGGGCAAGAAAGCCGGCCGCATGTATCGCCGGTGTGTCGTTAGCCGCCCGATTTTGAATGCCCATGTAGCTTCCGGCGGCGCAGATACAGTCTGATACAATCGGCCGCCCCTGGCCGCGGGGTAATCGCTTATGAAATGAAGTCGTTGCGGCGCGACCCCTTCTCCCCAGCGGGGAGAAGGGGCTTGCTGCGCTGGCATCGTTTCGTTTGTATCGCAGTGTATCGAAGCCGAAGACATCGACGTTTCGGTACATTCTCCCCTCCAATCAGACACACTCGAGATACGTCGCCAGCCGCAGATAGCGTCACTGCTGAGCACGGCACGTCGCCGTCCGCAGCCGGTCAATCCGTTCTAAAGGAACAAAGACGATGACGCTCCTCATCATTGCCTATCTCGGTGGCGCGCTGACGATCCTCAGTCCGTGCATCCTGCCTATTCTCCCCTTCGTCTTCGCCCGTGCCGGGCAGCCCTTCGCCAAGAGCACGCTGCCGATGCTTGCGGGCATGGCGATCACCTTTGCCCTGGTCGCAACGCTTGCCGCCGTCGGCGGTAGTTGGGCCATTCGCGCCAATGAATATGGTCGCCTTGTCGCGATCTTGCTGCTTGCACTCTTCGGCCTCAGCCTGCTGTCGCCGCGCGTGTCGAGCCTGCTTTCCCGGCCGGTTGTCGACCTCGGCAACAATCTTCTGAACGCCGTAGGCAAAGGCGGCGCCACATCGAGCGTCCGGAGCTCCTTCGTGCTGGGTATTGCGACGGGGCTGCTATGGGCCCCCTGTGCCGGGCCGATCCTCGGGCTTGTGCTCACCGGAGCTGCCCTGAAGGGCGCCAACCTGCAGACGACATTCCTTCTGCTTGCCTATGGTGCCGGTGCGGCAACTTCGCTCGCCGTCGCCCTCTTCGCCGGCGGCAAGATCTTTGCCCGTATGAAGCACTCGCTCGGGATCAGCGAGCGCATCCGCCAATTGGCCGGCGCGGCCGTCCTGGCAGGGGTCGCAGCCATCGCTCTCGGCCTCGACACCGGCCTTCTCGCCCGGCTGTCCTATGCAAGCACCGGCTCGTTTGAGCAGGCCTTGCTGGAGCGGCTGCATGCGAAGTCCACAGATAGCGCGCCGACCGAGATGGCCAGCAATATCGAAGTCGGCGATGCGGCGCGACCGTTCCACAGCAATCTTCCGATTGAAGGACCGGCCCCCTCGCTCGACGGCGCCGTGACTTGGCTGAACTCGCCGCCGCTGACCACTGCTGAGCTTAGCGGCAAGGTCGTGCTCGTCGACTTCTGGACCTATTCCTGCATCAACTGCATCCGTACCATCCCCTATGTTCGTGCCTGGGCGGAAAAATATAAGGACCATGGCCTCGTCGTCATCGGCGTCCATGCTCCCGAATTCGCCTTCGAGAAGAATGTCGATAACGTCAAGAAGGCGATCGCCGACTTCAAGATCGGCTACCCGGTCGCTATCGACAACGACTATCGCATCTGGCGTGCCTTCGAGAACAACTACTGGCCTGCCCATTACCTGATCGATGCCAAGGGACAGATCCGCTACCAGCATTTTGGCGAGGGCAACTATCCCCAGACCGAGCAGGCGATCCAGGATCTTCTGCGCGAGGCAGGCAGCGACATGGCGCAGAGCGCCCCTGTCGTACCGGATGCAAAGGGTGCAGAGGCCAGCCCCGATCTCGGCGACATCCGCTCCGGCGAAACCTATGTCGGCTACAGGCAGGCGACGGGTTTCGTCTCCCCCGAGAACCTGAAGGCCGATACCGCCGCCGACTATTCGATTGCCAATCCGGGCCTCAACCAATGGGGATTGGCAGGCACATGGACAGTCGGCCCCGAGCAGGCATCGCTCGACAAGGCAGGCGGCGGCATAAGCTACCGCTTCAGCGCCCGCGATCTGCATCTCGTTCTCGGGCCGGCGGCGGACGGCAAACCGATCCGCTTCCAGGTGACCGTCGATGGAAAGGCGCCGGGTGCTGACCACGGCTCGGATATCGATGCTGCCGGAAACGGGACCGTTACAGGAACCAAACTCTACCAGCTCGTTCGCCAGTCCGGCGACGTCATGGCACGCAACTTCGAAATCCGCTTCCTCGATCCGGGGGTCCAGGCCTACGCCTTCACCTTCGGATGAACCCTCCCCAACCCCGCATCAACCTTTACCGACAGGAGTCCTACCCATGAACAACCGCTTTCTTTCCGTCGTCGCACTTGGCCTCGCCGCAAGCACCATGGCGTTTGCAGCCCAGGCTGCCGAGATCAAGAACATCGTCATCGTCCACGGCGCGCTCGCCGATGGATCCGGCTGGCGCAAGACCACCGAGATCCTCGAAAAGCACGGCTTCAACGTCTCGATCGTTCAGGAGCCCATAACTTCACTTGCCGACGACGTTGCGGCAACGAACCGCGTGCTCGATCTGCAGAACGGGCCCAGCCTGCTCGTCGGCCACAGCTATGGCGGCATGGTCATCACCGAGGCGGGGAACCGGCCCGATGTCGCGGGGCTCGTCTATGTCGCAGCATTTCAGCCTGAAAAGGGCGAGAGCCTGATCGGTCTCGCGAGCTCCAAGCCGGCGGGCAGCATGAATATCCGCGAGACGAAGGACGGCCAATATCTCTATCTCGACCCGGCAACTTTCGCTGCCGATTTCGCCGCGGACCTTCCCAAGGATGAAGCCGACTTCATGGCGAAATCGCAGGTGTTTGCCGCCAAGGCAGCCTTTACTGCAAAGGTTGATGATCCGGCCTGGCGATCGAAGAAGAGCTGGTCGATCGTGGCAAGCGACGATCGCTCCATCAATCCCGAGCTTGAGCGGGACATGGCAAAGCGGGCGGGCAGCGAGGTGACCGAAATCAAGGCGAGCCACGCCGTCTTTGCCTCCCAACCTGAGAAAGTCGCCGCCGTCATCGAAAAGGCGGCCAAGGACGCAAGCAAGTAAAGCCAAACCGGCGGCCGCCTCATGAACGGGGCCGCCGCCCGCTCTTTATACTGGATCGTATCGGCTGACTTCGATCCCTGAACCGACAGGCAGGAGCACGGAGGTTATTCCCGGCTTGGCGCGAACGGCCTCGCCATAGCGTTTTACGTCTTCGTTGCCCGGCATCAGCATGTTGTCGGCAACGATGATCGCGCCGGGATTGAGCTTGGGATAGAAAGCTTCCAGGCAGGGGACGTAGAGATCCTTCCACAAGTCGACGAGGACGAAGTCGACGCCCGAAGGCAATGCCTTGATCATCTCGACCGCGTCGCCGATCTGGAAATCGATATGTTCCGACAGGCCTGCCTTGTCAGCCATTTGCTTGGCGAACTCGGTCTTGTAGGCGTGGAATTCCATTGAGATAAGCCTTCCGCCGCTTGCGCGCGCAGCGTCGGCGAGCCAAATGCCGGAATAGCCGAAGGAGGTGCCGAGCTCCAGAATGGTAGGAGCTTTCAGGCTTTTCGCGACTATGTTGAGAAAGCGGCCGGTCTCCGGTCCAACGGCCCTCAGCCGGCGATCTTGACCGCCATCTCGCCCGCCCGGCGGCATCTCTCTCGGCTTGCTTTGCTCTTCGCGAATAAGGACGTGGTAGCTCTCGAGAACGGCTTTGATCTTCTTGTCCATGACAAACTCCTGCGTGAGTTGATTCTTCGCCAGCGGTCGCCGACGTGTTCTAACAGCGCGCCATGGTGCAGGCCGCCTCATCCAAAGCGGCAACGATCGCGTGAGCAGCAGTCGCTCGCCGCAGTCAAAACAGCTGCTTGCCGCCCGTCTACTATGGTGATGCTTGTGTCTGCGACGCTTGAGGAACTCGCGCTCATCCTCAGAGGGATCGTCGTGATGATGTTTCAGGCGATAGGGATATATTTCTATATATCCGCACTCAAGATATATCGAGATATATGTCTGAAATTTAATCTTCCAACCGCGACCCACGAGAGAGATTCCGCTCACGAATGAGATCTATCAGGACACGAAGCCTTGCCGGCATCTGGCGCCGCTGGGCGAAATAGGGGCTGTGCCCCGGATAGGGCGGGCTCCAATCCTCCAGAACGGTGATCAATTTGCCTGTCGTGACATGAGCGGCGGTGACTGCTTCGCTGATATAGGCGAGCCCCGCCAACCGCGGCGGCCGCCACCATGGTCATCAAGCTCATCGGAAATGAGCGCGATCGAGGCGGGCCGCGTCGTCATCAACGGTGCACCGCATGAACCGCTCGCACCCTTTGGCGGCTTCAAGCAATCCGGCATGGGCCGCGAATCCGGCTCATACGGCCTGGAATCGTTTCTCGAACCTCGTGCCGTCTTGAGTTGATACCGATGCGGGCGTCGCGGATGGCAACCGCGGGTCAGGTAGATCGCGTTCAGGTTCCTGTTATAATCATGCTCTAGTCGTAGGGTAATTCCAATCTAAGGGAATCTGATGCCTGCCCGATCCGCTTATTCCGTTCCGCAGCGCCTGCTCCATTGGCTTGTTGCCCTACTCGTTTTTTTCAATCTGCTGTTTCCCGACGGCATGAATGCATGGCGTCACCTGGTCCATCGTGGCCAGACGCCCTCGCCTGGCGACATCGCCAGCGCCAATATCCACGCCTATGCCGGCATCGCGGTCCTGTTGCTCGCGATCGTTCGGCTGGCTGTGCGCTTCTCCTCCGATGCTCCCGAAAAGCCGAATGGTCAGCCGGCATTCCTGCATCACATCGCGCACGTGACGCATGTGTTGCTCTATGTCCTGATCTTCGCGATGCCGGTGTCGGGGATTGCGGCTTACTATCTCGGCGTCGACACGGCAGGCTCCGTCCACGGCGGACTTATGAAAATGTTGCTTTGGATCGTCGTCGTCCTGCACATATTCGGCGCGCTCGTTCAGCACTTCTATTTCAGATCGGACGTCCTGCGGCGGATGACGATCGGCGAGAGCAATTCCAGGAAAAGTGCGTAGCGGTTTTCCGCCCGGAATTGCGTAAAAACAATAGCATAGAGCGGTCAGGCGATCCCGTGAAACGCGTAACCGCTCTGGAATCCTCGGGATGGCCGCTTATATCATGCGGCCGCCAAAATGCTTCTCGAAAGAGAACAAGTCCGTCGGCAATGCGCTTGCGCCCTGAAGCGCCAGATCGGCGAGAATCTCGCCGACAATGCTTGTAAACTTGAAGCCGTGACCGGAGCAGGCCGAGGAAACCACCACGTTCGGCTGCCCCGGCAGCGTGTCGATCAGAAAGTCTTCGCTCGGCAGCATGGTGTAGCGGCAGGTCGTCGCCCGCACCCGAAATGATGCTGCATCCGGCAGACGCTTGGCGACGAAGCCGTCAAGCAGCGCCGTATCGGTGTCGTTGACAGCCGGATTGGGCGCCTCGGGATCGATAGGTTCCCTGAAATGCGCATGGCGGCCAACCTTGACGCCATCGATGCCGATCGCCGGAAAACCGAAGAAGGAACCGTTGGCGCCCTCGTCCCGCAGAAAGCAGGGCATGCGCTGCGGCTCGGCGACGAAGCCGTCCCTGGGCTGATACCAGGCGACCACTTGGCGGATCGGCTGGGCATGGGGCCTCAGTTGCGGCACAAGTTCGGCAATCCATGCGCCGGTCGCGACGATCACCTTGCGAGCGCGATATCGTCCTGTCGTGGAAACAATCGTCACGCCTGCATCGTCAGGCTCAATGGCAACGACCCGCTCGCCGAAATGTAGCGCCGCTCCGTCTTCGGCCGCAAGCTTCAGATAGCCCATGATCGCGGCCTCGGGTCTGACATAGCCGCCCTGCGGGTCGAGCAGGCCGACTTCACCATCCTCAAGCTCGAAGGCCGGGAAACGGCGTTTCATGGCACCCTTGTCGAGCAGTTCATGAGGCAGTCCATGCATCTCGCAGGAAGCGCGCGTGCCGCTGACGATCTTGCTCTCGGGCGCTCCGATCTGCAGGACGCCGGTAACAGTCAATATTTCGGCGCGCAGCCGTGCCGCCAGCGAGCGCCAGTTTTCATAGGCGCGTTTTAGCAAGGGGACATAGGACGGATCCTCGAAGTAGCCGAGGCGGATCAGCCGGCTGTCGCCATGGGAGGAACTGAGCGCATGCGCCGGAAAATGCGCTTCTATGCCGATCGCCTTTGCGCCACGCGCAGCGGCAGACGACAATGCCGCGCTCCCCATCGCGCCAAGACCGATGACGGCGACGTCGAATTCCACGGACATTCTATGCTCCAGTTTCACTGTCAGCGGGCGGTGCGGTCTGAGCGATCAGATCCCGCAAGCTCTCCATGTCAGCATTTAGCGGCCGATCGTCGCCATAGAGAGGAACGCGCGAACGGACCACAGTGTAGAGGCGATCCGTTCCCGGCGCTCTTGTACCCTCGGAAACGAGGAAATCATGCGCCTGCGCCGCCGCCATGAGTTCGATCGCCAGGATATATTCGGCATTGTCGAGGATGGTGAGCAGCTTGCTGGCAGCAGCCGTCGGATGCGCAAGAAAATCCTCCTGCTGGCCGGAGGTGAGGCCGCCGTCGAGCGATGCGGGGGCGGCCAGCCGCCGGTTGTCGTTGCTCAGGGCCGCAGCCGTATACTGGGCGATCATGAAGCCGGAATGGCTGCCGGCATCGCTTGCGAGGAAGGGCGGCAGGCCGCTGACCAGCGGATTGACGAGGCGATCCATCCGCCGCTCGCTCATGGCGGCAATCTGCGCAATCGCGATCGCCAGACTGTCGGCCGCCTGACCGAGGGCCGGTGCGACGGCATGCGCCTCGGAGGAGACGACGGGTTGCTCCGGCGTGCCCGAAACAGCCGGATTGTCCGTAACCGAAGCCAATTCCTGATCGACGATGCGGGCGGTCTGTTCGAAGACATCCCAGGCCGCGCCATGCGCATGCGGAACGGCTCTCAAGCTCAAGGCATCCTGCGTTCGCCTCCCGAAGGCTGCGGCGACGAGACCGCTGCCGTGCAAGCGGCTGCGCAGCCTGCGGCCGACCTTGGCAATGCCCGCCGATGGGCGAAGTGCCAGCACCGCCTCGTCGAAAGCCGCGATCTGGCAGCCGGCCGCCTCCAGCGTCAATGCGGCGATCGCATCGGCCCAATCAAGCAGGCGCTCGGCTCGGCAAACGGCAAGCGCCGACAATCCCGTGGCGCAGGCCGAGCCATTGACAAGGCTCAGCCCCTCCTTGGCGCCAAGCACCAATGGGCTCAGACCGATCGCGGCAAGCGCCTGCGCTCCGGTCATCGACTTCCCCTTCACGACTGCGCGGCCTTCGCCGATCAGCACGAGGGCGGTATGGGCGTTGTGGGTCAGATAGCCGGCAGAGCCTTTGGAGGGGACCTCGGGAATGCAGTCCCGCTCGAGAAATGCTGCAAGATGGCTGACGATCTCGGGCCGCACGCCGGAATGACCATGCGCGAAATTGGCGATCTGCGCCGCGATGATGGAGCGGACCTCGCGGACCGGCAGCAGAGGTCCGACGCCGCAGGCATGGCTCATGATGATATTGCGCGAAAGCCGGCTCTGCGAGGCGCGGTCGACGACCGTGTCGGACAAGGCGCCGACGCCGGTATTGACGCCATAAGCACGCACGCCCGTCTCGACGATGCGCTCGACGATGCGGCTTGCCTGCGCGACACGCTCCCAGGCGGCCTCCGATAGGGGCAGCGGTTCGCCGCCACCGACGCGCGCGACATCACGCCAACGCAAAGACTTGTCGATGGTGACAGTCATTGTCCGGTTCCGAAATGGCCGATGAACTGACGGAAGGCCGGCGACGCGCCGCCGCCGAACATCTCGTCCGGAGCGCCGCTGCTTTCGACGAGCCCTTCTTTCATGAAGACGACGCGGTTGGAGACGTTGCGGGCAAAGCTCATCTCGTGAGTGACGACCAGCATGGTCATGCCCTCCTCGGCAAGCGCGCGCATGACGCGCAGCACTTCCCCGACGAGTTCGGGATCGAGCGCCGACGTCGGCTCGTCGAACAGCATGACCTTGGGCTTCATGGCAAGGGCGCGAGCGATCGCGGCACGCTGCTGCTGACCACCGGATAGATGCGCGGGATAGGCATGGCGCTTGTCGGCGATGCCGACTTTCTCGAGAAGCGCTTCGGCTTCGGCGATGCACTCGGCGCGCGGGCGCTTCAAGACGTGAACTGGTCCCTCGATCACGTTCTGCAGGATCGTCATGTGGGACCAGAGATTGAAGCTCTGGAAAACCATGCCAAGCTCGGAGCGGATGTGATCCACCTGCTTGTGGCTTGCCGGGCGGCTGTATCCGTTCTTGTGGATCATGCGGATCTGCTCGCCGTCCACCCAGATCTCGCCGTCGGTGGCGATCTCAAGCAGGTTGATGCAGCGAAGGAAAGTCGACTTGCCCGAGCCGGAGGCGCCGAGCAGCGAAATGACGTCGCCGTCCTGGGCATCGAGAGATATGCCACGCAAAACTTCATGGGTGCCGAAGCTCTTGCGGATGTTGCGGACTGAAAGTCGGGTGACACCTGGCATGATTTGCCTGCTCCAATGAAGTTTTTAGGCCTTCAACGCCGGCGGGATAGCTCGGTGATGGCGGGACAGCGAATATTCCAACAGGGCCATGCCCTGCAGAATGATGAAATTCAGCACCAGGTAAATGATCGCCGCGCAGAGAAAGACTTCCATCGTGCGATAGGTGTGCGAGATCAGCCGTTGCGCAACGCCTGTCACCTCCCAGACCGTGACCAGGCTGGCGAGCGCGGTCGACTTCATCATCAGGACGATTTCGGTCGAATAGGCCGGCAGCGCGTGTCGGAAGGCGATCGGCGCGATGATGCGGCGCACGAGAAGGAGGCGAGACATGCCGATCGAGCGCGCCGCCTCGATCTCCTTCGGCGAAACGGCCCGGATGCCGCCGCGAAATATCTCGGCCGTATAGCCGGCGGTGCACAGCGCGAGCGAAAGGATCGCACAGACCACGGGCTCGCGCAGAAACGGCCAGAGAAACGAATAACGGATGAAGGAAAACTGCGCCAGGCCGTAGAAAATGAGGAACATCTGGATCAGCAATGGCGAGCCGCGGAAGACGAAGATGTAGCCCTTGGCAAAACCCATCAGGATCGGATTGCCGCTCACACGCATGGCGACGATGACGAGCGCCAGAACACCGCCTGACACGATCGACAGAGAGAACAGCAGCAACGTCATCGGTACTGCCTGCAACAGGGTGATCATGGTGCTCGAGAGGAAGGTGAAATCCATGTGCCGCTCCTCAAGCCTGGCCGATGGTCGCGGCCGGCATGCTGCGATTGGCGCGTCGTTCCGCCCTGTTGAAGACGCGATCCGACAGGCTGGTCAGGATCAGGTAGAGCGCGCCGCCGACGATGAAAAACAGGAAATACTGGCGGGTGGATCCGGCAGCGACCTGGCTGGTACGCATCAGCTCGGCAAGGCCGGTAACGGAGATCAAGGCGGAATCCTTGAGGCTGAGCTGCCAGACATTGCCGAGGCCGGGGATGGCGAAACGCACGACCTGCGGGATGATGACACGGCGCAGGCGCAGGCCGCTGTGCATGCCGATCGCCGACGCCGCCTCCAGCTCACCCTTGGAAATGGCAAGATAGGCGCCGCGGAAAACCTCGGCCTGATAGGCTCCGGAAATGATGCCGACGGCAAGCGCCCCCGCTGCAAAGGAGGGCAGGCCGAGAAAACCCTCATAGCCGAGCCATTTGCCGACCGAGGTGACCGCTGAAGAGCCGCCGAAATAGATGAGATAGATGATCAGCAGTTCCGGCACGCCGCGAAAGACTGTCGTGTAGACATTGCCGAGCGTTTTCAAGAGCAGATTGCCGGAGAGCTTTGCGGACGCGACGATTGCGCCCAACACCGCCCCGATCGCCAGCGCCGTCGCCGTGACGGCAAGCGTCACCAAAGTAGCAACGAGGAGCAGAGCGCCCCACCCGTTCGAGCCGAAGCCCAGCAATTGCAAGCTTGCCATAGCGTCCATTCCCCGTCCGTGGCAGTTTCAGGCGTCAGGATATCATACGGTCTCCAGCCGCAAAGCCGGAGACCGATGGCAACGACCCGAAGGTCGTTGTGTTTATTCCGGGCTGACGTCGACCTTGAACCATTTCATCGACAGGTTCTTGATGGTGCCATCGGCAAGTGCGGACTTGATCGCTTCATTGAACTTGTCGCGCAGATCGGTGTCGGCCTGGCGGATGCCGAGACCCTCACCCTCGCCCCAGATGGAGCCGGCGACTTCCGGGCCGGTGAAAGCCAGCGTGTCGTTTGCGCTGGCGAAGGCATTGCTGAAATAGACAGCATCGTCGAAACCGAGATCGATACGGCCGTTCTGCAGATCGAGATCGCGGTCGGCGCCGGTCTTGTATTCACGGATCGTGGCGATCGAGCCGAAGTTGTCATAGACGAACTTGGCATAAACCGTTGCTGCCTGGATGCCGATGGTCTTGCCCTTGAAGGCTGCCTTCAACGCATCGATTTCTTTGACGCCGGTCTGGCCGGGCGTCATCTTGATGGTGGTGCCGGTGCCTGCAGCATTGGCAAGCGGGCTGTCCTTGGCGGTCGCGAAAGCGGCCGGCGTTGCAGCGTAAGGAACGGTGAAGCCGATGACCTGCTTGCGCTCATCGGTGATCGAGAGCGCGTCCATGATCACGTCGAACTTGCCGGCATTCAGCGCCGGGATCATGCCGTCCCAATCGGAGGCGACGAGTTTGCAGTCGATCTTGGCCCGCTCGCACAGGACCTTGGCGAGTTCCGGCTCGAAGCCGCCGAGCGATCCGTCGGCGTTCGTCATGTTCCAGGGTGCATAGGCACCTTCCAGAGTGATCGTCGCCGTCTTCCAGTCCTTGGCGACAGCCGGCGCACCGAAAGCGGCGGCGGCCATGGCGCCAGACAAGAGAATTGCACTGAATTTCATAGTGTAGAGCTCCTCTGAGGTTGAAACGGGCCTTGCGGCACTTCCTACCGATCTGCGCCGGCTTGCTCGCCTCTCCTATTTAATTTTTAGGATTGATTGCGAGGTTGTATAGGGTACCATATGAGATAATTTATGATATGCAAGTGGGAAAGTTGTTTTTGAGGCAGATTCAGTCCGTGCAAAGGGAATAGGCAATGAAACATTCCGGCGAGATGAAACGCGAACTGGCGGAAAACGACGCCGCGCCTCTCTATGCTGGGGTCAAGCAGATGATACTCGATCGCATCCATAGCGGCGAGTGGCCTCCCAAATATCGCGTTCCCTCCGAAAACGAGCTGGTCACCGAACTTGGCGTCAGCAAGATGACGGCCAATCGCGCGCTGCGCGAACTCGCCAATGAGGGCGAACTGGTCCGCATTCAGGGCGTCGGCTCCTTCGTTGCCGAACGCAAGGGCGCATCCGCCTTGTTCGAGGTGCGCAACATTGCCGAGGAGATCGCCGAGCGCGGTCATTCCCATGAGGCAACGGTGATCGTACTGGCGCAGGAGGCAGCATCACCTGAGGTTGCCGACGCATTGGGGCTGGCTATCGGATCGCCCGTTTTCCATTCGCTGATCGTTCACAGCGAGAATGGCGTGCCCGTGCAGATCGAGGACCGCCATGTCCATCCGGAGGCCGCGCCCGACTATCTGCAACAGAACTTTACGGGAATGACACCGAATGCCTATCTTTCGGACGTCGCCCCGCTCAGCGGCTCGGAACATGTGGTCGAAGCGGTCATGCCGCAGGCCTGGGAATGCAAACTGCTGACGATCCTGAAGACCGAGCCCTGCCTGACCATCAGACGTCGGACATGGTCGGCGCGCGGCGTCGTCTCCGTGGCGCGTCTCGTTTATCCCGGAAACCGATACCGATTGGAAAGTTACAACGGCAAGACTTCGGATCGTTAGTTGTATATGGAACAGCGGTGGTTCTTTGCGGCAGCGCTAGGAAACCAGGTGCGTGAACTGCACGAGCAACGCGCCCACCAGCAGGCCTGAAACCGTCGCAAGCACTTTCAGGAGCGCGCGCTCGATCCGCAAATGCCGTCCGGGCAGGACCAATGCCAGCGACTCGCTTGCCGCTGCGGTCACTATGCATAAGAGAGCAACGACGCGGCGATCCTCAGGGTAAGCCATGACGAACAGAAGTCCGAGCAGGCCAAACGGGATCACGCTGTCGATATTTGCCATTGCCATGAACGGATGCTTCGCCCCGACCGGGACGACCGTCGTAAACGCGACCAGACCAAGGACGATCCAGCCAAGAGCGTAGGCTAACAGAGTAAGTTCCATACGAAATCATAACAACAAGCAACGCGTTTTCAAGCTGCCCCGTACAGCGCGCGATGGGTCGTTGCTCAGCCTATCTGAATGTTGCCATCAACCGGGTTGCCCTTGCCGAAAAGAACCCAATAATGGATCCTGAAACCGGCTCCGTATCCACGACGTTCAGCCTCCTCCCTCATTGACAAAGCGCTCCTGCAAACGAAGATTCATGCTCGGCTCGGTGATTGTCGACGCGCTCTCGCCGCTATCTTTCAAAGACACGAGGAAATCCGATAATGCCTGACACAGAAGCCGTGAAGCAGCCAGCCACGTGGCGCATCGTAATTGCCGCCATCTTTGACTTTCTGACTGCCTTTTTTGTTTTCGGCTACATCATTGCCTCGATCTTCGGCGGGAGGACGGAGGACGGTTTTAAGCTCAACGGTCCGCCGGCCCTCCTGCTTTTCGCCCTCATCTTTGCCTATTTCATCGTGTTCAACCGATATCTGGGCGGCACGATCTGGAAGCGCATACTCCGCGCCCGGCGCCCGTAAGCCGGGCGAACGCATGCCAGGCCATCGCGATCGGCCGCGCGGGTAAAGCAAACCCTCAAAGGCTGCTGAGCAGCAGACTGGTTTCGCTGTTCGCAACGCCATCGATCATGCGCACCTCGCGCAACACCCGATCGAAATCCGACAGGCTGGTTGCCCTAATATTGGCGACGAGATCCCAATTGCCGTTCGTTGTGTGAAGCGAATAGATTTCTGGCAGACCGCGCAGCTTGCGTATGACCTGCGTCGTCGATTTTCCCACCACTTCGATCATCATGACGGCATGTACCGTCTGCTCGTCATAATCCTCCCGCACCCGAATGGTGAAGCCCAGCAGCGTGCCGGTTTCGATCAGCCGATCCAATCGGTTCTGCACCGTGCCGCGAGCGACACCCAGAACATCCGACAACTTGGAGAGCGAAGCACGACCGTCCGCGCGCAGATGAGCGATGATGCGCCGATCGAGATCATCGGGAATATATTTGGCAGGGGCCATTGCAAAATCCGGACTCTGTCATTTTCACAATAAGTGCTATACAATTTGTATAATAACATACCAGAACTGGCACAGTTTTGCGATTTCAGTCAATCGGCCCGCTTGTTACCCTATAGGGAATAATCTGATCGAGGACACCAGAATGCCCGCACTGCTTCCGTCGGAAAAAGCCTTCATCCCCTTCGTCAGCGTCGAAAACATGATGCGGCTCGTACACCATGTCGGCATCGAAACCATGCTGATCGGGCTGACCGAGGCCGTCGAGGCGGATTTTCGTCGCTGGGATCTTTTCGACAAGACGCCACGCGTGGCCTCCCATTCCCTTGACGGGGTCATCGAGCTGATGCCGACCTCGGATGGCGCTGTCTACAGCTTCAAATATGTCAACGGGCACCCGAAGAACATGGCGCAAGGGCTTCAGACCGTGACCGCCTTCGGTCTGCTGGCTGAGGTGTCGACCGGGTACCCCGTGCTGCTCACTGAAATGACGCTGCTGACCGCGCTGCGCACCGCCGCCACCTCGGCCATGGCCGCACGCCATCTCGCGCCGGCAAAGGCTCGCTGCCTGGCGCTGATCGGCAACGGCGCGCAAGCGGAATTCCAGGCGCTGGCGATGAAGGCGGTTCTCGGGATCGAAGAGGTCCGTCTCTATGACATCGATCCGAAGGCAACGGAAAAGACCATGCGCAATCTCGCTAACATGGGCTTGCGATTGGTTCCCTGCGCATCGGCGCAGGCGGCCATCGAAGGAGCCGACATCATCACGACCTGTACGGCCGACAAGCAGTTCGCCACGATCCTGACAGACAACATGGTCGGTGCCGGCGTCCACATCAACGCGATTGGCGGCGACTGCCCCGGCAAGACGGAGCTTCATCGCGACATTCTGCTGCGTGCCGACACCTTCGTCGAATATCCGCCGCAGACCCGCATCGAGGGAGAGATCCAGCAGATGGATCCCGATTATCCGGTCACGGAACTGTGGCAAGTGGTGAGCGGCCGAGCACAAGGGCGCCGAAGCGAGGCACAGATCACCCTGTTCGACAGCGTCGGCTTCGCCATCGAGGATTTCTCCGCCCTGCGCTACGTCCGCGAAAAGCTGGTGGGCACGGACTACTTCCAGAAGCTTGATATCATCGCCGATCCGGACGATCCGCGCGACCTGTTCGGCATGTTGCAGCGCGCCGGTTGAGGGAAGGCCGATGACCCATGCAGCCTATTCCGCGCAGGCGCCGTCTGCCGTCGTCATGGTCCGCCCGCATCATTTCACCGTCAACACCGAAACTGCTGCCGACAATCGCTTCCAGCTTTCGACTGATTGGAGCGACGAACTCGCATCAAGGGCTTTCGACGAGATCACGCTTGCGGCGGAGACGCTCGAAAGCCATGGGGTGACGGTCCATCTATTCGAGGATAGCGGCAGAGAGACGCCTGACTCGGTCTTTCCCAACAACTGGTTCTCCACCCATGCCGGTGGCCATATCGCGATCTACCCTATGAAGGTGCCAAGCCGGCGTCGCGAACGGCGCAGCGACGTCATCGAGATGCTGAAGCAAAACTATCGCGTCCAGGACGTCATCGATTATTCCGGGCTTGAGCCGGACGGTATCTTCCTCGAAGGGACCGGCGCTATGGTGCTCGACCATATCGATCGCGTGGCCTATGCCGCGCGTTCGGACCGGACCGACCCGATCGCGCTCGAACGCTTCTGCACGCATTTCAATTTCGAGCCGATGGTGTTCGACGCCCGTGACGGAGACGGCGTGTCGATCTATCATACCAATGTGCTGATGTGCGTAGCGACAGGTTTCGCCGTGATCGGAACCGGCATGATCACGGACGCAAGACGGCGTAACGAAGTCGTAGCACGCCTGCAGCGCTCCGGCCGCGACATTGTGCACTTGAGCAACGCGCAGATCGACAGTTTCGCAGGCAATGCCATCGAACTGCAGGGCAAGGAGAGCCGAATTCTGGCACTTTCGACGACGGCGCTGGCCGCGCTCGGCGATGACCAGCGCGCTACGATCGAAGCAGATGCCAGGATTATCGCCCTCGATATCCCCACAATCGAGCGCGCCGGAGGCTCGGTGCGATGCACCCTTGCGGGCATCCATCTCACCCCGAGAAACTGATATTTTAAAGATCGGCCGATGGGCAGCGACGGCGGCCAAATTCATGACCGCCATCGAATTCGTTGGCTACCGCTTCGGACGATTTCAGCCCTTGCTGCCTGCAACCACAAGTTCCGGCTCACGCACTCGGCCATTCAACGAAAAGGCCAGCAACGCGGACAACAGCATCAGACCCCCCACAATGAACATGGGCAACTCGTAGACGCCGGTCGCATCCTTGATGAGGCCGGTCACATAGGGTGCCGCAAACCCGGCGATGTTGCCGATCGTGTTGATGAGAGCGATGCCAGCTGCCGCAGCCGGTCCCGCCAGAAAACGCGACGGAATGGCCCAGAAGTTCGGCAGAGCCGCGAAGATCGCGCACGCCGTCAGCGTAATCATCGCGATCGTCGCCTCCGGTGACCCCATGTAGAGCGCGGCGGGGATGCTGAACGCTCCCACCAGGGCCGGGATGCCGATGTGCCACGGCCGAACGCCGCGCTTCGATGCATCGCGGCTCCAGAAGAACAGGACGACAGCCGCGGGCAGATAGGGGATCGCCGTGATCAGGCCCTTGTCGAAGACATCGAACTTCGTGCCGAACTTCGTCTCGAAACCACCGATGATCGTCGGCAGGAAGAAGGCCAGCGCATAGAGCCCGTAGATCAGGCCGAAATAGATGACCGACAGCAGCCATACCCGGCCGTCGGTCAGCGCCAGACCCGTCATCTTGCCATGCGCCGCGGCCTTGGCCTTTTCTTCACCGGCAAGTTCACGGTTCAGCCAATCCTTCTCTGCCTGGGTCAGCCACTTGGCATCATTCGGCCTGTCGGCAAGATAGAACCAGGTGATGATACCGATGACGACGGCAGGCACCGCGACACCGAAGAACATGACGCGCCAGCCCTCGAGGCCGAAAAGGCCATGCATCTGGATCAGCATCGCGGCAAAGGGAGCACCGATCACCGTCGTCAACGGCTGGGCAAGATAAAACAACGCTAGGATCTTGCGACGATGCCTCGCCGGCACCCACATGCTCAGAAACAGGATGGCTCCGGGGAAGAAGCCGGCTTCGGCAACGCCGAGCAGGAAACGCAGAACGTAAAGCTCCGTCGCGCTCGATACCCAGGTGAACAGCAGCGCGACGATGCCCCAGCTGACCATGATGCGGGCCAGCCACCGGCGCGCGCCATATTTGTGCAGCGCCAGATTGCTCGGGATTTCGAGCACGATATAGCCGAAGAAGAAGATACCGGCCGCAAAACCGAACTGCGCCGCCGTCAAGGCGAGATCGGTCGTCATGCCATTCGGGCCGGCAAAGGAGATCGCTGTGCGATCGAGGAAGTTGATGAAGAACATCAAGGCGATGAAGGGCACCAACCGCTTCGACACCTTGGCGATGGCCGAACGCTCGACCTGTGACATTTCCTGATTGTCGGGCTGCAATGAAGCTCCTCCCCCGTTCTAGACTTTTTCCGGCGCGACGATCCGTCTGCGTCGTCGGCAGAATGGAAACTCCTACTTCCCCTCCAGGAATTGCCTCCGACCGCATGCGCCTTCCAATAGCCTCGATCTCTAACGGGATGGACAAGTAGCGAGCAAACGATTTAATCTCTCCGTCATGTGAAGAAAAATCACATCACTGGTTAATTGGGATCCTGAAATGAGCGGCCCTCTGCCATCGTTGAATGCGCTCAAGGCGTTTGAAGCGACCGCCCGGCACCGCTCGATGACGCTCGCCGCCGACGAGCTCTGCGTGACCCATGGTGCGATCAGCCGCCACATTCGCGGCCTTGAGGAGACGCTTGGCGTCATTCTCGTCACCCGCAGGGCGCATTCAACGGAGCCGACGCCGGAAGGATCGCGGCTGGCCGAGGGACTTGCAAGCGCCTTCGGCCTGATGCAGGCAAGTGTCGAGCGCGTGCGGCCGAGCCCGCTGACGCTATCCTGTTCATCGTCGATCATGATGGGATGGATCATTCCGCGCATCGGCCAATTCCATGAGCGTCATCCGCAGATCGCTCTGCAGTTCAACATGAACTACGACCAGATCGACTTCGTCCGGGACAAGATCGGCCTTGCGATCCGCTCCAGCGTCATCGAGCCGCCGAAGGACGCAATCATCCGGGAGCTCGGTGGCGAAGCGATCGGCCCGGTCTGCTCGCCGGAATATTTGAGCCGGGCCGGCATCCATTGCCCCAAGGATATCGAGGGCGCCACGATCCTGTCGACACGGACCCGGCCGGAGGCATGGCGCGATTGGCAGGCGGCCGCAGAGAAGACGGAACTGGATCTCCCCAACCATTCGGCTTTCGACCACTTTTACCTGCTGATACAGGCTGCAGCCTGCGGGCTCGGCATTGCGGTCGTGCCACAGATGCTGGTGCTCGATCAGCTGGCCTCGGGGCGACTGGTGGCGCCGTTCGGCTTCCTGCCCGGACCGCGGCGCATGGTGCTCTGGATCGCGCCGCACATCGCAGGCCGGCCGGACGCGCTGGCACTTGAAAAATGGCTCACGGCTGAAATGCGAGCAAGGCCCGACAACTGAGGAAATCCAGCCGGAAAACGTCCATGCCGCTATCGAAAGGTGCACCCCGATAGCAGTAACTCGGTCAAAGAACTTCGGCGGCGCATGGAGGCACGTACGATCCCGGAGCGGACGCCAAAAATATTCAGAAAAATCAGTCTATGTTGCTTAAAACGCATAGAAATTAGTAAATTTTAACGCTGCACTTCGTCACAAAGAATATGCTATGAATCCCGCCCGGAGAACATGAGTGAGACGGGACGCTCCGTAGTAGAATTGTCATCGTTCAAGAGGGAGGATAGTACCCTGAATATCGTGCCCGAACTTGCAGGCAATACCGGCGAGATGGCAGCGCGTATTTTTGGCTTCGACTGGGAGAAGACCAGTCTGGGCCCAAGGTCGGCCTGGCCGCATTGCCTGGTATCCGCAGTCGATATCATGCTCCCCGCCCAAGCCGAGATCGTCATGTTCTGGGGCGAGGATTTTGTCGCGCTTTACAATGATGCCTACGCGCCGACCATAGGCGACAAGCATCCGCAGGCGCTGGGCCGCCCGGCACGCGAAAGCTGGGCTGAAATGTGGAGCGACCTCGAGCCGCTTCTGCGCGCTGTCCTCGAAGACGGCAAGACAATCGTCGCCAAGGATCGGCCCTTCTATATCGAGCGTCACGGCTATCCGGAGACGGCCTATTTCGACATCTCCTACTCGCCTGTCCGCGACAGCGACCGCAAGGTGCAAGGCGTCCTTTGCATCGTCAACGAAACGACGAAACGCGTGCGCTCCGAGGAGATATTGCGGGAGAGCGAGGAGCGGGTTAGCGCAATCATTTCCCAATCGGCGGCCGGGATTGCCCAATATGACCTCGATGGCTGCTTCTCCCTCGTCAACAGACGCTTTTGCGAGATAGTCGGTTACTCGGAAAGCGAACTTCTCGGCATGCGGATGCAGGACATCACCTATTCGGACGATCAACACGACACAGCACGGCTGTTTGAAACGATGTTGGCGACCGGCGAAAGCTTTGAGATCGAGCAACGATATGTCCGCAAGGACGGCAGCCTCGTCTGGGTGACAAACTCAGCTTCAGGTGTGCGCGATAGTTCTGCCGGCAGGATCCGGCGAGCTGTGAGCGTCGTCATCGATATCAGCGAGCGTAAGCGGGCGCAGGAGGTCGAGCGACGCCTGGCCGCCATCATCGCTTCCTCCGACGACGCGATCCTCAGCACCGATCTCAACATGGTGATCACAAGCTGGAACCTCGGTGCAGAAAGGCTCTACGGCCATTCGGCCGAAGAAGCGATCGGCGGATCGGTGATGATGGTCGTCCCCGACGATCGACGCGAAGAGGAGCCGGCGATTCTCGCGAAAATCCGCGCCGGGCAGAAAGTCGAACCGTACGAGACCAAGCGGCGATGCAAGAATGGCCGGCTCGTCGATGTGCTGCTGAGCGTCTCCCCGATCTACGATACCTATGGCCGGATTGTCGGGGCATCGAAGATCGCCCATGACATCAGCGCGAAGAAGGAGGCCGAACGCCTGCAGACGGTTCTTGTCGGCGAGCTCAATCATCGCGTCAAGAATGTGCTGGCGACGGTCATGGCCATAGCGCGCCAGACATTGGGACGCAGCGATGTCGACAGAACGTCCGTGGAGACGTTCGACGCGCGGTTGACCTCCATGGCGAGAGCCCATGACCTGCTGATCCATGGCAATTGGGAGCAAGCTGAACTGACGGCGGTCGTGCGCCAGGCTCTTTCTCCATATCCGAAGGAAAAGTTCGAAATCCACGGCCCAACGATGCAGCTTGCGCCTCGGGCCGTCGTTTCCATATCGCTTGCGCTGCATGAGCTGGCGACGAATGCCGCCAAATATGGAGCACTCTCCGTACCAGATGGCCGCGTGGCCATCGTATGGTCGCTGGAGGGTAACGGGTCCGATCGCCTCAGATTGCGCTGGCAGGAAGCGGGAGGACCGACCGTCACACCGCCCACGCGCAAAGGCTTCGGCTCCCGATTGATCGAAAGTCTTCTGGCGGCCGAGTTGAACGGCGAGGTTCAAGTTAGCTATGAACCAAGCGGACTTATCTGCGAGGTTCGCGCCGCCGCCGGCGTCAGCTGGGAGCAGGCGCGAGACTGAGGCAGTCTCTCATATCGGGTTGGTGTTGAGCCCCTCAACGCTGCCCTTTCGATCGCGTCGCAAGCACATTGCGGATCGAGAAGCTCGAATGAATTCTCAGCACCCCCGGCAAGGTCGAGAGAATATCCTTGTGGATACGCTCGAAGTCGCCGGGGTTGGCGACCTCCACGCGCAGGAGGTAATCGGATCCACCCGTCATCAGAAAGCATTCGCGGATCTCCGGGTGCTTACGCACCGCCGCCTCGAAACGGTCGAGATGATCCTCCGTCTGCCGTTCGAGCGTGATGTTGATAATGACGGCGATCGCCGTTTCGGCCTGGGAGGTATCCACGAGCGCCGTGTAGCCCCGAATTACGCCCGCCTGCTCCATCAATCTGATGCGCCGCAGACAGGCGGACGGCGAGAGCCCTACCTCGCTTGCCAGCCTTGCATTGCTGAGGCGGGCATCGAGGCGAAGCAAGCGAAGAATATTGCGATCGATCGCATCAAGCGCCGCCATGTGGATTCTTTCAAAAATTCGCGGATCGTTTCAATATCTGCCCAACTACACAATAATCAATCACTGTTCGATGAGCAATTTCACGATCATATCAATAATCTCACCTCAGGAAAACGAGGGTGAATATGGACAGCGGCATAATGGATTCCCGTGGGCCAAAACTGGCGATCGATAGCGGAGCTTGCGGTTACCTCACGATCGACCTCAAGGCCCTGCGCAGGAACTACGACAAGCTTTCCTCCATCGTCGCGCCCGCACGAGCGGCGGCTGTCGTCAAGGCCGATGCCTACGGGCTTGGCGCAAACCAGGTCTCCAAGGCACTTTATGGGCACGGCTGCCGCCATTTCTTCGTTGCCCATTTTATCGAAGCTTTGCGGCTGCGGCCGCAATTGCCGCGCGATGTATCGATCTTCGTGCTGAACGGCCTGTTGCCGGACAACGAGATCGCTTGCGCGGAAGGCGGCATTATCCCCGTCATCAATTCGCTCGATCAGCTGCGACAATGGGTCGAGGTTGCACGCTCCTTGCACCGCAAGCTTCCGGCGGTCCTCCAGTTCGACACCGGCATGTCGCGGCTCGGCATACCCATGGAGGACAGAAGCGCCGTTGCTGCCTGCCTTAAGACATGCAGCGACATCGACATTCTGTTCATCATGAGCCATCTCGCCTCCGCGGACGATGGCGACAGCGAGCAGAATGCCGACCAGCTTGCGCGGATGCGTCGCGTTGCCAAGGACTTCCCCGGCTACGATATCTCCTTTGCGAACTCCGGCGGCATCTTCCTTGGCAGCGACTTTCATGGCGTACTCGCGCGGCCGGGCATCGCCCTTTACGGTGGCGCTGCGACCGGCGGCGTGGCCAATCCGGTGGAACCCGTCGTCCGGCTTGATGTGGCCGTGGTACAGACCCGCACGGTTCCAGCAGGCGCTCGCGTCGGTTATGGCGGCGTGCATGTGACGAAGGCACAGGCCCGGCTTGCGACGATTGCCGCCGGCTATGCAGACGGTCTTCCGCGCAGCCTCAGCGATCGAGGCGCGGTCTACTATGACGGTGTACGGTTGCCGATCGTCGGCCGCGTTTCGATGGACAGCACGACAATCGATATCAGCGCCCTGCCGGAAGACGCGCTCTCCTTCGGAAGCCTGGTGGAAGTACTGGGGGATCATCAGACTTTGGAGGATCTTGCGCGGGATGCCGGCTTGATTTCCTACGAGATCCTCACCAGTCTCGGCCATCGCTTCCATCGCCAATACGTCTGACCTCCTTACCGCTCAATTCACTGGGGACATCATGAAAGTCGTCGTTCTGGGTGCCGGCATCGTCGGCGTGACATCCGCCTATCAGCTCGCCAAGGCGGGCCACGAGGTCACGGTCGTCGACCGGCAGCAGGGGCCGGCGCTGGAGACAAGCTTTGCCAATGCCGGCGAGGTCTCCTTCGGCTATTGCTCGCCCTGGGCGGCTCCCGGCATTCCCATGAAGGCGCTGAAATGGCTGTTCATGCACCATGCGCCGCTCATCCTGCGCCCGAAGGTCGATGCCGCCATGCTGTCATGGCTCGTGAAGATGCTGTCGAACTGCACCTCGGAACGCTATGCGATCAACAAGAGCCGCATGCTGCGCCTTGCCGATTATAGCCGCATCTCGTTGGCTGCGGTTCGCGAAGAGACTGGTATCGCCTATGACGAGCGCATGCAGGGCACGCTGCAGCTCTTCCGGACGCAGCAACAGCTCGATGCATCCGCCAAGGACGTCAAGGCCCTGGCCGCCGACGGCGTCCCCTATGAAGTTCTCGACCGCGACGGCTGCATCCGCGTCGAACCGGCGCTACGGCATGTCCGCGACAAGCTCGTCGGCGGTCTGCTGACGCCGAAGGACGAGACCGGCGACTGCTTCAAGTTCACCAATGCGCTCGCCGCAAAGGCGGTGGAACTCGGCGTGCGTTTCCAATACGGCACGACGATCAAAGGCCTCGACATCCAGGGCGGACAGGCACGCGGCGTCGTTACCGAAGGTGGACGCCTGGACGCCGATGCTGTTGTCGTCGCACTCGGCAGCTATTCGCCGCTGCTGCTCAAGCCGCTCGGCATCAAGCTTCCGGTCTATCCGGTCAAGGGCTACTCCCTGACCATCCCGATCACCGACGCGTCGCGCGCGCCGGAATCGACCGTGATGGACGAAACCTACAAAATCGCCATCACCCGCCTCGGCGACCGCATCCGCGTCGGCGGCATGGCTGAGATCTCCGGTTACACCAATGATCTCGGCCTTCCCCGGCGACGAACGCTCGAACATTCCGTCACCGATCTCTTCCCCGGCGGCGATGTCGCCAAGGCCTCCTTCTGGTCGGGCCTGCGGCCGATGACCCCGGACGGGACGCCGGTGATCGGACCGACGAATATCAAGGGGCTGTTCCTCAACACCGGGCACGGCACGCTCGGATGGACCATGAGCTCCGGCTCCGCGCGGGTCATCAGCGACCTCGTCAGCGGCCGCAAGCCTGATATCGACGCGACGGACCTTGCCATCAGCCGGTACGCCTGATCCAAGCCCTGTGCTGCAGTTGGTGGCTATAGCCTGATCATCCGCGCCTCACCCTCCAGCTCCTAACCTCGAATGGCAGGATATCGGGGCCGGCATCGCGTGTCTGCGGCTCTTCCATCAGCGTGATGGCTTCGCCGATCTGCCAACCCTTTGCCGCGGTGACGGTCAAGCCACCCCGACGGCCGGCCGGCTCGTAGACGCGCAGGACAAGTCCGTCCCCATCTTCAGCCGGCTTGACGGTCGAAAGCGCGACCGGAGTTCCCGTTAGATCGAGTGCGGCAAATGAGGCTTCGGCCAGGTTCGAGGCAGCCGCAACAATCAACGGCTGGTTCAGATCTTCGGCTTCCTCGCGTACACCGCCGCTATGCCACTCGCCGGTATGCGGCATGAGCGCATAGGTGAAACGCTGCTCGCCTTCATCGGCCAGGGGATCCGGATAGATAGGTCCGCGCACCAGGCTGATGCCGAGCACATTGTCGCGGGCGCTATGGCCGTATTTCGCATCGTTGAGCAGGGCGACCCCGAAGTCTGGCTCGCTCATGTCGATGAAGCGATGCGCGGCCGCCTCGAACATCGCCGCATCCCAGCTGGTGTTGGTATGCGTCGGCCTGCTGACGATGCCATAGGCGCATTCGAAGGTCGCCGTGCGCGAGCGGATCGCAACCGGGCTCAGCGACCGCAGCAGCGCGCGGCGGTCATGCCAGTCGACGCTGGTTTCAATATCGAGCCTTCGCGAATTGGCCGTCAAAACATAATGCAGCACGATGCTGGAATCGCGATAGCGATGCACGACCTTGATGGAGGCCCGATGCGGCCCTTCTTCGACAAGCTCGATGCTTTCCGGCTTGTCGAGGCGAATGCCGACCTCGGCATAGTCGGCATCGATGTCCCAGGCATCCCAGTTGCGCGGCTTGTCGACGGGGTAGACCCAGAGCTGGTTGGCCGGTTCCGCCAGCGCCTCGCGCCCGCTCGCCTTGTGAATGAGGCTTTGGACAGCACCATCGGCTCCGATGACAGCGGCAAGATGCTCGTTCTCCAGACGATCCACCGTTGCTCGCAACCCTGTTGCCGGCTTCAATGCGGCACGGTCGAACACGCGGGCTGACAGAGGCTCGATGCTGTCGGCCGTCGAAAGTATGGTGCCATCGGCAAGCACGGCGTTGAACGACCGACGATCGAGAGAGGGATTGACGACGACGAGGGCATCCGCGAGATCGCCCCTCGGCAAGAGGGACGCGATCGCGTCCATGGCTTGCCGCTGAACCGTCTTGGCATGGTCGATGACCTCGGAAAGCTCCCGCTCCGCATCCTGATAGACTTCGCGAATGCTCGATCCCGGCAGGATGTCGTGGAATTCGTTCTTCAGCGTCAGGCGCCAGTCGGCTTCCAGGCTCACCGGTGCCGCCGCCCCGGCCATATGGGCAATGGACGCCAGGGTCTCGGCCGTGATCAAGGCTCGTTCGGCCCGGCGATGCAGCCGTTTCACCCCGCTCTGGCTCGTCAGCGTGGCGCGATGCAGCTCGAGATACATTTCGCCGGACCAGGTGGGAAGGCGCTTTTCGCTGGCGGTCAAATGGGCGCTGGTAAAGAAATCCCCGACCTTGCCCCAACGCGCCTTCGGGATCGCCGGGAATGCGCGTAATTGCTCCTCACGCTCGACCATCTCCGGCGTCACGCCACCGCCACCATCGCCATAGCCGACCGCCAGCAGCGACGTGTCATGCAGCGTCTTGGCGCGAAAATTCTTCCAGGTCGGCAGGAAACAATCCGCCTGCACGAAGCCGTTATAGCCCTCCATCGGATTGTTGAAGACGTGGCTCAGGACACGGCTGCCATCCAGGCCTTCCCACCAGAAGAGATCATAGGGGAACCTGTTGGTTTCACTCCAATTGACCTTGATGGTGAAGAAGCTTTCGATGCCGCCCTGGCGCAGCAATTGCGGGAGAGCGCCGGAAAAGCCGAAGCAATCCGGCAGCCAGCATATTGTGTGGCGCACGCCGAAGGTCTTCTCGAAATAACGCTGGCCGTAGAGGATTTGGCGCACCAGGCTCTCGCCCGTCGGCATGTTCGTGTCGGGCTCGACCCACATGCCGCCGATCACCTCCCAGGAACCGTCGGCAACCCTCTCCTTGATCCGGGCAAACAAGTCCGGATCGTCGGCTTCGATCTGGGCATAGTATTGCGCGGTCGATTGGTTGAAGCGGAAATCGGGCGAACGCTCCATCAGTGACAGGGCCGTGTGGAAGGTGCGACGCATCTTGCGGCGCGTCTCGTCATAGGGCCAGAGCCAGGCGAGATCGATATGGGCATGGCCGGTCAGCAGCAACTCACCGTTTTGCGGGTAGCGCTGCTGCAGGGTGCGAAGGCGAGCGAGCAATTGCTCATGGGCTTCCGCCACGCTTTCCCGCTCACGGTCGGAAAGGGCTGCCGGGTTCTGGACGAGCTCCGGCAATTCCCAGATTTTCCGTTGCCACTCGGCATTGGCCGTGCGCGAGATATAGGGCTCGGTCGCAGACGGCCAATCGAGGCTGCGGAGCGCCGCTTCGGCTGCATCCAAAATGTGCGGCACAGCCTCGTGTTCGCCGAGCGCACCGACCGCTTCAGCGATCTGTCGCAGCAGAAGATGCAACCGGTGCACCGGCATATCCAGCCAGGCGAGCTGCGCACGGTTCAGTTTCGGTTGCCGGTTCGGCTCGCCAAAGGGGAAGCGGGCAACGCTATCGGTTGAAATCGCGAGATTGCGGCCCTTCAGCGGAAACTCCTGGTGGTAGGGATCAAGGCCGAAGCGTTCTTCCTGTCCCTCCCCGAAGCCCAGCGTGATCAGGCTCTCCCCGCCGAGATCGAGCTGCAGGCGCGTTTCGTCCAACGGCCAGCCGGCGGGCGCGCTCGCCCGTGCCGCGAAATGCACCACCCCCTTGCGATGCGGCCAGGCCTGGCCGATCGCAATCCTTTCGCCGTCGAAGCTCCAGTTCTCGATGGCGAGCGTAGCGCGTTCGCGCCAATGGCTGAGCTCTGCCGTACGTACCTTGAGGCGGTCCAAACGCTGGGCGGTCGTAAGATGCATGGCATGTCCTACATGGTTTGATGTCGACGCGGACCGGATGATGTGCGGCCGTGGTTTCGAATATGTGGCGCAGTTCAACGAAAAATAGGGTGATGGCGGCAGGGGTTAGCCCCCAAACGCTCGATCAGGCCGTCAAGGCAACGAGACGCGAGGCCGGCATGGGTTCTTCAGCCCCTCGCGATTGGAAACGATGATATCGCCAGCCATATATCCTCCCAGGCCGACTTCGATTTCAGCGCGCATTCAACACCCTCCTCCGGCATGAAACTAGTGTAACTTAAGATGAAGGTGCGTCGGATGGCCAGCGCCAAAAGACAAAAATCCACCGCATGCGACGAAATTGCCGCAGCCAGGAAGTAAAAACGTAAACGAGACACGACCAGGCTGTCACGATTTCGGCCGGCGACCGGGCTTCCCCGATCATCCGGCCGGCCAATTATGCCGCCATAACGAGAATGGCGCATTTTCCATGGAGAGCGGCAAGGCAGGATGCCCTGCCGTCCAGCGTCAATGCCTCGGTATTCGCGGCAGGAAGATCGTGAATAGGCCAAGCAGCGGCAGATAGGAGCAAAGCGTGTAGACGAAGGGGATGCCATGCGTATCGGCAAAATCACCCAGGGCCGCCGCGCCAAGTCCGCCCGCTCCAAAGGCGAAGCCGAAGAAGATGCCGCCGATCAGCCCGACGCGGCCGGGGATCAGCTCCTGAGCGAAGACGACGATCGCAGGGAAGGCCGAGGCCAGCACCAGGCCGATGATGACGGTCAAGACACAGGTCCAGAACAGGTTTGCGTATGGCATCATCAGCGCGAAGGGAATGACGCCAAGGATCGAGAACCAGATCACGAAGCGCGCGCCGAAACGATCGCCGACCGGGCCACCCATGATCGTTCCGGCAGCAACCGAGCCCAGGAACAGGAACAGCATCAGCTGCGCATCACGAACATCGAGATGGAACTTGTCGATGACATAGAAGGTGAAATAGCTCGATATGCTCGCCATATAGACGTTCTTCGTCGCCGTCAGCAGGATCAGGATCGCAAGCGCCCACATCGCCTTGTTGCGCGCGATCGGCAAGGTGCGGCTGGGTGCTGGACGTGCGGCGTGCTGGCGGCGGTGATTGACATACCAGGTGCCGACCCAGCTGAGCACGATGAAGCCGATGACGGCCAGCACCGAAAGCCAGGCGACGCTCTTCTGGCCATGCTGAAGGACGAAGAAGGCGGCAATCAGCGGGCCGATCGCCGAACCGGCATTGCCGCCGAGCTGGAACAGCGACTGGGCCAGACCATGACGGCCGCCGGAGGCCAGACGCGCCACCCGCGAGGCTTCCGGATGGAAGACGGCCGAACCGAAGCCGATGAGGCTGGCGGCAACCAGCAGCATGCCGAAGCTTCCGGCATAGCCGAGCAGCAAAAGGCCCGAAAATGTGCTGACCATTCCGACGGGCAGCGAATAGGGCATCGGCCATTTATCCGTGACGATGCCGACCACCGGCTGCAGCAGCGACGCGGTGATCTGGAACATCATCGTCAACAGCCCGATCTGAACGAAATCGAGCGCGTAGTTTTCTCGGAACATCGGATAAAGCGATGTCAGCAGCGATTGCATGATGTCGTTCAACAGGTGGCAGGTGCTGACCGCCACCACAATCGAGATCGTCGTCTTTTCAAATCGGGCTTGCGCACCCGAAAATGCCGCAACCATTGGGATTCCTTCCTGCGCCGGCGACTCCTTGCCGACCATATTGTTTGATCCGCCTTTTACACGGCTTGCGGGTGACCTTCTTTCGTGTTTTGGTCCAATAGTTTCTCGATTGGGCCAAAATGGAAAAACTCTCAAAACAATTGCTGGCAACGCTCGACAACAGCCACGTGCAACATCTGCGGTGGATAGAAGACGCGAACGCCGACGTCGTCGTCCATAGTTCGGAACCACCGCAGGGCTATACCGTGCCGTGGCATCATCATCGCCGCACGCAATTGCTCTGCGTCTTTGCCGGCGTTGCGCTGATCGTCACGGCCCGAGGACGATGGATGGTGCCGCCCGGCCATGCTCTGTTCATCCCCGCCGGTCTGGAACATTCGATCGAGATCCAGAGCGATGTCAGCATGAAGTCCGTTTACGTGACGCCACGTGGCGAAATCCCGACGGATGAGGTGCCGCGCGTGGTGGAGGTGACGGATCTCGCCCGCAGCCTGTTGCTCGAAGCCATCCGGCTCAGGGAAGCGCCGGTCGGCCACCGCAAGGCCGAGCTGGTTCTGTCGCTGCTCGTCGAGGAAATCGCGACACTGCCGGAGCGGCCGCTAGGCCTCCCCTTCCCGTCCGAACGGCGGCTGACCGCGCTCTGCCGTGACTATCTCGCAAACCCGACACCGAACGCCAGATTGGACGACTGGGCCGAAAAGCTGGCGATGAGCCGCCGGACATTCACAAGACAGTTCCGCAAGGAGACCGGCATCAGCTTTACGACCTGGCGTCAGCAGGCGAGCGTCTTCGCGTGCCTGCCACAACTCGCCGAGGGCCAGCCCGTCACCAATGTCGCGCTTGAAGCCGGATATGAGAGCGTGGCCGCCTTTACCACCATGTTCCGGCGCATGCTCGGCACTTCGCCGCGCACCTATATGGTCAACCGCTGAACCTTCGCGCCTACGACAGACAGGGCGATCGACTTGGGTGACCTCCCCCTTGAAATCATCGGGCGCTTCCGGCAAACAGCGCTGAGAGCGAGGACAAGCATATGCGGCATATCCATATCGTCGGCATCGGCACGGGAAATCCCGAGCATCTGACCGTGCAGGCGATCAACGCGCTGAATGCGGCCAATGTGATCCTCGTTCCCAGCAAGGGTGCCGCCAAGACGGAGCTCGCCGATGTGCGCAGGGATATCTGCCAGCGTTACATCACCAACAAGACGATCCGCTTTGTCGACTATGACGTGCCATCGCGCCAGATTGCCGATCGCAGCTATGTGCAAAGCGTCGATGACTGGCACGAGGAGATTTCGGCGACCTATGAGCGGCTGTTTCTCGAGCATCTGGCGGAAGACGAAAGCGCGGCCTTCCTGGTCTGGGGCGATCCCGGCCTCTACGACAGCACGCTGCGCATCATTGAACGCGTCACGGCGCGCGGCAAGGTCCCACTCGACTACAGCATTATTCCCGGCATCACCAGCATCCAGGCGCTGACTGCGAGCCACCGTATTCCCCTCAACCTCGTCGGCAAGCCGGTGCAGATCACCACGGGCCGGCGGCTGGCCGAGAGCTTTCCCGGCATCGCCGAAACAGCCGTCGTCATGCTCGACGGCGAACAGGCCTTCAGCAAAATCGTCGATCCCGACGCCTATATCTATTGGGGAGCCTATCTCGGCACGAAGGACGAGATTATCATCGCCGGCAGGCTCGCCGACGTATCGGAGCGCATTCTCGCGACGCGCGCGCAAGCCCGTGCCGAGCACGGGTGGATCATGGACATCTATCTCTTGCGCAAGGGGCAGGATTTCGACGACCGCGCATAAGCACCGTCCGGGCCAAATCGTTTGCTCGCAGAAGGGGATTGTGCGAGGAAATGTCCCCTTATGTAAAGGCAGTTTCATGGTTGTGACAGACGGACAAAGAATGGAAGGGCAAGCGTGCTTCTCGCAAGAGAACATCGATCGGCTTGTCGGTGCATCGCCCCTGCCCTCCATGGTCCGTGGTGCCTGCCCATCGCTGAGCACGCCGATGCAGACGGGCGACGGCCTGCTCGTGCGGCTGCGCCCGACAACGCCTGGATTGACCGTTGCGCAAGTTCGCGCGCTGGCCGAAGCCGCCGAGATGCATGGCAACGGATTGATCGAGATCACGGCGCGCGGCAATTTTCAACTGCGCGGCATGCGCCCGCAGAGCGTGGACGGGCTCGCTGCCGATATCGACCGCGCCGGCATCATTCCGGAGAGCGGCGTTACCATAGAGGTCCCGCCGCTCAATGGGCTTGATTCTCTCGAGATCGCTGACGCCCGCGATATCGCCACCCGCCTGCGAAAGGTGATCGATGCGCTTGCACCAGCGCCGCTGCTGGCGGCCAAACTCGCCATCATCATCGATGGCGGCGGACGACTGACACTGGACGGGCTTTCGGCCGATATTCGACTGCGCGCAGGAATGTCCGCCGATGACGCGCACCTTTGGACCCTTTCGATAGCGGGCACCGCCGCAACGGCAAAGCCGATTGCGGCGGCACTCTCGGACGAACAGGCGATCGCAGCCGTGATCGCGCTGTTGCAAACCCTTGGAGACGTCGGCCCTCGCGCTCGTGGCCGTGACCTTGATGCCGAGGTCCTGCGTGAGCAATTTCAATTCGATGAAGCCAAGATGGGCGACGCGCGCGGTCCATCTGTCTCCCCCGTCGGCGTCATCCAGCTCGATGAGACGCGCAATGCGCTCGGGCTGCGCCCATCCTTCGGCCAGATCCATGCAGCAGATCTTCGCCGCTTTCTTGCCGTCGCAGAGATGGCAGGCGTCAGCGAAATCCGCACCGCATGGGATCATACGCTGCTGTTGCTGGGGCTTACGCCGAGTGCGATGGAACATGTGCGCACGGTGGCGGCCAGCTGCGGTTTTAGAACCCGCGCCGACGACCCGGCAAATTACGCCATTCCCTGCTCTGGGGCAGGTGCTTGCGCATCCGCCCATTATGCCACCCGGCAAGCGGCAACGGATCTCGTTGATATCGCCCCCGAACTGCTCGACGGTTCGCTCAAGGTGCATTTGTCAGGCTGCGGAAAGGGCTGCGCCCATCCGGGCCAGACGACGCTTGTGATCGTTGGAGCTGCAACAGGCTATGGGATTGTCGTAAATGGGTCAGCATCGAGCGAGCCCGTGGCTTACATCGGTAAGGAAAAGCTAAAATCAGGACTGGCCGAGCTCGGCAGGCTGGTGCGGAACAACAAAGCTGCTGGCGAATCGGCGCAGCAGTGTCTTAAACGGCTCGGCCGGGACGCAATCGCGACGGCTTTACGACAGGAATAGAAATGCCTGACTATGACTATATCCGCGAAGGGGATGCGATTTACGAACGCTCCTTCGCGATCATCCGCAGCGAAGCCGATCTCTCGCGCTTTTCCGAGGCGGAGGCCGATGTCGCCATCCGCATGATCCATGCCTGCGGACAAGTGGAAGCAGCGCGGCATTTTCTGTTTTCGCCTGATTTCGTTATTGCAGCACGCAAGGCGCTGTCTGACGGCGCACCGATTTTCTGCGATGCCGAAATGGTCGCCCGTGGCGTTACTCGCGCCCGCCTGCCGGCTGCCAATGAGGTGATCTGCACGCTGCAGGATCCGCGCACGGCAGACATCGCAAAGTCGATCGGCAACACACGCTCGGCTGCCGCCATGCATCTTTGGACAGAGCGCCTCGCCGGCGCCGTCGTTGCCATCGGCAATGCGCCGACTGCCCTTTTCCATCTGCTGGAGATGCTGCGCGACGGCGCTCCGAAGCCCGCCGCCATCATCGGCATGCCCGTCGGCTTCGTCGGGGCAGCCGAATCGAAAGATGCCCTTTCGGAACATTCCTACGGCGTTCCCTTCGCCATCGTGCGGGGCCGGCTCGGTGGCAGCGCCATGACGGCAGCCGCTCTCAACGCCCTAGCGAGGCCAGGCCTATGAGCGCGCCTTCGAGCGGCCAGTTGATCGGCGTCGGCACTGGCCCGGGCGATCCGGAACTGTTGACCGTCAAGGCCGTCAGGGCCTTGGAGCGCGCCGACGTCGTCGCCTATTTCGCCAAGCAGGGCAGAGGCGGCAACGGAAAGGCCATCGTCGGCGAACTGCTGAAAGCGGATGTAACGCTGCTGCCGCTCTACTATCCGGTCACGACAGAGATCGATAAGGACACACCGGAATATGGCAGGCAGATCACCGCCTTCTACGACGCTTCGGCCGAGATGGTGGCGTCACATCTGCAGGAAGGAAAGACCGTTGCCGTCCTCAGCGAAGGCGATCCGCTCTTTTACGGCTCCTACATGCATCTGCATGTCCGCCTTGCCGATCGCTTCCCGACCGAGGTCATCCCCGGCGTGACCGCCATGTCCGGCTGCTGGTCGCTCGCCGGCCTGCCGATGGTGCAGGGAGACGACGTTCTCTCCGTTTTGCCGGGAACGATGAAGGAGACCGAACTGGTCCGACGCCTCGGTGACACCCAGGCAGCCGTGATCATGAAGGTCGGCCGCAACCTGCCGAAGATCCGCCGCGCCCTTGAAGCCACCGGACGCCTGGAGGAAGCCATCTATGTCGAACGCGGCACGATGACGAACGGGGCGATGACGCCGCTCGCAAGCCGCGACGACGCCGAAGCTCCCTATTTCTCGCTGGTGCTGGTTCCGGGTTGGGAAAGCAGGCCATGAGTGGGCGCCTTTATGTCATCGGCACCGGCCCCGGCAATCCCGCGCAGACGACGCCGGAGGCGCTGGCCGCAGTCGCGGACGCCACCGAATTCTTCGGCTACGGCCCCTATCTCGATCGCCTGACGCTGCGCGCCGGCCAGATCCGCCATGCCTCAGACAACCGCGAGGAGCTGGACCGCGCCAAGGCGGCGCTGCAGCGGGCGGCGACCGGAGCCAATGTCTGCGTCGTCTCGGGCGGCGACCCCGGCGTCTTTGCCATGGCGGCGGCAGTCTGCGAAGCGATCGATCATGGGCCGGAGGAGTGGTGTGCCATCGATCTCGTCGTCGTGCCGGGAATTACCGCCATGCTCGCCGTTGCCGCACGCATCGGCGCCCCGCTCGGCCATGATTTCTGCGCGATTTCGCTGTCGGACAACCTGAAGCCCTGGCCCATTATCGAAATCCGGCTTCGTGCGGTCGCAGAAGCCGGGTTCGTCATCGCGCTCTATAATCCGATCAGCAAGGCACGGCCGTGGCAGCTCGGCGCAGCCTTCGAAATCCTGCGCGCCATACTGCCTGCTGATACGCCGGTTATTTTCGGACGTGCCGCCGGCCGGCCTGACGAGCGCATGGCGGTGGCGCGGCTTGCCGATGCCGAGGCATCTCAGGCCGATATGGCGACCTGCGTCATCATCGGATCGGCCGAGACGCGCGTCATTGCCCGCAAAGGACGCGCGGATCTGGTCTATACGCCGCGTTTCATCAGGGAAGATGCGAAATGATCGACCCGATTGAGCCCAGCTTCGAGTGTTTCAACGGCCCGCAGGCCGGTTGCCTCGGCGCGTTGGATCATGATCACCTTGATGCCGAGCTGCCGCGCCGCCTCAATCTTCGCATAGGTCGCCGCGCCGCCACTGTTCTTGGCGATGATCACCTCGATGCCATGCCTGCGCAGCATCTCCAGCTCGCCCTCCAGGCGAAACGGCCCCCTGCTATGGATGTAGCAGACATTGGGCGCCGTCAGCGGCGGCTCAACGGGATCGACGCTACGGACCCAATAGTGGTGTTGAGGAGCAGTATCGGCATAGTGAGCCTCCTGCCGTCCGGTCGCCAGGAACACCCGCAACGAGGTCGCACCAAGTGCCGCGATGGCTTGCGGGACACTCTGCACGGAAACCCAGTCATCTCCTTCGACAGGCGTCCATGCCGGCCGGCGCAGGGCAAAGGCTGGAACACCGCTCTGAGCCGCCGCTTGTGCGGCATTGGCCGAGATGCGGGCCGCGAAAGGATGGGTCGCGTCGATCATCAGATCGATGGCTTCGTCACGCAGATAGCGGGCAAGACCCTCTGCGCCGCCGAAGCCGCCGCTGCGCACTGGAACCGGCTGTGGAGCCGGATCCGCGGTTCGGCCGGCGAGCGACAGGACGACATCGAGATCGGCGCGGGAGGCGAGTGCCGCCGCGAGCGAGCGGGCCTCGGTCGTGCCGCCCAGGATCAGAATGCGGGTCTTGCCCATGGCTGAGACACCTTCAATTCAACGCTGGCTCACTCTTATCGGCATCGGCGAGGACGGTCCAGCCGGCCTTGGCGACAAAGCCAAGCGTCTGATTGCTTCCGCACCGGTCGTCTTCGGCGGTGCGCGCCATATCGAATTGATGCAGCCGCTGATCACAGGCGAGGCGCATACGTGGCTGAGCCCCTTCGAGAAGTCGGTGGAAGCGGTGCTCGCACGCCGCGGCATGCCGACCGTCGTTCTCGCCTCGGGTGATCCCTTCTTCTATGGCGTCGGCGCCACGCTCTCGCGGCATATTCCCGCCTCTGAAATGAGCGTCATTCCGGCACCCTCGTCTTTCAGCCTTGCCGCTTCGCGCCTCGGCTGGCCCTTGCAGGATGTCACCGTTCTTTCGCTGCACGGACGCCCGATCGACCTCATCCGTCCGCATCTGCACCCGGGTCGCAGGATCCTGGCGCTGACATCGGATGGCAAAGGCCCGGTCGATCTGGCTGCCCTGTTGCTTGCGGTGGGGTTTGGTCAGTCAACGCTAACGGTTCTCGAGGCGCTCGGCGGCCCGCATGAGAAGGTCTCGCAGCAAAAAGCCGCCGACTTTGCTCCTGTCGATATCAACGATCTCAATATCTGCGGCATCGAGGTCAAGGCCGACGCGAACGCCCGCATCCTGCCGGTAAGCGCCGGTCTCGCAGATGAGCTTTTCGAACATGACGGCCAGATCACCAAGCGGGAAATCCGCGCGATGACCCTATCGGCGCTGACGCCACGGCGCGGCGAACTGCTGTGGGACATCGGCGCGGGCTCCGGCTCGATCGGCATCGAATGGATGCTTGCCGATCCCTCGCTGCGCGCCATCGCGATCGAGGCCTCGGGCGAGCGTGTCGCTCGCATCCGCCGCAATGCCGAGGCTTTCGGCGTACCGGGTCTGACCATTATCGAGGGAGAGGCGCCGGGTGCCCTTGCGGGATTGCCGACACCGGATGCCATTTTCATCGGCGGTGGCGGCAGCGATGCGGGCGTGCTCGATGCTGCCATCAGCCAGTTGAGACGCGGTGCACGGCTGGTCGCCAATGCAGTCACGACCGAAATGGAAGCCGTCCTGCTTGCCGAGCATGCACGGCGCGGCGGCTCCCTGACCCGCATCGATATCGCCCGTGCAGCGCCCGTCGGCGGCATGACCGGCTGGCGGCCGGCCATGCCGGTGACGCAATGGTGCTGGATCAAGCCATGAATAGAGACGAGGTAGAGCAATGACGGTGCATTTCATTGGCGCAGGCCCAGGTGCTGCGGACCTGATCACGGTGCGCGGCCGCGATCTGATCGGCAAATGCCCGGTCTGCCTCTATGCCGGCTCGATCGTTTCGCCGGAATTGCTGCAATATTGCCCGCCCGGCGCACGTATCGTCGACACGGCACCGCTGTCGCTCGACGAGATCGAGGCCGAATATCTGAAAGCTGCCGCCGCCGGTGAGGATGTCGCCCGCCTGCATTCCGGCGACCTTTCCGTCTGGAGCGCTGTCGCCGAACAGATCCGCCGGCTTGAGCAGCACGGCATCGACTATACGCTGACCCCCGGTGTTCCGGCTTTCGCAGCCGCTGCCTCCGCGCTCGGACGCGAGTTGACCATCCCGGCCGTTGCGCAGAGCCTCGTTCTCACCCGTGTTTCCGGTCGTGCCTCGCCGATGCCGAACAATGAGACTCTGGAAAGATTCGGCGCCACCGGCGCGACGCTCGCCATCCATCTGGCGATCCATGCGCTCGCAAAAGTCGTCGAGGATCTGACGCCGCTTTACGGTGCCGATTGCCCAGTTGCGATCGTCGTCAAGGCCTCCTGGCCGGACGAGCGGATCGTTCGCGGCACGCTCGCCACGATCGAGGCGCAGGTGGCGGCAGAGCCGATCGAACGGACCGCGCTCATTTTTGTCGGCCCATCGCTTGGCGCCAGCGATTTTCGCGAGAGCTCGCTCTACGACCCGACCTACCAGCGCCGCTTCCGTGGTCGGCAATAGAGCGCTTCCCTCGCTCCGTTAAGACCGAAGCGCTCGAGAGCGCCGGGACACCGTTGCAATCTCCGCCGAAATTTCCTCTAGTCGATCCCAGGCGAACGAGGATCAAGAGATGCAGCGTATTACCATCACGATCGATGACGATCTTCTCGAGACAATCGACAAGATCAGCACGCAGCGGGGCTATGCCAGCCGTTCGGAAACACTGCGCGACCTCGTTCGCGACGCCGTCACGCGCGCGCAGCCGACCATCGATGGCGAGGCAAAATGTTATGCAGCACTTACCTATGTCTATGAGCACGAAACCCGCGACCTGTCACGCCGCCTGACGACGACGCAGCACAACCACCATGATCTTTCGGTTTCGACGCTTCATGTCCATATCGACGGACATGATTGCCTTGAGGTCTCCGTGCTGAAAGGCAAGGTCGACGAGATAAAGACCTTTGCCGACAGCGTGATCACCCAACGCGGCGTCCGCTTCGGAAACCTGCATCTCATCCCTTCAGAACATGGCACGCATCACCCCGAGGGGCATTCGCATGACTGAGCGACCAGGCCAGTTGCCCGCGGACAACTGCGGCCGTCAGAGCTGACCCGTGATATAGGCCATGCTTTCCTTGATCGCCGCCACCGGATCCTTCAGGGCGTGCACCTCCGGAGCAAAGGCTTCGAAGGAGGCAGGACCGGCATAGCCGGCTGACAGCAGCGCCCGCAATTGCCCGACATTGTCGAGACGGTCACTGGCATCGACGAGAACCCGATGCGGATCGCGCATGTCGGCAACCGATACAGCGGGATCGCTGACGCCGGAAATATGGACCAATCCGGTCAATTCAGGGAAAATCGCTGGCTCTCCTGCCAGATGATGGTGGAAGGTGTCGTGAACCAGGCAGAAGGTCGCCTTTGCACCCAGCTCCTCTATCGCGTCAGCCGCTTCGCTCTTCAGGCGCAAGGAGCAAATCTCGAAGCCAAGCGGTTCGACGAGGCCGACAATGCCGGCGGCTTCCAGCATCGGCTTCAAGGCCGACAATGCCTTGCGGAGATTGGCGCGGCGCGCCTCCGGCTCGCGACCGCTGCCGTCATTGACGGGAACCAGCACCAATGCCCTGGCGCCGCAATCGCGCGCATAGCCGATCAGTTCAGCCGCTTCCCGCGCCCGCTCCTCAGTCCATTCGTTGAACCGCTGCAACGCGTTGATTGAGATGATGGCAAGCCCGTGGCGCGCCGCAAGCTCTCTCACGGTCGCTGCCGGCGTGCCATCCAGGATCGCGTTTCCAGCCAAGTCATTGCGGATCTCGACGCTTTCGATGCCGAGCTGCTTTGCCGCGGCAAAGAACGATTCCAGGCCGAGCGACGGCGCGCACATATGATTGAGCGCAAAACGAATGGAACTCATGGTGGGCACTCCTCCTCAAGGCGACCGGCTGTAAAAGACGTCCCAATCCGCCGCGCCTGCCAGCGAATGACTAGCGAGATTCATGCCAGCGATCTATCGGCCTTCGCCATCATTCCTGATAGAATTATCAGCGCAATGATGGAATTCCATCATTCGCGCTAGATGTTTTCCGAGACGAAGATTTCGAAGGGCAGAAAGCTTTGTCCAGGCACAGCCGTCTCGTCGCTTTCAACGGATTTGATCATCAGGCTCATCAACTCCTTGCAGAGCGCGGGCAGTGGCGTGCCGATCGCCATGGCGACGACATCGTCGGCGAGTGCTGCCTTGGAATCCGGCGTCAGTTCGTTGACGACGACGATCAGCTTGCCAGATAATCGCTCCTCGCGGATCGCTGAAATGGCGCCCTCCATACCGCCGCCGCAGACATAAAAGCCAATGAGATCAGGGTGCTTCTGGAGAAGATCGAGCGTCGCCTCATGGGTAATTTCAGGCGTATCCAGATTGATCAGCGTATCAAGCACCTCGAACTCGGGCGCATTTTCGCGGAAATAGCTTCGAAAGCCGATCTCGCGCAGTTCATGACCATGAAAGCGATGGCTGCCGACGAAGCAGGCGACCTTGCCTGGACGACGGGCCGAGCGGGCGATGACCCAGGCGGCGGTACGCCCGACCTTGCGATTGTCGACGCCGATATAGCCTTGACGGACGCCGGTCGAGAAATCGGAAAGCAGGGAAAAGACCGGAATACCCCTTTCCTTCAGCTCTTCGATCGCAGCCGTCACGGCCGGATAATCGGGCGCAACCAGCGCAATTGCCTGGCTGCGCGCGGCCATCGCCTTCAATTTCTCGACGATCGCCGTCGGCGTCGAGGCGGCGACGAAATCGACCTGGGCGTTTATGCGCGCCGTGGTGACCGCCTGTGCCGCGACGACGATTTCCTTGGCGAAGGTCTGATAGAAGGATTGAACCGGCTTCTGCAAGACGAAGCCCAAACGATACTGCGGCAGATCCTCAAAGACGCGCTGACGCAGCAGGCCGATGGCGTGATAGCCGATCTCCTGCGCTGCTTCAAAGACCCGTCTTGCCGTTTCCTCTCGAACGCGATGACGTCCGTTCAGCACGCGATCGATCGTGGCGACACTGACGCCTGATGCCTTGGCGAGATCTGAAATGGTCGGGCGACGCATGGTTGCTCCTGAGATATGCCATCATTTATGACATCAGAATTTGATATGTTTTGATAGATTCCATCATTCCGGCATTGAGGCAAGCGAAAAGTCGATCTATCGTTTTCGGCATGAGGGCGGCGCGCTGTTGCGTGCCGCGGGAGATAGCGATGACCGAGACAAAGAAACGGGACTACAGCCTGCTTGGCGCCAGCGGCAAAATGGCGGTGGAAACCGGGCTTGCCGCTGCCGAATGGTATCACACGGATGTCACGCGCAAGGACATGAAGGCGCTGATGCAGCGTTCCGACGCGCCGGCCATTCGCGACACGATCATCTGGCTCGGCAGCATGGTGCTTTTTGCCGGCCTGGGCGTCTATTTCTGGGGATCGTGGGCCTGCATTCCCTTCTTCCTGGCTTACGGTGTGCTCTACGGCTCCGCCTCCGACAGCCGCTGGCATGAATGCGGCCATGGCACGGCGTTCAAGACCCGCTGGATGAATGATGCGGTCTATCAGATCGCCTGCTTCATGATCATGCGCAATCCGATAACCTGGCGTTGGAGCCATGCCCGCCATCATACCGATACGGTCATCGTCGGCCGCGACCCGGAGATTGCCGTCATGCGGCCGCCGGATCTCCTCCGCCTCATCCTCAATTTCTTCGGAATCCTGGACGCCTGGCATGCTGTGATCGATATGCTGCGCAATGCCGCCGGCATCGTCAGCGCCGAAGAAAAGACCTTCATTCCGGAGATGGAGCAGCCGAAGGCCGTCCGGATCGCCCGCATATGGCTGGCAATCTACGTCGCCACCATCGCAGCGGCGATCGCCATGGGCTCGATCCTGCCGCTGATGCTCGTCGGCTTGCCCCGGCTTTACGGTGCCTGGCATCACGTGCTCACCGGCCTGTTGCAGCATGGCGGCCTCGCCGACAATGTCATTGATCATCGGTTGAATAGCCGCACCGTCATGATGAACCCGGTGAGCCGCTTCATCTATTGGAACATGAACTATCATGTCGAACATCACATGTTCCCGATGGTGCCCTACCACGCCCTGCCGAAGCTGCATGCGATGATCAGGCATGATCTGCCGGCCGCCAACCCATCCATCTGGTCGGGCTATCGCGAGATGATCCCGGCCTTCCTGCGGCAGTTGAGCAACGAGGACTACTTCCTGAAGCGCGAATTGCCGCCGACGGCGCGGCCCTATCGCGAGGAGTTCCATGGCGGCACGCTCGCCGAGGCCGCGCAATAATCACCGAACATGCAAAGGGAGGAAAACATGAGCAGCAACTGGATCGAGGTCTGCGCCGCCGACGCGATCGACGAGGAGGATGTCATCCGCTTCGACCATGACGGACGAACTTTCGCCGTCTATCGCAGTCACGAAGACGATTATTTCGCCACCGACGGCCTGTGCACGCATGAAAAGGTTCATCTTGCCGACGGTCTGGTCATGGACAACATCATCGAATGTCCCAAGCACAATGGCCGTTTCGACTACAGAACCGGCGAGGCCAAGGGCGCACCCGTCTGTGTCAATCTGCAGACCTATCCGGTCAAGGTCGAAGACGGCACCGTTTTCATTGGACTGTGAGGAAGAGGCCATGCCGCATTTCGTCATCGTCGGCGCCGGAGAATGCGGCGCACGCGCCGCCTTCTCGCTCCGAGAAAAGGGGTTCGACGGCGACATCACCCTGATCGGCACCGAACCGCTTGCCCCCTACGAGCGCCCGCCGCTGTCGAAGCAGGCCCTTGTCGAGACCATCGAACCGAAGTTCGTGGCTGCGCTGGAGCGATACCAGGAACGAACGATCGATCTGCGGCTCGACACGACGGTGGCCGCTATCGAGCCCGTTTCCAAAACAGTCGGGCTCGCTGACGGACAGACGCTCGGTTATGACAAGCTGCTGCTCGCAACCGGTGCCTCGCCGCGCGTCTTTCCAGGCATTGACGGCACAGCCCAGCGCATCCGCATGCTGCGCACCCATGCCGATGCCCTAACCCTGCGCACCGCTCTTCATCCCGGCCGACACATCGCCATCATCGGCGGCGGCTTTATCGGCCTGGAGCTGGCAGCCACTGCACGCAAGCTGGGCGCCAACGCCACCGTCATCGAAGGTTTGCCGCGCGTGCTGAAGCGCGGCGTGCCGGAGGAGATTGCCGAAGTGATCACCGCGCGTCACCGGCTGGAAGGCGTCGACATTCGTTGCGGCCTCGCCATCGAGGCCGTGCGGGAGGAAACGGAAGGGGCCAGCATTCATTTGGCGGATGGCCAAGTGATTTCGGCCGACCTCGTGCTGATCGGCATCGGCGCCTCGCCGAATATCGCGCTTGCCGAGACAGCCGGCCTCGCGATCGACAATGGCATCGCCGTCAACGAGCGGCTGGAAACCTCCGCCGCCGATATTTACGCGGCGGGCGATTGCTGCTCCTTTCCGCTGGCGCTTTATGGTGGACGGCGCGTCCGCCTCGAATCCTGGCGCAATGCGCAGGACCAGGCAAATCTGGCCGCCGCCAACATGCTCGGCGAAGGGATGGAAATCTCGGCCGTGCCGTGGTTCTGGTCCGACCAGTATGACCTGACATTGCAGATCGCCGGCCTCGCCGAAGGCGCGGCCAGCCATGTGCGGCGCGATCTCGGCGACGGGTCGTTCATCCTCTTTCATCTCGACGCAAGCGGCAGACTTTTCGCCGCCAGCGGCGTCGGCCGTGGCAACGCTGTCGCCCGCGACATCCGCCTTGCCGAGATGTTGATCGCCGCCCGCGCTCACCCGGCCAGCGATGCCTTGGCGGCAAGCAGCGTCAAGCTGAAATCCCTGCTTGCCGCATGAAGCGGGCTGAGCTCGCCGTCAGCCCTTGACGAACAGCCGCGAACCATAAATGTCTCCTCCTGAGATAAACAGGGGGATGCGATGAAGATACTCGGCATATCGGGCAGCCTGCGCAAGGGCTCCTTCAATACGGCTTTGCTCCATGCCGCCGTCGAACTTGCGCCGGCCGGCGTCGAGCTCGTCGCGCGCACCATTCATGGCGTGCCGCTTTATGATGCCGATCTCGAAGCAGCCGAAGGCATTCCGGAGAAGGTGCAGGAGCTGAAGGAGCTCGCCATATCCGCCGATGGGCTGATCCTGTTTACGCCGGAATACAACAACTCGCTTCCCGGCGTATTCAAGAACGCCATCGACTGGATGAGCCGGCCATCCAGCGACATCGCCCATGTCTTCGGGGCAAAACCGATCGCCGTGCTCGGAGCCTCGCCCGGCAATTTCGGCACCATCCTCAGCCAAAATGCCTGGCTGACGGTGTTGCGCACATTGGGCGCCGATCCGTGGTTCGGCGGCCGGCTGATGGTGTCGCGCGCCGGCAGCGTCTTCGATGCCGAAGGCCTGATCGTCGACGAGAAGGTGAAGCAAAACCTCGCCAAATTCATCGAAGGTTTCGCTGCCTTTGTCGCGGATCACAAAAAGAGCTGACCCCGCCTGCGGCGCATGGGCAAAAGACGAAAGCAATGCCTATGATTGCGAAAGCGGATAGCCTAGTGTGACCGTTGCGTCGGGCGACCGGCGCCTCCGGGGTCCGCACATCTTCTTCGAACCGAAATGAAATCCAATACCGCAGGTTATGTCTTCACGCTGTTGGCGATCAGCATATTCGCGATACAGGACGGCATCTCCAAACATCTGGTCAGCGCCTATCCGCCGCTTCTGGTGGCGATGATCCGCTATTGGGCCTTCATGCTCTTTGCCGTCGCGATGGCCTCGCGCTCGCCGGGCGGCCTGCGCTCCGCCGTCAGAACCAAGCGGCCAACGCTGCAGCTTGCCCGCGGCCTGTTGCTTGCCGCGCAGATCGTCGTGGCCATCTCGTCCTTCGTCATCGTCGGCCTTGCCCATTCGCAGGCGATCTTCTCATCAGGACCCTTGATGGTGGCGATGCTGTCCATACCGATCCTCGGCGAAAAGGTCGGCTGGCGGCGTTGGCTGGCGATCTGCATCGGCTTCGTCGGCGTTCTGCTGATCCTGAAGCCGGAAAGCGGCCTCTTCGACACACGCTTCCTCGTGCCGCTTGGCGGCGCACTGCTATTCTCGTTCTATGTCGTCCTCACCCGCTATGTCAGCCGCGAGGATAGCGCCATGACCAGCTTTTTCTATACTGGCGTCGTCGGCGCGGTTGCGATGAGCTGTATCGGTCCATTCTTCTGGACGACCATTGCACCACATGACTGGGTCTTCATGGGCATCCTTTGCCTGACCGGCGTGTCGAGCCACTATTTCCTCATTCGCGCCTATGATCTGCTCGACGCGGTGGTGATCCAGCCGCTCACCTATCTACAGCTCGTCTTCTCCGCCATCATCGGCGTCGCCATATTCGGCGAAAGGCTGAGTGCCACGATGATCGCAGGCGCAGTCATCGTGGTGGCGGCAGGCATCTTCACGATCTGGCGTGAACATGCCCTGGCCAGAACTCGCCTCAAGATGGAGAGGACATAAAGGTTACGCGTCCACCTGAGCGGGTGGCTGTGCTTCGGTGTAGTAGCTTACATATTTCTGTCGGTAGCGTTCCGTTCCGCCGAAATCGCTATAGCGCGGCAGTTCCGACATGTCGGTCTTATTCAGGATAACGCCGAGAATGCGAGAGTTAATCTGGGGCTCCTGCTCCAGAACATCGCGCACCAGGTTGGTTGGCGTCGCACCCCATTCCGTCACGAGTATGAAGGCATCGACCTGCGGCGCAAAAGCCTTGGCGTCGATGACGGGTCCAAGCGGCGCAAGATCGACGACGATATAATCGAACATCTTGCGCGCATGTTCCATGAGATGCTGCATGCCCTGCGACGATAGAAGCTCGCTGGTGTGCAACAGGTGATCGCGCACGACGACCGGCAGGATGGCAAGCTTGGTGCGCGGATCGACCTTGACGACATTCGTCCAGGGCACCTCACCGAGCACGGCCTCGATCAGCCCGGCTTGCGGCGGCGATTTCAGCGTCCGGCTCAAGCCGGGATTGCGCAAGTCGGCATCGATCAGCAGCGTACGTTTGCCGCTGCTGGCCAAGAGGGCGGCGAAATTGGCTGCCGTCGTCGACTTGCCCTCGCCCGGCAGTGCCGATACGACGCCGATGACGCGGTCGGGGCGGCCCTGCAGCATGACGTCGCTGGCGAGCTTGGCGTTTCGCAGGGTCTCGGCGAAGATCGACCGCGGTGCTTCGACCGAAACACGCATGATCCGTTCAAAGGCGACACCAGGCTCGACATCTTCAGCGGTTGCCGGGTCAGACCCGATAATGCCCTTGCGCCGTCTCTTCTTACCGGTGCTCTGCTGGCCGAGCAGCGGCAGGTAGCCGAGGAATTTCAAGCCGAGAGCGGAGCGCACATCGGCTTCGACGCGGAAAAAGCGATCGCGGAATTCCTGGAAGGCGGCGAGACCGGCGCCGGCCATCAGGCCGAGGATCACCGAAAGCGCTATCACCAGCGTCTTCTTCGGGCTCGACGGTGCAGTCGGGACGCCGGCGAGCGAGATGACGCGCGCCTTGGCGATCGGGAAGGATCGCTGCTGCGACGCCGCCTCGAAACGGCCGAGATAGGATTCATAGAGCGTCTTCAGCGCCGTCGCCTTCTGGTTTAGCTCGTTGAGATGCACCAGCGATCTATTGGCTTCCGAATTCTTGCCGACCACACCCTCGATGCTTTCGCGGAGCGACGCCGAACGCGACTGCGCGACATCGAGCTCGTTCTTGTAGCTGGCCGTGAGCTGCTGAAGCTCCTGATAGATCTGCCGGGTGATGTCCTGTCGCTCAGCCCTCAGCGCAACGGCCTGAGGATGTTCGGCACCGTAATTCTGCGTGACATCCTGCTCTCGCTTTTCGACAGCGAGGTAACGCGTCTTCAGGTCCTGCAGGACCGAGTTGTCGGTCTGGCTGGACGAGATGGTGGCGTTCTTGACCGCATTGTCCGGCCCCTGGTCGATAATCGACTTATATTGATTGTAGCGCGCCGATGCGCTGGCCGTATCGGCCTGGGCAATGATCAGCTGCTTGTTGAGATCGGAAATCTGCTGTTCCGACATCAGCTCGCCGCCGGTCGAGGTCAGGCCGTTGTCTGCCTTATATTTCTCGACTTCGAGCGAAGCCTCCTGCGCGCGCTGGCGCAGATCGTTCAAGCGTTCCTGCAGCCAGACGGAGGCGCGTTCGGTCGCGTCGAAATTGGCGTTCAACTGGTCGGTCAGATAGGCGTCGGCATAGGCGCGCGTGACCTTTGCGGCCAACAGCTTGTCAGTCGAGTTGAAGGACACGGCGACGACCGAACTTCGCGTGACGCGCTCCACCTTGAGGCCATCCTGCAATACGGCGGCGACCTTTTGGCGCTGCGCCTCCCGCATCTCTTCCGGCGTCATCGGCGGACGCCCCGGCGTGAATATGCCGACAATCAGCCCCACACCCGATTTGAGCAGGGCAGCCGGCGACTGCGGCGGATTGAGCAGGGTGTTATTATTGGCAAGATCGGCCGTGTCGACGACGCGCAAAGCCATCTCGTTCGATTTCAGGATTTCGACCGCGCTGGCAATCTCCATGTCCGCCTGCTGGCTGCTGGCAGCCGGCGGCTGATCCTCCGCATATTTCGTCATGCTTTCGTCGAGCAATATCTGTGTCATCGACGTGTAGCTGGGCGTGGCGATCAGCAGATAGGCAACGGCCAGAATGACAAAAGCAGCCATGGCGAAGATGATGGTGCGGATGCGACGTGTCACGATCGCCATCAGCCGATCGAGATCAATGAAACTGTCCTGCGCTTCACCCTGGGGAAGAGCGCTTTGGAAAGTGAAGTTCTTCTGATACATGGCGACCACCTTGTCGGAGAGGCCTGAATGAATATGGCTTTGGCCCGCAGTCGTGTCGACCACGGGCCAGAACGTGAACAGGCTTAAGCGGCGGTCATCTGCGCTTCGTGCGAGACGACCAGGTTGCGGATTGAATCATAGACCAGGCTGCCGATATCGGCGCGAGCGAGCGCAAATGCGACGTTCGCTTCGATGAAGCCATGCTTGGATCCACAGTCGAATGTGCGTCCGTTATAGACCTGGGCATGGAAGGATTGCGTCTCGGAGAGGCGCAGCATGCCGTCAGTCAGCTGGATTTCATTGCCGGCGCCGCGTTCCTGACGGGCCAGAATATCGAAGATTTCAGGCTGAAGAATATAACGACCATTAAGGTAAAAGTTTGAAGGCGCTTCCGAAGGATGCGGCTTTTCGACCATCTTGGTCACGGCGAAGCCGTGCCGGACGGCCACTCCCTTGCCGATGATACCGTATTTCGAGGTCTCCTCCGGCGCGCATTCCTCGACAGCGACGATATTGCCGCCGACCTCGTTGTAGAGATCCATCAGGCCGGCCATGCAGCCGCGCATGCCGTAGCAGAGCATATCGGGCAAAAGCAGCGCGAATGGCTCGTTGCCGATCAGGTCGCGAGCACACCAGACGGCGTGACCAAGGCCGAGCGGAGCCTGCTGGCGGGTGAAGCTGACCGAGCCCGGCCGCGGCAAGAGGCGCTCGAGTTCACTCACCTGATGGCTCTTGCCGGCCAGCCGCAGCGAGGAAATCAGCTCCGGTGTGTCGTCGAAATGATCTTCGATCGCCGATTTGTTACGGCTTGTGACGAAGACGATGTGCTCGATGCCGGCTTCGATAGCCTCATCGACGGCATATTGCACGACCGGACGATCGACGATCGTCAGCATTTCCTTCGGCATTGCCTTGGTGGCAGGCAGGAACCGGGTTCCGTTGCCGGCAACCGGAATGACTGCTTTTCTCACACGATGCTTGGGGTCCATGGCTCTATCATCCTTTGTTAGAGTGAGGGCCTGCGCCCATATTGGGCAGGGGCGAGGAGAGTTGAGAGGTGGGCGCAGACTGGCGGCCGCCGCGCAGGAAGGCGGCCAGACGGCGGAAGCGGACTGCAATCGGCATGCTCAGGTGACGGACCGCGCGTGGATTGCGGCACGCGATTTTCAGCACACTCGGCAGTTCGCGCTCCTTGATGCTGTCGACCAGCATCAGGAAGGCTAGAATATCCTTCAGGTTGCGCGTCCGCTGCCGTTGGGCGGCAAGAGCGGCGGAGCCGAAAGAATGCTCGGCGAAGAACTTGGTATCTGCGGCCAGCATGGCCTCGACATGTTCTCTCTTCAGAACCCGTGAGATCGATCCGTCTCGAATGTAATAGAGATAGCCGACCGTCGGCTCGACCGCGCAGACACCGCCTCTGGCAAGTGCGGAGGCAAGGAAGATGTAATCCTCGCCGATCCTAAGCGTCTCGTCGAAGCGCAGGCGATGCTTCTCGAGAAAGGCGCGTTCGAAGACCGGCTTCATATAGCCGAAATTATGTTCGGACCGGAAAATCATGTTCGAGGCAATGAACTTCGCCAGCGTCAGCACCGGCAGACGCGCCAGCGCCGCTTCTGGAAACATGGGAGTGATCGTGCCGACATCCTCGCGGACGACGTCGAGATTGTCGACAACGATCTGCGCCTCCGCCTTTTCGGCTCGCGCAATCAGGCGCGCCATGCGGTCCGGGCGCAACGCGTCGTCTGAATCGAGCACGGCCACCCAGCGACCACGAGCGGCGTCGAGGCCGGCATTGCGGGCCGCGGCCGGACCACCGTTGCGGGCCATGGCAACGAGGCGAACGCGCGGATCGGCATGATTGCCGGCAATCTCGCGTGTGCCGTCGGTCGAGCAATCATCGACGACGATGACCTCCATGCTGACAGCACCTTGGGCCAAGGCGCTGTCGATGGCACGCGCAAGGGTGTCCTCCGCATTATAGGCAGCGATGACGAAGCTGACATCGGGGATGAAATCCGTCATTGCGGTGCTTTCTCCAGGTTTCCGTATTGCTCGATTTCACGAACTCCTAAGAGGCCGCTGACGACGCCGGCGTGCATGATGCCGCGCAGGCCATAGCGGTGCCGCTTGACGGGAGAGGCGGCGAGCAGCGCGGCGGCAACAAAGCAATAGGCGGATTTGGTCCCGGCAAGCGCAATCGCGCGCCAGCGGCCCAGGCCGGTTGCGGCTTCCAGCAGCATGCGCCCATGCGTCTGGCCCATGCGGAACCGGCGCTTGGCAAGCCAGGAAACCGTTGCGCGTCCACTGGGGACGGGTTCGTAGACCAGGGCATCCTCGGCAAAGGCGATCTGGCCGCCCGCGTCGTGCATATGGGCAAAGAATTCGGTGTCCTCGCCGCCGCTGCGGCCGAGCGCGATATTGAACCGGCGGCCGGCAAGCGAAGGCGCGCTGCGGCGCAACAGGACGTTGCAGGTATAACCGGTGCGGATCTCATCCGCGACCCAGACCGGCAAGGTCGAATGAAAATCGCCGCGCTGCATCCAGGCAGGCGCGACATTCGCATAGACAGCCTTGACGGGACCGAGAACGGCATCGGCGCCGGTCGTGTCGGCTATGGCGAGCAATTCCGCCAGCCAGTCCTGCGAGGCCGTCTCGTCGTCATCGATGAAGGCGACGAAATCGCCGGTCGCATGGTCGAGGCAGGCATTGCGGGCGATGGAAATGTTCGAGGCCGGGCAATGCACATAGGCGATTTCAAAGGAAATGGCTGAACGCATGGCATCGACACGGTCGCGGGCGCTTGGCGTCACATCGTTGTCGGCAACGATGACGCGGACCTGCACGCCGGCAGGAATGGTAAGCACAGCAAGCGATAGCAGCGTCTGATCCAACTCGGCACGGCGGTAGGTGCAGACGGCAACGTCAATCTTTGTAGTGCGACGGTGGGTTTGCGTCATGCCGCAACCCTGCGATTGCGAAAGCTGAAGACTTCCATCCAAAAGCCCATCGACCAGGCGAAATGCATGACCATGGCCGAGATGGCGGCAAGCGGTCCATAGGGGTTCCTCTCGCCGAGCGCGATCCAGAAGCCGTAGGCGATGCAGGCGACAGCCCAAAGACTGATCGGAATGACCGCGATCCAGTTGATGATCGCCAGGAAAGCACCGATGAAAATCGGCACCACGGCAAGCGGCAGCATCTGGCGCAAGCTCGGCACGCTGCGATGCTTGAGGATATTACGGGCACGGCCGCGCCCATAACCGAGATACTGCCGGAAAAGCGTCGGGATACTGGAGCGCGGATAATAGGTCATGGCGGTCTTGTCGGTGAGCCAGATGCGGAAACCGGCCTTGTGCAGCCTGTAGTCGAGCTCGGCATCCTCATTGTGGCTGAAGGTCTCGTCATAGCCGCCGGTGGCGCGGAAGGCTGCGACGCGCATCAGCGCATGGTGCCCGTGCTCTGCCCAGTGCCCCTTGGCTCCTTCGCGATGTTTCGAACCGCCATTGCCGAGTTTGGAATTCTGCGCCACCGCCGTTGCCTTCTGAAACGCGCTGAAGCCCATGGTGCGCATGGCGACGACGACGGAATCCGCGCCGGTCGCGACGGCTTCCCGCACCAGCGTCTGGCAATAATCGGCCGGATAATCGCCATGGGCATCGATGCGAATGAAGAACTCATAGCCGTCGCCCAAGGTCTCGATGGCGAGATTGATGGCGGCGCTCTGCAGCCGCTTAGGGTTGTCGAGCAGGAGGACGCGCGGATCGTTGGCGGCGATCTCCCTGACAATGTCACGCGTGCGATCCGTGCTGCCGCCATCGGCGACGACGATCCTGGCGTCGAGCTCATCGAGAGCACGGCCGAGCTTGCCGATCAGCGGCTCGATATGCTTCTCCTCGTTGAGGCAAGGAATAACGATCAGGCAACGCATATCCATGGGACTTACGGTCGTCATTGCAATCCACCTCTATTGCGATTCAGTTGCGGGAGGGCCTGTAGTTCGGTGATCTGTTCATTGGCACGCGTCAGGGATGCCAGTCGGAGCACCAGCCCCTGACAGTCGGCGCGATCGATCATCCATTGCTTGCGATCCTGGGCTGCCACGGCGTCGAAAGCGGCGAGATAGCGTTGTTCATCCAAGTCGCCCAGAAGGGTGGCAAGATGGGCGGCGTCGGCTTTGTCGAGCGTGAGCCCGATCTTCCGGCCGGCCAGGAACCTTGCCGTCTCGGTGCCATCCATGGCGATCGGGACGGCGCCGTAGAGACCACCCTCATAGAGGCGGTTGGGCAGGAGCCAGCTTGAGTTCAGACCCTCTTCGAAGAAATCGATGGCCCAGGAGAACTGGACGTCGTGATAGATCGCGGAAAGATCCTCAGGGTTCTTGTAGGCGCCGCCGAAATGCATGAAGGGCGCGTCGTGCACGATGCCGTCGAAATCGTCGAACTCCGAATAGGCCGGCCGGCCGCGCAGCACGATCTGGAAACGCCCTTCCATCCGGCGCGAGAATTGATCCAGCAATGTCAGCGACTTGCGGCAACGAAGCGCACCGAACCAACCGATCTTCCAGGGCTCGCCGCGGGCAGGCACCCGCGCGGCCGGCGCAACATTGCTCGCCGCGGCAACCTCGAGCGCCAACACCTTGTTTTCGAGCAGCATGATTGGCAGATGCAAGCCGGAACGCGGCTTGAAATAGCGCTCGACGAAGGCCGGCGAACTTGTGATGAGCAGCGCTGCTTGCGCGCCGAGACGACGCTCGGCACCACGGAGCGTACCACCCAGCACATCATCTCGAAGCAAGAGCCGGTGAATATCCAGGGATTCGTAGACAACAGGCATGTCGCCTCCGAAAACGGACTTGGCGCGATTGGCCAGAGCCAGCATTTCAAGGTTGCGGCCGATGATGACATCCGGCCTTGGAACCGAACGCAACGCGTGGCGCAGCTTGAATGCCGATTTGGCGACGGCCGCGATACGTTGCGCAAACTGTGCGTCACGCGTGCGACCGAGCTCGATCGGCTCGATGCCATCGATGGCGGCGAGCGCATTATCGTCGCGCCGGAAGCCCGCGAGCGTCACCAGAGCCCCGCCAGCCTGCAGCATCAGGACCCGCCTGCGCACGGCAGGATCGGCAAGATCGTGGACGAAATAAAGAATATGCAGCATCAAGATTTCCGCTTTCGCGCCCGGTCGAAACCGGGCGCCTGGTATGGTTGGTGTTGCATCATGGCATCTTCACCGGCCGCAGAATGCGCTTGGCGGACGGCATGGTTCAGTCGAGCTTGCAGGTGATCGATTCCGGAAACAGGCATTTTTCTCCTGACGCGGTGAAGGCAACGCGCTTGACCTGCATGGTTGCCGGCTGGCCGCTATAGGCGAACTTGCCCATCCAGCCGCTCAGCGTGTCCGTGCCCCAAAGGCTGAAGAAGATTTTCTGCGCGTTCGTCGGTATCTTCGAAGGATCGGTCACCTCCTGAACGAGCTTGCCGTTCACATAGTAACGCAGGCGGTCCTTCTCCCAGACGAACGCGTAGTCGTTGAAACCCTGGTCAGCACCACCGACGACCGGGACCAATTTCTCATTGCCACCCTTGGCGGAGATATATTGGTTGACCTGCACCTGCCCGGCATTCTTGCCGAGCACTTCGAAATCGATCTCGTCATGCGGCTTCTTGTCGGTCGGGCCGATATAGGTGAAGAAGGCCGAGTTCAGGCCAGAGCCGGTCGCGGTGCGGTAGCGCGCCTCATAGGTGCCGTAGCCATAGCGCTTGGTCGTCTGGATTTCGCCGCAGGCGTAATTGCGCTCGCCTGTCTTCGACTGGATGAACTGCAATTGCAGCACTCCATCCTTGATACCAACCTGCTTTCGCGACCAGGTACAGTTCTGGTGCGGTCCGTTGTTCCAGCCGTCGGAGACATACCAGCGGCTGGTGTCGAGGCGCTCGAAATTATCGACGAAAGAGCCGCCCGTCGGCTGATCGTCCTGTGCGGACGCAGCCTGTGGAATGAAGCAGGCACCCAGGAGAGCGAGGGAAACGAGGCCCAGTTTTCGTGCATGGTTTGTCGATGTCATCATAGCATCACCTTTGCTCGCAACGCACCCGCCGGTCTTCGGCGGCACGGTTTCCGGCCATACGGAGTTCGGCCTGCGGCCTTGTCCGGCTGCCGGTCAGCAGATTGTAGAAGGACGGCAGGGCGTGACGCGCCATACCGTTGGTCAGGGGCAGCAGCAGCAAAGCAAGAAGCGCTGCCATGAGGTAGAAAATCGGATAGAGTTCGCTGCCGCCGCGGTTCCACAGGACCCAGAGACAGAACAGCAGCGGGTAATGGGCGCAGAAGATCCAGAAGCTCAATCCGCCGGTTTCTGCCAATCCTCGTCCGATCCGGCTGCGTATCAAGATCGCCGACAGTGCCCAGAAGCCCGGAATGCCGACGAGCACCATCAGATTGCGACTGACCTCGAGCCATAGCGGCAACCCGGGACCTGTCATGTAGGCGGCGGTTGCCAGGAGGGCTGCAAGCGCAATGAAGGCGGGACCGATCAGGCCGGCATAGCGGTCCGTGACCGTGACGTCGACGCGATACAGGCTGAGATAGATGCCGAAGGCGAAGCTGAAGAGAACGGAATTCCGGAGTACGATACCGATCGGCACCGGCAATACCGCGAGCAGCAACAGGAACGCCAGCGTTGCCAGCGGCGCGCGGCGGATGAGGAAAGCCAGCAGCGGCGACAGCAGGATGCAGACGAACAGATCACGCAGGAAATAGAGCGGCAGATTGATCGGCGTGCCGTCGATCGCGAACAGAAGCGTGGAAAGCGTGTGCAGGTTGGCGCCCGACAGATCAGGCAGATAGCCGTCGCCGATGCCGTAACTCTGCAAGACTAGGACGAACAGAAAGAAAGCGCAGTTCCACAAGGCGAATGGCAGGAGGATCGTCTTCGCCTTGCGCCGGATGGTCTTGCCGTAGTCCAATGACGCTGCTCCATGACGGAACAACAGATAGCCTGAGATAACGCTGAGGCAGGGAACGCCGACACGAAACAGACTCTCGCGCAAAAAAACCCGAACCCAGTCAAACAAACCGTAGGCGTCGCTGAACGGGCTACTATCCGCATCGAATGGAATATGAACAAATATGATGCCCGAGATGAGCACAATCCGCATGAGGTTTATCCGCGAAGACACGTTGGCAGTCACGTTCACGATGTCTGTCACCCTTTTTTTCGGGCCGCTTCCCCCCTCGCAGCCATTTCAATCAGAGTCGAGCAGAGCCCGCAGACGATAACCTAGGGCGCTCTTGGGAAAGGGAATATGGCACTGCAGCAAAAATGAGGGTCAAGCGACGTTTGACTGGGTCGCTACGCCAAGGTTCCAAACCACGCAAAAGATCGAAACAAACGATTTAGATGCCGGAAAACCTATGGAACCAAGGGTATTAAAGCAAATTTAAATATTTTGGCCGCGACGCGCGACACGCCCTTTGCGCGGACTCGATTTTTTTGCCGGAAGGTGAAGATTTTTTGCATTGCGGTAGGATTTCGAGATGAAGCATGACCAAAATACGACAACGTTTCAATCATGATGGGAAAGTCGTGCAGGCGCACTCCCCTTATAGCTGTAGTTTTACCAAGCTTGCGGCGCCGATGCCGCCTGGGAGCTTGACCACAATCATTCTCGGATCGTGCGGCTTTCACCGTCGTTCGACAGGAGGCGTCTATCACGCGCTTCACACTATCCGAGGACAATCTTCGATAAAACGCCGTCTTTGACATTGCTCCTCATCGAATTAACGCTACCTGTTGGCAGCATGGCAGCATCCATCACCGAGCAAACTGCCCATGAATGGTGAATGGAGACAGCCGAAAAGCCGATGGTTACGTCCCCGGGGATGAGCCGAAAACTCTTGGATTGAAAACCGTAAAGGCGGGAAAATGGCGTCAATAACGATTGTTATTCCGTTCTATCAGAAGCAGACGGGTGTTCTGCAACGCGCTTTGAGGTCGATATCTCGGCAGACGTTTCAGGATTTCGATATTCTCATCGTCGACGATGAATCACCGCTTGCCGTAGAAGGCGACCTGCAATCGCTGAGCAGTGAAGAGCGGGCGCGCATCAAGGTGATACGCCAGGCAAATGCCGGCCCGGGCGGGGCGCGCAACACCGGTCTCGACAATGTGCCGGCCGAAAGCCGGTTCGTGGCATTTCTGGATTCCGACGATGAATGGGCGCCGGATCACCTGCACAATGCATTCGAGACGCTGACGCGGCACGATGCCGATTGCTACTGGGATTCCATCGACGGAGGCGACGAATTTTCCTACCATTTCGGTATCGCGGAACTCGCCAAATCGGCTAGGAGCGTGCGGCTCTCCGAAAGGCCCTCGGTGATCGAGATCCCCGATATCGCCAGCGTCATGTTACAGGACTGGAGCTTTCTGCACATGTCATGCATGGTAATCGGGCGCCCCCTCTTTGAGAAAATCCGCTTTGAACCCACGTTGCGGCTGGCAGCTGAAGACGTTCTTTTCTTTTGCGACTGCGTTCTGGCGGCCAAGCGCGTGTTGTTGTGCGAGCAGGCCGGTGCGCTGCGGGGCGAGGGCGTGAACATCTTCCACAGCATCGACAATGATTCACCGCAGTTCTTGCGTCAGCAGTTCAACACGTGGACGGCGCTCAATACGCTTGAGCAGAGATTTTCGCGCCGGCCGCAGGACGTCGCCACCATTCGGCACTACAAGCATCGTGCCCGCCGCCAGGCGCTCTGGAGCCAGGCGCGACAGGTCAAGCGGCGGCAAATGCCGCAATTCGGACTGCTGGCGAAATGGGCCTTGCGCGACCCTGTCATTTTACAAAGCGCGATGAAGCTTGCCGTGGGCAAGCTCGCGCCCTAGATTTTGCAGCGCAGCATGAGCTGCGCATGCCGCATTGAAAGAGCCATGGCATGCCCCGCTATCGTTTGGATCAGCAAGGAGTCCTGCATGAAGCCGTTCCACTGGGAATCTACCCATGGCAATTTCGGTGACGATCTCAATCTCTGGCTCTGGGATTTTCTACTTCCCGGCCTCCGCGACGTTCATGAAGAAACATTGCTGGTCGGTGTTGGTACCGTTCTCAATACGGAGATATTGCCGACCGACGGCCACAAGCTCGTCATCGGCAGCGGCTTTGGCTACGGTTCGCTTCCCGATACGAGCGACAAGTCAAAATGGGATATCCGCAGTGTGCGCGGCCCGCTGACGGCGCAGAAAGTTGGCCTACCGGTTGAAATGGGCATTGTCGATCCGGCCGTGCTCGTCACCGAGATGCCGGAATTTCAGAACTTGCCGAAATCAGGCAAGCGCACCTTCATACCCCATTGGGAGTCGGCCGCCGCCGGCCTCTGGCCTGATATCTGCAAGACGGTCGGCCTTTCCTATCTCGATCCCCGCGGCGAGGCCAAAGCCGTGATCCGCGAGCTTGCGACATCCGAACTGATCGTCGCGGAGTCCATGCATGGCGCAATCCTTGCCGATGCCTTCCGCGTGCCGTGGATCGCGGTCAGCTCGTCGCGCTCGATCAACAGCTTCAAATGGAACGACTGGGCGCGCTCCCTCGGGGTCACCTATGCGCCGAAGCACATTCCAGTCTCCACCCGGGCCGAGGCGATCGCCAAGGGCGCCCGCTTCTGGGGCGTCGGTTTCGAGCGCGATCAACAGGCGGCAGCCGAGCTTGAAAAGCAGCGGTACGGGGGAACCGTGCTGCTTGCCGACCCTGAACAGACCCCGCTTCGGGTAATGGCCAAGCAGGCGCTTGCCATGCCTTCGGCGCTCGCGCTGTGGCAGGCGAGCAAGGCAAAGCCACAGCTGAGCAAGGATAGCGCGCTCGCCTCCTGCAAGGAGCGCCTGCTGGACGTGATCGAAGGCGTGCGGCGCGACTACCTGTAAATCTGGTGGATCCCTATTCCGGAGCGGCCTGCAAAAGATAACGCAGGCCGTTCGCTCCCGAATGGGCGATCGGCGCACCGCCACCCTTGCGGAAGCGCTCGGTTTTATCGGCGAGGATTCCGCCCGCTATGGCCGGAACGGCGAAGGGATGGCGAAGCGCGTAAGAGGCCGCGGCACCCAGGCCCGATTGCGATTTGATGTCGAGGAAATGCCGTAGTTCGTAGCGGTCGCGAATATGGCGCTCATGGCGGCGGAGCGCGTCCGCGTCGACCGGCGAGAGGCCGCCTTTTGCCAGAATCGCCCGATCGGCCTCGTAGAGCCGCCGCAAATCCTCGGTCCTGTGCCGACCACTCAGGGAATCGCTGCGCACGACTGCGCCATAACCGCAGCTATGAATGATCTTGTAGCGCGCCGCACTGGCGAGCGCGCGCGCATAGAGATCGTAATCCTCGCCCAGGCGCAGCGTTTCATTGTATCGCAAGCCGTGAGCATCCAGAAAGGAGCGGCGCATGAGCGGCTTCAGAAAGCCGATCTCACCGCGACGGACGCCCCGCTTGGAGATATTGCCCTCGACGAAGGCAACGAGATCGAGAAAGCGTGGCTTCGCATCGAAATGATCGAGCCTGGTATAGGCATCCGAAACCCCATCGGCATTGACGAAAGCGATGTTGTCGGCAACGAAGTCCCAGTCATCAGCGGCAAGCAGCGACTTGAAGCGTCCGGGGAAGAAGAAATCATCCGCATCGAGGATGCTGATCAGCGGGGCACGCGAGACCTCGATGGCATGATTGCGCGCTGCCGCCGGACCGCGATTCTTCTCGAATTCGCAAATCATCAGTCTGCCACTGCCGTCATCGGCCTTGCTGGCCGCTGCAGCGGTACCGTCAGTCGAACCGTCGTCAATGACGACGACTTCGGCCACCTCGGGCTCTCGAAGCGCCGACGCGACGGCCAAGCCAATAGTGTCGCCGGCATTCTTTGCCGCGATGATTACACAGACGCTTTTTCCGGCACTGTCAGTCACATCAGTCTCCATGGTTCTGCCGAAGACTTAGGACATGGCTGCGATCCGACAACCGTTCGGTCGCCAAAAGATATCTGATATCCCGGTGTCAGGGATTGAACGGCTCGGACCGATTGAGGCTGGGTGCCGGCAGGCCGCCGACCTTGGCATCCTCCGCAACCGGCATCGCCACCTTGTCACTGTTCAACAGCGCATCGCGCTCCCTGCGCTCTTTCCAAACAAGATAGAGCACGCCCAGGAAATATCCGATCTGCAGAAGCACGGCGCAAATCGCCGTTTCGATTAGTGTCGTCGAAAGAGAATTCGTCAGGAAGTAGGTCGCGACAGCAAAGACGACCAGCGTACCCAGCATGCTAATGAAAACGCGCGGCGCATACATAGTGCTACCTCGCCCGCTCAAACATTACAAAAAATGCGATCAAGGTCTTTCCTCCCTTATCAGACCTGAATGCCAAATATATTTTATGATTCATTGAAATTCAACCAAGTGTCAACGATCCGTTACGAATTGACACGATCCTAACCCCGCGCCCGTTAAAACTACACCTCGATTATAATTACAATTGAATTTGTTCTTTTTCTTCGATGCAACCGAGGGAAGACCGGCCAACAATCCGCAATCTTTTGGACACAAATTGGCCGTCTTCATCATGCCGGCTGTCCGACAATTCAATCAACTTTTATTACAAAGTCCCGAGATAGCCCGCACCGGCATGTGCATCGCAATATATTGCTGCAATGCAATATTCCCTACGGAGAATCAAGTTAGCGGACGGCCAGGCAAGAGCGCTTAGAGGCTAGCCATGCGTCTGACAATGAACAAACTAACCCTCGCACCTATAACATTCTGCAAAATAGCGATCGATTGGGCGAGAGAACTACCGATAGGGCAGTTATACGGAGTTTGGCACAGTATAAGGCGCACATAAATAATCACTAAATTAAACATGCGCATCGATTGAGCGGTAATTAAATACCTCCATACCATATCGCTACAAAAGTTTGGCGCAAAAAGTCAAAATCCCGGCCTACACTCCCGCTATCTTAGCTCTAGTTACGCGTCCGAGAATTCCCGACCAATCGCCAACATAAATGGAGCTTTCTCTATGAAGTCTGCGACGAGATCGGCCACACCGGCTTTTTTCAGCGCCGCGGAAAGCGACGTCTTTCCGCCAACTGGTGGAGTGCTGAAACGCATTTTCGACGTCTCTGCCGCTCTAACCGCTCTGATCCTCATCAGCCCGCTTTTCCTGATGCTGATGCTACTGGTAAAGCTTTCTGATGGCGGTCCAGCCTTCTATGGCCACCGCCGTATCGGCCACAGCGGCAAAAGCTTCCCCTGCCTCAAATTTCGGACCATGGTCGTCAACGGCGACAAGGTGCTGCAGGCATATCTGCAGGCCAATCCGAAAGCGATGGAGGAGTGGCGTGCCACCCGCAAGCTGCAGAATGATCCCCGCGTAACCCTTGTCGGTGCGGTGCTGCGCAAGCTCAGCCTCGATGAGCTGCCGCAGCTCATCAACATCATCCGCGGCGAAATGAGTATCGTTGGCCCACGCCCGGTCGTGGAAGACGAACTCGAACTCTACGAGACAGCTGCGATCTACTATCTGCAATCCCGCCCTGGCCTGACAGGCCTCTGGCAGGTCAGCGGCCGCAACGACGTCTCCTATGCCAGCCGTGTCGCCTTCGACACGCATTACGTCAAGAACTGGTCGCTCGGCAGCGACATGATGATCATTGCCAAAACCATTCCTGCAGTCTGCCTTTCTCGTGGCAGCTACTGAAAACGACCGGCAGATACCCGCAGGAGGTTTCCTGCGGCATTCCCGCACTTGGCGGGACTGCGATCCAATAACAGGGAAGATCCTGCATGATTGAATTTCGGCCTTTAAAGAGGCTTGTTCGCGTAAACACATCTTTTCGGCGCGTAGCTTTCGCCGCCGTCTGCCTCTGCGCGGCATCGGCCGCGGCCCACGCCGACAATATTCCAGGATATCACCTGGGCGTCATGGACAAGCTGCATGTCCGCGTTGCCGAATGGCAGACCGCCGAGGGCACCATTCGTGACTGGGCGGTCGTCTCGGGCGATTACACGGTCGGCCCTTCCGGCTCGATCTCCATCCCTTTCATCGGTGACATGCCCGCCATGGGCAAGACGACGGACGAGATCGCCGAAGCTATCGGCATCGGCCTGCAGAAACAGTTCGGCCTGCGCGATCGCCCGTCGGCCTCCGTCGAAATGTCGCAGTTTCGACCGATCTACCTTTCCGGAGAGGTCCAAAATCCGGGTGAGTTTCCCTTTGCGCCCAATCTGACCGTGCTTAAGGCCGTGAGCCTCGGCGGCGGCATGCGCCGTGCAGATGCAGGTCAGCGCTTTGCGCGCGATTTCATCAACGCCAAGGGTGATGCGGTCGTCTATATGGCCGAGCGCGGACGCCTGCTGATGCGCAAGGCACGTCTGCTTGCCGAATTGGCCGGTAAGGACGAGATCGAGGTCCCCGCAGAACTTAAGCAATTGCCACAAGCATCTGCCCTGCTCGCAAGCGAGAAAGCGCTGATGGATACACGCAGCCAGCGCATGAAGACGCAGCTGCAATCCCTGGAAGATCTGAAGACGCTCTTGCAGAACGAAGTCGAAGCTCTTGCGAAGAAGAACGATACGCAGAGCCGTCAGCTGGAACTGGCGAAGGCCGACCGTGACAAGGTCGAAAGCCTTGCCGAACGGGGGCTGGAACTTGCGTCTCGCCGGATTTCCGCCGAGCAGCGCGCATCCGATCTGGAGGCAACACTTCTGGATACCGAGACGGCGTCGCTGAAGGCCAAGCAGGACATCAACAAGGCCAATCAGGACGAAAACACGCTGCATAACGATTGGCAGAGCTCGCTGGCGAAGGATATGCAGGACACCGACACGGAGCTGGAAACGCTGCAGCTGAAACTTTCCACCAGCCAGTCCCTCATGCAGGAAGCGGTCGCCCAGTCGGCCGATGCCAGCAACCTCGATCCCAGCGGGCAAAGCGTGAGCATCACCTATACGATCATTCGCGACGACAAAGGCCAGACGAAGGAAATTACGGCCCAGGAGAATACCCAGGTGCTGCCCGGTGACCTCATCAAGGTCAGCACCGGTCTTGCAATACGATAGGGAGAGCTGATGCGGATCGCCAAATCGGTCTTCGTCCGTCCGGGAAGCAACGCTACCTACGGTATGGTGGCGACTGCCCTGTCTTTATTCGTCTTTGCCTATTCCCCTCGCTTCGGCCAGCCGTCCATTCTGCTTTACTACACCCTGTGGTTTCCGCTCGTTCTGATGGACTATCGCAACGTGCTGGGCAACTATCGGAAGCAGCTCTGGCTCTTCGCGTTCGGCGTCCTGACCTGCCTGTCGATCTTCTGGTCGGCTGCCCCTCCGGTGACCGCGCGCGCAGCGATACAATATATGACGCACATCATCTGCGCCCTGATCGCCATGCGCACGCTGGATATCCGCACGCTGACCCGCGGCGCGATCGCCGGCACCGGCATCGTGCTTATCTATTCGATTCTATTCGGATATTATGCCTATGATCCCATCGACGGGAACTACAGCTTCGTTGGCGCCTTCGATTCCAAGAACCAGCTCGGCTTCTATGCATCGCTTGGCATCTATTTCGCTTTTGCGGCCGTGTTCATCCTCGGCGAACGCCGAATCTGGATGGTCGGCGCGGGAATTGCCGGACTGCTGTCGGCCTATTGTCTGCTTGCCTCGCAATCAGCGACTTCGGTCCTGACCACGGGATTGGTCGTGATGCTCGGTCTCAGCATGCGCGTCATTCTTTTCCTGTCGCCGAAGCAGCGCAAGACGCTGTTTGCTGCGGTCGCCATTTCCGTTGTCGTCCTTGCAGTTGCCGGCGTCTATCTCGGCGCTGTCGATCTCGTGCTCGGCGCCTTCGGCAAGGATTCGACACTGACGGGCCGTACCTATCTCTGGCAACAGGGTATCGCAGCAGCGCAATTGAACCCCTTCTTCGGGGTCGGCTATCAGGCCTATTGGGTCCAGGGCTTTTCCGAACCGGAGCGCCTGTGGGAAGAATTCTTCATCGCTTCGCGCACGGGCTTCCATTTCCACAACACCTATATCGAAACGACAGTCGAAACCGGGCTGGTCGGCGTCCTCTTGCTTGCCTCGATACTGCTGACGACGGTCATCGGCCATATCAGTCGCTTCTTGAGCGACAACAGGAATGACGAATCCTACGTGCTACTGGGTGTAGCAATACTGCTTCTGATCCGCTCCTTCGTCGAGATCGACATTCTCAACCCGTATCATGTCGGCTCTTTCCTGTTCTACTTCTCGGCAGGAAAGCTATCGATGCGGACGCGCGTGCCGAAGGCCGATCCTCTCGTTTCCTACGACCGGATGGAATTTGCGCCACCGGCGAACTGGGAGCCGCGAACCGGCCGATGAAAACGCTTTACGGAATCCAATATCTTCGCGCCTTTGCCGCCCTCGCCGTGGTGCTGTTCCATGCGGCGGAGCGCAGCGGGAGCCATTTCCGCATCGGCGCGGCTGGCGTCGACATCTTCTTCGTCATCAGCGGCTTCATCATGTGGACAATGAGCGAGCGCAGGCCGGTGACGCCACTGCGCTTCCTGCTCGACCGCCTGCAACGGATCGCGCCATCCTATTGGATCGTCACGGCGATCATGATCGTCGGCGCGATCGTCGGCCTGTTCCCGAACATGAAGCTGACGGCAGGCCACATCGCCGGCTCGCTCCTGTTCATTCCGGTGCGCTCTCCGAGCAACGGCGAGATCTGGCCGGTGCTGGTGCAGGGCTGGACGCTGAACTTCGAGATGTTCTTCTACGTCCTCTTTGCAGCCTGCCTGTTCCTGCCGCGGCGTCTGCGCCTTGGCGGCATGATAGGCATCTTTGCCGCCTTCGTCATTGTCGGCGCCATCTTTGCCCCGCAATCGCCGATGCTTGCCACCTATACAAGGCCGATCATCCTGGAATTCGTGGCTGGCGCCGTCCTCGGACAGCTGTGGCTCAAGGGAAATGTTCCCGGCGCCGGTCTCGGTCTTGCCCTGATCATCGCATCGATCTCGGGCTTTGCCGCAATCGAGATATTCGGCCTCGAGTTCAACGAGATTACCTGCGGCCCGCTCGCCATCGCGCTCGTGCTGGGCATGGTTTCGGTGGAGCGCAGTGGCAGGCTGCCGGAAATTCCGCCGCTCACCTATCTCGGGAACAGCTCCTATTCCATCTATCTCTGGCATACCCTGGCGATCTCGGTGATCGCAAAGCTCGTGGCCTCCACACCGATCCCTTCAGACGTCACCGCCTTCATCGGCGCGATAGCGGGTACCCTGCTCGGCATCTTTGCCTATGAGCTTGTCGAAAAGCCGATGCGCAATCTGTTGCGAAACGTCAGCTGGCGAAGAGCGCGCCCTTCGCCAGCGTGAAGGCATGATCCAACCTCACATGCGCCGGCGGCGCAACTGATCGAAATAGACGATGACGATGATCAGCACGCCGGTGATGATGCGCTGCCAGAAAGAGTTCAGATTCAGGAGATTGGCGCCGTTGTTGATCGTGGCCAGAATGAAGGCGCCGATCAGCGGGCCATAGACGGAGCCGACAGCGCCGAACAGGCTGGTGCCGCCGATAACGGACGATGCGATCGCCTGCAGCTCCCAGCCATCCGCCTGCGTGGCATTGCCGATGGCAATGCGCGAAGCAAGCAGCACGCCGACGAAGGCGGCGCAGGTTCCCGACAAAATATAAGCGAGGTAGATCATCCCGTTGACGTTGACGCCGGAGAGCCGCGCCGCCTCGCGGTTGGAGCCGACGGCGAAAAGATAGCGGCCCCACCGACTCAAATGCAGGAAGACGACGGCCGGGATCGCCACGAAGATGACCATCCAGAACAGGCTCGGGATGCCCAGGAAATCGGCGACAGCGAAATTGGTGAAATCGTCATTGACGATGTTGATGGTCGAGCCGTTGGTAATGAGCAGGCCGATACCGCGCAGGGACGTCAGCGTTGCCAGTGTGATGATGAAGGGCGGCAGACCCATGCGCACGATGCCGAAACCATGGAACGCGCCGATCAGCACACCGAACAACAGGGTGATCAAGATGGCAGCCCAGACCGGAAATCCGGCTTGAAGCAGCCAGGCGACGATGACGGTACAGAAGCCGACGATTGCTCCCACGGAGAGATCGATACCCGCGGTGATGATGACGAAGGTCTGGCCCAGCGCAAGAATGGCCGTCATCGATCCCTGGCGCGCCAGGTTGGTGATGTTGAGCGGCGTCCAGAACTTATCGGTCCAGAATCCGAGCACAACCCAGAGAGCCAAGAGGAGCAGGATCAGCGTCAAGCTGAAGAGGATATTCATCTTGCGTCGCGGCGCGACGGCGGGGCCTTCTGTGGTGTTCGCGGCCATTCTTGTTCTCCCTCTTTCGACTTGTTTATCGTTCAGACGCAATCGCCTCGCCGAGGACTTCCTCATGCGTTGCGGCGTGAAAATCATGGCTGGCAACCAGCTGGCCGTGTCGGAAGACATGCAGACGATCGGCGAGCTCATAAACCTCGGGCAGATAGGACGAGATGACGATGATGCCCGCCCCGTCGCGAAGCAGCTTTGCGAAGAGCCGGTAGATCTCCGCCTTGGTGCCGACATCGACGCCGACGGTCGGCTCATCGAAGATGAACAGCTTGGCGCCATGGCTCAGCCATTTGCCGATCACGACCTTCTGCTGATTGCCGCCCGACATGGCGGAGACCAGGACCCGCCTGCTCGGCGTCTTGATGCTGAGATCGCGGATCTGCTTGTCGGCGTTTACAGCCTCATTCCTATTGTTGATGATCGGACCGTGGCTCAGCCGTTTGAACACGGGCAGATTGATGTTGAGGCCGATCGGCAGGTTGAGGCAGAGCCCCTGATCGCGACGGCTCTCCGGCGCGAGTGCAATGCCGAGCTCCATCGCGTCGCGTTCGTTGCGGATTTCGACCTTGCGTCCCTTCCAATGGATTTCTCCTGCCGTGACCGGCTGGCGGCCATAAAGGCCAAGGGCAAATTCGCTGCGGCCGGCACCGATCAGCCCATAGAGCCCGACGATCTCGCCAGCCCGGACAGACAAGGAAATATCCTCGAAACCGGGGCCGGAGAGGCCGCGCGTCTCCAGGATCGTGTCGCCGATCGGGATCTTTTCCTTGTGGTAGATCTGCTCGATCGAGCGATTGATCATCAGCTTGATCAATTCGTCCTCATTGGTCTCGCTGATCGTGCGCGTGCCGACATGCGTGCCGTCGCGCAGCACGGAAACGCGATCGGCGAGCTCGAAGACCTCTTCCATGCGGTGGCTGATATAGACGATCGTCACGCCTTCGCTCTGCAGACGCCGGATCAGCTTGAACAGTTGCGCCGATTCCTTTCGCGTGAGATAGGCGGTCGGCTCGTCGAAGATCAGGAACTGGGTGCCACGCATCGCGGCCCTTGCGGTCGCGACCAACTGCTGCTGACCAATGGTGAGAGAGCTCAGGAGTTCGGCGGCGGGCAGTCCGAAGCCGAGGTCGTCAAGTACCGTCTGGGCCATAGCGACCATCTGCTTCTTGCGCATCAGGCCAAAACGATTGACCTCGTCGCCGAGAAAGAGATTGGCCGCAACCGTCAGGTGCGGACAAAGGACGACCTCCTGATGCACCGCATTGATGCCGCGGGCAATCGCTTCATTAGGATTGGCAAGGGCGACCGGATGGCCGCACCAGAGTATCTCGCCGGCCGTCCTGGTGATGACGCCGGTCAAAAGCTTGATAAGCGTCGATTTTCCGGCTCCGTTCTCGCCGACAATGGCATGGATCTCGCCCGCCAGGAACGTGACGGTCGCCGGTTTCAGCGCCTCGACATAGCCATAGCGCTTCTGCAACCCCTTGAGCTCGAGAATGGGCGAGCCGGCCGGAATGCGGCTTGCTTCCGTCTTGGTCGTGTCATCGTGCCGATGGCTGATTTCTTCGAGGCTCGTCATGGGGTCTCCTCCCTCTCGCATCGCCGCGCGACCGCCCATGAGGCGGACAGAGCGCGATGCCAAAAGTGTGAGCGGTTTTCGACATCACGCTCTAGTTTTTTGATTCTAGAGCGGATTCAGATTTTAGGTCGAATAGACCTAAAATCATCCGGCTCTGGACGAAAAGGCTGCGCCCGACGGATCGGGCGCAGTCTCCAAGCCTTACTTGACCTTCGGGTTCAACAGGGCGTCGATCTTCGGATCGCTCATGTTCGCCTTGGTGACCAAGTTGGCGCCGGTGTCGACATTTGCCGCAACCTTTTCCTTCTTGGAGGCGGCAAGCGCCGTCTTGATGCCGTCGTAGCCCATGCGATACGGATCCTGCACCACGAGACCGGCGAGAACGCCCGACTTCAGGAAGCCGACTGTTTTGTCGTCATTGTCGAAGCCGATCACCTTGATCTTGTCGCCGAGCTTGTTTTCGGCGATTGCCTGGCCGACGCCCTGCGCCATGATCAGGTTGGAGGCGAAGACGCCGACCAGCTTCGGATTGGCAGTAATCAGGTCAGTCATCATGTTAAGACCCGTGGTGGCCTGACCGTCCGCATACTTATCGGCGACGACTTTTAGGCCCGGATACTTGCTCTTGACCTGTTCCAGGAAGCCCTGACGACGCTGGTCGAGAGAGCCGACGCCCGGCAGGCTGGTGATGATGGCGATCTCGCCCTCTTCCTTGCCGGTCATGCCCTTGATTGCTGCGGCAAGACCATCGGCGGCGATGCGGCCGCCCTGCGTGTTGTCGGTTGTCAGGAACGAGATGAAGGATTTGGAATCGGCAGCAGAGTCGATGCCGACCACCGGCACGGACTTAGCAGCTTGATCCACCGGCTTGCCGAGCGCCTTGAATTCGGTCGGCGAAATGACCACGGCGGCCGGCTTGCCGGCAACCGCGTTTTCGAGAATGCTGATCTGACCGTTGATATCGGATTCCGACTGCGCACCCAGCTCCGGCACCTTGACGCCGAGATCCTTGCCCGCCTGGCGTGCGCCGGCAAGAACGATCTGCCAGTAGAAGGACGTCGTGTCCTTGACGATGATGGGAATGGTCACATCGGCCGCGAAAGACTGCGCCGGCATGGCCATTGCGATGAAGGCAGCGCCGGCAAGACCGGCAAGGCTGCGACGGGTCAGAAGTGACTTGGCAATATTCATCTGCTTCTCCTCTCAACGCGCTCTGTTCTCCTGCACACCCGCCGTTGAACGCTTACGGCTCGGTATCGTGACGCCCTGAGGCATCACACATCGCGCAGCGGCATTGGCCACCGACGCCAAAACAGGCTTTCCTCCTCCTCGAAGCCGCCTATCCCGGCGGCCCGATAGCTCCTATCTCTGCCTACACCCGGACGGCCTCGTCTCCCAACGGGGGCGCAACCAGGGTCAATCCTTCAAATTCCGCATAGAGGCTGTCGGGAAGCCGAGGCTCCACGAGCTGCATATTGCGGATAAGACTTGTCGCTTTCGCCGTGCCGATCAGGACCGAGGCCACGCAAGGATGGCGCAATGGGAACTGCAGCGCCGGCTGGGCAAGCGGCAGGCCATGCTTGCGTGCGATTTCCTCCATCGCACCAACCTTGGCCACTACGTCCGGCGTTGCCGGAAGATAGTCGAAATGCGCGCCGGGCACAGGGCCGGTTGCAAGAATGCCGGAATTGAAGACGCCACCGACGACCAGCGACGTGCCCTTCTTCTCGCAAAGCGGCAGCAGCTCCGCGACTGCGGAACGGTCCAGCAGGGTATAACGGCCGGCAAGAAGAATACAGTCGATATCGGCTGCATGCATGACATCGAGGCAAACCGGCACCTCATTGACGCCGAGACCATAGGCCTTGATCGTGCCGGACGATTTCAGCTCCTCCAGCGCCCTCAACCCGGATCCCAGGAGCTGGCCGAGATAGCGCTCGTTCAGCGCCTTGCCGTGCGTATAGCCGCCAATGTCGTGGACGTAGAGCATGTCGATGCGGTTGAGGCCGAGGCGGGCATAGCTGAACTCCACCGACCGCATGATGCCGTCATAGGAATAATCGTAGTCGGCATCGAACGGCAGCGGATCGACATAGCCGTAATTCGGCACCTTGTCGCTTGGCACCGGACGCATCAGGCGTCCGACCTTGGTCGAGAGGACATAGCTGTCTTCCGGCTGGTCGCGCAGGAAATCGCCGACGTAACGCTCACCGAGGCCGAAGCCATACCAGGGCGCGACATCGAAATAGCGGATGCCGCTGTCCCAGGCAGCCTTCAAGGTTTCCATCGCCTGGTCGCGGGGGCAAGCGCGATAAAGGCCGCCCAATGCCGCAGCGCCGAAGCTGACTTCGGTGACCTCCAGGCCCGTCCTGCCGATCGTTCTTTTCTTCATCACCTCTCCCTTGTGATGACGCTATTTCAATTTCCATCGCATCCGGCCACTGAAGCCCGAACACTTATGTCCTGCAATATCCATCGATGGTGACAAGGCCGGAACCATAGCTGACCGCTGCCCTTTGGCAGAAGGATCCGAGACCGGTCATTCACTTCTCTCCCTGATCATTGGCGTAACGGGAAGTTTTCAACATTCCATTCGCCAATTGCTTTTGTTTTTTATCTACAATAAACATTTTGGAGTCAACGAGGAAATCGCTGCCGCCCTGGACGAAGGCGGGCAAGACGGTTCGGGCAATACTCCTGCAATCGACTGCCATTCGATAATGGTTTAGACAGCGCCGCCAACAAAGAGCGGTGACAGTAAGCGAGGGAGGAAATGGCGAGACAAAACACGCTCTTCAAGGAAGCATATAACCGTTATGCGGCCGGTCTAAAGGCCGATACCGCGCTGCCGAGCGAGCCCGAGATCGCCGCCGAACTCGGCGTCAGCCGCAGTACTGCGCGAGCCATCCTGATGCGTCTAAGTGACGCTGGCATCATTCTTTGGAACAAGCGGCAAAAGACCGTGCTCCGTCAGCCGACGCAGGACGATTTCTTTCCGGAGGAAGAAACCAATTCGCTGCACGATATCATCGAGCGCAGCTTCATGCTGCGCATCATGTCCGACGAAGCGCAGCCCGGCATGCAGATCAACGAGCTCGAACTGGCGCGCGAGATCGGGACCGGCACTTCCGTCGTGCGCGAGTTCCTCATCCGCTTCAGCCGCTTCGGCCTGATCGAAAAGCGGCCGAACAGCCATTGGATTCTCAAGGGCTTTACCAGGGAATTCGCGCTGGAACTGGCCGATGTGCGGGAAATGTTCGAAATGCATTCGGCCGCCGAATTCGGTCGCCTGCCACCGGATCATCATGCGTGGAAAGCGCTCAAGGCGATCGAGCGGGAACATCACGACCTGATCGAGGATTTCGATGTTCGCTACCGTGACTTTTCGCGCCTCGACGAGAAGCTTCACCTGCTCATCCATCGCGCTTCGAACAATCGCTTCATCGCCGATTTCTACGATGTCATCGCCATCGTGTTCCACTATCACTATCAGTGGAACAAGACGTTCGCCCGCGAACGCAACGCCCGTGCCATCGCCGAGCATCTCGCCTATATCGAAGCGCTGCAATCGCGCGACCCGCAGCGGATCGACGCCGCCTGCCGCAGCCATCTCGCCTCGGCGCGACAGACGCTGCTGCAGTCTATCCCGCAGGCCGCAACCGAGCTCGCCGGGTCGGCCGCCTGAAAGCAGGAAGTCGGCCCGGCCTTCTTTCGCCGGGCGTCCCCGGGATCTCACCGACCGAGGCGATCGCGATCGCCCCTTCCGTTGGTCACTGCGCCGTCAGCGCCAGCTTACGGTTCGCGAAACGTGAAGAAGAGGCCTCGATCGTGATCGCGCCGACTTCACCCGTTGCCTGAAGCCAGAATCCGGTCGTGCCTCCTTGGAAGGCGATCACCTGCGGACCGATCATCCGTGCCGGGCCATCGACCTTGATGGTGACGATATCGTTGAGGAAGGGCAGACGCGAACCCGCCTGGTCGAGCGCGCGGACGATGACACGCACCGTATCCCGTTCCCCAGCGCGCAAGATATCGGCATCGGCCTCGACCTGAAGCGTCGTCGGAAGTGGATTGGCGACCATCTTCAGCGCCGCCACCGGCTTGCCGCCGATATAGCCGGTGAACTGCACGTCCTCCCATTCCATGCCCCACACACCCAGCTCGTCGGGAGTGAAATTGCGGTGATCGAAAACGACGGGCGGATGCGGCAGATGCGGGAAGGTCTCGCGATCCGGGCCAAGCCGCTTGGTAAGCGAACCATAACGCAGCTCGACCTCATCGCAATTGGTCAGCACGATGAGCGGCAAGGCGCCGCCGATATTGCGCTCGCCGCGCGCCCAGATCGTCACCGGCTTCATGACGACCTCTTCGGAGGGTTCGCACTGGCTGGCATAGGCGTAAGCGGCGAATTTCGGTTCGCGGAACATGTCCATGACGCCGTGGTAGCAAATGCGGTCGCCCGAACCGAAATCGCTATGAGTATTGTAATCGAACATGCACCATCCGATGGCGCCGGAGATCGAGGGGTCGCCATAGGCGGCATTCAAGACCTCCAGATGACGGCGCACATGCTCGGCCTGGCGCTGCTCCTGATCGTAGATCTTCGTCGGATACATATGGCCGCCGAATTCGGTGATCAGATAGGGCACGTCCTTGGAAAGACCGGTGTTTTCCTGCTGGGGCCTCAGCGGCGTGCGCGGCCGGTTGGCGCCCGGCAGTTCCTCGTTGCCGAGAATGAAATCGTTCATCGTATAGACGTCCTCGAGCATTTCGCTCTCGGTGATGTAGCGAACGCCGCCGGTCTGGCGCGTCGGATCGAGTTCGCGCGCAAGCCGGTTCGTCTCGGCGTAAAAATCATGTGAATCCTGGGATTCGTTGATGCGCACGCCCCAGATGATGATCGAGGGATGGTTCCAGTCACGCTCGATCATGCGCCGCACGTTGCGGATCGATTCCTGCTGCCATTCCTTACCGCCGATATGCTGCCAACCTGGGATCTCCTCGAAAACCAGAAGGCCGATGCGGTCGCAATGCTCGAGGAACCACTTCGACTGCGGGTAATGCGAGGTGCGCACGATATTGCACTTCAGCGTTTGCTTCATGATCTCGGCGTCACGCTCCTGCGCCGACCGGCCCATGGCGTAGCCGACATAGGGGAAAGCCTGATGCCGGTTCAGCCCGCGCAATTTCAGTTTCCTGCCGTTCAACAGAAAACCTTCGGCAGTAAAAGTTGCAACGCGGAAGCCGAAGGTTGCGGTGAGGCTATCCGAACCATGATCGGTCGCAAGCTCGACTTCAGCCGCATAGAGCGCGGGATTGTCGAGGTCCCAGAGCGAAATATCCGCCAGACGATCGAACGCAACCGTCACGCTCCCGCCGGAGGTTTCGCCGCGCGCAGAGGCCAGCACTGTGCCGTCGGGGCCGCGCAACGTGACGGTTGCCGTGCCCTTGAAAGCGAGATTTTGCGGATTGGCGAAATCACAACGCACGGTCGCGGACTTGAGATCGGCAAGCACACTGCCGGTCTCGACCTTGATGTTGGCGATCGATACCGGAGCCGCGAGCTTGAGCCAGACGTCGCGATAGATGCCGGCATAGGTCAAATAATCGATCCGGCCGCCGAAGGGCGGGATTTCCGGGTTCTCGCTGCCATCGATCTTGACGGTGAGAAGATTCTCGCCGTGCTGCAGGCGGCCGGTCAAGCGCGCCTCGAAAGGCGTATAGCCGTCCTTGTGGGCGACGATCTCCTCGCCGTTCAAATAGACGACGGCATCGGCCATGGCGGCGTCGAAGATCAGCGACACCTCCCGCCCGGCAAAATCGTCGCTCCAATTCAATATCTTCTGATAGGTGAAAGCGCGCTGATAGGATTTCTCGTCGAAATAGTTGAACGGCAGTTCGACTGCATTATGCGGCAGCGTAACGATCTGCCCCTCTTGCGGGCGGCCGGCATCTGCGGGCGAGAACCCTTCACGGAACGTCCAGGATTCGTTGAAGGCGACAACAGAACGCATATTCAATCCTATCGATAGAGCCCGTCGCATCCGGGACGAACATATGTTGGCTGGAAAAGCAGACGCACGGCGACGCTGGCTGGTCACCTCGGGGCGATATGTATACAGGCTCGCAATATCAGCGCAATGCGACCGGTTGGCGGATTTCGATTTCCAGACATTGCCGGCCGCAGCGCTGGTGGCGTTGCCTGCCACCGGTCTAGCGGCCTCGTCCGCTCTTCGTCTCCTCGGTGGGGCTGCGCACCGCGGCATACATGCCTGTCGTGCGGAACTCTGTCGGGTTGATGCCGTAAATGCGGCGAAACACCTTGGAGAAATAGTTTGCGTCGTCGAAGCCCGACATGATCGCCACTTCCTTGACGGGAATGAAGGCGGCCTTCGTCAGGAGCTTCGCCGCCCGCTGCATGCGCTGCTGCAGCACGAATTCTGCCGGCGGCACGCCTTCGCTTTCGGCAAAGACGCGAGAGAAATGGGCGCGGCTGAGGCCGCTCGCCTTCGCGAGCTCGCTGACCGGCAGCGGCTTGTCGAGATTGGCGCTGATATAGTCGATGACAATCTGCATGGCGGAGCGATCGGCGGCAAAGGCGTGCGAGCCGAAGACGTCGTCATAAAGCACCATGGCCGCTTCATAGGCGATGGCCGAGGCCGAGGCCGGTGTCTTGGCACTCCCGATAAGCCGCAGGCTGCAATCGGCAAGATGATCGATCGTAGCCTGCTGCAATCGCAGGATGGGACCTGCTGCTGCAAGGATCAGACGATGGATGCGCAGAGCCTCCTCGCCGTTCATCGATATCCAGAAATATTCCCAGCGCTCGCCCTTTTCCAGCCAGTACCGATGATTGTGCGGCACGAGCACCAGCAGCGTATCGCCGGCGCCAAGGCGATAGTTGCGGTTTTCATAGCGCAGCCGGCCGCTGCCGCTGATAGTATGCTGCAGCACCGTAAATGGCGTCTGGCCGCGTCGGCGCCCGTCCCAATCGTAGAGTTCGTTGTCCCTGATTTCATAGCCGGCGCTGGTCGGCATGGCATGCAGCCGGTGGCGTCCGCGCGGCAGAGAAACCGTCCGCATGACCTGTCCATTATCGATCAATTCCTGCAGCACAAAATTACCCTTGAAAGCATAATTGTTCTCTGGTCGGCCCGATGATTATAGGCATAATCCCGCCAGAAAACAGCACTTACCCGCCGAAGAGGATCGGCGGACGGAGGAAACCCCACGATTTCGACCGTGTCTCGCAACCGTTGTGACCATGGGACGAAAATGCTGTCGTCTTCCCTGCTGCTGCTTGTTCGATCGACCTGAAGGTGAGGATCATGAGTTTCAAAATCGCCATTATCGGTGCCGGCAGCGTCGGCTTCACGAAAAAGCTGTTTACCGACATTCTCTGCGTACCGGAGTTTCGCGACGTCGAGTTCGCGCTGACCGATCTCAGTGAGCACAATCTGATGATGATCAAGGCGATCCTTGACCGGATCGTCGAGGCCAACAAGCTGCCGACACGCGTCACCGCCACCACGGACCGCCGCGAGGCGCTGGATGGTGCGCGCTATATCATCAGCTGCGTGCGGGTCGGCGGCCTGGAAGCCTATGCCGAAGACATCCGTATTCCGCTGAAATACGGCATCGACCAGTGCGTCGGCGATACGATCTGTGCCGGCGGCATTCTCTACGGCCAGCGCAACATTCCGGTCATTCTCGATTTCTGCAAGGACATCCGCGAGGTCGCCGAGCCCGGCGCCAAATTCCTGAACTACGCCAACCCCATGGCGATGAATACCTGGGCGGCGATCGAATACGGCAAGGTCGACACGATCGGTCTTTGCCACGGCGTCCAGCATGGCGCCGAGCAGATCGCCGAGGTGCTCGGCGCAAAGGACAAGAGCGAACTCGACTATATCTGCTCGGGCATCAACCATCAGACATGGTTCGTCGACCTGCGGCTCAACGGCCGCAAGATCGGCAAGGACGAATTGATTGCCGCCTTCGAGGCGCATCCGGTCTTTTCGCAGCAGGAGAAATTGCGCATCGACGTGCTGAAGCGGTTCGGCGTCTATTCCACCGAAAGCAACGGGCATCTGTCCGAATACCTGCCATGGTATCGCAAGCGGCCGGACGAGATCAACAAATGGATCGACATGTCCGACTGGATCCACGGCGAGACCGGTGGTTACCTGCGCCATTCGACCGAGACCCGCAACTGGTTCGAGACGGAATTCCCGCAGATCCTCGAAAGCGCCTCGCAGTTGATCGATCCGGCCAGGCGTTCCAACGAGCATGCGAGCCATATCCTGGAGGCGCTGGAGACCAACCGCGTCTATCGTGGTCATTTCAACGTCAAGAACAATGGCGTCATCACCAATCTGCCTGACGATGCCATCATCGAATCCCCCGGTTTCGTCGATCGCTTCGGCATCAATATGGTGGCGGGCATCACATTGCCGGAAGCCTGCGCGGCGACCTGCATTTCTTCCATCAACGTCCAGCGCATGTCGGTGCATGCCGCGATCAGCGGCGATATCGACCTGCTGAAGCTTGCCGTTCTGCACGACCCGTTGGTCGGTGCCGTCGCCACTCCGGAGGAGGTTTGGCAGATGGTCGATGAGATGGTTGTGGCCGAAGCCCGCTGGCTGCCGCAATATGCGCACGCGGTTGATGGAGCCAGGGATCGGTTGTCGCGCGGCAAGGTCAAGACGCGCGACTGGAAGGGTGCGGCAAGCCGCAACGTCCGTTCGATCGAGGAACTGCGGGCAGAAAAGGCCGCCCTGAAACAGGCTGGCTGAGGCAGATGGAATTCGGGAAATAAGCCATGCGGCGGGGATTTCAGGGGAGGCCCACCGCCGCAAGACGGCCATGTCCCGCTGTGCTGGAGGAATGCGGCGCCTCAAAGGAAGCGCTCGCGATAATGGGAGAGAGAACAAGATGAGACATATTCGACCGATCGGCCTTCTTGCCGCGTTGACGATTGCCACATCCGCAATCGCCATCAGCGCCTATGCAGCCGAACCGACAGTGCCACCCGTTCCACCGGTCTTTCCGGCGGAAGGAAAGATCAAATATGTCGAGCGCAGCTCCATCCTGGAGTTCAAGGCGTTGCCGGAATATCACGAACCCGCCTGGGTCACTGACAACTTCGTCAAGACCGGCAAGCTGCCGCCGGTCAAGGATCGCCTGCCGAAGGAGCCGCTTGTCTTCAAGACCGGCAACATGCCCGACGGCATCGGTGTCTACGGCGACACGCTTCGCCATGTGATCGGCGGCCGGCCGGAAGGCTGGAACTATGGCGCCGGCCAGACCCAGGGCTGGGGCGGCATCGATATCGGCCTGTCAGAGTGCCTGACACGCACCGCGCCGCTGTTCCAGGTCGAGGCGAAGGATACCGAGCCGCTGCCGAACCTCGCCAAGGGCTGGGAATGGTCGCCGGACGGCCATAAGCTGACCATGCATCTGATCGAGGGCGCGAAATGGTCCGACGGCGCACCCTTCAACGCCGACGACATCATGTTCTATTGGGAAGATGAAGTCATCGATCCGAACGTCTCGCCGCTCGGCGGCGGCGCTTCGCCGGAAGCTTTCGGCGTCGGCACGACCTTGAAGAAGATTGACGACTATACGATCGAGTGGATTTTCAAGGATGCCTTCCCGAAGCAGTACCTCTACACGATGGCCTATCCTAATTTCTGCCCGGGTCCGTCGCATATCCTGAAGCCGCAGCATCCGAAATATTCGAAAAATACCTACGACCAGTTCAAGAACGCTTTCCCGCCTGAATATATGAACATACCGGTCATGGGCGCCTGGGTGCCGGTCGAATATCGCTCCGACGATATCATCGTCATGCGCCGCAACCCCTACTACTGGAAGGTCGACGAGAAGGGCAATCAGCTGCCTTACCTCAACGAGCTGCACTACAAGCTTTCGACCTGGGCGGATCGCGACGTGCAGGCCGTTGCCGGCTCCGGCGATCTGTCGAACCTCGAACAGCCGGAAAATTTCGTCGCCTCGCTAAAGCGGGCCGCGCAGCCCGATTCGCCTTCACGTCTGGCCTTCGGCCCTCGCCTTATCGGCTATAACTTGCAGATGAATTTCTCCGCCAATGGCTGGGGCAACCCGGATGCGCGCAGTCAGTCAGTCCGCGAGCTGAACCGCAACGAGGACTTCCGTAAGGCCGTCACCATGGCGCTCGACCGCAAGGCAATCGGCGAGTCGCTGGTCAAAGGGCCGTTCACGGCGATCTATCCGGGCGGCCTGTCCTCGGGCAGCAGCTTCTATGACCGCAATTCCACCGTCTATTACCCGTTCGATCTTGCCGGGGCGAAAGCCGAACTGGCAAAGGCCGGGCTCAAGGACACCGATGGCGACGGCATCGTCAACTTCCCGGCCAGCGTCAACGGCGGCAAGGATGTCGAAATCACCCTCCTGGTCAACAACGACTACACCACCGACAAGAGTCTTGCCGAGGGTGTCGTCGCTCAGATGGAAAAGCTCGGGCTCCGCGTCATCATCAACGCGCTCGACGGCCCGAAGCGTGACGACGCCAATTATGGTGGTCGCTTCGACTGGATGGTCCGCCGCAACAGCACCGAGCTGGCGTCGGTCGTGCAGAATACCGAGCAGCTTGCCCCGGTCGGCCCGCGCACAAGCTGGAACCATCGCGCGCCCGAAAGCGGCGAGTTGGACCTGATGCCCTTCGAAAAGGACATGGTCGATATCGTCAACAAATTCACCACTTCGAAGGATAACGACGAGCGCGTGGCTCTGATGAAGCAATTTCAGAAGATCTCCACCGGGCATCTCTACAATATCGGTCTGACCGAATATCCGGGTGCGCTCATCATCAACAAGCGCTTCTCGAATGTTCCCCCCGGCACGCCGATCTTCCTCTTCAACTGGGCCGAGGACTCCATCATTCGCGAGCGCCTCTGGGTAGCTGCGGACAAGCAGGGCAAATACGAACTGTTCCCGCAGGAGCTTCCGGGTGCGCCGGGCAGCGCCGGTCCGATCAAATAGGGGCGACCGGCAACCACGATTGGCAGCCGGCCATCCACCGGCTGCCAATCGGACATCAAGCATTCCGGCGGCTCGCCCGCCGGCCGAACTGAACACCGCCGGCGTCTGCCGTCCCTGACGGATCGGGGCAGCCGCCAGCATCAAGAGAAGCGAACCGTCCCATGTTACGATTCCTGCTCGTCCGCATAGCCTCTGCCATCCCCGTGCTCTTCATCCTGAGCGTGGTGACTTTCGCCATCATACAGGCGCCGCCGGGTGACTATGCCGATTACATCCGCTCGCAATTGATGAACCAGGGCGGCGCATCTTTCGCACAGGCCGACGCGCAGGCGCAGGTCTACCGCCGCGAACACGGGCTCGACAAGCCACTGGTCGTCCAATACGTCAACTGGATCGGCGGCATCGTCACCAGGGGCGATTTCGGCTACAGCATGTTCTACAACAAGCCTGTCGCGGACGTTGTCGGCGAGCGCCTGCCCAGAACGCTGGCGCTGGCCCTGGTGTGCCACATCCTGGCATCCGTTCTCGGCATCGGTTTCGGCATATGGGCAGCGACGCGGCAATATAGTTGGGTCGACAGCCTGCTCTCAGGTATATCCTTCCTCGGCATGACGGTGCCGCGCTTCCTGATGGCGCTGATCATCGTCTATATCCTCGTCTTCCAGCTCAACGTCTCGGAAATCGGCAGCTTCTTCTCGCCGCAATATGGCGGCGCACCCTGGTCCTGGGGAAAGTTCGCCGATCTCGTCAAGCATGTCTGGCCTGTCGTGGCGATCGCCACCTTCGGTGGGCTCGCCTACAATATGCGCATCATGCGCGGCAACCTGCTCGACACGCTGAACGCGCAATATGTCGAGACCGCGCGCGCCAAAGGCCTTTCCGGCAGCGCCGTCGTCATGCGCCATGCCGTGCCGAATGCGCTGCACCCTTTGGTCATGTATCAGGGCGTGGTGCTGCCCTACATGCTGACGGGCGAAATCGAGACCGCAATCATCTTCACCTTGCCGACCGTAGGTCCGGCGATCGTCGGCTCGATGGCGGTCGGCGACGTCTATGTCACCGCCACCTTCATGCTGGTGCTTTCGGCAACCCTCATCATCGGCAACATCATCGCCGACATGCTGCTCGCCCTGCTCGATCCGCGCGTGCGCCAACAGGGAGGGATCCACTAATGCTCGCCTTCAGCAACTCCCCGCCCCCGCCTGGCGAAACGATCAAGCACAAGCGCGGCAATGAGAGCTACATGGCGCTGGTCTGGCGCCGCCTGAAGCGCTCCTGGACCGGCATGGGCGGCCTCATCCTCGTCATCCTGCTGCTGTTGATGTCGATCTTCGCCGAATTCATCGCACCGCTCGATCCGAAGGCGACCGATAGCGGCTTCGCGCCGCCGCAGGTCATCAGCTTTCATGACAAGGACGGCAATTTCGTCTTTCAGCCCCGCGTCTACGCTCTCGTCGAGACGAGCGATCTCGACCCGGTGACGTTCCAGCCGATCGTCGGCCCCGACTATGACAATCCGCGCCCGCTCGGCCTTTTCGTCAAGGGCGCGCCCTATTATCTCTTCGGTCTGATCCCCGGCGACCGGCACCTCTTCGGCACGACCGACGGCGGGCCCGTGCATTTCCTCGGCACGGACAAATTCGGCCGGGACATCCTGTCGCGCGCCATCTACGGCTCGCGCATCTCGCTGATGATCGCCTTGACGGTGGTTACCATCGTTACCATCGTCGGCACGACGGTCGGGATGATCTCCGGTTATTTCGGCGGCACGCTGGACGCCTGGATCCAGCGCTTCGTCGAAGTCGTTCTGGCCTTCCCGCAACTGCCGCTCTACCTGGCGCTGACCTCCCTCATCCCGGTGACGGCGCCGACCAATGTCTTCCTCGCCTTCGTCATCGTCGTCATGTCGGCGCTCGGCTGGGCGCAGATGTCGCGCGAGGTCCGCGGCAAGACGCTTGCGCTGGCGAGGATCGAATATGTGCGTGCAGCCATGGCGGTCGGGGCAACCGACCGGCGCATCATCCTCCAGCACATATTCCCCAACGTCATGAGCCACGTCATCGTCGCCGTGACGCTCGCGATCCCAAGCGTGGTGCTGCTCGAATCCTTCCTGGGTTTCCTCGGCTTTGCCGTCAAGCCGCCGCTGATCTCGTGGGGCTTGATGCTGCAGGACACCTCGACCTATTCGGTCATCGGCTCCTACCCCTGGATCCTCTCACCCGTCGCCTTCGTTCTCGTCACCGTCTTCGCCTTCAACGCACTCGGCGATGGCTTGCGCGACGCGATCGATCCCTATTGAGAGGAAAACAGTTATGGCTCTCGCACTCGTCAATACCTTCGCTCCCGACACCCGCCTCGACGCCGCCGACAAGGCTGTGGCTCCCGTCATCGACGCCCGCAATGTCGCCGTCAAATTCAAGGTCGAGGATGGCATCGTCGATGCCGTCAAGGATATCTCCTTCCAGCTCTATCGGGGGGAAACCATCGCAATCGTCGGCGAATCCGGCTCGGGGAAATCCGTGACGGCACGCACCGTGATGGGGCTGCTGACCAAGCGCGCCGTCGTCTCGGACAAGTCCACCATCCATTACGACGGCAAGAATGTGTTGAAATTTTCGGAGCGTGCCCGGCGGCAGCTGCGGGGCGATCGCATCTCGATGATTTTTCAGGAGCCGATGAGCTCGCTCAACCCGATCTATACGATCGGGGGCCAGATCGTCGAAGCGATCCGTGTCCACCGCAAGATCGGCCGCCGCGAAGCCCAGAAAAAGGCGCTGGACCTGCTCAAGCAGGTCCGGATCCCCGATCCCGAGGCCCGGCTGATGCAATATCCGCATCAGCTGTCGGGTGGCCAGCGTCAGCGCGTCATGATCGCCATGGCGCTTGCCAACGATCCGGACGTGCTGATCGCCGACGAGCCGACGACCGCGCTCGACGTGACCGTGCAGGCGCAGATCCTGAACCTGATCCGCGACCTGCAGAAGCAGCTCGGCATGGCGGTGATCCTGATCACGCACGACCTGACGGTCGTGCGCCAATTCTCCGATTATGTCTATGTCATGCAGCATGGCGAGATGCGTGAGCACAACAGGACCGAAGAGCTGTTTTTACATCCGCAACATCCCTACACGCAGCATCTTCTCTCGTCGGAGCCGCACGGACAGGCGAAGCCGCTGCCTCCGGATTGCGGCACGGTACTCGAGGGCAAATCCGTCAAGGTCGCCTTCATGCTGCGCCACGGCACCTTCTTCAAGCCTGACATGCGCGAGTTGGTCGCCGTCGACGGCCTCAACCTCGAACTGCGCCGCCATGAAACGCTTGGCCTGGTCGGCGAATCCGGTTCCGGCAAGACCACCTTCGGCCAGGCGCTGCTGCGCCTCATCGATGCCGATAGCGGCGAGATCTACTTCGACGGACAGGCGATCCACGACCGCTCGCGGGCCGAGATGCGGCCGCTGCGTTCCCGCATGCAAGTCGTCTTTCAGGATCCTTTCTCTTCACTCAATCCGCGCATGACCATCGGCCAGATCATCGGCGAAGGGCTGGTGGTCAACAACATCGGCCAGAGCAAGGCTGAGCGGCTGGAACGCGTGAAGGACGCGCTCGTCAGCTCCGGCATGCCCGCCAATATCCTCTCGCGCTTCCCGCACGAGTTTTCCGGCGGCCAGCGCCAGCGCATCGCCATCGCCCGCGCCATCGCGCTCGAGCCGGAATTCATTCTACTCGACGAGCCGACCTCAGCGCTCGATCTTTCCGTTCAAGCCCAGATCATCGACCTTCTGCGCAAGCTGCAGGACGAGCGGGGCCTGAGCTATCTCTTCATCTCACACGACCTCAAGGTCGTCCGCGCCCTTTGCCATCGCGTCATCGTCATGCAGCACGGCAAGATCATGGAAGAAGGGCCGGTCGAAGAGGTTCTGTCCCATCCCAAGACCGCCTACACCGAACGCCTTGTCAGAGCGGCGTTCGAGGTAGCTTCCTAGCATCCAGGAGATTTTTACATGACAGGCACTCCCAAGATCACATTCATCGGCGCCGGCTCCACCGTCTTCATGAAAAACATCATCGGCGACGTCTTACAGCGCCCTGCCCTTGCAGGCGCAAGAATAGCACTGATGGACATCAATCAGCAGCGACTGGAAGAAAGCGCCATCGTGGCCCGCAAACTGGCCTCGACGCTCGGGGCCCCTGCCACGGTCGAGATCTTCACGGACCAACGCAAGGCGCTGGAGGGCGCGCACTTCGTCGTCGTCGCCTTCCAGATCGGCGGCTACGAGCCCTGCACCGTCACCGATTTCGAAGTTCCGAAGAAATACGGCCTGCGCCAGACGATCGCCGATACGCTCGGCGTCGGCGGCATCATGCGCGGCCTGCGCACCGTGCCGCATCTCTGGAAGATCTGCGAGGACATACTCGCCGTCTGCCCGAACGCGATCATGCTGCAATATGTGAACCCGATGGCCATCAATACCTGGGCCATCGCCGAAAAATATCCAACCATCAAGCAGGTCGGGCTCTGCCACTCCGTGCAGGGCACGGCGATGGAACTCGCGCACGATCTCGACATTCCCTATGACGAGATCCGCTATCGCTCGGCCGGCATCAATCACATGGCCTTCTACCTCGCATTCGAGCATCGCCAGCCGGATGGTTCCTATCGTAACCTCTATCCGGATCTCGTCCGTGCCTATCGCGAGGGACGCGCGCCGAAGCCCGGCTGGAACCCGCGCTGCCCGAACAAGGTGCGCTACGAGATGCTGACGCGCCTCGGCTACTTCGTTACCGAAAGCTCGGAGCACTTCGCCGAATACACGCCCTACTTCATCAAGGAAGGCCGTGAGGATCTGATCGAGAAGTTCGGCATCCCGCTCGACGAATATCCGAAGCGCTGCATCGAGCAGGTGGCTCGCTGGAAGAACCAGGCAGAGGAATATCGCACGGCCGACAAGATCGAGGTCAAGCAATCGAAGGAATACGCATCCTCGATCATCAACTCGGTCTGGACCGGCGAACCCTCCGTCATCTACGGCAATGTCCGCAACAATGGCTGCATCACGTCGCTGCCCTACAATTGCGCCGCCGAGGTTCCCTGCCTGGTCGATGCCTCCGGCATCCAGCCCACCTTCATCGGCGACCTGCCGCCGCAGCTGACCGCGCTCATCCGCACCAATATCAACGTGCAGGAACTGACGGTGAAGGCCCTGATGACTGAAAATCGCGAGCACATCTACCACGCCGCGATGATGGATCCGCACACGGCCGCCGAACTCGACCTCGACCAGATCTGGTCGCTGGTCGATGAACTGCTGGCAACCCATGGCGATTGGCTGCCGGAATGGGCACGCGGCAATCGCAAGGTTCAGGCCGCCTAAAGCCACTCTCTCCCGGCTAGCGGCCAAAAGGCCCCGCGGCGCTGCCGCGGGGCCCTACGTCTTTGACCGGGCTGGAGAAAGTGAAAATCCAAAACGCAGCGGATGGCGCATCGATAACCGATGGCAAAGCACAATCGATTGCGTTAAAAACGGTCGCAGTTTGGAGGAGACGAACGACATGGCCAGCTCGGAAACATTCGCCACCGGAACATTCGTCGGACGTATCTGGCGTCCTGATGTCGGTGGCCCTGCCCTCGTTACTGTCCGGGATGGCACCGTTTACGACATCACCTCGAAGGAAGCGCCAACGACGCGTGATCTTCTCGAGCGCGACGATCCGGTCGCTTTCGTCCGCGCGCAGAAGGGTGAAGCCGTTGCCGGTGTCGACGCCCTGCTGGCTGCCAAGGCCGACCTCTCGGCCATCCATCTTCTCGCTCCCATCGACCTGCAGGCGATCAAGGCCTGTGGCGTCACCTTCGCTCGCTCGATGCTCGAGCGCGTCATCGAAGAACGCGCGGCCGGCAATCCGGATCTTGCTGAATCCATCCGCGGCAAGGTTACCGCTCTGATCGGCGACAGCCTGCGCAATCTGAAGGCCGGTTCCGCTGAGGCGGCCAAGGTCAAGGCGGCGCTGATCGAGGAAGGTGTCTGGTCGCAATATCTGGAAGTCGGCATCGGCCCGGATGCCGAGGTCTTTTCCAAGTCGCAGGTGATGTCCTCAGTCGGACCAGGTGCCGATGTCGGCCTGCATCCGATCTCCAAGTGGAACAATCCCGAGCCGGAAATCGTGCTCGCCGTCGACAGCCAGGGCCGGGTCAAGGGCGCGACGCTCGGCAACGACGTCAACCTTCGCGATGTCGAGGGTCGGTCCGCCCTGCTGCTCGGCAAGGCCAAGGACAATAATGCCTCCTGCTCGATCGGCCCCTTCATCCGCCTGTTCGACGAGAGCTATGGGCTGGACGACGTGCGCAACGCCGATCTCGACCTCAAGGTTGAAGGCGAGGATGGCTATGTGCTGCATGGCCGTTCGTCGATGAAGGAAATCAGCCGCGATCCCCTCGATCTCGTCTCCCAAACCATCGGCCGCCATCATCAGTATCCGGACGGCTTCGTGCTGTTCATGGGAACGCTTTTTGCACCTGTGGAGGACCGTGACACCCCCGGACAAGGCTTCACCCATAAGGCCGGCGACGTCGTCACCATCTCCAACGACAAGCTGGGCGCCCTGCGAAACCGCGTGCTCCTGTCGACGGAATGCCCGCCCTGGACCTTCGGCGCATCGCACCTGATGCGGAACCTGGCGCGGCGGGGATTGATTTAAGCCCATGCAGGAGTCGACGGTTGCGTGAACGTGCCGTTGATCAATCTGACCGGTCGTAAAGGGACGATAGCTTCGCCACCAGCACCCTAGCATCGATGCCGGCGAGATTGCCTCCGGTGAAGAAGGGGTCGTCCGTGACTTCCCGTCGTACCCAGTCCGGAAACACCTGCGATTCAAGCTCGGCAACAGATGCCGTTTCGACCTCGCACAAGATCAGGCCTGAAAGCTGCCCTTCGAAGACATCGAGACTGAGCGACTTTGCCGAAGAAACGATACTGTACCGCCTTTTCCGGATGTTTCTGCCGGGCAGTTCGGACAATACGGCGTGTTCGTCCGCGGTCAGATAGGTGTTGACGATTGGGACGGAGAGTCTGTCATCCGAAGGATATTTTTTACACAGCTTAAATTGAATATCCCGCCCGTCGCCCAAGGTTATTTTCCGCAGGCGTAATCGACTTCCTATTATGTAAAGATCCTCGATCAGCCGAAATGCCACTCCGGATAGTTCCGGGGCTTGGGTGATCAAAAAACGGCGCTCATGTTCAAGCTGAGCATATTTTGGGATTTTGCGCGGCATCTCTTTGCAAAATACACTCAACCGCCAGGCCGAGATAATCCAAACCTCAATGTGTGGACATCGAATGCGGCTGGTTCAGGCGACTGCGAACGGCAGTCAGTTCCGAGGTGGTGTGATTGAGGCGGTCGGCGAGAACGCGCATGATTTCGACGGCCATTTCGGGGAAATCGCTGAGCAGCTTCAGAAAATGCTCTTTGCTGATCTTCAGCGCCTCCAGCCTTGAGGTAGCCTTGACCGTTGCCGTGCGGGAGACGTCGCAGAGAATGGCGATTTCACCAACGATGGAGTTGACGTCAACTTCGGCAACCTTGATCTCGCCAGCCGGACTATCGACGAGAATATCAGCAGTTCCGGAAAGAACAACGTAGGCGGCATCGCCCTGATCACCCTGAAGAAACAGGGTTTGGCCAGCATTATAACTGACGCGATCCGACGTAAACGCCAAAAGCTTCAACTTCGCGGGCGCAATGCGCGAAAAAATCGGCACGCGCTTGAGCATTTCAACTTCATCCTTCAGAAGCATGAGCTTCAAAACCCCCAGTGTTCGGCCCCAGACGCCACTGCCGAGATAGAATATTACGATAACAGTTCTTTGAACATACCGTTTTTCTCTAAAAGATCGGTACTGGAGCCGCTTTCGACAAGACTGCCGTGGTTGAAGACCAGCACACGATCGAACAACTCGGCAAAACTCGGGTTAGACAGAACCCAAACGATCGCCGGCGCATATTCGTTCCGATCAAGCTCGCTCAACATGCTCCTTGCAATCTGGTCCTGGACGCGGTGGTCGAGCGCCGGCAGCGGCCGATTGCAAATAATGTAATCCGCCCGCTTCAAAAGCGCGCGACCGAGATTGAGTTTCTGTCGCTGCACGTTCGTCAGTCGCTTGCCGCCCGAGCCGACATCGAAATCGAGGCCGATCGACAAGACGCTGTCATGCATGCCCAGACGCCCGAAAACATCGTACATGATGCGATGAATCCGCTCAGGCGCATTGGCCTGCTGATGCGCGATACGGCCGAACAGAACATTATCCATCAAGGTCGCGGAAGCGGTGAAGCGCTCGGCATCGTAGCGCTCGATCACGCTGGCAAGATCCGCCGGAATGTTCTCATAGAACTTGGAACGCGCGCCGACGATCTTTTCCATGAGCATCTGCGTCAGAAGACCGAAGCGGTGACGCGGTTCGATATAGGAGAAACTGAGGCGGATGATCGCCGCGCGCTCGTCGGCCGTAGCGGCCTCGTAGCCCTTGCCGTTGAGCTTCTGCAGCAGCGCCTCGTAAGTCGGAATGTCTTCCGCCGTCATGAAGGTCAGCTGCTGGAAGAAGGGGTGATCCGGTGGCAGGTCGGTGAAGAGTTCAACGGCGTTCTCAGCAATCTCAAGGCCCATATCGTAGAGATCGGAAACAAGCCCGGTCTCGGAGAATACTTTCTGGAAATAGGGATGAGCGGCAAGCTTGCGATTGGTCATCTGCGGCCGCTTCAACGTGCCGAACACCATATTTTCGCCGACTGTCGCCTGCAAGTTATAGGCGTCGAACTGGAAGGGAACGACGAGCTCTTCGAGCTTCTCCTCATGGAGCGCCAGCCGCAATGCTTGTCGCAGTTCGACGATCCGCGATGTCAGCTCCCCGTGCGCCGCCGTATCGACATTCGAACGCAGCGCCATGTCGAAGATGTCCTGAGACATGGCTACCGTATCGAGAACGGGGCGGATGACCGAATAGATGTCGTGCGGCCCGGTAGCACCGGCCGCGGCATAGTCGACCCAATCGCTGTTGAGATCCAGCTCCGGGTTGGCAGAACGCCGAGCCTCGATCATCTGCCACTTGACCCTGCTGGCCGTCTCTTCGTCATAAGTTGGCGGGATCAGGGGCGCATGCTTCAGACCGTAGAGCAGATTGCTGCGCAGGGTGCCATGGAAGAAAAAAGTCTCCGAGGACGCATAGGCGATGCGCCGCCCGATCAACGATTCCGGCAATTCCAGTAGGTCCCGGCCATCGATGCTGACGCGGCCGGTATCTGGCCAGACCAGGCGGCCGAACGCCTCGGCAAGATATTCGCCGCCGGCACCACTCTCGCCGACGATCGCCACCCTCTCACCCGGCTGGATCTCCACCGAAACATGATCGAGCACGCGCGCGCCGCTGTCATCGACAACGGTCAGATTGGTCGCGACCAGGGAATGCGTTATGCGGCCCGCGGGTGCGTGGGAGACGACCTGAATCTTCGGATCGATCAGGTTTTCGACGCTGAACTGCTCGACCACCTGATTGTACTTGACCTGAACGTCCTGGCGCGACTGGTCCCAGTCGATCAGCTCCTTCAGGGGCCCGGGCAGATCCTTGTAGGCGTTGATTACCGCAACCAGCTGGCCGATATCCAACCGACCCTGCAACGCCAGGAAGCCGCCGATCAGGTAAAACAGGAACGGGGTGACCTGGGCCAGGAAGTTGTTGATGAATTTCACCATAAACTTCCATTGATAGAGATCGTAGCGGATCGAGAAGATCAGGCCGAGCCGCTGCGCGATGTCGGCGCGCTCCAGATTGGTGGTGTCGTTGGCGTGGATGGTGCCGATGCCTTCGACGATTTCGCCGACGCGGCCTGAAAGTTCACGCGCCGTCAACTGCCGCTGGCGGCCGAGTTCCAATAACCGCTTGCGCATGCGTGGAATGACGATCGCCTGCACGGCGACGATGGCGGCAGCGATCATGCCCAGCCAGAAATTCTGCATGATGATGAAGATGAGAGCGGTGACCGCCTGGCCGCCCAGAAGCGCTGGCTGCACGAAGGCATCGCCCGTGAAGCCGCCCATCGGCTCCACCTCGTCCTTGATCATGGTCGCGATTTCGGCAGGCTTTACCCGCTTGAAGTGCAACGGCGGGAATCGCAGCACGCGATCGATGAGTTCGAAGCGGATGCGGCGCAGCATGCGCTCTCCGAGCCGACCCTTGTAGGTATTGATATAAAGCTTGAAGAGACCGTTGAGCACGACAAGCGCCAGGAATATCAGGCTCAACGCTACCAGCATCCACATACGGGTAAGCTGCAGGCCCTGGAACACTTCGATATGCCCGATCAAAGGCGGGTCGAAAGCGATATGCATGAAGGTTTGCGTATCGCCGGGATGTTCGAAGCCCTTGCCCTGAATCGGCCCGTTGACGATCTGCTTTGGCAGATCGAAAGACAGGAAGTAAGGGATCATCGAGGCCGCGACAACCAGCAGTATCCAGATCTGCTCCAGCCGGGTGTTCGACCAAATATAACGCGCTAGGCTTTTTTCCATCGCTTATTGCAGACTTCCAAATTCAACGCTCAGCACCGGCAAGTGCCGGCACCGATGTTGCAGAGATGCGGGATAAGTTTGTTGCGGATGCGTGGCCCCATGGTGAAAAGGGACGCCGCCCGGTCTTTCGTCCACGCCCCCTCCCGATTCATTGATTTTTCAATTTATATCACAACATTGCTGAAATCGAGGGGGACAAACGACAGGGCGCGGTCACGAGCGCAGCACTTCATTTCTCACGCGATACCTTGAATTATGGCGGAGGTTTTTGCAGCGCCGTTAAGGTCGATATCGGGGCTGCGCGGCTTGGGCCGCGACAGCGCCGTCTCGATTGCCTCGACGAGCAATTTCGTCGTCAATCCCGCTTCGGGCAGGGCAAGCGCCAGGCCCAGCTTCTCCAGGCGCTCGGCTCGGACCGACTGCTCGGTCTCTCCGCCGGTGGTGAAGGGAACCAGGATGGAGCGGCAGCCCGCTACCAGAAGATCGCCGACCGTATTATAGCCGGCCTGCGAGATCGACAGCTCCGCGCCTCTTAGAAGAGAAGTGAAGTCCTTGCGGAAACGGATGAGTTCGACATTGCCGGGCGCGTACCCAGCGAGATCGGCGAAATCCCGCTCCGGCAGGTTGGGCCCTGTCACCAGCAGCCAACGCCGGTCGACTGCCACCCGGCTTGCCGCCTCGAGCGAGGCGCGAATAAGGTCGCGGCCGACGGCACCCCCACCCGCGGAAACGACGATGTCGAATATCTCTGCCGGTTCAGCCGGCAGCATCGGGGCTACGAGGCCCGTATAGGCGATCTTGTCGGCTATGGCTTCGGTTAGCGGAAAGGTCTCCTCCAGCCGAACGAAATGAGGATCGCCGTGGACGAGAACGCCGTCGAAGTGGTCGCGAAGCAGCGCCACCGTCTCCTCGTCGCGCCCGGGCTTTTTCTGCTGCTGCAGAATATCCCGCACCGATGTATAGAGCCTCGGCTTCGGATCGGCCTTGGCGATGGCATCGAGCAGCGGCAGCAGTTCGAAGCGCATCTGCCTGCGACCGAAGGGGAAGGCCTCGATGATGACGACGTCCGGGGCAGCCTGCTTGAAGGCATCGAGCAACAGATCACGCCGCCTCGATAGAAACGTCTCGTCGACGGCGTTGCCGGATTGGTCTGCAAGGCCCGAAAAGCCGGCACTGCTGGCAACGACCGGCGGCAGCGTCACGGATGTCACATCTTGACCGGGAAAGCCGTTGACCGGAACGCCACCGGTGACGACGGTCACCTGGCAGCCATCCCTAGCCATGGCGCTGGCGATACGGCTGGCCCTCGCCAGATGGCCGATGCCAAGCAGATGCTGGACGTAGAAGAACACGCGCGGAGAAGGGGAATGCGCGGCCGTCATGCGGATTTCCGCCATTGGTCTTCCTTTTGCCACTGCTCTTCGAACAGCCCGGTCAATTGCCGAATGCTGGCATGATAGTCGAAATGCTCGCGCACCCGCCTTTCCGCCGCTTCCCCGAGCCTGTGGCGCAGCGCCGGATCGCGGATCGCAAGCTCCAATGTCGCGGCAAGGGCCTGTGGATTCTCCGGTGGAACGACGAGGCCATTCTCGCCGTCTTCCAGCAACTCGGGAACGCCGGAAATATTGGTGGAGAGGCAGACGAGGCGCTGGCTGGATGCCTCGACCAGCACATTCGGCAAGCCGTCCCGATCGCCGTCGGCCGCCACGCGGCATGCCAGCGCGAAGATATCCGCCTGCCGATAATGCGCGAGCACATCCTCCTGCGCCAAGGCGCCCTTCCAGGTGATGCGGTCGGTTATGCCAAGCGTTTCGGCGAGCTCCTTCAGTTTCGCCAGCCCGTCGCCACCGCCAATATGGGTGAAACGCCAGTTGAGATCACCGGGCAACAGCGCCAGCGCCTTCAGCAGCACGTCATAGCCCTTCTTCTCCACAGCCCGACCAACGCTGAGAACAAAGACAGGGTCTGAGACCTCAGAACCATCGCGCGCCGAATGTTCGCCGGCAAAGGGACCGAAGCGATCAAGGTCCAGGCCGTGATAGCTCAGATGGACATTATCGCGCATATCGGTCAGATCCCGCATATGGTCGAAGCCGGTGCGCGTGCAGGTCACCGTCCAGCGGGCCCGGCCGAGCTTTTCCGAAAGCTCCCAGTCCGGCGATGTCCAGATGTCCTTGGCGTGGGCCGAACAGGTCCAGGGAATGCCGGTCATGATGCTGGCATAGGCGGTAACAGAGGCCGGCGTGTGGATGAAATGCGCATGCAGCCACTCGCCGTTGTCGGGCCACTCATGCGCCAGCACCAATGCCTGGCCGAAGCGACGAAAGCGGTTGGGGGTGATATCCCGTTTGAGATCCGCCCAGAACTGCTTCAAGAGCGGCTTGAAGCCGGGCTTGCCGATGCCGGCGAAGAAAGCACGCAGCACCCTGAGCGGTTCGTTGTGCAGATATTCCGGCAGATAGACCACGCGCGCCTTGATCTCGTCGTGGACGGGATGACGCTTCTTGTCCGTCGGCTTTCGCATCGAAATCAGCGTCAGGTCGAAGCCCGCCCTCTCCAGGCCGAGCAGCTCCTGCGCGATGAAGGTCTCCGACAGGCGAGGGTAGCCCTTGAGGACCACCAGTATTTTTTTCCGCATCGACAGGTTCCGATGGTCTATTCGGCAACGATCGATAGCGGCGTATAGCGCTCGCGATCATCGAACCATTCGCCGACGGTGCGCGAAATATGCACCAGCCCTTCCAGGCGCATGATGCTGCTGCTCGCCGACGGCGGCGCGCGGGTCGGCAAGCGCTTCAAGGCGGCGGCAAGCTGCTTGGGATCCGCAGACTCCTCCGGCAGCAGCATGTCGACGAGACCGAGCTCGCTTGCCCGCTGAGCGCGGATCAGCTGCTCCTCGCGCGGACGCGTGCGCGGAATGATCAGCGCCGGCTTGTCGAAGGACAGGATCTCGCAATAGGTGTTGTAGCCACCCATGGCGACGACGGCCTTGGCGCCGGCGATCAGCTCTTCCATCTTGTTGTCGAACTCGATTACCTGCAGACAGGCGATCTTACCTGCACGTTCCAGCAGCTGATTGCGCTCCTTGGCAGGCATATAGGGCCCAAGGACGATCAGCGTCCTGTGCGTGAGCGAGCTGTCCTGCTCGAAGGCGCTGATGACATCATCGACCAGATCGGCGCCATCGCCGCCGCCACCGGTCGTCACCAGGATATAGTCCTCGTCGGGCACGTGTTCCGACTTCGTCCCCAGCGATGAAACGCTACGCTGCAGAAAGCCAACGAACTCCATCTTCCGGCGCACGCCCGCCGGCACGTCGAGACCGACGAGCGGGTCGTGAAAGTCCGGCGGGCCGTAAACCCACACTCGATCGTAGTACTGATCTATCTTCTGCAGGACGTTGTTCTTCTTCCACTCCGCCTCCAGCAGGTGCGGGGCGTCCATGACGTCGCGCATGCCCAAAACGAGCGTCGTGCCGCGTGCCTTAAGATAGGTCAATGTCTCCTCGACCTCGCCCTTGAGCCCCATCGGCTCCTTGTCGACGATGAAGACATCGGGCTGAAAGGTCTCCGCCGTATGGCGGATGATCGATTGCCGCATCTTCAGCGTCTCCTGCAGAGCGACGTGACTTGCCATCGACGTATACTCGCCGTCCCGCAGCTTGATGACGCTCGGTACCTTGACGAAATCGACGCGCGACCGATAGTCGAAAGCACCGGCGATCGTCGCGCCGGAGATAATCAGCACGTTCAGCCCGCGATAGTCCTCCACAAGGGCATGCGCGATGGTCCGGCATCGTCTGAGATGACCAAGACCGAACGTGTCGTGGCTATACATGAGGATTCGAGCATCTTCTAAGCGCCGCTTCATGGGCAAAACCTCTAGGGGATTAAAGTCATGTACGCGGCTTGTCAGCAAACAACAACCGCGGCCGCTCCTTGAATTGCAATCCTGTCTTGGCCTTGCACCCTGCTATTTGTAGGGATCGGCGGCATCGCGCAAGCCGTCTCCTAAAAAGTTGAACGCCAGAATGACCAAAATTACCGGAACCATGGGGAAAAGAAGCCATGGATAGAAGGCAATCACGCTGACGCTCCGAGCTTCAGTCAAAAGAATCCCCCAGCTGGTGATCGGAGGGCGAAGGCCCAGCCCCAGGAAGCTCAGCGCCGTTTCGCCGAGAATCATGCTTGGAACGGAAATGGTCGCGGTGGCAATCAGATGCGACATGAACCCGGGCACGAGGTGGCGACCGATGATGCGCCGGGTGGGCGCACCCATCAGCTGCGCGGCCAGCACATAGTCCTCCTCGCGCAACGATAGAAGCTTGGAGCGCACGGCGCGCGCAAGCCCTGTCCAGTCGAGAATGCCAAGGATGATGGTGATGCCGAAATAGATGAGGATCGGGCTCCAGCTCACCGGCATGATCGCGGCAAGCGCCATCCAGAGCGGCAGGCTCGGCAGTGACTGAAGGATTTCGATCACCCGCTGCACCAGCAGATCGAACAGACCGCCATGATAACCGGCCAAGCCGCCGATGATGATACCGAGCACGAAGCTGACGGAGATGCCGATCAGCCCGATCGTTAGGGAGATGCGCGCGCCATAGATGATGCGCGACAACACGTCGCGACCCAGCCGGTCGGTCCCAAGCAGATACATCTGTCCACCGACGGCCGGGCAAACCAGATGAAAGTTCGAATCCAACAGCCCCCAGAAGGGGTAGGCATCGCCACGACAGAAGAAGCGGATCGGCTGCACGTCGGCGGGATTCTCGGTGTAGTTCCGGCGCAGCGTATCGATATCGAGCGCCATCTTGCGACCATAGACGAATGGACCGACGAACTCGCCTTTATTGAAGAGGTGAATCGCCTGCGGTGGCGAATGGATATAATCGACGTTTCGCGTGTGAAGCCCATAGGGCGCGAGGAATTCCGCAATCACGATCATGCCGTAGAACAGCAGCAGGAAAATACCTGATGCAAGTGCAAGCTTGTGCTTCTTGAACTTCCACCACATGAGACGCTTCTGCGAGGCCAGATAATAGCGCGTCTGGCCGGCGGACATGGCTTCGAACTGGTCCGGATCGAAATCCGCCTTCGAGACATAATGTTCGAGGGGCGCCCCGGGGCGCGGCAGGGGTGCGGTCACTTTGTGCTCCTGCCTTGCAAGCGGATGCGCGGATCGAGAAAGCCGAGGGCGATATCGGAGATCAGCACCCCGATAACGTTGAGGAAGGCCAGAAACATCAGGAATGAGCCGGCAAGATACATGTCCTGGCTCTGCAACGCCCTGATCAGCATCGGACCCGTCGTTTCAAGCGACAGAACAATGGCGGTGATTTCCGCGCCCGAGATGATTGACGGCAGGATCGAACCGATATCGGCGACGAAGAAGTTCAACGCCATGCGCAGCGGATATTTCACCAGCGCCCTCAAAGGATGCAGACCCTTGGCGCGCGCGGTGATGACATATTGCTTCTGCATCTCGTCAAGCAGGTTGGCGCGAAGACGGCGGATCATGCCGGCCGTCCCGGCCGTGCCGACGATGATAACCGGAATCCAGAGATGCGAGAGGATCGAGCGCGCCTTTTCCCAGCTCATCGGCTGCGACAGATATTTCTGATCCATCAGATGGCCGATGGACACACCGAACCAGACATTGGCGAAATACATCAGGATCAGCGCCAGCATGAAATTCGGAATGGCGATGCCGAGCAGCCCGAGGAAGGTGAGGCCGTAGTCGCCCCAACTGTACTGATGGGTGGCGGAATAGATGCCGATCGGGAAGGCGATCAGCCACGTCAGAAGGATCGTCGTCATCGACACGAGGATGGTCAGCCACAACCGGTCGCCGACCACATCCGATACCGGCAGCTGATATTCGAAGGAATAGCCGAAATTGCCATGCAGCATGCCGGCGACCCAACGGACATATTGCACCGCGATCGGCCGGTCGAGCCCGTATTCGTGGCGGAGATCCTCTATTTCCTGCAGGTTTGCAGTTTCGCCCTGAGCGCGCAACTCGGCAATCTGGCTTTCGAAGAAATCGCCCGGCGGCAACTGGATGATGGTAAAAACCAGCATCGAGATCACGAGCAATGTCGGGATCATCACCGCGATACGCCAGATAATATACTTAAGCATTGGGTCGATCCTCCTTCATCCAGAAGGTATCCGGCATGTAGACGCCGAGATAACAGGTTGGATCGAAACCATAGAGCGCTTTTTCGGGCACATTCTGCATGCGCGCCGAATGCACGATCGGCTGGAGCGTGGCATTGATCAGGCCGATGGAGAAAACCTGATCGCTATAGATCGCCAGCATCTGGTGCCAGATCTCGGCGCGCTCGAAGGAGGAGGCTGCCGTTTCCCATTCGCCAAGCAGTTTGACCAATTTTGCTGCTTCCGCCACGTCGGGCGCCGCCCCCTGGGTCTGACGCGACAGATAGTACATGCCCCAGAGCGGCCATTGCATCTGGTCGTCCATGGTCGGTGCGAGTTCGCCGGGATTCATGTCGGCCGTGGGCACGCCATTGTCGAGGCCGTACCAAAGTGACATCAGAATCCGGCCGCCCATGGCGCGGCTGCGAAAGATATCGCGCTGCGACACGCGGGTATAAAGCGCGATGCCGACCTTGCGCCAATGATCGGTGACCAGCTCCAGAACGTCGGAATCCAGCGTGCTTTCGCCGGGCGTCTCCACGGTGATCTCCATTCGCCGGCCGTCCGGCAAAAAGCGCGTGCCATCCTCGTCACGCTTGTCGAGACCAGCCGCATCGAGCAACGCATTGGCCTGATCCGGATCATGGGAGATCCAGGCCGAGGCATATTCCGGTTTGTAGAGGGGGCTGTCCGGCAGAATAGTGTCGGCACTTTCCGTCCCGAGGCCGTAGAAGACAGCCATGTTGATCTCATGGCGATCGATCGCCAGCGACAGCGCCCGGCGCACTCTCACGTCGCGAAGAACATCCCGCCAGACCGGATCGGCGCTGTTCAGGTTCGGAAACAGCGCAACGCGCGAACCGCGCGCCATTTTCCATAGATTGACCTTGATCGGATAACGCTTCTCCGCATCCTTCAGGAAGGTATAGTCGTTGAAGTCGATCCCGGTCGCCTGCAGATCGCTTTCACCCGCACCGGTCTTGGCGGCAATGATTGCCGACGAGCTGATGTTCAGGATGAAACGGTCGATATAGGGCAGCTGCCGGCCGTTTTCATCGACGCGGTGGAAATAGGGATTGCGCTCGAAGACGAACTGCTCGGCCGGCGGCGGCGTCGTGTTTCGCCAAGGGTCCAGCACCGGCAGATTGGGATTCTCGGGCCGATAGGCCCGGCCCATCTTGATATGGAGATCCTGCCATTTCTTCACCCGGTTTTCCTGTATCAGCGAAGAAAGACGAATGCTGTCCTGATATTTCTTGTGGAACTGCTTCAGATAATGGCCGGGGCCGAGAATGACGAGAGGCTGCGGCGCGGCCAGGCTCGGCAGGAAATCCGGATTGGGATCGTCCCAGGAATAGCGTACCGTCAGCTCGTCGAGCACCTCGAAACGCGGCAGGTTGCCGTGCGGGCGCAATTCCAGAGCGCCGCCGCCGGGCGTCAGCTGCTTGTTGAGGATGACATCTTCCCACCAATAGCGGAAATCGTTCGACGTCAGGGGATGGCCATCAGACCATTTGTGCCCGTCACGCAGCTTGAAGGTGAAGACCGTATCGTTGACCGCGGAAAAGGACTCGAGAATATCCGGCTGGAGCGACAGGGTGCGGTCATACCCGACAAGGCGGGCATAGCCATAGATCGTCATGAAGCGGATATCGTTCTGGCTGCCGATGATGGTGCGCACGGAACCGCCATAGCGGCCCGGCGTACCACCCATGGCGGCGACGCTGACAATGCGCGGAAATTTCGGCAGGCGCTTGGCAAGATGCGGCATCTGGCCGGCCCTCAGCCAATCGGCGAGATAATCCGGCTCGTTGTCGACATCCGCCGCCATAAGAGGCTGCGGCAGTACGGTAGAGGCCAATAGGCCAAGGAAGGTTCGACGAGTTACCACGTGCGCAACTCCTGAACGTCGACGCCGCGGCGAGCGCGAACGAAATGGCCGCCGCCGAGATCCGCATAGGCAAGCTCCCCATCCGCTCCCTCCGAGAATTGCGGCCCCCATTTCTGTCTGGCGGCCGGACCCTCGCTGTTCAGGGCGGAGAAATTGAGCGGCCGGTCGAGATCGGGGAATGGGACGGCCGCAAGCAGCGAGCGGGTGTAGGGATGGACGGGTTCGCGGAGGATGATTTCGCGCGGCGCGATTTCGACGATGCGACCTCGCGCCATGACCGCGATGCGATCGGCCATATAGTCGACCACGGCGAGATTGTGCGAGATGAACAGATAGGTAAGCCCAAGTCCCCTTTGCAAATCCTTGAGAAGATTGAGGATCTGCGCCTGCACCGAAACGTCGAGCGCCGAAACGGGCTCATCCAGGATTAGGAGTTGCGGCCCAAGAGCCAGGGCGCGTGCGATGCCGATACGCTGGCGCTGTCCCCCGGAAAAGCTGTGGGGATAACGGCTCAGATAATGCTTATCGAGCCCGATCGCCTGCATCAACGCCTTGACCTTCTCCTTGCGGTCGGCGCTATCGCCATGCCCGTGGATCTCCAAGGGTTCGCTCAAAATATTGCGGATCGTCATGCGCGGCGAAAGAGACGAAACCGGATCCTGGAAAACCATCTGTATCTTTGTGCGCAGGTCCATCAGCGCATCGCCCTTGGCGGCGAGCACATCGATCTGGCCGTCGCCACCGTTGAAGCTGACCGATCCGCTGTCTGCTGTGACGGCCCGCATGAGGATCTTGCTCACCGTCGTCTTGCCGCAGCCGCTCTCGCCGACAAGGCCCAGACACTCGCCGCGGCGGATATCGAAACTGACGTCATCAACAGCGCGGAACTTCGTGCCATCCCGCCGGCCGAACAGCCCGCCGGCCTTCGTGCCATAGGTCTTGGTCAGATTGCGCACGCTGAGCAGGATCTCGGGTGCTGCCTTGCCGGCCGTGCTCGAACCGCCGCTGATGAGCTTCTTCTTGCCGGAGAAGGTGCCGAGATTGACGGGAACGTCCCGCAGGGATTTCAGCCGTTCGCCTGGCTTCATGTCGAAATGCGGCACTGCTGCCATCAAAGCCTTCAGATAGCGATGCTGCGGCTGGCGGAAGATCGTCTCGACAGGCCCTGCCTCCATGATCTCGCCGTGATAGATGACGACCACCTCGTCGGCCATGTTGGCAACGACGCCGAGATCATGGGTGATCAAAAGCATCGCCATGTTGAAGGTCTGCTGAAGATTGCGCAGCAGGCCGAGGATCTGCGCCTGGATGGTGACGTCCAACGCCGTCGTCGGCTCGTCGGCAATCAGCAGGGCCGGATTGCAGATCAGCGCCATGGCGATCATCGCACGCTGACGCATGCCGCCCGAGAGCTCGAAAGGATAGCGGTCGAAGGTGTGGAAGGGATCCTGGAAGCCGACAAGGCTCAGCATTTCCTCGGTCTTCTCGCGCTGCTCGGCCCAGCTGATTCCTGGGGTGTGGATGCGAAGCGCTTCGCTGATCTGGTTGCCGACGGTGTGCAGCGGCGACAGCGAGGTCATCGGCTCCTGAAAGATAGTGGCCATGCGCGCGCCGCGCAGCTTGCGCATCGCAATGCCATCGCGCGGTAGCTGAAGGAGATCGGTGGTCTGGCGGTCGAGCGGATCGGTAAAGAGAATGCGGCCGGTTGCCTGCGCCGCATTCGGGAGGATTCCCATGATCGACTGACTGATGATCGACTTGCCGGAGCCGGATTCGCCGACCAAGGCCGTGACCTTGCCGGGAAGCACCCTCAGATTGGCATTTTTGACGACACGCAGTTTGTCCCCATAAAGCGAGAACGAGACGTCGAGGTTCTCAATACGCAGCAGATCAGTCTCAGACGCCATACCAAATTGCTTCCCGCTCACATGACCTTTGTGGCCTTATACGGCACACTAACGTAGGCCATAACGGGTGTCTAGCTGGTCAAAGTGCTGGCGAGACTGTTAAAAAACTGTCGTGTTTCCAGTGATGTATCGGCTTGTGCTGACCTAGCCAGCCGCGGAGATCATGGAGCGAGCTTTTCGACTTGAAGACGGCTTTCGAACTTCTTGGCATCCCTGTGCAGCAGAATGACCTGCTCGGCCTCGGACAAGGCATCGATTGTCGCATCATGGAAGATCTCCGTCGTGCCGTTGGCAATGGTGCTGGCCTTCGGGGAAACGACGGTGAAGCGCTGGCGCACGCCTCTTAGCTTCTCTTCGCCGAGCGTGCCCCATTCGCTGCCGGTGTAGCCGGAGAATGCCTGGCTCGCGACCACTTCGGTCCCATATTTCTTGGTGAGGGACTGCAACCGTTCCACTTCGTTGACGGCGGCACCGAAGGCCGAGAAGGTGAGGCGATCCTTCAGCCCGACATTGCCGAACATAACGTTGCCGACATGCAGGCCGATGCCATAGCGCACTTCGCTCAGGCTGCGAGCCTGACGATCCTTGTTCAGCGCGGCAACGCGGCGCTGGGCCTCGAACACCGCCGACAGCGCCGCCTCGCAGGCGACTTTGGACGGATCCTTATGCCGTCCGCAGGGATAGACGGCGAGAAATCCATCGCCGAGAAAGCTCAGGATTTCGCCGCCGTTGCGGTTGAACGGCGCGGCAATGGCATCGAAGAATTCGTTCAGCGTATCGATATAGGCCTGCCGCCCTTCCTTTTCGGCATAGACGGTCGATTGCCGCATGTCCCCCATGACCAGTGCTGCACGGATCGTCTCGCCGTCGCCGCGGCGGATCTGGCCGTTGAGCACGCGTTTGCCGGCATCGCCACCGAGATAGGTGGTCAGCATGTTGTTGGCGAGTTTGCCGAGAACCGCCATCTTGGCGGCCATGGCAAGATGGTTCTGCATGCGCATCAGCGCGCCGATCATCTCTTCGCTGAAGCCGCCGACGCTGTCTGTCGACCAGGACCCCATCATGCCCTGGACTGAGCCGGCGCCGAAGGTCTGCACGAAGGCCAGGTAGTCCGTCACCTTCTCCTTGCGCAGGTCCTCGAAAACCGGAAACTCCAGAGGACCGTCGGTGTCGATCCGGCGGCGCAGGTGCAGGAGACCGTTGGACAGAAGATAGTAATAGGGGCTCTGCATGAAGCGTTCCGGCTTGTCGTTCACATGCCGGTAGCCCTCGATCGTCAATCCGCCGGCCCGACGCCAGGTGAAGCCAAGCGCGTCATAGAGGGGATGCAACATCGAAAAGGTCAGATGCACGCGCGCGACCGGAAGGCCGGAAGCCGCCATGCGCTCGCAGAAACCGCGAACGATGCTCTCCAGATTCTCGCCCGTCAGCGCCGCCTGGGTCAACCATTCAGCAACCTTGTCGAGAAGAATATCGGAAACAGTAGAATGAACGGTCATTTTTTCCGCGGCCTATCCTTGCGATTCCCAATGCTCCGCCCCGGCAATACGCCGGACGCCATATACTGCGGGCTGATCGCCAGCAGCAACACCGGCCCATCGGCTGAGGTCGGATGAAATAATTATGCGACAGACGACGGCGCTCTCCCCCAGAAACTCTGGATAGCGCCGGCGCCATAAAAGATTTGGCTGCACTTTTTCCCTCGCGCCAGACGCATAAAGGTGCAGCAGAAGACAGCCGGCAAAACTACCGACTCTCGTTTTGTTCCCCTTCAGATAGGGCGAAAATGCGGCTCAAACAATGGGCGAGACCGACATGGGCCGATAAAATCACTGTCGCGCTGACATGCTCGGCATGCAAACGCGGCAGCAGGACCTGCTATCGCCGCGCGCGGCCGGAATCATTCGCCGGCTGCAAGTTCGGATGGTTGCTTGCCTCGCAACGCCATGGCCGCCATTGCATAGCCGCCACTGGCGCCATCGATGAAATGCATATGATCACGCATCAGCGGCGTTGGCACGAAGCAGGTCATCAGAGCACTGTCCTGGCGATGCAGCCCGTAGCGGCAGATGCCTTCGGCCTCGGCTTGACGCAGACGCGCCTCGATGCGCGAGAGCTGCGCCGCATCGACATCGATGGTCATCTTCAGGCCATCGTCAAACTTACGAAAATCGGAGTTCGCGGCGAGATCGCGCCTGTAGACCTTGGCGTCAAAAGTCGCCACACGGAGCCCGAACTTGTCGAGGATGTAAACGGCAACGATCTGCAGGGCAACAGCAATCTTGCGGCGCCAGCGATCGGCGGGCGCAGCCGAGGCACGCGCCTCGATGTCGGCACCGTCGAAGATCAGCGACGGCGTCGGTCCCTCGACCGGCACGGGATGGGCGTCACGGCTTTGCTCTCTGGAAATGGCGATGATATCTGCGACGAGCTGCTGGAATTTCGCGCTGTTGCCGCTATTGCCGGGGACCGCGATGATCGAAACGATCTCGCCATTATGGGCCTTGATCGGATTCCAACGACAGGACAGGCCTGTGAGGTCCGGTCGCGCCTCCGCTGCTGCCGCCTCGACGATGAAATTTCCCGCCTTCATCTGCCTTTCCGCCCAGCTCGTGCCGCCACCGAAGAACATGGCGTAGGAGACATACTCGCTCGGATTGAAACGAGCGACCATAACGTCCAGCCCCTCGCCACGAACGGCCGACATGGGTACGAGCGCCGTGCGCAGATCGAGCTGCAACTCTTCCTTGACCCACGCCCGCACCGCTGCAAGCGCCTGCCGCACCCGCGCTTCTCCCGATGGCGGTATGGCGACCAAGGCGCCATCGCCACCGAAAACGAAGGGATAGTCGCCCTTGTCCAACGCGTTGAGCACAGCGGAAATCACGCTGGCGCCGGCCATGTTGACGGATTTGTAGTGACCGGAGGCAATGGCCTTGGTCGAGCTGACGATATCCGCGACCGCCAGCAACCAGCCATCCGGAAGGGGTCGGTAGTTGGCGCTGTCGGTAACGCCCTCGAAACGAGTGAAACCCGTCAATTTATGAAAGAAATCATCGTTGGATGGTTCGGCCATGACGGTTCCCCCTTTCACGAGCGCCGCGACAATCTATCCCTACAGCAAACACGCCGAAAAGCCAGTCGACGGTCGACGCGGCAATGCTGGCCGTGCTACGTCGACTAGGTAAGAGGCACCCAAAAGCCAAGGATAAGACAGATACGATGAGCCGCCTGGATAGTTTCATTCGCCGCCTGAGTGCGCAACGCGACATCCTCAATGCCGTTGCCGACGAGGTCAGAGCGCTCGATGGTCCAGTGCTGGAACTGGGCCTCGGCAATGGCCGCACCTTCGACCATCTTCGCGAGCTTTTCCCCGATCGCCGCATCATCGCCTTCGACCGGGCGATCAACGCCTACGGCCCGTCCATGCCGACGGCCAGCGACCTCATCCTGGGTGAAATCAAGGATACTGCCACGGATTTCATCGGCGCAGGCGCCTCGCTTGCCCATGCCGATATCGGCACCGGCTACGAAGACAAGGATGCTGTGACGTTGACATGGCTGCCCCAGACCATGGCCGGCGTGCTTGTCTCAGGCGGGCTTGCGGTCAGCGGCCTGCCCCTCGACCACTCCGATCTCGAAGCGCTGCCCCTGCCCGACAGCGTCAAGGAAGGACGCTATTTCATCTATCGGCGCAAATAGCTTCAACGCAAAAAGAGAACATCGAACTGGTCGCCTTCAGTCGGCAGATCGACCACCTTCATGACTTGCTCGCGGTCTTCGAAGAAGGCCAGGCACTCGCTATAGTGACCGGCCAGGTCCGCAATGAAGGCCTTGGTCTGGTCCTTGCCGTAGAAAGCCGGCGTGAATTCCATATAGAGCGGCACCTTGCGGGCCATCAGTGCCTGCATCGATCGGCAGGCGACGGGCTCGTAGCCTTCGATATCCATCCAGATCAACCCGACATCGGTGGGGTCGGCTTCGGCCTGCGCAAGAATATCGGCGACCGGACGGACGGGAACCAAAATCTTCTCGTCGCTTGCGCTTTGGCGCAAGGCGCTGCTTTTGCCATGGTTCTTGTGGTTCAGATAGAAGTCGAGCTGCCCGCCGCGGTCACCGGCGGCGCAATTGACCGCAGTCACCATCTCCTGAAAGCCGTTGTCGGCGATATTGGCGGACAACAGGCGAAAATTGCGCGGATCGGGCTCGACGGTGACGATGCGGTCGTAGGCACCGCTAAGGGCAAAATAGCAGGTCTGCGTGCCGATATTGCCGCCAAGCTCCAACAGGACCTTTCCCTTGTGCAAAAGGCCGCGCTCGCGCAGCACGCTCAGCAGCCGGTCGACATGATCGCGCTCGAAATGCCCTTTGCGAAAGACCTTGCGGCCAATGTAGTCGGCCGGCGAAAAACTTAAGACATGATCGCCGCAGTCCACCGTCATCGTCTTGACGCGCGGGCCGAGCGCACTGATGAGGATATCGCGGCCAAGGCGCGTGTCGAAGAGGCGCGTGGCGATCGCGTCGCGCTTCCTGCGAAAGGCGCGCCGCCAGTATTTTCTCGTGAGGATATTGTGGTCGAACATGGGTGCAATCCCTACACCACGGCTTTCCCGTTGCAAACCGGGGCGTCGAGCAGCGCGAGGCTGTCGGCGAGGCGGCTCGAAAAATCAGGCAAAGCGGCTGCTCGCTTCTTTCGAAACGATATAGACCCGCAAAGGCTCGCCGCGGCCGCGAACGGCAATCTCACGGCTTTCGACGCCTGTGATATCGACCTCGGAGAGCTGGGCCACCGGCTCCGAAAAGACCAGCGTGCTGTTGAATTCCTTGGCAACGCTTTCGAGGCGGCTGGCGACATTGACCGTATCGCCGATCGCCGTCACGTTCTTCACACTGCCATATCCCATTGAGCCAACCACCGCCGAACCAGCGTGGATGCCGATGGCGATCTCCAGCGGCGCGGCCAACTCATCCGCCAGCTCCGCGCTGAGCTTGTCGATTTCCCGGACGATCGCCGCCGCCGCTTTCAAAGCCTGACGGTTCGCTTCCTTCGGTGTCGTACGCAGGCCGAACAGAGCCATGGCACCGTCGCCGATGAACTTGTCCATCCGGCCGCCATTCTCCTCGATGATGCGACCGACGATGGCGAAATAGCGGTTGAGCAGGAAGACGATGTCGAAGGGAAGGCGCGCTTCCGTCAGCGCGGTGAAATGGCGCAGATCGCAGAAGAACACGACGATCTCGCGCTCACGGCCCGGGCTGGCGGTTTGGCTGTAGACCGGCATCGTCGCTTCGGCCATCGGCGTCAGAAGCGGCACGACGCTGACGTTTCCGGTCGGGCGCAACTGGCAGGCGAGACGGATATCCGGAGTGGCGCCGATGCGGTTCAGCGTCTTCTGCTCCAGTGCCTCCGGCGGCGGCAGATTTTCGGCGCCCTCGATGATCTGCACGCGGCAGGTGGAGCATTGGCCCTTACCGCCGCAAACGGAATAATGCGGAATGCCGCCGAGGCGGCTTGCCTCGAGCACGCTGAAACCACGCGGCGCATGCACGACCTCGCCGCCCGCATAGCGGATGGCGACCTGATATTGCCGCTCGCGCAATCTGCGGTGAGCGCGAAAACCGAAGAGACCGACGATCGACAGGCTGAAGGCACCGTAGAATGCGGCGCGGTAAGGCCACAGGGCATCGGCCATCTGGCTGCCCGGTACGGAGCCCTTCTCGCCAAAGCTTCGCATGTCGCTGTAATAGCCGCCAGCATAACCGCGCTCGTCCTCCTCGGCTGCTTCATACGCTACGGTCTTGCCCATCGCCGCGAAGCCAAGCAGGGCGAGAACCGGAAGAACGATGGCGAAGGACAAGAGGACAGGGCCAACCGCCGTATACCAGGGGCGATAGCGCAGCCAGAAATGAACGCCGATACAACCATGAACCCAGACGATGATCAGCAGGAATGACTGGCGCAGGCCATTGGCGGGCGTTGTCAGCCATAGGCTGTGGACTATCGCCTTATACGTATCGTGATAGCCGTAAACATCATGCACGATACGCGTGGCAACGATGTGATCGATCAAAAGGAGCGGCACCAGCAGACCTGTGACGATCTGAAACGCTTCGCCAGCCGGCATGACGAGCGTGCGACGCCGATAAAGAAGCCTCAGCACAAGCAGGATGTGCACCAGCAGCGCACCATAGAGAAGCACGGTTCCAACCGGATTGCGCCAGACGGTCATGAACCAATGCTGTGCACGCTCGGCGGTGCCGAGAGAAATCAACCCGAGGGAGTGATTGGCCAGATGCATGATCACGAAAGTAAAAACGATCAAGCCGGAGCCAAGGCGGAACTTTCGCACGAGACGGTCGGAAATGATTGGCTTTCTTGCCTCGATAGTCATCAAACCCAATGTATATTATCCGTTCACAACAGAAGCGAAAACGGTTATCGCCTATCATCTAGCTGCAGAGCCGCATGCTGTCGAGGATGCGGCTTTTTGAAGCAGGGATTTTATTGTCACGCAACCGGTCGGAATTCGGGCAATCCTCTCACAATTCAGGCTTTTACCATCACTTAATCGTCAACCCCTACCGGCACCATGAAGATCGCATTCTACGCCCCGTTGAAATCACCCGACCACCCGGTGCCCTCGGGCGATAGGTTGATGGCGCGGCAGATCATGACAGTTCTCAGGATGGCGGGACACCAGGTCGATGTCGCCTCCGAACTGCGCAGCTTCACCCCGACCCCGGAAGCGGGATTGCGTGCGGAGATCGCCCGACAGGCCGAGGGCGAGGTGACGCGATTGCTCGGCCGATCACACAGCGAATCGCCGCCCGATCTCTGGTTTACCTATCACCCCTATTACAAGACGCCCGATCTCATCGGCCCGCCGGTCTCCCGGCAATTCGGCATCCCCTACGTCACCGCCGAGGCCTCCTATTCCAGACGCCATGACGACAACGGCTGGGGCGAAAACCAGCGTCTGATCGCCGATGCCGTGCGGTCGGCGGCCGTCAATCTGTGCTTCACCGAGCGGGATCGGATCGGCCTCGTCGACGCAATACCGGATGGCAGATACGAACGCTTTCTGCCCTTCATCGATGCAACGCCTTTCGGGTCGCCCAGGGGTGCCTCTGCCTCCAACAGGCTGATCACCGTTGCAATGCTGCGGCGCGGCGACAAATTCGACAGCTACGTCATGCTGGCCGAGGCGCTCAAACTGATCCGCGATCATGACTGGACACTGACCGTCATCGGCGACGGGCCGATGCGTGCGGAAGTAACGGCACTGTTTTCCACCTTCGACGGAGACCGCATAACGTGGCTCGGAGAGCGCTCGACGCCGGAGATCGCGGCGGAGCTTGCGACTGCCGGGATCTACGTCTGGCCCGGCTGCAACGAAGCCTATGGCCTGGCCTATCTCGAAGCGCAGGCGGCCGGGCTGCCCGTGGTCGCGCAGGCAACGGCGGGCGTGCCGGAAGTGGTGATGGACGGTATTACCGGGCTGCTGACACCGGCGGGCGACCTGAAGGCCTATGCCGATGCCATCGCACAGCTTCTGAACGACGAGGAGCAGCGGCGGATCATGGCAGAGGCAGCGCATGGATTCGTTCACAGGGAGCGCTCTTTGAGCGCGGCGGCAAAGCGGCTTGAAATCATTCTTCGAAAGCATCTGGGAGATACCTATTATGAGCGATAGAGCCGATTGGCAGCCCTTGCGCGACGAGTTGCGGCGTTGGACCGCGGCCGGGCGAAAGGCGAAATTCTGGTTCCGCGACGACGACGCCATCGAACCGACCCCCGCGCTTGACCGGCTGCTGTCGCTTTCGGATCGTTTCGACGTGCCGATGGCATTGGCCGTCATCCCGGGGCCGACCGGAGAGCCGCTGGCGGAACGCCTGGCGAGCCAGAGCCGTGTCACTGTCACCGTGCACGGCTGGACGCACCAGAACTATGCTCCGGATGAAACAAAGAAACAGGAGCTCGGCCTGCATCGCCCGCAGGCGATCGTGCTCGACGAACTGCATCGCGGCTTCGACAAGCTGAAGGCGCTCTATCCCTCGCAGTTTCTCCCCATGCTGGTGCCGCCGTGGAACCGTATCGACGACGCGCTGCTGCCGGAGCTTAGCCCCTTCGGCTATCGCGCGGTGTCTGTCTTCGGGTTGGCAAAGCAGGCGCCGATCACCCTGGTCAACACCCATATCGACATCATGAATTGGCACGGCGTGCGCGGCGGCCTCCCGCATGCCGGATTGATCGGACGCTTGGTAGAAGAACTGAAGAATCGCTTCGACGGCAATGACGAGCCGATTGGCGTGATGACGCATCATCTGGTGCATGACGACGTCGCCTGGGGTTTCGTCGAGGCGCTGTTCGAGGAAACGGCCGGCCACGCCGCCATCGAGTGGCGGCCGGTCGGCAATTTCTTAAGTTAGCGGCTCCGCCCCGAACGAAGCCGCTGCAACGGCGCCTTAGAGCTGCAGCGATTGTCCGTCGAAAGCGGCGAAGGCGCCTGGAAAGCTCTTCTGCGCGTCGCGCTGCATCTCGTCCAGCTCGCGATCCGCGCGCGCCGGTGCATGATGAAACAGGGCCAGTCGTTTGACACCGGCCTTCTTGGCGAGCTTGACGCCTTCCTGCCAGGTGGAATGCCCAAAGCCCAGATGCTTCGGCATCTCCGCTTCCGTATAGGTCGTGTCATAGATCGCGAGATCGGCATCGGCCATCAGGGATAGCGCGGCCTCGTCGAGATACCCGTTATGGTGCTCGGTATCGTAGACCATGGCGATGACGCGACCGGACCATTCGATGCGGTAACCGATGCAACCGCCGGGATGGTTCAGCCGGACCGTATGGATGACGATGCCCGGATGAGGCTTCAGCGTATCGCCAGCGGCGAAATCGCGAAAATTCATCGCGGCACGACAGATGTCGGGCTCGACCGGGAACCAGGGCGGCCGCATGAACTGGCCGATCAGCTGCCGCGTCGTCGTCTTGCCGGCCAGATGGCCCGACCAAAGATCGACGCTCACCCTCGGATCATAGATCGCATTGAAGAAGGGCAGGCCGATAATGTGGTCGTAATGCGAATGGGTGAAAAAGAGATCGATGTTGCGGACCCCTTCTTTTGCAAGCGACACCGCCGCTTCGCGTAACCCGGTGCCGGCGTCGAATAGGATATGCCTGCCGTCATGCCGCAACTCGATGCAGGATGTATTCCCGCCGTAACGCTCAAATTCCGGTCCAGATACGGGTATACTCCCCCGCACGCCCCAGAATTTCAGCTCGAAACTATCGTTGTTCATGGAAGTTTTTACACCATTCCCCTTTCCGTCAAAAAAAGCACACTTTTGCTATCGTGCGAAGCCAGCAATTTCCAAAAGTCGTGCGCTGGTAAAAAACTGGATCCCATCGTTCGGTCGATGCAGATCATCTGGCGAACATTCGCCAACGGATCGCACAGACCTAATATAGGTATGTCATGACAAAATAGATAAGACCCCGTTACTTGCATATCGGTGCGGCGTCCTGGCAGGTATCGGTTCGCGATGGAGCGCGAGAGCTCGCAAGGGACTTTCGTCCTCCTTGCCATCCTTACAGCGTGGCAGCCGACCGTGCCGCCTGCTCATAGTAGCCAGACAGCGCCCTGAGATGCGAGGCGATATCGGAAAGGCCATCCTGCGACAGGCCGGAGACCTTGGTGGCCTCCACCAACAGACGCTCGCGGATTTCGGTGTAACGCGCCAAGGCGTCCAGGCCCTTATCGGTTACCCGGATGGTCTTTTCCTTGCCGACCTTGCCGCTCTTGACGAGACCGGCCGCCTCCAGCTTCTTGATGGCGTAGTTGGCGACATGGGTGTCTTCGATATCGAGCACAAGACACAGATCAGCGAGCGTCTTCGGCCTGTCACGGTGCCGCACGGAATGGATGATCAGGATCTCGACCGGCGAAAGGCCGGGGATGCCGGCGGCCGCCATGCAACGCACTAGCCACCGATTGAACGCATGGGAAAACAGGATCGATCCGTATTCGAGCTCGGACAAGGCAGGCGAACTGCCGTCCGCAAGATGCGCAGACGATACGATCAGTTCACGCGGTCTACTCTTTTCCTCAGACGTCACCAGAGAACTCCTTCCGATCCGGATCAAGGCACTACAGACTTGGCAACGCGTCTATTCGTCCCGCTTTCCATAGCCGCCGCCCGTGGGAGTAACGACGGTGAACGCTTCGCCGGCCTCGAGCACCGTATGGGCAGAGCCGATCAGTTCCTCGACCGTACCGTCATTGCGCCTGACATAGTTGCGCCCGGTCTGGCCCGGCTCGCCCCCCTTTATGCCGAAGGGCGCTACGCGGCGATGGCCTGACAGTACGGCGAATTCCAGCTTTTCGCGGGTGCGGATGGTGCGCTGCGTGCCGTTGCCGGAATTCCACTTGCCTCGCCCACCCGAGTTGGGGCGGATGTGGAAGTCCTCGAGCACAACAGGGAAGCGCGTCTCGAGAATCTCGGGATCGGTAAGACGCGAATTGGTCATATGCGTGTGCACCGCATCGGCGCCATCGAAGCCGGGGCCGGCCGGCGCGCCGGAGCAGATCGTCTCGTAATATTGATAGACATCGTTGCCGAAGGTGAGGTTGTTCATGGTGCCTTGAGCGGCCGCAAGCGCCTCGACCGCGCCGAACAGGCAGTTGGTCACGGCCTGGCTCACCTCGACATTGCCGGCGACGACGGCAGCCGGATATTTCGGCGTCAGCATCGTGCCTTCGGGAATGACGATCCGGATCGGCCTGAGGCAACCGGCATTCATCGGGATATCGGCTTCGACCAGAACGCGGAAGACATAGAGCACGGCAGCCCGCGTCACCGGCTGCGGGGCGTTGAAATTATCGGCACGCTGCGCAGACGTGCCGGTGAAATCCACCGTCGCCTCGCGCTTGTCCTTGTCGATCGAGATCTTGACGACGATCTTGCAGCCCTGATCCATCTCATAGCTGAATTCACCATCCGGAAGGCGGTCGAGAACGCGTCGCACGCTTTCGGCGGCGTTGTCCTGGACATGCCCCATATAGGCATCGACAACCTCTTCGCCGAAGTGGACGATCATCTTCTTGAGCTCGGCGACGCCCTTCTCGTTGGCGGCAACCTGGGCCTTCAGATCGTTGACGTTCTGGGCGAGCGTGCGCACAGGATAGCGCGCGCCCGTGAGAAGCTTCGCCAGCTCCTCCTCGCAGAACCGCCCCCGATCGAGCAGTTTGAAATTGTCGATGTAGACGCCCTCTTCCTCGATATGGGTCGCGAGCGGCGACATCGAACCCGGCGAGATGCCGCCGATATCGGCGTGATGGCCGCGGCTGGCGACCCAGAAGCGGATCTTCTCGCCGACATCGTCGAAGACGGGCGTGCAGACGGTGAGATCAGGCAGATGCGTGCCGCCATTATAGGGCGCATTGATCAGGAACACGTCGCCCGGATGGATAACGGGGTTTTCACGGATCGCGGTTGCGACCGACGCATCCATGGAGCCCAGATGCACGGGCATATGCGGCGCATTGGCGACGAGATTGCCTTCGGCGTCGAAGACGGCACAGGAGAAATCCAACCGTTCCTTGATGTTGACGGAATAGGCGGTGTTCTGCAGCGTCATGCCCATCTGCTCGGCGATCGACATGAAAAGATTGTTGAAGATCTCCAGCATCACCGGATCGGCCTTGGTGCCGATGGCGCTGCGCTCCGGCAGGGCCTTGATGCGCTTGAGGACGATATGATCTTTGGCAGTCAGCTGCGCCTGCCAGCCATCCTCGATAACGATCGTCTGGTTCGGCTCGATGATGATGGCCGGGCCGGTGACAGTCTGGCCGGGCACGATCGCCTGGCGCAGCACGACCGCGGCATCATGGCTTGCGCCGCCGGAATAGAAGATCGCGCGCCTTGCCGCTTCTGCTTCACCTGTGCCAGTCTCGTTGCGCTGGACCGCGATATCGGCGGCAGCACCGCCGATGGTCTCGATCTCCACTGCCTCGACGACCAACGGCTTGCCCTCGGCAACGAAGCCGAAGCGGCGCTTGTGCAGTGTCTCGAACTCGCGGCGCAGGCGCGCGGGATCATCGATTTCGGGAAATGTCGTTTCGACCGCCAGTATGGTGTCGGTACCGGCGTAACGGATATGGGCGCGCTGGACCGTCTTGATTTCGTTTGCGGGGACACCCTGCGCTTCGAGCTCGGGCACGCATTCCCCACGCAGTTCGCTACCAAGTGCGGCGATGGCTGCGGGTGCTGCCTCATCAAGGGGAACGCCGAGCGCCTTCTGGCGCGTTGCCCGGATGTCGGCAAGCCCCATGCCATAGGCGGACAGAAGGCCGGACATCGGATGCAGGAGAATGCTCTTCATGCCGAGCGCATCGGCAACCAGGCAGGCATGCTGTCCGCCGGCGCCACCAAAGCAGTTGAGGGCATAACGCGTCACATCATAACCGCGCTGCACTGAGATCTTCTTGATCGCTTCGACCATGTTGGCAACGGCGATGCGAATAAAGCCGTCGGCGACATCTTGCGGGCTGCGGCCATCGCCGATCCGGGCGGCAAGCTCGGCGAACTTGCCGCGCACCGTATCGACATCGAGCGGCTGATCCTGATTGGGGCCGAAGATCGACGGGAAGAACTCCGGCAACAGCTTGCCAGCCATGACATTGGCGTCGGTCACCGCCAGCGGCCCGCCGTTGCGATAGCAGGCAGGCCCCGGAAAGGCGCCTGCCGAATCCGGACCGACGCGGAAGCGGTCGCCATCGAAATGCAGGATCGAGCCGCCGCCGGCGGCCACCGTATGGATCAGCATCATCGGCGCACGCACGCGCACGCCGGCCACTTCCGTTTCGAAGGCGCGCTCATACTCGCCGTCGAAATGGGCGACATCCGTCGAGGTGCCACCCATGTCGAAGCCGATGACGTTGGTAAATCCGGCCTGCTCGCCGGTTTTCGCAAGGCCGACGACACCGCCGGCCGGGCCGGACAGAATAGCGTCCTTGCCCTGGAACATATCGGCTGCCGTCAAACCGCCGGATGACATCATGAACATGACGCGCGCGCCGGTGCGCGCGACATCGAGCTCGTCGCAGACCTGGCCGATATAGCGTCCGAGCACCGGCGACAGATAGGCATCGATAACGGCTGTGTCACCCCGGCCGACAAGCTTGATCAGCGGCGACACTTCGTGGCTGACGGAAACCTGGTCGAAGCCGATAGACCGAGCGATCCGAGCAACCGCCGCCTCATGCGCGGGAAATTTGTAGGCATGCATGAAGACGATCGCGAGCGAGCGGTAACCCCTAGCAAGAAGCTCACGCAACGCCGCTTCCGCCGCCTTCTCATCAAGAACCAGTTCGACCGTGCCATCGGCCAGCACACGCTCCTCGATCTCGACGACCTCTTCGTAAAGCGCTTCCGGCTTGACGATCTCGGTCGCGAAAATCTTCTTGCGCTCCTGATAGCCGATGCGCAGCGCGTCACGAAAACCCTTCGTCGTTACGAGAGCCAGGCGCTCGCCCTTGCGCTCGAGAAGCGCGTTGGTGGCAACCGTGGTGCCCATGCGCACTTCGCCGATCGTATCGGCGGGGATCGGATCGCCCTTTCCAAGACCGAGATGCAGGCGAATGCCGTGAACGGCGGCGTCGCGATAAGCATCGGGATTTTCCGACAGAACCTTGCGGGCATGGAGAACACCAGATGGGTCGCGCCCGACGACGTCGGTAAAGGTGCCGCCGCGATCGATCCAGAAATCCCAACGACCCGAAATGTTCTCCGACAAATCCGCCTCCAGCAGAACGACGCCTATAACGATAACAATATATCGTTAAATTATCAACGTTTTGTCGTCAACATGAATTGATCAAGCGACGCTCAGCTTCAACACCGTGCGATGTGGTAATCGCTGATAATCTGCGGCAAGAAGCTACGCCTGCTCGGACACGGCCATGTCCAGCGTGTCAACTGACACGCAAGAGGTCGTTCAATTGCATTGTAAAGCCGCGCCACCGTTGACGCATGTCCTAAAAGCGGATGCGCTAGTGCAATCCGCCGACGCCGAGGAAGCGCTCGACGGCTTGGTGATCCTGAGCAAGGGCCTCGGGCGTCCCCTTCCAGGCAAGGCGGCCGCGCTCCAGAATGATGACGTCGCTCGCGAAATCGAGCGCGCTTTGAATGCGCTGCTCCACCAGAAGAATAGTCATGTCGCCTGTTTTGGCGAGCTCGGCGAACGCCGTCATCAGTTCCTCGCAGATGACGGGCGCAAGCCCTTCCAGCGGCTCGTCCAGAAGCAGGACGGAGGGGCGGCCGAGGATCGTGCGGGCAGTCGACAGCATCTGCTGCTCGCCGCCGGACAGCTGACCACCGAGGTTCTTGCGCCGCTCCTTCAGGCGCGGAAACATGTCGTAGGCTTCCTGTATCGCGCTTTTGGGCCGCCCCTTCAGCCCAACGGAGAGGTTTTCCTCCACCGTCAGCGTCGGGAAGACATCGCGCGTCTGCGGCACATAGCCGAGACCCTGATGGGCTCGTTTGGCGCTCGGCAGCCCGGCAATCTCGGCCGAACCCAGTCGGATGTGGCCATCGTAACGGCGCGTCTGGCCGGCAAGCGTTGCCAGCAGCGTGCTCTTGCCCATGCCGTTGCGGCCGAGCACGGCAAGCCTGCCGCCGGCCGGCACGGAAAAGGAAACACCTTCAAGCACCCGTGTCGGTCCATAGCCGGCCGACAGATTTTCCACTTCAAGCGGCGTGGCGGGCATGGGCATAGCTCCCGAGATAGGCTTCGCGCACACGCGCATCCTGCGTCACGTCTTTCGGCGAACCGTCAAAAATGATGGTGCCGGCGGCGAGTACCACCACGCGCTTGGCGAACCGGAAAACCAGATCCATGTCATGCTCGATCATCAGCACGGCGAGATCGGGCGGCAAATCGGCAAGCGCCTGCTCGATGCGGCCGGTATCGCTTTGCGGCACGCCGGCGGCAGGCTCGTCGAGCAGCAACACCTTAGGCTTCAGGGCCATGGCGACAGCGATCTCAAGGAGCCGCTGCTGGCCATAGGCAATCTCGCTGACCTTGCGATGCGCCAGGCCGGCAAGACCGAGCGTGCCGAGCAGTTCTTCCGTCTCGGCCATGACGTCGCGCATGGCAAGGAAGTTGCCGAACATGCGGCCGGAGCGACCCGTCCGCTGCAGGACCGCCATGCCGATATGTTCGGCCGGGGTCATGTCCTGAAACAGCCGGGTCACCTGGAACGAGCGCACCAATCCGCGCCGGACCCGGCCGATGGCGTCGATCCGGTTGACGTTGTGACCGGCGATATGGATCTCACCGGCATCCGGCCGCAGATTGCCGGTGACGAGATTGACGAAGCTGGTCTTGCCGGCGCCGTTCGGGCCGATCAGCGCGACGCGATCCCCCGGCGCCATGGACAGGCTGACGTCATTGGTGACAGTCAAGCCGCCGAAAGCCTTCCTCAGATTTGTGACCTCGAAAATCGCGTTCATAACCGCGCCTCCCTACGGCGAGCGACATAGGCGGCGGCCGTGCCGTAAATGCCCTTAGGCGCGAAGAGAACGACGAGGATCAGCAGTGCGCCGACGATCGTCAGCCAATGGAAGGGATTGGCGGCCGAGATATAGTCTTCGAAGAGCATGAAGATCAGCGTGCCGACAAGCGCGCCGAACAGCGATCCGGTGCCGCCTAGCACGAGCATGACGAGCGCCTCGGCCGACTGCGTGAAGGACAGGCTGTCGAGACCAACCACCTGCGTCGAAATCGCGTTCAATGCGCCGCCGACACCGGCAACGGCGCCGGAAATCACATACATCTTGATCAATGCCGCCTTCGGCGAGGCGCCCATGGCGCGAATACGCAAGGGATCCTGCCGGATGCCGCGACAGAGCATGCCGAACGGTGAGCGCACGAGAAAGCGCAGCAGCACGAGCACGATCAGCAGCAATCCGACGCCATAGATGTAGGCCGTATGCCCATAGAGATCGAATTCGAAACTGCCGAACAGCGGGTCCGGGGAAATGCCCGACAGGCCGTCGCTGCCGCCGGTCCAGCTCGAGGCCTTGTTGGCGAATTCATGGAAGAGGTAGATCAGCGCGATCGACAGCACGAGCTGCGGCAGGCCATGGGCTCGCAGAATGACGATGGAACAGACCAAGCCAGCGACCGCGCCGCCCAGGATGCCGGCAAGCGTCATCAGCAGGGGATCGTTGATGCCGTAATGCGCAGACGCGATGCCGGCGGCATAGGCGCCGGCGCCGAAGAGGGCCGCGTGACCGAGCGTCGCCACACCGCAATAGCCGGTGACCAGATCGAGCGACAGAACCAGAAGCCCAATGGCGATCAGGCGCGTCAGAAGCGCGAGATTGTCCGGAAACAGGATGTAGCCGACGGCGGCCAGCACTACGATAACAGCGACCGCAATCATATCCTGTCCAACAGTACGATGTCTGGTCACGGCGGGGGTGGCCTCTTTTTCCAGTGTCAGCGCCATCTTACTTCATCCTCCCGGCAAAACCGCGCGGGAAGACGCAGACGATAGCAATGACGGCCAGATAGAAGAAGAAGTCGCCATACTCGGGCATAAGGTAGCGGCCGGTCGTATCAATGCAGCCGAGGACGAGACAGGCAAGCAACGCGCCGGAGATGGAGCCAGCGCCGCCGACCGAGACGACGACAAGGAAAGTCACCATGTAACGCAGGGCATAATAGGGCTCGACGGGCAGCAATTCGGCGCCCACCACACCGCCAAAGGCGGCAAGCCCGACGGCTATGGCGAAACTGACCGCATAGACGATCTCGGTCCTCACCCCGAGAGCCGCCGCCATCGAGGCATTGTCGACCGAGGCGCGCAGCTTGACGCCGAAAGACGTCTTCTCGATCGTGTACCAGAGCGCCAGAGCGACGATAAGACCGCAGACGATTGCGAAAATGCGATGCGTCCCGATGGTGCGGAAACCGAGGTCGACAGAGCCTTGCAGGCTGCCGGGCAAAGGTATGGTCTTCAAGGTCGGGCCGAAGACATAGTTGGCGATGCCGATGATGCAGAAGGTGATGCCGATCGTCATCAGCACCTGTGTCAGTTCCGGCGCACCGTAGATACGCCGGTAAAGCAGTCGCTCGATCGGGATGGAAATAATCACCGTGCCGATTACGGCCAGCAAGACGGCAGCGGCATAACCCAATCCCAGATCGTGCGCCGCATAGGAGGCGATATAACCGCCGATCATGGCGAAGGCGCCATGGGCCAGATTGACGACGCGCATCAACCCCATGGTGACGGAGAGGCCGATGGAGATCACGAACAGCACCATGCCGTAAGCGAGGGCATCGACTGCTATGCTGAGCACGGTTTGCATTGAAATCACTGGTCCGGTTATTGCGGCGCCGACCTTTGGGTCTCTATCTGAGCGGAAACCAATTCTGCTCAGATAGGAGCTATCGGTTAGAGCGTCCTACTTCGCTGCCGCGAGGCCGGGATCGCCCTGCTTTTCGAAGGTCTGAATCTCCTTGTTGTAGTACTTGCCGTCATCGCCCTTGGTGACCTCGCGCAGATAGATGTTCTGCGTGATGTGACGGCTTTCGGGATCGATGGTGACCGGACCGCGGGGGCTGACCCAGGAAAGACCCTTCACGGCATCGACAGCCTTCTGCGCATCCTGCTTGCCGCCGGTCGCCTCGATCATCTTGTAGATGACATGCATGCCGTCAAAGGCGCCGACGGCCGGGAAGGTCAATTCGGCTGGATTGCCGATCGCCTTGTCGCCAGCCGCGACGAAAGCCTTGTTTTCAGGGGAATCGTGCGAAATCGCATAATGGAACGTCGTCTGCATGCCGAGGGCCGCATCGCCAAGCGCCGGCAGGTCGGATTCCTGCGTCAGGTCACCTGGGGCGAACAGCTTGATGCCGGCCGTCTTCAGGCCGTTTTCATTATAGGCCTTGACGAAGCCGAGCGTCGTCGGGCCGGAGGGCAGGAAGGCGAAGACGCCCTGCGCGCCTGAATCCTTGATGCGCTGCATGATCGGGCTAAAGTCATTGGTCGACAGCGGCATGCGTATGGCCTGCACCACTTCGCCACCCTGCTTCTCGAAACCGGCCTTGAAGGCATTTTCGGCATCGACGCCGGGGCCGTAATCGCTGACGACGGAGATGACCTTCTTGACGCCGGCGTCATAGGCGACCTTGGCGATCGGGGTCGATGTTTGCCAGGTTGTGAAAGAGGTACGAACGACAAGCGGGCTCTTGGTGACAATCGCCGATGTCGCGGCGTTGAAGATCACCATCGGCACATTGGCCTGCTTGAGGATCGGCGTCACCGCCATGGCGTCCGGGGTGAAATAGAAACCGGCGAGGTACTGCACATGCTCCTTGACGACCAGTTCCTGGGCCAGCGCCTTCGATTGCGCGGGATCGGCCTGCGGCACGTCGCGGTAGATCACCTCCACCTCATCATTGCCGACCTTCTTGCCATTGACAGCCATATAGGCATCGATGCCGGCCTTGAAATTCTTTCCCTGCAGCGCAAACGGCCCCGAAAAGGGTCCGATGACCCCGACCTTGATGGTATCGGCATAGGCAGCGCCGCCAAGGGCAACGGCCGCGATGGCGGCCAAGACAAACCGTTTCATTCTTTCTCCTCCCGGCGGCGCGGATTCCGAGCCGCCCCTGATCTTCAAATCTCGATCATCGCCAATTTCTCATAGGAAATAGTGATGTAAAATGAAATAAATATCATAACCCATAATTCATGGGTTATGATTGAAGGCCAATACCTCGCTCATGCTGCCGTCCCCAACCGCTTGATCATACCGATCAGCTCCAGCGCGTGGCGTAGCGACGCAGCCGTCGCCACCGCCATTTGGGGCAACAGGAGCCACTCCAACGTCCAGGCGGCCCCGGAACGCTCCTGTTCATGAACAAGCGACTGATGGATACCGGAGAGTTGGACCGCGTTGAAGCGAGCGAGCGTCACCAGCATCTCCGCCGCAACCGGATTCTGCTTGTGCGGCATGGCGGAGGAGCCGCCGCCGCCGGCAAGCTCGATCTCATCGCCGGCCTGTGCCAGAAGCGCGACGTCCTGACCGATCTTGCCGAGACTGCCCGAGATCATCGACAGCAGCCCGGCCAGTTCGGCGATGCGCCCACGCTGGCTCTGCCATTGCGGCTCATCCGTCAGACCGAGCGCCTGCGCCAGCGAGGCACGGATGTCTTCCGCCCTCGGCCCGAACTTTTCCAGCGTGCCGGCCGCACCGCCGAATTGCAGGGCGAAGCTCTCCTGCGTCAGCCGGTCCCGATATTGTTCAAGCGGATGGCGCCAGGCACGCAGCCGGTCGGATACGGTAATCGGGATTGCGGCCTGCATGCGAGTACGGCCCATGAGCCTGTTCGAACCGAACTGCTTGTCAAGCTTTTGAAGTCCTGCAGAGACGGTAAAAAGGCGGCCGCTCAAGAGGAAGGCCACCGCCTTCAGGCGCATCATCAGGCTGGTATCGATGACGTCCTGGCTGGTGGCGCCGAAATGGACATGAGTACCGGCATCCTCGCCGACGGCTTTGCGCAGCTGCTTGACGAGATCAGGCACGACAACCCCGTCCGTTGCCGTTGCAGCCTTCAGGCTCGAGAGATCGGGCTCGAAACTGGCGCAGATCTCCTCGATACGCCGCGCGGATGCCTGCGGGATCAACCCATGCTGCGCTTCCACCCTGGCAAGCGCCGCTTCGAAGTCAAGCATGGCGCGGATGTCGGCCGTGGCCGAAAAATAATCCGAAATCTCCGCGTCACCGAGGAGGCCGGACAGAAAAGGGTGATCGAAGGGAGAAATGCTCATAGCCTATATATCGAGGAAAACCGTTTCCCTGTCTCCCTGCAAATGCACATCGAAGGTATAGACCGAACCCTCCTTGGTGGCGACGAGCGTCGCCAGGCGATCCTTGTGTTCGATGCGGGCAAGCAAGGGATCCTCGGCGTTGGCGCTCGTCTCTTCAGGAAAATACATGCGCGTATGCAGGCCGATATTGATGCCGCGCGCCACGATCCAGAATGTGATGTGCGGCGCCATCTTGCGTCCGTCCTTGAAGGGAACGCGACCGGGCTTGATCGTTTCGAAACGGAAAATCCCATCGTCCGAACTCGTCGGACAACGACCCCAGCCGGTGAAATTCGGATCGGCCGTGCCGCGCAGTTCCGAAGGACTATTGTAAAGTCCGGCACTGTCGGCCTGCCAGATCTCGATGACCGCGTCCCTGACCAGCCCGCCGGCGCCATCGAGGATGCGGCCCGTCACCGTGATGCGCTCGCCATGCGTCTTGTCATTGACCATGGAGGCACCGAGATCCGCGTCATAGACGCCGCCTATTTCGCTGTAGTTCGGCGTGAGGCCGATATGGACGTAAGGGCCTGCCGTCTGCGAAGGTGTTTCCTTCAGATAGCCGAGTTCTTGTACCATCAGTTGCCCTCCAGCCGGTTTTCGAACAGGGTCGAGCGACGACCGCGCAACACGATATCGAACTTGTAGGCGCGCGCATCCATCGGGATCGTATTGCCCCAGTCGAGCGGTGCGATCAGCTGCTCGATGGCTTGCTTGTCAGGGATCGTGCCGACGATCGGACATTTCCAGATCATCGGATCGCCCTCGAAATACATCTGCGTGATCAGTCGCTGGGCAAAGCCATGGCCGAAAACGGAGAAATGAATATGAGCCGGGCGCCAGTCGTTGACGCCGTTCGGCCAGGGATAGGCGCCTGGCCGGACCGTGCGGAAGGCATAGTGGCCTTCGTCATCGGTGATCGCGCGGCCGCAGCCGCCGAAGTTCGGATCGATGGCGGCGAGATAGGTTTCCTTCTTGTGGCGATAGCGCCCGCCGGCATTGGCCTGCCAGAATTCGAGCAGCACGCCCGGCACCGGCCGGCCACGCTCGTCGAGCACGCGGCCATGGACGATGATGCGCTCGCCGATCGCGCTTTCGCCGTGCTTGGCAAAATTATGGATCAGGTCGTTGTCCAGCTCGCCTATAATGGAGTGGCCGAAGACCGGTCCGGTGATTTCAGAGATCGTGCCGTCGAGCGAAAGCAATGCGCGCTGCGGCGAACGCAGCACGGAAGTCTTATAGCCGGGCGCAAAGGCCGGCGGATGCCAGGCGCGATCCCTGGCAAAGAAGGCGCCCGTTTCGGGCTTGCTGTTGGTTCTGTCGGACATGTCTGCCTCGCTTCAAGCCGCCCTTTCGGCGTCCATCTGTTCAAAAACCTGCTTGGCGATCTTGATCGCATGGTTGGCCGCCGGCACGCCGGCATAGATTGCCACATGCAAAAGCGCCTCGCGGATATCGTCGCGCGTCGCGCCGGTATTGCTGGTGGCGCGCACATGCATCGCGACCTCTTCGTCCTGGCCGAGCGCCGCCAGCAGGGCGATTGTCACGATGGAGCGTTCGCGCCGGCTGAGCGTCGGGCGCGACCAAACGTGGCCCCAGGCCGCTTCGGTGATCAACTCCTGAAAAGGCCGGTCGAACTCCGTCACTCCCTGCTGGGCACGATCGACATGGCCGTTGCCGAGCACCGCTCGTCTCGTCGCCATGCCCTGCAGATAGCGCTCGGATGGCGTGGTGGGGTCATTCATGGGGCTTGTTCTCCACGCAAAACGACGTCGATGAAGGCACGAATGACTTCGGTCAACGCCTCGGGTTGTTCGACGCAGGGGATATGGCCGGCGTCCTTGATGACTTCATAGCGCGCATTTGGAATGAGCTTGGCCGTCGAAAGTACCAGCTCGGGCGGCGTGGAACCATCCTGATCGCCGACGATGCAGATGGTCGGAACCGCTATCCTTTTTGCCGTCTCGGTCAGATCGGCGTCGCGAAGGGCGGCGCATGTTGCGGTGTAGCCCGCCACCGGCTGACGGATCAGCATGTTGCAATAGCCGCCGAAGGCAGTGTTTTCCGGGCGGCGGAAAGCCGGCGTGAACCAGCGCTCCATGATCGCATCGACGATCGATTCGATGCCCGCGGCCTCGACCTGCGCGATGCGGGCGTTCCAGCTGTCGGCCGTACCGATCTTGGGGGCCGTGTCGCACAGGATCAAGGCCCGCACGAGATCCGGCCGCCGCTGATAGAGCGACTGGGCGATCAGCCCGCCGACGGAAAGACCGCAAATGACGGCATCCTTGACCGAGAGGAAATCGAGCAGGCCGGCAAGATCGGTGGCATGATCCTCGATCGAATAGGGCATCTGGCCGAGATCGGACAGGCCGTGGCCGCGCTTGTCGTAGAGTACGATCGCGAAATCGCCGGCCAGGCGCACGATCACGTCGCGCCAGATCCGGAAGTCGGTGCCAAGCGAATTGGCAAAGACAAGAACCGGCTTGTCGGGCGATCCGCCGATGATCTGATAGTGGATCGTGACGTCATTGATGCGGGCAAACTGCACTGGAAAATCTCCTCGAGCGCGAGATTGGAACTATAATCCGGTTAGGTAAAATGATATTTCTTTGCTCTACGATAACTCCTGGGTTATGAATGAGCATGCTCGACGCCCGCATCAAATTCCGCCATCTGCAGACCTTTGTCGAGGTTGCGCGCCAGAAAAGCGTGATCAAGGCGGCGGGGCTCCTCCATATAAGCCAACCGGCGGTGACAAAAACGATCCGCGAGCTGGAGGAGGCGCTTGGCGTCTCCGTCTTCGAGCGCGACGGGCGCGGCATTCGCATCACCCGCTACGGTGAAGTGTTTCTCCGCCACGCCGGCGCAGCACTCTCGGCCTTAAGACAGGGGCTGGATTCCGTATCGCAGGAGCGCTCCGGCGAGGCGCCGCCGATCCGCATCGGCGCGCTGCCGACGGTGTCGACACGGATCATGCCAAGGGCGATGGAATTGTTTCTCCGCGAGGAGACCTGGAGCCGCATCAAGATCGTCACCGGCGAGAACGCCGTATTGCTGGAGCAGTTGCGCATCGGCGATCTCGACCTCGTGGTCGGTCGGCTGGCAAGCCCGGACAATATGGCCGGTTTCTCCTTCGAGCATCTCTACTCCGAGCAAGTGGTCTTTGCCGTCAGGGCTGGTCACCCGCTGCTTTCGGCAAAGCAATCGGTGTTTTCCGATCTCAGCCGCTATACGATCCTGATGCCCACGCGAGGCTCGATCATCCGCCCCTTCGTCGAGAGCTTCCTCATCGCCAATGGCGCCGGCCGCCTGCCCAACCAGATCGAGACCGTGTCCGACTCCTTCGGCCGCGCCTTCGTTCGGGCCAGCGACGCCATCTGGATCATTTCGGCCGGCGTCGTCGCGGGTGATGTCGATGACGGTCTGCTGGCGCTGCTGCCGATCGATACCAGCGAGACGAAAGGGCCGGTCGGATTGACTGTGCGTACCGACGCCGTCCCCACCCTGCCACTGTCTATCCTAATGCAGACGATCCGCGAGGCGGCGAACGAGGTCGCCAAGAAGCTCTAGAATCGGCTCAGAACGGAAGACCGACATAATTCTCCGCAAGCGCGGTCGAAGCAGCGCGGGAATGGGTGAGATAATCGAGTTCGGCCTCCTGGATCTTCTGGTCGAAGTCGCTGGTATCGGGAAAACGATGCAGCATCGTCGTCATCCACCAGGAAAAGCGCACGGCTTTCCAGACCCGGGCAAGCGCGCGAGCGGAATAGGCCTCCAGTCCGGCGTCCGAGTGAACCTGATAATGCTCGGCAAGTCCCGAGAACAGATAATACACGTCACTCGCCGCCAGATTGAGCCCTTTGGCACCGGTCGGCGGAACGATATGGGCGGCATCGCCGACGAGGAAGAGCCGGCCGAAGCGCATCGGTTCGGCCACGAAGGAACGCAGAGGCGCGATCGATTTCTCGAAGGACGCCGCCGTGACCAGGGCTTCGGCATGATGAGCCGGCAAACGGCGGCGCAATTCGTCCCAGAAGCGATCGTCGCTCCAGTCCTCGACCTTCTCGTCGAGTGGGCACTGGATGTAATAGCGGCTGCGCGTCATGGAACGCATCGAGCATAGGGCAAAGCCGCGCGGATGATTGGCATAGATCAATTCGTGATTGACCGGCGCTACTTCGGCCAACACGCCGAGCCAGCCGAAGGGATAGACCTTCTCGAAACTGCGGATCGATTTTTCCGGAACGGACTTGCGGCTGACACCGTGAAAGCCGTCGCAGCCAGCAATGAAATCGCAATTGATGCGATGGGAAATGCCGTCCTTGTCATAAGTCAGATAAGGCGTATCGCCATCAAAACCGTGTGGCTGAACATTGGCCGCATTGTAGATGGTCTGAGCGCCGCTTTGCTCGCGATGGGCCATCAGATCTCGGGTCATCTCCGTCTGGCCGTAGATGAGAACGCGCCTGCCGCCTGTGAGCCCATGAAGGTCGATGCGATGATCGCGACCGTTGAAGGCGAGCGAGAAGCCGTCATGCGGCAGGCCCTCTGCATGCAGGCGCGCGCTGGATTTCGCCTTGTCCATCAGCGAAACGGTGCCTTCCTCCAGCACGCCGGCGCGGACGCGGCCGAGGATATAGTCCTTGCCGACGCGGTCGAGAATGACATTGTCGATCCCGGCTTCCGTCAGCAGCTGGCCGAGCAGCAGACCGGATGGCCCTGACCCGATAATGGCGACTTGGGTGCGCATCGTTTCCTCCCATGCACGGTCTTTTGCCTAAGTCTGTCCGGCTGGCAGCAGGCTCGCAATGGACATTTCGGTCAAGAAATTGCACAAACCGAACATGGTGGAGGAGAAGAACCATGACGAGGGCCGTGCCGACCTATGAGCTCTACGGCGAAAATACCGGCCAAAAGCCGGATTTCTGGCTGCATTGTGAGACGATTCCCTCGCGCAGCAGCCTCCATCACTGGGAGATTCGCCCGCATCGGCACGAGAGCTTCTTTCAGATCTTGTACATAGACGCCGGCTCGGGCGACGCGATCTTCGATGGAATTGCCCATCCCATCACGCCGCCCGCCATCATCACCGTGCCGCCACGCCTCAATCACGGCTTCCGGTTCTCCAAAGACATAGACGGCTTCGTCATCACCGTGCTGATCTCGCACCTGAAAGCCGCCCCCGGCGACCGCAGCCGGCTGGGGTCGTGGCTCGCCGACCCGCATCTGACCTTGCTCGATACCGACGATGAGGATGCCGCCTATGTTGCGCGCACCTTGCGGCGGCTCGGCGAGGAATTTGCCAGCCATCGCAACGGCCGCAACGATCTGCTCGAAGCCTATCTCACCTCGGCAGTCCTGCTGACGGCGCGCATCGCCCAAAAGACGGATGAGGGGTCCAGTCTCGGCGACGAGAGCGAGCGGCGGACGGAAATGCTGCAGGGCCTTATCCAGCGCCATTTCCGCTCGCACAAGCCGGCCGCCTTCTATGCCGAAAGCCTCGGCATCTCGCCAGCCCATCTCAGCCGCATCGTGCGCAGCAAGACCGGCCACGGCGCCCACGAGCTGATCACGCGCAAGCTGCTGGATGAAGCCAAGCGCGAGCTGGTCTTCACCTTCGCGACCGTCCAGGAAATCAGCTATCGCCTCGGCTTCGCCGACCCCGCTTATTTCTCGAGATTCTTCGTAAAACAGACCGGCGAGACACCGCGCGCCTGGCGCATTGCCGAGCGGGCGAAGCTTGGGATGTGAGCAAGATAATCGCCTATGCCGATGGGCGGAAAATAATGGCCAGCCATCCACCCTCGAAGGACGAGGATGGCCCGGAGGAGCGTGAAGGTTACGGAAGCACCAGCCTCAACGCCTTCTGCGTTTCTTTCAGCAATGGCAGAAAGCGCTCCACCATGTCGGCGGCGGCGACATAGGCGGCCGGGGCGCCGATATTGATGGCCGCCACGGTCTGGCCCCGATCGTTTTCGACCGGGACGGCGATGGAGCAAAGGCCTATTTCCAGCTCCTGGTCGATGACGGCATAGCCCTGCGCCCTCACCCGGCGAAATTCGGCCATCAAGTCTTCCGGATCGGTCTTGGTGTTCGGCGTGTTCGCCCTGAGATCGGTCCTCGCGAGGACGGAGCGCGCTTCGCTTTCCGGCAGGGCGGCGAGCAGGACGCGGCCCATCGAGGCACAGAAGGCCGGAAGGCGGCTGCCGGGCGTCAGGTTGATGGACATCACCCGGCGCTGTGAGGCGCGGGCGATATAAACGACTTCGGTGCCGTCGAGCACCGAGGCCGAGGCATTCTGGCTTGCCCGCTCGGAGAGCTGATCGAGATGAGGCTGGATGATGATCGGCAGGGGCGTCGCCGCTAGATAGGCGTGACCGAGCCGCAGGACCTTCGGCGTCAGGGTGAAGAATTTTCCGTCGTAAACGGCATAGCCGAGCTCGGAGAGCGTCAGCAGCGAGCGGCGCACGGTGGCGCGGTCGAGCCCGGTCAGTTTCGATGCTTCGGCGATCGTCAGACGCTGCCGCGTCTCCCCGAAGGCTTCGATGACTTTCAAGCCCTTGGCAAAGCCGCTGACGAAATCCGTCTCTCGCATCATTCACTCCAAATTTTCGACCATTTTTGTGCGATATATGAACAAATGTCAAATAACGCACAAATTTATTGACGATGTCAGGCCAAAGGCGCTTATTGACGCCCGCAGGACAGCATTTGTTGAGGAGGCCCTATGGCGAAGATCCTATCGCTTTCGCAGGCGGTGGCAGAGAATGTGCATGATGGCGATACGGTCGCCATGGAGGGGTTCACCCATCTCATTCCCTATGCCGCCGGCCACGAAGTCATCCGACAGGGCAAGAAAGACCTCTATCTGGTCCGTATGACGCCGGATATTCTCTATGATCAGCTGATCGGCGTCGGCGCGGCGCGCGGCATGAAATTTTCATGGGGCGGCAATCCCGGCGTCGGCTCGCTGCACCGTTTCCGCGATGCCGCCGAGAACCAGTGGCCGCGACCGCTTGAGATCGAGGAGCATTCGCATGCCGCCATGGCCAACGCTTATGAGGCGGGCGCGGCAAACCTGCCCTTTGCGATGCTGCGCGGCTATATCGGCGCCGACCTGCCGAAGGTCAATCCGAACATCAGAAACGTGACCTGTCCCTTCACCGGCGAAGTGCTGGCTGCCGTCCCGGCTATCCGGCCGGATGTCGCCATCATCCACGCGCTGCGTGCTGACCGTAAGGGCAATGTGCTGCTCGAAGGGATCGTCGGCGTGCAGAAAGAGGCGGTGCTTGCCGCCAAGCGCTCCATCGTGACAGTCGAGGAAATCGTCGATGAGCTGAACCCGCCGTCGCCGAACTCGGTCGTGCTGCCGACATGGGCGTTGACCGCGGTCGCTCTCGTGCCCGGTGGGGCATTCCCCTCCTATGCGCAGGGCTATTATGCCCGTTCCAACGCCTTCTACATCGCCTGGGACGAAATCGCCCGCGATCGCGACAGCTTCCTGGCCTGGATCGACGAGCATGTGATGAAGGCGGGTCCGGAGGATTTCGCCAAATATGCCGGCAAGAAGCCGGTCAAGTCGGCGTGAGGAGGTCAAGATGAGCGATTTTACGCCAACCGAAATGATGACCATTGCCGCCGCCCGCGCACTGACCAACGACGATGTCTGCTTCGTCGGTATCGGCGCGCCATCGGCTGCCTGCAACGTCGCGCGGCTGACGCATGCGCCTGATATCACGCTCATCTATGAGAGCGGCACCGTCGGCACCAAGCCGGATGTGCTGCCCTTGTCGATCGGCGATGGCGAGCTCTGCGACACCGCACTCTTCACCGTCGCGGTGCCGGAGATGTTCCGCTACTGGCTGCAGGGCGGGCACATCACGACAGGCTTCCTCGGCGGCGCGCAGATCGATAAATTCGCCAATCTGAACACCACCGTCGTCGGCCCTTATGACCACCCCAAAGTCCGTCTTCCGGGCGGCGGCGGCGCACCGGAAATAGCCAGCAATTGCGGCCAGATCTTCATCACCATGGCGCTCTCCAAGCGCGGCTTCGTCGAAAAGCTGCCCTTCATCACCTCGATGGGCCATGGCGAAGGTGGCAATCACCGCGAACGCTTGGGCATGAAGACGAAAGGCCCGACTCGGGTTATTACCGATCTCTGCATTCTCGAGCCTGATCCGGTGACCAAGGAGTTGACTGTCGTGTCGATCCACAAGGGCGTTGCCCGCGAGCAGATCATTGAGAATTGCGGCTGGGCGATCAAGTTTGCCGATGAGGTGATCGAGACGCCGCCACCGACCGACACCGAACTTTCCGTCCTGCGCGACATCAACGCCCGCACCAAGAAAGCCCATGAGGCAGCCTGATGACCGAAGCCTTTATCTGTGACTATATCCGCACGCCGATCGGCCGCTTTGGCGGATCGCTTTCCTCCGTCCGCGCCGATGATCTGGGCGCCGTGCCGCTGAAGGCGTTGATCGAGCGCAATGGCTCGATCGATTGGGAAGCCGTCGACGACGTGATCTTCGGCTGCGCCAACCAGGCCGGCGAAGACAATCGCAACGTTGCCCGCATGTCGCTTCTGCTTGCCGGCCTTCCCATTTCTGTTTCCGGCACGACGATCAACCGCCTTTGCGGCTCCGGCATGGACGCCGTCATCGCAGCAGCCCGCGCCATCCGCTCCGGCGAGGCCGATCTGATGATCGCCGGCGGCGTCGAGAGCATGTCGCGCGCGCCCTTCGTCATCCCCAAGGCCGAAAGCGCCTTTTCGCGCAATGCCGAGATCTATGACACCACGATCGGCTGGCGCTTCATCAATCCGCTGATGAAGAAGCAATATGGCGTCGATTCCATGCCGGAGACCGGCGAAAACGTCGCCGAGGACTACAAGGTCAGCCGCGAGGATCAGGACGCCTTTGCCGTTCGCTCGCAGGCAAAAGCTGCAGCAGCCCAGGAAAACGGCCGGCTTGCCAAGGAGATCACGCCGGTAACGATCCCGCAGCGCAAGGGCGACGCGATCGTCGTCGGCAAGGATGAGCATCCGCGCGCCACGACGATCGAGGCGCTTGCCAAGCTTGGGACGCCCTTCAAGAAGGAAGGCGGCACCGTGACGGCCGGCAATGCCTCCGGCGTCAATGATGGCGCCGCCGCCCTCATCATCGCTTCGGAAGCAGCCGTGAAGAAATACGGTCTGACACCGATCGCCCGTATTCTCGGCGGAGCCGCCGCCGGCGTCCCCCCGCGCATCATGGGCATCGGCCCGATTCCTGCCTCCCGCAAGCTGATGGCGCGCCTCGGCATGCGCCAGGAGCAGTTCGACGTCATCGAGCTCAACGAGGCCTTCGCCTCGCAAGGGCTTGCTGTCCTGCGCGAGCTCGGCATCGCCGATGACGACGCCCGCGTCAATCGCAACGGCGGCGCCATAGCGCTCGGCCATCCGCTCGGCATGTCAGGCGCCCGCATCACCGGCACCGCCGCCCTCGAACTGAAGGAAACCGGCGGCCGCTATTCGCTGTCGACCATGTGTATCGGCGTCGGCCAGGGGATTGCGATCGCGCTCGAACGCGTCTGATTTTCCCGTTGTCCAAGGTCCGCCGCCCCACGGTCGGCGGATCGAAGCTTATGCCCACGGTGCATGCGTCGATTGCTTCGTGGCACGCGGCGATTATCAACCTTGCCGGGAACGGCAAGCACTCTGGCGCGTTTTTCCTGCTGCTCAGCGGGATCAATCCATGCAGTCACGCCAGAAATTTCCAAAGCTACCCCTCTCGATCGCCTTCGTCATTCTCATCACCGCCATCCTGTCGCTATCGACTGCGCAGGTCGCATTCGCAGCCGAGGGCCAGAAGGCGGCCCATCCTTCCGAAGGGCTGTTTCTGGTTCAGATCATCGTCCTGGTGGTTTCAGGCCGCCTGCTCGGCGAATTGATGGTTCGGATCGGCCAGCCGTCGATCATGGGTCAGATCATCGCGGGCATCATCCTGGGTCCCTCCTTATTCGGTCTGGCGTTCCCGCATCTGCAAGCGAGCCTTTTTCCTTCGGACGGCGCGCAGAAGAGCATGACGGATGCAATCGGCCAGCTCGGCATCCTCTTTCTCCTGCTGCTTGCGGGCATGGAGACCGACCTAAGTCTGGCCAGGCGCCTGCGCAAATCCGCAGCCGGTGTCTCCTTGACGGGGATCGTGATCCCCTTTGCGGCGGGCTTTGCGCTGGGCGAGTTCATTCCGGACGCCTTGCTTCCCGATCCCCAGAAAAGGCTCGTGACATCCCTGTTCCTCGGAACGGCCCTTTCGATCTCCTCGGTCAAGATCGTCGCCACGGTCGTTCGCGAGATGGGCTTCATGCGTCGCAATGTCGGCCAGCTCATCGTCGCCTCCGCCATCATCGACGATACCGTGGGCTGGGTCATTATCGCGGTGACGTTCGGTCTGGCAGTGAAGGGAACCGTCGATCTCGCGACGCTCGCAACCAGCGTCATCGGCACGCTGGCTTTCATGGCCGTCAGCTTCACGGTCGGCAGGCGGGTCGTATTCGAGATCATCCGCTGGACCAACGACCATTTTCGCAGCGACCTGCCGGTGCTCAGCGCCATCATCGCGATCATGGGCGCGATGGCGATCATCACCAACTTCATCGGCGTTCACACGGTCCTCGGCGCCTTTGTCGCCGGTATTCTGATCGGCGAATCGCCGATCCTCACGCGCCAGATCGATGTTCAGCTGCGCGCGCTGACGACGGCGCTCTTCATGCCTGTTTTCTTCGGGCTGACGGGCTTGCAGACCGATCTGACCGTGCTCGCCGATCCCTCTATCCTGCTGCTGACGGCCGCCGTCGTTGTCATCGCCAGTATCGGCAAATTCGGAGGCGCTTTCGCCGCCGCGAAAATCGGAGGCTATTCGGCGGCGGAAGCCCTGGCACTCGGTTGCGGCATGAATGCGCGGGGGTCGACGGAAGTGATCGTCGCGACCATAGGCCTATCCGTAGGCGTTCTCGACGAAAAGCTCTTCTCCGTCATCGTCGCCATGGCCGTCATCACCACCATGGCCATGCCGCCGACGCTGCGCTGGGCGCTTAAACGCCTGCCGTTGCGCGAGGAAGAGCGCGACCGATTGGAGCGAGAGCAGTTCGAGAGCGAAAGTTTCCTGGCTAATTTCGAACGCATTCTTCTCACGATCGACGGTTCGCAAAGCAGCCGTCTGGCGACGTGGCTCGCCGCCTTCTTCGCGGTGACGCGCAAGATGCCGGTCACCGTTCTCGACGTGCGGGAAGCAGACGACGACAGGAGCGAAAGGGATGCGACGGCCGCCGTATCGAAAACCTCGCAGGCCAAGTCCTCTGCCGATGATCTGCGGAAATGCGCAACCGATCTCATTTCGACGGCACCGACGGACAAGGACACGGCGTCCGAAAGCGATATCCATGTCACGGTTCGAGAAAAGGATGGCGAACTCGACACAGTGCTTGGCGATATCTCAAGCACAGGCCATGATCTCCTATTCACCGGCATCGAGCCGTCCATGGGGGAGGATGGCCGATTTAGCGCTTCCCTGCAGGTCATGACATCGGCGTTCGCGGGAACCTCCGCCATCGTAACGGCGCGCGGCTTGCTTTCGGAACGACCTCAGGATCTGCGAATCCTGCTCCCGGTCAGCGGCACGGAACGCTCCGTCAGGGCGGCCGAATTCGGGCTCGCGATCGCGAAGGCGGCGAATGCTCATTGCGCGCTGCTGCTGATCGTGGAACCAAGGCAAGCCCGAGCCATCCCGCGCATCAGTGATCATCCCGACGACCATTGGGATATCTTGAAGAAGGTCGGCTCTATTGCGGACCACTATGGCGTCAAAGTCGAGAAGGTCGTCCAGGAGGGACCGTCGCCGGAGCTGTCGATCCTGCGCCACGCCCGCAGCGGACAATATAACTTGATCGTGCTCGGGGTGAGCAAACGGGCAAGCGGCAGCCTTTCCTACGGAAGCGTTGCCGATACGCTGCTGCAAACGGCGGACCGGTCATGCATCTTCATCGAAACCGACGTGGCCCCCTCGCAGGCAATCCGTGAATAGGCAAGTGCGCAGAATGCGGGGATAGATCAAGGGAATCAATGAAGGGCATCAATGCTATTCATTTCTCCCGCGCGGTGCCGTAAGCCATATTGGGTGACAGCACAATTCTATCGAGATCGATGATGTCCGAACTTGCCGTCTTGCGTGAATATGAAGAGGCCGATACGCGGGAGGGATGGAAGGTGGTCGCCGCCACCCATGTGCTGACGGCCGTGACCTTCGGAGCGGCCTATTCCTTCTCCGCTACCTTCCCAGGGCTTGCTGCCGAATTCAGCGCGTCCCGCGGCGAGACTGCCTTGGTCTTTTCCATATCCGCTTTCCTGTTCTATTCGCTGGGCGCGATTGCCGGGCCGCTTGCCGACAGACGGTCACCGCGTAGCCTGGTTGTGCTGGGGTTGGCGGCGATGATCCTCGGCTATATCGGGGCCAGTCGCGCCGGCTCCCTTCTGTCGCTTTACATCTGGTATGGCTTTGGCGTCGGGTTTGGGATTGGCCTGTCCTATGTTCCGGCCCTCGGGGTTGTGCAGTCCTGGTTTATCCGCAAACGAAGTCAGGCGTCTGGTATCGCCACGGCCGGTCTGGGGCTTGGTACGCTGATCCTGCCCTTTGCCGTCGGCCAGGCCCTTCCATCGATCGGCTGGCGGGGATGTTTCGTCGCGCTCGCATGTGTCTTTGCCGGTCTCGCCCTGCCGGCTGCAATGTTCATCCGCAAAAGGCGTGACAATACGAGCCGGCCCTCGGTCCGTGACGGCCATGCAGATGCCCTCACACTATGGCGCGACAGCAGATTTTGTCTTTTCTACATCGTGCTTATTCTGTCCTCCTTCTGCACCTTCATCCCTTACGTCCATATCGTCGCGGCCGCCCAGGACATGGGTCTTTCGATTCAGGACGGAACCGCCCTTGTCGGCCTTATCGGCGTCGGCAATGTCATCGGACGCTTTTTTCTGGCCGGCCTCGGGGATCGCCTCGGTCGCCGACGGTTGCTGGCATCGCTGACATTTGCAGTCGCCGGGTCGTTTGCCCTATGGGCATCGGCAACGGGCATGATCCAGCTGGCATTGTTCGCATTAACGTTCGGCATGAGCTATGGCGGCTGCGTCGGCCTGTATCCGGCCGTCGCAGCCGATCTGTTCGGCACGCGTCGTATCGGCGCGGTCCTCGGATATCTCTATACGGCGGTGGGCATAGCAGCCTTGATCGGCCCCACTGCCGCGGGCTTCATTTTCGATCGTACCGGCAGTTACTTCGGCCCTATCGTCGCAAGCGGCGTCGCCGCCTTCATCGCGGGATTCATAGCCCTTCGCCTTGAACGCAAGAGCGCAATTGCCCTATAGCTGGGCGGCGATAGCAGCCTTGTCTATGATCGACCAAACCTGACGGATCCGTCCGTCCAGGAACTCGTAGAAGACGTTTTCGGTAAACTGCACTTTCCTTCCGTTCACCGGCAGGTCAAACAGCATCTCCGTCGGCGTGCAATCGAAATGCAAACGGCTGGCGACCCAGGGCGGTTCGCAAATCAGCAGGCGGATGTCGAAATGAAGATCGGGAATGGCACGAAAATCTCGCTTGAGCATCTCGCGATAACCTGACAACCCGATGCGGCTGCCGTTGTAGTCAACGTCCTCATGGACGAAGTGACCCAAATTCGACCAATCCTGTTCGTTCAGGCAATCAATATAGCCTCGGTAAATGTCAGATAGGTCTGCGCTCGTCATGATCCTTGCCTCCGCTGGCGCTGCGGCGCGGCATCGATACTTACGCGGATAGCTGCCGACGACGACGGCCTGCGATCATGGCCATCGAATGCTTCAGCAGCGGTGCCGGCCGCCCGATATGGTATCCTTGAACGGCATCGATACCAAAGGATTTGACGAGGTCGAGCTGTTCATCGTCCTCGACACCTTCGATAAGGATCTTATGTCCGCGATTTCGCACCAAGTCGACGATATCCTCAAGAAGAACCCTGGCACTGGTGCTGTTTACGGCATCGTGGAGGAACGATTTGTCGATCTTGACGGTTTCGAATTCCATCAGGCGAAGCCAGGATAGCCCGGCAAATCCCGTCCCGAAATCGTCCAGCCAGAATTTGATGCCGAGCTTCTTGAGATCGTGGATGCCGCTGAGAACGTCGGGACGTATCTCCAAATCGACGCCTTCGGTAATCTCGAACGCAACCCTGTGTCCCGAAACGCCCGTCTCGGCAAGAATGGCGGCAACCTGCGCCGCAAAGGTTGGGGCCCTCAGCTGGATCGGAGAAACATTGATGCTCACGGTCTCGACGACATCACGCGACAGCAACTCCCGGCATGCCGTCCTGATCGCCCAATATCCCAAATCGATGATGGCTCCCGTGCGCTCCGCTATGGGAATGAAGACGCTGGGCGGAGAGCTCGAGCCATCGAGCAATTGCATGCGCATCAAGGCCTCGTAAGCGCCTATCTCGCCGGTCTCAAGATACTGGATGGGTTGATAGACGAGGGAGACGAGGTTTTGCGGAAGGGCGATCTTCAGTATGGCCGCGATATTTTCGCTGGCATCGCCACCCGGAAGCTCGTTCGGATCAAACAGCCGGGCACAGTTCCGCCCGCTTGCCTTTGCGGAGTAAAGTGCCCGATCGGCTTCGTTGATGACGTTTTCAAGCTTTGCGCTGGCGATTTCTCTCGTGACAGTCGCCCCCACGCTCACCGTTACATGCGGAAAACCGTCGAGCCGCTGGGCATGGACTATGTCGAGGGCTTCGATCCCCCGACAAATGGCTTCCGCCAGGCCCAATGCATCAGCACCATGCTCCACATCGAGGATAACGATAAATTCTTCACCCCCATATCGCCCGACGGTCGCGCCCAAGGGGGCAACAATGTCCGCCAATGCATTGGCAACGGTGACGAGGCAATGATCGCCCTCCTGGTGACCATAATAGTCGTTGTACTTCTTGAAGAAATCGACGTCGACGAGCAGAACGGCAAATCCAGCCCTCTCCTCGCGCCAGCGGTCCCAAAATTGCTTCAGCCGGATATCGGCGGCCCTTCGGTTTTCCATGCCGGTGAGGGAATCGGTAATGGACAGGCGCAGAAGGGCTTCACCGCGCTCGGTGGCCTGGCGCTGCTGCAATTCGGCCTCCCTCGCATTGAGGAAGACATTGAAGCGCTCCTTGTTCAACTTCCAATTCACATAGGATGTGAAAACGAAGCAGCAAAGGTAAAAGGTGGTGAAAGCCAGGCAGTAAGCGGGGCTGTAGTGAAAGACGATCAGCGACAACAGAAAGCTGACAAAGATCAGACCCGACGACGCTATCGCAAGGCCGAATTCGAGACTGAAGAACAGATTGACGCCCATCATGAAAATCGCGCCATACGCGGCATAATAGGAGAACGCTTCGGCATGGAAGGTGCCTAGCGCAGGCACGAGCCACACGATGCAGCCGAAAACCACGGCAGCGGCACAGGTCGCCTCCAGCTCTCCCGCGCGACGTTGAAGCGAAAACTGGATTTCCAGAACCAGGAGCGAGACGCCGCCGATGAAGAATCGGGCCGGAATGGTCACGTGCGAGACGTCGGGAATAAAGATCAGATCCGTGACCACGAAAAGAAGATAAACGGGCACGGCAAGCCACAGGCCGCTGCGCGCCAATGCGCGACGCGCCTCGTTGCTGTAATCCTTGTAGAGCGCGCGAAGTCCGGTGGGGGGACTCGACCGGCGGGCGTCTCCCTGCTCAAAATCGCCTCCTCCCCACAATCGACGCATGCTCATCATCACCCGAGTTAGCCAAGACCTCATGTCTACCGCTTGACCTTTGCGTCTCGCGACGGAACGAATCGGCCGCCACGACTGGCAGCCAATCTAGTCCGTTTGGTAGCGACAGCGTTGACCCAGCGAAATTAACAAAACCATAGCGCTCAAATTTTATGTGCGATATGGTTTGCATAGTCTTCACGGAATCATTTAAAATTGAAACAATTTCAAACTGCTCTCGACGGCTATAGCCTTGTTACCGCGCAGTCCATCTCGGAACACACGAGATCATCGGTTAACAATCTTACAACCGAACAACTCAAAGAGGGCGAAGCCGAACTCGCCCTTATTCTGTCCCTGACACAGCAGGCATTCGAGGCCAATTCTCCCGTTCAAGGCATCATGAAAACCTTGACGGAGCGGCTGCAGGCACTGAGGAACAAGTCGACGCCTGTAGTCTGGGAACGCCTTGCGTCCCTTGCGCAGACACACCCCGTCACGTCATTTTTGCTCCAGGATCCCCTGACGCGATGGTCCTTCGAGAAGCCGCGAGGTTACAGCGGCGACGCCTATCTGCTGGATTTCATCTACGAGCACCCGACCGTTGCCGCACAGGTGAAGGAAGCATCGGCGCTCGGCGCCGAAGTTTACGATTTCACCCGGAGAGCGGCATCCGCGGTGGCCGTGCGCGAGAGACGTGACATTCTTGCGGCTCATGTCGATGAGCTGGCTGCCGCAAACAGCGATGCGGAAGTCCTGGCAATCGCCGCCGGGCACCTTCGCGAGGCAGAGCTTTCCCATGCCCTGCGGAGCGAGAGGCTCAAGCGCTGGGTCGCGCTCGATCAGGATCCCATCAGCGTCGGGACCGTCAGCTCGAACTACCACGGAAGCCGTGTCGAGGCGATCAACGGCTCCGTTCGCACGATCCTCGGCCGGGCGCAGAAGCTCGGAACATTCGACTTCATCTACGCGGCCGGGCTCTACGACTATCTGGCGGAAAACGTTGCCGTGAAGCTGACGGAACGCTGCTTGCAGATGCTGAAACCCGGCGGCAAGTTTCTTCTCGCGAACTTCGCAAAAGACATCGGCGTTGAAGGTTATATGGAAACCTTCATGAACTGGCCGCTGATATGGCGAACCGAAAGAGACATCTTGGCGATCATCGACAAGCTCAAGCACCCGCTTGCCGATAGTTCCGTCACGCGCGGCGAAAACGGCGGCGTCATCTACGCGGTTCTGACCGTGTAGAACGCCCGATTCTTTGAATGACAACCCCAGGCTTGCGCGCCGAAGGTTCCAAGTCATTCAGTCAATGTGTGGGCTAGGCCGCTTTGTGGATTAGTCGACACAGGCGAGATGCCAGGAATAGCAGGGGATGGGCCAGGAAAATTGCGGCTGGTGTCGCAAGTATCGCTGTTTCCCGATCGAACCCGTATTCGCGCAGCAGGTAACCCGACAGCAAGAACGGCCCATTCCAAAAAGCGGCGCCCATATAGGTCGCGATGATGAAGCCGGTTGATGGCATGGCGAGAACCCCGGCGGGAAATGCCGCATAGACCCTGACAGCGGGGAGAGTCTGACTGGCAAGGGTCAGCCAGAATCGGTGACGACGATACCGATCCTTAAGCTGCCAGTATCGTTCGCTCCGGACGCGTAGAAGGCTCCCCGCGCGCAGAGCAAGAGCGTCGCCGCGATCGGGCCCGAACCATCGTCCCAGCCCGTACCAGAACAATGAACCCGCGGTTGATCCGGCTGCGGTGACGGCGATCGCCCACGGCAAAATGGGCAAGGCAGGCACGCCGTATATTCCGAGCATGATGAACATGCCGCCGGACGGTATGATAGGCACGAGCTTTTCCATCGTTGAACATAGCGCGAGGCCAAGCAGCCCCCACCCGGCCAGAGCGGGCATGAAATTGAAGAGTTGGGATGGGGCATTCATCTTGGAGCCGCCGATAGTCTTGGCGGCCTGCGCCTGATGATTTTATAGACCCTGGCGGGCGGAAAGTTGCGCAAGACCTGGCCATGCAGCGTTGCCTTGAAACCGAACCGGTCGAGCAACCGGTACGAAACAGGACAGCGAACCCCGTAGGTAAACTGATACAGAGCGCCGCCTTCGCGCAGTCGGGACGAGACGCCAGTCAGAATTGCGACGACCGCTTTTGGCGACATGTTCAAGAGCGGCAGTCCGCTGATTGCGCATCCGAACAACACGTCCTCGGGCAAGTTGTGCGCGCCGAGCCTTGCCGCATTCGCGCAGAGAACGTGAGCTTCAGGGAACCGCACTCGAAGCATGCCGGCAAAGTCGGAGGCGAACTCCACCAGCGTCAGGTCCTTCTGATGTACGCCGCGAGCGAGCAGGGCCTCCGTAAAGACGCCGGTCCCGGGTCCGAGTTCGAGAACGGGGCCATCGGAAGGATCCACCTCATTCGTGATGAGATCAGCCAGCATCGCGCCTGACGGTAGCATGGCACCGACCATCCGCGGGTTGGATAACAGCGTTCGTAGGAACAGCAATGTATTGGACATGAGATTCCGCCTGCGTGACCGAGAGATTCGGCCTTTCCGGACACCGTCTAGGCGCATCCGATTGCAAGAACATTGCACCGAGAACCTGGCACCCTGCCCTATTCGGCCAAGGGGAAACTCAGCCTGAAGACTGCGCCGCCTCTGGGACCTTCCATGACGTAGACCTCTCCCCCGTGCAGCAGGGCGATTTCCTGAACGAGATTGAGACCGAGGCCAAACCCCTTGCCGCGACTCTCCAGGCGATGAAACGGCTCGAAGATGCGGCACCGTTCATCCGCCGGAACACCCAGGCCTTCGTCGGTCACGGTGATGCCGGTCGCGCGGCCGACATGCACCGTTATGCCGCCGCGCCGGCCCCCGTGGTGGATCGCATTCTGCACAAGGTTAGTGACGGCGCGTTCGAGCGCCACGCGATCGCCGAATATTTCGACCGCATCTTCGTCTGCCTGGAAGCAAGGTTCGTAATTGGCGGCAATGGCAAGCGGCGCCAGTTCGGAGACGACGTGCCGCGCGACATCCACGAGGTTGATCAAAGTCGGCTCGAACCGATAATTGAGACGCTGCAGATCGAGAAACTGTTCGGCAAGCGTCGCAAGCCGGACCGTATCCTCGAAGAGGCGTTCCTTCAGCGGGCTTGGCGGCAAACCGTCCAACCGCGCCTGCAGGATTGCAAGGGGAGTGCGCCACTCATGGGCAAGATGGGCAAAGAGGCGCTTCTGCCGTTCATAGCCTTCGTCCAGCCGGGCAAGCGCATCGTTGACGGCGCCGACGAGCGGTAAAATCTCTCTTGGAACATCTTCGTCCGGCAGGCGCGTCCCCTGACGATTGATATCGATTTCCTCCGCACGTGCCACGGCACTGTCGAGCGAGGAGAATGCCCGACGAACCACGAGCGGCGCCGCGACGAGAGTGGCGATCGCGGTGACGACGAGCAGCGGCAGGAGAGCGCTGAAAAACACGATGCTGGCCGCCGCAATAACGCGGGACGTCGACACGCTGCCATCGACGCCTGTCAGGATTTGCACCTCGCCGACCGGAGAGTGCACCCATTGGAGCCGGGCGGCGGGCACGAGGTTTCCTCCAAGATTGCTGCCGAAGCGCGCCTGGCCGATGCCATCAAGCGCACCACCGATGCTCGCATAGGCCTGCGGTACGACACCGGCGGCGATCGTCGCACCGCTGCGATCCCTTACGACGAACCAGAGACCCGGCAGTTCGGCGCGTCGCGCGGCCAGCGCCGATGTCTGGCTGAGCGTTAAAGCGCCGTTCTCTCCTCGTGCAATGGACTGTGCGATTGCGTCGATTGTCTCGTCTTCCGGCTGGAGCGAGACAAAGCTTCCGGTCACCCAGAGCGCGGCAACGATGAGGATCGCAAGCACGGTCAAAAAGACCGCCTGAAGCGAGGAAAGGCGCCAAACCAGCTGCCATCGCAATGAAGGCTGACGGAGGCTCATGACGTCTGCTTCATGAGATAGCCGATGCCTCGAACGGGATGGATCTCAAGGCCGGCGCCAACGGCGGCGAGCTTTCGACGCAGACGGGAAATATGCGCATCGAGCGTGTTGGACTGGATATCATCGATGAAACCATAAACGGCCTCTTCGAGCATATGCCGCGGAACCGTGCGGCCGATGCGGCGTGCCAGCGCCTCGAACACAAGCAGTTCCCGGCGCGGCAATTCGAGCCGGCGGCCATCGACCTGCGCTTCATGGCATCCGAAATCGTAGGACATCCGGCCGAGGCTCACCACGTCGGCCCGGATGTCACCGGGTCGGCGCATAATCGCACGCAAGCGTGCCAGGAGTTCTTCAATCGCGAAAGGCTTGACGAGATAATCGTCAGCGCCAATATCGAGGCCGTCGATGCGGTCGTCGAGCTGGCCGCGTGCCGTCAGTACGATCACGGGTGCACTGATACCGCTCGCACGAAGTTTGGGAATGAGCGAAAGGCCGTCTCCATCCGGGAGCTGACGGTCGAGCAGGACGACATCGTAAAGAATGTTTCTTGCTGCCTCCTCCGCATCGCCCAGCGTCGACATATGATCGACAACGGCATCGCGGGCTCCCAACGCAGCACACAGCGCCGACGCCATTTCAGGCTCGTCCTCAAGCAACAGAATCCGCAATGCTCCACCCCTGCGCAGAAATCAATGCAATTGCATAGGCGCATTGCAGGAACATTGCGACCGGTACTTGGCGGACACAAACGGGTGCGATGCAAAGCTGGTCCATATGGGGAAGTGCAGATAGCTCTCCCCCGCATGGTTCTCGGTAAGCCGCGATGCACGGTCTCATTCAATGACCTTCTCGGCATGGCCTCGCCTGCGGTTCAGGTCTAACCGAAGCGGCGCAGATGCAGCGGCAGGAAATTGGGATGGCCCAGACTATCCTCTCGCTCGGGAAGGCCTATGTCGCGAAGCTGGGAATTCGAAAGCTCCGCAACCTGCATGCGTGTTTGCCTCTGCCTCCAGGCGACAAGCAACAAGGCACGCGCGGTTCTCCATGCGCCGAATTTCTGATACAGTTCGTTGACCGTCGCCGTTAAGTTATCGGCAACTAATAATTGTGATTGCGTCATTGTCTTTTCCTGGCGCGATCGTACGGCCAGGTCCTCTTGAAGCTCGACCAGCTTGAGGAGCAGGCGCGCGGAAAACGCGCCGAACCATTCCGTCAGCAAGTCACATCGGTTTAACGGGAAAACGCCTAAGGGGCGGCAGATAAAGCTTTTTACGGCTTTAAATAAGTGATCGTCGTGCCATTGGTGCTGCACACACCGAGGCCATCGAGATCAATCCGCCAGAGACGTAAGTAAACATTCGCATATGATGCATTTGACGCCTCCTCTGTTTGATTTGCGGATAAGTGTATCATACGCAAGATGTTCGAATCGGCAACCCCACAATTTCGAATTGCAGGCATCCGGCTCTATCTGTTGCATCGATGCAACAGATAGAACGCTAATTATTTAGTCGGCTAATTAATCTAACTGGAGATCATGAAGCAATCGCAATCTTCAGATCGGGAATCTTTGATCTCCAGGTTCCGCTAGAACGAATTGACGATACCGCCGCCGGTGCGCATCTGCTGAACCATGATATGAGCATGGTAATGCATCGCGCACTTGATCGCATAGATCTGCAGGATCACCGGAGAGCGGCGATACCACAGCAGCTTGAGAAGCCGCCGCCGGTAAGTGGCGCGCAGGTCCGCCTCCTTCACCCGCCGCATCAATCTTATGAAGATGCCGATTGCCTCCAGCGCCCATGTTGCGTTGAGAGCAAGCAGGCGCAGCGGATGACGACGCAGATGACGTAAGCGGGTACTTTCCGGCTCGATGCGGGCATCGATATAGAGCGCATCCAGGCGGTCGAAATAGGCGCCCGGCTCATGCAGGTCGCTCAAGACGGACAGATATCCATCCCGCAGCGTTTCGCGGGAGAGATTGAGGGGAATGACATTCGTGCCGAAGGCAGGCGGATCGTCGTGATCGAGCCGCCCCTCCTTGGCAAGGCGCGCGTAGAGCGGCGTCTTCGGAATAGCGGCGAGCATGCCGATCATGGCGTTGACGATGCGCGCATCTTTGATGAAGACGCGCTGCGCATCGAAAATCGTTGCATCGTCACTGTCGAAGCCGAGGATCATGCCGCACCAGACTTCCATGCCTGTCTGCTGGACAGCGTGGATCTTGTCCAGCATCGTTCCGCCCTTGCGCAGGTTCTGCAGCTTCTTGGTTTCGCGCAATGCCTCCTCGTTCGGCGTCTCGACGCCGATGAAGACCACCCGGATATTGGCGTCGACCATCAGCTGCATCAGCTCCGCGTCATCGGCCAGATCGATCGACGCTTCGGTCAGAAACGTCATCGGATAGTGATGTCGCTCCTGCCAGGCGACGACATCACGCAAAACCTCCTTGATCGCCTTCTTGTTGCCGATCAGATTGTCGTCGACGATAAAGGCCGTATCCATGCCGGACGCCAGCAAAGCCTCCATTTCGGCGATGACCTGGGCGCTGGTCTTGATGCGCGGCTTACGCCCGAAAACGACGATGATGTCGCAGAAATCGCAGGTAAAGGGACAGCCGCGCGAGAACTGGATGCTGCCGACGGCATACTCATCCATTTTCAGCAAATCGAAGCGCGGCACCGGCACCGTGCTCATATCCGTCTTGTCGGTCTGTTCGTAGCGTCGCGCATGAGAGCCTTGCTGCCATTCGAGCAGGAATCTCGGCCAGGTCTCCTCCGCCTCGCCGATGAAGGAGACATCGACGAGATTGCCGAAATAGTCCTCCTTGACCGTAACCCAAGGCCCGCCGACGACGGTGAAGCAATTGCGTCGTTTAAGCTCGGTCAGGATCTCCGTCATGCGGAAACGCTGGACGATCATCCCCGTCAGCGCGACGATATCAGCCCTCTCGCACAGGCCGTAATCGATCGGTTCGATATTCTCGTCCACCAAGGTGATGATATGCTCCGCAGGCGTCAGTGCTGCCAAGAGAGGCAGGCAGGCCACCGGAAGGTTAGCCTTCACATCAAACAGCGGCAGAGCGTGTTCCATGCCCCAATAAGAGGTTTCGAAACGCGGATTGATGATGACGATATGAGCCATTGAATGGTCCGCTCCACGATTTTGAAGATCCGGTTCGGTATGCACTAGGGCCGTATGTCATTCGCAGCTGCCTTCGGTTGCCTTGGGCGTGGAAAGCAGGTTCTTTCGGCATTAAGACGGTAGTATTAGCAGTCCTATATGAGCTCAGGATTAATTTCTCGGCGACATGCCAACGGCGACGGGCCGCGATTTTTGGCTGCCATTGGTCCGAGGATCGGCATATTTTAAGGGATTTCGTCACCGCGCGCTCCTCGCCTGAACCCTCCAAATCCCATTCAGCTCGCCAATTGAAAGAATTCAGGCACGGCAATGTCGAAATCGCTAAGGCTCGATCGTCTTTATTCCAAAGGTGACGCGAGGGATAAATGTGAGATCCTTGACGTCGCGGGTCGAGCTGAAGGAGTTGCGAGAGATGAATTCCTCCTATCGTTGGGTGATCGTCGGCGCCGGTGCACTGATGAGCTGCGTCGCACTCGGCGCGATGTTTTCCTTGGCGATCTTTCAGGTGCCGATCGCTGCCGACACAGGCTGGTCGCATGCCGGTATCGCCGCTGCGATGACGCTGAATTTCCTGGTCATGGGGTTGGGTGCCTTTGCCTGGGGTGCGGCAAGCGATCGCTTCGGGGTGCGGATCGTCGTCCTCGTCGGGGCGCTGCTGCTCGGGCTTGCGCTCGTATTGGCAAGCAGAGCCGGCTCGCTTCTTCAGTTCCAGCTGACCTACGGCATTCTGGTCGGTCTTGCCGCCAGCGCCTTTTTCGCCCCCATGATGGCAGCAACGACCGCGTGGTTCGAGGAGGGCAGAGGCCTCGCCGTATCGCTGGTGTCTGCCGGCATGGGCGTCGCGCCGATGACCGTATCGCCCTTCGCCCGCTATCTCATTTCGGCCTACGACTGGCGCTTTGCCATGATGGTGATCGGCATCATGGCATGGGCGCTGCTGATACCGGCCGCGCTGCTGGTGCAAAGCGCACCTGTGCCTGCAGACGCCGGCGCCAGCTCCGAGGGAGGACCGACGGAGGAAAAAAGCCTGCCGCTCGGCCGGATCTTCCGCTCGCCGCAGTTCATCGTCCTTGGGGCAACCTTCTTTGCCTGTTGCGCGGCTCATTCCGGCCCGATCTTCCACATGGTCAGCTATGCGACGATCTGCGGCGTGACGCCGATGGTCGCCGTCAGCATCTACAGCGTCGAAGGGCTGGCGGGTCTCGGTGGCCGCCTCCTTTACGGCACGCTCGCCGACCGGCTGGGCGTCAAGCCGGTTCTGGTCGCCGGCCTTCTGGTGCAGGCGGCAGCACTCGCCACCTACCTTCTGGTCAGCGAACTCGGCCAGTTCTATGCGCTGGCGGTGATCTTCGGAAGCGCTTATGGCGGCGTCATGCCGCTTTATGCGGTGCTGGCGCGGGAATATTTCGGGCAGCGTGTCATTGGAACGGTCTTCGGCGCCGCCTCGATGTTATCGAGCATCGGCATGGCCGCCGGGCCGCTGATCGGCGGCTGGATATTCGATACGTTCGCCAACTATTCCTGGCTCTTCATCGGCTCGTCCATGGTGGGACTGGGCGCGGCGGCCATTGCCCTTGCCTTCCCGCCCATGCAACGCCTGCGGATGCAAACCGCATGATATAGGCCGACATTCACGCTGTGCGGAAATCACCAATAATGCACGCGGGAACGGCGCGCCGCCGAGCCTAGCAGGCCCCTTGGTCCGCCTCTCCGCATTTCGAGAGAATCTCGTCGACAACGACGTCGAGCGGCGCTGTGGCGTCGATTACGACACCGCACGCCGGAATATCCTCTTTCGTTGCATGCAATCGCGCAATCAGCTTCCGTTCGCCCGGCTTTCCGCCAAACTCGTCTTCTGGTCTTTGGACAAGCCGTCGGTTCAAGGTGTCGAGATCGACGTCGAGGACGAAGACCCCATCAAACAAATCGATAAAGCGGGCGAAATTTCTAGAGCCGCCGCAGAAAAAGGAGATCGCGTTGCGTTGATCAGCGATCATGGATTCGACCTTGCCTACATCCCAAATATGGTGCTCGTGCCCCCATCTGGCACTGTCCGTCATGGTGTCGTGGGCAAGCCCATCCAGGGGTTCACCAGTCTCGGGATCGCCTAGATAGGATAACTCCCGGTCACCGTGGATGACGTGGTAGCCGCGCCGTTGCAGTTCTTCAGCCACCGTGGTTTTGCCGGTGCCGGAAACGCCTTCAATCAAATAGTTTTTGATGCCCATTACCTGCCGCCGTTCCGGCAACCGGTGATCAGCCATGCGCGCGAATCGAACTGAATTCCGTGGGGCGTCTGGTGGGCCTCAAGCATATCGAGCAGCCGCGCCCGTATTTCGGCCGTCTCGACGGGACGATTGAGAGCCTTCTCGACATTTTCAAATGTCTGAACAGTCGCCAATGCGGTCTCAGGATTCGGACCGTAGAACACAGGCTCGTTGATTTCACGAAACTCGATGGCGGTGAACCCGGCCGTTTCGAGCAGCCCCGACGTCACGGAGGGTTCGCTCAGCGAAAAGGCTTTGCTGGCCGCAACCGGACGAGTTGAATTCGGGTTAAGCGCCTCATGTATAGCCGTGGCCCACTCATTGCGGTCTCCGCCCTGCCAGACCATGAAGACGAAACGCCCACCCGGCCGTACGGCGTTGGCGATGTTGGCGAAAGCCGCCGCCGGATCGGCGAAGAACATGACGCCAAATCGACTGATGCAAAGGTCGAATTCCCCTTCTGCGAAGAAATGGTTCTGTGCATCCGCCACTTCGAACGTAGCATTGGGTAACCCCTCCTCGGCGCTGCGCCGGCGGGCAATCTCCAGCATCCTGACGGACAGGTCGATTCCGTGTGCTCGTCCTGTCTCAGCAGCGCGGGCGGCGTCACGTGTGGTTTGTCCGGCGCCGCAACCGATATCGAGCACACTATCAGACCGCCCAACCGCGGCGGCGACCCGAAAATGCGCGTTGTGGCGAGCAAGCTCGGCATCATAGAAATCTGCGAAATTCAACGCTGCTTCTTCAGCCATCACCTATCCCTCCAAAACGAAATTCATGATGGCCGCCGGTGGAGGCCGTTCGAGGTAGCCGCCGAGCCGCACCTCTCCGTCGCTCGTCTCGTATTCAACCGAACCATCCGGCCTGACTGTAAGCACCGGATCTGGAACCGTATGCCAAGCAACCTCGCCCATGCCCGCTGGGATGCGGGTGAGGCGGACGCGGGACGCCTGACGACTGGCCGAAACCTCGAACGGCACTGCAACGGGGTGCACCGACCTCGTCGTCGTCGGCAATTCGACTTCGTCGAAATGCGACTCGCCATCCGGGGTGGCATAGATGCGCAGGCACTTCATTGCAGCTGACTCCTTTTGGTTCGCCATGCTGAAACGATCCGCTATTGGCGGATATTGTTGAATAAGCCCAAAATCGGGGCTCGCCGAAAGCCCGCCATTTTGCGATTTGAGCGAATGTTGCCGTTCGATGCTATCCCGACCCTGCTACACCTTGCCCGCCATCTCAACGATCAGCCGGGAAAATGCCTCGGGTATAAAAGCACAGCTGAGGTATTCATGGCAAAGTTGCAAGAGGAGCTTTGACCCCCTACCCTAAACGGCGGCGTGATGCACTTGGGTTAGCTTCTCCAAATTCGGCCTCGTATGTCCGACAGCAAATCGCCACAAAGAACGATCTGGTTGGCAGGGAGCCCTATGACCGAAACCTTTGACGCCGGACTCCGACGCACCGTCCTTATCGTTGCTCTTCTTAACCTCGGATATTTCGGGGTAGAGTTCGCCATCGCACTCAAAATTGGGTCGGTGTCATTGTTTGCTGATAGCGTCGATTTTCTCGAAGACGCTTCGGTCAATCTGCTGATTGTTCTTGCAATGGGCTGGTCCCTCAAAGCTCGGGCTAGGGTCGGCATGGCGCTTGCCGGTATCCTTCTTATTCCAGCCCTCGCGATGGTGTGGGCGCTGTGGAGCAAGTTCAATACGCCGGTGCCGCCTGAGCCGTTCGCCTTGTCGATGACAGGCGGCGGGGCGCTGCTCGTCAATCTGTCATGCGCCTTCATGCTGGCACGATTTCGCAGCCATAGTGGAAGCCTCACGCGAGCAGCTTTTCTATCCGCCCGCAATGACGCTTTCGCCAATGTCGCAATCATCCTTACAGGCCTTGTCACAGCCTATACATTGTCGGTGTGGCCTGACGTCGTTGTCGGGATCGGCATTGCAATCATGAACGCTGATGCCGCCCGTGAAGTCTGGGAAGCTGCGCGGGAAGAACACAAAGCCGCCGACCTGGTCCCATAATGGGGCGTATGCGTAAAACGTGCAGATGACCGCTCCAGGCGCGATCCCGGCAATCTCATAGTCGCTGGGCGGGTTGACGGCATTTGCTACACAATTCCGCGCGTTTCCTGATGCCTTACGCACAGTTTTCCATAAGCGACTGCGGTTGCAGGCATTGCAATTTTCAATTTTTAGCCAACACTCGCAAATGCATCAGGTGCGTGCTCTCCTGGGGGAGGAAATCCGGAGAGCACCCACTGGCGCGACTTTCCGCCGCGAGCCGGCTGGAAGGTCCTGCGGAATGTCATCGTGGGGGACATGAGACGGGTCTTTTGACTGTGTCCCTGGTGCAATTGGGAGGATTGAGTAATGGCAACCACATCCGTGGCTGAGACGACTGGTCGAGGAGGCATGACCAGGGAAGAGAAGAAGGTCATCTTTGCCTCTTCGCTCGGCACAGTGTTCGAATGGTATGACTTCTATCTCTATGGATCCTTGGCCGCCTTCATCGGCGCCGCCTTCTTCAGTGACTATCCGGAGGCAACCCGCAACATCTTTGCCTTGCTCGCTTTCGCCGCAGGGTTCCTCGTCAGGCCGTTCGGTGCCTTGGTCTTCGGGCGGATCGGCGATCTCGTCGGCCGCAAATACACCTTCCTGGTCACCATTCTCATCATGGGCCTCTCGACCTTCCTGGTCGGTATCCTGCCCGGCTCGGCCAGCTGGGGCGTCGCTGCCCCGGTCATTCTGATTGCGCTGCGCATGCTGCAGGGCCTGGCGCTCGGCGGCGAATATGGTGGTGCGGCGACCTATGTCGCCGAACATGCACCCAATGACCGGCGCGGCTTTTACACATCATGGATCCAGACCACGGCAACGCTCGGGCTCTTCCTGTCGCTCATCGTGATCCTGGTGGTGCAGAATTGGCTCGGCAAGGATGCGTTTGCTGCCTGGGGCTGGCGCATTCCCTTCATCCTGTCCTTTATCCTTCTCGGTATTTCGGTCTGGATCCGGCTATCCCTCAGTGAATCGCCAGCCTTCAAGAAGATGAAAGAAGAGGGCAAGGGCTCAAAGGCGCCGCTGTCGGAAGCCTTCGGACAATGGAAGAACGCCCGGATTGCCTTGCTTGCCCTGTTCGGCCTCACCGCCGGTCAGGCTGTCGTATGGTATGCGGGGCAGTTCTATTCGCTGTTCTTCCTGCAGAACGTGCTGAAGGTCGACGGTCAGTCGGTCAACATCATGATCGCCATAGCGCTTCTGATCGGCAGCGGCTTCTTCGTGTTCTTCGGCTGGCTGTCCGACAAGATCGGCCGCAAGCCGATCATCATGGCAGGTCTTGCCCTGGCAATCCTCACCTATTTCCCGCTGTTCAAGGCATTGACCCACGCGGCAAATCCGGCGCTCGCCCAGGCTGAACAAACCATCCGCGCCGTTGTGACGGCCGCCCCCGGCGATTGCACCTTCCAGTTCAATCCGGTCGGCACGGCCAAGTTCAACAATTCGTGCGATATCGCCACGTCTTTCCTGTCGAAATCATCGGTTCCCTATACGGTTGCCGATGGGCCGGCCGGGCAACCCGCAACCATCAAGATCGGTGACGCGACCGTGACATCTTATGATGCCACCGCAGCCGGGACCGGTGCGACGGCCAAGAGCGCCTCATTCGCACACGATATGAACCTTGCCTTGCAGAAGGCCGGTTTCCCGCTGGCACGCGATCCCGCCAAGGTGCCGGATGCCAAGCTCGATGGCTTCATTGCCGCAAACCCCGAACTCGGGCTCAATGCGGCAACGGTTCGGGCTGGCGACAAGACCGTCACGCCCGTTGCCGATCTCGTCAAGGCGAAGCTTCTAACGGCGGACCAGGCCGCCGGCGCAACCGAGATGCCGGTCTACACCGTACCCAGTGGCGGTGCCTTCAAGATGGTCGCCGATCCCTCGGCGATCAACTGGCCTCTGACCATCGCCATTCTGACCGTTCTCGTCATTTACGTGACCATGGTCTACGGCCCGATCGCCGCAATCCTGGTGGAGATGTTCCCGACCCGCATCCGCTATACCGGCATGTCCTTGCCCTATCATATCGGCAACGGCTGGTTCGGCGGCCTGCTTCCGGCAACGGTCTTTGCGATGAGCGCGGCCAAGGGCGATATCTACTATGGGCTGTGGTATCCGATCGCGATCGCCGCGATGACCTTGGTCATCGGCGTTATCTTTATCCGCGAAAGCAAGGGCGTCGATCTCAACGCCATCAAGTAGCGGCACGGAGAGCAATAAAAGAAGGCCCGACCTCCACCCCAAGTCGGGCCTTCCTCGCCGGTTCAATTTCGGCATGAACCGAGTCTGCGAACGACGCCCCCGCCTGCTGGAAAGGATCACAATCCGGCAGCCACTTCCTGGACGAAATCCAGAAAAGCCCTGACCTTCGCCGGCGGAAGATGGCGGGAGGGGTGATAGGCATAGAGCGGAAAGAGCTCTTCCGACCATTCAGAGAGGATCGGCACGAGTTCGCCCCGTGACAGGAAGGGCGCCAGGCCGATCGCCAGACTTTGAAAAATGCCGTTGCCCGCCAGGCATGCGGAAATGGCAACCGAAGGGTCGTCCAACACCAGGCGACTGCGCAGCCTGATCTCAACCAACTCGTCTCCTCGCTGGAATTCCCAAGGGAAGGGAACGCCGGTTTGCGGATCGCGAAAGAGAAGCGCCTCGTGATGGGCAAGATCGTGCGGCGAGCGCGGTTCGCCCTGCCTTTCAAGATAGGCCGGCGAAGCAACCGTCAAAACGCGGGTTTCCAGCAGCTTGCGCACGATCAGAGACGATGCGTCCGGCGGCCCGAAGCGCACCGCCACATCGACACTCGCCATCATCTCCTCGCGGTAGTTGCTGGTCGAGAAATCCACTGACAGCAGGGGATAGCGGCTCAGGAACCGATGCAGCTCGGAGGCAAGCGCCATGCGCGCAAACCATGGATCCACCGAAACGCGTAACCGGCCGCCTACGACCGCAGCCGCGTCTGCCGCCTCGGCGGCGGCCTCGTCCAGCCCCGTCAGCAGCGGCATGACCCGTTCGTGAAAGCGTCGTCCCTCTTCGGTAAGGCTGACCTCGCGGGGATTGCGATCGAAGAGGCGCACGCCGACCCGCGCCTCCAGGCGCGCTACCGCCCGGCTCACGCCCGATGGCGTCAGGCCGAGGATCTCGGCGGCGCGCGCAAAGTTTCCCGCTTCGGTAACCGCCGCGAGGACGCCGACGCCGGTCAGAAGCCGCGTATCGAAAGCCATTCGATGCCATTCCTTTCATCGCGTATTGCTCCCATAGTTGCAGGGCGCTTACAGTGACTGAATATCATCATAGCACTGATCTTAATGCGCACGAATCACGTCGTGCCCTAGCTTACAACCGATGTCCTGGTGACGACATCAGGACATAAAACATTGCGTAGCGGCCAAGATGGAGCGATCGTGAGGAGCGGTTTGCGGCAATTATGTCCGTCACAACGCTCTCACAGCTCCATGCTAAGCCTGCACAATTTCGAAGAATGCCCCACCGTTTGAACAAGGGAATTTCCTGCCATGACACCTCCTCGCCGCGTCACGGCTCTTGCCGCCTCATTCCTTCCCCTTCTTTTCGCTCCGGCCTTTGCCGACTCGGATGTGCTGTGGAAGATCGTTCATGACAGATGCGCGGTGCAAACCGCTCCGTGCCTCTCGGTAAACACCGCCGAACACTATGCGATGCTGAAGGACCTGAATGGTATCGCGCAGTTTCTTCTGATCCCCACCGACAAGATCACCGGCATCGAAAGCCCCGATCTCCTCAATCCGGCGACGCACAACTTCTTTGCCGATGCCTGGGCCGAACAAGGTGATGTCGATTCCAGATTGCCGCATGCGATCCCTCGCGACGGTCTGAGCTTGGCCGTCAACGCGCAGCAGGCCCGCTCGCAGAACCAGCTTCACATCCACATCGACTGCCTCAGCACGGATGCCCGCGCTGTCCTGAAGGCCGATGCCGATCGCGTCGGGACCGATTGGGCGCCGCTGCCGGATGCTATTGCCGGTCATCAGTTCACCGCGATCCGCGTCAAGGGCGAAACACTGGGCGACTTCAATCCATTCCTGGCGCTTGCCAAGACCCTGAAGGACCCGGCAAAGGACATGGGCGGTCACAATCTCGTCGTTGTCGGCGCCAACTTCGCCGAAGGCCCCGGCTTCATCGTTCTGACTGACGTCGCTAAACCCGGCATGGGCGGCGAGGATGTGCAGGATCACAGCTGCGCCATCGAGCATTGATGACGATAGCGGATGACCTCTGCGCGGCAACGCTAAAGATTTGAAACATGGGCCGTTTCCTTGCATGATCCGCTGCCTGCCGGTGGCAGGATGCGAAACCCACAGCCTGGAAACGAGCCCATGCCGAAGCCTACCGCCGATCAGATCGATGCCGTTCTTGCCCATGTCGACCGCACCATCGATCAAAGCCTGGGTCGGCTCTTCGACCTTATCCGCATTCCCAGCATCTCCACCGATCCTGCCTATGGCGATCATTGCCGCCGGGTCGCGGAATGGCTTTCCGCAGATCTGACGGCCATGGGCTTCGATGCGTCCGTCCGGGACACCACCGGCCACCCCATGGTGGTCGCTCACGACAAGGCGGCATCCGGGGCGCATGTGCTCTTTTACGGCCACTACGATGTGCAGCCCGTCGATCCCCTGGCGCTCTGGAACACCGATCCCTTCGAACCGGTATTGCAGCCGCTCGAAAACGGCGACACCGCCATCGTCGCGCGCGGCGCATCGGATGACAAGGGACAGCTGCTGACCTTCGTGGAAGCCTGTCGCGCCTGGAAAGCCGTGACAGGCGCCCTACCCATCCAGGTCAGCATGCTGTTCGAGGGCGAGGAAGAGGCAGGCAGCCCGAGCCTGGCTCCATTTCTCGATAGGACGGCCGCCGAGCTTGCCGCGGATACGGTTCTCGTCTGCGATACCGACATGTGGGACCATGACACGCCGGCCGTCACAACCATGCTGCGCGGCCTGGTCGGCCAGGAAGTCGAGGTGACCTGCGCCGATCGCGATCTGCATTCCGGCATGTTCGGCAATGCCGCGCGCAATGCATTGCAAGTCCTTGCGGATGTCGTTTCCAGTCTGCGCACGCCGGATGGCGGCGTGGCCATCGCCGGCTTTTATGACGGCACGCGGGAATTGCCGGATGCGGTTCGCAAGCAATGGCAGGCGCTACCCTTCGATGAAGAAGGCTTCCTTCGCGATATCGGCCTCAGCATCCCCGCAGGCGAGAAGAACCGCTCGATCCTCGAGCAGATCTGGGCGCGTCCGAGCTGCGAGATCAACGGCATGAGTGGAGGTTATACAAGCGCTGGTTTCAAAACGGTCATCCCGGCAAAGGCGAGCGCCAAGATCTCCTTTCGCCTGGTCGAGGGCCAGGATCCGATCGCCATCCGTGACGCATTCCAGGCGCATGTGCGTGCTCGTATTCCGGCCGACTGCTCGGTCAGCTTCAAGGACCATGGCTTGGCGCCCGCAACGACGATGCCGCTCGACAGCGCGTTTCTGCGCAAGACACTCGAAGCATTGAGCACGGAATGGCAGCGCGAGGCGGCACTGGCGGGAACTGGCGGATCGATCCCGATCATCGGCGAGTTCAAGCGGCGGCTTGGCTGCGATGCGCTATTGGTCGGCTTTGCCCGCTTCGACAACCGCGTCCACAGCCCGAACGAGAAATACGATCTCTCGAGCTTTCACAAGGGGATCCGATCCTGGGTCCGCATCCTGGCGGCCTTCGGCGATATATGATGCGAAGCCGCTATCATCGTGTTGCTCAGCCAATGATTTATGAATCTGGCTTCTAACTTCTATCGCGATTCACATACTAATCTTTTTGATGAGACAGCTTAAATATTGTAGGCTGGGGTTGTGAGCCTGAGCTATGCGTCATCCGGTTGTTGAGCATTCAGATCATCAAACGACGCACGGCGTTGAAGGTTCGCAATCGAAAGCCGCAGGAGGCATTTCATGAATCTTCAGATCAATAGTCAGTCGTACCAAGTCACCTCGGACGGAGACACGCCGCTCCTTTGGATCATCCGCGATGAACTTGGCCTGACAGGCACGAAATACGGCTGCGGGCTGGCGCAATGCGGTGCCTGTTCCGTCCTGGTGGATGGAGAAGTGGTGCGCTCATGCGTGACGCCACTGGACAGCGTCGTTGGTCGCCAGATCACCACGATCGAGGCCATCGAGAACGATCCCGTCGGCAAACGGGTGGTCACCGCCTGGGTCAAGCACCAGGTTCCGCAATGCGGTTACTGTCAATCGGGTCAGGTCGTCGCCGCAACGGCACTCCTCAAGGAGACACCCAATCCTTCCGACGAAGAGATCGCCGCGGCGATGATCAATCTCTGTCGATGCGGGACCTACAACGCGATCAAGGCGGCCGTCAAAGACCTCTCCTCGAAAGAAGGAGAAACGCTATGACCGAGTCCAACCGCAATCTTGTTCCCGAAGATGAATTCCCGACCGGATCTCCGGTCAACATCTCGCGGCGGCGCTTTCTCCTTGCCTCCGCCGGGGCTGCAACGGGCGCATTTGTCCTCGGCTTCGGCGTTCCGATCGGCACCGCACGAGCGCAGCAGGCCGCCGGCCCCATGCCTCCGGGCACGCGCGTCCCCGCGTTTCTGGAAATCCGCCCCGACAACACGGTCCGCTTCATGAGCCCGTTCGCCGAAGGCGGCCAGGGCGTCTTCACGGCGATGGCCCAGATCGTCGGCGAAGAGCTCGATGTCGATCCGAAAATGTTCGTGGTCGAGAACGCACCGACGGGTAACGACTATCTGGTCGTGCACGGCAAGATGCGCATCACCGGCGGCAGCATGTCGGTGCGCACGAGCTATGAGACCATGCGCAAGCTCGGTGCGCTCGCACGCAACATGATCCTGCAGGCCGCCGCCAAGCGCCTGGATGCGCCGATCGGCGAACTGACGACAGAGCCGGGCCGGGTGATCCATGCGGCGTCCGGACGCTCCCTTGCCTATGGCGAGGTCGCGACGGAGGCATTGGATCTTCCCGTGCCGGACCCTGCGAGCGTGGCGCTCAGGGACCCGAGCCAGTTCCGCTGGATCGGCAAGCCGGTCGAGCGTCTCGATGTCTATGACAAATCGACGGGCAAGGCGGTCTACGCGATGGACTGCAAGGTCGACGGCATGCTGCATGCCGCCGTCCAGCACGCCCCGCGCCTAGGCCTGATCGTCGGCCGTATCCGCAACGAAGACCAGCTTCGCGCGATGCCGGGCGTCCACTCCGTTCATAACCTGCAAGGCGCTGTTGGCGTCGTTGCCGAGCGGTGGTGGAATGCCAAGCGCGCCGCCGAAGCGGCTCAGGTCGATTGGAAAGAGCCCGGCCCGGATGCCGATCCCGCGTTTCGCCAGATGCCGGCGGATTTCTCTACCGCAGCCTTCAGCGATCGGCTGGCAAACGAGCCGGGCACCGGCAAGGACGCGGAGAATGTCGGCGATACCGCCGGGACTCTCTCGAGCGCTAAGACCGTCGTTTCGGCCACCTACAAGAGCCAGTATGTGCATCACGCACAACTGGAGCCGCCCTCGACCTTGGCACGCTTCAACCCGGACGGCACTCTAGAAGTCTGGATGCCCAACCAGGCGCCGGAGCAATTCCAGGCCGACATTGCCAAGCTGACCGGGCTCGACGCTTCGAAAATCACGGTCCACAGCCCGCTTCTCGGCGGCTTCTTCGGGCGCCATTTTCTCTATCCATCCGCCAACCCCTATCCCCAGGCCATCCAACTTGCCAAGGCGGTGGGGCGCCCGGTCAAGCTGATCTGGAGCCGCGAGGAGGAATTTCTGCGCGACCCGCTGCGCCCGATGGCCGCGGTGCGTTTCCGGGGCGCGCTCGACGCCAGCGGCATGCCCGTCGCGCTCGAAGCCATCAGCGCTTGCGAAGGGCCGACGGAAGGCGTTTTCGGCCATAAGGAGGACTCGCTGGATCCGACAGCCCTGGAGGGCCTGACCGGCAAGTCCTATGCCATCCCCAACTACCGCATCGCCCAGATCTACGTGAAAAATCCGACGATGCTCGCCTATTGGCGTTCGGTCGGCAATTCCATGAATGACTTCTTCTATGAGACATTTCTGGACGAACTGGCCGACAAGGGCGGGCAGGATCCATACGAACTGCGCCTAAAGCTGCTGCAGAAGAATGAGCGGCTGAGCAATCTGCTGAAGGCCGTCGGCGATCTCTCCGGCGGCTGGAAGCGGGGACCGTTCACCGCGGAAGATGGCTCGCGCCGAGCGCGCGGCCTCGCAATGGCGTCTCCCTTCGGCAGCCATACGGCGGCGATAGCTGAAGTCTCCATCCGCAACGGGCAGGTCGTCGTTCACGACGTCTGGGAGGCAATCGACCCCGGCAGCATCGTCAATCCGGCAATCATCGAAGCACAGATCAACTCGGCAACCGCTCTCGGATTATCGCAGGTGCTGATGGAGGAAGCCGTTTACAAGAACGGCGAGCCCGTGGCGCGCAACTATGATCTCTATCCGATCCTGCCGCCCGATCGCATGGCCCGCGTGCATGTTCGCATCATCGAAAGCGGGGCCGAGATGGGCGGCATCGGCGAGCCGGGTCTTCCCGCCATTCCTCCGGCGGTCGCCAATGCGGTTTCGACGCTGACCGGCAAGCGGATCCGCAGCATGCCGCTCTCCAACTACACGTTCGAAAGCTAGAGCGCAGCTCTCGCTGCGCAGCGCACGTTTCCGGCTCCCGGTCCATTTATCGGACGGGGAGCCGGAAATCAGCAAGCTGATCCGGTCTGTTCGGCGAAGCAGTCAATCGCGACTGGCTCCCGAATAGCCGAATACGAAACCCTCTAGCAAAGACGTGAGGCACCCTTGCGGAAATTTCTTCTGGTTCTTCTTTTGATCGTCGTGCTTGTCGCTGGCGGCCTCACATGGTTCGTCACCCGGAAACCGGCCTCCCCCTTCGACAATATCGCCGAGGCGCAGGCTCCAACGGAGCAGCTGCTTCAACAGGGCGAATATGTCGCGCGTCTGGGTGACTGCGTTGCCTGTCACAGCACTCCGAAAAGCGCCCCCTTTGCCGGAGGCCTCGAGATGGGGACGCCGCTAGGTTCCATCTTCACCACGAATATAACGCCGGACAAGGAAACCGGCATCGGCAACTATACGCTCGCCGATTTCGACCGCGCCGTTCGCCAGGGCGTGGCGCGCGATGGACAGCGTCTCTATCCGGCGATGCCCTACCCGTCTTACGTGAAGATGAGCGACGACGATATTCGGGCGCTCTATGCCTACTTCATGAACCGGGTCGAGCCGGTTCATCAGGCAAGCAGGCTTTCGGACATAAAATGGCCGCTGAACATGCGTTGGCCGTTGGCTCTGTGGAACGCGGTTTTCACAGAGGGCGGAACCTATCAACCCAAGACCGCCGGCGATAGCAGCTGGAACCGGGGTGCCTATCTCGTCCAAGGGCCGGGGCATTGTGGAAGCTGTCATACGCCGCGTGCGATAACCATGGCGGAAAAAGCGCTCGATGAAAGCAGCCCGCTCTACCTTTCCGGCGCTCTTCTCGACGGCTGGTATGCCCCGAGCCTGCGGGGCGATCCCAATACCGGTCTCGGCCGGTGGACCGAGGAGGACATCTACGCATTTCTCAAGAACGGCAGGAACGAGCACGGCGTCGTCTTCGGCTCGATGGCGGATGCCTTCAACAATTCGACGCAGTTCATGACCGACGACGACCTGAGGGCGATCAGCCATTATCTGAAATCATTGCCTGGGGATCCTGCCCGCGACGGGACGCCCTGGCAATATGTCAAGGCCGCCGCGGATAGCGCTTCCCTTCCTGCCCATCAAGACAACCCCGGCGCACAGACATTCGTGGCGAAATGCAGTTTCTGTCATGGTGTCGACGGCCGCGGAAAGGCGCCGTGGATTCCACCTCTGGCCGGATCGACCTCGTCGCTTGCGAAGGAAAACGCGTCCCAGATCAATGTCACCCTGAACGGCTCCGGCCGCGTCGTGGCGAATGGTATTCCGGACGCCTATCGCATGCCTCCGTTCAGACAGCAGCTTTCGGATCAACAGATCGCCGATGTCCTGACTTTCGTGCGCTCCTCCTGGGGAAATCAAGGGGGACCGGTTGTGGCAAACGACGTGAAAGCCCTGCGCACGCACACCGATCCGGCAAGCAGCAGTCCCATCGTGCTCCAAATGCGATAGATCTGCCGCCGAGCCCTCAAACAAGGTTGGGCGGAAAGGTCCGGTGAACTTTCCGCCTCATGTTGCTGTTCCGCAAGCTTGGCAGGCCGCGCTCGCCTCATTCGTCTGCTCACCCTTGAGGACGCCTCCACATGGCCCCTCCTGCGGCAATGAGATGATTGCCCTGGGGCCGGGATTGTTTGGCTGAAGGAGGATGTCGCCACCATGCTGCCGGGCAACGCCCCGGGGCAATCGACAGGCCGAGCCCGACGCCGCCAATGCCTCTCCAATTCTATGGCATGCGTTTCTCCGCGCCAAGCAGATCAGGAGGTCAGGTCATCCGCGCTCAACGCTAGAGCATATCGTCCAGGCTCCAATGGTTGTTCCATCGTGCGTCGATTTCGTCATTGACGTTCTGGTACCTGATATCGGTGGACAGGCGCAGCCGCTGACTCCTGTCCTGATTGGTCGTCGACGCGTGGATCATAAAGGGCGAGTGGAGCATGATGTCTCCCGCCTGGTAGTCCGCGGCCAACCAACGCGTATTGAAACGCTCCGCCATGTCGGGCAAGTCCTTTGAAACCCATCCGCCTTCCGTCATGTTTCGATTGTAGGCGCTTATGCGTTCCTCAGGGCTCAGATCCCCGTTCTGCTCGCTGAATTCACGTTCCATTCTGAGGCCGATCGTGTGCGATCCTTCGAGATAGACCAGGCCGCCCATTTCGACCGGAATATCGCCAAGGGGAATCCATGTGGTCACAACCCGGCTCGTGCCGCCGCGGAGATAGACGAGATCGTAATGCGCCGGCGTCACGGTTGTCGTGCCGGGCCGGACATGGCGCATGATCTTGCGCTTGTGCAAATAGGAGATGCCCGACAGAAATTCGTCCATGAAACGCGCCATGCGTGGCTGTGCGCAGAAGCCTTCATATGCAACCGACCGGACCAGAGACATGAGATATCGGTCCACTGCCCTGTTGTCCGTCACAGCCGCGCCTGCGATCCCTTCTCGCGGATCCGTTCCCTGCTCGATCAGTCCAACGCTGGCCAGATGGCCGAAAACCCAGCCGCGGAATTCGATGACGTCGTTGCGCGGCAAAAAGCCCTTCAGCCATACGTAGCCGTTCTCCTCGTAAAGACGGCGGATGGCCCCGACACCGATCGCCGGATCGGTCGGCGTCAGATATCCGAACCGATCCGGTGCCGTCGACAGGATCTTTCCGTTAGCAGTAAGGGCGGGCGTCTCCTCGCTGGATTGCGTCGTCTGTGCGGAAACCGACATTTCACTCGTCCGAAGCTTGCGTTGATAGTGTCCAGAATGTAGCGGATAAGGACACTCTCCTACATAGAGGAAAGCCATACTGGACTTTTCGCTCAGATGAGAACAGCCGAAGCAGTCTATCGATCCCCTCTCGCAGCAGCCGGCGGCCTTGCAGTCACCGGTAGTGGAAAACAGCAGGTGAGGCACGCGGTCAGGGACCGGAAGCTGCCAAGTTATGCGGTGGTTCTGGTGGAGCAAGGCCAGGGCTTTCTCGAGACCGGTGCCTGTGGCCGGCAGAGCGTGGAGGGGCCGGCGCTTTTCTGGCTTTTTCCGGGCCGACAGCATTCATATGGGCCGGATGCTTCAGGCTGGAGCGAACGGTGGGCGCTTTTCGAAGGTTCACTCGTGCGCGACTTCGTGCGACTGCGGCTCATTAGCGAACAATCCCCAATCGTGACCCTGCGCAATCTCGACCGGGTGCAGCGCCTCTTCACCAGTCTCCACGCCGATCTGCTCGACGATACGAACCTCGCCAGAGCCTCTGCCGCCGCAATTCTTCACCAGATCGTCGTGTCGGCGGCCCGGCAGGCAAGCCATGCGACACCGTCACGCCGTGACGGATCTGATATCGCCGCGATCGTCGAAGCGCTTCGCAAAAGAGCCATGCAACCACTCGACATGGCCGCATTCGCCGCCGAACATGGAATGTCGGCTGCCACGCTGCGCCGAAAGGTCACGGCAGAAATCGGACTGTCGCCAAAGGGCTTCCAGCTTCGGGTGCGCATGGATCACGCCAAGGAGTTGCTGGCAACCACCGACGACAAGATCGAGATCATTGCCGCTGGGGTCGGGATCGGCGACGCCTTTTACTTTTCGCGGCTGTTTCATGAAAGGGAAGGCTGCACGCCGCGCGAATTCCGAGCACGCTACAAGAGGACTTGAAGCGTCAATCAAAATTATTGGCGAGGACCGCTGGTTAGAATGCGAGCTTCGCTAGTTCGCGTACATATGATAAGCCTATCTTAGAAGATAATCTTTACAGTTTGCCTTCATATATGGTATGAAGTGCGTATGAGTGATCAATCGGATAAACCTCACATGGCGGATGCCGCCGCCCTCGCACAGGATCTCCGCGGCATCATGAGCAAGCTCAAACGCCGGCTGCGTGAACAGGCTAATGTCGGAGACCTGACGCCGACGCAGATTTCTGTGCTTCTGCGCCTCGATAAGGACGGGCCGGCGACGACATCAAACCTCGCGCGCGCCGAAGTCATGCGGCCGCAGTCGATGGGGGCGGTCGTCAGTGCGCTGGAGGCGGCCGGGCTTGTCGATGGCGTGCCGGACCCGGCGGATGGGCGGCAAACCATCCTGTCGCTCACCGACACCTGCCTTCGATTGATTCGGGAGGGCCGTGCCGCGCGGCAGGATTGGCTGCATCGCAAGATCGAAGCGCGACTTTCCCTGGAGGAGCAAGAGCAACTCCGGACATCCCTCGAGCTGCTGCGGCGGCTGGTCGACGATTAACAATCGACATCAACGGTTCCTCCCCCGAAATCTGCGAACAATCCGAAAAAGGAAATCCCATGGCGCTGACCGCGCTTGACGCAAAGACCGCACTTATCGTTGTCGATCTCCAGAAGGGCATCATCGGCTCACGCTTCATCCACGCCATCGGCCCGATCGTGGATAGGACGGTCGAGTTGATCAGTGCATTCCGCAAGCATCGGCTTCCCATCGTGCTCGTCAATGTTGCCGGCGTGGCGCCCGGCCGCACGGAACGACAACGACAACATGCGAGCGTCCTTTCCGAGGACTTCACCGATTTCATTCCGCAGATCGATCGACAGCCCGATGACATCGTCGTGACAAAGCGAACTTGGGGTGCTTTTGCCAGTACCGATCTGGATAGGCAGTTGAAGTCGCGAGGCGTCACACAGGTCGTCATCACCGGCGTCGCGACCGGCACGGGCGTCGAGTCGACAGCTCGACAGGCCTACGAACAGGGCTTCAATGTGACGCTTGCCATCGATGCCATGACGGACGCGCGCACCGAGGCGCACGAATACAGCATCAACCAGATCTTCCCGCGGCTCGGCGAGACCGGGACTGCCCACGACGTCATGCAACTGCTTGCAAGCCGGAGCGAATAATATGTCGATCTCTCATCTCATATCCTATTTTTTCGGCGGCGCTTTCCTGATGAACGCTGTGCCGCATGTCGTCAGCGGCGTCATGGGCAAGCCGTTCCAAACCCCCTTCGCCAGGCCGCGGGGTGAAGGACACTCGTCCTCGACGACGAACGTGGTCTGGGGCTTCTTCAATCTCTTCATTGCTTATCTGCTCCTCGTACATATCGGCGGTTTCGCACTCGATGATGTGGGAGATGCCGCCGTTGCCAGCGTGGGCGCCTTCCTGCTCGCAGTGATGATGGCGTGGCATTTCGGTCGCTTCAACGGCGGCAATACGCCCAGCCGTCCATGAAGAAGAGCCCGCTCGCCGCCACCTTCCGGTCGATGCGGCATTTCAACTATCGCGTCTGGGCAGCGGGCTCGCTGGTCTCCAATATCGGCACCTGGGTTCAGCGCACGGCCCAGGACTGGCTGGTCTTTGCAGAGCTCACCCATCATGATGCCTCGGCCGTCGGCACCGTCATGGCGCTGCAATTCGCGCCGCAGCTGCTGCTGTTGCCCTGGACGGGATATGCGGCGGACCGTTTCAACCAGCGCAAACTCCTCATCGCCACCCAGGCCACGATGGGCGGCCTCTCCCTGGCGCTCGGCGCCCTAACCGTCCTCGGCATCGTGCAGCTGTGGCACGTCTACATCTTCGCCTTCCTATTCGGCAGCGCGGCTGCCCTCGATGCTCCCGTTCGCCAGACCTTCGTCGCCGAACTCGTCGGCGACGAGAACCTGTCAAATGCGGTTGCGCTCAATTCGACCTCCTTCAACGTCGCGCGCATGGTCGGTCCAGCTGTCTCCGGCGTTGTCATCGCAGCGATCGGTACGGGCTGGGCCTTCCTGATCAACGGCGTGTCCTTCGTGGCGGTGCTCGTCTCGCTCGCCTTCCTGCGCGTCGACCAATTGCGCTCGAATGCCAGGGTGATCCGCGCCAGGGGAAACTTCGTCGAAGGGCTCCGCTACGTCCGGAGCCGGGCGGACCTCAGGGCAATGTTGCTCATGCTGTTTCTGATCGGAACCTTTGGCCTGAATTTCCCGATCTTCATATCCGCGATGGCGGTCGGCATCTTCCACGCCGACGCTGCGGGATACGGCCTCCTGTCATCAATGATGGCGATTGGAACGATTACCGGCGCCCTCCTGAACGCCGGCCGTGAAAAGGTACGCTTCCAGGGCCTTCCTGTCGGCGCCGGTGTTTTCGGGATCGGCTGCACGCTGGCGGCGTTTGCTCCCGGCTATTGGCTATTTGCCGCCGCTCTCATCGTCACCGGCATTGCGGCGCTCACCTTCACCAATACCACGAACAGCCTCATGCAGCTTTCAACAGCGCCGGCCATGCGCGGAAGAGTGATGGCGCTGCGCGTCAGCATTGCACTCGGGGGTACGCCGATCGGCGCCCCGATCGTCGGCTGGGTGGCCGATCATTACGGCCCTCGCTGGGCGCTCGGCATCGGTGCCGCTTCAGGCTTTGCCGCCGCTATCGTCGGACTTTACGCCACGATGCGACAAGCCCGACGTGAGCGAACGGATGACGACATGCAGCCAACGCCAGATAGGCCAGGTTTATGACAGTGGCAATGAAAGATCGCCATCACGCTGACACGAGCTTGGTTATGCGTCTCTCGATCACGGCTGCGCCAAGTGCCGCCAACAACGCTAGCGACGCGGATGCCAGCATTGTTCCGAGAAGCACATAGGTCGCGCCCGAGCGATCGAGCAACAAGCCGGCAGCAGAGGCTATGAGCGCTCCACCGGCAATCCTCATCGCGGTGGCTAGCCCCATGGCCGTGCCGGAAAGATCGGCACGTATGGACAGTACACTGGCGTTGGCCGCGGGCATGGTCAGGCCGTTGCCTATGCCGATGAACATGCACGGGCCGAAGAACGCAAGAATATGCGTCGTGCCCAACATCGATAAGGCGAAGCCGATCAGCAATCCCAGGCAGGTCAAGAGACGTGCGACGATAACTGTTGTGCTCAGCGCATAGCGAGCGGCGTAGCGGCCGGTCAAATAGCTGCCGAGGATAAAGCCGGCCGGCGTCATGCCCATGTAAAAGCCAAGTTCCGCGCCGGACGCCCCAAGCGACTTGGCGACAACCAGCGGCGCACCTCCGAGAAAGATATAGAACGTCCCCATGGAGCAGGCCATGCACGCGGCATGGGCCCAGAACCGCGCCGAGCTTGCCAGCGTCCCATAGGCAGCGAGGTAGTTACCCCGCGGTCTTGTGGAACGTAAGGCCGTTTCCCTGACATCGCGCATCGACAATGCGAAAATAGCCGCGCCGAGGATAGCCAGAATAAAGAAATTCGCTCGCCATCCGAATAGTTCGTCCAGCAACCCACCCAACATCGGGCCAAGCATCGGCGCGACGGCCCAGCCCATGGCAAGATAGCCGAACCTGCTTGCGGCTTTGCGATCGCTCGAGGTTTCCCGGATGATGACGAGGGCAATGGAGAAGCAGGCATCGATGGACGCCTGCATCGCCCGACACAAAAGGAATACGCCGATATTGCCGGCAAGAGCACAGCCGGCAGAGGCGGCTATGAAGATGGAGACCGCGATCAATACGACCGGTCTGCGTCCATACCGATCCGACGCCGCGCCTGCTATGAGCGCGATCAGGGCGGTTACGATCGCGTATCCTGCGACCGAAAGATTGACGAGGGCGCGATCCGCCCGGAACTCAGCAGCGATATTCGGCAGCGACGGCAGGATCATGTTTACCGGCAGTACCGCAAGCGCCGAAAGCAATATGAGAGTTGTCAATCGCGGCGGAGCGGCAGCCGGAATTTTGTCCGTTTCTCCGGTCGATTGCGTGCGCGAAGTCTCAATGGAATGATTGCCCGTCATGGCTATGTCCGTCTTGTCAGTGGGGGGAGCGTGAAATCTGACGAGGCGCGGCCCGAATTGCGGGCATAAAAAAAGGCCCCGTCAGGAGCCTGCTTACCGCGCATGGGTGCTTTCGCCGGATGGCTACACCATCCTGCCCATGCGCCCTCTTACCACGACAAGAACCATTGCGATCTTCATGACATCACAGCTAACCAGAAATCCGCACGTCGTCAATGTACCATCCATGGCGGCTGCCGTTCAGGCCGCTGACACCTTGTTCAGCCAGGCTCTAGGAGCGCTGCCGAAGCATGAAAATTCTCGTCGTGGAAGACGATCAAAAGACCGCCGAATATATTTCGCGCGGCCTGGGAGAGGCGGATTTCTGTATGGTGTATTTCACCGAAACCCGCTCGCCGACCTTGAAGGTCTCAACCTCGATGTTTTCGGGCAGTTTGATGGTCGTGCCCGTGGACAGCGTGATCTGCGCGCTGTTCTGACGAGCAGCAGATCAACACCAATTGGGAAGATAGATCACGAGGAGGTCGTGAGCCTGGGCGAGCACATCATCTCATGCGGCCTCGTGGCCGCAACGACCCGCGTTCAATCGTCTCCTACCGATCGTCTTCAGGCGGCATTCGCCTTCTCCACACGATTTCTCCCGCCGGCCTTCGCACGATAGAGCGCCTTGTCGGCAGCCTCCAGCACATGTTTGAAGTCGGTGGCGGGTTCATCCGAACACGCAACGCCGATGCTTACGGTGACATTGATGGCATTGTTATCGAACGTCAGCACCGTCGCTTCGATATCCTTGCGGATCTTTTCGGCAACGATGGCAGCAGCCCTTGTGTCTGTATTTGGTAAGAGGACGACGATCTCCTCGCCGCCGTAGCGGGCAGCGATATCGGTCTTGCGCACGGTCTGCCGTATTATGTCCGCCACCCGGGCAAGGACCGTATCGCCAAAGGAGTGCCCGTAGCTGTCGTTGATCTTCTTGAAGTGATCGATATCGAGCATGATGATCGAAAAAGGGATACGCCGGGTTCCCGCTTCCTTGCTGCAGCGATCGCCTTCACGCTGCAGCACGCGGCGATTTGGCAGCCTTGTCAGCGGATCGACGCTGGCTTCGTTCTCGAGCACGCGTTGAATGCCGATACGATACCACTCCCGCTCAAGCAGATCCGACAGCAGGAGGACGCCGAGGAAATTGGTCGCCATCGCAGGAAGCGTCGCCGAAACGAGGAGCTGATGCGCGAGCGGCGAAGGCAGGAAAGCGAGAACAATAAGCGATGCGCCGGTCGCCAGGCCAAACAAGGCAGATCGTTTCCAGCCAGTCCCGATCCATTGGCGCGGCAGCAGCGTCAAGACATATCCGGTGGTCGCAACGGCCATGATACCCACCACGCCGCCGACAGCCCCGATGCCGCCGGCTGCGAAACGAAACAAGGCCATCATGATCACCGCCACCACAGTTCCGACCGGACCGCCATAGATCGGCGTAAGGACGAGCAGAACCGAGCGGCCGTCCTGAAAGACGCCAGGCATCCAACGAATGGGATCGCTCATCGACAGGATGCCGCCCACGCCGAACAGCAACCCGACAGCGACGGATTTCAAAACGCCGCGTTCGACCGTCCGGATGACCCAGGAAAAGGCGTAGACGATGACAGCCACTTGGCCCAGGACACGCACGAAAGAGGCAAAATGCGACTCGATTTCCACAATATTGATTTCCAGCCAAAACCGACCTGTTTGCTATCTATGTTTCCCGTCTGGCGCGGTGGTCAAGCTTCGCGTTCACTTCCTTATGACATTAGCTTCAGCAGTGGATTCGCATGGGCCACGGAATACACGGCGACCGCGGCTGTGTTTCAGAACGAATTGCAACTTCAACGACATACTCCCCTCGACGGCAATCAGCCGGGAGGTGTTTCCTCCGCGTCGAAACGCACGGACCGGGCATTCTGCTCGCCTGCAGCAGCCTGCCCCGATAATGGAGGCTTCCACGCAAGCGCCCGCTCAATCCACAGGCATGAGTTCATCTTTCATCGACCCGGAAGTAATACCTCCTCCTCGCCTTCGATCAGCCTGAGGCTGCGCCGCAAGCTCTGCGGCGGTTGGCCAAAGAAGCGAAGGAATGCGCGACGCATGCGGTCGCGATCGGCAAAACCAGTATCGCGCGCCACGACATCCATGGAGTGACGGCCTTCTTCGAGCATGATCTTGGCCGCCTCCAGCCTCAGCCGTTCGACGGCCTTGGCGGGCGACTGGCCGGTTTCCTCGCGAAAGATGCGGCTGAACTGACGCGCGCTAAGGCTTGCCGCCTCGGCTAGTTCCTCGACCGTCAGGGGATTGCGGAGATGCTCCTTGGCATGGACCAGGGCGCGACGAACCCGATCCGAACGCGGCTCCAGTTCCAACAGGGCCGAGAACTGCGACTGCCCGCCGGGGCGCCGATGATAAACAACCATTTTACGGGCGATCGCGCGGGCGAGTTCTACCCCGTGGTCGTCTTCGATCAGTGCCAGCGTCAGATCGATGGCGGAGCTCATGCCGGCCGAGGTCCAGATATTGCCATCGACAACGAAGATCCGGTCTTCATCCACCTTGATCGAGGGGAAGCGCTCCTGGAGAGTGCGGGCATGTATCCAGTGCGTGGTGGCAGTCCTGCCGTCGAGAAGCCCGGCCTCCGCCAAAAGGAATGCGCCGGTACATACGCCGGCGACACGACGCGACTCCAGGCCCGCAGCCGCAATGTAATTCCGAAGGGCGGGAGTGATGGGACGAGGCACCATTTCCCCGATCACCATGAGCGTATCGGGGAAGTCGCCCAGCGCCTGTGTCTCGATACCTATGCCGAGCGAAGAGCGGATCGTGCCTCCCCTCTCCGACATGACGCTCAATCGATAGGCTTCATGGCCGAGATCGGCATTGGCAAATTCAAACGCCGTCAGCGCCGCCATCCCCATCACTTGAAACCCGTCTTCCATGATGAAGCCGATCTGTCTCATGCGCATCTCCAGACGTTTGTCCGTTTTTGCCGGTTATATGACATTTGAGACATTGCCGTCCAGCGTTACCATTCTGTCATTCTTAAAAACAAAAACCCTTCGAAGCAGGACAAGGACAGTACAATGATCACCTCCCATGGAACCGTTCTCATCACCGGCGCATCGTCTGGCATCGGCGCCGTCTATGCTGACAGATTCGCAGCACGCGGCCACGATCTCATCCTCGTCGCACGCAATAGGCAAAAGCTCGACGCCGTCGCCGACAGGCTTGCCGGCCGGTACGGAGTGAAGGTTCGCACGATCGTCGCAGACCTGACCGATGGCGCCCAGCGCGACCAAGTCGAAGCGACCCTGAAAACGGACAGTACGATCACCCATCTCGTCAACAATGCCGGCTTCGGCAGCGCCGCACCGCTCGCCTCGGCATCGGTCGACGACATGCAAAGCATGATCGACATCAATGTTACGGCACTCACACGATTGACCTATGCCGCCGTGCCAGGGTTCGTTGCGCGTGGCAAAGGCACCATCATCAACATCTCCTCCATCGTCGCCATTGCGCCGGAGTTGCTGAACGGTGTTTACGGAGGGACGAAGGCATTCGTATTGTCTTTCAGCCATTCGCTGCGCAAGGAACTCAAAGACACCGGCGTTCATGTGCAGGTCGTGATGCCCGGCGCTACGGCGACTGAATTCTGGGATGTTGCCGGCTTGCCGTCCAGCAACTTGCCGAGCGAGTGGGTCATGTCAACCGAGGATCTCGTCGATGCGGCCCTCGTGGGCCTCGACCGGGCCGAGTTTGCAACGATACCCTCACTGATGGACGCGGCAGAATACGATGCCTGGGAAGCGACACGACAGGTTATGCTACCGCATCTTTCAAGCGCTGTTCAGGCCGAGCGCTACCGGTCAAAGTGATAGGGCCTAAGTGCATGGAGTGACCGATCGAGAAGCGCCGGATAACACCATGGCGCTTCAATATCGGGCTCACTCCTTCCGAATGAACTGGACAGGTTGGCATCCGGATTTCCGCGTCAACCTGGACTGCCTATTTGGTCAGAACGACATGGGTCGCATGAGCGGTTGCGACATGCTCGCTGACGCGGAAGCCAAGGGCGGGCAGGTCAATTCCCTCGAACATAGCCTCACCCTTGCCAAGCACGACCGGCGAGATTGCAAAATGGACCTCGTCAATCAGACCGGCACTCAGATATTGGCGCACTGTGCTGACGCCGCCGCCGATCTTCACATCCCTGCCACCGGCAGCAGCCTTTGCTTGCGCAAGCGCCGCCTCAATGCCGCCCGTGACGAAATGGAATGTCGTGCCGCCCTCCATCTCGATTGATGGGCGAGGATAATGCGTCAGTATGTAGGTTGGGGTATGGTATGGAGGATTATTTCCCCACCATCCTTTCCAGCTATCATCCGGCCATTCGCCGCGGATCGGGCCAAACATGTTTCGGCCAAGAATGAAGGCGCCGAAATTGGCCATCCCCCGCGCGGCATAGTCATCGTCCACATCGGTCGAGCCCTCCTCCTTCCCGAACATCTGCTGGAACGTGCGCGTGCGGAAAAACCAGCTGTGAAGCTCCATTCCACGCTTGCCCAGCGGATCATTGAGGCTCTGCTCGGGTCCCGCACCAAAACCGTCAACGGAGAGGGAAAATGCTGCAACTCGCACCTTGCTCATGACGTCCTCCATCTGATTGCATTTCGCAACTGACTATGATGTCGCATATCTGATGCAATAACGCAACTGGTTTTATTATCGAGACAGTTTTTTGAACTTCGTATATTTTTCTCGCTTCTGATGTTTTCGACATCAAAGCCGTTGCCCGGAAGAGCATAGGAACCGCTGCGGCGCTTGCTCAACACATGACGCACAGTAAACATGCGGCACGTTACCTAGGATTGTTCGCGCCCGCTCCGTAACGCAGGCCATCGATGAGCAGCGCTACCATCCGCCGCGCGTGATCAGGCCCGACATTATGGGCTGGCGTGCAGAGCCTTGCGACCGCATGCAGCAGGTCGTTCGGCTCGACCCCGGCCCGTATCTCGCCCGCCGCAGCGGCGGCATCCAGCAATGATTCCAGCGCTGGACGCAGCCGCTTGTCGAAATAGGCCGGCAAGGCTTCGTAGGCCGGATCGCCGGAATGAAGTGCAGCGGCCAATCCACGCTTGGCCGAGATGAAGTCGACAAAACGCTGCATCCACCGCGCCAGCGCTTCGCCGGGATCGTACTCCCCGGCCAAAACGGATGCCGCGTCCGCACAGGCATCGATCTCGCGACGGAAGACCGCCTTGATGAGGTCGGAGCGCTGCGGAAAGTGGCGATAGACCGTGCCGACGCCGACGCCGGCAGTCTTTGCGATTTCACGCACGGGAGCGTCCACCCCGGAAGCTGCGAACACCGCCATGGCCGCCCGCAGCAGCCCGTCGAGATTGCGCTGGGCGTCAGCGCGTACGCGCCGATCTGTCGAGCCCGTTGGCTCCCCGACATCATCCCGCTCGTCGATTTTATCGCTCATGCATTTTTCCATTTGCTAAACGGAACATTGTTCCGTATAAACCGGAATAGCGTTCCGTTTATCTTTCTAACACAGGACAGTGGCGCTTGCCACAGATCGCTGCGCCAAAGGAGAATGATTGTGCAGGACAAACCCGTCGCCCTCGTCACCGGGGCCAACCAAGGGATCGGTCTTCAAATCGCCAGGGAACTCGCGGCTAACGGCTACACTGTGCTCGTCGGATCGCGAAACCTCGAGCGTGGTGAAGAGGCAGCCAAAAGCATCGGAGCGGATGCCCGTGCCCTCCAGCTCGATGTCACCGATCAGGCCTCCATCGCCGCAGTAGCGGAGCGCATCCGGATCGAGCTTGGCCGCCTTGACCTGCTTGTCAACAACGCGGCCATCTCGCATGCGGGAAGGCCGGGCAGATCGCTCGCCGAGATACTGCAGTCGAGCCGCGCCAGCGTTGCGTCACTCGACGAGGTGCGCGCTGTTTTCGAGACGAATGTGTTCGGGGTCATTGCCGTCACACAGGCGATACTTCCTTTGCTGCGTGAAGCACCTGCAGGGCGCATCGTCAATGTAACGAGCGGCGTCGGCTCGCTGACGTTGAACGCTGACCCGAACTTTCCCTATCGCTCGGGATTCGGCGTCGTCTACGCCGCATCGAAGACTGCCCTCAATGCGATCACGCTTTCCTTCGCGATTGAACTCGAATCGACAAACATCAAGGTCAATGCCGCAGGTCCGGGCTTCACCGCAACCGCCCTCAACAACTTCGAGGGCATCGAGACGGTCGAACAGGGTGCCCGCAACCCCGTGCGCGTCGCCCTCGACGTGAACGGCCCGACGGGCACGTTTACGAGCGCGGAAGGCCCGCTCCCTTGGTGATGCGCGCGCGGGAAATTTGACGCAGCAGGTGGGCACCGCCCCGGATCACTGAACAGAAGAAGGAATAGACCATGCAATATCGCACGCTGGGAAAAACCGGCATCAAAGTCAGCCCTTATTGCCTCGGCGCGATGATGTTCGGCGCCGCCGGCAATCCCGATCACGACGAAGGCATCCGGATCATCCACAAGGCCCTGGATGCAGGCATCAACTTCATCGACACCGCCGATGCGTATAGCCGAGGTGAATCGGAAGAGATCGTGGGCAAGGCGCTCAAGGGCAGGCGCGATAATATCGTGCTGGCCACGAAGGCGCATATCCCGATGGGTGACGATCCTAACCAACAGGGCAATTCGCGGCGCTGGCTCATGCGCGCCGTGGAGGACTCCTTGCGCCGGTTGCAGACCGACCACATCGACCTCTTCCAGATCCATCGGCCGGCACCGGATACCGACATCGAGGAAACCCTTTCCGCCCTCACCGACCTGATGCGGGCGGGGAAAGTGCGCGCCATCGGCTCTTCGACATTCCCGGTCTCGGAGATCATCGAAGCGCAGTGGATCGCGGAACGGCGCGGGCTGGCGCGCTTCCGCACCGAACAGCCGCCCTATTCCATCCTGAACCGCGGCATCGAACGCGAGGTACTGCCTGCCTGTGAGCGCTACGGAATGGGTGCGATGGTCTGGAGCCCGCTGGCGATGGGCATGCTCACCGGCCGCTACCGCAAGGGCGAACCACAGCCCGATAGCGGACGCGCCAGACGTTTTCCGAAGCAGATGTCCGACGAACGCAGGCTGGACGCGGTCGAGCAGCTTATTCCCCTGGCGCAGGAAGCAGGGCTGCCGCTGGCGCATATGGCCTTGGGTTTCGTGATGGCACATCCCGGCGTCACATCCGCAATAATCGGTCCTCGCAAGATGGAGCACTTCGACGATCTGCTCGCGGCCTCCGAGGTCCGATTGACCGACGAGATCCTTGATCAGATCGACGCGATCGTCCCACCCGGCACCGATATCGGGCCGCTTGAGGCGAACTACAATCCGCCGGCGATTTTGAAGGCGGCGTTGCGCCGCAGGTCTATGACCGACCGCGCCGCCGCATAGGCAAGGCAAAGACCCCGTGTCCTGGAACCTTAGGACACGGCTGCCGGCCGGAGGAATACCATGAGGAGGAAGCTACATCGCTTGACATAAGCAGCACGGCCGAGAACATGGCGCGACTTTGTATTTGCCGATCTCCTCAATCAGAGAACCGTAAAGATGCGCTCCTTCCTGCTGTTGCCTCTCCTCTTCTCTTTCGCCCCTCTTTCCGCTGCGGCGGCCGGAACCCCATGTGCCGAGCTTGTCGACAGCAGCGCAGTCGTCCAACATAGGGATGGCTTTGCCATCTCCGAACTGCACGATGGCTGTGCGGTGACAAACGGACTTTTCAAGTCCGGCAACAGAATGGGATGGACTTTCGATCGCGCGGAATTGAAGGGCGACGACCTTGTCGCCTTCCTCAAGACCATCGCCAGCAAGCCCAACCATGTTCCCACCTGGGGACGATTCTCCGTCGAAGGCATGCGCTTTACACCGCTGTTGGACAATGCGCTTGCCAACTACATCGCCACGGCCCAGCAATGGCCGATGGATATTTCGGGCGCATTTCGCTTCGACCCCAAGGACGGCTATCTGGACATTCAGGAGTTGGACCTCACCAATCTACGCCTCGGCAAAGCGTCCCTATCGGCTGAGCTCACCCTGCCCAAAGACACGAATGTGCAGACATTGACCCAAGGCGGTTCTGTCGGCCTGACGCATCTGCGCTTCCGGCTCGATAATCAGGGTCTGTTCGAGGGAATGGCCGTCCCGTCGCTTGCCGCATTTCAACAGCAGCTGACGGGCGCGGACGATCCCGAGCAGGGCATCAACCAATTGCGCGGCAACGCCGTGGCGGCCCTACAGATTCTTCCGGACAACCAGATCGACGCGGAATCAAAAAAGGCCCTACTTCGCTTCGTGCAGGATCTGCCGCATCCGACGGGCTTCTTTACCCTCGATCTCGCCTTCGACAAACCCTTGCAAATCGGCTCGCTCGGTCTCGACGCCACACAACTGGCCCGGACCGCTTTGGCAGGTGCAAAGATTTCGGTCAGCTACAAAGCGCGCTGACGCCAAGCGGCGATCGGTCTTCAGATGGACTTCACCTCGCCGCCATCCATGTGCAAGGTCAAGCTGGTCATCCAACGCGCAGCCGGCGAGACCAGAAAGGCCATCAGTTCGGCAATCTCCTCTAGTTCGCCATAACGAGCGATGCCCGCCTCCTGCGGAAACCGGGTGGTTGCCTCCTCAAGGGTGACAGCGTGCAAAGGCGCTCAATGCTCGAGATAGGACCGGCGCCGACCGGTCATGACGGCTTTGGCCGTATGCGCGACAAGCACCAGCGCGGAAAAGTCTTTCCCGAGGCGGACGGCGCTTGCCTGGCCAATGCCCTGGCTGGCGTCCGTGATGATAGCGACTGAATGAGACATATCATCGTTCCCTATAAACGAAGGCTGGACGCACGCGATCACCCGCCGGCAGCGCGCCGGCGGGTGATCGTTCAGATCTCAGCCGAGGAAATCGCGGATAGCGGCGGCAATCTCGACCGCATGGGTTTCGAGCGCGAAGTGGCCGGTGTCGAAGAATTTGACGGTGGCGTCCGGAATATCCCGGCGGAAGGCTTCCGCTCCAGGCGGCAGGAAGAACGGATCGTTCTGGCCCCAGACCGCCAGGAAACGTGGCTTGTGGGTGCGGAAATAGGTCTGAAAGGCGGGATAGAGTGCCACATTGCTCTTGTAGTCGCCGAAGAGATCGAGCTGCACATCCACCGCACCCGGCCGCGTCATATAGAAACTGTCGAGTGAATAGCCGTCAGGAGAGACCTTGGCGATATCCGGGGCACCATGCGTGTACTGCCACGCTATCGATTCCGGTTCGAGGAAAGGCTTCAGCGCATTGCGATTTTCTTCCGACGCATCCTGCCAATAGGCCTGGATCGGGTTCCAGCCTTCGCTCAGGCCCTCTTCATAGGCATTGCCGTTCTGCGAAATGATCGCCGTAATCCGCTCCGGATGCTTTACCGCCAAGCGGAAACCGGTCGGCGCGCCGTAGTCGAAGACATAGACGGCATAGCGATCGAAACCGACGATCTCGGTAAAGCGATCGATTGTTTCGGCGATGCTGTCGAAGCTGTGGCCACGTCCCGGCAGGTCGGACTGGCCGAAACCTGGAAGGTCCGGCGCGATGATGTGATAGCGATCGGCGAGCAGGGGGATGAGATCGCGGAACATGTGGCCGGAGCTCGGGAAGCCGTGCAGCAGCAGGAGCTTCGGCTTATCAGGCGAACCCGCCTCGCGGTAGAAGACTTTGACGCCGTCGACGTTGATGGTGCGATAGCTGACGTTGGTCATGACAAGGTCCTTTCGTTAACCTTCTAATTCAATTTTTACCGGTTACTTTTCCCGCGTTCACGCGCCGGCCACTGCGGCGGCAGCATCGCGGATGACCTCGACGACAGCCTCGGGTGCTGTCGTCATCGGCGTATGATCGACCGGAAACGAGCGCTGCGTGGCCTGCATGCGCTCGGCCATGAAGTGTTGATTGGCAGCGCTGATCATTCGATCCTCTTCGGCGATCAGGAACCAGGCCGGACGGCCCTTCCAGAGCGGGCGCGGCACAGGAACGGTAATGCAGGCGGGCGATATCGGCCGCTGGGCGGCGGCGAGGACGGCCAGTTCCTCGCCCCTCGCATTCTGGGCATAGGCCGCTGCAAAGGCCTCATGGGGAAGGTAGATGAAGCCGTGGCTATCGGGCGCCAGCTTCGGCGCCTGCGGATGAGGTTCGCCGCGATAAAACACATCGGCCACAGTCTCGCCCTCCTCCGGTGCAAGCGCGGCAACATAGACCAGCGCCTTGACCTTCTCGCTCCGCACGCTGGCGATGACCGCTCCGGCATAGGCGTGGCCGACCAGAACGACCGGAGCCGTCACACGCTCCAAGGCGCGCTCCAGGGCGGCGATATCATCAGCAAACGAGGTCAGCGGCAGCGGGGCGGCAGTCACCGCAAAACCGCTGGCCGAAAGCGGAGCAATGACCTTTGCCCAACCCGAACCATCGCCCCACGCACCGTGGACGAGAACAATATCGACATTCTGCAAGGATATCTTCTGCGGTGACATCGGCCTTCTCCCTATGACCTGAAATTGAGTAACCATTTAAGATGCTCCAATGGGGTTACGCTCGACATGCGTAACTTGTCAAGAGCCTTTTAGCAGGTTATATGCTATTCATGTTTTCGAGAGGCAGCCTGGCGTCCATGCCCGGCCACCAAAACAGGAGCCGCAATGGACAACCACTCTCCGGCCATTTTCGTCGGCGACACGCTGGGGCTGGATTTTCTGAATTCAGTGGCGACACCCCTCGATGTCCAGGTCGACTGGATCGAGGACGGCGAAGGCCTGCTTCGCTGGCTGGAGCAGGCGGGGCTGGTGCCGCGCGAGACGCTGGAGGTGATACGCAGCCAAGCCCTGCCGGGCGAACTCGACAAGATCGCCGATCAGGCAAGGAGCCTGCGCGAGTGGTTCAGAACCTTCGTGCACGCACATAGGGGGCGGCCGCTGACAGCCGCAGCGCTGGACGAACTTGAGCCGCTGAACCGCTTGCTGGAGCGTGACGAAGGCTTCAGCCGGATCACGGCAAAACAGCCGGGCGAAGGCGGTGGCCTTGATTTTCAGTCGATGCGCAAGTGGCGCTCGCCGGAGGCGCTGCTTCTGCCGATCGGCGAAGCGCTCGGGCGCTTCGTCTGCACGGAGGATTTTTCAGACGTGAAGGCCTGCGAGGGGCATGCCTGCACCCTGCTCTTCGCCGACCATACGCGCGGCCACCGCAGGCGTTGGTGCAGCATGGCCATGTGCGGCAATCGCGCCAAGCAGACGGCCCATCGGCATCGGCTGAAGCAGGGTCAATAGGCGGCAAAGGGCCGATCGCGCCGCCTCTTTGCATGCCACAGATCGGGTCGAGCCGAACCCTGTTCGTCCCGGCGTGACGTCATCCCTGTGCCTGCCTCAAGCAGGTGGATCCGGGGCTCGGCAAGTGAAAACCGAACGAGATCCCCCTCCTTCGGGCTGCCTGCCGCCTTGACGAAAGTACGGACTTCGTTGCCGTACTTCGAACTCAGCGGAAGAGGACAGCAATTCCAGAAAGATGAATTTCGATTTCGGGGTGATAGTTCCAGGCGTTTCGCTCCCAGGGATAATCGTCCGCACGCCACAGGAAGGTCTCGTTCGCGTTCGTCACAATATGTTCGACGGCCGGGAGATTTGCTGACATTGCGGGCGGCTTCGCTCCCGATACACGCTTGCCTGCAGTAGGCCCAATGCTGAATCTCCTCGCGCTGTCGTTGAGATCTGTCAACATGGAATCCCAAAGATGCGGTGTTGCGACGGATCGCCAGGCGCGGGACGACCGGGCGGCGGTCCGGCCATATCGATTGTGTGGGAAAGCAGAGCTAACGGCACGACTGTGACCGCAAGAGCGGCCGAGACACGAAGAAACTATCAGTCTCCGGCAAAAACGATGCTGGCGTCGCTGACGATGGCGACATGCGAATAAGCGGCCTGGCTGGCAGCTGCAGCATCCGCACGCATGATTGCGGTCACGATGACATCATGCTCGCTGAAGGATTTGGCAAGGCGGCCCGGCAGACGAAACTGGGCACGACGGAAAGGTGCGAGCCTGGCGCGGGTCTGCGTTACCAGCTCGAAAATATGATCGTTGTGAGCGCCGCGATAGAGCTGGCTGTGGAACTCGGTATTGTAGGTGGCGTAGTCCTCCTCGGCGCCGGTACGCACGAGCCGCGCCGACGCACGGTGATCGAGCTCCAGTGTGCGGCGCTCATCAACCGTCATCCGCTCGGCGGACAGGCGCGCGCAGATCGCCTCAAGCTCCGCCATCGCCTCGAACATCGAATGCAGATAGGTGCCACTGACATTCGTCACCACGGCGCTGCGGTTCGGCTCCCGTCCGACCAGGCCCATGGCGCCAAGCTCCCGCAAGGCTTCCCGCACCGGCGTGCGCGACACCTCGAAACGGCCTGCCAACGATATTTCGTCGAGCTTCTCCCCCGGCAGAAGCACGCCCGTTACAATCATATCCGCAATGGAACGCACCATCTGCTCGACGGTCGTTCCGGCTCTGATCACTTCTCTGCGCTTGACTTGCTTCAAGGGGACGAATCTGCCTTCCAATTCTTGCATACAGATTTATGCCAGCGGTCCTCAAAGTCAATTGTTGAGTTAAACATATGTTTTTAAATAGTATTTATACGCTTTCTGCCGCTAGAGAAGCGGGATATCGGCTTAGTCTCTCTTTCTAAAGATTAAAAAAAGAGCATCACTTTCCGGAAAGCCTATTTTGCAGCAGAAATCTGCATACACTTTTCGCACGCCTTTTTGCTGCAGGAATTTATGTCATAAAAATCAATATTTTAAAATCTGGCATGGTGATTGCATACACTTTTTCGTAACCCTTTTTACGAACCGGCTACCGCCCTAAGGAGCATGCCCATGACCAGCCTCCTTTCCATGAATCGCCGCAATTTTCTCCGCACCTCCGCAGCCGGCGCTCTCGTCGGCGCCGTGCCGGGCCTCCTGTCCTCCCGCGCCTTTGCCCAGAGCGCGCTCACCGTCGGCTTCATCTATGTCGGCCCCAAGGACGACTATGGCTACAACCAGTCCCATGCCGAGGGCGCGGCCGCCGTCAAGAAGCTCGCCGGAGTGACTGTTGTCGAGGAGGAGAACGTTCCCGAGACCGTCGACGTGCAGAAAACGATGGAATCGATGATCAATCTCGATGGAGCGGCGCTGCTGTTTCCGACCTCCTTCGGCTATTTCGATCCGCATATGCTCGCGATGGCCGCCAAATATCCGGAGGTGCAGTTCCGCCATTGCGGCGGCCTCTGGCAGGCCGGCAAGCATCCGGCGAATACCGGCTCCTATTTCGGCTACATCTTCCAGGGCCAGTATCTGAACGGCGTCGCGGCCGGCTATGCAACCAAAAGCAAGAAGATCGGCTTCGTGGCCGCCAAACCCATCCCGCAGGTTCTGCAGAACATCAACGCGTTCCTTCTCGGCGCCCGCTCGGTCGATCCCGCCATCACCTGCCAGGTGATCTTCACGGGCGAATGGTCGCTGGCCGTCAAGGAAGCCGAGGCCACCAATGCGCTCATCGACCAGGGCGCGGATGTCATCACCTGCCACGTCGACAGTCCGAAGGTGGTTGTCGAGACAGCCTCCGGACGCGGCGCTTTCGTCTGCGGCTATCATGCAAATCAGAGCCCGCTTGCGCCGGCGAAATACCTGACCGGCGCCGAATGGGCCTGGGGCAATGTCTATTCGGATTTCGTCAAGAAGGCGCAGGCCGGCGAAAAGCTCGGCAATTTCGTGCGCGGCGGCCTGAAGGACGGCTTCGTCAAGATGAGCCCGCTCGGCCCGGGCGTTTCCGATGAATCCCGTAAGAAGTTCGAGGCGACGCTCGCTCAGATGATGGCCGGCAGCTTCTCGGTCTTCAAGGGTGCGCTCAAGGACAACAAGGGCAATGTCGTCATCACCGCGGACAAGAGCTACGCCGAAGATGCGATCGAGCTCGAGAGCATGAGCTATCTGGTCGAGGGTGTCGTCGGATCGACCGCCTGATCACAACGGGAGAAGCGTCATGACGGCAGAAATTGACGACCGCACCCTGTCCATTCCGGCCGAAAGGCAGGCTCTTCTGCGCCCGGCGCTCGAGTGGCTCGCGCGAAAAGCAGAGCCGGTGGCAATCACGCTTGGCGCCATATTGGCAGGCACGGCGCTCTTCTCCCTGTTCATCCTTTCGGTCGGCAAATCGCCGGCCGACCTCTATCGCTTCATGTATACCGGCGGTTTCGGCAGCTGGTTTTCCATCCAGAACAGCCTGAGCCGCGCCTCTCCCCTGCTGCTCACGGCGCTTTGCGTCGCACTGCCGGCAAGGCTCGGTCTCGTCATCATCGGCGGTGAGGGTGCAGTCGTTCTCGGCGGCGTGGCGGCGGCGGCGATCGCGCTGCCGATCGTCGGCCTGCTGCCGCCAATCGTCACCCTCCTCCTCATGGCGCTGGCCGCCATGGTGATCGGCGGCATCTGGATCGGTCTTTCCGGCTTCCTGCGCCACTATCGCGGCGTCAACGAAACCATTTCGTCGCTTCTGCTCGCCTATATCGCCATCGCCCTGATGAACCAATTCGTCGAAGGGACCCTGCGCGATCCGGCAAGCCTCAACAAACCCTCCACCAAACCGCTGCCGCACGACTATATGCTCGGCAACATTCCGGGCATGGATGTGCATTGGGGTCTCGTCATCGGCATCGTCGCCTGCATCCTCTCCTGGATCCTCATCGAGATGACCAGCTATGGATTTGCCGCACGCATCGCCGGCGGCAATGTCCGGGCCGCGCAGATCCAGGGCTTGCCCGTCGGCCGCCTCATCGCCGGTTTCACGGCGATCGCCGGCAGCTTCGCGGGTCTGGCCGGCATGATCGAGGTCGCCGCCGTCCAGGGCAGCGCCAATGCGTCGCTCGCCGCCGGCTACGGCTACACCGGCATCCTCGTCGCCTTCCTCGCCCGGCACAATCCGCTGGCGATCATCCCGGTCGCCATTTTGCTCGGCGGCATCGATGCCTCCGGCGGGCTCATCCAGCGCCGCATGGGCCTGCCCGACGCGACTGTTCTGGTCCTGCAGGGCACGCTCTTCATCGTCATTCTGTTTTGCGAAACCTTCTACGGCCGTTTCAAGATCTTCAATCCCGACCTCTGGAAAAGGAGCGCATGATGGACGACACTGCCATCGGTCTTTGGGGCGTGCCCCTTGCCATCTTCGCCGGCGCAATCCGCGTGTCGACCCCCTTCATCTTCGTCAGCCTCGGCGAGACGATCACCGAGCGCTCCGGTCGCATCAATCTTGGGCTCGAAGGCACGCTCGTCTTCGGCGCCATGACCGCCTATGCCATCGCGGTCCTCAGCGGTTCAGCCTGGCTCGGCGTTCTGGCTGCCATGGCGACCGGCGCGGTCTTCGGCGCAGTGCACGGCTGGATATGCAAGTGGCCGAAAGTCAATGACATCGCCATCGGCATCGCGATGATGCAGTTCGGTCTCGGCCTTGCCTTCTTTCTCGGCAAGCCCTTCATCCAGCCCGTCGCGCCGCATCTGCCGGCAATCCCCTTCGGCTTCTGGTCGAGCCTGCCGCCGGTAGAGGCCGCGCTCAACATCAATATCCTCTTCATCCTCGGGGCAGTGCTTGCCGTCGGCTTATGGTGGGCGCTGAAGAACACCCGGATCGGCCTCGTGCTGCGCGTCGTCGGCGACAGCACGGATGCGGCGCGCGCCATGGGCATCAATCCCGACCGCGTCCGGCTGCTGGCAACGGCCGTCGGCGGTTCGCTGGCGGCAATCGGCGGCGCCTATCTCTCGCTCTACTATCCGGGCTCCTGGAACGAGCGCATCTCGTCGGGCCAGGGCCTGATGGCCGTGGCGCTGGTGATCTTCGCCCGCTGGAACCCGATCGGCTGTTTCGTCGCGGCACTTCTGTTCGGTGGCGCCGGCGCACTCGGTCCGGCCCTGCAATCAGTCGGCGTGACCCAGGGATATTATCTTTTCTACGCCGCTCCCTACGTGCTCACGCTCGTCATCATGATCATCACTTCCTCGCCCACGCGCGCGCTTGCCGGCGCTCCCGGCGCACTCTCGCTCACCAAATAGGGAGATCAGCCATGAACCATCCCGCGACCGCCACCGCAGACCAGACGCTGAACTATATCGATGCCGACCCCTATGTTTGGCCCTATAACGGCGCCTTGCGACCCGACAATACCGCCCTCATCATCATCGACATGCAGACGGATTTCTGTGGGCCGGGCGGCTATGTCGACCACATGGGCTACGATCTGTCGCTGGTGCGCGCGCCGATCGAGCCGATCAAGAGAGTTTTGGCCGCCATGCGCGCCAAGGGCTATCACATCATTCACACCCGCGAGGGCCATCGCCCGGATCTTGCCGACCTTCCGGCCAACAAGCGGTGGCGGTCGCAGCGCATCAATGCCGGGATCGGCGATCCCGGCCCCTGCGGCCGCATCCTCGTGCGTGGCGAACCGGGCTGGGATATCATCGATGAGCTGAAGCCGATCGAGGGCGAGACGATCATCGACAAGCCGGGCAAGGGTTCGTTCTGCGCCACCGATCTGGAACTCATCCTCAATCAGAAGCGCATCGAAAACATCATCCTGACCGGCATCACCACCGATGTCTGCGTCCATACCACCATGCGCGAGGCCAACGACCGCGGCTTCGAATGCCTGCTCCTCGAAGACTGCTGCGGCGCGACCGACTACGGCAATCATCTGGCCGCCATCAAGATGGTGAAGATGCAGGGCGGCGTCTTCGGCTCTGTCTCCAATTCTACGTCCCTCGTGAGCCAGCTGCCATGAGCGTCATCCGCGACACGCCCCTGCCTCAAGCGGGCAAAGCCGTCGGCATCGAAACGCTTGATATGACCATGCGCTTCGGCAGCTTTACCGCGCTCGACCATGTGTCGGTCAGCATTCCGGCCGGCAGCTTCCACGCCCTGCTCGGCGAAAACGGCGCGGGCAAATCGACCCTGGTCAAATGCATCATGGGCTTCTACCAGCAGACATCCGGCTCGCTGTCGGTCGACGGTCGCGAAGTGACGATCACCTCGCCAAAGGATGCCGCCGCCTATGGGCTCGGCATGGTCTATCAGCATTTTACGCTTGTGCCGTCGCTGACGGGCGCCGAAAACCTCGTCATCAGCCGCACGGAAGTGCCCGCCGTCATCAACTGGCCCAGGGAGCGCAAGGCGCTCGCCGCGTTCATGGAGCGCATGCCCTTTCAGATTCCGCTGGACCGGCCTGTCAGCCAACTGGCCGCCGGCGAAAAGCAGAAGCTGGAGATCGTCAAGCAGCTCTATCTCGGCCGCAGCTTCCTCGTTCTCGACGAGCCGACCTCGGTGCTGACGCCGGCCGAACCCGACGAGATGCTCGGTCTGGTGCGTGGCATGACCGAGCGCGGCGAGCTTACCGTATTGATGATTTCCCACAAATTCCACGAGGTGACCAAGTTCGCCGACGCGGTATCGATCCTGCGCCGCGGCAAGTTGATCGGCGGTGGCAAGGTGGGGGAATTATCAACAGCAGAGATGGCCGCGATGATGATCGGGGACGTCAAGCTCGCCGAACTCGACACCCGCATCCCCGTGACCGAAGCGGCGAAGCCGGTGCTGCGCATCGAACAGGTCAAGGCCCCGGACCGCTCCGGCCTGAAGACCATAGAGATCGACAGCCTGACGGTGCATGCCGGCGAGATCGTCGGCATTGCGGGCATATCCGGCAATGGCCAGAAGGAGCTCACCGAGATCCTTGCCGGTCAGCGGCCGACACAAGCGGGCTCCGTCACCGTCAAGGGGGCCGCCTATGGTGCCACGCGACCGGAGACACGCCGCAACAATGTCCGCTTCATTCCCGAGGAGCCGTTGCAGAATGCCTGCGCGCCGCGCATGAGCGTCAGCGAAAATCTGGCCTTTCGGACCTTCGATCTCAAGGAGAGCGGTGCGGATGCGATCTGGCTCAACAGGAAGAAGATCAGGAAGGGCGCAACTGCGCTCATAGCCGATTTCAAGGTCAAGACGGCTTCGCAGTCCTCGCCGATCGCGGCCCTGTCCGGCGGCAATGTCCAGCGCGCCGTGCTGGCGCGGGAGCTGACGGGTGAGGTCGATCTCCTGATCGTCTCCAACCCCTGCTTCGGCCTCGACTTTTCCGCCGTCGCCGAAATCCGGGCCCGTATCATGCGCGCCCGCAATGCGGGGGCTGCCGTGTTGCTGCTGTCGGAGGATCTGGATGAGCTGATGGAAATGTCCGACCGGATCATGGTGATCTCCGAGGGCAAGCTCGTCTATGAGACCGCGGCGCGAAGCGCCGATATTTCGGTGATCGGCGCACATATGGCGGGGCATCACTGATGAGAGAGATCCCCGCCCAACCCTTCGCCTTCCCCCTGCAACGCGATGCTGTCGCGCTTGTAGTCATCGACATGCAGCGCGATTTCGCCGAGCCGGGCGGCTTCGGAGCAAGTCTTGGCAATGATGTCAGCCGCATCACCAGGATCGTCCCGGATGTGAAGCGGCTGATCGAAGGCTTCCGCAAGGCCGGCCTGCCGGTCATCCATACGATGGAATGCCACAGGCCAGACCTTTCGGATCTGCCCGCTGCCAAACGAAACCGTGGCAATCCCACGCTCAGGATCGGTGACGAAGGCCCGATGGGGCGCATTCTTATTGTCGGCGAACCCGGCACCGCGATCCTGCCCGAGCTCGCACCGATCGACGGCGAGACCGTCATCGAAAAGCCGGGCAAGGGTGCTTTCTACGCGACCGAACTCGGCGATATCCTTGGGGATAGGGGCATACGGCAGCTCGTCTTTGCGGGAGTGACGACAGAGGTCTGCGTCCAGACCACCATGCGCGAGGCGAACGACCGCGGCTATGAATGCCTGCTCGCCGAAGAGGCCACCGAAAGCTATTTCCCTGAGTTCAAGGCCGCCACCATCGCGATGATCCGCGCACAAGGCGCGATCGTCGGCTGGACAGCGCATGTCGATGACATTCTGGAGACCATCAATCATGCCTAGGACGACGCGCGAAACCCTGACGACGGGTGGCTGGAAGGATCTGGCCTTTGGTCCCTTTCGCGAGGACGTCACCATTCATTGGATCCAGCCTTTCGAAGGAGACCAGCCCGGCATCGCCCTTTTGAAATACGAAGCCGGCGCTTCCGTGCCCCGCCACAGGCATGAAGGGCTTGAAACCATTCTCGTGCTCGAAGGCATACAATCGGATGAAGCCGGCGATTATGCCAGGGGCTGCTATATCGTGAATGCTGCGGGTACCGAGCATTCGGTTTGGAGCGATACGGGCTGCGTCGTGCTCATCCAATGGGACCGACCGGTGACCATATTGGAGGATAGCTGATTGGCCCTGTGTGCCTCCTCCATACATGCGTCGGCACCGCATTCTTCCTATTTCTTCTTCGGTGCCAGTTCCCACTTGCCCTGGGCGTTCTTCACGAAGCGACGATCTCCTTTGTAGAACGTTACGGCGCCCGTCCGATCGACCTTGATCGCGGTTGGCAGCGGCTGGGCCGCCGCCTTCAGCCGTTCGACCAGCTCAAATGCCTCTTCCCGCTTGCCTGCTTCGATGAGCGTCATCAGCTTTGACTTGTATTCCATCCTTATACTCCTATTCATGGAGGACTGGGGACCGACGAATTAGGCGGTCAGTTGTCTCTACATATTGATCAGCCAGTACGGCGTTGCATGAACAGCGAACGCAGTGCCACAACCACCACGCAAGCACTTGAAACCAGGAAAATGGCGCCCGACATCGCGTAAATCGTCGGGGAGGCGCCAGCATTCATCTTGCCGAACAGCACAACCGGCAGCGTGTTTTGTCGGCCTGCGAGATAGAAGGCGCGTGTAAACTCGTTGAGCGACAGCAGGAACGAAAAGATGAACGCGCTTATGAGACCCGGTCGGACAAGCGGCAGGGTGATATCGTAGAATTGCCGGAAACGGCTTGCGCCGAGATCATCCGCCGCCATCAGATAGGTGCGCTTGACGGCGGCGAAGCTCGTCAGAATGACGATGAAGGCGAACGGCATCGCCCAGAGCAGATGGCCGGCGATCACAGTCAATGCCGATGCTTTCACGCCGGCCCGGCTGAGGACCGTCGAAAGCGCCAGTCCCTGTATGACACCCGGCACGAACATCGGCAAAAGCACCGTCAGAAACCATGCGGTGCGGCCACGATGAAGCTGGCGGTAAGCAAGTGCTGCGGCCAGCGACAGGGCCGTCGCGATGACCGCCGTCGCAAGTGCGATGATGAGCGATTGGCCGAGCGCGGCGATGAGCGCATGCTCCGAACCGAGCGCTTCGTACCACTTCAAGGTTACATCGGAGAGACGCGGCAATCCCGGCTGCAGCGACGGATTGAACGAGACGCCAAGCAGATAGAGCGGCGGGGCATAGATCACCGCAAGGCCGACCACGGTCAGCGCCCAGATGACGATGCGAGGAGTCGTTCCTTCCCTGACGATCATTGGCCGCGATCCTCAAACAGCGACGCCAAGCCGAATATGGCGTCCCCGATCAGGACCAGCCCGAAGACGACGACCAGCATGAGTGTCGAGATAGCGAAGGCGAGCGGGAAATTGGCGACGCGCATCACATCATTGATCATGACCGAGACGATGGAAGCACCGGCGCCACCGAGCATCTGCACCTCGGTCGAAGAGCCCGCGACCATGACAAAAACAAACAGAAATCCAGCAAAGACGCCGGAATAGGTCAGCGGCAGCAACACCGTGCGCGCCATGGTCCAGAAGCCGGCGCCGAGGTCCCTCGCCGCCACCATCGCAACCGGATCGACGCGGCGCATGGAGAGCAGGATGGGGAAGGCCGCAAACGGCAGATAGGACGCGATCAGCCCGACAATCACGGCGAAGTCGCTGAACAGCAGCCAGTCGAGCGGCGCATCCGTTACCCCAACCTGCTGAAGGAGCGTATTGATGACGCCGGTGCGGCCAAGCAGGAGCCGCCAGGAGAAGGAGCGAATGAGATAGGAGGTGAAGAACGGGATCGTCAGAAGCGCCGCGAGCGCAATTGACAGCCTTGGCCCGGCGAGGAAATACATCGCATAGGCAGTGGGGTAGGCGATCACAAGGCAAATGCTGGCCGTCAAAAACGCCTTCCCGAGCGTGGAGAGGAATACACTCCAGCGCCCCGCCTCCAGAATAGAGCCATAAGCGGCAACGCTGAATTCCGGCTTGATCCAATAGGTTGCGGAATCCCAGGCACAGAAGCTCCAGACCACGACCAGGATCAGTGGTGCAAGGCCAAGCACAAGGATGGCTGCGAGCGGCGCTGCCAGCAATAGACTCGGTGTCTTCATATCCTCGGTCCGCTTCTAAGAGCATCCATCGGCGTTGATCCCCGTCGGCTCGGGGCCGGTCGTCCTCTTTGGAAAGACAGGCCAGCCCCGGTCCATCGCATCACATCAGGCGTTGCGCAGCTTCTGCCACCATTCTTCGTAGAGTTGGAAATTGTCCGGGCGGCAATTCTGCCAGTAGACCTTCCCGGAGAACTTGGCCTTCACATGGTCGGCAAGCTTGGCCACATCGTCCGCCTTGTATTCGTCCGGATGGGCCTTGGCGTAGGCAAGGTTGTTGTCGGTCGGCACGAGGTAGCCGCGCGCCTTGCCCAATTCGCACCCGTAGAGACCGGCGAGCAGACCATCGACGAACTTATGGGCAACGTCGGCCTTGCCGCGCCCCGCGGCACCCTTGAGCAGCACCGTGTTGTTGCCCCAGCCTTCATAGCCTTCCACCGGAGCGGCATATTCCACCTGAAGTCCGCGCTTGCGGCCCTCGTAGACGATCGGCTCCCAACCGGTCATCGCGTCGACTTCCTCGTTGGCCACCAGCTGTACGCCCTGTTCCCAACCGTTCCAGAAGGTGCGGAACTGGCCGTCCTTCTTGTGCTTGATCAGGAATTCCATGACGAGGCCGAGCTCGGATTCCGAAAGGTTGCCGGGATCCTTGATCGGCTTGTTTTCTGCACCCTTGAGGTAGATGGCGGTGAAGATGGCGCTGTTGATCCAGGCGTCTTCCATGGCGACCCGGCCCTTGAGCTTGGGATCGAAGATCACGCCATAGCTGTCGACCTTGCCGAGCTTATCGGGGCGATAGATGATGGAGTCGGCGTTCACCACGGTCGGAATGCCGTATTGCTTGCCCTCGTAGGTCAGTGTCGGAATATCCTTCGCCCACTGCCAGATGCCGGCAAAGTTCGGGATCTTGGAGAGATCCCACGGAGCTATCAGCCCCTGCTTGGCGAGCTCGCGTTCGGCACCGCCCTGAAAGCCACCGACATCGAAAAGATCGTTGGCGTTGCCGGCGGCAAGACGGGCGACGACGGGACCGACATCGTTGCCATTATCGGTGAATTCGGGCGAAACACCACTCTGGCTTGCAAATTCTTGCCATTTGTCGCCGATGTCGAGCGTCGCGGTGGCCCAGAATGCAACCGACGCCTCATCAGCCATGGCGCGGTTGGCACCGAGCCCACCAACGGAAAGCGCGGCCGCACCCGCGCCCATGAGCTTCAGCATGTCGCGGCGTTGCAGATTGCTCCTCAAGGCGGAGGAGGCGGAATTACTGCCTTTGTTCATCGTGTTATTCCCTTCCCTTTTTTCTGAGTATTTCAGCCATTTGGGTTTTACTCATCGCCTCCAGCCAGCGCCGGCGTTCCGGAGCGGTCAATCAGAAGTGCTGCACCCGGCTTCAGCCGCACGCGCACCCTCTCGCCCGGCATGGGGGGGGCGGTATCCGCACTTGTCGTCACCACCATGCGCTGGCTGTCGGCGAAGGCAAGGGCAACGTCATGACTGAGCCCGCGATAGACGCTTTCTACTACTTTAAGTTCAATTGTATCGGGCTCGCTTTCAACACTCGCGAGAAGTTCTATTCGGTCTGGTCGAATCGCCACGAGGGCATCGGCGGGCTTGGTCCCGGCAAACGTAGCGGTCAGTTTTTGACCTGCGATGACAACCACCGCCCGGTTGTCCGAAATCGAGATGCTCTCCGGCTTCAACAAGGTATCGATGCCGACGAAACGTGCGACGAAAGCATTGGCCGGAGCCTCGAAGAAGCGTGCCGGCGTGTCGACCTGTTCGATGCGGCCGCTGTGCATCACCGCCATGCGATCCGAGAGGCTGAGCGCCTCATCCTGATTGTGGGTGACGAGAATGAATGTCGCGCCGGTGCGCTTGTGGAGCCGCCCGAATTCGTCCCGCATCTGTTGGCGCAAGCGTTCGTCAAGCCCGGTCAGGGGCTCGTCGAGCAACAGGATGCCGGGCTCCATGACAAGCGCGCGGGCAAGCGCCACGCGCTGACGCTGACCGCCGGAAAGGAGATTGACGTCGCGATCCGCGAAACCGGAAAGTTCGACAAGGTCCAGAGCCCCCTCGACCTTGGTCTTCAGCGCAGAACCGGACAGCCCCCGCAATTTCAGCCCGTAGCCGATATTCTGCGCGACATTCATATGCGGAAACAGCCCAAGCGACTGGAAGACGGTGTTGACCGGCCGGCGATTGGCCGGGACGCCGGCCATGTCCTTGCCATCGAAAAGGACACGGCCTGATGTCGGCTCGTCGAAGCCACCGATCAGTTTCAACAGCGAACTCTTGCCGCAGCCCGACGAGCCAAGCAGAGTGAAAAACTCCCCCGCGTTCACGTCGAGCGTCACGTCATCGACGGCGCGAACCGGACCGTAGCTTCTGACGATATGGTCAAGACCGATCGCTATCGCCACGTCAGATACCTCCCCCATCGCGTTCACGAATGAGGAGCAGGCCCTCCTCGCTCACCTCGAGCTCCTGCCCGGCGACCACCAGCGACGTCGAGGTCGGTTCCTCGACGAGGAGCGGGCCTGAGATCTTCTTCAGATACGGCAATTTTGTGCGCTCGTAGACCGGGCAAGGCGTCCATCCGATCGCTCCGCCGAAATAGACCTCTCGCTGGCCCTTTAAGGCAGCGTCCAGCGAGCGGCCGTCAGGCTTCAATTTCGGAATGGCGATGACCGGGCCGCGCAACACCGCCTCAAGATGGATCATGGTGATCTCGATCGCCGAGGCCGGAAGGCGGAAGGCATAAGCGCGCTCATGAGCGGCATGATACCGCTCGGCAAAACTTTCAGTGTCATCGCCGGGTTCGAACAGGGCGAAGACGCCGTGCTCCTGGCCACGATAGCGGGCTTCGACGCGGCAGGTGTACCGTATGTCGGCCGCAGCGCCCTTGGCGAAGTAGGTGACCGCCTCACGCTTCAATCCATCGAAACGGCGCTTCAGCTCATTGATCGCCTCCGGTTCAAGGGGCGAGAACCAGGTACCGCGGAAATCGGCGCGCGGTTCGGCCGCCAGCATTCCCCAGGCCGAGAAGATGCCGGGATGCGGCGGCACCACCGTCACTTTCACCCCGAGATCGCGCCCGAGGCGGGAGGCAAGCGCGGGTCCGGCGCCGCCGGAAATCACAAAGGCAGCGTCGCGCGGATCATGTCCGCGTTGGACCGTCACGAGTTTGAGCGCATTGATCATCGAAGCGTGGGCGATCTCGACGATGGCGAGCGCTGCATCCTCCACGGATAACCCAAGCGGCTCAGCCACGGTTGCGATTGCCGCGACCGCCTTGTCCTTGTCGAGCTGCATCTGCCCATCCGCAAAGCTTGCCGGATCGAAAATGCCAAGCGTGAGCAGGGCATCGGAGAGGGTCGGCTTATCTCCGCCCCGACCGTAACAGGCGGGCCCAGGCATCGAGCCTGCGCTTTCCGGCCCCACGCAAAGCGCGCCGCGCTCGTCGATACGGGCGATGGAGCCACCGCCTGCGCCGATTTCGACGATATCGACGACCGGCACCTGCACGGGGTAGCCGGGTGCAATGCGGGTATGCTCGAGCTTGTATTCGCTATCGAGCGTCGGGCGGCTGTCATGGATCAATGAGCATTTTGCCGTCGTACCGCCGACATCGAGCGAAAGTATTTCCGATTCGCCAAGCACCGCGCCGATGCGCGCCGCTCCAGCCACCCCGCCGGCCGGGCCGGATTCGACGAGCGTCAACGGGCTCATCTGCGCCTGATCGAATGTCGAGATGCCTCCGTTGGATTGCATGGCGTAATAGGGGCAGGTGAGATCGCGCTCGGTCAATGCGCTTTCGAGGCGCGCGAAGTAGCGCTTGATGATCGGCTGCACATAGGCGTTCAGCACAGTCGTATTGGAGCGCTCATACTCACGCCACTGACGGGAAACCTCATGGCTCGCGCAGACGGTCGCATCCGGCAGGGCTTCGGCCAGTGCCCTGGCACAAAGAATCTCGTGTTCGGGATTGACGTAGCTATGCAGGAAGACGACCGCCACCGCCTCCACATTACGGGCGCGGCATTCGCGGATGATGGGCTCGAGATCGTCAAGCACGATCGGGGTCAATACCCGGCCCTTGGCATCCAGGCGCTCACGGACTTCGAAGCGCAGGCTGCGCGGCACGAAGGGCTCCGGGCTCTTGAAATGCAGATTATAGAGATCGGGCCGATTTCCACGGCCGATTTCCAGCACATCGCGAAAACCGGCTGTCGTCACAAGCGCCGTCTTGACGCCCTTGCGCTCAGTGATCGCATTGATGACCGTCGTCCCGCCATGGGCGAAGAAGATCACGTCGCGGGTGGAAAGCCCGTCCTTCTGTTCAGCAAGCTCGATGGCCGAGAGCACCCCTTCGGACTGATCGGGAATGGTTGTCAGGCTCTTGGCGGTGAAAACCTCGCCGGTGCGCTCGTCGTAGCCGACGAGGTCGGTAAAGGTACCTCCCACATCCGTCGCCAATCTGATCATACCGCCACCCTCTCTTCAAATCCGTACCGGCTTTTCGCCTCCTCCTTCGTGATGTAGCCGTTCTCGACATCGCGCCGGACGCTCTCGGCCTCACGAGCGCCTGCCTCGCCCCAGCCGCCGCCGCCGCCGGTGATGATGCGCACGAGATCGCCACGCTTGAGCGCGATATCCGGCTCGCGGCCAAAATTGCGTATCAGCCCGTCGCGATCCTCCACCTGCAGGAGATTGGGAGTGCCGGGTGCGCCTCCTTCAACTCCCCAGGGGGGAGTTTGTGTCCGCCCGAAGCTGCAATAGGCGGATGCGCCGTCTTCGAGCACTTCATAGTCGCGGATGACTCCGAAGCCGCCGCGACGGCGGCCCGCGCCTGAGCCACCCTCGACATTGAGGGCATAGCGGCGCACGAGCAGCGGGAAACGCGCCTCGATGACCTCGACCGAGTAATTGTAGGTATCGCCGTCGGTGAGGGCGATCAAGGCATTTGCACCATCCGCATCCTCGCTCGCGCCCCAGCCGCCATGCTGCGGCTCGATATGGATGAAGGGTTGGCCCCCCGCATCCTTGCCGGCGAGATAGACGACGCAGAGGCTGGTATAGGACCCCGCCGAAAACCGTTCCGGCATGAGCCCGGCAAGGGCCTTCCACACAAGTTCGGAGGCATGGACCGAGCCTTCGTAATACCAGCCGGTCGGCGACGGCTTTTCCGCCGTGAAGACCGATCCCCGTGGCGCAACGACGGTGAGCGGCCGAAACCAGCCTTCGTTGGAGGGGGCCTGCGGCGCCACCAATGCCTTGAATATGGTACGCACAGCCGATTGCAGCGCGCCCGCCGCACAATTGATCGGACCGGCAACGGCCGGCGGGCAACCGGTGAAGTCAGCGGTCAGTTGGTCGCCCGCAATCGTCACCGCAACCCTGACTGCGATGGGATCGGTGGTCACGCCATCCCCATCGATGATGTCCTCGGCTTCATAGGTCCCGTCAGGCAAGGCGCCAATGGCGGCGCGCGCCTGCTTTTCGCTCACCGTCAGGAGATGATCGAACGCGGCCTCGACGACATCGACGCCATATTTCCGGGCAAGTTCATCCATGCGGCGCGCAGCGACCCGAACAGTTGCCACCTGTGCCGTCAGATCGCCGATGGCAATGTCGGGCAGGCGGACGTTTTCACGGATGATGCGGAGGATTTCGCCGGAGAAGCGGTCGCTACGCACCACCTTGACGCCGGGCAATCTCAGCCCTTCCTGAAAGACCGAGACGGCATTGGGCGCAAGCGAGCCGGGAACCGAGCCGCCGACATCGAGATAATGGGCAACATTGATGGCATAAGCCAAAATCCGACCATCGAAGAAGATCGGCTTGACGATGGCAAAATCGCAGGCATGCGTGCCGCCGGAATAGGGATCGTTCGTGAGCAGGATGTCCCCGTCTTCGAGATCCTCGCCATAGAGTGCGATCAGCGATTTGACCTGCGTGCCGAAAGTACCGGTGAACAACGTGATGCCGTTCATCTGCGCGACCAGTTCCCCGGTGTGCGTCAGGAGACCGCAGGCGAAATCGAGCACCTCGTAGATCACCGGGCTCATCGAGGTTCTGGCCATCACCACGCCCATCTCATCGACGGTTGCAGTCAGCTTGCCTTCGATGATCTCCTGGGTCACGGGATCGACAGTGGTCACGAAGCACCCCTCAACGCTATGTTATTAAAACATAGATTAGGGATGAATTGATCACCTCGATAGCCTTCCTGATGGGTGGGCGAGCCGCAATCCATATCCTACCCATTCGGGTGGGTTAACGGCTTAGGATACCTTTGTCACGCGCCACGGACACTGCCGCAGTCCGGGTCGAGACATTGAGCTTGGCGAAGATATTGCGCAGATGGAACTTGATCGTGTTGTCGGAGAGCTTAAGGGCGCGGCCGATTTCCTTGTTGGAAAGTCCGGCGCTCAGCAGTTCCATCACCTTGCGCTCGCGGCTGGTAAAGCCGGACATATCCTCGCCGGCCGATGCCTGCTGCGCCTCATCGGCGATCACAAGCAAGGATTCGAGCCGCTTGCGGGTAATATCCGCGACGGCCGGATGATCGGCGAGCACACGAAGATCGGCGAGCCGCACCGCGTGCTCGAGATGGAGGAGCGTGCGGTAATCAGCAAGCGGCATCGTCAACACGAGATCGGAAAGGCGGGTCGCGGCCAGATCGGCACGGCCCTCGGCTGTGAGAAGCCCGATCTCGATGAGCTCGAGCTCAATGGCGCGCAGGGTATGCGGGCGCTGAGCCTGGCGCGTGATCAGCCGATTGAAAACGTCGCGTGCCTTCGAAGGTTCGCCGAGCGCCAGGTACGCGCGTGTCCAGAAGAGCGATGGGGTCACGCCACGCAGATGGATTGACAATGCATTGGCACGATCCGAGGCCCCAGCCTGCGCGCCGAAGCCGTTGGCCTCGGCATGGCGGATCGCCTGAGCCAGATCGCCCGACGCCAACAAAAGCAGGGCCCGCTCGCCATCGACCAAGCGGATGAGCCTATCGAAGCCACGGCGGCGTGCAACCGCGCGAACGCGATCCATGGCCGCATGGGCGGCAAGATGGTCCCCGCGCATGCGCAGGATCCGCTGTTCAGCCATGAAGCCGGCGGCAAGAAGATCAAACCAGGTGTCGTGACGTTCAAGATGCGGCAACGCCCAGCCCAGCGTTTCCGCTGCCGCTTCCGTATCGCCGCGGATGGAAAGAAGTTCGGCCTTCAGCACCTGGCCGACGGCATCGAGGTCGCTACCGGGGCCGATATTGGTCTGCGCTTCGCGGATCAGCTGGTCATAGGCCGAAATCGCGCTCGCGCAATCTCCCGAGAGAAAGGAGGCCTGACCGACATGGGTGTAGAGATGCATCGCGCCGAAATCGGCACCGCCGTCGCGAAAGGCGCGGATGGCAAGCTGACCATAGTGCAATGCGCGGTCGAGCTCGCTGCGGATCAGGAAATTGTATGAGAGCATGTTCAGCGCGAGCGCCCGATGGATAAGCTCCACGCCGTCCGGCCGCTGCAAGTCGTCCTCGAGTGCCGAAAGATCGGCCGCACTTGTCCAACGATCCATGTAGAGCGCCATGAGAATGCGCACGACACGGAGATCCTTCGCCAGCGTCTCGTCAGCGGCAACAGCACGCTCCGCTATGGCGATATAATGGTTGGCGGCGTCGAGCTGCGCCGCCTTGGCGCAGAAAATCGCAAGCCCGAGGGTCGCAAGCGGAAAGCGACCAAGATCGATCTCGGCAGCGCGCCCGCTCAGCGCCTGGAAGAGCGTCGCGCCGCCGCGTGTGGTGGCGTAGATGCGCCGCCAGCCGCCGGCAGTTTCGACGATGCGCGCCGCGAGATTGGCGTCATCCGCGAGAAGCGCGTGCTGGACCGCCCGCTCGATATCACCCTGAGCTTCGAACCAGCGCGCCGCCCGGTTCAGCGTGCGCTTGGCGTCAACACCCCTGCGGCTGGCGGTTTCCTTCAGGAACGCGTTGAAGACCGGATGATAACGCATCCAGTTGCCGGGTCCGGCAAGCAGGGTGACGGGAAGGGCGTGCTGGTTCAGCCGTTCGATGAGGCCCGCGCGCGCTCCCCCTTCCAACACCGCCTCGAGCAGACCACGATTGAAGGCAGGCAAGGCGGCGGTCTCGATCAGAAACAGACGGATGTCCTCAGGCAAATGTTCAAACACCTGCTCCGAGAGATAGGAGCCCATGTCGGCACTCCCGCCGTCGAACGAGGCCAGAATGGAATACCCTTCGTCCGCTTCCGAAACCAGCAGGCTCACCATCTGCAGCGCCACGGCCCAGCCCTCCGTCCGGCGATTGAAGGAGCCGACCTGCTCTTCGGTCAGATGGATACCCTTGCCGGCAAAGAATTCCCGCGCCTCGGAATCGGAAAAGCCGAGTTCGGCAATACCAAACTGCTTGAATTCGCCGCTGAGCCGCAACGCAGAAAGGGGAAAGCGCGGCGGGCTGCGGGTCACCAGCACCAGTTTGACGTGGCTGAGCGAGGGATCGGCGAGGATCTTCGCCATCAGCGCCTCGGTCGCATCCGTCTGAGCGAAATGATAATCGTCGAGGAAGACGATGACGGGGCCCTCGAGCTTGCGCAGGCGCGTCGCAAGAACGGAAAGAAGCGCGCTTGCCGGCAGATTGCCGGCGTCGCCGCCGTCCTCGGCCAGAAGCGGCTCCAGCGCATCGATGAGGGCAAGAAGAAAGGTGGCCTGATCCATATGCTCGGCATCAAGCGAGGCCCAGCAGAGACTGACACCTTCCTCCTTCAGCAGCTCGTACCATTGCGCCGCAAGCGAGGTCTTGCCGTAACCGGCAGGCGCCACGATGGTCGTCAGCCGACGCAGTCCGGCGCGCTGAAGCTGCCGCAACAGATCGCCGCGCTTGATGGTTTGCTGTCCGCTTGTTGGAGGAGCAAATCGGTTCTGTCCACTCATGGGGCGCGATGATGCGGACTTGGCAGGCTCTTGGCAAGTCAAGCTAAACCTCGTCTCTTAGTTGTCCCCTGTGGGGCAAATCTGGAAACGATTTCAGTCATTGCGCATGCTTCGAGGAAGACGACCGACAGAGATCGGTCTCGCTTACCACACAGCGGGCTTCGATGGCGGACCCGCCGAAACGGGACCGTCATCGCTTCATCGTATCAATAGATCTCCGGCACGTACATTTCCAGCGGCACCGGCGTGCGATGATAGTCGGCATTGCGCATGCGCTCGGGCAGGATGATTTCCGGCTTCGGCACATTTTCATAGGGGATCTGGGTGAGGAGATGCGCGATGCAGTTGAGGCGCGCCTTCTTCTTGTCGACGGCGTGCACGACCCACCACGGCGCTTCCGGAATGTGAGTACGTTCCAGCATCTCTTCCTTGGCCTTGGTATATTCCTCCCAGTGCACGCGGCTCTGGAGGTCCATCGGCGACAGTTTCCATTGTTTCAGCGGATCCTGAATGCGCATGCCGAAACGGAATTCCTGCTCCTCGTCGGTGATCGAGAACCAGTATTTGATGAGGATGATGCCAGAGCGCACCAGCATGCGCTCGAAATCGGGAACAGAGCGGAAAAATTCTTCGAGCTCCTCCGATGTGCAGAAACCCATGACGCGCTCGACGCCGGCGCGGTTATACCAGCTGCGGTCGAACAGCACCATTTCGCCGGCGGTCGGCAGATGGGCCGTGTAGCGCTGGAAATACCATTGATGACGCTCGCGCTCCGACGGCGCCGGCAGCGCGACCACGCGGCAGACGCGCGGATTGAGGCGCTGCGTGACCCGCTTGATGGCGCCGCCCTTGCCGGCGGAATCGCGGCCCTCGAACAGCACGACAACCTTCAGCTTCTTGTATTGCACCCAGTCCTGCAGGCGCACGAGTTCGTGCTGGAGGCGAAAGAGCTCGCGGAAATAGATCCTGCGGTCGAGCGAGGGGCCGGTCTCGTCACCCATCCCCTCGGCAACCAGCTCGTCCAGGCGATCTTCCTCGAGCTGCATCTCCAGTTCTTCGTCGAAGCTATCGACAATCTCGTCCTTGATGCGGTTGAGCCGATCCTGGGTCTCTTCGGTCATTGCGCGCTTCCTGCTCTGTTTTCCTATTGATGTTGAAATATTCGACCGGAAGGAGCCAGCGCGCTCGCGCTCACTCAAGTCGCGGTATTACTCGGCAGTCCAGCCGCCATCGACGGAAAGCGTCGTGCCGGTGATCTGCTTGGCGGCGTCGCTGCACAGAAATACGGCGACAGCGGCAATTTCATCCACGGTGACGAATTCCTTCGTCGGTTGGGCGGCGAGCAGCACGTCGTGCTTGACCTGCTCTTCCGTCATGTTGCGTGCCTTCATCGTCTCTGGGATCTGCTTTTCGACCAGCGGCGTCCAGACGTAACCCGGCGCGATCGCATTGACGGTGACGCCATCCTGCGCAGCTTCCAAGGCGATCGTCTTGGTCAGGCCGGTGATCCCGTGCTTGGCCGAGACATAGGCCGACTTGAAAGGCGAGGCGACCAGCGCATGCGCCGAGGACGTGTTGATGATGCGGCCCCACTTGCGGGCCTTCATGCCGGGAATGGCGGCCTTGATCGCATAGAAGGCGGCCAGAAGATTGATGCGGATGATCGCTTCCCATTTGTCATCCGGGAATTCCTCGATCGGGGCGACAAACTGGACGCCGGCATTGTTGACGAGAACATCGAGGCTGCCAAAGGCTTCCTCGGCATCGCGCACCATTGAGGTCACTTCCTCGCCGTTCATCATGTTGGCGCCGGAATAGCGGCACTTCACGCCGAAATCGGCTTCGATCGCTGCGCGTTCCCTCTCGATCGCGTCGGCATCGCCGAGACCGTTGATCGTAACGTTCGCACCTTCGGCGGCAAAGGCGCGCGCAATCGCAAGCCCGATGCCGCTCGTCGAACCAGTGACCAGCGCATTCTTCGAAGTCAACGAACCCATAATGCAACTCCCGCAATCTCTATGACATGGTTGAGTAAATGGAAAACGCCGAGATGAGCGCACACTGCCAGTGTCATATGTCGCTTTGATAACAGATCCGACGGCCAGTCGGCGGCAACTATCCGGCAACTGACATTTCACTGTCATGCAACCATGCAAGTTTTCGCCGCTGCGCCCGGCGGTTTTCTCCAACTGTGGAAAAATGCGATGAAGGTCGAAGACATTCTGAAGCATGCCTATGCGATGCCGCTGACCAATCCTTCCTATCCTCCCGGACCCTATCGGTTTTTCAATCGCGAATACATCATCATAACCTATCGCACCACTCGCGAGGCACTGCAGGCCGTGGTGCCGGAGCCGCTCGAAATCGACGAGCCGCTGGTGAAATACGAATTCATCCGCATGCCCGACTCCACCGGCTTCGGCGACTATACGGAGACCGGGCAGGTCATCCCGGTCAGATATCGGGGCCAGGCTGGCGGCTACGTCCATTCCATGTATCTGGACGACGATGCGCCGATCACCGGCGGCCGCGAGATCTGGGGCTTCCCGAAGAAACTCGCCAATCCAAAGATCGTCAACGAAGGCGAGGTCATCGTCGGCACGCTGCATTACGGCAGCGTGCTGTGCGCGACGGGAACGATGGGCTACAAGCACAAGCCGGTAGAGCAGGCACCGTTGCTTGCCGCTCTGTCCGAGCCCAATTTCCTGATCAAGATCGTGCCGCATGTCGACGCCACGCCGCGCATCTGCGAGCTCGTGCGCTACTACCTGACCGATATCACCATCAAGGAAGCCTGGACTTCGCCCGCCGCCCTCGATCTCAGGCCGCATGTGATGGCGGACGTGGCACGGCTGCCGGTTCTGGAAGTGGTCTCGGCCGTCCATTTCACCGCGGATCTGACGCTCGGGCTCGGCGAAGTCGTTCACGACTATCTCGCCGAGCGCAGGTAACAGAGCCTTATCTTTCCCTTTGCTGGAGATGCACCGTGCTCGAACGAAACGCCAAAGCCGCAGTGCCGACAATCCCGGAAATTGCCGCGCAATATGATCGTGTCGCCCTGGTATTTCAGGGCGGCGGCGCGCTCGGTGCCTATCAGGCTGGCGTCTATCAGGCTCTGGCGGAGGCGGGATGCGAGCCAACATGGCTTTCCGGCGTGTCCATCGGCGCCGTCAACGCGGCCATCATCGCCGGCAACGAGCCGCGCCACCGCCTGCAGCGCCTCGAACAGTTCTGGCAGATCATTTCCGGCCGCAAGATCTGGGCCTACACGCCGGAAGGCGACGTCTTCCGCGACATCCGCAACCGCACCAGCTCATGGATGACCATGACGATGGGGCAGCCCGGCTTCTTCAAGCCGCGCTTCCCCAATCCATGGCTCGAACTGCCGGGCGCAGAGGGCGCTACCAGCTTCTATGATTCCGCCGACCTGAAGAAAACGCTGGAGATGCTGATCGATTTCGACGTGCTGAACGACGGCAAGAAGCGCTTCAGCGTCGGCGCGGTCAATGTCAGGACGGGCAACTTCGTCTATTTCGACACCGACAATCTGCGCATCGAACCGGAACACATCATGGCGAGCGGCGCGCTGCCGCCCGCCTTGCCGGCCGTCCGCATAGAAGGTGAATATTATTGGGACGGCGGCATCGTCTCCAATACTCCGCTGCAATATCTGCTCGACCAGGACGAGGATCGCAGCTCGCTGGTATTCCAGGTCGATCTGTTCAGCGCCCGCGGCGTGTTGCCGCGCAGCATGCCGGACGTGCTGTCGCGCCACAAGGACATCATGTATTCAAGCCGCACCCGGCAGAACACCGACAATTTCAAGCGTATCCACGGGCTGAAGATGAAGCTGCTCGGCGCTCTGAAGCGCGTCCCGAAGGACCAGCTGACCCCGGAAGAGGAAGAGTTGATCATCGACTATTCCGATGCCGGCGTCGTCAACATCGTCCACCTGATCTATCAGCACAAGAACTACGAGGGCCACGCCAAGGACTATGAATTCTCCGGCACCTCGATGCGCGAACATTGGGACATGGGCCTCGAGGACACCAAGCGCACACTGCGCCATACCGAATGGCTGCTGCCGCCCCTCGGCGACGACGCCGTTGCGATCCACGACCTGCATCGCGAAGACCCAGTCTGAGACGGCACCGTTTTGGTGCCTATGCGCTCGTGAGCATCACGACTTCCGTTCTGATCCGGGCGTCATCGATTTCCACGATCCGATAGCCGAACGCGTCGGTATCCACCCGAAGCGGGTCGGAATGCCTAATGATTTGGTAGGAAACAGCCGGCGTGGCGAACTGGCTGATATTCGCTTGGCGGACCTCGTCTATCATGTGGTAATGACCGCAAAATACCGATAGCTCGCAATCGGTGCGGGAAAGAAGCAGCGTCTTAACCTCATCCCGGTCACGCAAGGCGACGCCAGCCTGCTCCAGGGGCGTATCGATCGCAAGGACCGGATGATGCACAAAGAGCGCTGCCTTGCTTACGCCATCGAGTTCACGGGCAAGCCAGGCGCGCTGATCGTCGCCCAGCACGTTATCGGACGAATCAAGAAAGATGCGTTTCAGATGTCCGTTATTGTGTGAAAAGCACATCTTTCCTTCGACGGCACCATCGTCCATGCGACAATGTTGCACGACGTTGGGATAGGTATCGTGGTTGCCGAGGATGATGGACACTTTGAAATCATAGCCGCCCAGAATCTCGAAAAAACCCCCAACCGATTCCTGCGTCCCGATATCGCCACCAAATACGACATCAGAGATGCCCTTGCCGGCGATATCGTCGAGAACTAGCCGAAGATGGTCCTCATGCTCTCGAGGCTCGTCGAGATAGCGCATTTTGGTGCCGGCCATTTCGGCTCCCATCGTCAGTTTCTGGCCGAGGTGAGCGTCGGTTAAGTGAGCGATAACAGTTCTGGTCATTGCCGGACCTCAATTCGAGAAGATGCTGTGGTGTTCAGAGTCGTGATCTAACACCGCAACCTATGATGCCGACCCAACTCGATGCTTCGACCCGTGTCGAAGCGTGCGAACATCTTTCCTGCTAAGATGGCAGCTGACCTCAGGAGCCATGATGATGAACCAACAGCCGAATATTGCCGCCGCAGCCTTTCTGATTGCTGATTCCGCTCGCGCCGTCATGCTCACCGCATTGCTCGACGGACGCGCGCGGCCGGCTGGTGAGCTCGCCTATTGCGCCGGCGTGACCGCGCAGACGGCCAGCTCGCATCTGAGCAAACTGCTGGCGGGCGGCATGCTAACGGTCGAAACGGAAGGGCGTCACCGTTACTATCGCCTGGCCGGCTCTCATGTGGCCCTTGTTCTCGAAAACCTCGCCTCCATAGGACCGAGGGAACCTGTCCGCCGAAGAGCGCTCACGCATGACGCACAAAAACTCCAGTTTGCGCGCTGCTGCTACGACCATCTGGCCGGCCGCGTCGGCGTGGCGGTCGCCTGCGGGCTGCAAGAGCGAGGCTTTCTCGTTGCGGCATCCGATAAACAATTCGAGGTAACGCAAGCCGGCGCGGAATGGTTTGCATGCGTTGGCCTCGAGGTCGCGGCGGTCAAGCCGGGCCGACGCGGTCTCGCCCGGCAATGCCTCGACTGGACGGAGCGGCAATACCATCTCGCCGGCCCGCTCGGCGTTCGATTCACCGATCTTCTTTGCACCAAGGGGTGGATACGACGCGCAAAGTCGTCCCGCGCCGTCGAGGTCACGCCTATGGGATGGACAGGGCTGAAAAAGCATTTCGGCATTGAGGAGCAGATATTGAGGGTATCCGGTGATCATACCGTATAGCGGGCGGAGCCCAGGCTCCGCCCTTGCCGCCCTATATCAACCCGCCGCTAGAGAAGTTTTTCCAGCGTAATGGGCAGGTCGCGGATCCGCTTGCCGGTCGCATGGAACACCGCATTGGCGATGGCAGGCGCGACGCCGACAATGCCGACTTCGCCCACACCCTTGCCGCCGAGCGCCGAGGCATTGTGGTCAGGTACACCGACCGAGATCACCTGCAGATCCGGTATGTCCGAATTCGTCGGCACGAGGTAATCGCCCACATTGTTGTTGACGGTTCGCCCGTTGCGCATGTCGACCAATCCTTCCTCGAGGAGTGCCTGACCGATGCCCATGATGATGCCGCCCCGCCACTGGCTCTCGACCAGCCGCGGATTGTAGAGCCGGCCGCAATCGAAGGCCGATACCATGCGGGACACCCGCACCGTGCCGAAATCCTCGTCGACCCGCACCTCGGCAAAATGGGCGCACCAGCTGTGCATGGAATAATCGCCCATCGTCGGTCCCTGCACCTTGGCCATGGTCGTCCAGGCCTGCACCTGCTCCTGGGCGCTCGCGCCTTCAGGCAAGGTATTGCGACGAACCTCGATCTCCTCGCGCTTGAGCGCGAACATCAGTTCCGCCAGCGTGAGTGAAGGGGCTTCGCCGCGCGGCGCGGCGATGCGACCTTCGACGAAGTTCAGCGTATTCGCCCCCGTATCGCGGAACGGCGAATTGGCATCGCTGAGCGCAAGGCCGATAAGCTCATCGCGCGCGGCAACTGCGGCCTTATGGACGGCCCCCATGATCGAGCCGGCCAGCATCGAGCCACCGGCAATTGCCGAACCCGGCAGCCGTGAATCGCCGAGATGGACTTCGACCTGATCCACCGGAATGCCGAAGACTTCAGCCGCACTCTGGGCAAGGATCGTATAGGTCCCCTGCCCCATATCGATGGCGCCGCTGATGACCTCGACCTTGCCGCTGGAAAGAATGCGGATCATCGCCTCGCTCGGTGCCCGAATGACGGGGAAGGTTCCGCAGCCGATACCCCAGCCGATCAGGGTCTTGCCGTCGCGCATGGACCGTGGCGCATGGCTGCGCCGCGACCAGCCGAAGGCCTCAGCTCCTTTGGTCAATGCCTCGCGCAGCTGCCGAGTCGACCACGGCTTGCCGGACTGGTAGTCGTGGTCGGCATAGTTCTTCAGCCGGAGTTCAAGCGGGTCCATACCGAGCTTGTAGGCAAGCTCCTCGATCGCGCATTCGATGCCGTAGGCACTCGGATTCTTGCCCGGCCCGCGCAGGGCGCCTGGCGTCACGCTGTTGACCGGCACGATGCGATGCTGCGAGGAGAAATTCTCGACCTTGTAGAGGATCGAGGTTGCCGCCCCCGTCTGCTCCGGCCAGTCCGCGTAGACGGACGTCTCGCTGGCGCCGCGATGAACGATCGCCTGCAGGATACCATCTTCGGTGGCGCCAAGTGCGATCTGCTGTTTCGTCCCAGCACGGCCGCCATAGCTGGTGAAATTCTGCGGACGCGTGACCGCGAGCTTCACCGGCCGGCCGAGCTTTCTTGCAGCCGCGACCGCGACAGCGCCATAGGCAAGCGGCTGCCCCTTCGATCCGAAGCCGCCGCCGATGAAGGGCGAGATGATCCGCACATTTTCATAGGGCATGTCGAACCATTCGGAATACATGCGCGCCATGCCGTGCGACCATTGGCTCGGCTCCCAGATGGTCAGCTGCTCGCCATCCCATTTCGCCGTCAGGCCGTGCGGCTCCATCGCGACGTGATATTCGCGCGGCGTGGAATATTCGGCCTCGATCCGGACCGGCGATGCGGCAAGCGCCGCCTTGGCATCGCCCCAGGCGGAGGAGAGCGCGTCCATGAGCTTGCCCTCGCCGGCATTCGGGTCGTTGAGGTTGGCGACGTATTTGCTTTCCTCGTAGGTGACCCGCACAAGCCCGGCTGCTTCCGTTGCCTGTTCACGGCTCTCGGCCACGACGGCGGCAATCGACTGGCCATTGAACTGCACCTCACGCGGCAGCGGATAGTATGGTCCTTCCGCGGGCTTGTTACCGCCCCAGTCTGCCCCGAGCTTGAGACCCAGATCATCCTCCGGCGTCAGCACCAGGAGCACGCCCGGCATCGCAAGCGCATCCGAAATGTCGACCTTCAGGACACGACCGGCCGGGATCGTGCTCTGGATGAGAACGGCATAGGCCAGGTTCTCGAACGGGTATTCCAGCGCGTAGGTCGCAGTACCCGTGACCTTCATGCTGCCTTCGAAACGTGACTGACGGCCGCCGACGGTGCCATCTGAGGCATCGCCGTGTTTGCGAGGTTCCATCATGGTCATGCAAGACCTCCCATTTTCAAAATGGCGCGGGTAACGACGCGCGGCGCGAGTTCGATCTTGTAGTGGTTGCCGCCATGCGAGACGGCGCCCTCCATGGCGAGCCGGCTTGCCTTTTCGACGATATCAGCGTCGAGAGCCTTGCCGATGAGCGCCTGTTCCACGGAGCGCGCGCGCCACGGCTTGGTAGCGACGCCGCCGAGTGCTACGCGGATATCGCGGACGGTCTTGCCATCCGCCTCCAGTTCGAGGCCGACGGCAGCGCTCGCGGCGGCGAATTCATAAGACTGGCGATCGCGGACCTTGATGTAGGTCGAATTCACGGCGGCAGCGGAGGCCGGAATGCTGATGGCGGTGATCATTTCGCCGCGTTGCAATACGGTCTCCCTATCCGGCGTATTGCCGGGCGCAAGGAAGAAATCGTCGACGGCCACCTTGCGGCCATCGAGCTCGACAACCGCATCGAAGGCAACCAGAGCGACCGCAAGATCGCCGGGATAGGAAGCGATGCAGGCCTCGCTCGTGCCGAGCACGGCATGATTGCGCGTGATGCCGCCGATCGCCGCGCACCCGGAACCGGGATTGCGTTTGTTGCAGGCCGGAAAGGCGCCGGGATCACGGAAATAGGAACAGCGGGTCCGCTGCAAAAGGTTGCCGCCGATCGTCGCCATGTTGCGGAGCTGGGCGGAGGCGGCAAGCGAAAGCGATTGCGAAACCGCCGGGAATGCTGCCTGAATATCCCCGTGGTCGGCCACTTCGCTCATTCTGGCGAGCGCGCCGATCCTGGCACCGGCCGTATCGACGGTGATGCCGCTCATGCCGGAAAGATGGGTGATATCGATGACCGTTTCAGGCTCGCTCACACCGCATTTTGCAAGATCGAGCAACGTCGTCCCGCCGGCCAGAAACATGGCACCCGACTGCTGCGCGGCACTGCCGGCCTGGCTGGCGGATGCGGCGCGAATATAGGAGAAATCCCGCATTACGCTGCCTCCGCCGCTGCTTGGCGCACCGCCGCGACGATGCTGTTGTAGGCCCCGCACCGACAGAGATTGCCGGACATGTATTCGCGGATTTCGGCGTCGGAACCCGCATGACCCTCGCGGATGCAGGCAACTGCCGACATGATCTGGCCCGGCGTGCAGTAGCCGCACTGGAAGGCATCATGCTCGATGAATGCCGCCTGCATCGGGTGCAGATCGCCGGCTTCACCGGCCAGACCCTCGATCGTGGTGATCTGGCGCCCCTCCACCTGTGCGGCGAGCGTCAGACAGGAGAGAACACGCCTGCCATCGACATGGCAGGTGCAGGCCCCGCACTGGCCCTGGTCGCAGCCCTTCTTGGTGCCCGTCAGCGTCAGATGCTCACGCAGCGCGTCGAGCAGTGTGACGCGCGGCTCGACGTCGAGCTCGTGTCGCTGCCCGTTAATATCGAGCGCAATATGAATGGATCGTGTCATGATAAGCTCCTGCCATCGTCACGAGAATGAGACGTTCGAAATCTAGACGAGTCCGGTCGGCCAGCTACTCCATCATTTTCATGGAAAACGACGCCGATGCATTTCGGCATGACATCTGGCACTCATCTAGATTAAGAAGTGGAAGGCGCTCCAGATAAACGGAGGCGCCTCCGATTAAACTAGCGGCTTGTTTGTTTTCGTCAAGCCCTGATGCGATGGGAGCTTCACCTGGCCTTGGCCGAGCAGAGGACAATATCGTTGGCGCCGACCAAGCTGCGTGCGGATGCTCGCCGCAACCGCGACAGGTTGATAGAAGTCGCCGCCGACGCCTTCGCGCAAAAAGGAGCGGAAGCCTCGCTGGAATATATAGCCCGGCAGGCCGGCGTCGGCATCGGCACGCTTTATCGGCATTTCCCGACGCGGGAACATCTGGTTGAGGTCGTCTATCGACGCGAACTCGAAGGCCTTGCTGCTGCGGCCATCGAGCTTTCCCAAAAATATGCGCCGGACGCGGCACTGGAAGAATGGATGCGGCGGTTCGTGAACTATATCGCCACGAAGCGGGGGATGTCGAACAGCCTGCGCATCCTGATGACGTCGAATTCGTCATTGTTCGCGGACAGCTCCGGCCTGCTGCGCGGCGCTTTGGGCAGCCTTCTGGAGAAGGCAGCCGAACAGGGCCTGATCCGGAAGGACATGGAAACCATGGATGTGCTGCACGCACTCTCCAGCATCTATTCCATCCCCGATGCAGCCGATTGGCGCGATCGCTCCCACCGGCTGATCGGATTGTTGATGGACGGATTGCGCTGCCACAAATAGGCAGCCGGCCACATCAAGCGGCCGGCCGCGGTCCGCCCATTGAACGTCAGGCGGCTCGCTTCAGCGCGTCGCCGAGCATCGAGACAATGGTGCCGATCTCACCGCGTTCGATGATCAGCGGCGGAGACAATGCGATGATGTCGCCGGTCACTCGAATCAAAAGCCCCTTCTGGAAGCAGTCGACAAAGACATCATAGGCACGGGCGCCCGGCGCACCTTCACGCGATGCGAGTTCCACTGCGCCGACGAGGCCGAGATTGCGGATATCCACGACATGCGGCAGGCCCTTCAGCGAATGCAGCGCATTCTGCCAGTCGTCCGCCAATTCGCTGGCGCGGGTGAGCAGCCCCTCTTCCTCATAGATTTCCATGGTTGCGAGACCGGCCGCGCAGGCGACTGGATGCCCCGAATAGGTGTAGCCGTGGAAGAGTTCGATCTGATCGTCCGGACCGATCATCAGACCATCATGGACCTTGCGGCTCGCAAAGACCGCGCCCATCGGTATCGTGCCGTTGGTGATGCCCTTGGCTGTCGTGATGAGATCGGGAACGACGCCGAAATAGTCGGTCGCAAAGGGCGTGCCCAGGCGACCGAAGCCGGTGATCACCTCGTCGAAGATCAGCAGGATGCCATGCTTGTCGGCGATCGCCCGGAGTCGCTCCAGATAGCCCTTCGGCGGCAGAATGACACCCGCCGAGCCGGACATCGGCTCGACGATGACGGCGGCGATAGTCTCAGCGCCATGCAGCGCGACCAGCCGCTCCAGATCCTCGGCCAGTTCGATGCCATGGGCCGGCAGACCCTTGCTGAAGGCGTTGCGCTCGGTATCGAGCGTGTGGCGCATGTGATCGGCGGGGATCTGAGGAAAGACGCGGCGGTTGTTGACCAGGCCGCCGACCGAGATGCCGCCGAAGCCGACGCCGTGATAGCCTTTTTCGCGACCGATAATGCGCGTACGCGTCCCCTGACCGATGGCGCGTTGATAGGCGATGGCGATCTTGAGCGCGGTATCGACGGATTCTGAACCGGAACCGGTAAAGAAGATGCGGTCAAGTTTCGCGGCCGGGCCGCCCGGCGCATGCTGGGCCAGTTTGGCGGCAAAGTCGAAGGCGATCGGGTGCCCCATCTGGAAGGTCGGTGCGAAGTCCATGGTGGCAAGCTGGCGTTCCACCGCATGGGCAATCTTCTTGCGGCCGTGACCCGCATTCACGCACCAGAGGCCGGCGGTGCCGTCAAGCACCTTGTTGCCGTCGACATCGGTGTAATACATGCCGTCTGCCGCGGCCAACAGCCGAGGTGCCGCCTTGAACTGGCGGTTCGCCGTGAACGGCATCCAGAAATTGTCAAGAACCGGAGTATTGGGGTGAGTGATCTTATCCATCGTCGCCTCCATTGCGCTGACATTGACATCAGCGATTTCCCTGTTTCGAACAAGCCCTTTTCTTTATGACTACAACGCATTGATTTTATTGGAGCGGATAGTAAAGTTTGCGATATTTCGAACATCTGAAAAGGTGAAACTATGTCCGTCGACATCGGCAACCGCCTTCGCCATCTGCGTCTCGCACGCAATCTTTCCCAGCGCGAGCTCGCCAAGCGCGCCGGCGTGACCAATTCGACCATTTCGCTTATCGAGTCCAACTCGGCCAACCCTTCGGTCGGCGCCCTCAAGCGCATCCTGGATGGCATCCCGATCGGCCTTGCCGAGTTCTTTGCCTTCGAGCCGGATAGGCCGAAGCAGGCTTTCTATGCCGCCGAGGAACTGGTCGAGATCGGCAAAGGCCCGATCTCCTATCGCCAGATCGGCGAAAACCTGTTCGGACGTAGTCTCCAAATCCTGAAAGAATGCTACCAGCCGGGAGCTGACACCGGCAAAGTGCCGCTGATCCATGACGGAGAAGAAGGCGGCATCGTGCTATCAGGCCGCCTGGAGGTGACCGTCGATGACGAGCGGCGCGTTCTTGGACCGGGCGACGCCTATTATTTCGAAAGCCGCCGGCCGCATCGCTTCCGCTGCGTCGGCCCGGTTCCCTGCGACGTCATCAGCGCGTGCACGCCCCCAAGCTTCTGATCGCTATTATCAGGACCAATTTGTCCAACTCGCAGCTCATGCTACGCTCCGCTGATGCCACCTTCGCGGAGAACTTCCAAATGGTTATGCTGCGTGAACCGATCCTGCATCCAGTTCCGATCGAGGAGCTGCGGCCTACCCAGATCACCGTCGGCATGCGCGAGGTGAAAGCCAAGCGAAAGGCTTGGCGCGCGAAAGCAGAGGCTGAAGATGAAAAGGCCGGAGAGTTCCTGGGAAACCACATGGTGCCGGCAATCCGTGGGCCACGCGGGCGATATTATGTCATTGACCATCATCACCTGTCGCTTGCGCTTCATGAGGAGGGCGTGAGGGACATTCTGGTCACGACGGTGGCCGATCTCTCACGGCTTGATCAGGATTCCTTCTGGTTCGTGATGGATTGCCATGACTGGATGCATCCGTTCGACGAAGACGGCAAACGACGCGGCTACGAAGCCATCCCGAAAAGCATCAAGGATCTGGTCGATGACCCTTATCGTTCGCTGGCGGGCGAACTGCGCCGGCATGGCGGCTACGCCAAGGACACGACCCCTTTCAGCGAATTTCTCTGGGCGGATTTCCTGCGCCGCCGCCTGAAGCGGAAGGACGTCGACCGAGATTTCGACGCCGCACTGGAAAGGTCGCTCGCGCTCGCCAAAGGCAGGGAGGCGGATTACCTGCCGGGCTGGTGTGGATCGATTGCCGAATGACTGAAGCTGAAATCAAGGCGTAACGCTGGCCAGTTTGAGACTGCGTCAAGCTTCGTGTGGACCTGCCCCGCGCCTATCTGGAGCGTCGCAGCTTTGTCGCATCGCGAAACGAAATGAGGCGCTGGTTCTGTTCATCCCAGAGAACCAGTTTTACGCAGCGCAGGCTCTCCATCATGGTGATCCGGCCTATATCACCCAGTTCCGGATGGTCTTTGAGCACTTCGGGAAGCCTGTAGTAGGGTATCCTGCTCGACAGATGATGAATGTGATGAATGCCGATGTTGCCGGTGATCCAGCGCAGGATCAGCGGCAGATCATAGTACGACGCGCCATGAAGCGCCGCGTGTTGAAACCGCCATTCAGGCTCTTTCGACCAATGGGTTTCTTCGAACTGATGCTGCACATAGAAGAGCCATATGCCGGCGGCTCCCGCCAGCAGGACGATCGGCAGATGCACCAAGAGGAAGGGCAGGATGCCGATTGCCCAGATGAGCAAAGCGGAGGCGATTGCAATGGCCAGGTTTGTCGCCATGGTGGATACCCAGGGCAAAAGGCCGGATCGCATCATGCCGAAAGGCAACCGTTGCTTGAACAGGAACAGCCATGCCGGGCCTATGCCGAACATGATCGCCGGGTGCCTGTAAAGTCGGTAGGCAAGCCGCCCGCGCCATGACCGGCTACTGTATTCCTCAACGGTCAGCGTGGTTATGTCGCCGACGCCGCGTTCGTCGAGGTTCCCCGCCGAGGCATGATGCTCCGCATGCGCCCTGCGCCAATAGTCATAGGGTGTAAACGTCAGGACGCCGATAGCGCGGCCGGTCCAGTCATCGATGCGCCGGCGCGCAAAGAAAGAACCGTGGCCACAATCATGCTGGATCATGAACAGACGCAGAAGAAACGCAGACGCGGGAATGATGAGGATAAGGCCCAACCAGAAGCCAAAGTAAACGGCTGCCCATGTCCCGGCCCACAACAGCGCAAATGGGATGGCCGTCACCGCGAGTTCGATAAGGCTGCGTCTGGCACGTGGCTGGCGATACCGGGCGAGGATTTTGAGCCATGCCTTTTCGTCGAAAAGAGGCGCAGATGGGTCGTGGTCGATGGCCTCACTCAAAAGACAACTCCCTGAGCCGCAATGAATGCCAACAAGGCAAGAGCTATCACAGCAGCTGAACCGATTGGGAGCAGCAAATAATCGAAGCGATAGATCGCCTGAAGAACATTCATCGTTGTCGTGTCTCCTGAGTTTCTCGACCACGTCCTCGCATGGCCATTCACGTGGTGCCTGGCTGCCGGCACCTGACAATAATTCCCGATCGAGCTCAGCTCTTGCCTTTACCGCTCGGCGGATTGTTCTTTGTCGCGACCTTGATCTGACTTGCGAACGTACTCTCTACCTTTGCGGCAGGCTTTTCCTGTTTCGGTTTGCGAACCTCGCGGTTGCCTCTCACTTGTCCCTTGGCCATCGATGCGATCCTTCTTGAGGTTGATATCAGCTAGTGGAACGGCAGCCGCTCGAATGTGATGTCCTCGAACGACTACCCCAGAGTATTTGGAGGCCCGCATTGCGAGCAACCACATAATGCCTGTTCGCTCAACGGAGTGATATTACCACTCAAAATGGCGAAAATACCGCCCGGCCAAACTGGCCGAGCGCTTCAGGCACTGCTCTCAATATCCCATATTGCCCATGGCGCCATTTCCGATGTTTTGGGCAAGTTCTTTGGCGGGAATATCGGCGATCATGGCTTCGGCGGTGATCAGAAGCGCCGCAATCGAGCCGGCGTCCTGCAACGCGGTCCGCACGACCTTGGCCGGATCGATGATGCCGGCTTCGATCATATCGACATAGGTTTCCGTCTGCGCGTCGAAGCCCTCATTAGGATCCTCGCTGTCGTCAAGTTTTCCGATGACGATCGAACCTTCGACACCGGCATTGTCGGCGATCTGCCGGATCGGCGCTTCCAGTGCTCTGCGCACGATCGCGATGCCCGCCGTCACGTCGGCGTTTTCGCCGGTGAGCCCAATGAGGACCGCTTTCGCACGCAAGAGCGCGACGCCGCCGCCGGCCACGATGCCTTCCTCGACCGCCGCACGGGTGGCATTCAGGGCATCGTCGATGCGGTCCTTCTTTTCCTTGACTTCGATCTCGGTCGAGCCACCGACGCGGATCACCGCAACGCCGCCGGTGAGCTTTGCCAGCCGCTCCTGCAGCTTTTCCTTGTCGTAGTCTGAGGTCGTCTCCGCGATCTGCGCCTTGATCTGCTTGATACGTGCCTCGATGGCGGCTTTATCGCCAGAGCCATCGATGATCGTCGTGGTATCCTTCTCGATCAGCACGCGCCTGGCACGGCCGAGCATATCGAGTGTGACGTTCTCCAGTTTGATGCCGAGATCCTCGGAGATCATCTGTCCGGCCGTCAGGACGGCGATGTCTTCCAGCATGGCCTTGCGGCGGTCGCCGAAACCCGGCGCCTTGACGGCAGCGACCTTGAGGCCGCCCCGCAACTTGTTGACGACCAATGTCGCCAGCGCTTCGCCTTCAACATCTTCCGAGATGATCAGCAACGGTGTGCCGCTCTGCACCACACCCTCGAGGATCGGAAGCATCGCCTGCAGATTGCCGAGCTTCTTTTCGTGAATGAGAATATAGGGGTTCTCCAGTTCCACGCGCATCTTTTCGGCATTGGTGACGAAATAGGGCGAGAGATAGCCGCGGTCGAACTGCATGCCCTCGACGACATCGAGTTCGTTCTCAGCCGTCTTGGCCTCCTCGACGGTGATGACACCTTCGTTGCCGACCTTTTCCATGGCCTTGGCGATCATCTCGCCAACGCTGGCATCGCCATTGGCGGCGATCGTGCCGACCTGCGCGATCTCGCTTGAGGACTTGACCTTGGTGGCGCGCGCCTTGATTTCCGCAAGCACGGCGGTGACACCGAGATCGATGCCGCGCTTGAGGTCCATGGGGTTCATCCCGGCGGCAACCAGCTTGGCACCCTCGCGAAAGATGGACGCGGCGAGCACGGTCGCCGTCGTGGTACCGTCGCCGGCAAGGTCGTTGGTTTTTGAAGCCACCTCGCGCACCAGCTGCGCGCCCATGTTCTCGAACTTGTCTTCAAGCTCGATTTCCTTGGCGACCGATACGCCATCCTTGGTGATGCGCGGAGCGCCATAGGGTCTGTCGATGACGACGTTGCGGCCCTTGGGACCGAGCGTCACCTTGACGGCATTGTTCAGCAATTCCACGCCACGAAGCAATCGGTCGCGGACGTCGGTAGAAAAAATGATTTGCTTGGCAGACATTGTCTTTGCCCTGTTCAGTCTTGAGATAAAGGAGCTAAATTCGGTGGATCAGGCAGCCTTGTCGACGGCGTTCTCGATGATGCCCATAATGTCGGCCTCCTTCATGATCAGAAGGTCTTCACCATTGATCTTGACCTCGGTTCCCGACCATTTGCCGAACAGGATCGTATCGCCAGTCTTGACGTCGAGCGGGATCAGCCTTCCATTTTCGTCGCGGGAACCGGGACCGACGGCGATCACTTCACCTTCCTGCGGCTTTTCCTTGGCGGTATCGGGAATGATGATCCCGCCCTTGGATTTGATATCACCTTCGGCGCGTCGGATGACGACGCGGTCGTGCAGCGGGCGAAATAGCATAAAGATCTTTCTGCGGCCGGCGCATAGGGCGGCTGCAACCATAAAATAACATTCTTGGCACTCGATTGATAGGAGTGCCAACGAATATTATTTGGAGAATAAAATCATACGAGAATGGCGTCTATGATTCCATAGAATTGTATGGGCAATTCTGATGAAAATTACCGGCTCCATTGTAATGACGAATGAGTTTTTATTTCAACTAACCGGATTTTTTCTGAGATAAATATCGATCGGTGCTTCGCATATCAGTTTGCTGCGGACGCGGCCGGGTATGGGAAGATGCTTCGGCAGCGCTTTCGACAGCCGCCCGTTCGTCCATGAGCAATTGTAACGGACGATCGTCACGGCCGCCCTTTTGGTGGTTGGGCGGAACCTTGACCGCGGTCAGGATGAGCACCCGCAAAACGGATCTTCATCTCAAATAAAAACGCAACTGGTTGGTGCCAGCGCGCCTGAAATGCTATTTGACTCATAAAAGTCAGGCAATCTTCCTTGCCCGCAAACGAACAGAGAGAGGCTCACGGCATGTCGATAGAAAAAGTAGCAATCATCACGGCGGGCGGCAGCGGCATGGGTGCGGAAGCCGCCAAGCGCCTTGCCGCCGATGGATTCAGGGTTGCGATCCTTTCATCCTCCGGCAAGGGAGAGGCCCTTGCGGCGTCGCTCGGCGGCATCGGCATCACCGGTTCGAATCAGTCGAACGACGATCTCAAACGCCTGACCGACGCGACGATGGAGAAGTGGGGTCGTATCGACGTGCTGGTCAATAGTGCCGGCCACGGACCCAGGGCACAGATCATCGAGATCACCGACGAACAATGGCACACAGGCCTTGACGTCTATCTGATGAACGTGATCCGCGCCGTTCGTCTGGTCACCCCGATCATGCAGGCGCAAAAGTCGGGCGCGATCATCAACATCTCCACGGCCTGGGCCTTCGAACCATCGGCGATGTTTCCGACATCAGCCGTTTTCCGTGCCGGCCTTGCCGCCTATACCAAGATTTTCGCGGATACCTATGCGGCGGATAATGTCCGCATGAACAATGTACTGCCGGGCTGGATCGACAGCTTGCCGGCAACCGAAGAGCGCCGCGACGGCGTGCCGATGAAGCGCTACGGCACGAGTTCGGAGATTGCCGCCACGATCGCGTTCCTCGCATCCGATGGCGCAGGCTACATCACCGGCCAGAACCTCAAGGTCGATGGCGGACTAACCCGCTCCATATGAGGCCTGCCGGCCGTCGAAACCGCCCCTCGTTCCAGTCGGGTCAGCACGTAGTCCGAACTACGTGCCGGTTTCTATCATCGTGGCATTGACGTTGATGGCGCGGCCGGCAAACCAGCCATTGATGGCGGCGCCGAGACCAAGCAGGACGAACAGAACCGAACACCAGGCGAAACTTCCCGTCCAACCGTGGATCATGCCGACGACGAGCGGCCCGATTGCGGCAAGCAGGTAGCCTATGAACTGCGCCATGCCGGACAGATGCGCGGCGACGTGCGGGTCGGGCGAGCGCAGCACGATCACGGTCAGCGCCACCGCGATCAGCCCTCCCTGCCCGACACCCTGGAGCACGGCCCAGAACCATACCGTCCAGAGCGGCGCGAAGAGCAGGCCCAGCAGCGCCGTGACCGCGACCGCGCAAAGAATGGCGTTGATGGCCCGCTGGTCCTTGCCCCTGACGGCGATGTGAGGTGCCACAAGACACGAAGCCGCCTGCACCATGACTGAAACCGACACGATTGCGCCGGCCGTCACGCCATCGAGGCCACGCTCGCGCAGAATTGGGACCAGCCAGCCGAAGACGCAATAGGCAAGCGCCGATTGTAGCCCCATGAAGAGCGTTACCTGCCAGGCGACGGCATCAGTCCATAGGCCCATGACGCGGAAGCCGGTGCGCCGCGCTTGGGTGCCCGATCCAATCACCTGCGGCAGCCACAGAAGCCCGACCACGAGGGCCGGCAAGGCCCAGGCCGCAAGCGCGCCGCCGAGCGACCCGCCAAGAATATGCTCGATCGGAAGCGTGAGTCCGGCTGCACTCGCCGCGCCCGCGCACAGAGCCATTGTGTAGCAGCCCGTCATCAGGGCCGCCTTGTCCGGAAAATCACGCTTGACCACGCCCGGCAAGAGAACATTGCCGATCGCTATGCAGGCGCCGGTCAAGGCCGTCCCGAAGAACAGCAGGGAGATAGAGGAAATGCCGCGTAACGCCGTGCCGAGCGCAAGGAGGAGAATCACGCCGAGCAGCACGCGCTCTGTCCCCAATCGCTGCGCCAGTCTTGGCGCGAGCGGTGAAAACAGGCCCATGCAAACGACAGGCAATGTGGTGAGGATGCTCGTGCCGAATGCGGTAAGGCCAAGCCCGCTTCGGATTTCGGGCAATAGCGCCGAGGCGCTCGAGAAGACCGGCCGGAGATTGAACGCAATCAGCACAAGGCTTGTGCCGAGAAGAAATCTGCCGATTGGCGATTTGCCCCGATGCGCCTGCGGTGGCGGGATTTCATCGGCCTCGGCATCGATCAGTTCAAGAGAAGCGGCATTCTGCGAAGGCGCGGTCATGACATCAGCAACCGATCGAGGGTGGCGACAACCGGAGCCATGAAGCGGCGCACGGCAGAACCTGCCGCTTCCGGATCACCTGCTTCAATGGCATCGATGATTGCGACATGCGCTTGCATATCCGGCTCAGGAAGATCCTCGCCGAGCGTCGCCTCGATGGTCTCGGCGATCGACACGGAAAAGAATTCGTAGATCTCGATCATCGCCCTGTTCTGCGACGCCGCGATCACCGCCTTGTGGAAGGCGAGGTCTCGCTCGATAAATGCGGTCTTGTCTCCGCCATCATAGTTTCCTCGCGCCTTCAGCAGCGCACGCAATTGCAAAATCACCTCCGGCGTCTGTCGCAGAGCGGCCAGGCGTGCAGCCTCGACGTCGAGCGCCAAACGCGCTTCGAACTGGTCCCGGAGCCCGGCCCGGCGCGCCATGTCGAAAGGGCGGCCGAGGTTGATCGTCGAGCGCACGTAGGTGCCGGATCCCTGTCGTGTCTCGATATAGCCTTGAGACGCCAGCACCCGGACTGCCTCGCGGATGGTGCCGCGGCTGACGGAAAGCATGGATGAGAGAGAAGCCTCATTGGGCAATTTCTCGCCGACACGCCATCGCCTTGCAATGATTTCGCCGCGGATTGCTTCGACCGCTGTTTCCGCGAGCGTGGTTTTGGTCAGGGCGCGCATGATCACATCTCATCAAGTCATCAGATGACTTAATGACTAATCGAATGACGAGGTGTCGTCAACAAATGTCCTGGCTGCTGCCAGGTCGTCGAACAAGGGAAGCGCGCCTGCGCCTATCCGCGCCGCCTGGCGCCATCAAAGAAGAGCAGCATGGCAAGTCCGACCACGCCGGCAACCGCTCCGATGACTGCCGTTCCCGAATAGCTGCTCGTAGCGGTTCCGAGCGCAAACAGGAGGGCGCTCAGGCCGGCGCTGAGGAAAATATTGACCGATATGAGGGCGCTGCCGAGCCCCGGACGCTCGGCGATCAGATCCTGCAGATAGGTGATGGGAATGCTGATGAGGGCAGCCGCTCCGATGCCGCTGATAAGGGTCAGCGCATAGACGTGCCAGGGCGCCGATGCCAACCCGAGCAACAGCAGGTAAACGACATAGATGACCGTGCCGAGGGCCAGCGCTGTCACATGGCTCATGATCCGTTGGGCGCGTCCCCACACGACGATGAATATGACTTCCAGAAGCGCAACGATCCCGACGAGCACGCCGATATCGGCGACGGAGCCGTGGGCGGCACCGGTGACGATGAGAGGCAGAATGGCACCATTGACATGAAGCGTGCTGCTGATCAAAGCCACCGCGATCACCCGCACAAAAACCGGCGGCGAGATGACCTCGCCGAGTGCCGCGAGATAGGAGAGATGGCGCGTTGCCGCCTTGTCGGTGCCGCTCTGGCGGGGAAGGAAAACCGCAATCAATCCGAAACAAACCGCACAGGCCAAACCGGCGAAAAGATAGGCGGGTAACATGCTTGCGGAGTTTGCGAGCAGCGCCCCGGTGATACCAGGCACGAGAACCCAGGATAGCGAAATCATCGCCCTGACGCCCGAATTTACGGTCGCCACGTTGTTGCGCTCCATCCCATTGGTCGCGACCCTGACATTGGCAAACAGCAGTGAATTGAGGGAACCGTAGATCGGAAGGAGAAACAATGCGGCGAGAATGAAGGTCGCCTGCGTGGGAACGACGTAGACCGCGCCATAACCCAGGATGCCGAAGAGCGCGACCGTCAGCATCATCGTGCGATATTCACCGATCCTGTCCGCCAGGTTTCCCAGCAGAATGCTGACGATGACGTTGACCGCAGCCGCACAAAAGATCAGTGCCGAATATAGCCCATTGCTCAGGCCGAGTTCGCGAATACCCACGACGGACTGATAAGGCGATGTCGCGGCTCCGGCAAAGCCGAAGGCAAAGATGGCAAGCATGCTCACCCGGATCGTCGGGTCGCGGAATACTTCGGGAATGAGGCGGGTCATCGGTTGTGTCGAAGGTCTGTCAAATCACCCGTCTTGCGGGTGAGCGGCTTTTAGCAGGTTTGAGCCCGACGGAAACGTGCAAAAATAAATATTGGCTGCACTGGCGATGCTGCATATCGGGAGCTGGATGGAAGGACGCCTCGCCAGAAACCCGATGGCAATTGGCGGCTCTTGTGCACCTGGCTCCCATACCGGGGCCGCAGCCTGACGGACGCGATCAGTTCGCAAGGAAAACGTAGCGGGCTGTATAGGGTTCAAGATGCATCGCGCCCGGTTGGTCGCATGCGCCGGAGAATACGCCGCCCTTCGTGTCCAGACGCTGCACCGCCGTCACCTTCGACAACACTCCATCACCCCGATGTTCGACGACATCGAGCCTCAGAATGGCGATGTCGTTCTTTGTGGCACCTGGAGCCTGGCTCGCGACCTTGCCTTTGATGGAGCTGCCATCGGCAAACTCCCAACCGGGGCCTGCAAAATGGCGCCCGACGGTCGTGCCGTCCTGCAGCAACGTTGCCAGCGGCTCGCGGAACTGCCAGCTCATCTTATTGTCCGAGCCGGTTTTGCACTCGTAGATCTGAACGCCTTCGGCATGCACGGTTGCAACTGACGTTGCGTCCTTGACCTCTATATTCGCGGGGAGGTCGGCAGCGTTGGCTCGCTGAGAGTTGGCCGAAATAGATGCTGCGACTGCCAGACAAGACACGAATAGGCCGACGGAAAGAAGCTTCATCCTTCGAAGTCGCTTGCCAAGCCGGATTGTGGCGACGCCAGATCTGCGAAAATATAGAATCTGCATGATATGCTCATACTCCTCGTTCATCCCAGGCAAGTCCGGTTCGCCTGCGGCGAAGGATTCCTGCGCCCCATTTCAAGTCCTGAATTCGAGCAGGATCAAGCTGGTGGTCCCACACCATAAAGTGACCCCGAAGTGAAACTGCCGGTGCCGGATCCAGCATATAGCGCCTGCACGCATTATGCGGCTGCACCGGCTCGCAGGTTCAGCCGAAACCGAAAATAGTTTCGCTTTGAGCAATGCCCTGGGGGTGGAAAAGAAGATTATTGTCATTGACGGTCGGGAAGCTCATCCTCCCCGGCTCTTTTTCTCGCGCCGGCGGTCGGTGTCTGCCTTGGCTGCGGACACCACCATCGATTTGATTTCGAGACCTACGCAAAAGCCTGGGCGAATTCTCGCCGTTACAGCTCTGACGTTATGGTTTCACGCGGTCCGGATGCGCTGCCTGGAAGGCAGGCAGTGCGGCGCACCGGCCATCGATTTCAACGATGCGCTTGAGGTCGGTCATATCGACTCCCCAGCGGCGGGCATTGTAGACTTGCGGGACAAGGCAAAGGTCCGCCATCGTCGGCCGATCTCCAAAGCTGAAATCCCCGTTGAATTCGCCAAGCATCGCTTCCAGCTTGCGAAGTCCATCCGCAATGAAATGCTTCATCCATTCTCCGCGGGCTTCGGCCTTGTCCGTTATGGTCATGACATAGGCTGCGACATGCGTGTTGCATATCGGATGGATGTCCATGGCGATCGCGTAGGCAAGTGCCCGCACGTGCTGGCGGCCTGCACTATCCGCCGGCATCAAACCGCACTCCGGCTGAAGCTCCGCCAGATATTCGATGATGGACAGCGACTGCGTCAACGTTCTCCCATCGATCACCAGCGCCGGTACGAGCCCCTGCGGGTTGAGCGCCAAATAGTCCGGGCCTCTCTGTTCACCTTCCAGCAAATTGATCGACACGGTCTTATGGTCGATCTCGAGCATATTGAGCGCGATGCGGACGCGATAGCTCGCCGACGATCGCCAATAGTCGTAGAGAACGACCTCATTCATTGCAGCTCCGATCCCCCATGTCTTTCGACGCTCTGCTCGATTGCCCCGAAGATCGAATGCCCTGCCCGGTCGTGCATCTCGATGCGGACCTGGTCACCGAACCGCAGGAAGGGAGTCTTCGGCGCTCCGCTTTCGATGGTCTCGATCATCCGGATCTCGGCGATGCAGGAGTAGCCGGCACCGCCGCTCTCGACCGGCTTGCCCGGACCGCCGTCGAGCTTGTTGGACACCGTTCCCGAGCCGATGATCGTTCCGGCCACAAGGTCACGGGTCTTGGCGGCATGGGCGATCAGCTGGCCAAAATCGAACGTCATGTCGACACCGGCATTCGCCTTGCCGAATGGCTTGCCGTTCAAGGTCACGAGCAAGGGGAGATGCAGTTTGCCGCCATCCCACGCCTCCCCCAGTTCGTCGGGCGTGACCGCGACCGGAGAAAATGCCGATGCAGGCTTGGACTGAAAGAAGCCGAACCCTTTTGCCAGCTCTTGCGGAATGAGGCCGCGCAGCGACACGTCGTTGACGAGCATCACCAGGCGGATGGCGCTCCGGGCAATCTCCGGACCCGAACCCATGGCGACGTCGCCGACGATGACGGCGACCTCGCCCTCCATGTCGATCCCATAGGCCTCGTCAGCCGCCACGATCGGATCGCGCGGTGCGAGGAAACTATCCGAGCCGCCCTGGTACATCAGCGGATCGGTCCAGAAGCTTGTCGGCAACTCGGCACCGCGCGCCTTGCGCACCAGCTCGACATGATTGACATAGGCAGAGCCGTCAGCCCACTGATAGGCCCGTGGCAAAGGCGATGTGGCGTCATGCTCGTGGAACCTCAGCGTCGGCTGGGCACCCGTCTCGATACCCTCGGCAACCTGCGCGAGTCTGGGCGCCACATGCTCCCAATCGTCGAGGGCAGCCTGCAAGGTGCGGGCGATATGACCGACCTCGGAGCAGCGGGTCAGGTCGCGGGAGACGACGACAAGCCGCCCGTCCCTCGTGGAGTCTTTCAAAGTCGCGAGCTTCATGTGCTGGTTCCACCGTAAGAGGATGCGTGGCCGATCTTCACTTGATTCCGGGCGTGCCGTCGAACCTGCGCTCCAGGCCATCCCAGCACTCCAGGTAATTGTCCTGCAACGTTTCCAGTTCCGCCGCATATTTCGTCACCTGCTGCGGGTACCGGGTCTCGAACATGAAGGCCATGGTATTGTCGAGCTTCACGGGCTTGAGTTCCGCATTGGATGCCTTTTCGAAGCCCGACGCATCCGGTCCGTGGGGAAGCATCATGTTGTGCAGGCTTATACCACCAGGCACGAATCCCTCTTCCTTCGCGTCGTATTGACCGTGGATCAGCCCCATGAATTCGCTCATGATGTTGCGGTGGTACCAGGGCGGACGGAAGGTGTGTTCGGCGACCAGCCAGCGCGGCGGAAAGATCACGAAATCGACATTCGCCGTGCCCGCTGCTTCGGTCGGCGCGGTCAGTACCGTGAAAATCGACGGATCGGGGTGATCGAACAGGATCGCGCCGACCGGGGAGAATGTCCGCAGGTCGTATTTGTAAGGCGCATAATTGCCGTGCCAGGCCACCACATCGAGGGGCGAGTGGCCAATGTCCGTGACGTAGAATTTCCCGCACCATTTGACATGCACGCGGCAAGGCGTTTCCTTGTCCTCGAACGCCGCGACCGGTGTCTTGAAGTCTCGCGGATTTGCCAGGCAGTTCGCGCCGATCGGCCCGCGATCCGGCAGCGTGAATTTCGCGCCGTAGTTCTCGCAGATATATCCGCGCCAGACCTTCTGGTCGCCGATGCGCAGCACCTTGAACATCATGCCGCGCGGGATGATGCATATTTCCAAGGGCTCGACATCGATGACGCCCATTTCAGTGAATATTCGAATGGCGCCGATCTGCGGGACGACGAGCAATTCGCCATCGGCATTGAAGACGTAATCGTCCACCATGTCCTCGTTGAAGACATAGGCATGAGCGGCCATCCCTGTCTGGGTCAGGACATCGCCAGCCGTCGTGATCGTCCGCACTCCCTCGAGGAAGCTCAGCTTCTCGTCGGGCACCGGCACGGGACCCCAGCGGAGCTGGCCGAGCGGAAGCGAATGGTCGTCCAGACAGGGCGCGGATTTCCAGAGCGGATAGGAGGTGTTCGAAAAGCGCCGGGTATGGCGCACGCTCGGACGGATGCGATAGAGCCAGGACCGTTCGTTCGTCCCGCGCGGTGCCGTGAAAGGCGAGCCGGAAAGCTGCTCGGCATAAAGACCGTAGTTGCATTTCTGGGGGCTGTTCTGGCCTTGCGGCAAAGCGCCGGGAAGCGACTCGCTTTCGAAATCGTTGCCGAATCCGGGCATGTATTTGAGGTTACTTGCCGCCAGAGCCTCATGGTCGGAAGTCTTAGATATCGTCTGGTCCATCGCTCAATTCCTCCCGAAAACTGAGGGCGACCCCATGCAATCGCCGGGTCGCCTAGAGATCATTCGGCCGCCGTGCCGATGACGCCGCGCTTGATCTGATCTGCTTCGATCGACTCGAAGAGAGCCCGGAAATTGCCTTCGCCGAAGCCCTCGTCGCCTTTGCGCTGAATGAATTCGAAGAAGATCGGGCCGATGACCGTCTTGGAGAAGATCTGCAGCAGGATCTTCGTCAGGCCGCCATTCACCACGCCTTCGCCGTCGATGAGGATACCATGCTTCTTCATGCGGTCGATGGGCTCGTCGTGGCCGTTCACACGCTTATAGGACATATCGTAGTAGGTCTCCGGCGGACCTGGCATGAAGCGCAGTCCATTATCGGCAAGCCTGTCGGTGCCTTCGTAGATGTCTTCCGTTCCGACGGCGATGTGCTGGATGCCCTCGCCCTTGTACTTCTTCAGGAACTCCTCGATCTGGCTTGTGTCGTCCTTCGATTCATTCAGCGGAATGCGGATCTTGCCGCAGGGAGACGTGATCGCGCGGCTCACCAGACCGGTGATGCGCCCGTCGATATCGAAGAAGTGAATCTGCTTGAAATTGAACAATTCGCGATAAAATGCCCACCACTTGTCCATGTTGCCGCGAAAGACGTTGTGCGTCAGATGGTCGAGATAATAGAAGCCGACACCTTCGGGATGCGGGTCGCGCTCGCCCAGCCAATCGAACTCGGCATCGTAAGCCGATCCCTTTTTGCCATAGGTTTCGACGAAATAGAGCAGCGAACCGCCGATGCCGACAATTGCCGGGACATCGAGCGCCTTGTCATTCCCTTCATAGGGAACAGCACCTTTTGACACGGCATGGTCGAAGGCGTGCTTGGCATCAACGACCCGCCAGGCCATCGACGGAGCAGCGGGGCCGTGTTCTGCCGCGAAACGGGCGGCATGGCTGCCCGGCTCGGCATTCAGCACATAATTGATATCGCCTTGACGCCAGACGGTGATGTCCTTCGTCTTGTGCTTGGCAACAGGAGTATAGCCCATGCGCGTGAAGAGCTCACGCAGCTTCTCGGGCTCGGGATGAGCGAATTCAACGAATTCGAAGCCGTCGGTGCCGGCCGGATTGTCGGCGGTAATTTCCGACGGCGGCGCGTCATGCGGAAAAGGACCCATTTTCTCCTCCTCGGAAGATTGGACTCTGTCTATGCAAAGTGTGGCCCAAAACGCATGCAAAGTTCTTGCATTCTTCATGCGAAGCGAAAATATTATACACGATCTGTGAGGATTTTGGAAGTTTTGCGCAATGGATGAACAACTCGACAAATTGGATCTGCGCCTGCTGCAGGAACTCCAGAAAGACGGCCGGCTGACGAACAACGAACTGGGCGAGCGGATCGCGCTTTCACCCTCGCAATGCTCGCGCCGGCGAACGAGGCTGGAAGCCGAAGGATATATTCGCAGCTACCAGGCAAACCTCGATCGGCAGAAGCTCGGTCTGGATATGCTGGTGGTTATCTCGGTGACGCTTGCGACCCATAACAGGGACAATGCTCGCCGATTTTCCCAGCTGATCAACGGGCTGCCGGAAGTTCTCGAAGCCTATGCGCTGACGGGTGAGATGGACTACCACCTGAAGGTCGCGACACGGGGGCTCGCTGACCTCTCGAGATTCGTCAACGACATCCTGTTGCCGCACGAGTCGGTGCAACACGTAAAGACTTCCATTGTGCTCGATACGCTGAAGACATTCGAAGGGTTCCCGGTGCTCATGCCGCACAGCTGACATGGTGGCGCGCATCCGGCCTGACAGGCGCTAGATCGGCAATTCGGTCGAGAATTTCAGCTCGCGCAGCACAAAGCTCGAAACGACAGTGCGAACACGCCGGTTGCGCAGCAGGTAATGGGTCATGAACGCCTCGTAGCTTTCCACGTCCTTCGCCCTGATCTTCAGCATGTAGTCGAAGGCGCCGGACAGGGCATAGCATTCCATGATCTCCGGCCGCTCCGATACCACCGATGCGAAAGACGCCACTGTCTCCTCGTGATGGTCCTCCAGTGTTACATGCGCGATCACACAAAGCTTGAGATCGAGTTTGCCGGGATCGAGCAGCGTCACTCGCTTGCGGATGACACCCTCCGATTCCAGTTCATGGATCTTCCGCCAGGTCGAACTCTGCGACATACCGGCCTTTTCCGACAGGTCTGCCAGCGAAAGACTGCCATCGGCCTGGATCGATTGCAGAAGCTTGCGGTGAGGATTCCCAGATTCTTTCATCTTCTGCACCGTTTTTGAGAAGATTTACCAATACCACGTCCATTTTTACCGGAAAAGGAAAGAATTTCCCGCGAACTCGGTTCATAATTGGAAAGATACCGCAGCATCTGGGAGGATCGAGCTATGGTCAAGGAAAGCAGCTACACCGCCAAATTGCCAGGCCCGGATGGCTTATACGCCTATACCGCCGAAGAAGATGCGATATGGGGCGAACTCTATCGGCGTCAGTTGAAGCTGCTCGCCAATATGGCCTGCCGCGAATATCTGGACGGCGTCAAAACCCTGGGGCTGAAGCCGGACAAGGTGCCCCAGCTGCGCGACGTCAACCGCCGCCTGAACGAAACGACGGGCTTCGGGGTGGAAGGCGTGCCGGCACTCATTCCGCCTTCCCGCTTCTACGAGCTCCTGTCGCAAGGCAAGTTTCCGCTCGCCACCTTCCTTCGCCGTCGCGAGCATATCGACTATATCGAGGAACCGGACCTGTTCCACGAAGTCTTCGGCCATTGCCCGCTGCTGACCAATCAGAGTTATGCCAATTTCGTACGGCATTTCGGCGAAACTGCCGTACGCCTCGGCAAGGGCTATTCCTGGCACCTGTTCCGCATCTTCTGGTTCACTGTCGAGTTCGGCCTGATCAATACGCCGGAGGGCCGCCGCTGCTTCGGCGCGGGCATCGTCTCCTCGCCAAGCGAAGCGAAGGCGGCGATGGAAGGCAAGGCGTGCGAGTTTCGGCCGTTCGATCTGCTGAGCGTGCTCAGGACGCCCTACCGGATCGATATCGTCCAGCCGATCTACTATGTTATCGACAGCTTCAGCGACCTTGAAGCGATCGTCGATGAGGATATCGAAGGCCTGATCCTCAAGGCAAAGTCGCTGGGCGATTTCCCGCCCGCCTTCGAAGCCAAGGCCTCGTGAGCCGCGGACGATCCGGCGACGACAAAGATCGGCAGCGTCCTCCCGCTGCCGATTATCCAATACGCATCGTCAACCATGTCCTAGACTTGTCGCTTATAGGCGAGAACGAAGTCGTGGTTAACCTCCCAGAACTTGCCTGAAAACTCGAGCTGCCTTGCCCTCGCCTGATCTTCAGTCAGCCTGAACTTGGCAAGCAGGCTCTCCTTCACGCCGAAGACAGCATCCGAATGGATGTAGGGATCGTCCGGATCGAAGATGTGGGTCGTCAGCGTTTCAAAACCATCGGCCGAGATGATGTAGTGCAGGTGCGCGGGCCGGTACGGGTGGCGGCCGAGCTGGGCCAGCAACTGGCCGACAGGTCCATCATCCGGGATCGGATAGTATTTCGGCTTGACCGCCCGGAACCAGTAGCTTCCGTCTCCCCCGGTGCGGAATATCCCGCGCAGATTAAAATCAGGCTGAAGACCTTTTTGCTGGACGTCGTAGAAGCCCTCGTCATTGGCCTGCCAGACATCGATGACCGCATTCTTGATAGGGTTGCCCTCGATATCCAGGATGCGGCCGGAGATCACCATATCCTCGCCCTTGCTGTCGAGGCAGATGTTGGCGCCCATCGGCAATTCCGGCGCGTCGGCGACATGGAACGGACCCAACACCGTGCTCTCGGATGCGCCTGAAGGCTTGCGGTTGTTGATGGCGTCGACCAGCATCGATACGCCAAGCACATCCGAAAGCAGGATGAATTCCTGACGCCATTCGTTGCACATCCCGCCTGTCCGGGTGAGGAAGAGGATCGCCTCCATCCACTCCTCCTGGGTCGGCTCGATCTGCTTCACCGCCTCATGTAGTTTGAGCGTAATGACCGACATGACCTCCTTCAGCCGTTCGCTCTTGGCGTTGGCGTTGCGGCCGGTCACGACCTCGACCGAGTTTTCCTCTGTGAAATATCCTTTTTCATGCGCTTCCATGATCAGTCACCGATCCAAAATGGTGTTCAATACGCGGCGCAGTTCGCCGACGGGATCGGCGATAGTACCGTCACAGCGCCAGGCGACATGATGGTCCGGACGAACGAGGATCGCGCCGGAATCCCGGATTTCACGCGCCCGCGCCCAATCGCCGGTGTAGTCCTGCCATTGCTGCCGCGGACCGATCTTGTGCGCAATGAGCTCGATGCAGAATTCCTTAGCAAGCGCCCTTGCCGCCGCAAGCCAGGCATCGCCGCCGATGCCGGTCAGCACGGTAAACCGTCCATGGCCGGTAATGTCGAGCGTCGACACCTTTTCCCCGTCGGGGCCGAAGAGCCAGGTATGCGGCAGGCGTGCGCCGGGCCATGTCGTCGGCTGATAATGCAACTCCGCATCCGTCTCGAAACCGGGCTCCGGTTGCCCGTCGGTGACGATGGCATCCGACCGGTAACGCTGATTCATTTCAACGCCATGCGCATCGAACTCATAGACCTTGGCCGCAATCGCCTCGCGGATCTCCTTGCGCTGCCGTTCGGCGTCGGGCGTGTCATCACAGCGGGCATCCATGTTCTGCTGCATCTTCACCGGATCGACGGAGTCCAGAAGGCCGCACGCACTGAAGATCGGCCCGAACTCCTCGATCGACTTGTTGGCGCGGGTAACGATCTGCTTGGCGACCGGCGCCCGCTCCGCCTGATAGCTGTCGAGAAGACCGCGGCCCGCCTGCCCCCTGATCACCATCGCCAGCTTCCAGGCGAGATTGAAACCGTCCTGAATGGACGTGTTGGAGCCAAGGCCGTTCGAGGGGGGATGGCGATGGGCGGCATCGCCCATGCAGAACACCCGGCCGTTGGACATGGTGGTGGCATACATGTTGTTGACGGTCCAGGTCGACACCGATTTTATCTTCGGCTGCAGGTCGGCAACGCCGGTGAGGTCCCGCACCACCCTGATCGCAAATGCTTCGTCGACGGCCGGAGGCGGCTCGTTGATGTCATAGCCCCAGACGATCAGCCACTCATGCCAGGGCCGCACCATGCGCACGAGGCCCATGCCGATGCCGCCGACATCGGCTCCCGGCTGCAGCACCCAGTAAAGCACAGAGGGACGGCGCGAAACATAGGGCGAGAGATCCGCCTCGAAAAGGATGTTCATCGAGCCCGCGACCCCCATCTTTCCCTCGAAGCTGAGACCGGCATGCTCGGCAACTTTGGAATTGCCGCCATCGGCGCCGATCAGAAATTTCGAGCGCACGGTGACTTCCTTGCCCGTCAGCCGATCGAGGCATGTCGTGGTCACGCCGTCCTCGTCCTGCACGTGGCTCAGATATTCCGTCGACATGCGCGCCTGCGCGCCACGCGAACAGGCGGTTTTGAAGAGCAGCGGCTCCATGAAGGTCTGGGGCAGATCGTTCATATGGCTCGGCGATGACAGCTGGTGTTCCGCCTGCGAGAGCGGATGCGTGCCCCAGCTCTTCATGCGGCCGATCTCTTCGCCGTTGATCGCCGTGCAGAAGACGTTTTCGCCCATGAGCTCCTGCTCGGTCGCGAACATATAGGCTTCGTCCTCCACATCGCGGCCGAGATCGCGCAGAACCTCCATCGTACGCTGGTTGGTGATGTGCGCCCGCGGTGTGGTGGCCAGCCAGCGATAGCGGTTGATCACCAGAGGCTCCAACCCGTAGCTGGCCAGCAATGCGGCCGTCGCCGAGCCGGCAGGCCCTGTGCCAATGATGAGAACGTCGGTCGTGATGTCAGCCATTTGGCCCTCCCTTTGCTGTTTGTGCGAGCGGTCTGCCCTTCAAGACACGGCGGACCGGAAAGAGTTCGATGCCGGTGCGCTCGCTGACCAAACCCCAAAGGCCGCGCGGCGCGAAAAGCATGGTAGCGATCGCCAGCGCACCGAGCAGCAGCAGGTACCAGGACCCATAGCTTGCGAGCGCATTCTGCAGGAAAAAGAACAGGATCACACCGACGATCGGCCCCTCGATCGTTCCGATGCCGCCGATGACAACGATGAAAAGCACATAGGCTGTCCAGTCCGTGAGCGAGAAGGCGGCATCCGGGGAGATCCGGCCCTTCTGCAGATAGATCAGGGCACCGACGATGCCTGTCAGAAAGGCCGTGGCGAGATAGACCGTCACCTTCATGCGCCTGGCATCCACACCCAGCGCGCGGGCGGCGGTTTCATTGTCGCGCACAGCCGCCAGGCCGAGGCCCTGCTTGCTTTTGAGCAGGCGATAGACAAAGCCGATGGTAATCGCGACCATGATCAGCGCCAGCCAGAAGGTGAGAGCATCGGCGGCAAGCGCTGCCTTCATGCCAAACCAATCCTTGAGCAGCGCGATGCCGGCCATGTCCCTGGCCGCCTCACGCGGCAGGGAGGTTCCCGTGCCGCCGCCGAGCATCTTCCACTGGGCAAGCACCAGCCGGCCGACTTCCGCGATCACCCAGGTGCCGATGGCGAAATAGGGTCCGTGCAAGCGAAACACGAAGAAGGCGGTGGGGACCGCGAGAAGTGCCGCAACCACGCCGGCCAGCAGCACCGCGAGGGTCGGGTCCATGCCGAGAAGGGTGACCAGTCCGAAGAGAGCATAGGCGCCGCAGCCGACGAAAAGCTGCTGCCCGACGGAGATCAGCCCGGCATAGCCGGCAAGAAGGTTCCAGCTTTGTGCGAGCGCCAGCATGGTCAGAATGAAGAACAGGTCCTGCAGCACACCGCGCGAGACCACGAAAGGCGCGAAAGCCAAGCCCGCCAGCACGAGGAGAGCCACGCCTGCAAAGCCTGTCGAAAGCCGCGTTCCTATTTCGGTGCGCCAAGGGGTTTGCGACCCGTCTTCTGCCATCATTGTTTCGAAACCTGACGTCATGGGACCCTCAATCGATCGCTCGCGGGAAAAGACCACGCGGCTTGCAGACGAGTACGAGGAGGAAGGCGATGTGACCCGCCAGGATCTGCCACTCCGGATTGATGGCGGCGCCGAAGGTCTGCGCAACGCCAAGGATAATACCGCCCGCCAGCGTGCCCCAAAGCGAGCCGAGACCGCCGATGATCACGGCCTCGAAAGCATAGATCAATCGCGACGGTCCGGCGCTCGGATCGAAATTCGCGCGGGTTCCAAGATAAAGGGCGGCGATCGTGACGACGACCATGGCGATCCCGGTCGCCATGGCAAAAATTCGCTCGGGGCGGACGCCCATCAACCCTGCCGTCACGGGATCATCGGAAGTGGCTCGGAACGCGCGGCCGATCGAGGTGCTGTAGATCAGCCTGTTCAGCACGAGGATGACAAGAATTGCCGAGGCGAACGTCAACAGAGGCATGAGGCCGATATTGAGGCCGGCAAGCGGGATGGAGGCCGTCTCCAGTGCGCCGGCCGACACACGGCGGCTGTCGGCACTGAAGCCTTCCATGAGCCCGTTTTGAATGACGATCGAGAGGCCGAAGGTGACGAGCAGCGGCGGCAGGATATCCTTGCCGAGAGTGCGATTGAGAAGAATGAATTGCACCAGCCAGCCGATCGCGAACATCAGCGGTGCGGCAATCGCGGCGGCAAGGAACGGATTGACGCCAAGCGTCGACACCAACACCAGGATGAGAAAGGCCGCAAAGACGATAAGGTCGCCATGCGCCAGATTGACCAGCCGCATGATGCCGAACACGAGGCTGAGGCCGGCGGCGAACAGGGCATAGAGCCCGCCGAGCAGAACGCCTTGGAGGATCGTATCAACCCAGTTCATGTTGATCAGCTCCGAAATAGGCGGCGTGGATCTGCGCGCGGTCGAGCTCTCCGGGGCGGCCGGTCAAGGTGATCCGGCCTTCCATCATGCAATAGACACGGTCGGACACGGCAAGCGCCTGGCCGATATCCTGCTCGACGATGATTATGGCGGCGCCCGTGGCGCGGATGCGGGGGAAGGCCGCATAAATATCCTTGATGACGACGGGCGCCAGACCGAGGCTCAGCTCATCGCACAGCAGAACCTGCGGATTGGACATCAGCGCCCGACCGATCGCCACCATCTGCTGCTGGCCGCCGGAAAGTGCCGTGGAAGGATTGTGCCGGCGCTCCTGGAGAATGGGAAAAAGCTCGTAGACGCCGCGCAGCGTCCACGGTCCGTCGACCTTGCGGCCGTATGTTCCGATCAGCAGGTTCTCCTCCACGGTCATGGAGGCAAACAGCTTGCGCCCTTCCGGAACGAGAGCGATGCCGCGAGCCATGACGTCAGGCGCCGAAAGCGCCCCAATCGGCTCGCCTTTGTAGACCACCATCTCAGGCTGGTTGCTGAGAACACCGGCGACCGATCGCATCAACGTCGATTTGCCGGCGCCGTTGGCGCCGATGACCGCGACCGTTTCACCGGCATCGAGGTACAGATCGACGCCGAAGAGAGCCTGGAAATCGCGGTAAAAAGCCTTGAGGCCGGCTATCTGCAGAAGGTTTGCCATCAGACCTCCATGCCGAGATAGATTTCGCGGACGTCGCGCGAGTTCATGATGGCGTCGGGCTTGCCGATGCCGATCACCCGCCCGAAGTTGAGCACGAGCAGGCGCTCGGCCACCGCCGTCAGCGCATGCAGCACATGCTCGATCCAGATGATCGTCACACCCCGCCGATGAACGCGTTTGATCGTGGCGATCAGTTGCCGGCATTCGCCGTCGGTCAGGCCGCCGGCGATTTCATCGAGCAGGAGAAGCTTGGGCTTGGTCGCCAGGGCACGCGCCAGCTCCAGTCTCTTTCGTTCCAGCAGCGACAGAGAGCCGGCAAGATTATTGGCCCTGCCGATGAGGCCCGTTTCGACGAGGACATCGGCGCAATAGGCTTCCACCTCCCGCTCGGACGTTCGCGAGCCGAAGGCGCCGGCGACCAGCAGGTTTTCATAGACCGTCAGCCGCTCGAAGGGCTGCGGGATCTGAAACGTGCGCCCCATGCCGGCAAAGCATCGCTGCATGGGAGGATCGCGCGTCACATCGCGACCATTAAATTCGATCGATCCGCGATCGACCGCAAGATTGCCGGTGATCAGATTGAAGAGTGTCGACTTGCCCGCGCCGTTCGGTCCGATGACGCCCAATGCCTCGCCTGCCTCGACCGAAAAGCCGATATTCTCGGCGACCACGAGCGCACCGAAAGACTTGGATACCTCGTTCAGTTCAAGCAGGGGCATGGCGCTCCTCCCGATTGCTGTTGCTCCACCACGTCGAGCGCGGGGCAACGGATTTGATGGCGGCGCGAGATCACGTCAGGGCTTCCAGCTTGCCGCCAAGCGGCACGTTGGGCGCCAGGCGGTTTTCGACCACGACGAGGTCATAGCCGCCATCGGTCTTCAGCCGCCATTGACCGCCGACCAGGGGTGTCTTGGCGACATTCTTCTGAGCGAACGGCGGCAGCTTGTCGCTCCCCCAGGCGATCGGCCCGACGAGCGTGTCCAGCTTAGTCTGGCCGATGGCTTTGGCAACGGCGTCGCCCTCACCCACATCCTCGGCGCGCTTCATCACATCGACAGCAAGTTCGAAGAGCGCATGGGCAAAGCCGATCGGCTGCGTCCAGGGACGGCCGGTCGCCTGCGTGAAGGCTGCAGCCACGTCGGCGGCCGTTTGCCCCGTCAGCGACGATTTGAACGGGTGGCTCGGCGTCCACCAGACCTCGGTCGACAGGTTATGGCCGGCATTGCCCAGCGCCGCCACCGTTTGCGGGAACAGGAGCGCCTTGCCGATCGACGCGATCTTTGGCTTGAGACCCTGCTGCTTGGCCTGGTTCCAGAAGGTGGTCAGGTCGGGCGGAATGAGCACGCCGGTCAGAATATCGGTCTGGCCCTGCTTGAAGGCATTGATCTGCGCGGAAAAATCATCCGTCAGGTTCTGGAAGCGGCCGGTATCGGTGAGACTGTAGCCGAGCTTCTCCAGCACGGGCGGGAAGCCCACGACCTTGTCGCCCCAGGCGTTGCCGTCGCCATCATTGGGGAAGAGGCCGCCGACCTTCTTGTTGGTCTCGATCTGGCTCCACATGCCGGTAAAGACGGCAATGATGTCCTCAAGCCCCCAGAAGAAGTGATAGGCATAGTTGAACGGCTTCCAGCTCGACGGGTCGCCGGGATTGCCCTGCTGGCCGATGAACCAGGGCTGCCAGGGCGCCACCGTGGAAATGCAGGGCATCTCCTCCGCCTCGCAAGTGGTGGACACCGGATTGGTGGTCTCCGGAGTCGACGAGACCAGCACCAGGTTGACCTCGTCGGTGACGATCAGTTCCTTCGCAACGGCAGCCGCCCGGTTGGGATTGGACTGGCTGTCCTTGACCACGACCTCGTAGCTGAGGCCGAGCTTCTTGGTCGTCGCGATAAAGTTGTCGATGACGAACTTGTCGGCCTCGCCGAAGCCGGCAAGCGGCCCGGTTTGCGGGCTGACATAGCCGAGCTTGATCGGTTTCTTCTGGGCAATCGCCGGTGCTGCGAAAGCGGATACCGCAATCGCGGTGCCGCCGGCGGCCGTGGTTTTCAGAAAATCGCGTCTGGTAAACATGTTTCCTCCCATAATCCCCTCTCCTCCCAAAGAGCGCGCCTGCGGCGCGGGTCGTTTCCTACCCCGGGCGTTTGCCTTCCCAGGCTTCCTGCAGCATCTGACGGATCGAGGCACGATCGACCGGCCTCGGATTCCAGTAGGGATTTTCCATTGCGACTGCCGTGGCCCTGTCGAGATCTTCCTCGCTGAGACCGACAGTCTGCAGGCTCAAGGGCGCGCCGATCGATTTGGCGAAGTCCCAGAGGCCGCCGCCGATGGAACCGCCGAAGAGCTCCGCCGCCGGAGCAAGCTCGCTGCGTGCGGCATGCGCATTGAAGGCTGCCGTATGCGGCAGCATGACAGCATGCGTCTCGGCATGCGGCGTATCGAACAGGCCGCCCAGCGTGTGGCAGATCTTATGGTGCAGGGCCATGCCGACAGCCCCGAGAACCGAACCGCACAGCCATGCGGCATAGAGCGCTTCGCTACGCGCAGAAGCATTCCTCGGATCATCAACGATAGCAGGCAGGCTGGATTTGAAAGCCCTCAGCCCCTCGATCGCCATCAGGCTCGAAATCGGATTGCGATCCTGCGCATAGAGTCCCTCGACGGCATGCGCCATGGCGTTCAGCCCGCTCGTCACGCTCATGGTGACCGGCAATCCATGGGTCAGCAGCGGATCGTAAATGACGATCTCCGGCAATATCCTCTCATGCCGTACCGTCGTCTTCACCCCTCGCTCGGTCTGGCCGAGGATGGGGGTGACCTCGGAGCCGGCATAGGTCGTCGGCACCACGATCTGGAGCAGATCCGTGCGATAGGCGATGGCCTTTCCGAGACCGGTCGTCGAGCCGCCGCCGAGCGAGACCACGCAATCCGCCTTGGCTTCGGCAACGGCTTCCATCGCCCTCTCCGTCACATCGATCGGTGTATGCATGACTGCGCCGGCAAACACCCCGGCCGAAAGCTGCCCCAAGCTCTTCGCAAGAGCCTCCGCGTCGGCGCGCTGATGCGGCGTGGACAGGACCAGTGCACGCTGACGGCCGGATTTCTCCACCCATTCGGCCACGCTATTGCTCTTTCCTTCGCCGAAAACGATCCTGGCTGCACTTCCGGCATAGGAAAATTCGCTGATCATCGCGGCCTCCCTGGTTTTGCCCTGACCATGACGAAGGTGAAGTCGAGCGTCTTCGTCGACGCGTTATCCGTACCGGTGACCCGGAAGTCCCGCAGCAATTCGGGCTTCACGCCGAACAGGGCATCCTCGCCCAGATGCGGATCGTTGCGATCGTAGACATGCGTTGTGATCGTATCGAACCCCTCGGCGCGAACGACGAAATGCAGGTGCGCGGGCCGGCGCAAGGGATAGCCGGCATTGGCGAGCAATCTGCCCACCGGCCCGTCATCCGGCACGCCATATCCCTTCGGCACGATGGTTCGATAGCGGATGCGGCCATCAGGATCGGTGCGAAACAGGCCACGCAGATTATACTCAGGCTGCAGGTCGGGCTGCTGGTTCTCGTAGAACCCTTGAGCATTCGCCTGCCAGGTGATGACTTCGGCGCCGGCGACAGGCTGGCCGTCAAGATCCTGCACACGTGCGGACACGGAAAGAGGCTCACCCACACCATCGAGCGAGATCGATGCGCCAAGCGCGCGCTCCGGTGCATCATCGCGGAAGAACGGCCCCCGCACCGTATTCGGGGTCGCGCCCTTCGGCCGCTTCGAGTTGATTTCCTCAACCAGCGCCGAAGCACCCAGGAGATCTGACAGCAGCACCCATTCCTGTCGGCGCTCGTCGCTTGCGTGGCCGACCTCGGTCAGGAAGGCGATCACCTTGCGCCACTCGTCCTGTGTCGGCCGGAATTCCCTGATGAGATCGTGGACATGCTCCACGACAGCCACCATCAGCTGCGCCAGCTGATTGCCTTTTTGTTGAGGAAGGCGCCCGGCGAAGACCTCCGATGAGGTCGCCTCGCTAAAAATCGGCATATCGACACCTGGCGACATGCATCTCCTCCCACATACGCAAGCCTGATCGACAACAAGGTAGCAGCAAGAGGTGGGAGCGTTGATGATTTCTTTCCGCCATAATATAACGGATTGTTATGAAGATCGACGAACGCCATCTTATTCAGCTTGCGGCTGTGGTTAAAACCGGCGGTGTCACCGAAGGTGCGGCCCTTCTGGGCCTTGCCCAACCGGCGGTGTCGCGCACGCTTTCGATGCTGGAGCAACGATTGGGCGAGCCGCTCTTCATCAAGGGCAGGCGGCCGCTGCAGCCGACGGCGCTTGGATCGTCGCTCGCCGAATATGGCCTGGTGATGCTGGCGGCCTCCCGCAAGGCAACGGATCTGGTGGAGAGCTTCCGCGTCGGCAAGAGCGGCGTCGTCCGTGTCGGAGGAACCCCTTTCTTCATGGATGGGCTGATCGCCGGGCTATGCGCCGAATTCCAGGCGACGCATCCGGATGTGCGCATCGAGCAGTCCTACGGCTATTTTTCCGATCTCAGAGCCGCCCTCAAGGCCGACCAGATAGACCTCGCCATCTGCCCCATCGATATTCTTGACGAGGGCTCGGGGCTGGAATTCCAACAGATCTTGCCCGGCCGCAACGTCATCGCCTGCAGGGTGACCCACCCTCTGCTGCTGAAAAGAAAGCTGCAGCCGGCCCAGCTTCTGGACTATCCCTGGGTCGCGCCGCCGCCGGGCAGCCCGCTGCTGGCCGACCTGCGCGCGCTGCTCCTGTCGTTCGGCGCGACCGAGATCAAGATCCGCTATTCCGGTGGGTCGCTGATGGGCGTGATCAACTATCTGAAAGCTGCGGACGCTCTGACCGTCATGCCGCACAGCGTGGTATTCGCCCAACGCAAGGATAAGAGCATCACTGCGCTGCCGATCAACATTCCCCATCCCGAGCGCGCGCTTTCCATCCTGAAACGCATCGATGCGCCACGCTCTCCCGCAGTCGACCAGTTCGCGGACTTTGTCCGCTCTGGTTTCGAGACACTGAGGCATCTTATCAAGCGCCATGAGGAATCCGTCGTCTGGGGGGTGTAGCGCGCAGGCCTTGGCCTGCCTCATGCCGGCCGATCGCTACCCGGGGAGCCAGCATCGTGTCGAAGTTTCTCCCGAACGGGGATGCGTTTGGCGCATCCAATGAATGTATATTGAATGCATTAATTGGATGCATGATGGCTTTCATTTTTGGCATGATTTTGCCCCATATTTTGTCAAATTCCGTCCAACAGCAGATATATCAAATTATTGATAGCATAATTGACTGCATAATTCATTCCTTTGATTGTAATTTAGGCAAAATCGATATTGGCACGGTGCTTGCAGTTGAATGGCTGTACTCCCCGCGACGGGGCCTGACTTCAAACACAGGAGCCATTCATGCCCACAATTACCGCACCCGCCCATGCTGACGGAGACTTTCTCGTCGACTACGAAGAGAAGGTCTTCGAGGACGTTCAGGCCAAAGAGGGTGAGAAAGCCCTTATCACCTTCCACACCGTTGCCTTCGAAGGTTCGATCGGCCTTGTGAACCTGCTCCAGGCAAAGCGCCTGAAGCGAAAGGGCTTCGAAACATCCGTTCTTCTCTACGGCCCGGGCGTTACGCTTGGCGTGCAGCGCGGCTTTCCCAGGCTCGGAGCCGAGGCCTTCCCGGGTCATCTCAACTTCAACAACCAGATCAAGGGCTTCATGGAGGAAGGCGGCAAGGTCTATGCATGCCGGTTCGCTCTCCAGGCGCTCTACGGCCACGGCGAATCCTCGCTTATTCCAGGAATCAGGCCGATCAGCCCGCTCGATGTTCTCGACCTCATCCTGATCCATCGTCGCGACGGCGCCTTCATCCTCGACACCTGGACGCTCTGACCCGCCGGAGGCGGAGCGCCGCTTCGCCTCCCTCGTCCCAACCGATGGAGCCCGCCATGGAGAAGAAACCGATCGTCCGCGCCGCCGCTGCGCAAATCGCCCCGGACCTGACCTCGTGTGAGAAAACGCTCGCGCGGGTCCTGGAAGCGATCCGGGAGGCTGCATCGAAGGGTGCGGATCTCATCGTCTTTCCGGAGACGTTCGTCCCCTGGTACCCCTATTTCTCATTCGTGCTGCCGCCGGTTCTCTCCGGCAAGGAGCACCTGCGCCTCTATGAAGAGGCGGTCACCGTGCCCAGTGCCGCCACGGATGCGGTCGCCGCTGCGGCCCGCGAGCACGGTATCGTCGTCGCGCTCGGCATCAACGAGCGGGATCATGGCTCGCTCTATAACGGCCAGCTCCTCTTCGATGCCGACGGCACGCTCATCCTGAAGCGCCGCAAGATCACGCCGACCTTCCACGAGCGGATGATCTGGGGCCAGGGCGACGGCTCGGGCCTTGCGGTCGTCGACAGCCGCATCGGGCGGCTCGGCGCGCTTGCCTGCTGGGAGCATTACAATCCGCTCGCCCGCTACGCGCTGATGGCCCAGCACGAGGAAATCCACATCGCCCAGTTTCCGGGCTCGATGGTCGGGCCGATCTTTGCCGAGCAGATGGAAGTGACGATCCGCCATCATGCGCTGGAAAGCGGATGCTTCGTGGTCAATGCGACGGGTTGGCTGACCGACGAGCAGATCGTTTCGATCACACCCGACCAGACCCTGCAAAAGGCGCTGCGCGGCGGCTGCATGACGGCGATCATCTCGCCCGAAGGCAGGCACCTCGCCCCGCCGCTCACCGAGGGCGAAGGCATATTGATCGCCGATCTCGACATGAGCCTGATCGTCAAGCGCAAGCGGATGATGGATTCCGTCGGTCATTACGCACGCCCCGAACTTCTGCATCTCGCCATCGACGGCCGCGCCACGGCGCCGATGATCGCCTCCCCCAATTCTTTCGAAATCGCACCCGCAAGGAACAACACCGATGGACACGACGACGCGTCTTCCGACCGAAATCCTGATCAACGAATTGCAGTCGTTCGGAGCCAGGCTGGTTGATCCGAAAGCGGGCCATGAGAGCCGCCGTGGCGGCGCCGGCCCGTCCGACCACAAGCCGATAACGATCGACGGCATGACGGTCATGGTGCCGGTGCATACGGCGCCGGCCTTCGAAAGCCCCTATCTCGTCGAGAGGCCGGACGAGAGCGGCAGGAGCCGCATCAGCCGGGACGGCCGCGTGCTGGGTGAGGTCTCCTTTCCGCTGCGCCCGCGCTTCTACGAGCGAACGACGGCCGACGGCGTTCCCTATTCGCAGATAGCCGTCCTGCATGGCCGCGACGTGCTGGCGACCACGGTGTTGCAGACCTGCATCCGCTACCAAAGCCGCACGAAGACCTGTCAGTTCTGCGCCATCGGCCAGTCGCTGGCCGCCGGCCGCACGATTGCCCACAAGACCCCGGAACAGCTCGCGGAAGTGGCCAAGGCGGCCGTCGAGCTGGACGGCGTCAAGCACATGGTCATGACGACGGGCACGCCAAAAGGGCCGGATCGCGGCGCGGCAATCCTTGCCGACAGCGCCCGCGCCATCAAGGCCGCCGTCGACCTGCCGATCCAGGCGCAATGCGAACCACCCGAAGACGACGCCTGGTTTGCCCGTATGAAGGAGGCCGGCGTCGATGCGCTCGGCATGCATCTGGAAGTAGTGACGCCCGAAATCCGCGCCCGCATCATGCCGGGCAAGGCGCAGGTGCCGATCAGCAAATACATGACCTCCTTCAAGGCGGCGGTAGAGGTCTTCGGGCGTGGGCAGGTCTCGACCTACATCCTCGCCGGCCTCGGGGATACAAGCCAGGCCATTCTCGATATCTGCGAAAGACTGGTCGCAATCGGCGTCTATCCCTTCGTGGTTCCGTTCGTGCCGATTTCGGGAACGCCGCTCGAAAGCCATCCGGCCCCGAAGCCGGATTTCATGCATTCGATCCTCGGTCCTCTCTCGAAAATGCTGGTCGAAAGCGGGTTGAAGGCGACCGACATCAAGGCCGGCTGCGGCAAATGCGGCGCCTGCTCGGCCCTTTCCACCTATGAAAGGATGCTGACCAGATGATCTTCGAGCCCTTCGCACCCTATCAGGCCGGCGAATTCCAGGTGAAGTTCGCAACATCCGCATGGGAGCGGCGGGAAGCGCATGCGCTGCGCCGCTCCGTCTTCTGCGAGGAGCAGAAAATTTTCGAAGGCGACGATCGCGACGCGATCGACGACCATGCGATTCCGATCTTAGCACTCTCCATGATGGGGCCGGTCGCCGACAGGCTGGTCGGCACGGTGCGCATTCATCAGGCCGAGCCCGGCCTGTGGTGGGGCTCGCGGCTCGCGGTTCATGAGGATTTCCGCAAGATCGGCGCGCTCGGCGCAACGCTCATCCGGCTCGCCGTCTCCTCCGCCAATGCGATGGGCTGCCACACCTTCCTCGCCAATGTGCAGGAGCAGAACGGCCTGCTGTTCCGCCGCCTGCATTGGGACGTGATCGAGGAGTTCGAGATCTACGGCAAGCCGCATCTCAGAATGAAAGCTGACCTTGCCTGGTACCCCCCATGCCCGACGCCGGAAACGGGATTCGTCGCGCTGCCGAAGAAGGCGGCCTGATCATGGTGGCGATCGACATCAAGTCACTCACTGTTCGGCTTGCCGAATCGAACGGCATTGCCGCCAAGGCGGATATCGGCGCGGTCGCCGCCAGTCTCGGGCTTGCCGGCCAGCCTGTCGCCGTCGGTGATGACTGTGCCGCGCTGCAGGATGGCGACGGATATCTGCTGTTCGCCATCGAAGGCTTCATGAACGAATTCGTTGCTGCCGACCCCTGGTTTGCCGGCTGGTGCAGCGTGATGGTCAATATCTCCGATGTCGCCTCGATGGGCGGACGTCCGATCGCGGTCGTCGACGCTGTTTGGGCCGATGGCGAGCGAAGTGTCGCGCCGGTGCTGGAGGGCATGCGCGCCGCGGCCAGAGCCTTCGGCGTGCCGATCGTTGGCGGTCATACGAATATCCGCACCGACCGCAGCCAGCTGTCCGCAGCCATTCTCGGGCGGGCTAAAAAGCTGCTGACAAGCTTCGACGCGAAGGCAGGCGACGTGCTCATCGCCGCAGTCGACCATCGCGGCCGTTACCGCGAACCGTTCAACAACTGGGAAGCGGCGACAGATGCGCCGCCTCAGCGCCTTCGCGGCGACCTGGAAATCCTGCCGCAAATTGCCGAGGCGGGATTGGCGCTCGCCGCCAAGGACATCAGCCAGGGCGGTATCATCGGCACGGCGATCATGCTGGCGGAATGTTCCGGCGTCGGGATCGAGATCGACGTGTCAACCATTCCGCTGCCGGCCGAGGTGACGCTGGAGCGATGGCTCGCGACCTTTCCGAGCTTCGGCTATCTGCTTTCGGTCGCACCCGGAAAGGCTGAGGGCGCGATCCGCCGCTTTACCGAGCGCGGCATCAGCGCCGCCGCCATTGGCAAGGTTCTCGCCGGCAGCGAAGTGGCGATCACCGACGGCACGGAGCGCGCCGTCATTCGCGACCACGCCGAAACGCCGTTGCTGAAGCTTGGACGACGGGAGGACGCCGCATGATAAGCCCGCTGCGGATCGCCATGCTGTCACACTCCACCAATCCGCGCGGCGGCGTGGTGCATGCGATGCAGCTTTCCGAAGCGCTGACCGCGCTTGGTCACGAGGTCGTCCTGCATGCGCCGGATGCCAAAGGCACCGGTTTCTTTCGCAAGCCGGCCTGCGGCGCGGCATGCATCCCCGTCGCCCCGGCGCCGGGCGACATGACAAGCATGGTGGAGCAACGGATCGCCGACTATGTCAGCTATTTCGAAAAGCCGGCGGCCCGCGATTTCGATATATTCCACGCCCATGACGGCATTTCCGGCAATGCGCTGGCGACGTTGAACGAGCGTGGATTGATCCCCGCCTTTGCCCGGACCGTTCACCACATCGACCAGTTCGCCGATCCGCGTTTGATGGCGCTGCAGGATCGCTCCATCGATAGGGCCTGCCTCTTCTTCACCGTCAGCGCCACATGGCAGCGCATTCTCAAGGGTCGCGGGATCGAAGCGACTGTTGTCGGCAACGGCGTCGATAGCGAACGCTTCACCCCCGGCTGGAGCGGCGAACAGGCGGCCCTGCGCGATCGCCTGAGCCTGCCGCCCGGTCCGACCTTCCTCAGCATCGGCGGCATCGAGGCGCGCAAGAATGCGATCGGCATCCTCGACGCCTTCCGGCAGCTTCGCGCCGTGCAGCCCGATGCGCGGCTGGTCATCGCAGGAGGCGTCTCGCTGCTCGACCACAGCGGCTATCAGGAGGAGTTCCGCTCCGAGCTCGCCCTGCTGCGCGATCACGCCGCCGCTGTCCATGTGATCGGCCCGGTCACCGACGAGGACATGCCCAATCTTTACAGGCTGGCCGACGCGCTTGTCTTTCCCTCGCTGAAGGAGGGGTTCGGACTGGTCGTGCTGGAGGCGATGGCAAGCGGCGTACCGGTCGTCGTCTCCTCGATCCCCCCATTTACGGAATATCTCTCGGGCGATGACGCGATCTGGTGTGATCCCAAGCATTCGGCGTCGATCGCCGAAGCCATGGCGCTCGCTCTGATCCCCGAGATCCGCAACCGCATCATCGCGCGCGGCCTGGAAGTCGCCAGTCGCTTCAGCTGGCGGCGCGTCGGAGAAGCGCATCTTGCCGCCTATGCGGCATTGAAGGAGAGCGCCCATGCCTGAGATGCGTTTCGTTATTGCCTGGCCGGACGGCCGCGAAGAGACCTGCTATTCGCCCTCGCTGATCATCCGGGATTTTTTCGCGGAAGGCGAGGCCTATCCGATCCGTGATTTCCTCGACCGCAGCCGCAAGGCGCTGACGATCGCCAGCGATCGGGTCGAGGCGAAATACGGCTATCCATGTTCGCTTGCACGCAACCAGCTTGCCCGCCTCGAGGCGGCCGGAGCGCTTTTTCTCGACGACGCCGATGCGCGCGTCCGCTGCCAAAACTTCATTCTCTGAAAGGAACCAGCCATGACCTTATCGCTCAAGCCGCATTATAGCGCCGTCGTCATCGGTGGCGGCCAAGCCGGACTTTCGGCCAGCCATTATCTGAAAAAGCACGGCATCGATCACGTCGTTTTCGAGAAGAAGACCGTCGCCCACAAATGGAAGGATGAGCGCTGGGACGCTTTCTGCCTGGTGACGCCGAACTGGCAATGCCAGCTTCCCGACCATCCCTATGACGGCGACGACCCGCACGGCTTCATGATCAAGGACGAGATCATCGCCTATGTCGACCGCTTCATCAAAAAGGTGGATGCGCCGGTGCTTGAAGGCACGACGGTCAGCCTGCTCGAAAAGGTTGATGGCGTCTTCAAGGTGGAAAGCTCTGCCGGCACGGTCACCGCGGATTGCGTCGTGCTCGCGACCAGCCTTTACAGCGGGCCGTCGATTCCCCGGGCCGCCGAACGCCTCCCGGACGATATCCTGCAGATCCATACCGTCGACTACCGTAATCCCCGGCAATTGCCGGCGGGCTCCGTCGTAGTCGTCGGCTCCGGCCAATCCGGTTGCCAGATCGCCGAAGACCTGCATCTGGCCGGCCGCAAGGTGCATATGGTGACGGGCAACGCCCCGCGCTGCGCCCGCTTCTATCGCGGCCGTGACGTGGTGGACTGGCTCGCGGATGTCGGCCAATACGACATCACAGTCGAACATGACGGAATGACCAAGAAGAAGCACGATACCAACCACTACCTGACCGGCCGAGACGGCGGACGGGATATCGATCTGCGGAAATTCGCGCTGGAGGGCATGTCGCTCTACGGCCGGATGGACGGTATTTCCGGCGGGAAAATGCTCTTTGCGCCGAACCTGAAGGCCAATCTGGATAATGCCGACCGGGTCTATAACGGCATCAACGGGCTGATCGATCGGTACATCACCGAAAAAGGCATCGATGCGCCGCCGGCCAGTGTCTACACGCCGCTCTGGGAGCCGCCGATCGAACCGAGCGAACTGGATCTTGCGGCCGAGGGGGTGACGTCGGTCATCTGGGCGACGGGCTTCGACCCCGATTGGTCCTATGTCGGTCTGCCGATCTTCGACGGCACGGGTTATCCCGTGCAGCGGCGCGGCGTCACCGGCATCGGCGGCGTCTATGTGCTCGGCCTGCCCTGGCTCTGGACCTGGGGCTCCGGGCGCCTTCTTGCCGTCGGCAAGGATGCGGAGCATGTCGTCGATCATCTCGCCGGATACCTCGAGGGCAGCCAGCCGATCCTCAGACAGGCGGTTGGGCGCTGATCATGACCATTGCCGTCCTCGATGCCCAGCCACAGACGCCCTCAGCACGCGCGCTGATGGAGCGTGCGCTTGATCCATATATCCTTCTCGGCATGCCGCATCTGAGCCCTGCCGGACTGTCCGAGACCTGGCTCATGAAGGAACTCGGCCACCGGCACTGGCTGATGCTGGCGCGGCATCTCGGCATGGACAATGCGGATTTCCGTACCGCTGACGGCCGCGAGGTCTATGCCTCGATCTGCGCGACATCTATGACCGGCACGAAGCTTCAGCTTGCCCGCGCCAACGATGTGCTGGCCATTCGCTCTTCCCTGCATCGGATCTCGCGGACGCAATATTCGAGCCGGCATCATCTGAGCATCGGTGGCACCAGCATCGCGGACGTCGAACTGATCTCCGCCTTCGTCCGGCGCGACATAGAAGGCGACAATCGCTCGCTGGTGCGCGTCGAACATGCTCGCAGCAAGGGCGAAATACTTGCGACAAGCGAGCTTGCCGCCACGGCCGCCGCCCTTCGTCGCGGCACGGCACAGACACATCTCGGCATGACGCCTGCGACCGGGCGGCACCTGAAGAGTTTCAGGTTCAAGCCATCCATGGCAGAGGAATTCAACGGCGCGGGGCTCTTCTATTTCGCGGAATTCCAGGCGCTCATGACGCGCGCGCTGGAAGCGTGGTTTCCAGAGCGACGCCTTGACGTCGTGCGGCGGGACGTTTTCCTCAAAGGGAATATTGGAGCCCAGGACGCAGTTACCATCGAGTTGAGCGTCGTAAAGCCTGGCGATACCGGCATCGCCTGCCGTCTGCTTCGCCCAGATGGCACCGAGATCGCAATCTTGTTCGCGCTGCTGCGGGACGGCTAGCAGCATTCAGCCGTGGCGATAGGCCCATTCGGATAGCGCGCTCATGCCCAGCCGCTGCAGGAGCTCGTAGGCAACCCGGCGGTTGAGGGGATTGTGCAGCCGGATCACCTTCGAGCCGAGAAAATCCATCTCGGCGTGCTCGAAGGGCCTGAGATGCAGCGCCTCGCTGATTGCGGCCCGGTAGAAATCATGAAAGTCCCGCCGACAGACATAGGTCTTGTACTTCGTCATGCAAAAGGCTGAAAATGTGTCGCTGTTTCTTCGCAGGAAATCCGAGACGCCGATCGTCACCTCCGGCCAGGCGGGGTTGAACGTGTCGTCGAAGGCGATGATGCCGTGATCGGCCAGCACGCTTTCGGCCAGATGGCTGTCGGCAAGCACATGGCGGAGCAGATGACCGCCGTCGATGCTGAAGAAGCGGACATGGCCAATCTTGTCGATGATGGCTTGCGGATCGAGCCTGGTGCTGTCGCCGGAGATGACGAGTTCCTCGTCGACAGGGATGCCCAGCGACCTGCCATTATCGAGAAAGCGCTGATATTGCGCATCATTCTCTTCGATGTCGAAGAGGTCGATGGCAAGTACGTTGCTGTCAGGCGCACTGATCTTGCGCAGCAGAAAATAGGAGCGCCCATAATAGACGCCGATTTCCGCGAGACCGCCGAGCAGATTCTCTTGCCTTTGCCTTCCGATCAACGACAGGAAGACAAGGGCGTCGGGCGGATCGATATAACCATCGATTCTCTGAAGATCGCGAAACACAAATTTTCGAACACTCGACTCCAAAATCCAAAACCCCGCTGGTTTCTGTCACGCTGCCACTCGCTTGCCGTGCACCCTTTGGCGCCGATCAATCGAGTGAAAAACGCGCATATGTATCCCCAGGTCTCGCTTGAAAGCCGCATGATCACGGCGCCTCGCGGTAGCTGCGGCCCTCGGAAGCTGGGATGAGATTGCGCCAAAGCGAGCGCCATTACCTAATATTCCGGCTTTTCTGTCGCTTGGCGGATAGCAATGCGCTGATTGGATAGTCCCGTCGGATGCCTTCAACCCGGCGATCGCGGCTCGGCGCCAATGATGCGTAGACGCAGATTGCTGGGTGGGAAGCCCGGAGAAGCCTGGCATAAGAATGCGGAGGGAACGCCAGGCGTTTCATTCAGCCAATTCGGAGCGGAAAAACCGTACCAACTCTTGATTTAAACTCTCCTGAAAAGAGGCTCGATCAAACCCGGGCTGATCCATGCAGCTCTCCAGATTGAGAGCCCCAGCAGCTTTGCTACAAGGCTTTAGAAACGAGTAGTGCCTGGCGTCCCTGACATCATGAACAGCGATTACACGAGGGAGGTATCGTTGCAGATATCCGACGTTGCTTTCGAAGGGAACGACATGATCCTCACTGCCGCCCCAAAGCTCGACGGGAATTTTGATCTTGCTGAGCGAGCTCGGATCGAAGGAGAACGCCCAGCCGGGCGATACCAGTACCGCCGCCTTGATGCGAGCGTCATGCCGCCATTCCGACGCCATCCGCGCCGCTACCTGCGGTCGCGACAGGACCGCCGCGCTGCCCTGTTGGCACACGGCTTCCACCGGGTCGGCGGCGCAATGAAGCGTGAAAAGCTTCCAATCGGGAATGCCGCCGATTGCCACCAAGCCGGTGAAGCCGCCAGCTGAAAAACCATAAAAACCGATCTCGGATTTCTCCAGATGCTCGCGTCCTGGCCATGTTTGCATCATGTAGTCCAGAACCCGGCTTGTTTGGCGGGGACGATTCAGCAGAATTTGCACGACCTTGTCGCCACTGTCTTTATAGTTGTCTCCTGGATATGTCAGGGAGACAGCGACAAACCCTGCCTTTGCAAGGACAAGGGCCGATTCCGACCGATCGCTAAAGTGCCCCGCGCTGCCGTGGGAAAAGATGACCGTGGGTAGGTGATCACCCGTGATTTCACCGTTGACGGCAACGGTTTGCGCGACATCCCCTAGAGTTGTCGGCGCCGCGACGGAGTTGCTTGGGTACCAGATACCCAATTCGATCGGTCTGCCTATATCGTCCGGAATGGACAGGTATTGAAAGCCAACGGCGCCTGCGGATCCGGCGACGAAAAACGGGAACATGATCGCCAGAAATTTCAACAGCCATTTCATGAAGAACCTCGTAAACTTCCGATGATCACGAACAGCCGAGGCTACGGCACCTGGACGATGCGGCCACTGCCCCTGATTTCCGAGCGCCGCAGGATCGGGCGACCGAACAGCTCGACATTGCCGCTTCCGGAAATCGAGATGTCCGCATCCGCCTGCGCGGACAGTTGTGCGTCGCCGCTGCCGCGAATGTCTATCTGCACGGATTTGGCAGCCAGGTCCTTGAGCCGCGCCGCGCCCGAGCCGGAAATGTTCAGCCCCACGGTATCGGCGGCTCCGGTGGCGGCTACGCTGCCGCTTCCCCGAATGCTCAGCCGCAGCTGCGGCTGATTGATCTGCGACAAGGTGAGATCGCCGCTGCCGAGCAGTTTCCAGTTTGATATCGCCGGCCCCGAGAGACTGACATCGAGCCGGGAGTCGAGCCAGCCCGGATCGCAATCCAAGCTCAACTTGCCGCCTTCCATCCGCACGTGGTCGATAAGTGCTGGATCGCCGCTGACCACAGCTTCCGCCTTATCCCCCGGCTGATAGCGGACCGAAGCCGGCAGATCGATCGTCAGATTGTCGGTGGCAGTGAAGGGCAGGGTAACCTGCTGGCTGGTGGATGTGGCTGATCCGCAGCTGGATTGCCTCGCACCCCACAAATGTCTTGCGTCGGCCCAATCCCGCCCGGAAAGCCCGATACCCAGCGCCAGAAGGACGATTGCACTGATCGATCCCGCTGTCGCGACGAATGCCAACTTGCCAGTCATTGTCGTTCCTTCAACGCAGTGTGATGAAATGTTCAAAAGCCGTTTTGGTCCGGTTGAGCCAGACGGAAATGCAGCCGGGCATAATGGCCGAGCATTCGTATGCTCGCGCCCAGTCCCATCAACAGCAAAGCGCCGCCGCCGAGCAGGCAACTCACAAGTCCGGCCCCGATGAGCAAGCGCGCTATTGTTCCAATCACCGGCCCGCCAAGATGGAACAGCAATGTGGTGAAGATGATCTTCACACCGACCGCGCCGATGGCCGCCAAGGCGATCGCCAGGCCGAACGCAACGAAGATCGCCACGATCAGCAGCGGCAGCAGGAAAAGCACGTCGACGATCGCAAGGCCGGCCAGCGCCATCGCGGCCGCCAGCAGATTCGACACGCTCCAATGGGCCTCGAAACGACGCAGCCCGGATTCGGCGCGCAGCTCCCTGGCGATCCTGGCCGGATCGCCCAACGCAGCCGCAACGTCCTGCTCGCTGCGGCCCGAAGCATCGGATTCGGCGAAATGGGCGGCATAGTCTGCGATGATGTCCTCGATCTCCTGAGGCGGCATACCGGCAAGCCCCAGTCTCAGCGTGCGCAAGAAGGCGTCCCTGGTCATGGCAAATCCTCAAGAAGTTTGTCGACTGCATCCGCAAAGGAGCGCCAGTCGCGGCGGTGAGCTTCGAAAACCGTCTGGCCCAGCGGCGTGAGCCGGTAATATTTTCGGGGCGGCCCGTTGCTCGACTCGACGATTCGGGTGGCCACCAGGCCGTCGTTCTGCATCCGGCGCATCAGCGGATAGATCGTGCCTTCCCCCATGCCGACGGCGGCGACCAGGGTGCTCGCGATTTCATAGCCATAGCTTTCGCCCCGCGACAGCACGGCGAGGACGCATAGATCAAGGGCGCCTTTTCGCAATTGAACTTGGATCGAGTCGGTCATGAATGCCTCGGATTTACCGCATGCATATAACAAGCTATCTGTTTATGCAAGGTAGTAGGTGATTTCGCGATATGGCCGCGCGGAATTCGGTGGTGGTCGCTCATGTCAGCCCCCGATTGCCGCGGATGCGATACCGAGGCTCACGACGAGTACTGCTCGCTAACGGAGTAATCATATGATCCGCCTGAGCTTCATCCTTGCCGTCTTCCTATGTTTTACGACCTCGCTGGCGCATGCCGTCGGCTTCCAATTCATCGAGGTTCCGGCCGATGGGCCGCTCACGGCGCTGAAGGGAGGGATCTGGTCTCCGTGCACTCGACCGGCAAGTGAGGTAAAACTCGGGCCCGTCGTCATGTCTGTCGCCAAGGATTGTCCGATCTCGGGCGACAAGCTGCCGCTTGTCGCTATCTCGCATGGCAGAGGCGGAACGATTTATCCTGGCCGCCTATTCCAAGGCCATGCCCGGCTGAAGATCCCACCACTGAGATCAGCGGCTCTGTCAGACGTTGAACCTGCAAGAGATTACTCGGCCATTCCGTAGGTCCTGCTTCGCTTTGGAGCTATGGGCACGTCGCCGATGCCGCGGCGCCCATGCAGCCTGCGTTCATCGGTTTACACGAATTTTCAGCCATCGCATCGATGTAAATAGAAGCTGATCCCGGGCATTTATGAACGGATTCCGCGGCCGGATACGATGAGGCGGCGGCTGAAAAAGCGTGCCCGATAAAGGCAACAACAACCGCGCCACACTTGGACCGAAGCGAGCACTCCGATCCCCGCTTCACATTGAAGACGCTCACCAATTCCGGGTGATGATGGCAGGTCCACCATTCAAGGTCATGTCGCTGATGAACGTCGCCAAGCTTCCCGAGGAAAGATTTACATGCTGAAAAGCGTTTTCATAAACATCGGATTGCGAAAATAATTTACATGAATAGGCGTGATTTTACACGCGCCTCGTTGACATCGGTGGCAAAAACCGCATCATTAAGAAAATAAATTACACTTTGAATAGCGGGCCGGGTGAACAGCACAGCTACAAGCTCCTTACAAAACACAGGCGGACGTCGCGGAGCATGTCAGCCATGACCACACAATCAATCTTGGGGCGTCGCGATATGCCGCATGCGAGATCGGGCCGTTGCCTGCCCTCGCGCCCCAAAACGCAAACGAGTTCGGATCGTCAATAATGCGCATTTTCACGGCCTCGCTTGCCACCGAGACAAACACCTTTTCGCCTGTCCCGACGGACATGCACGCCTTCAAGGCGGCCTTTTATGCCGGGCCGGGCGAGCATCCCGAAACCCCAACCCTGTGTTCCTCCGTCGTTCCGATCCTGCGCCGCCGTGGCCGCGCGGAAGGCTTCACCGTCATCGAAGGCACCTCCTGCTGGGCCGAACCGGCGGGCCTCATCCAGCGACAGACCTATGAGACGCTGCGTGATCAGATTCTTGGCGAACTGAAGGCGTCGCTGCCCGTCGACGCCGTTGTCCTCGGACTACACGGCGCCATGGTCGCGCAAGGCTATGACGACCCGGAAGGTGATTTCCTGTCGCGGTTGCGTGCCATCGTCGGACCGGATGTGCTTGTCGCTGCCGAATTCGATCCGCATAGCCACCTGACCGCGCAGCGCGTCGCCAATCTCGACATCATGGCCACCTTTCTGGAATTCCCGCACACGGATTTCGAGCAACGCGGCGAGCACGTCGTCGAACTGGCCCTGCGGACGCTACGCGGCGAGATCAAGCCGGCAATCTCGACCTTCGACTGCCGCATGATCACCATTTATCCGACCAGCCAGGAGCCGATGCGCTCCTTCGTCGATCGCCTGAAGGCGATGGAAGGCAAGGATGGCATCCTATCCATCTCCGTCATTCACGGCTTCATGGCCGGCGACGTGCCCGATATGGGCACGCGCATTGTCGTCGTCACCGACGATGACAAGGCCAAAGGTAATGCGCTTGCGCAATCGCTCGGTCATGAGCTTTACGGTCTGCGCAAGCACGTCGCGATGCCGATGTTCGACACCGAGACCGGGCTCGACCGCAGCGTCGAGCTGCGCGCGGCCCACCCGGAAACGCCCGTCGTTGTCGCCGATGTCTGGGACAATCCCGGCGGCGGTGTTGCCGGCGACGCCACCCACATTCTGCGCCGGATGATCGAGCGCGGCTTCGACAATATCGGTGTCGCGACGATCTGGGATCCGATCGCCGTATCGTTCTGCCATGCGGCCGGCGAAGGGGCGCAGCTCGATCTTCGCGTCGGCGGTAAATCCGGCCCGCAGGGCGGTGAGCCGCTCGACCTCGATGTCACGGTCTTGCGCCTGTTCGACGCCGGCTGGCAGAGCTTTCGCAACAGCCGCGTCACGCTCGGCAGCGCGGCTGTCGTGCGCCCCGTCGGCACCTCGATCGACATCATACTGATTTCCAGCCGGACGCAGACTTACGAGCCGGACATTTTTTCCAATCAGGGCATCGATTTCTCCGGCAAATCTTTCCTGCTTGTGAAATCTACCAATCATTTTCACGCGGGATTCCAGCCGATCGCTTCAGAGATCGTCTACATCGCCGCACCGACCTCTTACCCGACGGATCCAGCAACGACGCCCTACCGCAAGGCGAGCCTCGAGCTTTGGCCACGCGTCGCCGATCCGTTGGGCCTCGAAAGTTGAAAACGAGCCGGACGAGACCGGCCGCAGACATGCCGACTAACGAACATAGGGAACACGCCCGAAGGGCGGCCAAAAAGAGGATGATGATGAAAAGCGCATTTGTTCTGATCACGCTGGCCATGCTTGCCGGCACCAGCAATCTGGCGATCGCCCAGGCCTCGGACGGGGTCTTGACCGTCGCCACCATCGGCGAGTTGCCGACCCTCGATGCCATGCAGACGCCGACCGACATCGTGCTGACGGTCGACCAGCATATTTTCGAGACGCTCTATACCTATGACGCCCAGTGGAAGTCCGTTCCGCTGCTGGCGGCCGCCATGCCCAAGATTTCCGACGATGGTCTCACCTACCGCATTCCGCTGCGCGAAGGCGTCAAGTTCCACGATGGCAGCGACTTCGACTCCAAGGATGTCGTTGCCTCGCTGAAGCGCTGGATGAACGTCAATTCCAAGGGCAAGCAGGTTGCTACGATCGTCGACAGTCTGACGGCCGACGGCGATCACGCCGTGATCATCAAGCTCAAGTCGCGCTATGCGCCGCTGCTGGCAACCCTGTCCCAGTCGTCGATCATTCTCCCTTCCGAAAAGGTCGCCGATACCCTTACCGATTTCATCGGTACCGGCCCCTATATGCTCAAGGAGCGCAAGCCCGACCAGTATACGCAGCTCGTGCGCTTCGATGGCTACAGATCGCCCGAAGGCGAGCCGAATAACTACGCCGGCAAGCGCGAGGCCGTCGCCAAGGAAATCCGCTTCGTGCCCGTGCCCGACGCCAATACCCGCGTCGAAGGCCTGATTTCCGGACAGTTCGATTTCGCCGACTCCCTGCCCGTCAGCGCCTATGAGCGCATCGAAAAGAGCGGCAACGCCAAGCCCGTCATCTTCAAGGATGCCGGCTGGGTATCGCTCAACATGAACATGAAGCAAGGTCTGCTGGTGAAGAAGCCGCTGCGCCAGGCGGTGCAGGCAGCGCTGAACTCCTCTGACATGATGCTTGCCGCCTTCAACGACCAGCGCTTCTTCAGCGTCGACGGCGCCTTCTTCCCGAAGGGATCGTTCTGGCACACCGACGCCGGTGTTGTCCGTTATGGTGAAGGCGATCCCGACACGGCGGCAAAGCTGCTGAAGGATGCTGGCTATGACGGCACGCCGCTGCGGCTTTTGACCAGCCGCCAGTATGAATTCCACTATAAGATCGGCGAAGTCGCCAAGGCCTATCTGGAAGCCGCCGGCTTCAAGGTCGACATGCAGGTCGTCGACTGGGCAACGCTGACGACCCGCCGCGCCGACCCGAAGGAATGGGATATCTTCATCACCCATTCCAACTTCCCCGGCGATCCGACGACGATCAACACGATTACCGACAGCTATCCGGGCTGGTATGTCTCCGACCAGAAGACCAAGGCCGTTTCAGCCTATATGGACGCGACGAGCGACGACGCGAAACAAAAGGCATGGGAAGGCATCCAGACCGTGATCTACGACGATGCGCCTCTCTACAAAGTCGGCAACTTCAACGCACTTTCCGGTATTTCCGCGTCGATATCAGGCTATACGCCGACCTATTGGCCGCATTTCTGGAACGTCAGCCCGAAGAAGTAAGGCTTAAAGCACATGGCAAAGATCGCCCAGGCGCTTTTGCGACGTCTTGGAGGCATGGTGATCGTGCTCGCGCTTGTCGTGACTGTTGTCTTCGTCATCGTCCGGGTCACCCCGGGCGATCCGGCGGCCGTCATGCTCGGGGCCGACGCCACGCCGCAGGACATTGCGCAATTGCGGGCAAAGATGGGGCTCGATGCGCCGCTGCTTGTCCAATATGTCCAGTTCATATTGGGCCTGCTGAAGGGCGACCTCGGGCAATCGATCTTTCTCAACCAGCCGGTCACGCAGGCGCTGGCGGCTCGCGCCGAGCCAACCTTTTTCCTGACGCTGTTCTCCATTCTGATCGCCATTGCGATCGCGCTTCCCGTTGGCATCATCTCGGCGGTCAAGCGGGGAACGATTTTCGATCAGGTCGTCGTTGTTCTCACCATGGTCGCTGCAAGCGTTCCTAGCTTCTGGCTTGGCCTGATGCTGATCCAGATCCTGGCCGTCGGACAAGGCTGGTTTCCGGCCTCCGGCTATGGCGGTCCTGACACGGACTTCCTCGAACGGCTGCACCATCTCATCCTGCCGGCGATCACCTTGGGCGTCGTCAATTCGGCGATGATCACGCGCTTCACCCGGGCCGCCATGCTCGACGTGCTCGGCGACGACTACGTGCGCACCGCCCGCGCCAAAGGGGCGAGCGAAAGCCGCGTCATCCTGAAGCATGCGCTCAAAAATGCGATGATCCCGATCATCACCGTCATCGGCCTCTCCGTCGCCATGCTCGTTGCCGGCGCTGTCGTGACCGAAACCGTATTCGGCCTGCCCGGCGTCGGCAATCTCGTCGTCTCCGCCGTTCTGCGGCGCGACTATCCGGTGATCCAGGGCGCGCTTCTGGTCGTGGCCGCCATCTACGTGCTCATCAATTTCATCGTTGATATGCTCTATATTCTCGTCGATCCGAGGGTCCGCCTATGACGCTCGGCTCTTTCACCCTTCCCTTTGCATCGAGCCTGCGCCGCCTCTTCGGCAATCGCGCCATGCTGTTCGGCGCCATCATTCTGCTTGTCGTCATCCTCGCCGCCATCCTGGCGCCCTGGATCGCGCCTTACGCCCCAAACAAGCTTTCCATCGTCAACAAGCTGAAGGGACCGTCCATGGCCCATATCTTCGGCACCGACGAATTCGGTCGTGACATCTTCTCACGCGCAATCTTCGCAGGCCGTGTCTCGCTGCTCGTCAGCCTCGGCGTGGTCTGCATCTCCACCGTTATCGGCGTATTTCTCGGCGTTATCGCCGGATATTTTCGCAGGCTCGATGCGCCGATCTCACGCCTGCTCGATGCCATGATGTCCTTTCCCGACATTCTTCTTGCCATCGCGCTCGTCGCGGCGCTGGGGCCATCGCTGGTCACGGTCATCCTGGCGCTCGGCATCACCTATGCGCCGCGTCTCGCCCGCATCGTTCGCGGTTCGACGCTCGTTCTGCGCGAACTGCCCTATATCGAAGCGGCGATCTCAATGGGCCTGCCGACCTGGCAGATCCTTGGCCGCCACATCCTGCTCAATCTGGCATCGCCCATTCTGGTGCAGGCGACCTTCGTCTTCGCCTCCGCCATGCTTGCCGAAGCAAGCCTCTCCTTCCTCGGCGTCGGCGTCTCCTCCGATATGCCGACCTGGGGAACCATGCTCGCTTCCGGCCGGGAATTCATGAACAACGCACCCTGGCTCATGGTCTTTCCGGGCCTTGCCATCGTCTTCTCGGTCCTGTCGCTGCAATTGCTGGGTGACGGCCTGCGCGATCTGGTCGATCCGCGCCTTGCAAAGGAGAGCTGATCATGGCGGACACGATCCAACCGGTTCTCTCGATCGAAAACCTGACGACCTCGTTCAAGACGGCCGAAGGCTGGCGCGCCGTCATCCGCAACATCAATCTGCAGGTTTCTGCCGGAGAAACGGTTGCCATCGTCGGCGAATCAGGATCGGGCAAGAGTGTCACGGCGCTGTCGACCATGCGCCTGCTGCCTCCGGGCAAAGCGCGCTGCGAAGGCAAGATCCAGCTTTTGGGCAAGGATCTCCTCGCCGTTTCGGAAGCGGAGATGCGCTCCGTTCGCGGCGGCTCTATCGGCATGATCTTCCAGGAGCCGATGACCTCGCTCAACCCGGTCTTCACCATAGGCAACCAGATCGCCGAGGCGCTGGTGCTGCACCAGAAGCTTTCCTGGAAGGCGGCCGAGGCCGAAGCCTTGCGGCTGATGGAGCGCGTGCGCATTCCGGCGGCAAAGTCGCGGCTTAACGAATATCCGCATAAATTTTCCGGCGGCATGCGCCAGCGCGTGATGATCGCCATCGCGCTCGCCTGCCGACCCAAGCTCCTGATCGCCGACGAACCGACGACGGCACTCGACGTCACCATCCAGGCCGAAATCCTCCACCTCATCCGCGAACTGCAGCGTGAGGAGAACATGGCCGTCCTCTTCATCACGCACGACATGGGCGTGGTGGCGGAAGTGGCCGATCGCACGGTCGTCATGTTCCGCGGCGACATGATCGAGACCGGCGTCACGACGGATATTTTCGCGGCACCGAAGGAAATCTACACGAAGTCGCTGCTGGCCTCGATCCCGCGCCTCGGCACCATGGGCGAGACCGAGTCTCCGCGGCGCTTCCCGGAAGTCGACGCCAAGACCGGCGAGGTCACGGAAGGCCGGGAGATGAAGCCGGTGGCGCAGAGCATTGCGCCGATCCTCAAGGTGGACAATCTCGCCGTCCGTTTCGATCTGCCGAATGGCCGCGTTCATGCTGTCGAGGACGTCTCGTTTGATCTTCGGCCGGGCGAAACACTCTCGCTAGTTGGCGAATCCGGCTGCGGCAAGTCCACGACCGGGCGCACGATCATGCGCCTCATCGAAGCGACGGCTGGTTCTGTCGCCATTGACGGCAAGGACGTGACCAAGGCGGGAACGAAAGAGCTGCGCGCGATGCGCCGCATGGCGCAGATCATCTTCCAGGATCCTTTCGCCTCGCTCAACCCACGCATGACGGTCGGCGCAGCGATCATCGAACCCATGCTGTCGCACCGGTTGATGGACCGGCGGGAAGCGAAGGAGCGCGTCGCCGAGCTGCTCGATCAGGTCGGCCTGTCGGCAGCCGTCGCCAGCCGATACCCGCATGAATTTTCCGGCGGCCAGCGGCAGCGCATCTCCATCGCCAGGGCACTCGCACTCAACCCACGATTCATCATTGCCGACGAAGCGGTGTCGGCACTCGACGTTTCGGTCAAGGCGCAAGTCTCCAACCTGCTGCTCGACCTGCAGGAGAAGCACGGCCTTGCCTATCTGTTCATCTCGCATGACATGGCCGTCGTCGAACGGATGAGCCATCGCGTCGCCGTGATGTATCTCGGCGAAATCGTCGAGATCGGCCCTCGCGCCGCTATTTTCGACACTCCGCAGCATCCCTATACCCGCCGCCTGATTTCGGCCGTGCCGATCCCGGACCCCACGCGGCGCGGCTTGCAGCCACCGTCGCAACGCGAGGAGATCAGGAGCGCGATCAGGCCCCACGACTATGTGCCGCCGAAGCGGAGCTACCAGGAAATATCGCCCGGACATTTCGTGCAGGATACGGCCGCCAGCTGGACAGAGTGAGATCCGCAGCGCAGCCGGCTAATGTCATATCCGCAGGATATTCACACGGAATATTGACGCGACCGGCTCGACTATCGATGACAGCGCAATGCTTCATGTGCATCCGTTGCTTCGGTGCCTGCTCAAAAGCCGCGCCCGCGTTATGTTGATCATTCACGCCATATCGCGCCCACATAGCGTCAAACTTTTGAGGGACTGGAAGTTCATGAGACATCTTCCACGTTTGCTGACCATCCTGCTTGTCGTTTGCTTGGCCCCGTCTGCATCACCTGCGCGCGCGCAGGGATTTGTTCATGCCGACCATCAACAGATCGTGGACGCTCAGGGCAATCCGTTGATCCTGCGTGGCCTGAACCTTGGAGGCTGGATGGTCCAGGAGGGCTATATGATGGGGCTGTCCAATCTGAAGGCGCAACATGTCATCCGTGGCCGCATTGCGCAGATCATTGATGAGCGGAAGACCGAGATATTCTATCAGTCCTGGCGCGACAACGCCGTGACGAGAGCAGACATCGACGCGATGGCCAAGTGGGGCTTCAACAGCGTGCGCCTGCCGATGCATTGGAATCTGTTTATCAAAGATACCCCCGGCAAGGCTGCAAAGGGCGGGATCGTCTGGAACGAAGAAGGCTTCCGGCGCGTCGACGCGCTGATCGCCTGGCTGAAGGCCAACGACATGGTGTTGATCCTCGATCTGCATGCGGCTCCCGGCGGGCAGGGCCATGACATCGCGATTTCCGATCGCAACCCGCGCAAGCCCTCTCTCTGGGACAGTCCCGAAGACCAGAGGAAAATGATCGCGCTCTGGAGTGAGATCGCCCGGCGCTATAAGGATGAACCGACTATTGCCGGCTACGACCTGCTCAACGAGCCAAATTGGGGATTTCAGGACAAGACCGATAAAGGCGGCTGCCGCGAAACCGGCAACGAGCCGCTGCGCGACCTCTACGAACGCACTATCCATGCAATCCGGGCGATCGATACCAATCATATGCTGATCATCGAAGGCAATTGCTGGGGCAACAACTACGCCGGCCTGTTGCCTGTTGCCGATCGCAATACGACACTGAGCTTTCACAAATACTGGACCCCGACGACGCAAGAGTCGATCGAACCTTTCCTGAGGCTGCGTGAACAATACGACATGCCGTTGTGGAACGGCGAATCCGGCGAAAATAACAATGGCTGGTATGCACGCGCCGTCGCGCTGCAGGAAAAAAATGGCATCGGCTGGGCCTGGTGGCCGTTGAAAAAGATAGGAGCGGGCAACCCGCTTGAAATCGAGGCTGGGGCGGGCTACCGCCGCTTGTCCGCCTATCTTCGTGGAGAAGGCGAGAAGCCTCCGGCCAAGGCGGCTTTTGCCGCTCTCATGCAACTGGCAGCCGACAGCCGTTTCGACAGAAATGTGCATCATCGAGACGTGGTCGACGCCCTGTTGGGAACCTTGCATCGCGACAAGACGATGCCGCTGCAAGCGCAGTGATAGGAATGCGTCTCTGTGAAGATGCGCCAGCATTTTGCAGACCGTTCTTACGACAGCAATCAGATCGCGCTGCGCATCCGCTCCCAGGCGTTGGCGAGATGACGGCCGAGAACCTCGGAAAGCCGCGCCTCGTCGCGTGCTTCCAACGCGGCTATCATTTCCTCGTGGTCGGCGACGGCCACCGCCCATTTTCCGGACCTTCATGGCCGATGAAGCGGAAAAAAGCATCGGCTGTCCCGATGCCGGCGCCGTCTCTTTGGCAATGATAGCCGGCTGCGTCGCTGCAACGCTCGCTAGGTTCCAAACCCAATCATGCATTTGATTTTGCTTGAACTGTATGATTCAATCTGGATATTTGAAGGAGATTGGCTCATGGCAGGAGAATTCTGGCTTGATGATCAGCAATGGGCAGCGATTGAACCGCTGCTTCCAACCAATCAGCCTGGAGCACATCGTACCGACGACCGCCGCGTGATCAGCGGTATCATTCATGTGTTGAAATCCGGCTGCCGCTGGCAGGACTGCCCGCCCTGCTACGGCCCGGCGACGACGATCTACAACCGGTTTCATCGATGGTCAGCGCGGGGCGTCTGGCGTCACCTGTTCGAGGCTTT